>NZ_CP021422.1:0-2400000 GCF_002201475.1 Acutalibacter muris | reverse complement strand
CCCTTGCTATTTTTGCGTGTCTATGCTATTCTTGATAAAACCCAATGAAGGGTAAATCAGAAAGGAAAAAAGCTTATGCTTAAAATCACATTTATGGGCGCGGGCAGCACCGTCTTCGCCCGAAACGTCATAGGGGACTGTATGTGCAGCGAGACTCTTCGTGAGGCGGAGTTTGCCCTGTATGACATCGACGGCCAGCGGCTCCAGGAGAGCGCGGAGATACTGGGGGCCATGAACGAGACCCTGGGGGGCCACAGCAGGATAACCACCTTCCTGGGCGTTGAGAACCGCAAGGAGGCCCTGAGAGGAGCTGCCTTCGTGGTGAACGCCATACAGGTGGGGCTCTATGACCCCTGCACCATCATCGACTTTGAGGTGCCCAAGAAGTACGGCCTGCGCCAGACCATCGGCGACACCCTGGGCATAGGCGGAATTATGCGGGCTTTGCGCACTATCCCGGTGATGGACGACTTCGCCAAGGATATGGAGGAGGTCTGCCCCGACGCATGGTTCCTGAACTATACCAACCCTATGGCCATGCTCTCGGGCTATATGCAGAGGTACACGAACGTCAAGACCGTGGGGCTCTGCCACAGCGTGCAGGTGTGCTCCGAGGGGCTTCTGAAAAAGCTAAAGCTGGAGGACAAGCTGGAGGGCCGCAAGGAGCTTATAGCGGGCATAAATCACATGGGCTGGCTTTTAGAGATAAAAGATAAGGACGGCAACGACCTGTACCCTGAGATCCGCCGCCGCGCCAAGGAGATGAACGCCAGCGAGAAGCACGACGATATGGTGCGCTTTGAGTACATAGACAAGTTCGGCTACTACTGCACCGAGTCCAGCGAGCATAACTCCGAGTACAATATGTTCTATATCAAGTCGAAATACCCCGAGCTTATTGACCGCTACAACATCCCCCTGGACGAGTACCCCCGCCGCTGCGTCAACCAGATAGAGGGCTGGGCCAAGGAACGGGACCAGCTTAGGGAAAGCCATCAGCTGGACCACAAGCGCTCCAGGGAGTACGCCAGCTACATTATGGAGTCCATCATGACCGATGAGCCCTATAAGATCGGCGGCAACGTGCTCAACACCGGCGGGCTCATTGAGAACCTGCCCCAGGACGCGTGCGTGGAGGTGCCCTGCCTTGTGGACGGCCGGGGCGTGAATCCCTGCCGGGTGGGCCGTCTTCCTGTGCAGTGTGCGGCCATGAACATGACCAACATCAACGTGCAGCTGCTGACCCTCGAGGCCGCCGTTACCCGCAAGAAGGAGCATATCTATCAGGCCGCCATGCTGGATCCCCATACCGGCAGCGAGCTGGATATCGATACCATTATCAAGATGGTGGACGATCTGATAGCCACACATGGAGATTGGCTGCCCAAGTACCACTGAGAGTAAAAGCAAAGCCCCCGGCTTGCCGGGGGTTTTAAGTTGGTTATATCAGCTTGTCCAATAACGAGTGCCCGATGGTCCCTTTGGGCATTGCCACGCTGAAGTTATCGGACACAGTAGCGCCTATGACCGCGAAGCACTTTTCCGTCTCCAGCGGCCCGCCGCCGGTCATGCCGGGGGAGTACATCAAAAGCGGCACCCGCTCACGGGTGTGGTCGGTGCCCCGGAAGGTGGGATCATTGCCATGGTCGGCGGTTATCATTAAGAGGTCGTCCTCTTTAAGCAGAGGAAGCGCCTGACCCAGCTTCTCGTCGAAGCGTTCCAGCTCTGCGGCATAGCCGTAAGGGTCCCGGCGGTGGCCCCATAGCGCGTCGAAGTCCACCAGGTTCACAAAGCACAGGCCGGTGAAGTTCTCTCCCAGGAGCTCTATTGTCTGCTCCATGCCGTGAACGGAGCTTTTAGAGCGGTTGGACTGGGTCAGGCCCTCGCCGTCAAAAATGTCAAATATCTTGCCAACGGATATCATGTCAAGGCCGGCAGCCTTCAAAGCGTCCAGGCAGGTTTTGCCGTAGGGCTTCAGGGCGTAGTCATGGCGGTTAGAGGTGCGTTTAAACTCCCCGGGCCTCCTGCCCACATAGGGCCGCGCTATCACCCGGCCGACCCGCCATTCCTCCCGCAGGGTGAGCTCCCGGGCCATCTCGCAGTAACGGTAGAGAGCGTCAAGGCCCATGGTCTCCTCATTGCCGCATATCTGCAATACGGAGTCGGCAGAGGTGTAGACGATGAGATGGCCCTTCTCAACCTCCTCCTGTCCCAGCTCCTCAAGTATCTCCGTGCCGCTGGCGCTTTTGTTGCCGATTATTTTGCGTCCGGTAAGCCGCTCCAGCTCAGAGATAAGCTCCGGGGGGAAACCGGTATCCGTGAAGGTCTTGAAGGGTGTGGTGATGTGCAGGCCCATCATCTCCCAGTGGCCGGTCATGGTGTCCTTGCCGTTACTGGCCTCCTCTAAGACCATGCGATAGCCCAAGGAGCTTTCACAGGGAGGCAGCCCCTTGAGGGGGCGCAGGTTGGCAAGCCCCAGGCGGCGGAGATTGGGTATTCTGAGCCCGGCGGTCTCCGCGATATGCCCCAGGGTGTCGGCTCCATTATCCCCGAAGCTGTCAGCGTCCGGCATGGACCCTATCCCAAGGGAGTCGATGACGACAATGAATACGCGCTCATACTTTCCCATCAGGCTATCTCCAGGGCCAGCTTCATCATGTCTGTAAAGCTGTTCTGCCGCTCCTCGGCGGAGAGGGCCTCGCCGGAGGTGGGAGAGTCGGAGATGGTCAGAAGGCACAGGGCCTTTTTACCCGCCCGGGCGGCGTTCATGTATAGGGCGGCGGCCTCCATCTCCACGGCCAGCACACCCATCTTCTGCCATTTCCTGGTGCTCTCAGAGTCGTCGGAGTAAAACACGTCCGAGGACAGAATATTCCCGGCCACGGTCTTTATCCCCAGGCGCTCGCCGGTTTCGGCGGCGGCACGGGCCAGGTCAAAGTCGGCTATAGGCGCGAAGGTTCCGGGAAGCTGGAACTGGTGGGCATAGTTTGAGTCGGTGCAGGCGCCCACGCCGATAACCACCGAACGGAGGGCCGCCTTTTCGCTGAGAGTGCCGGCAGAGCCCACGCGGATTATCTTCTCCACTCCGTAGAAGTTGAAGAGCTCGTAGGTGTAGATGCCCACAGAGGGCATACCCATGCCGCCGCCCATGACGGTGACACGCTTATCCTGGTAGTTGCCGGTGAAGGCCAGCATATTGCGCACGGTGTTCACGCAGACCGCGTCAGAAAGGAAGTTCTCGGCTATGAACTTTGCCCGCAGGGGGTCCCCGGGCATAAGGACGGTCTTGGCAATATCCTCGGGCAGGGCGGCGTTATGGGGGGTGGGGGTAAGGTTGGGCATAGCTATCTCTCCTTTGCCAAAAATTATTTGTGTTAATTTTACCATATTTCTTGCCTTGAAGCAAGCCTGCCTTATTTTTGGCAGTGCATACCTATACATTTATAAGAATACATATTTTTGCGTTTTGGTTGCAGCTTTTTCAAAAATATTTTAAAAAATTTTTATTTTCTCCTTTTTGTACAAGCCGGGGGAGCGGTGGGGTATATGTTGATGGATTATGTCATATTGCACAAAGGGTTGAAAACTGATAGAATATACTTAGAAAATAACCAGGCCGGCGGGCCGGAAAGGCGTGACTTAAATGAGCGTTCTTAAAGCGGAAAACGTGACCTATGTGTACCAGAGCAAATACCAGCAGGTGAAGGCCTTGGACGGGGTGTCCTGTGATTTTGAGGCGGGGAAGTTCTACGCCATAGTGGGCCAGTCCGGCAGCGGCAAGACGACGCTCCTATCCATGCTGGCGGGGCTTGGCACCCCGAACGACGGGCAGGTGGTGGCCAACGGCCAGTCTGTGAAGGAGTTTGGCAGCGAGCGGCACAGGCGGGAAAATGTGTCGGTGATATATCAGGCCTTTAACCTGTTCCCGAGCCTTAATATTCTAGAGAACGTCATGTACCCCATGATGATACAGAAGGCCCAGGCTGGCAAGGCCAAGGCCCGGGCAAAGGAGCTGCTGGCGGCGGTGGGCCTTGAGGAGGTGGACCCCAGAAAGCTGCCCGCCATGCTCTCCGGCGGGCAGCAGCAGAGGGTGGCTATAGCCCGGGCCCTTGCAAGCGACAGCCCGGTGATACTGGCCGACGAGCCCACCGGCAACCTGGACTCTGAGAACGGGCAGATGGTGATAGACCTCTTAAAGCGGCTGGCAAAGGAGGAGGACCGCTGCATAATCGTCGTCACCCATGACCTGGGCATAGCCGCCCAGGCCGACGTGATATACCATATGAAGGACGGCCGGCTGAACGAAGAGGAAAGGGTATGCTGACCTCCTAAGAATTATGCTTGTGCGCAAGGGCAGCTATCAAAAGGCGTACCTTTTAGGATAAAAAAGCAAATATTCCCCGGGGAGGGCCTCCGGGGAATATTTAACGTTCAGGCAAAGTTTTTTATATAGTAGGCCGAATACTTCTGCGTCTCCTCCTCCAGCTTTTCAAAGCCCATCTCCTCGCAGAGGGTGGGTTCGCCGCTGAACAGGTCCACGCCCAGCCCCAGCCGGTTCCCCTCTATCTCGAAGCCCATGGCCGAGAGGGTGGTGGGGAATATGTCCATGGCGGTGTAATCCCGGTTCATGGTGCTGCCCTTTGGCTCCTTGGCGCTGTTCATAAAGCAGTTGTAAACTGTGCGGTCGTAATACTCGGTTACCTCCGCTACCAGACGTATGTCCATGCGGGGGTGGTCGCCGGTGAGGAGTATGACGCTGTCCTCGTAAAAATCCTGTTTAGTGCACCAATCGATAAACTCCATTATCTGCCGGTCGGCGCAGGCTACCACGTTGCCGGTGGTGGTATCATATTCGTCGGTGCAAAGACTGCAGAGGTAGCCGTTGGGATAGTGGGTGTCCACGGTGAGCATGGTGAAATTAAAGGGCTTCTCCTCCGCGGCAAGCCGGGTAAGCTCGTCCTTTGCTATCTCATAAAGGTACATATCCTCATAGCCCCACCATTCGTAGTAGTTGTGGGGGATATATTCCCGGTCCCGGGCGGTATAGAGATCGAATATTTCATAGCTGCCGTGCTGCTTATAATAGCTTCTGCGCCCGCCGAAGTCGGAGTTGGAGCCGCACAGGAACTCGTTTTGATAGCCCTTTTCCTCCAGCAGGTCACCAAGGGTGGTGAGCCCGCTTGCAAACTCGTCCCATTTGTTCATGGAGTTGCGCTCGGTGGGGAAGGAGTACGGCACGCCGGAGGAGGTGGCCAGAAGCGCCCCCATGGTCCAGGTGGTGCCGTTTATGGCGTGAAAGCCGCCCAGCTTTTCCGAACTGGAGAAGGAGAGGTTGTCCTCGGCCAGCCGGGTGAGGCCGGGGATATAGTTTATCTCCGCCTGGGCGCCGCCGGACTTCCGGTCGGCATAGGCCGTCTCCATGCTCTCAAGGTAGATATATATAAGGTTTTTGCCTTCGCCGGTGATGCTGACCTCTGTGGGGTCAACATAATGCTCCTCGTACAGGGTGGAGGGGGACATGCGCAGCCGCACATAGTCTATGATATTGAACTTCATCTCGGTAAAAACGGCGACTGCCGCCAGCGACACCACGCCGCAGCACATCAGCGCCCGACGCGACAGCTTAATTATGTCCATGTCGCCATGTTTCAAAGAGTGGTAGGTGACCTTGTACCGGTGCTGTAAAACAATTACGGCGGTCAACAGGAACAAATACAGCAAGATTATGGTGATCTGCGTGCCGCTGGAGTGGACGCACTGTATCACCATGTCGGTGTTCGAGCCTTTTAAGGGCGTGGTCAGGGTATATAGCAGCTCGCCGAACTGTATACGCAGGGTCGTGTGCATCCAGTAGACGGCCGCGTGCAGGATAAGCGAAAAAATGAACAGCAGGCTTGCAAGCACAAGCCGCAGGGTCCCGGGCCAGGTGCGCTCCTTATCGCCGCTGACGGGCTTTTTGACTATCTCAAAACGGTCCATTTTCCCTTCACCGTTCCACTTGCAAAATTGAATTTCAACTTATAAAGTATACCACAACTTGCACTTGCGGTCAACTGATAAAAATGGTATAATATGCCGTGAGCATAATCGTGGAGGAGGGGCGATGGGAAAATGGAGAGAGTGAATTGGCGCAGGCAGGGGACGCTTCTTGGCATAGTTCTTGCTTTGGCCCTGTCGGCTTGGCTGATAAACTGGGCCCGCACCCCGGAGCTGACACTGCAGAGCTTCCCGGAGGACGGGAGGGCAGTACCCTCCCGCAGCTGGCAGTTACATGACTGCCAGCTCAAAGGTGACGCTGTAATCAGGACGGGTGAAGAACCGTATATAAAATTCGGCGGGCTCTCAGGCAGTATGCAGTCGCTGTTGGTGCGCTTTGGGGCCGAGCCGCCCCCGGGCATAGAGATAGTGCTCTATTACCCTGATGACTCCGGGCACATACTCCCGGAGCGGTATGAGAAGAGCAGGGCCTCCGCCTGCAAGACGGAGTATATGTTTTCGTTCCCGCTGAAGGAGTATGGGTTCCTGCGGCTGGAGGTTCCGGCGGATTATGTGCTGTCTGAGGTGCTCGTCTCGGAAAGTCCGTTAAAAAACCAGTCCCATATTATGCCGTCCTTCCGAATCCAGGACCTGGTGATATTTTTTGTTCTCCTGCTGGCGGCGGCACAGGCGCTCCTCTATTTTTGGCCGAAGCTTTTACCCCGGCTTGCCGCCCTTTGGGGGACAAGGGGACCCTTCTGCCTGGGCGCGGTGAAGGCTTTAGGAACGGGCACAGCCCTTGCGCTGCTGGCATGGCCGGTGTGCCACCTTCGGGGGATACCCTATCTATGGAATCATGTATGCTTCTTTTTGCTGGCAGGAGCCGTTTGCTGCGGCCTTTGGCTGCTGCGGGGACAGGCGGCCCAGCGGCCGCAAAGGGTATTCGCGCTGCTGTGCCTGGGGCTTGGGCTGATATTCATAACGGCGGCCCCACTTATAGCCAATATTCCCGGGGACGGCGGCATACACTACAGGCACGCCCTCTTTACGTCGTATGGCGGCAGGGCCTATATTACCAGGACGGACGCATACATGATAGGCCTTATAGACTTTCCCGGATATGCGAACCTTGAGATGAACCGGGAGTTCGGAGAGCTTGTGGAGGCGCATTATACAAGCGGCGCGCGCCAGATAGCTGAGGAAAGCCTGCTGAGCTTCCCCTTTCCGGCCTATCTGCCGGGAGCCCTTGGCCTGTGGCTGGGGCGGTTCTTGGGTATGGGCTTTGCCTGGAACTATGCCTTTGGGCGCTTTGTGAACCTGCTGGCATATACCCTGATAGTATGCTCCGCCATAAAGCTTGCGGGAAGGGGAAAGATACTGCTCTGCGTGGCGGGCCTTGTGCCCTCGGCGGTGTTCCAGGCAGCCACCTTCAGCCCGGGAGGCATTATGATGGCGGCGGCAATGCTCTCTGCCGTGGCTCTTTTCCGGCTGGGCGAAAGGAGGGGGCGGGCGGTTTGGGCCGCCAGGGCGGGGCTTATGCTCCTTATGGTGCTGGCGGTGTTCACGGCCCCCTCGGCTGTGCTGGAGAGCGGTTTGGGCCTGACGGCGGAGGACCAGCTGGCGTATATAATGTCAAGCCCGCTGTCGTTTATAAAGACTATGGTCAAGTTTGCCCTGCGGGACCTCGTAAGGCCGGGCTTCCTTATGGAGCTGGGGAATTTTTCGGCATATGCCATAAACGTGCCGGGCTCCGCGCTGGTACTGGCGGCGCTGGGCATTACAGCCCTTACCGAGCCGGAGGACGAGCCCCTTTTGGATACAGGCTCACTGGCGGGTAAAGCGGGCGTGGCCGTCTGCCTTTGCGCCGCTGTGGGAGGGCTTGCGGTGTGGACATACCTCAGGCTCAGCCCGGTGGGGGAGGGGGCTGTCTCCGGGTTCCAGGGGCGCTGGCTGCTGCCGGCGCTGTTCCCGGCCCTGTACCTTCTGCGCCTGCCCAAAATAAAAAGTACCCTCCACAGGGGAAGGTACCTTTACGCCATGCTCTGCCCGGCGGTGCTTTTGAGCTGTATGAAGATGTGGCTGATACTTCGGTGCTACAGTGGCCCGGAATTCTAGGGCTGAAAGCGGCGCGTCTAGGCCCGGGGAAGAGCCCCTCTAAACCTTCTCAGCAGGCGGTAGAACACAAGGCATACCGCCACCCCCGAGAGCCCCAGCACAAAGAACAGCAGCGCCGCCCCGCTGCCCTTGCCGGAGCCGAACAGGGACACCAGCAGCCCGCCCGCCTGGGCGGACATAAGAGGCTCGAATACCTGGTCCACCAGTACGCCCCCCAATAGGTAGCCCACCGGGATAGTGAAGAATTGCAGGGTGTTGCGGCAGGAGAACACCCTGCCCTGCATACCGGCGGGGATGCGGGTGCGGAATATCACGTCCATATGGGCGTTCATCAGCGGTATGGGCAGCCAGCCCAGCACCGCCCCCAGGCACCAGAGGGCCGGCGTGCGGCCAAAGGCCAGCAGGAAGTTCTCCGTGCTCATAGCCAGGAACAGGCACAGGCATATGGCGCGCACCCGGTCCTTTGAGGCGGGCAGCAGGGACGCCGCCGCGCTGCCTATTAGTGACGCGGCCCCGACGGTGGCGTTCACCAGCCCAAACACGGTCTCACCGCCGTTTTCGCGGCTGAGCAGCAGGGCCGGAAGGGCTGCGTTGTAGGCCGAGGCCACCAGGTTTATGCAGGCCAGGAAGAAGATAAGGTACATTATAAGCGGGTCCCCCCGCAGCCATCTGAGCCCCTCCCCGGCCGAGGCCAGCAGGCTCTCCCGGGGGCGTTCGCTCTCGGGGGCCTTGGGTATGCGGATAAAGAACAGCAGCGTCAGGAAGGCCAGGGAGAAGGTGGCAAGGTCCACGGCTATCACCAGGCCCATGCCGGAAAAGGCGAACAGCGCCGAGGCCAGCACAGGGTGCAGCAGGGTGTTCAGAGAGCCCGAAAGGGACCTTAGCCCGCTGGTCCGCTGGTAGTGTTCCTTTGGCACCAGCAGCGTGGCGGCCACCTCGCTGGCGGGCTGCTGCACGGTGTTCATCAGGCCGCTGACGGCGTTTAAAAGGTACATATGCCAGGGCGCGAGCTGCCCGGTCTTCAGCAGGAACAGCACCCCAACGGTGCTCACCGCCGCCAGCAGGTCGCAGATGAGCATGGTGCGCTTCTTGTCCCAGAGGTCGCTGAGGGCCCCGGCGAAGATGCTCATGAGCACATAGGGCGCGTATGAGCACACGGACAACAGGGCGGTCTCCAAGGCGGAGCCGCTCTCCCTATAGAGCCACAGCACCAGAGCGTAGCCGGTCATGGAACTGCCCAGAGCGGACAGGGACTGGGTGCTCCACAGCAGCAGGTAGGGACGCAGTGATTTTATATTAAGCTTATTCATTTTGACTTTGCTCCTTTGAATTTTTATGCGGTTTCAAATTTGCAAAGTCTGAGGACTATATTACCTAAATGCTCCACGCAGGGCCAAGCGCGCCCCAAAGGGCGCGGCCGGCGTCCTCAAACCTTGCATGGAGCGCCGCAAATGCAGAGTTCTGTATAGGAATAGTTCCTCATATAGCTGTCACCTCGCTTTCAAAATATTATAGCCCATAGGAGAGGGAAAAGTCAACACAAAAAGCGGCCCGGCAAAAGCAGGCTGAAGTGGAAACTCTACTTTTCAGCCCCTTTAGAGCCCCTCTGCACGCACAGCGCCAGCAGCACGGCGGCTACGGCCCCGGTGAGCTTTCCGGCTATCATCGCGCCCAGAAGCTGGGGCTCGGTGCTGAGGACGAAGCCCATATGTGCCGCCAGCATACTTGTGCCGCTGACAAGGAAGGCCCCCGCCACCACCTTGCCCCGGTCGTCCATGTCCCTGTACATGGACAGAGTGGGCAGAGGGCTCACCAGACCCACCAGCATACCAGTAAGGGACTGGGGCCTCATGTCCAGCCTTTCCCCCAGCCACGCGAAGGGCCGCACCAGCAGCCGCCGAAGGAGCTCCGCCATGGGCAGACTGCCAAGGAGCACCACGCCGATAGAGGTCACCACGGCCATGGCCTCGCTGATGGGGGCCATGCCGGGGAGAAGCCCGAAGCCGGTCATGCTCTCCACCGCCGCCAGCACCAGGCCGATAGTGACTATCCAGCGGAGGGACTCGGCCAGGATACAGAAACCCTTTACCATCCTGCCCGGGGAAAGCTGCAAGCCAATGAGCAATAACAGGGCCAGGGCGAAGACGGGTATATTCTGGTGGAGTATCACCAGCAGCGGCAGACCGGCCATAAGCCCCCCGACCACCAGCCCCGCGGGCATTGCCGCAAGGCCCAGCATCACGCCACGGGCGAAGAAGCCCCGGTCGTTCTTTGGTATCATACCCATGCCCACCGGGATGGTAAACACGATGGTGCAGCCGAAGATGGCCGCCACCACAAGGCCGGCGTAGCTGCCTATCTGCGGGTCGGCGGCCAGCTCCTTTGAGAGCTGGTAGCCGCCCATATCCATACAGAGCAGCCCGCCGAACATGGCCGGGTCCACACCGATGAGCCTATAGAGGGGCACTATGGCCCCGCCCAGCCACTGGGCCAGCACCGGGGCCAGACAGATCATTCCCGCCATGCTGAGGCCCATGGAGCCCAGCAGCATGAAGCCGGTCTCGAACTTGTCCCCGAAGCCCCACTTATTGCCCCGCAGCCGGTCGACGCCGCCCAATACAGCCCCGGCGGCCATTACTATCATAAGAACCTCATTCATCCCTCAACCTCCCCGCTCAGTATCAGAAGGCTGTAAAGTCTTTCCTCATCATGTCTTCGAGGGCTTCAATAGTCCTGGGGGTCATGGCCGACAGATTTTCACAGCCGGTTTCCGTAACCAGGCAGTTGTCCTCAAGCCGGAAGCCTATGCCGAACTCCTCGTGGTAAATGCCGATATCCACGCAGAAGACCATGTTGGGCGCGATGACCTCTAGGGTTTCCACCACGTCGTGCACGTCATAGCCCACATGGTGGGCCCCGCCGTGCCACATATATTTTCCAATATTCTTCACGTCGTCCAGGAGCCCCGCGTCCTTCATAAGCTCCGCGCAGTAGCGGTGGGATTCGCCGTCCACGTCGGCCATTTTCATGCCTGGCTTTATTATGCTAAACATATGGTTTGAGGTGTCAAGGGCCATATTATAGAGAAGCTTCTGGCGCTCGTTAAACCTGCCGTTACAGGGCCAGCCCCTTGACACGTCAGTCATCATATGGTCATGCCACGCGCCCACGTCGTTGAGGACCATGTCCCCGTCCAGGGCCTGTCCCTTATAGGAATAGTAGTGTATGCAGAAGTTGTTTTTGCCAGCAGATATGATGGACGGGAACCCGGGGCCCTGTGGGCCGTACTGCCCCAGGGCATAGTCGAACACGGCCTTGTACTGGTACTCGTACATACCGGGCTTTGAGGCCTTCATCATGGAGGTTATCCCGGCGCAGGTTATCTCCTCGGCCCTTCTCATGGCCTCCAGCTCACAGGGCTGCTTGATGGTGCGCAGGCGGCGTATGAGGATATTGGCGTTCTCCACGCTTATGAAGGGATAGTCGCTCCCCATACGTCTTAAAAGCATGTGGGCGGGCTCGTCCCGGTCTGCGGTGGAAACCCTGAAAAGGTCCAGGTATATTCGCTCATACCTGCCGCAGGTGCAGAGCCTGTGCAGGTCCGCTTCAAAGCTGCTCACAAAGGCTATGTCCTCTATGCCGGAGACGTCGGCGGCCTCCTGGGGCTTTATCCTCTCGCCGGTCCAGCGCTCGGCCATCAGGTCCGGGGGGAGTATGTAGGCCTTTTCTATAACCGCGCCGCCCTGGTCCTTACAGGCGATAAGGGCCAGCTCCTGCTGGTCAAGGCCGGTAAGGTACAGGAAGTTTCGGTTGGTATAAAAGGGGTAGAACTCGTCGTTGGTCTTGCGCACCGGCGAGCCGGAGAACAGCACAAGTATCGAGCCGTCCTTCATTCCGGCATAGAGCCGCTCCCGATTGCCGCGATAGTATTCCTTTGTCATAGTAGAACCTCCAATTAAAAGTTATCAAACACAAATTTGCCTGATTCGCTCAGGTCGTTCCTGGTCCAAGACTTGTTGGGGCTGGTCCCGGGCTTTAAGGCCGCAGAGGTCTCGCTCTTGTCGCAGAGGGACCAGTTGGCCCAGCTTATGCTCTTTTTATCCAGGAAGTCCAGCCATTTTTTGGACTCCTCCGGGAACACCCCTCCGCTGCCGTCGGCGGAGCTTGTGCCCCATTCGCTGACGAACAGGGGAAGTCCGGCCTTTAAGGCCGCGTCCGCCCGGTCCCGGAGCCACTGGCCGTGGGTGCCGGCGTAGAAGTGCAGGGTATACATCAGGTTCTCACCGTCCACCGGGTCGGCCGCCGCCAGGTGCACGTCCTGGCTCCAGGTGCTGCTGCCGATAAGTATGACGCCCTTTTCCGACTGCCCGCGTATGGTCTTTACCAGCTCCTGGGCATAGGGCTTGATATCCCGCTTCCAGTCAGCGCCGCCGTTGGGCTCGTTGCATATCTCGTAGATGACCGCGGGCTCGTCTTTATAGCGCTTTGCAATTTCTGTAAAGAAGGCCTTGGATTCCTTTATATGGTCCATAGGATTGCCGTCGGAGAGGATGTGCCAGTCGATTATCACGTACATATCCTGCTTTATGGCCGCGTCTATGGCGGCGACAGCCTGTTCCTTTATTTTCTCCGGCTGGCTGAGGTAGCCGTTTTCCCCGGTGTACATGGCCACTCTAAAGAGATTTGCGCCGAACTTTGCCGTATTCTTGATGGACTGCTCATTGGCATACTGTCCGAACCAGTGCAGGCCGTGGCTGCTCATGCCGTGCAGAGCCACCGGCTTTCCCTCCTCGTTGCAGAGCTGTGTGCCTTTTACCTGTAACCAGCCGTTCTCACTGACCCCGCCGGAGATGGTCTCAACTTTGTCAGGAACCTCGGGGGTTGGGATGACGGGCTGGCCCTCTGTCTGCGCCAAGGCACGGATTACGATGGCGCAGGCCTCGGCGCGGGTCATGCCGGATTTCGGGTTGAAGCGGCCGCTGCCGTCCCCGGCCAGCACACCGCAGGAGTAGGCGGCCAGCACACTCTCATAATAGCGGCCGTCAAGCTCCTTGAAGTCGGCTATCTTGGCGGATTCCGTGTTGTAATCCCCGCGCTTGTCCGGGAGAAGGGCGCGCATGAGTATCTTGACCGCCAACTGTCTCTCTATAGGCTTATTGAACTTCTCGCCGGTGGGGGGGATTTCGTCCCAGTCGTACCAGTTCTTTGAAAGGCCCTCTGCCATAAAGGGCGCGGCCCAGTGGCCGGAGGCGGCGGAGCCGCCGGTGAAGCCCGCGCAACGCGCCACGATGGAGACAAACTCCGCGGCGGTGATGGTATTCGTCGGTCGGAAGGTGCCGTCGCCGAAGCCGCTGATAAGGCCCTTGCCGGCCAGCTCCTCTACATTGGCGGCGTACCAGCTGCCCGGCTTCACGTCGGTAAAGCGGGCAGGGGCGGCCCCTGCGGGCATGACGGCCAATATTACCAGCGTCAGTGATATGATGGCTGCGAGCATTTTGGTTATGCGATTAGTCATGGCGGGGATTCTCCTTCGATTGGTCTATTCCATATGATACCACTGCCTGGTACTGTTGTCAATTAAGATGGAAACGTATTTTTTGTAAATCCTCTTGATTTTTGCGTGTGGGCATGGTATGATTAGTTATACAAATCATACTTATAGGATAGGAGGCAATATTTATGAGCAGACCCAAAGGCAAATACGCCTGGACGGTGACGGTGGGGGAGAAGGGGCAGATAGTGATACCCAAGCAGGCCCGGGAGGTCTTTGGCATAAAGCCCGGAGACAACCTGATACTTCTTGGGGACGAGGAGCGCGGCCTTGCCATACCGCCCAAGAGCGAGATAACAAAATTCATCTCCGCCGTGTTCGAGACGGAGCAGGATAAGTGAGGGGAATACTATGAGAAAGGCCTATATCGACAATATACGCTGGGCAACCGTATGGCTGGTGCTTATCTATCACGTCTGCTATATGTTCAACGGCGTGGGTATTTTGGGTGGCATACCCGGCGCGGAGAATATCCCGGCCTTTGACACCGCCGCCGCCATGGTCTACCCATGGTTCATGGTGCTGCTCCTCCTGCTGGCAGGCATGAGCGCCAGGTATTCCCTCAGTAAGCGCACAGGCGGGCAGTTTATAAGGGAGCGGGCCGTGAAGCTGCTGGTGCCGTCAACGCTGGGGCTCTTTGTAATACACTGGATAACCGGGTATCTGAACATAAAAATGGGCGGGGGACTTAATTTTATCCCCGCGCCCCTGGTCTATCCCATCTCAGCTATAAGCGGCATAGGGCCCCTATGGTTTATTCAGACGCTGTTCCTGTTCTCCTGCGTTCTGGTTCTTCTGAAAAAGCTGGACGGGCGGGACCGGCTGTGGGAGCTCTGCGGGAGGTGCGGGCTTCCTATGATAATACTGCTTGCCCTGCCCATCTTTGTGGCGGCCCAGGTGCTGAACATGCCTGTGCTCACCATGTACCGCTTCGGGATATATTTTGTGGCTTTTCTGATAGGTTACTTCGTGTTTTCCCACGACGGCGTGCAGGAGAAGGTCGAGCGCGCCCGGGTTCCTATGCTCTGTGCCGCCGCAGTGTGCGCCGTGGTATACGCGTTCCAGTATCACCGCACGGACTATACCTCTCCCGACTGCCTGCAAAGCGTGATAACCAACCTGTACCTATGGTTCACGGTGCTGGCCATTATTGGCTTTGCGAAAAGGTATATGGACAGGGAGACGGATCTTACCCGATATATGTCAAGCTCCAGCTTCGGGGTGTATATCCTGCACTACCCCGTACTGCTGGCGATATGTTATGTGATATGCACATACTTTAGCTTTCCGGCTATATGTAATTATCTGCTGGCGCTTGTTATAGCGATGGTGCTGACGCCGCTGGCGTATGAGCTTATAAGGAGGATACCGGTGATACGCTGGCTGGTCCTGGGGAGGAGAAAATGAGCTAGATGTCGATGGAGGCTATCTCCGGGTAGTTCGCCATAAGGGTCATGGTATTCTCCGCGCTGAAGCCCTTGGGGAAGACTACTGAGAGACTGACCTCTATGAAGGAATTGTCATAGATATTCAAATGGGTGGAGACCACCTGTATGTTCATTTTGGTAAGGGTGCTGATTATCCGCTCGCGGGTGTCAGCGCCCTTTCTCATATGTAAAAGGATCCTCCCGGCGTTGCTGCCGTTGAATATGCGCAGGTTGCGGTGGAACAGGAACTGTAACGCCAGAAGCATCACCGTGCTGCCTATGCCCAGCACCCACATTCCCGCCCCGATGGCCATGCCTATGCCGAGGGTTGCCCAGGTGCCTGCGGAAGTGGTGATGCCGCTTATGCTGTTCTTATGGTTTAAAATTATGCCCGCGCCCAGGAAGCCTATGCCCGACACCACGCTGGCCGCCACACGGGAGGCGTCCACGGATACGCTGTCCACGGTGATAACGTCAAAAAAGCCGTATTTTGACACCACCACCATTAAGGAGGCGGCCATGGCTATGATCGTATGGGTGCGTATGCCGGCCAGCTTCATCCGGGCCTCCCGTTCGTAGCCTATGACAAGCCCGCAAAGGGCCGCAACCAATACCCGCAGAAGATAGTCCGACTGGGTGAAGGCAAATTCTTTCATTTTGGGGTTTGCTCCTTTCTGGCAAAGTGCCGCGCCTTGGGGTAGTAGCTTATATTTTATCAAGGCCGGAAATTTATTTCAAGTAACATATCCCGAAAGAAGGTATCATTTTGAGATTTTTGCCAAATCCCGCCGTGCAAAATGTCTGTTTCCGGCGTAATAGCGTGCTTTTTCGGATTTTTTGCCGCCGGGCGGGAGAAAGCTGTAAAATTTTTTTGATAGCTTTCGTGTAGATTTTGATACTTGAAATTTTGTGTCAGAGCGGCTTACAATAGGCCGTAGGAGGTCTCTATTCAGGAGGCGGCCGTGCCAAAACTGAAAGAAGACGCTCCCATATAATATGTAAGGAGGAAAACATACTATGAAACAGCTCAAATCAGTCCTAGCGCTCCTGCTGGCCCTTGCGCTGCTGGTATCCTGCTTCGCCGCCTGCGGCGGAAGCGATAACAGCTCCGCGGGCGGGAGCTCCTCTGAGAGCAGCTCGGTGGATTCCGAATCATCGGAATCCAATGTGAGCTCTGAGGACAGCGCCAAGGAGGGCGAGACCGGCACCCCCGCATCGGACATCTATGAAGGGGAGACCAACCAGCAGACCTATCCCCTGACAGAGGAGAAGGTCACCCTCACCATGTGGTACCCCAACGCGGGCTCCATGGGCGAGCTGGCCGACTTTAACGACGGCGAGTTCTGGCAGTGGTACGAGGAGAAGACCAATGTGCATATCGACTTTATTGTGCCGGCCAGCGGCAGCGAGTCAGATGCTTTCCAGCTGCTGTTTGCCTCTGCTGATATGCCAGATATGATCGAGCATAACCCTAACGGACAGAAGTACCGCGGCGGCGAGGATGCCGCTATTGAGGACGGCTACTTTGTGGACGTGGCCGAACACCTGGACTGGGTGCCCAATTATGTCAGCTGGCTGCACAGCCATGAGGACTGGGGCAAGGCCTGCTACAGCGATACCGGCAAGCTCTACGCCATGTGGGGCGTATGGCGCACCATTAACGAGGAGGGCGCTCTGGCCGACCAGGGCCTGTCCCTCCGCAAGGACTTTTTGGACAAGGTGAAGATGGAGGTTCCCACTACCTATGACGAGTGGGAGACGGTCCTGACCGCTTTTAAGGACGAGCTGGGCATAGAGGCCCCCTTCTATACCTCCAAGTATGGCATCGACAACGGCGAGTTCATGGCCGGCTATGACACCGCCCCGTACTTCTATCAGCGGGACGGAAAGGTACAGTATGGTCCCATGGACGACCAGTACAAGGATTACCTGGGGCTGCTCCACGACTGGTGGGAGAAGGGCCTTTTGGATAAGGACTTTGCCACCCGGACCTCCGGCGGCATTACAGCCGACAACGATATGATGCTCAACGACAAGGTGGGGGCCCTTGTGGACTACGGCACCCGTATGTCCGACACCTACATCACCCGCGGCGCCACCAACCCGGACTTCTATACCGTGGCCGCTCCCCAGCCCAAGAAGAGCGCCAGCGATCCCGACCCGGCCTGGAGAATGTATGACGCCGGCTCTGACCGCATGACTACCCGCGCCATGGCCTTCAACGCCGAGAGCGAGCATCTGGAGCTGGCTATGCGCTGGAACGACGGCTTCTACGCCGAGGACGTCTTCCTCAACGCCAACTACGGCCTTGAGGAGCAGGAGGGCACAGTCTGGTTTGCCGCCGAGGACGGCCACCGTATTGGCGACTATGACTTCCGCTACTCCAACCCGGACGGCATCTCCTCCGCCACAGTGCTGGTGCAGTTCTGGACCAAGAATCCTCCCGTGCGCGTGGAGGCCGCCCAGATAGAGCAGTCCGATCAGAACAAGCAGGATTCCTATCAGGTGTGGAGCCAGTATGAGCCCACCCACTTCCTGCCCGTGCGTCTGACGAACACCGCCGAGGAGGGCACACAGTTTGCCTCTAAGTACACCGATATCGAGACCTATGTGCAGGAGTGCAACGTGAAGTTCATCATGGGCCAGATGTCCCTGGACGACTACGACTCTTACCGCGATACCCTTAAGAGTATGGGCATTGAGGACTGCATCGCCCTTAAGCAGGCGGCCCTGGACCGTTATAACGCCCGTGAGATGAAGTAAAGCATAGTTCTTCCCCCGGGAGAGGGTTCTCCCTAAGTTTGTAAAATAAGAAGGAATGGGCGGGTATCAGACGCTGAGGTTACTGCCACGGCCTGATGCCCGCCGTTCTATTTATTATGTGTGAGGAGGGACCGCTATGAAAAAGCCGGCCGGCGCTTTGGGCGCGGCAGTAATAGAAAAGCCGCCCTTTGCCCTTCGGCTAAAGCGCGACATGAGGGCCAACTGGAGCATTTATCTTATGGCCCTGCCGTTTCTGGCGTATTTTATAATTTTCCACTACATCCCCATGGGCGGAGTGCTCATGGCCTTTCAGGATTTCTCTATCAAGAAGGGAATATTCGGCAGCCGCTGGGTGGGTATGCAGCAGTTTGAGACCTTCTTCAACTCGCCGTATTTTACCCGCACACTGACGAACACGCTGCTTATCAGCTTCTACGGGCTGCTGTTCTCCTTCCCGTTTCCGATAATCTTTGCCCTCTGCCTTAACGAGGTGCGCAATAAGCACTTTAAGAAGATAACCCAGACCATTTCGTATCTGCCGTATTTTATCTCCGTGGTGGTGGTGGTCGCCATTCTAACCGACTTCAGCAAGGCCAACGGCGTGCTGACCCAGATGGCCGCGGCCCTGGGAGACGACGGCGGGGCACTCATCTCCAGACCCGAGTGGTTCCGAACGCTGTACATAGGCTCGAATATGTGGCAGCATCTGGGGTATAACTCCATAATTTTCATATCCGCCCTGGCCAGCATTGACCCGGAGCTCTATGAGGCGGCGGTCATCGACGGCGCGGGCCGCTGGAAACAGACCCTATATATCACTCTGCCGGGCATAGTGTCCACCATCGTGGTGCTGTTGATACTGCGTCTTGGCCAGATAATGAGCGTTGGCTATGAGAAGATAATCCTGATGTACGGCCCGGCCACCTATGAAACTGCGGACGTTATCTCCAGCTATATGTACCGGGTGGGCATACAGGACTCAAACTACTCCTACTCCACCGCCATAAACCTGTTCAATTCCGTCATAAACTTCATCATCCTGTTTGTGGCCAACGCCTTCAGCAGGAGGATAAGCGAGACCAGCCTGTGGTAAAGGAGGTACCGATATGCTGCAAAGAACCAATGGCCAGAAGGTGTTCGCGGTATTCAACACCATCGGTCTGGTACTGCTCTCGATAATTTTCATATTGCCCGTATGGCACGTAGCCATGGGCTCCATCAGCGACCCGCTGAAGGTGTCCGCCACCAGCGGACTGATCCTTACCCCGCTGGGAGAGCCCACCATGGGCGGCTATAAGCTTGTCATGCAGAACAACTCCATACTGGTGTCCTATTTGAACACATTCATCTATGTGCTGGGCTCCACTTCCATAGGCTTGGTCCTGAACCTCCTGGCGGCCTATGTGCTCTCAAGGAAGAACCTGATGTTCAAGGGCATCATCGTCTTTATTGTAATGTTCACCATGATATTCAACGGCGGCCTGATACCCACCTATATCCTTGTGCGGAACCTTGGGATGCTGGACACTCGCTGGGCCATAATACTGCCCGGCTGCGTCACGGCCTACAACATAATTATCATGCGCACCTCCTTCTCCCAGATACCGGACGAGCTCTATGAGGCGGCGCGCATAGACGGCGCGGGGAATTTCCGCATACTCTGGCAGATAGTTGTGCCTGTGTCAAAGGCCATAATTGCCGTTATCGTGCTGTTCTACGCTATACAGCAGTGGAACGCATGGTTCAACGCCTCCATATACCTGACAAAGCGCGAGTTGTTCCCGCTGCAGCTGACCTTGAGGGAAATAGTGCTGCTGTCCTCTGAGAACTCCATCGTGGCGGAGGCCGACGGTCAGGACGTGGAGATATACCGTCCGCTGATAAAATACGCCACCATTATGGTTTCCGTGATACCCATGATGGTAATCTACCCGTTTATTCAGAAATACTTTGTGACCGGCGTAATGATCGGCTCCGTAAAGGGCTGATAAGGCTTCGGGCCTTGCGCTTATTCTCTGTTCTGCGGCGAAGGTAAAGATCTGCGGTATTCCGTGGGGGTGCGGTCCTCTGCCTTGCGGAACTGCCGTATAAGGGCCAGCGCATTGGAATACCCCACCTGTACGGCAATGCTCTCCACTGTGGCTGTGCTTTCGCGCAGCAGCAGCTTGGCGGCGTCCAGCCGTCTTTGGTGGATGTACTCCAGTGCGCTTATGCCATACTTTTTGCGAAAGAGCTGGGAGAGGTGCGAGGGGCTTACGGAGAACTTCTCGGCCACCAGTGCCACGCTGATGTTCATGTCGGTATAGTTTTCGTTTATGTAGCGGGCCGCGTTCTGGGCGATGCCGCCGCTGCCGGCCTGTTCGTTCTCTGCGCACCAAAGGGAGCGGAAGAACTCCATCCAGCGGCACATGAGTTCGGTAAGCTCCCGCTCGTGCTGCTCTGAGCGTATGCCCGAGAAGAAGCCCTCTATCTCTGAGCGGTGGGCGTCGGTGGTCTCCCTTGAGAGGTTTGAGAGCAGATAGCTTGCCAGCACCGCTGTGGCGGTGCGTACCTCACCGAAGGAGGCCGGCTCGTTGGAGAAGTTCTGGCAGCGCAGCTCGAGATAGAGCCGCAGGCCCTCCTCCATATCGCCGGCCGCCACGGCGGAATAGAACTCCTTCTGGCGGGTGGCGACGTCCTCCGGGCGTGGGGGATGCTGAGAGGCCAGCCGCTGGCGGATATCGTCATAGGTGCAGGGGCTTTTTACGAGCTGGTAGCTTTCCATCTGCTCCATGCCCCAGCAGGCCTCCTTATAGGCGGCGTTCAGGCGGTCCAGCCCGTCCGCCGGGGCGGAGAGATAGGAGCAGACCTCTATGCCTATCTGCCCGCGCAGGAACCTGCCCGCTTCGCCAAGGCACGCGGCAAGGGTGGGAACGGGGTCCTCATTGCCAGGGGCCAGACTGACAAGGACCCAGACCTGCCCGCCGGCCTGGCAGGTGTAGGCCCGGCCGGCCTTGTCCATCAGTTCCCCGGCCACAGAGGCCACGGCGAACCGGGCAAGGCTCTCGGCGTCGGGGTCGTTGGGGGTCTGGGCCGCGTCCGGAAAGAAGCCGCCGATGTCCACTATGCGGAACACGGCCAGGGCGAAGGAGTCAAAGGGGAACTCGATGCCGTTTTTCTCGCACAATACTCGGGCCGCCTGGGACTGGGCGCCGTCCTCGCTTCTGAGCAGCGCCGCAAGGGCCTCCTCCCGGAAACGGTTGGCCTCTCTGGTCATGGCCCGGGCATACTCCTGGGAGTATTTCAAGAGAGAGCGTATGCTGCTCTCAAGCTGGGCAAGCTCGCCCTCCTGGCCGTCGGGCCGGTGCTTTCCCGTGACCATATTGCTCAGATGCCGTATGGGGCGGGCGTTGTGCTGGGAGAGCAGAGCGGAGAAGGCCAGACCCAGTACAATATACACGGCGCAGTACAGTAGCATCAGCAGATGATAGTGCCGCTGGGTCTGGGCCCATTGGGAGTAGTCCACCGCCGAATAGAGAGTGAATCCCTCCAGCTCGTCAGAGTACATCACCGCGTAAGCTTGGCCGTCGAAGACCACACGGTTAATAGAGCCGGGCTTCAGCTGCTGGCCGGTGCAATAGGCGGCCAGGGCCTGGTTGCTGACGGGACTGGCTATTAAGCCGGTGGAGTTCGAGACCGCCCACAGCATGGAACCCTCGTCCTCAGAGACTGTCATTGGGGACCAGAAGGACTGCAAGTTCAGCTCCAGTATCTCCGTCGTTCTCTCTGAGCCGGCACGCCGGTCGATGACCGCGATAAGGCGTTCCGTGCGCCCGTTCCGGGAGATAGGGCAGAGAGCGAAGGCCCTGCCTTGGGAGAGCTCCAGTATCTGGTCAAAGTCTATGCCCAGCTCGTTTTCAAGGCTTTTGCTGAAATAGTCCTTTGAGGTCACGTACCCCTTTGTGGTGACCCCCACTTGGGGGTTTGAGAACCAAATATAGATATCTTTTATGTCGCGGTTAAAGGCGGTGTAGCTGTTCAGCCGCTCCCGCAGCTCTCCCACGTTCTGAAGCTTATAGGAGCCAAGGGGCGAGGTGGCATAGGTGAGTGAGACGTACAGCTTGTCCGTATGTACCAGGTTCATCAGGTTGTACAGCTCTGCCTGCTCATTCTCAACGGAGGCCGCTGCCTGGGACTGGGTAAGCATACTGTAGCGGTATGTCTCGGTCTCCAGCTGGCGGCGGGACATCTGTATTAGCACAAACAGCGCCGAGACGGATATGGCAAGTACAGCCAGATATGAAATGAACAGCGTACGTCCAAAGCTCTTTTGCGCAGAGCTCTTTATTTTGTCCCAGACGGTACCGGGCTTTTTCTCGGTATTCATATTGCCCCTCCAAAAATAATATTAAATCAAATACATACAAGAAAGGGAATTAAATATATGTATACAGTGCAGGTCGATCCGCATACCCACACAATTTTCTCCGGCCATGCCTTCAGCACCATAGGGGAGAACGCCGCCGCAGCCAAAAAGGCGGGACTCTTGGCCATAGGTATGTCCGAGCACTACGGCCCCACCTTCACAAAGGACCCGCTGGGCTTCGGGCCCATGATGAATATGCCCGCGCTGCCAAGAGTCATAGACGGCGTGACGATTCTTGCCAGCGTGGAGATAGACATAGTGGACTTCAAGGGGCATCTGGGGTTCTGGGATTTGGAGCACCCCTTCTTTGTGCCCAAAGAAGGCGGCGACTTTAACTCCCGCCTTCTGGACAGCCGGGACTACGCCATAGCCAGCGTCCACCACTTCAAGGGCATGGAGGAGAACACTGTCGCCAAGAACACTGAGATGTACTGCCGTGTGCTGGAGGACCCAAGAGTCCATATCATCGGCCATCCAGGAAGGGCGCCCTTGAGGTTCGACATAGAGGAGGTCTGTAAGACCGCCAAGGCCCACGGGAAGATGCTGGAGATAAACGACCACTCCTTCGACTCCAAAAGCAACGTGACGGACGAATGCCGCCGGATAGCGGAGTGCTGCGCGGAGCTGGGGGTGCTGGTATCGGTGGGCAGCGACGCCCACAGCGCCTGGTTCGTGGGGCAGGTGGGGCGCGCCATGGGGATGCTGAGGGAGATCGGATTCCCGCCTGAGCTTATCGCCAACCGCACGCTGGACGGGTTTTTGGAGCATATAAAGAGGGCCAGATAACCAATCAGTCCGGGCGGAATGCCCGGACTTCTGCGTGGTTTTTTTGTTATTTTAACACAAATCGAAGATATTTGCAACTATCTTTAAATTTGTCCCACTTGACATTTGGGAAAAAACCGGGTAAGCTATATCATATAAGGGTATATAGTTAAACGCGCTTTGAATCTGCGCCGGATATGACCCGAAAATTCAGAAAAAGCAGAGGTGAGCCGAGTGAGCGTTCCACGAAGTAATGACAGCGCTGAACCCCGAGAACAATACTTTCTGGTAGAAAGCGGCTTCGCACGCTATCTATCAGAAAGTATGCCGGCTCGCCTGTCAACATATATAGAGTAAAGCTGTGCTGATTCGCGGGCGCGTTCCTGCGGGGCCGGTGCTGTATGCTTCTCATTTTCACAAAAAAATGAAGGAGGTACACACCGATGGAAAACAATGTAATGGAGGAGCAGCTTCGGACCCTTTCGGAGCTGCTGGAGGAGAGGAGGTTCAGCGGGGCGGGGGCCATAGTTAAGGATATGAACCCGGCCGACGCCGCGTGGATACTGGAGGAGCTGCCGGAGCAGCGGATGCCTGTTTTGTTCCGGCTGCTGCCAAAGGAGCTGGCGGCAGACACCTTCGCCTATATGGAGCCCGAGAGCCAGGAGCTGCTGGTGCAGGGCTTCAGCGACAGGGAGCTGGACGAGGTGATGGAGCAGCTGTTTTTGGACGACACGGTGGACATGATAGAGGAGATGCCCGCCAATGTTGTGAAGAAGATACTGCGCCACGTGGACAGCGAAACCAGGAGAATGATAAACCAGGTGCTGAACTACCCCAAGGACAGCGCCGGGAGCATCATGACCATGGAGTACGTGGACCTGAAGCGGAGCATGACCGTCGAGCAGGCCTTCGAGCGCATACGCCGCACGGGGGTGGAGAAGGAGACCATATACACCTGCTACGTCACGGACAGCAGGAGGAAGCTCTTGGGCATAGTCACCGTGAAGGATCTGCTGCTGGCTAGAAAAGACGAAGTTATACGCAATATAATGGAGACCAACGTAAAGTACGTGAGCACCCATACGGACCAGGAGGAGGCCGCAAGGGCCCTTAGCAAATACGACTTCCTGGCCCTGCCGGTGGTGGACGCAGAGGAGCGCCTGGTGGGCATAGTCACCGTTGACGACGCCATCGACGTTATCCAGGAGGAGGCCACCGAGGACATCGAGAAGATGGCGGCCATCGCCCCCTCGGACCGACCGTATATGAAGACCGGGGTCTTTGCCACCTGGCGGAAAAGGGTCCCATGGCTGCTGTTTTTGATGATCTCCGCCACCTTTACCAGCGGTATACTGGCCTCCTTCGAGGGGGCCTTGGCCGCCAGTATGGTGCTGACGAACTTTATCCCTATGCTGATGGACACCGGCGGCAACTCCGGGGGCCAGAGCTCGGCCACCATAATACGCGGCCTGTCTCTGGGCGAGATACAGTATAGGGACGTGCCCAGGGTGCTCCTTAAAGAGTGCAGTGTGGCTATGCTCTGCGGCGGAACCTTAGCCCTGGCAAATTTTGTGAAGCTGCTGCTTGTTGACCGGGTGGCCCTGACGGTAGCGGCGGTGGTCTGCGTAACCCTTGTGGCCGCCATACTGGTGGCTAATATAGTGGGCAGCAGTCTGCCCATACTTGCAAAGCGCCTGGGGCTTGACCCCACGGTGACCGCCAGCCCCCTTATCACCACCATTGTGGACGCGGTGGTGCTGATGATATACTTTAATATTGCCAAGGCGGTTCTGGGAATCTGAGGGCTTTGCCGCGCATATGATTGTGTTCTTAACCTTGAACTTCTTTCAGCGCTAAATACCTGCCATATCTTAAGCCGGTATTGGTATTTATATTAATTCTAAAAAATAAACTATGGAGGAATGTGTTATGTCAAAGATAGTTAATGTGGCCATCGTGGGCTGCGGCGGCATGGGCGGCGGCCACGCCGTGGCCATAGCCACCGGCAGCGGACAGGCCCTGTGGATGACCGACGGCTCCAAGGGCCGGGAGCTGGCCCCGGGGGACACGGACCTAAAAACCAAAATGGCACTTTCCGGCACCTTCGATGTGAAGGAGGAGCGTCAGGAGTGGGCACGTAAACAGGGCTTTAATACTTACAGCAGCTTTGAGGAGATACTGGACGACCCCCAGGTGGACGTGGTTTTGATAGCCACCCCTAATGACAGCCATAAGGAGCTGGCGATAAGGGCCATGAAGGCCGGCAAAAGCGTGCTCTGCGAGAAGCCCGTTATGATGAACAGCAGGGACTTCGAGGAGGTGCTGGAGGTCGCGAAGGAGACCGGCAGGGTGTTCTATCCCCGGCAGAACCGCCGCTGGGACAAGGACTATCTGACCATAAAGAAGCTCTTTGAGGAGAAGACCCTGGGCGATGTGTTCCATATCGAGTCCCGCTATCACGGCAGCCGCGGCATACCCGGCGACTGGCGGGGTATGAAGGAGAAGGGCGGCGGCATGATGTTCGACTGGGGCGTGCACCTTTTGGACCGCATGGTGATGATGATACCCGGGAAGATTAAGACCGTCTATGCCCGCATGACTCATGTGACCAACGATGAGGTGGACGACGGCTTTATAATGAACATGACCTTTGACAGCGGCATAACGGCCACCGTCGAGGTGGGCACCTGCAACTTCATAAACCTGCCCCTTTGGTATATGGCCGGGACCAAGGGCACGGCGGAGATAAAGGACTTCCAGGACCGGGGCCATATGGTGCTCCTCAGAAGCTGGGAGGACAAGGACGCCACACCCATTCTCATGGGCGAGGGGCTCTCAAAAACCATGGCGCCAAGGGGCAGCGACACTATGGATGATATGCCCCTGCCGGACATCACATACGACCGCAACGAGCTCTATTCCAACGTCTGCGACGTGGTGCTGGGCGAGGGCGAGCAGATAGTGAAGAACGAGGAGGCCCTGCGCATACTGAAGCTGATGGAGGCCGCCCTGGAGTCCGACAGGAGAGGTACTTCCGTTGAATTCGAATGATTTGCTGCGGGCGCTAAGCGTCCCCCAGGGCCCGGTGGACGTGGTGCTGGACACGGACACGTATAACGAGATAGACGACCAGTTCGCGCTGTCGTATCTCATGCGCTCCCCGGAGCTGCACACCAAGGCCATATACGCCGCACCCTTCTTCAACGAGAACTCCTCGGGGCCAGAGGACGGTATGCTGAAAAGCTACGACGAGATATTCAAGGTGCTAAAGCTCTTGGGGGAGAGGGCGGAGGTATATAAGGGTTCGCCCGCATATCTGCCTGACGAGCATACCCCGGTCGTATCTCCCGCTGCGGAGGACCTCTGCCGAAGGGCGAAGGAGTACCGCCCGGAGAGACCGCTTTATGTGGTGGCCATAGGAGCCATAACCAACATAGCCTCCGCCATACTTATGGACCGAAGTATAACTGACCGCATAGTGGTGGCCTGGCTGGGCGGTCACGGTTTGGATTTCCATGACACGAAGGAATTTAATCTTATACAGGACGTGGCTGCCGCCCGTGTGGTGATGGGCAGCGGGGCACCCTTTGTACAGCTGCCCTGCTATGGCGTGGTGAGCGCCTTTTCCACCAGCCGACCGGAGCTGGAGTATTGGCTTAAGGGGAAGAACCCTCTCGCCGACTACCTCTGCCGGAACACCATAGAAGCGGCGGAGAGCTACGCCGCCGGCACGGCCTGGAGCCGCATCATCTGGGATGTAACGGCTGTGGCTTGGCTTTTAAACCGTGACGACCGCTTCATGCTCTCCCGCCTGCAGCCGGTAAGCCTGCCGGCCTATGACGGCCAGTACGAGCGCTGCCCCACGGCACACCTGATGAGATACGTTTACCAGATAAACCGGGACGCGCTGCTGACGGATCTGTTCAAAAAGCTGACAGATTAAGCGCAAAAGCGATACAAAAAGCCCGCCGTTCAAGGGAGAACGGCGGGCTTTAGTTTACAAGAGGACCCGCTTGACCGTAATGTGCTTCTCAATAACCTGCCTACATGAGGAACAGGTGGGTGCCCTCCCGCATGGTTCACGCTCCCTTCGTCCAACCACGGTCAAAGCCGGGCCGGGAGGTCTGCAATCCGCAGGCGGAGGGGGGCTCCCTAATTGATGAGTGTAGGGTTATATGTGCACAATTCGCGCATCAAGCAGGCGGCGGGGCGCCCCCGCTGGCAAGTCGCGGGGCGCGCAAAGCGGGCGCGCTTGGCTAGTGGAGGCAGAAAGGTCTGATGTCGCGGAGTAGGGGGCTGCCGGTTAGCTCTGTTGCGGCAACGGCTCTCCTTGTCTGTCTATGGGTTTATGGGAGGGTCACTCCTCGGGCTCGTCGTAATAGGCCTCGTTAAAGCGGGTCTCAAAGATATCCGCCAGCTTATCCAGGAGCGCGTCGTCCTCCAGCTCCTGAAGCTGCTCCTCGCCGTCCTCCTCTATAACCTCGAAGATGTAGTAGGTCTCGGCATCCGAGACCATGTCCTCCGGGTCCTGCCTGGTGGGCACCAGGGCCATAAAGTGGCCGTCGTCGGTCTCCAGCTCGTCTATGATCTCAAACTCGTGCTCCTGGCCCTCGTCGTCTATAAGGGTTATCAGGTCGGCTTCAAATCCAGTATCCAAAATATCCGCTCCTTTCCGATATGCCTATTGTACATAAAAACTGCCGGAAAGTCAAGATTAAATTTATGGCCCGGCTGTTAATCTGCCCAAAAACCCAGGCAAATATGGCGTTGGCGGCGGCTTTGTAATATCTGGCAAAATTTTTTCAAAAATTTTTAAAAAACCTATTGACAAACCCGAGGGGGCGGTGTATAATATAGTCACAACAGAAGAAGATAAACAAAAATTCTTCAGTCAGTTGCAGGCCGGAGGGGCCGGAAGTAGCAAGGACGTTTATCAGAGCTTTATTTGGTAAAGGCTGCGAAAACGGTGGGGAGAGGAGGAAAGCCGCAGTATAGAGAAAACCGGCAGGTAGTTTCAGGAGGAAGCGAAAGAGAAGGCCGGAAAAGGCGGCGCCGGAAGGCGGCAAAATTATTGACGGAAAGGCGGGCGAGTCCAATGGACAGCACAATCGAAGCACAGCACGGCGGGCTCGCGGCCCGCAAATAAATATAGATGAAGCCTTTAAACAACAGAACATGGAAAGGCAGGTCGTACCGATGGGCGTTTTTAAGTCCTATACCGACCAGCAGGCATGGATCTAGTCAGGCGCCGCGAATTACATAGCTTGATAAAGCAAATCATAAATTTTAAAAACGCGGGGCAGATAGATTGGTAATGATGTGCCGGAAAAGGAAGCAAGTGCCAATGGACTGTTGATGGTTCCTTGAAAAGTTCACAGAAGGTGTAAAACTTCATCGATAATAATGGGTCTCCGGGTCGCTCCCGGGGACCTTTTTTTGCCTGTTTCAAGGTTTCCAGAAAATTCAGCTTGAAATTCCTCCAAGGATTATATATAATATAAGACAGACTAAATACAGGAGGTCTCCCAATGACGAAAAAATGGGACCCTAACGCTTTCTGGAGCTTTTATACGGAGCTTATCGGCGGCTCGAACCTCTCCAGCATGGCGGGATATCCTCAGCATGGAAACACCTGCCGGCTGCTGCACAGCGTGGCTGTGGCCTATTATAGCTGCCGTATTGCGTCCCTGCTGGGCGCACGCTTTCATATGCGTGATATGGCCCGGGGGGCCCTTTTCCACGATTACTTCTTCTATGACGCTCAGGACGGTGACCCGGCACATAAAAAGCACTGGTCCAGGCACCCGGATATTGCCTGGCAAAACGCGTCGAAGGAGCTGGACCTGACCGGCATAGAGACCGACATCATCCGCACTCATATGTTCCCGCTGACCATACGCCCGCCCAAATACAGAGAGGGGGCGGTGGTCACTCTGGTAGATAAGGGCTGCTCTGTCTATGAATTTTTTAAGAGAAAGCGGCCCTATCCCAAGCTGGCTGGGCACGTATAAAATAACCTGCCGTCTGGATTTTTCCAGGCGGTTTTTGTTATGCTCACTCGGTACTTGCATTTTTTGGGAAAAGGAGTTATAATATATCGGTATATCGGGCGGGGACAGGCTTTAATATGATTTTCCTGCCACAAATTGGGTATACTGTTCCCGGGGAGGCGGCGTATTTGCGACTATTTTTTGAAAAGTACCGCGAGTTGATACTCTATGTGTTCTTCGGCGGGCTTACCACCCTGGTGGACTGGGTAAGCTACGGGCTGATGAGGGACCTTCTGCATATGCCGTACATGACGGCGGCCTTCCTGTCCCAGATGTTCTCCATACTCTTTGCCTATGTGACCAACCGGCGCTTCGTTTTTGAGAGCAGGGTGCACGGGGCCAAGGCTGTGGCGGCGGAGATGGCAAAGTTCTTCGGGGCCAGGGGCGCGTCGCTGCTGCTGAACATGCTGGTAATGTACGTGGGCGTGGACATACTCAATATCAACGACAAGGTCATAAAGGTGATAGCCAGCGTACTGGTAATCATCGCAAACTATATTTTCAGCAAGCTCTTTGTGTTCCGCAGCAGCGGGCATGGGGAGCAGGGGGAGGACCCTAATGGCAAGGAGAAAAAATAAGCAGGACTTTCAGGACGTTTCCAGCTATTCCGGCAATGAGGGCAAGAAGCGCCGGAAGGGCCGCAGGGCGAGAATTGCCCTTCAGTGGGTGGCGGGCTTTCTGTGCGTGGTGATGATACTGTTCGGCTCGGCGCTGATCTACATATCCACTGATGTGATCAGCGAGCTGAGCACCACCAGCATCACCAAGGACAAGGACCAGCTGGGTATAAGGGACGACGCAATAGTCAGCTCTGTGCAGGACGACAGCATCACGAATATCGCCATGTTCGGCGTAGACTCCCGCAACAGCGAGTTTAGGGGCCTCTCGGACGTGACCATGATACTAACGGTGGACAACAAGCACAACACCGTCAAGATGACCTCTATCCTCCGTGACAGCCTTGTGAATATCGAGGGCGACGGCTACGGCGGCGGGTACTATAACGAGGACAACAAGATGAACGCCGCCTATGCTTACGGAGGGCCGGAGCTGGCCATACGCACGCTGAACCAGAACTTCGGTCTGCGCATTGAGGACTATGTGACTATAAACTTTGTCAATATGGCGGCCATAGTGGACGCCTTCGGCGGCGTTGAGATGGAGGTCACCTATGACGAGGTGGAGGAGATAAACCTGAACCTTAACAACCTTATCTGGGAGGTGGAGGACAAGAAGAACGAGGACTACGCCAACGGTATTGAGGGCGTGAACTATCCCCAGGTGCTGGACAGCGACTTTATGTACGCCACCGGCGATGTGGACACCTACCTTCTCAACGGCAACCAGGCTGTGTCCTATGGGCGCATACGGAACATCGGCAGCGACTTCGGCCGCGTTGAGCGCCAGCAAAAGGTGCTGACGGCGCTTATTGACCGGGTAAAATTTTTCGGCGTGACGGAGTACCCGAACCTTGTAAAGAAGCTGGCCCCATATGTCGAGACCAGCCTTTCCATAGACGATATCATCTCCATGCTGCCGATACTGGCGACGGACCTTAAGGTGGAGCGCATCTCTGTGCCGGATTATGAGGCGGAGACCGATCTGCAGGATATTAAATATGACCTGGTGTACGACCTGGAGAACGCGGCAAAGCGTATGAGCGCCTTTATGTTTGAGGAGGTTTCGCCCTATTGGGAGGAATATAAGGACATAGTTGCGAAGACAAAGAAATAGATTTGACTGAGATTTTTAATAGGGAATTGGTAAATGGGACAGAGAGATAACAGGTCCCCGGGCCGGCACAGCGCGCCCCGGGACAGGGAAAAGGCCCCGCTCAGGCGGGAGGCCCTGCACGACAATTATTACTATGAGGACAGAAAGAAGTTTGAGGACATCTCCAGCTACTCCTCCGAGCCCCGCCGCCAGATGGACCGGGCAGCGGTAAGGCGGGCGAAAAAAGCGCCGGTAAAGAAGTCCCCTGCCGGAAGGGGAGTCCCCACGCCCAGGCCGAAGCGCCGGGTAAGGGCCGGGGCGGTCATATCCTGGGCATTGTTCCTGCTGGTCATAGGGGCCGTGGGGTTGTTCCTCTATATGTTCATGGGCTTGAAGGTCACGGACCTTGACGGCGGCCTTGCCGTGTCGGCGGGGCAGGCCGGGGTGAAGAACATAGCCATGTTCGGCGTGGACAGCCGGGACGGGGAGAACGAGGGACGGTCCGACGCGATAATGGTGCTGAGTATTGACAGCCGGACCCATACCCTCAAAATGGCTTCATTTATGCGGGACAGCAACGTGTATATCGACGGATACGGCTATGATAAGCTTACCCATGCCTACGCCTACGGTGGGCCGGAGTTGGCGGTGCGCACCCTGAACCAGAATTTCCAGCTGGATATCACGGACTATATTACCGTGAATTTCTACGACATGACGGAGATAGTGGAGGCCTTTGGCGGCGTAGAACTGGAGCTCACCGGCGAGGAGATGCTGGAGGTGAACCGCAATCTTTGGAACCTGAGCCGCGAGGCCGAAGACGTGGGAGCAGAGGCCTCCATAAAGGACTCGGACTATTTCACCGATGTAAACGGCACGCATAATATGGTAGACGGAGAGTACGCTGGGGGGAAGTTCCTCCTAAATGGGGCCCAGGCTGTGGCCTATTCCCGGATACGCTATATTGGCGGGGACGGAGAGCGCACCAGCCGCCAGCACGAGGTCCTGAAAGGACTTTTACAGCGGGCGAAGCAGCGTACGGTGTTCGCTTGGCCGTCTATTGTCCACGGGGTGGTGCCACACTGCGAGACCTCGCTGAATTTCCTGGACATGGTGAAGCTTGCGCCCTTTGCCTTCGGGCATATCGAAATAGAGAGCGCGACATTCCCCGGGGAAGCCGAGGGGGCCTATGATACGAAGAACGGGGACGGGCAGTATGTCATGGGCTTTGACGAGGGTCTTATGCAGGAAAACCTGCACAGGTTTATATACGGATAAGGATTCATTAGGAGGACAACATATGAGTGAACCGGTATTGGTAATAATGGCCGCGGGCCTTGGCAGCCGCTATGGCGGCGGGGGGCTCAAGCAGGTGGACCCGGTGGGTCCCTGCGGTGAGAGGATAATTGACTTCTCCATGTATGACGCGTATAAGGCGGGCTTTAGAAGGGTGGTCTGCGTTATAAAGCGGGATATGCTGGAGGACTTCAAGACAGAAATAGCCGCGCCCATAGAGAAGTATATGCGCATCGACTACGCTTTCCAGGAACTCAGTGACATACCAGGGGACGCGGAGATACCCGAGGGCAGAGAGAAGCCTTGGGGTACGGGCCACGCGGCCCTGTGCGGCGCACGGCTTTGCGGGGACGCGCCATACGCCGTTATAAACGCCGACGACTTCTACGGCCGGGAGGCTTATGAGAAGCTGTATAACTTCCTAAAGTCTGCGGACCTTGAGGGGGAGAAGCTGGACCTGTGCATGGTGGGCTATCAGGTGCAGAACACCATCTCGGAGAACGGCTATGTGTCCAGGGGGGTCTGCGCCACTGAGGACGGAGGGCTCACCCAGGTGGTGGAGCGCACCAGGATAGGCCGCACCCCGGAGGGCGCTATCGGCTACAGCGAGGACGAGGGGGAGACGTGGGTACAGCTGGACCCGGAGACGCCGGTATCCATGCAGTTCTGGGGCTTCACCCCGGGCTTTACGAAAGCCCTTGAGGAGGAGTATGCCCGCTTCTTCCAAGAGGATCTTCCCAAGAACCCGCTAAAGGGTGAATTTTACCTGCCCTTTGCCGTTAACGCCATGCTTCAGCAGGGCAGGGCAAAGGTACGGGTGCTTGAGACGGGCGGCAAGTGGTATGGAGTGACCTATAGAGTGGACCGCCAGTCGGTGGTGGACGCGCTCAGAGAATTGACTGACAAAGGGGAATACCCCACACCCTTATGGGGATAGTGACCGAAAGGGGGAGCAGGCGCTGCCGCATAAGGAAATTTTGCTTGATTGCACTACAATACCGCTTGTGAAATCCTGCGTCCCCGATTTATAAATGTAGTATAAGGGAGAATATAAAAATTAGGTTGCACGGGCCCTTTGGCTTTGTGTAACCTAATTTGTAATACTACTACGACTCTTGTCATCCATATAGCGGTTACAAGTGGGGGAGCAGCGAGAACGAAAACAAAGTGATACGGCGGCACTTCCCGAAAGGGAGGGACTTCGGAAAAATGACCGCCGCCGACCTCTGAAAATTATTTAAACTTTTCGCCTTTGCTCTTGACATTTTCGCGACTATAGAAAAATCAAAAAAAGGCTTGACATTTTTAAGAAGAGGGAGTATAATAAGAAAGCACTGAGAGAACTGCTGGTGTAGCTCAGTTGGTAGAGCAGCTGATTTGTAATCAGCAGGTCAGGGGTTCGAGTCCGTTCACCAGCTCCAAACTGGGCGGTCCGGCCCGCTGGAAAGGCCGGACAAGCCTTGTATAAAACTAAATATTTTATGGGGGAGTTCCCGAGTGGCCAAAGGGGGCAGACTGTAAATCTGTTGTCGACGACTTCAGTGGTTCGAATCCACTCTCCCCCACCATTGACAAAGCCTTGCATAAAAATGCGAGGTTTTTGTTTTGTTTGTACAAATTGTCTTGGCGGTCAAGTTCAGTAAGAAACTGCATATCAAAATGGATATTGCGGATAGAGTTTCAACTTATTTTTTTTGCGAGTTCGGCGGTTGCTCTGTCGGCTTTTTGTCCTGACCCACACCGTGACCCACACGCGGAAATAAACGGAAACGGCTGGATACTTCCGGGTAGGAAGTTCCAGCCGCTTTTTGCTTGTTGGGGCTGTTTCACATGACCTTGTCCATAAAATTTCCCATCTTTTCTGCGGCTTGCTCCTGCTTTTGGCGGGTAGCGTGGGTGTAGGTTCTCAGGGTAAAACCAGCATCGTAGTGGCCCAGCATACTGCTTACAGTTTTTACGTCTATACCATTTTGTAGTGCGGCGGTCGCGAAAGTGTGTCTTAACGCATGAAAGTTTATATAACTCAATCCGGCTGACTTCAAAATTCTCTTGTGGAGCGTTACGATAGAATCCGGGTAGTACATTTCACCGGTTCTTGTGGAGGGGAACATATAGGGGTTGTCCGGGTGTTTGAGGTGTTCTTGCTGGAGTAGTTCTACGGCTCTTTGCGGGATTGATACCAGCCTGACGGAAGTTTCCGTCTTAGGTCGAGTAATCACGATGTTGCCTTTCTCGTCCCGGGTAGCCTGCTTGCTGACGCTGATGGTCTGATTTTCGATGTCCAAGTCAGACCAGAGGAGCGCTACCAGCTCACCTTTTCGCAGGCCGCTGACCAGCTCCAGGTAGAACATAGGGAGGACGTTACGCCGCTGAGCTTCGGCTAAATAGGCTTTCATGTCCTCGGCGGGAAGGAACTTCATTTCCTTTTTCTCCAGTTTTGGGGCAATGCAGTCTGTCGTGGGGTTGCGCTGAATCAAGTGTTCTTTGACTGCCCGGTCTAAAGCGTTGTGTAGCATGAGGTGGATGCCACGCACGGTGGAGGCGCTTAAGCCAGGTGATTTTTTCTTCTGCGCCTCTCGCAATCTGCCGTTTTCGCGGAGGTCTTGGTAGAGTTTTTGAAGGTCGCGGCCTGTTAGTTTGTTCAGCTTGATGTCGCCGATTCGTGGATTTACATGAAGTTCGATGCTCCGACGGTAGTATTCAGCGGTGGAGACTCGCACATTTGGCTTGGCGTAGAGGGTGTACCAGTTCGTGAGCCATGAGCCGACCGTGTAATCGTCGGAGCGGGCTACGTCCAAATCTTTGGTGTCATCCATTGCCGCAACCAGTTTCTCCTTGACCTCGGCTTGGGTCTTGCCGAGCACATTCTTGATAATGCGCTTTCCTGTGGCTGAGTCGTAGCCTGCTGTATAGCGCCCCTCCCAACGGCCATCCTTGCGTTTGCGTATGTTGCCCTCGCCGTTTGCTCTCTTTTTTGCCATATCTCGGCCCCCTTTCTGACTACCAACACTACCACATGATGCCTGTCTATGTCCACTGACATTTTTCTTACTTTTCCAGTTCCGCCCAAATCCCTTTTCTTTGTTTAGCAGCGCAAATTTTGAGGGAGCTAGTCGTTGTAATATCCGGCTAAAATATCTTCAAAACGTACCTTGCCACGGGTACGGCGCACGTTATTTATGGCCTCACGGCGCATTTCTTCTACTTGCTCGGGCGTGTACTCAGAAAGATCAGCCAGCACCCGCATACCATTTCAAGCTGTACCGCATAACGAAACAACCCCTTTGAGATGGCTTTTGCGTTATCTTCGGACAATTTCAGAACTGCCTCAGCCAGTTTTTCACCCAGAATGTCATTGTCCTGCAAAGCATTGTCCGTCATGAGGCTTTCAACTGCTCGCGCAAACAATTCATTTCGGGAGGAAAATCCCTGTTCCTTCGCAAATCTATCCGCTCGTTTCACTAGACCTCTGTCCAAATATAGACTTATCCGCTGCATATTTTCTGAATCCATAAAGCACCTCTAAAATCGCATTACACCAACTTATGACCCCTAAAAATCTCCCGATATTCAGCCATTTCTGCCGATTCGCAACCCCTAACTTTATACCAAACTCCTATTTGCAACCCCTAGTGTGACCCTATCTTACACCGCCCTGAGAATCCTGAAAAATCCCGTAGTTTCTAGCCCTCCCGCCCGGCTCTGCCGGGCGGTGTGGACTGCAAAGGCGCCGCTCTTGGCGCCTTGCTTTCTCCTGCTTGTTTTTCGACCATGCTTTTTCTGTTCTTTCTGGCTGGATTATCTTCCATTTCAGTGCATATCTTTGCAAGAAATTTGCGTCGCTGCTCGCGGAGGATTTGCGCCGCTGATGGAGGCGAGGCCGGACCCCTCACAAATCGTCACAAATGCCCCAAAACGGCGTTCTGGGGTTGTCCTCGTTTGTTTCCCAGATACGCTCCAAAACCGCCCAACACGGCCCTCACAGGGGCCACAAACGCCTACCTCGATAACTGGCACTCGTTGTGGTACTTGACTGCTCCCCGGATGGGGAGAATCGTAAAAATCAAGTTGCCATTGCGAACCTGACCACTCTCAGATTCGTACTTTGTAGGCTCCGTCAGTATGAGTGTTTTGTACTCAAGCTCCCGCACATACTTCCTCACCGTGTTCTCGCTCATGCCGACTGCGCGGCCAATAGTTTTGTAGCTTGGCCAGCACTGGTGTGACTTCCTGTCCTCGCAATACATGAGGTAGGCGTAGACCGCCAGCTCTCCAGCTGACAATCCTAAACTAAAAATAGCGTTTGGCAGAGGAAAGAAGTTCTTTGCTCCGCTGCATGATGCTCTCAGAAAATTATTCATATCGCATTACCTCCTGTCTGACTCTCGATCCACGAGAGAAATTTTTCTTTGGGAACCACCAGGCGCGAACCGATTCTCAGCACCGGAAAGTCATCCTGGTGCAGCAACTCATAGGCCCCCGCAACTGAAATCCCCAAAATTTCTGCCACTGTTTTCGCATTGAGAAACAGTGGCAGTTCATCATAGCTTTTGAACTTTGATTGAACCACTCCGCACCTCCTAAAAAATTCTTGACTTTTTTGCCTGACCGGTGTAGACTTACTCTTAAATATAGTTTAATTTACCGACTGTCTTATGGTAACACATTGCAACTCGTTTGTCAAGGACAATCCCAAAAATATTTTTAATTTAATAAAGGAGGACGGTTAACATGGCTGATTACCTGTTCTATACCTACTTTGAAGATGGCAACGAGTATTTCGTCTACAAAGATTTGAGGTTCGAACGCTCGCATACAAAGGAAAAAGACTTCCCATTTCTGGAAAGCCTTTTGCGGTTTACCTATTTGGACATCTGGCCGATGGAAGATTTATTTAAGAAAATGGACAGGGCTTTGCTGGATTTCTATCGGGAACATGACTTTGATTCGCAGAGAGCAGTGATGAGTACGCTTGAGGAGCTTGCGAAAAAGCACATCTATTTTGAGTTCCTGCGCCTTGATTGGCAGGCGCGGTTTCGCCTTGTTGATAGGTATCCTGATGAGGACACACACAGGATTCTCCCTCACAAGCAGCTTCGGCACATCCCAAGCGACCTCGACACGCTGCAAAAACAAATCATGCGCTTGTTCCAAGACGTACTGGACATCGACGACGGCAAGAAGAAACCTGTGCAGGAGAAACTGCAAGCCTACCTCGACAAGGAGAAGAGAGAGTCGCTCTATGCTTACCAATTTAAGCCCATCTCCACCGCTTATGAGCGAACCAGGCAGGGGACTTTCGCGGAAGTCCTCCACCCAACCTCCCTCTCTGACCTGGTAGAGTTTTCCCTCCGCGAGTGCGTAAAGCGGGAACAGCGCATGCGCATCTGTTCCTACTGCGGCAAATATTTTGCCATACCCCGGCGCAATACGGCGGAGTTCTGCAATCTCACTGTCGACGAGAACGGGCACACTTGCAGAGAGGTCGGCGCGGTAAAGCGCTGGGCGGAGAAGAAAAATTCGGATGAGTTATTCAAGGAATATCGCCGAGAGTACAAAAAGCGTTTCAACTGGATCAAGGCGGGGAAGATCAGCCCAGGTGCGTTTTATGCTTGGAGTGCTACCGCTAAAGGTAAGCGCGACGAATGTGCAGAGGGTAAGATGTCCTTTGCTGAATTCAGAAAATGGCTAAGCGAATCGTAAAGAAAAAGGGCTGGAAACTTCCGGCCTTTCTCTTTATTTTGCGACGCAGATTTTGCGCTCAACTGCCAGTTGAGTTTCGCAAAATCTCCACGCCCATTCGGTTATTGTAAAGCTGAGTCTGCCAGGTTAAAATAGAAACAGCGAAAGGGGGAGCAGCCATGCTGGACAGCAAACGGGTAGCAGCGTTCATCGCAAGAAAGCGCCGGGATCAGGGCTTGACCCAGGCTCAGGTGGCGGAGAAGCTTGGGGTCAGCTATCAGGCAGTCTCCAAATGGGAGCGGGGTACTATACCCAACGTGGAAATCGTAGTAGAGTTAGCAAAGCTTTTGCAGGTGTCCGTGGACACGTTGCTGGCAGGCGGGGAGTCGTGGTTTTCCTATGAGAAAGCGGGGATCGATCTGGAATCGCTGGACGCTTTCGCGCGGGATGCAGCCTCTTTCTGTGCACCCGACGGCCCTAGAGTGGTAAGTGTTCCCGGATACGCCCCGCTGCTACTGGATATCCATTTTCCGGAAATGCAGGATCCGCTCTTGATTATGAGCGCAGATACTATCGGTGCAAAATGCAAAATGGCTGCAAAGTTCGGTTACACTGAGGTGGTTGGAAGAGATATAGTCAACGATCTTATAGTGCATACCTGCTCTGCGGGGGGACATCCTCTGGCCCTGACGGATAGTCTTATCAGTGGAAATGCAGACCATGGGTTGTTGCGTTCGTTGATAAAGGGTATATCAGAAGCTTGCCGGGAAAATGAGTGTGCCCTCTTAGGCGGCAGCACCTGCATCCAGCCCCAGACCATGCGCTTAGGGGAATATACCTTGTCTGCCACCATGGTAGGTGTGGTGGAAAAAAGAAAGGTGGTGGATGGCAGTACCATAAAAGAAGGGGATATCATCTTGGTGGTGGCGTCAAACGGCCTGCATACATCCCACTATACCCAAATGCGGGTGATGTTAGAGGAAATGCCCCAAATCGAAAAACAAAAAATTGAGGGTGAAACGTTTATCCAGCACCTTATGAGGCCCCATCCGTCCTACTACAAAGCACTGAAACCCCTGTTAGGCCGCCCGGAACTGCATGGTATGCCTGTTTTGACTATAGGAGGTTTGGCAAATAGCAGACAATTGTACAAGATTATGCCAGATGGCCTAACTGCCGAGTTAGACCTAAGAAAATTGCGCCCACTGCCATTTTTCTGCTTCTTAAAAAATGCGAGTGGCTATGATGAACAGGAAATGCTGTACAATCACAACTGTGGCGTGGGCCTGTACTTAATTGTGGATAAGGACAGCGCGGAGGAAATCTCCAAGGAAATCGGGCAGTATTTTGACTGCTACGAGCTGGGCCGCGTCAAGGCCGGGGATAAGAAAGTTGTGCTGAAGAACCACATAAAATGGGAATAAGGGAGGGATAGCTTTGATAACTGTAAAAAACCTGCAAAAAATGTATAAAATCGCAAAGCCCGGCGAGGGCCGTTTTGCTACGCTCAAGGCGCTGGTGCGCCCTCAATATGAGGAACGCAGGGCGGTAGACGGCATTGATTTTACCATAAGCGATGGGGAGATCGTGGGCTACATAGGCCAGAACGGCGCGGGGAAATCCACCACTATCAAGATGCTGTCGGGCATCTTGGTACCCACTGCTGGGGATATAAAGGTCAACGGCCTTATTCCCCACAAGGACCGCAAGGAGCATCTACGAAACATCGGTGTGGTGTTCGGGCAAAAGACCTCTCTGTGGTGGGACGTGCCTGTCATTGACAGCCTGAACATATTAAAAGAAATGTATCAGGTAGAGGACAGCCGGTTCAAGAAAAACCTGGAAATGTTTACGGATTTGCTGGACTTAAGCCCCTTCCTCAACCAACCGGTGCGTCAGTTGAGCCTGGGCCAGCGTGTGCGGGCCGACCTGGCCGCTGCCCTGATGCACGACCCCAAAACACTTTTTCTAGACGAGCCCACCATCGGCGTAGACGTGGTGGCCAAGGAGCGCCTGCGGGAGTTCATCACTGAAATAAACCGGGAGCGGGGCGTCACCGTGCTGCTCACCACCCACGACGTGGTGGACATGGAAAAGCTGGTAAGCCGTGTCATCGTCATCCACGCCGGGAAGATCATTTTCGATGGCAGTATGCAGGGCCTGCGGGAACGCTACGGCGGCGAGGACGCGGATATTGAGGCCATCGTGCGGGACATTTACCAGGAAGGGGGCCGCACCGCATGAAAATCTTTTTGGCATCCCTGCGCATGGAAAAGCGCTCTACCGGCATATACCGGGTGGATTTCCTGCTGAAAGTCATGTACAGCATCATCGCCATGTATGGGGTACGCAGCCTGTGGGCAGCGCTCTACGCCCAGGATCCGTCTATTGTGGGCCGCCCCCTGTCTTCCATGATTACTTACGCCATGCTGGCGGTGGCGCTGGACATCATCTTTTATCCATCGGCGATGTCCACCGCGCCGCAGAACTACATCTCCCAGCAGGTGCGCTCTGGGCGCATCGACACAGACCTGCTGCGTCCCGTTGACTTGCAGCGGCAGCTTTTGGCCCGCAACGGCAGCGCGGCGCTGTTCGGGGCATTGTGGCTGGTGATGCCCGCCTGGGCTTTGGGCGTGCTGCTCATGGGGCTGGAATTGCCGCCTACCCTCCTGCATGGCACAGCGTTTTTAGTAAGCGGCGTGCTCAGCTTTTTGATATTGTTTTCTTTGAATTTCATGCTGGGCATGGTGTGCTTTGCCACCACGGAGATACGGCAGATCACTATGGCCTACAGCGGTATTCTCACGATCCTATCCGGCAAGCTCATCCCCAACTGGCTCTACCCGGAATGGATGCAGGCTGTCATAGAGATACTGCCGTTCCGGTGCGTCTTTGAAACGCCGCTGAATATCTATACAGGTGCAGCGAGTAGAGTTGATATCATATATAGTCTATTGTTGCAGGCAGCGTGGGCGGCTGTGCTGTTCCTGCTGGGCAAAATCATGTGGCTGGGTGTGCATAAACATCTGGCCGTACAGGGAGGTTAAAACATTGCACCTGCGGCGCAGGTTTGACAAGTTTTGCTGCGCAAAACATCGCGCAATTAAGGAGGATCATATGCAGGAAATAAAATCAGGACTGAAAATGTATGGTGCACTGCTGAAAATGACCCTGCGGGGCATCCTGCAATACCGGGTAGATTTCTGGATGAGCCTTGTGAGCGTCTGCCTGCTAAACGGCGCGAACATCGTGCAGTTGTCAGTGATTTCCTGGCGGTTCCATGCTCTGGGAAGCTGGCAGGTGGGGGATTTGCTGGTGCTTTACGGGCTGTTTTTGATAAGCTGGAGCATCTTCTCTGTGTTCTTCTTCAAGCTGTCGAAAATTGAGGATGAGATCGTCAGCGGCTCTTTTGACGTATACCTTCTGCGCCCGGTGAGCCCCTTTTTGCAGCTTGTGGGTGGGGATATCAAGTATACGGGCCTATGCGACACCCTCTTGGGCGTGGTACTGGTACCCATGGGCCTTGCTATGAACGGTACGCACTGGGGACTGTGGCAAATCCTTTGGTTCGTGGTATTTGTACTGTCTGGCGGAGCTATCGCGGTATGCATCAAGTTTCTCATCTCCTGCGCGACGTTCTGGACTACCAAGGCCAACGCTCTCAACCAGGTGTTCATTCAAATCTACCTGCTGACCCAGAAGTACCCTGTGACTATCTTTGGCCCGGCATTCCGAGTGCTGGTGACGGGGCTGGTGCCTGTGGCTTATCTTAATTTTTACCCGGCCGTCTTTCTCCTGGGCAAATCCGATGCGCCATTTTGGATGTGTACGCTCTCACCAGTGGTAGCGCTGGTTTTGGCAGGCATCTCCGCGCTGGTGTGGCGCAGGGGGCTGCGGAGATATAATAGCTGCGGCGGATGAGAGGCGCAAGGCAGTTGCAATCTGGCCTGTTTTATGGTATAATCGATTTAAAGGAGGGAGCCTCCATGACGGACAAAATATATTCCATTGATGAAATAAAGAAAATCATTTCTCCCATTGCCAGCCGGTACGGCGTAGAAAGGGTATTCCTGTTCGGCTCCTATGCCAGGGGCGAGGCTACGGAAGAAAGCGATTTGGATTTCCGGATAGACAAAGGGGCTCTGCGTGGGCTTTTCCAGCTTGGCGGTTTGTATAGTGACTTAGAGGAAAGATTTGATAAAAAACTGGATCTGCTGACAACAGGGAGCCTGGAGCAGAAATTTCTTGACCGCATCGCCAGCGAGGAGATTTTGGTTTATGGACATTGAGTATCGCGATCGGGAAATTATCGAAAAATCGGCAAATATTGCGGGGAGATTGCCGATGCCCATACGGCTTCCCATAAATCCTATGACATCTTTGCGTCCAATTCTGTCTATCGGAATGCCGTCTGCCTCTGCCTGCTGCAAATCGGCGAATTGGTTAACTATCTTTCGGAAGATTTCAAAAGTACCTATCCGCAAATCCCCTGGCAGGCCATTCGAGGCATGCGGAATGTAGTGGCGCATGAATATGGTAAAATTGACACGGCTACGGTATGGGAAACTGCTGAGAATGGCGTGCAGGAGCTGCAAGAATTTTGCAGGCAGGTTTTGGGCTAAACTGGATACCGCCTTTCTTTGTTTAGCGGCACAGATTTTGAGGGCGTTTATAAAATTGGCGCAGGAAAGCTCCTGTGCCTTCGCTCTTTTTGACCCACACCCAGACCCACACGGCGAAAAAACCAGATGGACACAGTGGAAAATTTAAGGTCATACGCCGTGGTATGGTGGAGCAGAAAGGCCCAGAAACGCCGCAATGGAGCCAAATTTCGGCCCTCTACACTGTTTGTAATCAGCAGGTCAGGGGTTCGAGTCCGTTCACCAGCTCCAAACTGGGCGGTCCGGCCCGCTGGGAAGGCCGGACAAGCCTTGTATAAAATTTCATAATTTATGGGGGAGTTCCCGAGTGGCCAAAGGGGGCAGACTGTAAATCTGTTGTCGACGACTTCAGTGGTTCGAATCCACTCTCCCCCACCATTGACAAAAGCCTCGCGTGAAATGTGCGAGGCTTTTGTTGTATATTTACAAAAATCCTTGGGCGCTAACTTGATTCGGGTATTGCATATCAAAGTGGATATTGCGAATAAATTTCCGGCCTGCTTTTTGTGCTGGCTCTGCCCGGGCCTACTCTCTTTTTGTCTTGACCCACACCCTGACCCACACGCGGATAGGACGGGAAACGGCTGGATACCTCCGGGCAGGAAGTTCCAGCCGTTTTTGGTGTGCTGACCCAAATTCACATGACCTTCTCCATGAAACTTCCCATCTTCTCGGCGGCTTGTTCTTGTTTCTGGCGGGTCGCGTGGGTGTAGGTGCGGAGAGTGAATCCTGCATCGTAGTGGCCAAGCATAGAGGAGACGGTTTTCACGTCTACACCGTTTTGTAGTGCGGCAGTGGCGAAAGTGTGCCTTAACGCATGAAAGTTTATATAATTTAATCCTGCTGACTTTAATATTCGCTTGTGGAGCGTTACGATGGAATCTGGATAGTACATCTCGCCGGTTCTTGTGGATGGGAACATATAGGGGTTATCCGGGTGTCTGCGGTGTTCCTGCTGGAGCAATTCCACCGCTCTTTGCGGGATTGATACCAATCTGACTGATGTCTCTGTTTTGGGTCGAGTGATGACGATGTTGCCGTTTTCGTCGCGGGTGGCCTGTTTGCTTACGCTGATTGTTTGGTTCTTAATGTCCAGGTCAGACCATATGAGCGCTACCAGTTCGCCTTTGCGGAAGCCGCTTACCAACTCGAGGTAGAACATGGGAAGGACGTGGCGGCGGTCGGCCTCGTCAAGATAGGCTTTCATGTCCTCGGCAGGGAGGAATTTCATCTCCTTTTTCTCAAGTTTTGGAGCAATGCAGTCCTCTGTAGGGTTGCGCTGGATTAGGCGCTCCTTGACCGCCCTGTCCAGCGCGTTGTGGAGCATGAGGTGGATACCGCGCACAGTGGATGCACTTAGGCCGGGTGACTTCTCTTTCTGAACCTCGCGCAGTCTGCCATTTTCGCGAAGGTCTTGGTAGAGCTTTTGCAAATCACGCCCGGTCAATTTGTTTAATTTGATGTCGCCGATTCGTGGGTTCACATGGAGTTCGATACTCCTGCGGTAGTATTCGGCGGTGGAAACCCGGACGTTGGGTTTGGCATAGAGTGCGTACCAGTTCGTCAGCCATGAACCTACCGTGTAATCATCGGAGCGGGCTACGTCCAAATTCTTTGTATCCTCAAGTGCTATTGCCAGCTTTTCTTTGACCTCTGCCTGGGTCTTACCGAGCACATTCTTGATTATGCGTTTGCCGGTTGCGGGGTCATAGCCTGCTGTGTAGCGGCCTTCCCATCTGCCATCCTTGCGCTTGCGAATGTTTCCTTCGCCGTTTGCTCGTTTCTTTGCCATATATCGGCCCCCTTTCTCAGCACACCACAATACCACACTTTGCTGAGAAAGTCCACTGACATTTTCCTTACATTTTGGGTCTGAAGTTCAAATTTATAAAAACCGTATTCTTTGTTTAGCGGCGCAAATTTTGAGGGGGTTAGTCATCGTAATATCCGGCCAAAATATCTTCAAGGCTTACCTTTCCACGAGTACGGCGAACATTGTTTATGGCTTCGCGGCGCATTTCCTCTACCTGCTCAGGCGTGTATTCAGAAAGCTCCGCCAACACCCGCATCACCATCTCTAGCTGCACCGCATAGCGGAAAAGTCCTTTCGAGATGGCCTTGGCGTTGTCCTCTGACAATTTCAGGACGGCCTCGGCCAGTTTGTCACCCAGGATGTCATTATCTTGCAAATCGGTGTCAGCCATGAGGCTTTCGACTGCTCGCGCAAACAATTCATTTCGGGAGGAAAATCCCTGTTCTTTCGCAAACCTGTCCGCTCGTTTCACTAGACCTCTGTCCAAATATAGGCTTATTCGCTGCATTTTTTCTGAATCCATAAAACGCCTCCAAAAATGCAATACACCAACTTGTGACCCCAAGAAATTTCCCAGTATTCAGCCGTTTCTGCCTACTTGCAACGCCTAACTTTACACCAAATCCCCATTTGTGACTCAACTCTGACACCCATCTTACTACGCCCGGCAACTCCCGAAAAAGCCCGTGGTTTCCAGCCTTCCCGCCCGGCTCTGCCGGACGGTGTGGACTGCAAAGGCGCCGCTTTGGCGCCTTGCTTTCTCCTGCTTGTTTTTCGACCGGTATTTTTGAGCTATCTCTGGCTGGATATTCTTTCACGATCAGCGCATAATCTTCCGCTTATCTCAGGCTTGTGTATGCCGCCTCAAATTCCCACAAATGCCTCATCATCGAAAATGATACATTTTCTTTAATCGTTCTAAAATCTCGTAAACCACCGGGCAATGCTCGGCAGACGTCAGAATACTGTATAAGTTGAAAAGTCTTCCAGGCTTGTCCGTGTACGGATATTCACGGCATTGTCTGGGCCTGCATGATTCTATCCCGCACCGCCCATCGTCATCCAGAAAGGCACATGGACTTTTCAACTCTAATCCTTCCTCGCCCTGTACCAAGTATTTCTCCCGGAAGGATTCCTGAGTCATGCTGAGAAAATCCGAAATGTCAGTAATCTCATCATTCTCTAATACCGTGCTATATGCACGGCAGCAGTTGGCGCACTGGCTGCAGTCATACCCTTCAAACAATTCGTTATGTAAGGATAAAAACTGCTGGTCTAATTCCTCATCGTCAGCATGGTTTTTCAAGAAACTTCTGAACTTGAGATTTTCCAGATCTTTCTTCTTAGCCGCCTTGTATACTTCTTCTGGACTTATCATTTTCTTCCTCCTTCTCAGCGTCCTCACACGCTGCCACAAATGGCCTCAGGTCGCGTTTACCGGTGTTTGCCGTGTCCCTGCACCCCCCGGGCCTAAACTGCCCAACACGGCCCTCACAGGGCCGACAGCGCTTTGACACAGGGATGACACAGTTCCTTTCACTCCCGACATCACCACGCAAGCTGAAATAGGGCAGTAAATTCTTTTCAGACTCACTGCTTATCTGTGCGACCGTGACGAGACGGCGGCAATTCAAGTTTCATACATTTGTAGGTCAATAAACAGGAAGTTATTTACTTCTTATAGTGTAATCCAAAATCTCTTCATTTTGCATCCATCAACGTCTATGATTTTCTCAAAAACTCCACCATTCGCAATTATTACTTTTTCACTTGCTGCATTCTCACTATTACAAGTTACAAGAAGTTTTTCTATTCCCATTGATTTTGCATTTTGTATATTCAACCGAAGCATTTCCTTTGCATAACCTTTGCCGCGTTCAGAAGGGCGCACTGAATACCCACAATGCCCTCCCCACGTTCCAAGAATAGGATGATTTATGTGATGACGCAAATCTATCACGCCTACAACTTTGTCATCTCTCTTGCGTACAGCTAAGTATGTATGAGAAGGAACAGTCGCTCCCGTGTCACCGCATGTTTCTTCACTTTTTCTTAGTTCACATATTTTTATCCACTCTTCAGAAGACTTACTTACATCAAGCGACATACAACCTGCAAATTGATCTTCATTTTCTGCGTCACATTCCAAAATTTCTTGACGAAATTTCCATATTTCATCTGCATATATCTGCTGAGACTCTATTAATAAAATTTGATCCATTCTAATATTTCTCCTTAAATTCCGATTTGCCGACCTGCCATTATTATATCACGGCTACCAAAAATTGCAACTGAATCTAAGAGATTTACCGACGGCGGAAAGCCATTGCAAACGGTTTCGGCGGTCTCCCAAAGTTTCTCTCTTTGTTTACATAGCAGGTCTGCCAGGGGTATAGAAGTTTTCCGTGAAAAGCGCTGGAGGGCTGGCGCATCCTCTGCCAGAAAAACCGGCGTATCAAAGTAAATTCGTTCCCCATTATTTCGCAGAGCGCCGGCAGAAATCAGCCTGTCTACTGCCTCTGAGCCAAATTCTTCATGCAGAAGACCAGCGGGACAGGCCCCAGGCGGAAAATCTGCCACCCGGGAGAGAATCCCATCGGCCTGGGTTCTAAGAATCTGCCGGGGATTGCCAGGATGCGCCGCAGTTTGGTCCGGGTCAAAGTTTTCAAAGAGAAAGTATTCAAAATGACGCATTGCAAAGTCCCCCCCCCTTAGTGAATCTCAGACATTATATCACGTCCGGCGGGCAAAATCAAGTTGACAGACAATTCCAATGGCAGCACGCTCCCTTCGGAGTTGCGGGGCAAAGCGTAAAATGGACCGTTTTCTTTTGAGATGATTTCTTCATGGATTAGAACTGTATTCTTTGTTATGTGGCGCATATTTTGACCGCCTATTTTCTGCTATTGTAAAATTGTTTCTTGTCCGTTTTCGGTTCCTGACCCACATCCCGACCCACACGGCGAAAAAAGCGGGTGGACACAGTGGAAAATTCAGGGTCAAATACCGCGCTATGGTGGAGCGGAAAGGCTTAGAAACGCCGCAATGGAGCCAATTTATTGCACTCCACACTGTTTGTAATCAGCAGGTCAGGGGTTCGAGTCCGTTCACCAGCTCCAAACTGGGCGGTCCGGCCCGCTGGGAAGGCCGGACAAGCCTTGTATAAAATTTCATAATTTATGGGGGAGTTCCCGAGTGGCCAAAGGGGGCAGACTGTAAATCTGTTGTCGACGACTTCAGTGGTTCGAATCCACTCTCCCCCACCATTGACAAAAGCCTCGCGTGAAATGTGCGAGGCTTTTGTTGTATATTTACAAAAATCCTTGGGCGCTAACTTGATTCGGGTATTGCATATCAAAGTGGATATTGCGAATAAATTTCCGGCCTGCTTTTTGTGCTGGCTCTGCCCGGGCCTACTCTCTTTTTGTCTTGACCCACACCCTGACCCACACGCGGATAGGACGGGAAACGGCTGGATACCTCCGGGCAGGAAGTTCCAGCCGTTTTTGGTGTGCTGACCCAAATTCACATGACCTTCTCCATGAAACTTCCCATCTTCTCGGCGGCTTGTTCTTGTTTCTGGCGGGTCGCGTGGGTGTAGGTGCGGAGAGTGAATCCTGCATCGTAGTGGCCAAGCATAGAGGAGACGGTTTTCACGTCTACACCGTTTTGTAGTGCGGCAGTGGCGAAAGTGTGCCCTTATGGCATAATAAGGACAAATCGAAAATCCCAGTGATTTCTAGGGGATTCGGGTTTGTCCTTATTCTTTTTCCATGAAAAAAAGGGCGAAAGGAGGCCAAAATGAACCGGGCAAAAAAGCGGCGTGTCACATTAAGGACAAAATTTTAATCAAGCGTGAAACCATACAATATGAACAAATATAACCGAAAGGAACAAAAAGCATGAGCAAGGTAATCGCAATCTGCAACCAAAAAGGCGGGGTCGGCAAGACCGTCACCACCGTAAACTTAGGCATCGGCCTAGCCCGCCAGGGTAAACGTGTCCTGCTGGTGGACGTAGACGCACAAGGCTCTTTGACCGCCAGCCTGGGCTACCAGCACCCGGACCAGTTAGAGGAAACCCTCTCCACCGTGCTGGGCAAGGTCATAGAGGACAAGCCCCTTCTCCCCGGCGAGGGAATCATCCATCATGAGGAAGGTGTAGACCTCCTCCCCGCCAACATCGACCTAGCGGCAATGGAGGTCACGCTGGTGAACATCATGAGCCGGGAAACCATCCTCCGTGAATACCTAAACACTGTCCGCGACCAGTACGACATCATTCTCCTGGACTGCTGCCCCTCGCTGGGTATGCTTACCATCAACGCCCTATCAGCCGCCGACACGCTTATAATCCCCATGATGGCCCATTACCTCTCGCTGAAAGGCATGGAACAGCTCATGAGGACCATCGGCAAGGTGAAGCGCCAAATCAACCCAAAGCTGACTATCAGCGGTATTTTAGTCACAATGGCAGACATGCGGACTACATACTCCCAGGAAATCGTGGAGCTGCTGAGAGATTCTTACGGCAGCCAGCTGAGAATCTTCAACACCATCATCCCCCGCTCAATTCGTGCGGCAGAGACCAGCGCCGAGGGCAAGAGTATCTTTTTACACGACCCCAGCGGCAAAGTCTCAGCGGCATATGAAGCCCTGACCTTGGAGGTAGCGTCATGAAAAGCAGTGCGGCGAAAATTCAAATGACCGGCCTGGACGCATTGTTCGGCGAGGCCCCCGCACAAGTCACCGGCGACCAGATTCAAGAAGTCGCGCTATCGGAGCTGCACCCATTCAAAGACCACCCTTTCCATGTAATTGACGATGAGAAAATGCAGGAAATGGCCGAGAGCGTTGCGCAGTATGGCGTTCTGGTGCCGGGTATCGTCCGGCCCAGGCCAGAGGGCGGCTATGAAATCATAGCGGGCCACCGGCGCACCAGGGCCAGCGAGCTGGCCGGGAAAGAGACCATGCCGGTTATCGTCCGGGATATGGACGATGACGAGGCAACAATTATTATGGTGGACAGCAATTTGCAGCGGGAGAAGATTCTTCCCAGCGAAAAGGCGTTTGCCTATAAAATGAAGCTTGAGGCCATGAATCATCAAGGCCAAAGGAGTGACCTGACCTGTGAACGAGCCGTGCACAGGTTGAAATCCCGAGATATTCTTGCCCAGCAAGCCGGGGAAAAATCCGGCATGGCAATCACCCGCTATATCTCGCTGACAAGGCTGATTGAACCCTTCCTGCAATATGTTGACGAGGGCAAAATCTCCGTAAGCTGCGCTGCCGACTACCTGTCCGCGCTGTCAGAGAATCAGCAATGGGACGTAAAACAAGTTATGACATCCACCGGCCTGTTTCCTTCGCCAAAGCAGATGGCAGAGCTGAAAGAGTATAGCCGTGCAAACGGCTGGAACGCCGAGGGAGTTTGTGAAATACTAAAAGTGCAGGTCAATAAGCTGGTGCAAGTCACCATTAAAAGTAAGAAATTAAGCCAATATTTCCCCAAAGAATACACCCAACAGCAGATGGAAGAAGTTATCTTATCCCTGCTGGAAAGCTGGAAAAATCAGCAGAAAGGGGCGGAACAAGATGGCAACGACATCTAAAATCATCACCGTGAAAGACACCGCTTTCGGCCAGGATATGCTTGAGGTCTTGGCGGAACGGCAGTTAGAAAAAGCGGGGTTCCGGGGGCTGGATATTTCAACGTCTATTCTAACCTTAAAAGAGTATCTTGTCAAGAAACTCAGCCACGGAAATTGGAGAGTTGACCCCGGCCATTGCCAGCCGGAACTGCGCTACCTCTACCCCATCTACTTCGATTCCGCGCGTGTCCTTCTTGCGGAGTGTGTAGCCGAGTTCTTCCAAACCGGCAGAATCTATATGGCGGTTCTGGACCCATACCGCATGGAGTATGCGGAGCATGAGATACGCCTGCTGATACTTAGGCCGGAGGACGTTTCCTCTCTCCTGCGGGCGCTCAGGAAAGTCCATGCCCCGGGCCATGACCTGATTGCCAGATGGAAAAATCAAGCTGACCAAGAGAGGTGGCTGGAGCACCTCCAAACGCTCCAACAGGCTATAAGCAAATTACAGTAAATACAGTTTCCTGCCCCATTACTCTTTGTGGTGGGGCTATTTTTGTACCCATTTTTAGGAGGCGTCGACCATGAAAGATGATTTTTGGGACATTTGTAACTGCCCGGAGTGCAGTTACTTTAGCTCAGGTAAACCCCACTGCTGCGGTTTACCAAAGCGTATAACGGAGCGGGACAAGCCCTATATCCGGGGGGCCGTGCGGACCTGCCACTGCGTCAATCCCCGCCTGTGGGAATTTTATGAGAGCTTGGGGGCGGGGAAATGAAGGAGGCTTTTGGTCCGGCAGACAATATTGCCGACGGAAAAATGTACCTGCGTTTGGCGGCAGATATGGATAACCGCATAGCGGAGTTAAGAGACAGATTCAATTCCACCGGCGATATGCAGTTTTATTATAAAATTCAGGAATTGAAGAAAATCCGGCGCGAACACCGGGACACGGCGGCGCTCCTGCTGCGCCGGGGCGAGCTCCGGGAGAGGGAAAAAGCGGGAAAGGGGGAGCATTGCCGATGATGAAACTCCTGCTGGGCGGCTCGCCCTGCACCCACTGGAGTATCGCCCAATCGCGCCACAGAGAGACCAGGCCGGAGGGCCAGGGCTGGGAGCTGTTCCGCAACTATCTTATCGCAAAGGAGCGGTATTGTCCAGACTTTTTCCTCTATGAGAACAACAAAAGCATGGCGCCGGCTATCCGGGAGCAGATCACGGCGGAGCTGGGTGTGGAGCCGATATTCATCAACTCCGCCCTGGTGTCCGCCCAGAGCCGCCAGCGGCTTTACTGGACGAACATACCCGGAGTAGAGCAGCCCGAGGACCGTGGGCTGGTGCTGCGGGACATTTTGGAGAGCGGCCTGCCGCTCCGGGAAAAAGGGTACACACTGAAAGCCAACTATGCCAACTCTAACGCGGCCAACGCCCTGGATAGCAAGCACTTCCCCGCGACAATGGCGGCGGAGCCAATCCGAGTGGGCGCCATCGAGAGCAGCACCGGCTCAGAGGGCCAGGGCCACAGAGTGTACTCTGCGGACGGAAAGAGCAAGACCCTCTGCGGCAACGGCGGCGGTGCGGGAGCGAAAACTGGGCTTTACACAGTCCCCACCGGGATGGCATGGCGGGGCCATGCAAACGCTGATAACCCATCCTCCTTTGAGGCCCGCCCTGACCAGAAAGCTAACGCTGTCATTGTAGGCCACCAGAGCCGCCTTGTGATAGAAACTGCTGATGGCAGGAGTTTCCCGGCCTATAAGGTCAAAAACGGTCGGATTGCAATAAAGGGTCGGGAGTATCCCATACGGCTGGCAGACGGTTTCTACATCATCCGCAAGCTGACGGTTTTGGAGTGTATGCGACTGCAAACGGTCCCGGAAGACTACATATTCCCGGTGAGCAACTCCCAGGCATACAAAATGCTGGGCAACGGCTGGACGGTGGAGGTTATCGCACATATCCTTTCCTACTGCCCGGGCATTACTGCGGAGCCGGTAGAGGTGCTTTCCATGTACGACGGCATGAGCTGCGGGCGGCTGGCTCTGAACAAGCTGGGCGCAGATGTCGTGAGATATTACGCTACAGAAATTGACAAATACGCCATCAGGACTACAAAGACGAACTTCCCCGATACCCTCCAGATGGGCGACGCTTTCAGAGTGCGGGAAGACGGCTGGCGGTCTTTTACTGAATCTGTCGGGAGGTGAAGCAAATGAACGAAACAGAACGCCTGCACGGATTCCTGGTCAAAAAGTTCCCTGAAAAGCCGGAATTTCTTTCTATGACGCAGGAGGAATTTGAGGACCGCACCCTACAGGCATGGAGCGGCAGCGACGAGGATTCCAGGGTTTCCGCCGCCCTCCGGGGCGGGGAGCGCGAGTGGGAGCTGCTCTGGAACGACGAAAGCTATAAGGTGCGCGGAGCCGTGGCCTGCCGTGCCGGAGAGAAGTACCAGCTCAGGCTTGTGGGCGACGGGGTAGAGCCGGTGAGGAAAAGGCTGGCGGTCTACGGCACGGACAGGGTGCGCCTTGCCCTCATAGAGCGCGGCGAAGCGGACCCGGAGGTCATAGAAAATATAGCAAAATTCGGCAATATCACCGTCCGGCACCGGCTGGTGGACGCGGCCTGGGGGAAACCTCAATTATTGACAAAGGCTGTCCCATATCTGCCCGCCAGCGACATAGAAAGGCTTATGTCACATCCTGACACGGACATACGGTATAAGGCCGCCGAACACGGCACCAAAGAGCAGTGCCTCCGCTTATTGGCGCAGCCCTGTCCTCAAAATGACATAATGTCAATTACTGCGCGGGAGGCGCTGGCCGAGCGGATAGATGAGCTTGACGCGGTAGCGGACGCTATCAATTTTGGAAACCAAAAGACACGTGAAAATCATGAAATGGAGTTATAGCCATGAAAAAACTACAGTTAAAGGACCTGCACCCGGAAACTGCCCGGGGCTTCCGTTTCCTTATGGTCCCAAGCGAGCTGATCGAAAACGGGGAATACGCCGACCTGGACGACAGCGCAAAGCTTCTGTATTCAAAAATGATCGAAAGGGCCGGTTGGTCAGCATGTAACGAGGAGAAGTTTTCTGACAAAAGCGGACGACTTTTCATCATCTATACGGTGGAGCAGATGAAGAAGGACCTGCAAAAATCCCAACCCACCATTGTCAAGCTGACGAAGCAGTTGGAGGACAAGGGGCTCATAGAAAAGGTGCGCCAGGGCCAGGGCAAGCCCACGAGAATTTACATAAAGGACTTCTCCTCCGCGCCCCACCATGAGCCGGAGAAGCCCGGAAGTAAAGACCGTGAACTTTCAGAAGTTAAAAATCTTAACTTCAGGGGTTCAGGCGATTTGACCCCGGAAGGTAAAGACTCCGGGAAATCGGACGATTTCACCTCCATAAATGAAGACCCTGAACCTTCAGAAGTTAAAGACGTTAACTTCTTGAAGTTAAATTCTTTAACCTCTAGAAGTAAAGACTCTTTACTTCCAGAAGTTAAAAATCTTAACTCTATATATACAGAGAATATAAAGACAGAGAATAATAACCTCCCCTCCAACCCTCCTGCAGCTAACCCGGAGGGAGGGGTGGACGGAATAATGGAAAATGTCCGTGAGCAGATCGAGTATGACGTTCTGGCACAGGAGTACGGACAGGAGCTCTGCGACGAGGTGGTGGAGATAATCACAGAGGTACGCTGCCGTGACAGCCCCAGAATGAAGATCGGCACAGCGTGGTACCCCATGGACTTTGTGCGGCAGCGGATGGAAAGCCTCACCAGTGACCATGTCAGCTATGTGCTGGACAGCCTGGGCCGGGCGGGACCGGTGCGCAACCCCCACGGGTATTTACTGGCGCTCCTGTTCAACGCCCCCGCCTCCAGCAGCACGGCGGTGCAGGCGCTTTATAACGCATATAACGGGTAAAAGACTCCCAAAAATTGGAGGAAACAGCATGAAAGACAAATACATGGACCTAAAAACTGAGTTCACAGAGACCATTTCCGCTCTTTCAGCGGCGACCGGCTGGACAACGGAACAGACCGAGGACGTGCTGGAGTTGGTGCTGGCTGCCGCCGAAAAGAAGACGCGCCTGACAGCGGCGCAGTACCGGGATAAAGTGAAACAGGCGCGGGTAGAAGCCACGAAGCTCCTGCTCAAAAACTACCGGCAGCTAAAATGGTCCATTGAAGCAGGCACGGAAAATACCCTGGCTATGCTGGAGGATAAAAAGTTCCAGCGGCTCATGGAGCTGGAGGAGAGCGTTGAGAATCAGAATCTGCGCTCCACGGCCCTGCTGACCGCCTCCAACAAGGTGCTCTGGGCGCAGCTCAACACAGCCCTGGACTGTTTCCGGGAGTATTGTGAAGCTGCCGCAAGCCAGCAGACAAGGCGGCAGTACCGTCTCGTCTACGAGCGCTATCTGGCCCCCAAGGAAAAGCCCGTGCAGGATATTGTCGAGCTTCTGCACATTGAGCGCGCCCACTTCTTCCGGGGAATTCAGGAGGCGGCGTGCACACTGAGCGTAATGCTGTTTGGCTCCCACAGCCAGGAGGATTTCCTCCTGACTGTGACAGAGGAGACGAAGCACGAAAGGACAGATCAGCTTTGACCATGCAGTTAAAAAAGTTTCTGAATAAGACATTTGCCTATGAAGGGAGAAATTGAATGAACAAAAAAGCACAGACCTTTGCACAGCTGGCGGAGAGCACCGCCAGTCAGCTTACCGGCAGTTTTGCGGAGTGGACACACTTCTTGGAAACCGCCGCCAGGCTCTACAAATACCCTTACGACGAGCAAGTCCTCATCTACGCCCAGCGCCCGGAGGCCACGGCCTGCGCCGGTTACGACGTGTGGAAACAGCGCATGGGCCGGAGGGTGCGTCGGGGCTCCACGGGTATCGCCCTGCTTGACATCAGGGAGAACAGCCGTGGGATTCGATATGTGTTCGATATTGCCGACACCGTGGAGCGGGAAGGGAGCCGCCGCCCCTACTTGTGGGAGTACCGCAGGGAACATACCGAAGCCGTGACTGCCGCCCTTGGGGAAAAGTACGGCGTTACCGATGAAGGCGGCCTGCCCTACCAGCTGGAGGCCATTGCCCGGGAGCTGGCCGCCGAGTATTGGTACAGCCACATGGAGGACCTCCTGGCGAGCGTCCCGGGCTCGTTTCTGGAGGATTATGACGAACTGAACATAGAGACGGCCTTTCGGGACGCCGCCGCAGTCAGCACGACTTATGCGCTCCTGTCCCGCTGCGGGCTGAACGCGGGCAAGTTTTTCACCCATGAGGATTTCCGGCCCGTGTTCGGTTTCAACACCCCGGACACGGTGGCTGCCCTGGGAACGGCGGTCAGTGAAAACAGCGAACAGGTCCTGCGGCAGATAGAAGCAACAGTCAAGAATTATGAGCGCGGCAAGCGCATGGAGAGGAGAGAGCTTTATGGAGAACAAGCTGACCTACAGGCAGGAGGGGGACTTCCTGCTGCCGGAAATAGAGGCGGAGGCGCCGCCGGTATTGGGGAAATACGGACGTATGAGGGAGAGGTATCTCCGGGAGGAACGCCCGGTGCTGTACAACCGGCTGCTGCTGTCCGGGAAGCTCTGGCCGCACCTGAAGGAAATCGAGCAGACGGCGAACCAGCGGTTGGAACAGATAATGCCGGAGCTTCAGAAGTCCATGGGCCTTACGGAGCAGCTGAAGGCTCAGGACCCCATGAAGTGGGTGGGCCTGATGAACAACGCGAAGGCGAAAGCGGAGGAGACGATACTCGGCGAATTGATTTACAGTTAGGCACAGACGGAGAAATACCCAATCTGTTCGACCTTGCCGGGTCCACTATACCGCTGGTAAGGGAGCCGGCCGCAAGCGCCGCTCCCCTTCGCCCCCTGGTGGCTCAGGACGTGATTAACGAGGCCCTGACCCGGGAGGACAGGGAGATCATGGAGAGCCGAACGCTGGAAACTTCCAATGAAGAGTCTGCCGCGCAGCGGTATCAGGTTGTGATCTACTGCTCATATAAAAATGGCTTTGACGAAAAACTGGAGTATCGAACGCTTAACGAGGCACAGCAGACAGCCCGGCAGTACATTTCCGGGGAGATGGAGGACGGCTTTCAGTATGAGGGTGCGGGAGTTTATGACTTGCAGGAGCGCCAATGGCTCTATGCAGAGGGGCATTTCCCGGTGCTGGAGGGAGATAAGGAGCTGCCGTATCTTCCTTATAAAATAGAGGAAAAACCGGCGCTGGCAGAGCAGACCCCCACCGTCCGGGAATTGTACGATAAATATAAGGCAGATATCATCACCGCCCTTGCCTCAGACCAGCCATACCGCAACGCCTGCCAAAATTCCAACAAAGATACCGCATATTTGGAGGGCGAAGCTGCTATCAAGCGTGTGGTGCTTGCCATCGGGGACGATACCCTTACAAAGCTCTATTTTGATAACACCAAGTTCCACAATGATCTCCACCGGGAGACGCTGGATAAAACATATCCGCTTTTTTCTCAGCAAGAGCAGGAATCACAAAATAAGTACAAGCCGCAGGACGTTCCCTATATCTTCTGCGAGTGGAGCGAAAGCGATGTATTCCAAAACAAAACAGCATATTCGCTGGCAGAATTTGACCGGCTCATGAAGGAGCGGGACAGCACTTACGTCGAAAAACAGGCGGAAGGAGTCAAAAAATACGGCACCTGGCAGAAGATGTACGACTCGGACGACCCGGAATATATACCGTATCTGGGCTATGAGAAGGTCAAATTCACTCTGGTCCTGCCGGATGGGCGCACCTTTACGGAGCGCCAGGATATTGGCGATGGTGACGGCGGCGTGGTGGATTTTCTCAGTCAGTACGACAAATACAGGGAGATTATTCCACTGCTGGGAGAGAGCTTAGAAAGCGTTGAACCCATTGAACCAGAGCAAAACGGCCCCCTGGCAACGGAACAGAACACTTCTGCACAGCCCCATGAACTGCCTGTGCAGAAGCTCCCCGCCGATACGCTTACACCTGATCCCGTGCCGCAGGAACCAGCCCCGCAAGACACCGCTCAGCCTGACAACCCACAGTTTACTACGAAACCCGTTGCCATCTACCGTGCCGAAAAGAATAAACTTCCCTTTGACGTGATAATAGAAACGATACACGTTGAAGAACCCCAGCGCGGCCCTGCCCCTCAGAACTTCCACATCACCGATGATAAATTAGGTGCTGGCGGCGCAAAAACGAAATACCAGATGAATATGGCAGCTATAAAAGCCCTGCATGATATTGAGCAGGAGAATCGCCCTGCAACCCCGGATGAGCAAGAAACCCTCTCCAAGTATGTGGGCTGGGGCGCTCTTGCCGACGCTTTTGACGAAAGCAAGCCCGCCTGGACCAGCGAGTACAAGGAGCTTTTGGAAAGTCTTACCCCCGAGGAATACGAATCCGCCAGAGCCTCCACACTAAATGCCCACTACACGTCCCCCACCGTCATTAAGGCCATGTATCAGGCTCTGGAAAACATGGGCTTTCACGGTGGCAATATCTTGGAGCCCTCCTGCGGCGTAGGCAATTTCTTCGGTCTGCTGCCGGAATCCATGAGCGGCAGTAAGCTATACGGTGCGGAGCTGGACGGCCTCACCGGGCGTATTGCACAACAATTATACCCCAACGCCCACATCGAAATCAAGGGATATGAGAGCACCAGTTTTCAGAATAACTCCTTTGACCTTGCCATTGGCAACGTGCCCTTCGGAAATTATCAGGTTTATGACCCGGCTTATAACAAGCTGGGCTTTTCTATTCACAACTACTTTTTTGCCAAGACCATAGACCAAGTTCGGCCCGGCGGTATCATTGCCTTTGTCACTTCCCGATACACTATGGATTCAAAATCTACGCAGGCAAGGGAGTACATGGCGCAAAGGGCTGAGCTGCTGGGTGCTGTCCGTCTGCCTAACAACGCTTTCCTTGCCAACGCCGGGACCGGGGTGGTGACGGACCTTCTGTTCCTGCAAAAGCGGGAGCGGCCCATCGCTGACCTGCCGGATTGGGTCTATACTGAAAAGAACAAAGACGGCTTTACCATCAACAGCTACTTTATCGACCACCCTGAAATGATTTTAGGCGAGCAGTCCTCTGAGAGCACCCAATATGCAGGGCAGGAGTTTACCGTGAATCCTCTCCCCGGCGCTGACCTGGGCGAGCTGCTTGAAGAAGCCATCACGCGCATTGACGGGCATTACATGGAGGCTGAAACCGTGCAGGTCGAGGACGAAAAGCAGCAGGAAACCCTCCCCGCCGACCCGGACGTTAAGAACTTCACCTATACTATTGTAAAGGGTGACGTGTACTACCGCCAGGATTCCGTCATGGTAAAGATGGAGTTAGGCGCGACCGCAAAGGCCCGCACCGTGGCCCTTATCAACCTGCGGGACTGCACCCGGCGGCTCATCAGTGAGCAGCTGGACAGCTGCACCCCAGAGGAAAGCATACGGCATACCCAAGAGGAGCTCAACCGGCTCTATGACAGTTTTTCCAAGAAATTTGGCCTTATAAACAACAAAATAAACGAGCGGACCTTCTCCCAGGATTCTTCCTACTACCTATTATGCGCTCTGGAAATCCTGGACGATGAGGGCAAATTTGTACGAAAATCGGATATGTTCACCAAGCGCACCATCTATCCCCACCAGGAAATCACCCACGTAGACACCGCGACAGAAGCCCTCGCCGTTTCCCTGGGCGAACGTGCGCGGGTGGACATTCCGTTCATGGCGGAGCTCACCGGCAAGGCAGAGGAGGAAATCATCAGCGGCCTGCAGGGCCAAATCTACCGCGTCCCACTAAAAGAACCGCCTGTGTACCAGACCGCAGACGAATACCTCTCCGGCAATGTCCGGGAGAAGCTGAAAATAGCGGAGGCCGCGGCAAGTGTTGATCCCGCCTATCAGGTCAATGTAAGCGCTCTGGAGGCCGTACAGCCCCGGGACCTGGACGCTTCGGAAATTGCCGTCCGGCTGGGTACGGATTGGATGGACCCGGAGTACATCGGGCAGTTCATGCACGAAACGCTCAGGACCCCTAGCTATGCCAGAAATGAGGTCCATGTGCAGTATTCGCCCATAGTCCACGCCTGGAATATCAGCAATAAGACCCACATCCGCAAGGACGATGTGGCGGCACACAGCACCTACGGCACCCCTCGGGTCAGCGCCTATAAGCTGTTGGAGGACGCGCTGAACCTGCAAAATACCAGGGTATATGACACAGTAGAGGATGCGGAAGGAAACGAGAAACGTGTGCTCAACGCCAAAGAAACCACCCTTGCCCAGCAAAAGCAGGCCATGATAAAGCTTGCATTTCAGGATTGGATATGGCGTGACCCTGACCGCCGGGAAAAGCTGGTGCGTAAATACAACGATGAGATGAACTGCATCCGCCCCAGGGAATATGATGGGAGCCACCTTGTGCTGGCTGGCATGAACCCGGAGATACAGCTTGAGGAACATCAAAAGAACGCTATTGCCAGGGCAGTATACGGCGGCAATACACTGTTCGCCCACTGTGTGGGGGCGGGCAAAACCTTTGAAATGACCGCCTCCGCTATGGAAATGAAACGGCTGGGGCTGTGCTCCAAATCCATGATTGTGGTCCCGAACCACCTGACCCAGCAGTGGGCCAGCGAGTTTCTCCGGCTCTACCCCAATGCAAATATCCTTGTTACTACTAAGCGGGATTTTGAAAAGGATAGGCGCAAAAAGTTCTGCTCCCGGATTGCGACTGGCGACTATGACGCGGTTATCATCGGCTACTCGCAGTTTGAGAAGATCCCCATCAGCAAGGAGCGCCAGCTTGCGCTTTTGCATCAGCAAATTGACAGTATTGTGGCTGGCATTGCTTTGGCAAAAGCTGAAAACGGCCAACATTTTACGGTGAAAAACTTGGAGCGTACTAAGCGAAGTTTAGAGGACCGTCTAAAGAAATTGCAGGCTGACCACCGCAAGGACAATGTTATAAACTTCGAGGAATTGGGTATTGACCGGCTGTTTGTGGACGAATCAGATTGCTTCAAAAATTTGTTCCTCGCAACAAAAATGCAGAATGTGGCGGGCCTCTCCACCTCGGACGCGCAGAAATCCTCGGATATGTTCAGCAAGACGCGGTATCTGGATGAAATCACCGATTATAAAGGCGTGATTTTCGCCACAGGCACACCCATTTCCAACTCCATTGCGGAGATGTTCACCGTCCAGAGATACCTACAATACAACGCCCTGGAAGCTATGCACATGGAGCATTTTGACAGCTGGGCCAGCCGGTTCGGAGAAACAGTCACCACCATGGAGCTGGCCCCCGAGGGGACGGGCTACCGCCCCAGGGAAAGGTTTGCGAAGTTCTTCAACCTGCCGGAGCTCATGAACATCTTCCATGAGGTCGCGGATATCAAGACCGAAGATATGCTGAACCTGCCCACGCCTGACGTGGAGTTCCACAATATCGTGGCAAAGCCTACAGAGTTTCAGAAAGACTATGTGCAAGAGCTATCGGAGCGGGCTACCGCCGTGCGCAATGGAGATGTGAAACCCACTGAGGATAATATGCTTAAAATAACAAATGACGGTAGGAAATTGGGGCTGGACCAGCGGCTGATTTCTCCCTTTGCGGAGGACGACCCGGCCTCAAAGCTCAACCTGTGTGTGGAAAACATCATGAAGTTTTGGGAAGAAGGTAAGGAAGAAAAGCTCACCCAACTTGTTTTCTCTGACCTCTCTACCCCGAAAAAAGACGGTACTTTCAATGTGTACGATGACATAAAACGGAAACTCATAGAACGCGGCGTCCCGGAAAATGAGGTGGCTTTTATCCATGACGCGGAATCGGAGGTCAAGAAAAAGGAACTGTTCGCAAAGGTTCGCGGCGGTAAGGTGCGGGTGCTTATCGGCAGTACACAGAAACTCGGCGCGGGAACCAATATCCAGGACCGCCTCATAGCTCTACACCATCTTGACGTGCCTTGGCGGCCCCGCGACCTGACCCAGCGCGAGGGTAGAATCAAGAGAAGGGGCAATCAGAACGAGGTAGTTCACGCCTTCCGTTATGTGACAGAGGGTACATTTGACGCTTATTTGTATCAGACCGTTGAGAAAAAACAGCAGTTTATAGGGCAGATCATGACCTCAAAATCCCCTGCCCGGACCTGCGACGATGTGGACGAGGCGGCGCTGTCCTATGCGGAGGTAAAGGCCCTCTGCGCCGGGGATCCGCGTATCAAGGAACGCATGGAGCTCGACGTGGACGTGGCAAAACTACAGGTCATGCAGGCCAGTCACCGCAGTCAGCAGTATAATTTAGAGGACAAGCTCAGAAAGTATTTCCCCCAGGAACAGCAGCGGCTGGAGTGGAGAATCGAGGGCATCCAGCGGGATATGGCTACTCTGGCGGCGAATCCCCTGCCAAAAGATGATTACAGAATAGAACTGCTGGGGCAGCGCTTTGACGAGCGGAAGGCCGCTGGTGTGGTACTGCTGAAGGAATGTAAAAATGTCAAGGTGTACACGACGGTACCAGTTGGGGAATATCGGGGGCTAAAGCTGTTTGTTAAGTATCAAAATTTGCTAAGTAATGTGCAAATTGTTCTCAAGGGTGCGGTGGAATATGCCTTTGACGCAAGCGATTCCGATATAGGTAACATTGTCCGACTGGACAACGCCCTGGAACGTCTGCCTGAAGAACTCTCTAAGGCCCAGGCCAGCTTGGAGAATGTTAAGCAGCAGATGGAGAGCGCAAAAAGTGAAGTGGGCAGGCCGTTCTCCCAGGAGCAGGAGCTCAAAGACAAGCTGGCGAGGATAGTCAAGTTGGAGGTGGCGCTGAAGATGGAGCATAACCCTCCTGAGACTATGCACCGGGAAACTGCACCGGCACAGAGAATCAGTGAAACGGTGGCGCTGTAGGCAGACGTGCCGGTATCTGCCGTAATATACATTTAAAAGAAACGCACAGAGGGCGGGGCCGGAAACGGCCCCGCTTTTTTTTGTGCCATTTTCTGAAAGGGGAAATGCTGTGCGCAGTGACAAATCCTGTGAGAAACTGAAAGCAAAACAGGAGCCCGACAGGCCGTTTTCAATGCTTTTCTATAGAGAGCAAATGAGACTTTTTGAAAACGCCGCACCGGGCAGCGCCCAAAAAACCCAGTAAATAAGCCAGATTCCGGGTTTTGAAATTTTTTGAAAAATGAGACTCAAATGAGACTTTTACATGTTATAATATGTATTGTAAAGAAGTGCAGAGAGGCGGGACCGGCAGCGGCCCCGCTTTTCTGCGCAAATTTTTTGAGAGGGGAAATGCCGTGAAAAAAGTGATGACCTTGAACTCTGACAACATTTTTCCCGCCCCAAGAGCGCCCCCTTCGGGGGCTTTTTTCATGAAAATTATCGCTGGAAAGAAGGTGAAAACCATCGCAAAAAAGGAAAATACCGTGAATATTTCGGCGCCGTTCTCCCCGGATAAGTACGCCGCCCTGATTGTCTACGCGAACAAACGCGGCGAGAAAGTGGAGGATTATGTGGCGGATTCTTTGGAGGCCTGGTACCGGAAAAAGGTAAATCGCCATATTCGGGAGTACCTGGACGCGAAGTATGAGCTGGAGTTCGGGGCCCCGCCGGGGCCTCTTAATATTCCGGCCACAGAGCCGGAGGAGAGCGACGACGTGCCCCCATCGGAGAGCTGACGGGGGGCGAAAGTGCGGCCGCAGGCCGCACAAGTGCTGAAAGCGGCCGAAGGGCGTTTTCAGTACCAGCCAGCATCGCATTTGTCGGACAAAGCGTCGGACATTCTGTCCGACACTTTGCCCGCAACTGCCCGCTGGCGCGGCTGGCCAGGGGCGCTGCCCCTAAGACCCCGATTTAGACTGCCCCGGCGGTTTTGGAAAGGAGCTGCTGCACATAAGAACAAATAGGACGCAGAGAATCACTCTGCGGTTAAGCGAGGCGGAAAACAGAAGAATTACAAGGAGCGCCCGGTCCTGCGGACTTACGAAGTCCGCTTACGTCCGTCAGCTCATAGTTGGATATAAGCCCAGGGAATCCCCGCCCGCCGATTACTTTGCCATGACCCGGGAGCTCAGGGAGATCGGCAACAACCTGAACCAGCTTGCCTTTGTGGCGAACGCCACCGGCCTTATCGATGAGGACGCCTATTATGAGCAAGTGGCACGTTTGCGGGAAAGTCTGCGGCGAATTGAAAAGGCGGTGACAGGTAAGTCAGATGGCACAGACGAAGATATGGAAGATTGACAATCACTTAGCTCGGTGCGTTAGGTATGTTATGAACCCCGAGAAAACCCAGGATGGCAAACTGGTCTCCGGCGTGAATCTGTTTATCCCTCCCAAAGACTGGCAGTCCCCTACCAACCAGATGATAAGTACCAAGCTGCGTTTTGACAAACAAGGCGGCAGACTGGCGTATCACCTGGAGCAGGGCTTCAAACCGGGAGAGGTTACGCCGGAGACAGCTCATCAGATTGGGGTGGAGCTGGCGAAGGAGCTGTTCGGGGATAAGTATGAGGTCGTGGTCGCTACCCACGTTGACAAGGAGCATATCCACAACCACATACTTCTAAATTCCGTCTCCTTTGTGGACGGACGCAAGTTCCACCAGCCAAACGCCATGTACTACGACCGTATCCGCAAGGCCTCCGACCGGCTCTGCGAGAAATACGGCCTTTCTGTTATAAAGGAGGCGAAGAAGTCGCGCTATGAAGACTACCCGGCCCAGAACCATAAGGAGCCGCAGTCCTCCCCCACGGTCCACTCCGTCATGTACGGGGACATAGACCGGGCGGTGGAGGCCGCAAAAGACCTGGAGGATTTCTACCGTATCTTAACCCGGATGGGTTACCGGATCAGGCGGGAGGGTAAGTACCCGGCCATCTCTCCCGAAGGGCACGGCTTTTTCCGGCTGTACAAATTTAAGGAAGGGTATACCGAGGAGGATATCCGCAGGCGTATAGCTGAGAAAAAAGTTTACCGCGAGCCAAAGAAGGTCTACGGCGCGTGGAGGAATCAGGAGGAGCGGCGCGCGTACCAAAAGCGGTACACCGGCTACTATGCCCGGAGATATGACCGCCGCGGGCTCAACTACACCTATCTGCACTACCGCTATATGCTCATAAGCATACGGCGGCAGACCTATCCGTACTATCCCACCGTGGAGCAGCGCAAGGCCGTTGCCAAGCTGGAAAAGTATTCCCGTGAGGCGCGGCTGCTGGTGCGGAACAAAATTCAGACGAAGGAGGAGCTTTGTAGGTATCAGTCCGATTTAGGAGAGCGTATTCACGCGCTCCACAAAGAGAGGTGGTATCTGAAACAGGATTTGCAGAAGTGTTCCGATGAGAGTGAAAGGCAGGTGATACAGGAGAAGATTTCAGAGATCAGCCGCCGGCTGAAACCGCTCTACCGGGAGCGCAGCCTTTGCAGGGATATTGCAGAGCGCTGTTCCTCGGTGACAGCGGCGGTGGGCCGCGAAAAGGAATACGCCATGCGCGGCATGGCCCATGAAAGGGGGGAGGGATCATGGACAACACGTCAGAGGCAATAGATAGGGCGCTGATACAGGCGTATCTCAAAGAGAAGGGAAAGGTGAAAAATGTTAGCAAGTGAAAAGAAGCTCAAGGCCCGGCACCGGGAGAAAAACTACTTTAAGCGGCCCCGCTCTACTCAAGATTTAATCCCCATCGATACCGTCTACCCGGATGGGATGTTCCTCTCGAACGGCGGCATTTACTCCAAAAGCTACCGCTTTTCTGACATAAACTACGACACGCTGGAGGACAAGGAGAAGGAAGGTATCATCCGGGCCATGAAGTCCATGGCGCAAAAGTGCACCTTCGGGGAACTGGCGCAAATTACGCTGGTGAACCGGCACATTAACCGGGAACTGCTGGACAAATTGCAGTATCCGGAGCAGGAGGACGGCCTGGACGGCCTGCGCCGGGAGATGAACGGCATACTGGAAAGCCAGGCCGGGCGCGGCAGCGGTATCATACAGGAGCGGTACTTTACCATGTCGGCCAGCAAGCCCACGGCCCGGGAGGCTCAGGTGCACTTCGATCGGGCCGGGAACGAAATCGGCCTTGCCTTTGCGGGTATGGGGGCGCAGTTTACCCCCGTCAGCCTGTCAGAGCGCCTGAGAATACTCCACGACTTCTACCGCCCCGGCGACGAGAACTACTGGCAGTTCGACTTTGAGGACCACAAAAAGCGCCGGAGCAGCTTTAAGGACAGCATTGCGCCCATGAGCTTCCTGCCCGCGCCGGATTACTTCAAGATCGGCTCCCGGTACGTGCGTGTGCTTGCCATGACGAAAATGGCCGCCTGGGTGGACGATATCACCCTCACGAACCTCATTGGGCTGGACACGGAGATGGTGCTGTCCGTGAGCTTCATGCCGGTGACGACGGACGAGGCGGTCAGGCACTATCAGCGCAAGCTGGATTCTCTGGAAACAAACTCAATGCGCTTTCAGCAGAAGCAGCTCCAGCGGACGCATATCGCCGCGCCTGAGCCCTATAACTTCCGCAACGAGCGCACGGCTATGACCGACAGCCTCAACGATATCACCGTCCGTGACTGCGGGCTGGTGGTGGTCGCCGTCACCCTGGCGCATATGGCGGGCTCTCTTGAGAAGCTGGACTCGGACACGGAGCTTATCCGCAGCGTGGTCCAGGGGAATAACTGCGAGCTCAATATCTGCACCGAGCAGCAGCTGGACGCTATTAACACAGTGCTGCCCTTCGGGCTGGACAGGATTTCCATCGACCACAGCCAGACAACATCGACACCGGCAGCAGTCTGATTTGTTACTCTCTCAGCGGCCTGCGGGACCAGATGAAACCCATAGGGACGCTCATCACCCTGGACCACCTGCTGGGCCGTGTAATGCGGAACTATAAGGCTGGGAAGATAACCTTCGTATATGCGGACGAGTTCGCTATCCTGTTCCAGGACGAGGACACCGGCAGGTTTTTTGCCAACCTCTGGCGAAGAATCCGTAAGTATAACGGCTACTGCACAGGGGCTACACAGAACTGTGAAGAAGTGCTGGACAGCGAATCCGGGCGGGCTATGCTCTCCAACACGGACTTTGTGGTCATGCTCAACCAGTCCCCCTCCAACGCCCAGCGGCTCTCCGAACTGTACAATATTACGGAGAACCAAAGGACCTACTTCACCAACACCCAGCCCGGGCATGGCCTCATGAAGATCGGCGGGGCCATGATCCCCTTTATAAGCACCGTACCTGCCGATACCAAGCTGTACGGGCTGCTGTCCACCAATCCGAGAGAAGGGAGATGGAGCTAAGAAAAAAATTTAAGAAATACCTAATTATAGGTTGCAATTTCATTTGCAGTGTGGTATAATAGACTCAAAGAAAGGAGCGGGTCAAAAATGCAAACCACAAACACACTGCAATACAAAAACTACACCTGTCAAGTCATTTATTACAATGTCAGGGACCAACTTACCGGGCGGGTGCTGGGGATGAGCCAGATTCCCAATGTCAGCGCCCGGAGCCTGGATGAGATAAAAGAGGAGTTCCACAAGGCGGTTGATGATTACATTGCCGCCTGTGAGAAGAACGGCAAACAGCCCGAAAGAGCTTTTACCGGGAACTACAGTGTCCGAACTTCTCCGGCTGTCCATGAAGCGCTGGCCCTATACGCGGCCCAGCAGGAGGTCAAGTTCTCACAAGTCACTCAGCAGGCTATGAGTGAATTTATCGAAAACCATGACATTGAAATACCGAACAGGGAGGAAAACTGACATGAAAAAACTGATTGCAACCTTACTGACACTGGTTCTTACGGTCTCGACCATAACTGTCGGCGCTTCTGCGGCGGCTGAGAAATTCACAGATGTAAACTCTAACAAGTGGTACTACGCGGCGGTGGACTACGCCGTGGGCGAGGGGCTGTTCAGCGGAACCTCCGCTGTCACCTTTGCCCCGAACGGTTCGATGACCCGGGGTATGTTCGTGACGGTGCTGGGGAAAAAGGCGAAAATTGACGGCAGCGCATACCCGGGCAGCAGCTTCTCGGACGTAAAGGCCGGGAAATGGTACGCGCCCTATGTGGAGTGGGCCTCCGGGAACAATATCGTCAACGGCATAGGCGGCGGGAAATTCTCCCCGGAGGGGAACGTCACCCGGGAGCAGATGGCCGCTATCCTCTACAACTACGCCAAATTCACGGACTGCGACCTTACGGTGCAGGCCGGTCTGTTGGAGCAGTTCCCGGACGGAGACAAGGTGTCAAAGTACGCCAGGTACGCCATGGAGTGGGCTTTGACCCATGGGGCTATTAACGGTAACGGCGGCAGGCTGGACCCGCAGGGGAAAGCTACCAGGGCCCAGGTGGCGCAGATCTTCTATAACAGCCGGGAACTGCTGGATAACTCCGGCAGTGAGAACCCCCAGCCGCCTACCCCCTCTCCCAGCCCTTCCCCCTCGCCGTCTCCGTCCCCCTCTCCCTCTCCGTCACCCTCTCCCGACCCCGACAAGCCGAGAATTGAGATAACGGATGAGGTTAGGGCCAAGCTCAAACCCAATCAGGACCCGGAGAAGATTCTGGACTATGTTCTGAACGGCAAACATGACGACCCAACCTTCCCCTACAATGGGACTACGGCTAAGTGGGACCCAACACTGGTAAATTCCAATGATGTTGGCTTGAGGTCAATAGGTAGCTGGGAGAACGTAGAAGATGAATCCAGGAGCAGCTCCGCCATAGGCAATGGGTGCGTGAAATTCCTGACCCGTACCGCCAGCGACCGTTTCTATATCACCGCGAACGAGGAAGATGGGTGCTTTGTCCTCTACTACCACCCGGCAGAGGTAGAAGACAGCGATAAAATGCTCCAAGTGAAGCAAGCTCTGAATCTACCAAGCCATATCAAATATGACCGCAGCCTTTGCTATGAAGGAGCGGGCTGGGCGGGTCCGATATCCTGGGACCTGTACGGCGCAAAAGGGATAGCCGAAGATATAGAGTATGTGCTGACCGATATGCACCAAGCGATTCAGTATTATATCACCGAGCCCGAGCCGGGCGTGTTCTACCTGCTGTACGGCGAATAAGCAATACACTCAAAAGCCCTTCTGGAAACAGAGGGGCTTTTCCTATGCCCATTGAAAGGGGGGATGTGGAGAAAATTTCTATGTGCAGTGAAAGGGGGAATGTGGAGAAAGCATAGTTTTAAGCCATTACACACCAATTATTCAAAATTAGAAAGGATGAGCTTATGCAAAAAAACATCAAAAGAATACTGTCACTGGTACTGGTCATAGTGCTGTGCTTCAGCGCTGTGCCGTTATCTGCCTTCGCGACTGATGAAGTCCTTGATGGACCCTATGAGGTCGTAGAAGCAGAGGAAACGCCCTTGATGGAGCCCGATGTGTACGAAGAAGTTCCCCCTGGGGATGAAATTGCAGAGGAGCCTTCCGGGGAGCCCGGGGACATCCCCGAAGAAAACGACCCATATGAGGTGGAAGGGACGGAAATAGGGGCCGTTAAGGTATGGCCAACCCCCATGCGCCGCGCGGCTATGGCGGCTTCTGTTGGCTCAAGCTCTGTGCTCAAAATAGGGAATAACTGCTTCTCCAGCGAAGTTGGACTACTGCCGACCCTCAATCTGGAGGTCCACTATCTTCCAGCGAAAACAATGCTCTCAGGGAGTACACATGTCGCAGCATACTGCCTGGACGCCCACCTGGGGGCTACGGACGGTGCCAATTACACCTGGTCCGACCTGTCCAAGAATAACCAGTACACAATATCGGCTATTTTGGCTCTGGGCTTCCAGTGGAACAGTTCAAGCGTGTGGTCCGGCCCCAGCGACAATGCCGACAAGTGGGCGGTTACACAGATTTTGGTATGGGAAGCTGCGGCGAATAACATATTCCTACAGGCCAATGGGCTCTACGGCGTTAAGAGCAGTGTTGACGCTGATATAAACAAAGCGGCGACTCATGCTTACAATCCCAGCAGCTTTAAGTCCTACTATGAAGGAATAAAGAAAAAACTAAATGATTTTTTGAAGATACCCAGCTTTGCCAGTAAAGAGGCAAGCAAAGCTGAAACCATCACCCTGCGCTGGGATGGGAGTAAGTATAGCGCTACCGTGACCGACAGTAATGCTGTGCTGAGCAACTTCGATTTTTGGAATAGCATTCCGGGCGTAAAGGCGTCTGCAAGCGGCAATTCGCTGACTTTGTCCACTACGGAACCCATCCTCAGCCCAAAAACATCTTCCAAAGTTGATACCAACGACCGTCTGGCTGCCGGTGCAGGCGCAGTAGCAGTGTGGCGCACCAGCGACAGCAGCCAGCAGGATTTTGCGACCTATAATGCCGCTGGCGGCGAGCCGGTAAGCTGCTACATCAAAGTCAAAACCGACGCGGTAGGCAGCGCTGGCATCGTCAAGACTGCCGAGGACGGCAAGGTGGAGGGCCTCCAGTTCCAGATAACCGGCAGCGACGGCAGCAGCACCACCAAGACTACCGACGCAAACGGCAATATCGATATTGAGGGACTGCCCATCTACACAGCGGATGGGAGCAAAATCACCTACACCGCCACCGAGGTCAACGTACCCAATAAGTATGTCAAGCCCGAGTCCCAGACCTTCCAGCTTTCCGAGGGCCAGACCGCTTCGCTACAGTTTGATAATAAGCTCAAGCGCTGGCGAGTGACTGTCACCAAGGTGGACAGCGCGACCGGCTCTACAGCACAGGGCAACGGTTCTCTGGCTGGAGCGAAGTACGGTGTATACAAGGGCAATGAGCTCATTAAGGAGTACACCACAGATGAGAACGGCCAGTTTACAACCGACTACTACCCCTACGGCGAGGACTGGACCCTCCGGGAGATAAGCGCCAGCGAGGGCTATAAGGTAAGCTCCACGGCAACCAAGCTGTGCGAGATTCCTGCCGGTACCAATGACGAATATAACGACAACACCGCCCGCGTGACCGAGGAAGTCATGCGCGGCGGTGTTTCTGTTGAGAAGCGGGACAGCCAGACCGGCAGCACTCCCCAGGGTGACGCCAGCTTTGCGGGTATCGTTTTTGAGATTATCAACGACTCCGCGAATCCGGTTCATGTAGATGGTAAAGTTATAGCGCCGGGAAAGGCAGCCAAGGAGATCACCACCAACGCCCAGGGCTTTGCGACCACAGGCCCCAATTCTCTGCCCTACGGCGATTACATCGTGAGGGAGAAATCCACCAACGCTTCCATGCTCAAGACCTTTACAGAGGAAATCCACGTAGCGGTTTCGGAGGACGGAAAAGTATACAGCTTCACGGCGGAAAATGACGTGGTGCGGGGCGGCATTGCCATCGAGAAGCACGACAGCCAGACCGGAGCAACGCCCCAGGGCAATGCCGATTTTGCGGGTATCACCTTTGAAATCGTCAACAGCAGCGTAAAGGCGGTCGTGGTAGATGGGACAACCTACGCCCCCGGTCAGGTGGTCGCTACCTTGACTACCGATGAGAACGGACACGCCAGCACTGCCAATGACGCTCTGCCCTATGGACGCTATCTCGTCCGTGAGAAAGCTACAAACAGTTCCATGCTCCTGACTTGGCGGGAACAGCTTGTAACCGTCAGCGAGAATAAGAAGGTGTACTCCGTCACTGCCGTTGACGATGTAGTACGCAGCGGTTTGGCAGTGGAGAAGCGGGACAGCATTACCGGCTCCACCCCCCAGGGTGACGCTGGCTTTGAGGGGATAACCTTCGAGGTCATTAACAACAGCAAAAACCCGGTTATCGTCAACGACAAGAGCATAGCCCCCGGCGAGGTTGCGCTGACTCTCACCACCGACAGCGAGGGCAGGTGCAGTACCGCAAACAACGCCCTGCCCTTCGGGGAGTATATCCTCCATGAAAAATCCACCAATGAGTCCATGCTGAACACCGCTCCCGACCAGACGGTTATCATCGGTGAGCACCTAAAGGTTTATACCCATCAGATGGACAACGAGGTGGTCCGGGGCGGCGTTCTCATTGAGAAACGCGACTTGGAGTCTCAGCTGCTGACCCCCCTGGGCGGCGCAAGTTTGGACGGCACACTCTTTGAAATCACCAACAAGAGCAAGCGGGCGGTTTACGTTGACGGCGCACTCTATGAGCCCGATACCGTCTGCCTGACCATCGAGGTCAAGGACGGCATTGCACAGTCCGACGTGCGGGCCCTGCCTTACGGCACCTACAGCATGGTTGAGTCCAAACCCGGCACCGGCTATCTTTGGACCGACAAAAAGGTGCGCGATTTTACTGTCCGCAAGGACGGCGAGGTCACAGAGTTCCGCGAGGGTGACGCGGCCTACAATCAGGTCAAGCGCGGCGACCTCAAGTTCGTAAAAGTTGGCGAGGACAACATGCACCGCTTCGCGAACGTGGCCTTTAAGCTGACCTCTCAGACCACCGGCGAGAGCCATATTCTTGTCACAGACCAAAATGGAGAAGTCAGGACCGAGACCAAGTGGAACGCCCATACGCTCAATACCAACGGCAATGATGATAAGCCCGAGGGCGAGTGGACGGACGAGGCGGGCACCTGGTTCGGCAAGACCACCGAGGACTGGATGGTGGAAACTCAGGACGGCCTCTGTGCTCTGCCCTATGACTACTACACGTTGGAGGAACTTCGCTGTGAGGGCAACGAGGGCTATGCTCTAGTGACGGTTCCCAACATTTTCATCAGCCGGGACAGCACCGTTATCGAGTTGGGAACTATCGATGACAAATATGAGGGTAAAGTGGAAATCGGCACCACCGCCACCATTGACGGCGAGAAAGTCAGCGAGCCGCTGTCCGAAGTCACCATAGTGGACACCGTGCGCTACTCTGGCCTGACCCCGGGCAAGACCTATAAGCTGTCTGGCGTTCTCATGGACAAGGCCACCGGCGAGCCCCTGACCATAGATGGCAAGCAGGTCACGGCTGAGAAGGAGTTTATTGCCAGGGCCGAGAGCGGCACCGAGGAACTGAGCTATACCTTTAACGCCTCCGCCTTGGCTGGCAAATCCGTTGTGGTGTTCGAGGACTTGTATGAGGGTGACACCAAAGTTACCAGCCATGCCGACATCGAGGATGAGGGGCAGACGGTTACCTTCACCGAGCCCAAAATCGGCACCACGGCTACCGCTAATGGTGAGCATACCGCCGAGCCGGTCGGGGAAATCACCATCATTGACACAGTGGCCTATTCCGGCCTGATTCCCGGCAAGGAGTACACGGTCAAGGGTGTGCTCATGGATAAGGCCACCGGCGAAAAGCTGCTGGTGGACGGCAAGGAAATCACCGCCGAGGCTGCCTTCCGGGCCAGCGAAGCCGAGGGCACCATCGACATACCTTTCACTTTTGACGCTTCTGCGCTGGCGGGCAAGACGGTTGTAGCCTTTGAAACGCTTTATCGGGACAAGCTGGAGGTTTGTGCCCATGCGGATATCGAGGACAAGGACCAGACCGTTACCTTCGGTGAGAAGCCCGAAATCAAGACCACCGCTACCGTGAATGGCGAGAAAAAGGCCGAACCCAAGGGCGAAGTCACCATAAAGGACACTGTTTCCTACAACAGCCTGACCCCCGGCAAGACCTACAAGCTGACTGGTGTGCTCATGGACAAATCCAGCAATGCGCCCCTCCTGGTGGACGGGCAGAAAGTCACTGCTGAGAAGGAGTTTACCCCCGAGAGTGCCAGCGGCACGGAAGAAATCACCTTCACTTTTGACGCTTCCGCTCTGGCTGGCAAGTCCGTGGTGGTATTTGAAAGCCTGAGTTATGAGGGTAAGGAAGTAACCGTTCACGCCGACATAAACGATGAGGGCCAGACCGTGGAGTTTGAAGGTCCCGAAATCAAGACCAAGGCCACCGTGAACGGTGAAAAAGAGGTTGACCCCCTGGAGAAAATCACTCTGACCGATACTGTGAGTTATAGAAATTTAACTCCTGGTTTGACTTATAAGGTCAAGGGTGTCCTCATGGACAAGGGCACCGGCGAGAAGCTATTGGTGGACGGTAAGGAAGTCACCGCCGAAAACATTTTTATTCCCGAGAAGTCTACCGGCTCTGTGGAGATGTCCTTTACCTTCCCCGCCTCTGCTCTGGCTGGCAAGACCATTGTTGTCTTTGAGAGCGTATACCATGAGGCAAAGGAGGTTGCTGTCCACGCTGACCTTGAGGACGAGGACCAGACCATTACCATCCGGCGCAAGGGCGGGCTGCTTATCCGCAAGACCTCTGAGGACGATTTTGTGGAGGGTATCTCCTTCATCGTCACTGGTGGGGACTACGAGGAAACCTTTGTCACCGACAAGCAGGGCGAGATTTATGTGCAGGACCTGCTCCCCGGGGAGTACACCGTCACAGAGGTGGAGAATGACGTGACCGCCAAGTACATCATTGAGGCCGGCAAGACCGTGACAATTAGTTCCGGCGATGAGCCTACTGAGGTAGAGTTCCACAACAAGCTCAAGCGCGGTTCCGTGTATGTAGTAAAGACCGCCGTGGGCGCTCCCGGCGAGAATCTTCCCGGCGCGGAGTTCGCAGTATACGCCGACGTGGACGGCAATGCCGAGTTTGACCCGGAGACCGATACCCTGTTCGGCAAGCTGGAATATGCAGAGGACCGCTATTCCCTGTCCGGCCTGCCGGTGGGCGGCTACTTCCTCCATGAGGAAAAGGCCCCGGAGAGCTATGCCGCCGATAAGGGGTACTACTTCTTTAAGCTGACCGAAAACGGCGAGCGCGTGGAGGTCGCTAATACCGCCGACAGAGGGGCCGGTTTTGTCAACGAAAGGCAGACCGGCTCCCTGCGTATCGTCAAGGTGGAGAAGGGCACAGACAAGCCCCTGGAGGGCGCTGTCTTCTGCGTCATGGACAAAAGGGGAGAAATGGTAGCCGAGGGCAGGACCGGCAAAGACGGTGTGCTTGTTTTTGAGGGCCTGCCTGTTGGCAGCTACACCTACCAGGAGGTCTGCGCCCCGGAGGGCTATAAGCTGGACGATACCGAGCACAAGTTTGAGATTGGCGGGAAAACGCTTACGGTGGAGGTTACCGTCGGGAATGAGAAGATACCCGCCACGCCCTCTACCGAGGTGCCCAAGACCGGCGATACCCGGCCCGACCCCTGGTTAATCGGCGGCGCGGCCCTTGCTATGCTGGCCTGCGCCGGTGGGCTTCTGCGGTATCTTTTCAAACGCCGCCGTAACTAAAAAAGGAGATGAATATGACGAAACTCAATAAACTGGCCGCTGTCTTTCTGGCAGCGGCCTTTGCTTTTGCAGGCGCGCTCCCCGCCGGGGCGGTGACCGTCGCCGACACGCCCGTCCCGGACCGAATATATTACCGGGAAACCGCAGGAGAGGCCTTCTCCGGCGAGTTTGCCATGGACAGGGAAATCACCAAAGTGGAGGCGGGGGAGGACCCCGCCTTTACCCTTTCCTTTGAGGGCAGCGCCCTCATTTTTGACGGGCTGACGCACTCCGTGGAGCAGGCCGTCAGGATAGTTTGCGGGGAGGAAGCCCTTGATAAAACGCTGAAGCTGGCCGTGTATGACCTGGTGGACATTGCCCCGGCAAAGAGCAGCCTGATCCTTACCGTCAAGAACAGCCGTACCCTGCAGCCTGTCCCAAACGTGGGCTACACGCTCTACCGGGGCACACAGGCCGTAAGGAGGGGCCTTGTCACCGACAGGCAGGGCCAGCTTACCGCCAGCGGCCTGGAGCCCGGGGACTATCTTCTGAGACCGTCCTCCACCCCCGGGGGCTATAAGGCCGCGCCCGGCGTGAAGTTCACCGTTACCGGCCTGGAAATTTCAGGCGGCGAAAAGGAGATACGCACAAGCGACGGCAAAAAGAATATTGCCGGTGAGAACGAAGTACTGATTGCCGGAAAGTTTTCGCCGGATATTGTCCTGACCGCCGGGCAGGACAAGCAGATCGGGAGCGTGACAGTGGAGTATGAGGACTTCGGCGAAGCGAAAAGCCTTGAATATTCTGCCCTGCACGCAGCCCAGGAGGAGCTCAACCGGCGCAAGAACAGCGGGGAAATACTGGGCCCGGTGCACATCACCTATGAATACGCTGAAAAGTCGGGCCGCAGCTATACTCAGTATCTCACTGAGAAGGAGCCGGAACCAACCCCGCCGGTAAATCAGGGCAATACGGTTACGAAGCCCACGCCAACGGCTGCGCCTACTCCGAAGGCCACATCTACAGCAGCACCCACTGCCGCCCCAAAGCCCACCGTCGTCCCAACTCCCGCGCCCGTCCCCGACGGGCAGCTCACCATAGCCTGCACCGCCGACAAACCCGGGCAGGCGTTTTCCTTTGAGGTAAGCGGGACGAAGCTTGAGGGCGGCAAGTTCAGGCAGGATTACAAGACTGATACAGACGGTAAGATTGCCGCAAGCCTCCCGGCGGGCAAATACACAGTCACTCCCAAGAGTGCGAAGGGCTTTGACCTGCCGGAGCCGCAGACCATTGAGCTTATAGGCGGCGGGAGCGCTTACCTGACCTTCAGCTTTGTGGCGAACCAGCGCGACCTCGCGCTGACTGTAGTTGACGACGACGGCCAGCCTGTGCCGGGTGTGACTGTCGGCCTGTTTGAGCATGGAGAAACACCTCTGCCGAAGGTCAAAAAGAATACTGAGAGCAGCGCCGACATTAGCGCGGCTCTGGTGCAAATCAAGGAGCAGAAAGCCGCCGATGAGAAGCTCGCCGACCCTTACACCAAGGCGAATGCGCTTTATGTTGGCAAGACCGGCGAGGACGGTACGGCGCTGATTCAAAATGTGCCGGTTTCTGGGTTCGCAGCAGTGCCAATTGAACTGCCCGATGGGTACTCTGCGGAGAAAATTGCTACTGAAATCACGGCTGGGCTTGAGGACAAATTTACTGTTGACTGCAAATATGTTGCGGTTGACATCTCGGTGTGGAGTTCCAACACCAACTCCCCGGTTGTGGGAGCGGAACTGACCCTGATGGACAGGGACGGCGAAAAGCTGACAGAGTGGATATCTGAGGAAGCCGCCCACCGGCTGATTAGAGTGCCGAAGGGTGAGTACAGGCTGGTTATATGCCAGGCTAAGCAGAACGATACCGTTGCTTTTGAGGTCGGCGGGGATGAGTCCGTACAGGAAATCCGGGCGGAAACCTATCTCCCCGGCGCGGTTGACGAAAACGCTCAGAGAAACATAGAACGAAGACTTATTTCTGTTATGCTCGCGGCCATTTTGATACTGGCGGTATTTGCAGCATGCGGCGGCACAGAGAAGAATTCCTCTAAGGCTCCGGAGAGTAGCTCCTCTGCCCCCAGTAGCTCAGAGGCCCAGAGCAGCACAACCGAAAGTTCCTTGGAAAGCTCTGATGACGGGGAGCCCTCGGGGAATGAGCCCATGAACCTGGTGGTGGCCTATCCGCTTATCAACGGCGTTCCCCAGGACAACAAGCTCATTGAAGCTGAGATAAACGAAATCACACAGGAGAAGCTAAACGATACCATAGAGCTCATGCCGATCTCCATGGGCAACTATCAGCAGCAGATGCAGCTGATGCTGGCCAGCGAGGAGAAGCTGGACTGCTTCGTTATCCGCTCAAACAGCTTCAACGCGTATTATTCCGCCAACCAGATGACCGATTTGAGCGATTTGATCCATGAGTACGGCCAGGGAATCATCGATGCCGTGGGCCAGAGCTTTATCGATGCCGGCAAACTGGACGGTAAGCTCTACGGCATCACCACCAACCGAGACTTGGCTGTCGGCCACGGCGGCCTAGTCGTCCGCCAGGACTATATGGAAGAGGCTGGCTATAAGAAAGAGGACATCAAGACTATCGATGACCTGGACGGCCTTTTTGCCAAGGTTCATGAGAATCATCCCGACGTACAGGTAATCACCAGCAACTCGGGCAGCTCTATCTATGGAACTCTGGGCATGAGCTTCGACCCGCTGACGGACGGCTTCGCAGTGCTTCGCAACTTCGGACTGGACGACCTAACTGTTGTGAACGCCTTTGCAACTAACGAGTATAAGGACTACTGTCTCCATGCCCGGAAATGGTATGAAGCGGGGTATATCAGCGCTGATATAGCCGCCGTCACCGAGGGCGGTCCTTCCCAGGTCAAGGCTGGACGTGCCTTTGCTTATAATAACCGCTATAAGCCCGGCGCGGACAATCAGGAGTCCAAAATGTGCGGCACTCCCGTTGTAACCCTGACGGTTCTGGGCGATGCTACCTATACCTCTATTCCTCAGAGCTTCATGTGGGGCATCCCCTACTCTGCCGAGAGCCCAGAGCGCTCCATGGAGTACTTGAACGAGCAGTACACAAACCCCGAAATCATGAACCTGCTGGCCTGGGGCATCGAAGGCACCCACTACGACATTACCGAGGATGGGCATATTACCGCTGCCGCCGCCCTCAACGGTGCCGAGTCCGGGTATAACCCCAGCGCGGGCTGGATATTCGGCAACCAGTTTATCACCCATGTTTGGGAGGGCGATGAATTGGATCTCTACAAAAACCTGAAGGCCTTTAACGACGGGGCCGACAAGTCCAAAGCTTTCGGTTTCACCTTCAACAGCGACAGTGTGCTGACAGAAATAGCCGCCGTGCAGGGCGTTTACGACCAGTACAAAATAGGTCTTGAAAGTGGGCTTGTTGACACCGAGACCACTCTGGACCAAATGCTTTCCGAGATGGAGAGTGCAGGCATTCAGAAGATTATAGACGAGAAGCAGAGGCAGCTCGACGAGTGGGCGGCCGCCAACGGAGTCTCCTAAGACAAATAAATGGTAGCACCGCGCGAGCCGTCATATCCCGGCGGCTCGCCGTGCTATATAGTTTATCAGAATGTTAAGCGTTTCAAGGGAGTGTGACTTGTTGAATACTTTAGTTTCCAGTGAAAAAAAGAAAACGGGCTCGGTATGGCGGAAAATAAAATTTGGGATACCGCTCTATACCATGATGATACCAGGTTTCATATATTTGTTCATAAATAATTACCTACCTATGGCCGGCCTCGTTGTCGCTTTCAAGCAGTACGACGCGCGAAAGGGTATTTTTGGCAGTGATTTTATCGGTTTCCAAAATTTTAAATACCTGTTTGCCACAAAGGACGCGCTGGTGATAACCAGGAACACGCTGCTGTATAATGCGGCGTTTATAGTGCTGAACACGGTGCTGTCTATTTTTATCGCAATTTTACTGAGCGAGCTTTTCTCAATAGGAGCCAGAAAGCTCTACCAGAGTGTGATACTCCTTCCGTTTCTCATCTCCACCGTTATCGCGGGCTATATCGTCTACGGCTTTTTGAGCGCCGACTCCGGATTCATAAACAAGAGTGTCCTGCCCCTTCTGGGTATAGACGATATTTCTTGGTACAACGAGCCAAAATACTGGCCTGTTGTCATAACGTTTGTATACATCTGGAAAAACGTGGGATATAACTGTATTATCTATCTGTCGGCCATTATAGGCATAGACAGACAGTATTACGAGGCTGCGGCCCTTGAGGGCGCAGGCAAGATCCGCCAGATATTCAGTATTACCCTGCCCATGATAAAGTCGGTGACGATTATGCTCATCCTTTTGGCTATAGGGCGTATCTTCTATGCGGACTTCGGCCTTTTCTATCAGGTGCCCATGAACTCCGGCGCCCTGTTCCCAACCACTAACGTTATCGATACCTACGTGTACCGAAGCCTCATCCAGATAGGAAATATCGGAATGTCCTCGGCAGCGGGCTTCTACCAGTCTATCGTGGGCCTTGTGCTGGTCTCAGTATCCAACCTTGTTATCCGCAAGGTCGATCCAGAGAGTGCATTGTTCTGATGGGAGGGAAAATATGAAAACAAAAGAAGAAAAGCGTTTTCAGGTGTTCAGCCATGTAGTGCTGATAGTATTCGCGCTGTTTTGCATTATTCCACTGATACTGCTCCTGATGTCGTCATTTGAGGAGAACTCCACCCTTATCCGCGAAGGCTACGGCTTCTGGCCGAAATCCTTTAGTTTTGAGGCCTACGAGTATCTGTTTCGCCACGGCGGGCAAATATTCACATCGTATTTTGTCACTTTCTTTGTAACAGTTGTGGGGACTGCTGTGAGTATTGTGCTTACAACTATGCTGGCATATCCCCTCTCCCGGGACGATCTTTTGGGCAGGAAGGTACTGGGCTTTCTGGTATTCTTCACTATGCTCTTTAACGGCGGGCTCGTGCCGACCTATTTGATCTACACAAACACCCTCCACCTGAAGAACACAGTCTGGGCCGTTATAGTTCCCCGCCTGCTTCTGGGAGCTTACTATGTCCTTTTGATGAAGAGTTTTTTCACCACGTCCATACCAAAGGCCATAATCGAGGCTGCCAAGGTGGATGGGGCCGGAGAATACAGGATACTTGTGCAGGTCATCGTACCCATGAGCAAGCCCATAATCGCAACGGTCCTGATGCTCACCGCCATAAACTACTGGAACGACTGGTACAACGGCTTTATTTACATCACCACAAAAACCGAGTATTATACTATACAGGCGCTGCTCAACCGGATGCTTCAGGATATTCAATATCTCAGCAACAACGCCGCAACCATGGGCAATATCAGCGAATCGGTGTCAAAAATACCGTCAACGTCCGTGCGTATGGCTATAAGTGTGGTAGGCCTACTGCCCATATTGATAGTATATCCATTTGTGCAGAACAGTTTTGTCAAGGGTATCACTTTAGGCGCCGTAAAAGGATAAACTCATTAAGGAGGAATATATATGTCTTTAAAATTGGGAATACAACTCTTTTCCGTAAGGGAGGAGATGGCGAAAAGCGTTGAGAACACCATCAGGACCCTGGCCGATATAGGCTACAGACGGCTGGAGCTGTCGAATCACAACGCTCTTAACGACTTCGGCACAGGTTTTGGCATGAGCGCCGCCGACTTCAAAAAGCTTTTGGACGAGTTAGGGCTTGAGGTCGTGACCAATACGGTCAATCCGTATACTGACGACAATATTGACAAGCTGATTGAGTACCATGTAGCTATAGGAGCAAAAGGGCTTGTGTTGCCGGTGGTATGGTACGAGACCAGGGATGATGTCCTGCGCTGCTGTGAGAATATCAACCGCTGGGGAAAGAAATGCCATGAGGCCGGTCTTTACTACCTCTTCCACAACCATTTCCATGAATTCCAGAAGTTCGATGGCAAGACGGTAGTAGACCTGGTGCTTGAGAACACCGACCCCGACTATGTGGGCTTTGAGCTTGACACCTACTGGGCAATGCGCGCGGGCGTGGATCCCTGTGACGTTCTCAGACAACAGGGAAAGCGCTGCAAGGCCATACACCAGAAGGACTACACAAAGGGCAGAGAGGGCCATATCAACCTGCTGGAACGTGCGGGCACAAAAGGCGTATCATTGGAGAGGTTCAAGGAAATATGCCAGTCTGTGAACTACGAGAAGGACTTCACAGAGATTGGCAGCGGCATTATGGACATTCAGAAAATCATTGACACTGCCATTGAGTACACAGATGCGGGATATATTCTGCTGGAGCAAGACCATGCAAGCGTACCCCAGTTGGACAGTGTGCGAAAGAGCTTTGAGAACTTCAAGCGCTTTACCGGTATAGAGTTCTGATGAACAAGAGACTTTTGGCGGCAGCGGGTTGCTTCCTGTGTGAACTGGTTGCCGTGGGCGTGGGCGCGGGAACGAACAGTCTCTATACCGCACCGGTATGTAGTGACCTTGGCATCTCCCGCACAGGATATTCCGTCTCTGTCACAGTGATCTACCTTGTGAACATGCTCATATATATGCTCTTTCCGTTGCTGATGAAGCGGGTTCCCCTGAGAGGAATTTTCGCCGTGGGTCTCCTTTGCGAGATGACAGCATTTCTGATCTACTCCCAGATAAGATCTGCCGCCACACTCTACCTGGCAGCAGCGTTCCTGGGGGCTGGGCTGGCACTCCTGGGTACAGTACCCATCACCGCCGTCATAAAGAGCTGGTACCCTGACCGGCAGGGCTCCGTCTTAGGGATAGTGCTCTCCGGCAGCGGTATAGGCGGCGCGGCGCTTATTCCTTTGGCAGGCATACTGATGAACAGCCACGGCTGGCGCGCCGCAGCCTTAGGCTCAGCAGGCTTAATGGCCATAGTTGCTACGCCATGCCTGCTTACTGTAAAGGAAAATAAGCAGGCCGGCAAACATGAAGGGCAAAAGGATGGCTGTGTAGAGCCGGAGAGGTTCCCGTTTGCCGACAGAGGATTGTTGACAGCGTTGCTCATATACGCTTTTCTGACAGGGGCCTCAATACAGCCTACATATCTTTCCATAGCTGCCCACCTCTCGGAGCATGGCATAAACACCCAGAATGCCTCAGCTGTTCTGTCCGTAATCTGTTTCTGCGCGCTGTTCGTGAAGGTGCTTCTGGGCGCTGTATCGGACCGATTCGGGCCGTACCCTGCGGCAGCCTGTTCCCATATCGGTTTTATCTTATCGGCGGTTACGCTGGTGTTCTTTACAGGCTGGTTGCCTACCTTTGAGATCCTTTTTGCCTTCGGCTCTGTACCTCTTGCGCTGATGTTGCCACTGTTATCGTCCCATTTTTTCCATAAGTCTCCGTCGCGGGTGCTCTCCTTATGCATGGCTTTTCAGACCGCCGGTATTTCTTTAGGTATTCTACTGACCGGGAAGCTGTATGACATGTTTTCCTCGTATGACCCGGCATTCCTGCTGCTGGGAGGGGTAAATTTTGCGGCGTTTATGTGGATACCACTGCGTTTCACCCTTGCGCGGTGGGTTGCCGAATCATCCATATGGCAGGCCGGAGAACCGGTCTTAACGAAATAAAAACGTATCCGAGAATCCGCGGGCCAGCTTATTGTACTAACTGGGGATTGCCTAAATTGGAGCGCTGGATATCCAGCTATGCGAAATGCCCATTAGGGTGATAAATCTTAAGCCTCCCAAGGCAAGAGAGATGACGCTGAAAATCCAACATGGCAACGGAGCCGCCGTAGTAGTCCGAGAGCGTTAACGGCGCTTACATGGCGAAGGGCGGCAGTTATTGCGTTCTAAAATCGAAAATTGATTAGGGAGGAAAGCCTCGCTTATGAAACCAACGATGGAGATTTTAGAGAAAATCAGTGAGAATTCAAGGAATCACCCAGAGGAAATCTTCACAAGGCTCTACCGTTATTTGCTGCGCCCAGATTTATACTACATTGCGTATAAGAATTTGTACGCAAACAAGGGCGCAGGCACAAAAGGCTGGATTATTTCGCTTATCTTATGGAGTACAGCTGCCTGAAAACTCTGGCGGGAAAGCACAAAACCACTGCCCGCCAAATCCGCAATAAGTTCAAGGACGGGAAGAAATGGAGTGTTCCCTACCAGACCGCAAAGGGGGAAAAGCGCTGCAAATTCGCCAATTTTATGGACTGTAAGAAAGCGAATACTTTTGATGATGTGATAATTGATTACACCCTGCGGAGCGGCAGTTACAGAAACACTTTTGACAAGAGATTGTCGGCAAAGGTCTGCGAGCTATGCGGCAAGACCAATGTACCGCTGGAAATCCATCATGTCAACAAAGTGAAGAACCTCAAAGGAAAAGAAAAATGGGAGAAAATCATGATTGCTAAACGGCGCAAAACTTTGGCCGTTTGTCGCGAATGTCACTACCATATCCATAACCCTTGAATTCGATTTTTGCAATAATGGGGAGCCGGATACATCGAGAGGTGTAAGTCCGGTTCCGAGAGAGGTCTGGGCAAACCTGCCGCAGTGATGCGGTAAGGCGGCTCTTTCCTACTCTACGATGTTTTTCGCAACTACGCTGGCATCGCCAGGGACTGTTACGGCTATCGGGTTTCCGTTATAGACCTGCGCAACCCCACCAAGAGCGACGGCTTCAACCTTTTACATCTGGTAAACAAATACGCTGATTTGTATAAGCAGGAGGGCAAGCTGGCCTACAAAGCCAGGGCCGAGAAGTACGCTAAAATCATCTCCAAGACCATCATCATGTCAGGCGGCGACAGCGCAAGCTACGGTCAGAACGCCTTCTTTTACGATGCGGCGGAGGGCCTGCTCACTTCGGCAATCCTGCTGGTGGCAGAGTTTTGTGAGCCTGCCGAGCGCCACATCGTATCCATTTTCAAAATTATACAAGAGCTGCTGGCTCCCAGCGGTGTGAAAGGCAAGACCCTGTTCCACATACTTATGGACAGCCTGCCGTCTGACCACAAGGCCCGCTGGTTTGCGGGAGCGGCGCTGTCCTCCAGCGAACAGGCCATGGCCTCCGTCATGTCCACAGCGCTGGCAAGGCTCAACAGTTTCTTAGACTCGGAAATGGAGCAAATTCTCTGCTTCGGCACGGCTGTGGATGCGGAAACATTCTGTAATGAAAAATCCGCACTATTCCTGGTGATGCCCGAGGAAGACCCCAACAAATTCTTCATGGTGTCTCTGGTGATCCAGCAGCTCTATCGTGAGATCCTCGCCATAGCAGACGAGAACGGCGGCAAGCTCAAGAACCGGGCTGTGTTCTTCGCTGACGAGTTTGGAACCCTGCCAAAGATAGAGTCGGCAGAGATGATGTTCTCGGCCAGCCGCTCCCGCCGTCTGAGCATTGTGCCGGTCATTCAATCCTTGGGGCAGCTTGAGAAGAATTACGGCAAAGAGGGTGCGGAAATTATAATTGACAATACCCAATTAACAATCTTCGGCGGCTTTGCCCCTAACAGCGAAACCGCCCAGGTCATGAGCAAATCCTTGGGCAGCAGGACAGCGCTCTCCGGCTCCGTCAGCCGGGGAAAGAACGACCCCAGCCAATCCCTACAGATGATAGAGCGCCCACTCATGACCCCCGACGAGCTGAAGTCCATGCCCAAGGGACAGTTCGTGGTGATGAAAACCGGGGTGAACCCCATGAAGGTCAAACTAAAGCTCTTCTTCAAGTGGGGCATTGAGTTCGGGAAGCCGTACCAGGTGCCGGACAAGGGCAGCAGGCCGGTGCGGTACGCCAGCAGACAGGCGCTGATGGGGGCCATCCATGAGGCATTCCCTCATCTGCGGCCCAGGAAATCCGAGCCAGCCGTCCAGCCTGTGGAGAAGCCAGCTAAAATACGAACCGAAAGGAATGAAACAGAAAATGTATAATATGGAGGGCCTATACCAGAGCGACCTGCCAAAACGCGCCATCTTAGTGTATATGTACATGTCCGACCGGGCAGGCAAGGAGGGGCAGTGCTTTCCTTCCGTGCCGACCATAGCGAGGCAGACAAAGATGTCCGAGGCCACGGTACATCGGGCGATCCGGGACTTGGAGAAGGGCGGGTTCCTCTATGTCACCGGGCGGCAGCGGCCTAACGGCGCTGATTCATCAAATCTCTACACGCTGACGAACGCCGAGCCGGGGTGGTAATAATCGAAAAAGCCGAAACCACTCACAAGGGGGCGCTCTCGGCCTTCGCTGACACCGGGAGGGCCTCATGGTGACAGGGGAATGTTAACCTACCAGTTTATGGGTAAGCAGAAAGAAAAAATAAATTGAAGGTATACTCAGAGTTTAGTTTTCAACAATGATGGATCGGTGAGTAAAGTTCGCGGCGCGGGCTTTTTCTTTTTCTGCCTATACCTAATCTGACAGTTGAAATAAATGCTGAGAACTGCGGATAAGGGTTGTATACCATGAGCACCCCAATATGCTATAACGCCTGTTTCCTATATGCCGAGCGCAATGCGGGTAAAGGAACAGCCTACTGCCTGACCCTCACCCAGATCGCAATGCGCTTATCGTAGCCTTTTCCCGCTGAAGCATAGTCTGTAAACTCCATCCACCCATTTTGCAGTGCCACCTTAAATGCCTGCTGTGCCTCGAAAGGCACCTCAGAAAGCGGCAAGGCCCGGATGGCCCCATCGGCGGTTCGTGCGAATTCTACTGGTTTGGAGAGGTCGCAGCCCGGGAATTCCTCAGAAGCCGCCAGCACCACCGGTCCCCGGACCAGCGCCAGATGGGGCGGCAGCTCCCCGCTGCCCGGGCCGAGCTGCCAGGAGCCCACCGCATCCACAGGCATGGGGAACCGCAGACAGACCTTATCTTTGTCCTCCCAGTGCCGTTCCAGCCGCAACCAGCCAGGCGAAGGGGTGACAGTTTCCCCATTGATCTGAGCCTCCGGCGCAGCGCACCATCCGGGAATACGCAGGGCCAGCTCAAAGGATTCCGGCTCATCCAGGGACAGTTCAAGCGTAATCTCTTCCCCCACCGGATAGGCGGTATCGATGCGCACTTCTAAAGACCGGCCGGAAGGCGTGGATAGCTCTAAAGTGCCGGGAAAATACAGGTTCACCGCCGCGCCCTCGCGGCTGTGCAGTGCGCTGAGCTGGGCCGCAGCCCCCAGCCCCGCCGCGCCGATGGCCGCGCAGCAGCCATAGATGGTGTTGTCCGCCATGACCATCCGGCCTCCCACCGCTTGGCCGCGAAGCCCTGCCCGCAGAGGGCTGTAGCTGTCGAAGGGCAGCCAGCCCCCCGGGGAGAGGGGGTCCCGGGGGACCTTGTTTGTGTTGACCGCGCCCAGCAGGGCGTTGTACAGGGACCGCTCTATGGCGTCGCCGAAAATTGTGTCGCCGGTAAAGCAGAGCGCCTGGCCGCACAGCTTTATCCAGGTCACGGTGACGCAGGTCTCCTGCATGATACCGGTGTAGCTGGGGTCCGCCTGGCCCAGCCGGGAGTGGTCGAAGAGCTCGTGGGTGCAGCCCGCGCTGCCGATAATAGTGATGTCCGAGTGGAGTACCCGCCGGGCAAAATTTACCACGGCCCGGGCCCATTTTTCATCTTTGGTGGCCCGGGCGTATTCCAACAGGCCCTCGAAGCAGGACATCATCTCATAGGCCTTGGTCACCGGGTACTGCCAGGGGTCCAGCCGGTCCTCCAGGGCCAGCTCAAAAATATTGGCCGACTGGATGCCGCCAAGGCCCACGATATAGCCCGCGAAATCCAGGTACTTCTGCTCGCCGGTCATGTTGTACAGACGGACCACCGGTTCCAGCAGGGAGGAGGAATTGAGTCCCTCCCAGTGGCAGCTTGCTTTGCGCAGGTCGGCCTTACCTGGGCCGAAGTGGGCCAGAAGGCAGTCGGTCTGCGCCCGGAGGGAGGCCAGCAGCTCCGCCTTCAGGCCCTCGTCCTGACAGATGTCGTAAAAGTATTCCATGCCCAGCAGCACATATTTCCGGCCCCAGATATCCCAGCCCTGGAACTCCGCCTCCCGGCTGTAGGTGGAGATCCTGCCGTCGGGCCCGGCGTTTTGAAGCATTGCCCGGGCGGCGGCTTCAAGCCGCTGGTACAGCTCCGGGTCCCGGGTGTAGGACCAGACCAGGGCTCCGCCCCGCATAAGCTTGCCCCAATATTCGCAGCGCCAGCCCAGGTCATGGTCGTCTGAGGGCCCGGTGAACTGCTCCGCGAACCGTGTCCATAGGGCGGTGTCCAAAAGTTGATTCTCTTGAATGAAGCGGACAGCCCGGTCGAAGGGGCCGGAAAACTGGCATGAGCCCGGGCCGGGAAGGAAAAGCCGGTCGGTAAATAACCGGGGGCGGTAGGCTGAGTAGCTGGCGGTAAGGCGTTCATTCTGATTGCTTGACATATTCTGACATCCATTTCATTTATTTGGGGCTTAGTTGGAAGCTCCGTTTGTGCCATTTTTCCTAAAGCAGCATCTTTCATCCTGATACTGCTTGGGGCTGACGCCTACCTGGCGTTTGAATGTCCTGCTGAAATGGGAATAGGTTTCGTAACCTATTGCCGCAGCAGTATCGGTTGGGGAGCGGCCTGCCCGAAGCAGTTCCTCCGCTTTTGCTATCTTGGACGCGACAATATAGTTAGCAAGCTGAACGTCGGTCTTTGCTTTGAAGACACGCGAAAGATAGGTGGCGTTATAGCAAAAATGGGCAGCAAGGGAAGTGATGGACAGCTTATCCTCGATATTGTTTGCAATATACTGCTTTATCTGCCCGATTAGCCAGTCCTCCTGCCCATTGAGTGCGTGGTTCAAATTTTCAAGATACGACGATGTGAGCTTTTTGCACTGGCTGCGGAGGTCCTCTACTATATCTTCTCCCATTTCCTCCATAAACTCAAGGGACTCCCCGCCCCAAGCCAATATACCGATCTGCCTCTGGAATGAGTCCGCGATCAGCGTTCCAACCACCATGTGGTATACGTACAGGCACTGGTCATGGCAGTTGCCGCTGTGCCTGTTGAATTCCTCAAATGTTTTGTCGATCCATTCCAATGCCGCCAATGCCCGGCCGGTGGCGATCAGCGTGGGGAAAGAGGGGTGGCTGTGTAAAGTAGAAGGTTCCCAGGCGGAAACGGGCCGTTCGGAATTCTCCAAACCACAGACAAGATCCTGAGAGCTTCCGATAAACCGCAGGGCCTTGCGGTTCATCTCGCGGTAGCATGTACTGAGCTCCTCTAAAGGGTGGATCTTGCTCCAGAATATCCGAATGGGGCCCTCCGTTATATTCTCCAGCGAGCAGAGGACCCAGTCCAGCCGCTCTATGGCGCGCTGAAAGGAAGAGAGGCTGGATGCAAAGGTGCCGTGGACATCCGTTAAAAACAGAAAGCAGTGCGTCTGCTGGGCATTGATAAAATCAATAATCTGTCCTCCCAGCATATCCTGGCACAGATTCAGCATGGCGTAGTGGAGCAGTTCATCCTGCGACGCGGATTCCTCCCGCTGTCCCAGGCGGATCATGATAAAATAACCTTGGCCTGTCGGCGTGAGGCATAGCCCGTGTTCATTGGCTTCCTGCAAATTCTCCCAGGGGTGTACCGCATCTTTTTCCAGCCAGTTCATGAGATAGTTCTGACGTATCAGCGGATAGGCCTGCGAGGCTAGCTTCTTGGCGTTTTCAAGAGCCTTTTTCCCCTGCAGCTCATGTTGGAGCTCGTGAAGCGCCTCGCGCACTACCTTCTCCAGATCCTCATACCGCACCGGCTTCAACAAATAGCGGAAGGCCTTTATCTGTACGGCCTGCTGAGCGTAGGAGAAATTTTGGTAGCCAGAGAGGATAATCACTTTTGTGTAGGGATATTTTTGCAAAATCGTCTCGCCCAGGGCCAATCCGTTTTCACCGGGCATCTGAATATCGGTTATCACCAGGTCGATTCGATGGCTGCTAAGACATTCCTGGGCGTTAAGGGAGTTATCCGCGGTGAACACCTCTTGGATGTCCAGGTCCTGCCAGTTGATATTTTGACTCAGCCCCTCTAAAATGATGGTTTCATCATCCACCAAAAGCATATTATACATGATTTTCACTCCCAATACATGATTTTCACTCCCATTTTTTGTCCGGGATTCGCAGACAGACTCTAGTGCCGCCGGAAGGGACCGGCTCTATGCTGATAGAGACCTGCTCCCCATGCAGAAGGCGCAGCCGCGCGTAAACATTTTGTAGCCCGTGGAAGACCCCGTCGTCATCGCTGTTTTGCAGTCGGCGTAGAATGTCTTCCCTGGTATCGCTGTCAATCCCAGAACCGTTGTCTTCCACGCTGAGCAGCACGAAATCTCCTTCACGGACTGCCTGAATATTTAGATAAGCGTTTTTTCCCGTTTTTGTAAAGGCATGGGTGATGGCATTCTCCACTAAGGACTGCAAAGAGAGGCAGGGGATTTCAAAACCCTCAAGGCCGGCCTGGATATCACAATTGAAGTCCAGACTGCCGCCCATGCGTATCTGATGGATCTTCAGATAGGGAATGATATTCTCTACCTCTTGGCCCAGAGTGAGCTCCTGCTTATCCAAATGAGCTCCTATGCGGTAAAATTGGCCAAGATATACAGCCATATCCGCCGCATTATCAAGGTCTTGGCTTTTTATCATATTATAAAGATTGAATAGACTGTTATAGAGGAAATGGGGATTGATCTGTGAGCGCAAAAAGCTCATCTGAGCATTTTTCATTTTAACGTCAGCCTGATACTTCTCCTTTACCAGAGTTTCCAGCTTTTGGGCGGTCGAGTTGAAATGCTCTGCCAGTATTTGGAATTCCCCCTTCTGTTTCTGCTCTACCCGAACGGATAAGTCCCCAAGAGCAAGCCGCTCCATAGAGGATACCAGCGTTTGGGTTGGAATATACACCTTGCGGTATCCGCGCAGGAGATAGGCGACAGTGAAAAGGGAGCCGGTCACCAAAATACCGATAAGCGCGTGCCTCATAAATATGACCGGCGCCAGTACGCTCTGTTCGTCAAAGGCCAGTCCCAAGACGCAGCGGATGTCCTCCATCTTGACGGGGACGATACGCAGGTGAGTTCCCTTGGATTCCGTAGAGTAAAAAGACGGAACGTCCTCTATGTGCTCCAGCAGCCCGTTAATACTGGGCTGTATAAGATAGCCGTCGGGGTCGAAGGAAGTCCAGGCACCCTGATAGTCCTGGAAAAAGGACGCCTGCACACCGGAATTTTTACTGAGCAAGTTGGATAGCTGGGCGGATAAAGCCTTCTCGTCGATTTCCAGGATGATTATGGGGCGGGTTTGAGTTGCGTGGACGTAACCGATGACTATGGAGAGACATCTCTCATTGGGGTCGCGGTACGAGGGGCGAAACGCCCATACAGGGTGCTTGTCTCCCAGATTTTCCAGATCGGTCAATAAGGGATAGCTGCTAAGGTGCTCCACGCCGTTCTTTGTTGAGACCGCGAGGCTCTGGGCGGGGAACACGCAGATCATATCAGCGTCCAAAAAGCTGGACAAAAATTGTTGTTTGACCCGTGAATTAAACTTGGCGAAAAAATAAAGATTGGGTTTTGAGGCTGATATTCCCGAAAGGGTAATACACTCGTCATCCAAGAGATATGCGGTCGCTGCGGTTTGAAGGGTAATGAGGTTATCAGATAGGGAGTCGGAAACGATCTTTGTGCTGCTATAATAGGAATGTGTCACCTCATCCTGCAGCAATCCCGCGCCCCAGTCCAAACACGCGGAGCAAAGAAAGGTTATGGGAACAATAGTAAGAAGAAAGCACACAAAGACAGTTCGGACAATTGTGGACTGAAAGAAAGACAGCTTTTTGCTCATAGTCACCTCCGTCAAAAACACAGCTTGATTCCACCACTATGCACAACCTGTGTGCCGGACACAGCTTGACGCCACGTATAAAGTGTAGCATACTTTTGGGGAACAGGAAAGCCTTTTTTTGCATTGTGAAAAAAGAAGTCATTTTTTGTTATGCAATATGTGGATTTTGTCATGTACAAAACCGCCGACATATGGTAATATCAAAATGTCCAAAGGCAGCAACTGCTTTCCGGAAAAGCTGAACCATGATTGCCCGAGTAACAAGCCAAAAAATTTTTATCAGGAGTTGAACAGGAATGACAAAACGAAAGATCCTGGCCGTTATCATGTGTCTGGCGCTGACAGTTTCTGCGGCCCTTTCTGGATGCGGTCAAACTGCAAGTCAAAGCTCCAGTCAAAGCCAGAGCAACAGCTCGTCCACAGCCAGCATTGAGAGCCAAGCGGAGTCCTCTGAGGTTGGCTCCCAGCCGGAAACGGACGGCACGTTGGAGAACGGAATTGTTTTTGACGACCAGGGAAGGTTCGTCAAATATGACCCGCCAATTACTCTGACGACTCACGCGGTCGTGGGTGCAAACGATATGTTCCACGATGGCTGTGACATAGAGAACAACGGCTGGACCCAGTGGCTCAAGGAAAATCTGGGTATAGAGTGGAAGATGAAGTGGGTCTCCGCGGACAGCGAGAGCAATTCCCAAAAGCTTGATCTCGCATTCGCCAGCGATGATCTGCCGGATGTCATCAAGCCCGGCGTGGGCCAGGTGGCAAAGTATGCCCAGGCTGGCAAGCTGGTCGCCATGGATGATCTGCTGGAGAACGCTCCGCCCATTGTCAAATATTACATCGAGGACGCGGAGACCCTGTCACAGGGGGCTTTCTGGAAGCCGTTTATTGTAAACGGGAAAAAATATTCTATGCCCTCCGGCACAGACTCCCTCTCCTTCTGGACGATAAACTTTATCCGTACCGACATTCTGAAAGAGCTGAATAAATCTGAGCCCAAAACCATCAGCGACCTGGATGACCTGTTTGCGGCGTACCATGAAAAGTATCCGAACGGCCGTGCCATGATGCTGGACAAGGACCTGAACGGCTGGGAGCTGATCCTTACCGCCTATGGCGCCAACACCGCCTGGACCGAGAAGGACGGCGGGCTTGTATATGGCGCTATCCAGCCGGAGATGCGCAGCGCTTTGGAAAAGCTGGCAGAATACTACTCCAAGGGTTATATCGACCCGGAATTTGTGGTAAAGGATTCCGGCAAGGCAAATGAGGATGTAATTGCAGGAAACGCGCTTATGTTCAATGGAGCCTGGCACTCGATTGCCAATCCCCTTACCCCCATGTGGAATGCGCTGCCTGACTCTTCCACAGCGGCAATCCCCTTTATCAGTGGTGATGACGGCACTTGCAGCGTGGTGAAGGATACCTGGTGGACGGCCGACAACACAGCTATTACTACAAGCTGTGAGCACCCGGAGGCCCTGTTCTATGTGTTTGGGGATAACTTGGAGTCTTATTACCGCAACGAGACAGAACTGCGGGAGACCCTGAAGAATGAGTATAACTACGAGTTCAAGTATCCGGTCACAGAGGTACGTAATCCACTCAACACAGAGGAAATCGCGGAAAAGTATCCCAACATCGGACAGCCCCGCCAGCTTTACCTTTATGACTATCCCGAAGAAGAGGAAGGCTGCGGCTTTATGAACGACTACTATACCGAACAGGGCAGATGGCTTGGGTGCGGAGCCAAGATCGTGAGTATTGGCAACGCGGACTTCGGCACCATGGCAGAGGCGTACAACACAGGAGATCGAAGCGTCCTTTCCACCGATGGCGGCAAGATGTTTGACGAGTGGAACAGTACCCATCCTAATATGGTGAAGACCTTCGCAGAGGGCATTTACCCTTATTGGGATAAGCTGATGTCCGGTGAAGGAGGCGTTCTCAAGGCCAACGGATATGCCGGCGCCTCTACCGACACGATGGTCGAAAAGCAAACCTATCTGCACAAACTGGAAATAGAAACGTTTGCACAAATTATTATGGGCACACAGCCTATCACGGCCTTTGATGAATTCGTGACCAATTGGAGCGCCAACGGTGGCGAGGATATTACCAAGGAAGTGAACGACTGGTATAATTCCAACAAATAATCTTTGGTTTACCTCCTAAATTCGACCGCACAGCAGGGGAGTCAACGGTTTTCTCAGAACTCCCCTGTGTGTGGTTTTTTAATTACGTTTAGAAAGGAAGGTCAATATGAATATCACCCAAAATCATGGACGGCAGGGATTTGCCGCGTACCTAAGACGCAGGTGGCAGCTTTATGCCATGCTGCTGATCCCGGCCTTTGTGGTGCTGCTGTTCAACTATGTGCCATTATATGGACTTACCATTGCATTCAAGGACTTTAACCCGGGAGAGGGGATTGTGGACAGCCCATGTGTCGGGCTCAAATGGTTCAAAACCGCTATGGTTATGCCAGACTTTACCTCTATCGTCTGGAACACATTTATAATCGCCGTAGGCAAGATTGTATGCGGACAAATTGCCGCCATCATTTTTGCGCTACTGCTCAACGAGGTGGCGAACCCGGTCTATAAACGGATCGTGCAGACCGTAACGTATTTCCCACATTTTTTATCCTGGGTCATTATTGGAGGGATATTTACGGATATGCTCTCGACCACCGGTATTCTCAATCAGTTTTTGGGGATATTCGGGATAAAACCAATATTCTTTCTGGGCAGCAATCAATGGTTTCAGCCCACCATGGTAATCCTGGAGACCTGGAAGGAATTTGGCTGGGGAGCGATAGTGTACCTGGCCGCCATGACGAATATCAGTCCCGACCTGTATGAGGCCGCCGCCATGGACGGAGCGGGGCGGCTGAAAAGCATCTGGCATATTACCCTGCCCGGCATAAGCTCGATTATAGTGATGCTTTGCGTACTGAATATCGGCAATATTTTGAACGCCGGATTTGACCAGATCCTAGTGATGTATAACCCGGCAGTCTACCGCACGGGAGATGTGCTGGACACCTTTATCTACCGCCAGGGCTTACTGGATGCTCAGTATTCCCTGTCCACTGCTATTGGATTGTTCAAATCGGTGATTGGCCTTGTTCTTACCCTTACGGCAAACTACCTGGCGACCCGGTTTACAAATTACCGCGTGTTTTAGGAGGGGATCGAATGAATAATAAACTTGCGAAAAGCTTCGGCGACAGGATCTTTCTGGTGGTGGATTACATAGTTTTGCTCACAGTTTCCCTGACCTGCCTGCTGCCCATGGTCCATGTTCTGGCCCTCTCTTTCAGCGACAGCGTCTCTGCAGCCAGTAATTCGGTGCTGTTTATTCCGAAGGGCTTTAATCTGGCGGCATATGATACCATGTTTTCAAACCCCATATTCCTGAACGCGTTTTTTGTCTCAATCTACCGCACCATCGTGGGAACCGCCATCAATTTGGCGGTGACCGTCATTGCCGCCTATCCTCTTTCCAAGGAAAACAATGAATTGCGGGGTAGGAAATGGATCAGCCTGTTTTTTATAATCCCCATGATGGTTTCCGGCGGGCTTATCCCAAACTACCTGCTTGTAAAAAACCTGAATATGATGGATACCCTTTGGTCACTTATCCTTCCGGGCTGTCTGCCAATTGGCAATGTGGTGCTGATGATGAATTTCTTCCGCGGAATCAACAAAAGTATCTTTGAGTCGGCGGAGATCGACGGGGCAAATGACTTTACGATCCTATTCAGAATTGCGCTGCCCCTGGCTACGGCCTCCATTGCCACTATCACCCTGTTTCAGATGGTAGGCCACTGGAACGAATGGTTTGGAGCAACCATTTATATAAATGACAGAAACAAATGGCCTCTGCAAACCCTGTTAAGGCAGATGCTGACCAACATAGATTACAGCTCCTTCGGAGCGGAGAGCCTTGGAAAGCTGCGCTTGCTGTCCGACCGATCCTTCAGAGGAGCAATGATCGTATTCGCGACGGTCCCCATCCTATGCGTTTACCCATTTATGCAAAAGCATTTTGTTTCCGGCATTGCCATAGGGTCTGTGAAGGAATAGGGCTTGGGATGTCTGCCCAATGGTGGAACCTAAAAACGGAGGTGTGCGGCTTGAATCAAATTTTAAAGGAAATTCTGGATCACAGGGAAGGGAATTTTCTCCTTCCGTTCTTTTGGCAGCATGACGGACATAGGGACGAACTGCCGGGACAGATTCAGAAAATATGGGAAAGCGGGTGCAGGGCGTTCTGCCTGGAGTCGCGTCCTTTTGAGGATTTCTGCGGCGAGGCTTGGTGGAAAAATCTTGAGGTCATTCTACGTGAAGCAAAAAAGCGCGGCATGAAGGTCTGGTTCCTGGATGATAAGCATTTTCCCACCGGATATGCAAACGGGACCACAAAAACCACCCATCCAGAATGTCGGCGCTGGTATATACGTGAGGATCATGTGGATTTGATGGGCCCGGCCAGGGATATATCTGTGCTGATACCTCCCTGCAAAGACGATGAGAGCCTGATCAGCATATGCGCGTTTCTCCGAACGGGAGACGCAGAGGAAATATCGGGAGAGCCTGTCGCCTTTTCCACCCGGCCGGATGACAGGTTTCTGTACCTGGATCTGCCCAAGGGCTGCTGGCGGCTGTTCTTTGTCTACCGAACCAGGGCAAACGACTCAGACTATATCAGTATGCTTACGGAGGAAGGGCCGCGGGCTCTGATCGAGGCGGTGTATGAACCCCACTATCAGCATTTTGGGGAGTATTTCGGTGATACCATTGCCGGCTTTTTTTCCGATGAGCCAAGCTTGGATGCTCCGTACATCGGTCCATATGGACGTGACCCTGGGTTCTACTACCGTACTGTTGGACAGCCAGGCGTCGCCTTACCCTGGGAGGACCTGATTCTGGGGAAAATGGAGAGCAGTGGGTGGAGTGAATACTGGTTGCCCGCTTTGTGGTACTCACATCGGGAGCATAGCCCAAATGTGCGCCTGGCATATATGGATGCCGTGACTGGGCTATGGAAAAGGAATTTTTCTTATCAGCTGGGCGACTGGTGCCGCTCGCACAATGTGATGTATATAGGACATATTATTGAGGATATGGGTGCCCATGGTAGATTGGGCTGCAGCGCGGGGCATTTTTTCCGAGCGCTGGCGGGACAGGATATGAGCGGCATTGACATCGTGCTGCACCAGGTCATGCCGGGCATGGGGCAATATCAGACGGCGGCGGATATATCTGAAGGCGTGGCCGACCCGGAGTTTTTCCACTATATCCTCGCCCACCTTGCGGCGTCTCAGGCAAGACAGACCGCGCGAATGAAGGGACGGGCGATGTGCGAGGTGTTCGGTGCCTTCGGATGGGCGGAGGGACTCCCGTGCATGAAGTGGCTGATTGATTTCCTGCTGGTACGCGGTGTGAACCATTTTGTTCCCCATGCCTTCACGGATTTTTTCCCGGACGAGGACTGCCCCCCGCATTTTTACGCCGGTGGAAATGACCCGCAGTTCGAAAGCTTTTCAAAACTGATGAAATACACGAACCGGGCCGCCCATCTCCTCTATGGAACGGATATGGAAGCGGCGGGAGCGATTCTCTACCATGGGGAAGCGGAGTGGATGAACGGTCAAGGCTGTATGTTTTCTGAGAAGCCGGCAAAAATCTGTTATGATGCCCATATCCCATACGACATCGTGCCTGTCGATTCTCTTCTCCGAGCAAAAGCGGAGGCCGGTAAATTCATGGTGGGCGAGAGATCATATGGCTTTTTAGCCGTACCGTCATGCAGATATCTTCCGGAACCCTTTTGGCAGGCGGCAAAGAGCCTGAAAGCCGCGGGCGTGCCAGTTTTCTTTATAGACGCGGCCCCAATGTGTCCCGAAGAATTACCGGGGGAAGTGGTAGAACTGAAAAAACTCGCCGATCATATTTTTAGCAAGCGTTTAGCACATGATTACCACGCAGGCTCAGCATTGCTGCGTATTGCCAGGTTCGACCGTGAAGATACTTCAGCCTTCGTTTTGTTCAATGAAAACCCTATGCCGATATTGGAAAGCGTTCGGTTCCCTGCGGAAGGCAAATATCTGAAGATGGATCTACTAAATGAGGTGTATGAAAAAGCGGAAACTAAAGACGGCGTCGTTGATGTGTCGCTAGAACCCGGGGAGTCCGCGCTTTTTCTTTGGGGCGGTGTAGAGGACCAGGAGATGGAGGCATTTCCAAAAGAGTGCTGTTGGAAGGAGAGAAGTGAAGTCTGCGCCCTTTGGGACATTGACCTTTATGAGCAGGGAAAAGCGGCCGGGTATTCCCCATTCCGGTGCCAATCAGAATTGATCAATATCACCGGCAGACAGGGAAACCCTCAATTTTCAGGGAAGATACGGTACCGGACAAGCTTGGACCTAAAAAAAGCGCCGCTGGGCCTGGACCTTGGCAGGGTAGGAGTATCCGCCAAGCTCAGCGTGAACGGCCATGATTTGGGCTGGCGCATCGCGGCGCCCTACCGGTGGGATATCAGCTCATACATCAAAGCCGGCAAAAACGAGATCGAGATCGTCGCGGCAAACACGCTGGCAAACCGCATACAGGATGCCTTTTCCAGAAGGATGCCGATCCCGCCCAGCGGAGTGCTGGGCCCCGTATATTTATTGCGGACTTCGGAAAAGCAATTTGAGAAGGAGGATATATATGGATAAAAAAGCCTTTAACCGCCCTATTGACATCTGCCGGGCGAAAATAGCAGACCCCTTTTGGGGCGTTGCCCAGGAAACCGTACGCCGGGAAGTAATCCCATATCTATGGGAGGCGCTGAATGACAGGATACCCAACGCGCCGCCAAGCTTTTGTGTACACAATTTCCGGGCGGCGGCCAGGATGCTGGAACGCAGCAAAACCCAGGAATTTGTATGGCCGTCTTATTCTTTCAAGGGGTTCCGGGCACTGCCTCAGGACCCGGACTCTCCGGATCCTGATAAGCATTATGGGTTCGCCTTTCAGGACTCGGATTTTTTCAAATGGGTGGAAGCAGCCTCTTACGCTTTGGCAAATCATCCCGACCGGGAACTGGAATCAAAGCTGGAGGAAGCGGTGGATATCGTCTGTGCTGCCCAGCATGAAAGCGGATATTTGAACACGTATTATATCGTAAACGGGATAGATGGAGCGTTTACATATCTCAAGGATAATCATGAACTGTATTGTTTAGGGCATTTGATAGAGAGCGCCATAGCCTTATATCAGTCCACAGGCAAGGACAAGCTGCTGAAGACCGCGTGCCGGTATGCGGCCTTCGTGCTTCAGCGCTTTGGGCCGGAGGAGGGCAAATGCAGGGGGTATCCCGGACACGAGGAGCTTGAGCTGGCGTTGGCCAAATTGTATGAGGCAACCGGGAAAAGGGAATACCTGGAATTGGGCCGGTTCTTTATTGATCAAAGAGGCACGCCCCCCAACTTTTTCCTGCTTGAGGACCGGCAGAGGGCCGAGAAAAATGGGGAGCATTATCCGCCTGATGATGTGTCCCGGTATGCCTATTATCAGGCGCATAAGCCCGTGCGGGAACAGACGGAGGCAGTGGGACACGCGGTGCGGGCAGCGTATCTTTACGCGGGCATGGCGGATATAAGCAGATTGACGTTGGATGAAAATCTTTTTGCGGCCTGCGGCCGGCTCTGGGACGATATTGTGCAAAAAAAGCTATATATTACAGGAGGCATTGGCAGCACAGCTGTGGGAGAAACCTTCTCTTTCCCCTATGACCTGCCTAATGATACAGCGTATTCAGAAACCTGCGCGGCCATTGCCCTGGCCATTTTTGCCCGGCGCATGCTGCAAATATGCCCGAAATCGGAGTATGCGGATGTGATGGAATTGGCGCTGTACAATACGGTCCTGGCCGGTATGGCTTTGGACGGAAAGAGCTTTTTCTATGTTAACCCGCTGGAGGTGGTCCCCCAGGCGTGCGGGGCTGATGCCAGGTTGGAGCATGTAAAGCCGATACGGCAAAAGTGGTTTGGCTGCGCCTGCTGCCCGCCTAATATTGCCAGAACCGTCAGTTCAATAGCCGCTTATGCTTTTACAGAAAATGAGAACACATTATTTGTGCATTTATATATAGGGAGCCAAATCACAAAACGTGTTGGAAATAAAGAACTGCAACTGAATCTGGAGAGCGAATTTCCTTGGCGCGGGTCTGCCACCGTAAGAATAAAAGCCGCCAGCCCTGTCCGCTGTACGCTTGCTTTCCGCGTTCCCGGTTGGTGTAAAAACTATACCGTCACCTTACCGGACGGCATAGAGCGGTTTGAACAGAATGGATATGTGTACGTAGTCGGCACATGGAAGGATGGAGACCAAATTAAGCTGGATTTTCCCATGGAGATTCATATGCGTACGGCAAATCCCCATGTCAGGGAGGATTATGGCCTGGCGGCCATCACACGGGGGCCGCTCTGCTATTGTATGGAGCAGGCAGACAACAGCAAGAATCTGCATTGTTACCGCTTGGATGCGGAGCGTGTGGGAGACGCAATAGAAAAAAGTGTTGAAATAGGCGGCAGACACATGGTTTTATTAGAGCTGCCCGGATACAAACAAGAGATAACGCCTGGAGGTTCGCTGTATATAAATTACACCAAGCCGCAGGAGAAGCCTGTCGGTTTGAAGTTAATTCCTTACTTCGCGTGGGCTAACCGTGGAGAAGGAGAAATGCGGGTTTGGTTGAGGGTATAGCAAGTATTGGGGGCATAAACTGCAGAAATAGAATAGGCAAGGGGCGGTCATTTGAATTGGCCGCCTTTTCCTTTTTGTGTTTATCATATTCAATTATGATATTTGTAGCGCAGAACAGAAAAGTTCTGTGCTATTTTTTCTTTCACTTTCCCAAATATGAATACCAATGGCTGGAGAGAAGTGCCTAGAAGGTGCAGCATTCGGCTCAAATTTTCTGCTCGTGCCCCACCCCTTCAATCTGATTTTGGTTCAACACATCAAAATTCAGATTGGAGAGATATCTGTGAAAGAGATCAACCTGCGGAAATATTACCCGCACTACACCCACGACATGATGGTTTCCGTTTCGGACGAGGTGGCCGAACTGCTCCAGGATTTCGTCCGCGCCGAGGATGCCCAGCGCATCCGTACATACCGCCACAAAGCGATGTACTCGCTTGAACTCATGAACGAGATCCGGGAGATTCCCTCGGACAATCTGCTCCCGGAGGAACTGCTGGAGCAGAGTCATATGAGGGAACTGCTTTACAAGGGACTGCAAACCCTGCCAGAAAAGCAGCGGTCACGGTTGATTGCTTACTACTTTATGGGAATGAGCAAAGTGGAAATTGCACTGGCAGAGGGGAGCGAGGAGACCTCGGTGAGAAAGAGTATCCACCGCGGTCTTGCAACGCTGAAAAAATTTTTTGGAAAAATCCAAGTTTGACCGCCCGGTTTTGCCCTGAAAATGTACGGAATATATAGAGGGACATTTTCCGGGGTCGCCAAGAGGCTTAAATCCACCCCGGAAACGCCCTCTGTATCTCTTGCGTACATTGACAACCGAATACACAATGTATCGGATACATTACCTCCTGACTGCAAGCCAGCGGGCCAAACGGCCCAAGGGATGGGCGGCACCCGTCCCGGCGACGACCAGCAGGAGGCTGAGAACTTCTGTCCAGCCACAGACATCGCAATGGGGGCAGCCGGGCGAGAACCGCGCGGGGTTGAAATACCATGAGAGTGTCAGCCAGCACTCGTTCGATACATTCCCAGGCCGGGGGTGCGTGACAAATACGGCCAAGGAACTAAAATCAGATTTCTATCTTTCATGATAGACGCTACGGGGATAGGTGATCTATGCCTATCCCCGCCGGTGTGTCATGAACAGAAATAGAGAAGGAAAAGAGAGGATGAGCATAAATGAGAGCATGGCTATACTGCCGGGTAACAAACGGCTGGGACGCAGATTCCAGGGATCATCTGGCACTGCAAAAAGCAGAACTGGAACGGTTCTGTGCGGAGCAAGGTCTGACTGTGGCCGGAGCCACAATGGTCACCGGCAGCGGCAAAAAGGAACTGCAAGAGCTGGTACGTAGCGGTGTAGACCAGGACGCCTACGATGTGCTGGTGGGCGTAAGTGCCACCCGGTTTGGCGGGGATATATTGAGCCTGCTCCAGATGGGCAAAGCGCTCGCCGAGCAGGGCAAGGGGCTTTGCATGGTAAGGGAGAATATCTCAACGCACCCCGACATTGTCCTGCAATCTGTTAGCGAACCATCGGAGTCTCAGGAAATGAGAGGGCTGTCATTATGAGTCAGCAGAATAACGTCAAATTCCGTCTCATGCAAAAGGCGCTCGAGTACCTTGTGGAGAAGGGTGCGATCACCAAGGAGGAATCCGACCGCACCAGTAGGTACAACGCCGAAATTCTGCGCCCCGACCGGGAGTACATTCGGTGACATTTCTGAATGGATTTTTGAGGCCGGGTGTGGTAATGTGTGGGTAACCAGACGAAGGGAGAGTGACAGAGATGCCGCAGGTGCAGAGGATAGACCCCATCATACTGCCCAGCGAAAAGGAATCTGTAGCGGCTTACTGCCGGGTGTCCACGGACTCCGCAGACCAGCTGAATTCCTATCACTCTCAGATCGCCTACTACACCAAGTTGATAAACGATAACCCCGACTGGGAATTATACGATATATATGCAGACGCCGGTATAACAGGAACAAGCATAGAAAAGCGGGACGAGTTCAAGCGTATGCTGGCCGACTGCCGAGAGGGGAAAATCAAAAGGGTGCTGGTGAAGTCCGTGTCTCGGTTTGCCAGGAATGCCACTGAGCTATTGGAGACCACGCGCGAGTTGAAGGACTTGGGCGTGGTCATCGTTTTTGAAGAGCAAGGGTTCGATACATCCCAGGTGCTGGGAGAGATGCAGCTCACCATGTTCGCTATGGCGGCGCAGGAAGAAAGCCACTCTATATCGAAAAACATGATATGGAGTTACCAAAAGCGGATGCAAAATGGCACATTTCTAGGAACGAGAGCGCCTTTTGGATATGAGCTCATTGACGGAAATCTAGTAATAGTTCCTGCCGAAGCTGACGTGGTTAGGAGAATATTTGAACTATATTTATCTGGAACCGGATTGAATCGGATAGTTTCTCTGTTGAATAGGGAAGGAGTACCGGCAAAGGGGATAGACTACTGGACTTATTCAGCAGTACGTTATGTGTTGTCAAATGAGCGGTATATTGGAAACGCACTGCTTCAAAAGAAATATACTTTGGACTCGCTTACACACAAAAGAAAGAACAACCATGGTGAGAGAACGCAGTATTTAATAGAGAATAGCCACGATGGGCTTATCCGTGAGGGTGATTATTATAAAGTGCAGGATATGCTGAATCAGCGCAACAAATTTCGAGGGTTGACTGAACACAAGTTCACGCATAAGATACTCTGCCCAGACTGCGGAAAACATTTTCGGAGAATGGTAAGCCAGGGGAAGAATTACTGGCTGTGTGTAAAGAGGGCCAGCCAATATTCTAAGTGCAGGCCATATCGGTTTGAAGAAACTATCATCGAAAGAACCGCACTTAACATGATGTGTAAGCTATATTTGTATCAAGATGCTTTAATTCAACCAATACATGCATTGCTTATTGAAATGGAACAAAGGCAGACTAATGGAGACACCAAACTCTTCGAGCTGGACCGCTCCATCGCCGCTCTAAACGACAAGTCCCTCACTCTGCAAAAGCTGAACACCAAGGGCTTCATCAGCCCAGAGGAATACCGCCTACAGAGCGAGGCCCTCGCCGCCCAGCGCAAAAAACTTACTGCCGAGCGCAATAAAAAACTGAATGGCCTGCAATCCCACTCAGCCGTCGAAAAGCTGGAGGAATTGCAGGCCATTCTTTCCAGTTGGTCGGGTGTGCCAACGGAGTTCGACATCGACCAATTTGATGAAATCGTGGAGAAGATCATCCCCACCGCTGACAACAAACTGACCTTCCGACTGCACTGCGGTCTGGAGCTTACGGAGGAAATCTCATCATGAGCAACCGCTACATTCCCTACGGATACAAGTTTGAGGCTGGACAACCTATCCCCCACCCCGATGAGAGCAAAATCGTGCAGGAGATATTCGCCCACTACAGCGCCGGAGATTCCCTCAAAGTTATTGCCGAGGACTTGACGTACCGTCAGGTAGAATACAGTCCCGGCAAGACAAGCTGGGACAAGGCCCGCATCAAGCGCATTCTGGAAAACAGCCGTTACATCGGTTCGGACGAGTATCCTGCACTGATTTCCAAGGAGCAGTTTGTCGCGGCCAATCTCAAGAAAGAGCAGACGAACACCAATGAGTACTTGGGACACTGCGGCCAGCAGTTTGGGGGAATGTGATGGAACACCTTGACCCGGAGCAGGCAGCTATCCAACGTCTCAAGATGGCGGCAGAATTGAGTGAGAAATACTACCAGGAGCCAATGACTGTCTGCTACAGCGGCGGGAAAGATTCTGAGGTATTGCTGGAGCTGTGCAGGCGGGCCGAGGTACCCTACCATGTAGTCCACAACCTGACTACTGCCGACGCCCCGGAAACGATATATCACGTCCGAAAGGTTTTCTACAGGCTGGAACTGGCAGGTATCTCCTGCACGATTAGTAAACCATTTTATAGAGGCCAGCGCACCAGTATGTGGCAGCTCATACCCCTCAAGGGAATCGCTCCGACAAGGCGAGTTCGCTACTGTTGTCAAGTTTTGAAAGAAACCAGCAATCAGCACCGATGTGCTATACTTGGTGTACGCAAGCTGGAGAGCAGTGCCAGGTCGGATTCCGCAGTGGCCGAACTTCCCGGCAGAAACCGAAGTGAGCGTATCACCTTCGATATGGACAATGGCGATACCAGGATCATCGCTCCCTGCCAGATGAAGGCCACAATAAAGATACATCCCATTGTTGACTGGACTGACGCCCAGGTATGGCAGTTCCTGCGGGATGCGAAGGTGGACATCAACCCTGTGTACGGCATGGGCTTCAATCGTGTTGGCTGTGTAGGTTGTCCGATGGCCGGGAAGAACCGCTACACAGAATTTCAGCGGTGGCCCAAATATGAAATGCTGTATCGCCGGGCCTTTGCCAGAATGGTAGAGGCCCGGCGCAGCATAGGCAAGGATGGGCCGTGGCATAGTGCGGACGAGGTGTTCAGATGGTGGATGGAGGATAAGAACCTGGACGGACAGATGGACTTCTTTGGCGGGGAGGTGGGTGAAACTGAGTCTTGATATCGTCCCCATTTCATTAAAAGAAGCCAACCAGTTTGTCACCGATCACCACCGGCACCATGGGCCGGTTACAGGCCACAAATTCTCCATACCAGGAACCTGCGCCGGTAATACGGAAACTGTCAGAAATGCACCCTGACATCGAGTTTACCCACCAGTGGGCGGAGGAACAGATGGTTGTAAACTGTGGCACAGCTAAATATAAGGCGGGAGTTCAGACAGAGTACGAGCAAGTAGAGGGATATGATGAAAGGATGGATTTCTCGGTGGAAGTCTGGTATCAGTTTGAGCACAATGGACTCCCCCAGGAGCAGGAACAGACAATGTGATCAGGAGGTCAGAAAATGTACATATACCCATACTCGCTGGAATACGCCATCAAGTATAACGAGCACGACCTATGGCGGGAAAGTTACCAAGCCAACTGCGGCTGCGCCCGAGCTATAGAGAGCGCCATAGAGCGCCATCAGTAAAAACTATGACGGTTCCCGGCTGGCAGACGACTGCGAAAAGGCCGTCCTCGGAGAGTACGGCCTCGACCGTGTGAACTGGGTGCTGGCCAATACCATCCACGAAAAAGAGCAGGATGGACGTATCTCCCGGGGGAATAAAGAGTGGGCCAAGGGTTTCAATATTCCGCAGGACACCACGCAGTATCAGTTTGTGGTGGACAGGCATCCGGGGCTTCTTAACATTTTTGTAAATGAAGTGCGCCGCGATTGGCAGGCGCTGGGATTGCTCGATAAAGGTCATTGCACCGGCAAGAACGAGGACTATACCAGCAAGGTGTTGGTATTGAAACCCACGGTACTCAAGGACGAGTACAAGACGCCAGACTTCCAGTTATTCTTGGCCGAAGGTGGGTTCGGCTGTTCGCCCACAGCCAGAGGCCGCAAGGTTTATGGGCGGTTTCTGAAAGATAGCGAAGAAACCCACTATGACCGTCAGGATTTCCTGGGTGTACTGAAGGACGAGCACCTGCCAGAATGGGCTAGGGAGAAGTTGGCGCATTTACAGGGGCAGATACAGGCGGATGGGCCTCAAATGACATAGGAGGGAATGTGTTAATTAAAATCTATCAAATCAATTCTGAGCGGGACACTGCCAGAGCCAAGTTTATGGGCTTGGGCCAGTTAAAGGATAGTGTGGATTCCAGCAGCTACGACGAGGTGTTCAGCGGTGACGTGGACTGCGGGAATCTGGAGGATGTGTTCGCCAGATTCAATACTGAGGGCCACCCTCTGCACCGAGGCCATTCGCTCTCCGTTTCAGATGTAGTGCTGACGGAAAACGGCGCGTTCTTCTGTGACACTATTGGCTTTAAGGAAATCGACTTTGACGAGAGCAAGGTCCACAAGCCGGGTGATCTTCTGCAAATTGTCTATGTGGAGCCGAACCGCCCGCCGTTCATCAGCGAGGCGGGCAATGACCTGAAGTCCCTGCAGCGGGCTGTAGACGGGCACATAGCACCAGTCTATTTGGGTGACGGCACAATCCTAATGTGCAACGATGAGGCCAAGCTGATAGGCATGGATGGGAACCGCAGGCTGGGTGATTCCACCATAGCCGGGCCATTCTTCATTGTGGGCGAGGACGGGAAGGACTTCCGCTCCCTGACGGATGAAGAAACGCAGCGGTACATGGAGCGTTTTGCAGAACCGGAACAAATCAGCCAGCAGGAGGTGGATGGCGATATGGGCTTCATTAGTTGCACATATTAAAATGGTCAAAAATGAAGTGCTGAACGCAAGCGGGGTGATGCGTATTGTCTGAATATGAAGAATATCAGCTTCGATGGATGATCGACCACGGATATTCTTTGCAAGACCTAATGAATGAGTTGGACGCATATCAACTTCAAGACCGGACAATGTCCGTATCAGAACTCTTTGGTGACTGGGAATATGAATCAGGATTTCAGTCAGAGATTTGGGCTTGCGAAGATGAATGGCTTGAGTGTGAAGGCGCAGGTAGGATGGAACAGTCAATGTAACATAAAATGACAAGGCAGTGCTTTTGTGGCACTGCCTTTCATAATATAACCGAGGGAGGACAATCATGCCAAATCCAAACACCAAAGGCATAAGCGTTCACGTTGACCGTGAGCTTCATGCCGAGATCACAGCGTATCTGCAAGAGAACAACATGAAGATGGGTGACTTTATTGCTCTGGCGGCGCAGAATCTGCTGCGGCCTCCGTCCATGGCGCTTGACCCTGAACTCCAGTCTGAGATCGACGCATATCTGGAGGATCACGACATGGCTATGGATGAATTTATTGCCATGGTCGCGGAGGATAAGTTACACCCCAAAACACCGGAAGTGGAGGTAAAAACAGTGGGCAACACAAGAACGCTGGCATTTCAAGTGCCAGAAGAACTTTTTCAACGAATCAAGGACTACTTGAAACGCAATGGTATGACCCAGAGGGCTTTCGTCATCGGCTTGATTGAGGAAGAACTCGAGCGCGATGAGGAACTGCTTAGAAAGCAGCAGGAGGACGTTCAACCAGACAAGGAAGAACAACAAGACGAGGGGCTTTCCGAGGACGGTGAGGCTCCTGTCGGCGAAGATTTCCCGGAGGAAGGGTACGAGGACAAGCCGGGAGAAGGCCCCGCTGTGGACGATTCTGAGGGCAGTTTTGAGCCGGGGGATGAGGAAGATTATGAGGAAATAGAGGATATGGAATTCCCCGAAGAAACGGAGCAGGACACGCCCGCTCCCGGATACATAGAGGGCAAGTTGGGCGCAGCGGTTGAGCTTGCGCCCAACTTCGATTATGGTCAGGATGAGTCCTTCGGTTTTCCCGAACCCGATGATGAAGAAGAAACCGAGGAATACGGCATGAACATGGCGATGTAAAGGGGGACAGCCTATGAGTGCGACAATCGGCGCGGCGCTAAAAAAGGTAGCGGTCGCGCTTCTCTTGGATAAGAAAAATTGGGAGAAAATCGCCTGCCTTTTGCTGGCGGCTTTCATGATCGTGTTCTTCCCGGCAGTGGCACTGGCGGCGGTTACCAGCATGGAGGACGTGGACTTCAACAGCCCGGAGGTGCAGACGAAAGTTATTCTCAGCTTGACCGAGGAACAGGTTGACGAGCTGACGCTGGTCGAAGATACCGTGAACGCTTTGCATACTGCCATGTCCGGCAGGACACAGGAGCAAATCAAGGCGGCAGAGGTGCTATATGTTCTGGCTTTGTCTGAGTATGCAAAGGAACCCGGCTTTGTGGCAAAACTGGCAGGCTGCTTTGCAGACGATCAGACGGATGAGCAGCTGATAGCTGAAGTCAATGCGGCTTTTAGTACCAATCTCGACCCGGAGGACTTCTCAGCCATCATGAACTACGCTAACCACCAGCTGGTAGAGGTTGCAAAATCTCAGCTTGGTAACGTAGGCGGCGAGCCATACTGGAGCTGGTATGGGTATGGCGGCCGGGTCGAGTGGTGTGCTTGCTTTGTGAGCTGGTGCGCCAATCAGTGCGGGTATATCGACCGTGGGATCATTCCGAAGTTCGCTGGCTGCGGAACAGGCGTGGACTGGTTCAAGGCCAGGTGCCAATGGCTGGACGGCAGCGCAACTCCAGCTCCGGGAAACATCATATTTTTTGACTGGCCGGATGATTACGGCGTCCTGGACGGCAACTCAGACCATGTTGGCATCGTGGAAAAGGTCGAGGGTGGAAGGGTGTACACCATAGAGGGCAATTCCTGTGACGCTTGCCAGAGGAACAGTTATCCGGTAGGCAATTACCAGATCTTGGGGTATGGGATGCCAAATTTATTCTAAGAATCACTGCCACTTCTCAAAATGCACCCGGTCATCCTCATAGCCTCCACGGGCAGGCAAATCTTTCTGCGATGCCTCCGGGTACCCAAAGGCAATAATCGAGTGCGGCACGACGCTCTCCGGTAAATCGAATAGATTGCGCTGGGCCGCGATTTTCTCCTCCTGGGGCCAGGTGCCCAGCCAGACTGAACCGATGCCCAGACCGTGGGCGGCGAGGATCATGTTTTGCGCGGCAATGGAGCAGTCGATCACCCAATATTTCGGGGCGCGCTCGAAGGTGCGGGTCATGTCGCCCAACACCAAGATGCCCAGGGCCGCGCCCTTTAGCGGCTGTGCGGCATTGCCGTTGCCATCGGCCATCTTGCAGAGAGTTTCCCTGTCGCGCACAACGAGAAAGCTCCAGGGGCGGGCATTCACCGCACTTGGGCCGGACATTCCGGCAGCGAGGATGGTGTGTAGATCATCATTGGAAATGGGCCGGGATGTGAACTGGCGCATACTGCGCCTGGTGGAAATCGCGTCAATTATGTTCATGAGAAAACCTCCCTTTTTAGGATAGTATAGCACATCATGAGGTGATGACGCAAACAAAAAAACAGACTGAAATGGCTAAATTGTCAGAACACTAATGCATATGGAGGAAAAAACTATGGAGAACACAAAGACTATGACCGTCCAACTGCCCGAAGAAACCTATCAGCGCATGAAAGCCTACCTCAAGCGCCATCAGTTCAAGCAGAAGGACTTCGTTATAAAGCTTTTGAAGGCCGCACTGGAGAGCAACTCGCCTGATTCGACCTGATTTGAGCCTGGGTGCCGGTATATGGAAATATACCTCGACTTTCTGAGCAGAATGTGGTATACTTGAAACGATTACAGGGAGGGGAACCCCATGCACAACATGTTGTTCGTCTGCCACGGCAACATCTGCCGCAGCCCTATGGCCGAGTTTGTCATGAAAGACCTTGTGGCAAAGGCTGGGTTGGAAAGCCAATTTCACATTGAGTCCGCGGCCACCAGCACCGAAGAAATTGGCAACCCGGTCCACCCACTGGCCCGCCAAAAGCTCCGGGAGCACGGAATAGACTGCTCCGGCAAAACGGCTCGGCAGCTTACACGCGCCGATGGGGAAAAGTTCGACCTGCTTATTGGCATGGACAGCGCAAACCTGCGGAATATGCGCCGTATCTGCGGAGATTCGGAAGAGAAAATTCATCTTCTGCTGGACTTCACCCAGCGGCCTGGAGATGTGGCTGACCCCTGGTATACCGGCGATTTTGACGCAACTTGGCGGGATGTACTGGAGGGGTGCCGAGGGCTTATGGAATATTTATCGCGGTTGGATCGGGCCAAAAACAAATAGGCTGGATTTTTCTCGCCGCCTATGGTAAAATATATTACAGAAACGGAGGAACTCTGGATGACTCAATCGGAGAAGATCATCGAAGAAGTGGACAGCTCCATGGCTATGGAGGGGATGCCCTTGACCGGCGAGGACAGGCGGCGCATCCGGCGCTGCCTGGAGAACCCATCAAAATTGAAGGAGACCTTGCGGGGGCTGATTCAAAAGCATACTCAGACAGAGGACGGATATGTGCAGAGATTATAGCTATGAATATCGCTGGGATCAGCGGTACTGCTATCCAAATTCCAGCGTCCTTGTCAACAAACTGAATATCAAAAGCGCGGATAGGAGGCAGAGAGGGAGATCACCTCGCTGAAACTTGCCATGGCAAAGGCTGATCCAATCAAGGGTAGCCTCGACTTTGTACATCTGCAAAACATTCACCGGTACATTTTTGAAGATATTTATAGCTGGGCAGGAGAGCTTCGGCAGGTGGATATCTCCAAAGGAAATCAGTTCTGCCTTTGCCAGCATCTCCAGACATATGGGGAAAGAGTGTTTTCTGAATTGCGGGCAGGACAATTCCTAATCGGTGCAGCGAAAGGCAATGAATTTTTTCTTGGACTTGGATTGGAAGCCGCATAAATATTGGCTTTTTTGGCTCCACGGTTGTCTGAAGTGGAACTGCTTTTAGAGCCATTTTATCGAAAAACGACTCTGTTTTGTGCTATAGGTCACGGCTTTTTGAAAACGGTAATCAATCAGTAAAAAGCGAAAATTCCATAGCCGTCAAATGCGGAGTCATGGAAAAAGATACTGTAATGATAAGTTGGATGCGCCGCCATAAAATCCTGCAAGACAGGGTTGAGCGAGGTAGAATCTCCAATTTCTTTATCAATTTCGGGATAACTTGTGCATTTTTCAATTTGCATTTCGAAATGAGCTGCTTGAACCTGCTGTCAATATGCTCTATGTAATACACAATACCCAATACGTTAGCCACAACCACCACTTTCTTTGCATAGCAGAAATACCCGCTGATATACGGCCGCTTCATGACGGGATTGCTGGCAGCATATTACGCCATAAAAGTGGTTCGGCAAACATCGGAATTAAAGAATGGATTTTGGAATAGTCCACAGCCTAATGCGCTTTTACCTGGGCAACTTTGGAATTGTTTTCTGCGATATAGCTTTCAGTCATGGTCGTATCAAACACCAGTATATCTGCAAGTGCGTTATCCCTTTTCCCATAGATTGGTTTTTCCATGACCACCAGGCACACAAAAGTTTCCCGAATGTATTCGTAGAAATCCAGTTTGAAACGCGTAAGTTTGGATGTGCCCAGCACTTTTTCAAACTCACAGTAATACCGCATCTGTTATGGTTCATATTGCTTTAGTGTGGTAGCTTGCACTTGAACATAAGATTTCCACACAGAAAAATATTTAAATTTGACTGTACTTGTAAAAGAAATTTCTTGACAAAATACAATCTCGTGTACTATAATTAAAATTGAAAATTTCTCTTGCGATGTCCCGGAAACCGCAGAGGGCATCCGCAGAATGGGAAGTGCTTGTATTTATCAAAATGCCAAAAAGTCAACTGAATTATTACTAATTCCAATTTAGCTTTTTCATTATTTAGTATATATATTAATATATTTTATGTTTGGGGTTGGCCAAAGACAGTAGGCAAAATTTTAAGTCCTACCGAGGCTGTTATGTTATTGTGTCCAACTACCAGTTGGACATTTTTATTGTTCACTAATGCAGTATTAAGAATAAACCGATTCACACAAGGCTGTTGGGTGAGTACTATTGATTATAGGGGAGTAGAGTGTTTATGCCATCAAAAAAGCCTATACCATGGTCATTACGCCAGCTTTGTGTGAAGGTCGCACTAATGTCAATAACAGTTTTTATAGGCTTGTTGTGTGGCTATCATGATTCATACAACTCATTTTACATAGCAGTTTTGGTGCAGGCAGCAAATAATGCCTATGATTCATTTGGCCTGTTAAACGGGTATAATAGATTCATCACTATTCTGCAATTCCTTTCTTTTTTGGGAGCTATTGCATCTATAGTGATTGCTATACTGTCATTTGCAGGGGTGCTGACAGGTTCTCCTGTGCAGGCATATATTGTAATCGGCATGTTGAGCGTTCCGATCCTGCATTTTTTAATTGAAATCTTTGTGATGATTATCACAGAGAAATATTGATTGCGAAGGGATTGCTATGATTTTGAGTGTGATAGGCTATATTCTTATTATGGTAGCGTTGACATCGATTGGTGTTGCGTTGCGCTGTAAAATGCTTAAAAAGCAACACGTGTATCGAAGATTTACGATTCCCACCGATGTCACTGCTTGCGTGGACAGTTCCCTAAAAAGGGATTTGCGATTAGAGGGGTCTAGTAGCATGGTGTCCGCCCAAATTTTGTCTAGAAGAGGTTCGTGGCGGGTTGCATTAGACCAGATAATGTTGTCATCTGACTTTGAAGAGATGAAAACTGAAGAGTATCAAAAGAAACTTTGATGGGTAAGGTAGCTTTATGAATCAATGTGAAATCTTGGATATCTTTAGGGATGAAACTATCTGTCAGTACCTAGACGTCATCAGTCAGATTCATATGTTAACCAAGCATTATCTTCTGATTGCTGAAGAGTTATCTGAAGAGGGTGTTGCGTTTTTACAGCCATTAAAAGAACACCGGGATGCTTATGATCATTTGATGCGGGTGTTCTATTTACCGACCAGATTTAGTTCATCTGATAGTGATATCTCGGGTGGCTTTAATTGCAAAGACTATATTACAAAAAATGTCGAAAAAGCGGTGGGCCATGAATATCGAGCCTTTTTCGACACGGCTGATTGGCTTACGTTTATTTGTAGACGAGCAATTCGGAAAGAACTATCGATGAGATCAGTCCGACAGGCATATATCGACAACTACGGTGATAAGAAGTTTCAGTTGGTAAGAGATAAAATCAATAATGTTCCTTTTGAGATTGCAAAATACCGTACTGAAAAAGATATTGGTAAAGGAAGTTCCCCACTTACAGATGTTCAAAGTTATAAAAACACAATTGATATGTTATTAGAAATTTACCAGCAAGTTATGGAAATCACGTTTATTTGAATAGCCTATTGATTTTACAACCCTTTGAGATAAAATTGAATGGCCTGTTGACTTCTGAACCCACACGGGTTGGACATTAGCAGGCTGTTTTCATTTTCTCAGATTTTATGCGGGGTTCGAGCATCGAATTTTTACTGCGCTAATTTGGACACAAAAACTTAAATGTTTCAAAATGGGAGCCCAAAAAAAGAAAGCCGTGAGATACGAACCCCTATGTCCCATTTGAAATTGCCTGGAGGAAGGGAATCATCAAAAAAGTTTTCTCAGTTGGCGCTAAATTTTTGAGCAGCCGTGAGGATTAGTAGGTGGCATCTTTTAAGTCAGAGTTACTTTGACGGTTTTTCAAAAGGCCGCAAAGCCGCATAAATACTGGGCTTTTTGCCCTCTAAATAGCGTTTGGCATCTTTTAAGCATGGTAAGGCCATTGACAAAGCCTTGCATGAAATATGCGGGGCTTTTGTTATATTTATCCAAATAGTCTTGGCGGTCAAGTTTAGTGAGAAACTGCATACCAAAGTGGATATTGCAGATAAAATCTAATTCGGCTTTTTGTGTTGGCTTTGCCTGGGATTCCTCGCTTTCTGTCTTGACCCACACCGTGACCCACACGCGGAAACGGCTGGATACTTCTGGGTAGGAAGTTCCAGCCGTTTTTCTCGTTTGACCTGCTTTTACATGACCTTGTCCATAAAATTTCCCATCTTTTCGGCGGCTTGTTCTTGCTTTTGGCGTGTGGCGTGGGTGTAGGTTCTCAGTGTGAACCCGGCATCGTAGTGGCCCAGCATTGACGATACTGTTTTCACGTCTACACCGTTTTGTAGTGCGGCAGTCGCGAATGTGTGACGGAGGGCGTGAAAATTTATATAACTTAATCCAGCTGACTTTAATATCCGCTTGTGGAGCGTTACGATGGAGTCCGGGTAATACATCTCGCCAGTTCGGGTGGAGGGAAACATATAGGGGTTGTCCGGGTGCTTGAGGTGTTCGTGCTGGAGTAGCTCCACGGCCTTTTGCGGGATTGACACTAGTCTGACCGAAGTTTCCGTCTTGGGTCGGGTGATGACGATGTTGCCGTTCTCGTCGCGGGTGGCTTGTTTGCTTACTGAGATTGTCTGGTTTACAACGTCTAAATCTGACCAGAGGAGGGCAACTAACTCGCCTTTCCGTAGCCCACTCACCAACTCAAGGTAAAACATAGGGAGGACGTGGCGGCGGTCGGCTTCGTCAAGGTAGGCTTTCATGTCCTCGGCTGGTAGGAATTTCATCTCCTTTTTCTCCAGCTTGGGGGCGATGCAATCCTCTGTGGGATTGCGCTGAATCAGGCGTTCTTTGACCGCTCGGTCCAGGGCGTTGTGGAGCATAAGGTGGATGCCACGCACAGTGGAGGCGCTCAGACCGGGGGATTTTTCTTTCTGAACTTCTCGTAGCCTGCCATTTTCTCTGAGGTCTTGATATAATTTTTGAAGATCACGCCCGGTCAATTTGTTTAGCTTGAAGTCACCGATTCTTGGGTTTACATGGAGTTCGATGCTCCGGCGGTAATATTCGGCGGTGGAAGCTCGGACATTGGGCTTGGCGTAGAGGGTGTACCAATTGGTGAGCCATGAACCTACCGTGTAGTCATCGGAGCGGGACACGTTCAAATCTTTTGTATCCTCGAGTGCTGATGCCAGTTTTTCTTTGACTTCTGCTTGGGTTTTCCCCAGCACGTTTTTGATGATACGCTTGCCGGTAGCTGGGTCGTAGCCTACTGTATAGCGGCCTTCCCATCGACCGTCTTTGCGCTTGCGTATATTGCCCTCGCCGTTTGCTCTTTTCTTTGCCATATATCGGCCCCCTTTCTCAGCACACCACAATACCACACCCTACTGAGAAAGTCCACTGACATTTTTCTTACTTTTTCGGTTTACTCAAAACCGTATTCTTTGTTTAGCGGCGCAAATTTTGAGGGGGTTAGTCGTCGCAATATCCAGCTAAAATATCTTCAAGTTTCACTTTGCCACGAGTGCGGCGTACATTATTGATGGCCTCGCGGCGCATTTCCTCTATCTGCTCTGGAGTATACTCCGCAAGCTCAGCCAGTACCCGCATCACCATCTCAAGTTGTACGGCATAGCGGAAAAGTCCCTTTGAGATAGCTTTCGCGTTATCCTCTGACAATTTCAAAACGGACTCAGCCAGTTTGTCGCCAAGGATGTCATTATCCTGCAAAGCATTGTTGGCCATGAGGCTTTCAAGCGCTTGGGTAACCAGCTTGTTCCGGGAGGAAAAGCCCTGTTCTTTCATAAATCTATCCGCCCGCTTGACCAGATCTCTGTCCAAATACAGGCTTATCCGCTGTATATTTTCTGAATCCATAGAGCACCTCCCAAAATGCAATACACCAACTTGTGACACCTAAAAATCCCCTGGTATTCAGCCATTCCTGCCTATTCGTGACCCCAGATATTACACCAAATCCCTGATGGTGACCCCAGCCTGACACCTATCTTACCGCATCCTTCAAATCCCGGAAAAGCCCGTAGTTTCTAGCCCTCCCGCCCGGCTCTGCCGGACGGTGTGAACTGCAAAGGCGCCGGTATGGCGCCTTGCTTTCTCCTGCTTGTTTTTAGACCGGTTTTCTGGAGCCATTTTTGACTGGATTATCTTCCGTTTCAATGCATATCTTTGCAACAAGTTTGCGCCGTTGTTCGCGGAAAGTTTGTGCGGTTGCTGGAGGCGAGGCCGGTGCCCCTCACAAATCGCCACAAACGCCCTCACGCCGCGTTTATAGGCGTTTGCCGTGTCCTATCTCTACTTCCGGCCTAAACTGCCCAACACGGCCCTCACAGGGCCGACAGCGCTTTGACACAGGGATAGCACAGTTCCTTTCACTCCCGACATCACCACGCAAGCTGAAATAGGGCAGTAAATTCTTTTCAGACTCACTGCTTATACGTGCGGCCGTGACGAAACGGCGGCAATTCAAGTTTCAAATATTTGTAGGTCAATAAACAGGAATTTATAAACTTCGCTGGCCAACAATTACAGTATAGTTTTCCGCATCATATGAAACTCCTGTTTCTCTGAAACCATTTTTGTGCCAAAAATGTTCTGCTTGAGGATTTCCCTTTACCCAACCAAGACGGACATTCGCCATCTCAATACGGGACAGATAAGCACACAGGTCATTGATGATTTTGCTCCCTATTCCAGTATTCTGTATGGACACATCCGTCATAAAAAATCCAATAAAGCCTGTTGATTCCTCCGGGTAGGCCATGATAAAATCCATCACAGCAATCAGCTTATTTCCATCATAAAATCCCAGATAATACTTATCGCACATTTCCTTGTTGGGTGGGAGTGCATTCATATCATCCATAATGCTCTGTTCTGATACAAACGGTGGACAGTATTGATAGTATAAACTGTCTTTATAGCATAATTTGTATACTTCCGCTACATCATCGGTACACATCTTCCGAATAAGGTATTGGTTTGAAAATAACGAAACGTCCATTTTCCTAATCTTTCCTTTCCAAACATTCAAACTTCGATTTGCCAACCTGCCATTATTATATCACGGCTACCAAAAATTGCAACTGAATCTATAGGCGTGATTTGCACTTGACAATTCCCCTTTGTATATGGCATACTTAACGTGACTTCGACAGAATGGCAGAGAACGAATTATGCTATGCTCTGTACTATAGGGAAATCATTAAGACCCACACGCGGAAATAAAGGAAAACGGCTGGATACCTCCGGAAAGGAAGTTCCAGCCGTTTTGCTTGCTTGACTTGTTTTCACATGACCTTGTCCATAAAATTTCCCATCTTATCTGCGGCTTGTTTCTGCTTGTTTTTCGATCATGTTTTCTCCGCACTCTCTGACCGGATTATCTTTCATTTCAGTGCATATTCCTGCAGCAGATTGGCGCGGTTATTATTCCTGAAAAACGACCTAGAAAAAAGCAGTAGAAAGTGGTAAAATAGGGAGTATGGAATACATAGATTTACGAAAACTGAAAAGTGGAGAGCTCAAGCAGATACGCCGGCAGGTCGTACGCCTCAAAAAGATGGGGAAAACCGGGAAAGAAATAGAGGAATTAACCGGAGTACGGCAGTGTCGCGCCAGCGAAATATGGACGGCATATAAGCGAGAGGGAGACAAAGCGCTGGAACCGAAGAAACACGGATTCCAGAAGGGGACGCATCTGCTTCTGACACCGGAGGAGCAGGCGGAAATACGGGAAACGATTGTTACCCGCCGCCCAGAGGAATTCGGCATTCCTGGGAGTCTGTGGACGCTGAAGAAAGTGTGTGCATACGTCTGGAAAAGGTATCGGAAAAAGATCTCGGACGGCAGTGTGTCGGATTATATGCGGCGCTGGGGCTTGACGTGCCAGCGTCCGGTCAAGCGTGCCCGGAAACAGAATCCTTCCCGTATCTAAAGGTGGCGGGAGGAAGAATATCCGGCCATCGACCAGCGGGCCAAGGCAGAAAATGCCGTGATTTACTGGGGAGACGAGACTGGAATCGACAACTGCTCGAACTGTGAGCGCGGGTTTGCACCCAAAGGACAGCCTCCTGTTCTGTCGGTGGAAACGAAAAGAGAGAGGCTGAATATGCTTTCCGCCCTGAGCAGGCAGGGGGACGTTCGCTTTATGATGTACGAGGATTCCATGAACCAGCAGCGCCTGATCCAATTTATGGACCGGTTGATTCGGACCTCCAACCAAAAGGTTTTCCTGATTTTGGACAACTTAAAGGTGCACCACGGGAAGAAAGCCGCAGCCTGGCTGGACAAGCATCGGGATAAAATCGAGCTGTTCTTTCTGCCGCCCTATGCTCCCGAGAGCAATCCGGACGAATATCTCAATCACGCGCTGAAACTTTCGGTCCATTCTGGCGACTTACCTCGGACCATATACGATATCCGCCATAAAACTACTTCCTTCATGCGAACATTACAACATTCTCCTGATAAGGTCTCCGCTTTCTTTCAACATAATCAGATTTCCTATATTCTTGTTCGGGGGTAATACTCACGGAGAATTTGTGCTGCTGCCGGGGGTGAAACCAGACGCCCCTCACAAATCGCCACAAATGCCCTCACACGGCGTTTTGGGCCGGTGGCCGATAACTTTTTCGACCGCCGGCCCAAATCGCCCAACACACCCCTCACGCGGGCCGACAGCGCTTCTTGGCTGTGCACCTTGTATCCCTTGCTTTATTGACTTTCCTGCCAAGAATTACAAGAACAGCTCATTGCCCTTTCTCTCGCTGCAAGCTTTCTTGATTGCCAGCGCCGCCGCGGAAACCATTGCACCGTTTACTTTTCGGGCGGATCTCGGGCATTTCACAACACAGCGCATACAGGAAATACACTTCTTTCCGTCCGCAGTTTTGAGGTTGTTGGGGTTGATCGCTTGAGCAGGACAGCTTTTTGCGCAAAGGCCGCAACCTATGCAGTTCTTGTCAGCCTTTGGCACCAGTCCGGCCCCTCCTGCCTTTTTATAGGGGCGGTTCCCCGGCAGTTCAGGCGCGGATGCTGTCAGTTTGCCTGTGGTCAGCTGTTCAAAGATCGTTTCTACAAATCCCTGCAATTCCTCTATGTCCTTTTCATCGGGCCTGCCAGTGGCATACTGGTGCATAATGGAGTGCTCCGCCACGGCTGAAACAGCGGCAACGGTCTGAAAACCGCAATTCTCCGCAATATCTTTCAGCTCAACAAGGGTATCCTCATAGGCCCGGTTTCCGTACACGCAGACAATGATACACTTTGCACCGTTTCCCTTGAGCTTTCCAAGCCGCTGCGCAGCAAGTCCCGGAACCCGTCCGCCATAGGACGGTACTGCAATCAGCGCAACGTCCTCCTGCTCGATGGCAATGTCCGAGATGGCTAAATTTCCATCGGATAAGTCCACGCGAGTTACCGTACCGGTCCACTTCTCTGTGAGGATATCGGCGACCTTCTGGGTCCCTCCTGTGGGGCTGAAAACGATTTGTACCAGCTTCATAACGAGCCTCCTGTAATTTTTAATTTTACACCTTAATTACTATATCAGCCGAGAGGTGTCATGTCAAGCTTTACACCTCACTTTTTTTGTGGTATAATGGCCAGGCGGATAAAAGGAGGAGCGTTGCCATGCATATCAGCACAAAGTGTTCTATTGCAATCCATTGTCTCATCTTTATCAATGAATACGGAGAAACACAGAAGGTTACCAGCAACCTGCTCTCGCTTTCCACAGGAAGCAATCCCGTTACCATCCGGAATATTATCAGCGGTCTGAAAAAAGAGGGGATACTCTCTGTCAAGCTCGGAACAGGCGGCGCAACGCTCAGCTGTCCCTTGGAGGACATCACGCTCTACCGCATATGCAACGCATTGGAGCCGGATTTTTTGAACAAGCTGATCGGGATCCACGCCGCGCCGTCCCCTCTCTGTCCGATTGGAAAAAATATTCACAGCGTTTTAGATGCTTCTTATGATGGGATTCGTGACGCTTTGCAAGTCAGCCTGCAAAGCGTCTCCATGAAAGAAATTGTAGATAATTATCACAAGTTAACATGATAATGTTTATATGCAAACCATGAAATAATGGGAACAGTAACAAGTAGAATTAATATCCTCCATAGGAAATATAGATAGCGACACGCCGGTTGACCTTGGAGATGGTTTTGGTTTAAGAAATCAAAACAGACCTTTTCATGCTCTTTTTGCTTTTTCGATTTTTGTCATGTTATGCCCGTTGAGAAGGGAACACTATTCTTCGCCTCCATGCTTGCGTCCAAAATTTTGGGAGACGCTGAAGTTTTTCTTCGGCCTGATGAACGCCCGGAGGATGCTCTTATTACAAGCTCGCTATTCTTTGTTAAGCGGCGCAAATTTTGAGCGTATTTGTCGGAGCCGGTTTGTGGGTTTGCCTGCTATGTTTTGGCTGACCCACACCCCGACCCACACGCGGAAAAACTGTGTGGAAATAATTGAGGAGATAGGGCTGGAACCCGTCTGTATGTGTTGCTGGAAAGGGCCGAAAACTGCCGAAAATCACCCAATGAACGCTCCCCACACTGTTTGTAATCAGCAGGTCAGGGGTTCGAGTCCGTTCACCAGCTCCAGCGGGACGGGCCCGGTTCCCAAAAACCGGGCGCATCGCTTGTATACAATTTCATAATTTATGGGGGAGTTCCCGAGTGGCCAAAGGGGGCAGACTGTAAATCTGTTGTCGACGACTTCAGTGGTTCGAATCCACTCTCCACCACCATCCTGTGGATATAAAAAAGATATTCGCTCAAAAAACCGCGCCATGGCGCGGTTTTTTGATGCCTGGAAGCCTGGATTTGAAAAGTCAAAAACGTAGATGAAAGTAAGCGAAAAATAGATACGAACCTACGCAAGAAAAGAAGAAGGCGGTATAATGAAGGAGGGATGAAGAAAAACGGAGGATATAAGGAATGGGAACAGAGCACAAATGCCAGTGGTGTGGGAAAGAGTTTGAGCCGACCTGCCACAAGAGCCGCCAGAAGTTCTGTAGCGCGGAGTGCAGAATAAAATACCATAACGCCAAGAGGTATTATGGGGGCAAAGTGGACGTCTGTCCGGAATGCGGAGCCCCCGTGGAGCAGAGCGGAGAGCGCGGCCGTTGGAGGCGTTTTTGCAGCGACCGCTGCCGCCAGGAGTACCATAGAAAGCAGAGGCAGGAAAAGCAGCATGAGCAGGGACGAGGGAAACAGGTCTGCCCCAATTGCGGGGTAGAATTTGAACTGGACTGGAACTGCAAGACCCGGCGTTTTTGCAGCGACGAGTGCCGGAAAGAGTGGTGGAAGGAATATCGCAAGGCAAACCCGTCCAGGGAGCCGGGAATGCGCAGATGCGCGTTTTGCGGAAAAGAGTTCACCAGCGAAAGGTGGCATGGCGGGGAGTACTGCAGCCGGGAGTGTTATTTGCAGGCCATGGCACAGACGAGGGAGGATAGGGTCTGCGGCTGGTGCGGAGAGGGATTCAGCACGTTTGTCAAGTCAGAGCAGAAATACTGCAGCCGGGAATGCGCGGCAGCAGCCCGGCATGACCCTGGCCACAAACGGGGCATGAGGCGCATCCGGTACACCAACGCGGAGGATTGGAAGGAACAGCTGCATGAGGCCAGCAAAAAATCCCCACCCCCAAGACGGGGGAAAAGGGTATGGCTGGTGTGCGGGGAAACCAGCATGTATACGGGGCTGGACGGGCTGCTGGGGATCATCCGGTATCAACTGAATCACAGCCCCTATGACGGAAACCTCTACGTTTTCCGGGATTTCAGTGGCACAATGATAAAATATCTGGAGTGGGACGGAGCGGGTTTCTGCCTGAGCAAGCGCCGTGGCAGGAAATCGTCAGCGAGAAGGACAAAGAAATAGCCCAGTTACGCAAGCAGGTGGATTGGTTCAAAGGGCAGTTCAAGTGACTTGGGACGACAGGCCCAACGTCATTTGCAGCTCCAAACAATTTGGGCCGTCCAGCGAAAAGAGCGTAGAACTGGAGGAACAGACCTCGCTGTTCAATGAGCCGGAAACGCTGGCAGACCCTAAGGCAGCAGAGCCCGATTTAGAGCAGATCGTATACAAGAGGAAAAAGCAGGCTGGGAAACGGGAACTGGACTTTTCTAAGCTGCCAACAGAGCAAATTGTTCACGAGCTGCCAGAGGGAGAACAGGTTTGTCCGGTATGCGGCGGGAAGATGCATGCCTGCGGCCACGAGGTTGTTCGGAGGGAACTGCGGTATGTTCCGGCGCAGTACAAGATAGTGGAACATGTTCAGACGGCCTACAGCTGCCGGAACTGTGAGAAAAACGCGTTAGCCACGCCCATGAAAAAGAGCGAAGTCCCAGCGGGGCTCCTCCCTGGCAGCGGGATCGTTTCGCCCAGCTTGCTTGCGCACATTTTGAACAACAAATATGCGCTGGCATTGCCGTTGTACCGGCAGGAACAGGAATTTCAGCGGATCGGTGTGCCGGCAGACAATGGCAAACTGGGTGATCGCCACCCACGAGAGATGGTTTGAGGATTTCTTCCAGCGTTTGCGCAGGGAAGTGATTTCTAACGAGATACTCCACGCGGACGAGACCACACTGACCGTGCTGCGGGAGGATGGCAGAAAAGCCACACAAAAAAGCTATGTGTGGGTCTACCGGACCTCTGGGGACAGTGAAAGGCCGGTGGTTCTGTATGACTACCAGCCCAGCCGGGCCGGGGAGCACGCCAAGGCTTTCTTGACGGGTTTCTCAGGATTCCTCCACACCGATGGGTATGAGGCCTACCATTGTAAGCTGCCGCCGGACATAACCGCGGTTGGGTGTTGGGCCCACATGAGGAGAAAATTCACAGATACTCTCAAAACTCTGCCCAAAGACGCGAGGGAAAAGCATCCGGCACAGACTGGATTGCGTTACTGCAACAAATTGTTTGAGCTGGAAGCTGGATACACGGAGAAAAGGCTCTCTTTCCAGGAGCGGTTCCAGGCAAGGAAAGAGTATTCTTTCCCCATAGCAGAGGAATTCTTTGCCTGGGCCAAAAATGAATATGACCGCAACCCCGTGCCAAAGTCTGCCTATGGCGCGGCGCTGACCTATGCTGTGAAACAGAAAGAGTGGCTGATGCACGTGTTCCTGGACGGTCGCTTGGAATTATCCAACAACCGTGCGGAGCGGGCTGAATAGTAACCTTGCGGTTACTATCGGCCCTTTGCCGTGGGCCGGAAGAACTGGCTGTTTTCCAACACGCCCAGAGGGGCCAACGCCAGTGCAGTCGCTTATTCTATTGTGGAGACTGCTAAAGCTAACGGCCTGCGGCCTTTCCGGTACTTCCAGTTCTTATTGGAACGGCTGCCGGTAGGAACCTCTGCTGACGATTGCGCGCCTTGGAATGATGCGGCACAAGACTTGTGCCGATAACCAGTTGGCCAATTTAATGCATTAATTCTTTCAAAGAGTGGCTCCTTATGGGAACCGCTCTTGCTTTTTTCCTTTTTTACGAGGGTTCGTATCTATTTTTCGCTTACTTTCATCTACGTTTTTGACTTTTCAAATCCAGGCTTCCGAGATGCAAAAAACCGCGTGGTTACGCGGTTTTTTGCCCAAATATCTTTTTGGTTTTCTTAGGATGGTGGACCCGAAGGGGATCGAACCCTCGACCTCCGCGTTGCGAACGCGGCGCTCTCCCAGCTGAGCCACGAGCCCATACAGCTTTTTTAGTTTACCACACTTCGCGCAGATTGTAAAGGGGGTTTTTCAGATTTTTTTGCAGTTTTTAGGTTGCTTTTTCCAGTGCGCTCGGCTATAATATAGAAAAGACGTGCCGGGGAACCGGCGTGAATTCAAAATCGGAGGGAAATCGCTATGTTAGTTTCTGCAAAGGAAATGCTTACCAAAGCCAAGGCCGGAAAGTATGCCGTGGGCCAGTTCAACATCAACAACCTGGAGTGGACCAAGGCTGTGCTGCTCACCGCCCAGGAGTGCAATTCTCCTGTTATTTTAGGTGTGTCCGAGGGCGCGGGCAAGTACATGTGCGGCTATAACACTGTCGTCGGTATGGTGAAGGGAATGCTTGAGACCCTTAATATCACCGTGCCCGTGGCCCTGCACCTGGATCACGGCAGCTATGAGGGCGCTTTGAAGGCTATGGAGGACGGTTTCTCCTCCGTTATGTTCGACGGCTCCCACTATGCCATTGAAGAGAATATTGAGAAGACCAAGGAGATCATCCGCATCGCCGGGGAGAAGGGCATCTCCGTCGAGGCCGAGGTAGGCGCTATCGGCGGCGAGGAGGACGGCGTCGTGGGCGGCGGCGAGGTGGCCGACCCCGCCGAGTGCAAGCAGATAGCCGACCTGGGTGTCACCATGCTGGCTGCGGGCATCGGCAATATCCACGGCGTGTACCCCGAGAACTGGACTGGCCTGAACTTCGACGTTCTTGCCCAGATCCAGGAGAAGACCGGCACCATGCCTCTGGTGCTCCACGGCGGCACCGGCATACCTGAGGAGATGGTGAAGAAGGCCATCAGCCTTGGCGTTTCCAAGGTGAACGTGAATACCGAGTGCCAGCTGAGCTTCGCCGCCGCCACCCGCAAGTACATTGAGGAGGGCAAGGACAAGCAGGGCAAGGGCTTCGACCCCCGCAAGCTGCTGGCTCCCGGCACCGAGGCCATCAAGGCCACTGTCAAGGAGAAGATGGAGCTGTTCGGCTCTGTGGGCAAGGCGTAAACGTGATAACTAATAAATAGGCGGCACTTTTGTGCCGCCTGTTTTGTTATGGGCGCAAAAAATAAAGCTTTACAAAGGAGGATTTTTCATGTACAATTAGGCTATGTATATGCGCAGGGCGGGCCGCCGGGATGCAGCCGGCCCGGAAATAATCATATTCAAGAAACGGAGTGTGAGACTATGACGCCAAAATACAAGAGGGTGCTTCTGAAGCTCAGCGGGGAGGCCCTGGCCGGGTCCCAGGGCCACGGCATCGACTTCGATACGGTTATGGACATATGCAGGCCGGTTAAGACCCTGCGCGATATGGGCTGTGAGGTGGCCATCGTGGTGGGCGGCGGCAACTTCTGGCGGGGACGCAGCAGCGGCAAGATGGACCGCACCCGGGCCGACCACATGGGTATGCTGGCAACGGTCATAAACGCCCTTGGCGTGGCCGACGGCCTTGAGCAGCTGGGCCTTTCTGTACGGGTTCAGACCGCCATCGCCATGCAGGAGGTGGCGGAGCCCTATATCCGCAACAGGGCTGTCCGGCACCTGGAGAAGGGCCGGGTGATAGTCTTCGGCTGCGGCACCGGCAACCCCTTCTTCTCCACGGACACGGGGGCGGCGCTCCGCGCGGCGGAGATAGAGGCCGACATTATCCTTAAGGCCACCATGGTGGACGGCGTTTACGACAGCGACCCCAAGAAGAACCCGGAGGCAAAGCGTTACGAGGAGCTGACCTTTATGGAGGTTCTGAACCAGAACCTGGGGGTCATGGACATGACAGCCGCCTCCTTCTGCAAGGACAGGGGCATCCCCTGGCTGGTGTTCAGCATTGAGGACCCGGAGAACATCGTGCGGGCGGTAAGCGGCGAAGCGGTAGGCACACTGGTGAAATAAAAAATATTAACTTCAATATCAGGAGGGAAAGAAAATGGCAGAGATGAAGGACGTTTTTGAAAAAGCCGAGAGCAAAATGAAGAAGGCCGTGGGCCATCTCCAGGAGGAGTATGCCGCCATACGCGCCGGGCGCGCAAACCCGGCGGTGCTGGACAGGATAATGGTGAACTACTATGACACCCCCACGCCCATAAACCAGCTGGCGGCGGTGGCGGTCACAGAGGCGCGCGTCCTGACCATACAGCCCTGGGATACCTCGGTGCTAAGGGGCATTGAGAAGGCCATACAGACCTCTGACCTGGGGGTGAACCCCCAGAACGACGGGAAGATGATCCGTCTCACCTTCCCGCCGCTGAACGAAGAGCGCCGACGGGATTTGGTCAAGGAGACCAGCAAGCTGGCGGAGGAGGCAAAGGTCGCGGTGCGCTCTATCCGCCGGGACGGCATGGAGAAGCTGAAGGACATGAAAAAGAAGTCCGAGATAACCGAGGATGACCTGAAGCAGGCGGAGAAGAAGACCCAGGAGCTGACGGATAAGTATATAAAGAACATTGACGCCTGCGCCGCAGACAAAGAGAAAGAAATTCTGGAGATCTGAGGAGAACCTTATGCCTGAGAAGGATATATCCGCGCAGTACGTGCCCGCCCATGTGGGCATAATAATGGACGGCAACGGCCGCTGGGCCAAAAAGCACCTTCAGCCCCGTTCCATGGGGCATAGGGCCGGGGCCCAGAACTTTCGGACCATAACCCGATACGCATCGAAGATAGGAATCAAATTCCTGACGGTGTACGCCTTTTCCACAGAGAACTGGTCTCGGCCTGCCGACGAAGTGGGGGCGCTGATGGGCCTTTTCAAGGACTACCTGCGGGAGGCCCTAAGGGACTTTATGGACGAGAATATCCGGGTGCGGTTTATCGGGGACGTGAGCGCCTTCTCGCCGGACCTTAGGGAGCTTATCGCGGAGGTGGAAAAGGCCTCGGCCCCAAAGACCGGCATGGTGCTGAATCTTGCCATGAACTACGGTGGGCGGGCGGAGATTCTGCGCGCCGTCCAGTGCTTTGCCGGGGAGGTGCAGGCGGGCAGACGCAGCCCGGAGGACCTGACGGAGGAGCTGTTTGACGGATACCTCTACACCGCGGGACAGCCCGCCCCGGACCTTATAATACGGCCCAGCGGGGAGCAGCGCATCTCCAACTTTCTTTTATGGCAGTGCGCCTATGCGGAGTTCGTCTATTTCGACCTCCTCTGGCCGGACTTCAAAACCGGGGACCTGGACCGTGCCATAGCCATTTACAACTCCCGCCAGCGGCGCTTCGGCGGGGTGTGAACTATTCACAAAGGAAAGGTGAACTTCATCATGGTACAGCGAGTTTTATCCGGTATCGTGCTGACGGTTTTTATGGCCGCCATAGTAGTTTTTGACAGGATATTTCCCTTGGCGCTGAATATTGCCGTTGCCGTGATATCTGTGGCGGCGGTCCATGAGCTGGCCAGCGCCCTTGGGCTGCAAAAGAAGCTGTTTTTGCTGCTGCCCTCTATGGCGGCAGCGGCGGCGGTGCCCTTTTGCAATGAGGAGTTCCAGTTCCTCACCTACTGTCTCTATACACTTATAGTCTTTTCGGCGCTTATCGTCTATCACCATGAGACCACCTTCAAGGAGGTGGCCGTGCTGTACAGCATGGTGGTGATAATACCCTGTGCTCTGCACACGCTGGTGTCTTTAAGAGAGCTGAACCGTGGGCACGGTATGTTCTACGTGCTCATAGCGGTGCTCTCCGCCTGGGTGGCGGATGTGGGCGCCTACTTTGCGGGGACGCTGTTCGGAAAGCATAAGCTCTGCCCGGAGATAAGTCCCAAGAAGACCATCGAGGGGCTTATCGGCGGCACGGTGGTGGACGTTCTGGTGATGCTGCTGTGCGGGGTGTGGTTCTCGGCGGTGTTCTATCGGGGCGCTGTGGAGGTCAACTATCTGGCCCTGTTCCTTATAGGCTTTTTCGGCTCGTTTATATCCGTTTTGGGAGACCTGAGCTTTTCCATTATAAAGCGCAGCTGCCATATAAAGGATTTCGGACAGGTGATACCGGGTCATGGCGGGGTGCTGGACAGGTTTGACAGCGTCATATTCGCGGTGCCTTTTGTATATTTATTGGTAACGTTCCTGCCACTGGCGGGGGTGTGAAAATGAATATAAGCATAAAACCCCTGATGCCGGGTATGTCGGGGGAGTTTTTCCGCTACTTTGAGGAGAGCGCCTTCCCGCCCGGGGACCCCAGGGCCAACTGCTACTGCCTTGAGAGCCATCTTATTGACGAGGCCCGCTATACTGAGGTATTCGACCGAAGGATGGCGGCGAAGGAGCTGATAGACTCCGGCAGGATGACCGGCTATCTGCTCTTTGACGGAGATAGGCCTGTAGGCTGGTGCAACGCGGGGGATAAGAGCGCTTATGAGACCGTCTGCGGGGATGATAGCTTCTTTTCGGAGGACTGCGGGCCCGGGGTTATCAGTATAATGTACTGTATGGATATAGCCGAGGGGTATCAGGGTAAGGGGCTTGCGACGATGGCTTTAGAGCGGCTGCTGTCCGACGCGAGATCAAAGGGATATCGTTACGTCGAGGGATATCCTTTTACAAAGCGTGACTACCCCTGGCAGTATCACGGCACGGTGGGGCTATATGAGCGGCTTGGATTTGTGCTTTTTGCCCAGCGGCAGGGATACTATATCTACAGGAAGGAACTATAAGAGACGTAAAAGAGGAGCGTGAAGAATGAAGACGCTGTCGATTTTAGGCTCTACTGGCTCTATCGGCACCCAGGCGCTGAAGGTGGTGCGGAAACTGAACCGGGACGGGTGCGCCATGTTCCGAATAGCGGCGCTGGCGGCTCATCATAACGTGGAGCTGCTGGAGGAGCAGGCCAGGGAATTCCGCCCGGAGATTGTGGCGGTATACGACTCCGAGGCTGCGGCGGACCTGCGGGTGCGGCTGAGAGATATGAGTGTGCGGGTGCTGAAGGGCATGGAGGGCCTTTGCGAGGCTGCGGCCCTGGAGGGCGCGGAGGTCACGCTGAATTCCGTGGTGGGAATGGTGGGTCTGCGGCCCACTCTGGCGGCAATAAAGGCGAAAAAGACCATAGCCCTTGCCAATAAGGAGACCCTGGTGGCGGGGGGCGCGCTGGTAATGGGGCTGGCCAGGGAAAAGGGCGTGGATATTTTGCCGGTGGACAGCGAGCACTCGGCCATATTCCAGTGCTTACAGGGGAATAATAAAAAGGAGCTGCGGCGCATACTGCTGACGGCCTCCGGCGGGCCCTTCTTTGGCAGGACCAGGGAGGAGCTGGAGGGCGTAACTCCTCAGCAGGCCCTCAACCACCCCAACTGGTCCATGGGGGCGAAGGTGACTATTGACTCGGCCACCATGATGAACAAGGGCCTGGAGGTGATGGAGGCCAGCTGGCTGTTCGACGTGCCCCCGGAGAAAATACAGGTGGTGGTTCACCGGGAGAGCATAGTGCACTCCATGGTGGAGTATTCGGACCGCTCGGTGATAGCGCAGATGGGGGCGCCGGATATGTGCCTGCCGATACAGTACGCCCTGACCTACCCCCGGCGTCTGCCCTCCCCGGTGGAGGAGCTGGACCTGTTTAAAGTTCAGTCCCTGCACTTCTACCCGCCGGACCTTAACGCTTTTCCCTGCCTGGATATAGCGATAAGGGCGCTGAAAAGGGGCGGTCTTGCCCCGGCGGCGGTGAACGGCGCAAACGAGGAGGCCGTGGGGGCGTTCCTTGAGGGGAAACTGCCCTTTATGAGGATACCCGAGCTCTGTGCCAGGGCAATGGAGCGCCAGCCTGACTGCCCTGCGGACAGCGTAGAGGCGGTTCTGGGGGCGGATATGGCCGCCCGTGAATTTGTGAGATCGGTAATTTCCCAAGAGAAGATATAGTTTAGGAGATGGTACATTGCAGGTGTTTTATACGGTTCTGCTTATTATTATCGGCGTGCTGCTCTTTGGCTTTGTGGTGTTCTTCCACGAGCTGGGGCATTTCCTTATGGCTAAGCTCTCGGGCATCCGGGTAAACGAGTTTGCCCTGGGCATGGGACCGAAGCTCTTCAGCTTTCAGAGAGGGGAGACTCTATACGCCCTGCGGCTTTTCCCCATAGGCGGCTTCTGTGCCATGGAGGGAGAGGACGAGGAGAGCAGCGACGAGCGGGCCTTTGGCAACAAGCCGGTGTGGAGAAGGCTCCTGGTGGTGGTTGCCGGAGGAGTTTTCAATATCATATTGGGCTTTATCATGATGCTGATGGTGCTGGCCCCCCAGGACGTTTTTTCCACCACCACCTTCTCAAAGTTCACCGAAGAGTCGGCCACCCAAGCGGCGGGGGCCCGGGTGGGTGACAGGATAGTGGAGGTGGGCGGCTACGCAGTGTATACGGACCGGGACCTGTCCTTTGCGCTGGCCCTGGCCGACCCAAAGGCCGTGCGCATGACGGTGGAGCGGGACGGAGCGCGAGTGGAGCTTCAGGAGTTTGCCATGCGCACCCAGCTTCTGGAGGACGGCAGCGAGGTGCCCGCCCTGGACTTTTATGTGCTGCCGGAGTCCCGCAGCATTTCCTGTGTGCTGCGCCGTGCCGCTACCGATACCCTTTCCACGGCCCGCATGGTGATAGAGAGCCTTAAAGGCCTGCTGACAGGACGGTTCGGGCTCAATGAGATAGCCGGGCCGGTGGGCACGGCCCAGGCCATATCCCAGGCGGCGGGCGCGGGCCTGAGCCAGGGCTTCGGCAAGGCGGTGAGCAATATTGTCATGATGATGATAATGATAACGGTGAACCTGGGCATAATCAATCTCCTGCCTCTTCCGGCCCTGGACGGCGGGCGGCTGCTGTTCCTCATATGGGAGGGCGTGACCCGCAGGCCGGTGCCCGCGAAATATGAGGGGTATGTACACGCGGCGGGCTTTATGCTGCTCATAGGCCTGATGGCGCTTATCACCTTCCACGATATATGGCGCATTGTCACAGGATAGAGAAAAACCGGTACAGCAAGGTCCCGCTCCCAGGGGGTGGGGCCTTGTATTTGTGAATTCGCTGAAAGGAAGTATAAAATGAACAGGAAAATCACCCGGCAGGTCAAGGCCGGTAACGTATTTATAGGCGGCGGGGCCCCAATACCGGTCCAGTCCATGCTCAGCACCCGGTCCACGGATATCCCCGGCAGCGTGGCCCAGGCCAGGGCACTGGAAAAGGCCGGGTGCCAGATTCTGCGCATAGCGATACCCGACATGGCGGCGGTGCGGGAGCTGATACCAGCCGTAAAGCGGGCGGTGCAGATCCCGGTGGTGGCGGATATCCACTTCGACTATAAGCTGGCCCTGGAGTCGGCGGCGGCGGGCATTGATAAGATACGCATAAACCCAGGCAACATCGGGGAGGACGGCCGGGTGAAGGCCGTGGCGGACGCTTGCCGCCAGAGGAACATACCCATACGCATAGGGGTAAACGACGGCTCTTTGGAGAAGAATATCCTGGCAAAATACGGCCATCCCACCCCCGAGGCCCTGTGTGAGAGCGCGCTGTATCACGCGTCATTACTTGAGAAGTTCGACTTTACGGACATAGTTCTCTCCATGAAAGCTTCTTCGGTGGATTTTGCCGTCAGGGCTTATCAGCAGGCCTCCGAGCGCTGTGATTACCCTTTGCACCTGGGCATAACCCATGCGGGCACGGCGCGTATGGGTATGGTAAAGTCCTCTATAGGCATCGGGAGCCTGTTGCAGCAGGGCATAGGCGACACCCTGCGGGTGTCTCTGGCGGCGGACCCCGTGGAGGAGGTCAAGGCGGGGATAGATATTTTGAAGGCCCTGGGGCTCCGGGGGGGAGTGAAGCTCATAGCCTGTCCCACCTGCGGGCGCACGCGCATAGACCTGATACCCCTTGCGAACCGGGTGGAGCAGGCCCTCTCCGCCTGCCAGAAGGACCTGACCGTGGCGGTGATGGGCTGCGCGGTCAACGGCCCGGGGGAGGCCAGGGAGGCCGACGTGGGCATTGCCGGAGGCAAGGGCGAGGGCCTGATATTCAGAAAGGGGAAGATACTTCGTAAAGTGCCGGAGAACCGGCTTTTAGAGGAGCTTTTGCTGGAGATAGGAGAGGCTGTAGATGGTTGAGAAAATATTTCATACCTCGTTTGGAGACATACGTTACTGGGTAAACGCAGCGGGTGAAGCCAGGCCTTGGCTGGTATTTCTGCCGGGGCTTACGGCAGACCACAGGCTTTTCGACAAGCAGATCGAGTATTTTGAGGGTAAGTATAACTGCCTTGTATGGGACGCTCCCGCCCACGGCGGCTCCCGGCCCTTCAGGCTGGAGTTTTACATGGACCAGCTGACCGAATATCTCCACAGCATTTTTGAACGCGAGGGAGTGGACAGGCCGGCGCTTATAGGGCAGTCCCTGGGCGGGTATATCGCCCAGGCGTACATAAGGCGTTTTTCCGGCACGGTTAGGGGCTTCGTTTCGATAGATTCCGCGCCCCTTAGCCGTGATTATTTTGCGGGAGTGGAGTTGGCGCTTTTGAAGCACGCCTATTGGATATACCGGCCTATCCCCTGGGAGCTGCTGGTTAAGCTGGGCGCTACAGGCACTGCACAGTCGGAGTATGGGCGGGGGCTTATGGAGGGTATGATGCGTGTGTATTCACCAAAGGAATACTGTGAACTGGCTGCCCACGGATATAAGCTCTTGAGTCTTGCGGTGGAGGCCCACGGGAACCGTGAGCCGGACTGCCCGGTGCTGCTGCTCTGCGGCAAGAAGGACGGAGCGGGCTCGTCTAAGCGATATAATAGGGCGTGGACGAAGAAGACCGGCTTCCGGCTGGTGTGGCTGGAGGGCGCGGGACATAACTCTAACACGGACGCGCCCGAGAGAGTAAATGAGCTTATAGAAATATTTATAAAGGAGAACAGCCGATGAAGCGCATAATCACCCTCCAACACTGTCAGTCAGAGCAGCATATAAACGGCATGATGGGCGGCTGGAATGATTGGGAGCTGACGAAGCTGGGCTTTGAGCAGGCCCGCCGCATTGGGGAGCGGCTGGGGGCGGAGCTTAAGGGGCAGTCCGTAAAGATATACTCCTCGGACCTGAAAAGGGCAGCGCATACCGCCGCGCCTTTAGCTGAAAGATTGGGAGTTGAGGTGGAGTACAGAAAAGAACTGCGGGAGAAAAACTTCGGCCCGGCAGTTATGGGGAAGAGCCAGGAATGGTACAGGGAGCACTGCGATAATTTTGGCGACAATATAGATGAGCGCTGTATGCCCGGAGCCGAGACCAAAAGGGAGATTTACGAGCGCCTTATGCCGCTCTGCGAGGAGATGCTCGGGCGGCCCGAGGACACGTTGGTTCTGGTGTCCCACGGCGGGGCCCTCAGCGTGTGGAACGTGGTCTGGCTGGGCCTGCCGCCGGAGGTCATGAATACCTGCGGCATCTTCGGCAAGGCTGGGACCGTGGGGGAGTTCAATATATATGAGGGCTGGGAGCGAAGGATAGTACGTGCGGGAGATCTGTCATACATCAGGGACTGAGCGGCAGGGGGGAGGCTAATTTGAGCAGTATAGGAGCGTTTTTTCAAAAGGAGATAAACGGTGTGACCTTTCCCCGGCCGCTTTTGGAGGGGGAGATAGAGAGCCTTGCTATTGACCGGGAGGATCGGTCCGTGCAGTTGGCGGTAAGGTTTCCCGGGTTTGTGGAGTACGGCGAGCTGCAGCGCTTTGGTGGGCAGGTGGCCGGGAGAGCTTATAGGCGGGTGACAGTGCGGCCGAGCTTTCCGGCTGAAGCCTTCGACCCGGAGCAGCTGGAGTCCTTTGCCGCTGCCCTGAAGGAGCGGGACGCGACTCTTAACGGCAGTCTTCGGGGAGCCCAGGCGGCCTTCGAAGGCGGTAAGCTCACTGTTACCCTGGCCCACGGCGGCTATGAGCTGCTTGCCGCCCGGGGCACGGCGGAGAAGCTGGCGGGGCTTATCGGGGACTGGTTTGATATCGGCTGCACAGTGGAGTTTGCTGGCAAGCTCACGGTAAACGAGGGCGACGGCTCCCTTCTCGAGCGGGTGCACAATCAGGAGGTCAAGCGCCAGCGGGAGGCCGTAATCCGGGAGATGGAGGCCTATGAGGAGTCCATGGCCAGGGAGACAGCAAAAAGAAAGATAGAGGTGCGCGAGGGGGATTACCTTCTTCCGCAGATAATCCCGGAGACGGCCCGGCCCCTGCTGGGGCAGGTCCCAAAGGGCAAGCCTATACCGCTGCGTGACTTGAGCCTGGATTTGGGCAGCGCGGTGGTATGGGGGGAGATATTCGACATAGAGAGCAAGGAGACCAGGGATAAGACCAAGAAGATATACTCTATAGACATAACGGACTATACCGGCTCTACCACAATAAAAATCATACAGGACGCGGGGCAGTGCAAAGAGCTGGACAAGCTGAGTAAGGGCAGGTCAATACTTGTGCGCGGCAGCCTTGAGTATGACAAATACGACCGGGAGAACGTACTGCGCCCTAGGGCCATCGCCACGGTGGACCAGGTGGAGATAGTGGATAACGCCCCCAGCGATAAGAAGCGGGTGGAGCTGCACCTGCACACCAGTATGTCTGAAATGGACGGGATAACCCCGGCGGGGGAACTGATAAAGCAGGCCCATAAGTGGGGCCAGCGAGCCATAGCCATCACCGACCACGGCGTGGCCCAGGCCTTCCCGGACGCTATGAACGCCCAGGAGGCCATAAACAAGGAGGACCCTGATTTCAAGGTCATCTACGGCACGGAGGCGTACTTTGTAAACGACCTGGTGCCTGCCGCCGTTGGGGAGAGCGCCAGGGACCTCTCGGGGGAGTTTATCTGCTTTGACCTTGAGACCACGGGGCTTTCGGCAAAGAAGGAGCGTATAACGGAGATAGGCGCGGTGCGTGTGAAAAACGGCAAGCTCCTTGACCATTTTGACACCTTTGTGGACCCGGAGAAGCCCATACCGCCGAAGATAACCGAGCTGACAGGCATCACCAATGAGATGGTGGCCGGGGCACCCAAGGAGGCCGAAGCGCTCCGGATGTTCTATGAGTTCTGCGGAGAGGACCCGGTGCTGGTGGCCCATAACGCCGGGTTCGACACCTCCTTCCTGCGGGCGGCAGGGGAGCGCAGCGGCGCTGTTTTCCACTACCCATACATAGACACCGTGCCCATGTGCCGCTCGCTTTTAAAGGACATAAAGGACTGCAAGCTGGACACTGTGGCCAAGTACCTAAAGCTGGGTGACTTCAACCACCACAGGGCCGACGACGACGCGGCCATGCTGGGGGAGATATTCATAAATCTGGTCGAAAGGCTAAAGGACAGCCAGAACGCAGGGACGGTTAGGGACATCAACACGGCCCTGGCCGGCGGCGACCCCAAGAAGCTGAAGACTTATCATCAGATAATTCTTGTAAAGAACAATACCGGGCTTAAAAACCTGTACCGGCTGATATCCGCCGCCCATCTGGAGTTTTTCAGCCGCCGCCCTCGGATACCAAAGAGCCTTTTGAACAAGTATCGGGAGGGTCTGATAATCGGCAGCGCCTGCGAGGCCGGGGAGCTTTTCCGAGCTATGGTGCAGGGGGACAGCTTCGAGGAGCTGTGCAGGAGAGCGGAGTATTACGACTATCTGGAGATACAGCCCATCGGCAACAATATGTTCATGGTTAGAAACGGCGAGACCGACGAGGAGGGCCTCAGAGAGTACAACCGTACCATCGTGAAAATTGGGGAGAAGCTTAATAAGCCAGTGGTTGCCACCGGGGACGTGCACTTTAAGGACCCAAAGGACGCGGACTACCGCCGGGTGATAATGAAGGGCTTTGCCGACGCGGACCAGCAGGCCCCGCTGTATATGCGCACCACGGCGGAGATGCTAAAGGAGTTCGAGTACCTGGGTAAAGAGAAGGCCTTTGAGGTGGTGGTCACAAACCCGAACCTTATCGCCGATATGTGCGACAGCATAAGGCCGGTGCCCATGGGCAATTTCCCGCCGTTTATCGAGGGCGCTCAGGAGCAGCTGGTGGACATCACCTGGCGCAGGGCCAAGGAGCGGTACGGAGACCCGCTGCCGGAGATAGTTGAAAAGCGGCTTAATAAGGAACTGGGCTCCATAATCAAGCACGGCTTCTCCGTGCTGTATATGACTGCCCAAAAGCTGGTGGCCGACAGCGAGGCCCACGGCTATCTGGTGGGCTCCAGAGGTTCGGTGGGCTCCTCCTTTGTGGCCAGTATGTCGGGTATCTCCGAGGTGAACCCACTTGAGCCTCACTATATCTGCCCCAAGTGCAAGCACAGCGAGTTCATAACCGACGGAAGCTTCGACTCGGGCTTTGACCTGCCGCCCAAAAACTGTCCGATCTGCGGGGAGCCCATGGACCGGGACGGCCATACCATACCCTTCGAGACCTTCCTGGGCTTCGACGGGGACAAGGTCCCCGATATCGACCTGAACTTCTCCGGCGAGCAACAGAGCAGTTCCCACCGCTATACAGAGGAGCTCTTTGGAAGGGACAACGTGTTCAAGGCGGGGACCATCTCCGGCGTGCAGGAAAAGACGGCCTACGGCTATGTAAAGAGCTACGCCGAGGAGCGGGGCAAAACACTGCACAAGGCCGAGGAGAAGCGGCTGGCCCTGGGCTGCACGGGGGTGAAGCGCACCACCGGCCAGCACCCCGGGGGCATGATAGTCATACCCCGGGGCATGGAGGTCTACGACTTCTGTCCCATACAGCACCCGGCCAACAAGCAGGACTCGCCCAATATCACCACCCACTTCGACTTCCACTCCATACACGACAACGTGTGCAAGCTGGACGAGCTGGGCCACGATGTGCCCACCATCTATCACTATCTGGAGGAGTATACCGGCATACCCGTGATGAAGGTCAGTATGAGCGACCCGGAGGTCATGAGCCTGTTTAGTTCTCCGGCGGCCCTGGGAGTTACCCCGGAGGACCTGGACGGAGTGAAGACAGGAACCCTGTCCCTGCCGGAGCTGGGGACAAACTTTGTGCGGGGAATGCTTGAAGAATGTGAGCCCACCCGGTTCTCGGATTTCCTGCAGATATCCGGCCTGTCCCATGGTACGGCGGTATGGCTGGGAAACGCGCAGGAGCTTATTAAGAACGGAACCTGCACCATTTCTGAGGTTATAGGTACACGTGATAATATTATGGTGTACCTGCTCAACAAGGGACTTGAGCCAAAGATGGCCTTTAAAATTATGGAGATAGTCCGCAAGGGCAAGGCCGGGAAGCTGCTTACGGAGGAACATATAGCCGCCATGAAGGACCACGACGTGCCACAGTGGTACATTGACTCCTGTTTCAAGATACAGTATATGTTCCCAAAGGCCCACGCCGCGGCATATATGATAGCGGCCCTGCGCCTGGGATGGTACAAGGTGCATAAGCCCATAGAGTTCTACGCCGCGTATTTCACCGTGCGCAGCGAGGACTTTGACGGCGCCACGGCCCTGGGGGGGCGGGACGCGGTGCTGCGCCGTATGCGGGACATCGACCAGAAGATAAAGAACCGGGAGGCCAGCGCCAAGGAGGAGGGCGAGTTTGAAACCCTACAGATAATCAATGAGATGATGGCGAGGGGCATAGAACTGTTGGGAGTAGACTTATACAAATCCTCGGCAAAGCGTTTCGTTGTTGAGGACGGCAAAATACGACTGCCCTTCTCCAGCCTGAAGGGCGTTGGCGATGCGGCGGCGCTGAGTCTGGAGGACGCGAAAAATTCTGGCGGCGAGTACATTTCTATTGACGATCTGCAAGATAGGGCCAAGGTGTCCAGCTCGGTGATAGACACCCTCAAAGAGGTGGGCGCGCTGCGGGGCCTGCCGGAGAGCAGCCAGACGAGTTTGTTTTAAAATATTAAAATATAGGAGTGAGCATTATGAAAGAACTGATAAAACCCCAACGTATCCACCCGGGTGACACCGTCGCCACGATCTCCATATCCGGCGGCAGAGCAGGCGACAAGGATATGCTCTGGCGCTATGAGCTGGGCAAGCGGCGGCTTCAGGAGGTCTTCGGCCTGAAGGTGGTGGAAACGCCCCACGCCCTGGCCGGGAACGAGTACATCTATCAGCACCCGGAGTTAAGGGCGGCGGATCTGCACTGGGCGCTGGAAAACCCGGAGGTCAAAGCCATCATCACGAACATGGGCGGGGACGATTCCTACCGGCTGTTCCCTTACTTGGACTACGGCCTTATACGTTCCCATCCTAAGATATTCATGGGTTTCTCCGATATCACAACTTCATGTTGTATATTTGCCCATGCCGGGGTCATGAGCTACTACGGCCCCAGTCTCCTGACTCCCATAGCCCAGCCGGGCAGGCTGGATGAATACACTGAGAGCGCCATGAGGAAAGCGCTCTTTTCCGGGGAGATAATAGGCCGTGTGGAGCCCTGCCCGAAATATACGCCCATCGAGTGGCAGGACAAGCCGGAAGAAGATATAGTCTGGCAGGAGAACCCGGGTTACAAGCTTATCCAGGGCAGGGGAAAGGTACAGGGCAGGCTCATTGGAGGCTGCTGGGGCCCGTTACAGCAGATAATGGGCACAAATATCTTCCCCGATAGAGAGCTCTGGGAGGGGAGCATAATTTTTATGGAGAATATCTCGCCCTATAACAGCGCACTTGCCGCCCTGCACGGCTGGCGGGCCCTGGCGGCCAGCGGGGCGCTGGACGTTTGCGCGGGGATCATCACACCGGCAATGAGCGAGAAGGAGGACCAGATGCTCCTAAAAGTGCTGAGGCAGGAGGTGCACAGGGAGGACCTGCCGGTGCTGGAGGGTGTGGACTTTGGACACCGTACCCCCATGACTGTGCTGCCTATTGGGGCCCTGGCGGAGTTGGACTGTGCTTCCGCAAGTTTCACTATATTGGAGAGCGGTGTGTGCTGAACATATAAATAATTTGCCATATTATCACATTAACGCGATAAATCGCTTGACAATACATGCCTAATGGTTTATTATATTATCACAATAAATTGAGAGGGAGTCCCGCTCAGATGAAAAATTACAGCAAGCTTACCCCAGAGGGGGTGCATGATGTACTCTTTGACCAGTGCCGTGCCCATAGGGAGGCCCAGCGGCGGCTGACAGCTATTTTCGCAAGACGGGGCTATAGAGAGGTGATTACTCCCGGACTGGAGTATTATGACGTGTTCAGCCTTCAGGGCGCGGCCCTGCCACAGCAGGAGATGTATAAATCCACTGACAGCGGCGGAAGGCTTCTGGTCTTTCGGCCGGATTCCACCCTGCCCATAGCCCGCATGGCTGCGGCAAGGCTCCAGAGCCGGCGGCGGCCTATCCGCCTTTATTACTGCCAGAGCGTCTATCGTGCCTATCCTGAGCTCTCCGGCCGCAGCCACGAAGCCCCACAGATGGGAGTGGAGCTGCTGGGGGCGGCGGGGCTCAGAGCGGACCTGGAGGTTATGGCCGCGGCCGCGGAGGCTATGGGGGCGGTGGGCGGCGATTATCGCATCGAACTGGGCCACGCGGGCCTGTTCCGGCATTTGGTCCAGCGGCTGGAGCTGCCGCCGGAGAGTCGGGAGGAGATACGGGCCACCATCGAGACAAAAAACTATGGGGCCCTGGGAGGGCTCTTGGATCCTTTAGGGGACAGCCCGGAGGCTAAGGCCCTGCGGCGACTGCCAAGGCTCTTTGGCGGGGAGGAGGCTTTGGCCGAGGCCGAGAGTTGGCGGCTTGACGGCGGGGCGGCGGAGGCCCTGCACTATCTACGCACCCTGTACACGGCCCTAGGGGAAATGGGCCTGGGCCGGCGGCTGATGGTGGACCTGGGGCTGGTGCAGCGCAACGACTACTATACCGGCGTGGTGTTTTCCGGGTATGTCCAGGGACATGGGGGCCCGGTGCTCACCGGCGGCAGATATGACAACCTCTGCGGGCGGTTCGGCCCGGATATGCCCGCCATGGGCTTCGCCATGGACATGGACGCGGCCGCCGCCCTTTTGGAGCCCGGTATGTTCCAGGAGAGGGCGGCCCAAGTGCTGGTCCACGGCGAGCCGGGCTTTGAGCCCCAGGCCCAGCGGGAGCTTATGCGGCGCACAGCCGGCGGACAGGTCTGCGAGGGCTCTGTCTGGGAAACTCTGGAGGAGGCTCTGGAGTACGCAAGGAGCGAGGGCCTCCCCACCGTAGTGGCGGTGGGGAGGAGCGTCAGGACCATAGAGATTGCTGACATGGGAGGGAGAGTATGAAGCCGCTGCGCATAGCATTGACAAAGGGCAGGCTTGAGAGCTCCACGGCAAAGCTTATGGAGAAGGCCGGGCTGGACTGCTCCGCCCTCCATGATAAGGGACGCAGGCTGATACTGCCCGTGGGGGACAGCCTTGAAGCTGTGCTGGCAAAGGCCGGGGACGTGATAACCTACCTGGAGCACGGAGTCTGCGACCTGGGGGTAGTGGGCAAGGACGTGATAATGGAGAGGGGCGGCCAGTTCTTTGAGATACTGGACCTAAAGTTCGGCAAATGCGGCTTTGCCCTGGCTGCGCCTAAGGGGGCTGATTTCTACGGCGGCTATGGCGGCAAGACCATCGCCACAAAATACCCCAATGTGGCAAGGCGGTTTTTCCAGGGGAAGAACATGGACGTGCGGGTCATAAAGATAGAGGGATCTGTGGAGCTTGCGCCCCTTTTGGGCCTTGCGGACGGTATTGTGGACCTGGTGGAGACCGGCGCGACCCTTAGGGAGAACGGCCTTATGGTAGTCGAGCCTGTGGCCGAGGTCTCTGCGCGGCTGATAGTCAACGCGGCCAGCCTGAAGCTGCGCAAGGGGGAGATAGAGGATTTGGCTGCGCGTCTGGAGGCCCGGCTGGATAAGTAAACCAAAAGAGGGAGGAAGGTACTATGATAAAGATAGTAAACGCCACGGAGCGGGAGCGGCGGGCTTTTATAGAGGAACTGAAGCTCCGTGTGGGCAGGACGGACCCGGAGACAGAACAGAAGGTGGCAAGAATTATAGAGGACGTGCGCACCGGCGGCGACGAGGCTGTAAAAGCATACTCAGAGAAATTCGACGGCTGGACCCCGGACAGGCTGGAGCTGAGCCGGGAGGAGATGGAGGAACTTTCTGCCCGGTGCAGCGGGGAATTTTTAGAGGCCCTGAAGCGGGCGGCGGCGAACATATACGACTTCCACAGCCGCCAGAAGCAGCAGAGCCGCATAGACCCCCAGCCAAACGGCGTTATCATGGGCCAGCGGGTCCGTGGGCTGCACAGGGTGGGGGTATATGTCCCCGGCGGCACGGCGGGGTATCCCTCGTCCGTGCTAATGAACGTGATACCCGCCAAGGTGGCGGGGGTCGGGGAGATAGTCATGGCGACCCCCCCGGGGCGGGCCGGACATCCTGACCCCAATATAATAGCCGCGGCCCTGGTGGCCGGAGTGGACCGGGTGTTCCTTATGGGCGGGGCCCAGGCGGTGGCGGCGTTGGCATACGGCACCGAGAGCATACCCAAGGTGGACAAGATAGTGGGCCCAGGCAATATCTTTGTGGCAACGGCAAAAAAGCAGCTTTACGGCGTAGTTGACATAGACATGATAGCCGGGCCCAGCGAGATACTGATAATCGCCGACAGTTCGGCGGACCCGGAGTATCTGGCGGCGGACCTGATGAGCCAGGCCGAGCATGACCCCATGGCCTCCGCTATTCTCATAACCGACGACAGGAAACTGGCGGAGAGCACGGTTTCCGCCTTGTACAGACAGCTTGAGACGCTGGCCCGCCGGGATATCATCGAGAGGGCCCTGGACGGCTACGGAGCGGTGATAGTCTGTGAGAACATGAAGGAAGCCGTGGAGTTTGCAAACCAGCTGGCCCCGGAGCATCTTGAAGTCTGCTGCCGGGACCCCTTTGAGTATCTGGGCAGACTGGACAACGCCGGGTCGGTTTTCCTGGGGAATTACTCCCCGGAGCCTTTGGGGGACTACTTTGCCGGAGCCAACCATGTGCTGCCCACCGGCGGCACGGCCCGATTCTTCTCGCCGCTGTCGGTGGATGACTTTATCAAGAAATCCAGCTTCATCTATTATACTAAGGACGCGCTTATGGGGGCGGCGGGGGATATCATCGAGCTTGCCGAGACAGAGGAGCTGACCGCTCACGCTAACTCTATCCGCGTGCGGTTGGAGGAATGATGGACACCCTTGAGGAGGTCTACGGCGCGCTGACCGGCCAGGGGCGCTTGGAGTGGATAGGCGAGAAGAAATCAGCCGCCGTGCTGTACTTCAGCCGGGGGCGAAAACAGTATAAGGTGTATTTCGACGACAGCAACGTGGAGATATCGGTAAAAAAGCGCCTGTTCGGCAACGAGTATTGGGACAGCATCGGCCAGCGCAGGTACATCAGCCCGGAGGACAGCCTGGACGATGTGTTTGAGACGGTCATGTGGTGCGTGAAGGAATACGGCTGGAGGGGCAGATAGGGGAGCAGATTATGTATGAACTAAATGAAAAGCTGCGGGCTCTCAGCCCGTATGCCCCGGTGGACGGGCCGGGCTGCGTCCGCCTTGACGCAAACGAGTCCTTTTTACCTCTGCCGGGGGAAATCATAGCCGCGGCAAAGGCGGCCATAGATGAGATGAAATTCAACCGCTACCCGGACCCGGCGGCGGCGGAGCTCTGCCGGGCCTTCGGGGAGTATTATAACGTGGACCCGGGACATGTGGTGGCGTCAAACGGCTCTGACGAGCTTATATCGGTGATTTTTTCGGGCTTCTTAATGGGCGGAGAGGCCTTCGCCACTTTGGAGCCGGACTTCTCCATGTACGCCCAGGGGGGGCATCTGGCCGAGGGGCGGCATATAGCACTTGAGAAGCCCGGCTGGGCAATAGACGTGGACCAGGTGATAGATACCTGTAACAGGGAGGAGGTGCGCCTGCTCATTTTCAGCAACCCCTGCAACCCTACCTCCCTGGTGCTACGCCGGGAGCAGACGCGCCGTCTGGTGCGCGGGGTCAAGGGGCTGGTGGTGCTGGACGAGGCCTATATGGACTTTTCAAGGGAGAGTCTGCTGGGTGAAGAGGAGGATTTTGACAACCTCATTATTCTTCGCACCTGTTCAAAGGCAATGGGCATGGCGGCCCTTCGGTTGGGTTTTGCGGTGGCAAGGCCGGAGCTTGCGAATGCCATACGGGCAGCAAAGTCGCCGTACAACGTGAACAGCCTGTCCCAGGTCCTGGGAACTGCTGTGCTCAGCAGGCCGGAGCTTCTCAGGGAGGCGCTAGGGAGGATAATGATATCCCGCAAGGCGTTACTGGGCGGCTTGGCGGAGATAGGCGCGAAGCACCCGGGGCGGTTCCTCCTGCTGCCAGGAGAGACCAACTTTGCGGCCCTGGACATGGAGGACGGCAGGGAGGTACAGCAGGAGCTCCTTAAAAGGGGTGTGGCTGTGCGGTACACCGGGGGGCTCCTGCGGGTGACCTGCGGGGCTCCGGAGGAGAACCGGGCGTTCCTTACAAAATTTGCTGAAATACTGGAGGAGACCAGATGAGGACGGCAGAGATACACCGCAAGACCCACGAGACCGACATAGAGCTCCGGCTGTCCCTGGACGGCGGGAGCCGGGACATTTCCACCGGCGTCGGCTTCTTTGACCATATGCTGACGGCACTCTGCGTACACGGCGGGCTGGGACTGGAGCTCAGGGCCCGGGGGGACCTGGAGGTGGACTGTCACCATACGGTGGAGGACGTTGGCATCGTGCTGGGGCAGGCCTTGAAGGAGGCCCTTGGGGACCGCTCCGGCATAAAGCGCTATGGCCACGCCTTTATACCCATGGACGAGGCCCTGGGCTTCTGCGCCCTGGACATCAGCGGACGGCCCTTTCTGGTCTTTGAGGGGGACTTCCCTCAGGCGGTCACGGGAGCCTTCGACTGCTGCATGACCGAGGAGTTCTTCCGGGCCGTGGCTATGAACGCGGAGATAACCCTGCACCTGCGGTGCGGATACGGCAAAAATTCCCACCATATGATAGAAGCAATGTTCAAAGCCTTCGCCCACGCCCTTAAAGACGCGGCGGAGGTTACCGAAGGGGGGGTGCTGTCCTCCAAAGGGGTATTATAAATTAGGGGATACTTTTATGCAATATGAGAATATATCGGCGGTCCTGGATATGCTGGGCTGCCCAAACCGCTGCCGCCACTGCTTTGTGGGCTGGCGGCCAAACCCAAAGCTGACGGAGAGCGACCTGCGCTTTGTAGCGGAGGCGTTCCGGCCCTATGCCAAGACCCTTACCGTCTACGACTGGAACCGGGAGCCGGACTTCGGGGGCGACTATAAGGAGAAGTGGGAGCTCTGCAAGGAGCTGTCCTCGCCTGATAGGCCGCCGGAGCGCTTCGAGCTCGCCAGCGTCTGGCGGCTGGCCCGGGACGGGGAGTACGCTCCCTGGCTCAAGGGCTTGGGGGTAAAATATGTACAGCTGACCCTGTTCGGCGGGGAGGAGCTGACCGACTCTTTTACCGGGCGCAGGGGCGCGTATCAGGACATACTAAAGGCCATAGACGTGCTGCTTGAAAACGGCATTGCCCCGAGGATACAGGCCTTTGTCAATAAGCAGACCGTACAGGAGCTCTATAAGGTGGAGGAGCTTATTGACAGACTGGAGCTTGAAAAGCGCTGTGAGGGTATAGGCATACCCTTTGCGTGCTTTGTGCACCAGGGTTCCTGTGACGGCGAGGGGGAGAAGCTCTATCCCATATGGGTCACAAGTGACGATTTAAAGAAGATACCCGACAAGCTGGCGAAGTATACCCTAAAGCACTTCAATAAGCGCACGATACAGGAGGTCTTCGGGCGCGAGGAGCGGGAACTCTATAGAGAGCTGATAGAGGACGATACCACGGAGAGCCTTGGCAGTACCGCTCCGGCGGTGCTGTATATAGACGGTGAATTTAATGTTACGCCCAACATCGGCGTACCTTCGGAGCCGTGGCTTTTGGGCAATCTAAAGACCGACGGCGCGGAGAAGATACTGGACCGGCTAAAAGGGGACAAAAGCCCCGCCCAGTATGTGCGGGCCACAGTGCCGCTGAAGGAGCTTGTAAGGGACTGCGGCGACCCTGAGAGCAAAAGGCTCTTTGGCCGGGAGGACTATATAGAATACCTGCTGAACCGCTATTGCCGGCGGGAGGCACAGGAGTGATGTTATGATTATTTTACCTGCCATAGACATACATGAGGGCAGATGTGTCCGGCTTTTCCAGGGGGATTATTCGACGGCTGAAGTAGTGGCCGGGGACCCCCGTGAGACGGCGGAGAGCTTTCGGGAACAGGGGGCGCACTGGCTGCATATGGTGGACCTGGACGGCGCAAAGGCCGGGAGGCCCATAAACCACGAGCTGATACTGAACACCGCCGAGACCGCCGGTATGCACGTGGAGGTGGGGGGCGGCATACGCAGTATGCGCACCGTGGAGGACTACCTGATGGGTGGCGCGTCCAGGGTGATACTGGGCTCGGCGGCACTGGGGGACCCGGAGTTTGTGAAGGAGGCTGTGTGCGCCTATGGCAAGCGGATAGCCGTTGGCATAGACGCTATTGACGGCATTGCCGCCGCAGAGGGCTGGACGAAAAAGAGCGGCATGGACTATATTGAAGTGGCCAAGCGCATGGAGGGCATAGGCGTGCAGTATATAATCTGCACCGACATCCATAAGGACGGCACCCAGTCCGGCCCGAACCTGGAGATGCTCGATAAGCTGAACCGGGCGGTAAGCTGCAATATTATTGCCAGCGGCGGAGTGAGCAGTCTTTTGGACATCATCAACCTCTACGATCTGGGGCTGTACGGCGCTATAGCGGGCAAGGCGCTGTATGCCGGGACACTGGATTTAAAGGCGGCGGTCCGGGTCTGTCACAAGTTTTCCGGGAGGAGGGCAAAAACCCAGGCGGCGGTTAACGACGAGCTGGAGCGGTTCTTTGTGAAGTCCAGCCTTGTGCCTGCCATCGTACAGGAGGCGGATACCAACGAGGTGCTGATGCTTGCCTATATGAACAGCGAGGCCCTGGAAAAGACCATCGACACCGGCTATACATGGTTTTACAGCCGCAGCCGCGCGGCCCTGTGGAACAAGGGGGAGACCTCCGGCAACACCCAGAAGGTGGTGAGCGTTACTGCCGACTGCGATAACGACACGCTGCTGGTGAGGGTAAAGTCCAATGGTCCTGCCTGTCACACAGGCAACAGGACGTGCTTTTTTAAGGAGCTTTTAGGTGAGAAGAAGGAGGAGGAAAAATAGAATGGACGCTATGGAAAGCCTGTATCAGGTGGTGCTGGACCGCAAGGTTTCCGCGCAGGAGGGCTCCTACACCGGCTATCTGTTCCAACAGGGGCTTGACAAGATACTTAAAAAATGCGCCGAGGAGTGCGGCGAGGTCATTATAGCCGCAAAAAACGGCAGGAAAGAGGACACCATAGGGGAGATAAGCGACCTTCTCTACCACCTGACAGTGCTCATGGCCAACGAGGGTATCGCCTGGGAGCAGGTAAAAGCCGAGCTCCAGCGCCGGGCCCAAAAACAGGGGAACCTTAAAAAGTTCCACCAGGTGGATAAGGACACTTGAGTATGGTATGGCAGATTGGTCCGCTCCCCTGGAGCTATGAGCAAAAAGTCAGCGATTTCCTGAAGCCGGGGATAAAGCGGCTTGACATACGCGGGGATACGCCGGAATTTGAGGACGGCAGCTTCGATCTGGTGACGGCGTACCAGACAGAGTATGACCTGGGCGAGGTCGTCAGGGCGCTTCGCAAAAACGGCTTCTTCGTCACCCAGCAGATAGGCGGCAGGAACCGGCCGGATAATCCGGGATATAATTTAGAGAATGAGGGCCCGAAGCTCAAAGCGGCGGGTTTTCGCCTGATGTACAGCCATCAGGGGTACTATCACGACGAAAACGGCGTGTTACAGCACAGGTTTATTATGATAGGGAAACTAGTATATAAGGAAGAATAATTGTGACTGAATTTGACAAATTGTATTTATCTGTCGATACATACTGCGGTCTATGCTGCGCGGAGTGTGAATTTAAGGAAACTATGAACTGCGGCGGCTGCATAGCCACCGGCGGCAAGCCCTTCCACGGTTCCTGCAACCTGGCGGACTGCGCTATAAGCCGGGGCAGAAAATTCTGCGGCGAGTGTGAGGATTTTGCCTGTGAGCTGCTGAAAAGCTACTCCAATGACCCGGAGCACGGCGACACCCCGCCCGGCGCGCGCATAGAGAACTGCTCAAAAGTCAAGGCCGCGCTGGTGAAGGTCGCCCGGGAGGGCGTAGACCCCATGGGGGTATGCGGCAACGACTGCGACGACTGTCCCTATACCCAGTGGTGCGGCGGCTGCCGGAGCCAGTATCCCCACTGCTCCTTCGGCACTCTATATGAGGATAAGCGGTGCCCAAATGTGACCTGCGCCGGAGGAAGGGGCGTATACGCCTGTAAGGACTGCCCGGAAAGGGAAGCCTGCGAAAGGGGCTTTTTTGGCAGGGATAAGTAATATAGCGATAAAATGACCCCGCGGCAGCCGGGGCCATTTTGCATATCCGGGGCGATTTGGAAAAAAGTCCGGGAACCGCAAAAGAATAGTTTACCTTCGGCGGAAAATGATGTATAATATAAGAGAGTGGGTAATTAAGAAAGGCTGAAGATATGAAAAGACACTGGAAATGGCTGAAAGCGGCGTTTATTATTCTCTGCGCCCTAGGAATATTGTGGTTCTGTATGCCCGTGCTGCACGGCGGCTTCGCAGAGGGCTCCATGTTCGGCATCGCCGTATGCGGGCTGGGTATGGGCATAGCTATGAAGTATAAGGGCATGGTGGAAAAGGGCGGCTGGAGAAGGGCAATGGCCAGGACTGCCGCAGTGCTCTATGCCCTGGGCCTCTGCTGGGCGGGGTATTTAACGGTGCTGATAGTCTCATACCAGGCGGTGACGCCTCCCTCTGGAAGAAATGTCATCGTACTGGGGGCCCAGGTCTACAGCGCGGAGCGCATGGGGGTGAGCCTCAGCAACCGGGTGGACCGAGCCTATGAGTACCTGAAGGAGAACCCAGAGTCCAAATGCATAGTCACAGGCGGGCAGGGAAGCAACGAACCCTGCCCCGAGTCCCTGACCTCTAGAAACGCCCTTATCCGCCGGGGCCTTGAGCCGGAGCGGGTCTTTGCTGAGGACAAGTCCCGGAACACCAGGGAGAACCTGGAGTACGCCATGGAGACGGCCAGGGAGAACGGCCTTGATACAAATGTGGTGGTGGTCAGCCAGAGCTTCCACTTGTACCGGGCAGTGCGCCTTGCTGAAAGCGCGGGGTTCACGGCCAGCGGCCTGGCGGCGGAGACAGACCCCATCATCTATCCCAGCTACTATGGCCGCGAGCTTCTGTCGCTGACAAAATGGTATATAGAAGAACTGATATTACACCGGGGCTAGGGCCCGGAAAGGAGCGCTGTGTGGGAATACTGTTGAAGGGACCGAGGGTTATCGACCCTTCCCAGGGACTGGATTTTATTGGGGACCTCCTGATTGAAGGTGAGAGAATAGCCGCCCTGGGGGAGGGCCTGGACCCGGAGGGCTGTGAGGTGGTCGACTGCCGGGGGCTCATAGCCGCGCCGGGATTTGTTGATATGCACGTCCACCTGCGGGACCCGGGACAGACCCATAAGGAGGACGTGTACTCCGCCTGCCGTGCGGCGGCGGCAGGGGGCGTTACCAGCCTGTTGGCCATGCCGAACACAACGCCGCCCATGGACAGCCCGGAGCTGGTGGCGGATCTTTTGGAACGCGCCGGGAGGGCCTGCGCCAACGTATACACAGCCGCCTGTGTCACAAAGGGTATGCTGGGCCGGGAGTGCACGGATATGGCGGCGCTGAAAGCGGCGGGGGCTGTCGCCGTCAGCGACGACGGTAAGCCGGTACAGAGCTCTCTGTGCCTGCTGGAGGGCCTTGCGAAGGCCGAAAAGCTGGGGTTGGTGTTCACAGCCCACTGCGAGGATTTAGATCTGGCGGAGGGCGGGCTCATGAACCTGGGCCCTGTTTCGGAGAGACTTGGCGTTCCGGGCATACCCCCCGCCGCCGAGGACTGCGGGGTGGCAAGGGAGATAGCCGCCGCGGCCAGCATAGGCGCGCCGGTGCATATCTGCCACGTGAGCACAAGGGGCTCGGTGGAGCTTATCAGGGACGCGAAGCGCCGGGGCGTGCGGGTGACGGCGGAGACCTGCCCCCACTACCTGCTGCTGACGGACAGCGCCCTGGAGGCCCGGGACGCGGACTGCCGCATGAACCCGCCCCTGGGCAGCGAAGAGGACCGTCAGGCGCTTATACGGGCCCTTTCCGACGGCACTCTTGACGCAATCTCTACCGACCATGCCCCACATACGCCGGAGGAGAAGGCAGACTTTGGAAAAGCCCCCAACGGCTCCATCGGTATGGAGACCTCCTTTGCCGCCGTGTGGACGGCCTTGCGTGGTAAACTGGAGCTTAGAGAGGTCATAGCCCTCATGAGCAACAACCCGGCAAGGATACTGGGCATACCCGCCGGTACATTAAAGCCCGGGGCGAGGGCGGACATAGTGCTTTTTGACCCGGAGGAGACTTGGACCGTGGACCCGGATAAGTTACACGGCAGGAGCAAAAACACACCTTTTAAGGGTATGGAGCTTACCGGCAGGGTGCGGATCACTTATCTAAAGGGTAAAAAAGTCTTTGAACTGTAAATAATAAGCTAAAGGGAGCGATATACATGTCAATGGACAGACTGTTGGAGAATATCATGCGCAAGCAAAACCCCACTGTGGCCGGGCTCGACCCCAAGCTGAGCTTTATCCCCGGGCATATCAAGGAGAAGTGCTTTGAGGAGCACGGCAAGAATCTTGAGGGTGCGGCGGCAGCGCTGCTGGAGTTTAATAAGGGGCTTATTGACGCGCTCTGTGATGTCGTGCCCGCCGTAAAGCCCCAGGCGGCCTACTACGAGCAGTACGGCTGGCAGGGTATGCGGGCCCTTGCTGAGACCATAGCCTACGCGAAGTCCAAGGGCCTGTTTGTCATCGTGGACGGCAAGCGCAACGATATCGGCGCCACTATGGAGGCCTATGCCGCCGCCCATCTTGGCACGACCGACGTAGAGGGCGAGACCTTCGAGGCCTTTGGCGCGGACGCTCTGACGGTGAACGGCTACCTGGGCAGCGACGGCATAGAGCCCCTTTTGAAGGTCTGCTCCGCTCATGACAAGGCCATCTTCGTGCTGGCAAAGACCTCAAACCCCTCCTCCGGCGAGCTTCAGGATCAGATGCTCCATGCCATGTACGAGCCGGTATACAGGGCCATGGGCAATATGTGCCAGCAATGGGGCCTGAAGCTCCCGGGCAAATACGGCTACAGCGGCGTGGGTGCGGTGGTGGGGGCCACGTACCCAAAGCAGCTTAAAGAGATGCGCAAAGCTCTCCCCAACACCTTCTTCCTGGTGCCGGGCTATGGGGCCCAGGGGGGCGCCGCCGACGACGTGGCCCCGGGCTTTGATAAGCACGGCTGCGGGGCGATTGTCAACTCCTCCCGGGGGATAATGTGCGCCTGGCAGAAGGAGGGCTGCGACCCCAAGGACTATGCCGGGGCCGCAAGGCGCGAAGCCGTGCGTATGCGCGACGAGATAATGGCAAGGCTTGGGGGTATCAGCCTGCCGGCAACGTAAGAAAAATACGGAACGAGGTAGTTTATGGACAAGACATCAGTGGAGCGGGAGCTTTCTGAGCTCCGGGAGCAGATACGCTATCACGGCAGGAAATACTATACCGAGGACGACCCGGAGATAAGCGACTTTGACTACGACAAGCTTTACCGCCGCCTTGAGGAGCTGGAGGCCCAGTATCCGGAACTGGTGACCGAGGACTCTCCCACCCGCCAGGTGGGCGGGAAGGTGTACAATACCTTTGCCGAGGTGGTGCATGAGGTGCCTATGGAGAGCCTGCACGACTCCTTCTCAGAGGAGGAGCTGCGGGACTTCGACCGCCGGGTGCGGGAGGCGGTGGACGGGCCGGAATATATAGTAGAGCCCAAGTTCGACGGCCTTTCCGTGGCCCTGGAATATGTGGACGGGACGTTTACCCGGGGTTCCACCAGGGGGGACGGCCATACCGGCGAGGACGTTACGGAGAATATCCGCACCATCAAGACCGTGCCGAAGAGGCTAGAGAGCCCAATACCATTTTTAGAGGTGCGCGGCGAGGTGTATCTGTCCGATTCGGGCTTTGAGAAGCTGTGCGAGCGCCAGGAGCTTTTAGAGGAAAAGCCTTTTAAAAATCCCCGCAACGCCGCCGCCGGATCCCTGCGCCAAAAGGACCCGAAGATCACGGCAGGACGCGGGCTGGATATTTTCGTATTCAATGTCCAGCAGATAAGGGGCGAGGAGTTCACCTGCCACGATCAAGCCCTGGAGCGGCTGCGGGAGCTGGGTTTTCCAGTGCCGCCAAGCTATTTTAAGTCCGGGGATATGGAGGAGATACTCCGCTTTATACGAGAGATAGGAGAGAAGCGCGGTGAGTATGACTTTCCTATAGACGGGGCCGTGGTGAAGGTGAACTCGTTCTCCCAGAGGGAGGAACTGGGCAGTACGGCCAAGTTCCCCCGCTGGGCGGAGGCTTTCAAATACCCGCCGGAGGAAAAGGAGACGACGCTGCTGGATATTGAGATAAATGTGGGACGCACCGGAGTGCTGACGCCCACCGGGGTGTTTGAGCCGGTGACCCTGGCCGGTACAACAGTCAGCCGCGCCACGCTCCATAACCAGGATTTTATAACAGAAAAGGACGTGCGCGTGGGGTCGAGGGTAATCCTGCGCAAAGCCGGTGAGATAATCCCCGAGGTGGTGTCGGTGGTGGAGAACCCGGAGGGCACGGAGCCCTTCCTGCTGCCGGAGGTATGCCCCTCCTGCGGCGAGCCGGTCTCCCGTCACGAGGGGGAGGCGGCCACCCGCTGCACTAACCCCCAATGTCCGGCCCAGCTCCTTCGGCACCTTATCCACTTCGCCGGTAGAGACGCAATGGACATCGACGGTCTGGGCCCGGCCATACTTGAGCAACTGACCCGGGAGGGGCTTATAAGCTCCCCGGCGGACCTGTACACTCTTACTGCCAGGCAGCTGGCGGAGCTGGAGCGCATGGGCAAAAAGAGCGCCGAAAACCTGGTGAACGCCATAGAAAAATCAAAGCGGAACGACCTTTACCGGCTGGTCTATGCCCTGGGCATACCCCATATCGGGGCCAAGGCCGCACAGCTTTTATGCGGCAGTTTCCCAAGCATGGAGCGGGTCATGGCCGCAACTGTCCCGGAGCTTTCTGAGATAAACGGCTTCGGCGGGGTGATGGCCGAGGAGATAGTGGACTTCTTCTCCCGCGAAAGCGCCCGGGAGCTGGTGGACCGCCTGGCCGCGCTGGGAGTGAATATGCGGGCCGAGGAAAAGGAACAGGCGGGCTCCCTGTTTGAGGGCAAGACCTTTGTGCTAACCGGGACGCTGCCCACCCTCAGCCGCAAAGCGGCTTCGGATATTATCCAGCGCAACGGCGGCAAAGTGACCGGCTCGGTCTCCAAAAAAACTTCATATGTACTGGCGGGCGAAGATCCCGGCAGCAAGCTCCTGAAGGCAGACAGCCTGGGAGTCCCGGTGCTCAGCGAGGAGGAGCTTATGGCTATGCTGAACGGATAAAGTTTTTCAGGCCATAATTATAAATAATCAAACCAAAGTGAGGGTAAATTTATGACAACCAATCTGAAAGACCTATACGGCGGACAGTGGCAGGAGCAGGCGGAGCGCTATCAGAAGATACGCGCAGGCTTTGAGGAGACCTTTGGCAGCTCTGAAGGCGCAAGCTTCTACAGTGCCCCGGGGCGCACGGAGATCGGCGGCAATCACACCGACCATAATCACGGCAGGGTGCTGGCGGCGTCCATAGACCTGGATATCGTAGGCATGGCGCGGAGGACGGAGGACGGCATAGCCCGCCTGCGCTCTGTGGAATACCCACGCATGGACGAGGTGGATTTAAGCGACCTGGAGCCCAGAGAGGAGACAAGCGGTTCTCAGGCCATAATCCGGGGCATCTGCGCCCGGTGTAAGGAGCTGGGCTATAATATCGGCGGCTTTGAGTGCTATACTCAGACAAGGGTGCTAAAGGGCTCCGGCCTTTCCAGCTCGGCGGCCTTTGAGATACTGGTGGTGACCGTTGTGAGCCATCTGTATAACGACGGCAATATAGACCCAATAGCCGCCGCCAAGATTGCCCAGTACGCCGAGAACGTCTACTTCGGAAAGCCCTCGGGCCTTCTGGACCAAATGGCCAGCTCCATGGGCAGCGTCACTGCAATGGACTTTGCCGACCCTGAGAAGCCACAGGTGGAGAACGTCTCCTTTGACCTGAACGCCTATAAGCACGCCATGTGCGTTGTGGACACCGGCGGCAACCATGCGGACCTTACCGCCGATTATGCGTCCATCCCCCAGGAGATGAAGGCAGTGGCGAAGTTCTTTGGCAAGGAGTTCCTGCGGGAGGTGGACGAAGCGGAGTTCTACGATAAGCTGGGCGAGGTGCGCAAGGCCGTTGGAGACCGCCCGGCCCTTCGTGCCATGCACTTCTTTGACGACGACAGGCTGGCCCATGAGGAGGCCCAGGCCCTGCGGGACAAGGACTTTGAGAAGTTCCTGGAGAGGGTAAAGGCCTCCGGAAAGTCCTCCATCCAGCGGCTCCAAAACGTGTTCGCTCCAGCCAGCCCCATCGAGCAGGGGATAACCCTGGCCCTTTCTGTGTCGGAACGGCTGCTGAACGGCCGGGGGGCCTGCCGGGTACACGGCGGCGGCTTTGCGGGAACGATCCAGGCCTATGTGCCCTTCGATATACTTGACAGCTACCGCGAGGGTATGGAGAAGGTCTTTGGCAAGGGCAGCTGCTATGTGCTGTCCGTGCGCGGCTGCGGCGGTGTGGAGGTAAAGGAGTAATGACGGGATATATCAAATTTCTGCGTGACTACGTGGGCCACCAGCCCATACAGATGGTGGGCGCAGGAGTCTTTGTGGAGAACGAGCGGGGCGAGCTGCTTTTAGGGCTCCGCATTGACAACCACTGCTGGGGAACGGCCGGCGGCGCTGTTGAGCTTGGGGAGACCGTGGAGGAGGGCGCAAAGCGCGAGATGTTCGAGGAGACCGGCCTCATAGCAGAGGAGTTGGAGCTTCTGGGAGTCTTCTCCGGCGAGGACACCCACTACACCTATCCCAACGGCGACGAGGTGTACGTAATCGATGTGAAGTTTGTGTGCAGGAAATTTCACGGTACGCTGAAGCCACAGGAGAGCGAGGTCAGTGAGCTGAGGTTCTTCCCCATAGCGGAGCTGCCGGAAAATATCTCGCCTATGGAGATAATATCCGTGAATAAATATCTGCAAATGCGAAAAAATTTTAGGAGCTGAGAATATGCTGAATGAGACGAGGAAACCCGGCATACCGGCCGAGGAGATAACCCGAGTAAAGGGACTTGGCTTCCTCTGGGACAAGACAACCCCCGACTGCTTTAACGGCCGTGTGATAACCCGCAACGGCAAAATGACCGCCAAGGAGCTTGCTGCGGTTGCCGAGGCCGCAGAGAAGTTTGGAAACGGCCAAGTGGCGCTGACGGTGCGCCTTACGGCGGAGATACAGAAGGTGCCCTTTGAGAACATCGAGCCCCTGCGAGAGTTCTTAAAGGAGCGCGGTCTTGAGACCGGCGGCACGGGGGCCAAGGTGCGCCCGGTGGTGTCCTGCAAGGGGACCACCTGTCAGTACGGCCTTATCGACACCTTTGCCCTGTCGGAGGCCATCCACAAGAGGTTCTATGAGGGCTGGCACGACGTGAAGCTGCCGCATAAGTTCAAGATAGCCGTGGGCGGCTGCCCCAATAACTGCGTAAAGCCGGACCTTAACGACCTGGGCATAGTGGGCCAGCGAGTGCCGGTGATAGACCTGGAGAAGTGCCGGGGCTGCAAGGTCTGCCAGATAGAGAAGAACTGTCCAATACACGTGCCCAAGGTGGTGGACGGTAAAGTGCTCATAGACGATGCTCAGTGCAACCACTGTGGACGCTGCATTAACAAATGTCCCTTCAAGGCCTTTGAGGAGTATGTGCCTGGATATAAGGTATATATTGGTGGGCGCTGGGGCAAGAAGGTGGCAAGGGGAAAATTCCTCGGTAAGCTGCTTACCAGCCCCGAGGAGGTCCTGGACGTGATAGAAAAAGCCATCACTCTGTTCCAGGACAAGGGACAGCAGGGAGAGCGCTTCGCGGACACGGTGGAGCGGCTTGGCTTTGAGGAAGTGGAAAAGCAGCTGCTGTAAAAAGTATTCAGTTGAGATAAGCAGAAACCAGGCGCCCGGGGGAGACCCTGTGCGCCTGGTTTATTTACGCTGGATAATTTTATATACCCCTATTACGGAACTCCTCCAAATCCACCAGCTTTCCGCCGTTCAGCCGGGACTCCTCCGCTGCCAGGGCCACATAGTGGCTCTCCATGGAGTGTTCCAGGGTGGTGGTGCGTTCGGTGGGCTCCGCGCCATCGATAAGCATGTTAAGGAAGTCCTCGACAATGCCGCTGTCGCCGCCGCCGTGGCCTTTAAGGTCAGCGGACATGGCCTTCAGGTCCATGACCTCCTCGCCCTTGCCGAAGACCCGCACGCGGAGGACGTTGGACTTCATGTCGGCTTCTATCTCGCCCATGGTGCCCATGGCCTTGAAATAGCGGTAGCAGTCCTCTGTAAAGGCGCACATGGTGAATTGGATAGTGGTGCCGTCCTCCATCAGCAGATTTGTCTGCTGATGGTCCACCACGTTGTTGTCACAGTGGTACACGCAGCGGCCATAGGGACCGTTGCGCAGCGCTTCATAGGTGGACTCGACAGTGTTTTCCACGCTGAGCACGGAGCTTATCCAGTTGCCGCCCTGCATAAGCCCGGTCTTCTCGCCGGTGAGATATATCTTCTCCGCGTCAAAGATACACTCATCCTTGATTTTGCAGCCCCCCAGGCAGTAGTCGGTGGAGCCCTCCGGTGCGCGCTCCTTTTTGAACAGGTGTATGCCGCCGACGGACGACACGGACTTGCACTTTTTGCCCACAAGCCATGTGAGTATGTCCATATCGTGACAGGACTTCTGCAAAATCATTGGACTGGTTTCATCAGAATTGCGCCAGTTGCCCCGCACAAAAGAGTGGGCCTGGTGCCAGTAGCCCACGTTCTCGTTGGCGCAGATAGAGACCACCTCGCCGATTTTGCCGCTGCCGATGATGTCCTTTAAGGTATTATAGAAGTTGGTGTACCGCAGGACGTGGCAGAGTATGATATGCTGGTCCGGGTGCTTTTTCGAGACCTCTAGTATCTCCCGACACTTCTCTATATCGGGGGAGATGGGCTTCTCCATGAGCACATGATACCCAAGTTCCAGGGCGGGTATGGCATGGCCCACGTGCTGGCGGTCCATGGTGGACACCACGCATACGTCGGCAAGCCGTCCCTTTTCAAACATCTCCTCGGCGCTCGCAAAGCAGTTTTCCTCGGGAATATTATAGAGCTCCCGGGCCTTTTTGACCTTGTTCGGGTTGAGGTCGGCCACGGCAACCACCTTCATGCGGTCCGGGAAGAGTTTCTGCATGGAGGCGTAGGTGCTGCCCCGATCGCCGAAGCCAGCGATGGCGAAGGTTATAGGTGCGTTCATAATATGTATCATCCTTTCCAGATGCTTTTAGTCGATAGGCCGGAACACCTCCACGCCAAACCGCGGCGGGTATGTCCAGTCAATGGTATGGCGGGCCTCACGGTCCTCCAGCAGCTGGAAGCCGCCGGAGCTGACAGCCAAAGCCTGGTTGAAATGCAGCAGAATATGGGGGAGAGGAAGTCGTTTAGCTGTCAAGCCGGGCTTCAGGTCGCAGTGGCAGTCGATGTACGCTGGTATAAGCCCCAGAGAGGAGGTCTCCTCGCTCTCTGCACCGCCAAAGCAGCCCATGATATTGGGAGTGGCAATCACACTGCCCGCGCTGACACCCACGTAGACCTTATTGGAGAACACGAACTTTTGGATCAACTCGTTGAAATGCGTTTGCTTGATGAGCTTTAAAAGGTGCTCGCACCACCCGCCGGTGAAGAACATCACGTCAAAGTCCAGAACCTCCTTATCGCTTAAAGAGCCGTCCAGCTCATAGGCGGTGATATGCTCAGGAAGAAAGCTAAGCTTTTCCAACTCCCATTGGAGTATATCCGCCAGTTGCCGTGATTCCTCGTCACAGGCTGCGGCAGGGACGAACAACACCCGGGCCTGGGAAAAGGGCTTGCCCACCATCTGGGCGAAACGCTCCACTATGGGCGCGAGGGGCCGTTTTAGGTCAAAGGGGTCAAAAAATCCCGAATCGGTCAATAGTACGTTCTGCCAGGCGCTCATGGGCCTCATTCCCTTTCCAAGTCTGTTATGGCATTGCATTGTCCCAGTTTATCTCAAGGGGACCTATCCACTGGCTCAGCCCATAGAACAGAAGCAGGCGCAGAAGGAACTTACCCCGGCTCTTAGTGTATGTACACCCCTGAGCGATGCCGAAAGCGTAGAGTGGAAAGGCAATGCGCCCAAGTGCCTCCATGGCATGAAGCAGCCAGAAGGAGACAGTCAGGCTCATACCCAGATTTTCAACGAGTAATTGCTGGGTAAGGAATGTCTTGGACGCATGGTCCAGTGTCATTGAAACAATGGCAATTATTTTAACGATTTGCCATGTCATACCGCTCCTCCTTATTCCGAGGAAAAGCAAGCCCTTCCGATATCCTTACGATAAAACGCCCCCTCAAAGGACACCTTTTCCACCGCCTTATAGGCTTTATCCAGCGCCTCCCTGAGGTCTACGCCCTTGGCGGTAATGCCCAGCACGCGCCCGCCGGAGGTGTAGTATTTTCCGTTCTCAAGCTTCGTACCCGCGTGTATGACCGTCGCGCCCTCAAGCTGGCCGTTCCCGTCCAGGCCGGTGATAAGCTTGCCCTTTTCGTAGCTGCCCGGATAGCCGCCGCTTGCAATTATCACGCAGGCGCAGGCGTCCTCCGACCACTTGATGTCCAGCTCGCTAAGCTTTTCATCGGCCACGGCCTTAATAATGTCCGCCAGGTCCGTTTCAAGCCTGGGGAGCACCACCTGGGTCTCGGGATCTCCAAAGCGGGAGTTGTACTCTATCACCTTGGGGCCGTCGGGGGTCAGCATAAGGCCGAAGTAAAGACAGCCCTTGAACCTGCGGCCCTCGGCGTTCATGGCGTTCATGGTGGGCAGGAAGATAGTGTCCATGCAGACCTTGGCGATCTCGTCGGTATAGAAGGGGCTGGGGCTGATGGTGCCCATGCCGCCGGTGTTGGGGCCCATATCGTTGTCATAAGCCCGCTTATGGTCCATGGAGCTTACCATCGGGCACATGGCGTGGCCGTCCGTAAAGGCCAGCACGGTGACCTCGGGTCCGGTGAGGAACTCCTCCACCACTACCCGGTCCCCGGAGGAGCCGAATTTCTTTTCCTCCATCAGGGAATGCAGGGCTTCGGCGGCCTCCTGCTCGTTCTGGGCGACGAAGACCCCCTTGCCCACAGCCAAGCCGTCGGCCTTGATGACCGCCGGGTACTTGTCCTGCTTCTTTATGTATGCCAGCGCTTCAGAAGGAGAGGTGAACACCTCGTAACTGGCGGTAGGTATCCCATACTTTTTCATAAGGTTCTTGGAGAACACCTTGCTGCTCTCTATCTCGGCTGCCTTCTGATTGGGTCCGAAGCAGGTGAAGCCGCCCGCCTCGAGATAGTCCACCATACCGGCCCCCAGAGGGTCGTCCGGGGCCACGAACACTAAGTCCACTTTCTTTTCTCTTGCCAGGGCCAGCATACCCTCCTTGTCCATAGCGTCCACCTTGCAGCACTCCGCGTCCGCCGAGATGCCGCCGTTGCCGGGGGCGCAGTAGAGCTTACCCACCCGGGGGCTCTCTTTGAGCTTGCGGATGATGGTATGCTCCCTGCCGCCGCTGCCGACGACAAGTATGTCGAGCAATATATCCATTTTTACCAGTCCTTTCCAAAGGTTAAAGAAATTTGAGCAGTTCGCTGAGGGAGGTGACGGTAACCTCTGCCCCGGAGTTTGCTGCCCCGGGCCTTGTGATATGGGCCGTGTGCCACCCGGCATTTTTCGCGCCCCCGATGTCCGCTATGGGGTTATCGCCCACCATCCAAATAAGGGAGGGGAAATTGGCGGCGCGCTCGGCGATGCGGAATATCCTCTCGTGGGGCTTGCAGGCCCCAACGGTGCCGGAATTGACTATTCCTGAGAAGAACTGTCTGAGCCCCAGCCCCTCGAACAGACTCTCCCATTCGGGAAAGTTGTTGGTGAGGATGTAATTCTTATACCCCTTAAAGGCGCATACCGCCAGGACAGCCGCCGCATCGGGCCGCACATGGTACAGGCTCTTGTCCAGAACGATATCCCGCACCCGCCGGGCGGCGGCTTCGGACTCCGGCTTTGGGACCCCAAAGCTATCAAACGCCGCCGAAAACTTATGGAACAGCACCCCCCAGAAGGCTTCCCCCACAAGGCTGCCGTCGCCGTCCGGGTGCCAGGGAAAGCCGCTTTTCAGGAAAGGGCGCAGCTTTTCCTCGGTTACCCCATACCGTTCCGCCAGCGGCCCCAGGGCCATCATAAGACAGGAGCGCCAGCTAGGCTCCCCGGTGGTAAGGGTCCCGTCAAAGTCCCAGAATATGGCCCGGCGCATCAGTGGTGGAACAGCCGGAGACCCGTAAAGGCCATGGCTATGCCGTACCTGTCGCAGACCTCTATGACGTTGTCGTCACGGATGGAGCCGCCGGGCTGGGCAATGAACTGTACGCCTGACTTATGTGCCCGCTCGATATTGTCGCCGAAGGGGAAGAAGGCGTCGCTGCCCAGGGCCACGCCGGTCATGCCGTCCAGCCACTGGCGGCGCTGCTCCCGGGTGAAGGGCTGGGGCTTCTCCGTAAAGAAGTTCTCCCACTGGCCATCGGCCAAAACGTCCATGTAGTCGTCGGAGATGTATACATCGATGGTGTTGTCCCGGTCGGGCCTGCGGAGGCCGGGTTTAAAGGGCAGCTCAAGCACCCGGGGGGACTGGCGCAGATACCAGTTATCGGCCTTATTGCCCGCAAGGCGTGTGCAGTGTACCCGGCTCTGCTGGCCCGCGCCCACGCCGATGGCCTGACCGTTCTTTACGTAGCATACAGAGTTGGATTGAGTATACTTTAGTGTAATCAGCGATACGATAAGGTCACGCTTTGCTTCGTCCGTCAGGTTTTTGTTGGCGGTGGGAAGGTCCTCAAGAAGGCTCGCGTCTATTTTCAGCTCGTTCCTGCCCTGCTCGAAGGTGACCCCGAACACGTCCTTATGCTCGATAGGGGCGGGCACATAGCTCTCGTCTATCTGCACCACATTGTAATTGCCCTTGCGCTTGGTCTTGAGGATAGCCAAAGCCTCGTCGGTATAACCGGGGGCGATAATGCCGTCTGAAACCTCTCGGGCCAGCAGTGTGGCCGTCTCCTTGTCGCACACGTCGGACAAGGCGGCCCAGTCGCCATAGGAGGACATACGGTCCGCACCACGGGCGGCGGCATAGGCGCTGGCAATGGGGGAGAGCTCCAAGTCGTCCACGAAGTATATTTTCTTTAGGGTGTCGGAAAGCGGCACATACACCGCGGCCCCGGCGGGGCTCACGTGCTTGAAAGAAGCGGCGGCGGGCAGGCCGGTAGCCATTTTAAGCTCCCGCACCAGCTGCCAGCTGTTGAAGGCGTCCAGGAAGTTTATATAGCCGGGGCGGCCGTTGAGCACCTGCAAAGGCAGCTCGCCCTCTTTCATGAATATCCTGGAGGGGACCTGATTAGGGTTGCAGCCATATTTAAGTGAAATTTCCTTAGCCATAGGGCACGACCTTTCTTGAATATTTTTTATTTGTTTTTGTTGACTATCCTGGTCTCTGCTTCGCCGCTTTCAAGGTCAATATATCTGACAAACAGAGATACCTTATTGTCCGGGTTCAGGCTCTCCCAAAGGCCGTCCGTGAAGCTGTCGATGTCCCCGGAGAGGGAGACCGGTTTGGGCTCGCCCACAAAGGAGGGCACCGGGTCGCCGTCGCACTTGTAGGTATGAATAAAGTGTCCCAGCCCCGGCATGGGCTCATAGGCGAAGAACTGGCGCTGGGCGGCGGCGGGATCGCCGTCGGTGCTCTTTAAGATGGACAGCCAGTAGCCGCCGCTTTTATAGTCGATGATGCCGGAGATCCTGGGGGTGTAAAGCGGCGGGTCCGGCTCGAAGGTGCGGGTGAGCAGAGCCCGGACAAAATAGCCGGGAGCTATACAATCTGGGGACGAGCAGATAAGGTTATAGATGGTGTCGGTCTGGTCGCCGTTGGTGACTATCAGCCCGCCGTCAAAGGTGCGCACAGGGTAGTAAATCACCAAGGAGGGGTCCGTAAGCAGCGCCGGGTCGTGGGCCTGGGTGCGCATATTTTCCCCCTCTGCCACAAATACCCGGTTGCGGCTGTTTACGCTGCGGCCCATGATAAAGTAGGCGGTCACAAGGCTCTTGCCGTCCTCGCTTTGGCCGATGACGATGCCCCGGCCGGGATAGGTGTTTCCCTTTAGGTCGTCAAAAATATTGATAGGTTTCATTTTATCTCTCCTTTGATATGCACTATTCCGTCCTGAACGCTGAGCCGTCCCTGGCAGTACAGCTCCACGGCTCTTGGCAGCAGCTGCCATTCGGCCTCCTCCATGACCCGCTTTTGCAGTATTTCAGGTGTGTCGCCCTCCTTGACCTCCACGGCTTTTTGCAGGATGATGGGCCCGCCGTCGCATACCTCGTTGGCAAAGTGCACCGTGGCCCCGGTGAGCTTTGCGCCCCGCTGCAATACGGCCTCGTGTACGTGCAGTCCATAGTAGCCCTTGCCGCCGAAGGCCGGCAGCAGAGCCGGGTGCACGTTCATTACGCGGTTTGGGAAAGCCTGTACAAAGCTGTCGCTGGTAATGGTCAAAAAGCCCGAGAGCACCACCAGCTCCACGTCCCGCTCCCTGAGGGCTGTAATAAGCGCCTGACTGTAGGTCTCCACGTCCGGGTATTCCTTACGGCTCAGGGTGACGGCCTCAATACCGGCTCTTTGGGCGCGCTCCAGAGCAAACACTCCGGGCTTGCTGGATATGACGGTGACTATCTTACCGCCGCCCAGCTTTCCAGCTGCTTGTGCGTCTATCAGCTGCTGCAAATTGGTGCCGCCGCCGGAGACCAGCACGCCTATCCTTACCATAGCAGCACCCCCTCGTCCCCGGACACCACTTCGCCCAGAAGGACCGCGTCCTCGCCCGAACCCTTCAGAGCCTCCAGAGCCTTGTCCGCTGTTTCGGGGGAGACGGCCATACAGAGCCCAACGCCCATATTAAAGGTATTGAACATATCGTGCTCCGGGATATCGCCGGCCTTCTGTATCAGGTTGAAGATGGGCAGCACCGGCACGGCGGCCTTCTCTATCTTGGCGGTAAGTCCGGGAGTGAGCATACGGGGGATATTCTCATAGAACCCGCCGCCGGTGATGTGGCTTATGGCCTTTACCTCCGCGCTCTCGATAGCTGCCAGGGCAGACTTCACGTATATGCGCGTGGGTGTCAGCAGGGCCTCGCCAAGGGTGCAGCCCAGCTCGTCGTAATGCCTGTTTACTATCTCGGTGTCGTTTTTCAGCATCTTTGCCACGGACACCGCAAGGCCCATGGCCGCGCCCACCAGGGATTCCCCGCTGTCCTCCATTCTGCCTATTCCGAAAACCTTTCGCACCAGGGAGAACCCGTTGGAGTGCACACCCGAGGATTTTACCCCAATGAGCACGTCCCCGGGGGCAAGCCTGCTGCCGTCTATCATTTTGGGCCTGTCCACAACGCCCACGGTGAACCCGGCGATGTCGTAGTCGTCCAAGGGCATCATGCCCGGGTGCTCGGCGGTCTCGCCGCCGATAAGAGCGCAGCCTGCCTGTACGCAGCCCTCGGCCACGCCGGAGACTATCTCCGCGATCTTCTCGGGATAGTTCTTTCCGCAGGCTATGTAGTCCAGAAAGAACAGGGGCCTTGCCCCGCAGCATACTATGTCGTTGACGCACATGGCAACCGCGTCTATGCCGATGGTGTCGTGCTTGTCGAGAAGCATGGCTATTTTCAGCTTCGTGCCAACGCCGTCGGTGCCGGATACAAGAACAGGCTCCTCCATGCCGGCGAGCTCGGGCCTAAACAGCCCGCCGAAGCCGCCTATGCCGGACACCACGCCGGGTATTGCCGTGCGGGCAACGTGCTTTTTCATCAGCTCCACCGATTCATACCCGGCGGTCACGTCTACCCCCGCAGCGGCGTAGCTGGCGCTATGGCTTTTCAGATGGCTTTCCTGGGGCTTAGTCAAATTGCTTTCCATATTATTTCCCCCCAATCATATGGCCCAGTTGCCGTCCCTAAAGATAGCAACGTCCCTGCCGTCCCGGGTATGGCCGGTGATGTTGAGCTCCTTGCAGCCTATCATAAAGTCCACGTGTATCATGGAGTCGTTGACCCCGGCCTCTTTTATCTCATCATCGCTCATGTTTTCAAAACCGTTAAGGGTCTCGTTAAAGCCCCGGCCCAGGGCCACATGGCAGGCGGCGTTCTCGTCGAAGAGAGTGTTATAGAACAGTACGCCGGAGTTGGAGATGGGGGAGTCTGCGGGCACCAGGGCCAGCTCGCCCAGCATACACGCGCCCTCGTCCATCTTTATCATGCGCTCCAAAAGCTCCTGGTGTTCATCGGCGTGAACGGCCACAGCCTTGCCGTCCTTAAAGTCGACGGAGAAGCTGTTTATCAGCACCCCCTGATAGGAGAGGGGAAGGGTGGCTATCAGCCTTCCCTCGCACTTGCCGCGCAGGGGAGAGGTGAAGACCTCCTCGCTGGGCATATTGGGATTGAACTCCACGCCGTTTTGAAGTGCCTCGCAGCCCCCCACCCAGCGGGAGCCGGGTATCAGCCAGCAGGTGAAGTCCGTGCCGTTGGGGGCGGTATAGTGCAGGTGCTCTAAGTCCAGGCTGTTGAGTTTTTCGCATTTCTCCCGAAGGCGTTTATTATGTGCGCTCCATTCGGCCACAGGGTCGTTGTCCTCGGTGACCCGCACGGCGCTGAGTATCTCGGCCCAGAGCCTTTCAACGGCAGTGCTGGTGCGCTCGCCGGGGAAGACCTTTTTGGCCCACTTTGGGGAGGGCACGGCAACTATCGTCCACTGGTGCTTGCTCTCGATGGCGTCGCTGTAGGGCTTCAGGACCTTGCCCCGGGCCATGTTGGACTTCTGCATTTTCTCCACGTTCACGCCCTTCATGCCGTCCGGGTCCATAGAGGCGATCATAATACGGGCCGGAAGGTTGTCCACCATATGCTGCATCTTAGCCTTCTCCCATTCCTCCACTTTCGACAGCTCGGTTATGGTTTGGTGCCTATAGTGAAGTTTGGTCACGGCCTGGTCAATCCAGTCTACGCGCACCCATTTCGCCCCGGCGCGGTAAGCCTCCTCCACCACCATCTCGGCGAACTCATGCTCCCCGACGCTGGCGCTGACAATACAGCCCTGGCCCTTCTGGAGGTTCGCGCCCTTCTGTACGGCCAGCTTGGCGTATTTCCTCATGATAGTTTTTTTCATGTATAACGGTACGTCCTTTCTAAAAAATATGTGGCGGTTGTTTTACCATTTCCTGTCTTGCAAAGCCCCGTCTTTTTCGGCGGCGGCCCGACCCATCGCGTCCTTGAGCTCTTGGAGCTTTCCGGCAAGCTCGGAGTCCTCCACGGCCAGTATCTGCGCGGCTAAAAGGGCGGCGTTGTCCGCGCCGTCGATGGCCACTGTGGCTACGGGGATACCCGAGGGCATCTGCACCGTTGAAAGCAGGGCGTCCAGGCCGTCCAGGGTGGAGGACTTTATGGGTATGCCTATCACCGGCAGGGTGGTATGAGCGGCAAGGGCCCCGGCAAGATGGGCGGCCTTGCCGGCGGCGGCGATAATAACGCCGAAGCCATTGGACCGGGCGCCTTTTGAAAACTCCGCGGCGGCGGCAGGGGTGCGGTGCGCGGAAAAGATATGGGCCTCGACGGGTATGCCAAGGGAGTCAAGGCGCTTTTTGGCCGGGGCGACGGCGGGAATATCGCTGTCGCTGCCCATGATTATGGCCACTCTTTTTGCTGGCATATTGGCACTTCCTTTCATAATTTGAAAATTGTAGCATTTTTGTAACTGTCCAAACCTAACATTTTGTGCTATTATATGTGTCGTTCAAAAGGACGGCCGTTCAAAAGGCCCAGTCGGTGCCCTGGGACATACGCAGATAGACGTTTTTTGCCCCAAGGACCTCACGCATGAGCCCCACGGCGGCCTGACCAAAATCCTCCACGGCATCTGCGGTGGTGGTGCCGTAGATGGCGGTGTGTACCATGACGGTGGGACCGTCGTCCTTACCGGCGTACCACATACGCATATTATCCTGGAAGCAGAGCATCAGCCGGCTCTCGCTCTTGCCGGGTATCCTTGCGATGGCTTCTCCCAGAGCCTCCTTCAGACGGAGCTCCTGTTCGGAGGTAATCTCACAGCTGGCTTTTACATCGATAAATGGCATAGGTCTCGTCCTCTCTTTGCTGTATTTTTATAGTATGGGTCTGCCAAACAATGCCAGTATACCCTAAAACGGCCCAAATAGCAAGTGAATTGCGGCGATTTGGTAAAATCTACCTAACCCTGTCCGCGCGACAGCGGGCGGCCCGGGGTGTGGGCAAAAAGCCAAAAATCACAGAAAATTCCTCGTAGTTTCGGCTATGTTTTTTTGGACCTCATGGCAAGTTTCACAATTTTTTAATAAAAATTTTAAAATGCGCTTGCATTTTAATAAGCGATATGTTATTATAACTACGGAAGATTGCTATATACTCGCGTGTTTTTGTTATATTGCATGATTCCGGAGAGGTTTCTCTCCTTGTGTCCTACCAACTACTTTGCATAGGGAGGGAGAGCTAAGGATCTTTCAGTAAGTACGGACCGATTTTTTTGGGGGGCATGCCCCCACAATCAAAAATGGCTTTCCCTGCGGGAAAGCCATTTTTGATTGTGGGGGCATGCCCCCACAATCAAAAATGGCTTTCCCTGCGGGAAAGCCAATGGGAGTGATGAGCATTGACTAATCCAAGCACAGCCTCGACCCCGAGAAAGAAGCCAGGCTTTTTTAAACGGGCCATCGAGCAATGGGACCTGCAGCTGCTGGTTATCCCCGGCATCCTGTTACTGTTCGTATTCAGCTACATACCGATATACGGCCTGGTAATGGCTTTCCAGGAGTACCGTATGGGCGAGTTCCCCGGCCAGAGCGAGTGGGTGGGCTTTAAACAGTTCATAGCGCTGTTTACCGATAAGAACCTGCCCCTTGTGCTGCGCAACACTCTGGCCATCAGCGGCCTGAAGCTTACGATCGGCTTTGTATGCCCCATCGTCTTCGCCGTGTTCCTCAACGAGATGCACCGGGACGGCATCAAGAAGGTCATCCAGACCATCAGCTATCTGCCCCACTTCATTTCCTGGACCGTGTGCGCCACCCTGCTGTTCGACTTCCTGAAGGCCGACGGCGGCGCCGTTAACGAGCTGCTGATGGCTCTGCACCTTATACAAGAGCCTATTGACTTCTTCGGACGGGGCGACCTGTTCTGGGGATTGGCCCTTGTCTCCGACACCTGGAAGGAGCTGGGCTGGAACTCCATCATCTTTATCTCCGCTATGGCCGGCGTGGACGCGGAGATGTATGAGGCCGCCGACATCGACGGCGCCACCCGCGCCCAGAAGATGTGGCATATCACCATCAAGGCCATTAAGCCCACCATCGTTCTTCTGTTTATCATGAACGTCGGCGGCATTTTGAACCAGAACTTCGACCAGATCATGATGCTCACCAAGCAGTTGGGCAACCCCATGCTGAAGGACACCGCGAACGTTATCGACACCTACATCTTCCAGGTAGGTATCTCGCAGAACCGCGCCTCCTTCGGTACTGCGGCGGGCTTGGTCAAGTCCCTGATAAACTTTGTGCTGCTGATTATGGCTAACACCATCGCCGACAAGGCCGGTGAAAACGCACTGTTCTGATATTAACAGAAGAAAGGAGGCAATGCCTTTATGACAGGTGTAAAAGAAAACCACAAGATGAAATCCAAAAAGGTTTTCAGCGACTATGTTATCATTATAGCCATGTGGGTCATCATGGTCACGGTATTCGTTACCACGCTGTATCCCTTCCTGAACTCCTTGGCCTTATCCCTAAATAAAGCGGACAACACAGTGCTGGGCGGCATCACCATATACCCCCGTGTTCCCACCCTTGCAAACTATAGGCAGGTGTTTACCAACCCCACCATTTGGAGGGCATACGGCATAACCTTCGCCCGCACCTTTATCGGCGCGGCAGGCGGCCTGGTAATTACCGGCGCGCTGGCTTTCGGACTGTCCCGCAAGAACCTGGCGGGCAGGAAGTTCTATACCTTCTTCTGCCTGATACCTATGTACTTCGGCGGCGGCCTGATCCCCACCTATTTCCTTATCCGTAACCTGGGCCTGACCAACACCTTCTGGGTGTACATCATCCCCAATCTGGTGAATATCTGGAACATGATCCTTATGCGCTCCTACTTCCAGTCCGTCCCGGACGCCCTGGAGGAGTCGGCGCGTATTGACGGCGCCAACTACCTTACCATCTTCTTCAAGATATACTGGCCTGTCTCTACCCCCATTATCGCCACCATCGCCCTGTACTTCGGCGTGTTCCACTGGAACGACTGGTTCATGCCCAACATCTACGTCACCAAACAGGAGCTCAAGCCCATGACCTCGGTGCTGCTAAGCATTATAAGCGAGGCCTCGTTCTTAGAGAAGATGATGCAGTCTGGCGCAAGCGCCGCCGCTATGGGCAACGTGGCTAAGGGCAAGGAGACCAACGTGCGCTCTATCACCATGGCCACCATGATCACCTCTATCCTGCCCATCGTTATTATTTATCCCTTCTTACAGCGCTTCTTCCTGAAGGGCATCATGATAGGCTCCATCAAGGGCTGATTTTTATAGGCGTTCCTACTTACCTTGTCATTCCAGGCGGCGGGCGGCTTATTATTCGTCCCGCCGGCCTGAATGAAATAAAATTTGTCTATAGGAGGACGAAAAACAATGAGCAAGAGAATTTTGGCCCTGCTGCTGGCTCTGGCTATGATCGTAGGCGTTTTCGCGGCCTGCGGCGATAGCGGCAACAACAGCTCCAGCGGCGGCAACAGCTCTACCGGCTCTACCGCCAGCACCGAGGGCGGCGATAGCAGCACCGAGGGCGGAGACGACTCCGAGCCCAGCAATGTTTCTCAGGGGCCCGACCCCACCGACGAGTTCTATGCCTTTACCTGCTACTGGTACTATGACTGGGCGGGCATCAAGGATTGGGGCGTTGACGCCGCCTCCAAGTATTGGGGCGAGAAGTTTAACGTGGACGTGGAGTTCTCCAAGCCCGACGCTGACCCCGACTCCAAGTTGAACATCATGCTGACCGGCGGCGACCTGCCCGACTCCATGATTCTGGACCGCGGCCGTGTGCTGAACAGCGCTGCCCGTGCCGGCGCCCTGGTGGAGATCGAGCAGTTCATGTATGATGGCTGCACCTTCAAGGAGGACATCTCTGAGGTTTCCAGGGAACTGCAGAAGGTCGACGGCAAGCTGTACGGCGTCCCCAACTGGGCCCGCGGCTCTGAGGCAGTGGCCACCGGCGGCAACTATGGCTGGATCATCAACACTCAGACCTATGAGGATGTTGGGTCTCCTCCGCTGAACACCATGCAGGACCTGCACGACTACTGCGTGAAGGTCAAGGAGGCCAATCTGAACTCCTACACCGGCCAGAGCATCATCCCCTTCGCCACCACGAACACCAACAACGGCTTCTATATCTATCAGCAGTTCTACCGCTCCATGGGCGCCCGCAACCTGGTGGAGCAGTACTTCACTCAGGAGAACGGCAAGCTGGAGATCTGCGTGCGCGAGCCCATGTTCGTTGAGGCTCTGAAGACCGCAAACCAGTGGTTCAACGAGGGCCTGTGGTCCGCTGAGGAGTTCACCGACGACGGTACCATGTGGGAGGAGAAGATGACCAACGGCCGTCCCGCCCTGATGTGGTATGACTTCTCTCAGGACGACTCCAACAACTTCCGCCGCGTTACCCGCGAGAACTCCAACGGCGAGGTTTCTTACGAGGTTCTGGGCGATCCAAACAGCGAGATCACCAAGGACTTCCCCATGTTCCCCAAGGCTAGCGAGGACGTCAAGGTCTGCTACGGCGACGAGAACGGCGTTATTGGCTGGAACGTCAACGTTATCACCACCGCTGCCGAGCGTCCCCAGCGTATATTCGACCTGTTTGCCTATTGGGTTTCCGAGCAGGGCTCTAAGGAGATTCTGTACGGTCCGGAGGGCGGCCTCTGGGACGGCACCGACGAGAACGGTATTCCGAAGCTGACCAAGCCCTATGCTGACATCACCTCTGACGAGATGAACGCTGCCGGCGCATGGATCTGGACTCAGCCCGCCAACTCCGACTACATCGATGCTATCAAGTTTGCTGTTAACGAGCAGCAGCCCGCTGATAAGCGTAACTGGGTTGTCTCTCTGCAGGCCGACCTGTTCTCCCAGAGCAAGGAGAATCCCCATGAGGGCACCAAGTTCATCACCGACCAGAACACCGGCCTGACCAACGTGCTCGATCCTCAGGAGGACCTGGGCATCAAGCTGAAGGCTGTTCAGGATGAGCTGCAGGTACGCCTGCCCCAGATCCTGATGGCTAAGGACGAGGCCGAGTTCAACAAGCTGCTGGAGGAGGCTGTCAAGACCTGCGAGGATAACAATATCGACGATATCCTGGCTGCCTGGCAGGCTCAGTACGATAAGAACATCGAGGTCCAGGGCTTCGACGGCTATGATCCCGCCTACATCGGCGAGGTCTATGGCATGGACCTGTCCTAATCGGATTTGTAAGCGCATAACCGGGTGACCCCGGTGTAACAGAGAAGGGTCCGGGCCGAAAGGTCCGGACTCTTTTATGTTTTTTGTCAAAATCACTTGCATGGAGCGGGGTATAAGTAGTATAATAAATTCTTAGAGCGATTTAATTAGAAGGGTAGGCTTCATAAATGAAATTCAGTCTAAGGCCCCGCTCGCGCCGGGGTACATACGAAATCAACATGACCGAGGGCCCTCTTTTGGGCAAGCTGGTGCGCTTCTCCCTGCCCCTGGCGCTTTCGGGGGTGTTGCAGCTATTGTTCAATGCCGCCGACGTGGTGGTGGTGGGGCGCTTTGCCGGGAACCAGGCCCTGGCCGCCGTGGGCTCTACCAGCGCCTTAAACAACCTTATTGTCAATCTCTTCATCGGCCTTTCCATTGGCGTGAATGTGCTGGTGGCCCGGTACTATGGCGCGGGCCAGGCCCGGGACCTGTACGAAACGGTGCACACCTCCATACTCACTGCGGCCATCAGCGGGGTGGTGCTCATTTTTCTGGGCATGGGGCTGTCGCGGCCGCTGCTACAGATGATGGAGACCCCTGCGGACGTTATTGACCACTCGGTGCTGTATATGCGCATAATCTTTGCCGGTATGCCCGCCAGTATGCTCTACAACTTTGGCGCGGCGGTCCTTCGGGCGGTGGGGGACACCCAGCGGCCCCTATACTTCCTGCTGACAGCAGGGGTGATAAACGTGGTGCTGAACCTCTTTTTCGTTATCGTCCTGCATATGGGCGTGGCGGGGGTGGCGACGGCCACTGTCATATCTCAGTGCGTGTCCGCCGCGCTGGTGATTCTCTGTCTGGTCCACAGCGAGGGTGTGTACCATCTGGACATCAAGCGGCTCCGTATTTATAAGCGCAAACTAAAGGAGATAGCCCGCATCGGCATCCCGGCGGGGATACAGGGCTCCATGTTCTCCATCTCCAACGTGCTGATACAGTCCACCATAAACTCCTTCGGCTCCGTGGCCATGGCCGGCAGCACGGCGGCGGGGAATATAGAGGGCTTCGTCTGGACGGCCATGGACGCCTTTACCCAGGCCACCCAGAGCTTTGTGGGACAGAATTACGGCGCGAAGAAGATAGATCGGGTGAACAAGGTGATCTGGCAGTGTATGATCCTGGTGACAGGCGTGGGCCTAGTGCTGGGCGTGGGGGCATATCTGGCGGCGAACCCGCTGCTGGGCATCTATTCCTCCGACCCGGCGGTGATAGAGTACGGCAAAGCGCGTATGCTGGCTATCAGCGTGCCGTACTTTACCTGCGGCGCGATGGGTATCTTTGTGGGCGGTATGCGCGGGCTGGGGTCTTCGATGGTGCCCATGATAAATACTGTGTTCAGTGTGTGTGTGCTGCGCGTGGTGTGGATCTATACGGTATTCGCCCTTTGGCCTCAGTGGGAGGTGCTGTTTATCTCCTACCCGGTGACTTGGGTTATAGCCTCCCTTATCGGCGGCATATGCTACGCAGTGATAAAAAGGCGCGCCGTAGCCAGGTTAAACGTCCGCGAAGCGGGGTAAAAGTTTAGTCAACCTTTTCAAAGGTTGCAGGGTGTGGGGCGGAGCCCCACGACCTTGCCGAAGGCCATAAATATAATAGAGACAGAATATCCCCCGGGAAACCGGGGGATAAACTATTTAGCATATCTTTTCAGGTCAACCAGTCACTTCAAAATTTTCTTCACCGTTTCTTCAATGCCCTCGGCGCAGAGCCCAAATTCCTTGAGCAAATCTACAGCCGGGCCAGAGTGTCCAAACACATCCTTGACGCCCATGCGGGTCAGGGGGGCGGGGCAGTTCTCACACAGGCAGGCGGCCACAGCCTCGCCCAGCCCGCCGATGATGTTGTGCTCCTCCACAGTGACGATATGCCCGGTCTCCTTCGCGGCCTTTATGACCAGCTCCTGGTCCAGGGGCTTTACCGTGTGCATATCGATAAGCCGGGCGTTTATGCCCTGGGCTGCCAGAGAATCCACGGCCTTTATTGCCTCGCCCACCATCAGCCCGGTGGCAATAACGGTGATATCAGAGCCCTCCCGCAGGGTGATACCCTTGCCAATCTCAAAGCTGTAGTCGTCGTTATTATTGCAGCTCTCCACCGCCAGACGGCCCAGCCGGAGGTACACCGGGCCCTTATACTCCACGGCGGCCTTTACGGCGGCTTTCATTTCGTAGTGGTCGGCAGGGTTTAGCACCACCATGCCGGGGATACTGCGCATAAGGGCGATATCCTCGCAGCACTGATGGGTGGCCCCGTCCTCGCCCACGGAGATGCCTGCGTGAGAGCCCACTATCTTCACGTTAAGATGAGGATAGCCCACGGAGTTTCGCACCTGCTCAAAGGCACGCCCCGCCGAGAACATGGCGAAGGAGGTGGCAAAGGGTATCTTTCCGCAGGAGGCGAGCCCAGCCGCTACGCCCACCATATTGCCCTCGGCTATGCCGCACTCAATAAATCTATCAGGGTACGCCTTGCCAAAATTTTCCACCTTAGTGGCGTCTGCCAGGTCAGCCACCAGCACAACAATATCCTGGTTGTCTCTGCCCAGTTCCACCAGGGTCTCGCCGAAGCTCTCCCTGGTAGCCTTTTTAACTATCTCAGCCATATGCAAACAGCCTTCCTTTCATGTTTAATTAAATCTTAAGCCAATGCTGCAATGGCCGAATTCAGCTCGTCCATGGCCTTCTGGTACTGCTCTGCATTTGGGGCCTTGCCGTGCCAGCCAGCTTGGTTCTCCATAAAGCTGACGCCCTTGCCCTTGGTGGTCCTGGCTATAATGGCAAAGGGCTTGCAGGAGCATTCCCTGGCGGCGTTAAACGCAGTCTCAAGGCTCTCAAAGTCGTGGCCGTCGGCAACAGCGACCTCGCAGCCAAAGGAGCGCAGCTTTTCGTCGATGGGCTCGAGGCCCGCCACCTTCTCCACGTCGCCGTCTATCTGTAAGCCGTTATGATCCAGAATCAGGCAGAGATTGTCAAGCTTATGGTGGGCGGCAAACATTATGGCCTCCCAGACCTGTCCCTCCTGTATCTCACCGTCGCCCAGGAGACAGTAGACCTTATAGCCCTTTCCGTCCATCTTGGCGGCCAGGGCCATGCCTACGGCGGCGGAAATGCCTTGGCCCAGGGAGCCGGTGCTCATGTCCACGCCGGGGGTGCCCTTCATGTCCGGGTGCCCCTGCAGCATTGCGCCGATGTGCCGCAGCTTTTTCAGCTCGTCAGGGGAGAAGTACCCGCGCAGAGCCAGAGCGGCGTACAGCCCCGGGGCACAGTGGCCCTTTGAGAGCACGAAGCGGTCCCTCTCCGGGCACTTAGGGTCCTGAGGGTCGATATTCAGCTTTTCAAAATAAAGATAGGTAAAAATGTCGGCAGAGGAGAGGGAACCTCCCGGATGGCCGGACTTGGCGTTATATACGCCCTCAATGATGCCAGCGCGGACCTTGGCTGCCTTAAGCGCAAGGGACTGTCTTTTTTCTGCGTCCATAAGTCCAATCCTTTCTTTCGTTCAGATTTTATCATGATTATACATGATTTGAACCTAAAATGCAATATACATTAGAGACGAGCTTTGTAACAGATTTTTAAACAGTTTAGCCGCCTTTTTAGACGGTACATGGAGATGGTCCCTTGAAAAAGCAGAGCTTCCTCTATGGCGCGTTCATCCTCACCGCCGGGATGGCCGTTGTAAAAGTTATCGGCGCGGTGTTCAAGATACCCCTTCAGCACTTCATCGGTGAATACGGCATGGGCCTTTTCAATGTGGCCTACAATTTCTACGGCCCCATTTTCAGCCTTGCCACGGCGGGCTTCCCAGTGGCGGTGTCAAGGCTTGTTAGCGAGAACGCCTCTTTGGGGCGCTGGAATCATGTGCGCCAGGTAAAGTCCGTGGCCGGGCCGCTGTTTCTGGGCTTCGGCATACTTGGGGCGGTGGGCATGACCCTGTTCGCTCCGGTGTACTGCGAGAGGATAATCGGAACGGAGCACGCTATCTTTCCCATGCTGGCCCTGGTCCCGGCCATACTCTTTGCCTGCTGGGGGGCTGCTTACCGGGGCTATTACGAGGGCCTGCGCAATATGGGTCCCACAGCTGTCTCGGAGGTAATCGAGGCGGCCATCAAGCTATGCCTGGGGCTGGGCCTTGCATACTTTGTGATGCGCCGGGGCATGGCTGAGTATCAGGAGAGCGGCACGGTCTTCGGACTGCTGGCCGGCGGGGAGGACCAGGCGGGGCTGCTGACCCTGGCCCTGGCGGCGGCGGGGGCGGTGCTGGGAGTGACGGCGGGTTCCTTTGGGGCGGCGCTGTACCTGTCCATACGCTGGAGGCTGAAGGGGGACGGGGTGGGTCTTCGGGCAAGGAGGCAGGCCCCGCCCGCCGGCAGGTGGAGGGACACGGCCAAGGCCCTTTTGAAAATTACCGGCCCGGTGGCGGCGGGCTCCATCGCAATGAACGCGGCGGGGCTGATAGACGCCACTTTTTTGCAGAGCCGTATCGCCCATATCATTGAGACCGCTCCGGGACGGCTCCTGGCTGCCTATGAGGGCATGATACCGGCCATGTACCTGGAACACCACGAAACTGTTCCGACCTTCCTGTACGGCTGCTATACCCTTGCAATGACCCTGTACCTGCTGGTCCCGGCGCTGACCCAGGCCATCGGCATGAGCGCCCTGCCCGCGGTCACCGAAGCCTGGGCCCGGAGGGACCGCCCCCAGCTGAAGGAGCGTATGGAGTCCGTACTAAGCGTAACAGCCTTGGTTTGTGCCCCCGCAGGCTTGGGGCTTACGGCCTTGGCCGAGCCCATAGCCTCCCTGCTGTACGGCGGCGGGTCAGCGCCTATTGTGGCGGGGGTGCTGCTTACTCTTGGTCCCGCGTCCCTGTTCGCGGCTATGAATACTCCGGTATCGAGTATGCTCCAGGCCGCCGGGAGGGCCGACCTGCCGGTGAAGCTGCTGGCGGTGGCCATGGCTCTGAAAATTGGGGTAAACTGGTACCTTTGTGCAATTCCCGAGATAAACCTCCGGGGGGCAGGGATGGGTACCCTGGCGTGCTATCTCTTCCTGGCGGCCGCTCAGCTGTATTGCCTGCGTAAAGTGACAGGTGTAAAGCTCAGCTTTAAACGGCTGTTTTTAAAGCCCCTAATCTGCGGGGCCCTATGTGGCTGCGGGGCCTGGGGGGCATATCGGGGTATGGCCGCGCTGGGGCTGGGAAACGGCGCGGCAGTGGGGGCGGCCATAGTGTGCGGGGGAATTATTTACATATTTGGACTGCTTTTGACCCGAGGAATTCCGAAAAAGGACCTGATTATGCTGCCCAAGGGACAAAAAATTGCGAAAACCCTTGAAAAACGAGGGTGGATGTGATATTATTGCTACTGTCGCAGGATTTGAGCACAATAAAGAGTGCCGTATAGTAAATGCGCCTGAAAAGAGGCAGGGCGTCTCTTTTGAACTGCGTTACTATAAAAACAGCGCGCAGAACATTACTCTGGGAGGTAACAATTAATATGAACAAGACAGAATTGGTTGCGGAAGTGTCTGAAAAGGCAGGGCTGACAAAGCGGGATGCCGAGGCAGCCGTAAAGGCGATAGTCGACAGTGTTACTGAGGCTCTTGCAAAGGGCGACAAGGTCCAGCTGGTGGGCTTTGGCACCTTTGAGGTGCGCGAGCACGCCGCCCGCACCGGCCGTAACCCCCGCACAGGCGGCACCATGGAGATCCCCGCCTCTAAGGCCCCTGCTTTTAAAGCGGGCCAGGCCCTGAAGGACGCTGTGAACAAGTGAGCGGCGAAGAATAAGCGCCGTTTTGGGTCTGCATATCCGGCAGGCCCATTTTTATTATGTAAAATTCCGGGAGGGGACAAAATGAGACTGGACAAGTATTTAAAGATTTCCCGTCTGATAAAGCGGCGCACAGTGGCCAACGAGGCCTGCGACGCCGGGCGGGTGCTGGTCAACGGCAAGGAGGCCCGGGCCTCCTACAACGTAAAGGAGGGGGACGTGCTGGAGATACACCTGGGCGAGCGCGTGCTGCGGGCACGGGTCCTTTCAGTAGCGGAGTATGCAAAGAAAGAGGAGGCCTCCGGGCTTTACACTCTGCTGGAGTGAAGCGTAAGCCGCGGCAGGAATAATATCGGGCTGTACCCGCATATAAATGCTCCATGGAAGGGGAGTTGGATATATGCCGGAGCAGCAGATAAAAAAGCATGACCTGAGCATAATGGGGCGGGAGAAGTTGACCGCCACAGGCATTAAGAGGGTGGACTTTTTCAGCGACGAGCTCATCACCGCCCAGACCGACCTGGGCCAGCTCAATATAAAAGGGGAGGGCCTGCACATAGACAGCCTGAACTCCGACACCGGGGATATGCTGGTCAAGGGCAGGATAGGGGCCGTCTCGTATACCGAGAGCAGCCCGGCGCTGTCGTTCTTCGGAAGGCTGTTTAAATGACCGGCCTGACCCTGCCTGCGGCGTGTCTATGCCTGATGACCGGCGCCCTGCTGGGCGGGCTGTTCCTTTTCTTTAAGCTTTTGCGTGGGCTGCTCTATGGCGGCAGGCTTTGTGCTGCGGCGCTGGATATAATTTTCTGCCTGGTGTGGGCGCTTACCGCTTTCCTCTGCGCGTTGGTGGTGGACAAAGGCCGTCTTAGAATGTTTCAGGTGGTTATGCAGGTACTGGGAGCCTGGGGAACGGTGGTGGCCCTGGACCCCTTTATAAACGGCGTGACTAATATTGTACGCCGCTTTGGCAGATGGCTTGGCAAAGGGCTAAGCCGGCCTGCAAGTTTTCTGCGAAAGCGCTGGCGGATAAAGCGGGCTGATATGAAAGCAAAGCGCGACGAAAGGCGAAAAGCTGCCCAAAGTAGAAAAAAGCCGGGCAGAGGGAAGGTCCCGGGCGGGAAAGGCACGCCCAGATATAGAAAGGTCCCGGTAAAATCCAAAAGATATGCCCTAAAAAAGAAAAAAACAAAAAACCCCCTTGAAAAACTTACGTAAACCGGTGTATAATGTGATTAACACAAATTGCCGTGGAAGGGAGGGGCTGCCAATGGACGGCGATACGCCAAAAAGGAAGATCCCCGGCGGCCTTATCCTAAAGCTGGCAATTTTCTGCCTGACAGCCGTAGTTGTGCTTTCCTTGGTGGAGCATCAGGTGCAGCTTGTGGAAAAGCAGGAGCAGCTCCGCGTATTGCAGGGTCAGCTGGAGCAGCAGGATATGCGGAACAAGGAGCTCCGTGCCGCAATGGACGGCGAGGAGGGCCTGCGCAGCTATGCCGAGAAGCGCGCCAGGGAGGACCTTGACTATGTAAGGCCCAACGAGCGGGTGTTTGTGGACGGCGGAGAGTAATCGGAAAGACAGGATAATTCGAGGAGGATAACGGGACAAAATGGGGCTTGAGGTTGGAGAGATCTACGAAGGAAAAGTCACTGGCATAACAAAGTTCGGAGCGTTCGTCAGCCTTGAGGAGGGGCAGACCGGGATGGTGCACATCTCAGAGATTGCCCCGACTTTTGTAAACGAAATAAGGGACTTCGTTTCTGAAGGGCAGACTGTGAAGGTGAAGGTGCTGTCGATCAGTGAAGAGGGCAAGATAAGCCTCTCCATAAAAAAAGCGCTGCCGCCGGAGGAGCAGCATAAGCCCCGCAGGCCGGGCCCGGCAGGGAAAAGGCCCGGAGGACCGCGCCCGCCAAGACCACCAAGGCCGGAGCCGCAGCAAGGCCCGGGACGGCCCGGAGACTTTGAGTGGCAGAGCCGCCGCAACGACAGCGGAAGCTTTGAGGACATGATGTCCCGGTTCAAGCAGACCAGCGACGAGAAGATGTCCGACTTAAAGCGCGGAAATGAGCCGCGAAGGGGCTATTCGCGCCGCGGACAGCGCGGCGGCGGTGGCGGCAACTGATAGTTAACGCACTTCAAAAGAGGTATACCTCTTTTGAACCAGGCGGCAAAGCCGCCCAGCTTTAGAAGCGCGTTTACTATAACATACATAATCTTATGCCCCGCCGGGATTTGGCGGGGCTTTCTGTTGGAGGTAGCCATGAGAGAGATAAAATCGGAAGCTATTACAGAGGCCATAGCAAGACTTTGTGTGCAGGCAAACCGTGCGCTGCCGGCGAGCCTGGAGGACTGTATAAGGAACGCCAACGAGACAAGACCTGTCTCCCGCCCGGTTATGGAGGACCTGTGCCGCAATCTTGACGCCGCAAGGGAGCTGGGCCTTCCCATCTGCCAGGACACGGGGATGGCCGTGGTGTTCGCCCAGGTGGGCCAGGAGGTGCATATTGACGGGGACTTTACCGAAGCTGTAAACCGGGGCGTCCGCCGGGGATATGTAGAGGGACTGCTGCGCTGCTCGGTGGTAGCCGACCCTCTGCGCCGGGGGAACACAGGGGACAATACCCCCGCTGTCCTCCATGTCAGCCTTGTGCCCGGGGACAAGCTCACTCTGACCGTCGCCCCAAAGGGCTTTGGCAGCGAGAACATGAGCCGGCTGAAAATGTTTACTCCTGCCGCCAGCCGGGAGGATATCATCGGCTTTGTGGCAGGGACCGTAAAGGAGGCCGGGGGGAACCCCTGCCCGCCGGTGGTGCTGGGGGTGGGTATCGGAGGGGACTTTGAGCTCTGCGCGAAGCTTGCCAAAGAGGCCCTCTGCCGGGAGGTGTCTGTCCGCAATTCAGACCCCTACTATGCCGATCTCGAGAAGGAGATGCTGGACGCGGTCAATGCCACAGGGGTGGGCCCCCAGGGCTTTGGAGGGGCCGTGACCGCACTGGCGGTGAATATCGAGACCTATCCCACGCATATAGCTGGGCTGCCGGTGGCGGTCAACGTGGGCTGCCATGTAACCAGGCACAAATCTGTTACGATTTAATAAAATTTTTCTTGCACTTTTATGTAAAATGTGCTATTCTATAGTCAGACGGGGAGCAAAATATGTAATATCGCTCTCGCATATACGAAGGAGGAAAGAGTTATGAAGATCAATATCATCGGGCGTAAAGTAAACCTTCGCAACAACTTTAAGGAGCTGGCCGAGAAGAAGCTTGCCAAGTTTGACCGCATTTTCGACCAGGACGCCGAAGCCACCGTCACCGTCACTGTGGAGCGCAACCGGCAGACTGTTGAGATCACCATCCGTCAGCGGGGGGCGATCTTCCGCGCGGAGAATACCGCCATGGATATGAACGAGGCCCTGGACCACTGCGTGTCCGCTTTGGGCCGCCAGATGCGCCGCAATAAGACCCGCCTTGAGAAGGCCAAGAAGGTGGACCCGGGCATGGAGTTTGCCGATTCCTATTACGACGAGCCCGAAGAGGAGCTCCAGGTGGTGCGCACAAAGCGCTTCGCTGTGAAGGTCATGGGCCCGGAGGAGGCCATAATGCAGATGAATATGCTGGACCACGAGTTCTTCATGTTCCGGGATGACGTCTCCGGCGAGATAAATGTGGTCTACCGCCGTAAAAACGGCGACTACGGCCTGCTGGTGCCAGACGAGAAATGACGTATTCCGCAACCTGCCTGCTGGGCGTTGAGGGCCTGCTGGCCCAGGAGCTGCGGGACATGGGGTGTGAGGAGGTCCGGGCGGAGAACGGCCGGGTGATATTCTCGGGCGGCTGGGATATTCTGGCCCGGGTGAACCTCTGCAGCCGGTTTGCGGAGCGGGTGGGCCTCCTCATGGGCGATTTCCACGCCGAAAGCTTTGAGGAACTGTTCCAGGGGGTCAAGGCCCTGCCCTGGGAGGAATACCTGGGCAGGGAGGACGGATTTCCTGTGTCCGGCAGCAGCCTTAACAGCCGGCTGCACAGCGTACCCGACTGCCAGGCCATAATCAAAAAGGCCGTGGTGGAGAGCTTGAAGCGGAGCTACCGCCAGGACTGGTTTACTGAGGACGGCCCCACCCACCGGATAAGGTTCCGCATAATGAAGGACCAGGTGAGCGTGACGATAGATACCAGCGGGGCAGGACTCCATAAGCGGGGCTACAGGCCCGTGTCCAACGCGGCGCCCATCAAGGAGACCCTGGCCGCCGCGCTGCTCAGGCTCTCGCGGCTGAGAGCGGACGGCACCTTTTACGACCCCTTCTGCGGGTCGGGCACCCTGCTTATAGAAGCCGCTACCATGGCTCAGAATATTGCCCCCGGCATAGGGCGGCGGTTCCAGGCCGAGGTCTGGGAACAGACTCCCGGCGGAGTATGGGACCATGAGCGCGACCGCGCCAGAGACATGGAGCGCCGGGACACGAGCTTTACCGCCACCGGCTATGATATTGACCCCGCCGCGGTGGAGTTGGCCCGGGAGAACGCCAGAAGAGCCGGTGTGAAGGTCCGCGCCGATGTGCGGGACATTAAGGACTTTGCCGAGGCCACGGCCTATGGCTGTGTGGTCTGCAATCCGCCCTATGGCCAGCGGCTCAGCGACCAGAGGGCGGCAAGGGATATCTACCGGCAGCTGGGCCGGGTGTTCGTCCCGGAAAAGGGATGGAGCTATGGAATAATAACGCCGGAGGAGGACTTTGAAGCCCTGTTCGGCCGCAAGGCTGACAAGCGGCGCAAGCTGTATAACGGCATGATACGCTGTCAGTTCTATCAATATTTTAAGGCAATATAAGGGATAAGAGGGTTATAAATGAAGCTTTTTGGACGGCTTAGGGGCGGTATCGAGACCCAGCGGCTGTTCCTGCGCCGGTGGGAGCATAAGGATTTCAAGGCCTATATACCAATCGTCTCCGACCCGGAGGTGATGACTCCTGCCGGGTGCCAGCCTGCCGGTACACTGGAGGCCGCTTCGGCGATGTTTGCCCGGGACCTGCATAATGATCTGTGCTATGCCATTGTGCTGCGGGAAACGGAGGAGGTCATCGGGCGCATTAAGCTCCAGAGCGACCTTCGGCGGTTCCACGTGAACAGTCTTTCCGTGGGCTATGAGCTGCGTCGGGACCTGTGGGGCAGGGGCTACATGACCGAAGCCCTTGCCGCCATGGTGACATTTGCCTTTGAGAAGAAGAAGGTGGACGTGCTGGCGGCCAGCCACTATGCGGAAAACGAGCGTTCCCGCCGGGTCATTGAGAAGTGCGGCTTTAAGCTGGAGGGCGTGGTGCCCTGGGCGTGTAAGCGCTTTGACGGGAAAATATGCGACGACGTCTGCTACTCGATCCTTAGGGAGGACTATATAAACGGCCTGGGGACGAATTTGCAGGACCAGCTCTGAGATATCTGCACATGAAGCTGAGCATTTTTATAAAACTGTCTGCATAAAAAGCGCACCCTGCGAGTGGGGTGCGCTTTTTATATCTGACATATGGCTTATTTTAAGGAAACAGTGGCGGCGTTGCCGGTCTTCGGCTTGATATCGCCTGCCGCTGTAAGGGCCATCTTAGTCAAAGTCGGGCCAATAAGCTCATACACCAGCACGCCGAACAGGACGATACTTCGTATGGTAGAGCCTATCTCGCCCAGCGCCCCCACCTGGGAGGCCATACCCAGGGCCACGCCGGCCTGGGGCAGCAGAGTGATACCCAGATACTTTTGTATCTCCGGGGAGCAGCCTGCCAGTTTGCTGCTGAACATGGCCCCGAAGTATTTGCCCAGGGAGCGGGAGAGGATATACGCGAGACCGATGCCCACGATAGCCAGATCGGTAAACACGTCCAGGTGCAGCTCCGCGCCGCTTAACACGAAGAACAGGGTTAGAAGTGGCGCGGACCACTTGTCTGCCCGGCCCATCAGGTCCTCGGAGCTCTCGCAGGTGTTGCAGAACACAGTGCCCAGCATCATGCACACCAGCAGGGAGGAGAACTTCACGTGCACGGAGCCTATCTCAAAGGAGAGCATGGACATGGCCACCGCGAGGATAATAAACCCGGCGATCATGGCCACGCGGTTGCGGTTGGACATGAACCAGCGCTCCATAAAGGTGAGCACCCACCCCAGCAGGGCCCCCAGGGCCAGAGAGATCACGATCTCAAGAAGGGGCTCGAATATGATGGAGGCTAAGTTGGCGCTGCTGGTCTCCATGGCCTGGGCCGCGCCAAAGGATATGGCGAAGATCACCAGGCCCACCGCGTCGTCCAGGGCCACTACAGGCAGCAGGATATCGGTGACAGGGCCCTTCGCCTTATACTGCCGGACCACCATCAGTGTGGCGGCGGGGGCGGTAGCGGCGGCGATGGCCCCAAGGGTTATGGCAGCGGACACAGGGAGCTTGTCCCCAAGGAATATGTGCAATACCAGCAGGGCGGCGTCCACCAGGATAGTGGCGGCCAGGGCCTGGAAAACGCCCACGATTACAGCGGCCCGGCCGGTGGTGCGAAGGGCGGAGAGCCTGAATTCGCTGCCAATAGCAAAGGCTATAAAGCCCAGGGCCACATCACAGATGGGCTGTAGGGAATCCACAAGCTCGAAGCTGTTGAAGCCCACCCCGGGCACGCCCAGCCGCCCGAGGAGGCACGGGCCCAGAAGAACGCCGGCAAGGAGGTAGGAGGTGACGTCCGGCAGATGGAAGCGCTTGAACAGGCGGGTCATCATTAGCCCGGCCACCAGCGCCACAGAAATACATAGGAGCATGATCATATTGAAAGACCCTCTTTCGTATGTAGATAGGTCCAGCGGAACGCTGGGCAAAACCTTATCTATTTTACACTTGACGGGAGGGTTTGTCAACCAGGGGCCTTTAAATTATTTACTCACTAAGTGTCATAATATATATATAAGAAAAGGTGAATTCCCAAAAATTATGCTTTACAAAGTAGAAATAATGTGATATAATCGGAAATGTACGGTAGGAAATATATCTTATTTATTATGAATGTGAGGGTATCAATGGCACTAGAAAAAGCAAACAGTATGGTGGCGCAGCTGAAAAGAGGAACTTTAGCCATGCTTGTCCTTTACCTTCTTCAGAACGAGGATATGTACGGCTATCAGATTGCGCAGACCTTGGATGAGCGCAGCGAAGGTAAGCTTCGGCTGATTGAGAATTCGCTTTATGGGACTGTGTACCGGCTTCAGCGGGAGGGTTATATTTCCAGCAAGAAGGAGGAAAATGTCGCCCGGGCGAGAGTGTTCTATCATTTGGAGCCCTCCGGAGAGGTCTATTTGGCAAAGTTGATTAAGGAATACGAGTCCATCTCAGAGGGGATACGGCTTGTAATAGGCAATCCGGCGTTTTCTCAGGAGGAGATTCAATGACAGAAGAGATAAATAAGTATTTAGAATCTGTACGGCGCCAGCTAAAAAAGGCCGGCGACCGTGACGGAGAGTATTTTGCGGTCCTCCGGCAGGAGGTCGATACTTATTGCGCCGAGCATCCTCTGGCAACCGCAGAGGATCTGCTTACATATTTTGGATCCCCTTCTTCACAGGCGGAGGAATTTTTGAGAAATGCGCCGAAGGGGTTTACCCAGCAGAAATTGGCGCTCCGCAGACGGTTTTTCGCTTTTACAAAGGTTGTTCTTGCCGTTCTGGCGGCTGCGATTATCCTTTTACTGAGCGTGCTTGTCATTGATACCTGGTCATATACTCACGGGAGCGTAACTGAATCGTCGGCTATGGAAGGACATTATGAAGGCAGTGAAAGTGCATTAGAAGCATTTTATTAAGTGGAGGAATGTGTGAAAATATGAAAAAATGTCTTGCTTTTTTAGCCGTTGCTGTTCTCGTGGCTTGTTTTTGCGTTTTTCCAGTTTCCGCGCAAGGGTCGCAAGATGTTCTCGTTTCCAGAACTGAAGATGTTTTGGATAATGGAGATTCGGTTGTTATAGAATTATACGAAAGTGCTGCACAGCTTCGTACAGGTAAGAATGGGTATAAAACCTTGACCTATTACAACTCTGGCGGCTCTGCTATTTGGGCAGTAACAGTGAACGGTTCTTTCACCTATAATTACGGCGTTTCCTCTACAGCGACCGGTGCCTCTGCCGTCGTAGAGATATTTAATAGTAACGCGACGTATATAAGCAAAAACGCCTACACTTCTGGAAACACCGCAACGGCCACGTGTACGGTAAGATATAATACCGTTTCCACAACACGCAGCGTCAGCGTTTCCTGCGACAAGTACGGGAATCTGTATTAAAGAATTTACTTTCATGTGATAAATAAAAGCCAGAGAACAAGCTTGTTCTCTGGCTTTTATAATTGACTTTTATTTTAAGAGATTTTTGTCTTCGCTCCACTCATCAGGATTATATGTATGCCCGTCGCCGGGTTCTTGCTGTATAGAGATATCTATCCCCACAGCCTTTACCCCTTCACATGAGCCTGTCTCATGGTCAAAGAAAAATGCGTCCCCGCCCTCCGCGAAAAAGATGCTGCCGCAGGGGTCGAAAGCGAAAGGCACCGCGTGTCTGAACCGGTCGCGGAGGGGCTCCTGGCCGAATACCCCGGCCCGAAAAACCGTGTCTATGCCGCAGTCGAGCCGGCCCTCAGCAAATAAGCGGGGCCAGGGCCTGCACGTATTCCAGCCTGCCGTCCCCGAATCTGTAGGCCGGGTCTATGGCCGGGCCCCCCAGGTAAATATCTCTCAGCCAGCCGGGCAGGGGACGGTAGTCACGCTCGAAGCTCTCTACCTCCTTGAGGGAAAGAGGGGCTGCCGGGGCGCGGAATACGTCGGGCACGGCGAGGGCCGCGTTGAATTCCTCGATGGCGTTATCATAACCATGGCCAAAATGCTCTCTATACTGCTCCACCCCGCCGGCATGGTTATAGGAGGCAATATGTGACTTACGAAGGATAAACTGTGCCGAGCATTGGGGGGATTTGTCATCATAGTTGAAGTCATAGATATGGTGGCAGTCATAATCCCTCAGCCTGCCATTGGTCGGGTCGCCTGTGATTGCGTGCAGGCGGTTTCTGTCCGTGCTCCGGCTGCCGGACATATTGATTGTATTGCAAGAGCTGCACGCGAAGTGTTCGGCCCTGAACTCCGGCGAAGGGGCATAGCCGGCCCCTAGGCGTGCCGCCGCGTTAGGAGAGGGGTGGTCAATATACGGCGGGTCCGGATAGGCGTTGGGCCAGCCCACGAAACCAGGCTCAATTAGTGCGTTTTCACTCATGATTTGCTCCTTTCTGATCTGCGGCGTTATAGGCTAAGGGTTTGCTTATGATAGGTGGAATTATAATCGTCCAGCATTTTCTGGAAGTCCTTGATGAAGTCGAAGATGGAGATGAAGTCGCTGTTGCTCTGGGCCTCGTCGCTGATGATGGCACTTTTATCTGCGGCTGTGGCTTCAAGGTAATAGCCAAGTATCTGCGGGGTGGTGAAACGGACCGTCACGCTGTTGGAGGTCGAAGTAGCGGTGGAGTTGCTGTGGGAGGAGGACGAGGACGAGGAGGAGCTGCCACCGAAGATAAAGAAACCGCCGCCCTTGGAGGAGTGCTCCTCCACGCTTTGGGCGAAGGAGTCGGACACGGACGTGGCCGAGGTGAAGCGGAGGGTGACGTCCCGGGCTATGACGAAGGCCGTGGGGTAGCAGGGGAATACACAGCTGTTCATCTCGTTGAACCGCTCGTCAGAAAACGCCGTGTACTCTTTGCTGGGAGCAATCCGCAGGCTTGAGGTGTTATACATATCTGTCTGCTGGCTGAGGGCCTGGCTGAGCCTCCTGGTGGGACTCACTGCTGCTATAGCCTCCAAAGAAGAAGGAAACGCCGTAGGAGGAGTTGGAGGCTGAAGCGGAGCTGGAGGACTGCTGGTTCACCTGCGAGAACTTGGAGGTGATTATCAGCTGCGTAAAGCCCTCCGGGATCTGGTTTGGCGCCACGCTGCCGGAGCTGTCCCCCTGCATGGCTGTGGAAAGGGCTATCTGCTGCTGCAGTTGGGCTATCTCCGCCTTTACGCTGTCCAGCTGGGCCTGCAGAGGCAGCAGCATGGACTTATACTGCTGTAGGTTTTTGCTCTCAAAGTAGGTCATAGCCGCGGTGGAGGCGGTTTCTGACGCCGCGTTTAATTTGCTCTGTGCGTTCAGGCAGGAGACGGCGCTTTCGCCCAGCTTTGAGAGCAGGTCGGAGACCTTGCCCACGTCTATGCCGAAGATGCGGGCGACTGCCGATGGGGGTATGCTTTCGGCCTTTTTATCGCTGGTGGAATCCAGGACACTGATAAAGGTCTTCAGCATATCTGTCGTGACCTTTGTATATGCTTGTGTCAGGTTGTTCATGGCGGTCTTATAGGCGTTCTCCGCGTTTGTGTACGCGTCATGGAGGGCCTTTACCGTTTCATCGTCCGGGATAACGGACAAGAGGGAGTTGACCTGTGTGGTCAGGCTGCTCTGCTGGGCGGTGAGGACGGACAACTTTTGGGACAGGGCGGCGGGGCTCTCCAGCAGGTCCATGGGGGTGAAGGAGCTGTCCAGCAGCTTAAACCAGTTCTCGGGGTAGAGGGTCACGGGATAGACAGTGCCGCCGTCCGGGTTGCGCTTTTCCACGTTGGACAGCGCCTCCTGGGCCTCGGCCACCTCCCGGCCGGCCCCGCTGCTCAGTATGCCGGTGATGACCTCCATATCTCCCGGCGAAAAAACGTTCAGCACCTTTCCGAGTTTTTCCTCTACAAGCAGCATCTGAGGCTCGGCTTCTGTCTCGTACCATTCCAGATATTCGTTCTGGATAGACCTGTTGTCTTCCACAGTGCCGCCACGGTACTTATTGGCCAGCCTCCTTTTCTCCTCCAGCTGCATCTTGGCCCAGTCCTGCTTGGCCTTCACATAATCGCTGTACAGCTTGTAAAAAACCTGCTGAAGGCTCAGCCCTGTGGAGGGGGTGCCGTCGTCAAAGGTATAGGGGTAGGGCGTCATCAACACTTTACGCAGCTTGGTTTTTGCGTCAAACAGCTTGTCCGCAAAGCTCGTTTGCGCTTCGCCGGCGTCTCCATTGTCCTATAGGGGATTGATAGGGGCGGGGGGGGGGGCCGCGTTATCTGGCGATGGCGTGGGCTCATTTGGGATATTCTCGTTCATAATTGTGACCTCCTGTTTAAGTGTTTTTCAGGTAGAGTTGATTGCTCAAGCCCTGTGGCTTGGTACGTTATGCTGACTTTACCATAGCTTTGCCGCGAAAATTGCAGAAGTTTGTCGAATAATGTATTAATAAGCGTGCCCTCTTCGCTTAAATTCTCCTGGCGTAATCCCGGTATCTTCAAAGAATATCCGATAAAAATATGTTCTGTTCACAAAACCCAGCTCGTTCATCACCTCAGAGATATATGAATATCCATAGCTTTTGGGCATGACACATAATACGCGATAAGTATTGGACATTAAATGAAAAATGACTTATAATAAAGGTGTTCTCGGGTTTCCCTTGAGAACACCTTTTTGAAATGCAATGGGAACATGAAGAAAATTCAAGGACATCACTAGGAGGAGAACAGCATGAAGTACACTAAATTAGGCAATTCTGACCTGAACGTGTCCCGCATCTGCATGGGGTGCATGGGCTTTGGAGACGCAAAAAGCGGCCAGCACAGTTGGACGTTGGAGGAAGAGCACTCCCGGGAAATCATCAAGCGGGGTTTAGAACTGGGAGTTAATTTTTTCGATACCGCCATTAGCTACCAAAGCGGCACCAGCGAGCAGTACGTGGGCCGTGCCCTGAGGGACTTCGCCAAGCGGGAGGAGGTGGTGGTCGCAACCAAATTTATTCCCCGTACCCCGGAGGAGATCGCGTGCGGCGTTACCGGGCAGCAGCACATTGATAAGCTGCTGGATACAAGCCTTCGCAACTTGGGCATGGACTACGTTGACCTATATATCTATCATATGTGGGACTATAATACGCCCATCTACGATATCATGGAGGGCCTGAATAACGCCGTCAAGGCGGGCAAGGTGCGGTATATTGGTATTTCAAACGCCTACGCCTACCAGCTTGCCAAGGCTAATGCCCTTGCGGAGCAGAACGGCTTTGTCAAGTTCGTGTCCACCCAGGGACACTACAATCTCATCTTTCGGGAGGAGGAGAGGGAGATGGCCAAGCTATGCGCCGAGGACAACATCGCCATGACTCCCTACAGCGCATTGGCTGGCGGAAGGCTCTCAAAGCGTCCCGGAGAGACCTCCAAGCGCCTGGAGGAGGACAGTTATGCCAAAGGCAAATATGACGGCACAGCGGAGCAAGACGGCAAAATTATTGCCAGAGTGGCGGAACTCGCCGGCAAGCACGGGGTGAGCATGACGGAAATTTCTCTGGCGTGGCTGCTGAGAAAGACGACGTCCCCGGTAGTGGGGGCCACCAAGCTGCACCACATCGAGGGCGCGGCAAGGGCCGTTGACCTGGCGCTGTCTCCCCAGGAGCTGGCCTACCTGGAGGAGCTCTACGTCCTCCACAAGCCGGTGGGCGTGATGGCGCAGAATACAGCGGCGTCCGCCAATGAAAAGCACGTCTGGTCAACGGGAAATCAAAAGATTTAAGAAGGAATTTATATGGAAAAACTATGTAAGAACGATTCTGATTGGACTGTTGGTAACCGGCGGTTTGAACCCATTCATTTATAACCTTATACGTTCAGATGTTCTTGCAGGCAAGCCAGAAATTTTTCCGCAGGCTTTGAAAGTATCTGGAACTTCTTCCAGATGATATTGCAGGGAGCTTCCGGCGCGCCGGTAAGGGGCCGGTAGCAAAGGCCGTTTCCCGCCGTATTGGCCAGTTTATCATAGCATATGGCATAGCCAAGTCCCTCCTCCACCAGCAAAGTGGCGTTGTAGACAAGAGTATAAGTCGCAGTGATATTCAGCTTTGCCGGGTCGCAGCTGAGCCAGGACAGCCCGCTGCCGCCCTCCCGCAGCTCTGAAATGGAGACGATGAGGGGCTGCTTGTGCAGGTCGGCGGGGGAGATGACCTCCTTTTGCGCCAAAGGGGAATCCTCCCGCATAAGCACCGCAAAGCGATTCTTTTCCGGCAGGGTCAGGGTGTTGAACTGAACAGGGCTTGTTTTGCCGTAGACCATGCCGAAGTCAAGGAGGCCCTTGTCCAGCCGCTCCGTGACAAACTCGAAGTTCCCGCTGGCGATATGAAAATTTATGCCCGGATATTTTTCCTTGACCCGCCGGGCGGTGCGGGCCAGCACCCGGTTCAGCTCGGATTCCCCGGCGCCGATGTACACGTCGCCGGCGGTATGCTCGTCGGCCCTGGCAATCTCGTCCTCGGTCTGCCGCAGGAGCTGCACCATTTCCACCGCCCGCTTGCGCAGGATCATGCCCTCCTCCGTGAGAGTGATGCCCCGGTTGCTGCGGACAAAAAGCTGTCTGCCCAGCTCGTCCTCTAAGTCCTTCAGCTGGCGGGACAGGGTGGGCTGGGACAGGTGAAGATAGTCTGCCGCGCTGGTGAAACTCTGCTCCCGTGCCACGGCCAGAAAGTATTGCAGGACGCGAAATTCCATAGCAATTCCCCTTTTTGGAGAAATTATAGCATGAGGTATCTATACCCGTCAAGTATGGGTACAACTCTAAGCTGCATAATTATTATGGCTATGCCTTTAGCAGTAAAAAGGCAAGGCAACAACGCCGAAGAATCCGCAGGGGCTTCTGCTCCGGCTGGCCTGCCGAGTGGACATACTTCACTGCTTCTTTGTGACAATCGGAACTTCCCTTTAAAGATAGATTGCGTTATAATAGAGCCAGAAAACACGAGCGGAGGTTTGAGATGGAAAAAAGTAAACGCTTATTTACTAAGAAGGACCTTCTAGCCCTGATCATCCCCCTTATAATTGAGAGCGCCCTCTCCCTGGTAGTGGGCATGATAGACTCGGTGATGGTGTCCAGCGCGGGAGAAGCGGCGGTGTCTGGAGTCTCTCTTATCGACACGGTTATGGTGCTGATCTTTTACATATTCTCCGCCATGGCGGCAGGCGGCGCGGTGGTGGCGGGGCGGTACAGCTGGCAATTGTTACGGTAATCGCCCGGTGCGTGGGGGCGGGCGAGTATGAGCAGGCAAAATACTATAACCGTAGGCTGATACTGCTCACTATGCTGGCAAATCTGGGGCTTGGCACATTTATGTACCTGGGACTGCCGCTGATTTTGAACCTCTATACCCTCAGTGCCGAGACCGCAGCCTTAATTGGCTCCATGTTTCTGTGGCACACCATCGGCGCGGCAACTCTTTGGCCGCTGCCCTTTGTGCAGACAACGTCGTTGAGGGCGGCCGGGGACGTGAAGTATCCTATGATTATGTCTATCGTTTCCATGTGGGTGTTCCGCTTCGGTGGGGCCTACCTGCTGTGCTATGGGTTGAATTTGGGCGCGGTGGGCATCTGGATATCTATGGCTATGCTGGACTGGGGGCTTAGGGCCGTAATTTACGCTTTGCGTTGGCGGAGCGGCAAATGGCGGAGCATGAAAGTCATATGAAAGACGCGGGGATATTCCGTGCTTGCTTTTCTTTCCACCTTGGCTTATAATAGAGGAAAGAGGTGGGCACATGGAACTGACCAGCCAGAAACGCGAAGTGAAGCTGCACGGCACCTACGGCTTCCCAGTATATGTGGGGCGCAAGCTGATTTCCGCATATCCCACCGGCTCCTTTCCCTGGCACTGGCACGACGAGGTGGAATTTACCCTGGCGGCTGCCGGGCGTATGGAGTACCGAGTCAACGACAGCCGGTACCTGCTGTCCGCCGGGGAGGGGCTCTTCTGTAACTCAGGCGCGCTGCATTCCGGCAGTATGCGGGAGACGGACTGCGACTATATTTCCATAACCGTGCACCCTCGGCTGCTCTCGGGGTTCGAGGGTAGCCTGGTGGGCGCGAAGTACGTGGCCCCGCTGGTGGAGAGCCAGGGGCTTTCGTCCATTTTGCTCACCAGAAGGGAGCCCTGGCAGGCTATAGTCCTTGAGTATCTGAATAAGATTTACGAGCTGTGCAGCCATCGGCCCGAGGGATATGAACTGCTGGTGCAGACACATTTTATGCAGATATGGGTCGAACTATCTGCACATTGTGCTGCGCAGGCAGGCGGCGGCCAGAGCGAGGACCCGGAGAAGCTGCGGCGCCTCAGAGAGATACTCACGTTTCTGCATGAACATTATGCAGATAAGATCACCCTTGAGGATATAGCGGCCCATGTGGGTCTGTGCAAGAGCGAATGCTGCCGGTTCTTCAAGCGCCAGATGGGCACGCCGCTGTTCGACTATTTGCTGGACTACCGGGTGGGCAAAAGCCTGATAAACTTGAAGGAGGGTTCATCGGTGTCCGAAGCCGCCGAAGCTGCCGGATTTAACGACCCATCATACTATGCCAAGGTTTTCCGCGCCCATACGGGGCGCTCTCCCAGCCAGTACCGCAAGGAGATAGGCGACAGATCTGCATAAATTATCATATAGAAAGGCATTTGCATATGGACCAGCAGACCACTTTTTTTGAAGCGGACCCGGCGGATACTCCGCTGGCCACCCGAATGCGTCCCAGAAACCTGGAGGAGTTTGCGGGCCAGCGGCACCTTTTGGGTGAGGGCAAGGTGCTGCGCCAGCTTATCGACAGGGACAGGGTGCCGTCAATGGTGTTTTGGGGCCCGCCGGGGGTGGGGAAGACCACCCTTGCCAGAATAATCGCCCGGCGCACCCAGTCTAATTTCATAAATTTCAGTGCGGTCACCAGCGGCATCAAGGAGATAAAAGAGGTCATGAACGAGGCAGACCGTACCAGGCTGCTGGGCGAGCGGACTATTCTCTTTGTGGACGAGATACACCGCTTTAACAAAGCCCAGCAGGACGCTTTCCTGCCCTTTGTGGAGAAGGGCAGCATCGTGCTTATCGGGGCCACTACCGAGAACCCCTCCTTTGAGGTGAACTCGGCCCTTCTCTCAAGGTGCAAGGTGTTCGTTTTGCAGGCCCTGAGTATCGAGGACCTGGTTGCCCTTATGACCAGGACTCTCACCGACCCCAGGGGCTTCGGCGGGCAAAATGTGCAGATAAGCGAGGATATGCTGGGGATGATAGCGGGTTTTGCCAACGGTGACGCCCGCACTGCTCTGGGAACACTGGAGATGGTGGTCCTCAACGCCCAGCGGCAGGACGGCAAGATAACCGTCACACAGGAGATATTGGAGCAGTGCATAAACAAGAAGTCGCTGCTATATGATAAGAACGGCGAAGAGCACTATAACCTTATCTCGGCCCTGCACAAGTCCATGCGCAACAGCGACCCCCAGGCAGCGGTGTACTGGCTGGCGCGTATGCTGGAGGCCGGGGAGGACCCCCTCTACGTGGCCCGGAGACTTGTGCGCTTTGCCAGCGAGGACATTGGCCTGGCGGACAGCCGGGCCCTGGAGATAGCCGTGGCGGCGTATCAGGCCAGCCACTTTATCGGTATGCCCGAGTGCAATGTGAACCTTACCCACGCGGTGATCTATATGTCCCTGGCCCCCAAGTCCAACGCTGCGGAGGCCGCATACATGGCTGCGGCCGCCGACGCGCAGAAAATGCTGGCGGAGCCCGTGCCGCTTATTATCCGCAACGCGCCCACCCGGCTTATGAAGGACCTGGACTATGGCAAGGGCTATCAGTACGCCCATGATTATGCAGATAAGCTGACCACCATGCAGTGCCTGCCGGACTCCTTAAAGGACCGCAGGTACTACGTCCCCACCGATCAGGGAAATGAGGCGCGGTTCGGGGAGCGACTCAGGCAGATAGAGGAGTGGAAACGCCGCAGGAGAGAGGAGGAGAAAAAGTAAGATGACAGGCCATGACATAGAGAGCGTCGCAGAGAAATACTATTCCTGCTTCTGCGGAGTACGGCACGGCGTACATACTTGAGGAATAGGGCATGAAAAAAATTTAAGCTCCCCGGCCGCAAAATACCCACAAGACTATTGACAAACGCAGAAAACCGTGATATAGTATATCGCAGAAAACAGAATAAATCCTTATCAAGAGCGGCGGAGGGACAGGCCCTGTGATGCCCGGCAACCTGTAGCGTGAAAGCTGCAAGGTGCTAATTCCTGCGGAATCAAGAGTTACCTTTGTAACTCTCCGAAAGATGAGGCGTAATAAGGACCCTCGCTTTCGAGAGTCCTATTTTATTTGCCCAAAGGGTTTATCCTGACAAATACTGAAAGGGGAAATAATAATGAAACTGTTCACCTCTGAATCCGTCACCGAGGGCCATCCCGACAAGGTCTGCGACCAGATTTCCGACGCTGTGCTGGACGCCATCATCAGTCAGGACCCCAATGCCCACGTGGCCTGCGAGACCACTGCCACCACCGGCGTGGTCCATGTGATGGGGGAGATATCCACAAACTGCTATGTAGACATTGCCGGCATAGCCCGGGAGGTAATTAAGGAGATAGGCTATGACAACCCCGAGTGCGGCTTTGACGGCAACACCTGCGGCGTGCTCACCTCCATTGACTCCCAGTCACCGGATATTGCCATGGGCGTCAACGAGTCTCAGGAGGCCAAGAATGGCGAGACCGACGAGAACAGCCTTATCGGCGCGGGGGACCAGGGCATGATGTTCGGCTATGCCTGTGACGAGACCCCGGAGCTCATGCCCGCCGCCATCTCCTTCTCCCATAAGCTGGCAAGGCAGCTTGCCCAGGTGCGTAAAGACGGCACCCTTAAATATCTGCGCCCCGATGGCAAGACCCAGGTGACCGTGGAGTACGGAGAGGACGGCGCTGTCAAGCGCATCGAGGCCATAGTGGTCTCCACCCAGCACGACCCGGACGTGAAGCTGGATAAGCTGAAGAAGGACATGATAAAGTACGTGATAAAGCCGGTTATCCCCTCCGAGCTGGTGGACAAGGAGACCAAGATATACATTAACCCCACCGGCCGCTTTGTAGTGGGCGGCCCTGTGGGCGACAGCGGACTTACCGGGCGCAAGATAATCGTGGACACCTACGGCGGCTATGGCCGTCACGGCGGCGGCTGCTTCTCCGGCAAGGACCCCACCAAGGTGGACCGCTCCGCCGCATATGCCGCCCGCTGGGTGGCGAAGAATATCGTTGCCACGGGCCTTGCCAAGAGGGCAGAGGTGGAGCTGGCCTACGCCATCGGCGTTGCCCGTCCGGTGTCCGTGATGGTGGACACCTTCGGCACCGGCTCCGTCAGTGACGAGGCCCTCTCCGAGGCCGTGCAGAAGGTCTTTGACCTTCGGCCCACTGCTATCATCAAGGAGCTGGACCTGCGCCGTCCTATTTATAAGAAGCTCGCCGCCTACGGCCATATGGGCCGCGAGGACCTGGGCGTGACCTGGGAGCAGACCAACCGCACAGAGGCCCTGCGCGAGGCCGTTGAGAACGCGTAGAGCTGATATAGTAAACGCACTTGAAAATCGGTAAATACTGATTTTCAAGCTTGGCGGTTATGCCGCCTGATTCAAAAGAGGTATTTACCTCTTTTGAACTGCGTTAACTTATAATACAGACCATAAGGGAGCCGGAGTTTTCCGGCCCCCTTATTTTTTTCGCCTGGGAGACGATATTATTTATATACTAAACAATATATAGGAAACGGAGGGCCGTCGCCATGGAGGGGGTCAACAGCGTCAGCAGGGAACAGATAAGGGATATAGCCAGATACCAGCAGAAGGCCGAAAAGCAGGAGGGTGGCGTCCAGGCAAAGCAGGCTGCGGCGGGAGAGGCCGCGTCAATAGATTTGAAGCAGCCGGTGGGTCAGGCCGAAGCAAAAATGCTGGCGGCACGCCAGACCCTTCGGGCCAATGAGGCCGTCTTGAGAGAGATAAAGGACGGCGTTGACCGAATGGAGAGCCTGGCCCGAGAGGCCGCGGCGGAGGGCGCGCCGGACCGGGAGGTCCTGGGGGAGGAGCTGTCGAAACTCAGGCAGGAGCTCATGCGCCTCCTTGGCGGTACAGCGGGGCTGCCCCTTTCAGATAGCGCCGCCCAAAGCCCGATAAGCCAGCTGCCCGCATGGCTGCTGCTGGCCATGGCGGACTCCCCGGACCCGGACCAGCTGCTGGCGGCCCTGGGGCTGGACAAAAGCGCCGGCGGCAGCGAGATAATGGCGGCCCTTGCGAAGCTGCCCCTGGAGGACCCGGGGGCGGGGTATCTGGCGGCGGTGTACCTGGGCGCGGTGATAGCCGGAGGCGGCACGGATAAGCTGGATCCGGAGATGGCCGCCCAGGGGCTCCTGCGGCTGCTGGAGGCTATGCAGAACGGTCTGGCCCCGGACGAGGCGGTTTCGGAGCTTACCAACGGCCTTTTTGATAGCCTGGAGGATTTCCAGCAACAGTTTTTAGACGGCATGGCTCCGGGAATGGAGGCCTTCTTCTCGAACCTGCTGTTTTCCGGGGGCTTCTCCATGCCTGACCTTATGGACCTGCTCTCCGGCGGGGGCATGGGGGAGACGGACCTGCTCATGACCCTGTTGGCCGCGCTGGACGCGGCGGTGGGTATGCTCCCGGAGCTGGGCAGCAGCGGAGAAGCCACTGGGGAGACTCAAGATCCGGCTGCCCAGCAAGCCTCGCAGTCCCAGGATATGGGCGGATTTACGGCGGAGGGCCGGGAGCTTACCGGCGTGGCATATGACGCTGAGTCAAACGCTGTCACTGTGAGCGGAGACGAGAAGGTTATCCTTCGCGGCCATGGGGAGCAAACCTCGGCGCTGGAGCTTCGCGGGCAGGGCCAGGTAGAGATACGCAATGCAAACGCCGCCCGAGTAACGGTGGATAATGCCAAGACCCAGCTTTATACCAAGGGCGAAACAGAACTGCATGAGCTCAGCTTTAAGGAAAAGGCCACGCTCACTTTGGCGGGGAGCGGACTCACCCGCCTCGGGGACATAAAGGGCGGGCCTGATAATGTTCTGCGCCTAAAGGAGGGGGCGTTCATATTGGAGCGGCAGGCGGCGGAGCTGCCCGTCCGCGTGGTAATAGAGGGCGCGGTAATGCTCCAGGTCCCCAGGGAGAGCCATGTGTTCAACGCCCTTGGGGAGGAGCTTGAGCCCTACGACCTGATGTGGAAAAGTATGTTTCCTGGGTGGAGCTCCCTCGAGGGCATGACAATAGACGGCCGCCACGCGCAGATGATGCTTTTAAGGAGCGCGCAGCCGGACCTTGCCCGGCTATGGCTCCTAAAGGGCGATCCCTCCCAGGGCTACCCGGCCCACCTTATCGCACTTGAGGGCCGGGGAAGGTCCGAGGAACTGCAGACCCGGTACGTGTACCTACAGTGGAGCCGTATGCAGAGAAAATTTATACCCATCTCCATGTTCCCCAACCCCTTCACCGTCACCGGCGGAGAGGAGGACGTTGACTGGCGCTACGAGGAGGACAGCCGCACCCTGCGGGTGCTTACCGGCAAGGTCACCGGCCTTAAGGGGGGCGCCGGCACGGACGCGGTGGACCGGCCCTTCAGTGGGCGGCTGGCCCTTGCGGACGGCATAGGCGCGGTGGAGCTGACCCTTGACGGCGTGACCTGCCGTGTGCCCTCCGGCCGGGCGTGCAGCTTGGGGAGCGGCAACAGGGTGACCTTGCTCTTAAAACGCGGCACCGAGAGCCTGTTTGAGAGCGGCGCGGGCTGCGCCGGCATCTCCCTTGGGGACGGCACCTCTCTATATATAGACCAGACCCGGGCCACCGGCCAGCCGGACGGCGCCCTGACCGCCAGGGGCGGCGCGGCAAGCCCGGGCATAGGCCGGGACAGCGGCCACGGAAAGGGCCGGACCGCCTCTATAATGATAAGGGGCGGCCGGGTCACAGCGGTAGAGGGCAGGAGGGAGTCCGGCGGGGGAAAGCCCCCCAGGCGCACCCTGGCCGGGCTCAGTCTGGCGGCACGGGCGTTAAAGTTGGACGCTATGGACATATCCACAAAGGAGGCCGCCAGTGATGCGGTGCGGCAGCTTTCAGCCGGCCGGCGCTGGGTGAACCGTCTGCAGGAGGCCTATAGGGCTGTATACGGCAAGCTTGGCCAGAGTCTTTCAGACCCCGGGAGCATCAGCCGCTATGCCCAGGCGGTGCAAAACGGCGAGGAGGCCGGGGCTCTGATGTGGGAAATGCGCCGGGAAATGGAGAAGCCCTCCGCGGGCCCCTACAGCCGGTGGGAGACAGAGGACGTGGACCAGTTGCTGAAGGCCATGGAGGATATGATAAATCAGTAGGAGGTATGGGCTTTGAAAAGGTTTAAGGTTATCGGAAGTGTTGGAGCGGTAATGTTGGCCCTAAGTCTGGCGGCAAATGTTTTCCTTGGAACACAGTATGTCAAGTACATCGAAGCGTGCAGGCGTGACAGCTTTGAGACAATGCAGGTCGTGCGCTCATTTGAGGGCGTCTGCGAGAAGGTTGCCCGGATTGCGGAGGGCGGCAGCATTGACGAGGCAGACCTGAGGTGGCTTCAGGAATATGTGGCGCACACATGCTTTGAATTTCAGAATTACGCCGGCGAGCGCGGGCTTGAGCGCTGCGCGGAGGAGGACGATATATTTGCTAAGTTTATGGACCTGAAGGATATAGTGTTCAAGATAGAAGACGGAAGCAATATCCCAGACTATATTTTGGCGGCCATAGAGAGAGGCGGTCATGTGGAGTATCTGAAAAAGTTGTCGGATATCAGCAGGGACTTTCTTAAGGAGCGGGAGAATTCAGAAACAGCCCCAAACGATGGGGCGGAGTTCTGGAAATACTATTTAAGCAGGAGATAGAGAGTGGCCTTGGATAAGAAAAAACTCCCCGCGCCTCCAATATATTGTAGACATTTGCTGCCTTCTGTGGTAAAATAATATTGCCCGAAATATTTAACAGAAAGGGGTGCATTTTAGTAATGGACATCAAACAACTGATAACGCAAATGACTCTGGAGGAGAAGGCCAAATTCTGCTCCGGCGCGGACTTCTGGCACGTGGAGGGTCTCGAGCGCCTGGGGATCCCCTCGGTAATGGTTACAGACGGCCCCTGCGGCCTGCGCAAGCAGGCGGGGGAGACCGACCATCTGGGACTGAACGCCTCTGTCAAGGCCATAAGTTATCCCACCGGCTCCTGCGTGGCCTGCTCCTTTGACCGGGAGCTTCTTCGCGAGTCCGGCGAATACTTGGGCGACGAGTGCCAGGCCGAGGACGTGGCGGTGCTGCTGGGCCCGGCGGTGAACATCAAGCGCAGCCCCTTATGCGGGCGCAACTTCGAATATTTTTCCGAGGACCCGTATCTGGCCGGAGAGCTCTCCGCGGCCTATATAAGCGGCGTGCAGAGCAAGAACGTGGGCACAAGCCTAAAGCATTTCGCGGCAAACTCCCAGGAGCACCGCCGTATGACGAGCTCCAGCCAGGTGGACGAGCGCACCCTCCGGGAGATATACCTGCCCGCCTTTGAGAAGTCGGTGAAGCAGGCAAAGCCCTGGACTGTCATGTGCTCCTATAATAGGCTAAACGGTGAGTATGCGTCTGAGAGCCACAGGCTATTAACAGAGATACTCCGGGATGAGTGGGGATTTGAGGGCGCTGTGATGAGCGACTGGGGAGCCGTAAACGACCGGGTAAAGGGCGTGCCCGCAGGCATGGACCTGGAGATGCCCGGCCCCGGCAACGGAAACACCAAAAAGCTCATAGCGGCGGTAAAGGCCGGAGAGATGAAGGAAAGTGACCTGGACGCTGCCGTGGAGCGCATACTTGCCTTTGTGTTCAAGTACATAGAGAACCGCAAGCCTGATACGAAATTCGACTATGAGGGCCATCACGAGAAGGCCAGGCAGATGGCGGCAGAATCTATGGTACTGCTGAAGAACGACGGCATACTGCCACTGAAGAAAGAGGACAAGGTGGCGTTCATCGGCAAGTTTGCCAGTGAACCAAGGTTCCAGGGCGGCGGCAGCTCCCATGTGAACAGCTACAAGGTTTCCGGCTCCGTGGAAGCCGCAAAGGAGTACGGCGTTACCTACGCCCAGGGCTATGACACCAAGACCCAGGAGCCCGACGACGAGCTCATCTCCCAGGCTGTAAAGACCGCCCGGGAGGCCCAGGCGGCGGTTGTCTTTATCGGCATCACCGACGCCATGGAGAGCGAGGGCTTCGACCGGGCCGACATGAAGATACCCGCCTGCCAGGAGAAGCTGCTGCGGGAGGTGGTAAAGGCCCAGCCCAACACCGTTGTGGTGGTGGAGTGCGGCAGCGCCATCGAGATGCCCTGGATAGACGAGGTGCGCGGCGTGCTCTATGCCTATCTTGGCGGCGAGTCCGTGGGCCCCGCCGTGGTGGACCTGCTCTATGGCCGCGCCAACCCCTGCGGCAAGCTGGCCGAGACCTTCCCACTGAGGCTTGAAGACAACCCCTCGTACCTCTACTACCTGGGCGAGGGAGACCGCACCGAGTATAGAGAAGGCATCTTCGTGGGCTACCGCTACTATGACAAAAAAGATATGCCGGTGCTGTTCCCCTTCGGCCACGGCTTGAGCTACACCCAGTACGAGTACAGCGATCTGACCTTGGACAAGACCAGTATGAAGGACACCGACACCCTGACTGTCACTGTAAAGGTGAAGAACGTGGGGGACCGCGCCGGTAAGGAGATAGTACAGCTCTACGTATCCGATGACCAGAGCACAGCCATACGCCCCGTAAAGGAGCTCAAGGGCTTTGATAAGGTGGAGCTGGCCCCCGGCCAGGAGAAGACCGTCGCCTTCACCCTTGACAAGCGGGCCTTTGCCTACTATAACGTGGATATAAACGACTGGCATGTGGAGACTGGCAGCTTTACCGTCATGATAGGCAGGTCCAGCCGTGATATACAGCTTTGCGCCAAGGTGGAGGTGGAGAGTACCCAGCAGATAAAGAGGACCTATAGCTTCAACAGCACCATCGGCGACATCATGGCCGACCCCAAGGGCGCCCAGATGGTGGGCCAGATGATGCAGGCCATGAACCCCATGCAGGAGGCGGAGGAGTCTGACGCGAACCCCATGGGGGCGGAGGCCATGCAGGCAATGATGCAGTATATGCCGCTGCGCGGTATTATAATGTTCGCTGGCGGCGCGCCGGAGGTTGCGGCAGGTTTGCAGCAGCTTATCGACGCACTAAACGCTCAATAATCTTTTAGTATAGAAAGGCAGTAAGAATGAAAACTATAGCAAGCTTTACAGTAAACCACGACAAACTGGAGAAGGGAATGTACGTCTCCCGGGTCGACGGAGACGTTATCACCTATGATATCCGTATGAAGAAGCCCAATATGGGCGACTATCTGAATAACGGACAGCTGCACACCTTTGAGCACCTGTTTGCCACCTATGCCAGGAACACGGAGCTCTCGGACAGCGTTATATACGTAGGGCCCATGGGCTGCCGCACCGGCTTCTACCTGCTCCTTCGGGACAGCGTGAGTAAGGAGCAGGCAATAAAGCTGGTGCAGGAGTCCTTCAAATTCATCTCCACCTTCGACGGTGTTATACCCGGCAGCAAGCGGCAGGAGTGCGGCAATTATCTTGAGCACGACCTCCCGGGGGCCAGGGAAGTGGCTAAAGATATGCTGGAGGTGCTGAAAGACTGGGCCCCGAAAGATATGGAGTACGCAGAGTAATCGACATAATATCACGCTAGCCAGTGGTACAATATGAGCCATCGGCCTGGGATACTGGAAATTCTTAGTAAAGCTTTTGCATAAATTATCCTGCAAAGGCATAGAATGGGAATTGTAACCAGACCGAAATATATGGGGACGAGCCCTTGTCCCCTAACGAAAGGATTGTGCTCATATGAAGAAAAGACTTCTGGCGGCGGTGCTGGCGATTGCTCTGACGGTTTTACCCATAATGGGTACCGGCGTGTCGGCAAAAGGCTCGGGTCTCAATAGCTACATTGAGGTGACCGGCTATGATCCGAAGGCGGACTATATGACCCTGATGCTCCGGGCCCTGAAGAATGGCGGCACCTACGCCATGCAGGTGGGCGCTATTTACGAGCAGCAGCGCAACATGAAGATCGACGACAAAAAGCTGCCCTATCAGAAGACCAGCTACTTTACCGACTATACCACGGCAAAGGAAATTTTGGCGGCTATTGAGGCGGCCAAAAAGCCAAAGCCCAGCTACACCGAGGAGGACCTGGACCTGCTGGCCAGGATAATCAACGCCGAGGCGGGCTGCGACTGGATACCTGACTGGGTCCAGAGGATGGTGGGCAGCGTGGTGCTCAACCGGGTGAAAAGCAAGCATTTCCCCAACACCATCCGAGAGGTCATATACCAGCCCGGGCAGTATGGACCGGTGTATAACGGCATGATTCACTATACCCCGACGAAGAAATCCATAGAGAACGCCAGATACGTGCTGGAAAACGGCAGCACCTGCCCGGACAATGTCACCGGCCAGAACGGGGTGATATCCGGCAGCGGGGTTTATACCAGCTACTACGACAGCATATTGGGGACCACCATTTATTTCTGCTACACCTGATACTGAGATATGAGGGGAAAGGCCGGGCAATAAGCCCGGCCTTTTCCCTTGACAAAAGGGCTCACAGGGGGTATAATATATGGATGACAACGGCATAGCCGCTACGGAAAGGAAAATGTGAGCATGGCTGAGAAGCAGTTTTTTGTTACTAAAGAAGGATTAAAGGACCTGGAGAAAGAGCGCGACTATCTGATAATGGTGCGGCGCAAGGAGGTCTCTGAAAAGATAAAAGTAGCCCTGTCCTTCGGGGACCTGTCCGAGAACAGCGAATATGACGAAGCCAAAAACGACCAGGCCGTGGTGGAGGCCCGCATCGCGGACGTTGAGATGATGCTGAAAAACGCCGTGGTAATAGACGAGGAGGCCCTGGGTAACGAGACCGTGCATATCGGTTCCACCGTCGAGGTGAGCGTTACCTCCCCAAGCGGCAGGCAGAGCGAGCGCACCCTGCGCATAGTGGGCTCCAACGAGGCCGACCCCAGGAACGGAAAGATATCCGACGAATCCGCTGTGGGCCAAGCCCTTATCGGGGCCGTGGTGAATCAGACCGTAGTGGTAGAGGCCCCCGCGGGCATGGCGACATATGTGGTGAACTCTATCAGCTGACTATATGCAGAAAGATACTTTTAGATAAAAGGGAGAGGGAAGAATGGCGGAAAAGGCACAGCCCCAGGAGCTGAGTGAGATATTAAAGATACGCAGAGATAAGCTTGAAAATATGCAGAAACAGGGCAGCGACCCATATCTGCACACACGCTTTGACGTGGACATAAAGGCCCAGGAGATACTGGAGAGGTTCGAGGAGGTAGAGGGCAAGGAGGTGCGTGTCGCCGGGCGCATAATGAGCCGTAGGGGCATGGGCAAGGTGGCCTTTATGGACCTCCAGGACAGCTCCGGGCGTGTGCAGATATACGCAAAGATAGACGTGATGGGGGAGGAGAGCTATAAGGCCCTGCAGGCCTCTCTTGACATCGGAGACGTCGTGGGCGTCAAGGGTGAGGTTTTCCGCACCCAGCGGGGAGAGATATCGGTGAAAGCCCTTGAGCTTACCATACTCTCAAAGGCGCTGCTGCCCCTGCCGGAGAAGTACCACGGTCTGACAAACACCGATGCCAGGTACCGCCAGCGCTACCTGGACCTTATCATGAACCCGGAGGTGCGGGAGGTATTCGTAAAGCGCTCAAGGATAATCAGCGCCATCAGGGAATACCTGGACGGCCAGGATTTTCTTGAGGTGGAAACCCCTGTGCTGCACACCCAGGCGGGCGGCGCGGCGGCGCGGCCCTTCATCACACACCACAATACCCTGAACATGGAAATGTACCTGCGCATAGCCCTGGAGCTGCACCTGAAGCGGCTGATAGTGGGCGGCTTTGACCGGGTGTACGAGATGGACCGGGTATTCCGCAACGAGGGTATGGACACCTTTCACAACCCGGAGTACACCATGCTGGAGTTCTATCAGGCTTACACCGACATAAACGGCATGATGGACCAGACCGAGGGGCTTATCCGCTTTGTTGCCCACAAGGTGCTGGGCACCGGCAGGGTGGAGCGCGACGGCGTGGAGATTGACCTGGACAAGCCTTTCGCAAGAATAAGTATGTCAGAGGCCGTAAAGCAGTACGCCGGGGTGGACTTCACTAAGGTGGAGAGCCTCGAGGAGGCCCGGAAGCTTGCGGACCAGCACCATATAGAATACGAGCAGCGGCACAAGAAGGGCGAGATACTGAACCTCTTTTTCGAGAAATACTGCGAGGAAAAGCTGGTGCAGCCCACCTTCCTGACCGGTCACCCGGTGGACATCTCGCCCCTTGCCAAGAAAGACCCGGAGAACCCCGAGTACACCCAGCGCTTCGAGCTGTTCATCTGCGGCCGCGAGTACGCCAACGCCTTCAGCGAGCTAAATGACCCCATGGACCAGCGCCAGCGCTTTGAAGCCCAGGCCGCCCAGAAGGCCGCCGGCGACGACGAAGCCTGCGATGTAGATGAGGATTTCCTCACCGCCCTGGAGTATGGTCTGCCGCCCACGGGCGGCATGGGCATGGGCGTGGACAGGCTTGTAATGCTGCTTACGGGTGCGGCTTCTATTAGGGATGTGCTGTTGTTCCCGACAATGAAGACCTTAGATGGTGTAAATAAGAAAAATGATGTAAGCCACAAGGCTGTTCAGGCGGTTGCAAATGATGTAAACACAGAGCCGGAGAAGATTGATTTTTCTAAGGTAGAGATTGAGCCTCTATTCAAGGATTTCGTTGATTTTGAGACTTTCTCTAAATCGGATTTCAGAGTCGTAAAGGTGCTTGAATGTGAAGCCGTACCGAAGTCAAAGAAACTCTTAAAGTTTACATTAGACGATGGCACAGGCGAAAACAGGACGATTTTAAGCGGTATTCACGAGTATTACGAGCCGGAAGAATTGGTCGGCAAGACTTGTATCGCTATCACCAATCTTCCGCCAAGACCGATGATGGGTATTGATTCCTGCGGTATGCTGATAAGCGCTGTTCACAAGGAGGAAGGTGCAGAAAAACTCCATCTTCTGATGGTAGACAACCACATTCCGGCAGGCGCAAAGCTCTATTAAGATGTATCGTTTCCCCGGTAAAACGGGATGTACTTTAATGCCGGGATACGCCCCATCAGTACACATCTACATCAAATTTACATCATTTGGTGCAGGAAAGTGTGCAGAGGCTGAAAAATCGCATAATTTCTAAGATTAAGACCTTGAGAGGATAATACCTTTCAAGGTCTTTTTTGCGTTGTACGGTGTATCCGGTCGCAAACTACAAGTTTTCTTTGATTTCCAATACAATGTAATTGCAAAGGAGGTTGAGGTTTGATTATGAGTAACAGTTTAGCCTGTTCGCTGTCCATCGCGTCCAAAAGCTGTGTCTGTTCTTCTTTTTTGAGAAAGGACAGCTCATAGGCTGGGTTCAGGGCAATTTTCTTTTCGTCCACCATGTTCAGCAGTTCGGGGATTAACTCGGTCAGACGAATGTAGCGCGAAATCTGGTTCCGGCTTTGCCCAACCTGTTCCGCTAAAATTTCTCTGGATTACTTACCTTCAAAATTCCGCCCAAGTTGGGCGGAACTTTTAGAGGGCCGACCTGCCTGCCGTTTCATGGCATCCAATTTCATCTTGTAGGCAAAAGCCCTCTCGCTGGGGAGAAGGCTTTCCCTTTGCAAGTTGCTGTCAACCATGATAATCGTGGCAGCATCATCGTCCAAATCCCGGACAATGACTGGCATGGTTTCTTTCTCTGCCAGTTCGCTGGCCCTATGCCGCCTGTGTCCGGCTACCAGCTCATAGCCGCCGCTGGGGTCGGGTCTGGCAATCGCCGGGACCAGAACGCCATACTGCCGGATGCTGTCAGCGGTTTCCATCATGGCATCATCATGGATCGTGAAGCGGATATTCGAGTATGCCAATGCCGGTATGGGGCCGAACAAAATCGCCACGTTATTCCGTCAGGAGCAAGTGCCCTGTCCCTCCTGGTGGCTCCATCAACGAGGGGAGAAACAGTATCAGAAACGATTTGAAAGACCGGCCAACAAATATGAGTGGTCGCATACAGTTATCCGCAATATCATTAGCAATCCTCTTTATCTCGGACACACTGTGATGTGTAAAACAGAAATCGTGTTTAAGGTTGGAAAATTCAAAAAGGTTCCAGAAGCAGAGCAGATACGGGTAGAAAACACCCATGAGCCGTTAGTGTCACAAGAGGTATTTGATGGGGCCAACGCCAAAATTCTGAGCCGCAGGCGCGATACGACGGATAATTTTGTATCTATTTTTTCCGGGCTGGTGAAGTGCGGGACGTGCGGGAAGGCGCTGGGGCTGCGCTACTGGACGGGAAAGCGACACAGGGTTTACGTCTGTACCACCTATGCCCATAACACGAAAGCGTGTACCGACCACCGCATTTTCTATGATGATTTGTACGACGCGGTTTTGGCCGACATCCAGTACCACGCCCAGCTTGCCTATGAGGACAGGGACAAGGCCGTTGCCCTGGCAATCAGGATGAACGACAAAGCGGAGGGCAGCAGGGCGAAAAGCAGCGAGGGCAAGCTGAAGCAGGCCCGGAAACGCTATGATGAAGTGACCCGGATGTTTGACCGGCTGTATGAGGATTCCCTGTCCGGGCGTATCTCCAATGACAACTTTACCCGGCTGGTAGACAAGTATCAGGCAGAGCAGGCCCAGCTTCTGGAGCAGATCGACGCGCTGGAGCGGGCCATGCAGGAGGTCAGGGACACCCGGCAGAACGCGATACAGTGGGCTGACCTGATGGCGGAGTACGCCGGTATCCAGGAATTGACCGCCGAAAACCTCAATCTTTTGGTGGAGCGCATTGAGGTTTGTGACCGGGCGGCGACAGATGACGGAGTGGAGCAGACCATCCGTATCTGTTACCGCTTCGGCGGTTACATAGGGGAGCGGTGTTTCAGGGCAAGGGTGCTGAAACATCCCTCCCGAAAGAGGGGGGCGGACGATGAAAAAGCATTACTTGTATCTTGATGATGCGGAGTGGCGGCGGCTGGTGTTCTATTTGAATGAGTTCCGCAACAAACTGATTGCCCAGGGCCGCTACACCAACTGCGTGGATGAATTGCTGGTAAAGACAGTCAGCGCAAAGACCGTGAAAATACGATGATGGGGGTATCATGATGGAAAAATCTCTTTTTGAGCAAATGGGCGGTACATATGAAATGCGGGGCGATTACCGGTTCCCCTGCCTTGCTCTACCGGCTGAAGAAAAGCCGGTAGGGGTATGGGGCCAGCGGCACCTGCGGTACATCAGGCAGCACCGCAAGGCCCTTTACACGGCCCTCTGGATGGGCGGTGGGCTGCATGATTACCTTGCCGACATTGACCGGCAGGCCGAGGAAATGTTCTTTCAGTTGGTAAAAGATTACGCCCAGCGGCAGGGCATAACGGAGCGGTTAAAGGCTGAAAATCAAATGGAATGGGTAGGTCGGATGAATAGCTGCAAGGCTCAGGTGGAAGAAGTCATTATGGCGGAATTGATTTATACTTAGGGGGATTTGATGCTGGCACTTATTTCAGCATCAAAAAGGGAGATTGCAACTTCAAGTTGCGTAAAAGCACGAAAAAGTTGGTTGTGTATTGTAAGAAACCCGGCTATGATAAAGCCATAACTACAAAGGGAGGGATCAAAATTCAATCCACAATGCCCGTTTGTAATACCGCTGGGGAATCAGGTATTTATTGTCCGGGAGAAATTAGATACCTATATCAAGGGTAAAAAGCATATTTAGGAGGGTGACTTATGGCTAAGGAAAAGAGAAAGGATAAATCAAGAGTAGTTCTTCGTACCGGAGAATTACAAAGAAGCAACGGTACTTACCAATACTCGTGGATGGACGCAAACAAAAAGAGGCGTTATGTCTATGCGAGGAACTTAGACGATCTTCGTGCAAAGGAAGAACAGATTGCAAAAGATAAAAGCGATGGCATTAAGACCGAAGCCCGCTATACTACGGTAAATGAACTTTTTGATTTGTGGAAAGTTTTGAAACGAGGATTGAAAAACAATACCTTTGAAAATTATAAATATATGTATGAGACTTTTGTTCGTCCAAATATCGGAAAACAGCGTATTTCAACTCTGAAAAAATCTGATGTTAAGCGGTACTATAATTATCTTGCCGACAAAAGAGGATTAAAGGCTTCTACGATTGACAGTATCCATACCGTGCTTCATCAGATTTTGGATATGGCGGTTGATGATGATTACATTCGTAACAATCCGCCTGACAATGTATTGAGAGAGCTGAAAAAATCCCATGTTTTCAAGACGGAAAAACGCAGGGCATTAACACGACCTGAGCAGGATTTGTTTCTTGACTATCTGAAGAACACGCCAAAAGCACAAAACTGGTATCCGATATTTGCGGTAATGGTCGGTACGGGATTACGAGTTGGCGAAGTAACTGGACTAAGATGGTGTGATGTTGATTTGGAAGAAGGCGTTATTGATGTTAATCACACTTCTATGTCTTGCAAGAGCTTCTCAATCTCTGTGACAACTCCCGCAAAGCGTTTCTTGATGTACTCTAGCTGCTCCCGGTTCACCTGTGGATAGGCCACGGTACACATGGGCGTACTGTACCAGGAGAAATTGTGATGAAAGTCGTCGATGAAACCGTCCATGCCTGCCAGGAGAGTATCAGCAGTATACGTTGCGTCCTTGTTGGGGTTTTTGAGGTCGGCAACGGATTCCTCGAAAGTGGCGTAGCGTTTGCCGCCCAAGGAGTAGGGTTTTTTGTACTCGTCCACAGAACGGATTTCACCTGCCGCAAGCTGAGTGGCGGCTTCTTCCTGCTGGGGCGGCTCCAGGCGGGAGAGCTTGAGAGCGTCCGCTTTTGTAATGTCAGTTCCAGAGTTTCGGATGATATCTTTAGCCTCTGGCGTTAGATTTTTAGCAGTCTGGACTTGCCTGCGGACCGTACTTTCGTTTACGCCTAACTTTTCTGCGGTATCTTGAACAAATGATTTTGAGGTCACAGGCATTTTGCACGTGACCTCGTTGCCGTGCTGATTTCCACGGAAAGGCCCTCCTTCTTTTGTAGCCTTAGTTTCCGGGTGCAGTTCCTCATAAATCTCTTTGCGTCGGAGCAGCAGGTCGCCAAACTCAATGGGCGATAGGTTCACGCGCACAAAGTTCTCGTCGATCTCAGCCAACTCAGCTAATAGGCCGGATAAGTCACTGACGGTACATTCAATTTCCGTCCACCCCAGCACCTTTGCGGCTTCCAGCCGGTGGAGACCGGCAATCAGGGTATGGTCAGGAGCGACGGTTATGGGGTTGAGCAGTCCAATTTCTGAAATGCTCTTTGCAAGGTCATTTATCTCCTTGCTCTCAACCTCCCGTCTGCCGGGATTAACTTTAATTTTGTTAATGGATACAAGCATAGGCGCTCATCCTCTCTGTTATGTTCTCCCATGATATAGGGTGCAGCACGAAAACCATCGTTGGCACGATGCGCGATACATTTATATCCCCCTTTGACCCTGCGGTACGGGATTTGCGGGTGCTCCACTACGCTTCGGACAGTGCCGGGGCCGGTCAACAGCCAGGGGGCGCTCGTGCCTTTGAGGTTATCTTTTTGCGGTAACTGGATGTTACCGCAGGCAGTCTTGGCGGCTGGACTGTGGTGCAGTGGGGCGGTGTTTGGGTGCTGCTATGAATATTTCAAGGTCCAATAACGGAAAAGTGTTGATACCCCTCCATAGTCTTTAGGAACAAAGGCAGAGTTTTTTCAAAGAAATCATGAGTTTTTTTCGAGATATTCTTTCAGCTTCCTCAACACCTTTTTCTTGCGATAATAAATCGTGCCTACCGCAGTATGGAATAGCTGGGCCACTTCCCTTTCTGTTTTTTCCAGGTAAAACAGTTCTTGAACCAGCCGACGTTCTTCATCCGGCAGTTTGTCAAGTGCTTTATCCAGCAAAATGAGTAGTTCAATATCATCGACCTTATCATCAGGAGAAGGAGCTGATGTGTCAGGAAACTGAAGCCCACACTCTGTCAACCGCTCCAGAGAATCTTCTTTGCTGGGAGTGACTTGTACCGTTTCATTTTCCTGGTTGGCGACAAACTTCTCCTGCTTGAGCTTGCCCATAAAGTATTTCTCTTTCTCGGTATAGTGCCAATAGGCGCGGTAGACTTCCTCCGACACCTCAATTCTTTCATTGCCAACAGTTATGTACCATTTTTTCTGTTCGTTCATTTCTATTCCTCCAGGATTTGAATTTGTCGAAAATCAAATCCCGGAGGTGGTGAACGTGGGCCAAAGGGCCAATGAACTTGCTTAAAAGCATCAGTTGATACTCTTATGAGTCCAAATGGGCAAAAAAATAAAAGAGATATGAAAAAATCATATCTCTTTTCACGGCAAACTATTTTTGGGCATACCTCTATGCTGGCAGAAAAGATTTTTGCAGCGAAAGAGGCGGTGCTATAATACATATGGATTCATCTCAAAAGAAAAGCCAGTCAGGTGTGTCTCCTGACTGACCATTTCTGTTGAGCTTACTTCTGGAGCTCTTCGGGGACTTCGGGCTCATAGCCACACCCATTGGAAGTGAGCCCAGCACCCAAGTTCGCAAATGCCTCAATAATAGAGGCGATTGCTGCCCATACACTATTCATACTTATTTCTCCTTTCCTTTATTTTAGGGACTATCATCAATACGGCTACAGCCGTCATTGTGGTCGAGCCCATACAGACTATCTGTAGCATAAATGAGAAGAAGTAAGCCACCAATAAATATAGCCCCTCACACGTTGTGAATATCAAAGCGATATTTCTGTTTTTTTGATATGACGCATCAGATATCAGATGGTTATTATTCTTTATAGGAGCTAACGCAAAAACAACTACCATAGAAAGAAGTATCATGACTGGGCAAACAAAGGTAACCCCGAGTGTTTCAATCATATGCGCCGTGCCCAAACAAGCCAGGTACACTCCATTACTGAGAATGAAACAATGTCCATATGTTTTCGCGTGGTAGCCTCCAGAAAAAAGTCTGATACTGACAAATATAAGGCTAAAGGTGATGGAAGTATTCACCGCTCCGCATAAACACGACAAAATAAACACGGACCCCATTACTGCCAAGGACGAAAGAGACAGTTCAAATCCGTAAATGTAAACCGCCCCATGAGCCTGAGCTGTTGGAAACTTGGATAAAAGCCTGTCTGTTAATGCGGTAGCGCAAGCGTTTAGCATAACGAGCCCCTCCCTTTCATGCGATTATTATAGCAGAAAAGGAATTAAAAACGGATTTTTGTCTAAGAGGTATCGAAGTTTGTCTAAAAAGGGTTAAGGCACACGAAGGCAGTTGAAACAAAGTAGTGGTCTTGGTAAGAACTTCGGAGAGCGCCACCATATTTCTTTGCTGTATCTGCTATGTTTTGCAGGCCAAGTCCATGGAGCTCTTGGGAGTCCGCTTTGGTGGTTTGTAAATTGGGGTTAGATATGAGCGGGTCAGCATCCACATAGTTTTCTACTCGGAAAAAGAGGGTGCTGTCATTCTTGACCCATATCTTAACACTGACATTTCTTTTAGTGGTATCAGACAACTGCTGGCTGGCCTCGAAAGCGTTGTCAATTTGATTGGACAAAATTGCGCAAATATCAACTTGGTCAATTTCGATTGGATGGGGTAGCTCCACGGAATACTGGAAAGGAATTGACAGAGTCTCTGCTTCAGCAGCCTTGCAGTTTATAACCGCATCGATAATGTTGTTCCCGCTTATGCAGAAATGCTTTTCCGCATAAGATGTCTTTAGAAGAGAGTGGGTATATTGGGCGGTTTAATCCGCATGTTCCTGGCTGGCTAAAACTTCCAGGGCCTTGATGTGATGGTTGAAGTCGTGAATCCTCCGTGCGATTTCCTTTCTATTAGCGTATAGCTCCTGGTAGTTCAGCGCAATCAGCTGATTTGTGCTGCGTAGAAGCTCTGCCTTCTGTTTTTCTTCCTGGTAGTTGTCATTGATAAGCAGCAGAGCAATTACTGCAAATACACACAAACACGAAAAAAAGCAGGAAAACATGATGGCGTTCTGCATAGCCAGTATGGACTGGCTCATAATTAGTGCTATCAATATATTCAAGACGGCAAATACAGAAATACTTGTACAAAGAAGCACGACTCTTTGCTTGCGGTGGAGTTTTTGAAGTTCGGGCATAAAACGCCAGAAAAGCACTAATAGAAGTATACAAATCCCCTTATTTACAGCTAAGTATAGGCATCGCATTGGACTGGGATTTATCAGCGCCAGGAAAGAGTTTGTGTCAGTAATAGGGGATTCAGTTATCATGCAAAAGATAAATAAGCAAATATAATCAACTGCACTCACAACGAGAATGCTAATCACTGCCGCTGTAGAGCGAAGCAGTAGAGAGCCCTTTGAGGTGAAATAGGTTGATAGCACAATAAGTGTGACCGCAATACCAAGTGTAACAAACGAAAAAGTAGAGAGTAAGTTCAAGACTGTGATTACTACGGTATATATGAAAGCAAAAAGAAAAATTAGTAACTTGTGTCTTCGCCCTAAATATCGTTCACATGATATATGAGTAACAGTACACAGCATAATTACCCCTTCAATAGTAGTTGCTGCAATTTCAACAAGTCCGTATACTCTCGTCATGGCTTTTCACCCCATACTTGAAGGATAGTCGATTTTACCCCCGGCAGCATTTTCCGGCTAATTGGGAGATTTTCATCGGAGTCCATTTTTATGAAAGATTCCGAAAGCTGCTGAACATGATCCAGATTGACAAAACAGCTACGGCTTATAAATACGAACCGTTCATCACTTACTTTCTCGAAAACCTCTTTTATCCCGCGTCCGGTATTGATTATTCCCTGGCGGGAGGTGTGAATTTCCAGATAGCGCATAGCTCTTTGAACGTATAAAATTTCATCATATGGAACTCGGACGATATCATGGTAGTATGTAACGGTAAGATACTTTTTTTCTGATTTTTCAGTCTCGTCCAATGCCGCATCCAGAGCCTCTGTCAGTTCATCCTTCAGACTGAGCTTCGACACATATCTCAGAGCATCGACTTTGTACCCTTCTCTTGACATTTCAACATGAGAGGTCAGGAACAAAATCGGGGCGAGGGGTTGAGAGCCCTTGATTCGCTTGGCAAGGGAAAAACCGTCTATGCCCGGCATTTCCACGTCCAGTAAGTAGATGTCAAAAACTGAACCGTCCGTGATTTCGTCCTGCAATGAGGAGGGGTCCGTAAAAGTATGGAACTGAAAAATCAGTTTTTTCCTTTTGGCGTACTGTTGTAGAAGCTCGCTGATTTTGTCAATAAATACAATCTCGTCGTCACAAATTGCTACATGATACATTTGCAATTTCCTCCTTGGTCTGATTTGGAATCTGTGTATGTGTACTTGAATGAACGCCTGCGGTTGATGTCCAGAAAGACGCTCTGTTCTTTGGAGATCAGCAGCATATATGGGTAATCAGGAGATTTTGGGTTCCGGGGGTTCAGATTGCTATGATATACATGTACCCCAATAAGGTGGGAAAGAATCTTTGCCCTAATATCCTCCAGGACTTCCTGTATAGGGGCTGTGTGGTACTTAGTCGCGGTCCATCGGGGAATCATCGCATGTATCGAGTTCAGGGATAGATCATGTAATGGCTGTGAGGGCGGAACAACAGAAAGAAGTGCCGCCAAATCGTCTTGCGTATATTCTTTGATTCGTGAGAAGTGATAAAGTGTTTCATACAAATCGTAATCGCAAGATAGTAACAATCGGAGCAGCTCTGACGTTCCTATTGGCAGGGCGCTGCTATTTCTGAGAGCTATACATTTGGTTACAAATTCGGTTAAATTGCTTTTCATTGTCATTTATGCAAATTCCTCCTTATTTAGGCAGATAACACTATTATAGAAGAAACTTGCGCATTTGTAAAGTGAATAGGCGTTTGTACAATGGAGTTTTTGGCTCCTTTTTGGTAGAATAGTACTGAAAGGAGGGCAGCATATGGATTCAATAGGCAGAAAGATTCGCGAATTGAGAAAAATAAGGAACCTTACGCAGGAGCAGCTTGCGGAGCGGTGCGGGGTATCTCTATCTTGCATTTCTAGATGGGAAAATGATGTACTGCATCCTACTGCTAAGAATATCGAATCTTTATCCAAAGCACTGAGCGCAAATATAACGGAATTATTCCCTTCATATGCTGTTCAACCCTCAGAAAGCTTGATTGTGCGGGAGATAGTCTCGATTGTGGAGCGAATGACGGAACCCGAGCAGAAGTTCGTACTTGAAACCTTGATTCACTACCAGGAGGTTCGAAATTCTCTTACTAAAGACAGTATAACATAGTTTTTCTTTTTTCACCATATATGTCTAAATGGTGGGAAAGTTTATCGAAATGAAATCTTTTCAGGAGCAGAGTGCTGCTCCTGATTTTTTAGACAAACTTTGATACGGCTTGGACAGATTTTTGTTTTAATTAGAAAGATATGCTAAAATAGCAATAATGAATCCCATTACAAAACTCCAATTTGGGCTTTTGTCGTATTGATAGGGATTTAGGATGTGTAAAATATCTGCTCATGAATGCACGGCAAGCATTTATGATACGATTGGTGGATTGCCGACGCCAATCAAGTTCAAACCTGCGGATAGGTAGATTGATCGACTACGTTTCCATCTCCAGAGAGTTTGCAGGTAGCGGTTACTGCAGTAGGTGAAAAACCGGAGACATCAATATAATCAAGGAGGATTCAAAATGAAGAAGGCTAAGAGGTTTTTATCTATTTTGCTGGCAGCGATTATGGTTCTCTCTGTGTTTGCCATGTCTGCTTCGGCCTATGACAGCACCAACACTTTTAAGCGTGACCTCAGTAAGCCATACTCCATTTCTGGTACGCATCAGGATATGGAGTACCAATTTGACTATGGCGTGAACAAGATTTGGTCACAAACCAAAATTCAGGCAGGTATGGGTCCTGCTGAAGGCAAGGCTTATACGGCGTTCGTACCTAGGCAATGGTTCGGACTCAGCGGTAAACAGCACCAGAAGGCATCGTATAACAAGGACTCCAAAGGTTATATTACGGTAAAAGCAGTGTCTGGCGAAAGCGGTGATCCAAATGGAAAAGCCGACGGAGAGGCTAATACTGTGATGCATTCTGGCTACACAAATGTGACCATTGACTGGCGTGTCGATAGGAAGTATGAGCGCTAATATTTTGCGCAATCTGCCAAAAGGTATTTTTACAGACAGAAACTATACCGCCTGTAGGAAACCTGCAGATATATATTTCCTTATGTGTTTACAAAATTAACGATTTAGAGGTGTGCAGGGGAAAACCACTTGCTAGAGTGCTTTCCCCTCACATTGTTGCTGAGAGTGTTATAATAACTGAACTATTTAAAGGGAGATGTATGTGTATCAATATAATGCGGTTGTCTCTTTATGAATTGAGAAAAAATATAACAAAAAATCCGCTTTTATGCTTCTTGTTTATTATCGGATCCGTACTTTCCTGCTTAATTTTCATTTATTACTATGGAAATAATTTTTCACAAAAACTCGGCGGCCATGCGTTAAACGAAGCATACAGAGGATTTGAATTACAATTGAAAAGAAAAGAAGATATTTCTGCATCCGACCTTACTGTTCTTGATAATTTCAAAATTGAGGAAGTTGAAGTGTCAACTGGCCTGGACCTCCCCCCTGAGTACAGGGAAAACCTCCCGGATCAAGTACTGCCAAGGATATGTGCTTATCGTGACAATTTCGAGAATGTCTCTTCCGGCAGTCCCATATTTGAGGAGAACAGTTTATCGGATAACCTGATAATTGTTCCAAAAGAACTTTCAAATCTTACAAGCATCCGGTTTAATGGTATTGAGTTTAGTGTGGCAGGGTATTCTTCATCCCCAGAGGTTTTCGTGGTGCCCATAGATGCTTACACTGATAATTTTCAGGCAGATACAATTTCATATCTATGCTTCGATCCTCTTTCGGACAAAGAGGTCAAAGAAGCGGAGTCCATTTTGAAGAATCGATTTCCTGCCGCGGCTGTTTTGTCCCCAAACAATGCAAAGGACATGGACAAAAAGGAAGACTCTGTTGCTTTTATTAAGGTGAGCATGCTCTATGTTACCTCGCTGTTCTCATTTCTGTTTTTGTTCAGATGTATGATAGACCAGAGTCAGCACGAGCTCACTATATATGCTCTGTTGGGAGCGAAAAAAATCACTATTATGAAGCTTCTCCTTTGGGAGGTGATTGTTTTGTCAGTGTCTGCTTTCCTGATAGCTCTTGCAATTCATATGATTTTTTACCAGTCATTCTTCTCTCAGATAAACATTATGGATAACATTGAGTATTCAGTAGGGGATTACGCATTTGTACTGCTTACAACATTGCTGCTGTCTGTATGTGCAGCTGTTCCATTTGCGTATACTTGCTGCCGTTCAACTGTCGCTCAGATGAAGCGCAATTATAATACATAGGAGAATGGAATGAAGAGATTACATCTTATATTTCAATTTTACAGGCATAACCCTATTTCGGTTCTTTTCCTCTTCTGCTTTATGACCTACTCAATTTTTAATATGGTGGATTTCATGGGGTGCTATGCTTTCGATATGTACTCTTTCCGACGCGCCGAACAGATGGGGCTAACGCAAGATGGCATCTATTATATGCCGACACACAAAGAGCAGAATAAAGATACAGTAAATTATGACGATTTGCTGGCCCAGGATTTTCCCGCCGTAGAGAGGATTATCAATCCCTTGGGATCATATACGGTGTTCCAGGACAGTGCAGTAAATGTTACTATATGCGAGCTCGCAACCCGCCAGTTTTTGCGTTGCGAAGATGAGGGGCGGTGGCTGCCCGATGAAGATATCCAAAACCCGGACGGCTCCGAAAATGTCGTCGTCAGTGGGTACCTTTTTCAGGATGTCCACGTTGGAGACAAAATAGAGTTGGAAGTCCGCAATTTGCGTGACAGGCCGGTAAAGTCCATAACGGCAGTGGTCATTGGCAAAGACACCGAGCCGTCATATAGTCTCGGACTCGGTTCCGGCGTGACCTCCGGCAATGAGGGTATCTCTTGGTTTGACTTATTCGATTCAGGAAGTCATAATGGTATATACCTCTCCGAGGGGGCTTTTCAGCGGATGTATGACTTTACGGAAATCTCAAAGGTTTCACACCGTATGCCCAATTCTCTGATTATCTTTGCTGACGGCTCCGGCAGTCAAGAAAGGCAGCAGGTGATGGAGTATGCCAGACAGAATGGGCATTACATCACATTTGAAGATATCACGTCCTATTCAAAAGCCGCGGCAAAACGTATTCTCTTGTCCGACCTCCCTTTTCCGCTTTTCCTTCTGTGCATATCCACTTTTTCAATGTTAGCTGTCGCCACATTCCTCACGGAAGTCCAGTTAAAGGAATACAAAATATACTATTTATGTGGCTGCAGCCGCATAAGCAGCTTTTTCAATTCCCTTATCCTGGTAGGCGGGCAGAGCTACAAGCTTGGGAGCCGCAGCCTGACCCGGGCTGACCTGGGGCTCCTGCGGCAGATGCGCAATGAACTGCTGGCCCAGGAGAACACCGGGGACGGGGGCTTGCTGCCGGGGACGGTGGCTGCTTTTTTTGAAGGAAGATAGAAAGCCGGACAGCTTGTAGCTGCCCGGCTCTTGCTTACGCCTGAATTTTTGTGATAAGGGCTTCCTGTAGAGCTTGGGAGAAATTGACCCCCATCGCCGTGGCCCGGTCGTTGAGCCAGGAGGGAATGGTGAGAGTCTTCTTCACGGCCCGAGTGTCCTTGTACTGGTCGATGGTGCAGGCCACTAGGGAGGTAAATCCATCCTCCGGGGTGATAGCTCCTATGTCGGAAGGTTGTGCAAGCGGTTTGCCCTGCTCCAGCAGAGTGAGCACATAAGCGGCTAACGCTTCCTGGGCCTCAGCCATCGTCTCGGGGAGGGTGTCGCCGAAGCTCTGGCAGCCGGGCAGGTCGGGGAACTCCACCCAATAGGCGTTATCTTCTTGATGAAAAACAGCGGGATAGACAAACATCATACAAGATACCTCCTTAAAGGATGGGACTATTTGAGCCCCGTGTCCTTTAGAATTTTGTTTAGCAAGCCTGTGGGAACATCTTTGCCGTGGAGGGGGAGCACGGTGGTGTCCTCCCCCTTTTGAAGAACATGGTGGCTTCCGTGTATCCTGACCACTTCCCAGCCGTTTTTCTTCAGAAGTTTCAGCAGGTCTTTGTCTTTCATGTTCTTCCCTCCTTGCAAGATTATTATAACACGTGCAACACGTATTGTCAATACTTTTCAGAAATAAAGTTGGTGATAAAATGAACATAATCGACCAAGTTGTAAGCTGGTTCAGCCCCCAGCGGGGCTTTGCCCGGCAGGCATGGCGAGACGCGCTACGCCACTACGACACCGGGGACGATTCCCGGCTCAACGCGAACTGGCGGGCTATCAACACCAGCGCGGAACAGACCGACCGCTACATCCGGGATACGGTACGCGCCAGAGCCCGCGACCTGGAGCGCAACTCAGATATGCTCAATGGGGTGATGGGAGCCTTCGTCCGCAATGTGGTGGGCGGGGGCTTTACTTTGCAGGCGGAGACCGGCAAGCCGGAGCTAAACCATGAGATAGAGAAGCTCTGGGCCCAGTGGTGTAAAAAGCGCAACTGCGACGTCACCGGCACCCAAAGCCTCAGTCAGATGCTGCGTATGGCCGTCCGCCGGAAAAAGGTGGACGGCGGTATGCTTTTCGTCAAGAGGTACACCGGGGACGGCCTTCTACTCTTCAAGCTCCAGGCGATGGAGGTGGACGAACTGGACGGCAGCACCATCGTGGCAAAGCACAAGGGCAACCGCGTGTGCGGGGGTATTGAGTATACCCCCTACAATAAGCCGGTGGGCTACTGGTTCCGGCAGTATTCCATCGATGGCATCACGTCCCCGGAGCCGGTGTATGTGGAGGCGAAGGAGGTTATTTTCTACTTCAGCAAGCGCAGGCCTTCCCAGTTGAGGGAAATGAGCGACATGGCTCCCACGCTGCCCCGGGTGCGGGACGCCAACGAATTTATCGTGGCAGAAAACGTCAAGCAGCGGATTTTTGCCTCCGTGGCGCTGTTCATCAAGAGGCTGAACCCCACCGGCCTGGGCCGCGCCGCAGGCGGGCAGACGGGAAAGACTTACTCCCGGCAGATGTTTACTCCTGGCATGGTCAACGAACTGAACGCGGGGGATGAGGTGGACATGATCAACCCCCAGGGTCAGGCTACCGATGCCGCTACCTACGTTAAACTGCTGCAAAGGCTTGTGTCCTCTGGTCAGGGGTTAAGCTATGAGGCCGTGGCCCGTGACATGAGCGGCAGCACCTATAGCTCCACCCGGCAGAATCTCATCGAGGACGGCATGACCTTTGCCGACGAGGTGGAACTGCTGGTGGAGGTGATCGACGAGATATCCGCTGCCAATCTCGATATACTCGTCATACTCACCATCGTCAAGCTGGCCCACCAATGGACAGTAGAACGTCAGCTTGACCGGCCCGGCGGCCTGGGTCATGGCCTTGATATCGTCGAATAACATTTCTTTGCTGAGATACTGGTTGTGGACGATATTCTGTTCCAAGTCTGTGAGAATTTCCTCTCTGGCGGTGCTGACAGCGAAGGCCACAGTGTTGGCGTCGGCCAGGGTGTCGTTCTTGCCGAACACCCGCAGCAGGCGGCTACCGATCTCGCTGTCGGAGGACAGCTTTACCTCTACATCCTTATCGTCATGGAGCAGAATGTTTTTCGGAGGCTTACTAATACCCGCCTCCCGCATATCGTGGTAGAGCTGATGAATGTCGGTGGGCAGTTCCCGCGCAAGGGCTGCCCCGGTTTTGTTGGTAATTTTGACTTTTATCATGCTAAATCCCCCTCATCGCAAGGTCCAGGTCATCATCTAAAATCATTTCCAGCGAACAGCCGCTGTCCATGCAGACGAAGCCTCCTTCCACAAACTGCCCCTCTCGATCCTCACTGATCTGATTGCCCAGGGCGTCAAAGTCGATATAGTCTGCCAACTCCGGCGAAGCGCGATACTCGCTGTCAAAACTGACAAAGTGATGGCCTACATCTTCGTCTGTTTCCGCGTCTTTGATGAACACAAAATCCTCCAGATGCCGGGCTATTCTCATGACCTCTCCGCTACTGGAAACGTCGGCATACTCCACGACCGCCGCCAGCTTTTCAAAGCCCTCTGTGGTTCTCGGAAATGCGTCAGCCAGTTCGTTTGCCACCCCGAGGCCATGCTCACACAGCATGGTTTCCAGATGCTGTATCCAGGTTGGAGCGTCCAGCATAAAATCCGTGAACGCCACCCGGCACATATCCGGGGACGGCGCTCCCATCCGCCGGGCGGCCTTGATGATGGCGAGTTCATCTTCCGGCAAGTACAGGTACTCGGTTTTGGGGCCGTACTCCATCTTTGCAACGGCGATAATGTCCCGGCGAGGTTCGCAGTAGGGAAAAGTTGCGCCGTGGTAGACTTCGCGGTACGGTACGTCCTCATTCGTGAAGAGCAGGCCGTAGGTGGTGGGAGTTCCATCTCCGCTGGTCAGCAGTTCGCGGCCTGCCTGCTCGAAGTCGAGGTTGTCAATTTCGGAAGCGGGCAGAGTCCCCATCTTATTGAGCAGATACTTCTTTCCCACAGCGGCCAGGTCGGTGACGTTTTGCACCAACGTGTACCTCTCCATATTAAAGGCGAGGTTAATAAGCGCTTTGAGGTCTGACGGTTGCTCCATCTGTACAATCGCCCAAAACTGGTCCTGCTCGTATGGGGTGAACCGATCCAGGCTTTTGGCGAGGAAGTTCAGTTCGTCCAGATCGATCTCCTTCCCATTCAGCATGGCCAGCGCCTCTGGAGACATATCGTCGGCGGTGACCTTGAAGGGCGCAGTGTGGAACGCCTTGACGAGCGCCTTTTGAATCTCTGCTTCGCGCAGGGGGAGGGTCAGCGTGGCCCGCATGGGGCCGTGCCAGATTTTTAGGGTTATCATAGGTTCAGCTCCTTCCTGAAATAAAAAAAGCCGGTCGCTTGTTTTCAGGGAAAGTTTCCAAGCGACCGGCTATGTATTTTTACGGCGAGAGGGCCGACGGATTATCTCCGCTGACCCTCTCGTTTTTCCTTATTCTGTTGTTGTGAGGGTTCGGTTCCTGCCGCAAAGCCAAAAGGCCAAATTTTCATCTGTAAGCGAAAAATAGATACGAACCTACGCAAGAAAAGAAGAAGGCGGTATAATGAAGGAGGGATGAAGAAAAACGAAGGATATAAGGAATGGGAACAGAGCACAAATGCCAGCGGTGTGGGAAAGAGTTTGAGCCGACCTGCCACAAGAGCCGCCAGAAGTTCTGTAGCGCGGAGTGCAGAATAAAATACCATAACGCCAAGAGGTATTATGGGGGCAAAGTGGACGTCTGTCCGGAATGCGGAGCCCCCGTGGAGCAGAGCGGAGAGCGCGGCCGTTGGAGGCGTTTTTGCAGCGACCGCTGCCGCCAGGAGTACCATAGAAAGCAGAGGCAGGAAAAGCAGCATGAGCAGGGACGAGGGAAACAGGTCTGCCCCAATTGCGGGGTAGAATTTGAACTGGACTGGAACTGCAAGACCCGGCGTTTTTGCAGCGACGAGTGCCGGAAAGAGTGGTGGAAGGAATATCGCAAGGCAAACCCGTCCAGGGAGCCGGGAATGCGCAGATGCGCGTTTTGCGGAAAAGAGTTCACCAGCGAAAGGTGGCATGGCGGGGAGTACTGCAGCCGGGAGTGTTATTTGCAGGCCATGGCACAGACGAGGGAGGATAGGGTCTGCGGCTGGTGCGGAGAGGGATTCAGCACGTTTGTCAAGTCAGAGCAGAAATACTGCAGCCGGGAATGCGCGGCAGCAGCCCGGCATGACCCTGGCCACAAACGGGGCATGAGGCGCATCCGGTACACCAACGCGGAGGATTGGAAGGAACAGCTGCATGAGGCCAGCAAAAAATCCCCACCCCCAAGACGGGGGAAAAGGGTATGGCTGGTGTGCGGGGAAACCAGCATGTATACGGGGCTGGACGGGCTGCTGGGGATCATCCGGTATCAACTGAACCACAGCCCCTATGACGGAAATCTGTACGTTTTTCGTGATTTGAGTGGCACCATGATAAAATATTTAGAGTGGGACGGGGCGGGTTTCTGCCTGAGCAAGCGCCGTGCCCAGAGCGGGAGCTACCCTTGGCCGCCAGCTGAAGCAGGAAAGGTATTGGAAATAACGGAGAAAGAATTTGAGTATTTAAAAAGCCGGTCAATTGTGCCATGCAAGGAGAAAAAGCCCAGGTAAAATGGGCTTTTTCTATTGCAGTTTTTCTTGTTTTTGGTATAATTAAGTTATGGAAAACACAGGGAAAAGCGCCGCGCAGTGGCAGGAAATCGTCAGCGAGAAGGACAAAGAAATAGCGGAGTTGCGCAAGCAGGTGGATTGGTTCAAAGGGCAGTTCAAGTGACTTGGGACGACAGGCCCAACGTCATTTGCAGCTCCAAACAATTTGGGCCGTCCAGCGAAAAGAGCGTAGAACTGGAGGAACAGACCTCGCTGTTCAATGAGCCGGAAACGCTGGCAGATCCTAAGGCAGCAGAGCCTGATTTAGAGCAGATCGTATACAAGAGGAAAAAGCAGGCTGGGAAACGGGAACTGGACTTTTCTAAGCTGCCAACAGAGCAAATTGTTCACGAGCTGCCAGAGGGAGAACAGGTTTGTCCGGTATGCGGCGGGGAGATGCATGCCTGCGGCCACGAGGTTGTTCGGAGGGAACTGCGGTATGTCCCGGCGCAGTACAAGGTAGTGGAGCACGTCCAGACGGCCTACAGCTGCCGGAATTGCGAGAAAAACGCGTTAGCCACGCCCATGAAAAAGAGCGAAGTCCCAGCGGGGCTCCTCCCTGGCAGCGGGATCGTTTCGCCCAGCCTGCTTGCGCACATTTTGAACAACAAATATGCGCTGGCATTGCCGTTGTACCGGCAGGAACAGGAATTTCAGCGGATCGGTGTGCCGGCAGACAATGGCAAACTGGGTGATCGCCACCCATGAGAGGTGGTTTGAGGATTTCTTCCAGCGTTTGCGCAGTGAACTGCTCTCTAACGAGATACTCCACGCGGACGAGACCACACTGACCGTGCTGCGGGAAGATGGCAGGAAAGCTACACAAAAAAGCTATGTGTGGGTCTACCGGACCTCTGGGGACAGTGAAAGGCCGGTGGTTCTGTATGACTACCAGCCCAGCCGGGCCGGGGAGCACGCCAAGGCTTTCTTGACGGGTTTCTCAGGATTCCTCCACACCGATGGGTATGAGGCCTACCATTGTAAGCTGCCGCCGGACATAACCGCGGTTGGGTGTTGGGCCCACATGAGGAGAAAATTCACAGATACTCTCAAAACTCTGCCCAAAGACGCGAGGGAAAAGCATCCGGCACAGACTGGATTGCGTTACTGCAACAAATTGTTTGAGCTGGAAGCTGGATACACGGAGAAAAGGCTCTCTTTCCAGGAGCGGTTCCAGGCAAGGAAAGAGTATTCTTTCCCCATAGCAGAGGAATTCTTTGCCTGGGCCAAAAATGAATATGACCGCAACCCCGTGCCAAAGTCTGCCTATGGCGCGGCGCTGACTTATGCCGTAAAGCAAAAAGAGTGGTTGATGCACGTGTTCCTGGATGGGCGCTTGGAACTGTCCAACAACCGTGCGGAGCGGGCTGAATAGTAACCTTGCGGTTACTATCGGCCCTTTGCCGTGGGCCGGAAGAACTGGCTGTTTTCCAACACGCCCAGAGGAGCCAGCGCCAGTGCAGTCGCTTATTCTATTGTGGAGACTGCTAAAGCCAACGGCCTGCGGCCTTTCCGGTACTTCCAGTTCTTATTGGAACGGCTGCCGGTAGGAACCTCTGCTGACGATTGCGCGCCTTGGAATGATGCGGCACAAGACTTGTGCCGATAACCAGTTGGCCAATTTAATGCATTAATTATTTCAAAGAGCGGCTCCTTATGGGAACCGCTCTTGCTTTTTTCCTTTTTTACGAGGGTTCGTATCTATTTTTCGCTTACTTACATCCACGTTTTCGCACTTTTGAAATCCAGGCTTTCGAGATGCAAAAAACCGCGTTAGTCACGCGGTTTTTTGCCCAAATATCTTTTTGGTTTTCTTAGGATGGCAGGGGCAGAAGGATTCGAACCCTCGGCACGCGGTTTTGGAGTGGATGTGGAAAAGACATGAGCGGACATATAACAGCCAGTTTTCCGCACGGTTGAGCCGTTTGTGTTTCCAAAACTCGCGTCCCGATAAGTTTTGATGATTTATTGATGATACCCCAAAATCTCGACCCCGAAAGATCGACGCTCAGCTCAAAATTTGTGCCGCTAAACAAAGAAAACTCAGAAAGGTTCATCCTTCAACTGCGCTTCACAAAAGGCCTCCAACTCTGGCACATCCTCCATAACAGTCACCCAGACCCGTTCCATATCCATAGCTCCGTAATCATGGGCAAACATATTCCGCATATTTTTGATTGCTCGCCAGTTAACGCCTTGTTCTTTTGACCGTGCCACAAAATCCTCTGAAAATCGGCCGGCCAATTCGCCAATTTGCAGCAGGTTCATACCGACAGAATCCGCATAATCCGAATCATCCGCAAACACCTAAAATGAATCTCCAAAGCGCTCCACGGTACGGTCGATTTTGTGGCAATACTGCAAGATATGCTCCAAAATCTGCCGGTCTTTACTGGGCAAGCTCATAAATCAGCACCTGATCCTTTCGCAGATTTTCCGTGAATACAATATTCGTTTCCTTGCCTAAAGTATTGGCGGTGACCATGTCTAGTCCTTTCCCAAGGGCCTCTTCAAAGTCGGCATATAGCGCGCCCAGAGCAAATAGCCCACGCAGGGCAGGAGCGTCCACGCAGAGGTCAACATCACTGGAGGGAGTGGCTTCGCCCCGGGCATAAGAGCCAAATAGATACACCTTGTTTACGCCATGCTTTTTTGCAGTTGGCGCAACGATACCTTTGATTTCATTGATTGTGTAAACCTTTCGCGTCATGGAGAATCCCCCCTTTGTGATTTCAGTATAGCATAAAAAAACGATAGCTTCAAGCACGATCCTTCCCCATCATTCCTCCCACTTCACCCGCTCGGTCAATGAAGCTTTAGTCGCCGCTCGGAAGGATAGTTCCGCTGTGACCCACCCGACAACAAACAGCAGGACCAGTATCCCCGCCGCGGGCAAGGATATCGCGGAAACTTTCACGTCGAATATCTGCGCCAGCAGCGCATAAGAGAGAGCCGACCCAACCGTAAACGCCACCAGGCCGAACAACCCGCCCACGCTGTTTTCATACAGCAGCATCCGGCGAAGTTGTGCGTGGGTCATGCCTACAGTCTCCAGCATGGCGAACTCCCGCCGCCGCAGTACCGTAGATGTAAGGGCGCTGTTCACCATGTTCAAAAGCCCAATTAGGAAGATGATTCCGCAAAGGCTGTAGCCGGTAAGCTGGATGGCCCCCAGCCGTTCCTGCAATGCTTTCATGTTGGTGAGCTTGCCGCCCACAAGATACTCGAAACTTGTGTCGCCGGAGCCCACGCCGCGCCCCTCAATCAGAGCCTGCACCTCTTCCAGAAGCGCGTCCGACCGGCCCTCTTTCGCGTTTACAAGTACCGTGAACGCCGGCGCGTTTGGGAACTCCCTCTCAAACACGCTCTCGGGCAGCAGGAAAAACATTTCCTCCACGCCGGCGGAGTTCGCCGTGAGTCTTCCGCAAATCTTTCCCAGCGCCGTCCAGAGACCGGAGGGCAGCTCCAGGTGAATAACCCGATAATCCTTGCTAAGGTTGTCTGAGGAGAGCGCGTCTCCGGAGGAAAGGCGCAGATTCAGATAGGCCGTCAGCCCATCGCTTTCCGTGGAAACACAGAATACGTGCCGGCCGTCGTACAGTTCCTCTCCGTCATAGTAAGCTGGATTGAGCCTGTCCTCCTGGGACACGATGATCTCCCGGCAGAGCTCGTCAGGGAGGGAGAGAACTGCGGCTTTTACACTGCCGGTGTCAAGAATATGCTGGTATTCCTTCCGCACAAAGTCGTATTCCGACCCCGTCATAAAGTCCCTGATTTCCTCCGCCAGCCCGGGGGTGATGTCCGCGTCAATCTGTTGGAAGCGCAGGAGCCGCGTTTCCTCCACGTTGTCAGAGCTGGCAAGGCTATCGAGGATATCCGGCTCCACCGCCACGAATTTTGAGATTTTTGTCAGCTCCTCGGGGATAAGGCCATTGCGGCCCCCGTCCCACAGCCCCAGCTCCACGTCAAACATCCCCAACTGTTTTCCGCCAATCATCGTGTCAATTTCCGTGAACGCACCCACTAATATAAACAGCAGCACGGACACCACCGCCGAGAGGGAAGTGACCAGCATCCGGCCACGGCTTCGACGCAGCCCCGCCATAGCCAGGCTTCTGGGGGAGGCGGGGGCTTCCCTGCGCTTTTCCTTTTTGGGAGCTTTGCTTTCCAGTTCAGCCGAAACCGACTGTATGGGCGTCATTTTCTTGATACGCGCCAGGGGCCGGAGCGCCGAGAAGAACAGCGTAAACAGCGTAAGCCCCCCGCTGAGCAGGACAATAATCGGGCTGAACCGATAGGGCAGCACCTCTCCGCTCATGCTCATAAACACAGGGGCGAGCAGCCGGAACCCAATGAAATATCCCAGCAGAAGCCCCACGGGCAGCGCCCCGCAGGCAATAAGCCCGGTCTGCATAAGGGTCAGCTTTTTCATCTGCCTATGGGTCATTCCGATGACCTTCAAGAGTCCGAAGGCGCGCATGTCCTGGGTCAGGGCGATGGAATAGACATTGTAGATGAGCAAAAACGCCGCAAAGAACAGCACCCCTATCACCAGGAGCATCATCAGGACAATATCCGGCTGGAGGAGGTTGCCCAAATCCGCACCCACATAGGCTCCGTTGATTTGGGTGCGCTGCTCCTCTCCCGGGACCTCCCATTGGGAAAGCCGCTCTGTCACCGCCTCCAGCCGCTGCTCTATCCCGAAGCTGCTGTGAAAGTTCATCATGACGCTCAGCTCCAATTCCTCCGCCACATGCTCCCCATACAGCGCTACCGCCGGGGGCGGCACGTCCGCGTCGCTGTGGTAGAAGCCGGAAACGATGTAGGTCCTCTCCAGCGGCTCCGCACTTATACTCATAATGGAAAATCGGACCTGATCGCCAATGGAATGCGTGGGGAACGCCTCCCGGCAGAGCAATATCTCCTCTCCTGTGCGGGGGAACCGGCCCGCGGTCAGCGTCATGAAGAAGTGTGGGAGAGCTTTCTCCATGTCCACAAAAACCACGCCAATTCCTTGCTTAACGTTATTGGTCTCTGCCGGCTCCTCCCAATGCACAGGGGCAGACGATACCAGAAAGGTTTCCGAAACCTCGGGGGCGCTTTGAATTTCCTCCCGCAAGGCTTCTCCGGAGATAGAATATCCCATATCAAAAATGGACGCGTGAAAATCGGAGCCAGATGCCAACATTTTGGAGAGCTGTACGGAATCCAAAGCGCAGTAGGCGAAGCTGATAACTGTCATGTACAGCACCGCCGTGAGCACCACCGCCACGGCAACGAACCCGGTGCGCAGCCGGTGAGATTTAATCTGCAAACGCGCAAGCCGGAAAATCATTTTGAGCCCTCCCCGCTGTCGGAAATAATGCGCCCATCCTCGATGCGGATGCGCCGGGCGGTCATCTGTGCCAGCTCCTCGCTGTGGGTTATCATGACAATGGTCTGGGACAGCTCCCGGTTGAGCTTTTCCAAAAGGAGCATGACCTCAAGGCTGGTCTTGCTGTCAAGGTTCCCTGTGGGCTCGTCGGCCAGGACGATGTGGGGCTTTGTGGCAAGGGCTCGGGCGATGGCCACTCGTTGCTGTTGCCCGCCGGAGAGTTGGGAGGGCAGGGCATACCTTTTTTCGTAAATGCCAAGGGTGGAGAGAAGCTGTTCGGTTTCCTCCGGGTCGGCTTTCAGCTTGTCCAACCCCAGGGGCAGGACAATGTTTTCCCAGACATTCAGCCCGGGGATCAGGTTGTAGCTTTGGAACACAAAGCCGATGTAGCGCCGTCGGAACACGGTGAGCTCGTCGGGCCTGAGGGAGTAGAGATCCGTGCCGTCGATGGTGACTGTGCCTTCTGTGGGACAGTCAATGCCCCCCACCAGGTGCAAAAGCGTACTCTTGCCGCTGCCGCTGGAGCCTACCACCGCCACAAATTCCCCCCGCTCTATGGACAGGGTAACGCTGTCCAGGGCCCGCAAGGTGTTGTCGCCGTTCCCATAAATCTTTGTCAGTCGATCCGTTTGTATCAGCATAATTTGTACCCTTTCTTTGATTTTTGCCTATTATAACAAACGAATCTTTCGAGACGGTAACGAAATCTTTCAGTTTTGAAAGATTCTCTATTCAGCGGGCAGAAAAATGCTGAATCGGCACCCGCCGCCCTCCAGGTTCTGGCAGAGTACCCGGCCCCCCTGTGCCTGCACGATCATCCGGCAGAGGGTAAGGCCAATCCCCACGCCGGAAGCGCCCCGGGTCATCTTGCCGCGATAAAACCTTTTCCAAATTTCCGGCAGCTCTTCCTCCGGTATACCGGGGCCCTCGTCGAGGACGTCTAGCCGGATGTATGTCTCATACCGTTGAGCCGCAACGGTAATTTTCGAGTTTTCCGGCGCGTATTTGACACTGTTATCCAGGAGCGCCCCCAATGCCTCTGCCGTCCAGCGCATATCAAGCAAAGCGGTCAATCCTTCGGGAATTTCTACGGACAGGACGATGCTTTTCCTCTCAGCTCCCGGCACAACGGCTGATAATGCCTGGGCTACCAATGTTTCCACCGATTCTTTCGTGGGATGCACATTCTCTTCAATAAGCCCACCCTCACAACGAGAGAGTTTCACTAAAGCGTCCAGGAGAAACTGTAGCTTGCTGGCCTGCTGGGCGATTGCCGCCGATTCAGCGGAAGGTGGTAATAATTCGGCGTACATCCGTGTAGCCGTCAACGGCGTTTTGCACTGGTGTGCAATGTCGGAGACCAGCGCGGCCAGGTTGCGGTAGCTCTGGGTAACACGCCGGTCCCGGGCCTCCTCCTGGCCGCGTTTCAGCCGGAGCTGCCGGGCCAGCGGGGCAAGGCCGCTTTCCCGGGCGGCAAAATCATCTTTCCCATCCAGCGCCTTCTGTACATCGTCCAGCAGCCTTTGCCTCCGCGTTTTCTCATACATCGCAAAGCCCACGGTGACAAGGCCGGAAAGTGCCGCATAGCAAACCGTGGGCCAGATGCTGCCCACATAAAGACTGTTCACGAGGCAGAACACCACTGTCAGAATGAGCCAAACAACGAGGAAAAGCAACGTCATGTTTTGTCACCTACCCACATATAGCCCAGTCCGTAAATGGTACTGATGCTTTTCTCACCTAACCGGCCCCGCAAGCGGCTGACTGTAACGGACAGGGCGTTTTCGTTCAGTTCCTCGCCGCCCTCCCAGAGAGCGTCGGTCAGGGCCGCCCGGGACAGCACATGGCCGGCGTTCTTCACCAGCACCGCCAGCAGCTTGCACTCTGTGGCGCCCAGATACACCCTCTCGCCGTCCACGGAAAAGTCCATCGCTCCGAAGTCGAACCGATACCGCCGGTCCACATACAGGTCGCTCCGCTTCTCCCTGCGTTCCAGCAGGGCGGCGATCCGCTCCCGCAGCACCATCAGGGAGAAGGGCTTTTTCACGTAGTCGCAAGCCCCGGCGCGGAAGGCGGCCACCTCATCGATCTCTGAGTCGCGGACGGTGAGGAAAATTACCGGGATCGACATTTTGCTCATGAGCTCGCGGCAGAAGTCGATGCCGTTGCCGTCGGGGAGGTTGCAGTCAAGGAGCAGCAGGTCAAACTGCTGAGCGTTCATACGCTGGGCGGCAGAGGCGAGGTCCTCCGCGCCCACCGCCTCCATCGTATCAGAGGCCAAAGACCGGCATAATCCAGCGCGAATCGCCTCGTCGTCCTCAATAATCAAAATTCGCTTCATGCGCGTATCCTCCCAGCTCCAGCGCAGCCTGTGTGTAATCCTGCAAAAGCATATATTTAAATTATAATCGTTTGGGTGAATAAAAGCAACGGTCGGTGGGGAATTCTGTGGGTTATTCTTTTAGCTGGCAGGCATGAGTTTACAACGAAAAGCCATTTAGAGCCAAATAAAAATAGCGTAATATGACCCAATTACCGTAAACTGTTGCCAGGCCAGATAAAGAGCAGGTATGCAGGACTATGAAAGATTATCCAGCATTAAAGGGTGCAGAAAACAGTCAGAAAGACAAGCAGGTTAAAGCGCGGGGCGCTGGTCCCCAGTGGGGACCGTCAAGCGCCGACCGAACCGACAGGTGAGACCTACCGCGCGGGTAACATCGGACGGCAGAGCCGACCGTTGGGGCAAATTGAGAGATTCTTCTTTCTGAAAATCAGGGTCGGTCAAGAAGACACAATTATGCGAGAGGAAGTGCAAGTATATGCGCGAGAAACCCTATCCATGGGGCAGGGCAAGCAGAGCACTCGTCCTACGTTGTCGGACGGCACATGAACCGGGCAGTAGCCCGGACCCACTTTTACAGGCGAGCGCGCGGCTCAAAATTTGCACCGCTAAACAAAGAATACGGGTTTTCCTCTGCTGGGAGATAAGGTGGTAGGTGACATCACCGCAGCTGACCTCAAAGAAGTGCTGAACCACTGGATGAATGAGGACTACGCCTACACCACGGTGAAGAAAGTTTACATCGTCCTCAAAGAATATTTCCGCTACCTGACCCAGCAAGAAATTCTCTCCAAGAACCCTATGAATAGTGTACCCATGATAAAGAAGTCCAATTACATGACAGCGCAGAACAAAGAGGATTTACCTACCCAGGAAACCGTAACAATATTCACGCCGGAGGAAATAGAAAAATTCAAAACTGAGGCATTCAGCCGATTCAGCAATGGAAAGCCTAAGTACCAACAGCCAGCAGCCTACATTCTCATGCTGAACACAGGGCTTAGGACAGGTGAACTGCTGTGCCTTCTCAACAGCGATATCAATCTTGAGGGCAGATACCTGGAAGTGCGCCAGAACGTAAAAGAGGTGTGCAGGCGTGAGGGGACGGGATACGTTCCGGGGCGGGAAGTGAAAGTAGGCAAGGCCAAAACAGCCACCAGTAAGCACCGTGTGCCCCTGAATGGGGCAGCTATACCACGATAGAGGAGTTACGCCAGGAATGCGATTTCGGCCCCACAGCGCCCCTTGTGAGCAACGAGAATGGCGACTACACCAGGCCGGTCAATTTCCGCGAGAGGTACTACAGAATTTTGAAAGCCGCAAGGATAGAGCAGAAGGGCTTCCACAGCCTCAGACACCATTTTGCCACACAGCTTATAAATGGCGTGAAACAGCCAGATGGCACGATTCTCGCCTTATCACCTCGCCAGGTAGCCGACTTGTTGGGCCACAGCACCTCGCAGATAACCGAGATGTACTACGTCAAAAAAGACACGACCCGCCTGCAAGGAATCACAGACGGGTTCAATTTTTAGCGAGAGCAAGGCGGCACAAGGGAGAGCGCCCCGGATTTTTGATGATTTATTGATGCTGTGCCAGACGGAAGGGTTAGAAACGGATACGACCAGATGCGAAAAAGCAACAAGATATACGCAAAAGAGAGCAGCACGCCAGACCGCACCCCACCACCCCAAAACACGAGAAAAGCCCGGAATTCCAAGGGATTCCGGGCCAAGTGAGACTTGCCGCCAGACAAGTCTTTGGCAGGGGCAGAAGGATTCGCCCCACCGACACGCGGTTTTGGAGTGGATGTGGGAAAAGCCATTTGTTTTATAATGGTAACATGGAAATCAAGCTGTATCAAGCAGCAATTCCTCCCTCAAAATCTGCGCAGCAAAACAAAGAAAGCATTTCCAAATCATACCATTTACTTCTCCAAAATCTTAAAAACGATACGACAGCATAGCTTTAACTCCCTTTAGCTTCCCATCCCCATCATAAACCGTAACCAGAGCGATCTCCCCGCCATCCGTAGACTTAACAGAGAACACACCACCTCCCGGCCTCATGTCCGTAAAGCTGTCTACAGCCTTGCCTTCATACCGTATGCTCCTCTTGCCGCCCTTCTCCTGATAGCTCACCCCATAGGGCGCATACTTCTCCATACGCTCCGCAATGGTCTCCCCGGAGTTGTCGCCAGTACCTTCAGTAGCTGTGGCGTCAGCGTTTATGACCGTCCCGCTCTCCACGAAACTTTTATCCTCCGCGCTTTCCCGCAGGCCGGTGAGCTCGCCATTCTCATAGACGGCCTCCAGGTCCAGGCCCTTCGTACCCAGGCTGTTGCACACCCACAGCTGGCGTTCCGGGTCGAACAGGCTGCGCACCGGCTGGCCGTTCCAGCTCATGGAGAGGCTGCCTGTTGGGCTGTTGGCATTCGAATCAAAGGTCAGTCCAAACTTTTCGTACCGCTTCAGCTCCTGGGCAGTGCGCTCAGCCTCGTACTGGAATTCAGCACCCACATACCGCTGGCCCTCCAGGGCATCCAAAAACATCTGCTCAGGCTCAAACTCCTCCAGCCGCACCAGGGGCCCCATCAGGTTGTAGCTGCCGTCGCCGTTATCCACCCGCTCCCGGACGGTCCGAACATCAATACTGCCCTCCGGGTCGTAATGCTCATACTGAGAAACCCATCCGCCCTCATGCTCCGCGCCGTCCACAAAGATGCGCACCCGCTGGCCGTTCCAGTACAGGTTGCCGTCGCTGTTCTGGAAGGTAAGCCCGCAGCTCTTGTAGTCGTCGAAAAGGCTCGTGTAGTCGAAAGTATCATCGTAAAAATCGGACTGCTCTTTTGCCTCTATGGCGTTCTCCCAGTCCGCGCTGCCAACCACCCGGTCAAGGGGATTCATTACCAGCATGGTGTTCTCATCTCCGTCAACGGTCTTGGAGACAAGATAGCCGCTCTCAATCATGTTCAGAATTTCCTCGTACTCGGCTATTGTCTCGTCCACCATCTCCTGGGTCCAAGTGAACCAGCCGGTGCTTTGTGTCCAACCTTTTGAGCCGATCATATCCTGCAAATCCCTTTTCTCGTTCTCTAACCATGCGGCGTATTCTGCGGCAGTCCACCACTCGACCTCCGGCTCGGGGTATGCTGCGGCGAACTCCTCGTCGGTCATGGCGGTCCAGGTCTCGCCGTCATCGAAGCTGTAGTAGGTGGTGCCGTTTTCATCGGTATAGGAAACCAGGGCGGCATCTTTGTTTTCCACCACATAGCTGGTTTGGGATGCATCATTATTGTTGTTATCCGCGCTGGCGGAGGTGGCAAAAACTGTCGCTGTACCGCCTATTAGGCAGATGGATAGAGCCAGCGCAATCATAGATTTCCGTTTAATAGTCATAATTGATTTTATCCTTTCTTCAATAGGAGCTTTGCTGAAATAATTTCCTATCAGGGGCGGCCCGCCTCTGCGCTCCTCCATGCGGATAAGCGCCATGGCGTACCCGGACCTCATGTCCTGTCCCAGTTGCTGGAGTACCGCTTCATCGCAGGCCAACTCGATGTCCAGGTTGGCAAAGAACAGCATGACCCAGACCAGCGGGTTGAACCAGTGGACGCAGAACGCGGCAGCCAGCGCCAGCTTCAAAAGTCCGTCAAACCGCCAGATATGCGCCCACTCGTGGGCCAGCACGCAGCCTAAAGTTTCCCTGTCGTCCCAGTCCGTTGACTTGGGCAGGAGTATCACCGGGCGCAGGATACCGTAGGTCAGCGGTGCGGCTATTCTGTCCGACTGCCGGACGGTGACCGGGCGGCGAAGCCTATGCTCCTTGAGCCACACACTCACATAGTCGTTGTGAACAGGCAGTGCCTCCCGGAACTCCCGACGGCATTTTACATAGACTGCCATAAAGTACCAGGAGCATACCAAGAATCCTGCCAGCCAGAGCGCGACCCAGGGGTCAACGCTTGCGGCAGCGCCGCCCACAGCAGTAGGCGTTCCGGTGGCTTCGCCCGCCCAAGCGGAAGGGGAGAGGGGCGCTATTACTGGCCCGGGCTGGTGTACCGCAACCGGCACGGGGCGGCTCAAAAGCGAGTACACACTGCACGGCGCGGGCAGGGAAAATGGTACCAGCAGGCGGATCAGCACCAGCCACCACAGCGCCGGGAATAGCCGCTTGGGTAGCCGTTGTAGAGCCAGCGTTCGGACCAGCAGGATCGCCAAAATCATGGCCGCGCCGGACAGGCTCATTTGCAGGAGGCTCATTTCTCCACCTCGCCCTCAACCATCTGTTTCAGCCGGTTAATTTGCTCCGCCGAGAGCTTTTTGCGCCCCAGCAGCGCGGCGAACAGCTTATCCACCGAGCCGTCGTACAGCTTGCCTATGAGCTCGTCGGTCTCGGCCTCCTGCACGGATTCCTTTGGAATGAGGGCGTGACAGAGAAAGCCAGGCTCACTGCGCTCGATAGCCCCCTTGGCGATACACTTTTTGATGACGGTATAGGTGGTGTTCATGTTCCAGTTGGTCTCGGCCTTAAGGATGTCGGAAATTTCCTTGGCGGTGTGGTCGCCGCCGCGCCAGAGGACGTTCATGACTTTCAGTTCGGAGTCGAATAGCTTGATTGGCATTTTTATCGGTCCTTTCTTTGAAACTATTGCAATAGTTTGTGCTATTATACTATCACAATAGTGCGAGAGCTGTCAAGACTATTGTAGTAGTGCGAATGTAAAGAATTTGTGAATAGAACGATTATCAGGATATACAAAAAGCAGATATGCAGGACTATGAAAGATTATCCAGCCTCAAAAGGCGCAGGAAACGGTCAAAAAGACAAGCAGGTTAAAGCGCGGGGTATACCGCGCAGGTGACATCGGGCGGCAGAGCCGACCGTTAGGACAAACTAAGAGATTTTTCTTTCTGAAAATCAGGGGTCGGTCAAGAAGACGCAGTTATGCGAGAGGAAGTGCAAGTATATGCACGAGAAAGCCTGCCCATGGGGCAGGGCAAGCATAGCGTCCGGCTATACGCCGTCCGCATGAGCCGGGAGTTCCCGGCTCTCCCCCTGCCCCCTAAAGGGGAGTTGGAATGGCTTTGCTCGGCGCTCAAAATTTGCGCCGCATAAACAAAGAAAGAGCTTTTTCGGGAGGGCAGAAAAAGTAAGAAAAATGTTAGTAGACTTTCGCGGCAAGGTGTGGTATGTTGTGTTGTTGACGAAAGGAGGCTGACAAGCATGGCACAAAAGAAACTGCTCACAAATGGAAAGGCCTTTAAGCGAACGGATGACCGTTGGGGTGGTACAGTTTGGTACATGGATGAGCGAGGAGAGCGCAAGCGCAAATCCTTCTCCGGGACCACCAAGGTGGAAGTCACTAAGAAGATGACCGACTACGTTGCGGCCTTTAACGAAGAATTGCAGGAGTCCGATGAATCCCACAAGACACTCAAGGAGAGCATGACCCACTGGCTCCAAGTGTTCAAATTTCCCTCAGTGGAGCGCACGACCTACGACCGTTGCGAATGTACAGTGGAGCATCAGATTTTCCCTCTGCTCGGAGAAAAGGTGGTAGGCGACATCACCGCAGCCGACCTCAAGGAAGTTTTGAACCACTGGATGGGCGAGGGCTACGCCTACACCACAGTCAAAAAAGTGTACATCGTCCTCAACGAGTATTTCCGCTACCTGGCTCAGCAAGAAATCCTGCAAAAGAACCCTATGAACAGCGTACCCATGATAAAGAAGTCAAACTTCATGGCTGCGCAGAACAAAGAAGACCTGCCCACACAGGAAACGGTCACAGTGTTCACGCCAGAGGAAATAGAGAAATTCAAGGCTGAGGCGTTCAGTAAATTCAGTAACGGCAAGCCGAAATACCAGCAGCCAGCGGCCTACATCCTCATGCTGAACACCGGCCTGCGTACCGGGGAACTGCTTGGCCTGCTCAACAGCGACATTGACCTGGAGCATAAATATCTTGAGGTGCACCAAAACGTAAAGGAAGTTTGTAGGCGCGATGGAACAGACTACGTCCCGGGCCGGGAAGTGAAGGTGGGCAAAACAAAGACCGCCACCAGCAAACGCCGTGTGCCCCTGAATCAGGCCGCAGTGCAGGCGGTAAGGGAGTTGCGCCAAGAACGCGACTTCGGCCCCACAGCCCCCCTCGTGAGCGACGAGAAGGGCGGCTACACCAGGCCGGTGAACTTCCGCAAGAGGTACTACCGGATTTTGAAAGCAGCGGGCATAGATCAGAAAGGATTGCACAGTTTAAGACATCATTTTGCGACCCAACTGATAAACGGCGTGAAACAGCCCGACGGCACCATCAAAGCACTCTCGCCCCGGCAGGTGGCCGACCTCCTGGGCCACAGCACCTCGCAAATCACCGAGATGTACTACGTCAAAAAAGACACCACCCGCCTACAAGGAATAACAGACGGATTCAATTTTTAGCAGGAGCAAGCCAGCCCAGGGGAGAGACCACCCCTAATTTTTGATGATTTATTGATGCTGTGCCAAACGGAAAAGTTAGAAACGGATGCGACCAGATGCGAAAAAAGCGCAAAATACACGCCATAGAGAGCGGCTCGACAGACCGCAGCCCACCGCCCCAAAACACGAGAAAAGCCCGGAATTCCAAGGAATTCCGGGCCATATCTGTGGCAGGGGCAGAAGGATTCGAACCCTCGGCACGCGGTTTTGGAGTGGATGTGGAAAAGACATCAGCGAACATATGGCAGTCAGTTTTCCGCGCGGTTGAGCCGTTTGTGTTTCTTCGATTTTCGTTCCGAGAAGTTTTGATGCTTTATTGATGATATCCGAAAATCTCAAGCCCCAAGGAATGAGTTCCACAGCCAAAATTTGCACCGCTAAACATAGAAAAGCGGAAATTAGAATAAAGTGCTATAATTGGTTTTCCCCGGTCTGCAAATAATTAGATACGGCCGCATAGAACTCGGCTGCAACAAGCAACTGTTTTTCAGCATCCTCAGCCGACACGAGAAAGAAATCCTCATAATCGCTTTGATTGCGAATCAAAGCCGCTTGCCCGATAATGGCGGATAATTCTTTCGAGAATATACCCGGTTTAACATAATTTTCTCTGAAATGGGCAATCACGCCAGAATGCTTTTTATAGTCAACACCTTCCAGCGCGAGAACCGCCCGCATACTATGGAAATATCGTGTAATAGGAGCGATTGACGCTATCTTTGTATCGCGCATTTTCATAAAGAAGTCTGGCGGTTTCCAGCGTTTCTTTCGCCGTTTCAATTCTGTAATCGGAAAGCTCTCTCCATTTAACGTCAGGCATATAACTGCACCCCCTCGTTGCGAATATTGCGGTAGTAAGGTAATGCATCCTGATAGTTCTGAAAATCCGCAAATGGGATAGCAGTTGGCGAAACGGTGATCCCATAGGCCAGACTTAACTCCGAAGAAATCTCACCTAACTGTTCAAACGCTCTTTGGAGCGTTTCCCGTGGACAGTCCACAAGAGCAGCCACATCTACATCCGATTCTTCGTTAAAATCACCCCGGGCATAGGAACCGTATAAAATGACTTGCCGCAGAGAGTTTCCAAATAAGCTGGAATATTTATTAACCAGATCGGCTTTCAATACATTCAACTGCTCGGCAGTACACATATACGATCCCCCCTTATTGTTTGTGTTTCCAGTATATCATAAATAAGCCTGATTTGCAACTATCTCTCTAAATACCCCATTATTTCCTCCTCTCTCATCTGCCCCTCATAGATCTCCCAGAACCTCCCCCTCATATCCATAAGCCCTGCAAAGTCCCCCTCCTCCACGATCCTGCCCCCCTCCAGCACCAGGATGCGGTCGGCGTTCTCCACCGTGCTCAGCCTGTGGGCCACGGTCACGGTGGTCATACCTCGGGACACCCGCTCGATGCAGGCCTGTACCTCCCGCTCTACCTCAGAGTCCAGCGAGGCGGTGGCCTCGTCCAGCAGGAGTATGGGCGAGCCCTTGAGGAGCGCCCGGGCGATGGCTGCCCGCTGGCGCTGGCCGCCGGAGAGCCTGCCGCCGCCCTCGCCCGCCAGGGTGTTGTAGCCGTTGGGGAGGGAGAGTATGGTCTCATGGATATCCGCCGCCTTAGCGGCAGATTCCACCTCCTCCTGCGATGCGTCCGGCCGGCATAGGGCGATGTTCTCGCCGATGGCCCCGTCGAAAAGGCCGCACTCCTGGGGCACATAGCCAAAGAGGCTTCGTATGGCCCGAAGGGACAGGCCGGTCTGCCCGAACCAGGCTATCTCCCCGCTGTCCGGGGCGTAGAAGCCCTCAAGGAGCTTTATAAGGGTGGACTTCCCGCCGCCGGAGCCGCCCACCACAGCCAGATGTTCCCCCCGCCGGAGGGTGAGGGAGAGGTGGTCGATGGCGTTGCTTTTGCCGTCGTAGGAGAAGCACACGTCCCGAAGCTCCACCGCCGTTTCACCCTCGGTGCTGACACTATCCGAGCCCCTGTCCAGATCCTCAAGGGGCTCGGATAACAGCGATTCCACCCGCTCTATGGACACAAGGTTCCGCTGGGCCAGCAGGAGGAAGGTGCTCAGGCGGTAGAAGGCGTCGCCCATCATGCCCATCAGAGTGGCGTTGAACACCGCCTGGCCAAGGCTCCCCCTGCCCAGGGACAGCAGCACCCCCAGTATGAACCCCACCGCCTGGGCCGACTGGGCGAAGAAGTCCACCACCCCGTAGGTAAGCCCTATCCAGTCCTGGTACCTTATGCGCTTCTCCCGCACCCGGCCGCAGATCTCCCTGTACCGCTCCCCAAGGGCTTTCTGCATGACAAATACCCTTATGACCGGTATATTCCGCATTGCCTCAACGAGAAATGACGCGGAGCTGTCTATCTCCTCCTTTGCCACAGCCTCCTGGCCCTTGGCCTTGGGGTTCAGGTACATGGAAAGAGCGATATTCACCCCGCCATAGGCAAGGCTGATAAGGGCGATTCTCCAGTCATTTATGAGCAGTAATATGAGCGTCGCCGGGAATACGGCTATGAACCGCAAAAGCTGCACCACCGAGAAGCCCCCCAGCATGTTCCCGCACCGGCCCGCGTCGTCCGAGAGGCGGGTGATATAGTCCCCGGTGCGGTACCTTACCTGAGCACCGTGGGGCATACGGCAGATATGGCCGAAAATCCGCTTCTGCACCCGGGCCACGCTCCGCTGGGAGCATTTTGCCCGAAGGAACGCGCCGTACACCACCGGCGGCACCAGAAGCAGGAACAGCCCCAGCATCAGGAGCATGGTCAGCATGATGTTTCCACTTCGCGCCCCGGTCACCATGTCTATGAGCGCCTGGTTCACATACGGCAGGGCGAATAGCAGGGCAAACTCACAGCAGCTCATAAGCACCCCCAAAACGTACAGCCCCTTGTCCGGCCCCAGATACGAGAAGGCCCTTATATATAGCTTCAATGCAGGTGTTTTCTTCATGCTTCACCCTCCACAAGTCCCTGCAGGCGGCACATCTCCCAGTACCTGCCCTTTTTACTCAGCAACTCCTCCGGAGTGCCCTCCTCGGCCACCCGGCCGCGCTCCACCACATAGGTATAGTCCGCGTCCATGACCGACGAGAGCCTGTGGGCTATCACAACCACAGTCCGGCCCCGGAGCAGGGGTATGAGCGCCGACTGCACCTCTCGCTCGGTCTCAAGGTCTAAGGCTGAGGTGGCCTCATCCAGCAGAACCAGGGATGCGTCCTTCACCAGCGCCCTCGCAATGCACAGCCGCTGGCGCTGGCCCCCGGAGAGGCTCATACCTCCTTCCCCGATGGGATGGTCGATGCCGTCGGGGAAGGAACTCACCAGCTCCCAGAGCCGCACTTCCCGAAGAGCACCCTCGCACTCCTCCCGGCTGAGCCCGGGTTTACCCAGCTTCAGGTTCTCATAGAAGCTCCCGCCAAACAATAGGGAGTCCTGGGTGACTATGGCCATCTGTCCCCGCAGAGCGTCCGGCTCCCACTGGTCGGACTCCCCGCCGAAGAGCTTAAGGCTCCCCACATCCGGGCAGTAGAACCGGCATAAAAGCTTCAACAGCGTGGATTTCCCACCGCCGCTTGGTCCCACCACGGCGATCTTCCTGCCCTTGGGGACGCGCAGATTCAGGCCGTTTACGGCCCGCACCCCAGAGGGGTAGGTGAAGCCCATATTCTCCGCGCTGGCGGGCATGGGGGAGAGGGGACTCTGCACCGTGCCCGGGCGCTCGCCGGGAATGTCTATTATCTCGTAGTACCGCTGGGCGCAGGCGGAGGCGCTCCTGGCGGTCTTTATCATGTAGTCCGACTGGCCGAAGGCGTCGCTGATATAGGCGCTGAGAGTCACAAAGCTCACAAAGGCCCCGACGCTCAGCCGCCCCACCGAGACCAGCCATGAGCCTATGAGGAAAAGGCACATGGTCTGGAGCACGTTTGAGATGTACTTCACACCGGTCATCTTCATTGATAGCCGCTCCGAGGCTATCTTCTGGGCGCAGGACCCGTCCACAGCCTCAGAGAAGCGCTTATCCATATGCCTCTCCGCCCCGAAAGCCTTTACCGTCAGGCCGTTCTTTATGCACTCGGCGGCAAGGCTCATGGCCGAGCCGGAGATGTCCATGGACTGCTTTAGGCGGGCTTGTATGGGCCGGCTGATGGCCCCCACCAGCCATAGGGACACGGGCAGTATTATCATATACGCAAGGGCCAGCTCCCAGGAGATGAAGATGCAGGTGGCAAGGCCGAAAAGCCCGGAGAAGACCTGCCGGGAGAAGTTGCTGATATGCCCAGCGGAGAAGGTGCTGAGGAAGTCTATGTCGCCGTTCAGGCGCACGGCGGCGTCTCCTGTACGGCAGTGCTCCTCTAAGATGGCCGGGTCGGCGTGGGTGAGGCTCTGGAAAGCTCGGGCCCGCACTTCCAGGAACATATCCTCGGTGATGCGGCCTATGAGCCTGTAGTGCAGGGCCGTTCGGGCACAGTCCAGGAGGATAAAAAGGGCCATAAGCCCCGCCGCCGTGAGCATTTCCTCTATGAGCCCTGCGACCCCCAGATCCACCGCCCGGCCCCAGTATGTAGCCGAGAGGGTCTTGAGTACGCCGGAGACCAGGGACAGCGCCACGATGATCACCAGCCCCGGCAGGTGCCGCCGGTTGTCGTAGTAGAACCTGATAAGAGGGATGCCGTCCATAGTCAGCCCTCCTCTAAAAGGGGCAGCTGCTTCACGGCAAGGCCGCCCTCGTTCATCCAGAGCTGTACCAGCGGGTCGTCCCTATGCTTTTCCTTCAGATACTCCTTATTTCTGAGCCAGCCCGCCCGGAAGTCCGGGTCGTTATGGAGCCTGTCATAGCTTCGGACCTTCGCCGGGTAGTGCATGGCCCTGGCGCCCCTTGCCAGGACGAACTTCCCTCCGGCCCTGTGGAGCCTTATGCCGAAGTCGTTGTCCTCACAGCCCCAGGTGCAGAAGAACTCGTCGAAGTAGATGTGGTTCTCCCGCATGAACCTTGTGGGCACGGCAAAGTGCAGGCTCCAGAGAACTATCCAGGGAGCGGGCCAGAGCCAGAGCTTGTCCCCGCACATGGTGTAGTCCCGCTCCCGGCCGTCCAGCATACCCCGCCCGGCCATTATCTCCATGGCCCGCCCGGGCGGGTTGGCGTCGATAATGTCCCGCATTTCGTCAAGGTCGGAGATGAGGTCGTTGCCGTAGATATAGCCGATGGTCACAAGGCGCTCCCCATGCTCCTGATAGACCCGCCAGTGCTCTTTAAGGCAGTCCGGGGCCAGCACCACGCCGCTGTCGAGGAACAGGCAGAGCTCGCCCTCGGCGGCGCGTATGCCCATGTTCCTGGCCTGCCCCGGACGAAAGCCCCTGTCCTCCTGCCAGAAGTGCCGGACGGTGAGAGCCTCCGAGAACTCCTCTGCTACAGGCCCCATGTCCGGCAGGGAGCCGTCGTCACAGACCAGCGCCTCCACCTGCTTCAGGGGGAAGTCCGAGCTGGATATGGAGCTAAGGGTCAGCCGCAGCTCCTTCGGGTTTTTGTAGGCCGGTATGATTATAGAAATCTGCTTCATGGATATCCGCTCCTTTCTTTACCACGATGATAGCAAAATCCTGGGACAAATGCAATGGGTTTTACATGAACGGTCAAAAAAGGGGCATTTTTGGTATGCGGAGCGCGAAAAAGCGGCGGGATTCCCGCCGCATAACCTATGTTTCCAGCACTATCACCGTATGGAACCGCCCGGTATCCTCCCGGTAATACTGCCGCATGGCCCCGCCGTACTGGTCCACGGCCATGCGCACGCTCCGAAGCCCAGCCCCGTGCTCAGGCCCGGGCTTCCCCGAGAGGAAACCGCCCTTACCATCGGGAGCGGGTGGACTTATGCAGGTGTTCACAAGGCTCACCGACACCGCGCCTCCCGGGCGAAGGTCCACCGTAAGGTCAATCCGGGGGTCATTGGAGCCCGTGGCCGCAGCCACGGCGTTCTCTAAGAGGTTGCCGAAGATGGCTGTCAGGTCGGCGGGGGCAAGGGCGTCCACGGACTTGCTCCGCACGTCTACGGTGAAGCGGATGTCCTTCCTGCGGCATATCTCCGCATATCGGGCCAGCACCACGTCCAGGGTGTGGTTGCCGCACAGGCGCACCCGGTTCTGCAGGGCCGGGGAGGCCTCCAGCTGCCGGATATACTCGGCCACGGCCCCATGGTCGCCCTCGTCGGCCAGGTCGCGCACGGCGGCAAGGTGCTTCCTGATGTCGTGTATCAGCACCCTCTGCCGGTCGTATTGCTCCTCCAGGGCCTTATAGTAGCTGAGCTCCGACTCCCGCCTTTGAAGGGCGAGCTGCCGGGTCAGCTCCCGCTGGTCGAGCTGGCGGCTGAAGCGATAGCCAAGATATATGAGCACATTGTCAAACAGAAGTATCATAAGCCCGCCCAGGAGCATTGACCCCACTGTCAGGCGCATATCGATTATGACAGCGGCATAGGCCATGATGAACAGCAGGAATAAAGTGGCAAGGGAGAAGCCGGTGAGCATTAAAGCGGCGGGCTTCGGGTCCCACCGGGACACCCGCCGAAGCAGCGCGGCATAGCCCCGATACATCAGGCGGGCCGAGAGGGCCAAAAGCAGAAACCCTCCCAAAAGCGCGGCGGTCTCCATCATCAGTGTACCACCTCCACATACGTTAAATAGGCGTTTTTGAAGTCCTTATAGCGCCGCCGGGCCATATATGCCCTGCACACCCGCCCGGACGGGGAGCCAAGGTCTATTGTGGACTGGTCGAACCGGCTGACGTACTTCATATTCACAAGAAAGCTCCTGTGGGTCATATAAAAGCTGGGCAGAGCCAGCGCCCGCTCCCAGTGGGAAATCTTCCGCGGGGAGGGATAGGTATTGTCCACCGTGTGCACAAGGGTCAGACGGCCATCGGCTTCCACCATCATTATCTCGTCGGCAAAACGGGTGACGGCGCCATCGCCGGTTTCGATGACGATGGGCCGGGTGTCCATGCTCAGCTGAGTCAGGGCGTCGCGCATATTCCGAAAGAGCCGCTCTCTGTCTATGGGCTTTGAGAGATAGCGGAACACGTGAAAGCGCATGGCATCATCCAGATAGTCGGCATAGGAGGTGACTATAAAAATCTTGAGGTAGGGGTTCCGCTCCATGAGCCGCTGGCCCACATCAATGCCGCTGAGACCTGGCATCTCCACGTCCAGAAAGGCGATGTCCGCCCGGGGGTCCCCCGGTAAGAGCTCGGACTGAAGGAGCGTTTCGCCTTCATTATACAGCGCAAGCTCCGGCGGGGAAAGCCTGGCTTCGCTGAAAAAGTCCAGCAGCAGGGAGGAAAGCCCTTGTAAGAGCCCGCTGTCGTCGTCACATATAAGCACGCGCGTTTTGACCGCCCCCTTTGGTGGTGTGAGTGCATTACATAGTTTAGCATATGGGGCGGGGGAAAGTCAACGGGGGAGGAGATATCCAGGACCGCGCCAAAAGCTGTGACTATCGAACTTTTACTGAATTTGAATTTTTGGCGCAGAGGAAAAGTGAACAGTGGGCTGTTGAGCCGTGTGAAGGCGCTGTTAGGCGATTTGAGGCAGTGGTAGGGAGTTGACCGACAACGAACAAAAGCACCGTGTTGGGACATTTGTGGCGGTTTGTGAGGGGACAGCTACCAGGCCAGATAAAGAGCAGGTATGCAGGTCTATGAAAGATTATCCAGCCTCAAAGGGTGCAGAAAACAGTCAGAAAGACAAGCAGGTTAAAGCGCGGGGCGCTGGTCCCCAGTGGGGACCGTCAAGCGCCGACCGAACCGACAGGTGAGACCTACCGCGCGGGTAACATCGGACGGCAGAGCCGACCGTGGGGGCAAAATAAGGTATTTTACTTTCTGAAAATCAGGGTCGGTCAAGAAGACACAATTATGCGAGAGGAAGTGCAAGTATATGCGCGAGAAACCCTATCCATGGGGCAGGGCAAGCAGAGCACTCGTCCTACGTTGTCGGACGGCACATGAACCGGGCAGTAGCCCGGACCCACTTTTACAGGCGAGCGCGCGGCTCAAAATTTGCACCGCTAAACAAAGAATACGGGTTTTCCTCTGCTGGGAGATAAGGTGGTAGGTGACATCACCGCAGCTGACCTCAAAGAAGTGCTGAACCACTGGATGAATGAGGACTACGCCTACACCACGGTGAAGAAAGTTTACATCGTCCTCAAAGAATATTTCCGCTACCTGACCCAGCAAGAAATTCTCTCCAAGAACCCTATGAATAGTGTACCCATGATAAAGAAGTCCAATTACATGGCAGCGCAGAACAAAGAGGATTTACCTACCCAGGAAACCGTAACAATATTCACGCCGGAGGAAATAGAAAAATTCAAAACTGAGGCATTCAGCCGATTCAGCAATGGAAAGCCTAAGTACCAACAGCCAGCAGCCTACATTCTCATGCTGAACACAGGGCTTAGGACAGGTGAACTGCTGTGCCTTCTCAACAGCGATATCAACCTGGAAGGCAAATACCTGGAGGTACGCCAGAACGTGAAAGAGGTGTGTAGGCGTGAGGGGACGGGATACGTTCCGGGGCGGGAAGTGAAAGTAGGCAAGGCCAAAACAGCCACCAGTAAGCACCGTGTGCCCCTGAATGGGGCAGCTATAGCCACGATAGAGGAGTTACGCCAGGAATGCGATTTCGGCCCCACAGCGCCCCTTGTGAGCAACGAGAATGGCGACTACACCAGGCCGGTCAATTTCCGCGAGAGGTACTACAGAATTTTGAAAGCCGCAAGGATAGAGCAGAAGGGCCTCCACAGCCTCAGACACCATTTTGCCACACAGCTTATAAATGGCGTGAAACAGCCAGATGGCACGATTCTCGCCTTATCACCTCGCCAGGTAGCCGACTTGTTGGGCCACAGCACCTCGCAGATAACCGAGATGTACTACGTCAAAAAAGACACGACCCGCCTGCAAGGAATCACAGACGGGTTCAATTTTTAGCGAGAGCAAGGCGGCACAAGGGAGAGCGCCCCGGATTTTTGATGATTTATTGATGCTGTGCCAGACGGAAGGGTTAGAAACGGATACGACCAGATGCGAAAAAGCAACAAGATATACGCAAAAGAGAGCAGCACGCCAGACCGCACCCCACCACCCCAAAACACGAGAAAAGCCCGGAATTCCAAGGGATTCCGGGCCAAGTGAGACTTGCCGCCAGACAAGTCTTTGGCAGGGGCAGAAGGATTCGCCCCACCGACACGCGGTTTTGGAGTGGATGTGGAAAAAGCATGGGCGGGCATATAGCAGCCAGTTTTCCGCACGGTTGAGCCGTTTGTGTTTCTAAGCCGCACACTCCAAAAAGTTTTGATGATTTATTGATGCTATTCGAAATTTTAAGCCCAGAAATTAGAGAATTTTCACACCATCAGGGAAAGAGATTATAAAAAAGGCCTCCAACGTTGCAATAGTAACATAGAAATAAAACTTTGTCAGGTCAGAATTCTCCTCAAATTTTTCGCCGCTGAACTAAAGAAAAGCACTCTGCAAAACATTTGCATCCTGTCTCTTCCAATACTCCTACCAATCAGCATCGATATCCTCGCAGTCAAAAGCCCGTTCAAACCACTCCTTTCTCAAAATGGCATACTGAACCGTATTCTCATAATGCGGTGTCCCGTCAGGATTGTTGACAAAAGATATGAATTCCTTAAAAACGCCCTCCCGGCGCATACAGAGCTTTTCGCATAACCGCTGGCTGGAAATATTGTAATCCTCTGTATAAGCATAAATACGCCGCGCGCCTTTCTCTTTGAACAAATAATCGAAGAAGGCATAAGCCGCTTCATAGGCATACCCTTTTCCGTGGTAGTCTTTGTTCAGCATCCAGCATGGGCTGAATGTATCCAGCACCGCCCCCGGGCTATGGGAGTCTGTCGGTTCCGGACAAGCGTTAATTTCCCCAATGACTTTATTGACTTCCCTCAGAACTATGGCAAAGTAGTATTCGGTTTCGCCTGACCTTTTCTGAACCCCAACCCTCGCTTCTTCCAGAGAGTTTAGTTTCATATCCGCAAAACAATTTACCATCGGTTCTTTCAGATATTCATATACATCTTCCGCATCATCTATAGAAAAAGGGCGCAGAATCAGCCTTTCTGTTTCAATAGTCATCGCATTCATCCTCCCGGTTCTGTACTTTCTTCTTTAAGTTTTTCAACCTCTACTTTTGGAAAATCCAGCGCGATTCTGTACTTACCATCTGTATTCTCTATCTGACAGGAGCCGCCCATTTTCTCCATAAGGCTGCCAATGCTTTTTACGCCTATCTGCGTGCCGCTGCTTCCAGAGCTAACGTCTGCAACGGTGTTTTCAAAAATAAGTCTTGCTGTAAGCTCGCTTTCCAGCGGCCAAATTCGTACCGGCTGTTTTTTATCGGCGTATTTCTGTATATTGGAAAGGATATTGTCCATAATTCTGCGGATATACTGGCCCCGGACAGCGATAAGCATCGGCTCCCCGAAGGGCTCCACATCGCACATGAATCCGTGCCGCGAAAGCTCCGTTATCATCTCTGATAAGGGTTCTTCAAATACCATTTCTATCGGCGCGGGAGTTTCCAGCTCCGGTACGGTTTCCTTTGATTGCAGCGAATACTCTAAAATGTTTTCCGAAAGCTGCTTGATTTGCTGCGCCTTGCTGTCTATTTTGTCAAGGTATTCCAAAAGCTGTTCCTGATTCTCATATTTTCCATATCGCAACACTTCGGTATAGATTAGCAGCGAGGTCAGCGGCGTGCGCAGGTCATGAGACATCTCTGAAATCAAAGCCTGGTTCGCCGCGAAGAATTGGGCCTCCCGCTCCTGCTGGGCACGAAAAGCCTGCCGCATGGAATCCAGCCCTTGGGCTAAGGTACTCAGTTCATTGCTGCCTTTGACAGTAATGGCATTGTCCAGGTCGCCGCTCTCCATGGCCAGAATCTCCTTGCTGATAAGCTGAATATAGCGCACGATTTTTTGACAGCCGTGCAGAAAAATCCCCAAAAACAGTAAAGTGCATAGCATCAGCTCAAAAATAGTGGCAATGGTAGAATAGCGATAGCCATCATCGCTGTACAGCAGGACATCGGCATTCCCGTCGGCAAACTCCACCACATAATAGGACATCCACTCGTAATAAGGGGCCTCGGTATCATTGGCAAGCACCGCCTGGTTTTCCGGCGCGGAGGAGGTGAAAATCAATACATTGGAGCGGTATATTTCCATCAAAAGCAGAGGGTTTTTCCTGACCCATTGAGCAAGTTCGGCGCCGTCAGAAGTGGAAAGCTGGTTTACCGTCACATATGTTTGAAACTCTGTAATGCGTTTTTCCGTCGCTTGCTCCTGGAACTCCGGGCTGTTGATTTGCTGGAACAGAAACTCTTCTATGCTCAGGTGCATGACCGCGAAAAAAATCCCGCACAGTATTCCGGACATGACCAGCAAACCCCCGAACTGCCAGGCCAACCCCCGGCGTTTAGTGAACCATTTCATTGTGAGTCTCCCAACCGAACCGATACCCTTTTCCCCAAACGGTTTTAATGCGCGTGGGGTTTTGGGGATCGGCCTCTATTTTTACCCGCAGCTTACGGATATGCACCATCACCGTACCGTTAGAAATATGAAAATACGGCTCATTCCAGACGGTTTCATAAATCATCTGGGCAGAAAAAATCTGCTGCGGATGCTGCATAAGGATACGCAGAATGTTATATTCTATCTCTGTCAGTTCTATCTCCTTTTCGTCTACCCAGGCTTGGTTGTGGTCTAAAGCGATTTCCACTCCTCCACAGGAGAGGGTGTTGCCCTCATAGGTGGTCCCAGGCTGGTTCTTTCCCTGATAGACGCAGTACCGGCGCAGCAGGGCCTTGACCCGGGCAATGAGCTCGGCGTAGGAAAAAGGCTTGGTCAGATAATCGTCGCCCCCGGCAGTAAGGCCAATAAGCTTGTCCGATTCCTGGGCCTTTGCAGTAAGAAACAGCACAGGGACAGTATAGCTTTTCCGAAGCTCCTCACATACCCGCAGCCCGGACATGCCAGGCATCATTACATCCAGGATGACCAGGTCAATGGTATCGTTCATGCGCTGTAGGGCCTGTTCCCCATTTTCAGCCTCAATAATTGTATAATTTTCACCAGCCAATAAAATACGGATGCCTTCCCGGATATCCGTTTCGTCCTCTACCACCAAAATTGACTGTGTTTCCATACCTCTTCCCTCACTTTCCACATGGCTCACATACAAAAAGCTCTCAGTATATTCCGGAGAGCTTTCTGCATGTGTTTTATATAAAAGGACGAAACCTTGTACGCAATTTGTGTCTGAGGCGGAACCCTACAACCGCCAAATTATATGTCAGCCTTTTACGGCGCCGGCCTTTTTACCCGCGCCGGCCTTGCTGGAAGAGCTGCCCTTTGTATCCTTTTTATCAGATTTAGAGCCGCCCTACTTGTCAGCTTTGCTATCCGTGGAATTGCCGGTATCTTTCTTGCCGATGGTACTGGAATTGCCCTTTTTGTCCTGCTTACTAGTGGAGGCGTTGTCTTTGTTGATGGAGGAGGAATTGCCCTTCTTGTCCTTACCGGTCAGGTTGGAAGAAACGGACGAATTATCCTTGCCTTTCTTGTCGCTCAAGCCGGACGAAACAGAGGAATTATCGTCCCCCCTATCGCTGGACACCTGTGAGGAGCTTGGGGTGTCCTTTTTGGTGTCCTTCTTCTTTGTGGCGGTCTGTTTCTTGTTGTTCTTGCCGCCCTGGATTTGGCTCTGGGTCTGTTTGGGCTTGCTGTTCTGAACGCTTGCTTTCTTTTTTCCACCGCAGCCGGTAAGCATCGCCATCGTCATAAGTCCTGCCAAGGCCAAAGTGCCAACCTTCTGCCATCTTGCTTTTTTGTTACTGTTTGTCATAATAAACACTTCCTTTCAATTTTAGCCTCTGGGGTTTTCTCCCTCGGCAATTATGATTCTATCAGGAAGTTCTTAAAAGATTATGCCTTCACTTCTTAACAAATCTTAAGATGGTCCATTTCCAGGTTGCACCACACCATGTTATATGTAATTATACTATATGCCCATTGGCAGCGTCAAGAAAAATCATTGCTTAGCGGCTTTCATGTCTCGTTTCACCAGGTCCAGCTTTTTCTTCAGCTCCTGCTTACTGTCCGGGTCAGGAGCCTGCCGAATTTGCTGCTCCAACTTTTTTTGCTTATTTTTCAGCCCCATCAGCTTCAGCTTACCTGACGAAAGGCTGAAACTATCTGTTTGGCTCTTAGGCGTTCCCCCTGCCTCTTTTTGAGGTTCAGCGCCTTTGGGTGTGCCAAAGGTGGCGGGAACAGAATCGGATGCATCCGTGGGGGCGCGGAATTGAATCGTTTTATTGCCGTTTTCATCCTTTACCGGCTGATAATGTCCAAAGGATTCGGTTTGTCCCCCTTTAGAGGGAATGTACTGGTCAATACGGATGACACGGGACTGATGGGATTGGCTTTTTTCCTCTGCCTTCACGGTGTTACCAACTTGGTTCGCTTCCTTCGCCTGCCGGACTTCTTTAGAAGAAGCCAAACCCTCCTGCTGAATACGTTCCTGGATTTTCGTGTTCATTCAAAAGACCTCCTAGAATAATAGTATCGCGGGATATTTGCACCCGCCATGTCTTTACCATTATAACTGAAAAGCTGAAATGGTGGGCTTTAAAAATTCTAAACCTGTCTTAAAGATTCTTAAGATTACGAGAAAGGAAAATGCAGGAAGTACACATACACGGCAATTGAGCTATGTGAGGGCGGTGTTGGCGGTTTTGTGACAGGAGTAAAGAACACCCAGGACAGAGCGAGATAAACGCCTTTGTGGGGCATTTGTGACGATTTATAAGGGCGGGAATATTCAGGGGAATGTTGCGGCGTATCTGACCTGGATTTTGAGACTGGCTTTAAGGGATTATACACCGTAAAGGCACTGACGTATTGCACAATTCGCATAGATTCCAGAGTGTCGATTTTCAAGCAGGTTAAAGCGCGGGGTCTACCGCGCGGGTGACATCGGACGGCAGAGCCGACCGTTAGGGCAAAATCAGAGATAAGAACATTCAGAAATCAGGGGTCGGTGGATGAGAAGCAGCTTTGAGCAAGAATATGCAAAGAAAAGCCTGCTTTTAAGCAGGGCAGGGCAAGCATAGCATCCGGCTATACGCCGGACGCAGGAGCCGGGAAACCCGGCTCTCCCCCTGCCCCTGAAGGGGAGATAGAGGGACATCATAGTGCGCTCAAAATTTGCGCCGCATAACAAAGAATACGGCCTTTAGAAATTCTGAAATCACAACGCAAAAAGTAAGAAAAATGTCAGTGGACTTTCGTGGTAAGCTGTGGTATGTTGTGTTGTTGACGAAGGGAGGCTGACAGATATGGCTCAGAAAAAGTTGTTGACAAACGGAAAAGCCTTTAAGAGAACCGATGACCGCTGGGACGGCACAGTCTGGTACATGGACGAGAGAGGGGAACGTAAGCGTAAATCATTCTCCGGCACCACCAAGGCAGAAGTTACCAAGAAAATGACCGATTACGTTGCGGTCTTTAACGATGCTTTGCAGGAGTCAGATGAATCCCGCAAAACTTTGAAAGAGAGCATGACCCACTGGCTCCAAGTATTCAAGTTTCCCTCGGTTGAGCGCACCACCTACGACCGCTGTGAATGTACAGTGGAGCACCAAATTTTTCCTCTGCTCGGTGAAAAAGTAGTAGGTGACATTACCGCCGCAGACCTCAAGGAATTGCTAAACCACTGGATGGGTGAGGGCTATGCCTACACCACAGTCAAGAAGGTGTATATCGTCCTCAACGAGTATTTCCGTTGCCTAACCCAGCAGGAAATCCTAGCGAAGAATCCCATGAACAGTGTCCCAACGATAAAGAAGTCAAACTTTATGGCGGCGCAAAACAAAGAGGACTTGCCCACGCAGGAAACCGTCACAGTTTTCACGCCAGAAGAAATTGAGAAATTCAAGTCTGAGGCGTTCAGCACCTACTCCAACGGCAAACCCAAGTACCAGCAGCCCGCAGCGTACATCCTCATGCTAAACACAGGCCTGCGCACCGGGGAGCTGCTTGGCCTCCTCAACAGCGACATCAATCTGGAGGGCAGGTACTTGGAAGTACGTCAAAACGTGAAAGAGGTGTGTAGGCGGGAGGGAACAGACTACGTCCCGGGTCGGGAAGTGAAGGTGGGCAAAACCAAGACCGCCACCAGCAAACGCCGTGTGCCGCTGAATGAGGCCGCGGAGCAGGCGGTAAGGAAGTTACGCCAGGAGCGCGATTTCGGCCCCACAACGCCCCTCGTGAGCGACGAGAAGGGCGACTATACCCGCCCGGTGAACTTCTGCAAACGGTACTATCGGATTCTCAAAGCCGCTGGGATAGAGCAGAAGGGCCTCCACAGTTTCAGACACACCTTCGGGTCTTCGCTGGTCAACGGCATCCGCCAGCCGGACGGAACGCTGATGGCTCTCTCACCCCGCCAAGTAGCTGACCTCCTGGGCCACAGCACCTCACAAATCACGGAAATGTACTATGTCAAGAAAGACACAACCCGCCTACAGGGGATCACAGACGGGTTCAATTTTTAACGAGAGCAAGGCAGTACAGGAGAGCGCCCAAGATTTTTGATGATTTGCCAGACGGAAAGGTTAGAAACGGATGGCACCGGATACGAAAAAAGCGCAAAATACACGCCATAGAGAACAGCACCATAGACCGCATTCCACCACCCCAAAACACGAAAAAAGCCCGGAATTCCAAAGAATTCCAGGCCAAGTCTGTGTGAACGCACGACCAAAAAGATATTTTCGCCAAATCTGTATGCGTATCTGAACCCTCACATCAAACTGGTATCGTCTGCTCAACTTCCAGACCTCCCGCAAAAATCACCTTAATCTTCTCCTTCGACTCCACCACCACACATTCCAGCACCTGCCTCACCAACCTGTCATCATATACCATCGGATGATTCTCCATTCCAGCCAGGATAGTAAAAATCTCATCCAGCCGGGACTCTGCATTCTCTTTTTCCTGCTGTGCATTGTCATACTGAGCCAATTGTTGCTCCATCTTGTTCCTCACCTCCCATGGTCTTGTGGTCTTGCCAGCGGCGTCACCTGATGCGCCCGAAGCACAGGAAATGGCTCTGCCAATAGTTACTCTCGGTGCTGGCGTAGGAGATGGGGTTGCCGCAGTGGATCATCATCCCATCGCCCACATAGATGCCCACATGGGTGGCGTCGCTGGGGTCCGGGGCGTCGTAGGTGTGGTGGAAGAAGATCAGGTCTCCCGGCTTCGCCTGGTCGGGCGGGATGATGTCGCAGATATTTTTCAGCCCCCTGGCGCCCAGCCGCCCCACGTTCCAGCCGTTGCCGCTGTGGTTGATGACCCACGACACGAAGCCGGAGCAGTCAAAACTTGTGCTGGGGGAACTGCCGCCCCAGACATAGGGGTAGCCCAGGTACTTCTCCGCCTCAGTTATCATCCTGCGGAATTTCTCATCGGTCAGCGCCTCGCCGGGGATGTCATAGTCCGTGTACTCGCCCCCGGACACGCCGTACACATCCTCCCCGAACAGCTCCGAACGGTTGCCGCTGGTGGTCATCAGCACATCATAGCGGTCGGACTGCTCTGTTGTCAGCCCGGAGGCCCGGATCACGGCCCCCAGCCCCTTGTTGGTCAGCTTCACATTGAGGATATGATAGTTGTACGGCACTTCCACATCGTAGTCGTTGCCCTCACTGTCCGTCCTTGTTTCTGTGCGGTAGCGAACCTCCACCTCCGGCGTGAGGGTGAGGGTGTACTGCTGGGCGAACAGGCTTTGCAGGGTGCTTTGGACCTCCGCCCTGGTGTAGTCCTCGAACAGGACGGTCAGGTAAGAGGCCAGCTCATAGGGGTTATGGCCGATCTCCGCCAGGTCGTAGCGGTACTCGTCATAGCCGGGGTGGGTGCTTTCGATATTGCTTATCTGGTTGTCCAGGCCACGCTGTATCTCGATGAGGTTCTGCGCCAGCGGCAGGGAGGACATCAGGCCCTGCTCCTGCTGGAAGTCCAGCCGCCGCAGGACGCAGTTGTGCTTCTGGGCGATGCTCTGGGACTGGAACACGTTGGTCTCCAGCTCCTGCTCGGTGCGCCCGGTGTTCATCACCAGGAACGTCACCATGAACATCCGCTCGTTCTGGCTCTGCAATTCCTTCAGGAGCGCCTTGGCGTCCCTGCCGTAGGTGGCGAGGTCGGAGGGGATGATGTCGATGTCGTACCCGGCGCGGACGGCCTTCTTCTGTTCCTCGATCTTGCTGCGGTCCAGCTCCGTGATGTCCGATTCATCCTTGCCGGTCGTTCTCAGGTCCCTATCCTCGTCGGAGATACGCAGATATTTTGCGATAGTCATGTTGACACCGCCTTATCCGCGACTCCCAAGAGCCGTGCCAGTTCCTCATATTCGTCCCGGTATTTCAGCTTGATTTCCAGGCGGTTATCGCTGTGGACCTCCACTCGCTCAATAAGCGCGTGAGCCAGCTCGTCCGTCAGTTCCTTTTCCTCCTGAAAGCCCGAAAAGGCTTTCAGCCAGGGGTTATTGACCGTTCGCCGTTCCTGTTCAAACTGCTGTTGTTCAAGCTCTGTGATAGCAGCCTGTGCCCGCTCTATCTCAGCCCGGTACTGGCGTTTCAAGTCCACATACTCCCCCTCATCCATCAGGCGGTCAACGTAATTTTGATATAAACTGCCGTACAGAGATTTGGCGCGAGCCAGCGCCTGTTTTGCGCTGGTTAGATTGCGTTCCTGCGAGTTGTACTGACGGACAGCCGCAGGAGAGCGTGAGTATTCCTTTATCAACTTTTGTGTGTCCGCGCACAGCTCTAGTTCATGGCACAAAGCGGACAATAGGGCCTTTTTCAGCTCATTTTCATGAATATACTTCTTTGGGCAAGCGGTGATGTCAGCGCTGTGGGAGGGGCAAATATATACATAGTACCGATTTGTGCCCTTATTTGTAACGCTCTTGTAACGGACAAGCGGCCTGCCGCAGTCAGCGCAAAAAATCAGGCCGCGCAAGATATTCGGGGTCGTGCCAAGATGGTCATGCTTGCCAAGGTTCGCATTATAGCTTTTGCTTGCCTGCTCCGACATGGCTTGTACCGCCCGAAAGGTATCTTCATCGATCAGCGGTTCATGGGTATTCTCTACAATTACCCAATCGGACTTTTGTGTGTGCTGCTGCTTCTGTCCCTGGCATAACCCCGATTTCTTTCTTCCCTGCACCGTGTGGCCCAGGTAAACCGGGTTGTTTAAGATACTTTTAATTACCTGGGGCTTCCACTGGCTTTGATTATACTTTTTGGTTTTTATCAGGCCAATTTGGTACAAATACCTGGAAGGAGTTATAATCCCATCATCATTTAACCGCTTTATCGAACTTTGCGACCACATCTTCCAGGAATATCCTGGGCTTTTAGCGGACAGCAGCCACAGGGCGGACCTTATCCGAGCCATGCAGAAATTGAAACAATACATCCTGAACATTGAGGGAGGATACACAGAATGAACACGAAAAATCTCTTTTGCCGGGAAGTGATGCTGGGCAGCGAGGAGCTTATCATTCCCCGCACTACTTACCAGCGCACCCTGAACGAGGACCGGGTCCGCAGGATCGCCGCCGAGTTCGATGAGCGCATCGCCAACGAGCCGAAGGTCAGCAGCCGGAACGGCCGCTACTATGTCTTTGACGGCCAGCACACCATCGCCGCCCGGAAACTGCTCAACGGCGGGCGGGACCTGCCCATCCGCTGCAAGGTGTTCTACGGCCTGACCGAGAGCGATGAGGCGCTGCTGTTCGCCCAGCAGACGGGCGCGTCCGCCAGCCTGACCGCCGGGGCGAAGTTCCGGGCGCTGGTCTACGGCGGCGATGAGGACGCGATGGCGTTCCTGAAAGCAACGGAGGCCGTGGGCCTCTATGTGGACTACAGGCAGACCAGGGGGGCGAAGCGGCTGGCCTGCATCAGCACCGCCTTCGGCCTGTTCCAGAAGGTCGGGGACGGGGTGTACCGGGAGGCGATGCAGTCCATCGTGGACGCCTGGAAGGGAGACCCGGACTCCCTCCGGGCGGAGACGGTGCAGGGCGTGGTGGAGTTCGTGGACCTCTACCGCGGGGAGTACAGCCGCAAACGGCTGGTGACACGGCTGCGCCAGGTGGACCCGGTGGTGATCTTCCGGGAGGGCCGGGCCATGACGAGCCTGCCGGGGTACAAGCGGTATCTCTACCAGGTGTACCGCATCTACAACGGCTCCAGCGCAAAGACCGCCCTGCCCATGAAGTTCTGAGACAGTTGACGGGAGCGTCTGCCCTCCGGGGCGGGCGCTCCCTGCTATTCCACGAGGAGGTGGGCTTTTGAAGATCGGGCTTATTGATGTAGACAGCCATCGGTGGCCGAACCTGTGCCTGATGAAGCTGTCCGCCTGCCACAAGGCCCAGGGGGACGATGTGGAGTGGTGGACCCCGGAGGGACGGTACGACCTCGTTTACAAGAGCCGGGTGTTCACGGACACCTACTCCAAGGACAGGATCACCGTCACCAACGCCGACAAGCTGGTCTGCGGCGGCACCGGCTACGGTCCGGGGCCGAACCTGCCGGACGCCGTGGAGCATACCCGCCCTGACTACGGCCTTTATCCGCAGTTCCCGGACACGGCCTACGGCTTTTTGACAAGGGGCTGCCCCAACCGCTGCGGCTTCTGCGTGGTGTCCGGCAAGGAGGGCGCAGAGAGCGTCCATGTGGCTGACCTGTCCGAGTTCTGGGACGGCCAGAGGGAGATCAAGCTGATGGACGCCAATCTGCTGGCCTGCCCGGATCATGAGCGGCTGATCGGGCAGCTTGCCGACAGCCGCGCCCTGGTGGACTTCTCCCAGGGGCTGGACATCCGCCTCATCACGCCGGACAACGCGGCGCTCCTGAACAGGGTCCGCACGAAAACCATCCATTTCGCGTGGGATAACCCCAATGTTGACCTGACCGGCTGCTTCCAGCGGTTCTCGGAATTGTCCAAGATCAGGGACTTCCGCCGCAAGCGGGTCTACGTGTTGACGAACTACAACAGCACCCACGAGCAGGACCTTTACCGGGTGGACACCCTGCGCCGTATGGGGTACGACCCCTATGTGATGGTCTATGAGCGGCCAACAGCGCCGCCCATCACGAGGCATCTCCAGCGGTGGGTGAACAACAAGCGGATATTCCGCACCGTGGAGCGTTTCGGGGACTATGGGCCGGTGAAGAAGCTGCGCGGGGATGGATAGGGCGGTCTGCTCCATGCCGGGGCAGATCGTTGTCATTTTCGGGCCTGTCCCTCCCATAAGATGTTGGGAGAGGCCAAAGGACGCAGTACCCAAAGGCTGAAAAGCCCTTTTGGGGGATCGGAGGTGTTGCCATGACAGAGGCGATGAAGGACATCGACCTCCGCAAGGTGGATAAAGCGGCGCTCCGTGACCGCAGTACGGTCCATATCGACCCGGAGGCTCCCACCGAGGAGCGCATCCGGGCGTGGATCGAGCAGCTCGGCAATCCCTATGTCTACCTGGACGGCGGGGTGGTGGTGAAGCTGAGCTTCGCGGACAGGGGCGAGACCATTGAGGAGCGTATCAACTCCCTCTAGTAGTCCAAATCTTCGTGCCACACAAGGTCTATTATCATGTCATAGGTGAGTACCCGGCGGGGATTCATGATGAGCAGGGCAAAGATGTCAAACTCTTTTACCGTCAGCATGATCTCGGTCTCACGGACATATACAATTCTGTTCTCCAGACAGAAATACAAACCCTCGGCTTGAACTTCTGTCAATCGGGAACCCACTTCAAGTGAAGGAATCGGGAACATTCTGCCGCTTGTGGAAATAACAGAACATTCCCGTTCTTCTTTTGTTAGGACATATTGGATCAATTCCTGCTGCTGCTTTGAGTTTAGAAGCGCAAATAATTTCTCACCAATCTGTTCACCCGATTTAGATATATCTAATACAGTTAATTTCCCATGTCACCACCTCCTTCAAATATCCAAGGCGTAAGGAATCATCATTCTGTATTCTCTGCGTTATATTTTAGAAATCGTATCCTATCTTTATTTGTAGGAATGCTATTTGTCATGGCTTTCCATTCACCATCTTGAAATATCTCATATTCTTCAAAAGCACAGGGCAAACCATTTGCAACGCTTATGTCGCAACTATCCATTAGTTGAAAATGCAAGTGCGGGGCAAAGGAGTTACCAGAATGACCTACTCTACCAATGAAGTCCCCTTTCTTTACAGTTTGCCCGACAGAGACTTGAATAGAGCCAGTTTGAAGATGCACGAGAGCAGCATATATGTTATCAGCATATTCAATTATTATATAATTGCCTGCGACTGATCGTACATCGTCTTTTGCTGGGTCGAAATAATGAGCATTTTTATAAGCGTTAGCTAAATCTGAAAACAAGTTCGTTCGTGCGCGTTCCTTATAGTCATCCTCCGCTTGAACGACAACACCATCACAGGGGGCATATACTTCTTGCCCCCAGCAATAATATTCATTTAAGGGGACTCCAAACAGAAGGTATTGAGGCAAACTGGCACGATAGGAAGGATAACCTGCTCTATCCCAATCAACCTGAATGAAGTCATAGGCATATCTTGTACCTAACTGATCTGTTCCGTGACTTGGGATTTTAGTTCCTGGCGTGTTTGGAGAGTACCATTCTCCCCTTAAAGGAAACGCAACAATTATCGGATTATACATTTCATTACTCCTATCTACCCATTGGTCATTAGAATAAATAATAGTGCATAATGTTAGAAGAATAATCGCAAAGAAGATACTCTGTTTTTTCATACCGCATTTGTTAATCTGTTCCTTCACGATCTGCCACATAGAAAACTTTCCGCAATTCGTCAAGGTAATCATCCAGTGTTGTAATGATATGGTTATAATCAGGATTCTTGTCTGCTGAATTCCTTATATTGTCCAAAATCTGATTTGTAAAACCGACATTCGCCCATAGAATAAATTGCTTGCACTTTTCGACATTAAGATCGACCCTAAATTTTGAAACATCAATCATATCAAAAATTTCAAAGGTTTTCTTTGCGCTGGCTCTATCTTCAAGAGCCTTATTGATTTCGTCGGACTTCGTTTTAGCAGAAAGTTTATTAAAGTCAATAATCCAAGGATATTGTTTCATTAACTCGATTTGAAGTAGATAGGATGTTCGCAGCCTTTCAAATATATCTTTGATTGAATAATCCATTCTACTGAAATACTCCCTATCAAGTAGCTCGTTGAAATAATCGTAGGTAAACAAAAAGAGTTCTTGCTTGCTACCTACATAATGAAACATGAGCGCTTTAGAAAAGCCAGCTTCTTTTGCTATTACATTTGTTGAAGCATTGTCATATCCTTGTATTGAAAATTCCTTTAGCGCTGCATTGAGAAGCGCATCCCGCCTTGAGGCGTCTAAATCTAATAATTTTGTCAATGGTCTTATCTCCTTTGCATAGTGGCATTAACCTGTTAGGTCAATGCTATTATATACCCATTTACCTAAAAGGTCAACATCAAGATGAGCTGAAAATATAAAAATTTGTGGCCCATCGGTAGAATGTATGGGCAACAAATTATGCAAAGGCCATCCATAGCAAAGCTTTTCTGCATTTTGAGTGACGCACAAAACAGGGCTGAAAATAGCACCGTTTCACAAGATTATCAAGGCATCACTATGTCCCACCTGCGGTGGTCTTGACAGTCTTGCGCCCCAGTGCTTTAGGGTAGTCAAGAGAGGCTAAGATCCTCCCTGACAAGTGTTGCCGAGTCTCAATTTGGGGACTCATCCACAGGTTACACTATAATCCCTTTGCTCGAAGAATACAGAGGGTTTCAATTTCTATTACTCATCTTGGATTATCGCCAGTATAGGAGCAGGACATATCCTGAATATCATCGGGTACAATACAAAATGAAGCGGCCAGTCGCTTGGCCGCTTCATTTTGTATCATTCAGCTTTTTCATGATGCCGAGGATGTATTCCAACGATTGGGAATCCAGCTTTTTCGCCTCTGCTATAAATGCCTGGAGCGCCTCTGGGTGGGCGTTCCCTTCATCAAAAAACTCCTGGGGCGTCACATCGAGGTACTCACAGATGTAAAAGAAAGCCTGCATGGAGGGCAGAGCCTTCTTGTTTTCGATGTTGTTGATATAGTTGTTTGCCTGTCCCAGCGACAGGGACATATCACGGGCAGATACGCCCTTTTGCGTCCTTAGCTTTGCCAGCCGCTCCGGGAGAAAATCTTCATACATCGCCCTCACCTCCACCTTGTATTAGATTGTACCTTATGAGACGGACATATTCGCAAAGTGAAAAAGGGTATTATCATTGACTTGCTAAATCATATCTACTATTATTGACAAGAGTAAAAGGTTATATCTACTCATGCGTGTTGCCCTGCGACATCCTTGACTGTGGGAGCTGTGGCCGGGTATGTTGAAACAGAGCCGCTTCAAACGGAGGGAACCGGCCAGTCCATCAATATCAAACGGAGGAAAGACAGATGCAGAAAAAGACTTGTTGTGTCACAGGACACAGGGATTTGCCCCAAAAGGAGATCAACCGCATAAAGGCGGCTCTGCGGAAGGCGATCGAGAAGGCGGTCGCTGACGGCTTTACTTGCTTTATGAGCGGCTTTGCCGAAGGCGTGGACCAGTATTTTGCCGAGATCGTGCTGGAAATGCAGAAGTCAAACCCGGCGCTGGAGCTTGTGGCCGTGATCCCCTACCAGAAGCGGCTTGCGATTTTGTTATAGCTCATTTTCTCCAACCGCCACATGAAAATATCTCTTACAACAGGTGCAGTGTCCGGGTTCGGCTCCACTCTGTGCTTGTCCTCCGCACATTTGCGGTAGCCGTATGCCGCCCAGGAACCGATAAACTCCCCTGCTTTTTGCTTTACAGCTAGGGCGCTACTCACTTTGCGGGAAATGTCCTTGCTGTATGCGTCGTTGATGATATTTTTCAGTGGGACAATGTAGCCGTCGCTCCCACGCTCGGCGGTTAGGGTATCAAAACTTTCGTTGATTGCCACAAACCGAACGCCCAGGAAAGGGAATACCTGCTCCAGATAGTTGCCGGTTTCGATATAGTTCCTGCCAAACCTGGACAGGTCTTTTACCACAATGCAGTCGATTTTCCCGGCGCGCACATCTTCCATTAACCGCTCAAACCCCGGCCTTTGAAAGTTTGTCCCTGTGCGTCCGTTATCACGGTAGAGGTGACACAGGTTCATATCAGGCTGGGCGGCGATATAGTGTTCTATCCACTCTTGCTGGACTTCAATGGTATCGGGGTCTTTCTTCCCGCTATCCTCAACGGAAAGACGGACATATCCGCCCACATTATAAATACGCGGCAGGGGAGCAGCCTGCTCCGCAACGGGAACCAATGGATTGACTTTTCTCTTTGTCCGTGCCATCAGCCCGCCCTCCTTTCGGAGAGCGCCTGCTCTACGAGCTCAGTTTGTAGTATAAACTCGTCCTGCCAACGGTAGACTATCTCCACACGCCGGTCGCGGAAAATCAGCACCCGCTCAATAAGCGAAACCACCAAACGCCGGTCCAAAGCGGTGATACTGCCCTGTCTGCTGAAATGCTCCATCCAGTCATGGGGCCGCAGTTCCATATTCATTTCTTTCTGCAATAGCTCAATTTGCCCTTCGGCTTCGTCCCTCTGCCGCTGGTAGGTCTTTTTCCATTCCAGGTAATCTTCACGGTCGATGATACCATCCGAAAGGCTTTCAAACAGGGAGCGCAGAAGGGTTTGGCAGCGGTCAATTTCCTGCTGTTTCCGTTCAATCCTGGTTCGTAGCTTCGCCGCTTTTGCCTGCTGTAAGCGGGCTGCATCGGCTAGTTTCAGCAGTTCCGCAAGGTCGATAACCTCCCGGATATGCTGCCCAAGCGACTTTAACACAATATCACTTAGTGCCTCAGTGCGCAGGCTGTGGGCATAACATGATTTCTGGTTCTTGTGGGCGGCACAGACATAATACACATATTTCTTGTTCCCGGAAGGGACTGTTTTGCGTATCATCGGCCCACCGCACTCGCCGCAGTATACCATGCCGGAAAACAGGTCTACCGGCTGACCCGCCTCGGCTGTGCGGGTGTCCATGGCGAGGACGCGCTGGGCAGTTTCAAAGTCAAATGTGTCAATAATCGGTTCGTGGCAATCCTCTACCACGGCCCACTGGTCCCGAGGCTTTTGGACGAGGCGTTTTACACGGTAGCTGGGTGTTGTCACCCGGCCCTGTTCCAACACGCCGGTATATACCGGGTTTTTGAGTATGCGCAGCACCATTCCGGCGCTCCACTCTGAGCGCTCCTTTATACGGAAAGCGGTGGTATAGCGCATACCTTGGGACAGCTTGTAATCCATGGGCGTGGGGATTCCGCTGGTGGTCAGCCGGGTGGCAATGTCAATGGCGCTGATACCGTCCAGTTTCCAGTTGAAAATATCCCGCACCACATCGGCGGCGAACTCGTCAATCACCAGCTTATGATGATCGCCGGGGTCCTTTTTGTAGCCGAAAACGGCAAAGGAGCCAATGAAATCCCCGCGCTGGCGTTTGATTTCAAGCTGGCTCCGAATTTTTATGGATGTGTCCCGGCAGTATGCCTCATTTATTAGGTTCTTAAAAGGGACGATAATTTCATCGGATTCAGCGTGGCTGTTCATACTGTCATAGTTGTCGTTGATGGCGATGAAACGCACACCGAGAAACGGAAAAAGCCGCTCGATGTACTCTCCTGCCTCCAGGTGGTCGCGCCCAAACCTGGATAAATCTTTGACAATTATGCAGTTTATCTTCTTGGCCCTGACAAGCTCCATCATAGATTGAAAACCGGGCCTTTGAAAATTGGAGCCTGTGAATCCGTCGTCCACCTTCATGCCGCACTCCCGGAGCTCCGGGTGGTGCGACAAATAGTCCCGAATCAAGTCCTTCTGACCCGTGACGCTGTTGCTTTCCTCTTTGTCGCCGTCCTCCTTGGACAAGCGAACATAGCCGCAGGCGTTCCACACCTGGGGTGTCATTTCTAGCATAATTCTCTCTCCTAACTGTTTAAGTGAATCAAGGAGACACCTAACAGCGGAGAGCACTGATTTGTCCTGGCTCCATCGTATCATAAGTGCTCTGGCCTGTCAAGTGCCTTTTTCCTCAACATTTTGAGCGGAGGTACGCCAAAAGGCAGTCCTCCAATGTCCTTTCGCTGTTTGAGAAGCTGACCTTTACCGCATATTTGCCACAGCGGTAACAATATGGGTTACCAATTTGCTGAAGGTAGGATTGTATTCGTTCTTCCTTCGGCAGAGCCTGATTGACCGTGACCTCCTGTATGTCCTGCAAGCTGGCAGGGTCGATAGTGCGTATGTCAGTATTCCTCATAGCTGAAAGTTCTTCATGAGTATAACTTAGCTGTTCCATATAGCCTCCGTCATTTTTTGAAACGGTCGGGCAGCATTTTAGCGCCCTGTTCGTTGTACTTCTTGCGTATCAGGCGGGCATAGCGCACGGCGGGGCGGTCCACATGGGTGAGCTGGGCTATCTCTGCCGGGTCCGTTTCCGACAACCGCCGGATAAACTCATGGTCTGTCAGCTCATTCTCATGGGTCTTGAGAAACAGCGTCATGCCCGATATCATGTCAGATTTTAACGAGGTCTGTGTACCGTGCCACGTCCCAGCCATAAGGCCCAGCATACGGCTGAAACCGGGACCGCCTAACTTCTGGTAGGCGCCGATTACAGCCCGAACAGGCTTAATCTCATAGGCCACGCCGGTGGGCTTGTCCAGCGCCCAGGTGAAGCCCTCCCGCTCAATGCGCTGTCTGATATCGATAATCTCCGGGTCGGTGCCGGATTCCAGCAGGGCTTTGATGGCGTTTGCCAGCTTCAAATGCCCGGAGGTCTTGTCCAGGAGGTAGTACATGGCGGCTTCCTGTTCGTAGGTCATGCCGGTGTAGACCAAGCACCTGGCTACTAAATCTTCGCCGCCGTTCATCCGGCGCATAGCCGCCAGACGGTGCTGGCCGTTCACGATGTTATACTTGCCGTCGCGGTAGCTCACTTCGATAGGGGTCAAATATTTGGGGTCCCACTTTCGTATGAGCCGGTTTACATGGGCCTGCCGCACAGGGCGTTGGTAGGGCAGGCCGGAATGAAGATGTTTTGAATATATGAGCTGGATTTTGCCGGGGTTGGAAAACCTGTCCAGTATTCCTTGCCCGTTATGTTCAATATTATTCTTCAATATTCATACTCCTTTCTATGTCTTGCAAGAGCTTCTCAATCTCTGTGACAACTCCCGCAAAGCGTTTCTTGATGTACTCTAGCTGCTCCCGGTTCACCTGTGGATAGGCCACGGTACACATGGGCGTACTGTACCAGGAGAAATTGTGATGAAAGTCGTCGATGAAACCGTCCATGCCTGCCAGGAGAGTATCAGCAGTATACGTTGCGTCCTTGTTGGGATTTTTGAGGTCGGCAACGGATTCCTCGAAAGTGGCGTAGCGTTTGCCGCCCAAGGAGTAGGGTTTTTTGTACTCGTCCACAGAACGGATTTCACCTGCCGCAAGCTGAGTGGCGGCTTCTTCCTGCTGGGGCGGCTCCAGGCGGGAGAGCTTGAGAGCGTCTTTATAGCCAAACTTGTTATCATGCACTAAGTTCTTCGCCGCAGGAGTCAGATTTTTCGCTGTCTGGATTTTTTCACGAATAGTTCGCGGCGATAGATTCAGTTTTTCAGCAGTATCTTCGACAAAGGATTTTAACGTGGTGGCGCTTAGCGCCGTCACGTTATTACCAATAGCCGTATTCATTCCAACTGCCTGCGACACCCCGGATTTGGTTTCCGGGTGCAGTTCCTCATAAATCTCTTTGCGTCGGAGCAGCAGGTCGCCAAACTCAATGGGCGATAGGTTCACGCGCACAAAGTTCTCGTCGATCTCAGCCAACTCAGCTAATAGGCCGGATAAGTCACTGACGGTACATTCAATTTCCGTCCACCCCAGCACCTTTGCGGCTTCCAGCCGATGGAGACCGGCAATGAGGGTATTGTCCGGCGTGACGGTGATGGGGTTGAGCAGTCCAATTTCTGAAATGCTCTTTGCAAGGTCATTTATGTCCTTGGCTTCGACTTCCCTCCTGCCGGGATTAACTTTAATTTTGTTAATGGATACAAGCATAGGCGCTCATCCTCTCTGTTATGTTCTCCCATGATATAGGGTGCAGCACGAAAACCATCGTTGGCACGATGCGCGATACATTTATATCCCCCTTTGACCCTGCGGTACGGGATTTGCGGGTGCTCCACTACGCTTCGGACAGTGCCGGGGCCGGTCAACAGCCAGGGGGCGCTCGTGCCTTTGAGATTATCTTTGGACGGCATACTTTATTGCCGCAGGCAGTCTTGGCGGCTGGGCTGTGGTGCAGTGGGGCGGTGTTTGGGTGCTGCTATGAATATTTCAAGGTCCAATAACGGAAAAGTGTTGATACCCCTCCATAGTCTTTAGGAACAAAGGCAGAGTTTTTTCAAAGAAATCATGAGTTTTTTTCGAGATATTCTTTCAGCTTCCTCAACACCTTTTTCTTGCGATAATAAATCGTGCCTACCGCAGTATGGAATAGCTGGGCCACTTCCCTTTCTGTTTTTTCCAGGTAAAACAGTTCTTGAACCAGCCGACGTTCTTCATCCGGCAGTTTGTCAAGTGCTTTATCCAGCAAAATGAGTAGTTCAATATCATCGACCTTATCATCAGGAGAAGGAGCTGATGTGTCAGGAAACTGAAGCCCACACTCTGTCAACCGCTCCAGAGAATCTTCTTTGCTGGGAGTGACTTGTACCGTTTCATTTTCCTGGTTGGCGACAAACTTCTCCTGCTTGAGCTTGCCCATAAAGTATTTCTCTTTCTCGGTATAGTGCCAATAGGCGCGGTAGACTTCCTCCGACACCTCAATTCTTTCATTGCCAACAGTTATGTACCATTTTTTCTGTTCGTTCATTTCTATTCCTCCAGGATTTGAATTTGTCGAAAATCAAATCCCGGAGGTGGTGAACGTGGGCCAAAGGGCCAATGAACTTGCTTAAAAGCATCAGTTGATACTCTTATGAGTCCAAATGGGCAAAAAAATAAAAGAGATATGAAAAAATCATATCTCTTTTCACGGCAAACTATTTTTGGGCATACCTCTATGCTGGCAGAAAAGATTTTTGCAGCGAAAGAGGCGGTGCTATAATACATATGGATTCATCTCAAAAGAAAAGCCAGTCAGGTGTGTCTCCTGACTGACCATTTCTGTTGAGCTTACTTCTGGAGCTCTTCGGGGACTTCGGGCTCATAGCCACACCCATTGGAAGTGAGCCCAGCACCCAAGTTCGCAAATGCCTCAATAATAGAGGCGATTGCTGCCCATACACTATTCATACTTATTTCTCCTTTCCTTTATTTTAGGGACTATCATCAATACGGCTACAGCCATAAGTGATGCAGATGAGTAGGCTATCCAAAGAAAATTGTTTGTTAAGAATGAGATGCAAGGGAAAAATAGCTCAAACACCACTACTAACCATCTTGCTACTTTTTGATTCCTTATGTAGACAGTTTCAGATAATGGATGATTTTTGTGGCGAATTGGAGAAAGCAAAAAAACGACTATACCTGAGACAATTTGTATGAGCAATGCCGGAAAGATAGATGAAGTCATAATAAGAATTTCAGAAAGTAGCACTACCAGAAGATAAATCGCGTTTGTTAGTATAAAACATTTCAAATAAGAACTAGCGTGAAAGCCGCCGGAAAACAACCTTACCCAAAAGAAAACGATAAAGAAGTTTAGAGCAGACAAAGGACGATCCAAAATGATTGCGACAAATAGAACAGAGATAAGTGAGCAAAAAGTCGATAACGCCAACTGAAAGCCATAAATAAATACTGGACGTTTTGAAGACAATATAACGCCTTTTTTATACATGAACTCAGTCAATATAGTTGCAGCTTTCTCTAACATGTGTATCACCAACTTTTCATCTGCGGTTCGATGACTTTATTCTACAACGGAATTGACAAGAAATCAGGTGTTTTGCGCGAATTGTTGGATTCTATGTATTAAATTGTAGGCGAGCAAATCAATACAGTGGATATGAAGAACCCTTCTGCATATTCATTCTTTAATGAGCCATTATACTTTTCTGCAATGTCTTGTATGTTTTTCAGCCCAAATCCATGTACTACTGTGGAATCCGGTTTTGTTGAAGCAAGATTTTTGTTATTCATAAAAGGGTCTGCGGCAACTCTATTTGTCACATTGAACAGCACAAAACCTTCCTGCTGCCGAATATCTATCTGAACTTCGCGCCCATTCTCTATCTTTTCAGAGGCTTCAAAGGCGTTTTCTAGTTGGTTAGACAAAATAGCGCAGATATCTGCCTGTTCAAATGAAGACAAATCTTCTACGCATACTATATAGCTGACATCTATTTTCTTTTGCTTGGCTTCACTTAGTTTTGCGTTTATCACTGCGTCTATAATATTGTTTCCGCTTTGACATAACGGTTCAGGAATGAGTGAGGCCGATAAAACTGAATGGATGTATTCTGTAACGGGGCCACTGTCCTCCTTTTTCGCAAGTGCATCAATAACAGAGAGATGATGATGAAAGTCGTGCATTGCTTTTGCGTTAGAAGTGATGCTTTCATTTAATATATAGTAATTGATTTCCATATTCTGGTTCAAGTTAGCTAACATTTGATTGGTCGCTTTCTCTTTTTCAGAAACAGTAACTGTTATCATAGAAAAAGCCAGAATGAGGAGAAAACATAACAAAATGAAAAGCGATACCATTGCGGCTCCTTGAAGTTGAATGAAATCCCCATGTAATACCATGGCGAACAAATACTGCATAACGATGTATGATAAGGTAGTGCATATCAGTAATTTAGCAATACTTCCTCTCCGCAACTCGGAAAGTTTCGTAATATATTTGCGAAGCCAACAATATAGGATTATATCACTCGATTTATCAACTGTAAGATAAATTATGCGCATCAGTCCGGGTTCCAAGTATCCATAGAAAAGTTCCCTGGGGCTCCCATGTAGTAACGTCAATCCAATTATAAGGATATAATCTATTGATTGAATAACGAAAAGAGCCAGTACACATGAGGTCGACCGTAATAGTATGTTTCCATCAGAAATCAATTTCCCGACTATAAAAATTGAGAACAACATTGTCCCGATCGGTGTTAGAAACGAGAAAGCAGATAAAGCGTTCATAAACATAAGATACAATGTTGACAAAGTAGCGCAGAGAACTGTAAGTAGAACGCTTTTCTTTATAGGATATTTTGGGCTGGATGCAGCAATTATAGTGCTAAGAATCAGAACGCTTTCAACAAAACTGGCAATGATTTCAGCACAGGAACAAAGCAATTCCATTTATTTACCTCCCCATAGTCGCATAATGGCCTCTTTTACTTTGGGCATCATAGGTCGGCTGATTGGCAAGCGTTCTCTATTCTTCATAACCATCCAGTTGCCGTCTATCGCACGAGCGAAATCAAGATTAATAAAACAGCTGCGGTCTGTAAACACAAACCGAGGATCGTTGATAGATTCAAAAAGTTCCTTGATTCCGCGATTATCAGACAGAGAGCCTTGTTCAGTGGTAACGATCTGCAGGCTGCGGTAACTCTTACGCACATAAATAATATCATTATAAGGCACTCGGGTCACGTTACTATAATGAGACACCAAGAAGCACAATTTGTCTGCCTTTGCCAAAGATGTTAGTGCTGTTTCCAGTGCCTCCGGTAAGTCTTCAGCCATCCTATTTTTCAGTATGTACCTAAGCGCTTTAACTGTATATCCCTTTGTGGCATACTCGAGATATGACGTTAGAAAAATTATTATAGCCAATGGTTGAACTTTTCGGATAACCTCGGCTACATCCATCCCATTTGACCCCGGCATATCCACATCCAACACATATATATCAAAGCGGTCTCCATCAATAATTGATGATATCAGGGCCAATGATTTGGTATACGCCTTGATTTGAAATGAATGACTAGCTGTCTCCATATACTTTTTCGTGAGGTCCTCTACCTCGTTCAGAATAACCTCATTGTCATCTACAATAGCGATTTTAGTCATCCAGATTATCTCCTAATATAAATTTGTATGTGCATCTTCTATTTATATCAAACCAGTACTTTACAGTATCTGTGATAATTAGAACGTATAAATCATTTAAGCTCCTCCGATTCTTTGGGTTTAGATTGCTGTTATAACAAAACATTCCCGGGGCACCTGATAGGAGCCTTCCTTGAACTTCGCTTAAAACACTATCTATGGTTGCAGAATGATATCTTGAGGCAGTCCACCGCGGTATAGCTCTACGAATATCACCTTTTGTAAATGACAGAATTGCCAAAGGCTTGCCCTGCTGTACCAGAGTTACACCCAGATTGACCGCCGTGGTGGTTTTGCCCACACCGCCTTTCTGATTGGTTAAAGCGATTACTTTGCAATTTGACATGGGTGCGTCCTCCTTTCGCATAGATTTAGCCGCTTTGTCAAAGGCGGCTATGTAACTGTACCAGAGGACGCAGGATGCAAAAAAGCCGCTTACTCTTAGCTTCAATAAGAATAAGCGGCTTCATGGTGATGTGCCTTAGACATATTCAATTTTTACTTTCTTGATGGGGGTATTGGCTACCTTAAAGATAATCTCGTCAACGCAGTCCCCGTATCTGCCCTGCTGTATGAGCTGATTTTTCAGCTTCACAAGGCTATGTAAAAGTAATGTTCGCTCCCTACTGTCTACATATAAGTGATAAGGTTTTTCCCTCATACAGTCCACCGTCCTTTCTTGGCTTCATTATACTGTTATGGGGAAGTCCCGTCAAAACTGTAACTTTGTATTTCTTGGTATTTTACCGTATCAAGGCTCATTCCCCAGTAGTAAATAAATAGTAAATAGGGGGTGCAATCCTCAAGAAATGCGGGGAAATGCTTTGTTTCGGGGAGATAATCACGCATTTACTTGATTTTTAGCTTCAAACATGATAAACTTCTAAATAGAGAGGTGTTGAAATATCTCTATAAAACAAAGCAAGGTGAGTATGCAGATTCAAAACTACTATTTCAGCCACATATATAGTGATGTTTTACTCTGTTACTATAGATGTCTGGCTTATAATAGTAGTTGATATAGGGGGTGAAACAAGACAAGGACAGAATAAAATTTGTAATCGTAACCTAACCAACTACATTTAGAAAAGGAGAAGAACATGAAACACTCTATGTCAGCTCAAATCTTTAGCTTACTGTTGGCGGTGCTCTTTGTCTTTTGCGGCATTCCAGCGATAGCCGCTGAACCGCAGCAGGAATCGACCGACCAAGTTGTCTCTACAAATATTCCTGCTATTGATAAAAATGGCCCCAGTATCGAAAAGGACCAAGGTAACATCGTTTTGCAAGAAAATATAACGAGTAGCACTGCGCGGCTCGAACAAATTGAGCTCTCTCCAGAGCTCAAAGAATCACTTTACTCAAAAAGCAATATTCAAACGCAAGGTGACAGCATCACTCCTCGGCAGGCTCCTATCAATAATTCTGATGTATATATTATTAATCAAGAATCACTCCGCGATGGTTTCCTGACTACTGGTACGAATCTGCTTATAGCAACCAAAATTGGTGGTGTCATATTGGCACCAGGCCCTGACGAAGCTCATCTAGAGACCTCTGTTTATGATGGGTTTGTTATAGGGTATGAAGATGATGGATCAACGGCTGGTTATATAGTCAATTTTTTTATCGAGGGCCACTATGAGTTTGCCTATGCTTTTGTTAATTCTAACGGGGAGTGGTCTGAGGCAGTTGGCTATGAATTCGATGTATTACCGCAAGGTGTTTTCGAAACCATTGAAGGTACGTTGCCAGATTCCGATACAGTTGATACGCATGAAATAACTGTAGATTACGATGCCAGCAGTTCATATACTATTGGAATGTTAAGGACAGGAACGAATGGCTTTGTAACAACTGTTTACGATGAAGCTGGTGAAAAAGTTAACTCGGCAGAATGCTCTGATCCAAGCTCGTCACAGAGGATTAGAACATCCATTGACTTACCAAAACCGGATGGTATCACTGGAGATTATACGTATACGGTTGAAGTAAAAGCTAAATCTTCTGGCAAAACTAATATTGGGTATAAGCTTGCATATGGTTCTTACACTGAAAAAGCACATTTATTTGAAGGCTTTTTTAACATGGTCTATTTGCCGTACTACCACACGGTAAGAGATACCTCAAAAGTGGAAGCAGAATATAGTAGTAGTCATCTCGCGAGTGATATTGGAGATTACTATTTGTTCGATGTTAGTGGCAATGAAAAAGAAACTATTACAATGACCACCACATATGATAACTATCGTTATAAAGTACTGAACGCACATACACTTGAGACAATAATTGATACAAAACAAGCTGCTGCATTCCGCGATCCTGATTTGGGAAGATCATACTATTTACGGACTGATCGTCCCCTTGACAAAGGGACGTATATACTTGTAGTATACAAGGTGCGTGATACTGCATACCCAGGTATTTATTCAATCGCTGTCGGACAGCCTAAAGTTAAATTTGCGGAAAGTAAAGTAACTATTTCACCCAAAAGTGTTGTAAAAGGGGAAACATACGAATGGGACTTAGAAATGGCATCCCCTAATGGCAGAGCGGCATATTTAGATGTGGTTTTTTATTCTGCATCTGGCGCTGGTTGGCCGATTGAGGGAGGATATTATTCATTTAGACCGTCAAATAGTAATACTTGGTTTAGAAATCCGCAAACATTTTTCCCGGAAATTAAATTTAACTTCCAAGACCCGTCCAAAGCGGTTTACAGAGCTGATGGAAAATTCTCTTTTGCTTTTACTGCAAATAAGACGGGAGCCTATAAAGGAAGCAAGCTTTCAATCCGATATTATTACGAAATTGGTCAGCCAGAATCGTGGCCACAGTAATAACCACAATAAAGAAGTGTTCGGTTATAAAGTTGTAAAAAGGAGATGATCGTATGTCCACGGTAGGAAACACCTCCCTTGACGCCTACCTCGGCCCGCCGAAGAAGATCAATGGGGTAGATGTCTATACAATGGACCGCTATAAGATGGAGCCGCCGCCAGGTGGTTTTAACAAAGACAGCTATACCTGGCATACCGTAGACTTTAGCTCCTGGACACATATGTCATCTGTCCAAAACGCGGCGGAGAGGTCTTTCTCCAGCACCCATATGTCACTTTCAGAGCATATCGGCTCCGTTGCCCAACCGCTTCTAAATGAGGTGGTATCTTCCGCGAAAGAATTCTTTTCCGGCAGGATATCTGCTGACAGCTTTGCAAAGCGTTTTACACAGCTTACTGATGAGTTTGTCAATGCCTGCAAGGAAAGGCAGTACCCCAATGCGCTGGCCGCAAGCTTCTCGGGTGAACCGGCGCTGCTGGGGTTTTATGAGGAGGCCCGGCGTCTGGTCTTGAAAACTGCGGTTTCTGCTAATTTCGAAGAAGGAAAGCAATTCTTGACCGGAGAGATGAATTCTCAGCGGATCATGATCTACTACAACTCGGATTACTACTATATGAGCGAAGACGCTATCAGTGCCATTGATGAAAATATCTTAAGCTATGCAAAGGGAAAGGGCATGGAGGAATTTGAGATCCCGGATTACAACGCGCTGGGATGGAACCAATACGATAACTTCAATTCCGTTTTTTCCTGCAATCCAAATGGCCGCTGGAATAATGGTATTCTCTATGACGATTATATTCTGGATTATGATATGGTCCCGCCAAAGGGGTTCCGCTGGTTTTACCAGTCCGGCGGCAGTGCAGGAGGAGATATACGGGAAATATCTCATTCGGATAAGCATGGCAAGCATTATATCGATTATAGCAAGTTTGACCCCACCAATCACCTGACGGCAACAACATGGGCCGCCTATACGGATTCGCGGGGAAAGCTGAATTACATCAGCACAGATTTCAATTTCGGTTCAATCGGGAAAGACCTCTACAACCTGAGCGAACTGCTGACTTTCCCGGGCGGTAAGAACAAAGAATTTGCAGAGGTGAATAACTTCTTAAAGAATTTCCGTGTGTTTCAACAGGGGTACTGCTCCTGGGACACCACGCCGCGTACTGGGTGGAGCGCCAAAGCCTAAAATAGTTTTAAAGAGCCGCCATCGGACTTTTGTTTCGGTGGCGGCTCTTTTTCAATCTGGAAATTTCTATCTCAAAAATGACTTCGCTAATCACATCATTTTCCAGTATACTGCGGCCAAGCCAGTTCCGCGAAATTTTGCCCTCCAATACCAGCGTCACCATTATGGTATAACGCCAAGTGCAAATGTGGCCCGGTAGAGTTGCCAGTGCTGCCAATATATCCAATGAGCTGCCCTTGAGTGACAGTTTCCCCGCTCGCAACCGCCAGCGCGGAAAGGTGCCCATATGCGGAAATCCACCCGTCCCCATGCTCAATAAAGACACTGTTGCCAAAGGACCACATTCCATCCACGCCATACGCCGGTGTCCAGCCGTCCTGCACATACCGCACGGTCCCAGCGGCTACCGCATAGACCGGCTCGCCGTAGCAGTTGGCAAAGGAAATATCTATGCCGTTGTGACCTGAGTAGGTGTCCCAGGGGTGCCCGGGGAGAGGGTAAGCAAACCGTCCATCAGCAATCGCGCTTGCGTCACCCATGCCGCCTACACTGGGCAGCTTGCAGGGTGACGTACTCGAACGTCTTGTTCTCGCTCTTTTTGCCCAGCGCTGCGCCGAAATTCTCATATTCTACGGCAACACCGCCGATCTGCTTTTCGTTACCAGCGGTCAGCTCCACGTCAGGGGAAAACTTCCCGGCAATCAGTACCTCGCTGTCTCCGGCAACAATCTTCTTGCCCTCGCTGGTACGAATCTCTTTATCGCCGCCAGAAATTACCAGCCCAGTGACAGAGAATTTCACGCCAGACGCAGCCTTGTACCCCTTTGGAGTAGAAGTAGGCCGCAGCTCATACTCGCCGGGTTCCAGGCTTCCCAAAAAGGTCTAATCCACGTTCTTGCCCGGTTCGTCATTTACAACCATTTTAAGGTTGATTACGCCAATTCGGATACTTCTCTTGCATTTCGGGCAGTAGAGCGGGAAGTTCAGCAGAACTGTATCCGGGTCAACTTTGGTATGCGTTTTGGCCCTACAGATAGGGCAGTGAATCCAATGTTCCTCTTTCTTTTTGTCCATATTCACACCTCCTGCGGCGCTGGCTCTGTATCTGGTAACTGGCTCGGGCCGCTTTTTTCTAAAATATAGCGGGTAAAAGTGGAGTACAGGTGGAGTTGAGGGGGAGTTTTGATAGAGTTTTTTAACGGTAGTGCGCGCCGCAGGAATAAGAAAAACAAAAAAGGAGTACAACCATCTTCGAACCGGTTGTACTCCTTCATTTTCCTTTTTTAAGAAAGGTGAACTATAAAACGCACCCCACCCTCTATATTGTTAATGTCATATACCATTCCATGCTGATCTAAAATCGCTTTAACAATATACAGCCCCAGCCCGCTGCCACCGGTCTTTCTGTTGTGGGAGGACTCAACCCGATAAAACGGCTCGAAAATGCGCTCCAACTCACCCTCTGGTATGCGTCCGGTGTTGAGGACTTCCAATACGTTCTCTTTCAGCGACGCCCTGATGACAGAATTATTTTCCGAATGGATGACCGCATTCCCAATAATATTCGACACAGCTTTTTCCAGTAAATCGCGGTCGCCCATGCAGGTGCATTCTTCGAGGTCAGCTATCAGCTGCTGCCCCTTATCCTCTGCCAGCCCCTTCCATTTCCGGAAGCAGGACTGGACGAGGGCGGTCATGTTTACTTCAGCCTTGTTCAAACTGAAATCACTGCCTGACATCCGGGAAACGGAGAGGATTTCTTTGACCAAATTTTCCATTTCTTTTACAGTCCGCATGGAGCCGCGAAGGTGCTTATCCCTGTCTTTATACTCGCCAACCATGTAAATCATCCCCTCCAACTCGCCTTTCAACACAGTGATAGGGGTTTTCAACTCGTGGGACACAGCCCGGAAGAAATCCATTCGTACTTTCTCCTGCCTATGTTCCTGCTCAATATCCTCCTGCAATTTTGCGTTGGCGGTGGTTAACTCCCGGAGCGCGATATCCAAGCGTTCCGCCATAGTGTTGAGATTCCTCGCCAGTATGCCCACCTCGTCCGTGCGGGTAGTATCGCATCGCCAAGTCATGTCCAGCTCGGCAAGGCGCTTGGAAATATCGCTGATCTTCAAAATCGGTTTTGCAAGAAAATGTGTGTACGCGCTGGCGGCGATGATGGAGATAGACAGGATCAGAAGGCTGATAATGGGTAGCAGATTCCAGAACGCTTTGGTAAGCCGATTTACCAGCCTGCCGGATATGGTAACGGAAAGCTGATAGGTTTCTTCGCCAATTTTCAAATTTGCGGTAGCGGTCTGAGCAGGCTGCTTTTCATCCGATGTGGATCCTTCTCCAAAGGTGACAGTATTTAGCTTTCCGTTCAGCGTGGCGACAGCATTGTGGTTCAGGCAAAATTCATAGATATGGTTTATGGCGTCATCCACAGTACCGTTTTCCAATTCCGTGACCAATCGGCCCATCTGTTCCGTGTAGCCCAGAGTCTGCTGTGAACGGTAGCTGGCTGGCATGACCGCCGTGACAATTCCATAGAGGAGGAAAGTGACAGCAAATAGCAGAATGGTCAGTGAGAGGAATGTTTTCATCCATAGGCTGTTCTTAATGGTTTTTATCAATGCGATATCCCACCCCTCTTATAGTTTCGATACAATCTACCCCCAGCTTTTTGCGGATATTTTTGATGTGGGTGTTGATGATTTTATCATCTCCCAGATAGTCATAATTCCAGATAATATCCAGCAGCTGCTCCCTGGTGAATACCCGACCCTGGTTCTCCATCAGCAGGCGCAGGATGTCAAACTCCCGGGCGGTCAAAGTTACCTCCTTGCCCTCAACAAAAACCTTATAGTTTTCTGTGTCCAGCTGGACGTTTTGATAGGCCAGCACACTGCTTTTCTCTCCGGACCGGGCTCTTCGAAGCACGGCCTCCATCCGTTTCAAAACCAGCGGCATAGAAAATGGCTTTGTGATGTAATCGTCCGCCAGCAAATTAAAGCCTTTCATCTGGTTATCCTCGTCATCCAGAGCGGTCAGCAGGATAACAGGCGTACTGCTCTCGTTGCGGATCATCTCGCAGACCGAATAACCGTCCAGCCGGGGCATCATGATATCCAGCAGCACAAGGTCGAAGCTGTCCTTGTGAAAGGCGGCAATACCGTCCATGCCATCATCTGCCAGCGTGACTTGATACCCGGCGTCCTCCAAAAATATCCGTAGGATGTTTTGGATGGACGCTTCATCTTCTATGACTAAAATGCGCTTTCCCATCTGATTCGCCTCCCATATCTCTCACCTTATTATAAAACATGATTGTGAAGTTGAGGTGGAGAAATCCTATATTTTTCTCTCGGACACAAGGGATTGTACCCTTATTTTATGGGCAAATCAAGCTATCAAATGTTAAGAATCAAAAACTCTATCGAATCTACCTCTTAACTCCACCGCAACTCCATCTTCACGGCGTATGATTGGGTCATTCCACTCAAGGAGGTCGATAAAATGAATTTGTGGAAACGGGCCTGCCTATATTCCATACGGAAAAAGGGCAAGGCAATCACGCTTCTGGCGTTTCTGCTGGTCATGGCAGCCATGATGCTGACCTGCCTCTCCATTCAGTCCGCCACAGAGACCGCAAACGCCAACATCAAAAAGGCCCTGCTGGGGTATTTTACCATCAACGCAAAGCATCTGGAAAGCGGTATCCCGGAGGATGCGGTGAGCAGCATTCTCGCCATAGACGGCTTGAGCGGCAGACATACCCTGCGTTCCTATTCTTATGCGAGTTACTATGACGCAAACGGAACCCCGCTGAAAATCAACACCGAGGGCGCGGCCCAGGTGCCAGAGGGATACGAGAACGCCGGTAAGATCGTGGCGAACTCCAATTCGCAGGAGGACAGCTATTTCACAGACGGGGGGTTCGTGCTGACCGGCGGCAGCGCCGTCACCGCCGGAAGCAGAAATGAGGTGCTGATTCATGAGAAATTTGCCCAGCGCAATGGACTGGCTGTGGGCGATACCATGCTGCTGGGAAATATATCGGAGAATGCTCATACAGTCCCGGTGACGGTGGCTGGAATCTTTACCAACACAAAGGAGCAGGATTCCATTGGAATCGCTCCATCCTACGATCTCTATGACAACATCGTGTTTACCGACCTCTCCACCGCTTCTTTCCTGCTCTATGGTGATGGCACGGACAGCAGCCAGTACGGAGACTTCTATGTGAACGACCCGGACAATCTTGACCGCATCATGACTGAGGTGCAGGAACTTCCAGGAATGGATTGGGAAAGCTGTACGATAACCCGTTACGACAACGATTATCAGAACGCAAAGGAATCCCTGGAGGGCCTGCGGAACATCGTCTTTATCGCCATCGTCGTGGTGTCGGTAATCTGTCTTTTGGTGCTGGCGCTGTTTCTGACCCTGCGGCTTCGCGGGCGCGTCCACGAAACCGGCGTCTATCTGGCAATGGGCATTTCAAAAGGTTCCGTGTTGCTGCAATATCTGCTGGAGGTCATTTTGGCGGCGGCTATCGCCTTGCTTCTTTCCTATGGCGTCAGTTCGGCTATATCCAATCAGATCGGGATCCGTCTGCTGTCCCAAGTGACTACGGAAACCTATGAAGCAGTAGATTTGACCGGGAACTCTGAAAGTGGCGGAGGACCTGCCGAGGATTTGGGACTGTCGGAGATCATAGTGGCGGTTTCGGCAAAGGACTACCTGACCGTGTGGGCCTTCGGCATGGTACTTTGCACGGCATCCACCGCCTTGGCCGCTTACCCGGTCATGAAGATGAAGCCCAAGAGCATTTTGTCACAGATGAGTTAAGGGGGCGCACAATGAATTTCATCACACGAGCGGTCTTGTATACCGCAAGAAAATGGAAAAAGACCCTGCTGCTGTTCTGCCTGTTGCTGGCAATCACCACTCTGGTTCTGTCCGGGCTTGCCATAGCAGATGTTCAGGAGGAACAGGCCGAGGAGGTCAGGGGAACGACAGGAGCAAGTTTTACCGTCAGCCGTAATACTGCGACAGGTGGCTGGAGCAGTGATAGAGGCGGCTCATTCAGCACGCAGGAATACCTTACGGCTGACAAAATGGAAAGCATCGCTGCTATCAATGGAATAGAGGGTTACAACGCTTCGATCCGCACCATTCTATGCCTGTCTGATCGTCGGGGGCAATGGCTGGAACAAATGGAACCTACAGGTCATGCGATTGTTGACTGTCAGTTTTACTCTTATAGCTGCATCAATTCAAAATACCATTCTCTTTTCCTGTCTGGGGCTTTGGTTATGTGCGAGGGGAGGACGATTGATTCCTCTGTTAAGAATGGAATCGTTATCAGTAAAGATATTGCGGATAAACATGATCTTAAAGTAGGCGATACCCTCCAGGCAGTCAATACCCCTCTATCCGATGACAAAACAATGGATTTGGAAATTGTTGGTTTATTTGAAGTCGTGGCTGATAAAACAGACGAGCGCAACCATTACAACGAATCTTCTTACTACGAGTATACGAACAATGCCTTTGTCAGTGAAGCCGCCATGAAGAAGCTGTTGGAAAATTACGCAGATGTGGGCTATGCCTCCGCAGATTTCTTTGTTTCCGACCCGGAACGGCTTGAAAGTATCCTCCATGAGGTGCAAAAAATCAATACAATCAACTGGAACAACTTTTTTATTACAGCCAACGATGAAGTGTACCAAAATATCTCCAGCGCCCTTTCTGACACAGGTACTTTGATTACTACCTTAATTGTTGTCATTACCGCCGTGAGCATGGTGCTGATGATTCTTATTCTATCCATGTCCGTTCGCAGCCGGAAAAGAGAAGCCGGAATCTTGCTGGCGGTTGGTATCGCCAAACCTGTGGTTGTTCTCCAATATCTGCTGGAAGTCCTGTTGATTGCAGCGGCAGCGTTTCCTCTGGCCTATCTGTCCAGCAAACAGGCAGCTGGAACCTTGGGAACACTGTTCGGCAAAACGGCTGAACACATCATCGTTACATCGGAGCACTTTATGCTGGTTGTTGTTGTGGGCAGCGTCCTATTGGTGACAGCAGTGTTAGCCTCCTGCATCCCCGCCATGCGGTTGAAGCCGAAAACAATCCTGTCACAAATGGAATGATTTTACGAAGAAATGAGGTAGCCTTATGAATATCATGGAAATTCAAAATGTGCAATATCCTATGACGGCAAAAAGAAAGTCCTGAAGGGCATCAACGCTCAAATGGAGCTGGGCAAGATGTACGCAATCCTCGGCCCCTCCGGGTGCGGCAAGACCACGCTGCTGTCCCTGCTGGGCGGTCTGGACAGCCCCACCAGCGGTCAGATTTTGTACCAGGGGAAGGACATTGCAAAGACCGGACTTGCCAATCACCGGAGCAGTCATGTGGCGTTCATCTTCCAGAGTTACAACTTGATCGACTATCTGACCCCGATGGAGAACGTGGCTTTGACCTCCAAACTGCCGCCACTTCCCATTTTAGAGCAGTTAGGGCTGACCGCAGAAGAAGCGAAGCGGAATGTGCTGAAGCTGTCCGGGGGCCAGCAGCAGCGTGTAGCCATTGCCCGCGCCTTGGCCAGTGATGCGCAGGTTATCCTGGCCGATGAACCGACCGGAAACTTGGACGAGGACACCGCCGCCGAGATTACCGCCATTCTGAAAGACAGCGCCCATAAATCCGGCAAATGTGTGGTGATCGTGACGCACTCCAATGAGTTGGCGAAAGAGGCTGATGCAGTCTTTCAGCTAACAAAAGGGGGATTGAAGTTAAGTAAGCTTTAATCACTATTTTCTATCTGCTTGTATTTCTTTTTCACTTGGGTAGTTCACTAGACCTGCCATGGTGACAGGTACCACCTTCCACCGAGAGGGCGCACTCCATTCTTGGCGGGAGGTGTTTTTTTCACAATTTATATAGCAACCCCTGGATATTTGCCGTTATACAGCCATTTATGGCTTTGTGCATGGCAAGGTTTATGAGGTGGAGCATGAAAACGTGGGAACCGAGGGGGCCCACCGCTCCGAGCTTATGGGCGAGGCCGTGGGCCGGGCGGCGGTGCATACCGTAAAAAAGCGTATCCGGGAGCACCCAGCCCGGGCCGTCCATAAGGCCGAGGCGCAGTACATCAAGGCCCGGGCGGACTACCAGTTCCGCATGGCCGCGCAGGAGAACCCGGAGCTTGCCAAAAATGCAGTTACCCGCTACTGGCACAAGCAGAAATTAAAAAAACAATACGCCAAACAAGCGCGGCAGGCGGCGAAACAGACCGCGAAACAAGGGGCCAAGGCCGCCGGGAAAACCGCCGCCGCCACGGAAAAGCTGGCGGAGCGGGCCGTGGCTTTCGTGAAACGGCATCCCGTGGGGGCGCTTATCGCGCTGGCCTGCGTGGTGCTCGTTTTATCCCTCCAGTCCTGCGCGTCCTCCCTTATCACTTTGGGGAACGCCGCCGCAGGCGCGGTTGGGGCCACCACCTACCCCGCCCAGGACGGGGATATGCTGGGGGCCGAGGCCGCTTATTGTTCGCTGGAGGCGGAGCTCCAGCATTATCTCGATACCTACGAAAGCACACACGACTATGACGAGTACCATTTTGATTTGGACGCTATTGAGCACGACCCCTATGTGCTGATTTCCTTATTGAGCGCATGGCATGAGGGCGAGTGGACGCTGGCGGATGTCCAGCCTACGTTGCGGATGCTCTTTGACCGCCAGTACACGCTGACAGAGAACGTGGTAAAGGAGCGGCGGTACTACATCGAAACGGATACATGGACGGACGAGGACGGCAACACCCACACCGACAGCTACCGGGTGTATTACGATTACTTCATCTGCTATGTGACGCTGGATAACTTTAACCTTTCCCATCTCCCTATCTACATCATGGGGGAGGACAAGGTTTCCCGGTATTCCCTCTACATGGCTACGCTGGGGAACCGCCCCGACCTCTTTCCCGGCTCGTCCTATGTGGGGAAATACACCAGCCCGCCGGAAGGCTACGAAGTGCCGGGGGAATATCTGGACGATGAAACATTCGCGGCGATGCTCTCCGAGGCCGAGAAATACCTCGGTTATCCCTATGTATGGGGCGGGAGCTCCCCGGCCACGTCCTTTGACTGCTCCGGCTTTGTTTCGTGGGTAGTCAATCATTCCGGCTGGAACGTGGGGCGGCTGGGGGCCCAGGGGCTTTACAACATCTGCACCCGCACCAGCTCCCCCCGCCCCGGAGATTTAGTTTTTTTCAAGGGAACCTATGACACCCCGGGAGTCTCCCACTGTGGCATCTATGTGGGGGACGGGATGATGATACACTGTGGGGAACTATTGGGAGCGGCTGGACGCCTATGAGGAGGAGGGACTGGAGGAGCTGAAACGGCAGACAGGGCAGCGCCGGGCGAAGCGTACAAAGCAGGTGAAAAAGGACAAGCGCCGTTCCCACAAGAAGGTGAGTAGTACCGACCCGGAGTCGGGCTACATGAAGCGGCCCGGCAAGCCCAGCGGTTTTTATTATCTGTCTCACCAGACAACCGACCCGGACCACGGTATCATCACCGCTGTAACCGTGACGCCGGGGGATGTCCATGACTCACGGCCCTATTTGGAGCAGTTGGAGTACGTCCATAAAAGTGTTGTGCCGCTGCAAGCCGCCGCGGCGGACTCCGCCTATGACTTCCCCCTGGCACACCGAGCGCTGGAAGAACTGGGCATCGACTTCTTTGTCGTGCCACAGCCCGCCCATGACCGCACGAAAGCTGAACTGAAGCGGGATGCATTCACCTATAACGAACAGCGGGACGTATACTTGTGCCCTAACGGGAAAGAACTGCGGCGCAAGCGGCTGTATCGAAGTGGCAGCGGGCTGTTCTGGGAATACTGGGCGGAAAAGAAAGACTGCGGCAGTTGTCCTTTGCGGCAGAAATGTTTGAATGAGACGGACAAGGCCGGCACCAGAAAGCTCCAGGACAGTTATTTCAAGACTGTTGTTCAAGAACATTTCTCCAGGCGATGGGAGCCGGATTACCGGGAGGCGCTGAAGCAGCGGCAGATCTGGTGTGAGGGTACTTTTGCCGCACAGAAATGGGGACACAACCTGACGCGTCTCCTGCGGCGAGGTTTAGAGGCAGCGGAGGACCACTGTCTCCTTTCCGCCGCGGCCTTGAACCTCAAAAGAATGATTAAACACTCAGTGTGATGCCGAAAGGCATCTTTTTTCTTGCCTGAAATCTCCCTTGTCCCTTTATTTCAGGCACTTTGTCAACAGCTCCAAAATGTCCCGAAGTCCGCCGGGCCGGAAAAGGAGGACGCGGAATGAAAAGAAAGAAATATCGTGTAGTGGCGGCGGCTCTGTGCGCCGCTTTTTTGCTGTGCGGCATCACCACCACGGCCTACGCCGGAGGCGGCGAGGAATGGGAGGACGGTACGGGCGGCCCGGAATGGGAGGGGCTTGACCCCGTGGAGCCCACGCCTGCGCCGGAACCCGAGCCCAACCCATTCACCCCGGACGGCCAGGGGACGATGGTGGATAACGCCACCGACCAGGACGGCAAGGAATTTTTCACCATCATGGCGGCAGACGAGTCCGTGTTCTATCTGGTGATTGACCGCCAGCGGGAGACGGAAAATGTGTACTTTCTGAACGCCGTCACCGTGGCCGATTTGATGGCCCTTGCGGAGCCCTCCCCGGAGGCTGTCCCCGAACCGCTCCCGGAGCCGGAACCCGAACCTGCTACCGAGCCGGAGCCCGAGCCCGAACCGGAAAAATCCGGCGGGGCGGGGACGCTCCTGCTGGTGCTGGCGGTGCTGGCCCTCGGCGGCGGGGCCGGGTGGTACTTCAAGATTTACCGCCCCAAACAGCAGGCCGCCGCTCCCGGTGAGGATTTTGACGAGGCCGGGGAATACGGCGAGGACTATGGCGGCGGTGAGTATGACGACCTCCCCCCGTGGGATGAGGAAGAAGAAAAGGAGGACGGAGAATGAATTTCACATCGAACCCTTTGGAACGGGAAATGAAACGCCGCCCCCGGCCCCGGGCTCCCCGCCCGGAACAGCCCCGGGAGGGCTCCCGGTGCTGTGGCTGTCCCTACTGGCGCGGCATCCCCTGCGGCTCCTGCTTTCAGAGCCTTTTGAAAAAGCCGGGCGGGAGGTGATATTTTGCGCGAGCTGACCCGTGAGGAAAAGGCGGCCATCCGCTCCCTTGTAGTGAAATGGTGCGCCAACTATGACCGGGAATACGGCTGTCTGCCCCTCGACTGTGAGTGCTATATGCTGGGGAAATGCTGGACTTCGGGCTACTGCCGCTACTTCCGGGAGGCGGTGCTCCCCTTAAACCCCGCACTGGAGGCCGCGCTGACTGACGGCCCGACCCCCGACCTGCGGCCCTGTGCCGTCTGCGGGCGGCCCTTTGCGCCAGAGGGGAAAAAGGCGTTCTGTTCGGCGGCCTGCGCCGAAAATGCGCGACGGAAACGCCAGCGCGGCTATATGCGGAAAAGGCGGCTGGACTGTTAGCTTTTGCCGCTTGAAAACCCGCTTGTATCAAGGCTTTCCGGGCGCGGTTCATGGGGGCCCGGTATGTTTCTATGTCCGGCCCCCGTTTCCCGGCCCAAAAGCTAACATCTGAGAGGAGGTAACCGTGGAAAAAGCGAAAGAATACAAGTATTATTCTACCCAGCGTCCGGTAGATATTGGCACGTTCCCCAAGGACAAGGACAGCAAGGGCCGCTTTCTCCACTATGGCCAGTGGGTGGGGGAAAAGCCGCCCTCCGCGCAGCAGCGGGTGCGGCTGGCAATCATCGCGGCTCTTGAAAAAAAGCCCGCCGACTTTGCCGCGTTCCTCCGGCTGATGGAGGAGTCCGGCTTTGCCGTCAAGCGCGGGCGGGGCGGCGTGGTGTCGTTCCTCGCGCCGGGGCAGGACAAGTACACCCGGCTCCGGGCATCCACCCTCGGCGCGGGCTTTGACCCCGAGGACATCCGGGCAGTGATCGCCGGGGAGCGGCCCCTCCCGGAGCTCCCCAAGAACGCGCCGCCCCCGGCCCGGCAGGTGGGGCTTATCATTGACATTCAAAAGCGCATGGCCGAGGGCAAGGGCCCGGCTTATGAACGGTGGGCGAAAGTCTACAACCTAAAGCAGATGGCCGCCGCCCTCCAGTTTTTGCAGGAGAACAACCTCACCGACTATGACGCGCTGGGGGCAAAGACCACGGCGGCGGTTGACCGGGCCCACGCGCTGGCCGGGGAGCTCCAGACCACCGAGGCCGCCCTCTCGAAAGTCTCCAAGCTGATGGGGGCCGTGGTGGACTATGCCAAGGCCCGGCCCGTGTTCGATGGCTACAAGGCGGCCCGGTACTCGAAAAAATACCTTGCCGAGCACGAGGCGGAGCTTGCCACCTACCGGGCGGCCCGGGCCGCTATGAATGAATTGTTGGGCGGTGCAAAGCTCCCCAAAATGGACGCGCTGAAAAAACAGCGGCGGGAGCTGGCGGACAGGAAAAAGGCCCTCTATGCCGAGTATAGGCAGGCCCAGCGGGATATGCGGGAGGCCGTGGCGGTCAAGGCCAACATCGACCATCTGCTCGGCCTTACGGACGGGCGCACTGATAAGGAACAGACGCGATAGCGGCGGTGACGCAGCCAACCTCTTTGGGACATTTTGTCCCAAAGAGCCGGGTTTGGGGAGGCTCCCCAACAAGCATTTTTGCGGGCCTGCGGCCCAGTAAAAATTTCGGAGTGTGGCCACACCCGAATTGCTTGCCGAAACGCGCAACCCCCGAAGTGGCGCGAAAAAACGGAGGCGCGTGCTTCTCTTTACGCATCCTCCGTTTCACGGGCTTTTTGCAGTCCCTCTGCTGTGTATTTCATTACGGTTAGCTCTTTTTCGTCCATCGAATTGAGCATAACATCGATCTGTTTCCGGCAGGTGCTCTCTCCGTTGAGCTTGTCCGGGAAAAAGAATTGATCCACGGAAATCTCCAGCAGGGTGACAAGCTGGTAAAAAACATTGAGGCTTGGTTTCTGGCCCCGGTTCTCCATATACATGATGGAGCGCGGGGTGCGATCCACAAGCTGAGCCAGATACTCCTGCGTCCAGCCTTTTGCTTCCCGTTTGCGTTTGATCTCACGGCCCAAGGCGTGAAAATCAAGATGTTTGTCGTATTGGTACATTCTCATATCACCCTATATTATTCTACATTTCGGGTAAGACTATGAGAACGAAATACAATTTTACTTATAGTAGTATTTTATTTCCTTCTGTGATTTGCTAAATGGAATATGACATCAATGTCTCTACGATCTGAGCCATTTCTTCAGGTGTTTCATGCCCACCACGTCTAATCCATTTAATTGATATGTTCCAAAATCCTCCGGTAAAAAACGAGAGCGCATATTCAGAATAATAAACCGGATTGTCATCTATTCTTTTGTCCTCAAACATTTCATGTAGCATAGGAAGATAATCATCAAATGCTATCAGTAATAATGGCAAAAGATCATTTTTATCAAGTAGAATTAAAAAATCTGAATGTTGCTTACAAGTTGAAAAAAAGGCTTTTGCGATTGCAAAGATTGTAAGTTTATTCTCTTTGTTTAAACGAGCGATATAGTCTTGGCATGTCCTGTCTAAATAAAACCGCAACACATCTTCTTTGCTCTTGAAATTCCTATAAAAAGTTTTTCGATCTACCCCGGCCTTTTGCGCTAATTCCTTAATTGTAATATCAGAATATTTTTTAGTTTTCATTAAAATTTGCAAAGCCTTTACAAGCCATTCCTTAGATTGTAAAGATAAAAAACTATTACTCTTATTACCCATACTCCCACCTGCCACATTTTATATATGTTTGGGACACTTCGCCTTGGCGTAGTTGACCGCATATAGATTTTACATTATAATTTTAGGTGCCGCAAGTGTGGCATCTAATTTTAAGAATTGGAGGTGTGAAAATGCCAAATAAAATTGAAAATGCTTATAAGCTCTCCCAAAATATATACGATGACGCATTAACGCAAAAAAAATGGTGGGCAAAATTATACAACTATGTTTTTTGGGGAGGAGTAGATAATCTGGAAATCTCCAAAAAAATATTAAGCATCATTCCCAAAGACTTTTCAGGCGTATTATTAGATGTTCCTGTTGGAACGGCTCAGTTTACAGTTGAAAAGTATGCTGCTTTGCCGTTGTCCAAAATAATATGTTTAGACTATTCAGAAGATATGCTCGTTCAAGCCAAATCAAGATTTGAAAAGCATCATATTTCAAACGTTCAGTGTATTCAGGGCGATGTTGGTAATTTGCCCTTTGAAAACCAGATGTTTGATGTATTAGTATCAATGAATGGGTTTCATGCTTTTCCCGATAAGGAGAAAGCCTTTAGCGAAACATTCCGCGTTCTGAAAAATGGCGGTATGTTCATTGGGTGTTTTTATGTTAAAGGGGAATGTAAACGAACTGATTTTTTAGTTAAAAATGTACTTGCTCCCAAAGGCTGGTTTACCCTTCCATTCCAGACTTTTTCGGATTTAAACAGTTTTTTGGAAAAGAATTATTCAACTGTTAATATTTATCACGAACATTCCATCGCATATTTCTGGTGTAAAAAATAGATAATGTATAGGCAGATCAAATTAAATAAACTGTCGCTCAACGGTAAATAAAAAAAACCGTTGTTTCGGCGGCTGAATATTTGCGCGCCAAAACAAAATACAGTAGCCTAACGGCGGTTTTGAAATAACAAATTTCAAGCCGCCGTTTTCTTGTAAAAAACAGAAAATCGGAGGGTGTATTAAAGTCGCCCATTTTTAAGGACACGGCGGTATCCGGGAGGTATCGTTGTGTCCTTTTTTATCTGCACTCAACTTAATTTGTTAAAAAAAGTTTAGCTCCTCCACCGGGTTACTCCGGCCATCAATGCGAAATTTGTAAGTATATAAAGAACTGCGTCATTTCATGCGCCCGCACAGTACAACGCTGTGCGGGCGTTGTCGTTTCTTGTCGTTTCTGCTTTGGGACAAACAGTCCCAAGGTGCGGGACGGTTCTCCCGGGTGCCGCTCCCCGCCGCCCTCCATATCGTTTTCCGCAATCCGACCACAAAAACGATATGGAGGTACATACAATGACTATCATCAACTTGCGCGACTTTTACTACTGGTACACCCAGGACGAATATATTGAGGTTACTGACGATGTGGCCGAGGCGCTCCGGGCCAGCGTCCGCTATGAGGCGGCCTACCAGCGGCGGATTTCCCGTCACAAGGCGCAGTATTCACTGGACTGCGAGGACGGCATCGAGTATTCCGCCTGCCTGCGCGAGCTCACCCCGGACGAGGTTTTGGAGCTCAAGGAGCGGTTCTGCCGTCTGTGGAACGCGCTGAACAGCCTGCCCCCGGCCCAGGGCCGCCGGGTGGATGCCTGCATCATCCTCGGCAAGAGCTTTTCCGAGGTGGCGCTGGCCGAGGGCGTTGACGAAAGCGCGGTGCGGCGGGCCGTGGAGCGCGGGCTGGAGAACATGAAAAAGTTTTTGAAAAATTCCCGCTGAACCAGTCCGAAAACCATCCAAAAATGTCTCGGTATATGAGAGGAAGTTTTTTCTTCTCCACAACTGAATAGCGGGCGGCCCCGGGTGAACGCGGGGAGCCGGGCGGCGGGTGCGCGGTGACTTCTCCCACGGGAGGACGAGCGACCAACACCACCGCCGCGTGTGGGGAATTTGCCAACCCCACGGCCACGATCCGCGAGGGACAAGCTGGCCGCTTGCCGCTTGGGGCCGCCGCACAAAACAAGGGAACGCCGGGCCGCTACCTGCTGTCTTTTGACGGGCCAAACATACGGGCCCGGCGCTCCCCATTTCAAACAAGTTCGAGACAAATTGTCCCAAGGTGAGGACAGGCCAAAGGGCAGCACTTTCGCGGTGCTGTCCTTTCGCGTTTCCCCACCAACCCAAAACGCAAAGGAGGTTTTACCGTGAAACTGACCGCACAAGAGCTGGAACAAATGAAAAGCGTGGACATCGGCGCGGTGAGCGCGGATGCGCTGGCTGACGTGAGCGGTATGGCCTTTGACCGCACCCTCCCCCGGGAGGAGCGGCTGGCCCGGTTTGTGAGACGGGCCGTCAATCCGTACTGCTTTAGCGTGGGCGGCGTGGGCGTGAAAATTGAGTTTGCCGAGGGCGGCCCCTCCCTCCAGGATACGCTGACCGCCTTTCTTATCCGGCAAAAGAGCGGGCTGTAACTGCTGTTGCGGCCTGCTCCCACTTCGAGACAAAATGTCCCGAGGCATCGGCATCCTTGTTGATACCCCGGAACAGAGTTATAATATAAGTGTAATGTGATAGGGAAGGAGGAACAATGGCACGAGCTAAAAACAGAGGGTATCAGCAGACTTTAACCCCTACCTATACAATCCGGCGCTGGCGTTTAGGCGCATACATCCGCCTTTCCAAAGAGGATTTGAAAAAGGGCAAGGACGACAGCAACAGCGTGAAGAACCAGCGCGACCTGCTGGGGGATTTCTACCGGCGGCACATGGACGAATTTGAAAGCGCGGTTGAATATGTGGACGATGGGCACACCGGGACGGATGCCAACCGCGAAAACTTCCAGCGGCTCTTGGCCGATGTGATGAGCGGGAAAATCAACTGCGTGATTGTGAAAGACCTTTCCCGGTTCGCCCGGAATTACAGTGACGCGGGGAGTCTGATTGATAACTTGTTTGTACAGATGGGCGTCCGCTTTATCTCCCTTGCGGAGAACGTGGACAGCTACCTAAACCCCGACAGCGTTTCAAACATTATCGTTCCGATAACTAACGTGATGAACGATAACTATTGCTACCAGACCTCAAAGAAAATCCGGCAGGTTTTTGATTACAAGCGGCGCAACGGCCAGTACATCGGCTCTTTCGCTCCCTATGGCTACATCAAAGACCCAAAGGACAAGCACCAGCTTATTGTGGATGCGGATGCGGCTGAAATCGTCAAGCGCGTGTATACCATGCTCCTGCAAGGCTCGTCTAAAAGGGCCATCGCGCTGTATCTGAACGAACACGGCATACCCAGCCCCACGGCCTACCGCCGGAAAAAGGGCCTGCCCGTTTCCTCGGCTGTGGCGGACGACCCCATGTGGGGAGCCCGCATGATACATGAAATCCTCACCAACCCCATTTACACCGGGGATTTGGTACAGGGCCGCCGCCGGGTGAAAAGCTACAAGGTACACCAGATAGAGGCTGTGCCGGAGGAAGAATGGGTGCGCGTTCCCGATACTCACGAGGCTATCATCACCCACGAAACCTTTGACAAGGTGCAGGCCCTGCTGGTACGCGATACCCGGACATCCCCCAAAGGGCGGGAAGTTCACTTGTTCAGCGGTTTTCTGAAATGTGCGGATTGCGGGAAATCCATCACCCGCAGCCAGAGCGGGAAAAATATCTATTACGCCTGCTCCACTTACAAGAACCGCTCCCGGACGGCCTGTTCCATGCACTCTATCAAGCACAACCGTCTGGAGGCCGCCGTCCTGTTCGCTATCCAGTATCAAGTGAACACCGCCGTTTCCTACTCGGAATTGATAGCCCGTATCAACTCGGCCCCGCTGAAAAAAAGTCAATCCCACCGCCTTAACGACCAGATAGCCGCAAAGGAAAAGGAATTGACCCGGATAACCCGCTACAAGCAGTCACTGTATCAAGATTGGAAAGACGGGGAGATCACCCAGCAGGAATACCGGGATATGAAAGCCGATTATGAGCGGCAGGCCGCCGAGCTTGCGGATGTGCTGGCCCGGCTGAACGCGGAACGTGCGGAGCTGGCAAACGGCGTTGACAAGGAGCATCCCGCGCTGGTAGCCTTTGCAAAGTATCAAAGCATCGAAACGCTGACCCGTGAAATCCTCACGGACTTGGTAGACCATATCAAGGTTTACGAAAACGGCAATATCAGCGTTCATTTCAAGTTCGCGGACGAGTTCCGCAAGATTGCCGAGTACATTGAAATCAACACAACCGATACCGCCGAGGCGGGCTGACCCCCGCCAAAAGCAAAACCCCTTTTGACAGTGTGTTTTCCTAATAGGAGTTAATCATATGCGGTCTGGGGACGTTTATTGCGATTGGGGTAAACAAAGGGGTAAGCAATCATAGCGCACCGTTTGTGGTCCTGGTGTGCGGAATTGTTACCTCACTTGGAGGAGGGCTTATATCATCACTCATTTGCAACGACACCATAAAAGGTGTGTTTGCTTCAGCTTTGAAATACCGTCTGCTGACTATCTTAGGAACCATTTTATATACATATCTTGTATATGTAGACGTCTTGGTGACTGATGCACAGACTATGGTGATATTATATACGGTAATTTCTCTTTCTTTGTGTAATATAACCTTACGGAATCGTTGGCCAAGTAGCTCCAAAATATTATGGACTTATGATAAACTGAATTTTGAAAGTTTATTCGTGGTAAAAATAAACTTATGTATTGTAGCAAACAGATCGATACCACCCATTAAAAAAATGTTCACTCTTGAAATATACCATCATCGCCAGTACCGCCAAGGGAAGAAGTTCAACCTTCACACATACCGCAAAACTAGTAGAATTATGTCGATATGATACAATTTCTCTCCAGTATTATACACCATCAGCTCGGCAAAGTCAAATTAAAATTGAAATTAATAGCAAAAATTATTGAAATTTGAGCTGAATTAATAACTATAATGCTGGCTAACTGGCCAGCATTATTTTTTAACCTATTCCTTACTTGTTATACGAGAGCTCAATTTCTGCCAAAACGCCAAATTTTCATCTGTAAGCGTAAAAATTGAACCTACGCAAGAAGTGGAAAAGCGGTAGAACAAAGGTGAGAAAAGCAAGAAGGGAAAGAGGATAAAGAGATGGGAGCAGATCGGGGAGCGGGGTCGGTGGAAACGTTTTACAGCAACCGTTGCCGCCAAGAGTACTATAGGAAGCAGAGGCAGGAAAAGCCGCGGGAGCAATGACGAGTAAAACAGTTTTGCCCAAATTGCGGATGGAATTTGAACTGGACTGGAGCTGCAAGACCCGGCGTTTTTGCAGTGAGGAGTGTCGGAAAGAATTGTGGAAAGAGTATCACAAGGCAAACCCACCCAAGGTACCGGGAGCGCGCAAATGTTGTAAACTGTGGGAAAGAATTTACCAACGATAGATGGTCTGGCGGGAAGTATTGTAGCCAGGATTGCTATTTGCATGCCATAGTGCAGACAAAGGAAGATCGAATCTGTGTATGGTTCGGAGAGCTTTTCAGCATTTACGCAAGGAACTTCTCTCTGACGAGATGCTCCACGCGAACGAGACCACACTGACTGTGCTAATGGAGGATGGCAGAAAGGCCACACAGAAAAACTATGTGTGGGTTTACCGGATCTCTGGAGACAGCAAAAGCTCGGTGGTGCTGTATGACTACCAGCTCAGCTAGGCGAAGGAACACGCTAAAAATTTCCTGACCGGTTTCTCTGGACTCCTCCACACCGATGGCTATAAGGCGAACCACTGCAAACTGCCGCCGGAAATAACGGCTGTAGGTTGCTGGGCCCACATGAGAAGGAAATTCACGGATACCCTAAAAACCCTGCCAAAAGAGGCAAAGGAAAAGCATCCTGCACAGACAGGTTTGCGTTATTGCAACAAATTATTTGAATTGGAGGCTGGGTATACGGTTTCTTTCCAGGAACAGTTTCAGGTAAGGAAAGAGCATTCTGTAACCCATAGCAGAGGAATTCTTCGCTTGGGCCAGAAATGAATATGACCATAATCCCGTGCCAAAGTCTGCCTATGGCGCGGCGCTGACTTATGCCGTGAAACAAAAAGACTGGTTAATGCATGTGTTCCTGGATGGACGCTTGGAACTGTCCAATAACCGTGCAGAACGGGGTGTTAGACCCTAGAACTGGCTGTTTTCCAATACGCCCAGAGGGGCCAGCGCCAGTGCGGCAGCCTACTCTATTGTAGAGACCGCGAAAGCCAACGGCCTGCGACCTTTTCGGTATTTCCAATTCTTGCTGGAGCGATTGCCTGTGGGAATCCCCATTGAAGATTGCCTGCCCCGGGAACAGGCGGCTCATACTTTGTGCAGATAGCCGGGCAGTTCATTTACCTTAATATTTCAAAGAGCGCTTCTTTTTTGAGAACCGCTCTTGTTTTTCTTCCCGTTACGAGGGTTCGAATCTATTTTACGCTTACATTCATCTACGAATTTGACTTTTGAAATCCGGCCCCTTTGGATGCAAAAAACCGCGCAACCGCGCGGTTTTTTGCCCAAATATCTTTTTGGTTTTCCTAGGATGGCAGGGGCAGAAGGACTTGAACCCTCGGCACGCGGTTTTGGAGTGGATGTGGAAAAGACATGAGCGGACATATAACAGCCAGTTTTCCGCACGGTTGAGCCGTTTGTGTTTCCAAAAAGGTGCTCAAAAAAATTTTTGATGATTTATTGATGATATCCGAAATTATCCCCGCAGAAAAGAGGGAATTACGCCTCGAAATCGAAGAAACTTATGTTAAGGAGAGGGTAAAATCTTCTCCTCCTGACAAGTTCTGTTGGAAAAGTCTAAAAAGGTTATCCCGAACTCCATTAGCTGACTGAATGGTAGCAATCATCAGTTCATCAGGATCAATAGCAGAGAAATCAATATCATATCCAGCATAGCGGATCAACTGAGAAATAAAAATACGTTGTGTTCGCCCATTTCCTTCGCGGAAAGGATGTAGCATATTGGTAACGTAATAAAAATCGACTATTGCATCGCAAAATGTATCAAACGAATAGCCTCTGAAAAAATCCTCTGATTTCAGCCGCGTGAAACAACTGTTTGCAATTTGCTCAATGTCCTTTGCTAACACAAAAACTGTACCTTTCTTAGAAATATCGATTGTGCGAATCGTACCAGCCCAATCATAAATATCTCCGAAAAGATGTTTGTGAATAGCTTTATAATGTTCAAAATTAAATGAACCCTTGATGGGTAAATGTTCCAGTTCAGCAGATTTTGCGAATGTAATGGCCGCTTCCATCTCGGCAAGCTGAGCGCTGTCGCGGATACCAAACTTATTGATCAGGCAAGTTGTACTCTCATAACAGTCATCGGTTAGTGTATCTAAATCATAAGCCATTAGGCAGGCACTCCAATTTTGTCTTTCGTCAGTAGGATATACTGCTCCATGCTGATTTCCCCCTGGAGAAACAGTTGGCACCACTCTCGGCTTTTCTCGTCAATGTTGAATCCTTCCATCTCAACCGAAGCTGCCGCAATTTCGATAGCTTTCTCAATAGACATGAAAATCCCTCCCGCTTGTAGTGTACCACAAAGTGGATGTTTATTCAAGTTGTTTTTTTCTCATAGATTTTTTTACTGATTTGATTTCCAAATCTACGGAAAGTCGAAACAGCAAATGCATAGCTCAAAATTTGAGCCGCAAAACAAAGAAAGAACTTTATTGACACAGGTAAAAAGCAAGTCGGATATTTCGGTAGTTTTCACGAAGAAAAAAGTCTGGACTTCCGCAGAGGTTTCGGGTATTGTGGTGGCAAAAGCAGAGAAAGAGTCTCTACCACCAAGGAGGAAATCATGAAATGAAAAGCGTAATCAGCAAGCTGTACAACGGTGAAATATTTCCAGCAGAAACTGTGGTGCCTACAGATAGCGGCTATCGTTCCAGTGTGAATAAGGTCGGTCAGGAAATCAATGGATTGCAGGAAGTGCTGACCAGAGAGCAATACGAAAAATTAGAAAACGTAATGGATATGAACGCAGAAATAGTCAACATGGAGAACAAAGCAATTTATGCAGAGGGTATCCGATTCGGGATCGAACTCATGATTGAGGTTTATAGGATGGATGAAAACGCAAGGCGTTGAAATTTGAGAAAGCCGTGGTAAGGGTTTGCGCCGAAAGACGCAGCCCTTTAGCTTTTCAGAGGGGTTGAGCTGTGTGAGAACCGTGTCAGGCACTTTAGAGAAACAGTTGAGGAAGTTAACGACCGTAGGAAAAGAACGCCGTGTAATGGCGTTTGTGAAAGCCGCGTTTGTTGAGCGTAATAACGTGGTCGCAGGAAAGCCAATATCCTGCACAAATAGCACAGATTCGCAGTCGTCCGATTTTCAAGCAGGAGAAAGAGTAGGGGTCGCGGTGCGTCCCCTACTCGATTCACAACGCCCGGCAACGCCGGTCGTTTCAAGGGATTCCAGGATTCTTAGTGCAAAATCACGATAGGGGTTGCTAATGCGGATTTGGAGTGAAAGGTGGGGTTGCTGTCGCGAAAAACGGCGGTATTGCGAGGAATTTCCAGGGGTTGCAAATGAAGTGTAAATGTCCTACAAAAATCCTCCCCTTTTGGGGAGGGCAGGCAGAGCGTTCGTCCGACGTTGTCGGACGGCACGATTACCGGGCAGTAGCCCGAACCCACTTTTGTAAGGGCAAGATACCTGGCTCAAAATTTGCGTTGCAAAACAAAGAATACGGCCTTTAGAAATCCGGAAATGCCAGAGCAAAAAGTAAGAAAAAAGTCAGTGGACTTTCGAAACAAGGTGTGGTATGTTGTGTTGTTGACGAAAGGAGGCTGACAAGCATGGCACAAAAGAAACTGCTTACGAATGGAAAACCTTTACAATCACTATGAAGTACTCAAATCTTCCACACAATCTCAACGGTATCTTTTGTAGCATTTACTTGAGCAATCAACAGGTCAACTACGCTTCTTTTGTCATCAATGGAAAGCTCCTCCCACTTTGAAAAATAGCCTGTGAGGGTTTTAATGTCCGTCGATGGCGTAGACGCAGTAATTTCACGGATTTCTTTTTGGATTTCCTTAAGCTCCGCATCCAAATTAGATGCTCTTTGATTGATGAGAGCCATTAGTGCACCATCAGCATGGACGACCTTCTCCAGGAGTGTATCTATATCTTTGCTTAATTGATGCTCTTTGATTCGGAGTTCATCCAATTTGGGATTTACCCTTGCTTTTGTGGAAGAAGTAAGGGTTTCAAAAGCTTTCAGCCTTTCACGTATTGCGTTCAAAACAAAACTTTCAAGCTCTGGTGCGCGTAGAGCGCCAAAACCTTCGCATCCCCGGGCATTCAGACGATAGCCGCACATAAAGTAGCGCACGCCATTCTTTTTGGAATATCGGATACTTAGGGCATGACCACATTTTCCACACTTAGCTTTACCAAGCAGCCAAGAGTTCTTAACCTTTGTGGGTATGCCAACATTTCTATTGTTGAGGCATTTCTTACGAGCCGCCAGCCATATGTCGGACGGAATGATTCCCTCGTGTGGAGCAAGCACCAGCGTTTGCCCTTCCAGCGACAGAGTTTTGCGCTTGGTCTCCTGGGTTTCATAAAGATAGCATCCATTGGTCCCGATAAAGTCGGAAGGGTCATTGACTATAATGGTCCCTTGGCCTTTATAGAACTCGTAAATATCCAGGTCGGCTCGAAGATATATCGGGTTTTTGACTATCTCGGCTATCCTTGTCCTGTTCCACCCTTTGTCTCGCCGGGTGCGAATCTTATTGTCGCCAAGGTACCTCATGATGTCTCCAAAAGAAACTTGTGGTTGGGCATACATCTGATAAATGACTTTGACAACTTCCGCCTCTTCCGGGGAAACTACATACCTGGAAGTCTTCACTCCATCAATAGCACACGGTTCAATGGAATATCCATAAGGGACAGGGCCACCCATAAAGAATCCGTGCTTGGAGCGGGAAGCATAGGCATCAGCTACTCGTTTTTGGATAGTTTCTCGTTCAAGCTGTGCAAAGACGATACAGATGTTCAGCATAGCCCGTCCCATAGGGGAGGATGTATCAAACTTCTCTGTGGTGGATACAAACTCCACGCCATATTTATGGAATTCTTCCATCATTGCGGTAAAGTCCAGAATAGAGCGGCTGATTCTGTCCAGCTTGTACACAATAACGCGTTTAATTTCCCCGCTTTTAATGTCGTTCATCATTCGCTGAAAATCCGGCCTGTCAGTGTTTTTTCCAGAGAAACCTCTATCGCTATAGTGCCTGTATTCTCCGCCTCTCGTTTCATATTGACAGAATTCCTTTTGGCTTTCAATGGAGATACTGTCAGCCCGGTCTACAGACTGTCGGGTGTAAATGGCGTCAAACATATTTCAATTAAACCCCTTCCAATTATTGAAAAGGGCTGCTAACGGTACGATTATACCGCAGCAGCGCCTTTTTTTCAACTCACATATTTTGTGAACACCTGATATAATCCTTGTTCGATTTCCGTATGAGCTTTCTCTTTCTCCCGCTTATCATATTGAGGAATGGAATTTACTAAAGTGATTTCTCTTCCATCAAGGATTGCGGTCGATGTCTTTTTAGAATATGTGATGTGTTGATGTTGTGTAAACGTTATATTATTTAGGTTCATTTGTATGTCACTTTCTGAAGATGGTGTTGTTTTGGCTGCGATTTTCAACAAATCCGTAATAAACACCTATGCTCACTTTATCCTCCTCCATAAGTCGTGCTATGGCCTGAGAGGAAAGGCACAGTATTGTCATCCGAAGCAAAGCCTCGGCTTTTTTCTCTTGTCATACGTCTTCCTCACTTTCTATTTCATCGAGAGATAAGTCGGACTGTACGCTCTTTTCAACCATTTTTTCGATGAAATTTGACAGTATCGCTTGCCTATCCATTAGGAAAATGTGCGCCCAGTTTTTGGCCTCCGGATGCGAGATGCAGTAGTACGGGTTTCCCCGAACCTGCAGCACGCCTTTTTCATATTGGGCTTCTGTGTATCCTATGATGTAGGCTGCAATTTCATCCTCACGCACCGCCTGTGGTTTGACCAGATACTCGTTGCAATAATGGATTTCCACTTCGCCAGTAATAAGTATCATGTCATTGACGTACTCGAACTCATCTGTTATTTCTTCTGCATGGAACTCCATTTCAACCTGGGTTTCATCCGGAAGGTTTAGGACATCCTCTATTGTAATGCCGACAAATTCTGGATTGTCGCTCAATCGGTAGAGTGCGAGCGCCGCTCGCTCAAGGGTAGTCCGTACAGACAACGAGCCAGTGCTGTTTACTCTGAAAACCCGCTTGGTGCCCGACCAGCCTACTAATATGTTTATCATATTAGTTGCTCCTTTCTGTTTGTTTTGTGTTGAACCGTGAACCCAAACCGGAGTGGGCCCTTATCCAGATGGGTTCTTTGTTCATTGGGGCAAGTATAATCCCATTTGGCGGATTTGACTATTCCCCTCTTATGCGGGTTTCTATATAAAAAACAAAAGAGTTTTATAGGTGAGTAACGAAAAAAATAGCGTGAAATTGGCAATATATTCCAACAACACGCTGCTTTTTAGTATATATTCTGTTGTAATTTTACCGTTCGAAATTGGCGGATTTATTTTTTGAGTTTTCCTCTATTTCCCTTTTATCAGAAAGCCCCTGTTCAATCGAGGCTATTAGTTTCTTACACTCAAAAATATTGTATGAACTGTACGACCTCAAAACAAAGTCATATGCCAGATGTTTCGGTGATACCGTCAGTGCAAATCCTGCCAATTCAATGAGCCTTCGGCTTAGTTCATACGGTAATTGAAGTCCTATACATAAGTAAACAACGGTATCCAATTGAATTGATTTTTTACTTTTGGGGGACAAACAATCTTGAAGTTTCCTTAAGGATACATCGCTCTTCTCTGAAAGTTTTTCTTGCGTCAAACCTCTCCATCTTCGCAAATTATCCAAAGCTGGCTTGAAGCTATGTAATTCTTTTAGCTTTTCGCTGATTAGTTGGATGTGTACTACGATTTCCTCAACAATATCGTCAACGATATCGTTCTTATTATTACCTGATGTGTTATCTTCCTTGGATGCAAACTTTGTCATAATGTTAACGATATTATCTTTTGTCTCTGTTTCGGCTCCGCTATATGCACCTTTGAGCGGAGACCAAACCTTTTCAGTCTCGCCTTTCCTGGTAGGGGAAGATATTGCCTTTTCTACCAACCTAAGTCTTACTTGGAGAGCGTCAATCCGGCACATTACCACGTCCAGATTAAGCGATTTCCACTCATCCTTCGTGCCGCCCCATACCGCCGCAAACTTCAAACAGCACTCATCCACATGAAGCCGCGCATATTCAGTCAGCATGGGCATACCGCCGCCCAGACCAAAGACATAGCGCGGGTCGTTCAGGCAGACATGGGATTCCACCACCGTGTACTCGCCGGATTGCAGGCACTTCCTCAGCTCCTCGCTCTCGTCATAAAGCTGTGCCAGTTCCACCGCACTGATAGTGAATGTCTGATTTTTCTCCAGCGCCCCCGGCGCAAAGGCGTAGGGCCTTAGATATCGGCCATCCACATACTCCAGCACGCCCCTGGCTTCCGGGTATCCCACTTCCAGCAAGCGTATCTTAACAGCCAGCTTTGATACTCCAAACAGGTCTGCTAACACCGCTATGACGGGAGGAAGCAGGTCGATAGTGGGCATATCCGGCGCACTTTGGCGCTGTAAACGAATCAGCTCCTTGGCCTTCTTTTTAAACGCTGGATACGGCATCTGTATCTTGGGGGCCAGGGCGTTGGCCTGCCATTCTATCCCTGGAAGGCGGTCTGTCACGCCTCCGGCCATGCCGCCATCCACCAGACAGGAGATAGGCTGTCTGCCGGCAATCAGTCTGGCTAAGTAATACGCCTTTCGGTGCCTGTGCCAGTGGAGGCATTCGTGGACAATTGTGTTGTTTATAGAGCCAATGGGACGCGTTTGGGACGCCTGTTCATCAACGATAATAGTACCCGCCCGGACGTTCTCCTGTACCATAGCGTCCTCGTTGGGGCGATAGAACGCGGCTTCGCAATCGTCCATAAATACCGCGCCAAACACCCTTTTTTCTTTTGAGAGGTGCCGGTACTGTATGGTAAGGCCCATCCTCTGGGCCAGCAAGTCCGGGTCAAGTACTTGCGGCGTATGGATGCACTGGCCGAACCCAAATTCCTTCAATACCTTCAAGGCATCCCGCTCAAGCTGCCTTTCCAAAACAAAGGGCAGAATTACTTCCATGGGGCTGTCCTCGCTGCGGGTGACCGCTTCTATAAAGATGGCGCCCACAGAAAAATCCTGTAGTGATTCTTCCAGGTTTGCATGGCATTTAAGGGTGAACCATTGCTGGTACACGTTTGTTTGCAGAGAGCCCTTTTTGCTGCGTTCCGTGGCGCTGATTTCTGCCGCCGCTACGATTTCAAAACCGATGTCCATGCCCGGCTTGTCCTCTGCGTTGCCAGCCCAAGTGATGTCTAAGCCGCGCAGGCTTGCACCCTCTGTCTTTTCCACCCATGGCGGGGAAGGCAGCCGCAAAGCGTCTGGATGGGCCGAAATATAGGCGCTCAAAGCTGCCTTAACTGCGTCCTGATGTGTATGTATGATAATGCCCCATATGCTATCGTCCTGATACCTTTTCTCCGGTTTGATACGTATCGTGCGCACTCGAAAATCATCCAACGCCATGTCTTTAGACAGCGTGCCAGAGCATGATACCACAAAGGTTTGGCGGCATTCCCAAATACAATCTGGTATCAGGGTTCCGTCAGTGTCATACCGAGGCCCGGTGATTATTACTGCCGAAAGTTCCACATCAAAACCAATCCGGCTTCCACTTTGCCATATGACCGGCGGGACGCCGCTGACAGTGACATTTTTCAATTTCGCGTACTCCACTGAGACCTCTTGCGGCACATGGAGATGCAGCCTTTCCGGATTGCTGAAGACGAAACTTTTTAGAATGGCCGTAATCTTATTGATGTGTTCATCTCTGAGCAGGGCTTCTGTGTTCAACACCATTCCTGACCTCCCGCGTATAGCTTGGTATACAAGCAATTATACACACAGGGGCGCAGTATGTCAACAAAAGGAGAACCCTCTGGAATCCCATCCAGAGGGCTCTTTTTCCTGCTTTGTTTTGCTGCCGGTTACGCGACGGCATCGCGGCTGTAATGGTACGTCTCGCAGCCGCATATTTCGGGGCACTCCGTGTCATTCCAATAATGGATGACAATCAGGCCCGGATACTTCCTGGCCAAGGCGTCCAAAACCTTATGGGGAATGCCTCCTTCCGTGGTAAATGCCAGATGCGCGGCATAGTCGAGGGTATAGACGCAGGAACAATTCTCCGGCCCGGCCGCAACGCCCCAAAGGTCTGCCAGGAATGCCTGGAAAGCCGGAGAATCAGGCCGGAAAGCCTGGCGGAACCGCTCCTTGCTGTCTTCCCACCTAGCCATACTTATGGTGTTCCCGCGCTCTTGCAGATAGGTTCTTTCGTGAGAAGCAATGAGCTCAAGGAAACTCTCCGGGTCATGGTGGCAGCTGGCAAAGGCTTCCTCCAAACACCAGAATGCCGCGAAGCCGGAAAACGGACGCGTAAGGTGGCAGAAGTAGTAGAACCCTTCCTCGGTAACATTGCGGAAGCCTTGCAGAAAAAGCTCCTTCCCGCGAAGATACGGGCCGGCTTTTACTTCCTTGTGCCTGTCCAGGTATTCCCGTTCTTCCCGCAGCATGGCTTTTGTGTCCAGCCCCTTGCCGGCAAGAAAGTCTTGCAGGAAATGCCTGGCCGCGTACCCGGCATATGGCTTCATATCGGGCACATCCACCGGCAAATGGGCCGGCGCAGGCAGAATGCTGGCAAAGTCCAGCCGGGAGTTTCCGACTACGTTTTCTTTGACCGCTCTACGCACCTGGGTGACCCTGCCTGTGAGTTCAAGCCGGCTTTCCATAGTGTGGAAACCCGTGGCATCACATTCGACTGCCATAGGGCATCACTCCTTTTTTATAAATATTCAGAAAAGAGAAACCCGTTCTGCACATTGCACCAAACGATGAAAGCGTGTGGGCCATATGCCCGGCTTGCCCCTTCTGTTGTGCAATCTCGTTATTTTTTACAGGGTATAATCCCTTTTCTGTAGTTATATTATACCATAAACCGGCTCGCTTGTCAAAGGTCGGAACACTTTTCCAGGGAACAGGAAGTTCCGCTGCTGACGCATTAAGTCGTACATATATGCAAAATGTTCATAATTTTTTAACATTTAATTTTGCAAACTTTTGCAAAATTTATGCGGCTTCTCGCCGTATGTCCATACTCTTCCACCGAAGAATCTTCCTGCAAAACCCTTCCGTAAACGCCCGCACCTCTTTGGGCGCGGAGCAGTCCCCAAAGCCGTACAGCTGGATAATCCGCCCGGTGTCCGTGTCGATTTCAGCGGTAAAGTAGGGCTTGTCAGGGGCCGAAACTTTGCGGATAAAGAACACCATCTGATGGCCCAGGATGTGCCTTTCAAAGTAGGCTTGCCCGCCCACACAGTGATTCAGGCACTGGCCCTCGGTGGTCAGGTCGCTTCGCTTCATGGGGTAGACCACGCGGTAGCTGTCATTGGCGTATTCCTGGGCCCACCAGTACAGGCCCTCGTCAACGGCCTGCTGGAAGCGTTCGTTGTCCGGCCTGGACTTCAGCTCGTTCACCCGCGCCGCCAGCAGGTCATGGCGCTCTTTCAGGTCCCGAGGCTCCAGGATGGCCCGCTGGCTCATGTCGCTTTTCAGGCTCTGGGCCATGTCGAGATAGTCCCGGTAGAGCCGCAGGAAGTAGGGGAGCTTGTTGCGCCGCATCCGGCCGGTGGAAGCCTCTTTCTGGGCCCGCACGTACCGCAGGGAGCGGCCTATGCCGTTGAAACGGGCAATTCTCTCCAACAGAATCAGGCAATCGCCGTCCAGACGCTGGGCGCACAGCTGGCGTAAATCCTCGGGGCCGGCGTTCCGCTGGGCAGCTATGGTCTTTATTTCCTGGAAGCTGGCCTGGCTCTCCCGCATGGCGGGAAGGAAGTGCTTGCCCAGCCCGGTCAGCTCCGGCAGGTTCTTCGCGCTGGCATCCGGCAGATTCCCCGCCGCAAGGACCGGCAGTCCGGCCTTCATCAGGTACTCGGCCTGGGGGATATTCTTGAGATTGTCCAGCAGACGGCGGAAGGAGATAGGGCGGCGCAGTCCCGCAAGGGGTGCTGGAGGCGGGTAATATAGTTCTTACCGTCGGAGTAAAAGCGGTACAGGAGTTCCCGCTTGCGGCTGTATACGTCTACGGCCAGCACATCGCCGCAGCGCCCGGCGTGGTGGACAGTGGCGCCGGCGCAGAACTCCACCTGTTTTGGCAGGCGCTTGGGAGCGGGCGACAGAGGCAGGGCGGCCAGAATCTTCTTAATCAGCATAGATTTCCTCCTTAGAATAGCGACAATTGGATGCTCTCGGGTTTGGCCGGGGCGGGCTTTGGAGCCGGAGCAGGCGCTGCCTTTTTGGCGGACACCTTCGGCGCGGGCTTCTCCGGGAGTTTCGCCATTTCTTCCTCGGAGGGGGCCGCGCCGTTTATCTCAATGTCCATCAGGAACCGGACGTCGGCGTTGGGGAAGTATGCCCGCACGATGCCGCGGTACACGTCAATGTCCGACACGCAGTTACCGGTGCCCTTCATGACTTCCGCGCAGCAGTCAGAGAGGGTGCGCCTGGTCTTGTAGACTACTTCTGCAAACAATGGCGATTCCTCACAGAAGTGGCACAGCTGGGAGGCGGCGAACTGGGCCCTTGCCCTTAAAACCGAAACGATTGGCAGCTTTATCGTTTCGGCTGTGGCGGCTGTGCCGCTTCAGGGCACCCTAAGAACAGTCCGGGGGACTGTTCTTAGGGCAAGCGTAGCGCAGTAAAAGCCTCGGAGCGAAGCGGAGAGGTTGCCCGCCAATGGCGGGCAACGGCGTCGGCTATGCCGACCGTCACCCCGCAGGGGTGGCGTCGCCGCTTTTATGCCCTTTTTCCCTTTTTGGTCTTCTCGCGGGCCATAAGGCCCCGGAAGGCCAAGTTGGCCCATGAATAGCGGCATTTCGGGCGGTGACAAGCTGCAAAATTTGGCCAAAATTTTGTCATCCGCTGTCACCGTTGTCATCGGCGCCGCGAAAATTCCTCGTTTCATGGGCCTTCTGTGTCCTGTGTTGTCACCGCGAATTCGTAAAAAAAACGCGCCGGTGATAAGTCAAAAAATTGGGAGCAATCGCCCCGGCATTGCGACGGATAGTCGTGAGGGGCCCTCGTCCCGTTCGCAGCCTCGGGCAGTTTGCAAAACTGCAAAGCAGGCGGAGGCGTGCTGCGGGGTTGCAGGCGAGCAGCTTTGGATAGTTTGCTGATGGGCTGAGAACCTTGACGCGAGTTCCCACCCCTGGCTGTCGCTGGAATGGGGCCGCTGGCTCCCTATAAAAAAGAGGGCTCCCGGATGGGAGTCCTCTTAACATTCGTAAGCAGGCTTCAGCTTGGGCATTGGCGGGCAGGACAGAGGCAGGGATGACAACCGTGCGACCATGGTGCGACAGGTTGTGGGACATGGAAGCATATTGCCAGAAAAGGAAAGCTGGAAGTTTGTCGCACTGTCTCACCTATTTTTGAAAACTTTTAAAAGTAAGGAAAAATAGGTAGGGTTACAGTATTGGGAAAAAGTTTTTTTGGCAGGCTGCGACGGTGCGACAATGCGACAGCCAATCCGCATATCATGGCTCTGCTGTTATCATCCTCCCCCTTTGTCCAAAGCCCGCATTGGGGGGCTGCCTCGGCGCTGGCCCATTCGTGGGCCTTTTAGGGGTCATTTTTGGCCCTTTTAGGGGCCAATTTTGGGCTGAAAGTACCCGTGGCCCATTCGTGGGTCTTTTAGGGGCCATTTTTGGCCCATTTCGGGTCCACTTTTGGGCCAAAAAAAGAAGCAGCCCCAGCCAAGTTCTGGCCGGGACTGCTCTGCGTGTTAGCTTTGAATCAGGAACCTGTTGGCCTGGTAGCTGCCCTCCTTGGAGACCGCTGCCTCCCCGTCCAGGCTGTCCAGGTACTGCGCCCCGCCTTTGGACTTGGAAATGAAGATATGCAGCCGGGTCTGGGTGAAGCCCTGGGGACTGTAGTCCGCGTAATCCTGGCTGAGTACCAGCAGGATGCCCAGCTCTTCCGCCTTGCGCTTTGCCAGTTCTACCAGCGCCTGTGCCGCCTGTGTTTTGGCCTCCGGCCCTAGGCCGCTGATATATGGCCGTTCCAGGAATAGGGTCATCTGCTCGCGCTCCTGCTGGCCGGTTCCCCCAGCCTCCAGGTCCACAAAGGTCAGGCTGCCGCCCCCGGCGCTGGTCCTGCGGCACTTGGTCAGCCGCAGGAATGCCCGGCCCACGATACGTCCGTCCAGGCGGGCATACAGCACCTTCTTATTGCTGTCAAAGGCCGAGAGCAGGCACTTTCTGTACATGCCGTCCAAGTAGGACAGGCAGGTCCGCTGGGGCTGGCAGCCCAGGAGCATGGTGTCAAAGAAGCCGTCATGCTCCCCGGCCTCCATGCCGCCAACCGTCACAGCAAGATTCTCCGGCCACTGGCTCTTAACCCGGCTGGGGATATTCATGTCCAGCTCCCGCCGCAGGTCGCCCTCATGGTACTTCACTTCCCGCAGGCGGCCCATCAGCTCGGCCTTTACCACCCGCAGGTACGCTTCCTGGTGGGCTTCGTCCAAGCAGCGCATATACGCGCTGGCAATAGCCGCACCGTCCTGACTCAAGAATCCGGCAATACTTTCTCTGTGCTGTTCTATGAAATCAGCAGTCAGGCCCATGGTCTGGGCCAATGAGCGCCAGTCACCGTCTACCTCCATAAGACGCGCCTTGAACCCGTCCATAGTCTGAAACTGCCCCAGGGCATCCAGGCTGCGCAGGGCAAGCAGGACGTCGCTGCGGCTCTCCATGCCCGGCAGCAGGTGCCGAACGCCGTCCAAGTGGACCAGCAGCCGCGCCGTGTCCGCCGGGGACAGGCCGTCAATATGGCTGAACAGTTCCTGCCTCCACACGCTTAGCGGCTTTTGGTCCAGCAGGGCGGCGAGAGCGTCTATTGAACCGGCGGCAATATCTCTAAGCGCCTCCCGCTTGCACACTTCCTTGAACACCCGCAGCCTATAGTCCTGGCTTTCCGATTTCAAGGCGTGATAAAAGTCCAAATAAGGCTTCCGGACGCCGTACAGCGCCCGCAGCTCGGGGAATGTGTAACGCCTGCCGGGGACAAGGTGCTGGATATCCAGCTTTGCCCTGCGCATCCAGGCACAGCAGGCCAGGTCTTTGGCAGAAAGTTGGTTGAGGTTGAAGTGCTCCCGGTAGAGCTGCCCTTGCAGTAGGAAGGAGTAAGCCGGCAGGTCAAGGAACGCCCCCGGGTTCCCATCTACCAGACGGATGAAATGAGCCTTGCCGTTGGCCATGGCGTAGAGCAGGACGTCCTCCAGGTGCTGGGGGAGGGCGGCGAGGTCCAGGTTCTTGAACTTTACGCCGGAAATCAGATTGACATAGCCGCTGTAGCTGCAAAGGGCCTTTTCCCAATCCATATCCCCATGCAGGGCCGTGCGCCGGACCATCTGGCCCAGGGCGTTCAGAGAGCAGCCGTCGTGCTGCCAATGGTCCAGAAACCGGGCGGCGGCAGCGGGAAGCAGCTTGTCCGTCAGGCGGGCCAACAGGCGGATGTGCTCCCCCGGAGCCTCCGCAAAGCGGGCATACTCCGGCATACCCAGGTTTTCTTTAATTTGCAGGTTGTGCAGAAGCCAGGGTATCTTCCGCAGGTCCGGGCAGCGTTCCAGCAGCTCCCACACCTCGCGAAACGGCGAACTGCTGAACAGGGTGCTGCCAGGCACGTAAGGCTCCAAAAGCTGGTCCTGCTGCTGGCGGGTAAGCTTCACGGGCACATCCCGGCATTGGCGCAGGCTGTTAATGACCGTGTCGCGCTGTTTATAGGGCAGCACCATGGAGGCAAAGTTTTCCAGGTAGACCAGCCGGGCGTTGGGTTCCAGGCCGTCATATACCAGACACTCTACCAGTTCTTTCAGGCCATAGCGGGTAACAGCAACTCCGTGTTCCTGGCAGGAGGCCAGCAGGCTGTCCAAGCGGTCAAGTTGCCCCTGCTCCAGCAGCGGCAGAAGCCGCGCCAGATACCGGGCAAAGTCCTGCCTTTGAATCAGTTCCCGCTGTATGTGCGGGCCCATGGCCGCGTCCCCGGGGAGTTCCCGCGCCACGCGGCCGCAGGCTTCCCCCAGCTGGGGAAGGCCATACTCTTTCAGCCAGTCCAGCGATAAGTGACGTTCGTTTAAGTCCAAAATGGCGGCGGCCCGCTCTTTTATCCGTTTTCCCAGGTCAGCAGGCCGGACACATTGCGCTGTCATTGTCATGCTCAAAATCCTCCTTTATTTTTTGAATCTGCTCCTGTACATCCGGCCACTCTATGGCATTGTTTTTCAAAAGCAGGGCGTAGACAGCCAGCAGGGCGGTCAGTTCCTCATGTTCCAGCTGGCCAGCAGCCAGCCGGCTGGGAAGCCCCTCGCGGGCGATGCGGCAGGCCAGAGATTGCTTACTGTGGTAGTCGCGGTAGCTCTCCAGAAATTTGAGAACGCCCTGCCAGTTTTCCGCGCTGGTATACCTATCCCGCATAGCTTGCAGTTCTTCCCGCTTTTTCCGCTCCTCTGCCTCCTGCTTCCTGGCGGCGATTGCAGCGCGGTCAGCCTGCTGTTCTTGCTCTGTCAGATACCGTGATTTGAGTTCCCGGACAACATAATCTGGGACCTGTACCCGGCTGATTGCCAGGTCGAATAGTTCCCGCTGTTCCGCCGGGGAGAGCAGCTCCGGCGCGAACCCGTCCCGCAGGATTTCCGACACAAGGCCGGCGTATTTTTCCGGCTCGTAGCAGAAGCAGTAGTCCTGCAGCCAGTCCAGCAGCTGCCGGTGGCCGTCTATGTCCAGAAAATCACGCTTCAGGTGCAGGGACTCCGAGCGGGAGTAATAGCTATAGTTAGGACGATATAGACTTTCCTTAAAATCCCTGTGCTCCCAGTTCCAGAAGCGCTTCAAGCCGGGCATACCGTACTCGGAGAAGAATTTCTCATAGAACCGGTATGCCTGCGCGGTGGATATGCCTTTCAGGTATCGCCGGATATTGCCCATAGCGTCCGGGCTTTTGACATTCCCCTCGCTGTCCAGGCTTTCCTGGAAGCAGGCCCATAGGTCAACGAGGCCGTTGTTCACCAGTAGGGAAAAACAGGAACTGTACGCTTCTCCGGTACAGGCGGTTTTGTAATCGCCGCCGGTGAGCTGGTCGTAGCGCGTTATCCGGGCTGTTAAGTCCTCCGGAGAAAGACCGCTGTGCAGGTCCCGCTCAAAAAGGCCCTTGTATTTGTCCTGGTCCATAGAACCTGCCAGGGAATCCCACTTGGAGTCCAGGATGTCGAAGCCGTCCAGGGCCGGGTGCCCTATCCCCGCCAATTTTGTGAACCAGGCGAAAGTGGCAGGCTCCTGGATTCGCGCCCCCTCTTTGAGAGCGTCTGCAAGGGTCCCGCAGCCATAGCACTTGATGCGGAACCGGCTGTACTTACGAAAGAGCCATTCAAGGGCCGGGTACACTTCCTCCGGGAGAGGGACAGGCTGGCCCAGAGCCGTCTGGAACAGCCCCACCACGATTTTCTCCGTCACCAGGGAGTCAGGGCCCAGCTTGCTCTCTGGGGCCAGCGCCGCCTGCATATTCAGGCAGGCGATTTCCAGGGGCGTGTAGCCGTGGGATTCCAGCACAATATAAGGCTTGCTCCCCGGCTTGACATTCGAGGCGGGCAGGGCACATATGGCCCGGAACAGGGCCGTGTCCTTGCCCCGCAGGGTCTTGACGTGGGGTGCGGCATGGGCAATCAGCCAGGCGAACAGGCGCATATTGCCTATGGCGGGCACAGTGCGTCCGCTCCCCAGCAAAACGGACAGCTGAGGGCGTAAGGCGCGCTCGGCCTGGGCGAAGTCCGGCAGGACGCTCATGGCGAAGAGCAGTTCCTCGGTCTTGGCGCACTGTGTACCCAGTAAAATCCTCTCCCAAAGGCCGGCGTCCTTTTCGTCCTCCAGCAGATAGCGGGCGGCGGTCAGGTAGATATCGCCCCGGAACTCCTCCCGCACTTTCCGCATGAAGTCCACCCGCTGGGGGCCGACGAACATTTCATCTGTCAGCAGGTCTTTCACATAGCCAAGGGCCAGGGCAATAGCCCGCAGGTCGGGGAGGGCCATGCCAAAGCGGGATTCGTAGCGTTCCAGCAGCTCGCCCAGGTAGAGGAAGCCGTACTTGTCCTGGAGGCCGCTGGCATTGGCGGTATTATCGTAAAACAGGCAGCGCTCTTTTACAAACTCCCTCTGGGCGTGGCTGGCCCCGGCTGTTTCCAGCACAAAGGCGATAATATCATTGAGCAGGCTGGTGTTGACCTCTCCCTCATAAATTTTCAGTTGCGTCATTCTGTCCTCCTTGTTGCAGCCGCAAACGCAGCCAGTCGTTATAGTCTTTCCCCTGCGGGGGCGGCAGGTCGTAGAGCGCGTACCGGCCCCGCAGACAGTCCATGATACATTCCGCAGCCCTGCGCCCTGGGGGGTCGTTGTCCAGGTGCAGGCCGATTTTCCGGATGCCTCTCTCGTCATGCAGAAACTGCCCGAGAGCGGGGGGCAGGCCGTTTCCCGATACCCCGCCCAAAGACAGCAGGTGGTCCCGCCGCCAGAATCTTCCGTCCAGCGTTTCCAGGGCGGCATAGGACAACAGGTCGACGGCCCCCTCAAACACATGGAGCGCCGCGCTGTCAGCGGCCCGGACGCGGAACGCGAACCGCTTGTCGCTGCCCCTGGCCTCGCCCTTAAAGCTGGAGTTCACCCCTCTTAGGGCGGCATACCGGGGCTGCCCCCGGGCGTCAAAGCCTACGAACACGGCGTTGTGATAGGGCAGGCTCTCATAGAGCAGGCCAGTCCGCAGGCAGTAGTCAATTATGGCTTGGCCGATACCGCGTTTCAGCAGGTACGCGGCTGCACGTTCACTGGACGGGCTTGGGTTTGGCAAAGCTAACTTGCGCTCATGATTTCTGGGCGCAAAAAAAGACGGCATACCTGCCGCCTTTCCATGAAGCCGCTCCATAGCTGTCGTGAACGGCAGATTCTTAACCTTGATAAGATAGTCCAGCGCCGAGCAGCCGCCAAAGCCCTGGGAGAACCAGTACCACTTGCCGTTGCTGATACGCAGGGAATCGTGCTCTTTGGTGCAGAACACCCCCGGCGAGACCCGGCGCAGGTTGTCCGGCTCGTAACGCTGTAGATAGTCCAGCAGGCCGATTCCCCGGACATCCATAATCGCATCTTTGCCGTAGTACATCATGCCGGGATGGCGGCGGGGGCGGGCTGAATGAAGCCAGCCGCCAGCCATTGGTCGAAGTCCTTGCGGGATACCGGGACAGGCTCCTGTTCAGGCAAGTCGATAAAGCTGTACAGGATGGACTCCGCGTCGCTGCCCACAACGGCAAGCTCCCACCCGCCTTGCAGGGTGTAGCGCTTCTCTGGGACAGGCTGGAGTAATGCGGGCTTTGGAACGGCTGGGGCACGCTCTGCCTCGGCCGGCGCGGCCTGCATCCTCCGCACGGCTTTGGCAATCACGGACAGGCACATGGCGGCGGTTTCTGTCACGGCGCTGCCCAGAATCGTCAGGGTAGACGGAGTGTTGAAGTCCAGCAAGCCGTAAAAGTCCTCGTCTATGAAATGTGGCGAGGGGTCAAGCCCGCACCTTGACAGAAGCATATAGCCCACGCTGTTCTCTATCATGGTGCGGTAGGCGGCAAGCAGGTTATCGCTGTCCAGCTCTTCCAGCAGACTGCCGGGGCTATGGGCGGCCAGGTCATCTAAGCGGTCGTCCAGGGTGCAGGCGACCGTCTTTCTGGCAGCGGCAAGCAGGGTTTCGGCAAAGCCAGAGGCGTCCTCCAGCTTGCCGAGGTAAGACTCCAGAGCCTTACCTATCCCCTTTTGATTTTCCGGCCGGACGTGCCAGAGCAGGACCGGTCTGGACTCATCCGTTTCCCTGGTGTCGGCTATGTCGTAATAGTATACCAGCTTCTTCCCCCGGCCCTCCGGCACAGGGACGCCGTGGCAGCCCTTCTTGGCAGGACGCCCGTACACGGCCTCCCAGTCGCTGGATTTCATCAGGGCGGCAGCGTCCGGGCGCTGGGCATAGGCCAGCACCTGGGCCGGGAAGGGCAGCTTAAAGCTCCGGCTGGCAAAGGCCAGAAACTTCCGCCACTCCTGCACATCCAGCAGTTTTTTCATGGTCTGGCGGCTGAGGGCGCGGAGTGAATCATAGGCAGCGGGCATAGCAGGGCCTCCTTTCTACATAATCTCGGATTTATACGCGGTGTAGCTGTACCCATCTTCCGGCACTTCCTCCACCCACAATTTGCAGGCACTGTTCCCGCCGAAACGCTCCCAGGCGGTGCTTTCAGCCGATTCCCGGCTATCCGCAAAGACCACCCCGCACCTGCGCCCAATGGCGATGCCTGTCCGCATGACACAGATTGTCATGCAGAAGAAATAGGGCTTGAGCGTGGGGGTGTTCCCCTCCAGCGCGTGGCGGGCCCGGGCGAGCAGGTCCAGCTTGACGGCGGTAATGCTGTCAAAGTAGTGGCCCCAGCAGTAATCGTTCCCGGCTTTGCACTCCCAGGTAACAAATTGCTTGCCGTTTTCTTGCTCTCCCAGCACGAACTCCACATCCCCGACATGAACTGAATCTGTAATTGTGTAGCCTGCGTTTGTCCTCATGCAATTGCCTCCTCTTGGTCAGTTTTTTCGTAGCCCCGGCGCTCATGACAGCGCCGGTGGCTGTATAGGTCGAATTTCCTGGTGAGCCTCGGCTGCTCTCCCCGGGCGAACAGCCACGCGCTGTCCAGGGGCATAGACAGCATCGTGCCGGTGCTGCGGTTGGCCTTGAGGCCCATGTACCGGGCGGTCTCCACGTCCTGTCCGCCCAGGTACAGGCAATGGTCGCAGTTGTTGATGATGGTCATAGCCGCCGCGTGGCCGTACATACTCTCCAGCTGGGAAATGCTCTGCAAAATCACGCTGGCGGAGATATCTCGGGAACGGACAACGGACAGTATCTTGTCAAAGTCCGGGATGCGGGCGTTGGCGGCAAAGTCGTCCAGGATGAAGCGTACCGGGACGTTCAGACGGTGGGCGGGATTGTGGTCCGCTTCATCGCAGAGGACGTGCAGGGCCTGGGTGTAAAACAGGTTTGCCAGCCGGTCCATGGAGCGGTCGGTATCGCTGACGCCGAGAAACACGGCGGTCTTTTCCCGGCCCAGCCGGGCAAGGCCGATTTTGTCCGGGTTGTGGAACATGGCCCTGGCCCCCGCATAGTCCAGCGGGGCCAGCTTTTCCGCCAGGAACATGAGCACGCAGGCGTTGGTACGGTCGGCCTTTTCGCCGTCCCGGCAAATAGAGTAGCGGCGCGCGGCGAAGGAGTCCGGGTCCAGGACGGCAAGCTCGTCCATCAGCTTCGAGAGCCTGCCCGTGCCAATCTCCCGGGAGAGGCGTACCACGGAGTCCATGGTGTGCTCCTCTTCCGGCAGGCTCTCCAGCACATAGCCAATGATGCTCTCCAGGTAAATCCGGGCGGAAAACTCCCAGAACGGGTCCCGGGGCGTCTCGATGGGGATAAGGGCGGCGGAGACAGCCATAATGTCCTGTTCGTTGTGGCGGTTGGTCTTGGGGTCCAGACGGATGTAGTCCAGGGGGTTGTAGCCGCTGGACGGGCCTCCGCAAAGGTCAAGGGAGAGCACCTTATAGCCATTTTGACGAAGTACGGCCTCGGTCTCGGCCCGCAGGCTGTTCTTGGTGTCAGCCACGATAAAGCTCTCGCTGCATTGCAGGATGTTGGGCAGCACGTACCCCCGGGTCTTGCCCGCTCCGCTGGGGCCGACAATCAGGTCGTTGTTGTTCAGCCCCGTGGCGTGGGAGTTATTGTCTGCGAGGCAGTCTTGGGACAGGATTCTATAGCTCATGGTTTCCACCTCACATTTCTTCCACGATGTAGTCAGCCAGGCCGAAGCCGACAGCCTCCTGGGCGTTGAAATAGGTATCTTTTGCGGTACAGGCGAAAATCTCATCCAGAGGGCGCCCGGTGTGCTTCGCCAGAATCCCGGCTGTGATTTGCCGGGTCTCCATCAGGTTCCTGCTCAAGCTGTCGATGGTTAGGGCGCTGCCATTTATACCTGTAGTCAGCGGGTCGTGAATCATGATTTTCCCGTGGGGTAAAATCCCCCGCTCTGTGCCGCTGGCAAACAGGATAGCGGCCATGCTGGCGGCAGTACCCACGCAGACGGTGCGGACGGGGCACTTGACAGCCCGCATCACGTCATAGAGCGCCAGCCCGCTGGCAACCTCGCCGCCCGGGCTGTTGATATAGACCGTGATGGGGGCCGCAGAGTCAGACTTCTGTAAGTATCTCAGCTGCAAAATGATGGAATAGGCCGACTCCTGGGTGATTTCGCCGACAAGTTCGATTTCCCGCTCTTTGAACAGTTCATCCTGCAAGCTGTGGGCTGTGGCGCCCTCGCTGGTTTCGGTCAGAATATTGGGCATGGTGTAAAATGGATTCATAGCAAAAACCTCCTTATATCATGGTGAATGGCAGGACCAGCAGGTAGTGGCGGATGCAGGCGACCGCAGCGGCTTCCAGTTCCCCGGCCAGGTGCAGCGCCTCGCCGGTTTGGATTTTCCCCTCGTCCTCCGGCACATAATGAACGGCAATATTTTCATGGATGAAGCGGGAGAAATCCATAGGCTTGCCGCCGGTCATCCCCTCCACGGCCAGGGCCATGGCCTGGGTGCGCAGGGCGAGTATGCGCCTCTTGAGATGGCTGTCGGGTGCTTTCAGGCGCTCGGACAGGGGGAGGCGCTGGTTACTGGCTGGGGCAGACGCAGGCCGGCAGTCGGCAAAGGCGCGGCCCAGCAGCGCGATGGCGTCCACGAACATACCCGAGCCGCTGCCGCCAGGGAACGGGGCCTCACACAGCTCCTGTATGGCCCGGGACATTTGCCGGTAGGTGATGACTGCCCCATCGTCTGGGTCCAGGCTGAGAATCCGCTGCATCTGCTCCCACTGTTTCCCCTCCGGGAAGAAGCCGTAGGCCGGGGCGCTGCCCCAGCTTTGGAGGATTTTAGGCAGTACGGTAGGGTCACTGCAACCCGTTTCCTCCAGGGTCTGTAGGCGGGTATCAAGGGATATGCGGCTCATGGCAGGTCACTCCTTTCAGGTGAAATTACGGCATGGCGGCTCCTGGCATCGGGACGATGCGGCTTTGGACAAAGGGGAGGATGATAACACCAGAGCCATGATATGCGGATTGGCTGTCGCATTGTCGCACCGTCGTAGCCTGTCAAAAAACTTTTTTCCAATACTATACACTACCTATTTTTCCTTACCTTTAAAAGTTTTCAAAAATAGGTGAGACAGTGCGACAAACTTTCAGCTTTCCTTTCCTGGCAATATGTTTCCATGTCCCACAACCTGTCGCACCATGGTCGCACGGTTGTCGTCCCTGCGACTGTCCTGCCCTGGGCAAATAAAACAGGAGGCAGGTCCAGTTGACCTGCCTCCCATCACTTTTCTGCTGTGCTTGTTACTCGTCCAGCATCTTCCGGTACTTTGGCCGGTCACTGGCTGGGACATTAAGCAAATCCATTGCCTTGTCCGCTGGAATATCAAGGTTCTCCATTAGAGCCTTGAGGTTGGCAAACAGTTTGCTTTCTTCCCCCTCCTGCCGGCCTTCCCACTTCATATCCTGCAATTTCATAGCCAGCGTCATATAAGTCCCCTCCATTTCTTCATCGGTTTTCACAGCCTCCACCGCCTGCTCTATCTGGGCCACATAGCCCGAGCGAACGTCCAGCGGCCTGCCTCTGTAGCCCGCGTCAATGTAGCGCAGAAAGTCCAGCACCTCAGCGCTGCTGTTGCCCTCTGTGAAGCTGGCGTTGAGGATGTAGGCATGGGAGCCGTCGTCGTAGGCAATATCCTCCGCGCCTTCTATCACGGACCTGCGCCTGTATACCGCCAGCCCGCGCTTGTAGTAATCGTCCGTGCAGATAAAGATAACAAAGCTCTGACGCAGCTCCCGGTAGCTTTCCGCTGATTTCAGGGTCCTGCGGTCAATGCTGCTCTGGTAATAGCGGATGCGCTTTTCCAGGCCATAGCTGGCCCCGGTCTGCATCTCCACGTCATACTGGGTGCGGCTCTCGTCCTCCAGGCACACGTCCAGACGCACGCCGTGAAGGGCCGCGCCGTCTGTCAGCTCTTTCTGCTTGTCTACCGCCGTGATGCTGCCAATCTTCTTGCCCAGCAGGGCCTCTAAAAAGGGCTTTGCGTTCTCCGGGCGGCGCATGACCTCCCCGAACATAAAGTCGTCCGCCAGCGTCAGCTCATGGAACGGCTTGATTGCCATGGGTATCACCTTCTTTACTATTAGTATATTCTTTTTTTCAGGGATTTGCAAGGGCTTTGGCTGTATCAGGCTGCATTTTCCTCCAGGCCGCCGGGCTCAAGACGCCAAAGCTCGTCCGTCAGGTCCTTTAGTGTGCAGGTCACGCGGGGGCACCTCTCTGGAGACTCGGCGGGCAGGATTTCAATGCCCAGCGCCAGCACCTTTCGGTAGACATTCTCACAGCAGAAGTATCCGCCCCGGCTGTCGTTTCTCAAGTGGGACAGGAAGAAGTTATTGTGGTCCACGCCAGCGCGGCGGATGCCGAAAATCTCCACGGTATAGTAAGGCTCTGTGACAGGACGGGGTTCCAGCTGCTTGCGAACCATATCCCAGCTGATAATGAAATCGCTGGCGAAGCGCTCACAGAAGCGGCCCACGTCTTGGATAAGACGCGTGATAATGCTGGACAGGTTTAAATTGTCCAGGGTTCCGGTCTCCGTGCAGAGTATATGCTCACACTGCTCGAAGTTGCGGACGATAATCTGTGGGGTAGGTTGCAAAGGTTTTCCTCCTTCCATCAGGCCAGCAGGCTCTTGCCGGTGGGTTCCATAACGCGGTGGGGTATCCTCTTGACTTCCGTGTACTCGCCAGGGGCATAGTGCTCTAACATGAAAATGAAGCCCTCCCGCAGCCGGTCGCAGGTCTTGTCAAAATCCTGGACCAGCTCCACCCGGCCGCGCAGGTCCTGCATATCCCAGCCGGCAAAGTCCTCGTACATGTCGATGGAGCGGCCGGGATAAAGTGAGTAAGTGCCGTCCTCGTTTGCCTGGGCCTCGTACAGCACCAGGTAGCCGCTGCTGCGGCCGTTGAAGCCGATATGGTAGCCGGTGCGCTGGTAAAAGTCCGAGACAGTACGGGCAAAGAATATGTCCCAATCGGGGGCCTCAACCTCGCCGCTAGCCACGTCATAGGCCAGGTCTTGCAGCTCGCCGGGGATATCCAGGTTTTGGATTTTGACATTGTTGGCGTAGGACGTGAAGCAGTTCAATGAGTTCATGGTGTTGTAGCGGTAGTGGCGGGCCAGGAAGCCGGTCATGGCTGCCCGGCTGCGTTTGTTTACTTTCTGGTAGAACATGGCGTTCCTCCTTTGCGCCCGTAAGGGGGTGGGATTTTTCTAAGGAACGCCTGGCATCGGGAGATGCAAAGGAGGAGCCTGCCCGGGTGGGCAAACTCCTTTTTTGGGGATAGTGTGGAAGCGGGTGTTAGCGGCCCTTTTCAGCTTTTTTGATATTTTCAGACAACTTCATAGTGAATGTAATGGCAAAGCCTTTAAGAGAACCGACGACCGCTGGGACGGCACAGTTTGGTATATGGACGAGAAAGGGGAGCGCAAGCGCAAATCGTTCTCCGGTACTACCAAGGCAGAAGTCACCAAGAAGATGACAGACTACGTTGCTGCTTTCAATGATGCCTTGCAGGAGTCGGACGAGTCCCGCAGAACACTCAAGGAGAGCATGACCCACTGGCTCCAGGTGTTCAAATTTCCCTCAGTGGAGCGCACTACTTACGACCGCTGTGAATGTACGGTAGAACACCAGATTTTTCCTTTGCTTGGAGAGAAAGTAGTGGGCGACATCACCGCCGCCGACCTCAAGGAAGTGCTGAACCACTGGACGGTGGAGGGGTATGCTTACACCACCGTAAAGAAAGTTTACATCGTCCTCAACGAGTATTTCCGTTATCTGACCCAGCAGGAAATCCTCGCAAAGAATCCCATGAACAGCGTTCCCATGATAAAGAAATCTAACTTCATGGCGGCGCAAAACAAAGAGGACTTACCCACGCAAGAAACCGTCACGGTGTTCACGCCGGAAGAAATTGAGAAATTCAAAATTGAGGCATTCAGCAAATTCAGCAACGGCAGGCCCAAGTACCAGCAGCCAGCGGCTTACAGCCTCATGTTGAACACAGGACTAAGGACAGGTGAACTGCTGGGCTTGCTCAACAGCGACATCGACCTGGAGCATAAGTTCCTGGAGGTACGCCAGAACGTGAAAGAGGTGTGCAGGAGGGATGGGGTAGAGTACACACCCGGCAGAGAGGTAAAGGTAGGCAAGACAAAAACGGCCACCAGTAAGCGCCGTGTGCCCCTGAATGGGGCCGCAGTCGAGGCGGTAAGGGAGTTACGCCAGGAACGCGACTTCGGCCCCACAGCGCCCCTCGTGAGCGACGAGAAGGGCGACTACACCCGCCCGGTCAACTTCCGCAAGAGGTACTACAGAATTCTCAGGGCAGCGGGGATAGAGCAGAAGGGTCTCCATAGTCTCAGACACACTTTTGGAAGTTCGCTGGTGAACGGCATCCGCCAGCCAGACGGAACCCTCATGGCACTCTCGCCTCGTCAGGTGGCAGACCTCCTGGGCCACAGCACATCACAGATCACCGAGATGTACTACGTCAAAAAAGACACCACCCGGCTGCAAGGAATCACAGACGGGTTCAATTTTTAGCCAGAGCAGGCCGATGCCACCGAACAAGCCCCGAAATTTTGATGATTTATTGATGATGTGCCAGACGGAAAGGTTAGAAACGGATACGACCAGATACGAAAAAACAGCAAAATACACGCCCCTGGGGGCGGCAATCCAGACCGCATCCCACCACCTCAAAACACGAGAAAAGCCCGGGATTCCAAGGAATTCCGGGCCATATCTGTGGCAGGGGCAGAAGGATTCGAACCCTCGGCACGCGGTTTTGGAGTGGATGTGGGAAAAGCATTAGCGAGCATATAGCCGCCTGTTTTCCGTGCTGTTGAGCCACAAGTTTTTCTGAAATGCACGCCTCGAAAGATTTTGATACCTTATTGATGATTTTCAAAAATCTCAGGCCCCAACCGATCGCCACAACAGTTAAAATTTGCACTACAAACCAAAGAAAAATCGCCCTTAATTACTATAACTGTTTTCAGCATTTTCAGCCGATCAAAAACGCCTGCCCAATGGCACTGGATATTTTTTGAGAATATGCCGCGCTAAACACATTTTTCTGTGAAATGGACAATCACACCAGAATACTTACTACAGACGGAAGGCCACCCCAAAGTGCCCTTCCGCTTTTTTGCAATTACCCTTCAAACAAAACGGCCTCACCACTCTCATTCGACCGAAAACAAGCCTCCATCAATCGCAAAACACGCAGCGCGTGCTCCTGAGTCACGATCTGTTTCGCGGTACCCATGCAGACCTCCGCAAAATTCCTATAGAGAGTATTCCTATCAAAGTCAAAGCGGGGGAGAGGCCGCTCCTCCACAGACTCGCCCACGGAGCGAGGGGCCATAGTCTTTGTCAGCCCGGCTCCGGCGGCAATTGGCTCGGCGTCCTTGTCCTCCCAGGAGGTCAGGCGAATCATTTTGCCGTCCAGCTGAAAATTATGTATTACTGCGGAGCCCCGGTCGCCGTAAATGCACCACATTGGTTCGCTTATAAAGTGGCAGGTGCCAACTTCAATATCAACGGTGAGCCCGCTCTCGAATGTCATGTGCAACTGAAAGCCGTCCTCACATTCTTTGTTAGTAATATAGGTACAGCTGCAAAACAGCTTTATGACCTTTTCCGGAATCATCTGCAAAATGCGGTCAATCAGATGCACTCCCCAGTCCAGCATCATTCCGCCGCCATACTCTTTTATCCCACGCCAATCGCCGGGAATGCCCCGGGAGCCTGTAAGGCGGCTCTTGATGTTAAATACGTTACCAACAAGCTTATCGTCGTATATCTTTTTGATAATAAGATAATCTTCGTCCCATTCTCTGTTCTGCCTGGGATAGAACACCCTGCCCGTCTCCCTGGATACTTGCATGACCTCTTCCAGGTCTTCGCTGGTTATCATAACAGGCTTTTCGCAGAGAACATGCTTTCCGGCGCGCATTGCCGCGATGGATTGCTCCTTGTGAAGATGGTTCGGAGTGGCTACCAAAACAGCGTCTATATCCGGGTCGGCGAGCATGGCGTCATAGCTCTCATAGACAGGAATTTTGCGCTCTTGCGCCCACTGCCTGCGCTCGGGCTTTATATCGAAAATGCCTCTCAGTCGCAAATGTTTTGAAATATCCGTAGTAAGAGCTCCCGGAAATTTAGGCACATCGTCCGTTTTTACCTTCCAAAGGGCGTTGCCGGTGCCGCTTTGAAGGGCAATCGCGTGCCCGCTTCCCATTCCTCCGCATCCGACGATTCCAATATTCAATATTTTTTCCATACTTTTCCTCCTGAGATGAATACTAAAGGGCTGCCGCCCCAAAAGGGGAGAAGCCCTTCAGTTTGGATGATTCGGCTAAGAATACGTGTTTTTTAATTATCCCAGCTTATTCCAGTGTACTTTTTGAACGCCACCATGCTCTTCTCAATGCTTACCAGCTGACTTTCCAGCCTGGTGGCGTCCTGCTCAAGAATTATATACTCGGCGTCTGTATACGTGTTGGCGGCGTCAATAATATCCTGAATATGCATAATGCCCATGCCAATTTCCGTAAATGCGGTGCTGCGGATGCGACGGGCTTTTTTTGCGGCCTCGTCAGGCTCAGCATGGCCGCCGGTTCTTGCGTAGAAGCTGTTGCCGTCGGTACCCGCGCCCTCCGCGGGCATGGTGCACTCCTCGGGGGTAAGGCCGCGCATGTTGAGAGGCTCCATGCTGTCCCAGGCGAAATCCTTCTGGTGCAGCAGCTTAACGCGCCTGCCGAAATGCTTGAGCTGCTCCACAGGATTCAGTCCGGCGCGCATTACCCAGAAGGTGTCCAGCTCCAGAGAGAGATAATCCGGGTCGGTATTCTCCATCATCAGATCCATAACTGTTTTTCCGTTGATGGTATAGAACTCATGATAGTGGTTGTGGTACAGATAGGTCATGCCGGCCTCTTTGCAGATTTTGCCGGTCTTATTAAAGCGCTCGCACTGATACATCAGGTCATCGTATGTAGTAAACCGCCCATTGGGACATACGATATTGTGGTTGCCCAGCACCTGGTTGTATTCAATGACTTCCGGCAGATTGGCCTTTTCCATGGGGAAAATATGGGCGCTCACAACCTTGGAGCCAAACTTGTCAAAGGTGGATTTCAGCGTCTCGGCGGGAACATTGAAGCCGCACCCAGAGTCCTTGATTGCGTTATGGTTGCATACTTCAATGTTTTTGTAGCCCAGCTCCCCAACCTTTTCCACAGTGGCAATGGGGTCTTTTGCCATTTCCTCGCGTACAGAATACAGAATTAACCCTACTTTAATCATTTCAGTAAAACCTCCTTTGTTTGTTGCGGGCTCTATATTAAAATTATATAACGCCTGAAATAGTTGACAATCCCATACGGATGGATAAAGCTCTCATTTTGTTGGGTTCTGCGGGAATGAAATTCCCTGCTTTTTTGAGAACACAAGATAAAAAACGATAGTAAGAGCTGTAACTCCGGCCATAACAAGGTACATGCCCCCATAGCCAGTCTCCTTTGCCAAAAGGCCGGAAACATAGGCCCCAAGGGAAAGTCCTATATCTCCCAAAACGTAATAGGTTCCGTTTGCCACGCCCCTTTTTTCCGGCGGCGCAGATTTTACGGATATCATCTGACTCATTGACATGACAGCGCCAAAGCCTATGCCGTAAAGCGCGCCGCCAATATATATCTGCCAAGGAGACGTGAGGTTTCCTAGCATAACAAAAACCAGGCCCATCAATATCAGTCCGGGGATTATGAGAAAGCTGGGGTGAGTTTTGTCCGCAAATCTGCCCAGAACAGGCCGGAAGAGGATAAGCACAACTGAGTTTACAGTGAAAAACAGCCCTATCTGTGTCAGGTTTTGCTTAAAGCCGTAAATCGCGAGATAGTTTGAAATAGCGCTGTGCAGGATTCCCATAAACAGCAGAAGCATGGCTCCCAGCAGAGCATCTTTATAGATGAATTTTTTCAAGAATCTCATTACGGGATTCCCGTCTTGAGCGCTGTCAACAGGCTCCTCCGCATTAACAGGCAGGGAGACCGGCGCGTCCTTAATAAGCTGTAAAGCCGCAAAAGCACCCACAATAGTAACAAGAGCCAAAATAAAGGCGAGCCTATACTGTGACAGTTTCGCAAAATATGTCCCCAGCACAGGCGCAACACACTGGGCGAGAGAGCTTGCGAGACTGTACATGCCAATGCCCTCGCCCATGCGCTCCGGCGGCAGGTACTCGATGGCAAGAGTGCTCAAAACGGTAATAAGCGCGCCGTGTCCAATGCCCTGCATAATTCGCGCCGCGGCAATCAGCCAAAGGCCTTTAGCGGGCAGATACAGGGCATATGCCGCCATCATGCATATCAGCGATATGCCCACAAGCCTTTTCTTGCTTTTGCTGTCAGACAGCCATCCCACGACCGCGCGTGCAATCATGGAGAAAAAGGTCGCCACCGCGACAATAGCCCCAATAAGGTCGGTGCCTATCCCAAAGCCCTCCGCATAGACCGGCAGCACTGGGTTAAACATGCCGTTTGCCATTGCCACAATAAATGAGACCAGCATGGCCAGGACAAAATTGCGGTTCCAGAGCTTAGGCTTGGGCTCTGCCGTTTTTTGTGTTCTGTTCATATACCCATTCCTTTCAAATGAAGAGTTTTATTCATATTAACAAAACATAGCAAAAATATACACATCAAAACGTCATCTAAAACTCTCAAAATGTTTGATTTAGGGATAAATACGGCGATAAAAAATGGAAATAGTACGCCTATAGAACAAAAACCCAACATTTTGAGATGTTTTCCCGACGGTTTGAGGTATCATTGCATAGGAAAATATGCTAAAATATTTTAAAATTTAGCCGAGTGGCTATGCAATATCCATCAAGAAATCAAATCTGTGACTGGAGGGAAACACTTTGAAGAGAGTGGGTCGAGTACAAAAATGGGTTCAGTTTTTGCCGCTTTATCTGATGATGCTGCCGGGGCTTGCGTATCTGTTTATCAACAATTACATCCCAATGGCTGGAATTGTCGTGGCATTCAAAAAGTACAACGTGAATGACGGGATATTCAGAAGTCCATGGAACGGATTCGAGAATTTCGAGTATCTCTTTTCCACCAGCGACGCCGCTATAATAATCCGCAACACTCTGCTCTATAACGTGGCGTTTATTATTATCAACATGGTGATAGGGGTCACACTTGCCATATTTATCACAGACGTGACGAATAAGGGGCTGCAAAAGCTGTATCAAAGCTCTATACTGCTCCCGTACCTTATTTCCATTGTGGTTGTCAGCTATATTGTCTTCGCGCTTTTAAGCCATGAGAACGGTATGCTGAACAACTCGCTGCTCCCGCTCTTCGGCAAGGAGCCTGTCCAGTGGTATCTTGAGGAGGGGCCATGGCCCGTCATCCTGATAGTGACCAACTGCTGGAAGGGCGTGGGCTATGGAACGCTTATCTACATTGCCGGCATAGCGGGAATTGACAAGGCCTTCTATGAGGCCGCCGAGTTGGACGGAGCGAGCAAATGGCAGCAGATTACCAGAATTACGCTGCCCTGCCTCATTCCCTCTATCGTGACTCTCCTTATCCTTCATATCGGAAAGATTTTCTACTCCGACTTCGGGCTCTTCTATCAGGTGCCCCAAAACTCCGGCGCGATTTATAATGTGACAAATACTATTGACACCTATGTTTACCGGGCGCTGATGGCTGCCGGAGGAATAGGCCGCAGCGCGGCGGCGGGCATTATCCAGTCCGTGGTGGGCTTTGTGCTGGTAATGGTCTCAAACCTTGTCGTCCGGCGCATAAGCTCCGAGAACGCGATATTCTAAAACCAAAGGGGGATTTTCTGTGATTATGTCCAATGGCCGCAGAGCCTATCAGATAGTGATAAACATTATACTTATCCTGGTGGCGCTGGTAATGATACTGCCGCTGGTGCTCCTGTTCATGTCGTCAATTACAGACGAGAACATACTTATTACAAACGGCTACTCCTTCTTCCCGGAGAAATTCAGCCTATACGCCTATCGCTATATCCTGCAAAACTATATGACTATCTTCAGGGCATACGGCATCACTATCTTAGCCACCCTGATTGGCACCACAGGCAGCATTGTGCTTGTCACTATGCTAGCTTACCCGCTTTCACTAAAGGAACTGCCGGGCAAGAGGTTCTTCAACTTTTATGTGCTTTTCACCATGCTCTTCAACGGCGGGCTTGTCCCCTCGTATATCATGTGGACAAACAATTTCCATATAAAAAACACAATTTGGGCCTACATCTTTCCAAATCTGCTCTTGGGTGCGTTCAACATAATTCTCGCCCGCACATATTTCAAAAGCTCAATCCCAGAGGACATCTACGAGGCGGCCAAAATAGACGGTGCAAGCTATATGAAGATATACTGGAAGATGGTGCTTCCCCTTGGCAAGCCGATTATTGTTACCGTAGGACTCTTCACCGGCCTTCATTACTGGAACGATTGGACAAACGGCCTCTATTACATCAATAAGTCCGAGATGCTGAGCATCCAGGCACTGCTAAACAGGATGATACTGGACATCCAGGCGCTCAATGCCAACGCCGGTTCCGCTTCGGGTACTGACGTGCTTGCGATTCCTCAGGTCTCAATCCGCATGGCAATTTCCTTCGTGGCCGTGCTGCCAATTCTCATGGTGTTCCCGTTCCTGCAAAAATACTTTGCAAGCGGCATTATGTTGGGCGCGGTAAAGGGATAATGAAGTCGCCGCTGCGGGTTGAGAGAGACAGCTTTATGATGGCCTACGCAACACACCGGGTCATACCCTTTGTAACTCATTGGCACCCATGTGTTGAAATAGTATACTGTGTGGACGGCAGCTTTGCCGTTCAGGCAGAGGACAAGGTATACCAAATGAAAGAGGACGACATCATTGTTGTGGGCTGCTGCGAAAACCACAATTTCAATTCAGTCACACGTCCGATAAGCTACTATTCTATGCTCTTTGACCCAGAAATACTGCCCCTGCCGTCGGCCGCAGAGCGTTTTGGATTTAATCTGCCATTAAAGCACAGCTCTGATTGGCCGACAGAGCTGAAAGAGAAAATGAGGATTTATATACTGGAAATTTATGAGGAGTATACGCAGAAGAAATGCGGATACATGACGGCCATATTATCCACGCTTCTGAAAATGCAGGCGCTGCTGATTAGAGCCTTCCCCGACTGCCTTAAATCAGACTACAGGCAGATTGGGAACAAGGGAGCCGAGATACTCCGGTATATGTCCGAGCACTATTTAGAGCCAATCACCCTGGGAAGCTGTGCAGACAGCATGAATTTTGGCCGGTCATATTTTTCGCATCTATTTAAGAAAGAGATTGGCGAGCCGTTCCATACGGCGCTTCTAAAGCTTCGGCTCTCAAAGGCGGAGTGGCTTCTGCTGTATACCTCAGAGCCGATAGCGTCAGTGGTCGATAAGTCAGGATTTCAAAACGAGAAAACCTTTTACCGGGTGTTCAGAAAATTCTATGGAGTATCTCCCATAGAATTTAGGCGCACGGCCTCAGTGGACTATAGGGATGGATAGAAAGGAGGTGATAGGCAGAGCGGATAAAATATGGTCAGACGAAAATCATTTTTATTTTTGAAAAAACAGGAGGAACTCTCAAATGAGCAAGAAAATTTTATGCCTGATACTGACTCTCGCGCTTTTAGCCACTTGCTTTGTGGGCTGCGCAGACAAGGGCGAATCCAAGAAGGAAAGCAGCTCCACGCCGGAAAGCAGTGCCGCGGAATCATCCGAGACCCAGAGCAGCGACACCGGAGACAAGACTACAGACGAGGAGCCCTACACCGTGCACTTCGCCTACTATATCGCAAAAGAAAGCCCAAATATGGGCGCTCTTTCAGACGCTGTCAATGAGCTCGCCATGAAGGAGCTGAATATGAAGGTGGATTTGCAGGCGCTGACTCAGGGCACCTATCATCAGCAGATTCCCATGATGTTAGCGGCAGGCGAGCCGATGGACGTATTTATCAGCCGCGCCTCAGAGGTCGGCACCTTTATTGAGTCCCAGTACATTTTAGACTGCACCCCGTATCTGGACAAAATGGAAAACGCGAAGGCGGCTCTTGGCGACGACATCCAGGCCTGCTATATCGGCGATTTTCTAGCGGGCTTCGGCTCCATGGCCGAGCGGGCCACTCCCGGTGCAATGGTAGTGCGCAAGGACATTTTCGACGAGCTGGGATTCAAGAAGGAGGACTTTGACTACACGCTCCCCAATATGGGCGTTCTGGATCAGATTACAGAGATGTACGCAAAGGTAAAGGAAAAATACCCCGACATGATTTGCTTCGACGGTACGGCAGTGCCTGCCTCCTGCGCCTTCTGCTTTGTGGACAACCTGTCCAGCTCCTTTGGCGTCCTTGAGACCCCTGAGAGCACAACCGTTGTAAACTGGTTCGAGACCGATATGTACCGCCGGCTCTGCGAGGCCGCAATGGAGTGGTATAATAAGGGCTATAGCTCCAAAGACATTGCCGTGAACACAGACGGCGGCGACGTGAAAATGAAGGGCGGCAACTGCTTCTCCTATTTCCAGAGCTGGAAGCCCGGCGTTGAGACCGAGAAAAAGTCGCAGACCGGCTATGACGTAGAGATGATACAGCTCATAGACGCCCCGAAGACCAGCTATAATGTTAATACCCGCCTATGGAGCATTGCCAATTCCTCTGAAGACCCGGAGAAGGCGGCTCAGTTCCTGGATTGGACTTATAAGAGCGGAGAGTTTACAGACCTTATCAACTGGGGCGTGCCCGGAACGGACTGGGTGCTGAATGACGACGGTCAGGCCGATTATCCCGAGGGAGTCACCGCGGCCACTGTTGGCTATCACAACGACAAGGGCTTCTCCTATCCGAACCAGTTCAACGGCACTCTCTGGGCCGGAGCCCCCAAGGATCTGTGGGAGCAGTATGAGACTTGGCACGCCACCTTGAAGGAGTCCGCGGCCTTTGGCTTTGCGTTCAACTCCATGCCAGTGGCTACAGAGATGGCTACGCTTCAGACCGTGTACGACAAGTATCAGAAGACCGTGGGCTTTGGCACTCTGCCGGACTTGGACGCCGCCATTCAGGAGTTCAACGACGCGCTGTATGAGGCTGGTCTGCAGAAGGTTCTGGACGAAAAGCAGAAGCAGCTGGACGAGTGGCTTGCAAATAAATAAAATATTAAGTATAATATAAAATGATTTTGAAAGGACATGATATACTATGAAGCATAAGATAGGTATTGTGGGCTGCGGAGGCATTGCCCATCAGAAGCACTTTCCCGCACTGAACAATGCGAAGGACAGGGTGGAGGTAATAGCCCTCTGCGACATCATCCCCGAGAGGGCCGAAAAGGCCGTTTCGGAGGTGGGGGAGCCGGACGCCAAGGTATACACCGATTATCACGACCTTGTGAATAACCCCGATGTGGAGATAGTCTACGTTCTGACGCCGAATGTGGCCCACTGTGAGATATCCGTGGCGGCGCTGGAGGCAGGCAAGCACGTGCTGTGCGAGAAGCCCATGGCCGCGAACGTATTTGACGCCCAGCGCATGATGGACGCCTATAAAAAGAGTGGCAAGCTCTTTACAATAGGCTATCAGAACCGCTACCGCGCGGACAGTCAGACCCTGAAGACCCTCTGCGAGGAGGGGGCCTTGGGCGAGATATATTATGCCCAGGCACATGCCCTGCGCCGCCGCGGTGTACCCACCTGGGGCGTTTTCACAGACAAGTCCAAGCAGGGGGGAGGCCCACTTATTGACATCGGCACCCATTCCCTGGATTTGACTCTATGGTTTATGAACAACTACGAGCCCGCGGCAGTGACCGGCGTGACCTTCGCTAAGCTGGGGCCGACCCTGCCGAAGAATATGCAGGGCAACCCCATGGGCGCCTGGGATCCTGCCACATATGAGGTAGAGGATGCGGCCTTTGCCTTTGTCACCATGAAAGACGGCTCCTTGATAACAATAGACGCCACCTGGATACTCAACTCAACCGAGGAGCGCTGCGCAGCCGCGTATCTCTGCGGAACCAAGGCCGGCGCTGAACTCACCGGCGTGGGCGGTGCCAACGACCATAAGCTGTACTTAAACCAGATTATGGGAAACAAGCAGGTGCAGAGCGAGGTAAATACCTCTGCGGGCGGCGTAGACCTCTTCCCGGGAAAAGCCGTGAAGCCGGGCGATATCGAGTGCAAGGTGTGGCTCGACGCGATTGAAGGCAAGGGCGAGCTGGTTGTAAAGCCCGAGCAGGCTTTTGTGGTCACAAAGATTCTGGACGCGGTCTATCAGTCGGCAAAAGAGGGCAGACAGATAGTTTTCTAAAGGCAATACAATGAAGAAAGCCTGACGGCGCAAACCGTCAGGCTAATTGTATCTTGAGCGAGGTGATTTATATGCCGAAGCTCCCGTTGGGGTGCGGAGCATCCAACTATGAGCCGAGAAAAATTGACGAAAAATTTCCCATTGATATGGCTGTGATGGACGGCTCAAAAGCCTTCCTATATCATTGGCACGAGGCGGTAGAGATACTGCTGGGCCTGGAGGGTGAAACCACCGTTGGCATAAGGAGCGGCGATGTCACTCTTGGCCCCGGAAAGATATTGATAATAAGCTCCAAGGAGAGCCACTCCATACTCCCCGGAAACAGAAAGGCAAAAAGGCTTGCTATAAACTTTTCGCTTTCTCTCTTGCGCGACGAGCGGCTAAACAACAGAGAGCTAGCCGAGGCTTTCAACAGAATAGAGGGCTTCAGTGACAGCTGGAGCACCGCTGACATAGAAAAAATATGGGGCTGCGCCTATAAAATATGGCAGGAGTATATGGAAAGGCAGGTCGGGTGGCGGGAGATGTGCCTTGCGGCGCTTTTGGACATGGCCCTTTATGCGCACAGAAGCCTTCCGAAGCGCAACATGGCGGCAGGTGAGGAAACAGGAATGCTGCGCGAGACCCTAGCATACCTGTCCGCGCACTATCTGGAGGACATCAGCCTCGACAGTTGCGCCGAGGAGCTCTGCTTCAACAGAACTTATCTCTCACACCAATTCAAAAAGGAAACCGGAGTGTCCTTCCACAGCTACGTAGTAAATATGCGCCTCAGAAGAGCCGAAAAGCTGCTAAAAAGCACAGATATGCCCGTCACCATGGTTTCAAGGGAATCGGGATTTCAAAGCGAGAAGTCGTTCTATAGAGTGTTCAGAGAGCGGTATGGAGTATCGCCGGGGGCGTATAGGATAAAAGTGCGTTCTTCTGACAGTTAGTTTAGCGGGCACAAAGAATATATACTGCATAAGCGAAGAAAAGCCTTTTCGACAATTCTAATCCGAATATTGCAATTTAAATTTGGAAGTATTAAAATAAATATAATGAAAGCTAAAAACACGCAGTTTTGGTGAAGTTGCACTCGTGTGGCCTCTGACTTTCATGGCACGCATTGGACACAAAATCAGAACGGGATGCGGGAGATCATGAACGTCCAAAGTATTTGGCGCTCAGCGCTGTGTGGCCTTTCCCAAACGGAAAGGAGCCCGATGGTCATAATGTCCGAAGGTGAGCCGATCTCAGTGCCAAAGGAGGCCGCGGAATTTCTGGAGCAGGATGGAAAGCGGGAGCAAGCAGAGGCTAAGCGGGAATTGATCCAGCTATGCTATCGCGAGGGGCTGTCCTTGGAGAAGATCGGAGCGATCCGAGAGGCGTATCCAAGATGGCAGTCTCAAAGCAACTGAAGAAAGTTCACAAAGAACTGAGGGACTCCTTACTCTTTTTTGTTTCGAGAAATTTATCTAAATTGCTGCCGCTGTTTTTGAACGCAAAGACAGTGGCTCAGGTGCTGGAAATTTCAGCGGGAGAAACCTATCAACTACTGCATCGCAAGGACTTTCCGGTGGTGAAAATCGGGTCACGGTTGGTGGTTCCAAAGGAAAAATTCCTCGCATGGGTTGAGGAACAGGCAGGAGGGGGGCACCATGAATAATTTTCTAAGAGCACAGAGTTGCGGCGCAAAGAATTTCTTTCCTCTGCCTAACGCTATTTTCAGTTTGGGATTGTCAACAGGTGAACTGGCTGTCTACGCCTATCTCATGTACTGCGAGGACAGGAAATCACATCAGTGCTGGCCAAGCTATAAAACTATAGGTGAGGCAGTTGGCATGAGCCGCAACACGGTGCAGAAATATGTGCGGGAGATGGAGTACAAGGCGCTCATTATTACGGAGCCTACCAAGTACGAATCAGCGGGCGGGCATGTTCGAAATGGCAATCTGATTTTCACGATTCTGCCCATTCAAGGGGCAATCGAGTACCACAACGAGTGCCAATTATCGAGATAAGCTTTTGTAACCCCTGTGAGGGCCGCGTCGGGCAATTGTGGCAACGGCTAAAGTTTAGCAACAGCCAGCCCAGGACGCCGTTGCGGGGCGTTTGTGGCGATTTGTGAGGGGTTTTTAGAGAGGGGCAGAACCCAGGATTTTACGACTTTTTCCAGAGATGAAAGGACGAAGGGCGCAGAAAACCTGCCCTTGGGGCAGGGGCAAGCATAGCGTCCGGCTATACGCCGTCCGCAGGAGCCGGGAAACCCGGCTCTCCCCCTGCCCCTAAAGGGGAGTTGGAAGGGCTTTGTTGGGCGCTCAAAAATTGCGCCGCATAAACAAAGAAGAGATTTTTCAGAGGAGGAGAAAAAGTAAGAAAAATGTCAGTGGACTTTCGAGGCAAGGTGTGGTATTGTGGTGTGCTGAGAAAGGGGGGCTGACAGATGGCTCAGAAAAAACTGCTAACAAACGGCAAAGCACTACAATCACTATGAAGTACTCAAATCTTCCACACAATCTCGACACTGTCTTTCGTGGCCTTGACTTGAGCAATCAGCAGGTCAACCACGCTTCTTTTATCATCAATCGAAAGTTCGTCCCACTTTGAAAAATATCCTGTAAGTGTCTTGACATCTGTGGCTGGCGTGGCAGTGGTAATTTCACGTATCTCTTTTTGCACTTCTTTGAGCTGTGCATCCAAGTCGGACGCTCTCTGATTTATGAGAGACATAAGTGCACCATCTGCCTGGATGACCTTCTCCAGAAGCGTGTTCATTTCTTCGCTCAACTGGTGCTCTTTGACCCGAAGCCCATTCAATTTTGGACTCACTCTTGACTCTGTGGAAGAAGTAAGTGTTTCAAAAGATTTCAGTCTTTCCCGTATGGCATCCAATACGAATTTTTCAAGCTCTGGTGCGCGTAGAGTACCAAACCCGTCACATCCTCTGGCGTTAAGGTGATACCCGCACATAAAGTAGCGCACGCCATTCTTTTTGGAATATCGGATACTTAGGGCATGACCACATTTTCCACACTTAGCTTTACCAAGCAGCCAAGAGTTCTTAACCTTTGTGGGTATGCCAACATTTCTATTGTTGAGGCATTTCTTACGAGCCGCCAGCCATATGTCGGACGGAATGATTCCCTCGTGTGGAGCAAGCACCAGCGTTTGCCCTTCCAGCGACAGAGTTTTGCGCTTGGTCTCCTGGGTTTCATAAAGATAGCATCCATTGGTCCCGATAAAGTCGGAAGGGTCATTGACTATGAGAGTACCTTGACCTTTATAGAATTCGTAAATGTCCAAGTCTGCCTGGAGGTATATCGGGTTTTTGACTATCTCGGCAATCCTTGTCCTGTTCCATCCTTTACCCCGCCGGGTGCGAATCTTATTGTCGCCAAGATACCTCATGATGTCTCCAAAAGAAACCTGCGGCTGAGCATACATCTGGTAGATAACTCTAACGACTTCAGCCTCTTCCGGGGAAATTACATATCGGGAGGTTTTTATCCCATCAATAACATAGGGCTCAATGGAATATCCATAGGGAACAGGACCGCCCATAAAGAATCCGTGTTTTGAGCGGGAAGCATAAGCATCGGCCACTCTCTTTTGGATAGTTTCACGCTCAAGCTGCGCAAAGACGATGCAGATATTCAGCATAGCCCGCCCCATGGGGGAAGATGTGTCAAACTTCTCGGTGGTGGACACAAACTCCACACCGTACTTGTGGAACTCTTCCATCATTGAGGTAAAGTCCAGGATAGAGCGGCTAATTCTATCCAGCTTGTACACAATGACGCGCTTGATTTCCCCGTTCTTAATGTCATTCATCATCCGCTGGAAATCCGGCCTGTCGGTGTTCTTGCCAGAAAAGCCCCTGTCACTATAGTATCTGTACTCGCCGCCCCTCGTTTCATATTGACAGAACTCCATCTGGCTCTCAATGGAAATGCTGTCTGCCCGGTCTACAGACTGCCGGGTGTATATGGCGTCAATCATATTGAACAAACCCCTTTCATTATGGAAGGGGGCCGCTAACGGTTTGATTATACCGCAGCAGCCCCCGTTTTTCAAGATATATAATTTTTGAACACCTGATATAATCCCCGCTCGACTTCGGTATGGACTTTCTCTTTCCTTTGCTCGTCATATTGGGGAAACGAGTTTATGAAGATGATTTTTCTCCCATCGAGAACGGAGGATGATGTCTCTTTTGAATACGTGATATGTTTGTTTTGATTCATTTTATGTTTTCTAATGCTGCGCTGTTGTGGCTATATCTTTCACCAAATTCGGAATAACCGCAAATCTTTTGTGATGGTAACACCCATGTGTCCAAAGTCGGAAAAGGCAGGAGTATCATGATTATATGCATACGCAAATAACCTTTTTGCTTCAATATCACCGTGTATCGTGCGCCTGAATTCTGCCCTGTCATGGTTCCATTCTTCCTGGTAATCGCTAACGAAGAGGTAGCAATCTATCGTGCCAATCTGCGTATGAGAGCGAACAACCGCATATACCAGAACCTTATACTGTTCCTCAAACCGCCGGATTCGTTTAAGGTCGTCACCTTTGGCCCAGGAGGAAGTGCCTGTAATATCGTCGCTGATGCTCACTTTATCCTCCTTCTCAAATCGAGTTTTGTCCTGGGAGGAAAGGCCCAGCATTTCCATCCGAGACAAAGCCTCGGTCTTCTTAATTTCTCTTGTCATATGTCTTCCTCGCTTTCTTTTTCATCGGGACATAAGTTGAACTGGATATCTTTTTCAACCATTTCTTCAATAAAGGTAGACAGTACTAAACGTCTCTCTCTTAGGAAGATGTGTGCCCAGGTTCTTGCTTTCATGCAGGAAATAAGGTAGGATGGGTTTTCGCGTACACCGGAGACGCCCTTTTCATATTGGGCTTCCATGTATCCCTTGATGTATGCTGCTATTTCATCTTCCCGCGCTGCCTGCGGTTTGACCAGATGCTCATTGCGGTAATGAGATTCATGAAAAGTGGGTTCAAACTCATCCCCAGTTTCTTCCGCATGGAAGCCCATTAAGTGCTGCACTTCTGTTGGAAGTGTTAGGACATCTTCGATTGTAATGCCGACCAATTCGGGGCTGTCGTTTAGGTGGGCGAGTTTGAGCGCTGCCCGCTCAAGGACAACCAATACGTCCAACTGGCCAGTACTTTTTACCCTGAAAACCCGTTTGCTGCCCCACAAGCCAAATAAAGTGATTATCATATTAAAAACTTCCCTTCGGAAAATTATTTTGAACCGCGAACTCAAACCGGAGTGGCCACTTATCCGGGTGAGCTCTTGTTCTGAGAATATGATAGCACAGTTACCCGGCAAATTTTTTGGGTATTCCTTTTGGGGATATTTATCTAGGTGAAAAGGAGTATATAATACCAAATCCGAACTAGGAAAAAGATAAAAAACGGCGTAAATTCAGCAAACATCACTGATTTTACGCCGCTATAAAAAGACAATTATAGATTTTTCACAAATGAGCTGGCCGAGAAATTATTACTTTTTTTGCTGATTTCTAGACTCCTGGCGCGCCTTTTTTGCGCTAGACTGCATGTCTTCGAACATTTTCCTACAAAACCTCACTGAGTGTAAGTAGTAATTGCAAAGGATGAAATCATAAAATCTGTTGTCGGATGAAGTATTAAGAGAGTATCCGGCAAGCTCTATCAGCCTACGGCTGACTTTATATGGAAGATGTAGGGCGATACATATGTCGACTACGTTGTTTAACCTAGGCGTCTGTGAAGTTTCTCGATAGTTATTTATTGTACTCACCGAAATTCCTGTCACATCGCTAAGAGCTTCTGTAGTCATCTGTCTTTCTTTCATGAGATTCTGCAAAGCGCGTGGAAAAGTGTCCATCATACTTACTTGTTTATCAATAAGTTGGATATTAAATACTATATCTTCAATATGCGGTTGTGTGTCATTCTCATAAGACTCTATGTCTTGCTTTTCATATTCTGCAAAATCTTGCTTCCTTTTTTCGCGTTTCTTTTCATTATAGCTTTCATACGGACGTTTTTTATTGAAATTATATGTCGATTTCCGAACAAGTGGTAATTCTATTGATAGTTTTGTATAGGATTCTTCTCTGAAAAGAACACTGTCCAAAAGGAAAGGTATATTATTCCGTGAGGCTACCACCTCAAACTTCAAACAGCACTCGTCCACATGAAGCCTCGCGTACTCGGTCAGCATGGATGCAGCACCCACACCTAAAACAAAGCGCGGGTCGTTCAGGCAGACGTGGGACTCCACCACCGTGTACTCGCCGGATTGCAGGCGCTCCCTCAATTCCTCGCTCTCATCATAAAGCTGCGCCAGCTCTACCGCGCTGATAGTGAACGTCTGATTTTTCTCCAGCGCCCCCGGCGCAAAGGCATAGGGCCGCAAATACCGGCCATCCACATAATCCAGCACACCCCTGGCCTCCGGGTATCCCACTTCCAACAGGCGTATCTTAACAGCCAGCTTCGATACTCCAAACAGGTCCGCTAACTCGGCTATGACAGGAGGCAGCAGGTCGACAAGCGGCTTGTCCGGCGAGTCTTGCCGTTGTAAACGAATCAGCTCCCAGGTCTTCCTTTTGAACGCGGGATACGGCATCTGTATCTTGGGGGCCAGGGCGTTGGCCTGCCATTCTATCCCTGGAAGGCGGTCTGTCACGCCTCCGGCCATGCCGCCATCCACCAGACAGGAGATAGGCTGTCTGCCGGCAATCAGTCTGGCTAAGTAATACGCCTTTCGGTGCCTGTGCCAGTGGAGGCATTCGTGGACAATTGTGTTGTTTATAGAGCCAATGGGACGCGTTTGGGACGCCTGTTCATCAACGATAATAGTACCCGCCCGGACGTTCTCCTGTACCATAGCGTCCTCGTTGGGGCGATAGAACGCGGCTTCGCAATCGTCCATAAATACCGCGCCAAACACCCTTTTTTCTTTTGAGAGGTGCCGGTACTGTATGGTAAGGCCCATCCTCTGGGCCAGCAAGTCCGGGTCAAGTACTTGCGGCGTATGGATGCACTGGCCGAACCCAAATTCCTTCAATACCTTCAAGGCATCCCGCTCAAGCTGCCTTTCCAAAACAAAGGGCAGAATTACTTCCATGGGGCTGTCCTCGCTGCGGGTGACCGCTTCTATAAAGATGGCGCCCACAGAAAAATCCTGTAGTGATTCTTCCAGGTTTGCATGGCATTTAAGGGTGAACCATTGCTGGTACACGTTTGTTTGCAGAGAGCCCTTTTTGCTGCGTTCCGTGGCGCTGATTTCTGCCGCCGCTACGATTTCAAAACCGATGTCCATGCCCGGCTTGTCCTCTGCGTTGCCAGCCCAAGTGATGTCTAAGCCGCGCAGGCTTGCACCCTCTGTCTTTTCCACCCATGGCGGGGAAGGCAGCCGCAAAGCGTCTGGATGGGCCGAAATATAGGCGCTCAAAGCTGCCTTAACTGCGTCCTGATGTGTATGTATGATAATGCCCCATATGCTATCGTCCTGATACCTTTTCTCCGGTTTGATACGTATCGTGCGCACTCGAAAATCATCCAACGCCATGTCTTTAGACAGCGTGCCAGAGCATGATACCACAAAGGTTTGGCGGCATTCCCAAATACAATCTGGTATCAGGGTTCCGTCAGTGTCATACCGAGGCCCGGTGATTATTACTGCCGAAAGTTCCACATCAAAACCAATCCGGCTTCCACTTTGCCATATGACCGGCGGGACGCCGCTGACAGTGACATTTTTCAATTTCGCGTACTCCACTGAGACCTCTTGCGGCACATGGAGATGCAGCCTTTCCGGATTGCTGAAGACGAAACTTTTTAGAATGGCCGTAATCTTATTGATGTGTTCATCTCTGAGCAGGGCTTCTGTGTTCAACACCATTCCTGACCTCCCGCGTATAGCTTGGTATACAAGCAATTATACACACAGGGGCGCAGCATGTCAACAAAAGGAGAACCCTCTGGAATCCCATCCAGAGGGCTCTTTTTCCTGCTTTGTTTTGCTGCCGGTTACGCGACGGCATCGCGGCTGTAATGGTACGTCTCGCAGCCGCATATTTCGGGGCACTCCGTGTCATTCCAATAGTGGATGACAATCAGGCCCGGATACTTCCTGGCCAAGGCGTCCAAAACCTTATGGGGAATGCCTCCTTCCGTGGTAAATGCCAGATGCGCGGCATAGTCGAGGGTATAGACGCAGGAACAATTCTCCGGCCCGGCCGCAACGCCCCAAAGGTCTGCCAGAAACGCCTGGAAAGCCGGAGAATCCGGCCGGAAAGCCTGGCGGAACCGCTCCCTGCTGTCTTCCCACCTGGCCATGCTTATGGTGTTCCCGCGCTCTTTCAGATAGGCTTCTTCATGGGAAGCAATGAGCGCAAGGAAACTCTCCGGGTCATGGTGGCAGCTGGCAAAGGCTTCCTCCAAACACCAGAATGCCGCGAAGCCGGAAAACGGACGCGTAAGGTGGCAGAAGTAGTAGAACCCTTCCTTGGTAACATTGCGGAAGCCTTGCAGAAAAAGCTCCTTCCCGCGAAGATACGGACCGGCTTTTACTTCCTTGTGCCTGTCCAGGTATTCCCGTTCCTCCCGCAGCATGGCTTTTGTATCCAGCCCTTTGCCGCAAAGAAAGTCTTGTAGGAAAAGCCTGGCCGCGTACCCGGCATATGGCTTCATATCGGGCACATCCACCGGCAAATGGGCCGGCGCAGGCAGAATGCTGGCAAAGTCCAGCCGGGAGTTCCCGACTACGTTTTCTTTGACCGCTCTACGCACCTGGGTGACCCTGCCTGTGAGTTCAAGCCGGCTTTCCATAGTGTGGAAACCCGTGGCATCACATTCGACTGCCATAGGGCATCACTCCTTTTTTATAAATATTCAGAAAAGAGAAACCCGTTCTGCACATTGCACCAAACGATGAAAGCGTGTGGGCCATATGCCCGGCTTGCCCCTTCTGTTGTGCAATCTCGTTATTTTTTACAGGGTATAATCCCTTTTCTGTAGTTATATTATACCATAAACCGGCTCACTTGTCAAAGGTCGGAACACTTTTCCAGGGAGCAGGAAGTTCCGCTGCTGACGCATTAAGTCGTACATATATGCAAAATGTTCATAATTTTTTAACATTTAATTTTGCAAACTTTTGCAAAATTTATGCGGCTTCTCGCCGTATGTCCATACTCTTCCACCGAAGAATCTTCCTGCAAAACCCTTCCGTAAACGCCCGCACCTCTTTGGGGGCGGAGCAGTCCCCGAAGCCGTACAGCTGGATAATCCGCCCGGTGTCCGTGTCGATTTCAGCGGTAAAGTAAGGCTTGTCAGGGGCCGAAACTTTGCGGATAAAGAACACCATCTGATGGCCCAGGAGATGCCTTTCAAAGTAGGCGCTCATGCCCACACAGTGATTGAGCCGCTGGCCCTCAGTGGTCAAGTCGCTGCGCTTCATGGGGTAGGCCACGCAGTAATCCTCATTGGCGTAGTCCTGGGCCCACCCGTACAGGCCCTCGTCAATGGCCCGCTGAAAGCGCTCATCGTCCGGCCTGGACTTCAGCTCGTTGACCCTTGCTGCCAGCAGGTCATGGCGCTCTTTCAGGTCCCGAGGCTCCAGGATGGCCCGCTGGCTCATGTCGCTTTTCAGGCTCTGGGCCATGTCGAGATAGTCCCGGTAGAGCCGCAGGAAGTAGGGGAGCTTGTTGCGCCGCATCCGGCCGGTGGAAGCCTCTTTCTGCGCCTGCACGTACCGCAGGGAGCGGCCTATGGCGTTAAAGTGGGCAATTCTCTCCAGCAGAATCAGGCAATCGCCGTCCAGACGCTGGGCGCACAGCTGGCGCAGGTCCTCGGGGGCAGCGTTCCGCTGGGCAGCTATGGCCTTTATTTCCTGGAAGCTGGCCTGGCTCTCCCGCATGGCGGGAAGGAAGTGCTTGCCCAGCCCGGTCAGCTCCGGCAGGTTCTTCGCGCTGGCATCCGGCAGATTCCCCGCCGCAAGGACCGGCAGTCCGGCCTTCATCAGGTACTCGGCCTGGGGGATATTCTTGAGATTGTCCAGCAGACGGCGGAAGGAGATAGGGCGGCGCAGTCCCGCAAGCCCTGCCTGCAAGTCCACATTGTAATACCTTTCGCCAAATACCTCCCGTAAATTTGACGTGTACACATAGCTGTCCCCCAGGCACTCCGTGCCACACCGCAGCCGCCGCCAATCGTACCCGTAGTATGGGGCCTGGCACCAGGCGTAGGCGTACTCGATGGGCTTGCCGTTGACGGTCAGAAACAGCGTCTTGAAGTAGTCGGAGAAATAGTAATCCGGCTCCTTGCGGTCGGGGTAGATAATGCGCTCCACGTCCACATAGCGCAGGAGCAGCTGGCCGTCTACTTTATAGGCGATGCAGATTTTGACCTTGTGGGTGACTTCTTTTTCAAGCCAGCCGGCCCTATAGATTACCGGGTGGCCGCACTTGGGGCAGATTCCGGAGCCTCCAGGCTTGACCTCGCGCCCCACCTGAAACGACTTTCCGCAATGCCTGCACACGGCCCGCCGCTCACCGGAGACTTGGCCATTGGCCAATATCTTTTTCAGCTTTGAAACATACAGCACCGAGGACTGGAAAACGCGGTCCTCGCAGAACGCCGCCAGGTCTGCGGGGTACTTGGGGAACATGGCAAAGTGGGCCTTTTGCAGCGCCCTTTTTCGCTCCCGGGCCCGGTCGCGGCGTTCCTGATTTACACGGTATATAAACATCTGAATAGCGCAGCCAATCTTGCTATTATCGCCACGCCAGTCCGCAACACGGCCCAGTACCTCTTCCACCGCCGCGATACTCGCGGGATTCGCGGCAATATCGTCGGGCAAAGAATAGATATGGCTTTCTGTAGGATTACGCTTAGTCCAGCCGGGCTCTGTAAAGGTGCTGAAGGGGTGCTGGAGGCGGGTAATATAGTTCCTGCCGTCGGAGTAAAAGCGGTACAGGAGTTCCCGCTTGCGGCTGTATACGTCTACGGCCAGCACGTCGCCGCAGCGTCCGGCGTGGTGGACCGCCGCCCCAGCGCAGACGCCAGCGTGCCTGGGCAGGCGCTTGGGAGCGGGCGACAGTGGCAGGGCGGCCAGAATCTTCTTAATCAGCATAGATTTCCTCCTTAGAATAGCGACAGTTGGATGCTCTCGGGCTTGGCCGGGGCGGGCTTTGGAGCCGGAGCAGGCGCTGCCTTTTTGGCGGACACCTTCGGCGCGGGCTTCTCCGGGAGTTTCGCCATTTCTTCCTCGGAGGGGGCCGCGCCGTTTATCTCAATATTCATCAGGAACCTTACATCCGCATTGGGGAAGTAGGCCCGCACGATGCCGCGGTACACGTCAATGTCCGACACGCAGTTACCGGCGCCCTTCATGACTTCCGCGCAGCAGTCGGAGAGGGTGCGCCTGGTCTTGTAGACTACTTCTGCAAACAATGGCGATTCCTCACAGAAGTGGCACAGCTGGGAGGCGGCGAACTGAGAGATGGCCTGCTCTTTTCTGCCGCCAGTGAAATTATTTAGCTCGGCGGTAATTTTCTCTTGGGCCAGCGCCGGGAAGAGACGGTCCTGGATGGTGATGATTTGCTCCATGTGATTTCATATCCTCCTTTTTTGGGCAGTAAAAAACAGCAGCCCACGCATAGGCGCATGGCTGCTGTTGGGCGTCAGAACGGCAGGTCATCGTCGGCGTCATAGTTTGGAAGCGCCGGGGCTGTAGCCGCATTTTTGGAGTTCCCCTTAGCACGCTTTTTAGGCTTTGGGCTGGCTTCCTGGCTGGCTCTGGGGCCGCAGAAGTCTACTTCGCGGGCGACAACCTCGGTAGCCTTGCGCGTGTTGCCGTTGCGGTCCTCATAGGTGCGGGTCTGGAGGCTGCCGACAAGGTTCATCTCCTGCCCTTTGGCGAAATACTTGCAGATAAACTCGGCTGTGCTGCGCCAGGCTACGCAGTCAACAAAAGACGCTTTCTGCTTATCGCCGTAGCCGGAGTTTACGGCAAGAGAGAAGCTGACAACAGCAATGTCGTTGGGGGTATGCCTGATTTCAGGGGCGGCGGTGAGACGGCCGTGGAGAGCTACTGTATTCATCATAGTTAGTCCATCCTTTTCGTGTTTTTGTCGGTCGGCCCATGCCGCCGGAGATTGTTTTTCAAGGATAAACTTGGCCGCATTTTGCGGCAAAAATTCACGCTGCCCATGGCGCGGACAAGGACAGTCGCAGGGACGACAACCGTGCGACCATGGTGCGACAGGTTGTGGGACATGGAAGCATATTGCCAGAAAAGGAAAGCTGGAAGTTTGTCGCACTGTCTCACCTATTTTTGAAAACTTTTAAAAGTAAGGAAAAATAGGTAGGGTTACAGTATTGGGAAAAAGTTTTTTTGGCAGGCTGCGACGGTGCGACAATGCGACAGCCAATCCGCATATCATGGCTCTGGTGTTATCATCCTCCCCTTTGTCTGAATCCCCCATCGGACGAGGCAGGGAACCTAGACCCTGACGGAAGCAATAGCGGTGGCACGATTGACGAAGTGGCGCCTATTGACAAATAAAATAGCCGAAAAAAAAACACCCCGTACCAAAATCTGTTATGATTCGGTACAGGGTGTTTTATAAAAAATCTTGCTTAATTTAATGACATCAGCTGACATCGATAGGGGTATGTGGTATAATATGGACATAGTAAGAAAAAAAATAAGAAATACCCCTTCAGGCGTATTTCTTATTAGTTGTTGGAGAAGTCATAGGTGTTAATTATCTTTGTTGTACCAGTCATAAATGTTAATGTCCCTTGCACCGCAGGATGTGCAATAACTGAAGTCCGGGCCGAGGTTACCGGAAGAGTAATCATCTCTCCATTCAGGGTGACGGCATCCTGTCATCTCAACGTAAATTCGTTCATGAGTCTCAACGTTTTCAAAGTACTCAATCTCATTGTTGACCCGACGCGGGTGATGGATGGTGTCAATTAAGGTGCCTGCAGGTTGGCCATACTCGTTTGCACCAGTGAGACGGAGTTCTTCGTCCCATGCCTCGGAGATGAGAATTTCTTTGGTATGGCGCTCCCAGATATTCTCATCAGAGATGCTGTTGATTATATGAGTAGACACGCAGGGGCGTACAGTGTTGCACTTGGTGCAGGTCTCTTCGGAGGGCATGTCAGCTTTGTAAATCTTCTCAGACATGGTGCCGAAAGTCAGGGGTAGGCCGTTGTCGGTGCTATGGTTTCCGCCGTGTAAGCAAGGGCAGCCCGTCTCATCGCCGAGGATACCCATAGCGTCACTGAGTTCTTTAGTGCTGGAATACTTGTCCGCATTGTCATACATCCACTGTGCTATATTCATATTGCAGCCGTTACATGCGACGAGGTCCAGCGCGTCGGCGTGAGCCCACTCGCGGACAGTCTCAGTAAGGAGCGTGACCTTCTCAGTCTTCGTCACTTTCCATTCATGGTCGCAGGTGGTAGGGACGTCGGGCTTGTTGGCATCCAGGTCTTCTTTAATCTCAATAAAGCGCTTGAAGATGGTCGCAATCTCAGCACGGGTGGCGGAGTAGCGGGGACGGAGCGTGCCATTGGCGTCGCCGCGCATCAGGGCAGCGGACGTGGCCCACTGCATGGCCTCTACAGCCCAGGAGCTGACGTTAACCTTGTCAGGAGCGTTGTCCAGGAACTTGCTGTCAATGGTCAGCGTGTAGTCTCTCTTGAGATAGTTGAACAGAATAAGGGCGGCCTGCTCGCGGGTGACGTAGTTATTGGGGCCAAATCTATTGTCGCCCACGCCATTGACGATGTTATTCTGAGAGGCCCAGGCAATGTAAGGCTCGGCCCAGTCCTTCTTCACGTCGCGGAACGTGCAGGTGCCTTTGTACTGGTTCTGGTCAATGCCGGCAATGCGGCCCAGCACCGTGACGAACATGGCGCGGGTGGTGGTCTGGTTGGGGCTGAACTTGTTGTCACCGGTGCCGGACATGTAGCCGTTCTCGGCCATGTAGGTGACAGGCTCGTAGTACCAGGCGTTCTGGGGCACGTCCGTGAAGCTGCTGGCCGCCGCAAAGGCGGACATAGGGATGACGGACAGGATGGTGATGATGGCCAACAGGATAGCCATCAGGCGAGTGGATTTTTTCATGGTGCGCTACCGTTTCCTTTCATAAAATGATTCAAAGCGGCCCCCGGTGCTGCCAAGCACCGCCCCGATGGGGAAGAAGGACTGGCACGGTTCAAAAATGCCGCCTCGGGCCAGGAAAATGTCATAGAGCGGTATTCCCAGCGAGGCCCACAGGGACCCCGCTTTTTCTTGGGATTTTCCGCCCAAGACAAACAAAAAAGCGGTGCAGGCTTATTACCTACACCGCATAAATTCATATGCAAAACACAGCCCTATCCGTGAATCCCCTTTGACAAAATATAGCTTGCAAATTCACTGGGGATTCAGTATAATAGGGTTGGCGAAACCACAATAGGTTTCTGTGTAGGAGGGGTCTTCTCCTGCATAGGGTCATGGGGGGACGGCAATCCCCCCAGACCTGCCCTTTATTTATCTTGGTAGCTTAATTGTAGCACTTTCCCTGGCAAAATGCAAGAGAGAAATGCAAAAAGGCACAGGTTTTCAGCCTGGGCCTTTTTTGATGGGCTGGACGCCTTAGCAGACGCTCCCTCATATTATATTCATATAGCTCTGTTGCGCTATTCACTTTCAAATTCAGTTGCGAAATCTTTTCGAAATTAGCTGCAAAGTCGTTTCGTATTCACTATAGTGCCAACTATGTTGGCCAATCAAATCATTAGTCAATTGGTTCTGTAATAAAAGTTATCTTTTCCGGCAGGACATTATCTTCGGGTCTCGTTGCGTATTTTTCTTCTAAATCCTCGTTTTCCGGAACGCGTATGATTCCCCGGTATTTTTCCTTCGGTGTAGGTATGCATCGTAAGCTCCGGTTACCGCCAAAGTAGCGTCTGCTGTACCAGTTCTCCAATTTGTACTCCTCTATGAGGACTTCGGCGCAGTCCATATTTCCTTTTGAACGTACTTCCAGGTCCCTCCTGTTTTCATCCTGATGTAAGGTCCACGCAGGGAATGAAGGAAGGTTTCGCTTTAACTCATCGATAAACCTGTTCCGCGACAGCGGCGATTTACCGGGAACATTTCTGCCATACCAGGATTTGTATAGGTCGTACAGGAACGTGTACGGCACCAAATCCCACATGAGCACACCCATGACCTCATTCATGAATTGAAGCACCGGGTCGTTCATCTCTTTGGACTTGTCCAGCTCGCACTTACACGACTCCGGCTCTGGAAGCTGGTCATAATCCATGTTCAGGACCTTGAACAAAACGTACTGTAAAACTTCTTTCCTATGCACATAGTCAGCCTTGATGTACCTGCGTTCCTCGCCGGTGAAACATTTCGTCATAGGTACGCATAGCTGCCGCCGGTTCAGTGAATCCGATTTATCCCGATAGTTGGGATAGTCGTTCAAACACTGTAACATGAATCCCCGGAACCGGAATGTGATAGGGGGCTTGTACTTGCGGTTGAGCTGAATCTGGTCGCCCGTGATGATTGCTTTCAGATTCCCAACGGAGTCGACATACGTTCCCACATCGTTTTCGTCAGTCAAAATGGCGTTGACGTGGGTGAGCGGCTCCAGCATGAAATCTTTACCGAAGTTGGTGATAGGGATGTTGGCGTAGTTACCCTTTCCCAGCAGGCTGCGCAGCAATTCGCAAAGTGTGCCCTTGCCGTTGTTGCCCTTGGGGGAAATGAGAAATACCGCCTTATCCCACGGCACCAAATACCGCACCATGGCGCCGGTAATCTTCCACAACAGCTCCGTCATTTCCGCTTTGTCGGGAAGATGGTCCACCAGCGATTCCATCCAGGACACCACATCCCACTTTGTGCCGTCCGGATTGATAATGACGGGATTTGCCGCAATCGGGTTGTAATCCGTCCCGCATTTGGATGTAAATACATATTCCGGGCTGAAAGGGATTAGCCGCTTCTTTTTGTAATCAAAAATGCCGTTGTTTACCGGAATCAAATTCGGGTCGAGAAGCCGGCTGGCTATCGGCGCGGTATCCATCAAAACCGCCTTGATTTCGCTGATATCGCTCTTGCGCAGGGAACTGTTATAGCGCCGGCAAAGCGCGTTGATGGCGTCTTCATCAATGTTGTAGATACCACGGTTTGGGCCATCCCTTTCGTAGATGCCAAGAACATAACTTTTCTCGTCATCCTCGTTATTAAGCTGAATCCGTTTGACATGATTCAGTCCTATGCAGCAAGCAGCAATCCGTGGGGGGTCAAGTGCGTCTAAAAATTTCCACTTTTCGTCTTTTTCCCCTTTAGGAAGACTGTTGTTTCTGACTCTAATTGCCAAATTTATATCCTCTACGGCTCCCCCCGCGACCTCCTCGGGAGTTAGAGAAGCGTTCTTCTTTTTCAGTTCCCGCAAGTAATCAAGTAATATGAACTGCAAAAACTGGTCGCGAGTGCGCAGCGACGTTAAGATTGTTCCAGTGGCTGCGGCATTCTGAACATCTGACGTGCTGCCATCAACGGCATTTTCAAGGTCAGGGTGAGGCTTCGGCTCCTTTCTTTCCTGGGCCTCTGGTTCCGCCCCCCACTGTGTCAAGTTGGTGCCCACTGGGAGGTCTGGTTGGAATTCTGGGTGCACAAAATCACACTCCTTTAAAATATTTGGTTGTATTTCCATGGGAGGAAATTCCGACCATTTTTATTCGTGCTCTGTTGTTTTATAGGCATCCTCTCCTTGCGTTTTTGCCATATCTCGGGCTCTGATGTAATTATACCATACCGAAATCGGGAAAATCAAGGGTGCCAAACTGTCCCAATCGAGGAAAAGCCGCGTCACCATTGCAAAGTCTCACGAAAAAATTTTTTTTGCGGCTACTCTTGCCAATGATTGGTTTTTGACTAAGCGTATTTTCAATCATAACCTTATCGAAGTACCGCGCACAAGCCGGAAGCCCTTGCCCTTAAAACCGAAACGATTGGCAGCTTTATCGTTTCGGCTGTGGCGGCTGTGCCGCTTCAGGGCACCCTAAGAACAGTCCGGGGGACTGTTCTTAGGGCAAGCGTAGCGCAGTAAAAGCCTCGGAGCGAAGCGGAGAGGTTGCCCGCCAATGGCGGGCAACGGCGTCGGCTATGCCGACCGTCACCCCGCAGGGGTGGCGTCGCCGCTTTTATGCCCTTTTTCCCTTTTTGGTCTTCTCGCGGGCCATAAGGCCCCGGAAGGCCAAGTTGGCCCATGAATAGCGGCATTTCGGGCGGTGACAAGCTGCAAAATTTGGTCAAAATTTTGTCATCCGCTGTCACCGTTGTCATCGGCGCCGCGAAAATTCCTCGTTTCATGGGCCTTCTGTGTCCTGTGTTGTCACCGCGAATTCGTAAAAAAAACGCGCCGGTGATAAGTCAAAAAATTGGGAGCAATCGCCCCGGCATTGCGACGGATAGTCGTGAGGGGCCCTCGTCCCGTTCGCAGCCTCGGGCAGTTTGCAAAACTGCAAAGCAGGCGGAGGTGTGCTGCGGGGTTGCAGGCGAGCAGCTTTGGATAGTTTGCTGATGGGCTGAGAACCTTGACGCGAGTTCCCACCCCTGGCTGTCGCTGGAATGGGGCCGCTGGCCCCCTATAAAAAAGAGGGCTCCCGGATGGGAGTCCTCTTAACATTCGTAAGCAGGCTTCAGCTTGGGCATTGGCGGGCAGGACAGAGGCAGGGATGACAACCGTGCGACCATGGTGCGACAGGTTGTGGGACATGGAAGCATATTGCCAGAAAAGGAAAGCTGGAAGTTTGTCGCACTGTCTCACCTATTTTTGAAAACTTTTAAGTAAACAGAAATAGGCAGCATACAGAAGACAGAAAAAGTTTTTTGGCGGGGTGCGACAATGCGACAGCCAATCCGCATATCATGGCTCTGCTGTTATCATCCTCCCCCTTTGTCCAAAGCCCGCATTGGGGGGCTGCCTCGGCGCTGGCCCATTCGTGGGCCTTTTCGGGGCCAATTTTGGGCCTTTTCGGGGCCAATTTTGGGCTGAAAGTACCCGTGGGCCTTTTAGGGGCCGTTTTTGGCCCTTTTAGGGGCCAATTTTGGGCTGAAAGTATCCGTGGCCCATTCGTGGGCCTTTTAGGGGCCATTTTTGGCCCATTTCGGGGCCACTTTTGGGCCAAAAAAAGAAGCAGCCCCAGCCAAGTTCTGGCCGGGACTGCTCTGCGTGTTAGCTTTGAATCAGGAACCTGTTGGCCTGGTAGCTGCCCTCCTTGGAGACCGCTGCCTCCCCGTCCAGGCTGTCCAGGTACTGCGCCCCGCCTTTGGACTTGGAAATGAAGATATGCAGCCGGGTCTGGGTGAAGCCCTGGGGACTGTAGTCCGCGTAATCCTGGCTGAGTACCAGCAGGATGCCCAGCTCTTCCGCCTTGCGCTTTGCCAGTTCTACCAGCGCCTGTGCCGCCTGTGTTTTGGCCTCCGGCCCTAGGCCGCTGATATATGGCCGTTCCAGGAATAGGGTCATCTGCTCGCGCTCCTGCTGGCCGGTTCCCCCAGCCTCCAGGTCCACAAAGGTCAGGCTGCCGCCCCCGGCGCTGGTCCTGCGGCACTTGGTCAGCCGCAGGAATGCCCGGCCCACGATACGTCCGTCCAGGCGGGCATACAGCACCTTCTTATTGCTGTCAAAGGCCGAGAGCAGGCACTTTCTGTACATGCCGTCCAAGTAGGACAGGCAGGTCCGCTGGGGCTGGCAGCCCAGGAGCATGGTGTCAAAGAAGCCGTCATGCTCCCCGGCCTCCATGCCGCCAACCGTCACAGCAAGATTCTCCGGCCACTGGCTCTTAACCCGGCTGGGGATATTCATGTCCAGCTCCCGCCGCAGGTCGCCCTCATGGTACTTCACTTCCCGCAGGCGGCCCATCAGCTCGGCCTTTACTACCCGCAGGTACGCTTCCTGGTGGGCTTCGTCCAAGCAGCGCATATACGCGCTGGCAATAGCCGCGCCGTCCTGACTCAAGAATCCGGCAATACTTTCTCTGTGCTGTTCTATGAAATCAGCAGTCAGGCCCATGGTCTGGGCCAATGAGCGCCAGTCACCGTCTACCTCCATAAGACGCGCCTTGAACCCGTCCATAGTCTGAAACTGCCCCAGGGCATCCAGGCTGCGCAGGGCAAGCAGGACGTCGCTGCGGCTCTCCATGCCCGGCAGCAGGTGCCGAACGCCGTCCAAGTGGACCAGCAGCCGCGCCGTGTCCGCCGGGGACAGGCCGTCAATATGGCTGAACAGTTCCTGCCTCCACACGCTTAGCGGCTTTTGGTCCAGCAGGGCGGCGAGAGCGTCTATTGAACCGGCGGCAATATCTCTAAGCGCCTCCCGCTTGCACACTTCCTTGAACACCCGCAGCCTATAGTCCTGGCTTTCCGATTTCAAGGCGTGATAAAAGTCCAAATAAGGCTTCCGGACGCCGTACAGCGCCCGCAGCTCGGGGAATGTGTAACGCCTGCCGGGGACAAGGTGCTGGATATCCAGCTTTGCCCTGCGCATCCAGGCACAGCAGGCCAGGTCTTTGGCAGAAAGTTGGTTGAGGTTGAAGTGCTCCCGGTAGAGCTGCCCTTGCAGTAGGAAGGAGAAAGCGGGCAGGTCAAGGAACGCCCCCGGGTTCCCATCTACCAGACGGATGAAATGAGCCTTGCCGTTGGCCATGGCGTAGAGCAGGACGTCCTCCAGGTGCTGGGGGAGGGCGGCGAGGTCCAGGTTCTTGAACTTTACGCCGGAAATCAGATTGACATAGCCGCTGTAGCTGCAAAGGGCCTTTTCCCAATCCATATCCCCATGCAGGGCCGTGCGCCGGACCATCTGGCCCAGGGCGTTCAGAGAGCAGCCGTCGTGCTGCCAATGGTCCAGAAACCGGGCGGCGGCAGCGGGAAGCAGCTTGTCCGTCAGGCGGGCCAACAGGCGGATGTGCTCCCCCGGAGCCTCCGCAAAGCGGGCATACTCCGGCATACCCAGGTTTTCTTTAATTTGCAGGTTGTGCAGAAGCCAGGGTATCTTCCGCAGGTCCGGGCAGCGTTCCAGCAGCTCCCACACCTCGCGAAACGGCGAACTGCGGAACAGGGTGCTGCCAGGCACGTAAGGCTCCAAAAGCTGGTCCTGCTGCTGGCGGGTAAGCTTCACGGGCACATCCCGGCATTGGCGCAGGCTGTTAATGACCGTGTCGCGCTGTTTATAGGGCAGCACCATGGAGGCAAAGTTTTCCAGGTAGACCAGCCGGGCGTTGGGTTCCAGGCCGTCATATACCAGACACTCTACCAGTTCTTTCAGGCCATAGCGGGTAACAGCAACTCCGTGTTCCTGGCAGGAGGCCAGCAGGCTGTCCAAGCGGTCAAGTTGCCCCTGCTCCAGCAGCGGCAGAAGCCGCGCCAGATACCGGGCAAAGTCCTGCCTTTGAATCAGTTCCCGCTGTATGTGCGGGCCCATGGCCGCGTCCCCGGGGAGTTCCCGCGCCACGCGGCCGCAGGCTTCCCCCAGCTGGGGAAGGCCATACTCTTTCAGCCAGTCCAGCGATAAGTGACGTTCGTTTAAGTCCAAAATGGCGGCGGCCCGCTCTTTTATCCGTTTTCCCAGGTCAGCAGGCCGGACACATTGCGCTGTCATTGTCATGCTCAAAATCCTCCTTTATTTTTTGAATCTGCTCCTGTACATCCGGCCACTCTATGGCATTGTTTTTCAAAAGCAGGGCGTAGACAGCCAGCAGGGCGGTCAGTTCCTCATGTTCCAGCTGGCCAGCAGCCAGCCGGCTGGGAAGCCCCTCGCGGGCGATGCGGCAGGCCAGAGATTGCTTACTGTGGTAGTCGCGGTAGCTCTCCAGAAATTTGAGAACGCCCTGCCAGTTTTCCGCGCTGGTATACCTATCCCGCATAGCTTGCAGTTCTTCCCGCTTTTTCCGCTCCTCTGCCTCCTGCTTCCTGGCGGCGATTGCAGCGCGGTCAGCCTGCTGTTCTTGCTCTGTCAGATACCGTGATTTGAGTTCCCGGACAACATAATCTGGGACCTGTACCCGGCTGATTGCCAGGTCGAATAGTTCCCGCTGTTCCGCCGGGGAGAGCAGCTCCGGCGCGAACCCGTCCCGCAGGATTTCCGACACAAGGCCGGCGTATTTTTCCGGCTCGTAGCAGAAGCAGTAGTCCTGCAGCCAGTCCAGCAGCTGCCGGTGGCCGTCTATGTCCAGAAAATCACGCTTCAGGTGCAGGGACTCCGAGCGGGAGTAATAGCTATAGTTAGGACGATATAGACTTTCCTTAAAATCCCTGTGCTCCCAGTTCCAGAAGCGCTTCAAGCCGGGCATACCGTACTCGGAGAAGAATTTCTCATAGAACCGGTATGCCTGCGCGGTGGATATGCCTTTCAGGTATCGCCGGATATTGCCCATAGCGTCCGGGCTTTTGACATTCCCCTCGCTGTCCAGGCTTTCCTGGAAGCAGGCCCATAGGTCAACGAGGCCGTTGTTCACCAGTAGGGAAAAACAGGAACTGTACGCTTCTCCGGTACAGGCGGTTTTGTAATCGCCGCCGGTGAGCTGGTCGTAGCGCGTTATCCGGGCTGTTAAGTCCTCCGGAGAAAGACCGCTGTGCAGGTCCCGCTCAAAAAGGCCCTTGTATTTGTCCTGGTCCATAGAACCTGCCAGGGAATCCCACTTGGAGTCCAGGATGTCGAAGCCGTCCAGGGCCGGGTGCCCTATCCCCGCCAATTTTGTGAACCAGGCGAAAGTGGCAGGCTCCTGGATTCGCGCCCCCTCTTTGAGAGCGTCTGCAAGGGTCCCGCAGCCATAGCACTTGATGCGGAACCGGCTGTACTTACGAAAGAGCCATTCAAGGGCCGGGTACACTTCCTCCGGGAGAGGGACAGGCTGGCCCAGAGCCGTCTGGAACAGCCCCACCACGATTTTCTCCGTCACCAGGGAGTCAGGGCCCAGCTTGCTCTCTGGGGCCAGCGCCGCCTGCATATTCAGGCAGGCGATTTCCAGGGGCGTGTAGCCGTGGGATTCCAGCACAATATAAGGCTTGCTCCCCGGCTTGACATTCGAGGCGGGCAGGGCACATATGGCCCGGAACAGGGCCGTGTCCTTGCCCCGCAGGGTCTTGACGTGGGGTGCGGCATGGGCAATCAGCCAGGCGAACAGGCGCATATTGCCTATGGCGGGCACAGTGCGTCCGCTCCCCAGCAAAACGGACAGCTGAGGGCGTAAGGCGCGCTCGGCCTGGGCGAAGTCCGGCAGGACGCTCATGGCGAAGAGCAGTTCCTCGGTCTTGGCGCACTGTGTACCCAGTAAAATCCTCTCCCAAAGGCCGGCGTCCTTTTCGTCCTCCAGCAGATAGCGGGCGGCGGTCAGGTAGATATCGCCCCGGAACTCCTCCCGCACTTTCCGCATGAAGTCCACCCGCTGGGGGCCGACGAACATTTCATCTGTCAGCAGGTCTTTCACATAGCCAAGGGCCAGGGCAATAGCCCGCAGGTCGGGGAGGGCCATGCCAAAGCGGGATTCGTAGCGTTCCAGCAGCTCGCCCAGGTAGAGGAAGCCGTACTTGTCCTGGAGGCCGCTGGCATTGGCGGTATTATCGTAAAACAGGCAGCGCTCTTTTACAAACTCCCTCTGGGCGTGGCTGGCCCCGGCTGTTTCCAGCACAAAGGCGATAATATCATTGAGCAGGCTGGTGTTGACCTCTCCCTCATAAATTTTCAGTTGCGTCATTCTGTCCTCCTTGTTGCAGCCGCAAACGCAGCCAGTCGTTATAGTCTTTCCCCTGCGGGGGCGGCAGGTCGTAGAGCGCGTACCGGCCCCGCAGACAGTCCATGATACATTCCGCAGCCCTGCGCCCTGGGGGGTCGTTGTCCAGGTGCAGGCCGATTTTCCGGATGCCTCTCTCGTCATGCAGAAACTGCCCGAGAGCGGGGGGCAGGCCGTTTCCCGATACCCCGCCCAAAGACAGCAGGTGGTCCCGCCGCCAGAATCTTCCGTCCAGCGTTTCCAGGGCGGCATAGGACAACAGGTCGACGGCCCCCTCAAACACATGGAGCGCCGCGCTGTCAGCGGCCCGGACGCGGAACGCGAACCGCTTGTCGCTGCCCCTGGCCTCGCCCTTAAAGCTGGAGTTCACCCCTCTTAGGGCGGCATACCGGGGCTGCCCCCGGGCGTCAAAGCCTACGAACACGGCGTTGTGATAGGGCAGGCTCTCATAGAGCAGGCCAGTCCGCAGGCAGTAGTCAATTATGGCTTGGCCGATACCGCGTTTCAGCAGGTACGCGGCTGCACGTTCACTGGACGGGCTTGGGTTTGGCAAAGCTAACTTGCGCTCATGATTTCTGGGCGCAAAAAAAGACGGCATACCTGCCGCCTTTCCATGAAGCCGCTCCATAGCTGTCGTGAACGGCAGATTCTTAACCTTGATAAGATAGTCCAGCGCCGAGCAGCCGCCAAAGCCCTGGGAGAACCAGTACCACTTGCCGTTGCTGATACGCAGGGAATCGTGCTCTTTGGTGCAGAACACCCCCGGCGAGACCCGGCGCAGGTTGTCCGGCTCGTAACGCTGTAGATAGTCCAGCAGGCCGATTCCCCGGACATCCATAATCGCATCTTTGCCGTAGTACATCATGCCGGGATGGCGGCGGGGGCGGGCTGAATGAAGCCAGCCGCCAGCCATTGGTCGAAGTCCTTGCGGGATACCGGGACAGGCTCCTGTTCAGGCAAGTCGATAAAGCTGTACAGGATGGACTCCGCGTCGCTGCCCACAACGGCAAGCTCCCACCCGCCTTGCAGGGTGTAGCGCTTCTCTGGGACAGGCTGGAGTAATGCGGGCTTTGGAACGGCTGGGGCACGCTCTGCCTCGGCCGGCGCGGCCTGCATCCTCCGCACGGCTTTGGCAATCACGGACAGGCACATGGCGGCGGTTTCTGTCACGGCGCTGCCCAGAATCGTCAGGGTAGACGGAGTGTTGAAGTCCAGCAAGCCGTAAAAGTCCTCGTCTATGAAATGTGGCGAGGGGTCAAGCCCGCACCTTGACAGAAGCATATAGCCCACGCTGTTCTCTATCATGGTGCGGTAGGCGGCAAGCAGGTTATCGCTGTCCAGCTCTTCCAGCAGACTGCCGGGGCTATGGGCGGCCAGGTCATCTAAGCGGTCGTCCAGGGTGCAGGCGACCGTCTTTCTGGCAGCGGCAAGCAGGGTTTCGGCAAAGCCAGAGGCGTCCTCCAGCTTGCCGAGGTAAGACTCCAGAGCCTTACCTATCCCCTTTTGATTTTCCGGCCGGACGTGCCAGAGCGGGACCGGTCTGGACTCATCCGTTTCCCTGGTGTCGGCTATGTCGTAATAGTATACCAGCTTCTTCCCCCGGCCCTCCGGCACAGGGACGCCGTGGCAGCCCTTCTTGACAGGACGCCCGTACACGGCCTCCCAGTCGCTGGATTTCATCAGGGCGGCAGCGTCCGGGCGCTGGGCATAGGCCAGCACCTGGGCCGGGAAGGGCAGCTTAAAGCTCCGGCTGGCAAAGGCCAGAAACTTCCGCCACTCCTGCACATCCAGCAGTTTTTTCATGGTCTGGCGGCTGAGGGCGCGGAGGGAGTCATAGGTCGCGGCCATATGTGGAAACCTCCTTTTCTATATGATTTCAGACTTATACACATTGTAATCGTACCCGTCCTCCGGGACTTCATCCACCCACAATTTGCAGGCACTGTTCCCGCCGAAACGCTCCCAGGCAAGCTCTTCCGCTGGCTCGGGGCCGTCTGCCATGACTACCCCGCACCTGCGGCCGATAGCGGCCCCTGTGCGCCGGGCGCAGACAGTCATGCAGAAGAAATAGGGTTTCCTGGCAGGCTCTTTCCCACCCAGCGCTTCATGGGCCCGGATAAGCAAGTCTCGTTTGGCGGCGGCAAGGCTGTCGAAGTAGTGGCCCCAGCAGTAATCGTTCCCGGCTTTGCACTCCCAGGTAACAAATTGCTTGCCGTTTTCTTGCTCTCCCAGCACGAACTCCACGTCCCCGACATGAACTGAATCTGTAATTGTGTAGCCTGCGTTTGTCCTCATGCAATTGCCTCCTCTTGGTCAGTTTTTTCGTAGCCCCGGCGCTCATGACAGCGCCGGTGGCTGTATAGGTCGAATTTCCTGGTGAGCCTCGGCTGCTCTCCCCGGGCGAACAGCCACGCGCTGTCCAGGGGCATAGACAGCATCGTGCCGGTGCTGCGGTTGGCCTTGAGGCCCATGTACCGGGCGGTCTCCACGTCCTGCCCGCCCAGGTACAGGCAGTGGTCGCAGTTGTTGATGATGGTCATAGCCGCCGCGTGGCCGTACATACTCTCCAGCTGGGAAATGCTCTGCAAAATCACGCTGGCGGAGATATCTCGGGAACGGACAACGGACAGTATCTTGTCAAAGTCCGGGATGCGGGCGTTGGCGGCAAAGTCGTCTAGGATGAAGCGTACCGGGACGTTCAGACGGTGGGCGGGATTGTGGTCCGCTTCATCGCAGAGGACGTGCAGGGCCTGGGTGTAAAACAGGTTTGCCAGCCGGTCCATGGAGCGGTCGGTATCGCTGACGCCGAGAAACACGGCAGTCTTTTCCCGGCCCAGCCGGGCAAGGCCGATTTTGTCCGGGTTGTGGAACATGGCCCTGGCCCCCGCATAGTCCAGCGGGGCCAGCTTTTCCGCCAGGAACATGAGCACGCAGGCGTTGGTACGGTCGGCCTTTTCGCCGTCCCGGCAAATAGAGTAGCGGCGCGCGGCGAAGGAGTCCGGGTCCAGGACGGCAAGCTCGTCCATCAGCTTCGAGAGCCTGCCCGTGCCAATCTCCCGGGAGAGGCGTACCACGGAGTCCATGGTGTGCTCCTCTTCCGGCAGGCTCTCCAGCACATAGCCAATGATGCTCTCCAGGTAAATCCGGGCGGAAAACTCCCAGAACGGGTCCCGGGGCGTCTCGATGGGGATAAGGGCGGCGGAGACAGCCATAATGTCCTGTTCGTTGTGGCGGTTGGTCTTGGGGTCCAGACGGATGTAGTCCAGGGGGTTGTAGCCGCTGGACGGGCCTCCGCAAAGGTCAAGGGAGAGCACCTTATAGCCATTTTGACGAAGTACGGCCTCGGTCTCGGCCCGCAGGCTGTTCTTGGTGTCAGCCACGATAAAGCTCTCGCTGCATTGCAGGATGTTGGGCAGCACGTACCCCCGGGTCTTGCCCGCTCCGCTGGGGCCGACAATCAGGTCGTTGTTGTTCAGCCCCGTGGCGTGGGAGTTATTGTCTGCGAGGCAGTCTTGGGACAGGATTCTATAGCTCATGGTTTCCACCTCACATTTCTTCCACGATGTAGTCAGCCAGGCCGAAGCCGACAGCCTCCTGGGCGTTGAAATAGGTATCTTTTGCGGTACAGGCGAAAATCTCATCCAGAGGGCGCCCGGTGTGCTTCGCCAGAATCCCGGCTGTGATTTGCCGGGTCTCCATCAGGTTCCTGCTCAAGCTGTCGATGGTTAGGGCGCTGCCATTTATACCTGTAGTCAGCGGGTCGTGAATCATGATTTTCCCGTGGGGTAAAATCCCCCGCTCTGTGCCGCTGGCAAACAGGATAGCGGCCATGCTGGCGGCAGTACCCACGCAGACGGTGCGGACGGGGCACTTGACAGCCCGCATCACGTCATAGAGCGCCAGCCCGCTGGCAACCTCGCCGCCCGGGCTGTTGATATAGACCGTGATGGGGGCCGCAGAGTCGGACTTCTGTAAGTATCTCAGCTGCAAAATGATGGAATAGGCCGACTCCTGGGTGATTTCGCCGACAAGTTCGATTTCCCGCTCTTTGAACAGTTCATCCTGCAAGCTGTGGGCTGTGGCGCCCTCGCTGGTTTCGGTCAGAATATTGGGCATGGTGTAAAATGGATTCATAGCAAAAACCTCCTTATATCATGGTGAATGGCAGGACCAGCAGGTAGTGGCGGATGCAGGCGGCCGCAGCGGCTTCCAGTTCCCCGGCCAGGTGCAGCGCCTCGCCGATTTGGATTTTCCCCTCGTCCTCCGGCACATAATGAACGGCAATATTTTCATGGATGAAGCGGGAGAAATCCATAGGCTTGCCGCCGGTCATCCCATCCACTGCCAGGGCCATGGCCTGGGTGCGCAGGGCGAGTATGCGCCTCTTGAGATGGCTGTCGGGTGCTTTCAGGCGCTCGGACAGGGGGAGGCGCTGGTTACTGGCTGGGGCAGACGCAGGCCGGCAGTCGGCAAAGGCGCGGCCCAGCAGCGCGATGGCATCCACGAACATACCTGAGCCGCTGCCGCCAGGGAACGGGGCCTCACACAGCTCCTGTATGGCCCGGGACATTTGCCGGTAGGTGATGACTGCCCCATCGTCTGGGTCCAGGCTGAGAATCCGCTGCATCTGCTCCCACTGTTTCCCCTCCGGGAAGAAGCCGTAGGCCGGGGCGCTGCCCCAGCTTTGGAGGATTTTAGGCAGTACGGTAGGGTCACTGCAACCCGTTTCCTCCAGGGTCTGTAGGCGGGTATCAAGGGATATGCAGCTCATGGCAGGTCACTCCTTTCAGGTGAAATTACGGCATGGCGGCTCCTGGCATCGGGACGATGCGGCTTTGGACAAAGGGGAGGATGATAACACCAGAGCCATGATATGCGGATTGGCTGTCGCATTGTCGCACCGTCGCAGCCTGTCAAAAAACTTTTTCCCAATACTATACACTACCTATTTTTCCTTACTTTTAAAAGTTTTCAAAAATAGGTGAGACAGTGCGACAAACTTTCAGCTTTCCTTTCCTGGCAATATGTTTCCATGTCCCACAACCTGTCGCACCATGGTCGCACGGTTGTCGTCCCTGCGACTGTCCTGCCCTGGGCAAATAAAACAGGAGGCAGGTCCAGTTGACCTGCCTCCCATCACTTTTCTGCTGTGCTTGTTACTCGTCCAGCATCTTCCGGTACTTTGGCCGGTCACTGGCTGGGACATTAAGCAAATCCATTGCCTTGTCCGCTGGAATATCAAGGTTCTCCATTAGAGCCTTGAGGTTGGCAAACAGTTTGCTTTCTTCCCCCTCCTGCCTGCCCTCCTGCCGGCCTTCCCACTTCATATCCTGCAATTTCATAGCCAGCGTCATATAAGTCCCCTCCATTTCTTCATCGGTTTTCACAGCCTCCACCGCCTGCTCTATCTGGGCCACATAGCCCGAGCGAACGTCCAGCGGCCTGCCTCTGTAGCCCGCGTCAATGTAGCGTAGGAAGTCCAGCACCTCAGCGCTGCTGTTGCCCTCTGTGAAGCTGGCGTTGAGGATGTAGGCATGGGAGCCGTCGTCGTAGGCAATATCCTCCGCGCCTTCTATCACGGACCTGCGCCTGTATACCGCCAGTCCGCGCTTGTAGTAATCGTCCGTGCAGATAAAGATAACAAAGCTCTGACGCAGCTCCCGGTAGCTTTCCGCCGATTTCAGGGTCCTGCGGTCAATGCTGCTCTGGTAATAGCGGATGCGCTTTTCCAGGCCATAGCTGGCTCCGGTCTGCATCTCCACGTCATACTGGGTGCGGCTCTCGTCCTCCAGGCACACGTCCAGACGCACGCCGTGAAGGGCCGCGCCGTCTGTCAGCTCTTTCTGCTTGTCTATCGCCGTGATGCTGCCAATCTTCTTGCCCAGCAGGGCCTCTAAAAAGGGCTTTGCGTTCTCCGGGCGGCGCATGACCTCCCCGAACATAAAGTCGTCCGCCAGCGTCAGCTCATGGAACGGCTTGATTGCCATGGGTATCACCTTCTTTACTATTAGTATATTCTTTTTTTCAGGGATTTGCAAGGGCTTTGGCTGTATCAGGCTGCATTTTCCTCCAGGTCGCCGGGCTCAACACGCCAAAGCTCGTCCGTCAGGTCCTTTAGTGTGCAGGTCACGCGGGGGCACCTCTCTGGAGACTCGGCGGGCAGGATTTCAATGCCCAGCGCCAGCACCTTTCGGTAGACATTCTCACAGCAGAAGTATCTGCCCCGGCTGTCGTTTCTCAAGTGGGACAGGAAGAAGTTATTGTGGTCCACCCCAGCGCGGCGGATGCCGAAAATCTCCACGGTATAGTAAGGCTCTGTGACAGGACGGGGTTCCAGCTGCTTGCGAACCATATCCCAGCTGATAATGAAATCGCTGGCGAAGCGCTCACAGAAGCGGCCCACGTCTTGGATAAGACGCGTGATAATGCTGGACAGGTTTAAATTGTCCAGGGTTCCGGTCTCAGTACAAAGTATGCGCTCACACTGCTCGAAGTTGCGGACGATAATCTGTGGGGTAGGTTGCAAAGGTTTTCCTCCTTTCATCAGGCCAGCAGGCTCTTGCCGGTGGGTTCCATAACGCGGTGGGGTATCCTCTTGACTTCCGTGTACTCGCCAGGGGCATAGTGCTCTAACATGAAAATGAAGCCCTCCCGCAGCCGGTCGCAGGTCTTGTCAAAATCCTGGACCAGCTCCACCCGGCCGCGCAGGTCCTGCATATCCCAGCCGGCAAAGTCCTCGTACATGTCGATGGAGCGGCCGGGATAAAGTGAGTAAGTGCCGTCCTCGTTTGCCTGGGCCTCGTACAGCACCAGGTAGCCGCTGCTGCGACCGTTGAAGCCGATATGGTAGCCGGTGCGCTGGTAAAAGTCCGAGACAGTACGGGCAAAGAATATGTCCCAATCGGGAGCCTCCACCTCGCCGCTAGCCACGTCATAGGCCAGGTCTTGCAGCTCGCTGGGGATATCCAGGTTCGGCACCTTGACGTCGTTGGCGTAGGATGTTGACCGGTTCCAGGCGTTCATGGTGTTATAGCGGTAGTGGCGGGCCAGGAAGCCGGTCATGGCCTCCCGGCTGCGGCGGTTGACTTTCTGGTAGAACATGCTGCTCATCTCCTTTCGCTGGCCGGGGCCAGCGTCATTTCCCGCCACCCTTGGCATCGGGAGATGCAAAGGAGGAGCCTGCCCGGGTGGGCAAACTCCTTTTTTGGGGATAGTGTGGAAGCGGGTGTTAGCGGCCCTTTTCAGCTTTTTTGATATTTTCAGACAACTTCATAGTGAATGTAATGGCAAAGCCTTTAAGCGAACCGATGACCGCTGGGGAGGTACGGTCTGGTACATGGATGAGCGAGGGGAGCGACAACGGAAATCTTTCTCTGGCAAAACCAAGGCAGAGGTTACGAAGAAGATGACCGATTACGTTGCGGCCTTTAACGATACCTTGCAGGGGTCCGATGAATCTCGCAAAACGCTCAGGGAGAGCATGACCCACTGGCTCCAAGTGTTCAAGTTTCCTTCGGTGGAGCGCACAACCTACGACCGCTGTGAATGTACGTTAGAGCATCAAATTTTTCCTCTGCTTGGTGATAAGGTGGTGGGTGACATCACTGCTGCTGACCTCAAAGAATTGCTGAACCACTGGATGAGGAATGGCTACGCCTACACCACGGTGAAGAAAGTTTACATCGTTCTCAACGAGTATTTCCGCTACCTAACCCAGCAGGAAATCCTGGTGAAGAACCCCATGAACAGTGTACCCATGATAAAGAAATCGAACTTCATGGCGGCTCAGAACAAGGAAGATTTGCCCACGCAGGAAACGGTCACGGTGTTCACGCCGGAGGAAATAGAGAAATTCAAGGCCGAGGCATTCAGCAAATTTTCAAATGGCAAGCCAAAGTACCAGCAACCAGCGGCATACATTCTCATGCTGAACACAGGGTTACGGACAGGCGAACTGCTGGGCTTGCTAAATAGCGACATTAATTTGGAGGGCAGATACCTGGAGGTACGTCAGGGCGTGAAAGAGGTTTGTAAGCGTGAAGGAACAGATTACGTCCCCGGCCGGGAGGTAAAGGTAGGCAAGACCAAGACGGCCACCAGTAAGCGCCGTGTGCCCTTAAATGGGGCCGCAGTAGCCGCGATAGAGGAACTACGTGCCGAACGCGATTTCGGGCCAAATTCGCCCCTTGTGAGCGACGAGAAGGGCGGTTACACCCGCCCGGTGAACTTCCGAAAGAGGTACTACCGAATCTTGAAAGCAGCGGGCATAGAACAAAAAGGGCTACATTCACTCAGGCACCACTTCGCCACGCAGTTGATAAACGGTGTGAAACAGCCAGACGGCACAATTCTCGCCTTATCACCCCGTCAAGTAGCCGACCTTCTAGGCCACAGTACCTCTCAGATCACCGAGATGTACTACGTCAAGAAGGATACCACCCGCCTGCAAGGAATCACAGACGGGTTCATTTTTTAGCCAGAGCAGGCCGATGCCACCGAACAAGCCCCGAAATTTTGATGATTTATTGATGATGTGCCAGACGGAAAGGTTAGAAACGGATACGACCAGATGCGAAAATGAAGCGCAAAACAGGCAAAATGGAGCGGCACTATAGACCGCATACCACCACCCCAAAACACGAGAAAAGCCCGGAATTCCAAGGAATTCCGGGCCATGTCTGTGGCAGGGGCAGAAGGATTCGAACCCTCGGCACGCGGTTTTGGAGTGGATGTGGAAAAGACATGAGAGGACATACAACAGCCAGTTTTCCGCGCCGTTGAGCCGTTTGTGTTCCCGAAAAGTACGCCACAAAAGATTTTGATGATTTATTGATGATGTTGGATTTTCTCAGCCCTCAAAAAGGGCTTTTTTCATCTGCTTGTCTGAAAAAACTCTCAGAAAACTACATAGATAATACCATGCACACAAGCTAACTGTCAAGAGTTCGTCAGCTCAAAATTTGCGCCGCTAAACAAAGAAAACAATCAATTGCATGAATCGCTCTCAAAAACTCTTGCAGTCCAACGCCCCTACCTGATATACTATAAGTCAAAGTGAAAATGAGAGGAGAAACATAGTGGATTTACGCGTTCTCGAATACTTCCTGATGACCGCCGAAGAAGGCAGCATCACCCACGCCGCCGAGCTCCTCCACGTCTCCCAGCCCACCGTTTCCCGGCAGCTGATGGACCTGGAGCGTGAGCTTGGCAAGACACTTTTTATCCGCACAAAAAAGAACGTCAGCCTCACAAAGGACGGCCTCCTCTTTCGTGAGACCGCCCGAGAAATTCTCGCCCTCTACCAGAAGGCCGTGCGAGAAGACACCGGCGCCGCGGAGCTCTCCGGCGAGCTGTACCTGGGCATGGGCGAGACCGGCTCGGTGCGATTTTTGGCAGAGCAGATCGCCGCCTTTCAAGTGCTGCACCCCAGCGTACACTTCCACCTGATATCCGAAAACGCCGACCGCATATGCGAGGATATCGAGAAGGGGCTGCTGGACGCGGGATTTGTCATGCGGAATGTGAATCCGGCCACCTTTGAGATACTTGAGCTGGGCCTGACAGAGACCTGGGGTGTGCTGGTGCCAGAGAGCCATCCATTGGCCGGGGAGCCGGAGGTATCGGGCAGGCAGCTCCGGCAGGAGCGGCTGATATTGCCGGAGAACACCGTATTCAAGCAGGAGCTTTTGCGCTGGCTGGGGCAAGGGGCTGAAGAACGGGTAGGGGCCACCTACAACCTCATCTACAATGCCTTTCCCCTGGCCCAAACCGCCGGCGCGCTGATCGTCTGCCTGGGTACGGTCGGGGAACGCCAGGAGGGCCTGATCTTCCTTCCATTCGCCAAGGGTAAGACCGCCTCGGCGTCTCTGATATGGAAGAAAAAGCCCGTGCAGACTCCGGCGCTGGAGGCGTTCCTTGAGCATGTGGTTCATGCAATTTCCGAATAATGCTTTATTCAAAATGGGCATTTTACATTTCAATGGCCTTCTGTTATAATGTAACCAACACAAAAACAGGAGGTCATTTTCATGAAAAACTTTTTCTATCACGCACCGGTAAAGGTACTGTTCGGCGAGGGCGGCGTAGAGCGGCATTTGGGTATGGAGCTGCGGGCTTACGGCAAGACTGTCATGCTGGCTTACGGCGGCGGGTCCGTGAAGCGCAGCGGGCTCTACGACCAGCTCACCGGTATTTTGGAGCAGGCAGGCAAGACTGTCGTTGACTTCGGCGGCATCACCTCCAACCCCACTTATGACATGGTGGTAAAGGGTGCCGAGACCGTCAAAAACCAGAACGTTGACTTCATCCTGGCCGTAGGCGGCGGCTCGGTGATGGACTGTGTGAAGGTCATTTCGGCGGCGGCGAAGGCCCCCGGCGACTACTGGAAGCTGATTTTCGAGGACCATTACTACCCCATGAGCGGCACACCCTGGGGCGCTGTCGTCACCCTCTCGGGCACCGGCTCGGAAATGAACGGGCTGGGCGGTATCAGCAATAAGGCGCTGAACACGAAAGCCACCATGCCGGGCACCCCCGCCGGCTTCGCTATCTGTGACCCCACCTATCTGCTGACAGTACCGCAAAAGCAGCTGGCCTCCGGCATTTTCGACAATCTCAGCCACTGCATGGAGACCTACTTCGGCCCCGGCGAGTGCGTGTCCGACGCCATGAACGAGGCCGTCATGCACGATATTATTGAGAATGCCCGGGCCTGGCGGAGGGACCCCAAGAATATCGAGATTCTCGGCAACCTCATGTGGGATTCCTCCCTGCCCCAGACGTTCCTCTTCAACTGCGGCAAGGAGGGCGGCTTCCAGTGCCACCCCATCGAGGCCCAGCTTTGCGCCTACACTGGCGGTAACCACGGCATGGCCCTTGCAGTCATACACCCCAGTTACTACCGGCACATTGTGAAGGATATGCCCGAAAAATTCGCCCGGTTTGGGCAGAGGGTGTTCGACTTAGACCCCGCCGGGAAGACCACTCAGGAGCTGGCGGACGAGGCCGTTGAGGCTGTGGCTGCGTTCGTGAAGGAGCTGGGGCTGGACAGCAGCTTTACCGGGCTGGGGCTGAAGGTGGACGAGGATATCCTGCGCAAGGTCGCGGAGAATTGCGGCGTGAACGAGAGTATGCCCCGGGTGCTGCCCAGGGAGGAAATTTTCCAAATGCTGATGGAAGTCATGTAACCAAAAGGAGAAAACCATGAGCGGCACACTATTCCCCAAAGGCGGGCCGAACCCCGCCGGAGCCTATTTCACCGGGCAGTCATACCTGTCTCCCTTGAGCAAGGCGGGCGTTCAGATTTTTAATGTCACCTTCGAGCCGGGATGCCGGAACTTCTGGCACATCCACCACGCCAAGTCCGGCGGCGGGCAGATTTTGCTCTGCACCAGCGGCCGGGGCTGGTATCAAGAGTGGGAGCGTGAACCCCAAGAACTCCATTTTGGGGACGTAGTGAACATTCCACCAGAAGTCAAGCACTGGCACGGCGCGGCAAAAGACAGCGAATTCGTCCATGTGGCGGTGGAGGTGCCCGGGGAGGACTACTCCACCCAGTGGTGCGAGCCGGTCAGCGACGAAGAATACAGCAAACTGCCCTGAGCAGGAAAGGAGCAAGAGAGAATGGATATGAAGAAAATTTTCCCGGGCCTTAGCGAGAGCGACCCGGAGTTCGCTCAAATTTTCACAAACTTTGCCTTTGGCGAGGCGCTAGACACTCTACCGGAACTGCCGCCTATGGATGATTCTACACGCTACCTAGCAATTCTGGCCACCCTGCTGGGCTGTCAGGGGCTGGGCGCTTTCCGGCTCATGCTGCCCCTGGCCCTGGACGGCGGGCTTACCCCGGTGGAGGTAAAGGAGGCTGTATACCAGGCCGCGGCCTATCTGGGATTTGGCCGTATACTGCCCTTCCTGGACGCGGTCAACGAGGAATTGACCTGCAGGGGCATAGCCCTGCCATTGGAGCCCCAAGGCACCGTTGAGCCCGAACAGCGCCGGGAGGCGGGGAACCAGGTGCAAGTGGAGGCCTTCGGTGAGGGTCTGCGTGAGAGCTGGGAGCAGGGCCCCAAGGAGAAACGGCACATCAATAGCTGGCTTGCAAGCAATTGCTTTGGTGATTACTACACCCGCAAGGGCCTGAGCCTGCCCCAGCGGGAGATGATAACCTTCTGCTTCCTGGCGGCACAGGGCGGATGCGATCCCCAGCTCACCGCCCATGCCCGGGCCAATATAGTGGTGGGCAATGACAGGCTTTTCTTGATCCATATGGTCAGCCAGTGCCTGCCTTATATCGGCTATCCCAGAAGCCTGAACGCCTTGAACTGCATTGAAAACGCTTCAAAATAATCAAGACCTGCTAAAAAAAGTCAATAGAAAAAAGCAAGAAAAGCAAAAAAATAAATGTGTTGCAAAAAAGAGTATATGGAACCAGGCCACCGCCAGCAGTAAAAAGCGTTGGCCTGGGATAATTAAATTCATAAACAGTTATGCTTCTAAAGAATCGAGATAAGATTTCACAGAAGCATAGTAAATACGCAGGAACTTGTTAGCGGAAGCCATCATGTAAACTTTGTAAGGCTTGCCCTCAGAACGCTTTTTGTCCATAAACTGGTAAACAGGTTCATCGGCTGGAGAGCGGATCAGGATTGCAGTCATAATCAAAAACAAGGTTCTGCGCAGAGCAGGAGAGCCGCGCTTGGAAATGCTGCGGCTGTGGATATTGAGAGTGCCAGACTGGTAAGGCGGTGCATCAATCCCAGCGAAAGCAACCAAGGATTTCTTGGACTTGAAGCGGCCGCACGTCGCCAATCTCAGCCATAAGCTGGGGGCCGAGGGCAAGGCCGACACCGAACTTTTCCATTACCACAAAATATTCGGGTAGAGTAGAGGCTAAGGACTGCATTTTCTGCCTAAGAGCCGCAAGGTTTGAGGAAGCAGCCATGAGTTGTAAAACGGCCTGGTTGACCAGAAACTTGGTAGTGTCGGTTTTAGCAAACACGCTGACACAGGCGCTGGCGTGTCTGTGAATTTCACAGGCTTTGTCCACGTTGAAATGATATCCATGTTTACCGCACCATTTCTGGTATCTGGCGATAAAGACATTCTCAGAAAGCCCAGAAACACAGCCGCAATGCCAGAACTTGTCCACAAAGTCTACCCACTTTTCAGTGCCGTCAGCCCTTTGCGGGCTTGTGAAAAGGCGATTTGAGCCTGGGAATACCATGTCCAGCAGAGAAATCAGATTGTTTTTGAGCATGGTCTGAATCTTTGCGCACTGCTGGTACTGACGGTAGCAGGTCTTGAGCAACGCCCTGGTATCTTCCGGCGGTGCATAAGGTAAAAGGTCAGCCCAGTGCTGCAGGCCGTAGTCAGCAAGTTTCTCTGCGTCCTTCCTGTCCGTTTTAGCGGGTCGCAGGCTGTTGTTTCCATATCCATGTATCAACACAGGATTGACGACCGAAACGAAAACACCCGCACTATGCAAGGTGGAAGCAATAGGCAGATGATAGTTACCTGTCGCCTCCATGACCACACGAATCTCACCGTCCAGGCTTTTCAGCAGCTTTGCCAACTCGCTGAGTTCACTGGCGGTGTGGTTGATCTCAAACGGTGAAAGCACTTCTTCGCCAACACGCTTGACACATACTGTGCTTTTGCCCTTTGAAACATCGATGCCAACAGAGTTCATTTACATTCCTCCAATACAATATTGCACAACCGGAACCCATCTTTTCTCGCTGCCGATTCAATCTATTGGGTGACACGAACTCTGCCGGCAAATCTATCTTCCCGCCCATGGGTGGGAAGATGAACCACAGGACTGGCTCAATCTGCTTAAACCGAACGCTGCAACAAGAGGATGGCGGACTGTCTTGATTACGGACTTTGAAGCCCCAGGAGGTATACGTCAGCCAGTTGCCACTCTTATTGTAGCTTAGGCACGAGACGGTGAAAAGCCCTTCTGGTTGAAGGGTTCTTTCGACCAAATATATTGTAATAGGAGGAAAACATCATGGTCTTTTACTTCACCGCCACCGGCAACAGCCTCTATGCCGCAAAGCAGTTCGACATGGAGCTCGTCAGCATTCCCCAGGAGCTGAAAAAGACGGAGCGTCATTATAAGGCTGATTCCATCGGCATCGTGTGCCCGCTCTATGAGCTGGATATGCCCGAGGTCATCAAGGAGTTTATCAAAAACTCGGAATTCGAGACAGATTACTTTTACATCGTCATCACCTACGGCTGCCACCACGGCGGCGTGGCTGAGCGGGTACAGGAGTATCTTACAAGTATCGGCAAAAAGGCCGACTACATCAACACCGTTATCATGCTGGACAACGCCCTGCCGGTGTTCGACATGGAGGAACAGAAAAAGCTGGAGCCTGAGAAGAAGGTTGACGATCATTTAGCCGCCATCAAGGCCGACATCGATGGCAGAAAGCGGGAGATACAGTTTGCATCGCAACGTGAAAAGGACTTCTATCAGGGGTTTGTCAGCATGATAAAAGAGAACGGCCCCATGCTGTCAAAGCCCTACTACCGGGTGACGGAGGACTGCATCGGGTGCGGCATATGCTCACGGGTGTGTCCTATGGGGTGCATATCTGTGGAGGACAGCAAGGCCGAACACGACTATACCGACTGCGTAAGCTGCATGGCCTGCATCCACGCCTGCCCACAGAAGTCCATACAGTTCGCCACCTTCAAGGAAGTCAACCCTGAGCGCCGCTACCGCAACCCCAACATCCCGCTCAAGGAAATTATTGCGGGGAATTGCCAAAAGTAAAGGAGGACAACCATGTACCCATACAAAACCTTCACCATTGTTACCGACAACGGCCCCTACATCACCAAGCTCATTTTGAAAGCCCCCAAGTCCGTCCGCGCCGAGTGCATTGACAAAGACACCTTCTCCGTCTACGTGGAGCGCATCGACCCCAAGACCGGCAAGGGCTTCCTTGAGAACCACACCTGGCCCGGTCCGAAGATTTTCCCTTCCCAAGGCTACCGCCCGGTGTCGGCGGCATACCCCTGCGACGAGAACGGCGGTAAGGTCTACCAGTCGGGGCACATCGCTCTGGAGATGCCCTACCAGATGGGCGCTCCCATCGGCTACTCTATGGCGGCGAGCCTCCGGGAGGGCGGCTACAACGCCCTGGTGGAGTGCCGCTACCGGGTCACCCAGGTGAAGGATATCCCCGGCGAAGTGCCCATAAACGGCTGGATATTCGACGAGTCCCAGGGGGATATCTGCCCACAGCTGAGGGGATGGCAGAATGGGTGCTCCCACTATGAGCCGCTCCCTCTGAACTACGGCTATTTCACCCCGGACTTGGACCATGCCAAGCAAAGCTTCACCGCCCTGGACAGCAACTACGGCGACGAGTGGGAGCATACCTTCCCGGAGAAGCTGCCCCTGGTGATTTGGCTCCACGGCCACGGCGAGGGCGGCGATGACCCGGCTTTGGCCTACACCGGCAACAAGGTGGTGGCCATCTCCTCCGACGATATTCAGCGCAAGCTGGGAGGCGCGGCCTATGTGCTGGCCCCCCAGTGCCCCACCTTCTGGATGAATTCCGGCGCGGTGAACCATCAGGATCCCCAGGAGCTTACCAGCAGCAAAAGCATGTACACCGAGGCGGTGAAGGCCGCGATTGACGAGTTTATTGAGCTGCACCCGGACATCGACCGGGATAGGGTGTATATTGGAGGTTGCTCCAACGGCGGATTCATGACCATGCGTATGCTCCTGAGCTATCCGGACTTCTTCGCTGCGGCATACCCGGTCTGCGAGGCCTTGCGGCCCAGCGATTTCTCTCAGCAGGATATTGAGAACCTTAAGCACCTGCCCATGTGGTTCACCCAGGCTGAGAACGACCCCATCGTGCCCCCAGACGGCCTCGTGCTGCCACTCGTGCAGCGGCTGAAAGCGGCTGGCGCGGAGAATGTCCATGTTTCCCTATTTGAGCGGATCGTGGACCAGTCCGGGCTGCATAAGGACGGCCAGGGCAGGCCGCTGGAGTATATGGGGCACTTCTCTTGGATACACACCTTTAACGATGACTGTGTGTATGATCTGGATGGGACGAGAGTCATGCACGAGGGGCGGCCGGTGACCTTGTGGCGCTGGATGGGGAGGCAGTGCAGAAAATAGAGGAATATACGGAAAAGGGCATGACAGAAAACACCTAACATCAACCAAGCAACAGGCTGTTGAGCCGTGTGAGGGCGCTGTCGGACGATTTGAGGCAGTGGTAGGGAAGTTGACCGACCACAGGTAAAACACCGTGTTGTGGCATTTGTGGCGATTTGTGAGGGATGATTACCACAGTGCAGATATGCAGGACTCTGAAAGATTTTCCAGCCCCAGAGGACGCAGAAAGCCATCAAAAAGACAAGCAGGTTAAAGCGCGGGGGCGCTGGTCGCCATGTGGCGTAGAGTTCATGCAAAACATGAACTCTTGTCAAGCACCGACCGAGCCGACAGGCGAGACCTACCGCGCGGAAGACATCGGACGGCAGAGTCGACTGAATTTCTGGCACTCAAAATTTGCGCTGCATAAACAAAGAAAAAGGCTTTTCGACAATTCCAATCTCAGTATTGCAATTTCAGTGCGAAAGTGTTAAAATAAATATAGCGAAAGCTAAAAAACACACAGTTTCGGTGAGGTTACACTCGTGTGGCCTCTGACTTTCATGGCGCGCATCGGACACTAAAATTGCCCCGGGATGCGGGAGATCATGAACGTCCACAGTATTTGGCGCTGTGCCGACAGCGCTGTGTGGCCTTTCCTAAACGGAAAGGAGTCCGATGGTCATAATGTACGAGGGTGAGCCGATCTCAGTGCCAAAGGAGGTCGCAGAATTCCTGGAGCAGGACAGAAAGCGTGAGCAGGCGGAGGCCAAGCGGGACCAAAGGCATCTTAGTAAAGGTGATCTCGAAATGGTGCTGTCCCCGAAAAGCTATTGCTTGTACTCGTTGGACGATCTTGCGATCAGGAACCTCCGGCTTGAAAATTTGCGGAAAGCCGTGGCGTGTCTGGACAAGACCAAGCAGGAATTGATCCAGCTACGCTATGGCGAGGGGCTGTCCTTGGAGAAAATCGGAGCGATCCGAGGCGTATCCAAAATGGCAGTCTCAAAGCAACTGAAGAAAGTTCACAAAGAACTGAGGAGTTCCGTCTGGTGACGGGCTCCTTATTCTTTTTTGTTTCGAGAATTTTTTCTAAATTTTGGTTTACAAACTGTCTGCGAGTGTCCTTTATTATGTAGGATCAAATAGAAATCTATGGAAGGAGAATGCGATTGAAACAATCAAAATTCAAAAGCTATGATGAACTGCCGCTGTTTTTGAACGCAAAGACAGTGGCGCAGGTGCTGGGTATTTCGCTGGCGGGTACCTATGAACTACTGCACCGAGAGGGCTTTCCAGTGGTGAAAATCGGGTCACGGTTGGTGGTTCCCAAGGAAAAATTCCTCGCTTGGGTTGAGGAACAGGCAGGAGGTAGATGCCATGAATAATTTTCTGAGAGCACAATGCAGCGGAGCAAAGAATTTCTTTCCTCTGCCTAACGCTATCTTTAGTTTAGGGTTGTCTACGGGGGAACTGGCTGTCTATGCGTACCTCATGTACTGTGAGGATAGGAAGTCACATCAGTGCTGGCCCAGCTACAAAACGATAGGCCGGGCGGTGGGCATGAGCCGCAACACGGTGCAGAAGTATGTGCGGGAGCTTGAGTACAAGGCGCTGATTATTACGGAGCCTACAAAGTACGAATCTGATGGCAGGCAGGTTCGAAATGGTAATCTTGTTTTTACGATTCTGCCGATTCAAGGAGCAATTGAGTACCACAATGAGTGCCAGCTATCGGGGTAAGCGTTTGTAATCCCTGTGAGGGCCGTGTCGGGCAATCGTGGCAGGGGCTAAGGAAGCAGCGACAGCCAGCATAGAACGCCGTGTGAGGGCATTTGTGGCGATTTGTGAGGGCTTTTTGAAAGAGAGCAGAACCCACAATTTTCCAGCCTTATTTCCGGGGATGAAAGGGCGAAGGGCGCAGAAAACCTGCCTTTAGGCAGGGCAAGCATAGCGTCCGGCTATACGCCGGACGCAGGAGCCGGGAAATCCCGGCTCTCCCCCCCGGCCCCCTAAAGGGGGAGTTTTAAGGGCAAGGGCCATAACAGAGAGCAGAAAGGAGAGTGGATTTGCACTGAAAAAGAAGACAACTATCATTACCGCAAGGCTCACGCCGAGTGAAAAAGCCGCCATCCAAAAGCGGGCAAGGAAGGCCAAGATGACTATGACGGACTACATTATCCAGTATGCGCTGGGGAAAGAAATCGTCCAGGTGGATGGATTGGGTGAAATTCTTTCAGAAATAAAAGCCCAGGGACGCAATATAAATCAGCTTGCTACGCTGGCGAATATGGGGAGGCTCAGCGTGGTTCAAAGCGAGGATTTGATTGTTGCCTACAGTAAACTGTGTTCTCAACTGGAGAAAATTGCCGGGGAGGTGAATAGTTGACGCTGAGCGTCAACTATCGTGATGGCAACATTTATTGCGATTAGGAATAGGAAACAAACGGCTGGCGCGATGCAAGGTGTTCTGAAATATGTGGCGCAGGATTACAAAACCAAGTGGGGAAATTTGAAATTTGTGACAGGGCATAACTGCGTTCCACAGTGCGCTTTCACTGAGATGATGACCACGAAGAAACGATTTCGCAAGACTGACGGCAGACAGTTTTATCATTTCGTGCAGTCGTTCCCGGAGGAAGATGACCTCACTCCGCAGGAAGTGAACGCTATCGGTTTGGAATTTGCGGCGAGGGAGTTCCCGGATTTTGAAGTGGTGGTGGCAACGCATTTGGACACTGGTCACCTGCATAATCACCTTGTAGTCAACTCTGTAAACTGTGTAGATGGCAAGAAACTACATCAAAATGCTACTGACTTGCAGGCTCATCGTAATGTGAATGACGAGATTTGTTTGAAACATGGGCTTTCAGTTTTGGAAAAAGCAAAGCGGCACGAGAAGAAAAAGCGCATGAAGCCCGGCGAGTATCAGGCTGGCTTACGCGGAGAGAGTTGGAAATTGGATCTGATTCATGTGATCAATGAAGCGCTGGAGTACGCCGACGATCGGGAGTCTTTCATCTACAATGTGGAGCAAGAAGGGTATCAAGTGGTATGGTCAGACACCAGAAAGCACATCACTTTCATTACGCCAGAGGGTCGGCGGTGCCGTGACAGCAGTTTGCATGATGAAACGTTCCTCAAAGAGAACTTGGAGATGTTGTTCATGTTCCGGCAGGTGTTTGAGTTTTACCCCGGCAGCGAGGAACCAGAGGAAGGATGGCTTGGTGAAGTCGCGTACAATGCCGTGGAGTTTGGGCGGTACTTGGAACAGGCATTGGACACACCAGAGCTACCGCCCATTCCGACCTGGTCGGAGAGCAAACAGCGCAGCCGGGAGGCACTCAAGAAGTTAGCTCATGGTCAGCGCTTCGGTGGCGAGGACTATGATTACGATTATAGTTTTTCAATGTAGTGGGCGTTCAAAATTTGCGACGCAGAACAAAGAATACGGAAGAAAAATTTTCTGGACATTGCCGGGACATTATGGTATTGTGTTGTGTTAAGAAAGGGGGCTGACAAATGGCTCAGAAGAAGTTGTTGACTAACGGAAAAGCCTTTAAGAGAACCGACGACCGCTGGGGCGGCACAGTCTGGTATATGGACGAAAAAGGAGAGCGTAAGCGTAAATCATTCTCAGGCACGACAAAGGCTGAAGTCACCAAGAAAATGACAGACTATGTTGCAGCTTTCAACGATGTCTTGCAGGAGTCCGATGAATCCCGCAAAACGCTCAAGGAGAGCATGACCCACTGGCTCCAAGTGTTCAAGTTTCCATCGGTGGAACGCACCACCTACGACCGTTGTGAATGTACGGTGGAGCATCAAATCTTTCCTCTCCTGGGTGACAAGGTGGTAGGTGATATAACCGCCACTGACCTCAAGGGAGTGCTCAACCATTGGATGGGGGAGGGTTACGCTTATACCACGGTGAAGAAAGTGTACATTGTCCTCAACGAGTATTTCCGCTACCTGACCCAGCAGGAAATCCTGGCAAAGAACCCCATGAATAGCGTACCCATGATAAAGAAGTCAAACTTTATGGCGGCTCAGAACAAGGAAGACCTGCCTACGCAGGAAACGGTTACCGTGTTTACGCCAGAGGAAATAGAAAAATTCAAAGTCGAGGCGTTCAGTAAATTCAGTAACGGTAAGCCCAAGTATCAGCAGCCAGCGGCATACATTCTCATGCTGAACACAGGTCTACGCACAGGGGAGCTGCTGGGCCTGCTCAATAGCGACATTGACCTGGAGTATAAATATCTTGAGGTGCGCCAGGGAGTAAAGGAAGTGTGCAGGCGAGAGGGGACAGACTACGTCCCCGGCAGAGAAGTCAAAGTCGGCAAGACCAAAACGGCCACCAGCAAGCGCCGTGTGCCGCTGAATCAGGCCGCAGTGCAGGCGGTAAGGGAGTTACGCCAGGAACGCAACTTCGGCCCCACAGCGCCCCTCGTGAGCGACGAGAAGGGCGGCTACACCAGGCCGGTGAACTTCCGCAAGAGGTACTACCGGATTTTGAAAGCAGCGGGCATAGATCAGAAAGGATTGCACAGTTTAAGACATCATTTTGCGACCCAACTGATAAACGGCGTGAAACAGCCCGACGGCACCATCAAAGCACTCTCGCCCCGGCAGGTAGCCGACCTTCTGGGCCACAGCACATCGCAAATCACCGAGATGTACTACGTCAAGAAAGATACGACCCGTCTGCAAGGGATAACAGACGGGTTCAATTTTTGACCGAGGCCAGCAAAGCAAGATCGCAGCCCCGAATTTTTGATGATTTATTGATGCTGTGCCAAACGGAAAAGTTAGAAACGGATGCGACCAGATGCGAAAAAAGCGCAAAATACACGCCATAGAGAGCGGCTCGACAGACCGCACCCCACCGCCCCAAAACACGAGAAAAGCCCGGAATTCCAAGGAATTCCGGGCTTTGTCAGACTTGCCGGAGGCAACGTCTTTGGCAGGGGCAGAAGGATTCGAACCCTCGGCACGCGGTTTTGGAGTGGATGTGGAAAAGACATGAGAGGACATACAACAGCCAGTTTTCCGCGCCGTTGAGCCGTTTGTGTTCCCGAAAAGTACGCCACAAAAGATTTTGATGATTTATTGATGATGTTGGATTTTCTCAGCCCTCAAAAAGGGCTTTTTTCATCTGCTTGTCTGAAAAAACTCTCAGAAAACTACATAGATAATACCATGCACACAAGCTAACTGTCAAGAGTTCGTCAGCTCAAAATTTGCGCCGCTAAACAAAGAAAACAATCAATTGCATGAATCGCTCTCAAAAACTCTTGCAGTCCAACGCCCCTACCTGATATACTATAAGTCAAAGTGAAAATGAGAGGAGAAACATAGTGGATTTACGCGTTCTCGAATACTTCCTGATGACCGCCGAAGAAGGCAGCATCACCCACGCCGCCGAGCTCCTCCACGTCTCCCAGCCCACCGTTTCCCGGCAGCTGATGGACCTGGAGCGTGAGCTTGGCAAGACACTTTTTATCCGCACAAAAAAGAACGTCAGCCTCACAAAGGACGGCCTCCTCTTTCGTGAGACCGCCCGAGAAATTCTCGCCCTCTACCAGAAGGCCGTGCGAGAAGACACCGGCGCCGCGGAGCTCTCCGGCGAGCTGTACCTGGGCATGGGCGAGACCGGCTCGGTGCGATTTTTGGCAGAGCAGATCGCCGCCTTTCAAGTGCTGCACCCCAGCGTACACTTCCACCTGATATCCGAAAACGCCGACCGCATATGCGAGGATATCGAGAAGGGGCTGCTGGACGCGGGATTTGTCATGCGGAATGTGAATCCGGCCACCTTTGAGATACTTGAGCTGGGCCTGACAGAGACCTGGGGTGTGCTGGTGCCAGAGAGCCATCCATTGGCCGGGGAGCCGGAGGTATCGGGCAGGCAGCTCCGGCAGGAGCGGCTGATATTGCCGGAGAACACCGTATTCAAGCAGGAGCTTTTGCGCTGGCTGGGGCAAGGGGCTGAAGAACGGGTAGGGGCCACCTACAACCTCATCTACAATGCCTTTCCCCTGGCCCAAACCGCCGGCGCGCTGATCGTCTGCCTGGGTACGGTCGGGGAACGCCAGGAGGGCCTGATCTTCCTTCCATTCGCCAAGGGTAAGACCGCCTCGGCGTCTCTGATATGGAAGAAAAAGCCCGTGCAGACTCCGGCGCTGGAGGCGTTCCTTGAGCATGTGGTTCATGCAATTTCCGAATAATGCTTTATTCAAAATGGGCATTTTACATTTCAATGGCCTTCTGTTATAATGTAACCAACACAAAAACAGGAGGTCATTTTCATGAAAAACTTTTTCTATCACGCACCGGTAAAGGTACTGTTCGGCGAGGGCGGCGTAGAGCGGCATTTGGGTATGGAGCTGCGGGCTTACGGCAAGACTGTCATGCTGGCTTACGGCGGCGGGTCCGTGAAGCGCAGCGGGCTCTACGACCAGCTCACCGGTATTTTGGAGCAGGCAGGCAAGACTGTCGTTGACTTCGGCGGCATCACCTCCAACCCCACTTATGACATGGTGGTAAAGGGTGCCGAGACCGTCAAAAACCAGAACGTTGACTTCATCCTGGCCGTAGGCGGCGGCTCGGTGATGGACTGTGTGAAGGTCATTTCGGCGGCGGCGAAGGCCCCCGGCGACTACTGGAAGCTGATTTTCGAGGACCATTACTACCCCATGAGCGGCACACCCTGGGGCGCTGTCGTCACCCTCTCGGGCACCGGCTCGGAAATGAACGGGCTGGGCGGTATCAGCAATAAGGCGCTGAACACGAAAGCCACCATGCCGGGCACCCCCGCCGGCTTCGCTATCTGTGACCCCACCTATCTGCTGACAGTACCGCAAAAGCAGCTGGCCTCCGGCATTTTCGACAATCTCAGCCACTGCATGGAGACCTACTTCGGCCCCGGCGAGTGCGTGTCCGACGCCATGAACGAGGCCGTCATGCACGATATTATTGAGAATGCCCGGGCCTGGCGGAGGGACCCCAAGAATATCGAGATTCTCGGCAACCTCATGTGGGATTCCTCCCTGCCCCAGACGTTCCTCTTCAACTGCGGCAAGGAGGGCGGCTTCCAGTGCCACCCCATCGAGGCCCAGCTTTGCGCCTACACTGGCGGTAACCACGGCATGGCCCTTGCAGTCATACACCCCAGTTACTACCGGCACATTGTGAAGGATATGCCCGAAAAATTCGCCCGGTTTGGGCAGAGGGTGTTCGACTTAGACCCCGCCGGGAAGACCACTCAGGAGCTGGCGGACGAGGCCGTTGAGGCTGTGGCTGCGTTCGTGAAGGAGCTGGGGCTGGACAGCAGCTTTACGGAGCTGGGGTTGAAGGTGGACGAGGATATTTTGCGGAAGGTTTCTGAGAATTGCGGAGTGAACCCGAGTATGCCCCGGGTACTGCCCAGGGAGGAGATTTTCCAGATGTTGATGGAAGTCATGTAACCAAAAGGAGGAAGAACCATGAGCGGCACACTGTTCCCCAAAGGCGGGCCGAACCCCGCCGGAGCCTATTTCACCGGGCAGTCCTATCTGTCTGCCTTGAGCGAGGCGGGCGTGCAGATCTTCAATGTCACCTTCGAGCCGGGATGCCGGAACTTCTGGCACATCCACCACGCCAAATCCGGCGGCGGGCAGATCTTGCTCTGTACCCAAGGCCGGGGCTGGTATCAGGAGTGGGGCCAGGAGCCCCGGGAGCTCCATCCCGGGGACGTAGTAAACATTCCATCAGAGGTCAAGCACTGGCACGGCGCGGCAAAAGACAGCGAATTTGTCCATGTGGCGGTCGAGGTGCCCGGGGAGGACTACTCCACCCAGTGGTGCGAGCCGGTCAGCGACGAGGAATACAGCAAACTGCCCTGAACAGGAAAGGAGCAAGAGAGAATGGACACTAAGAAGATATTTCCGAGTCTTAGCGAGACCGACCCGGAGTTCGCTCGAATTTTTACAAGCTTCGCCTTCGGCGAGGTGCTGGACACCACGGAGCCTATGGACGAGCCCACACGCTATCTGGCGATCTTAGCCACCCTGCTGGGCTGTCAGGGGCTGGACGCCTTCCGGCTCATGCTGCCCCTGGCCCTGGACGGCGGGGTAACTCCCATAGAGGTGAAGGAAACTGTGTACCAGGCCGCCGCCTATCTGGGGCTGGGCCGTATGCTGCCCTTTCTGAGTGCGGTCAACGAGGAACTGAGCCGCCGGGGCATCGCCCTGCCGCTGGAGCCCCAGGGCACTGTCCAGCCCGAGCAACGCCGGGAGGCTGGTAATCAGATACAGGTGGAGGCTTTCGGAGAAGGCCTGAGAAATAGCTGGGAGCAGGGGCCAAGGGAGAAGCGGCACATCAACAGCTGGCTTGCCAGCAACTGTTTTGGGGATTACTACACCCGCACGGGCCTGAGTCTGCCCCAGCGGGAGATGATAACCTTCTGTTTCCTGGCGGCACAGGGCGGGTGCGAGCCCCAGCTTACCGCTCATGCCCGGGCCAACATGACCGTGGGCAATGACCGGCTTTTCCTGATCCAGGTGGTCAGCCAGTGCCTGCCCTATATCGGCTACCCAAGGAGCCTGAACGCTTTGAACTGCATTGAAAACGCTTCAAAATAAACAGGAGGAATTTTACATGGTATTATACTTCACTGCTACCGGAAACAGCCTCTATGCCGCCAAGCAGTTTGACACGGAGCTGGTCAGCATCCCTCAGGAGCTGAAAAAGACGGACAGGCGCTATAAGGCTGATTCCATCGGCATCGTCTGCCCGCTCTACGAGCTGGATATGCCTGATGTAATCAAGGAGTTTATCAAAAACTCAGAGTTTGAGACAGACTACTTTTACATCGTCATCACCTACGGTTGCCACCACGGCGGCGTGGCTGAGCGGGTACAGGAGTACCTTACAAGTGTCGGCAAAAAGGCCGACTACATCAACACCGTCATTATGCTGGACAACGCCCTGCCGGTGTTCGACATGGAGGAACAGAAAAAGCTGGAGCCAGAGAAAAATGTTGACGAGCATTTAGCTGCCATCAGGGCCGACATCGACGGCAAAAAGCGGGAGATTCAGTTTGCCAGCCAGGAGGAGAAAGACTTCTACCAGGGGTTTGTCAACATGATAAAAGAGAACGGCCCCATGCTGGTAAAGCCTTACTACCGGGTGACGGAGGACTGCATCGGCTGTGGGATATGCTCACGGGTGTGCCCAATGGGGTGCATTAGCGTGAAAGAGGGCAGGGCCGAACACGACTATACCGACTGCGTAAGCTGTATGGCCTGCATCCACGCCTGCCCACAGAAGTCCATACAGTTCGCCACCTTCAAGGAAGTCAACCCTGAGCACCGCTACCGCAACCCCAACATCCCGCTCAAGGAAATTATTGCGGGGAATTGCCAAAAGTAAAGGAGGACAACCATGTACCCATACAAAACCTTCACCATTGTCACCGACAACGGCCCCTACATCACCAAGCTCATTTTGAAAGCCCCCAAGTCCGTCCGCGCCGAGTGCATTGACAAAGACACCTTCTCCGTCTACGTGGAGCGCATCGACCCCAAGACCGGCAAGGGCTTCCTTGAGAACCACACCTGGCCCGGTCCGAAGATTTTCCCTTCCCAGGGCTACCGCCCGGTGTCGGCGGCGTACCCCTGCGACGAGAACGGCGGTAAGGTCTACCAGTCGGGGCACATCGCTCTGGAGATGCCCTACCAGATGGGCGCTCCCATCGGCTACTCTATGGCGGCGAGCCTCCGGGAGGGCGGCTACAACGCCCTGGTGGAGTGCCGCTACCGGGTCACCCAGGTGAAGGATATCCCCGGCGAAGTGCCCATAAACGGCTGGATATTCGACGAGTCCCAGGGGGATATCTGCCCACAGCTGAGGGGATGGCAGAATGGGTGCTCCCACTATGAGCCGCTCCCTCTGAACTACGGCTATTTCACCCCGGACTTGGACCATGCCAGGCAAAGCTTCACCGCCCTGGACAGCAACTACGGCGACGAGTGGGAGCATACCTTCCCGGAGAAGCTGCCCCTGGTGATTTGGCTCCACGGCCACGGCGAGGGCGGCGATGACCCGGCTTTGGCCTACACCGGCAACAAGGTGGTGGCCATCTCCTCCGACGATATTCAGCGCAAGCTGGGAGGTGCGGCCTATGTGCTGGTCCCCCAGTGCCCCACCTTCTGGATGAATTCCGGCGCGGTGAACCATCAGGATCCCCAGGAGCTTACCAGCAGCAAAAGCATGTACACCGAGGCGGTGAAGGCCGCGATTGACGAGTTTATTGAGCTGCACCCGGACATCGACCGGGACCGGGTGTACATCGGCGGATGCTCCAACGGCGGATTTATGACCATGCGGATGCTTCTGAGCTACCCGGGCTTCTTCGCGGCGGCATACCCGGTGTGCGAGGCCCTGCGGCCCAGCGACTTCTCAGAGCAGGATATTGAGAACCTCAAACACCTGCCTATGTGGTTCACCCAGGCCGAGAACGACCCCATCGTGCCCCCGGACGGTCTTGTATTGCCCCTGGTACGGCGGCTGAAGGCGGCGGGTGCGGAGAATGTCCATGTTTCCCTGTTCGAGCGGATCGTGGACAAGTCCGGGCTGTATAAGGACGGCCAGGGGAGGCCGCTGGAGTATATGGGGCACTTCTCCTGGATACACACCTTTAACGATGACTGTGTGTATGACCTGGACGGGACGAGGGTCATGCACGAGGGACGGCCTGTGACCCTCTGGCGCTGGATGGGGCGGCAGTGCAGAAAATAGAGGGATATGCAGAAAAGGAAAACACTTAGCATCAACAAGCAACAGGCTGTTGAGCCGTGTAAGGGCCGTGTCGGGCGATTTTGGGCAGCGGTCAAGAAAGTTACCACCCGCAGGTAAAGAACGCCGTGTGAGGGTATTTGTGGCGATTTGTGATGGGAGTATTTGCTAAGCCAGATAAAGGGCAGATATGCAGGAATATGAAAGATTATCCAGCCTCAAAGGGTGCAGAAAACGGTCGAAAAGCCAAGCAGGTTAAAGCGCGGGGTCTACCGCGCGGATAACATCGGACGGCAGAGCCGACCGTTGGGGCAAAATCAGGAATAAGCAGGTTCAGAAATCAGGGGTCGGTGGATGTCATGCAAAAACTTCCACTATTGTGGAAGGGCAAGCAGAGCGCTCGTCCGACGTTGTCGGACAGCACAGGTATCGGGCAGCAGCCCGAACCCACTTTTGTAAGGGTAAGGCGCCTAGCTCAAAATTTGCGCCGCATAACAAAGAATACGGCCTTTAGAAATCCGGAAATGCCAGAGCAAAAAGTAAGAAAAATGTCAGTAGACTTTTGCAACAGAGTGTGGTATGTTGTGTTGTTGACGAAAGGAGGGCTGACAAATGGCTCAGAAGAAGTTGTTGACTAACGGAAAAGCCTTTAAGCGCACAGATGACCGCTGGGGCGGGACAGTCTGGTACATGGATGAGAAAGGGGAGCGTAAGCGTAAAAGTTTTTCAGGCACTACCAAGGCAGAAGTCACAAAGAAGATGACTGACTACGTTGCGGCATTTAACGATGCCTTGCAGGAGTCAGACGAATCCCATAAGACTCTCCGCGAGAGCATGACCCACTGGCTCCAGGTTTTCAAGTTCCCCTCGGTGGAACGCACCACCTACGACCGCTGTGAATGTACGGTGGAGCATCAAATTTTTCCTTTGCTCGGAGAGAAAGTTGTAGGCGATATCACTGCGGCAGACCTCAAGGAACTGCTGAACCACTGGATGGGAGAGGGCTACGCCTACACCACAGTCAAGAAGGTGTACATCGTCCTCAACGAGTATTTCCGCTACCTGACCCAGCAAGAAATTTTAGCAAAGAGCCCAATGAACAGCGTACCCATGATAAAAAAGTCAAACTTCATGGCGGCTCAAAACAAAGAAGATCTGCCTACGCAGGAAACTGTCACGATTTTCACGCCAGAAGAAATTGAGAAATTCAAGGCCGAGGCATTCAGCACTTACGCCAACAGCAAGCCGAAATACCAGCAGCCAGCGGCTTACATCCTCATGCTGAACACCGGCCTGCGCACCGGGGAACTGCTGGGCTTGCTTAACAGCGATATCGACCTAGAGCATAAATATCTTGAGGTGCGCCAAGGGGTAAAGGAAGTCTGCAAGCGAGATGGCGTGAATTTTGAGCCAGGCAGGGAGGTCAAAGTTGGCAAAACGAAAACAGCCACCAGTAAGCGCCGTGTGCCGCTGAATCAGGCCGCAGTACAGGCAGTAAGGGAGTTACGCCAGGAGCGCGATTTCGGCCCCACAGCGCCCCTCGTGAGCGACGAGAGGGGCGACTACACCCGCCCAGTGAACTTCCGCAAGAGGTACTACAGAATTTTGAAAGCTGCCGGGATAGAACAGAAAGGGCTACATTCTCTCCGACACACATTCGGCAGCTCACTGGTCAACGGCATCCGCCAGCCGGACGGAACCCTCATGGCACTCTCGCCTAGGCAGGTAGCCGACCTCCTGGGACACAGTACCTCGCAAATCACGGAAATGTACTATGTCAAGAAAGACACGACTCGCCTACAAGGGATAACAGACGAGTTCAATTTTTAGCCAGAGCCAGTGCGAGAGAGGGGAGCACCTCGGATTTTTGATGATTTATTGATGATGTGCCAGATGGAAAAGTTAGAAACAGATACGACCAGATGCGAAAAAACAGCAAAATACACGCCGTAGAGAGCGGCACCATAGACCGCACCCCACCACCCCAAATACGAGAAAATCCCGGAATTCCAAGGAATTCCGGGATTTACCAGTGGCAGGGGCAGAAGGATTCGAACCCTCGGCACGCGGTTTTGGAGACCGCTGCTCTACCAGCTGAGCTATACCCCTATCTCTTAAGACTTGATTATTATACCACCTCACATACTAGATGTCAATCCTTTTTTCAGCAATTTTTGAGTTTGCAAGCAATATTATACTTTTGGAAAAACCAGTTGCGCCAGGAAGAAAATTGCGCTATAATAATTTAGAACACAGGCATAGTATTCATCCAACGAGGTTACATCAATGTCAAAAAGCACAGCCTCCGGCAGGAAAACAAGTTTTGTGCGGCGGTTTAGGATTATGAGGGTGTTTATGGTCTTGTCTGCGCTGATAATCTCCATTACCCCGGCGGGGCGACGGATATTTTCGCAGGCGTGCTATGAGTTTGGATTCAACGACCGGCGGGACGAGACAGGGCTGCTGGAGATACACATACTTGATGTGGGAAAAGCAGACGCTATCCTTATACGCAGCCAAGACCATGCGGCGCTGATAGACGCCGGAAAGTTTGACGCCGCAGACACGGTTGCGGACTATCTGCTGAGACACAAGGTGACGGCCCTCGATTACCTGATAATGTCACACCCTGACAGCGACCATATTGGCGGTATGCCGGGCGTGCTGGGTGAAATCAGCGTAGGCGCTTTCGTACAAGCTGATACCGGCTACTTTTCAGAAGAGGGCTCGGGCCTTTCGGCACTGCTGAGTATGCTTGAACAGAACGGTACAGATACTATGTCCATGGAACCAGGCGACAGCTTTACAATGGGGCAGGCCGTTTTTACAGCCATAGGACCGATGGGCAGCTTTGAAGATCCGAATAACTCATCGCTGGTGCTGCGTATGGACTGCCGTGATTTTTCTGCCCTGTTCTGCGGAGATATGGAGTATGACGCTGAGCAGGCGTTGATACTAAGCGGGCAGGATATTGATATCGATCTGTTAAAGGTCGGTCATCACGGCAGCAGCACCTCAAGCAGTCTGCGGTTCTTATGGGAGACGTCGCCTAAATACGCGGCGATATCCACTGCTCTGGACAGGAACCTGCTGCCCAGGGACGAGGTTCTGGAACGTCTTGAGGATGTTGGCGCGGAGATATACCGCACGGATACGGACGGAAATATTGTGTTTATATACGATGGGGGCCGCGTGCGGGTCAGATTGGATAAGGAGGAGCGTACAGATTATGAAACAGTTGAGCATAGACCGTTTTGAGGGCAAATTCGCCATTTGTGAGGATTCGGAGGAAAAATACTATGCCATAGAGACCTCCGAGTTGCCCGAGGGGGCAAAGGAAGGGGACGTATTGAGGATAACTGACGAGGGCGAGCTGCTTATTGACGAGGGGGAGACCCGTGCCCGCCGGGAGCGTATTGCGGCCAAGCAGCGCAGGGCTTTTGGAAAGTAAGCTTATTCTATCACAAAGGAGATGCTATAAATTGGGCAAGCTGAGTTATATCCTTGGTACGGCCATGCGTATGGACTATAAGGAGCTGTTCCGCACGGCGGGCATAGTCCACGCTATCACCGGCAGGAGCAGCCCTGCGGTGCTTGCTGATATTGTAGGCTGCGGACTACGCTATGGCGCGGGTTTTAACGACTATCTGCTGTGCGAATTTTACAATCTGACCCCGGAACAGAGGGCCACCTACGTGACGCGCAGTGTGAACAACACCCTGGTACAGATGTTGAACGATCCCGCATATTACAAGTATTTTGACTATAAGAGCACGTTTTATCGGACGTTCGCGGATTATATAGGCAGGGAATGGCTTGAGTTTTCTTCGGCCACCCAAAACCAGCTGGAGGATTTTGTCAGCGGCAGGGACGCCGTTATAGTGAAGCCGAACGATGGCACCGGCGGCAAAGGAGTGGAGAAGCTGGTCCTAAAGGATTTTTCAAGCGTAGAGGAGCTTTACAATAAGCTGCGGGAGGACAATGTGGGCGTGGTCGAGGAGGTACTGGAACAGCACCCTGAATTGAACGCGCTAAATCCATACTCTATTAACACTCTGCGTATAGTGACTATCCGAAACGATACCGGCGGGCATATCCTGTATGCCCATCTGCGCATAGGCAACGGCGGCCGCCCGGTAGACAACCTGCACTCGGGGGGGATGTTCGCGCCGGTGGACCTGGACACGGGGCGTATACAGTACCCGGCCTATGACAAGGACAGAAAGACATATGAGAAGCACCCCATGACAGGCGTGGCCATAGAGGGGCTTTTAATACCCCTCTGGGAGCAGGCGAAGGAACTGTGCCTGAAGGCCTCGGAGGTGATACCGCAGATGCGGTATGTGGGCTGGGACGTGGCCGTTACGCACAAGGGCCCGGTGCTGGTGGAGGGGAATAATCTGCCGGGGTACGATATCCTGCAAATGCCGCCCCATACGCCGGACAAGATAGGTATGCTGCCAAGGTTCAGGGAGTTTGTGGACGGTATATGAGAACACAAAAAAGCTGGTACGGCGTGGCCGTACCGGCTTTTTTGTGTTTACTATATTGAATATTCTGAAGGCTAGAGCTTTTTCACCTCGTGAGTTTTCTTGTAGGAGGGCCGAATCGGTTGACTGGGCCTTAGATGCAGGCCGTCTATCTCCTTGCGGCGCATATGGACGCTCTGGACCAGCCCGAAGCCCAGGTACAGGCACATGGACGAGGAGCCGCCAGCGCTGAAGAAGGGTAATGTTATACCCATGGCGGGGAGTATCGTCAGGCACATGCCGATGTTCCAGACGGACTGTAACGCTATTATCCCAAAGAATCCAAAACAAATATACCGGCCCAGGTCGTCCCGGGAGGTGCTTGCCACATGCAGGATCTTTATCATAAATAGCAGGAGAAGCCCAAGGATGGCCACGCACCCGATGAAGCCCAGCTCCTCGCCGGCTACGGAGAAGATGTAGTCGCTGTGCTGAAAGGGAACCACATTGCTCCTGACCCTTGGCCCCTGTCCAAGACCCTGGCCCCGGAGACCGCCGCTGCCGATGGAAACGCGTCCCTGCCACTGCTGAAATCCATCGGTCATGCGTATATCCGGGTCGGTGTCCAGGTTGAACACAGCCACGAAGCGGTTCTTCTGATAGTCCTTGAGAACGTACTGCCACACGATGGGCAGGGCCACCACAACAAGGCCAGCCAGTATGGCGAAGTACCGAAGGGGTACCCCGGCGGCAAGGCTCATGAACAGGAACATGGAGAAAAAACCGATGGTGGCGCCAGTGTCACCCTGAAGCTCACACAGGGCCATCGCTATCCCGGCGTGAAGGCACAGCAGGAGTATCTGGGGAAAATCTCCAATGGCCCCCTTCTTCTTAACGATGTCCAGATGCTTTGCGAAGGTGATCATAAACGCTATTTTGACCAATTCGCTGGATTGGAAGGTTCTGTTGCCGATACTTATCCACGCCCGGGCGTCCACGCCGCCGGAGCCCATAATGCGCTCGCCGAAAAGATAGGTATATATCATTAAAAAAATAGAGAAACCCGCGATAATGTACCAAAAGTTGGCAATATCGGCATAGTCAATGGAGCTGACAATCAGGGCGCCGGCGGCTCCAAGGACGATGGGGAACAGCTGTGCGCGGAAGTAGTCGGCGGAGGCAGACTGGGAAACGCTGTGCAGGAGCAAAAGGCTATAGGCGCACATGGCCGCCAGCAGCAACCAGAGAAGGATATCAGCGCGTTTTAGATAGTTAAGTATACTCTTTCCTATACTGTTAAGCATATATTGATTCCTTTATATAATAATATCGGATATATTGAAGTTTTAAAAAAGACGGCACATCAATTATGTTGACCTGTTTTGTTATTATAACATATCCGACGGCAGTGGGCAAGACCGAAAAACCTTGTTTGTTTCTTTTTTCCGATTCACTCTTTACTATTTCGCAAAGATACACTATAATGATAGAGCCATAAAGAAAATTTGCTGAAAGGTGTTGACGCGAGCCATGCTGACTGACATTGAGATCGCCCAGAGCGTAGAGCTGAAGCCCATAAAGGAGATTGGGGAGAAGCTGGGGCTTCTGGAGGAGGAGCTGGAGTTTTACGGCAGGTATAAGGCAAAGATCAGCGATAAGGCCATGAGCAGACTGAAGGACCGCAGGGACGGTAAGCTGATACTTGTTACCGCCATTAACCCGACCCCCGCCGGAGAGGGGAAGACCACCACCACCGCCGGCCTGGGACAGGCTATGGCGAAGATAGGCAAGAATGCCATTATAGCTCTTAGAGAGCCTTCTCTGGGGCCGGTGTTTGGTATCAAGGGCGGCGCGGCCGGAGGCGGCTATGCCCAGGTGCTGCCCATGGAGGATATAAATCTTCACTTTACCGGGGATATGCACGCTATAACCTCGGCCAATAACCTGTGCTGCGCTATGCTTGACAACCATCTCCAGCAGGGGAACCCCCTGGGGATAGACCCACGGCGGATTCTCATCAAGCGCTGCCTTGATATGAACGACAGGGCTCTGCGCAACGTAATAGTTGGGCTGGGCGGTAAAATAAACGGTGTGCCCAGGGAGGATAACTTTATCATCACCGTGGCCAGCGAGGTCATGGCTATACTTTGCCTTGCAAAAGACACCGTGGACCTGAAGGAGCGACTGGGGAATATCCTCATAGCCTACGATTATGAGGGCAAGCCCGTCTATGCCCGGGATATTAAGGCCCAGGGGGCCATGGCCGCGCTTTTGAGGGATGCCATCAACCCCAATCTGGTGCAGACTATAGAGGGAACTCCCGCCATCATGCACGGCGGGCCCTTTGCAAACATTGCCCACGGCTGCAACTCTGTGCGGGCCACAAGACTGGCGTTAAAGCTTGCGGACTACTGCATAACCGAGGCGGGCTTCGGATCTGACCTGGGGGCGGAGAAATTTATGGACATCAAGTGCCGCATGGCGGGGCTTGCGCCGGACTGCGTGGTGGTGGTGGCTACCGTGCGTGCCCTGAAATATAACGGCGGCGTACCGAAGGCGGAGCTCTCCACGGAGAACGTAGAAGCGCTAAAAAAGGGCATTGTGAATCTCAAGGCCCATGTGGAGAATATGCATAAGTTCGGCGTGCCGGTGGTGGTGGCTATCAACCGCTTCGGCACCGATACGGACGCGGAGCTGGGCGTAATAGACAGCTGCTGCAGGGAGCTGGGAGTCAGCTATGCCCTGTCCGAGGTATTCGGCAAGGGCGGTGAGGGCGGCATGGAGCTGGCAAAGACCGTCTGCGACGTGATAGACTGCAAAAAATCCAAATTTGCGCCCATCTATCCCGACGATGCCCCGGTGGAGGAGAAGATAAACGATATCGCCAGCAAAATTTACGGTGCGGCGGGTGTCGCTTTCACTAATCAGGCAAATAAGTCCCTGAAAGAGATAAAGGCTCTGGGCGGCGACAAAATGCCGGTCTGTATAGCAAAAACCCAGTATTCCCTCTCTGACGACCCAACCCTGCTGGGCAGGCCTACAGGGTTTACAGTGACGATCAGGGATCTGAAGCTGTCCTCCGGGGCGGGCTTTGTGGTGGCCTATGCGGGGGATATCATGACCATGCCCGGGCTGCCCAAGGTGCCGGCGGCGGAGAAGATTGACGTGGACGATAACGCGGTGATACATGGGCTGTTCTGACAAGGAGTTTTGCTTTACGACAAATTCGCCGGGCGAAACCCAGGCCCTTGGGGAGCGCCTTGCCCGCAGGCTCAAGGGTGGTGAGGTCATCGCCTTTACAGGTGGCATGGGGGCGGGAAAGACCGCCTTTACCCGAGGCTTGGCCATAGGCCTTGGGGCCGGGGACGTGGCAAGCAGCCCCACCTTCGCCATAGTGAACGAGTATAGGGGCAGGCTCACCCTGGAGCATTTTGATATGTACCGCATAGATACCTGGGAAAGCCTCTACTCCACCGGCTTTTTCGACTATCTGGACGCCGACCGGGTGCTGGCTATTGAGTGGAGCGAGAATATAGAAGGCGCGCTGCCGGAGGGCACGATATTTATAGACATATGCCCTGGGGACGCTGAGACACAGCGCATGATCACTATTAGAGGCTGGAGGGGGGAGCTTTAATGCTTATTCTGGGGATAGAATCCTCTGCGGGGCCGGCTTCGGCCGCCGTTGTGCAGGACGGGCGGCTGCTGGGGGAATTTTTTGTGAACACCAAGCAAACCCACAGCCAGACCCTTCTGCCCATGGTGAAGTCGTTGTTGGCAAATCTCAGCTTGAAGGTACGGGACCTGGACTGCATTGCCGTTGCCAACGGGCCTGGCTCCTTTACAGGAGTGCGCATTGGCGTAGCGTGTGTAAAGGGTATGGCCTTGCCGAACAATACTGCCTGCTGCGGTATTTCAACCTTGGAGGGGATCGCCTATGGCGGCGCTGGCCTTGTGGGCAGCATTATATGCGCGGCTATGGATGCCCGCTGCGGTCAGGTCTACAATGCGCTTTTTGAGGTGGAAGATACCGGCCTTGCCCGACTGACAGAGGACCGCGCCATATCCCTTGAGGAGCTGAGCCGGGAGTGCCGGAGCTATGGTGAACGGCTGGTGCTTTTCGGAGACGGCGCGCAGGTGTGCTATAAGGAGTTCGCCGCGTGGGGCGCAAGGCTGGCCCCGGAACCGGTGCGTTTCCAGCGTGCCGGCAGCGTGGCGCTGCTGGCAGGGGAACGGCAGTGGGTCACGGCGGGCGAATTGATGCCCGCATACCTGCGTATGCCCCAGGCGGAGAGGGAACTGAAAGCAAAACAGATGAATAGGGAGGATGTAAAATGAAACTTGCGGTAGGCTGTGACCACGGGGGCTTTGAGGTCCTGGAGAGTATTAGGGCGTATTTGAAAGAGAAGGGTATAGAGTATGTGGACTTTGGCACCCACAGCACGGACTCGGTGGATTATCCGCTTATAGCCCTAAAGGTGGCGAAGGACGTGTCCGGCGGTGATGCCGATCTGGGGGTGCTGGTGTGCTCCACGGGTATAGGCATCTCCATTGCCGCCAACAAGGTGGTGGGCATACGTGCCGCCGTTGTTACCAACGAGCTCTGCGCGGAGCTTACCCGCAAGGATAACAACGCCAATATCCTGTGCATGGGCGGCAAGGTGGTGGACGGCGGGACAGCGGTGAAAATACTTGACAAATTTATCAATACGGATTTTGAGGGCGGCCGCCACGCCCGCCGGGTGGGGCAGATAGCGGACATCGAAGCCGGAAGATTATAAAGGAGAAAATACCATGAAAAGTTATGATAATGTTTTTGTTATGGACCACCCGCTCATCCAGCACAAGCTGACCTTCCTGCGAAGTGTTGACACGGGCACCAAGGAGTTCAGGGAGCTTGTCAGCGAGATAGCCACCCTCATGTGCTATGAGGCCACTCGGGACCTGCCCCTTATGGACGTAGAGACGGTGACCCCCATGCAGAAGACCACCACCAAGGTGATAGCCGGGCGCAAGCTGGCCTTTGTGCCAATACTCCGGGCGGGCCTGGGCATGGTGGACGGTATGCTGAACCTGGTGCCCTCTGCAAAGGTTGGGCATATTGGGCTATATCGGGACCACGACACACTGAAGCCGGTGGAATACTATAATAAGCTGCCCCAGGACATCACCGAGAGGGACGTTATCGTGCTGGACCCCATGCTGGCCACCGGCGGCTCGGCCATGGACGCCATCACCCTTGTGAAGCGCAGCCACCCAAAGAGCATCAAGTTCCTGTGCATAATCGCCGCCCCTGAGGGCCTGGAGGTCCTGACAAAGACCCACCCGGATGTGCAGATATACTGCGCGGCGGTGGACGAGAAGCTCAACGAGAACGGCTATATCCTGCCGGGGTTGGGGGACGCAGGGGACAGGATTTTCGGTACACTGTAAACGGGGCTTTTCATTTTCCCATATCTGTGGTATAATATACATTATGGTGTATAACCGCCGTATAATCTGAGAATAAGGAAGCGTTTGGATGAGCGAGATCATGACCTGTCCCATCAGCGAGACCGTTGTGCTGAAAAGCTTTATAGACCCCAGCTTCAAGACCATGCGGGTGTCTGTGAATATGCTTTTGCCGATTGACAAGGCCACGGCGGCGAAGTATGCCCTGCTGCCCGCCCTTGTGAGCCGTGCCACCCGGGAGTACCCGGACTACACCGCGCTGGGCCGCCGGCTTGCGGAGCTCTATGGGGCGAGCCTGGGCTCGGGGGTGCAGAAGATAGGGGAGTATCAGGCCCTGGGGCTGTCCGTGGGGGGCATAGCCAGCCGGTATGCCCTTGACGGAGAGGATATGTTTCAAAAGCTGACAGGCCTCTTATTCAGCGTGCTTTTTGACCCGCTGAAGGAGGAGGACGGCTTGTTCCCCCTGGACGGCTTTACCCAGGAGAAGCGGCAGCAGCTGGAGCAGAAGGACGCGGAGTTCAGCGACAAGATGATATATGCCCACCAGCGATGCCACGAGCTGCTTTTTGAGGGCAGGCCCGCAGGTCTGGACCGCTTGGGCAGTAGGGAGGAGATAGAGGCCTTGACCTGTGAGGAGCTGAAAGGGGCTTGGGAGGAACTGCTGGAGAACGCCAGGTTCGAGATATTCGCCCTGGGCGACTGCCGGCCCGACGTGGAAGCTATCAGGGAAAGGTTTTCCAAAGTAGGTCATGCCTATAAGCTGGGTCAGGTGGCCTATGAGCCGCCGGAGCTGCGGAGGGTTACCGAGCGCCAGCCTGTTTCCCAATCAAAGCTGGCCATGGCTTTCCGGGCCAAGGTCCCCAAAGAGGAGCGGCTGCTGTTCCAGCTGATGAGCGCTGTGCTGGGTGAGCCCACCAGTTCCAAGCTGTTCCAGAACGTCAGGGAGAAACAGGGCCTTTGCTACTATTGCGACAGCACCTTCTCGTGGGTCAATAACGCGCTGTTTATTGAGAGCGGAGTGGAGACCGAAAACCTTGAGCGGACAGAGGAGGCCATACTGGCCCAGCTTACCGCCCTGCAGAGGGGCGAGGTCACGAAGGAGGAGCTGGAGTACGCAAAGCTCTATATGCGCAACAGCCTGCGTTCGGTGCGGGATACCCTTCACAGGGTGGAGGGCTGGTATTTGGGCCGTGCCTTTGATCAGCCGGACCTGTCGCCGGAGCGGGCGGCGGACCTTCTGATGGAGTACACCGTGGAGGACGTGGTGGAGGCCGCGAACCGCCTTGAACCGGCGGTCATCTACAAGCTGAAGGGAGGCGGGGAGTGATGGAGCTGAAAAGGGTTGAGAGTGCGCGGACCGGCGACTTTTACTATAAGGGCCGTCACCCTTCGGGGCTGGATATCTATCTGTACCCCAAGGAAAACGGCCGGAGCACCCGGGCGGTGTTTGGAACAAAGTACGGCTCTATTGACAACTGTTTCCAGCGCAGTGACGAGGCTTCGGCGGAGACCTTCCCCGAGGGTATTGCCCACTATCTTGAGCACAAGCTGTTTGAAAGCGAGGACGGCGACGCCTTTGCGCGCTATGCCGAGACCGGCGCCAACGCCAACGCCTTTACGGGCTTTGAGTCCACCTGCTACGTGTTCTCCTGCACGGATAGGCTGTACGATTCACTGCGCATACTGCTGGACTTTGTGCAGTCGCCATATTTCACAGAGGAAACCGTGGCGAAGGAGCAGGGGATAATTGGGCAGGAGATAAAGATGTATGAGGATCTTCCCGGATGGAGAGTGTTCTTTAATTATCTTCAAGCCATGTACCACAGCCACCCTGTGCGCAAGGACGCGGCCGGAACCATAGAGAGTATAGCTGAGATTACCCCTGAACACCTGTACCGCTGTTATAATACTTTCTATAATCTAAATAATATGGCCCTGGTGCTCTCCGGAAAATTTGATGTGGATAAGGTAATTACTGTCTGTGACGAAATGCTGAAGCCCTCCCCGCTTATAAGCGTAAAGAGGGTATTCCCAAAAGAGCCGGATACCGTTGTCCGGCCATTTATAGAGCAGAAGCTGTCGGTAGCTATGCCAGTCTTCCAGTTCGGCTATAAAGAGGACGCAAAAAAGCCCCGCAAAGAAACAGACATGGCGGCTATGAGCGCTCTTCTGGCTATATTGGCCTCCGACGCCTCGCCGATGTTCCGTAAGCTTTTAGACGGGGGACTGATAAACGAGGCCAGCTTTAGCCGGGATTATTTTGAAGGCTCCGGCTATGCTACAGTCATGTTCGGCGGAGAATCCAGGGACCCAGAGGCGGCCGCGGAACTTATCCGCAGCGAGGTGGCAAGGCTTCAAAAAGAGGGGATCACAGAAGAAGATTTCCGATGGGCCAAGCGAAGCTTGTATGGTGAGAGTATCTCAGCCTTGAACCATGCGGCGGGGATAGCCAGCTGGGTCATTGATTTTGCCTTTAAGGGCATGGAGCTCTTTACCTACATTGACGCGCTGGCCGGGCTTACGCTGCCACAGGTCCGTCAAAAGCTGGAGACACTACGCGACGACCGCAGCGTGCTGTCGGTGATATGGCCAATATAGCCTTTAGAGAAAGGATGGGTTTATCAGGTGGAGCACATTGTTGAATTTCCCGGAATGGGGATAAGCGTCAAGGTCAACGAGGTGGCGCTTACGCTTACTGAGAGCTATAGCATTCGCTGGTATGGGGTGATAATTGCCTTGGGATATCTGCTGGCGGTGCTGTATGCCTGGCGGAGCGTAAAGAAAATGAATATCAGCATGGACAAGCTTATTGATGCGGTGATAGCCGGCACCATTGGCGGAATTGTTTTCGCCAGACTCTATTATGTGGTGTTCTATTATGACAGCACGGGCCATAATAGGTATTTTGAAAACCCGATAGATATCCTCAAGATACATGATGGTGGAATTGCCATATACGGCGGCGTTATAGGCGCTCTGCTTATCGGCGGCCTTGTGGCCAAATGGCGTGGGCTTCGGGTGCCGGCGGTGCTTGATATAGCCTGCCTTGGCTTTCTTATCGGCCAGGGTGTGGGCCGCTGGGGAAACTTCGTGAACCAAGAGTGCTTCGGCGGGCCCACGGATCTGCCCTGGGGCATGGTGAGCGACAATACCGGCGGCGTGGCCGTGCACCCCTGCTTTTTGTATGAATCTCTCTTGTGTCTCCTGGGATTTGTGCTGCTGCATATCTTCACAAGAAAGTACCGGCGGTATGACGGACAGACCTTTATTCTGTACCTTATCTGGTACGGCGTGGTGCGCTTCTTTATTGAGGGCACCCGCACGGACAGCCTTGTGCTGTTCCCGGGGGGACCCAAGACGTCCCAGCTGGTGGCGGCGGGCTGTGTGCTGGTGGGAGTAATACTGCTCATAGTGTTCCGCAATAGGAACGACCTCTCCGGCTGCGGCAACAGGCATGTGATGGAGTCGGTGGGGCTGATAAAGGCAGAGGTGGATCCCTCCTTGCAGGCCAGCACCATTTTCGGAGACCTTCCGCCCTTTGAGGAGACCGGGGATAAGAAGGAGGAGAACGAAAGCGAGAACCGGGAAAAGCCGGATAAAGCCAAGAAGAAGGATAAAAAGGAAAAGGAAAGAGGGTGAGAGCATGGCTCTGCGCATAGACGGAAAGGCCGTTGCGGCCAAGGTGAAAGCCAGGGCTGCTGAGGAAACTGCCGCGCTGAAGGAGAGAGGCATTGTTCCAGGCCTTGCGGTGGTGATAGTTGGCAGCGACCCGGCCTCTAGGGTTTATGTAAACAACAAGAAGAAGGCCTGTCAAGAGACGGGTATATACTCGGAGGAGTATGCCCTGCCGGAGGAGACCACTCAGGAGGAGTTGCTGGCCCTGGTGGATCGGCTGAATAAGAAACCGAAGATAAGCGGCATACTAGTTCAGTCTCCGCTGCCAAAGGGGCTGGAGGAATCCGCGCTGGTGGAGGCCATAGACCCGCAGAAGGACGTGGACGCGTTCCACCCTTATAATGTGGGCAAGCTTATGCAAGGCAGGCAGATCTTTCTGCCGTGTACCCCGGCAGGGGTCATCGAGCTGCTGCACTCTGCGGGAGTGGAGATTGCTGGGAAGGATTGCGTGGTGATAGGCCGCAGCGACATTGTGGGCAAGCCTATGGCAATGCTCCTTATGCAGAATAACGGCACGGTCACTGTATGCCATAGCAGGACCAGGGAACTCTCCGATATCTGCCGCAGGGCGGATATCCTGGTTTCAGCGGTGGGCAAGGCCGGTTTTGTTACCGGGGACATGATAAAGCCCGGAGCGGCGGTGATAGACGTGGGCATGAACCGGGATGAAAACGGAAAGCTTTGCGGCGATGTGGTATTTGCCGAGGCAGAGAAAATAGCCGGGTGCATAACCCCTGTCCCCGGAGGGGTAGGGCCGATGACCATCGCTATGCTTATGCAGAACACCGTCACTGCGGCAAAGCTGCAAAACGGCATAGGCAGAAACTAAAGGGAAAGGAGCGGCCGGGCGTCCCGGGCCGTATGGCGCAGTTATGGGTAAAATTCTGGAAAAAATCCGCTCGCCCCAGGACCTTCGGCAGCTGAGCCGCCAGGAACTGGAGACGCTCTGTGAGGAGATGCGGGAGGTCATAATCCGAACGGTGTCCGACAACGGCGGGCACCTGGCCTCGAACCTTGGGGTAGTGGAGCTGACCGTGGCCCTGTGCCTGACTTTTTCGCCGCCCAAGGACTCCATCGTTTGGGACGTGGGCCACCAGAGTTACCCCTATAAGCTTCTCACCGGGCGCTATTCGAAGTTTTCCACACTGCGCCGGGAGGGGGGGCTCTCCGGCTTTCCTAACCGAGAGGAGAGCCCATGTGATAGTTTTACCAGCGGCCACAGCAGCGCTTCTATTTCCTCGGCCCTGGGCCTTTCAGAAGCCTGCCGTCTACAGGAGGATGACAGCCGGGTGGTGGCCGTCATTGGCGACGGAGCCCTTACCGGGGGTCTGGCCTTTGAGGGACTAAATAATGCCGGGCAGTTCCGGCGCAATCTTATCGTGATACTAAACGACAATACCATGTCTATTTCCAAAAACGTGGGGTCCCTGGCGAGATACCTGACATATATGCGCACAAAGCCCGGCTATATCAAGGCAAAGAGCAGCGTCGAGGACGCGCTTGGGCGTGTGCCGCTGGTGGGTAAGCCCATTGCAAGGCTCATGCGCCGAGCCAAGAGCAATATCAAAAAGCTGCTTTATAACTCCACTATTTTCAGCGATCTGGGCTTTGCCTATTATGGTCCCTTTGACGGCCACAATATAAAGGAGCTTTCTGAGACCCTGGAGGCCGCGAAGCTGCTGAAAAAGCCTGTGCTTATCCATGTGCGCACCTATAAGGGCAAGGGGTACCAGTACGCCGAACAGTCGCCTACCTTGTACCATGGGATATCCGGTTTTAACGTGGACACCGGTGACCCAGGGGAGAAGGCCCAGACCTTTTCCGACGTGTTCGGTCAAACTCTGTGCAGGCTGGCGGAGAAGGACGAGAAAATATGCGCCATCACCGCCGCCATGGCCGAGGGCACGGGGCTGGCGGGTTTCCGTCAGCAGTTCAAGGGACGCTTTTACGACGTGGGCATCGCGGAGGAACACGCCGTGACCTTTGCCGGAGGGTTGGCGGCGGGGGGGATGCTGCCGGTGTTTGCCGTATACTCCACCTTTTTGCAGAGGTGCTATGACCAGCTGATACACGACGTTGCTCTCCAAAAGGTCAAGGTTTTATTGGCGATAGACCGGGCGGGTATTGTGGGCGAGGACGGCATGACCCACCAGGGGCTGTTCGATGTGGCCTTTCTCAGGACGGTACCTGGGGTGACACTCTATTCGCCCGCCTATTTTGGGGAGCTTAGAGAGCAGACGGCGTATTTGGCAGAGAAGGGCCGAGGTCTTTGCGCCATACGCTATCCCCGTGGAAGGGAGTTATATAAGCCCGTATACTTCCATAGCGGCACGGAGTCCTACTTTGTATACGGCAGCCACAGCGCTGAGATATGTATCGTCACCTATGGTAGGCTGTTTTCTTTCGCAGCCGAAGCTGCGGACAAGCTCGGGGCCCGGGGCATAGATGTGAAGCTGCTGAAGCTCAACAGGGTGATACCGATAGCTGCTGACGCTGTCAGTGAGGTCCTTGACTGCCCTCAGGTGTTCTTCTTTGAGGAGGGCATACGTCAGGGAGGGGTGGGCGAGTATTTTGCCGCTCTGCTGCTGGAGGGCGGCTTTGCCGGCCGGTACGTGCTGAGGGCCATAGACCAGCCCTTTATAAAGCACGCGCCCATGTTCCGAGCATTGGAGCAGCTGGGTTTGAGTACAGGGGGCATCTGTAGGACAGTGCTTGAGCACTACAAAGAGGAGGGAGCTGAATTTGCCGAGAAAGAGGCTTGATATGCTGGTTATGGACCGGGGACTTGCCACCAGCAGAGAGCGCGCAAAAGCGCTTATCATGGCTGGGGACGTATATGTGGACAACCAGAAAGCCGACAAGCCCGGGGACCTCTACCCGGAGGAGGCGCACGTCGAGTGCCGGAGCAGCGGGCTCAGGTATGTGAGCCGGGGCGGGTTGAAGCTGGAGAAGGCCATAGCCGCGTTCGGGATTGAGCTCTGCGGGCTTACCTGCATGGACATTGGGGCCTCCACCGGCGGCTTTACGGATTGTATGCTGCAAAACGGCGCAAAAAGGGTGTATTCCGTTGATGTGGGCTATGGACAGCTTGCCTGGCAGCTGCGCAACGACTCCAGGGTGGTAAACCTGGAACGCACCAATGCCCGCTATCTATCCCGGGAACAGGTGCCGGAGGATATAGGCTTCTTTTCGGTGGACGTGTCGTTTATATCCCTTGCATTGGTACTGCCCGCCATACGCAAGCTTCTCTCTGGGAAGGGCCGGGGCGTCTGCCTGATAAAACCTCAGTTTGAAGCGGGCCGGGAGAAGGTAGGCAAAAAAGGTGTTGTTCGTGAACCGGCGGTGCATATGGATGTCATTGAAAAGATAACCGGCTTCGCTATTAATAATGGATTTTCCGTGCTGGGCCTGGACTTTTCGCCTGTGAAGGGGCCGGAGGGGAATATCGAGTACCTGATATTACTGGAGCGGTCTGATTCGCCTGAGCTTTGTGCGGGCGTGCCAAAGGCAAAAGAGGTTGTGACGGCGTCACACGCCAGCTTGGATAAATGAGGTGGGACCCTATGAAAATAGCCATAGCCCCAAACCCTGTAAAAAAGCAGGCGCCCTCCCTTGCTGAGGAGGCTGCCAGATTACTGGTCGCTTCAGGCTGTGAGACTGTTTCTATATCAGGCATGTATGGGGAGGGGTCCCAGCGGGGTGAGGCCGCAAAGCTTTTGCGGGACTGCGACGTACTGCTGGCAGTGGGCGGAGACGGCACCATAATCAGCGCGGCAAAGCTGGCGGCGGAGCTGAACATACCCCTTTTGGGGCTCAACGCCGGAAAGCTGGGCTTTACCGCCGGCCTTGAGCCCGGGCAGCTGCACCTTTTGCCAAAGCTCATAAAAGGCCGGTGGCACGAGGAGCGCAGGATGATGCTGGAGGTTTCTCTGTACTCGGAGGAGGACCAGCGCAGGTTTTATGCTCTTAACGATGCGGTGGTGTCCGCAGAGCTTGCCAAGATAGTGGAGTACAGAATGGCCATAGGCGGCAACTCCAGCTATCTGTACCGGGCCGACGGCTTTCTTGTGGCCACCCCCACAGGCTCCACTGCCTACTCCCTCTCGGCGGGGGGGCCTGTGGTGGAGCCCACGCTGGACTGCATGATATACACGCCCATCTGCCCACACTCCCTCTTTAACCGCAGCGTGGCCTTTGCCCCGGACACCCGACTTGTGGTGGATATACCACGCAATCGGGGCAGGCTCTTTCTAACCGTGGACGGCGCGGAGCCGGTAGAACTGCGGGCCGGGGACAGGCTTGTCTTCACCCGGGCCAGGCGCTATGCCCGGTTTATTAAACTTACGAACAACAGCTTTTACGACATTCTGAACCAAAAGCTGCTGGAAAATCAATAAATAAGGCTGAGATTATATCTGCCGGAAAGGACCCAGAATGAAGACCCGTCGACATGCAAAGATTTTAGAACTGATACGAGAGCACGATATAGAGACCCAGGACGAGCTTCTGCGCCATCTGCGCGAGGCCGGCTTCGACGTTACCCAGGCCACCGTTTCCCGGGACATAAAGGAGCTGCGCCTGATAAAGACCCTGTCCGGCAGCGGCAGGTACAAATATTCCACCGGCAGCGAAGGCAATGCGGATATGTCGTCAAAGTTCCACTCGCTGTTTACCGACAGTGCGATTTCTGTGGACTATGCCATGAATATGCTGGTGATAAAGTGCATGAACGGCATGGCCCAGGCGGTCTGTGCTTCTATGGACGCCATGTACTGGAAGGATTTTGTAGGCACCCTTGCCGGGGAGGACACAATCCTGGTGGTATGCCGCACAGAGACAGCCGCCAGGCAAACCATGGAGGAGCTTCAAAAGCTCATATGATTATCAAAAGCACAGGAACAGGAGGCTTTCGCACGTGCTTTCAGAGCTGTTTATAAACAATATCGCCGTTATAGAGAGGGCCTCCATCGATTTGGAACCCGGCTTTACGGTGCTGACCGGCGAGACCGGCGCAGGCAAATCCATGATAATCGACGCCCTCCACGCCGTGTTGGGAGAGCGTACCTCTAAGGAACTGGTGCGCACGGGAGAGTCGTCGGCGTCAGTCTCGGCCATGTTTACCGGGCTGTCGGAGGACGTTTTAGCTATCTTGGACGGTATGTCAGTGCCCAGGGAGGAGGACGGTTCTCTGCTTGTACAGCGGGACATTAAGCTTGAGGGTAAGTCCGCCTGCAAGCTGAACGGCGCACCTGCAACGGTTTCCATGCTCAAGAGCATCGCCCCAAGGCTTGTGGGCATCCACGGCCAGCACGAAAGCTACGAGCTGCTGTCCCCAGAGCTGCACATGACATATATTGACAGCTTCGGCAAACTGGAAACTCTGCTGGAAAAATACCGGCAGAGCTATAAGCGGCTGCGGGAATTGCAACGGCAGCTGCGTGACTTGAACACGGACGAGAACGAGAAGAGCCGCAGGAGGGACCTATTGCGCTATCAGATAGAGGAGCTGGAGGGGGCAAACATCACCCCTGGCGAGAGGGAAAGCCTTGCGGAGAGCAGGGACATCGCCAGAAATTCCGAGCACATATCCTCGGCTATAGAGATGGTAAAGGGGCTGCTCTCCGGGGACGAGGAGCGCAGCGGCATACTTTCCGATGTGTCTGCCGCCGCCGGGGAGCTGGAGCGCGTAGCCGGATATATGTCACAGCTGGAGGAGCCAGTGCAGAAGCTGCGGGAGGCGGGCTTTCTTTTGGAGGACGCGGAGGTGGCCCTTCAGAGTCTTTCGGTAGACTTTGACCCGGCGGCCCTGGACGAGATAGAAGGGCGGCTGGACCTTCTGTACCGATTGGGCTTAAAGTACGGCGAGAGCGAGGAGCAGATGCTCCAATATTTGGCGGACTGCCGGGAGGAGCTTCACAAGATAGAGTTTTCTGACGAGGAAAAGGAGCGCCTTGGCGCGGAATACGAGCAGGAAAAGCAGAAGGCCATCGCCCTTGCCAAGGAACTTTCGGCAAAGCGCCGGGCCGCCGGCGAGCGCTTTACAAAACAGGTTAAGGCTGAGCTTGCATTTTTGAATATGCCCGGAGTGGAGTTCATCACCCAGATAGAGCGCGTACCACTTACGCCTACCGGCTGTGACAAGCTGCAATTCCTGGTATCGGCCAATAAGGGCGAGCCGCCGAAGCCCCTGTCGAAGATAGCTTCCGGCGGCGAGCTGTCGCGCATTATGCTGGCGGTAAAGACGGTGCTTTCCGGTAGAGATAAGATAGATACCCTTATCTTCGACGAGGTGGACGCGGGGGTTAGCGGAGCGGCGGCCAATCGCATCGGGGAGAAGCTGCGGCAGGTCAGCGAGAACCGCCAGGTGCTCTGTATCACCCACCTGGCTCAGATAGCCGCCATGGCCGACCACCACCTGCGCATCAGCAAGCATGTGGAGAAAGGCCGTACTTACACCCAGGTGGAGCCCCTGGACTTGGAGGGCCGTAAGCGGGAACTGGCCCGCATAATCGGCGGCGAGGAGATAACCCAGCTCCAGTTGGATATGGCCGGGGAAATGTTGAAAAGGGCTTGACAAACCAGGAAATATAGGTTAAAATAGCGCTAATGGCTGTGACGGAAATATGTAGGAGCCGCTCTATATGGCAAAGAGAGCCCGCGGTTGGTGCAAGCGGGAGCATGGCGGTGCTGAAGATACCTTCCTGAGCCGCTTTTCGGAACGCAAAAGTAGGGAAAGCCGCGCGGCGCGCGTTACAGCGCCAGGGTATAATAGCTTTCGATACTACTGTATCTCAAGCTGTCGTACCTGTCGAGACCGGGGCCGTGAGGCCGCGGTGAACTGAGGTGGTACCGCGACAATGTTCGCCCTCTGTTAAAGCTATGCTGACGCTGGCTTTTACAGAGGGCTTTTCGCGTCGGCGGGAAGGTGATGAATATGGTAACACTTAAACCAGCGGGACTGGAGGACGCCGAAGCCCTGCTGGCCGTGCAGAAACTTGCGTTCAATGCTCTGCTGGAGAAGTATCAGGACTATGACACAAACCCGGCCATGGAGCTGCTGTCAAACTTAAGGCGCAAGCTGTCGGAGAGGGACTACTACTTTATCCTGCTGGACGGCAGGGAGGTGGGGTATGTTGGCGTGAAACATACCGAAAGCGCCCTGCACATAACCCCAATAGGTATAATGCCTGAGTGTCAGGGGAGGGGCGTGGGCCATAAGGCCATGCTTCTGTTAGAGGAGCTGTACCCGGAAAACCAGCGCTGGTCCCTGGGCACTATCCTCCAGGAGCCTGGGCTGTGCCGGTTCTATGAGAGCCTGGGCTACAGGCGCACCGGTGAGGTCACCAATATCCGGCCGGGAATGGATGAGGTTGGATATGAAAAAGTGATAGAAAGAGAGAAAGGATGAGAAAAATGCAGATTTTTGAGGAACTCCAGGCCAGAGGGCTCATTGCCCAGACCACCGACGAGGGCCATTTAAGGGACCTGTTCAACAACGGCAAGGCGGTATTTTATATCGGCTTCGACTGCACGGCCGACAGCCTGACCGCCGGGCACTTTATGGCCCTTACCATGATGAAGCGCTTACAGATGGCGGGGAATAAGCCCATCGCCCTTATCGGCGGGGCCACCACCATGATAGGCGACCCCTCGGGCCGCACAGACATGCGCCCTATGCTGACCCGAGAGGACATAGACCACAACGCCGAATGCTTCCGCCGGCAGATGGAGAAGTTCATCGACTTCGGCGAGGGCAAGGCCATAATGCTCAACAACGCCGACTGGCTCTGTGACATCGGCTATATCGAGATACTCCGGGAGGTGGGGGCCTGCTTCTCGGTGAACAATATGCTTCGGGCAGACTGTTACAAGCAGAGAATGGAGAAGGGGCTGTCTTTCCTCGAGTTCAACTATATGATCATGCAGTCCTACGACTTTTACCATATGTATAAGCATAACGGCTGCAACGTCCAGGTGGGCGGCGACGACCAGTGGAGCAATATGCTGGGCGGAACGGAGCTTATCCGCCGCAAGCTCTCGAAGGACGCTCCCGCCATGACCATAACCCTCCTGACCGACTCCCAGGGCAAGAAGATGGGCAAGACCGCCGGCAACGCCGTGTGGCTGGACCCCAACAAGACCTCGCCCTTCGACTTCTACCAGTATTGGCGCAACGTGGACGACGGCAGCGTTATAAAGTGTCTCAGGATGCTCACCTTCCTGCCTCTGGAGCAGATAGACGAGATGGCCCACTGGAAGGACAGCCAGATAAATCAGGCCAAAGAGATATTGGCTTTCGAGCTTACCAGAATGGTCCACGGCGAGGAGGAGGCCAATAAAGCCCAGGAGGGCGCAAGGGCCCTGTTCAGCGTCGGGGGAAATACCGCCAATATGCCCACCACCCAGCTTGCTGAGAGCGACTTGACAGACGGCGTAGTAGGTGTCCTTGACCTGCTGGTGAAGACCGGCCTTGCCAGCTCTAAGGGAGAGGGCCGCAGACTTGTCCAGCAGGGTGGCGTTACTGTCAATGAGGAGAAGGTTTCTGACATTTCGGCAAACTTCACCGAGAGCCAGCTGAAAGAGGGGCTTGTCATAAAGAAGGGTAAGAAGGTGTTCCATAAGGCGGTGCTGTAAGAAACTTGTAATGTATCCGACATAAATTCCTAACAGAAAATTTGGAATAGCTTAACAAAAATAAGGCATACTTTCTCTATGAGAAAAGTATGCCTTATCCATTTTTCGGCCGCCCTATGCTGTGCGGCCCTTCTAAGCGTTATATATACCGTCTTCGGCCTATATCCCTTTGGAGGAAAGACCCTCTCCTGGTGCGATATGTCACAGCAGGTAATACCACTGCTGATGGAGATGAAAGAGGTCTTTACCGGAAAAGCCGGGTGGTTCCTCAATATGCAGAACGCCGGGGGCATGAGCTTCTGGGGAGTATTTTTCTTCTTTCTAGCAAGTCCGCTGCATCTGTCGGTGCTGTTTGTGGAGAAGGCGGATATCTACCTTTTGGTAAATGTGCTGGTGCTTATAAAGCTCTCCCTGGCTGCGTCCACGGCCTCCATATTTTTCCGGCATGAAACCCCGTCTTTGGAGTTGCCGGCCCATCTAGCGCTGTGTATCGGCTATGGGCTATGCGGGTATGGTCTGATGTATTACCAGAATCTTGTGTGGTTGGATATACTCTATCTGTTTCCCTTGACTATGCTGGGCTTTGTCAAACTGATGGAGAAGGGCAGGGTGTGTTTGCTTGCAGTATGCTTTGCGTTGAACATTGTTTTTAACTATTATCTTAGCTATATGCTGCTTCTGGGCATGATAATATTCGGCACGGTTTTCATCTTCCGCTGTGCCACGAAGGAGCGGCGGGGTGAGCTGGCGGGCAAATTGGGATTCGGCGCGATAGCCGCACTGTTGGCAACGGCAGTGGTATGGCTGCCCTCGCTACTACAGTGCCTTTCATCGGCGCGTACTGGGGGCGGTGTAGTACAGTCAGTACAATCCGGCAGGATGTTTACAAAGATGGGTACGACGCTACCGGTACTGTTGTGCACGATAGGAGCCGTCACGCCACTATTTGTACCCTCCAGAAGCGCAAAGACCGGGGCCATAAGGCTGTGCTGGGGCATTACGGTGTTACCAATACTGCTAGAGCCGGTAAATAAGCTATGGCATATGGGTAGCTATCAGGCTTTCCCGGTGCGCTATGGGTATATGCCTATATTCTTTGGGCTCTGGTATCTGGCTCTGAGTCTAAGCTCATTACCCGAAAGCTCAAAACACCGGCCAAAATGGTTAGCGCTGATACTTTTATTGCCGGCGATGCTGGGAGTGTATATCCTATATACTCATTTTGAGGAAATAAGCTCATATACATCAACCTTATGGGTAAGCGACAAGGGGTTCCTATATCTTTCCGTATTCTGGCTGGCATGTCTGGCGGTGTTGCTGGTGGTGTGCTTCGCGCACACAAGAGGCTGCTCCCGCCGCTTCGGTTCCCGGGCATTACTGGCGCTTGTGCTGCTGCAATCAATCGTACAAGTACCGGCATTTATAGGCTCTGCGGCCAATGTGCCGTCTAACAGTTTATCTGTACTATCAGCTCCACCCATTGATGACGACAGCCTGTACCGGGTAAAACAGGACAGCAAGTTCTGTCATGTAAACCTGTTGGGGGGTATGGGGTATCCCACGCTGAACCACTATACGTCCCTAACTGACGCGCGTTATCTTGCCGTAATGAAAAAGCTGGGGTATTCCTCCTATTGGATGGAGACCTCAGGCTGCTGCGGCACTCTTGTCAGCGATATCCTCATGTCAAATAAATATGTGATTGACGGTAGCCTTAACTGGACTCCCACAGGCAGCGGGGGCCTGGGGTATATTGTGCCTGCCGGAGCGCTGCCAGAAAATCTGGAGCTGGGGGACCGTATTCAGCTGCAAAATGAGCTGTGTGAGCGCATCACCGGCCAGCCGCTGTTCACGCGCTATGAGCCGGTAGAGGGCCTGCCGTTGGAGCAGAACGGCAAGATAGCTTTAGAAGAGGGCGTTTTTCGATATCAGATACAGGTGGGGCAGAGGGAAACCTTGTACTTCGACGCTTTCGACTGTATATCCACCAACCTGCGCGAGGCTATAAACGATGGATTTTCTATAAAGGTGAACGGAGAAGAAGTAGCTGAAAACTACCCAACCCAGCGCTGCAACGGCATATTTTGGCTGGGCAGCTTTGAAAATGAGACTGTTACAGTGGAGGTGGCCGTTAAGAAGCGGATGCGGGTATGTTCCTTTGGCGTGTGGGGCTTAAAAGATACAAAGCCGCTGACGGACTCCCTTGTAAACGCTGAACTTCGGTACGATAAAGGAAGAATAGCTGGCAGTGTGGAGGCACAAGAGGGACAGGTGCTTTTCCTGTCAGTGCCGCAGTACAGCGGGATGAAGGTTCAGGTGAACGGCCGGGTGGTGCACCCCAAACAGGTGCTGGACTGTTTTATGGAGATACCTCTGTCAACGGGCCGCAGTGAAATTATAGTCAGCTATATTCCCGCCGGACTGTTGCCAGGGGCGGCTATAAGCGCGTCCACGATAGTTCTGCTGGTATTATGCAGGCTGTTCTGTAAAAAGCGGCTGGCGGTCAAGCTAAAGGCCACGTGGTACCGATGTGCCCCTGTTTTGCTGGGGCTGGGCTTTGGCATAGCTATTATGGCAGTTTATTTGTTCCCCGTCATAGTATGGATAGCTGGGGCCATATGAAAAAGAGAGCCTTCCGAACACCCGGAAAGCTCTCTTTAATATTCAAATCAATAAGTTCCTATAGCACGGCATTCTGGATGGCTGACAATACGGTATCGAAGTCAGCCTCAGTGACCAGCAGGGAAATCTCCACCTCTGAGGTGGTTATCAGCCGCAAATCGGCCTTTGTCCCAGCAATGGCGTCAAACACCTTGGCTGCAATGCCGGGGGTATTCTTCATTGCCGGGTCGTACACGGAAATTTTGTGGTTCACAGAGCTGACTATCACATTGACGTTGGTCTCTTTTTTCAGCTTTGTAGTGAAGGCCAGCACCTCCACCAGGTCATTGTCAGAGATGGTAAAGGAAAGCCCCGTGAAAGCCCCGTGTGTTGGGGCCATGGAGATCATGTCGATGTTGATGTTGTATTCGGCTATAGATTTGAGTATCGTGGCAATGGAGTCCACCTGGGCGGGAAAGCCCACCAGGGTCACCAGGGTGATATTGTCCACGGTGCTTATCACAGTGTTTGCACCCATTTTGTCTTATCCTCCTTTTTATATGCCGTCCCGGATCAGATCGCCCATGTCGTAAAGCCCCGGCCCACGCCCGGCCATAAACACGGCGGCGTTCACCGCGCCCACAGCGAAAAGCTCTTTGGACTGGGCGGAGTGGGAGAGGGTTATCACCTCATGCTGTCCGGCGAAGATCACCTGGTGCTCGCCCACAATGGTGCCGCCCCGGACGGAGTGTATTCCGAGCTCATTTTGCTCCCTCTTTTTTCTCTGGGAGTGACGGTCATAGGTATATTTCATACGGTTTTCCCGCACCCCATTTACAGCGTCGGCCAGCATCAGGGCTGTGCCGCTGGGAGCGTCTATCTTCTGGTTATGATGGGCTTCGACGATCTCTACATCAAAGCCGTCGCCCAGCACGCTCTCGGCGGTCTTTACCAGTTCCATAAGCAAATTTATGCCCAAGGACATATTTCTGGAGTAAAACACTGGCAGCTCCCTGGCGGCCTCCTCCACGTTTTTTACCTGTTCCGCAGAATACCCCGTGGTACACAGCACAGCCGGTGTGCTGTTTTTTTTACAGTATTGAAGGAGGGACTTAAGAGCGGTGGGATGGGAGAAATCCACCACAACATCCACATGTTCGGCAATGGATTCCATAGCCGTGTATACTGGGAAATCCAGTTGCATCGGGACTTGATCAAAACCCGCAGAGATTTGACAGTCCTGACGGTTTGCTACAATATTTCTTACAGCCGTACCCATCTTACCTGAACAGCCGCAGAGCAGAATATCGGTCATATTTTCACATCCGTTCATTATACTTTATGCTTTCAGGCTATTACTGCACCAAGCCATGCCTTTTAAGCAGCGCTTCCAGTGCCGCCTTTTTATCGTCGGGCATGGTGGTAAGCGGCATACGGCAAAAGTTAGTGGAGATTATCCCCATCTGATGCAGGGCTTCCTTAATGGGGATCGGATTTACGTCCATAAAGAAGCCGTCCATCAGGTCGATATACCGGCTGTTCAGCTGCCTGGCGGCGGTCAGGTCGCCCATGAGCATAGCTTCGCTCAGACGGTGCATCTCGCCGGGCAGGGCGTTTGAAAACACAGAGATAACGCCTTTACCACCAAGAGCCATAATTGCTAGGGCCTGATTGTCCTCGCCGGAGTACACGGTCAGGTCGTCTCCGCACAAAGCAATGGTTCGCGCCACCGCGGCCGTGTCGCCGTTGGCCTCCTTTGTGGCCACGATATATGGGTTCTTTGCCAGCTCCCTATAGGTGGAGGGCTGTATATTGCACCCGGTACGGGCGGGCACGTTATAGAGAATACAGGGCATTTCAACACAGTCCGCGATATAGTTGAAGCTCTCAATAAGCCCCTTCTGCGAGGTCTTATTGTAGTACGGCGTCACCAGCAGCAGACCGTCTGCGCCCAGGGCCTTCGCCTCCAGGGAAAGGTCCACGCAGAAGCAGGTGTCGTTGCTGCCGGTGCCAGCTATAACCGGCACCCGACCCTTGACCTTCTCAATAATGAAGGCGATGACCTTTAAATGCTCCTCGCTGCTCATGGTGGCAGCTTCACCTGTGGTGCCGCAGGCAATGATAGCGTCAGCACCGCCGCTTATCTGGAGCTCCACAAGCTTTTCCAGTTCCTCCCAAAGGATTTCTCCTCTATGGTTAAAAGGGGTGATGAGGGCAGTGCCTACACCGGTAAAAACGGTATGTTTCATATACGGATTCCTCCCAAGATTTAAGTGAAAGGCTCAGTCAAAGTACCCCAGCTTGCACAGCAGTTCGGCCATAAGCAGCCCTCCGCCTGCCGCGCCGCGCAGAGTGTTGTGAGAAAGGCAGACGAACTTATAGTCGTACTGGGTGTCGGGCCGCAGCCGTCCTGCAGAGATAGCCATGCCGCCCTCAATATCCCTGTCAAGCTTTGTCTGGGGCCGGTTATCCTCCTCAAAGTAGTGGATAAACTGTTTGGGGGCGCTGGGCAGCTCCAGCTCCTGGGCGGGGCCCTTAAACTCCCGCCAGCGCTTAATGATTTCCTCTTTGCCCACATTGTTCTCCAAAGAGAAGAACACCGCCGCCATATGCCCGTCGCTCACTGGCACCCGCAGGCACTGGGAGGTGATAGAAGGAGAGGTGGCGTTGACGATAACTCCCTTCTCCACATGGCCCCAAATCTTCATGGGCTCCCGCTCAGATTTTTCCTCCTCGCCGCCGATATAGGGTATCACGTTGTCGATAATCTCCGGCATGGTATCAAAAGTCTTGCTTGCCCCGGAGATGGCCTGATAGGTGCAGGCAAGCACCTTGGTAACCCCCAGGTCCAGAAGGGGGTGTATGGCCGGGACATAGCTCTGTAGGGAGCAGTTGCACTTTACGGCGATAAAACCTCGCTTTGTGCCCAGGCGCTTGCGTTGGTGCTCTATAACCTGGTGGTGATTGGCGTTGAGCTCGGGGATTATCATGGGAACGTCGGGGGTGCCCCGGTGTTCCTTATTGTTGGAGATGACCGGGCACTCCAGCTTTGCGTAGGCCTCCTCAAGGGCTATTATCTCCTCGGACTTCATATTTACAGCGCAGAACACAAAGTCCACCAGAGAGACCACCTTCTCCATGTCGGCCTGAGCATCATAGACCAGCAGCTTTGCCATATCCTCGGGTATGGGCTCCTTCATTGCCCAGCGGCCCGCTACGGCCTCCTCATAGGTCTTCCCAGCTGACCGGCCGCTGGCGGCAAGGGCGGTCACCTTGAACCAGGGATGATCCTTTAAAATAGTGGCGAAACGCTGGCCCACCATACCTGTACATCCAATTATACCTACGCGATACTGTTTCATTTTCTTCTTCCTTTCATGCCTAAAATGGAAAACCGGTTGAAAAACTGCCGGTAATCGTTTATAATAAACCCTATATCGATTTTGTTTATTATACTCTAGTCTGCGCCGCTTGTCAATTTTTTCAGCCAGCATATACTATGATTTTTTCCTTTGGAGAGTGAACGCATGGAAACAACACCAATAAAAACCAGTGATTTTTTCTTTGACCTGCCACAAGAACTTATAGCCCAGACGCCCATAGAGCCCAGGGATGCCTCAAGGCTCATGATCCTGGATAAGCGGACCGGCGAGGTGGAGCACCGGCATTTTTATGAGATAGCGGAGCTCTTAGGTCCTAAAGACTGCCTTATACTCAACGATTCCCGGGTGCTCCCTGCCAGAATATACGGCGTAAAGGAGGGCACCGGGGCCCATGTGGAGTTTCTGTTGCTGGAGAATAAAGGAAATGACACCTGGGAAGTGTTATGTAAACCAGGAAAGCGGGCAAAGGAGGGCAGTCGCTTTATATTTGGGGACGGATTGTTCACCGGTGAGGTAGTTAGAGTGAAGGAAGACGGCGGAAGGCTGGTGCGCTTTACATATGAAGGCGTTTTCTTCACGCTGCTGGATAAGATAGGACAGATGCCGCTGCCGCCATATATAAAGGAGAGACTTGAGAATAAGGAACGCTATCAGACCGTGTACTCCAAAGAAGTGGGCTCTGCCGCCGCGCCCACGGCTGGGCTCCATTTTACCCCTGAACTGCTGCAAAGGCTGAGAAATAAAGGGATAGAGCTTGGATATGTGACCCTGCACGTGGGCCTGGGGACTTTCCGGCCAGTGAGCGCCGAATTTATAACCGGCCACAAGATGCACGCTGAACATTACTATATGCCAGCAGCGGCGGCCGAGCTGATAAACCGCACAAAGCAGAGGGGTGGTCGGGTAATTGCTGTTGGAACAACCAGCTGCCGCACGATAGAATCCGTGGCCCAGCGAGAAGGCTGTTTTAAGGAGAGTTCGGGCTGGACGGATATTTTTATCTATCCGGGATATGAGTTCAGAGGGGTAGACGCGCTCATTACCAACTTCCACCTGCCGGAGAGCACGCTGATAATGCTGGTGTCTGCGCTGGCGGGGAGAGAGAAGGTGCTAAGGGCATATAAGGAAGCGGTGGAGGAAAGATATAGGTTCTTTAGTTTTGGGGATGCAATGTATATTGGGTGAGTAAAAATTTTGGGCGGAGATAGGCCCGCAAAAGCGCAGTGTTACTGGGGGTTCACGGTTTTTAACACTGAATTTTTAAAACAGCTTTTTGAGAGTTTTTTGGGTGAAATCTGGGAAAATATGGAAGCTACTGATAATTCTGAGTATGATACTTCTGAACTAGAGGGGTTTCAAGATGATCTTCTTGTTGCTATTGAGTATTTAAATCCTTATCCGAAAAAATTGGATACACTTTCCTATGAAAGCAAAGGCGCAATGCAATTCGTTGCCGACTTCCCTTGTGAGCAGTGTGGGAAGTTTGGCGTATCTACCGATGAAACCTTTCTGAATATAGGTAGGTGCTGTTATTGTGTCTATGAAAACGAACTAGCAAAATGTGAACGATGTGGAGAAATGGTAAATGTTGATATTCTTGAGCATGGTCTATGCACATCATGTACTGCCTATATAAACAGACAGTAAATAAAAAGTAGGAATCCATAACTAACTATACTTGAGTGTGAAAATGGTTTTATCACTTTGATCTCATATTATAATTCTCAATATCCCATTGTGCAAAGAGGAGATTACCGAAAAGGTAACCTCCTCTTTGCGTTATGCAGATAGATTCCGTCCACATAGACGTAAGGATATTTGCCGTCCTGCAAGAGCCGGTTCCGCAAAGTCTCAATATGGACGTAAGCTTTCTTGTTCAGCTCGCTGATAGTGGCTGGCGATACCCCTGCCGCTGCTCATTACGCTAATACCGCACCGCTTGAGTCAGCTTCTCTGCCTCCGCTTCCAGCAGTTCGTTAAGCGTTGCCTCCACGCTGTGTCGCACAAGTTCCTTGAGCTGACCCTTGATTACTTCTTCATTTAGCCGTACAATCTTCTTGGACATGGTTTGCGGTCTCCTTTCAGAAGGGTGTGTCACGACTTCATTCTACCAGAGGGCTGCAAACTAAGGCTCGCATGAAGGAAGCAGTTTTATGGCGGATATCGCATTGGGTCCAGGGTAAGCCGCCAGAAGGGACCGAGAACTTCAAAGCGTGCTTCCGTGATAGTGTACGGGATACTCAAATGCTGGATATAAGCAGCTTTTCGGACAAAGAACTTTCGCAGGTGGATCCATTCAGCCAGGAAATCGAGGCGTTTTGGCATGATATGAATGTTACGCCCTTTATAGGCGTTTTCGTTGCGAAAGATGGCAGGATGCCTATGAAATGGCTGCAAAGACATATCACTATGATGTGCGCAGCTTATACGCAGATGAAATTGAAATAAGGGGTGGCGTTTGATATACAAATTGGAAAAAGGGAGGAGTCAGTATGCCGAAAAAGCATTCCGGCATCTGCTATGTTTTTGAGCGTAGCAGTGGCTATAGACCAGAGAAAAAAGCTCATTCGGTGAAAAATGATTTAGGATTGGATTTGTTACGATTCAAGAACACACTTTATGAAGGACAGACGGGGCTGCTGTTCTATGTCGGGGCCTATCTGACCATTGCTTTTCAACAGGGAATGGCGTCGCTCCGGGAGGAACAGGCGGTGCTGTTTGCAGAGTACCAGCAAACACAGGCGATTCGGACACGTATTCATGAAGCGGAGCAGTTTTACGCCCATATCCGCCAGTTGAGACACGATATGCGGGCCCATCTGGCCAATATCAAGGGTTTGGCACAAAGCGGTGAGCACGAAAGCCTTACAGAACTATATCGCCAAAATGGATGAGAGTATGAGCAGCCTTGAGCTGACACTGCAGACTGGCAATCCGGTAACGGATGTGATCGTGGGCGATATGCGGCAGCGGAGCCTAAATTTGGGCATCCGATTCCAGGTGAATTTCCATTACGCCGATCCAGAGGCCTATGATGCCTTTGACATGGGTATCATTCTCCAAAATCTGCTGCAAAATGCGGTAGAGGCTTGTGAGAAGGTGGGCGAGGGTGAGCGGTTTATTTCGCTGACTGGAAAGAGAAAAGGACGTTTTTTCTGATAGAGGTTAAAAATTCTTTTGCGGGGGAGGTGGTATTTGGGCAAAACGGCTTGCCTGTCACAACAAAACAAGAGGGCACCTCCATGCACGGGATCGGTCTTACCAACGTGCGCCGGGAGACGGAGAAGTATATGGGAGAATTGGAGCTGAAAGCAGTTCAGCAGGAATTTTCCGCAACGGTTTTACTGCAAGAAAGGAGCAGTTTATGAGCGGCATGATTGATTGCAGATTCTTGAACAGGATGTATAGCCCCCTGAACGGAAACCGCACTGTTCGGAGAACGGCGGCACAGAGTTCCACCTTTTTGGATATGGTTGCAAAGACCAGCAAAGGCACGACTGATGTGTTGGAAATCAGCAACAGGTCAGAAGTTACTACCGAGAGTGAAACATCAAATGTAGATACCTATAAGAAATACCTGGAAAACAAATATGAACAGGTTATGATTCAGCACGTTGGAAAAGACCAAGCCAGCCTTCAAAAAGCGGACAGCCGCATGAATGACAGCAGCGTTGTGGTTGCGCCCAACATTTTGGAGGATATGGCGAATGCCCCCCAAAAGGCGGCTTATTACGAGCAGAAGATTGATGATTTTTTCAATGCCACTCCAAGATTGACAGCATAGTTTGCTGCCCAGGGTCTTAACTATGAGCCTTGCGGCGTGGTGGTCCATGAGGAGGGAAGCGTTACCTATATTATCGGCTGTAGCGATTCCCCGGAGCGTGTAGCCGAGGTAAACAGAATCAACGCTGAAAAAGCCAAGAAAAAGGCGGAACAGCAGCGGCAGCCCAGCGTAGAGCCATGTGGGGACGTACCGCCGCGGCGGTGGCGTTGCAAAAGTCCTTTTATAATACGGGTGATCTGCTAAAGATGCGGATGGTATCTGCTCCCACGATTACACCGGAAATTTCTTTACAGGCAGGAACGAATATGTTTTTTCTCGATAAGTAATCAACCAGAAAGGGCAATACATGGAGCGGGCCGGGCTGGGTATATCCAATCCAATACCATAGGCATATGCACAAATAGAAACCGGGCGCTGTCGAAATTGGCAGCGCCCGGTTTCTATATAAAGTTGTAAGCAGGTTCATTTCCATTCTACGCAGAAGACATGATCCGTAGGCTCCCACGTAATGGAAAAGTTGATATCCTGTACCGTCAGAGATGAGGTGCAGTATGCGATTTCCCGGGAGGAGCTTAAGAGCCTGTTTAAAATCTTTTGACAAACGAGGAGGAAAAGCAGATAATAAGGGAAAACAGGGAGGAGATGATGGCGAATGCGTCAATATCCAAGCGATATCAGCCGGGAAGAGTATGAAGAGATACGAGAGGATTTAGAAGGAGCAAGGAAAAAGACGCGCCCCAGAGAGTACGATTTGTACGACGTATTTTGTGCGGTGCTATATGTGGTGCAGGGTGGAATACAATGGCGAATGCTGCCCAGCGATTATCCCAAATGGCAAAGCGTTTACTACTATTTCCGGGTATGGTCCGAAAAAGATGAAACGGGCGTCAGTATTCTGGATAAGGTGCTGCACAAACTGGTCAAGCAGATACGGAATGAAGACCTGAGACGGGATAAGACCACCTTTGGAATCGTTGATGCGCAAAGTGTGCAGAATGCTGACACAGCGGAAGAAAAAGGTTATGACGCAGGAAAAAAGTATCCGGAATCAAACGCCACGTTGTCGTAGATACGATGGGGCTGCCTCATGCCATAGCTGTAACGACCGCTGATGTTACGGACCGGGATGGGGCCATTCAGATGATCCTTGTTAACCTGGACAGTCTTTCCTGTGTAAAGAAATTTCTAGTGGATGGAGGATACACTGGTGAGCGCTTTGCCAATCAGGTCAAGGAGATTTGCAATGCTCAGGTCGAAGTTGTAAAGCGTAACGAATTACACAGATTTGTTGTGCTGCCGCGTCGTTGGGTGGTAGAGCGCCTTTTCGGCTGGCTGGACAAATTCCGCAGGCTTTGGAAAAATTGTGAGCGTAAACTCGTTATTTCTGCTCAGATTCTTACTTTCGCCCTCATTGCCATCCTCATCAGAAGATATTAAACAGGCTCTAAGAACCCAGAAAGCATTCACCTGTACAATGTGCTCAACGGCCTGCAAAGGCTTCGAAACGTGGACATTTATGTGACCGGGAGCAATTCAAAAATGCTCTCCAAGGATGTGATGACGGCTTTCCGGGGGCGGGGGGATTCGGTTGAGGTTCATCCGCTTTCTTTCAAGGAATACTACGACTATGTAGGCGGGGATAAGGCAGAGGCTTATGAGGAATATGCCCTGTACGGCGGTATGCCGCTGGTCTTGTTCCGGAAGACGGAAGATGATAAATTCAAATATCTGTCTTCCCTTTTTGAGGAGGTCTATTTTAAGGATATCATAGAGCGGTACCAGATTGGGCTTCCGGAGGTTTTAAGCGAATTGACAGATGACCTGTGTTCCTCCGTGGGTTCGCTTACCAATGCTACGAAAATAGCGAATACCCTACAGACGGTAAAGGGGATCAAGGTGGACAGTGGGACCATTGCCAGCTATCTGACCTATCTTTCCGAATCTTTTCTGTTCCGCCAGGCAAAGCGGTACGACGTGAAGGGAAAGAAATATTTTTCCTATCCGTCGAAATATTACTGCAGCGATATCGGGCTTCGGAACGTGCGGCTGAATCTGCGGCAGCAGGAGGAGACGCATATCATGGAGAACATCATGTACAACGAGCTGATCTGCAGGGGCTATTCAGTGGATGTAGGCGTGGTTGATATTTTTGAGACGGACGCAGAAGGAAAAAGGAGGAAGGTCAGCTGTGAGATCGATTTTGTCATCAACAAAGGCGTAAAGAAGTATTACATCCAGTCTGCCCTGAGCCTTGGCAATGCCCAGAAGGAAAAGTCAGAGCTTCGGCCGCTGCTTGGCGTCAAGGATTTCTTCCGGAAAATCATTGTCACGAAGAGCGGGATGAAGCCGTGGTTTGATGAAGAGGGAATCCTGCATCTGGGACTCTATGAGTTCCTGCTAAATCCCGCCGCACTGGATTTATGATGGGAATGTACGCCGGCAAAACAAGGATATAAATTCTAAAGAAACAAAGGGAGTTTAAAAGCAGTGAACAGAGCAGAGCGGAGACGTTTGGAAAAGCAGGGGAAAAAGGATCCCACAATGACAATCAAGGCCAGTGAATTGGAGGCCATGAAGCAGAAGGAACGGCAAAAAGCTTTAGACGCAGTATTGCCTCTGCTTTTAGGGCTCCCGGTAAAGGTCTTAAAGGAGAAGTACGGCTGGGGAACACAAAAGCGTCTGCCGGATTTCGCAGACGCTTTACTGGAAGCATATGAAGAGTCCAGTAAGAACGAGCGGAGCATGGAAGACTTGATGAAGCAGGTAGAACAGGACTGCGGCATTCGGTTTTCGGAGGATGAAGTGTGTAGTATGAAGGAATGAAAAGAAGTTCACCGTAATGGCCCTTTATCATTGCGGCGATTCGATTGCATTACAGTTTCTCCGCATTTCCATAGATTTCCTTTCTATCCTTATCGGACAACAGTCCTTCAATGATAAAGGCAATCGCAAAAACAGCGAACAGATTCAGGCAAAACCGCATCAGTGTAAAAGATATGCCCAAAGAGGATATTTCAAAAAGGAGTAAAGGAATGCGGATACTGGCGCTTGTGCATAGGAAAAGCACCACGTTTGAAATCCTGCAGCCCTTTTTCAACAGCACCCCGGCAACAGGCAGCAACACATATATGGGAACGGCCGTTATCGTTCCAGACAATATGGCGACGGTAATTCCTTTCACACCGGAATTCGCTCCCATAATTCGTATCATTTTTTCACGTTCAACCCATACGTCCATCAAGCCAATACAGATGAAAACAGGCGTAAGTATAAAGCGGAAGTTGATAAAGTTCTTTCCGCTAAAGGCCAATGCTGTTTTTCCAATCTCCGGGTCATAGGTCCAGATGATGAGATTACAAAGTACCATTACAAATAGAAACCAATATTTTTTTATCGCTGTTTTCATTTGAGAAACACCCCCATTAGGTAAGCTGTGATAAAAGAAAACGCAAATGAAAGCATATTCCGAAGAATGGCTACCTTCTTACCCAGATATTTTGTCTCTATCGGGATTGTAATCAACCCAACCGTAGTGAGAGTAGAAACAAATACCGCCATTTGAATTATGCCCGCGCCGTTTTCCAGAAGTTCCGCAACAATGGGGAAAGCAATCATGACGGGTACTAACGAAACCGCACCAACAAGCGAAGCCAAGAGCATGCCGATAAAACCCGTTTCTTCGCCTATTAAGCGTCTGATTGTCTCCGGCGAAAGCACCGCAAGCGCAAACCCAACAAAAAGCAGGATAGCAACAAATTGCGGCAGGACGCCCGTAAACATCTTCCACGCCTTTTTTAAGGATAACAGCGTTTTTTCTTGTCTTTCAGAAAAGAGAAAAAAAGTAAAAGTGCTGCTAAACCGTAGTAATGAATAGGTAAATACTGTGTTCAACTCTGCTCACGCCCTCCCCGGATCGCTTTTTTTAACGGCGAAAGAACCAACAGCGCAGCACCGCCGCCCAAAAGAGCTGTTAGCAGCTGCGGTATAGAGAACATACTCGAAATCACCGCCGCCTGCGGAGCCGGTAATCTTAAAAGGAACGGTACGGTTATTTGCGCGATTCCAAGGTATAGGACCAAGAACTTGGCGGTTGCCGCAGCTGTCAAAGCAATTATTGGCGCGGTATATTTATGTCCCCAACGCCTGTTGCCGATGAAGTGCCAAATCAGCACGAGGGTGATGTTTCCGGCTACAATAAAGGGGATCAGGCTCCAAAGCGGGCCTATTCCAATCAGCTTCGCCATAATAGGCGAAATGACAGCGACGCAAAGTCCTGACATCATGTCGCAGGTCATAACGGAAACAATCAGCAGCATATTCACGACAGATCCCGTAATAATGGTGCTCCCTAATGCTCCGGTAGCCGCCTGCAATACGACAAGTAAGGCGATAAAAACTGCTGTGCGGGTAATCCAAAGCGTTCTTTCTTTAATCATAATTTTGAAATATCCTTTCTCTTGCTTTTCGTATTTTATTATAGTACAATTTAGACCATTCCCTTGTTGCACGCGCAACAAAAAACGAGGTTATTGTGATGTGTGAGTTTATAGAAGATTTAAAACAGACAAATCTATTTTTCCATATTGAATCAGAGGAGATGGAGGGACTCCTTAGGCTGATTTGAGCTGCATAAAAGCAGTGTGCAGAAGAGGAGCTGGAATGTTTAGAAAAGCAGGGCGAAAAAGGCTCCTGCAATGACAATCAAGACCAGAGAACTGGAAGCCACGAAGCGAAAAGCGCCTGAAGGGTTTTGCAAGCGCTTTGGTAGAAGGTTTTAAAAGAGAACGGATACCAATCGAGTTTTCCTGCGGAAGCCACTTGAAAAACAAAAAATGGAATGCTATAATAGCTTTAACAGAATAAACAGGGGAGCTTGTGTGACAGGCTGAGAGGAAGGTAGACCTTCGACCCTTGAACCTGATGCGGATAATGCCGCCGGAGGAAGTCGTGAAGATTGGAACTTTTTCAGGGGGCATCCTATGCAGATGCCTCCTGTTTTTTATTGCACTTTGAAGGAAAGGATGTGAGACGAGCAACCGCGGTACGCCCGCGGCGGGCCGGGGGGAGCGCCCTGAGCCTTGTACAATAGCGATGGGAAGCCGTGTTCCGGCGTGAGAGGGGGCCAATGAGCCTCGACCGAATCTTTCCAACCAGGCGGATTCTACCGGCCTGCCATCATTAGGGAAAAGCGCCGCTGTACAGGGCCGTTTTCTCTCATTACGAAGGAGTGTTTTTACTATGTTTGAACAGATTTTTGAAAATGTCCGGCGAAAATCCCCACTGGTCCACTGTATCACCAACTATGTTACGGTCAACGACTGTGCCAATATGCTGCTGGCCTGCGGCGGCTCGCCTATCATGGCGGACGAGCCGGATGACGCCGTGGAGATTACCGCCATCTGCGGTGGATTGACCATCAATATCGGCACGCTGAACCAGCGAACCCTCCCGTCCATGCTTGCCGCCGGGAAGCGTGCCAACGAGCTGGGCCACTCCGTGGTACTGGATCCGGTGGGGGCCGGAGCCTCCAAACTGCGGACGGACACGGCCCTCCGGCTACTGAAGGATGTAAGGTTCACGGCAATCCGGGGCAATATCTCGGAGATCAAGACCCTTGCTTCCGGAAGCGGCACCACCAAGGGTGTAGACGCCGACGTGGCGGATAGGGTCACGGATGAGAATTTGGATGGGGCAGTATCCTTTGTCAAGGAGCTGGCCCGGCGTACCGGGGCAATCATCGCCGTCACCGGGGCAATCGATATCGTAGCGGAGGGGGAGCGGGCTTTCTGTATCCGCAACGGCCGTCCGGAGATGTCTTCCATTACCGGAACCGGCTGCCAGCTCTCTGTCCTGACGACGGCCTTTGTCACCGCCAACCCGAATCAGCCTCTGGAGGCTGCCGCTGCCGCCGTGTGTGCCATGGGCCTGTGCGGAGAGATTGCCTACAAGCGCATGACGGAGCAGGATGGCAATGCCTCTTACCGAAACTATATTATCGACGCCATGTACCGCTTGACCCCGGCGGAGCTGGAGAAAGGAACCAAATATGAAGTGCGATAAGCGGCATATGCAGCTCTACGCTGTCACCGACCGGGCCTGGGTTGGCAAGCATACTCTCTATGAGCAAGTGGAGGCGGCATTAAAAGGCGGCGTGACCTGTGTGCAGCTGCGGGAGAAGGAACTGGACGAGGCGGCTTTTCTACAGGAGGCCAAGGATATCTGTGCCTTGTGCCGACGATATAACGTACCTTTCATTATAAATGATAACGTGGAGATTGCCATCGCCTGTGGAGCGGACGGTATCCATGTGGGCCAGGAGGACATGGCGGCAGGAGAGGTCCGCCGCCGGGTTGGGGACGGCATGATTTTGGGCGTCTCTGTCCATACCGTAGAAGAGGCCCGTCAGGCTGTTCAGGACGGCGCGGATTATCTGGGACTGGGAGCGGTGTTCCCCACCAGCACAAAGACGGACGTGGAACAGATGTCCAGCGAAACCCTGCAAACTATCTGCAACGCGGTGGATGTGCCTATCGTGGCCATCGGTGGCATCAACCGGGACAACCTCCTAAAGCTGGCCGGCAGCGGGGTGGATGGAGTGGCCCTGGTATCCGCCATCTTCTCGGCGGAGGATATTGAGGGGGCCTGCCGGGAACTGCGGGCGCTTTCGGAGAGGATGGTGAAGGCATGAGGATCTGCGGCGCTATTTTCGATGTAGATGGTACGCTGCTGGATTCCATGTCCACTTGGGACACCATCGGCGAGACCTATCTGCGCTCCATTGGATATGAGCCGAAGGAGAACCTCAACGAGGTATTCAAGAATATGAGTCTGCGCCAGGCGGCCCGCTACTACCAGACTGAGTATGGCGTGACGCTGGGCATTGAGCAGATCATGGATGGGGTCAACGCCATGCTGGAACGGTACTATCGTTTTGAGGTTCTGCTGAAACCAGGTGCAGCGGAGCTATTAGCGCGGCTTCGAGAGAGCGGCGTCAAGCTATGTATTGCCACCGCCACAGATCGGTATCTGGCAGAGGCTGCCTTGGAGCGGTGCGGGGTACTCTCCTGTTTTGGGGAGATCTTTACCTGCAACGAGGTGGGCAGCGGCAAGGACGAACCGGATATCTTTGAGGCAGCCCTTAGCTTTCTGGGAACGGAGAAGGCAAAGACCATTGTGTTTGACGACGCACTCTACGCTGTTAAAACGGCAAAAGCGGCCGGATTTCCGGTGGCTGCGGTCTATGACCGTCATGAAAAGAATTCAGAGGAAATCCGTGCGCTGGCTGACCTATACCTGGAAGATTTGACACAGTTAGACAAACTCGGGAGCTGCTTTCCGGCTTAGCGGCTGGAAGTTCCAAGCGGTAAATTGGGGGCACCACCTTTTGCCGCTCTATAAAAATAATGCAAAGGAGACACAGTTATGAGAACAGCATTATCAATCGCTGGGACAGATCCCAGCGGAGGCGCCGGGATTCAGGCTGATCTGAAAACGATGACCATGAACGGAGTTTTCGCCATGAGCGCCATTACGGCGCTGGTGGCCCAGAACACCACCGGTGTAAGAGAAATCGTAGAGATGACGCCAGATTTTCTCGGGCAGCAAATCGACGTGGTATTCGAGGACATTCCGCCCGACGCGGTGAAGATCGGCATGGTAGCCTCCTGTGGACTGATTGAGAAAATTGCAGAGCGGCTGCGCTTTTATCAAGCAAGGAACGTTGTAGTGGACCCGGTGATGGTGGCCACCAGCGGCTACCGGCTGATTTCAGAGGAGGCAGTAGACACAATGAAAACCTGTCTGCTCCCATTGGCGGTCGTGGTCACACCCAACATACCAGAGGCGGAGATTCTGGCGGGTATGGATATCCACAGGCAGGAGGATATTGAAGCTGCCGCCAAACGGATCAGTGAAGCTTATGGCTGCGCGGTTCTGCTCAAAGGCGGGCACAACATCAATGACGCCAACGATTATCTCTATGCGGGCGGCGTTGGGACATGGTTCTACGGAACGCACATCAATAACCCAAACACCCACGGAACCGGCTGCACTCTATCCAGCGCCATCGCGGCCAATCTGGCCAAAGGCTTTGACCTGCCTACATCCATCCGGCGGTCGAAAAAGTACCTCTCCGGCGCGCTGGGGGCCATGCTGGATTTGGGGAAGGGCCGGGGCCCCATGCAGCACAATTTCAATCTGACCGGCGAATACGCAAAGGAGGCAGAGTAATGAAGACAACAGAGCGGCTTTTGTCCGCAACGGCGGATATTTGGGCGGCTTACAATGCACATCCCTTTGTGATGGGGATCCAGGACGGTACGTTGGCCCGGGATAAATTCAAATATTACATCCTCCAGGATTACCTCTATCTGGAGGAGTACGCCAAGGTGTTCGCTATTGGGATCGCCAAGGCAAAGAGCCTGGACACCATGCGGCTTTTCTCTAGGCAGGTAAATTTTCTGACAGAAGGGGAGATGAACATCCACCGGGGGTATATGGGGGCTTTCACCGTATCACAGGAAGAATTGAGCGCAACGCCCCGGGCCTTGGATAATCTATCCTACACCTCCTATATGCTCCGGGTGGCCTATGAGGAGGGGGAGGCGGAGATCCTGGCGGCCATCCTGTCCTGCGCCTACAGCTATGAGGTGATTGCCAAGACCATCCTCAAAAACAATCCCAGAGCGGCAGAGCATCCCTTTTATGGAAATTGGGTCAAGGGCTATGCCGGATCTGACTTTTGCGATGGGAATGTTGTATTGCTTGATACACTCAACTTCCTGACCTGCAACTATACGGAAGACCAGCTCCAACACCTGACAGATATCTTTGTGGCCTGCTCCCGCTATGAGCTGGCCTTCTGGGAAATGGCCTGGAACATGAGCAAGTAGGGGAGAGCCAAGGAATAAAACGGTGTGTGATTATCGCGGGGCAGAGATAGGGCGGTGCGTCTATGACGCACCGCCCTATCTTTGTCAGACATTTAAAATGCTTTTGAAAGCGGGGAGTGAAGGTAAGTTCATACGCCATCACTCCGCCTCCAATTTGTCAAACAGAGCGTCCACGCTGTCAAAGACAGGCTGTTCCCCGGATGCGAGCTTTGCTTTGACATCACTGATTTCGTCCTTAAGCTCACTCAAGTATTTTTTGGGATAGACAACCACCGGCATAATGCAGATGGTACCGTCTTTTTCGAAAATGTCCAGCTTATCGCCCTCTGACAGACCAAGTTTGACAATAATTTCTCTTGGGATCGTGACTTGGGCTTTTTGACGTAATTCGGCCAGCATAGTATCATCTCCTTTATATAAAGTAAGAAAGTAGGAAGTTCTTGTTTTCTTACTTATAGTATATCCATTTCGAGGGGTTTATGCAAGGGGATACGAATAATTTTTACTTGCAAAAGTGGTAAACCCTGCGGTTTACAGCGTGCTAGAGCAAAAAAGTTTCCTAACAGTCGATTTCATATCTCAAAGTATCGAGATAGTCGATTGAATTGCCCCGTCCTTTCCTGCTATAATAATGTAGACGTACTTTGAGAGATATAGGAGAAAATCAATGAACAGACTGAATTTACCAGAAAATATCATTCGGTTTCGGCATGAAAAGAGGCTTACCCAAGAGGAACTGGCCGACTTTATGGGTGTAACCAAGGCGTCGGTATCCAAGTGGGAGAAAGGAATCAATACGCCGGACCTATTGCTTTTGCCACAGCTGGCAACCTTTTTTGATGTAACAGTAGACGAACTGATCGGATATGAAGCTCAACTTTCCAGTGAGCAGATTCGTCACCAATACGCAGACTTGTCAAGAGATTTCGCAACCCTTCCTTTTGCGGACGTATTGGAGAAGACCAGGGTGCTGGCTCATAAATATTATGCCTGCTATCCGTTTCTGCTCCAGCTCAGCGTCCTATACTGGAATCACTATATGCTTGCGGGGACAGAGGAGGAACGCAGAGCGCTCCTGCAGGAAGCAGTGGGATGGTGTGACCGCATTGTGGAGAATTGCAGTGATGTGGGCGTCTGCAGCGACGCTGTAGTTCTGAGAGCAGGATTATATCTTCAGCTTGGAAAAGCGGCGGAGGCGATTGAGGAGCTGGAACCGTCTGCAGATCCCAGCCGCCTTTCCGGTCAAAACGGAACCTTGCTGGTGCAGGCGTATCAGCTATCCGGAGATGCGGAAAAGGCAAGGAGCTATGCACAGGCGAAGCAATATCTGGATTTGCTGAATTTGATAGGCGACGCAATACTGGATCTTTCCCTGGATGAAAGAAATATAGAACATTGTGAGGAAACCATCCGGCGTATAAAAGGAGTCATGGACCTGTATCATTTGGATACGCTCCACCCGAATGTCGCTGCCCAGTTCCAATTCCAGTCTGCAATCGTTTATGCGGTAAATGGGAGAGAAGAGGAAGCGTTAGCGGCTCTCCGCCGCTTTGAAAAATGTATCGATAAACTTTTCCAACCAGAGCAATCCGGGTTACATGGGGACGGTTACTTCAATCAACTGGAGGCCTGGATTGACCGTCTGCCTCTGGGAAGCATGGCGCCCCGGGACAAAAGCTTTATCCGTCAGAGTCTGCGGGAAGCCCTGGTCTATCCTGCATTTGACAGCTTGAAAGAAAAAGAGAAATTTCAAAAGCTCGTCTACAGATTAACGGAAGGAGGTGGGGAGAATGCCTGATATCAAGGGAATGCTGCCATTACTAATTCCGCTGGCTGTGGCAGAGATCGCATTGCTTGGTTATACCCTTTATCATATTCTGACGCATAAAACATATAAGCGCGGCAGCCGTGGGCTGTGGATTGCAGTTGTGCTGATCGGAATGCAGTTTATCGGCCCGATTTTATATTTCTTTTTGGGAAGAGAGGACAACTGATATGGAAATGTTGACTCTTTCTCATATAGCAAAGCGCTTTGGGGAGAAACAGGTGCTGCGGGATGTGAGCTTTTCTGTTCCGGAACATACAGTGTTCGGTTTTGTTGGGCAAAACGGAGCGGGGAAAACGACCGCCATGAAACTGATTCTCGGTCTGCTTACCAGCGATAGCGGCGAAATAACTGTAAACGGGATGCGGGTTCATTATGGGAATACGCAGACCAACCGGTTTGTGGGATATCTGCCGGATGTTCCGGAATTCTATTCTTATATGACACCGACCGAGTACCTACGGTTCTGCGGGGAGATTACCGGTATGCCGTCAAAAGAAATTAAGGGACGCTGTGAGGAGCTGCTTCGCCTGGTGGGGTTGGAAAAAGAGGATCGCCGGATCAAGGGCTTTTCCCGTGGAATGAAACAGCGTTTAGGAATTGCGCAAGCTTTATTTGGCCGTCCTAAGCTTTTGATCTGTGATGAGCCCACTTCCGCACTGGATCCGGCAGGGCGTAAGGAACTGCTGGATATTCTGGTAAACGCAAAGGAACAGACAACGGTGCTCTTTTCCACCCATATCCTTTCCGATGTAGAACATATCTGTGATGAAATTGCATTTCTGCATGACGGACGGATTGTCCTGCAGGGAAGCCTTGAGGAAGTACGGAAAATAAAAACGACTGCGGCAGCTGAACTGGAGCTGGAGCGGCTAGAAGATTCGCAGACGCTTTCATCGGTATTTCCTCACCTGAAATCTATTGGACGAAACACCCTTCTGTTGGAGGATGCGGGGAATCTGCCCGATATCCTGTATTACCTCGGGGATAAAAGGATACCCGTCCTGCGTATCGAACGTCAGGAGGCGTCCCTGGAAGAATTGTTCATGGAGGTGGTGGGAAAATGAGTGCATTTCTGAAAAAAGAATGGATGGAACTTTGCCGAACCGGACGCCTTATGATTTTGCTGCTAGTATTTACCTTGTTTGGAATCATGAATCCGGCATTGGCAAAGCTGACGCCATGGCTGATGGAAACACTTTCGGAATCCCTTGCGGACACAGGGCTTGTCACTACGTCTGTTAATGTAGACGCCATGACTTCATGGGCGCAGTTTTATAAGAATATCCCGGTAGGGCTTATTATATTTATCTTGATAAGCAGCGGAAGCTTTACCGCTGAATATCAAAAGGGAACCTTGATCCCTGTGGTAACAAAGGGATTGTCCAGGCGGAAGATCGTACTGGCAAAAGCATGGATGATTTTTGCTGCATGGACAGCGCTGTATTGGATTTGTTTTGGGATTACTTACGGATACAATGCGTATTTTTGGGATAACGGGATTGCATACCATCTGTTCCTAGCCGCTGCCCTGACCTGGTTGTTTGGGATGTGGGCAATCGCGCTATTGGTATTCTTTTCGGCTGTATCACGGAGTAGCACACAGGTGCTGTTAGGAGTCGGCGGCGCTTCCATGGGGGTATACCTGCTGAGTATGTTCCCAAAACTTAGTGCGTTTCTTCCGGTAAAGCTAATGGATGGCATGTCTTTGCTGCAAGGGCAAAATAACCCAGGGGATTACTTTATCAGTATAGCAGCAGTAGGACTTATGATATGCCTGTCTATGGTGCTGGCAGTCGTTTTCTTTGACCGGAAACGGTTATAATATAGAAAGTAGGTTACTACAGATATCTCAGGCGCAGAACTGGTACGTCAAAAGAGATGAACCCGGTTCTGCGCTTTTTGAATAGAGAAAACATAAAATTCATTAGATGGAGTGTATGTAATCAAAAAGGAGTGTGCCATGTTAAAGATCGATCATTTGACCAAGCACTACAAAGGAAGCAGCAAGGGCGTCACCGACCTGAGCCTGCACATTGCGCCGGGGGATCTTTACGCCTTTATTGGCCACAACGGCGCGGGAAAAACCACCACCCTGAAATGCGTGGCGGGAATTCAGGGCTTTGACGCCGGAACGATAGAAATAGGTGGAATTGATATCAGAAAGGATCCCCTTGCCTATAAACGTCAGTTTGCCTATATCCCGGACAACCCGGATTTATACGAATACCTGACCGGCATCCAATACCTGAACTTTACCGCCGATGTATTCGGCGTGGGGGCAGGGGAGAGGGAGGAGAGAATTAGAAAGTACGGAGAGGCCTTTGAAATCACGGCATCCCTGGGGGATCTCATCTCCACCTATTCCCACGGCATGAAGCAGAAGTTGGCGCTCCTTTCCGCGCTGGTACATCAGCCCAAGCTTCTGATTCTGGACGAGCCCTTTGTGGGGCTTGACCCAAAGGCGGCGGTAATCCTCAAAGACATCATGCGCAGCATCTGTGCAGAGGGCGGCTCCATCTTCTTTTCCACCCATGTGCTGGATGTGGCGGAGAAGCTGTGCAACAAAGTGGCCATGATCAAGGAGGGGACGCTGATTGCCTCTGGCGATATGCAGGCCATCGTAAAGCAGGGGCAGTCCCTGGAGTCCATTTTTATGGAGGTGGTAGAGGATGCTAAAACAGATGAAAATACTGACCAAACTGGAACTATGTAACCTGTGCGGACTCAATGTTCTCCGCTTTTCCAAGGACAAAAGGGCAAAAAAGAAGTCGCTCGGTTTGTTGGCCCTCTGGATTATCTTGCTTGCCATGCTGATTTTTTATGTGGGTGGCCTGACCTATGGGCTGATTTACTCGGGATTGGAGGAAACGGTTCCCGCCTATCTCATCACCCTTTCCAGCGCACTGATTTTTGCTTTTGGTGTGCTCAAAGCGGGGAGCGTCATCTTCCGAAAAGAAGGATACGATATTTTGTGCGCGCTGCCTCTGTCAAAGGGTTCGGTTGTCATCAGCCGGTTACTTAGAATGTATGTGGAAGATTTGCTTATGACCTTGGCGGTGCTGCTGCCCGGCATGGCTGTATATGCGTGGAACCTCCATCCGGGCACCGGTTTTTATCTAACGGGACTGCTTGGATTGGGGAGCATTCCCTTAATCCCCATAGCTGCATCCATTTTTATCGGCGCACTGATTACCGGCATCTCCTCCCGTATGCGCCACAAAAGCCTGATAGCGGCAAGCTTGTCAATTTTAGCAGTTTTGGGGATCATGTACGGTTCGTCCCGGCTGTCGGCCATGGATGGCGGCATAGACCCGGGAATGCTGCAAAACCTGTCTGCAACTGTGATGGCGCTGTTAAGGAAGGTGTATCCACCGGCGGTCTGGCTTGGCACAGCCATAACCCGCGAGGATATTTTGAGCGGTGTGCTGTGCGCCGCTGTGTCTCTGGCGGTATTTGCAGTTGTAGCGACAGGCGTTGTCCTTTGTTTTCAGAAGATTTGTGAGAGCCTTTACAGCAGCGCAGCAAAGCACAATTACCAGATGGGAGCGCTCAAGGCAAGTACTGTTTTGTCCTCTCTGTGCAGGCGGGAGTTTAGACGGTACTTTTCTTCCAGCATCTATGTGACCAATACCATCATTGGGCCGGTGATGAGCTGCGTCTTATCCGGGGCACTGCTTGTCACCGGACCAGAGACGCTAAAAAAGCTGCTGCCCCTGCCCATAGATGTAGGTCAAGTGGTCCCGTTTGTGATAGCGGGAGTGTTTTGTATGATGACCACCACAGCGACATCCATCTCTATGGAGGGCAAAAACTGGTGGATTATAAAAAGCCTGCCCCTGTCTGCCAAAAACATTCTGGATGCCAAGATCCTCATGAATCTGCTGCTCCTTTTGCCTTTCTACCTGCTCTCGGAGCTGCTTCTTATCTTTGCCCTGAAACCGGGAGCAGGGGAGCTGCTGTGGCTGGTGCTGATTCCCGCCGCGATTATCCTGTTTTCCTGTGTATACGGCATCACGATCAATCTCCGCTTCCCTATACTGGAATGGGAGAGTGAGGTGCGCGTCGTCAAACAGAGCGCTTCCTCCATGCTTGGGGGTATGGGCGGCTTTTTATTGGCAATTCTATGCGCTGTGGCTGTTGGAATTGTTCCCAAAGGGTATGCCGTTTACCTAAGGGCCGGGATTTGTATTGTCATTCTGGCTGCAACCGCAGTTTTATACCGCAAAAACAATCTCTTTGACATTTGCGGGAGGATTTGAGGATACGATAGAAAACAAATGAGCCGTTCCTATACTGGGTTTGCGAAATCCGGAAAGGAGCGGCTTGGATTTGTTATACGGAAGATCTATTCCAGGTTATATGGACAGAAAGGGCATAGGGTGAGAAGCACGGTCAAAAATAGTATGGTATGATGGGATCATCAAATATAGGAGGTGCCGCAATGCACGCATGGGAAGCAATCGAACAGTCTTTAGATTTTATTGAAGAACACTTGGCAGAAGAAATTTTGACGGAAGAGCTGGCGAATATCGCCTGCCTGTCGCCGTTCTATTTCCAGCGACTGTTTAAACGCTTGGTCAGTAAACCGGTACAGGAATATGTGAAGCTCCGTCGTCTGGCAAAGGTAATCGAAAATCTGAAGGATACGGACCGAAGGATTCTTGATATAGCCATGGACTATGGTTTTTCCAGCCATGCCAATTTCACACGGGTTTTCAAAGAAACATATGGAATAACTCCGGACGAGTACAGAAAGGATTTACCGATGCTGAATACATTTGACCGCCCGCAAGTTTTAATGAATTATGTATTGGTAGATGAAGGTGTTCCACTGGTAGTGGGAGATATCGTCTTGGGAATTCAAAGAAAGACGCTGGAACAGCCAGACACATATCTCGGCTTTGAAACAGAGGTTAATATCTCCGAACAAACGCCAGTGGGTGAAAGTACTGGCGTAGATGTACCGGGACAGCTTTGGAGGCGTTACTACAAGGAGAAGGAACTGCTGGGGGCAAGTCTTAGAACCTGTTTAGCATCTATTTAAGAGCAGACGAATAAAGGCAAGAGAAAACATTTGAAAAGAGTTCTGTAATTTACGTTCGCAGTTTTTCCAGAGTCTCCGACATTTGTCGAGCCAGGCAAAAGAGCGCTCCACAATCCAGCGCTTTGGCAGGACAGCAAAAGTATGGAGCTCGTTGCGCTTAACGACCTCAACCTCCGCACCAGAAAGATCCTTGATTGAGTTTGCAAATGTTTCTCCGGTGTAGCCTCCATCTGCCATAATCTTTTTGAGCGCAGACAGATGGTCGGTTACATCACAATAATAATCAACCATATCAATTGCGCCGGTTCGATCTGTTACATTGGCGGTCGTCACCATAATTGCGTGGGGTAGCCCCAAAATGTCCACGCCAATATGTAGTTTTATCCCAGATACTTTTTCCCCGCGTCATAGCCCTTTTCTTCTGCGGTATCAGCATTTTGAATGCTTTTGGAATCGACAATTATCATTGTTGTTTGTGCCTTGCGTCCGTTTTTTTCCCGCTCTGCTTCCACCAGTTTGCGTAAAACCCTGTCAAGAACACTGACTCCATTTTCATCTGGATTTGACCATATGTCGTAATGATACCGCACATTTTGCCATTTAGGGAAATCATGTGGGATGGCTCGCCATGTGCATCCTTCTTTCAACAGATACAAAACTGCACAAAATATGTCATACAGGTCGTAGCTTCTGGGATGTGTTAGCTTTTTGACTCTGGACAATTCCTCGCGTATTTCTTCAAATTGTTTCCGACTGATGTCACTTGGATAGCTTTTCCTCACCTGTCTTCCCCCCTCATCCCCTCTATTTTATCACTGGACCGGATGGTTGGCTAGATACTAAACAGGTTCTTAGCAGTGGGGTAGAAATGGGAATGTCCTACATGGGGAATTCCGCACAGGGGTGTTTTACTTATTTTGCGGGCGGACTGGTTCATGAAATCCCGGATCAGTTACCAGAGGGCTTTGTGTATAAGGAACTCCCCGAAGGAGAATATATCGTCTGCAGAATTGAAGCGGAGAATTTTGAAGATTTGGTAACAGTGGCGCTCAATCAGGCCAATAAGTATCTTTTCAGCACATGGCTGCCCAGACACGGCTTAACAACTGAGCCATTCTCGGCAGAAAAGTATGATCGCAGCCCAGAGGATATGGCTTGTATGGAAATATGGGTGAAACCCTTGCAAATGGAAACTTGAATGCGAGAAGACGAACAGATGGGGTTGAGCGCACTATACAATTACAGAAATATGGGATCCAAAGGATGAGGGCACTTATAAACAATATAAGAATGTTCGCTGGAAACGGTATAGCTTTTGGGCTATGCCGTTTATCCGCTTTGATGTGCTTGCAATTGCATTTTACACCTCTTACTTAAAAGATTACTTTCAGTATTTCAGTACTGAAAGTGGATTGGTTGACTTTTAGGTACTTTTTTGTTATAATGAAAGTGTGTACTTGCATGGAGGCGATGAACATGGATGAAACAAGTCAAAAAATAATTGACGCTGCAATGGCATTAGTGCGGGATAAAGGATATGTTGCAACTACCACGAAAGAGATTGCCAAGGTAGCAGGTGTGAATGAATGTACGTTGTTTCGTAAATTCAAGAATAAGAAAGATATCGTGTTACAGGGAGTAAAACAAGCTGGTTGGAGGGCAAATATAACCCCAAAAATTTTTGAAAATGTGCAGTGGGATTTGCAGGCAGACATAGAGATGTTTATGAAAGCATACATGGACAGAATGACGCCAGATTTTGTAAATTTGTCTATCGGCTTGAGAGCGCCTCGATTATATGAGGAAACGTCTGCCCTCATTATGAAAGTTCCGCAGGCTTTTTTATCATCGTTCACGCAGTATCTTAATCAAATGTTTGTATTGGGAAAAATACCAAAAGCAGATTTTGATGCGCTGGCTCTGACAGTTATTTCATCAACGTTTGGCTATACGTTTCTAAATGCGTCTTTTGGCAATGAATTATCTAAAGTAGAAAAAGATGAATACATAAAAAGCAGTGTGCAAATGTTCATAAAGGGATTGGAACAGTAAAAATCGGTACTGCCCTTATGGTAGTACCGAAAAAAATAGACTATATGCAATCAAGCACACGCATACAAAAGGAGGAATGTTATTTATGGAGATAACAGGTGCTGAGTTATTTGTAAAAGCTTTGAAAGAAGAATCTGTTACAACTTTATTTGCTTATCCGGGAGGACAGGCAATAGACCTATTTAATGCGTTATATGGAGAAAAGGATATAGATGTAATTTTGCCACGCCATGAGCAGGGTTTAGTTCATGCGGCAGACGGATATGCCCGTTCCACAGGAAAAGTGGGCGTCTGTCTTGTAACCAGCGGACCCGGTGCTACGAATCTCGTTACGGGTATTGCCACTGCAAATTATGACAGTGTTCCGCTTGTATGCTTTACGGGGCAAGTGCCAACCAGCCTGATTGGGAATGATGCTTTTCAAGAAGTGGATATCGTAGGCATTACAAGAAGCATCAGCAAATATGCGGTAACTGTACGAAAGAGAGAGGATTTGGCAGAAACAATCAGAAAGGCTTTTTATATTGCAAAGACAGGAAAGCCAGGCGTAGTTGTTGTTGATTTGCCGAAGGACATCCAGAGGGCGTATGGCAGCGATTTTTACCCGAAAGAAATAACTATTCGAGGTTATAAGCCGAACACCTCCGTACATATGGGGCAGTTAAATAAAGCGTTGGATATTTTGCGCCATGCGAAAAAGCCCGTCTTTCTGATAGGAGGCGGAGTAAATATCGCACATGCAAACAAAGAGATGACACGGCTTGCGGAGCTCACAGGTATTCCTGTCATCACCACCATTATGGGAAAAGGAGCAATTCCCACAACGCATAGCCTATATGTGGGTAATATAGGGATTCATGGAAGCTATGCGGCAAACAGGGCAATCAGTAACTGCGATGTCCTATTTTCTATAGGGACACGTTTTAACGACCGTATCACGGGAAAGATAGAGGAATTTGCGACAGCCGCCAAAATAATCCACATTGACATTGACGCAGCCTCCATTTCACGGAATATTGTGGTGGATGTCCCTATCGTGGCTGATGCGAAGAAAGCAATCTGCTCCCTGCTTGAAAAAGCAGAGCCGCTTTCTGTTTCGGAATGGGTAAATGAAATCAATGATTGGAAAAAGGAATATCCCATCGACATGGGGAGATCTGGACTGACTCCGCAAATGGTAATAAAAGCCGTCAATGAAATCTTTACGGATGCAGTTGTCACTACAGATGTTGGACAGAATCAGTTGTGGACAACACAGTTTCTTGCGCTTGATGAAAATAGACAAATGCTGACCTCTGGAGGATTGGGAACTATGGGTTACGGCTTCCCTGCGGCAATCGGGGCTAAGCTTGGCAATCCACATAAAGATGTAATTGTTATCTCTGGAGACGGCGGTATGCAGATGAATATACAGGAAATGGCTACTGCTGTCGTTTACGAGCTTCCTATTATCATCTGTATATTGAATAACGGATATTTAGGGAATGTGCGGCAATGGCAGGAAATGTTCTATGACAGACGGTATTCAAGTACTTGTATGCGTTACCGAAAGAGTTGCGAGATAGGCTGCAATACGCCAAACCATTGCTGCCCAGAATATACGCCCGATTTTATCAGACTGGCGGAGAGCTATGGGACAAAAGGCATCCGTGTAACCAAGCCAGCAGATATAAAAGATGCTTTGATAAGTGCAAAGCAGAATACAAAAGCTCCTACAGTTATTGAATTTATTATAGACAGAGAAATCAATGTTATGCCGATTGTTCCCCCAGGGAACTCCCTTAACGATATGATTCTGGAAAGCGAGGAGCATGGAGAATGAAAAAAAGATGGATATGTTTATTTGTGGAAAATGAAATAGGCGTACTTGCCCGCATTTCAGGCTTATTTTCTGCCAAGTCTTATAATTTAGACAGTTTAACAGTTGGAGTTACAGAGGACAGCACTATATCACGAATGACAATCAGCTTAACAAGTGATGATAAGACTTTTGAGCAGATTAAGAAGCAGCTAAGCAGGAGTGTCGAGGTGATCAAATTAGTGGACTATACGGACACCCCCATTCACATGAAAGAAATTTTGTTTGTAAGGGTGAATGGCTGCTCTGATGAGGATATAACAGAGCTGTTTCGAATTTCAAAAGTGTTTGGGGTTACAATCATTGACTATGACGGCTCTGCCGTTCTTTTGGAATGTACCCAGACAGAAAACAGAAATGATGATTTGATTGCTTTGTTGCAAAGGAAATTTACGAATAGAATTGAGATTGTAAGGGGCGGCAGTGTTGCAGTTGAAGTTGTTAGCATCTCGGAAAGATAGTAAGCTTTTGTCATGCGTACTGGATTTTGCTGCTAGGCTATCAGCTATCATTAGATAGGGATGAAAAGTGGAGAATCTATCCGTGCTCTTTGCTATAATATACATGCTTTGAAGTGTGCCTGCTTTTTCAAGTATAGCCGCTTAGCAAAATGCAATATTATGTTACTGTCACTGGGTACGGCGGCAGAAAGGTATGGTGATAGAAATGAGAAAAGCCAAGATCATAGTTCTTGTTCTGCTGCTGACAGCTACCCTGAGCGGATGCAATAATCCTATGCCAGATAGTGGCAAAACAAGTGAAGAAGAATCATCACAAATCAGACCCATAGATTCTGGCTATACTGGGGATGAAATCTCAGAGAGTGAGATGAAAGAGATTCATGACGAATGCAAAAAAGCGGCGTCGCTTTACAAGGATATATATGAGGAGGCCGAAAAGACGCCTTCTCAGGATTGGCCGAATTGGGACGTCATATCTCAGGAAGACAGAGATTCGATTGAAATGGTTTTGAAAAAAGCAGGATATTCTGTTATTAACAGTGATAGCGTCTACCCAGAATACCTTGAGAACCCTGACGGTGTTTCAAGCTTTTGGGAAGACGTTCAGAAAAATAAGGACGCAGAAACTGTGTTCTGGGAGGTGTCGCTCACCGGCAGTGTATATTATCGTGCTTTGCGATATTCCGCCGGTGATGCAAGTTATATTTTTGTCTCCACAGTTTGGGACGAGCAAGGTAATTTGGAGATATCTGATGGGGGAAAGTGGGAAGTCTTAAATTGGGATACGACTTTTAATGGAGACTTCTATTTTCAAAACAAACCGGCAAAAAAGGTGTGGGATGCGACGCAGCTATTACCCCCGAACAAGAATATAGGAAATCTGATTATGTTGAAAGAAAGCGGAGACCTTATCAGGAGAATGTTGTAATGTTCGCATGAAGGAAGTAGTTTTATGGCGGATATCGTATATGGTCCGAGGTAAGTCGCCAGAATGGACCGAAAGTTTCAGCGCGTGATTGAGATATTCGTCCGGATTGCTCTCGGGAGCATAGGGCGGCAGAAAGAACAGCTCGATTTTATCCCGATGCTTGTCCAGCCAGGCTGCGGCTTTCTTCCCGTGGTGCACCTTTAAGTTGTCCAAAATCAGGAAAACCTTTTGGTTGGAGGTCCGAATCAACCGGTCCATAAATTGGATCAGGCGCTGCTGGTTCATGGAATCCTCGTACATCATAAAGCGAACGTCCCCCTGCCTGCTCAGGGCGGAAAGCATATTCAGCCTCTCTCTTTTCGTTTCCACCGACAGAACAGGAGGCTGTCCTTTGGGTGCAAACCCGCGCTCACAGTTCGAGCAGTTGTCGATTCCAGTCTCGTCTCCCCAGTAAATCACGGCATTTTCTGCCTTGGCCCGCTGGTCGATGGCCGGATATTCTTCCTCCCGCCACCTTTAGATACGGGAAGGATTCTGTTTCCGGGCACGCTTGACCGGACGCTGGCACGTCAAGCCCCAGCGCCGCATATAATCCGACACACTGCCGTCCGAGATCTTTTTCCGATACCTTTTCCAGACGTATGCACACACTTTCTTCAGCGTCCACAGACTCCCAGGAATGCCGAATTCCTCTGGGCGGCGGGTAACAATCGTTTCCCGTATTTCCGCCTGCTCCTCCGGTGTCAGAAGCAGATGCGTCCCCTTCTGGAATCCGTGTTTCTTCGGTTCCAGCGCTTTGTCTCCCTCTCGCTTATATGCCGTCCATATTTCGCTGGCGCGACTCTGCCGTACTCCGGTTAATTCCTCTATTTCTTTCCCGGTTTTCCCCATCTTTTTGAGGCGTACGACCTGCCGGCGTATCTGCTTGAGTTCTCCACTTTTCAGTTTTCGTAAATCTATGTATTCCATACTCTCTATTTTACCACTTTCTACTGCTTTTTTCTAGGTCGTTTTTCAGGAATAATATTAAGGCTTAAGCCTGTAGACAAGGAATTATACGACTTAAATGCAAAATATATTTTGCCAGTGGGGTATCACAATGTAAATCTGTTTCTCTGTGATTGGGATACCTCGGATTATGGGGACTTGTGCTTTAACGACCTGTTTGAATGGCTATATAAATTGAAACACAATGATTATGTCTATGCAAGGGACTATGCGCAAGAGGATGAGCCATATTACCATTGCTGTATTCCGGCAGAGGAGTTTGAGGGGATAATTCTGCCATATTTTGAAATCTCTCTGGCAGAGTTCAAAGAAAGGGCATTATATAACGCGGAAAAAGATATATACCCCTGGCAGGACCTTAACTGCTCCAACATTGCGTATTACCCAACGGTGATACCGGAAATCACAGAGGCAACAGAGAATAAAGACGGGTCAATAACATTGAAAGTGAATGTCATGTGCCTGGACAATAAGACGGATTGCCTTTTTTCGCACGAGGTTACAGTAATGCCATATGACAACGGAGGCTTCAAGTATCTTGGGAATAAGATAACCTATAAAAGTCAGATAGAGCTTCCTTCGAGCGAACCGCGTATACCGGCACAGAGAACAGCGAAAGAGCAAGAGAGCGAATGATAATTAAACAGGATATATTATGTTGCTATATTTTGTTATAAAAATCGGCGTTGAATGGAGGATAATATGGGGAATTATAAAGAACTGCAAAAATATCTTGAAAATACCGGAAAAACAGAGATTAAGTTATCCTTTGATAATCTAAAAAATATTTTGAATATTGAAGTTAATTATGCTATTGTTCTCCGTTTACAAAAGGAATTTCAATGCAGCTATATGGTTTACAATATTTCCAAACAAGAGAAATGGGTTGGCTTTTGCAAAATCGAAACGCAAAACAATGACGATGATGATGCAACCGTTACAACATTAGCTTCAATGTTATGGTGGTAAGGAGGTTGTTAGATGGTAAAAACCGAATGGGCGTTGTGTCCTAATGTAAGCAAAAATACAAAAAAGGTTGTCGAATATGGGAACCAAAGAAGAAATAATGAGGGTGGGGACCTGCGTCTCTGCCCTCATTGCTTTTAGATATATGAGTTTGACCGTAAAGCATCTGCTTCTTTATGATGCCGACCTATGTAGACGCTATCATTCAGCACCCATGAAATATGGAAAGAGCAGAAAGCTTATTGGACATAATATGAGAGGAAAGAAGATGTAGATAAAATGTTGAGAAGCATCTGTTATACTAATCCAAATGGAGGTGTGAAAAATGAGCGCAAAAATATTGATAGCCGATGACGAAGCGGATATTGTGTCAATGCTTGGAAGTTTCTTTAGGCGCAAAGGCTATGTCGTTTTAACGGCGGCAAATGGAACGGAAACGCTAAAACAAGTGGAGCATAATCCGGATATTATTTTGCTTGATATATGCATGCCAGGTCTGGATGGATTAGAGGTCTGCAGGCATATTCGGGATTATATATCGTGTCCTATTCTTTTTCTGACCGCCCGGATTGAAGATACAGATAAGGTAAAAGGATTTGCTGCCGGCGGTGATGATTATATCGTTAAGCCCTTTTCACTTGTAGAGCTTGAAGCAAGGGTAAAAGCACATTTACGGAGAGAAACACGGCATAATTTCGAGGCGAAGATTAAGTTTTCCAGTGACTTGGTTATCGACTATACAGAACGCTGTTTGTTCTTTCAGGGGAAACGTATAGGATTTGCAAAAAGAGAATTTGACATCGTAGAGTTTTTATCCCAGAATCCGGGGCAGATTTTCGATAAGGAACGGATTTATGAAAGCATTTGGGGATATGACAGCGAAGGGGACAGCAGTGTTGTGACAGAGTATATTCGCAGGATCCGGACAAAAATAGCTGCATATACAGACAAAGTATATATCGAAACGGTTTAGGGGTGCGGGTATAAATGGATAAAATGAAGCGTACCCTGCGAGATTTATCCCTTCCTGGAAGTCTTGTGTTTTATATTGTGATTTTTGTCATGCTTGCACTCGTTCTTTCGGTAATGACAAATTCCATATGCGAAAGAGCAGCCGAAGCCATTCGGATGTCTTACCCAGCGTCCGGTGAAAAAAATTATCTGACAAATGAGCAGGGCGAACGCTTGGGAGACGGCGTATATATTGGAAAAGAATTTGTTCCGTTGTCTCCAAGTGACGAACGCACTATAAATCTATTGAAGCTGCTTCCCTTGATTGCCGCACCTGTGTATTCTGCGCTGTGTATTATAGCGGCGGCATTGCTTTTTTACAGAAAAAAACTGAGAAAGCCGCTTGCTGAGTTACGGACAGCATCAGAAAAGATATCCAATAACGATTTAGACTTTTCAATTGGATATGACAGCAAAGATGAATTGGGGAGACTGGTTGGCTCTTTTGAAACTATGCGGGCTATGCTTGCAAATAATTTTTCTGAAATGTGGCGTCAGGTCGAAGAACGCAAGCGGCTTAATGCTACTTTTGCACATGACCTGCGCACCCCTCTCGCGGTGCTGAAAGGATATAATGAGATGCTGCAGTCAAGTGAACATGCGCAGACAAAAGAAATCGCTGTCACCATGGGAAAGCACCTTTCCCGTATGGAAGCCTACGTAAATAGTGTGAGTAACCTTCGGCGACTGGAGGATACACGGCCGGAATATAAAACGGTTCCTTTACAGCAGTTCGTATCGTCTCTGCAGGAAAGTGCGCTGATTTTATGCACACAAAACGGGAAAAAGCTACTTATGCAAAATAAAACGGTTGACTGTGATATTCTTATGGATAAAATGTTTGTTTCTGAAGTATGCAATAATCTCATAGCAAATGCTGTGCGATTTGCCCAGACTTCCATCACACTGTCTTTTTCTTTACAGGGCAACGGGTTATTACTTTCCGTATCAGATGACGGAAAAGGATTCGATAAAAAGACTGTTCACAAGGTAACAAGTCCCTATTTTACAGAAGAAACAGAACGTTCTGAACATTTTGGCCTTGGATTATACATCTGTAAGTTGCTATGTGAAAATTATGGCGGTTACTTGAAGATTGCCGATGTTTCAAACGGCGCAAGAGTACTCGCTTTTTTCAAAACTCCCTCTTTTGAGAAAAAGTAGATAATTGCAGTGTATACTCTCTATTGAAAACAGATAGGGAGTATTTTTTTACCCCTATGAGACCTGCTAATAAAAGTCAATACCGAAAATGAAAAAAAGTGATGATGAAAGAGAAGCGGTAAAAAGAGCATATAAAAACAAGCCGCCGCCCAATAAAAACGTCAGCCGAATTGTCAAATTCAAATGGAAGTTAAGCCTGCAGGGAATTGAGAAAGGCGTTTACAGAGGCATAGTAGATGCGGAGAAATTTATTGGCGGAAGCCATCATGCACACTTTATAAGGCTTGCCCGCAGAGCGCTTTTTGATCATGAACTGGTAGACAGGTTCGTCGGATGGAGAACGTGCCAGGATCGTAGTCATAATAAGAAACAGGGTTCTGCGTAAAGCCGGAGAACCGCGCTTAGAGATATGACGGCTGCGCATATTGAATAACCCCGACTGATGCGGCGGAGCATCGATCCCAGCGAATGCAACCGGAGATTTCTTCGATTTGAAACGGCGCACATCGCCGATCTAGGCTATGAGCTGAGGGCCAAGGGCAGGGCCAACACCGAATTTCTCCATGACCACGAAATATTCGGGCAGCGCCGAGGCTAAGGACTGCATTTCGTTGCGGAGCGCGGCCAAAGACGCGGAAGTGGATTTAAGCTGAGCGGCAGCATGTTTGAGCAAGAATTTTGTGTGCTCAGTTTTAGGAAGGACGCTTACAGCGGCAGAGGCACAGGCATAAATCTGGCAGGCTTTGGCGATGCAAAAATTATAGCCATGCTTTTTGCACCACATATGATACTTGTCCGTAAAAGTCTTCTCGGAAAGCCCAGAAACACATTCACGATGCCAGAAACTGTCAGCAAAGTCCACCCATTTCTGGCTGCCGTCAGGCCTTTGCGGACTGGTGAAAATCCGGTTTACGCCAGGAAAAGTCATATCCAGCAGTGCAATAAGACTGTTTTTGAGCATAGTCTGTATCTTCGCGCACTGCTGATATTGCCGGGAACAGGTTTTGAGCAGTGCCCGGGTGTTCTCCTGCGGTGCATATGGCAAAAGTTCAGTCCAGTGTTCCAGGCCATACCTGGCGAGCCTTCTGGCGTCTGCCCGGTCTGTTTTGCCAGGTCTCAGGCTGCTGCCGTACCCTCGTAACAGTATGGGATTGACCACGCAGACAAAAATGCCGGCATTGTAAATCATGGCGGCAATGGGCAGATAGTAGTTGCCTGTTGCCTCCATAACAACGCGGGTCTCACCGTCCAGGCTTTTCAGCAGCTTTGCCAGCTCGCTGAGTTCACTGATGGTGTGATCAACATCAAAGGGCGGGATGATTTCTTCTCCCATACGATTTACAGTTATCGTGCTTTTACCTTTTGAAACATCGATGCCAACAGAGTTCATTTACATTCCTCCAATACAATATTGCACAACCGGAACCCATCTTTTCTCGCTGCCGATTCAATCTATTGGGTGACACGAACTCTGCCGGCAAATCTATCTTCCCGCCCATGGGCGGGAGGATGAGCCACAGGACTGGCTCAACCTGCTTAAACCGAACGCCGCAACAAGAGGATGGCTGACTGTCTCATGTGCGGACTTAGAAGCCCTAAAAGAGTTACGCCAGCCAGTTGCTCCTCTTATTGTAGCTTAGGCACGAGATGGTGGAAAGTCCTTCTGGTTGAAGGATTATTTCGACCAAATATATTGTAATAAAAGATTTTTACTTTGTGGTTTGGCCGCAATCATGATTTTAGCTTTGGCTGCCTGTGGAAATAACTCCGGCGATAAGAAGGATGATCAGAGCGGAAAACAGGCCCAGACCGGGTTGAAGCAGGGAGCACAGGAGCTTGTCCCGGAGTGGGTGGACGGCGAAGCATACACACCGCCCATCAGCGAACCTATTGATGACGGCGAGGATGTACGGAAGAATTCAGCTCCCGGCAACCAAACAGAGGAGCCTGAACAGCAGAAGGCCGGTGGACATGGTGTTCATGAACTTGTGCCGGAAGGGGTAGATGGGCAGGAATATCCGCAGGGCAAAGACGAATCGGCAGATGAGGGCGCATGAATATGTGAATATCTGGTGTTTTGACAGCGTCACAAAGTTGTTGTTTATTGCAGAGCTATGTATTGGTTTAACTCACTTGTTTGGGGGATGTATGTACTTGCCAACCGGGAATTGACTTGTCATACGATGAGGAGGTTGTCCGCCTTTTCGAAGAGACAACAAAGTTTAATGTATGGCATTTCTTATCACCTTGATCCTCAAGTAGTCACAGTCGGAGAACGGGACACAGCACTTGCAAATGCAATCAATGATATTCAATCTTTTTGGTATGATACTGATCTCGAAACTCTTGCTGAAATGTCGTCTGACGAAGTGTTTTTCAAACTAAATGCAATCGCAGATGACAATAGCACAAATGCTATACAGCTTTCGATTGTGGAGAATTATCATATATTTCTATCATCATCCATGTTTGGAGAACAAAAATAAAGCGGTCTGCATCGGAAAGAACCGGGGGTGTCGAAACAGAGTATTTTATTCCTCTGGTGCAGGGCCATGGGACTTCGCACCACACCCCACGCAAATCGTTGTAAACTGCCTGCAGTCCGCCAAAGAATGGGGAGCGGGCCGCGTATGCCTGGGCGCAACGGAACAGGGCAGGCCGCTTTATGAAAAGCTGGGATTTAAGTCCCTAAATGATGAAATGCAGTTGGACTTCTGACTAAAGTGTTTGAAACGGAAAAGTGTACCGAGCCTTTTGGGTGGCACACTTTTTTTATTCGTTTCAGAAGGCGATCGTCCGTGTCATGGGTCCGTTTTAGCTATCCCAAGTAAATCCCATGAAGAAATTGCTCCAATTTTGAAATTTCTCTTGACAACAATGTGCGAATTGGTTATAATGTACTCATACAAGCAATACAATTAGAACAACGAGAGGAGCTGCAGCGTGGAAATAATCATCAGCAGCAATAAAGGTCAGCCAATCTATGAGCAGATTACCTCGCAGATTAAAGCGAAAGTTATGAGCGGCGAGCTGCAAACCGGTGATTCCATTCCCTCCATGCGCGCTTTGGCAAAGTCAATTCATGTAAGCGTTACCTCCGTACAGAAGGCATATGAAGACCTGCAGCGGGACGGTTTCATCGAAACAACGGTGGGGCGAGGGAGTTTTATCACGGCAAACAACAAGGACTTCTATCAGGAGGAGCGGCAGAGGCAGATGGAAGAACACCTGCAGGAAGCGGCGGAAATTGCCCGGACCAGCGGAATTTCACTGGGAAAAACGATAGATTTGCTGACGATGTTCTATCAGGAGGAGGAATAGTGATGGACAACATTTTAGAGGTCAGAAACCTGACAAAGCAATATGCAGATTTTACACTGGATCATGTGTCCTTTTCGATTCCGAAAGGAACGATTATGGGGCTGATCGGTGAAAACGGCGCTGGCAAGAGTACCACAATCAACGCCATTCTGGAGCTGATTCATAAGGATGACGGAACTGTGACCTTCTGGGGGCAGGAACTGTCCTCTGCAAAGCAGCTGAAGGAGGATATCGGTGTTGTATTCGACGGTATCAATTTCTACGAGACGCTGACAGCGGCCAAGGTCGGGAAAATCTCTCAGGCGGCATATAAGCAGTGGGAGGACCGCCTGTACAGAGAATACCTGAACCGTTTCCAGCTTCCTGCGGATAAAGAGATTAAGACTTTCTCCAAAGGGATGAAGATGAAGCTCTGCATCGCAGTGGCGCTTTCGCACAGGCCGAAGCTGCTGATTCTGGATGAGGCCACCAGCGGTCTTGATCCGGTGATGAGGGATGATATTCTGGACGTCTTCCTGGAATTTGTGCAGGACGAGGAACATTCTATTCTGATTTCCTCGCATATCACCACTGACCTGGAGAAAGTTGCGGACTCTATTACGTTTATTCACCAGGGAAAAGTGCTGTTCTGCAAGGCAAAGGATGAGCTTCTATACCAGTACGGCATAATCCGCTGCGGAGCTGCTGCCTTTGACGAAATTGACAAATCGGAGATCCTTGCGTATCGAAAAGAAGATTACCAGTGGAACGTGCTGGTAGCGGATAAAGAAAAGGCAAGACGGCGATATAAAAACGCTGTGGTGGATGACGCCGCTATTGACGATATTCTGCTTTTGTATGTGAAGGGAGAGAGGACAAAATGAAAAGCCTGATTTTGAAAGACCTATATAATATCGGACATAACATGAAGTCTATGCTCTTGGTTCTGGTCATTTTGGCAGTCGGACTGATATCCTCTGCCGGTACAGAGAGCTATGTGGTTGCCAGCGGCGTGATCTGCGGAACGATGGTTATCACGACATTTTCCTTTGATAATATGTCCAAGTGGCCGCGATATGCCATGATTATGCCTGTCTCCAGAAAGGATCTGGTAGCCTCCAAGTTTATCGTTCTGCTGATTTTTGCGGTTGGCGGCGCTATTGCAGGCCTTGTGCTGGGGGCTGGCGGCGGCGTCCTGCTTCATAAACTTGTGCTGAATACAGAGGGAATCGTGACGCTTCTGCAGTTGAGCCTAATTGGTTTGCTGTACACGGCAATCTGTGGCAGTATTTCGATCCCCTTAGTGTTCAAGTTTGGCGCAGAGCGGGCGCGTATGCTGATGATTGCCTCGTTTATCGCCCCGAGTGCAATTTTCTACGGTATATATAAGCTGCTGGAGGGTATAGGAATCGTCTTAACGGAGGATATGATCCCAATGCTGCTCTGTATCGCTCCGGTGATCGTCGTTATATGGGTTGCCGTGATGTTCAAACTAAGCTGTTATATCTTTTCAAAGCAGGAGCTATAATGAGAGTGATGTGAATATTTCAGCCCATCTGATGAGAATTAAGTTATCATTAGATGGGCTTGAAATGTTGAGCAGAGCCAATGGAAATCTGTTATAATAAGCTACTAAAACAATAGAGTGTTTATTGGGGGAAAGGAGAGTCGGGATGAAGTTAAAAGACATAACGAACGGACCAGATTGGATGATATGGGTGGTGTTTGCTGTATTTGTCCTGATAACAATCCTTTTACTGATCATTTTGATATGGCGATTGGCCAAAAAACACTTCCTGCTGCTATGGAGTATGTCTTCGGGGCGACTACTTTGCTTGACTGCGCTGTGATGATGATACTGGCAAATTCAATATGCAAAAAGTAAAAAGAGAACGGTAGAGGCGGAGAACCTATAATACAGTCTGTGGGGGTTCATAACGAAACAGGGAAAAGTGAGGTGTTAAATTGAAATGAAAAGATATATTGCGTTTTTGCGTGGTGTTAATATAAGCGGTAAAAATAAAGTCCCAATGGCGGAATTAAAGAATGGCTTTGAAGAAATGGGCTTTGCGGAAGTCAGGACATATCTGAACAGCGGCAATGTGATTTTTTCAAGTGATGAAGGCGGTATGGAGGGATTCACAAACCAGATTGAAACAATGATACAAAGGCTTTTTGGCGTTGATGTTCCCGTTTTTGTCATATCAAAAGAAGCGCTCGAGGATATTTTAGCACATGCACCTGATTGGTGGGGGAGCGAAGATAAGGCAACCTATGACAATCTGATTTTCATTATCCCACCAACCACATTTGCTGATGTGTTTGGCGAGATTGGAGAACCGAAAGAAGAATTGGAAAAGCTAGAGGGCTACAAAGAGACGGTATTCTGGTCCTTTAGCCGGAAAGATTACCGGAAAACAAATTGGTGGCCCAAGACTGCGAGCACAAATATAAGTACCAAGCTGACGATCAGAACCGCAAATACTGTTCGGAAGATTGTTGAAATGTAGCTGTCGGATTGAAATATAAAGCGAAAGGAATGGCAAAGCAATGAAAATCGAAAAATGCCAAAAAGAGTCCTTTGTCGTAATCGGAAAAGAAGGGGCAACGACAGACGGGGCCGGTTTTATTCAAAAGCTATGGGACGATGCAAATTCCCATTTTGGAGAAGTTTCGCATCTGGTAAAGAAAGACGAAAACGGGAACATCAGCGGAATATGGGGCGCGATGTCCGATTTTTCCCGGTCATTTAAGACTTGGGAGGATTTCAGTAAAGGACTTTATCTTGCGGGAGTAGAATGCATCGATGGCGCGGAGGCCCCCGGTGGCTGGATAAAATGAGCTGTCCATTATTTTACCTGCCCTCAGTCCGGGAAAGGATATATGTTTTTACCGATAAGGAAGTTGTAAAACAGAATGAAATCTTTCTGTGGAATTGGCTGCACCAATAGATGTTTGAGATGATAACAAGATTTACTTGGGGAACTGGCTATATAAAAAGACATTGACAAGTATTACGGGATCATTGCTGATGAGAAATATCTCATGGTGTCTGAGTACAGCGGTTTTGGGGCTGATGCGGAAATAGTCGTATTCAAACAGTGGAATGATGCAGAGAACAAATAGATAGTTTTGAGGAAAAAGTATGATAGGCATATATTTAAGTGGAACAGGAAATACCAAACACTGTATCGAGAAATTGATGGAGTTATTAGATCAATCGGCACAGACCCTCCCGATTGAGGGAAAAGAAACAGCAAATTTATTGGCACAACATAACTTTGTTGTTTTGGCATATCCTGTACAGTTTTCAAATGTCCCTGTCATGGTACGGGATTTTATAAAGGATCATTCAGCCCTTTGGAAAGGAAAGACGGTGCTTTGCCTTACCACAATGGGGTTGTTTAGCGGAGATGGGGCGGGCTGTTCCGCACGATTATTGAAAAAATATGGTGCAAAAGTCGTTGGCGGTTTACACATTCAAATGCCCGATTCCGTTTGTGATGTGAAGCTGCTAAAGAAATCCCTTGAAAAAAATCGGGAGATAATAAGGGCGGCAGACAGAAAAATTGAAAATAGTGTGGGCAAAATGAAGCAAGGAAAATACCCAAAAGACGGATTGCATTTTTACGATAGAATAGCAGGATTGCTCTGCCAACGATTATGGTATTATGGAAAAACAAAGGACTATTCTGATAAGCTGAAAATCAGCAAAGCCTGTGTGGGGTGTGGACTCTGTGTCAGTCTATGTCCTATGGAAAATCTCGTCATAAAAAACAGTAAGGCGACTGCAGGAAGTCGTTGTACCATGTGTTACCGTTGCATTAGCTCCTGTCCCCAGCAAGCAATAACTTTATTGGGAGATACAGTTGTTGAACAATGCCGCTATGAAAGATATTTGGAAGAATAGATATCTTTCTGACGGGGAGCTACACGATAACAAGATGATCATAGGCAAAACAGGAGAAACAGTATGGTAAATCCGTGGATAGAAATTCCATTAGATGATTACGAAAATCATATGCGGCTTGGATCTGTTATGCAGTTGCAGACAATGAACCAAATGATGAAAAGTCAGCTTGAGGATTACCCGGTTTCCAGCGCAATGATATTAGGTGTTGCCGGAGGTAATGGTCTTGAGCATGTACAAAAAAGTAAATATGCAAAAGTGTATGGGGTGGATATCAATCCTGACTATCTTCAGGAGAGTGTCCTCAGATATCCTGATTTAACAGGAGTGCTGGAGTGCTTGTGCATTGACCTGACGAAACATATGGAGAGGTTGCCGGAAACAGAGCTACTTATTGCAAACCTACTGATTGAATATATAGGTTACAATAATTTTCAAAAGGTAGTTCAACGTACCAATCCAAAGTATGTTTCATGTGCAATTCAATATAACATAGACGTGGAATGGGTGTCGGATTCTCCTTATATTCATGTATTTGACGGGTTGGAGAGTGTACATCAGCAAATAGACGCATCATTTGTTGAGAACTTGATGAAAAATATAGGATATCATCCAATCAAAGTATTAAGATATCCGCTTCCCAACGGGAAAGAACTTATACAGATGGATTATGAAAAAGAGGGGATACAGGCTTTGGAATAGTAATGTCTTTGATCAAAGAGGGACATAGCATTGCTAAATGCAGACAAATGTATAGTTTGGCAAAAAGAATAGAATGGGGGAACATCTAGTGAAGCGATCAACAGTGACAGCGCAGTTTCCTTGTGACTGCAAGACAGTCTGGGACATTGTTACAGACAACAAAAACTATGAATGGCGGAGTGATTTATCCAAAATAGAAATGATTGACGAAAATCGGTTTGATGAGTATACAAAGACCGGGTTTGTGACGCATTTTCAGATTACCGCAAAAGAGCCATACCGGAAATACCGATTTGATATGGAGAATCAAAATATGAGCGGTCACTGGAGCGGCATATTTGAGAGCCGGAATGATGGTACCCAGATTACTTTTACAGAAGAAGTTCGGGTGAAGAACCCGATTATGAATCTGTTTGTAAAGGGGTATCTGAAAAAACAACAGGCTAAGTATATAGCTGATCTCAGAGAAGCGATAGCAAAATTGTAAGATTGTTGGCTGGTTACAGATAAAACAGTTTACAAAAAAATATTGATAATTTAATTAGGAGAACTCAAGGATTAGATGCATAATCAAAGAGAAACGAGGAGGCAACTACAAGGGCAAAAAAACAACGGAAGTGCGACATGGAATATAAAATCCAAGCCGTAAAATTAGCAAAAGATCTTGGCGGTGTAAAAGGAGCAGGAAAAGGAAATCCGCCGCCAGCCGTCGGAAGTCTGCAAAAGGCAGAGAATATTGACAATATCAAAAGCGGAGCTGACCATTCTTTTTGATGAAGACTCAGGAATTCGCTTGAACAAGGGAGACATATTCAAGTATAATGCTGACGAACCGAACGCTGAAGCAGTAGGTTGGGAGACCGCTCTGTTTGGAGCGGTCTCCTTTGCCGCATACTTAAAATATGTACTTCACCCGCAGGACGTGGTATAATCAGACGAATGCTTTGGAAGATGGAGGGATAAAAAACGCAGCTTGCACTGAATAGTAGATAAAATGTTGAAAATTGCGGCATAATCTGAAAGCTAGAAATGGGAGGTGGGCAGAATGCGAGACACTATTTTAATTGTAGATGATGAGGCGGATATCGTTTCCACTCTTGCGGACTACTTTATGTACAACAACTATGATGTAATGACGGCGACAAATGGAATGGAAGCGATTGAAAAGGCAGGAATGCAGCCGAATCTCATTTTGTTGGATATTAATATGCCCAATGTGGACGGTCTGGAGGTTTGCGCCCGGATACGGGATTTTGTCAGCTGCCCGATTCTGTTCCTGACTGCCAGAGTGGAGGACAGCGATAAGGTCAAAGGCTTCGGTATGGGCGGGGATGATTACATTGTAAAGCCCTTTTCATTGGACGAACTTGGTGCAAGGGTTGCCGCGCACATCAGGCGGGAACGCCGCAGAGGGAAGACGCCCAAAGTGCAGCTTGCCGATAAACTGGCGATTGACTATACAGAAAGACGAGTGTTCTATGACGGCAAGGAAATCCCCTTTGCAAAGAAGGAGTTTGATATTATCGAGCTTCTGTCCGGCCATCCGGGGCAGATTTTCAGCAAAGAGCGGATCTATGAACTTGTCTGGGGCTATGACAGTGAAGGAGAGTCTTCCGTGGTGGCCGAACATGTTCGCAGAATTCGTGCGAAGCTTGCAGCCTCAGACATAAAACCGTATGTAGAAACGGTTTGGGGAGTGGGATATAAATGGGCAAAATAACAGAGTTTTTCAAAAGAAAGTCGATAAAGACGGCTTTTACTACGTCTATGCTCGTCTGTATTGTTTCTGCATTGCTGTTATCCTTGGCTCTATCAAGCTGTTGTCAATGGGGGCAGTCCCAAATTTATAAGCAATATCAATTTGAGTTTGGCGTATCCGATCCTGAAATGGTGATTGGATTTGATAGAACAGCCGATGAACAGAAAGGAAGCATATCTTATCAGACGCCACTGAATTTAATGGATCATTTTACGCCGGCAGACCGGACTATATATAATATTCTTGGTTTTTTGAGTATTGGCGTATATCCCATTTGCTTCATTTTCTGTATTGTCGCCACCAGCATTTTATTCTACAAACGGCATATGCAGAAACCTCTCGCCATACTGGATCATGCCGCCGGCCAGATTGCCGATAACAACTTGGATTTTAAAATCGTTTATGATAAAGAGGACGAACTGGGAAAGCTGTGCGCTTCCTTTGAGAAAATGCGGCAGGCATTACAGGAAAGCAATGAGGAGATGTGGCGGCAGATGGAGGAACGCAAAAGGCTGAATGCGGCGTTCTCTCATGATTTGCGGACACCGCTGACGGTTCTGAAAGGACAGAGCGAATTGCTGCGGCAATATGCTCCGAAAATGACAGCAGAAAAAGTGAGTGATACCTCAGATATGATGCACCGGCACATCGTAAGGCTGGAGGAGTATGTGCAGACTATGGGAGAGCTGCAGCGGCTGGAGGATATTGAAATTGTCCGGCAATCCATAACACTGGAGGCGCTTTGCAGGCAATTAGAGGAAACGGGAGAGGCTGTATGCGATAAGAAAGGGTTTTCCTATGAAGTTATAGGTAATAGGGATTCTGGTTTAAATATAGACGCCTCTATTGTAATGCGGGTATATGAAAATCTCCTTGCCAATGCAGTGCGGTTTGCAAAGGAAAAGATTATGGTATCGGCAGAGTCGCAGGAGGGATATCTGTATCTTACTGTTTCCGACGATGGAGCCGGATTTGCCAAAAAGGATTTGGAGAATGCCACGAAACCGTTTTACAAAACAGTGCGGGAAACAGATAACGAGCATTTCGGTATGGGGCTGAATATCTGCAAGATTCTTTGCGAGAAGCATGGCGGATATATCCGGCTGAGCAACCGTGACGGGGCGGTTGTTACTGCGGCGTTCAGGCAGTGATTCTTCTGACTACGATAAGGTAATAAAAAGAATCCCATATGGAAAAGTGATTACTATTGGAAAGATTAGCGACTGCTTTCAAGCTAATCCGATTTTTGTTTCTTCAAAAGTATTCCGCATACGATTACCGCCGCAAAAAAGACAAGGATTAAATACCATAAATTTTCCAGGTAAAAGCCCTTGTCCAACATCAGTCGGTATCCCCAAGAAGCAGGAAAAATTCTCCCTATCATTTCGAGAAAATCGGGCAATAAATCGACGGGAAACATAATCCCCGAAAGCATAATTGAGGGCAAAAATACTAACTGTGCTATCATCGTTAGTTTCGCCTGGTTTTTTATAATCAACCCTAAAATACTTCCAATACTTAACGACACAATAATGTATATAGCAAGTGCCAAAAAGAAAGTCGGAGGCTGTGCCGGCAAGACTGCTTCAAATAATACGGGAGCCAGCAGCACTATCACAGCACAAGCAATCATCAAATGTATGAATGCGGAAAGAAACATCGTAATAAGACCCAGATAGATAGGCACTCCGTTTGATTTATAAACTTTTTTTATGTCACTTCCATAAGTTTCAAGCAACGACGGCGGTAATCCGATAAATGCCCCCATTGAAACACTCATTACAATCATAGATTGAATGAGCGTGCCTCTCATATCGGGCATAACAGAAGTGAAAATACCGCCCATCAGAAGGAAGAAAATAAGCGGAATGATATAACAGGTAACTAACAAGGATTTGCTTCGTATATCCAATTTCCACTGTAACGCTACACCATATAAAAAACCACTCATTCTGTTTACCTCCTCGTCATCTCTATAAAATGCTGTTCCAGTGTGCCACGGTCAATTTTAATATCTAACACGTGAATTTCATTTTGTTTCAACTCGCCGAGCAGAGTGATCAAACTATCTTCTATATTATCTGTTTCAAAAGTGCTCTCCCCATGCTGTGTTTTGATATGGATAAAATATTTCTTTTCAACCTTTTCTGTAAGCTCTGAAGCCGTACCACAAAAAGCAATATTTCCGTGATTTAAAATTGCAATGCGGTCACATAAGGTTTCTACCTCCGCCATATCATGGCTTGCAAATACAAGCGTTTTTCCTTGTGACTTGAGTTTGCGAATTTGTTCGTGAAGTGAAACCCTACCCTCGACATCAAGCCCCGCAGTCGGCTCATCAAGAAAAATAATATCTGGATTGCCAATAAGCGCAAGGGCGAGATGCAGCCGCCTTTTTTGTCCTGTGGATAATTGGATATACTGCTTTTTCTCAATATCTTTAATACCGAGAGCGTTAAGCATAGTGAAATCAACCTTTGCCCTATTCCATTTTGAAAATAGCCTTATAGCTTCCCTTGGTTTGATATGGGCAGGTAAAGATGATGATTGCAATTGAATACCCATTTTCCCGTTTATCGTAATTGCACCGCTATCATATTTTTTCAAACCCTCAATACATTCAAGGGCTGTAGTTTTTCCTGCGCCATTTACACCGAGCAGAGCGAAAGTTTCTCCCTTTTTAATTTCAAAATCAAGTCCATTGAGAACAATGTTGCTGCCATAGCTTTTCTTTAATCCACAAACTTGTATTGCGCTATTCATCCTTGCACCTCCTCAAACGGATTTACTCCGAGTTTCGAAAAGTAGACTTGCAAAGCTGGCTCTAAATACTCGTTTACAATTTTTTGCCTTTCTTCCCAAGCGTTTGTGGCGGTATCAATGTTGCCGATCTCCATCAATTTTGGAAGCATACTCATATCGCCGTTTGTAAATTCCATAATCAAACCCCAATATTCTTTTACAACCTGTTGGCATTTTTCGCTTTCAGGCGGTACATTTTCCTTTTGAAATTGTACGATTTCATCGCTCAAACGATTAAATCTATCTACAAAATTCAAACCGCTTTCCTTATCAAACCGATTACGGATATGGTCAAGCGTATCATCATCAAAACGCTTAATGAGATAGTAAGAGTCGTTTTTCATTTGTAGATTAACAATAATATCTGCATACTTCTTGAAATTGACTGTCTGCATTTGTAACACTTCTTCTTTTAACTGTTCGATTGCTGCCAACGAGGCAGTTAACTGTTCTATCTTCTCCCGAATGCTATCTGCCTGTTCGGTAAGGGCGTTTGCCACATCAGTCGGCGTTTCTAAAGAAATCAGGCGTTGCTTTATGTCGTCCAAAGAAAATCCCAGTGATTTCAAAGATGTAATCTGATGAAGTGTAACCAAATCTTTATCTGTATAAAGTCTGCGTCCGCCTTCGCTTTCTGCTGATGGAGATAACAAGCCCTCTTTATCATAGTATTGCAATGTGCGGACAGTAACTCCTATTTTCTTTGCAACCTCTCCAACTGTCATAAACCCAGGCGGTATTGCTCTGTGTTTTGCCATAATTTTTTACCTCCTATGATACATTATACATCATTACGCTGCGTCACAAGCAAGCCTTTTGAAAAAAATTAATTATGCACACACTTGTATGTTGTTCATTTTGGGGGACTATTCTAAAGAATTCTTCACCTTTCATCGAGCCCTCCTCTGTTATTGATGGCTGCCTGTGCATTTAAAAAAGACAATTTATTCCGCAAGGTTTTCTTGACGAGTAGACAAAAAGTTGAAAATCTCCTTTTATCCTATACCTGTCAGAGGGGAAACCCATCTGAGGAAAGGAGCTTTTTCAAATGAACAATTCTATAGAAATCAAAGGGCTGAATAAATTTTACGGAAAGAAGCAGGCGCTTTTTGACGTGAATCTTTCTATCCAACAGGGTATGTTCGGCCTGCTGGGGCGCAACGGCGCAGGTAAGACCACCTTGATGAAGACGTTGGCTACACTGCTGCAAAAGAAAAATGGAGAGATTACGGTATGCGGCGTTCCAATAGAGAACGCCAAAGAGATCCGCAGGATTATCGGGTATCTGCCCCAGGAGTTTTCCATGTACCCATCCATGAAGGTGGGGGAGGCCATGGAATATCTGGCAATTCTGTCCGGGCTCAGCGGTGCCGAGAGAGAAGAACGGGTAGACACACTCCTCAAAAAAGTGAATCTGACAGAGCACTGGGACAAAAAGGTGAAGGCTCTTTCCGGCGGCATGAAACGCCGTCTTGGAATCGCCCAGGCGCTGCTCAATAATCCTAAGGTGCTGATTGTTGACGAGCCCACCGCTGGGCTGGACCCCGAGGAGCGTGTCCGATTTAGAAACCTGCTGTCTGAGATTGCGGAGGATAAGATTGTGATTTTGTCCACCCACATTGTAGGGGACATTGAGGCCACCTGTGAGGATATCGCCATCATCAACGAGGGCAGGGTTATCTATAACGGGACAGTCGATCAGCTTTTGCAGGAAGCAGAAGGCAGAGTATTTACCATGACCGCTTCCAAGCGAGAACTTCCAGAGCTTAAAAGACAGCTTTCCATCACCAGTATGCACACCCAGGGAAACAAGGTTCATATCCGCTTTATAGCAGAGGCCTTGATGCAGGGTGCCAAGGTGTGTGAGCCGAATATTGAGGATGCATATATGCTGTATCTCCACACCAGCGGCGTTCGTGAGATTTTGGGTGAAATGGGAGGTGAGTGGTAATGCTGTTGTTGCAGGAGATTAAAAAGGTTGTAAAATCCCTTCCCTACTTGATTTTCGTTGCAGCTGTTGTGATCGGGCTGTTCTCTCAGGGGGTATTCCGCTTTCAAGACAATCTCCTTGAGGAACCACAGCCGGGCGGCAGCTACGGATTTAAATACGAGGAAATCCCCGAAATCATCATGCCAGCTGCACTCCAAGCTCTGTTGGCGGAGTTTGGAGGCAATGACTATACCACCTATCCCATTGGATTCATTAAGCATGTAAAGCTCAGCGAGGGGAAGCAGGAAAAAATGGCTGAGATACTCTCTGAAATTACGGGAGCTGACAAGGAAACAATTCTGCAGGAAGTAGCCGGGATGACGGCTGGCGGTTCCGACAATTACACCTTTCAAATCGGCGGGGAGGGGATGCAGCAGGACGGCAACGGCAGCTTTACCATCGGCTCGGAGGAGAAACAGCAGAACAGTCCTGAAAAAATGACATTCGCAGTCCGTGATGACATGGACTATGCCCGTTTCAAGGAGCTGATGGGGAAGGCAGACGATCTTCTGGGCGGCGGTTCCAACTACGCGGTGGATTCCCTGATTGGGTACGGGACGGTTCCGCTGACCTATGAAGAGGCAAAAGAGCGGTACGACCTTGCAATCAGTTCCGACAAAGTGACCGGCGGTTATGCCCGTCTGTTCTCTGACTATGCGGGCGTTATGGTGCTGTCAATCCTGCCGGTGTTTCTGGCGGTCATTCTGAGTATGAAGGACCGGCGTGCCAAAATGGAGGCGTTGATCTATACAAAGAAAACCTCCGCTGCCAAGCTTACCTTTATCCGGTATCTGGCGCTTGTGATAGCAGCTATGCTCCCGGTCATTATCATCTCTTATATATCAAACATGATGGTCTGGAGCAGTTATCACGGTATGCAGCTGGATTACCTGGCTCCTCTCAAGTACGATTTCGGCTGGCTGCTGCCAAGCGTGATGATTTCCACAGCTATCGGTATGTTCTTGACGGAATTAACCGGCACACCCATTGCCGTTGCAGTACAGGGGCTTTGGTGGATGTTCGATGTGAATCTGGGAATCAAAACCGTTCCTTCGGCATATGCCCTGTTTCGCCTGGCGCCCCGCCACAACGCAGGAGCATATTCATGGTTCCGCACCCAGGATTATCTGGAGCATTTTGGGAACCTTGTGCAGAACAGGCTGCTGATGGCGGGAATCGCCCTGGCACTTATCCTACTCACAATTTTCATCTATGAAGCGAAAAGAAAGGGGAAATTCGGTGGAAATGCATTCTTCAAAAAAGCGGTTTCCGGTATTAGAGATCGCAAAAATCAATCTCAGGCATAACGCACTTTTGTCCATTGCGGTGGCTGTCCTATTGTGCCTTGTCACTCCGTTATTTATCGGCACAGCTAATCTGGATCGAAATTCCGCTGCCATGCCACTGGAGATGTTTGTTTCTCTGATTGGTGTTGTGCTGCTGACGCCAGTATTTCAGCCGGAGCAGAACGAGGAAATTGACGACCTGGTATCTTCCAAGTATTGCAGCACAGCAAAGGTTCATCTGATACGAACGGTGTATTCGATAGGGGCTGCCGCTCTGCTGATCTGTGTATTTACCGTATCTATGAAGCTGCAAAGCTGCGATGTCACGCCAGTGTTGGCGCTTGGAACTATTGCAGATGCCTTGTTCTTAGGTTCCATGGGTATGTTTACCTCAGCGCTGACAGGAAATACAGTCATCGGATACATGCCGCCGCTGCTGTACTATGCGATCAATATCGGAATGGGGCCAAAGCTGGGAAGCTTTTATCTGTTTTCTATGGCCACAGGCAGCTACGCAGCAAAGCTGTGGCTGTTCCTTGCAGGACTACTGATGACGGCAGCAGCTCTATTCTATCAAAGGCTCCGCAAGCGGAGGGCATAAATTATTCGCAGTGAGAACCAGATGATTGCTGTCCCTTCAGAAAGCATAAATAATCAAAAGCCCTGATCCTTCACAAATCAATGTGGGTATCAGGGCTTTACATATTTCCTCTTTTGCCTTACACAGACATCGGCAAGCTTAGATCGACCTCAAAGCCGCCGTGCTCGCTATGCTTTATCTGCATTATGCCGTTGTGTGCAAATATGATTTGTTTGACAAGGAGCAATCCTAATCCATGGCGCTGTTCGTTTGTTTGTTCATCGCACACCATATAATGCGGCGTGTTGTTCAATTTTTCAATCTGCTCATCTGTTGCACCCACACCGTCATCGGCAACAACGACCGTACAAACAGCATCTTCAGCTACAACACGAACGAAGATATGGCTTCCTTGTTCGTTATGATTCATGCTGTTTTGAATCAGATTACTTACTGCTCTTTTAATTAAGTCTTTGTCAACATTTGCGGTACAGGAAGTTAATTCTTCATCTGTTTCCCATTCAATCGTGTACTTTTCATCAATACTCATATTGATGAAATCAACTACTACCTGACGGACAACGGCAATTAGATTTTGCCTTTCAGGGCTTATCGGCTGCATATTATATTCCAGCTTGGACGCAAGATTCAAGTCGTTAATCAGGTTTCGCATTCGTTTGCTTTGGCGTACAATAACCGCCGCTTTTTGACGGTTATCTTCTGATAGCTGCATATCACTTTCCAACTGGCCGGCATACCCCATTACCATTGACAGAGGGGTTCGTATGTCGTGGGACACCCCTGCGATCCAATTTGCTCTTGCGGTTTCTCTTTTTCGGAGCTGTCCACTTTGCGTTTTTAAAATATCTGAGGTCTTGTTAATGCTTACTGCAAGCTCGGATAAAAGCCCCTTTTCCCTGATGTGGACTTCTTCGTTGGTTGACAAAGCCTGTATTCCACTGACAATCGGTTTCACGGATTTTAACAGATTGGAATTGGCAATCACATAGATGATAAAAATCAGGGCCAGATTGATTGCTAAAACAGAAAGGACTGTTTTGGGCAAGTTGACGATGAAATGATAGTCCCAACTCGGCCACATATGTTTCCAAAAGCTGTCTTTCGGATAGCCCAGTACCACAAGTCCGTTTTCCGCTTCTCCTGTAAATGTAGGATATCCGTCGATATAACCACGGGTCAGGCTCGCTATATCCGAAATGGTGTATGACATGGGTACGGCTTCGGGAAGATAATCCGTCTGCCATACTACTTTCATTGCCCTGTTGTCAATAAAAATAGCCCATACATTTGCGTGTTGAAGTTCAAGCGCGGTGTCTTCGCTTAAAACATATCCGGTTTCACTTTTGGATAAGTGATCGGCAACTTCCTGCGCCGTTATCCAAGGAGAACCATTCGGCGCCTGATTCAGCGTATATATTCCCAATAAAGCGAAATTCAGAATAATGAGCAACATCGAGGAGAGGAGCATAATACCGATAAAACGCCGTATTAGTTTCGGTACGCTTTTCATGTCACTTGCCCTCCGTAACGAGCTTATATCCAAGTCCCTTGATTGTTATCAGAGAAACAGGCTGAGATGGGTTCGCTTCAATTTTTTCTCTGATACGGCGGATATGCGCCATCAGCGAGTTTTCGTAGCCGAAAGGATTATCGCCCCAAGCCGCTTCGCAGAGAGCGTCAATCGTAACAATTCGCCCTGCGTTCCGATATAAAGCTGTAAGGAGGTCATGTTCTTTTGCCGTAAGTAAAATATGTTCTCCATTCTTTATGACCTCTGCACGCGCAAAGTCAATTTCGCTGTCACGCAGTTTCACAAGGGGATTTTCTGCTTTATAGCTTCTGCGAAGAATGGCATTTATACGGAATAAAAGCTCCTTTGGCAAAAACGGCTTTACCATATAATCATCTGCGCCAAGTCCGAAGCCATGGAACTTATCGTCATCCTCGCCACGGGCAGTTAAGAACAGCATGGGATAATCAGCCGATTGTTTAAGCCGCTCCATCAGGGCAAACCCATTCCCATCAGGGAGCATTACATCGAGAATCGCAAGTTCAGGCTGATAGGTTTCAGAAACCGTAACTGCTTCACTTACCGTTTTTGCCGTTCTGATATTTTGAAATCCGCCCTCGTTTAAGATGGATACGACCATATCTAAAAGCTCCTGCTCATCATCGACAAGCAAAATGCGTTTTTGTTTTAAGTAATCAAAGTCCATAAGGGTGCCTCCTTTGTGCTTCCTATTATACCATAGAAAATGTGTCATTTTCTAATATGCGATGAAATGTAAGGTAAATGTAAGGACACGAGAAGGTTAGCACAAGGTTGAGAAGTTACAATGTACTTGCAATGATAAGAAAGGAGCAAACACAATGAATATCATTGAAACAAAAAACTTAACGAAATCGTATGCAGATTTTACAGCGGTTTCGGGTATCGACCTGCATATTCCGAAAGGTGCTGTCTATGGCTTTCTCGGTCCGAACGGTGCCGGAAAGTCCACTACCATGAAAATGTTTTTGGGGCTTACCAAACCTACCGGCGGTTCATTTACGATTGATGGGAAGACGTACTCCGACAACAGAGTGCAGATTCTAAAAGAAATCGGCTCGTTTATTGAAGCCCCCGCTTTTTATGGGAATTTAAGCGGTGAAGAAAATCTCGAAATTATCCGCAAAATATTAGGGTTGCCTAAATCCACCGTAGCGGAAGCACTTGAAATCGTGGGACTGACGCAGTTTAAGAAGCGGCTTGCAAAAAAATATTCTCTTGGAATGAAACAGCGGTTAGGTCTTGCAAGCGCCTTAATCGGAAAGCCGCCGATCCTGATTTTAGACGAACCGACAAACGGACTTGATCCTGTCGGTATTCACGAAATCCGAACGCTGATCCGTTCTTTGCCGGAAAAGTTTAATTGTACCGTTTTGGTATCGTCGCACCTGCTGTCCGAAATAGAACTGATGGCGGACACCATCGGCATTTTGAATCACGGTCATTTGCTGTTTGAGGGAACGCTTGATCAGTTGAAATCCAGTGCAGTTTCACAGGGCTACCCTACGGATAATCTGGAGGATACCTTCCTTGCCCTGATCGACGCTGACAACAGACAAAGGGGGGAGGTGCGATGAGTGTTTCTTTGGAATGTAAAAAGGTAAAGCGGACTGGTTTTTTGCCTTCATTCTTCGGCGGCGGAATATTAGCTGCGGCTGTTCCTGTGATCAACATGGCAGTCCGTTCTGAAATGTATCTTAACCAGCAGGGCAGTCCAATACAAATTTTGCTTGGTGCAAACTGGCAGATGATGGCCATGCTGAATGTGCTGCTTGTTGTAGCCGGAAGCTGCCTTTTATATCATACGGAATATGCTGACAACGCTATGCAGAAAATGAAGTCCCTGCCAATTCTGGAAAGCTCCATTTTCTTTGGTAAAGCGGTTTTGACGGCTTTTATGAGCCTTTTTGTGCTTGTCCTTGAAGCTGGAGCAATCACATTCTGTTCTTATCATTGGTTTGAGGTCGGAAGCGGCTTTTTTGGTGAACTGTGCAAATATTTTGGGTATTCGTTATTGTTGATGTTACCCTGCATGATTTTGTCGCTTCTTATTTCGGAAGCCTGTAAAAATATGTGGGTATCCCTTGGGATCGGCGTAGTATGCGTATTTACCGCAACGATGCTGCCGGCAACGAATTTTGCTCTTTCCCTTTTTCCCTTTGCAATGCCTTTTCAGATATTTGCGGGTGCAGATATAACGAGGTCAACGTACTATATCTGCGGAGCAATCGCAGAGCTTGCTATTTGTGGATTAGCACAGCTCATACTCGTAAAGGTAAGGAGGTCGTTTGAATGAACTTTTTAACACTTGTCGGCGTAGAGGCAGGAAAGATACGCCGATCTAAAATCCTTTTCATTTTGGCTGTGGCTGCCGTTATTCTTTGGATACCATCTATCCTGAATGCTAAAATGAATTTTGGTATGCAGGCGGAGGGGATTTCGCCGGAAAACAATTTCTTTATTCAAGGTTTTATGGGAATGGCGTGGTTTATGTTCCCCGCAAGTATGGTAGTTGGGACAGTTCTTTTAAGTCAGACGGAAAGAGCAAACAAGGGCATTTTGAAAATGCTCTCCCTGCCTATAAGTACAGCGAAACTCTGTATAGCCAAGTTTGTTGTATTGCTCACGCTGGCGGCAGTGCAAATCTTAATGATGACGGGCGTGTACTATGCCAGCGCCGCCATCAGTTCGGGGACACAGGATTATAACTTCATTCTGCCGCCGTTATTTGTACTGAAAGAAATTAGCTTGATATTTCTGTCTGCAATACCGATGATTGCATTTTTTTGGATGCTATCGGTTTGTATCCAGACGCCGATTTTTTCAATCGGTATTGGCTTAGCTTCGATAGTTCCATCTGTATTGATAATCAATACAAAGGCATGGTTTGTCTATCCAATGTCGTATCCGTTCTTTGTGATAACGGCAGAATATGGAAAACTTGCAACAAATCTTGATATGGCGCAGGTCGAACTCATACCATGGATACCTGTTGCCACCCTTATTACAATCTTATGTTTGGGCATTTCCTGCCTTCGTTTCGGGCAGGCTGAAAGGAGATAATTATTATGAAAACCAAAATTTTAACCACTGTCAGCACCATTATGCTTTTTGTCCCGTGGACAGTTCTCCCTCTTAGAACTTTTGATTGGGCGTTAGAATCGCCTGTTGCTGAAATTATGATTGCCTGCTATGCTGCATTTATGATTTTCAGCGGCGTGTTTACCATTATCTCATATATCAAGGCAAAGGCGCAAAGCAATTTAATGAAAGTCTGCTTGGTTGTAAACAGCCTTTATGCCGTTGGGGGAATTGTATTCGTGGGAATGATGATAAACACGCACTTTATGTGAGGTGAGCGTTATGAAAAAGGCAAAAACAATCCTATCTGTTCTTTTGGTTTTGAGTATTATCGGCGTTCTTTCTGCGTGCAGCTCTAATCATGATAAAGGCAGCTTGAAAGACAATCTTATTGACGGGTGGGACAGGTGGGTCCAGTCCTTCAGCAAACACGCACTTACAAAAGAAAAGGATTTGCAGGGTGAGAAAGACGAAGGCGTTGACGCCTATACGGGTACTTATGTGGCTGCCTATGATGGATTTAACGGAAAAGAGTTCATTTTCGGCGGAACGGCTTTGAATCGTGAAAACGGCAATCACCTGCAAGTAACCTATAAACTTACCATAGAGGGTGGAACGGCGGAGTTGAATTGGATCGCCGGTAGCGATGAATACTCGGTTGCAAATACCAGTTCGGAGGATACGAAAGAGTACACGATTTCGTCAGGCGATAATTACCTAGTTCTGAAAGGTGAAAATTTCAGCGGAAGCCTTGAAGTGTCGGTCAAAGACGTGAGAGGTGGATAAAATAATGGCTTATATGGACATCCTTTTTGCAAAAATACTCACAGGAGTACGCCGCTGCGGAAAGTCTACGATACTCAAAATGATTATGGAAAAGCTTAAGACCAAGCGAAATGTTCCGGCGGAGCGTATCATAAACTGCTGCTTTGATTCAATGGAATATGAGGATATGACGGCGAAGCAGATATATGCTCATCTAAAAGAACAGCTATTGATGTTTAATATGGCACAGAAGGTGAGAAACATAGAGGTCTGACAGCGCAGAGGACTCTTGGCAAAATTATTCTGATTAGTTATAATATAAGTAAGAATAGTTTTCGGAGGTGCATGATGGCACGAGCGGGCCTTGATAAGGAAACAGTAATACGAAAAGCGGCTGAACTGGCAAATGAAATCGGTTATGATAAGATTACATTGAAATTGCTCGCTGAACACTTAAATGTTCAGCCTCCGTCCCTTTACAATCATATTAAAGGTATAGAGGAACTACAAAAGGAAATTATGCTCTTTGGCTGGAGACAAATGGACAAAGCTCTTACGGGTGCGGCAGTATGTGTCAGCGGGTATATTGCGTTGGAAGCAATCTGCCGCGCGTTTTATAAGTACGCAACTGAAAATCCTGGTGTTTTCAATGCGATGCTCTGGTACAACAAATTTGAAAATGAGGAAACGCAGAATGCCACGAAAGAGATGTTTTCCATAATATATAAAGCTTTCACCATGCTTAATATATCAAAGGAAAACAGCGAACACCTGATACGCACATATCGTGGATTCTTGGAAGGCTTCGCCTTACTGGTAAATAACCATGCGTTTGGAAATCCGGTATCTATTGAGGAGAGTTTTGAAATTTCATTGAGGGTTTTGATAGCGGGAACAAAGGCGCTGGAGGGGAAATAGTAGTTTTTTGAAAAACATAAAATTTCCTGTCGCACATACGGGAAAGGGTTGTCTAATTATATATACGGATAAAACCCTGCGTTGAAGCGCCGCAGAGGGGGGCGGAGTCAAATGCTTCCAGATGTGTTTCCGTATAAAATAGCATAAGCGCTTCAGAAAAGAGGAATCATGAATCAGTTTACGAACGAAGAATTATTGGATTTGGTCCAAAAAGCGACATCTGGGGATAAAAGGTCACTTGAGAGCATTGTGCTTGGCATACAGGATCTGGTGTTTAACCTTTCCCTGCGTATGCTTGGAACTTTCCATGATGCGGAGGACGCAACACAGGATATCCTGCTGAAAGTCATTACCCACCTGTCTTCCTTTAAGGGTGAGAGTTCATTTTCAACATGGGTGTTCAGCATTGCGACCAACCATCTGAAGAACTACCAGAAGCATATGTTTGCCAAGTTCCCCCTCAGCTTTGAGTTTTATGGGGACGATATCAAAAACGCAAAAATCGGTGATGTGCCGGATCTGACTCAGAATGTAGAGCAGTCTATTCTGGCTGAAGAGCTGAAGCTTTCCTGCACCAATGTTATGCTGCAGTGCCTGGACGCTGAAAGCCGCTGCATCTTCATACTGGGTACGATGTTCAAGTTGGACAGCCGTATTGCTGGAGATATTCTGGGAATTACGCCGGAAGCCTATCGCCAGCGCCTGTCAAGAATCCGCAAAAAGGTTGCAGAGTTCTTAAAGGAATACTGTGGCGAATATGGAAACGGGACATGCCACTGTGCAGATAGAGTTAATTATGCCATACATAATCGCAGAATTAACCCGGCACAGTTGGACTTTACTACTGCTGTACCAAAAGAGATAACGAATTTTAAGGAAGCAATGGAGGAGATTGATGGAATTACCCATCGCAGAAAATAATGTGCCTGTCCTTATATCGGGGATAAGGGCAGGTCGTACAGTCATATTTTTTAGGGCTGCTTTCCGCAGCCTTTTTATCGCTAACGGTTATCGTCGTTTCTCTGCTTCGGGGCGGGGGGATTGTTATAGGGCATACGGCTCTCGGTCTGGTAGCGTTCATTCAGCTTTTCCCGTGCCGCCGACAGTTCGTTGCAGTAATATCCCCAGAAATAGTTGTCCCCGCCCTTGCAGTACCAACACACATAGGGGTTGGGGGCTTTGGGGTTATGCCCGATGACAAGTTCTGTATCTCCCGTGTAGTTAGCTTCGCTAACTACCGTACAGCCCTCTATAATCTCATAGCCGCCATTGGAGCGCTTTTCTTCCTCGACAATCAGACCTCCGTTCAATCGCTTTTTGCATACTTACGGTATGCCTTTTCCCCTCTGGCTCGGAGCTTCTGCATCCGCAGGCTTCCAAGCAGTTCGGGGAGCTTCTCCTGCAATCTGCGGCGTGTCCTGCCTTCCTTATCCAGTTTGCCGTCGCCATTGGTATCGGAGTAGACCTCGAACACCGCACCAGAGAGCTTGTTTTCGGGATAGTCCTCGTCCACCTTTGTCAGCTCAATGCTGCCCTTGATGAAGTAGTTGACAAGCTCGATTTCCACAACCTCGTCCACTTCGCTGACTGTCACGGCGATTTCTTCCTCGGAAAGTACAAAATCTGTCGGGCTTTCGATTTCACGGATTACCCATGTGCCATAGGGTACTTCGGCAAAAGAAAAACTACCGTCCTCTGCGGATACGGTAGTGGCAATGGCATTTTCCTCTGTAAACTCGGTTGTTCCTGTCTTAAAGATACCGATAACAGCACCGCCCAGAGCGTTGCCGTCCTCGTCCGATTTCTTTCCGCTGACAGAGCCGTAGATGATTTCATTCTCAATGGCGTTGCGGTCATTGGCGGAGATGTGGACGGTTGCGGTGTCCTGTCCTGCGTATTCAAAGATAACAGGGTATTTCTGGTCGCTGATGATATAGGCGGAGTTGGTGGAGATTTCCTGCACATAGTAGCTGCCAATCGGCAGGTCGCTCCTGACCATGCCTTTGCCGTTTTCATCAAGAGAGATAATCTCAATCAGTCCGTCAGCAGGGATAACTTCGCCGTCTGCGGCGGTCAGTTCCTCGGCTGCATACAGACCAAAGGTCACATCAAAGATTTCGCCGTTCTTTCCGATGCCGTAAGCTTCGTCCGTTTCAAAACTCTTTACAAGGTCGATTTCCACACGCTGACGCTCGTTTACAAAGCCTGTTGCCGTTTCAGTCACGGCAATATTCTGACCTGCATACACAAGCTCTACGCTGTGGACTTCCTCGTTCAGCACCATGCCATACGGGGCTATGATTTCCTTTACCTCATATCTGCCAAGGTACAGCTCCTTGGATTTTGCCGTGCCGTCCGCACCTGTTGGTAACGGTATCAACCACTTCGCCCTTACGCTATAATTGCAGGGCCGCAGAGGCTGAAACGAAAGCGATAATCAGCCGATTCCTGCGTAAGAATATTTACGCACTTGGGCTATCAATTTGTATATGTAGATTGGCCTTTCTATTTCCCATGATATTCTGCACTCTTCTTGTAAAAGGAGTGATCAGTAGGGAAAGAATCACATATAAGCAGGGGATATCCAGCAAAGAATTCTTCGGATACTTTTTTGCCATTGGATTTCCAGCCGCGATACTGACGCATTGCCTTGTCATTGTCACACGGTTCGGACAGTTCGGGCAAAATCTGATGACGCCTATGTATCAGGAGGAAGAGAGCTGTCCTGTGGAGGAACGAAAACTAAACTACTTGTGCTATGAGGTTGAGGTTATGAGCCCGGATACTTGGGAGAAACAGCAGTACAACATGATAACGGTAATCTGCAATATCCTCCGTTCTGTGGCGTAGGGGCTTCTATACCTGTATGGGGTCAGGGCATCGGATACAATATCGAGACGGCAAAGCAGAGCGCACACAGAGATTTCCTAGAGTCTGTTTTAGAACTCTGCTATTGCGTGCAAAAGGAAGAAGTGATAGAATAGAGTACATGAAATCAGTGAAAGACAATGGAATAAAATCAAGACCCTCTTCCCCCCGAGAGAAAGCCCCAAAGGGGCCGGCCAGAAAAAAGCAATCATGAGCGGGCGTATGGGAAAGTGTCCTTTTGCCCTGATTGAGCAGGACATGGTAGATGAAACGACACCTGATGCTAGACAGCACCACGATTAAGGCCCACCAACATGCCAGTGGCGCTAAAAAGGGGGTATCACGGGGAAACCGGGAGCAGCAGAGGAGGATTGACCACGAAAGTCCATGCGGTGGAGGGGCTGGGGAATCCATTGCGCTTTTTACTCTCCAACGGGAACCGCAACGATATCTGTATGGCGCAGACTCTGTTGGAACCTTTTGATCTGAAAGGGCAAACTTATACTGGCTAATAAAGGCTATGACAGCAATAAGTTTGTGCGTTGGCTGGAGGAACGGGGCGGAATTGTGGTGATCCCAAGCCGTATCATTGCCAAACGTCCCAGAAAAACAGACTGGCACACTTACAAAGAGTGCCATTTGGTAGGAAATCTGTTCCTTAAACTCAAAAACAACCGCCGTTTTGCTACCAGATATGAGAAGAAAGCTCTTTGCTTTCAGGCCGTTGTTTGTCTTTCCTGTATCCTCGTTTGGCTGCTTTGATGCTTTTAAAACAGGCTCTAGGATTCATCGCATCTGTAGAAGTAAGCATAATTCCACTCCAGTTTCAACATAAAATTTTTAATATCACACAGTAACAATTGATAACCTTTGATAGATAAGCAACTTGTTCCAAATCGGATTATATCGATTTCCCTAAGTACACATTAGACCTCTTGCGAAATTAGGCAAAGCGGTCAAAATTACAGATACCAGCAATCAAAGAAAAGCGAAGCGCGAAACGATGCCTACGGTTGCGATAGCGTTCAGAGAGGATCCGAAACCTTTTAACGAATCGGATAGCGTGTTCAATAAAAATGCGTTTCTTAGAAATCTTGCGGTTATCTTTGCGTTCTTGTTTGGACAACGGAGGGTTCTTGGAACGCTTTTTTGGCAGAAGAGAATTGGAGTGTATCTGAGCAAGTCCCTGGTATCCGGTGTCTGCCTCCAACACAGTTTCTGCCTTGACATGGACATGAGAATCCTTGAATAGTTGAAAATCATGCCTCTTTCCGTTAGAAAATGCCAGTGCAAGGATTTCTCCGGTTTGAAGGCTGACGGAGAGCCGTATGTCAAACTTACGCTTATCTGTCAACCAAATCCCTCCTTCAGCGCGTCAGCGCTCAAAAAACATGGGGTTATAGGGCTCGCCCTATCCAGTTTGCGTTTGCCGTACATTTGTCCTTACAAATGTGATACAAATGCGATGCTGGCTCGTACAAAAAACGTCCAATAGCCGTTTTCCGTACCCGCGCCCCCTTCGGGGCCGCATTTATACCCGGCAAGCCGAGTGTGTGTCAGGTGTGTCAACAAAATATAGAGGTAAAAATATTTGCTCTCGCGTAGTGACCTCTATTTTGAACTGACACACCTGACACACCACTTGTTTACAGACTTATTCTATCATCAATTCTAAGCTGAACGCCGCACAGTATAGCCGTTGCATTTACTGCTCTCCCAGCCCCTTTGGGCCGCTTTCTCCTGATTTGCGCATACCCCTCCATTCTAGCTTATCTCCTCCAGCTTTTCCTCAAGTTGGGGAACGTTCACCATGAATTTCACCCCGGAGTACACCCCCGGAAGCTTGCCTTGCTTTTGCCAGAGCCGTAGCTGGTACTCGCTCAGAAGCCCCAGCTTGGCGGTCTGGCGGATGGTCAAAAAGCGTTTCTCCATTAAACCACCTCTCTTTCCAGTTTCTCGATTGCTGCCAGCATAGCGGCCACCTTGTCCGGGGCGAGCGGGAACCGAAGCCACCGGGTCAAGGTGGGTTCGGAGATTCCCAACTCTGCCGCGACCTTCCAGAGTGGGACATTGGCGGTTCGTGCGGCCTTGCGTACAGTTTCGTTCGCTTTCATTACTCATCTTCCTTTCGCTTTGAATTATCTACTTGACATCAGCCTGGACATCGTGTAGAATAATAATGAACTTGTAAACGTGGTTTCATTATAGAGAACGGAGCTGAAAATGTCAAGCAAGTTCACGATGTTCTTTTTGATGATGATTTAGAAGTGGGGTTCACGATTATGTGTAGAGAGGATGAGCGAATGAAACAAGATTCTTACGCCCGATTGCTGGCCCAACGGCTCAGCGGTCTGACAAAAGAGAGCGGGAAATCCATTAAGGAGCTGGCAAAAGAAATCGACATCTCAGTGGGAGCACTGTCAAACTACCAGAACGGTAAGGCAGAGCCGGGGCTGACCGCCCTATGTGCCATCGCCGACTATTTCCAGGTGCCGGTTGACTGGCTGGTAGGGCGCTCTCAGGTCAGAGACCCGGAAGCGGCAGAGGCGGAGGTTTGCGAATATTTGAAGCTTTCACATGAGGCTGTCCGCTTTTTGCGCGACCTTACGTATGGCTCGCAGATAGAGGAGGGGCGCGTTCAGTCAGCGGAAATCTCCAACTGGCTCTTTGAGCAAAAAGAGTTTCAGGAGTTGATAATCAGCATCTGGATTGCCGTAATGCTGGAAAAGGACAGAAATGACCACGAGCTGGAGCCGCAATTTCAAAAACATTTGCAGGCATACGTGGAGAGAATACAAGACCCAAAGTATATAGCCATGAGTTCCCTTGTACACTTGTTGGATGACAGAGTGGAGGACTTTCTCAAAAGGAGGCGGTTGAATGGCTAATATCCAGGAGCGCCGGGACAAGTCCGGCAGGCGGATATGTTACAGTATTCGCGTCCACCGGGGGCGTGGTGCGGAGGGTAAGCAGCTAAAGCCATATACCGCTACCTTTGAAGTAAAGCCCACATGGACGGAAAAGAGCGCAAGGAAAAAGGCCGAGGCGTTCGCCGCGACCTTTGAGAAGGAGTGCAGGGAGGGTGTGACATCGGACAGCCGCCAGACCTTCCGGGATTATTGTGAGTATGTGCTGGAGCTGAAGGAGTCCCGGGGAGTTAAGCATAGTACCATAGTGAGGTACAAGGAGCTAACAGACAGGATTTTCCCTGCCATGGGCCATATCAAGCTAAAGGACTTGAGAGCTGACCACTTAAACAGCCTCTATACGGCACTTGGCAAGGAAGGGGCGGAGAAAGGCAGTGATAAAGCCGTCTGTAAGCTCGATTTGGCCTCGTTGCTAAAAGATAAGGGATTGACTAGGGCGGGTATTGCAAATACCTCAGAACTGCCGCTAGGGGCAGTTTGTGCGGCAATTAAGGGTAAGCCAGTTGGAGTGGATATTGCCGGAGGTGTAGCCAATGCGCTGGGTGTCAAACTTGATAAGGCTTTTTCTATCCAGAAAAACCAGCGGAGTTTATCGGCTAAGACTGTAGTAGAGCACCATCGGCTAATCTCAACGGTATTGGAGCAGGCTAGCAAGGAGGGGCTTGTACCCTTTAACGTGGCGGGCAAGGCCACTCTGCCAAAGGTTGAGAAGAAAGAGGTCAACTATTTCCAGCCGGAACAGGTGGCGGCCATCCGAGAGACTCTGGAGACTGAGCCCATCAAGTGGAGGACCATTACCCACCTGCTACTGATAACCGGGGCCAGGAGAGGCGAGATTCTGGGCCTAAAGTGGGATAAGGTGGACTTCGAGGCAGAACATATACATATCTGCAATTCTGTGTTGTACTCTGCCGACATCGGTATCTATGAAAGCACCCCAAAGACAGCAACCTCTAACCGCTATGTGAGTCTGCCACGGGAGACTATGGAGATGCTTAGAGAGTACCGTATCTGGCAGAACACGGAGCGTTTGCGGCTGGGGACCTATTATGAGAACCAGGGTTTTGTATTCACCCAAGACAACGGCTGTCCCATGCACCCGGATAGTGTGACCGATTGGCTGGCAAAGTTTAGCAAGCGTCACGGTCTGCCGCACATCACCACCCATGCCTTTCGCCACACAATGGCCTCCATGCTGTACTTCAACGGCGTGGACAGTGTGAGTATCAGCAAGAGGCTGGGCCACGCCCAGGTGAGCACCACCGCCAACATCTACGCCCATGTGATGGAGGAAGCGGACGAGCGGAACGCCGACATTCTGGCGGAGGTGTTCTTGAAAAAGGCATAAAGCGCCGGGTGTTATCTGTTGAACTTAGAGTTGAATTTGAGGAGAAAAAAGGCCGAGTTGAATTATAGTTGAATTTTTGGGCCTGGGGAGGCCCTTAAAAATGTTGCGAATGAATAGCAAAAATCCCCAGAAACCTTGCGGTTACTAGGGATTTGATGTGGTTGCGGGGGCAGGATTTGAACCTGCGGCCTTCGGGTTATGAGCTGTGGTGAGCCGATTTTTCCAACAATTTCCAGGCATTTCCGGCCATTTCTACTCCATTATTCCGCCAAAACCCGAAGGTCTGGCCCTGCCCGTTCCACTGAGTTTTTCCGGTTCTGGGTCAGCTTATGGGTCAAACGGCGATCCCGGTCTCACGGACAGTATGGAGAAAGCCGCTGTCAGAATCAGCAGCAGTCAAAAGGATAGGCTCGATATCCGCGTTGACTTTTCTGGAAAGTTTCCATAGCAAGGCAACGCTGTCTAAATAATCACCTGAAACATCGTCTACTATAACAGCAATATCAATGTCGCTGTTTTCTGTGGGGTTACCTTTTGCCTGAGAACCATATAGGATGACAGACTGCACATTCAAGGATTCACGAACATCAGCGGCGTATTTTTTTGCCAAGCTTAACACTTCGTTTTTATCCATATCAATAAATCCTCCGTTTTGCGAATCAAATTCTCACAGCGTGATTCGGTCAGGGAACGCAAAAGTTTTTCTTTGTTGAGTGGATATCTGGCCTCAACATTCAATGGGCTTAGAATATCCAGTAGGGAAAGCTGCTACTCGCTCATCTCAGCGGTGATTTTCGATAGGTTGGCAAGGCGCACCAAGCTGTGAATATATGGCAGTTCGCTGTCTGGCTGCCGCTGAACAAAGACTGCTTTTAATCCTTTCTCGATGGTCTGGTGGCACATGAATCCAACATAGAGAAATCGTTTTGTTTCAAGCATAGCTTTGGCGGTCTGCAAGTCGTAATCGGCACAGTCCAGCCAGTATGCAGTTTTTGCAAATTCGTTCATTACATAATCCTCACACGTATCAGTTTACAGTTTATAGTATACCATAAAGCACATGAAAAAGGAAGGGCAAATTCCTGCTCAAAATTTGCGCCGCATAACAAAGAAAAGCCCTTTCCCAACCACTCATGCCCCCCCGAACTCCAAAAACCTCCTGACCCCCAGCGTGACCCTCTCATACTCCTCCTCCAGCTTCTGCCGGTACTCCTCAGCCGTAGGCTCCAAATGGTAATAAATTCTTGACCGCTCCCGGGCGGCCTCGGCGTCCGAGTAGTACATGGACACGTAGCCGTGGTCATTAAGCCGCTTGAGCGCCAGATAGAGCGTGGTGATGTTCAGCTTCAGCAGCCCGTCGCTTCGCTTTTTTATTTCCTGCACCATCTCATAGCCGTACATGTCCCGCTCGCCCAGCAGGTGTATGCACAGCAGCTCCAGGGGTATTTTCTTCGTTATCTCCGCGCTTCTCATGGGCCACCTCGCTTCTTCTGTGCCTCTATTCTATCACATTTCGTGTGGCAAAGTAAATAGCCCCGGAGAAAAAATACCATTTGCCGGTATATTTTTACACTTGACATATAATAGTGAATGGAATATAATGGAGACATCACAGGGAGGGGAGATGTTTTGAGATGAAGCTTCGGGCATTGCTGCCGCTCATGCTGTGCGCCCTGCTGCTGGCCTCGTGCCGTGAAGGCTCCGCGCTGGGGGAGATAGAGCTGCCGGAGACTCTGAAGGTGACCGCCCAACTGCCGGAGGGCTACCCCGCCGAGGTGATCGCATATAATCTCAGCTGGTATGAAGCGGACGAGCGCGTGGCAATCGACACATTCATGCACGCTGAGCCCCAGGAGCGGGAGGAACAGGCTACCGGGCCCATATTCAGGACATATACTGAGAGCTTTATTGAGCATCTCAACATATATGCAGGGGTTTCCCATGGGGGCATGGACTACGGGTACTACACTCCCGGCGGCGCTGATTACAGTGAAGTGATGAAAGAACGCGATACGTTGAAGCACTATCTCCGCCGCCAGCAGCCCTGGGAGTGTATAAATACCGACCTGACCCCCAGGGCAAGAGGCAACGGCAGCATGGGCGAGGCCGGCCAGGAGAACCTGGGCTTCATGTCCTACGACGACGCTCTGGGAGAGCTGGAGGACAGACTGGCTCTGTTCCCCGGCCATGAGCTTATCCGGGGCGAGGCCCATACCGCCGGGCTGCTGAACCAGAACCGGGATATCTTCAACCGCAACACCACTCAATGGTCCAGCGATACGGTATCCAAGAGCTTCACCAAGGACGACGAGTATTACTACTTCGAGTTCCGGGAGGTACTGGACGGCATACCCTTCTGCAACGCCCAATGGGCGGAGTCTACTTTCGGTGAGAGCGGAGGCGGCAGCCTGCCCAGCATCCACGCCATCTACAATAAGGACGGCCTCATCGAGCTGCACGCCGGAAGCATGGTGGAGCCCGGGGAAGCAATCTCCACCGAGCCTATCATCCCGCCGGAGGAGGCCCTCAAAGTATATGTGGACGAGTACAGCAAGGCCATACACTTTGAGAACAGTGAGGTAATCAGCTTAGAGCTGAACTACCTGATACTCGCGGACAGCAAGGGCCTCTACGCCCGCCCCGCATGGGTGCTCACCACCGCCATTGAGAAGAAGGCCGGTCAGGGCGACAGCACCAGCGATTTCGACTACACTGACTATGGTGTCACCGCCGTAAGCGCCTACAGCGGCGTTATCTTAGAGAGGGAGACGGATATGCGATGAAATTTCTGCAGGCCCTTTATGTACAGATCCGTCAGGCCCTCTCCTGGCCCGTGGCCCTTTGCGGACTGCTCACGGCTTTGATGATGGAGCTGAGCGTGGCGGGGATAATCGCCGGGTATTTCTCGGGCCTTGACCCCTATGTGAACGTATGGTATCTGGTAAATTCCAACGGTGCCGCCCTGCTGACCCTGTTCGTGGCGCCGGCCCTGCCATTTGCCATGAGCCTTACCCGGGACTGGGACAGTCGGGCCGTGCCATACTGGACAGTGCGTGAGGGCATAGCCCGGTATACTGTCTCGAAGCTGCTGGCAAGCGCTGCTGCCGGTCTGCTGACGGTGGGGCTGGGGCTGACCCTGTTTGTGCTGGGCAACGGGATGTTCCTGCCGTGGTTCAAGTCCTGCTCCGGCGTGGACTATGAAACGCTCTTCGAGGAAGGGCACATCTTCCTGGGCTGGATTAGCTATATCCTGCATATGTCCCTTTCGGGGGCGCTTATCGGCGCGCTGGGGATGTTCATGAGTATACTTGTGCCCAACCAGTTTGTGGCTGTCTCCGCGCCGCTGGCTATCCACCTGACGGTCATGCGCGTTATCCCCACGGAGCTTATCTCGCCCATCTCCATCTGGCACCCGGTGAACTGGGTGGAAAGCGTACACTGCACTTTCTCGCCCTGGCTGACCCTGCTGGGGAAGTTCCTGCTTACCGCCGGATTTTGCGGGCTGATGTGCATAGCCGGATGCGTGTGCATGAAAAGGAGGCTTGAGCATGGGTGAAGCGAAGAAAAGCCTACACTGCTGTGGGATACTCCTTCGGCGGGAGCTGGGCAGCCCGAAGATGTGGCTGATTGGTATCATGATGGCGGTGTTCAGCTTCTATAATTATGCCCCGCTGTGCACGATAGCGGACTTCTACAAGGTGCCGGTGACCCCCTGGGCGTTCCCCTTTTTTCTGTCCTTCCCCATTATGCAGGTGGTGAATAACGGCCTGTGCTTACTGCTGTTCTCAGACGTGGGCGAGACCGACGGCTACGGGGAGCTGATGATAGCAAGGAGCGGGAGGAGAGCCTATATGGCCGGGCAGCTGCTGTGCGTGGCCGCTATGGCTTTCCTGTACGGGCTGGCGCTCTGGGCGCTGTCCATACTTTTCGCCCTGCCAAAGATAGGCTGGGACGCGGACTGGGGCGTGCTGCTGCACACATTAGCCGAGTCCCGCAGGCAGGTGCAGGCCCAGACCGGGGTGAGCCTGTCCATAATCGTCTCTCCGGAGGTGCTGGCGATATTTACGCCTATAGAGGCGGCGTTGGTATGCTTTGCCTGCATATGGCTCCCGGCGGCGTTTACCGGCACGCTCATCTGCTTCTTCCGGGTGTTTGTCAGCCGCCCGGCGGGGATATTTGCGGCGGGGGCGCTGACGGCGTTGGCGCTGTTCGCAAATTCCCTTGGAATCTTCACCTTCGGGCGGTGGCTGCAGTTCCTGTCGCCGCTGAGCTGGTCGGGCCTGCTGGGGATAGACTGGTACCACAGCGGCTTTGCGCCCGGGCCGGGATATGTGTTCACGGTCTGGATAGGGGGAATCGCGGCGATGTCCCTTGCCGCCGCCTGGAAATTCGGCAGGCGTGACCTGGAGTAGGGAGGACAAAATGGACAATATCATCGAAGTGAAGAACGTGACGAAAACCTTCCGGGAGGTAAAGGCCCTGGACGGCGTGAGCCTTGACTTTGAGCGGGGAAAGATACACGGAATAATAGGCAGGAACGGCTCCGGCAAAACGGTGCTCATGAAGTGCATATGCGGGTTCATGACCCCAGCCTCCGGCGAGATATGCGTGAACGGGCAGCGTGTGAAGCCCTCAAAAGCCCAGGAGAATATCGGGATCATTATTGAGACGCCGGGATTTATCGGCGGCAAAAGCGGGCTGAAAAACCTCTTGTACCTTCTTGCCTTGCGTGGCAGGAAAGATGTGTCCGTAGCCCAAAACGCCATGCGCTGCCTGGGCCTGGACCCTGAGAACAGGAAGCCGGTGCGAAAGTATTCCCTGGGCATGCGCCAGCGGCTGGGGATAGTCCAGGCTATTATGGAGGACCCGGAGCTGCTGCTTCTGGACGAGCCTATGAACGGCCTGGATAATCAAGGGGTTGAGGATATGCGCGGGCTGTTTGCAGAGCTTCGGGAGAGGGGGAAGACTATCCTGCTGGCCAGCCACAGCAATGAAGATATCCGGACCCTTTGCGATACGGTGTGCGAGTTGGACCATGGGCGTGTGGCTGCACGAATTGGGGAGGAGATTGAGGGGTAGAGCACTAAGGACGTTTGGCAAGGCAGGGGAGAGCGCTTTACGATTCAGCCAGCCACTCCTTGAAATCCTCAAAGGTCATTTTACCAGAAGCGCACTCATCCCGCTTGCCCTTTGCCGTGGCGCTCCAAGCATAGAATGAGCCAGGGCTTATCTTCCCCGCTTTTATCCAGTTGAAACGCTTTTTGTACTCCCGACGATACTCCTTGAACAGTTCGTCCGAGTTTTTCTTCTCCGCCCAGCGCTTTACCGCACCGACTTCTCTGCAAGTGTGCCCATTCTCGTCAACGGTCAGATTACAGAACTCCGCTGTATTGCGCCGGGGAATCGCAAAATACTTGCCACAGTAGGAGCAGATGCGCATACGCTGTTCCCGCTTGACGCACTCGCGGAGAGAAAACTCGACCAGGTCGGAGAGGGAGGTTGGGTGCAGCACTTCGGCGAAAGTAGCGTTGTTGGTTCGCTCATAGGTGGTGGAAATCGGTCGGAACTGGTATGCGTAGAGAGAGTTCCTTTTCTCTTTATCGAGGTAGGCTTGCAGCTTTTCATGTACGGGTTTCTTCTTGCCGTCGTCGATGTCCAGTACATCTTCGAATAGGCGCATGATTTGTTTTTGGAGAGTGTCGAGGTCACTTGGGATGTGTCTTAACTGCTTGTGCGGGAGAATTGTTTGAATATCCTCGTCATCGTGCCCCTCTGCACAGCGGAATCGTGACTGCCAATCGAGGCGAAGGAACTCAAAAAAGATGTGTTCCTTTGCCAGCTTTTCCAGCGTTCCCATTACTATTCCCCTCGAGTCAGTGTTCCGTTCCCGATAGAAATTCAGTAGGGCCTTGTCCATTTCCTTAAACAGACCTTCCATCGGCCAGATGTCCAAGTAGGTGAACAGCAAAAGGCTTTCCAGAAACGGGAAGTCCTTTTCTTTTTTGTGCGAGCGTTCAAACGTCAAATCCTTGTAGACAAAGTACTCGCGGCCATCTTCAAAGTAGGTGTAGAATAGGTAGTCAGCCATTCCAATTACGCTCCTTTTGAAAATTAAAAATATTTTTGAGATTGTCTTCGGTAAACTGGCTGCCATGTGTTACCATACGACAGTCGGCAAATCAAATTTTCTTTAAGAGTAAGTCTACAGAAAGTGAGCGAAAAAGTCAAGATGTTTTTTGGAGGTGCGGAGTGGTTCAATCAAAGTTCAAAAGCTACGATGAATTGCCACTGTTTCTCAACTCGAAAACAGTGGCAAAAGTTTTGGGGATTTCAGTTGCCGGGGCCTATGAGTTGCTGCACAAGGAAGACTTTCCTGTGCTGAGAATCGGTTCGCGCCTGGTGGTTCCTAAAGAAAAATTCCTCGCTTGGGTCGAGGGACAGACAGGAGGTAATGCGATATGAGTAATTTCTTGAAAGCATTATGCAGTGGAGCGAAGAATTTCTTTCCTATGCCTAACGCAATTTTCAGTTTGGGATTGTCGGCTGGTGAGCTGGCGGTCTATGCTTACCTCATGCATTGCGAGGACAGGAAGTCGCATCAATGCTGGCCAAGCTACAAAACCATCGGCAGGGCGGTGGGCATGAGCGAGAACACCGTGCGGAAATATGTGCGGGTGCTTGAGTACAAAACGCTCATACTGACGGAGCCGACAAAGTATGAGAGCGCCAGAAGACAGGTTCGGAATGGTAACTTGATTTTCACGATCCTCCCCATTTATGGGGCAGTCAAATACCACATCGGGTGCCAGTTGGGAAAGTAGTCGTTCGTAAGCCGCTGTGAGGGCCTCGTTGGGCGGTTTGGGCCGGGGTCGAGGAAGTGGAGCGGCGACTGGTCCAGAACGCCGTTTGGGGCATTTGTGGCGATTTGTGAGGGATGTATCCGCAAGGAACCGAATCGCCTAATATGCAAAGAGTTGCAAGTTTATCCGGCAAAACAGGACTCAGAAAACGGTCAAAAAGACAAGCAGGTTATCAGCTTGCACCGTGAGGACACGGAGCGGTTGGGGTATAACAATGCCGAGGCATGGCGAGAATTGGTGCGGAGGAACGTCACAGAACTGGCCGAGGCTCAGAAAATTGACATCAGTAGTCTACAATGGTACGGAGCATTTCACAACACCACGCACCATCCGCATATGCACTTGTCTGTTTTGCGTGATGTGCTGCTTATCGTGTTTTCTCTGGTTATCCCCATCTTTACCGGCGTGACAGGTATTTTCTGGGCCGCGCCAGCGGCGGATGTGATTGCCATTATCATCACGAGTACAGTCATGGTACGGCTGTGGAAAGAGCTGAAGGTCCCAGATGAAAACGTGCAGGAGAGCCGGACTGCCCTAAAAGCAAGCCGTCCCGGCCCCACATTTCCTTAAACAGATTCTCCATCGGCCAGATGTCCAAATAGGTAAACCGCAAAAGGCTTTCCAGAAATGGGAAGTCCTTTTCTTTTTTGTGCGAGCGCTCGAACGTCAAATCCTTGTAGACGAAATATTCGCTGCCATCTTCAAAGTAGGTGTAGAACAGGTAGTCAGACATTTTGATTGCTCCTTGCTTAGAAAATTAAAAACATTTTTGAAATTGTCCTTGACAAATGAATTGTCATGTGTTACCATATGACAGTCGGCAAATCAAACTCTGTTTAAGAATTAGTCTACAACAGCCAAACCAAAAAGTCAAGACAATTTTTAGGAGGTGCGGAGTGGTTCGATCAAAGTTCAAAAGCTATGATGAACTGCCACTGTTTCTCAACGCGAAAACAGTGGCAGAAATTTTGGGGATTTCAGTTGCGGGGGCATATGAGTTGCTGCACCAGGAAGACTTTCCTGTGCTGAGAATCGGTTCGCGCCTGGTGGTTCCCAAGGAGAAATTTCTCTCGTGGATTGAGAGTCAGACAGGAGGTAATACAATTTGAATAATTTCTTGAGAGCATCAAGCAATGGCGCAAAGAATTTCTTTCCTCTTCCTAACGCTATTTTTAGTTTAGGATTATCAGCAGGCGAACTGGCGGTCTACGCATACCTTATGTTTTGTGAGGACAGAAAGTCACACCAGTGCTGGCCCAGCTACAAAACTATTGGCAAAGCGGTGGGCATGAGCGAGAACACCGTGAGGAAGTATGTGCGGGATCTGGAGTACAAAACACTCATACTGACGGAGCCGACAACGTATGAGAGTTCCAGCGGGCAGGTTCGCAACAGTAACTTGATTTTCACGATTCTTCCTATCCAGGGAGCAGTCAAGTTCCACAACGAGTGCCAGTTAGGAAAGTAGCCGTTCGTAAGCCGCTGTGAGGGCCGCGTTGGGCGGTTTGGGCCGGAGTCGAGGAAGTTAGCGGCAACCGGCCCAGAGCGCCGTTTTGGGGCATTTGTGGCGATTTGTGAAGGGCATCGGTCAGGGCGGAGAATAATGCAAATATGCAGAGTTATGGAAGAATATCCAGCCCCAAAGGGCGCGGAAAACGGTCAAAAAGACAAGCAGGTTAAAGCACGGGGTCTACCGCGCGGTTCACATCGTCCGGCAGAGCCGGTCGGTAGGGAAAAATCAAGGATTACCGGCACCTGAACTCAGGGGTCGGTCAGAAAGGAGAGCTTTTGAGCGAAAAAAAGCAAAAATATGCGTACTGGATGCGGCCTTCGATGGTCGCGGAGATAGAGGAAATGCTGTCAACAGCTAATGCAACCTCGAAAGGGGACTTTGTTTGCAAGGCAGTAGAGTTCTACATTGGTTACCTCAGGCAGCAGAAAAACATCAATTTCTTGGCACCCATGTTGGCAGGGGCAATCAAGAGCGAGGTGCGTTCCCTCGGCAAAGATGTTTGCGAAATGCTGTTCAAGCTGGCGGTGGAGATGGGGATCAATAGCAATATTACGGCGGCAGTTAACGACATCGAAGATGAATCTTTAGAAAATATACGGCGCAATGTTGCTCAGGAAATAGCGAGGGTGAATGGCATTTTAACCTTTGGGGACGCTAACGAGTGGCAGAATGGGGGCGACTGATAATGGCAAAAATTATTGTCACCAGCAGGTATATGCGGAACTCTCCGAAACGGTCGGCGACAAATCTGGTGAAGTATATGGGTACCCGCGAGGGGGTGGAGAACAGGGAAATAGCCCGGTAGAGCCTCGCATGTTCTTCCTCCTGGACCAAGACATCTTCCGGTGCCAGCATAATCACAAGGGCGTCCCGTTCAACATTCTTGTCATAGTCCAGAGAAAAATATGCCTTATGCCGATATGTACGCAGGAAATGGGCCGCCTCGCTTAATTTATATTCCCGGAGCAGGTCGGCCACCTCGTCCGGCACTTCAACAACAGTATCTTTCGTATAAAACGGGTAATAGTCCCGCAAGTTAATTTCTTTCATGGGTAATTCCTCCAATTTCGATTTTTTTAGTTGATAGGCAAAATCGAAATCAGAAGGTGGAGAGCGACACCCCGGACTATCACCTGCAACAGAGGCAGCAGGAAAGTTTGTCTGTTTTGTAGATAAGAAAAGAGCGCGTACCCGTTTTGTTACAGGCGCGCGCTTAATGGAACATTTTGCTGATTGCTGGGAGAAAAAATAAAAATATGTCGATACAAAAAGTGCCGCAGCTTTTTGAACTGCGGCACTAAAATATATTTGGCTTTTTTTGTCGTTTCCTGTGAAAATATAGGACTTTTCTAATGTGCATGTCTGCCCCCATATCTGGGGGAGTATAAATGGATTTGTCACTATACTTTGATATATCCCCCAACCTGTTACATGGGGGATATTATACAGGGGCATATTTGCTTTTTATCGCCAGCCTTTCCCGGTAATGTCCTAAAAATGCCCTAAATTTATCTGTCATATTCCAGCATCGAATTTATAACCGATGCCTCGCACACTGATAACATATTCAGGTGCTTCAGGTGCAATTTGAAGTTTCTGGCGAAGGCGGCTCAACAGATTATGGATTGTTTTTGGTGTAACGTCAATATATTCTTCGCCCCAAACATGGTAAGCTATGGTCTCAAAGGTCAATACTCAATATTTTCTTTAATGATCTCGCGGTAGGCGTCTATCAGCTCTATCCGATCCATCCTATCCGGGCGGCCTGCCGCCTCCGGCTCTGCCGGATAGATTGATTGATGGGTCCTTGATATATCCGTTTTTGATTTTTTAGTCCTTAGTGGATTAGTATTTAATTGTGCGGGATTTTCCTGTCCAGGTTCCGCCTGTTCAGGTTTTGCCTGTCCTGGATTTACCTGTCCTGGATTTTCCCGTTTAGGTGAATCATCCTGTTTTTCAGCGTTTACAGGCTTTTCATGAATCGTATATTCAATATCTCCGAGCTGCCCGTTCCCATAGCGGAGGCGCTGCCTGGTGAGGTACCCGTGCCGCTCCAGCTCTTTCAGGGCGGTAGTGATCGAATCCACGCCGTCCTTACAGATATGGGCGAGCCCCTTTGTGGTATAATCCCAATCTTCCGGCAGCGACAGCATGAGCGAGAGGAGCCCCTTTGCCTTTAAGGACAGTTCCGTATTGCGCAGATGGTGGTTGCACATGATTGTGAAGTCCTTTGTTTTTTCTACCCGGAATACAGCCATTTCAAAGCCTCCTTTCTCCGGTTATCCTGTTACAAGACGCGGTCCCTGCGGTCATAATGGAGATGCCCGTCTGAGACCTTCGCATGGTTTTTCAGTTTGACTTCGCCCCGCTCCTGGCTGTCTAAAAATTTCTGATAGCCGGCATCCGTAAGGAACAGGCGCATCCTATCGCCCTTATCGCCGACAGGAGAATTATAAGACAGCACATTGAAGATGATCATGTGCCGTACCTCTGGGGCAAAGCGTTCCAGGGCCATGATGTCATGCCCTTTCAATTTTTCCGCGCCGGATCGCTGCCTGGCCTCCGCAATCTTTTCCCCAATCGTCCGGGGCGGGTAGGGCAGGAGGTAATTCTTCTGGATATCCCGCACGATGTCCATGCACTCGTCATCCGTCAGGACGCGCAGCTTTGCCATCAGACTTTCCGCTGCCTTCCGCTGTTCAGGGTTCTTTGTGTACCGGGCAGCCATGTGGAGCTCGTTCAGGACTTTGTATTGATAGTCTCCCTCAACCTGAAACAGCAGCCGTTTTTCCATTTCGTTTAATTCCATGTGGATCTCCTTTCTTTTGAAAATGGGTATAAAAATGCCATAGGTGGTTAACCTATGGCACATAAAAGAATATATAAATATTTCTTTTATTGGTTTGAATTTTAGGTAAGCAGAGATTTTTCTGTCCAATAATAAGTTTATCGAGAGGTTGTTTATGAAACAGTATAAAACTAAATGTATGTATGGCTATTCAATTTTGGGGGAGCGCCCACCCAAATTAGATACTCAAACAAAATATGTAATTATTGAACAATCGAGGTTTTTCCCGCATTGTGTTATTATTCAACGAGTAGACGGTAAAATCTTTCAAGGTGAAAAAACTTGGATTGTTCCGCAAAACAGCATATATTAACCAAGCTCTAATTCGTTAATAATGTCACTCAATGTTGATAGATTTTTGTTTTGCTCTAAGAAATCACTATATAAGTTTTGTGCATTTCTTAAAAGTTCATCATAATACATAATCCTACAATGGTAAGCTTTTAAGGCTTCTTTAGTAGCTTGATATACATCTTCATCATAATGTTTTCCGTCTAGGTGATTCCCTAAGAGGACAATAATTTCAAATGGTTCAGGCTGATCTAAGGTAGCCATTACTTTTTTTGTGGCAGAAAAATATTTATATACTTGAGCCGTTATTTCTTGTGATTTTACCGTTCGATCTCCTTTTTTTAATTCAATTATCAAATGCTTATTAGATGCTTTTTTATATCGAATATCAAGGCGGGCATCTAATTCTTCTTGAGTGAGACTTGCGTCTATGGTTTCAAATTGTGTTTTAAACGCTTGTTCTACGATTGGAGCTTCAGTTCCTCTATCCCATGAGGGATCAAGTAGCCACAAATTTTTGCTTAAATGGTCTTGTATGACTTTTTCAAGGCTACCATCCGATACAACATCTTGCATTTTCCTAATAACAGCAAGACGCTCTTGCACAATTTGATAATACATAGTTGCTTCAATATCATCAAGCCGTCCCGCAACTTCTATAAATGCCGCAATATTTTCGGCGGAAATTTTTTCAAGTTGACTTAATTCGTTTTTTAATTTAAATGATTCAAAAGCCAAAACTCCATGCTTGAATAGTTCTTTTTTCTCCTCTTTTTCAACAGTTAACTGATTGATTTTACCGAATAATTTTTTTGCAGATCTTTTATCATCTCCTTTCAACTCGTTATACCAATCGCTTACAACCACGTATTTGCACGCTTCGTCGACTCCATTAGTGCTTCTGGTCTCTTCCCAATCAGTTCGAACTGATGTAAGGCTCTTTCTAACAAATTCTTTTAAAGCGATATAACGTTCATCGTCTTCAAAGAAATCCTGCCTGCTACTTGTAGTTATATCTGCCTCATCGTCTAAATCCAAAAAATCCGCAGATAATTCTCCAAAAACATATTTTGAATAGAGGGCAGTTGTTCCAATTTCAGAAAAAATATCTTCTTTTGCCATTTTCCCACGAACCATAATTACAATACGATTTAAATTTTCGTCATCATCTAGTTCCTTTGGTTCTGAGCAAGTAGCAATCCATCCTGTAATGTGATAAGAAACTTCACCAACCGTTATCGTAGAGGGCAGTTCCTTTATAAGTTTAATTTTATTTGCTTTGGTTTGACTCTCCAAATCTTTTTTGAATTCATCAGGCTTATCCTCTGGAAGAAACATCCATACACATTGTGCTTTGGAGAGATAATTTCTATCAGATATGACTATTTCATCACCATTTATTGATACTTTAAAATTATTCTTTGCACCAATAATTGCAAATCTGCGGGCTAAACGCTGCCTTAAATGCGTCGCCAAAGCAGCTGTTCGCTTTTTCTTAAGATCATTTAAAATAATTTTTGTACCGTTCCCACAAAAAGTTATATTATCAGGAGATAACTCTGTAGGAAGGTATGTATCGTTGGTTTTAATTGCCTCCTTCAGAGAATTTGCATCAATTTTAAAACCGTTAATTTCTCCATCTTTTTTAGAGTAAACCTCAACAACATTTGCAATAGAGAAAAGAGATAGTTTTCCAATTCCTTTTCTTCCCATTACTGGTCTATGAAGTATTGGTGACAGACCACTTTCGCTACGTTTCTGATAGCCTACAGTCAAATATTTATTATTTATATCGGATAGGTTCATCCCAATACCATTGTCAGTAATGGATATACTATCGCCATTAATTTCTATTAACACTTCTTTAGCATCTGCATCCCAGGCGTTTGCAACCACTTCAGATAATACTGCAGAAGTATTACTATAGAGATTTAATCCCAGATGATTTAATACCTGTAAATTTATAGACATTTGAAATTTGGGTTGATTCATGGCTCTACCTCCCTATGTTCAGAAATATATTCAAAATAAAGTCGTATTGCACGTCGAATTTGAGCACGTACAGACGGAACAATATCTTCAAACATAGATTCCTTACTTAATTTTTTTAAATAATATTCACAATCATCTGTACCGAATTCCGAAATCCTTTTTGCACGACCTATTCTTGAAAGAGTATCTCCTGCTACTTCCGCAGAAAGTTTTTTTTCGTTCTTCAACCAATCAATGAAGCGCAGGTTGTGTAAATCGGTATCTCCTTTAATAAAGCGCATTAAACAAGTTGCTACATAATTAGCCAATTTGACTGGAACCGCATTTCCAATCATTTGTTCAGTTGAAGCAGATGAATCATCCCAAATAAAATTAGGCGGAAAGGTTTGTATAAGGGATCGCTCTAGGCGAGATAAGTTACGTATTCCATCGGGATCAATTACATCTCCACTATGCTTTTTATAGTTTCCTGGTTTAGGACGGTTAACACCTCGTATTGTAGGAGAGGGCTCGTCAACAGAAAATATACCACGTCGTTTGTATGAACGAGGGTGTCGATAGTAATATTCCATTGACAAATTGTAATTTTCCTGTCGAAAGTATTCTCTTACTGTTAAAGGGAAAATAGACTGATTTGTTGATAATAAACCATCTAAAAAACTGTCTTGCCCATTCTTAAATCCAATACAAAAAAATCGTTTCCTTTTCTGAGGAACACCACAAAAACTAGCATCAAGAACTTTTTCTGTTAGCCCATATCCAGCTTCTTTAAAAATAACTCTGGCTTTTTTATAGGCCTCACTACTAGCTGCACGCTCTACATTTTCCATTACAAAATATTTTGGAGAGATTGCCTTTATTATTTTTGCATATGAAACAGTTAAATCTGCACGATCGCCTTCAACCCTATTTCCTGCTCCAGAAAAGTCTTGACAAGGCGGTCCCCCTATTATAATATCAGGATTATATTTTATAATGGTCTGGACGGAAAGGTTTACATCTGAGAGGTCAACATCTTCAATCGGATGTGTGAAATTTTTCTTATAGCAAGAGATAGCAACATCCCAATGCTCAAATCCCGCCAAAATGTCAAATCCTGCTCTTTGGAAACCCAATGACATTCCGCCACAACCACAAAATAAATCTACAATGTTAATGTTAATCTCCTCCTTTCTGCCAGTCTGTTTAATAGTTTATTATAACATACCGGAGTCCATGAACGCAATAAGATTCTCGTATTATTACAAAATGCCCCAGAGATTTTTCTCTTAGGTGTTTTGAAAACTACAATTCTATGTTATTTAAGCACTCGTCAGCCGTTTTTCCATTTCGTTTAATTCCATGTGAATCTCCTTCTCTTGAAAATGGGTACTAAAAAGGGCGCCCACCTATAAAAGTAAAACGCCCACGGCAATCAGCGGCCAGGCAATACACCGGACCGCTGGCGCTATTAAATTTTGTCGTTAATGAAACAGCCTCCTTTTTTCGATATTTTTCTCGTCAGATTTCAACTTGGAAAAGGAATTGAATAAATGACGGCAAACGCTCAAACCCCTTGAAAATCAAGGCTTTTTCCGTTTGTCGTTATTATACCGTAACGGCACACGTTTTCGACCCTGGCACTCCAAAATGGAGTAGATATCAAAACGGTGTCGGGTATGCTTGGTCACTACAGCGCAGGGTTCACCCTTGACACCTACGCCCACGTCACAATCGCCGCACAGAAAGAGGTGGCCCGGACGATGAACAACTTACTATCCGGCAGCGTTTAGAAGTACCCGGTCGTTTCCCCGTATGGGTCAACGAATGGGTCAGGTAAGGGAAACTAAGGGAAAATGCAAAATGAAATCCCCGGAAACCCTAGAGTTTCCGAGGAAATTTGGTTGCGGGGGCAGGATTTGAACCTGCGGCCTTCGGGTTATGAGCTGTGGTGAGCCAGTTTTTCCAGCAGTTTTCAGGCATTTCCGACCATTTTTACTCCATTTTTCCGCAAAAACCTGAAGGTCTGACCCTGTCCGCTCCACTGAGTTTTTTCGGTTCTGGGTCAGAAAGTGGGTCAAGCCAAAGCAACACCAAGGAAGAAAGCAATGAGGGAAGACCTCAAAATTTGCGCCGCTAAACAAAGAGAACTGGTCATTATGTGTTGGAGAGCAATTCCTCGCAGGCAGTAGCAGGCAAGGGAATATCGTTTACCAATGTTTCCCAAACGGAGGGCAAGTCAATCGAGCCATATGCATGGACATAGAAGTTTCGCGTATCCTTAATTGCTCTCCAGGGGATAGAGGGAGCGTCCCTTTTTACGTCATCTGAAAGCTGGCTTACTAATTCTCCAATCTGAACTACGCACATACAACATGCATCCTGAAATAAGTAATATGTTTCAAAAGAGTGATAGTCAAAATTGAACCGCTCTAAATTCGTCTTGATACGTTGGCAAAAGCCAACAATTTTTTGTAAAATGATTTTATTCCGCGTTTCGATAGAGCAACACCTCATCTTTCCGGATCGCATTTAAGAATTCTTTGTCTGAAGATTCAGTAGTAATAATGTCAACGGGAATGGAGAGAGCATCCTCAATGGCCAATCGAAAACTACAGATTTGAATTAGGGAGCGCAAGGCTTCTTTTTCTATTTTCAGGTCTATGTCGCTGTTTTCATCGGCGTTGCCCTTGGAATAGGAGCCAAAGAGAGAAATGCTTTTTACACCATGCTGTTGAGCAATTGGAGCAACGATATTGCGAATATCGGAAATTGTATATAGAGTCATTAGATTCTGTTCTCACTATAGACAACTCAAGGAAAAAGTGATAAAATAGGAATATGGAAATCACAAAAGAGCAATACAGGAAAATAGAGAAATATCTGCCGAAACAGAGAGGAAACGTGAAAATTGAGAATCTCCAACTGATAAATGCGATCCTGTATGTGGCCGAAAATGGGTGCAAATGGAGGGCGCTGCCGGAACGGTATGGGAAATGGCATACAGTATATGAGCGGATGAACAGGTGGAGTAAAAACGGTGTGCTTCAGCGGGTGTTTGAAGGACTGCAGGCAGAAGGCATCATCAGGATCAAGATGGAAAACGTGTGCCTGGACAGCACTGCAGTGAAAGTGCACCCGGATGGGACGGGTGCTTTAAAGCAAGTGGCCGGCAATCTATCGGACGCTCCAGAGGGGGACTCACCACAAAAATTCATATGGTCACCGCGTCTGACCGGGCTGTAGTCGGCTTTTCCTTGTCTGGCGGCCAGGCCCACGATGCGCCGGAAGGAATAGCGTTGCTCTCGGAGATCAGTCGGGCAGAGGAGCAAAAATACTTACTGATGGATCGGGCCTATGAGGGCGAAAACGTGCGTGTGGCGGCGGTGGAGATGGGCTTTGTGCCTGTGGTTCCGCCGAAGAGAAACCGCAAGGACCCATGGGGCTACGATAAGGAGCGCTACAAGCGCCGCAATGAAATTGAGCGATATTTCCTGCGGCTAAAGCGTTTTCGCAGAATATTTACCCGATACGATAAGTTGGACATCCTTTTCTGCGGCTTTATTTATGTCGTCATGATTTGTGATGCTGTTTTGTGAGAACAGACTCTAGAAACCTCCCCACACAAAAAGTGCAACTGCATAATCTATGCAGGGTAAAAGGGTTGCCTGGTATTTATGCTGTTTTATCCATGCAGCACCCATTTTGTTTAAACAAGCGGCGCTTTTGTAATAACTTTCTGACAGCATCATAATGAAAAATGAGATTGTTATTTGACATTTTTTCGCGCAAATAGTCATAAATATTGGATCCCTGTGGAATATGGTATCCGTCTATAGAACTGCAAAAAAGTTGAGACTGCTTTACACCTATTCTCTCTAACATAATGACAAACGGCTCGACGATAGAGTAGTCATTGCTGGCGTGGCTCATAAATATTTGTGGCGGGAGATAAGTTTCGTCAAAGCGGTTGTACATATGGTGGACTATTTCATATAGGGCAACAAGAACCTTATATGCAGAAATCAGATTGTAGCTAAGAAACCATGGGAGCAATTCAAGTTGAGCACATTCTTCTGGAAATATATGTTTATATATAACATTAATGTCTTTAATTAATATGGCTTAAAAAATCTTTTGGAACGAGACGGGACATCATCATATTTTTGTATTTGCTGCAATACTCAAAAAGATCAGCTTTACTTGGAGTTGAATCCAAATATCTTTCCTTTCTGCAACAAGTTGCGTTCATTATGCTTACTTTATTTTTAGTATACCACAAGGGTGAAAAAAAGAAAAGCCCCATTTAGATATTTTGGATAAAGCCGTTTAAGATTTGCGTTGCTAAACAAAGAAAAGTTCTATATGGGTCTGAGGCTGGATTGCGGTAGTAATCTTATTGCTTTTTCGTATCACCTCCGTTCTCCTGCCATACTAAAATTATCTATTTGACTTTCCCCTATGAAATGGGTATAATGAAGTATAAGAATCAGAGACATAACATATTGCAGGGAGGGATAAAATTGCTGCCGCGCTCCTTGAGAAGGTATCTCCTCATGTACTCCACGGTTTTGCTGCTTCCTATGGCAATACTTACATATTTCTGCTCCTCGCAGCTTATCAATCAGTTCAGGGAGGTCACCTATGAGAATGAGCGGGCCGTATACCAGAGCGAGGTTGTAGCCATTGAGCATAGGCTTTCCCAGATGCAGGATATCAGCTTTCAACTGGCCAATAAGCCGTATGTATTGCCATACCATATTTCATCCGACCTTGACAGCCAGATAAACATGATAGAGATGCTGCGCTACTCGCTGTCAGTGGGGGATGCTTATAAGGATATCTTCCTTTTGGATCCGTCAGGCAATATCTATACTTCCAGAGGAACATATAACCTGGACACCTTTTCAGGCGTGGGTAATCTGGAGGAGTTAGCGGATGCTATAAACAGTGATCAGATTGCCAGCGCCGGCATCCGCCGTATAGATGCTGACGATGAGAATATGCTCTGCTTTGCCAGCAGCTATCCCTATGGATTTGTATATTCAGGCGGCGCACTTGTGTTCCAGGTGGACAAGCGGGCGTTTTTCTCTAGGCTGGAGATGCCCTGTGCGGTTCTCTACGACGGTCAGCTTATCGCCATGAACGGAGATGTAAGCGAGGGAGTGGAGAGCTATTTGGAGAACGGTGATACATCAGCTTTTAATCTGATACTTAACAGCGACCGGGTACAGATTTTGGCATATCAGGACGAATCGGTATCTTTCCAGCGGTTCTATAATGTGCAGACAAAATTCATGATTCTTTCCGTTGCTCTTGCAGTGCTGTCGCTGCTGCTCATTACTTTTTTCAGCTACCGAAGCTATCAGCCAATGAAAAAACTGAAGACCGCCATGCTCCGACTGGGTGTTGGCGAAAGCGAGCAGGGCGAAATTGATGTATCTATAGCTACCATGGAGCAGTTGAGCAGGCAGAGTCGGGAGATGGGTTTAAGGCTCGCTGCAGAGCAGTACATAGTTCGGGAGATGTGGCTCTCAAAGCTTGTGAACCGGCAGTACAGTGACGTGGAAATAGACGTAATTGTGGAGAGCTTAAAGGAACATGGAGTCATGCTTGAGAGTAACCTGTATGCTGTATGCGTGTTCCGCTGTGCCCGGCCCCTTCCGAAAGAGATGTATCCTGATACGGAGGGCTCTGTGCTGCGCTGGCATTTCTTCCACGACTCTGACAACAGGCTTATCGGCCTGATATGCGGAGAGTCCCTGGCACGGATTCTGGTTGAGGAAGCGGTGGCTCAGGTAATGAGACAGTTCTCTTTGCAGGAGAGAGAGGTGGAGTGTTTTATAGGCTCTGTTTGCGACAGGGTCGAGGATATTAACCTGTCTTACATACAGGCGCTCTCTATTGTGCGCTATGGCTCGCTGAAAAATGGAAAGGTATCGTTCTACAACGGCCCAATGCGTGCCGGGCCGGCATTCTCCTATCCCCAGGACGAGCTGAACCGGCTGTCCGTTGTACTCAGCGGTAAGGATATCCCCGCAGCGGTGATATTGCTTTCCTCTATTTCAGCCCGGGTCTCCGGCGAGGGTTTCGGGTTTTCATTCTCCAAGACCATCGCTTATGCGGTGGTGAACGCTCTTATAAAGGGACTTGTGGCGGACGAGGGGGATATAGGCGAGCGTGTGCCCCAATATCTGTTCCTTCTGGAGCAGGCCTACTGCAAGGATGATGTCATCAGGCTTTTCCAGCAGATATCAAGCGATTTGGAGAAACGCGGCGTACTGCCGTCCAAGGAGAAGGGCTCGGATAGGATGCAAAAATGTCTCAGCTATATCGATGCACACTATACGGACACAAACTTCTATGTGGGGCAGGCCGCAGAATTTTGTGGTCTCTCACCAAACAATTTCAGCCAGCAGTTTAAGCACCAGTTTGGCATAAGCCCTGTAAAGTACCTGACCTCCATCCGCATAGAGCGGGCCAAAAAGCTGCTGGTCGAGACACAACTGCCGGTCAATGAGATAGCTGCTCAGTCCGGATTCTCCGATATATCCTCCTTCCAGCGCAACTTCAAAAACAGTGTTTCCGCCACCCCGACCCAGTACAGGGCGGCCCATATTAAGGAGAAATAAAAGTTATATAGCCCCCGGTTGACCGGGGGCTATGCTATAGCTATTGGTGAAATCAGGCCCAGGATTTCCATGCCCTTCTTAGCAGCGGCATAAATATTCCGCCCTGGACGGATCGCGCGATAAAGCCTACATATCGACCGTCAGTAGTTTCGTACCAGTCGGAGAAGGGCACTCGGGACGGCGTCTCCCGAAGGTACCGGGCTACCGGCGCACAGAGCCGCTCAAGTATGCTTTTATCGCTGCTCAAGGCTGCTGCCCACAGCATCCAGTCGCTCTTTGTATAGGTCTTGCGGCTATCAAGGGGCACGCCGTAGGCTTCTGTCTTAGAGAGGTACCATTCCAGCTCCCGGCTGTACCATTGGGGCTCGCATAGTCCAAGGTCCAGCAGAATGTCCCAAACAGCGTTATACTTCAGGCTCCAGCTCTCCTTCGGGCCATCCAGAGTCAGGGCGGTGTGGTTTTCCCGATCTGCCTGAGTGCAGATTCCTTCTGCCATTTTGCGAGCCTTCTCCTTCCAGGCGGCACCTTCACCGGCTTTGCCCAGGCGCTCAAGCATAAGACCGTATGCGCCCAGCCCGCAGGCGGCTTTCAGGGCCAGATTCACATTTTGCGCCAGATGGCCGGCAAAATCATCCGTGCAGAGCTGTTCGCCGGGGTCACGACCGTTTTTCTCAAGATAAACGGCCCATTTCTCAATTACGGGCAGATGTTCCTCTATCAGCTCAAGGTCACCGTCGGCGTTAAGCGCCGCGGCCAGCATGAGGAGCATATTGCCGCACTCCTCGATGGGCATCTGCCAGTGGAGGTCATAGACCTGGGCAGATGCCGGAAGGAGATAATAGGGGAAGTGTACGCCGCTTGGACCAGCAGGGTCGCACACCGAATCCTCCGGATGTCTGAGGGAATAGACCTGCCCGCAGGCATAGGGGTATCGTCCGACATCATGGGGCGCAAATTCATAGGGCCACACCGGGCAGGAAGCGAACCTGAGTATTGGGCGGCACATGGCGCGAACCAGCTCCGGATTGTACAGCAGGAACAGTGGCATAGAGGGGTAGCTCACATCGGCGGTGCCGATACATCCGTTGGAGCTGTTCTCCTTGGACAGGAACACCGGCCTGCCGTCCTCGCCGGCAATAAGCTTATGGGCGGAAATGGACTGCCGGTAGGAGGCGCACACCAGCTCCGCGTAATCCTCGCCGCCCAGATCCTCCGCCTGGCGGATAAGCTGTCTGTCGAAACTCTCACACCGGCTCCAAAGGGCCTCCCGTTGCTCCCACGTGTTTGTGATTGCCTCACGGATAGTGCGGCCGTTTCTGGCGTACCAGGCCTTGGTGGGGACGCCAAAATAGCAGATCGAGGCCACATCGTCATAGGCAAGCACTGCCCAAAGAGGGTTTTGGCCTGCTTTTCCCCGGAGTTCCAAGGCGTAGTGCCCGGCCTGTCTGGAGAAAGCCGTCTGAGTTTCTGATGCCATCCAGGCATAGCCCCAGTCGATACAGATGTGGTCACCGCTGTGACCCAGTATATTTTGCTGCTGCCTGCCCATAGCCGCAAGATACAGCCCGTTTTCCTGCACCGAACGACCAGTCATTTCAGGATGTATCAGGCCGTTATAGCAGATATCGTCATGTAGCAGGACTTTTGCCTGAACCGAATGGCCAGGGCTGGTTTCCAGTTTCAGCAGGGTCACGGGTGTGGACATCTGCTCCAGGTCGTCCAGCAACAGGGGAGTGCAGAAGGAGAGCCGGATATCGTTATCCTCAACGCGGTATTCAAACTCAGTGACGGTCGGCCGTACATGACAGCCGGTGAGCTCGGCGGCAGGCGCGCTGCCGTGTCCCAGCAGCCGGTACTCCCTGCCGTCTGTTTCCACAGAGACCTCCAGCCGCTTTCTCTCCCCGGTCCAGTGGCGGGTGTCGTCGCCGGTGGGCAGGTCCTGGCAGGACCAGATGGAGAAATAGGGGTCAACGGTGATAAGGGGAACGGCGGGGAGGCGTTGTATATTTTTCATAGTATAGTCCCTTTCATGAAATTATATAAATTTGTTCCTATAGAGGCAAGAGGTTTTACCAGCAGGCCTGACGCACCGGGAGCGGGTCGCAGGTTTCAGCCATACGGTCGCACATCAGGGCAAGCATCTCGGCTTTAACAGAGAGGTACGCCGGATCCTCATAGAGATTACGAGTCTCGCCAGGATCCTCGTGGAGGTCATACAGTTCTCCATGGCACTCCATCTGCTTGTCCCTGTCGTGGACTTTTACCAACTTATAACGCCCGTCGAACACCATGGTGTCAAAAGCCAAGGGGTTCCGGTGCTTAATATTGGAGTTATAGTATTCACAGTATATGCTGTCGCGGAAATGGTCCAGATCTGCCTGCCCGGTGAGCATGGGCCAGAGGGAGCGCCCCTGCATTCCGGGGGCTTTTTCTATACCTGCCGCGTCACAGATAGTTGGGGCCAAGTCAATAAGTTCCACCAATGCCTCTGATACCTGGCCAGCAGGTATTTTCCCGGGCCAGGCAATAATAAGCGGCACATGGACATTGCACTCGTAGAAATACGGACCCTTCAGGTATATTCCATGGTCTCCAAGGCTCTCGCCGTGGTCGGAGGTAAAGATGATAAGCGTGTCCTCCATCTGGCCGCTCTTATCAAGATAGTCCAGCAGTCGGCCGAACTGAGCGTCTATCAGATCGATCATGGCCCAGTAAGCGGCCCGAAGGTAGCGGTGATCCTTTTCGCACATGGGATCAAAGGAGTAGTTCCCGGCAGTATCATATGCACCCCCGTGATCCTTTGTCTGGAAAATGGGCTTATGCGCCAACTCTCCTGGTATGTAGTTGGGCAGGGGGATGTTGTCAAATTTTTCAAGGTAGCGGTCAAGATACTCTGTTGGCGGATTGAAGGGGTGATGGGGGTCGAACACATTCACAGAGAACAGCCAGGGCTTCCCATAGGCTTTGGCGCTCCGCATATACTCTATGGCGCAATCCACGCACCAGGTGGTCTGATGGTACTGCTCCGGCATGCCCTCCTCTACATACTTGCACTTCTCAAGCGGCTTTGAGCTGTATTCTATGCCCTGGGATGTCAGCCACATGGTATAGTCGTTGGTGGGCCAGTTGCCGCCGGAACCCTCCTCGCTGGGGTGGTGGGACCACTTGAAATAGTCGTAGCCGTCGTCTATCCTGGGCTCTTTAGCCCGGCCCGTGGCCTGATTGCAGGCGGATATATGCAGCTTGCCGGAAAGTCCGCAGGTATAGCCGTTCCCCTGTAAAAGCTTTGTCACAAGAAGCTCCTGGGGGGGCATATCCTGCCCGTTCTGCCGCACGCCGCAGGTGCGGGGATAGCGGCCGGTGAGGAAGCTCGCACGGCTGGGGGCGCATACCGGCGACTGTGGGTACGCCCTGGTGAAACGCACGCCCATCTGGGCAAGCCTGTCCAGGTTTGGCGTTTTCACATATGGGTTACCATAGCAGCCCAGGGTGTCAAAGCGCTGCTGGTCGGTGCAAAACCAAAGAATGTTCATGATTTCCTCCCTGATGAGTTATAATATATTTTGAAGGAATGGGCGGTGTTGTCATACACCGCCCTCCTTCATAGTGCCTAAGCTGCCGAATTACTCGGCGTACATCTCATTATAATAGGTTGAGTAGAGCTCTACCCAGCGGTCGGCCTGGAGGTTGGAGCACTTTTTGACAAAGGCATCCCAGGAATTGTCTGTCACGCCGTTGGTAAGGAAATTGGCAATCTCAGAGTCCACATACTTGAATAGGTCGGTCTTGATGGTCAGTGCTTCCTTGTTCTCGGCCTCTTCATAGGTTATACTTGGCAGACCTGGAGTTGCGACCTTGATATAGCTCTCGCGTATGGCCGCGCCGCGCTCCAAGGCGTTCTCAACGGTGATTTCCTTCTGTCCCCAGAAGTCGCCGAAACACCAGTAGGGGATGCCGGTGCCCCATGTGCAGTAGAGGGTGGAGTTCTCCATGTTGCGAGTCTCGCCGGAGGGTATAGTCGCGGTTTCGGTCCATACGCCGTTTTCCTTGTCCAGCCATTTCCAGGAGTAGTCCTCGGGGCCGAAACGGTTGGTAAGGGCCTTCTCGTTATTGTCCATCCAGTAGTCAATATACCGGAGAGTTTCGGCAGGGTGCTCATTTACGTTGGTGATAAAGAATTGGTTTGCGCTGTAGCCCGGAATATAGCCGTCGCGATACCACAGGCCGGGATTGCCGTCCTGCATGGTAGGAGCCGGAATAATATGGTATTCGTTTTTCTCTGCATTATTGCCATTCATATCAGGGTACGTGTCGCCGATACCCAGGGCTACGCCCTGGTCAGCGCCCTTTGCACGAAGCTGAGAGCCGTCCTGCGTGAATATCTCGGGGTCGATAAGTCCGTCGGCATACCAGGTGTGGAAGTATTCCAGAGCTTTTCTTGTTTCATCCATAATGGGGGCAAACACAAAATCGCCCTCGCCGGTATAGTGCAGGTAAGTTCTGGGCTCCCAGGAGACGCCGAACATACTGAACATACGGGTTATGCCGTTAGGATCCCTTTTGGCGAAGCTAAGGCCTATCTCATTCTTGCCGTCGCCGTTCAGATCCTGTGAGGTTGCGGCCCGCAGATACTCCTCTACCTCTGTGAGGCTTGAGGGGACTTCCATCTCCAGCTTGTCCAGGAAGGTATGGTTGGCAATCAGGAAACTGCCCATACGTATATTCTGATTCTCGTCAATGGAGGGGATGGCATAGATATGGCCATCAGGATAGGTGCTGAGCTTGCGGAAATCCTCACGCTCGTTAAACCACTTTTTCATATTGACAGTGGAACTGTCAATCAAGTCCTCCAAGGGAATAATCAAACCTTCCTGGGCGTAGCGATATATGATGCTACCGTCATAGCCAAAACCGGCGCCAAAGGCGTCGGGCAGGTCGTTGGAGGCCAGTACCAGCTTGTACTTCTCCTCGTAGGCCTGTGCGGAGACCTCGTCCCACTCGACGTGCACGTTCGTCATCTCTTCGTACTCCTTGATCATCTCAAGGTCATTGAGGGAAGTGCTCTGAGATGCCTGGTGGGGCACCATAATGCGCAGAGTGATGGGCTCCTCTGAGATGGGGAAGGTTCCGGGCTCGGTGCCGGTGGACTGGGGCTCTGAGGACTCTGACGAACTGCCGGCAGAGCTTGAATCAGGGCTTGAGCTCTCTTTAGAGCTCTCTCCGGAGGAACCGGAGGGTGTGCCGCCGCATGCAGACAGTGCTGAAACGATAAGAATTATCGCCAGAACCAGGGATAGAACTTTCTTGCCTTTCATTTGATGATACCTCCTAAAAAATTTATCCTTTGGTAGAACCTAGCATAACCCCTTTGGCAAAGTATTTCTGCACAAACGGATATACGCACAACATTGGGACGGAAGCGACCACGATAATGCCGTACTTAATAAGATTGGCATACCGCTCCCGGCGGAGCATTTCCTCCAGCATACTTTCGTCCATGGCCATCTCAATGGTGGAGTTCTGTATGAGAATCTCCCTGAGGACCATCTGCAGAGGCTGCAACTCCTTATTGGAAACATAGATAAGGGCGTTGAAATATTCGTTCCAGTGCCCTATTGCATAGTACACTACCAGCACGCCGATAAGAGCCTTAGAGAGTGGGAGAGCAATGCTCACAAAGAACCGAAAACTCCCACAGCCGTCAATTTCCGCGGCCTCCTGCAAATCGAGGGAAATGGTGTTCTCGAAAAAAGATTTGGCGATTATCATATTATAGACACTTATGGCGCCCAGTATAATCAGCACCAGCGGCGTATTATAAAGCCCCAGATTACATACCTGCAAATATGTAGGTATAAGTCCGCCGTTGAAGAACATGGTAAACAGGAAGAAGAACAAGAAGAACTTTTTCCCGGCAAGATCCCGCCTGGAAAGAGGATAGGCGGTTATCAGGGTTATCAGCAGGTTCAGGGCTGTGCCGGCCACTGTATAGATGACTGTGTTGCGGTACCCAAGCCAGATGCGTATATCCTCAAACAGGCGCTCGTAGCCTTCTAGGGAGAAACCTCTGGGGTACAAGATTACCTGCCCGCTGTTTACGGCGTCTGGTTCGCTGATAGACGCAATCAGGACGAAATACAGTGGATACAGAGTTACAAGCCCGATAATTCCCAGAAAAAGGTAGTTGACTATATCGAATGCCTTATCAGCCCTGGTGCTCCGGATTTTGTTATGATTTCTTGTGGTTGTCATACTGAACGGCTCCTTTCACCACAGACTGGAGTCCGTGAATTTCTTCGATGCCTGATTGACAGTGAACAGCAGTATTAGATTGATAATGTTGTTAAACAGTCCTACCGCCGCAGAAAAACTGTAGTCCACGTCCAGAAGACCCTTCTTATATACATAGGTGGAAAGTATTTCCGATACGCCGATATTCAGGGAGTTCTGCATAAGGTAAGCCTTCTCATAGCCAAGGCTCATGATTTTTCCGGCGTTAAGTGTCAGGATAATTACGGCAGTCGGCAGAATAGACGGAAAGTCAATATGAAGCAGGCGCTTAAACTTACTTGCGCCGTCTATCATTGCCGCCTCATGCAACTCGGGGCTGACGCTGGAAAGGGCCGCCAGATAGATGATGGAACTCCAGCCTGTGGTCTGCCATACGGCGGAGAATACGAACATATGCCTGAAAAATTTTGGTTCACCCATAAATAGCTGTGGGGTTCCGCCAAACTGTTCGATGATGACGTTGAACACGCCTGTGGGGGAGAACATAATGTTCATCATACCCACCAGCACCACCACGGAGATGAAGTAGGGAGCATAGGTGACGTTCTGGATGAACTTCCCGAACCGCTTGCTTGCACATGCATTAATGAGCAGTGAGATTATAATAGGAAGTGGGAAAGTGACCAACAGTTGATATAGGCTGAGGGAAAGAGTGTTCCATAGAATAGGAAGAAAGTCTGGGGAACGCCAGATGCGTTCAAAGTGCTCCATTCCCACCCACGGACTATCCATGATGCCTTTGCTTGCCATAAAGTCCTTGAAGGCGATGGTCACGCCATACATAGGGACATAGTTGAACAGGAGCAGATAGATCATTCCGGGAACCAGCATAATGTATAAAGGCCAATTCCTTCGGATAGAGCCTTTTAGTCGAGCGGACATGTGCAATACCCTCCTTGTGTGAATTTTGTATAGTTTCGTCCTTGAAACACATTGTACACTTGTCTGTTGCGGGAGTCTATAGACAAAAGCAAGGGGCAATAAGCATAATTTCATAACGCGGTAAGGCAATTTCATTGGAGAATGCATTTTTTCATTTTGACGTTATGGGAAGGACGCAGGCAGGGCAAAGAAGACAAGGTTGTAGCACATATTGGGCAAAACAGAGCACAGCCAACGTGGAGTGAAAAAAAGCGCATAATGAAAAAATCCCGGCTCCGTGGGGTGAAAAGCCCCAGTTTGCAGGGATTATGAGTATGTACAAAAGCTTTGCTAATGTGTATAATGACAGTAAAGCCGCTGGGACAGCCCCGGCGGCACACTTGAAATATGAAAATGGAGGACAGCAAAATGAGTAAGAAGCCTAACCTGATCTATGTTTTTGCGGACCAGCTTCGCTGGAACAGCCTAGGGTGCCACGGAGATGCACTGGCTCAGACACCAGGTATTGACGCCTTCTCGGAGCGGAGTCTTGAGCTGTGCAACGCAGTGTCCGGCCATCCTGTATGTGCGCCGTATCGGGCTAGCTTATTTACCGGCAAGTATACGACCAGTACTGGCATGGTTATCAACGAGATACGCATGAACACCAACCACCGCTGTTTCGCCCATGTGCTTAATGACGGCGGGTATGAAACAGCATATATCGGAAAGTGGCATATGTACGCCGCAGAACTCGGCAACCACTATGACCCCAAGAACTCATATATACCGAAAGGCCCAGACCGTCTGGGCTTTGACGGACTGTTCGCCGGGTACAATTTTCACCACAATTATTATGGCGCCGCAGCCTACTACCATCTGAACAGCCCGGAAAAGCACTATGTTTCCGGCTATGAGCCTGACGCCCAGACGGATATGGCCATTGAGTGCCTGAAGGACTTGAAGGAAGGGGAGAAACCCTTCGCACTCTTCCTGTCCCTTGGTACGCCTCACGACCCCTGGGTTCCCGAGAATGTGCCCGGAGAGTACCTTGACAGGTTCCGTGATACGGAGTTTACCCTGCCTGAAAACTATCTCCCGGATAACGACCCTCATGCGGACGACTGGGCCAAGCTCTCTCCAAGGGAGCGGAAGGAGCTTACGGAGTGGATGAGGGTCTACTATGCAATGACAGCAAATCTGGACAGCAATATAAGCAGACTGCTGGAGGAGATACGACGCATGGGGCTGGATGAGAACAGTATCATTATATTCACATCTGACCACGGCGAGCTGTTTGGGGCCCACGGCCGTCGGGCGAAGAATATCTTCTATGAGGAGGCTGTCAGGGTACCCTTCTTCATGCGCTATAAGGCCGCCGGACTGACAGGTGGGAGCAGTGACATCTGCTTGAACACCGTAGATATTATGCCGACACTTCTTACCATGATGGGCCTGCCAGTACCCTCTGAAGTGGAAGGGCAGGATTACAGCAAGGCACTTCTGGGGCAAGGCGGGGCAGAGCCGGAGGGCGCGCTGATGATGGGAACCGGGGCCACTGCCGCCTGGGAGGACGGTCACGAGTGGCGGGCATTCCGGACTAAGGAGTACACATATGCTGTGTACAAGTCCGACGGGCAGGAGCTGCTTTTCGATAATATTCACGACCCAATGCAAATGAAAAACCTGATAAATGCCCCGGGGTATGCGCATATAGCAGAGGAACTTAGAGAGAAAATGCTTGCCGAGATGAAAAAAATCAGCGATACCTTTGAAAGCTCCAGCTATTATGAAAAGAATTGGGTTGAGGATCGCCTGATTATTCGGACGGCGACACTTGCAGAAAGGGGTGCCAAATGCCCTCGTTAAGCCTGCTGATAAAGCCCTCCTCCGGCGGGTGCAATATGCGCTGCCAATACTGTTTCTATCACGACGAGCAGGTGAATCGAGAGACATTTTCTTATGGCTTTATGTCTGAAGAAACACTGGAAATACTTATAAAGAAGGCTCTGGAATATGCTACGGTTCAATGTACCTTTGGTTTCCAGGGGGGAGAGCCTACGCTTCGCGGGCTTGATTTTTACCATAAGGTCGTGGAGCTACAGAAAAGATACAATGTACATAATGTGCAGATTTCTAATGCGATACAGACCAACGGTATGCTGATTGACAATAGATGGGCAAAGTTTTTGCATGACAACCACTTTTTAGTGGGACTCTCCCTGGATGGAACCAAGAACGTACACGACGGCAACCGTTTGGATCTGGAGGGCAGGGGTACCTTTAATCGGGTACTGCAGGCGGCCCAAAAGCTCTCAGCACATAAGGTGGATTTCAACGTGCTTACGGTAGTCACAAATCTCACGGCGGACAGTATTACCAAAATTTACAATTTTTACCGACGCTCTGATCTGCTTTACCAGCAGTATATCCCATGTTTAGATCCGCTGGAGGCGGAGCGAGGCGTTTCATCGTACTTCCTGACTCCGGAGAAATACGCTAAGTTCCTGAAAATCCTGTTTGACCTGTGGTACAGAGATGTGACCCAGGGAAAGTTCATATACATCCGCTATTTTGAGAACTTGGTGGGTATGCTGATGGGCCATAGGCCGGAGAGCTGTGGGCTTTCTGGGCAGTGCGCAATACAAAACGTGATTGAAGCAGACGGCTCTGTATACCCATGTGATTTCTACTGCCTGGATCAATGGAAGCTTGGAAATATCCGGGAGCAGGACTTTCGGGAGCTCATTGAATCTGAAACGGCAAGGCGGTTTCTGACAGAAGGCCGTTCAGAGAACGAGAAGTGCCGGGGGTGTCGGTTTGGTTCTGTCTGCCGGGGAGGCTGTAGGCGGGATCGGGAGCCGTTGGATGGGTCCGAGAATTACTTTTGCATGGCTTATAAGGAGTTCTTCGGATATGCGTTGCCAAGGTTGCAGGAGATGGCACGGACAATTCAAAAAGCGGAAATGGAGAGATTCAGATGACCGAACTCGTAATGCTTTTGGTATGCCTGATTGCCTCAGGGCTCGGCTCTGTGGCAGGCTTTGGGGGCGGGGTTATTATTAAGCCGGTGCTGGATGCGTTGAATGTCCTCCCAGTGTCTACAATCAGCTTTTTGTCAGGCTGTACGGTACTGGCAATGTCCGTAGTGTCACTTCTAAAAAGCCGGGGTAATGGGGTAAAACTGCAGATCCGTACCACTATGCCATTGGCCGCGGGAGCGGCCGTAGGCGGACTGATAGGAAAATGGCTGTTTGAACTGATAAAATCCAGTGCGGACGAGAATGTGCTGGGACTCTGCCAGTCGGCGTTGTTGCTGGCTTTAACGGTGCTGGTGTGGATCTATACTGTCAAGCGGGATTGCCTACCATCATACCGTTTGGAAAATCTGCAGGTATGCGGATTGGCGGGCCTGGGGCTTGGAATGGTATCGTCCTTCCTTGGTATCGGGGGCGGGCCGATGAATGTAGCGCTACTGTTTCTGTTGTTCTCAATGGATGCAAAAACGGCGGCGAAGAACTCAATTTTTATCATACTATTTTCACAGGCGGCCAGCTTAGCCAGTGCTCTATGCCAACAGAACGTGCCATATTTCGCTTGGCACCAGTTGACCCTGATGGTTGCAGGAGGTGTAGGCGGCGCTTTGTTAGGAGCGGCTATGAGCAGGCGGATGGATAACCGGGCGGTTGAGCGATTGTTGATGGCGCTGATGTTGATTATCCTTATAGTTAATGGGTACAATATTTTTCACTTTGCTTTTGGGAGAGGGTAAGATGATGGTGTTGCGACGTTATTAAATTTTTATTTCAGAATAAAACATAGGACTTCAGAACCTTTTACGTTGTGAGCGGCATAAGGGAGGCCAAAGTTCAGAACAAGTATAAGTTGCTGACATTGAGAGTACAAGATTATTTTCCTGAGCATGAAGCGGAGAGATGCAATCTAAGAGCATTTAGTGATTTCACGATATTATCGAGGTTTTTCGACAAGAACGAAACTGGAATGATGTGATATCAAAAACTGCGCCGCTAAACAAAGAATACGATTTACGATTTCGCCAGCCACTCCTTGAAGTCATCAAAGTCCATCTTACCAGCAGCGCACTCGTCACGCGTGCCCTTTGCCGTGGCGCTCCAAGCATAGAACGCTCCGGGGCTTATCTTCCCGGCCTTTATCCAGTTAAAGCGTTTCTTGTACTCCCGACGGTACTCCTTGAACAGCTCGTCTGAATTTTTCTTCTCCGCCCAGCGTTTTACCGCGCCGACTTCTCTGCAAGTGTGCCCGTTCTCGTCAACCGTCAGATTGCAGAACTCCGCCGTGTTGCGCCGTGGAATCGCAAAATACTTGCCGCAGTAGGAGCAGATACGCATACGCTGTTCACGCTTGACGCACTCGCGGAGGGAGAACTCCACTAGGTCGGAAAGAGAGGTTGGGTGCAGCACCTCGGTAAAAGTACCGTTGCCGGTTCGCTCATAGGTGGTAGAGATCGGTCTGAACTGGTAGGCATAGAGTGATTCTCTTTTCTCCTTATCAAGGTAAGCTTGTAGTTTTTCTTGCACAGGTTTCTTCTTGACGTCATCGATGTCCAACACGTCCTCGAACAGGCGCATGATTTGTTTTTGCAGAGTGTCCAGGTCGCTGGGGATGTGCCGCAGCTGCTTGTGCGGGAGAATCTCTTGAACATCGTCAGGATGGTGCTCCGCATTGCGGAACCGTGACTGCCAGTCGAGACGCAAAAACTCGAAGTAGATGTGCTTCTTTGCAAGCTCCTCCAGAGTACTCATCACAGCAGCCTGCGAATCAAAGTCGCGTTCCCGATAGAAATTCAGCAGAGCCTTGTCCATTTCCTTAAACAGACCTTCCATCGGCCAGATGTCCAAATAGGTAAACCGCAAAAGGCTTTCCAGAAATGGGAAGTCCTTTTCTTTTTTGTGCGAGCGCTCAAACGTCAAATCCTTGTAGACGAAATATTCGCGGCCATCTTCAAAGTAGGTGTAGAACAGGTAGTCAGCCATTTTGATTGCTCCTTGCTTAGAAAGTTAAAAGTATTTTTGAAATTGTCCTTAACAAACGTATTGCCATGTGTTACCATTAGACGGTCGAGGAATTAAACTCACAGTAAGAATAAGTCTACAACAGACGGCCGAAAAAGTCAAGATGTTTTTTAGGAGGTGCGGAGTGGTTCAATCAAAGTTCAAAAGCTATGATGAACTGCCACTGTTTCTCAACGCGAAAACAGTGGCAGAAATTTTGGGGATTTCAGTTGCGGGGGCCTATGAGTTGCTGCACCAGGAAGACTTTCCTGTGCTGAGAATCGGTTCGCGCCTGGTGGTTCCCAAGGAGAAATTTCTTTCGTGGGTCGAGAGCCAAACAGGAGGTAATGCAATATGAGTAATTTCTTGAGAACGTCATGCAGCGGAGCAAAGAATTTCTTTCCTCTGCCTAACGCTATTTTCACTTTAGGATTGTCAGCAGGTGAACTGACTGTCTACGCCTACCTCATGTTTTGTGAGGACAGAAAGTCGTATCAGTGCTGGCCAAGCTACAAAACTATTGGCAGAGCGGTGGGCATGAGCGAGAACACTGTGCGGAAATATGTGCGGGAGTTGGAGTACAAAACGCTCATACTGACGGAGCCTACAAAGTACGAATCTGAGAGTGGGCAGGTTCGGAATGGCAACTTGATTTTCACGATCCTCCCCATTTATGGGGCAGTCAAGTACCACAACGAGTGCCAGACATCAAGGTAGGCGTTTGTGGTCCCTGTGAAGGCCGTGTTAAGCGAACCGAGGCCGCTCTCGAGGAACAAGACGAGGGCAGGCCCAGAACGCCGTGTGAGGGCATTTGTAGCGATTTATGAGGGCGGTATCCGTGGGGTGGAAACCGTCCCCCAATATGCAAAGGGTTGCAACTTTATCCAGCAGAACAGGCTACAGAAAACCGTCAAAAAGACAAGCAGGTTAAAGCGCGGGGTCTACCGCGCGGTTCACATCGTCCGGCAGAGCCGGTCGTTGGGGAAAAATCAGGGATTACCGGCCTCTGAAATCAGGGGTCGGTCGGAAAGGAGCGCTTTTGAGCGAGAAAAAGCAAAAATATGCGTACTGGATGCGGCCATCGATGGTCGCGGAAATAGAGGAAATGCTGGCGGCGGCAAACGCCACCTCGAAAGGGGACTTCGTTTGCAAGGCGATTGAGTTCTACATCGGTTATCTCAGGCAGCAGAAAAACATCAATTACTTGGCTCCGATGTTGGCAGGGGCAATCAAGAGCGAGGTGCGTTCCCTCGGCAGAGATGTGTGCGAAATACTGTTCAAGCTGGCGGTGGAAATTGGAATCAACAGCAATATCACGGCGGCGGTCAATGATATTTCCGATGAATCTCTGGACACGGTGCGGCTCAATGTTGCCCAGGAAGTAGCGCGGACAAATGGGATTCTGACCTTTGAGGATGCCGATGAGTGGCAGAACGGGGGCGACTGATTATGGCAAAAATAATTGTTACCAGCAGGTATATGCGGAACTCTCCGAAACGCTCGGCGACAAATCTTGTGAAATATATGGGTACTCGTGAGGGGGTGGAAAAGGTAGCTGAGGGCATTGACAACGCTCCTGCCACTGTTCGTCAGCAACGATTAGTGCAGGACATACTCAAGTTTGACTCGTCTGCCAAGGACTATGGTGAGTACCATGACTACGAGAGTTCTCCCACCAGGAGCAACACAAGCGAGTTCATCGATGCTTTTATTGAGCGCAACGCTGACCGCATTGGCGAACTGGACAAGCTGGTCAGCTATATGGCAGAGTGCCATGGGGTGGAAAAGCTTGGAAGTCATGGCCTTTTTAGTCAGACCGATGACAAAATAGATTTGGATTCGGTCGCCGAGGAAGTGGGCCAGCACAAGGGCATCATCTGGACACACGTCATCAGCTTACACCGTGAGGATGCGGAGCGGTTGGGCTATAACAGGGCCGAGGCATGGCGTGAATTGGTGCGGCGCAATGTCACCGAGTTGGCCGAGGCTCAGAAAATCGACATCAGTAACCTGCAGTGGTATGGAGCATTTCACAATACCACACACCACCCACATATGCACTTGCTGGTCTATTCCAGGGACGCTAAACAGGGTTGGCTGACGAAAAAGGGGATAGATTCGCTGCGGAGTGCGCTGGGCAACGACATCTTCCGGTTGGAGCAGTACAAGCTATTCTCGATGGAAACAGACCTCCGCGACCGGTTGAAGAAGGAGAGCCGGGAGGAAATAGAAAAGCTGCTTACGAAAATCCGCGACTCATGTGCGCCCACTTCTGAAGTGGAGATGTTGTTTCTGAAACTGGCTTCACAGCTAAAGACCTGCAAAGGGCGAAAGCAGTATGGTTATCTGCCGAAGGATGTTAAGGATACTGTCAACAAAATTGTAGCTGAGCTTGCAAAAGACGAGGGCATTGCAAGGCTGAACTCAGAATGGAATAAGGTCAACCGAGAAAAATTATCACTATATTTTGAGAAGAAGGGGCTGGATATTTCGCTGGAGGATAACCCTGAGTTTCGCAGTATTAAGAATGTAATCGTCAGGAGTGCGGCGCTGGCTATGAGGATAATGGAGGCAGAACCCACGCACAGTTACGACGTAGGGTCAGCAATGAGGTCGGTGGTCAACGCGATGTGTAAGATAATCTCAAATAGTTATGAGAAAAAACTGTCCCGGCTGAATACTCAGATTGACAGCAAGCTTAGGAGTGAAATCGAGCAGAAGAAGGCGGCGCATGGGCTGAAAACTGAGCGTGGTGTTCAGCCGGATATAGATGATGAGAGTTATTCAATGAGGATGTAGGCCCTCAAAATTTGCGTTGCATAAACAAAGAAAAGGGTTTTGGGCGAAACCAGAAAAAGTAAGAAAAATGTCAGTGGACATACGCGGGGGCTATGTGGTAGTGTTGGTAGTCAGAAAGGAGGCCAAGATATGGCAAAACGCAGAGCAAATGGCGAGGGCAACATACGCAAGCGCAAGGACGGTCGGTGGGAGGGGCGCTATACCGCAGGCCGCGATTCTGAGTCCGGCAAGGTGATTTATAAGAACGTGCTTGGGAAAACCCAGGCTGAGGTCAAAGAAAAGCTGGCCAGAGCCATTGAGGACAACAAGGGCTTGGATATCGTCAAAGCAGGCCAGTATACGGTAGGCCAATGGATGGACGTGTGGTTTGAGAACTACGCTAAAATCAAGGTGCGCCCGTCCTCGCACAAAACATACAAGGGTTATATTGAAAATCACATCAAGCCAAGTATCGGCAGAATACCTCTCGGCAAGCTAACAACGCTGGAAGTGCAGGCACTTTACAGAAAACTGTTGACCAGCGGCAGGGTAGAGCGTACAGAATCCAAGCAACAGCCCAACGGTTTGAGCGCGAAAACTGTGCGGAACATAAATCAGGTGATTTCGTCAGCGATGGAGTTAGCCAAAAGCCAGAAACTCATTACCACTAATCCAACAGACGGTTGCGCCCTACCAAAGGTAGAGCACCAAGAGATGAAAACGCTGACCGCCGACCAACTATCCGCCTTCTTCCGAGAGGCAAAGAACAGTGGTGTGTTCGAGATGTACTACCTGGAGTTAGCGACAGGCTTACGCCGGGGCGAACTGTTGGGCCTAAAGTGGGATGACATCAACTTAGAAACAGGCATAATCCAAGTGAAACGACAGGTAGCCAGAATCGACGGAGAGGTGGTAGAGGCTCCGCTGAAAACAAAAAATTCCTACCGCACGCTGTCCATCGGGGCAGACGCGGTAGAAATCCTCAAAGAGCAGAGGAGCAAAGTGGCTGGTGAGTATGTGTTTCCCTCGCCAAACGGCGGGCCGATTTCGCCCGACAGCGTCCTGCATATGCTACATCGAGTGCTCGAGAGGGCGGGGCTACCCAAGATACGGTTCCACGACCTCCGCCACACGTTTTCGACCCTGGCACTCCAAAACGGTGTTGACATCAAGACGGTCTCCGGTATGCTGGGCCACTACTCGGCAGGGTTCACCCTGGACACCTACGCCCACGTCACAACCGCCGCACAGAAGGAGGCGGCCCGGACGATGGGCAACTTACTATCCGGCAGTGTTTAGAAGTACCCGGTCGTTTCCCCGTATGGGTCAGCGAATGGGTCAGGCAAGGGAAAATAAGGAAAAACACAAAAGAGAATCCCCGGAAACCCTAGAGTTTCCGGGGAAAATTGGTTGCGGGGGCAGGATTTGAACCTGCGGCCTTCGGGTTATGAGTTCACCTCAAACCGTAACGTACCGTTCTGTAAAGTGCCAAAACGCCTAGAAAACACTAGGGTTTTGGCACTTTACCGTTTTGTACCGTATCGCCTGATTTTGCGGATTCTTGTAACGGAGTTGAATTTTTGTTGAACTCAAAACAGCTTTTCAAACCCTCTTGCGCAGTCGCTGAAAATGTGCTATACTAACGAAAAGAAGCTACCAGGAGGTCATAACCATGAGCGAGAGAGAGAAAGCCATAGCGCTGCTTGAAAAAATTCCCGATTATAAGATGGCCTATGTGGTGGGCTATCTACAAGGCTTATCTGCCGGCGAAACTGACGAGGTTCCCAATGCCACAACAGTTGCCGCTCTGGAAGAAGTGAACGAGATGATTCGCACTGGCTCCGGCCAGCACTTTGAGGGTACTGCGGCGGAATTCTTCGCCATGCTGGATAGGGAGGATGGGGCGGATGCTTAAACTGAACGTCAGCTCTCAGTTCCGGCGCGATCGCCGCCTGTGCGGAAAAAGAGGGTACAATCTGGCTCTTTTGGAGAATGCTGTTGACACCCTGCTTGTTCCCGCCGCACTGCCGGAGCAGAACCGCAACCATCAGCTTACAGGCAATTGGGCAGGCTTCCAGGAGTGCCATCTGGCCCCGGATTGGCTGCTGATTTATCGGGTGGATGGTAATGAGCTTTACTTAGTTCGTACTGGCACTCATGCGGACTTGTTTAGTAAATAATCACGTTTGAAATATGTTGCGTTTTTAATGCCTGCCTTAAATGGTAGGCAATTTATTTGGCATAGTAAAATTATGAGGCATAACTCGCCGCTGGTGGCTCTAACTCATACACCTCACTAAACTGCCCCTTGCGCGCCTCGGTCAGATGATGGCTCACCAGAATCAGCGTCAGGTCGGGATTAGCCAGCAGGCTCTTTTCCACGATGTCTGCATTCTTCTGATCCAGGGCGCTGGTGCCCTCGTCCACCAGGAGGATGGAGCGGTTGTGGATCAGGGCGCGGGCAATGGCCACCCGCTGCTTCTGTCCACCGGAGAGGTTGCCGCCCTCTTCGCCCACGATGGTGTCCAGGCCGTCGGGCATAGCGGCCAGATCGCCTATCAGAGCGCTGTCCCGCAGGGCCTTCTCCATCTGTGCGTCAGTGAACGTTTCGCCCAGGGTGATGTTGTCCCGGATGGTGGAGTTGAACAGGAACACGTTCTGCTCGATGTAGCTCATCTGCCGCCCCAGCTGCTCCGGGGTAAACTCCTTGGCATCCTTCCCGTCGAACCGGATGGCCCCGCTGTAGCCCGGCAGCCATCCCAGCAGAAGCTTCAACAGAGTGGATTTTCCGCAGCCGGAGGGTCCGGTAATGGCATATTTGCCTCCCTTTTGGAACTGTAGAGATAGATTGTGCAGGATGGGGCGCTTCCCGTATTGGAAGCGGAGGTTTTCCAGGGTAATCGCATCCGCCAGCGGTTCCAACTCCATTCTGGCGTGGGTTTCTGCCTCCTCAGTGCGAACTGTAATCTTCTCAAAAAACGGTTTGGCGGAGGAGAAGGAGAGGAGCAGGCCCGCGATACTTCCCAGGCCGTTGCTGAGCATCCCACAGAGGTTACCCCCCGCCGCCAGAGAGCCCGCCTGAGTATAGCCCCAAATGGCCAACAGCCCCACTAGGCCCGTGACCAGCACCTGGCAAATCACGTTTACGCAGCCTACCCCCGCGCTCACAAAGCCTTTCACATAGGCCAAGCGGTACCGGGGCTTTTCTATCTGGTCGCTGGCTTTTCCCGCCCCCTGAGAAAAGCGCACTTCCCGGCCGAAAGAGCGCAGCACGTCCCGGCCGGAGAGCAGGTCCTTGAGTGCCCCGGTGGCCTTAGCCTGTTCCTCTGAGCAGACCGCGCCCAGCGCCTCCATGCGCTTGTTAAAAAGCTGGGGCACAAACACCATGACCACGGTGGTGAGCAACGCCGCCAGCACCAGCGACCAGTGAATGGTCAACAGGGCGATCACGCTAAACAGAGAGGTGGCCGCGGCCTCCACAAGTTGAAAGAACGGTTTCCAGGCTAGATTCTCTATTTGGTTCACGTCGTTGGTGAAGCGGGAGAGGTACTCCCCCGCACCCTTGGCGTGATAGTCCTGGTGGCTCATACGCAAAAGGGCCTCGGCCATGTCCTCCCGGACAGCGTTGTTCAGCCTGCGGATGGCTCGGGCCTGCAAAAGCTCATGCAGCACGCTCACCGCCTGCACCAAAAACCATGCCCCCGTTAAAATCAACATCCACTTTATCAGGCCGGACAGGTCCCCCTCGAATACCCGCTGGAACACCTGGGCAGTCACCAGGCTGGTGACCGACAGCATACCACAGATCACCACCAGGGGCAGCAGCGCAAGAAGGACGTCTCCTTTGAATTTCACAAGATAGCGTGCCATAGTGGCGACGGTTTTTTTATTATGCTTTTTCATGTTCGTTATCCTCCTGTGCTTTCCATTTTTTCCCCCGCAAAAGAGGGTCCTCGTCGTCATAAAAGTACATATAGTTGCAGCTGGTTTCCATGAAGCCCTGGGCAGCCATCAGGAACGGCACCAGGGTCAGGGGCTCGGCCAGCTTATAGGCATTGACCTCCCCGTCCTCCAGCTCCAGCTTCATAGACCAGAAAATGCCAATGTCCGCCAGTTCCTCCAGCAGCCCGGTAACGGTTTCCGGCGGCAGGCCGCAGAGCTTTGCGATTACCGGGGGAATGAAGTAATTGGATTTACGCCAATAGAGGCTGTCCAGCAACTCCAGACAGCCGTGCTTCGCCAGCAACGCAAACAGCCTGCGGTAGTCCTCCATGGGCGCGAAAAAGGAGGCGTAGCCCTCCTTGGGCTCAGGCCAGAGGGTGACGAAGGTCATATCTTCCGCGTGCACATCCATCAGCAGCCCACCGCCACCCCGTATCTCCGTATACATAATCTGGTTCTCCCCGTCCATATGGGTGCGGCAGGTGTCCAGGTATTCCATCTTCGGCACGTCAAGCCCGCTGGGCATAAAATAGTTGATGGAGCTCCACACCAGGCGGCAGAACCGCTCCATGCGCTCCTTTTCCGGGAAATCCCGCAGCCACCGGCCCACGGCCTCCGCCGCATCTACCCGTTCCCCGCCTTCCAGCCCGAACAGGGCGTCAATGGTGACCCCCAGTTGTTCCGCCAGAATGGGCAGCAGCTCCACGTCCGGCGCGCCGCCCTTCTCCCATTTGCCCACCGCCTGCGACGACACCCCGCACATTTTGCCCAGCTGATCCTGGGTCAGGCCCCGTTCTTTTCGCAGGGAGGCTATGTGTTCGCTCAATACACCTGGCATATTGCCACCGTCCTTTCGCTTATCTGGTTACATTATAGCAAAAGCGGCGGTTGGATTCAAGGTCGGCGTTTTTTCACAAAATCAACCCCCGGTTTCATACCGAAACCAGGGGCGGCATTGGGGGAAACGGAGATGCTTACCGGCAGGAGGGCGCGGATCCCGCTCTAATCGTCCTCATCATACTCCCCAGCCACAGCTAATCCAATTTTCTCAGAGGTCTTTCGGAGTTCACGCAGCTGCACGTCAATAGCCTTTGCGTCGATGAACCCTGTAGCTGTTGCCATCTGTGCAAGCACGTCCAAATCCTTGCGTATCACCTTCAGCTCGTTCATCATGCTGTAGTAATCAAGAGGCGGAGCCTCTCTCGGGACACACCTATTTAGCAACCGGCGCATATACTCCGACTTGCTGATCTTGCACCTGCGCGCTCTCCTCTCCAGCATATTGAAGTCCCTCTGCGAGAGCCGTATGTCAAATTTTCTTTTGTCTGTCAAACAATTCCCTCCTTATGCGTGTCAGCGCTCTAAAAATATGGGGTCATAGGGTACTCCCTATCCAGTCTGCGTTTGGCCGCACATTTGTCCTTACAAATGTGGGACAAATGCGATGCTGGCTCATTCAGAAAACGCCTTTTGGCCGTTTTCCGAATCTGTGACCCCTGCGGGGCCACTTTGCACCCCGAAAGCTGAGTGTGTGTCAGGTGTGCCAGTTGAAAGCAGAGGTTCTTACGCGAGAGCAAATATTTTTACCCCTATATTTCGTTGACACACCTGACACACCGGCTACTTACAAGCCTATTCTATCATCCATTTTCAGCTGAACACCGCACAGCATGGCGGTCGCGTTCACCGACCTTCCGGCCCCTTTGGGACGTTTCCTTTTGACTTGGGCGTACCCCTCTATGCCCTGCTTAAATGTTGGGTAACCGTCCGCAAACTGCCCATTACGCTGGCACCAGTCCCGGTATTCGCGGTAAGCGTCCTCTGTACGGACTTCACCATCGGGGTCGGGTGTCAGCATTTCCTCCACGAACCGGGTCAGTTTGTCGCTGTCATGCTGGTACTGGGCGGTCGCCGCCAGCACCGATTGGGGCGGTTCAAAACCTGTTTCACGCATAAGCCACAGCCCATCTAAGCACCAGTTCAACACGCCGGACAGCTCCTTTTCCAACCGTTTTTTGAGAGTTTTATCCTGCTCTTTCGGCTCAAAATGACGGTTGAACGGCAAAACTTTTACTCGACCAGAACTGAAAATCGTCACATCATTGGCCTTTGGAAGATGATTTGTATTGATGAACAGCTTGAATTGAGGCTTGAACTCGAAGCTGTTTTCGTTCAAAAACCGGGCGCTCATGGTGTCGTTGCCGGTTAGAGTTTTCACCAACGCCGCCGATAAAACCATCTGCTTGTCCGGCTCAGAGATGTTCACAGCTCTGGCTCCGGCCAGCTTCGCGATGTCCTCAGAGGGGCCGCTGGCATTATAATTTTGCCGCAGAGCTATTGTTTCCGGCCGCGCTGCTTTGCCATAACCGCCCAGCATTTTCATATAAGTTCCCATGATAGTCCCCTTGCCGTTGCGGGTCGTGGGGCCGTAGAGGAGGAAGAAACATTCCTCGGACGTGTCCCCGGTCAGGCCGTAGCCCAGAGCCTTTTGGATGTAGGCGGCAAGGTCAATATCGCCTTGCATAACGTCCTGGATGGTGCGCTCCCACAACTCTGAGCGAGCCTCCGGGTCGTACTTCACGCCGGAAATCGTCGCTAGCATATCGGCTGGGTCGTGCTCATGGAACGCTCTGGTATGTAGGTTCAGCGTTCCATTTTTGCAGTTAAATAGATAAGGCTTACTATCAAACTCGCTGAGTTTTGCCGGGTAAATGCCCATCGCGTCTTTCAGGATGATCTCCCGGTAATGGCGAATCTGCCACCTCTCAACTGCCCTGCGATACTCGTCCCGCTCGCGTCCATCGGGGAGAGACAGAGCGTAAATCACCAGTTCGTCAGCCAACTTTTTACATAGTTCCATAGCCTGGAGATTGCCTACATCCGGCTCCCACAGCTTGCCCGTAAAGATGTACCACATCAGTCGGTCATTTTTTGCGGACAGTTCAATACATGCCATCCGTTTCTGCTCCCTGCTCCTGCGTTTGCTCTCGTTTGACTTCTCCCTCTGCATCTTCTTGGCGCAAACGGGACAATACTTTGATATGCCAGAGCCAGGGACGTATTCAACGCCGCACACTGTACAGCATTTAGCGGGCAACGCTGTCCACCGCTTTGTGGGTGTGATATGTAATTCACCGACAAAGCCGATGAATTTATAGTAAATCTTGATTTCCTGCCTAACTGTTCCGTCTGCCATCTTCTCACGCTCCGAAACAAGTATCTTGTCTATCAGTGCATTTACAACCGTTGCGTCCAGTTCCTTTAAGCCTTGATAGTTGCGGATAAGGGAGAGGAAGTCACGGATTCCCTGCGATTTCTCGTAGCTTTCATTAAGGGTTTCCGTTACCTCTTTTAATCTCGCTTCAATTTCAAGCTGTTCTTTCTGGTATTTCCCCGACATCATCTCGAAATTCCGCTCGGTGATACGCTCCATGACCTTATCCTCATAGAGAGAGGAAAACAGCCTGTCAAGCTCCGCAAGGCGTTTGTTCAGTTTCTTCCGTTCTTTCTCCATTGCCTTTGCCTTGCTCTGGTCTGTTTCCGTGAGCCGCTTTTCAATCGCCCTCACCGCCCGCTCGTCATTCACCGCCATATCCGCAAAACGATTGATGTCGTCAAGGACGGCGTTGAATAAGTCCCTCGCTTCAATGGCGTGTGCGGTACACATGACGTTTCCGTACCTGCCATAATTATTACAAGTGTATTGTACGCAGTCGATGATGTCGGGGCGTTTCCTCCTGTTTGCACTCATAGCCCGCAGAGCATAGCCGCAGTCCGCACATTTGATAACGCCTGAAAAAATATTCTCAAAGCCGCCCTTATTCTTTTCCCGCCTGCGGCTCGTCATAAGCTGTTGGACAGTATCAAATTCTTCTTTCCTGTCTGCACTTCGGGCAGTATAGAGGAAAGTTTTTTAATTCCGTATCTTTCCGTATCTGCAATCTCGTTTTGTTCCCGCAGACAGGGCAGCGCACCCATTCTGAAATCATATTCGTCATATCATCTATCCCTCGTATTATTCTTATTTGCCAGTTGGCTTTTCGGAAGCGTTTTTGTAAGGACTAAGTTATAGGCAACGGTTATAAAAATTAAAACCAAAGCATGAATAATGTGCTTTTCCACTGTAACCCCTGCTTTATTTGAAAAAGTACTAAGAGTGTTAATAGCAGAATGAACAATAATGCAGGGGAGCAAACTTCCGCCACGATAGAAAATCGTTACAAGCAAAAAGCCTATCGCAATCGCAAAGCAAATCTGGCACAAATTGTTTACCAAGTCCATACCACTGCCATTAAACAAATTTACTATATGCCCTATGCCAAAAGTCACGCTCGAAACGATAATTGCAGATTTTATACCATCCTTTTCCATTGCCTTGAAAAGAAAACCTCTGAAAATCACTTCTTCCACAAATCCAACGCAAAGCATACACGCAATACGGCAAACCGTATCCGATAATGGATAGTTGACAGCAACACCGTTCCAAAGATTTCCCGTTGCTAAGATAATAAGCGGCACATAGTAAAGGAACCGATGGGCAGGAACAGGTGATTTACAAAGCCCATACCGTTCTTGCAACTTGTTTTTTCGAATAAAGGCAAAAAGAATAATGGTTTGCAAGATACAAAAAATAGCGCTTGCAGAGTATTCAATTCCTATTTTCTCGTTTAACGGATATGCTAAAGATTGCAGAACACAATAAACCACTATCCATACAATAGCAAAAGCCTGTTCGTTTTTTTCATATAACTTTTTCATTTTATTTCCTCCTGTATCGCTAATATTGCACCTGTGCCTACCCGTTCCAAATGCTTTTCTATAAGTTTTTCATCATACTCCAACGAATTGTTGGCTATGATACTGGCATATCCATGAACAAACATCGCAAGCGTTATAAAAACTTCTTTTGTCTGTTCAATATTCATATCCATTTCTTCCTGCATGGCAGAAATAACAGGTATAAGTTCCTCGGAATTTATCATTTCAAGCAAGCTGTTTTCAACAGCAAATCCCGATTGAAACAGAAAGCGGAACAAATAAGGTTCTTCAACCGCAAAGCGGATATAATTCACCCCAATTCCAAGCATTATATCTTCCTGTGTTTCTGGAATGTTCATCAAATATTCCGTATGATAGTCACCTGTTTTTTTGTAAGCAGCTTTTTTTAATTCTTCAATCGTTGCAAAATGGTACATAACGGGCTGTGTGGAACAGTTTAGCTTCTTTGATACTGTCCGTGCATTGATGTTTTCCACGCCAGTTTTGCGGGCAACCTCAAATGCAGCGTCAATAATCATATCTCTTGTGATTTTAGGTTTTGGTGGCATTATGATTTCCTCCTCAAATTATAATTTGTATTATATAACATCAATTATAATCAAATCCCACTGCCTTGTCAATCGGTCTCAATAAATTTACAAAAACCCTATTCGTTCTTTCGCTTTCGCTTATAGGCTGCTAAATCTCCTATTGCAAGAAATTTCACATCATTTAACCAAAACTCCCCGAAAAGAAAGTGGCAGAGCTTTAGCCTCTGCCACTGCATTGCCTATGTGAAAATGATTTCCTCGTTCACAATCTCCCTCGCACAAGCCCTTATGTTACCTAGCCGTCCTGTCCATTCTAAGGCGTTTTCTTCCTTTAGGCGTTCCGTTATACCCTGTGCCTGTTTCATGCCCTCTATGAGCCTTACAAAGCGTTCCTGCGCCTGCCTGTCAATGTCGGCAAGATAAGCGTTGAGCCTGCCGCTTGTGAGAAGATTGGTATATGTAACCTTTCGGTACTGCTTCAGATAGTCCAAGTGCCGCTGTCCCCATATGCCCATCGGCTGTTCTTCTTCGGCGGGTAAAGCTATACATGGAATTAAATAATCTCCTTGCCTTTCGTATCTGCCGCCCAGTTCCTCAAAAATCGTCTTTGCCATTGTCTGTTACCTCCACATTCTTTTTTATTTTGAATGTCCGCAAAATCCGTCCTACATCTTTCGCTCGGGGACGTAGCGGGCTATGTCATGGTAATAATCGGCAAACAAGTTGCTATTGCCGATGTCGGTCACGGTGTAGCGGGGGTTGAGTTCGGGCGCGAGATTTTCTAAAACCGAAATTTTTTCGTTCATAGGCGTACCCCTTGACTTCCCCTACTGCCCATGCTACAATGGGCTTGTGAATGTAGCTCTTGCCCTTTCCCAGCGTTGCCGCGCGGGGAGAGGGCCTTTTCTTTGGTGTACATCATGCGGTACCTCCGTTCCGGCTAATTTCCTCTAGCTTTTCCTCAAGCTGAGGAACATTCACCATGAACTTCACCCCAGAGTATACCCCAGGCAGTTTGCCTTGCTTTTGCCATAGCCGCAGTTGGTATTCGCTCAAAAGCCCCAGCTTGGCGGTCTGGCGGATGGTCAAAAAGCGTTTCTCCATTAACCTACCTCTCTTTCCAGTTTCTTGATTGCCTCAAGCATTGCGGTCTCCTTGTCCGGGGTGAGCGGGAACCGCAGCCACCGGGTCATGGTCGGCTCGGAGATTCCCAGCTCTGCCGCGACTTGCCAGAGTGGGACATTGGCGGTGCGTGCGGCTTTGCGTACAGTTTCGTTCGCTTTCATTGCACATCTTCCTTTCAACATGAATTTTCTACTTGACATCGGGCTGGACATTGTGTAGAATGATTATGATGAATTTATCATTACGTTTTCATTATAGAGAATCATGGCAAGAAAGTCAAGCGAGTTCATGATGTTCTTTTTAGTGACGATTTGTGGATGAAGTTCACGATTATATGTAGAAAGGATGAGCGAATGAAACAAGATTCTTACGCCCGATTGCTAGCCCAGCGGCTGAGTAGTCTGACAAAAGAGAGCGGAAAGCCCATCAAGGAACTGGCCAGGGAGATAGACATCTCTGTGGGTGCGCTGTCCAACTACCAGAACGGCAAGGCAGAGCCGGGGCTGACCGCCCTGTGTGCCATCGCAGACTACTTTGAAGTCCCGGTTGACTGGCTGGTAGGGCGCTCTCAGGTTCGGGACCCGAAAGCAGCGGAGGCGGAGGTTTGCGAGTATTTGCGGCTATCTGAGGACAATGTGGCCTTTTGGAAGGAGTTTACTTCTGGCGGATATGAGGAGGAACACCGTGTTCATGGGGTCGAGTTTGCAAACTGGCTGATGGAACAAAAGGAGTTTCGCAGGATGATGAATGCCATAGACGTGGCCTTCCTGATTGCAGCGGACGATGCGGACCGTGGCTCTGAGCAGCGTGTACAGGACTATTGGAAGAAGTTTACCCATAATCTGCAAGACCCCAAATATGTTGCAATGAGTTCGCTTTTGCACCTGATGGACGACAGGGTGGAGGACTTTCTCAAAATGAGGCAGCTAAATGGCTAACATCCAAGAGCGCCGGGACAAGTCCGGCAGGCTGATAAGCTACTCGATCCGTGTCCACCGGGGCCGTGGGGCAGACGGCAAGCAGCTAAAGCCCTACACGGCTACATTCGAGGTTAAGCCCACCTGGACGGAAAAGAGTGCGCGAAAAAAGGCCGAGGCTTTCGCCGCGACCTTTGAGAAGGAGTGCCGGGAGGGGGTGGCCAGCGACAGCCGCCAGACCTTCCAGACCTATTGCGAGTACGTGCTGGAACTGAAGGAGGCCAGAAGGACAAAGCATAGCACCGTAGTGCGCTATAGGCAGCTGGCAGAGAGAATATACCCGGCCATCGGGCATATCAAGCTGAAAGACCTGCGTGCCGACCACTTAAACAGCCTTTACACCGCTTTAGGAAAAGAGGGCGCGGGGAAAGGGACGTCAAAGGCGGTTGCCAAGCTGGATTTGGCCGCTCTCGTCAAGGAGAAGGGCCTTACAAGGGCCAAGATAGCCCAGGAGGGGGGATACCTCTCGGCAGCGTGTACGCCGCCTTAAAGGGCCAGCCTGTCAGCGTAATGGCCGCGCAGGCCGTAGCTGACGCGCTGGGGGTCAAGCTGGATAAGGCGTTCAGGATTCAAGAGAACACCCGCAGGTTGTCGCCTAAGACCGTGGTGGAGCACCACCGGCTTATCTCCACGGTGCTTGACCAAGCCGAGAAGGAGGGGCTGGTGCCGTTCAATGTGGCAAGCAAGGCCACGTTGCCAAAGGTGGAAAGAAAAGAGGTCAACTACTTCCAGCCGGAACAAGTGGCGGCTATTCGGGAGGCTCTGGAAACGGAGTCAATCAAGTGGAGAACCATCACCCATCTGCTGCTGATAACTGGGGCCAGAAGAGGCGAGATTCTAGGCCTAAAGTGGGATAAGGTGGACTTCGAGGCAGGGCGTTTACATATCTGCAATTCCGTGTTGTACTCTGCCGACATCGGTATCTATGAGAGTACACCAAAGACAGCGACCTCTAACCGTTATGTGAGCCTGCCCCGGGAAACGATGGAGCTGCTGAGGGAGTACCGCCTGTGGCAGAACCGGGAACGCCTGCGGCTGAGAGCATACTACGAGAACAAGGATTTCGTGTTCGCTCAAGATAACGGCGGGCCAATGCACCCGGACAGTGTGACCGACTGGCTGGCTAAGTTCAGCAAGCGCCACGGCCTGCCGCACATCAATCTCCACGCCTTCCGTCATACAATGGCCTCTATACTGTACTTCAACGGAGTGGACAGCGTGAGCATCAGCAAGCGGCTGGGCCATGCCCAGGTAAGCACCACGGCTAACATCTACGCCCATGTGATGGAGGAGGCAGACGAGCGGAACGCCGACATTCTAGCCGATGTGTTCCTGAAAAAAGCGTAGACAGTTGGAGTGCCGCCTGTTGAACTCAGAGTTGAATTTGAGGATAAAAAAGACCGAGTTGAATTATAGTTGAATTTTGGGGCCTGGAGAGGCCCTTAAAAATGTTGCGAACGAATAGCAAAAATCCCTAGAAACCTTACAGTTTCTAGGGATTTGATGTGGTTGCGGGGGCAGGATTTGAACCTGCGACCTTCGGGTTATGAGCTGTGGTGAGCCAGTTTTTCCAGCAGTTTTCAGGCATTTTTACTCCATTTTCCCGCAAAAACCCGAAGGTCTGCCCCTATCCGTTCCACTGAGTTTTTTCGGTTCTGGGTCAGAAAATGGGTCAAACACAGCGTGTGGAGGGGTAGGAGTGGGGGAGACTACATCAAAATTTGCGCCGCTAAACAAAGAAAAGCTCCATCCGGTCCTGAGATTCGATTACGGTAGCCTGCTCATTGAGTTTTCAGATCACTTCCAGGCAGACCTCGTCCTGCTCCAATTTTCCAAAATATGCCTCCTGTCATTTGCACCGCTCAGTCATAATAGACAATATCGTCTGGTCCGTCTGCCGCATTCCCTGCTGAGCTAAAAGGCCCACATTCGCGATCGTATCATCCACGCCTTTGGTCACGATGCCGTCGCCGCTTTTGAATTCCTGGTGGTTTTTATACATAGAGTAGCCCAATATCCCCGCGTCTACACTGGCGGCAATCTTGGCGGCGCAGGAGGGCTTTGCCCCATCGCAGATGGTTCCGCTGATGATAGCCACTGCGTTGACGATGGTGTGCGCTATGGCCTCGTAGCCGCCGTCCAGCAGATAGGCGATCCCGGCTCCTGCCCCGACCCCTGCGCTGACCGCGCCACAGTAGGCCGAAAGACGGCCTATGCCGCTTTTCTGGTGGATGGTCACCAGGTCGCTGACCAGCAGCGCCCGGTACAGCTTTTCCTGGTTTGCCCCCAGGAACCTTGCGTACCGGACCACCGGCACGGAGGCGGTTATCCCCTGGTTGCCGGAGCCGGAGAGTATCACCACCGGCAGCTCGCACCCGCTCATCCGGGCGTCGCTCCCTGCGGCGGCCCAGGCTTTCGCCTCGGTCTTGATGTCCCCGGGGTACTCCACCAGCAGAACGGAGCCAATATTGGCGCCCCAGTTATTTTTCAGCCCTTCCGCCGCGATAGCCGTGTTGCAGTCGATCTGCCGCTGTAGTAGCGGTGCGATATCCCCAAGCTCCGCCGTGTTCGCAAACTCCAGAATATCCGCCACATTCAGCACGCTCTTGTCCGTCAGGCTGTCCTCGGCGGAATCTGTCACCGGCTTTTCCAACAGGACTTCGCCGTTCTTTTCTTCTCTGACGATATTGCTGTGGCTGTTGGCGATATGTACACAGGCGGAATGCTCCCCAGCCCAGCCGGTGAGCCGGATGTCCAGCATCCGGGGGGTGTCGGCACAGACTATCTCAATGGGGGTATCCTGACAATAGGCCGCGATTGCCCCATGCCGGTCCGACGGAACGGTGGAGATGACCTGCAGGATTTTCTCAGCGTCCCCCGCGGCTATTCCCGCCGCAATAGCCGCGGAGATGCCCTTTAGCCCTCCGGTGTTGGGGACGACCACGCTTTTCACATTTTTGATGATATTGCCGGAGACCTCTGCCCGTATCCTTTCCGGCCAGACTCCCAGGATATCTCGGAGCCGGGCAGCGGCATAGGCTAGGGCGATGGGCTCCGTACAGCCTGTGGCGGGGACCAGTTCTTCCCTTAAAATGGACAGATACGCCTTTGTGGTTTCGGTAGTCAACATAAATTTTACCTCCTTTTATCGGGCAGGGATTTCGGGCGGCTCCACATAGACCCGTTCGCTGGAAAAGCCCTGCCCCCGAACCTCCTTGATCTGTGTGATGGTCAGGAACGCGTTAGGGTCAACGGATTGTATCAGCGACTGTGCGGCATAGAGCTTCCTGGGCGGGATCACGCACAGCACACCGCGCTGAGGTGACCTTGTCCTGCCGGTTTCGATTTGAACCATAGTGATACCGGCCTGCAGCTTTGTCAGGCATTTCTGCCGTATCTCCTCGTACCGGCTGGAAATCACAAAGAGCTGTATCTGTGACTGCCCTAAAAGCATCACCTTGTCCAGCACAATCGTCTCTACCACCAGCAGCACAACGCCGTACAGGATTTGCTCCGGGTCAGAGAACACAGCCTGCGCGCCCATGATGACAATATCCGTCAGGTAGACCGCCACGGAGACCGGGATATGTGTACACTTATGCAGTACCAGATTGACCACATCCGTGCCGCCGGTGGAGGAGCCCACCCGCATCACCAGCCCCACGGCTATTCCCACCAGCCCGCCGCCCAGCAGGGCCGACAGCAACGGGTCGGCAGTCAGTCCTTCGATACCCGGCACCCTCTGGGCCGCGCCCAGGAAGATGGGGTAGAGCAAGGAGCTGGCCACCGTAGCCAAAACGAACCTCCATCCCAACACCGCCCAGCCCAGCGCCAGGGCCAGCAGGTTCACGCATAAAACAATCAGGGCGGTGTCCAGCGGGATGAACCTTGCCAGAACCACCCCAACGCCCGTGGCCCCGCCCATGATGACGCCGCTGGGCAGGATGAATGCTGCCACGGCGAACCCCAGCAGCATATTCCCGGCTATGATCGCAAAGCCAACCTCCGACGCTTTTTTCAAGCGCTTCCAATCAAGCCTTCTCATATCAGAGTACCACTATATTGTCCAGCCAACCGGCACAGGCGTCCACCTGCTGTCGGGAGCCGAGGACGCAGATGCTGCCCCGCGCTGTCAGGTCCTCCACGGGGCCGGCCAGAGCTTTCAGATCTTCCGGCACGGCGGCGAGCATCTCCCGGCGGACGCGGCACCGGTCCTCGTGGCTAATCTGCCGCCAGTAGAGAGCGTCTGCCATCCGGCCCTTCATGCGGGCTGTCAGAAGCGGGTCAGACTCCGCCGCCGCGCCGGTGATCATGCCGGTCAGGTCTATGTCAATGCCTCTCAGAAAGTCCGAGGAGGTGCGGTAGCAGTCCAGCGTCCGAGCGGCGCTGGGGTCGCGGAAGGAGTAGAATCCAGCAAAGCCTGTGTCACGCAAAACCATTCCCGTGCCGTAGGCCCCGCCTTGGACCCGTACCGTGTTCCAAAGGTGGGCAAGGGAGACGGTACGTCCCATGACCTTCGCCGAGCCGCTTCCGGCTCCCTGGAAAACGCCGCCCAGAGCCGCGTATGATACGCCGGAGGGGATCACAAACCCCTCCCGACGGGGTTCCCAGGGCAGAACGGCCCCCGTGCAGGGCAGGGCAAAGCTGCCCTGCGGCAGGCTGGACGAAAGCAGTCGGGTGACAGTTTTGGCAGAAGCTTCATTCCCGGCAGTGACGCTGACCGTCATGCGTGCGCGGCAGAAAATGCGCTGGGCCAGAGATATAAGATCCTGCGCCAAAGCAGGAAAGCGGGCGGGGAAGTTCTGCTCCAGTTCCGTCAGCCACCGCAGGAAGGTGATGCCCGACGCCTGCTCCTGGACGGCACCCTCGGCGGTGGAGCAGGCCAGGACCCTGGACATGGCGGCGCTGTGTCCTGCCGTGACCATCTGCTCCGCCATCGCCGCCCGCCGCTGGCGCAGGAAGGTGAGCGCCTGCTGGGAGTTCTCCCACTGCTGTCCAACTAAAAGCTCTGTCAGGAGGGACAGGGCTTTTTCCAGTTTCGCGTCCAGAATACTGCAGGAAACGCACAGGAATGTCCGGCAGCGGTCCGGGGCGTTTTGCCGCCCATACGCTTCTACCGTGAACCAGATATTCCCGAACAGGGAGCGCATCTCCCGGCTCAGGTCTGCCAGACTGTATTTAGCCGTATCCAGACAGCCGAACAACTGGGCCATAAAGGATGCCTTAGCCAGTTCCTCTGGGGACAAGTCATCCAGCGCGAAATAGAGATTGCAATAGGTGATACCGTTGGTGGGCAGCCGATGGCGGAGGAGCGTCACGCAACCGGTGGATTCTTCCTCTATGGGCAGCTTTTCCGGCTCCGCCGGAATCTGGTCAAGGCGAAGCCTGGGGATGGACGCCAGCTGCTCCGGCGTGTCCGGCATGTTCTGCCAGGCGGCGATAGCTTCCTGGAAGCGATGGACGCCGGCGGCTTCCTCGGTTCCCCAGCTGGATCGGATGGCACTGAGCCGAGCTGTCTCCTGGGCCCGGCGCTCCTGGCCTATGGTGTGGGAGGGCAGTGCAAGGATCCGGCAGTGATGGGGGTTCTCTAAAATGAGCTGCTTTAGAAGCTCCTCAAAATAGCCTGTCCCGCACTTGTCCCGCAAGCCGTCAAAGAGCGTACCGACGCTGAGATTTGCCGCAGGGTCGCCGCCGTAGAGCCAGCTCTCCATCACCTGGAAGCAGAGCATAAGCCCCTGGGGCATCTGCCCATAGTCCCGCTGCCGGGCCTCAAACTCCAGATTGTCCAGCGCCGCCAGGATCCGCCGGTGATCCAGCCCCTCCCGGGACAGCCGCTCCAGCTCATCCCGGAGGGCGGAGGACACCTCCTCGGACTTGTCCTCGGCAATGTCCCTGGCCTCCAGCAGGAGCCAGGGCTGCTGTACGCCGTCGTGAAGCTCTAAGCGGACGTCCTGAGCCAGGCCGCTTTCCAGAAGACGCCGCTTCAGGGGGGCCTGGTTGTCCCCACATAGTACATCCGATAAGGCTTGCAGCGCCATTAACGTCTCCCTGTCCCGGAAGGTGCAGACAGCGTACCCATCTGCCAGCCGGGCGCGTCCCTCCAAGGATTCCTGTGCGGACAGCTCATAGCGTATAGCGGACAGGCCCGCCTCAACAGGCTTTTGCAGAGGTATCCCTTCCGGCGTGGGACAGCGCTCGTATGCACAAAGGTATTCACTGTCCAAAATCTCAAGAACCTGCGCGATATCTACGCTGCCGTCCAGGAATATATAGGAATTTGATGGGTGGTAGAGACGGCTGTGGGCGGCAGCGAAGGCTTCGTAGGTCAGCTCCGGGATATGCGCCGGGTCACCCCCAAAAACATAGCGGTAGCAGGTATCCGGGAACAGGCGGCGGGCCGCTTCCCGCTCCAGAAGGGCGTCCGGCGAGGAGAAGGCCCCCTTCATCTCGTTATACACCACGCCCTTGACGGAGAGCGCGCCGTCTTCGCCCAGCTCGTAGTGCCAGCCCTCCTGGCCGAAAATCTCCGGCTTGGAGTGTAGCAGCGGGTGCAGTACCGCGTCCATGTAGACCCGCAGGAGATTGATAAAATCCTGGCCGTTCCGGCTGGATACAGGGTAGACAGTTCTGTCAGGGAAGGTCATGGCGTTGAGGAAGGTGTTCATGGAGCTTTTCATCAGCTCCACAAAGGGCTCCTTCACCGGGTAGCGTTTGGAGCCGCACAGGACGGAGTGCTCCAGGATATGGAACACGCCTGTGTCGTCCCAGGGCTGGGTCTGGAAGGCGATGGCGAAGGTCTTGTTTTCCTCCGCCCGCTCCAGCCATACCAGTCGGGCGCCGGACTTTTGGTGCTCCATCTGCCAGAGGTCCGCCTCCAGCTCGTCAACACGTTGTTGATCTAGGACAATAAAACCTGAAAGGATACTGTTCTTTTCCATGATAGCCTCCTTGTAGTGAGTTCCTTTTTGTTCGATCCGGCTTAGGTGCCAATATTATAGGAGCTTTTCCCCTCTGGCGCAAGGTGCTATGCTTATTCTGTTCATTTTCCCGACCATTCTGTCCCCTTCGTCAAAACTCCCTGCTTTTTCATACCGGCTTTGGACTGGGACAGAGCGTCCGCTATCTGTACAGAATAGACCGTTTCCGGGGCGGAATGAGCAAGTAGTATTGATTTTTTCGGAAAAAATGATATGGTTGCATCATAGAAAAATCTGGGAGGGGTATGTCAAATGTACGACCTGCTTATTATCGGCAGCGGGCCCGCCGGTGTTTCCGCCGCGCTGAGCGCAAAGGCGCGGGGCTTGGATTTCCTGTGGTTCGGCTCCAGACAGTTGAGCCCTAAAATTGCGAAAGCTGAGCGCGTTATGAACTATCCGGGGCTTCCGGCGGTCACCGGGCCAGAGATGCGGGAAGCCTTTTTACATCAAGTAGACAGCCTGGGCATTTCTGTTTTAGAGGAACGGGTCAATTCCATCTACGGCATGGGCGGCTATTATACCGCCGTGGTCAACGACAAGATGTATGACGGCAGGACTGTCATCCTGGCCCCGGGGGTATCTAACAGCCGTGAGATACCCGGCGAGAGCCGGTTGCTGGGGAAGGGGGTCAGCTATTGCGCCACCTGTGACGGGGAGCTGTATCGGGGCAAACGTATAGCGGTGGTCTGCACGGACCCGTCCTTGGAGGAAGAAGTGGAGTTTCTGGCCGGGCTGGCTTCGGACGTGTTCCTGTGTACCAGCTATAAGGATTGCGGTGTCCAGCGGGACAATGTGCGGCATACGGTGGGCTATCCCGCGGAAATTTTGGGTGAGGACAGGGCCTCCGGCCTGATCTGCGGCGGAGAGACAGTAGCGGCGGACGGAGTCTTCTGTCTGCGTTCCTGCGTGGCCCCCTCGGCGCTGCTGCCGGGACTGGCGGCAGAGTGCGGGCACATCCAGGTGGACCGGGGACAGCGGACCAACCTGCCGGGCTGTTTTGCCGCCGGGGACTGCACGGGACGGCCCTATCAGTACGCAAAAGCGGTGGGCGAGGGCAACGTGGCCCTGCACAGCGTGGTGGAATACCTGAAAGAAATGGAGGCGTGTGAATGAAATCAAGAATATTGAAGGTAAAGGACTACCGGGAGGTGGACGTGGAGCCTCTGCTCAGGCCCTTTGTGCCGGATGAGACAGCGCTGGAGGCGGAGCTGAGGCGGCTGACTAACCCATATATCCGCTGGGAACCCGGCGAGGAGGTTTCTGCCGGGGACCAGGTGGTGTGCCGGTTGCTTTCGGACTGCCCCCGGTACAATAAGGAGAAAGTTCGCTTCGTGGCAGGGAGCGGGATGTTTCAAAGGGAGCTGGAAAATCTCTCCATCGGCATGAGGGTGGGCGAGACCCGGGAGGCCGGCCTGCCGGAGGGGAAGGTGTCCCTTACGCTGGCGGGGGTGATGAACCGCGTGGCCCCGGAACCCAGTGATGAGATGGTGGAGAAGCTGGAGCTGGACGGCGTGCATACTGTGGCGGAATACCGGGCCTACCTGCTGGAGCAGCAGCGGGAGGCCGCCTTCGGACAAGACTCCTTTGAAGCGCTGAAGAAACTCACCCGGGAGGTGATAAGCGGCTCGGAGTTTATCCTATACAGGGAGGACTGGGCCGAAGCTATCAACCGGGAGCTGGACCGCTGCCGGACGCTGTGCCGCCAGGAGGGCATGGTCCTGGAGGAAATGACGCCGGAGCAGTTCCAGGGCCGCATCCCAGTGAAAAGCTACCATGAGCTGGTAGCCATGCTCCAATATGATGGTTGGGACAATCTCTGCCGCTATCTGCTGGGCCGCCGGTACGCCGAAACGGACAGTTTCCACTCCGGCGAGGCGGAGTACAAGGCGTTTATCGCGGACTATGCAAAAACCTGGCGCGTCTCAGAGGAAAGCGCCAGGGAGGCCAACCCGTTTGAGAACTTCATTTTTAACGAATACACCGGGCACGCCTATACAGTGCTGAGAAACTATATCAGAGAATTTTATTAAGGGAGGAACCCATCATGGCGATCCAAAACGCGGACAAGACCAATTTTAAAGAGCTGATCAGAGAGGACTTTGTGATTGCTGACTTCTACGGCACAACCTGCGTCCCCTGCAAGCTGTTTTCCAAGATACTGGAGGACATTGAGGCGGAGATACCATTCCTGAACATCGTCAAGCTCAATACCACCGATAACCCGGAGTTGGCAGAGGAGTATGGGATAACAGCCGTGCCCACCGTCCACTTCTACAAGGACGGACAGCTGGTGGCAAGCCATGTGGGTGTCATGCAGCCCCAGGCGGTGAAGGAGGTTATTGCCCAGCATATGTATGCGTAAAACCGGACAGATTAAGCGGCTTTTCGGGCAAAATCGACATCTGCCCTTTTTTCGATAATCTCAATATGCTATAATCCATTCACCAATATAAGGAGGCTATGTCCCATGAAAAAGACTGTGAAACGCACCATCTGCTCTCTGCTTGCACTGCTTTTAGTATGCGGCCTCGCCGCCTGCGGCGGCACAAAGAGCGTGGACCCAAAAACATGTACATACGATGAGATGGTGGACTACCTTACCGCCAAGGGCTACATCTCCAAAGATGCCGTTCCGGTGGACATGCTAACTACCGAGGGCTATCTCACGGACAACACCGGCGGTGATATCCCCTATGGGCCCTTTGCGGATAAGGCGCAGGACTACGACGGGCTTTGGCTGATGTGGTGGGACGCCGCCACCCCCTCTGAGGCGTACACCAACTGCTTCCAGAACCTTGCCATGAACGAGGGCGTCATCGTCTACATGGGCGGCGCGGCCGTTCTGGAAACCGCCGCTTACAACGGCAGCTTTGCCCTTGCCTTTGGGGAGGGCTACGCCCAAAAGGAGGCCGTCACAGCGGACTTCCAGGCGCTTTCCCAGAAATAAGGACATAGAAACGCCCCTACCCTATCCTATATGGGATAGGGCGGGGGCGTTTCGTTGAAATGCACATAAGAGGAAGGAGAAAACCATGGAAACAAACGCGATTTTCCGAAAAAATTACGGCAGCTTCCGCCGCTTCTTCTCCATGCTGGGCAAGGCGAACCTGCCATATCTGTGGATTGTAGGCTACCTTGCGGCAAGCGCCGTCATTGCCAATGTGGGCGTCAGCTCTACCGAATACAGCGCCGCCCTTTTTGCAGGAAACGTGGGACTGACCGCCGTGGTGCTGCCATACCTGTTTTACCAGATACTATCCCTGATTCTCAGTTCCGTCTCCGGTCTCATTAATAACCTCTGCACAGCCCGCATGGACAGGAATCTGCGGCGTATGGTCTGGCGCAAGACGGTAAGTCTGCCACTGCGGTTCTATGAGAACAACAACCCCAAGGAACTGCTCAGCCGTATCACCACCGATATCTCCAGCATCAGCAATCTGGTCATGAAGGTTTTCCTCCCCATCTTCACCACGGCCTATGCCAGCTTTGTCATCCTCCAGAAGGTCTCCAGCTATGACGGGGCGCTGATGTGGTCTTTAGTGGCGGCGCTGCCGGTGAATATCCTCATCAGCTTTATTCTGGGCCGCCTGCAATTTGGCGTACAGGACCTTATCAACCGGCGCAATGCCGAGCTGACCGCCACTGTAGCGGAGCGTACCAATAACCTTATGCTGATAAAATCTATGAGCGCCGAGGCAAAGGAGGCCGCTGCCGGAGGGGAGCGGATGAAGGCCAGCTACCGGGCCGCCGGGATGAATATCTGGATCACCGGCACTGCCATCCCCATTAGGGCCATTGCCAGTGTCCTGCAGACCATTGTTATCATCCTGGTGGGCCGGGGCTACTACGCCTCCGGCGCACTGAGCCTGACGGAGTGGATCGCCTATTACGGCTTTGCCATTCAACTGACCAATATCCTCAGCGCATACTGCGGATACTGGACCTCCTTCAAAAGCGCCCAGGGCGCGGTAGATCGGGTGAGCGAGATCATGGCCGAGCCTTCAGAAAATTTGAACGCCGGAAGCACCATGGAGTCACCGGCGGGAGGCATCCGCTTTGAGAAGGTGGATTTCTCCTTCGGAAGTGAGCCCCTTTTCCAGGGCTTAGATCTGGACATCCCCGCCGGGAGAATCACCGCTGTGGTAGGTCCCTCCGGGTCGGGAAAGACCACCCTGCTGAACCTGATCGACCGCCTTTACCCGCTGAACGGCGGCTTGATACAGATAGGCGGAAAGGACACCTCGGACTACTCCCTGACCAGCTTCCGCCGCGCCCTGGGATACGTGACCCAGGAGAGCGTCATGTACGCGGGCACCATCCGGGACAACTTGCTCCACGGCCTGGGGCGCACGCCGTCGGACGAGGAGCTGGACGAGGCCTGCGCCGCCGTGGGCATCCTTGACTATGTCCGCCGCCAGTCCCTGGGCTACGACGCCCCGGTAGGGGAAAGCGGGGCCAGTCTCTCCGGCGGGCAGCGGCAGCGTTTCTCTGTGGCCCGGGCCCTGTTGAAAAAGCCGGACTGCCTGCTGCTGGACGAGGCCACTGCCGCCATGGACATCGGCGGCAAGGCGGGCGTTTGGGCCAGCATCCGGCAGGTGATGGCGGGTAAAACCGTGGTCTATGTGGCCCACGACGCCCAGACCATACGCAACGCGGACTACCTGATCGTCCTTCGGGACGGACAGGTGGAGGCCGCCGGGGAGCGGGAGGACGTTATGGCTTCCAATTCCTATTGTCGGGAAATGATGGAAAACGGAGAGGAGGGCCGCTGATATGAAGCGCAACGGAAAAGACGGCAGTCAACAGCAAAAGCAGATATTCTCTTTCCGGTCCTATATCTCGTTTTACACCCGGTTCCCCATTCCATGGTGGCTGTTTATCGCGTCCCTGGTCTTCGGCCTTGTCAATACCGAGGTGGTGCTGGCTATCTCCAAGTATGTGATCCAGATCAACAAGGGCGAGCTCTACAACGGCGTAATTATCGGCTACTCCCTGTTGACCGTGCTGAACGCCGTAATAGCCATGTTCAGCAACCTCTGCGGGGAGTATGGCATCCAGAAAGTCACACTTAGGGCCAGGATGTTGCTGTGGAACAAGATACTCCATCTGCCAATGCGGGAAGTGGAGCGCCGCCAGCCCTCGTCCCTCATTTCCGGCGTTGTGAACGATATCACCCAGGCCAGCGCGGTGATACATATGATATTCTCTACAGTGGCCTCGATCTACGGCTTTATCCGCTGCTGCGTGGAGATGGCCCGGTTCAACGCGAAGCTTTCCGCCTATATGCTGCTGCTTGTCCCTCTGGCTGTTGGCGTGTTCGCCCTGGTGGGACAGCTGCAGTACCGTATGATGCTGCGGCGGTATGAGAGCCTGGGTGCCATGACGGAGTTCTTCTCCGAGCATATCTCTGCCGCCAAGCACGTGAAGGCCCAGGCCATGGAGGGGTTGGAAGCAGAGGAGGGCCTTCGGGCCATTGATGAGCGGTACAAAGCGGACATCTATTATGCCTTTATGGAAGTCCTGCAGGTGTTCTCCAATACGCTTTATACCTCCATCGGCAGCATTGCCATCGCCCTGTTCGGCTCTGACATGATCCGAAAGGGCCAGATGCCTGATACCGGCATCAATGACTTTACCACCTATAAGGGTCGGGTGGACCAGTACCAGGCTGAGGTGCTGACCCATTACCAGACCCTAAAGGGCACCCAGGGTGCCCTGCAGTATGTGGGCGTCCTCCTGGATGGGCCGGAGGAGGACCCGGACGCCGGGTACGACCTGCCGGAGGGCCGGGCGAAGGAGGACATCGTGCTGGAACGGGTGAGCTTTGGTTACGACCCCCGCCAGCCGGTGCTCCACGACCTGAGCCTTACCATCCCCGCCGGGATAACCACTGCCATTATTGGTAACAACGGCTGCGGCAAGTCCACCCTGCTCAAGCTGCTCCAGGGCATATATCTGCCGGACAGCGGCCGGGTATGGCTGGGGGAGTCCGCGGTGGACAAGGTGAAGCTGTCCCAGCTGCGCCGGCGCTTTGGCTGTATCTTCCAGCATAACCCCTTGTTTTCCGGCTCCGTTCGTGATAACATAGCCTATGGAGAAAAGGGCGAAGTGTCGGATGAGGCTGTGGCCGGGGCCGCAAGGCTTGCGGACGCGGACGGCTTTATCAGCCAGCTGCCAGAAGGGTATGACTCTGATGTGGGCATGAGCGGGGCACTGCTCTCCGGCGGGCAGCGCCAGCGGGTGGCAATCGCCAGGACGCTGCTGTCCGACCCGGAGTATCTCCTCATGGACGAGGCAGGGGCCAGTCTGGACCATAAGAGCGACATGACCATCTTCCGCGCCGTCAGGGAACATATGAAGGGTCGGACGATCGTGGTGGTGGCCCATGATATGCGCACGGTGATGGAGGCGGATCATATCATCGTCCTTAACAGCGGCTCCCTGGAGGCTGCTGGCACCCACGAGGAACTGCTGAAAACCAGCCCGACTTACCGCAGTTATCTGGAGCTGCAGGGCTTTGCCCTGGCGGGAGAGGAGGCAGGACAATGAAACGCTTTACGATTTTATTTTCCGTTCTTCTGGTGCTGGGCTTTGGCGGTGTGCTGGCCTATGTGGCGGCGTCACCGGAGTTTGTCCCGCCAGCGGCACTGATAGGCGAAGGGGAAGACCCTGACGCTCCCATCTGGGACATGACCATGGACGAGGTCCTGGCTGAGTTGGCAGCCCAGGGGCTCATTGACGACCCGGCCTCCGCCATCTCTCTGGCAAGCGACGGCCTATGTACCGACGCCCGCCAAGTCAGCGGCGCGGAATTTTACTGGTGGGACCTGGAAAACCTGAAGGAGGGCAGCCAGGAAGAGACTGCCTATAAGAGCCTGAAGTCAGACGGCGTCATCGATCTCTACGGCTCCGGGCACATTTTGAGTTATGTTCACAACGGCCCCTTTGCGATGTGGCTGGACCTCTATGAGGGCGACCCGGGCGCATTGGAGCAGGCGTTCAAGGATGTCGGGCAGGCAGAGTAAAAACAGGGAGGAAACGGCGATGGAGATGAAAGCTCTGCTGGTGGACAGCAACCAGCGTCTGTTGGGTGAGCTGACCGTTATGCTGCACGCGTTCCAGTGCTTCCGGGTGGTAGGGACGGCGCGGACATCAACGGAGGCCGTTGAATATGTCCAGTTCAATGATGTGGACGTGGTATTTGCCAGCCACCAGCCCGCTGACCCCCGCACTACCAGCGTGGGGGAGCATTTGTCCGCCGTTTTTGGGCAGAGCCATCCACATATCCAGGTGGTGGTCTATTCCGACTCGGAGGAGTGGGCTTTCAACGCTTTCCGCTGTCAGTGCGCCGGGTACCTGCTGACGCCTTTTGACCCCCTGGCGCTCCAATCGCTGGTCAACAGGCTGAGCTATGTGTTCGACCTGCAGCAGGCCAAGCGGGAGGTGGCGAATCGCAGTATCATGATCAAAACCCGAAACGGGTATCAGCTCACCCGCCTCAGTGATATTCTCTTCATCGAACGGAACAACCGCAAAAACAGCATCGTTACTACTGATGGGCAGGAAATAGCGCTGCTGGGATACACCATGAACCAGCTGGAAGAAATGCTGGAGGGCTGCGGGTTTTACCGCTGCTATCAGTCTTTCATCGTCAACCTCTCCCAGGTGGCGGCTGTCCGGGCGGACAATGAGGCGAAAAATTATACCATTCGTTTCAAAGGCTATGAGGGAGAGATTCTGCTCAGCCGGGAAAAATACGCGGAGCTGGTAACCCTTCTGAAGGGGCGGTACGCGAAGATCAATATCTGACGCCACGTCATAAATGTGGCACGAAAAGGGCTGTACGCCGGTTTTGAAGTGATTTTTGCGCCGCTAAACAAAGAAAAAGTGTTTTACGATTCCGCCATCCACTTCTTAAATTCCTCAAAAGACATTTTACCCGTAGCGCACTCGTCCCGTTTACCCTTAGCCGTTGCACTCCAAGCGTAGAACGCACCGGGACTGATCCTCCCCGCCTTGATCCAGTTGAAACGTTTCTTGTACTCCCGACGGTACTCCTTGAACAGCTCGTCTGAATTTTTCTTCTCCGCCCAGCGCTTTACCGCGCCGACTTCTCTGCAAGTATGTCCATTCTCGTCAACCGTCAGATTGCAAAACTCCGCCGTGTTGCGCCGGGGAATAGCAAAATACTTGCCACAGTATGAGCAGATACGCATACGCTGTTCCCGCTTGACGCACTCACGAATGGAAAACTCAACGAGGTCAGATAGGGAGGTTGGGTGCAACATCTCGGCGAAACTGCCGTTGTTGGTTCGCTCATAGGTGGTAGAGATTGGTCTGAACTGGTAGGCGTAGAGCGGTTCTTTTTTCTCTTTGTCCAGATACGCTTGCAACTTTTCACGAACAGGTTTCTTTTTCCCGTCATCGATATCCAGCACATCTTCAAACAACCGCATAACTTGTTTTTGCAGAGTGTCCAGGTCGCTGGGAATGTGCCTTAACTGCTTATGCGGTAGATGTTTATACACATCCTCGTCCGGGTGATGATCCATATATCGGAAACGCGCCTGCCAGTCGAGACGTAGAAACTCGAAATAGATGTGTTTCTTTGCAAGCGCCTCCAGAATGCCCATCACAGCAGCCTGCGAATCAAAGTTGTGTTCCCGATAGAAATTTAGCAGGGCCTTGTCCATTTGCTTAAACAAATCCTCCATCGGCCAGATATCCAAGTAGGTAAATCGCAAAAGGCTTTCCAGAAATGGGAAGTCTTTTTCTTTTTTGTGCGAGCGCTCGAACGTCAAATCTTTGTAGACAAAGTACTCGCGGCCCTCTTCAAAGTAGGTGTAGAACAGGTAGTCAGCCATTTTGATTGCTCCTTGCTTAGAAAATTAAAAACATTTTTGAAATTGTCCTTGACAAATGAATTATCATGTGTTACCATATGACAGTCGGCAAATCAAACTCTGTTTAAGAATTAGTCTACAACAGCCAAACCAAAAAGTCAAGACATTTTTAGGAGGTGCGGAGTGGTTCAATCAAAGTTCAAAAGCTATGACGAACTGCCACTGTTTCTCAACGCGAAAACAGTGGCAGAAATTTTGGGGATTTCAGTTGCGGGGGCATATGAGTTGCTGCACCAGGAAGACTTTCCTGTGCTGAGAATCGGTTCGCGCCTGGTGGTTCCCAAGGAGAAATTCCTCTCGTGGATTGAGAGTCAGACAGGAGGTAATGAGATATGAATACTTTCTTGAGAGAGTCATGCAGCGGAGCAAAGAATTTCTTTCCTCTGCCTAACGCTATTTTCACTTTAGGATTGTCAGCAGGTGAACTGGCTGTCTACGCCTACCTCATGTATTGCGAGGACAGGAAGTCGCACAAATGCTGGCCAAGCTACAAAACTATTGGCATTGCCGTTGGCATGAGCGAAAATACGGTGAGGAAATATGTGCGGGAGCTTGAGTGCAAGACACTCATACTGACGGAGCCGACAACGTATGAGTGTGCCAGTGGGCAGGTTCGGAATGGCAACTTGGTTTTCACGATTCTTCCCATTTATGGGGCGGTCAAATACCGCAATGAGTGCCAAACAGCGAGGTAAGCGTTTATGGCCCCTGTGAGGGCCGTGTCAGGCGATTTGGGCCGGGGTCGAGGGAAGTGAGTGGCAACCGGCTCAGAACGCCATTCTGGGGCATTTGTGACGATTTGTGAGGGCAGCAGCCACCATATCAAAGCAAGGAGAAATATGCAGGATTGTGGAATAATATCCAGCCAAATAGGACACTGAAAACGGTCAAAAAGACAAGCAGGTTAAAGCGCGGGGTCTACCGCGCAGTTCACATCGTCCGGCAGAGCCGGTCGTTGGGGAAAAATCAGGGATTACCGGCCTCTGAAATCAGGGGTCGGTCGGAAAGGAGCGCTTTTGAGCGAAAAAAAGCAAAAATATGCGTACTGGATGCGGCCATCGATGGTCGCAGAGATAGAGGAAATGCTGGCGGCGGCAAACGCCACCTCGAAAGGGGACTTCGTTTGCAAGGCGATTGAGTTCTACATCGGTTATCTCAGGCAGCAGAAAAACATCAATTACTTGGCTCCGATGTTGGCAGGGGCAATCAAGAGCGAGGTGCGTTCCCTCGGCAGAGATGTGTGCGAAATACTGTTCAAGCTGGCGGTGGAAATTGGAATCAACAGCAATATCACGGCGGCGGTCAATGATATTTCCGATGAATCTCTGGACACGGTGCGGCTCAATGTTGCCCAGGAAGTAGCGCGGACAAATGGGATTCTGACCTTTGAGGATGCCGATGAGTGGCAGAACGGGGGCGACTGATTATGGCAAAAATAATTGTTACCAGCAGGTATATGCGGAACTCTCCGAAACGCTCGGCGACAAATCTTGTGAAATATATGGGTACTCGTGAGGGGGTGGAAAAGGTAGCTGAGGGCATTGACAACGCTCCTGCCACTGTTCGTCAGCAACGATTAGTGCAGGACATACTCAAGTTTGACTCGTCTGCCAAGGACTATGGTGAGTACCATGACTACGAGAGTTCTCCCACCAGGAGCAACACAAGCGAGTTCATCGATGCTTTTATTGAGCGCAACGCTGACCGCATTGGCGAACTGGACAAGCTGGTCAGCTATATGGCAGAGTGCCATGGGGTGGAAAAGCTTGGAAGTCATGGCCTTTTTAGTCAGACCGATGACAAAATAGATTTGGATTCGGTCGCCGAGGAAGTGGGCCAGCACAAGGGCATCATCTGGACACACGTCATCAGCTTACACCGTGAGGATGCGGAGCGGTTGGGCTATAACAGGGCCGAGGCATGGCGTGAATTGGTGCGGCGCAATGTCACCGAGTTGGCCGAGGCTCAGAAAATCGACATCAGTAACCTGCAGTGGTATGGAGCATTTCACAATACCACACACCACCCACATATGCACTTGCTGGTCTATTCCAGGGACGCTAAACAGGGTTGGCTGACGAAAAAGGGGATAGATTCGCTGCGGAGTGCGCTGGGCAACGACATCTTCCGGTTGGAGCAGTACAAGCTATTCTCGATGGAAACAGACCTCCGCGACCGGTTGAAGAAGGAGAGCCGGGAGGAAATAGAAAAGCTGCTTACGAAAATCCGCGACTCATGTGCGCCCACTTCTGAAGTGGAGATGTTGTTTCTGAAACTGGCTTCACAGCTAAAGACCTGCAAAGGGCGAAAGCAGTATGGTTATCTGCCGAAGGATGTTAAGGATACTGTCAACAAAATTGTAGCTGAGCTTGCAAAAGACGAGGGCATTGCAAGGCTGAACTCAGAATGGAATAAGGTCAACCGAGAAAAATTATCACTATATTTTGAGAAGAAGGGGCTGGATATTTCGCTGGAGGATAACCCTGAGTTTCGCAGTATTAAGAATGTAATCGTCAGGAGTGCGGCGCTGGCTATGAGGATAATGGAGGCAGAACCCACGCACAGTTACGACGTAGGGTCAGCAATGAGGTCGGTGGTCAACGCGATGTGTAAGATAATCTCAAATAGTTATGAGAAAAAACTGTCCCGGCTGAATACTCAGATTGACAGCAAGCTTAGGAGTGAAATCGAGCAGAAGAAGGCGGCGCATGGGCTGAAAACTGAGCGTGGTGTTCAGCCGGATATAGATGATGAGAGTTATTCAATGAGGATGTAGGCCCTCAAAATTTGCGTTGCATAAACAAAGAAAAGGGTTTTGGGCGAAACCAGAAAAAGTAAGAAAAATGTCAGTGGACATACGCGGGGGCTATGTGGTAGTGTTGGTAGTCAGAAAGGAGGCCAAGATATGGCAAAACGCAGAGCAAATGGTGAGGGTAACATACGCAAGCGCAAGGACGGTCGCTGGGAGGGGCGCTATACGGCTGGCCGCGACCCTGAGTCCGGCAAGGTGATTTACAAGAATGTGCTCGGCAAGACCCAGGCGGAAGTCAAGGAAAAACTTGCCAGGGCCATCGAGAATAGCAAAGGCTTGGACGTGGTCAAGGCCGGTCAATACACGGTAGGGCAGTGGATGGACGTATGGTTTGAGAACTACGCTAAAATCAAGGTGCGACCGTCCTCGCACAAAACATACAAAGGTTATATTGAAAATCACATTAAGCCGAACATCGGCAGAATACCTCTCAGTAAGCTGACCACGCTGGAAGTCCAAGCCCTTTACAGAAAACTGCTTACCAGTGGTAGGGTAGAGCGTACTGAGTCCAAACAGCAGTCCAAAGGGCTAAGTGCGAAAACAGTCCACAATATTAATCAGGTGATTTCGTCAGCAATGGCACTTGCTATGAGCCAGAAACTTATCTCAAGCAATCCGACGGATGGCTGTGCCCTGCCAAAAGTAGAGCACCAAGAGATGAAAACGCTGGCCGCTGACCAATTAGCGGCCTTCTTCCTAGAAGCCAAGAACAGCGGCGTGTTCGAGATGTACTACCTGGAACTGGCAACAGGGTTACGTCGGGGCGAACTGTTGGGCTTGAAGTGGGATGACATCGACCTGGACACAGGTGTTATCCAAGTAAAACGACAGGTGGCCAGAATCGACGGAGAGGTGGTTGAGGCTCCGCTGAAGACAAAAAATTCCTACCGCACGCTGTCCATTGGGGCAGACGCGGTAGAAATCCTCAAAGAGCAGAGGGATAAAGTATCTGGTGGGTATGTGTTTCCCTCGCCAAACGGCGGCCCGATCTCGCCGGACAGCGTCCTGCATATGCTACATCGGGTGCTTGAGAGGGCGGGGCTACCCAAGATACGGTTCCACGATCTCCGTCACACGTTTTCGACCCTGGCACTCCAAAATGGAGTAGATATCAAAACGGTGTCGGGTATGCTTGGTCACTACAGCGCCGGATTCACCCTGGACACCTACGCCCACGTCACCACCGCCGCGCAAAAAGAAGCAGCCAAGACGATGGGCAACCTCCTGGGGAGTAGTATCCGATAGTTTCTGGTCCTATCCCCGTATGGGTCAGCGAATGGGTCAGGCAAGGGAAAATAAGGGAAAAAGCAAAATGAAATCCCCGGAAACCTTAGAGTTTCCGGGGAAAAGTGGTTGCGGGGGCAGGATTTGAACCTGCGACCTTCGGGTTATGAGCTGTGGTGAGCGGATTTTTTCAGCGGCTTCCGGGCATTTCCGGCCCTTTTCGCTCGATTTTTCAGCCAAAACCCGAAGGTTAAGACCTATCCAGTCCACTGAGTTTTTTCGATTCTGGGTCAGCTTATGGGTCAGACAGCGATCCCGGTTTCACGGACAGTGTGGAGAAAGCCGCTGTCAGAATCGGCAGCAGTCAAAAGGACAGGCTCGATATCCGTATTGATTTTTCTGGAAAGCCTCCATAATAGAGCGACACTGTCCAAATAGTCGCCTGGAATATCATCAACAATAACGGCAATATCAATATCGCTGCTTTCTGTGGAAGTCCCCTTTACCTGAGAGCCATAAAGGATAATTGACCGGGTGTCCAACTCCTTCCGGACAACAGCGGCATATTTTTTGCCAAGTTTAACACTTCGTTTTTATCCATGTCAATAATTTCTCCGCTTTGCGAATTAAATCTTCACAGCGTGATTCAGTTAGGGAACGCAAGAGCTTTTCTTTGTTGAGAGGGTATCTGGCTTCGATATTCAGCGGATTAAGAACGTCCAGGAGGAAAAGCTAACTTTCATTGATCTCAGCTGCAATTCCCGATAGATTGGCAAGGTGTACCAAGCTGTGAATATAAGGCAGTTCACTGTTTGGCTGTCGTTGAACGAAAACTGCTTTTAACCCCTTTATCAATGGTCTGATGGCACATGAATCCAACGTAGAGAAATCGCTTTGTTTCAAGCATAGCTTTGGCGGTCTGCAAGTCGTAATCCGCACAGTCCAGCCAGTATGCGGGTTTTGCAAATTCATCCATTGCATAATCCTCACAAAATATCAGTTTACAGTTTATAGTATACCACAAAGTATATGAAAAAGAAAGGGCAAAGTTCCTGTGCAAAATTTGCGCCACATAACAAAGAAAAGCCCTTTCCCAACCATTCAAGGCTGCCCGAACTCCAAAAACCTTCTAACTCCTAATGTTACCCGCTCATACTCCTCTTTCAGTTTCTGCTTATACTCCCCGACGGTTTCCTCCAAATGATAATAAATCCTCGACCGTTCCCGGGCGGCTTCCGCGTCGGAATAATACATCGACACATACCCATGCTCATTCAGCCGCTTGAGCGCCAGATACAGCGTAGTGATGTTCAACTCCAAGAGCCCCTCGCTGCGCTTTCTTATTTCCTGCACCATCTCATAGCCGTACATATCCCGCTCCTCCAGAAGCCGGATGCACAATAGCTCCAGCGGTATCTTCTTGGTTATCTCCGCGCTTCTCATGGGCCGCCTCCGTTCTATCAATACGTTCATTTTAACACATTTCCACCGGCAAAGTAAATAGGGGCGGGCAAAAAATATTACCCGTCCTTATATTTCTATTCTTGACATATAATAGTGAATGAAATATAATAAAAACACAACGGTCCGGTCTGGGCCAGGATTGAGGTGCTTTATGAAACGACGCTACGGTTTTATTTTACTTGTGTTATGCACACTGCTGCTCTTTTCCGGCTGCGGTTCCGGCAAGGAAACTGTCGAGCTGCCCCAAACTCTGCAAATCATGGCGGAGCTGCCGGAGGACTACCCGCAGGAGGTGACCGCCTATAACCTTAGCTGGTACGAAACGGACGAGAATACGGCCATCGACACCTTCATGCACACAGATCCCCAGGAACGGGAGGAGCAGGCTACCGGGCCGATATTCAGGACGTATACTGAGGACTTTTCAGAGCATCTTCATATCTATGAGGGGGTCGTGCATGGAGGCATGGACTACAGCTACTACTCTCCAGGCGGCGCGGATTTCGATAGTGTGGCAGATACAAATGAAGAACGCTACACATTGATGTACTATCTGCGCCGCCAGCAGCCATGGGAGTGCATAAATGCTGACCTGACCCCAAGGGAAAGGGGCAACGGCAGCATGGGCGAGGCCGGTCAGGAAGACCTGGATTTCATGTCATACGACGATGCTTTGAGAGAGCTGGAGGACAGGCTGTCCGCCTGCTCTGTCCCCGGCCATGCGCTGATCCGGGGCGAGGCCCACACCGCCGGGCTTCTGAATAAGAACCTGGATATTTACAACCGTCACGCCACCGAATGGAGCAGCGATACAATATCCAAGAGTTTCACAGAGGACGACGAGTACTACTACTTCGAGTTCCGGGAGATATTGGACGATATCCCCTTCTGCAACGGACAATGGGCGGAGTCCACTTTTGGCGAGAGCAGGGGCGGCAGTCTTCCCAGCATCCACGCCATTTACAATAAAGACGGCCTCATAGAATTTCACGCCGGAAGTATGGTAGAGTCCGGCGAAGCCATCTCCACCGAGCCGATTATCCCGCCGGAGCAGGCGCTAAAGGCGTACGTGGACGAGTATAGCAAGGCCATCCACTTTGAGGACAGCGAAATAATCGGCTTAGAGCTGAATTACGTGATAGCCGCCGACAGCAAGGGGCTCTACGCCCGCCCCGCATGGGTGATCACCACCGCCATTGAGAAGAAGGCCGGGCAGGGGGACAGTACTGTGGATTTCGACTATACGGATTATGAAGTTACTGCCGTAAGCGCCTACAGCGGCGTAATTTTGGAAAGGGAGACGGATATGAGATGAAATTTCTGCTGGCCTTTCGTGTACAGCTCCGTCAGGCGCTATCCTGGCCCGTGGCCCTCTGTGGACTGCTCACGGCCGTGTTGATGGAACTGAGTGTGGCGGGGCTGATAGCCGATCATATTTCTGGGAGGACTCCCTACACCAGCGTGTGGTACCTGATAAATTCTACCGGCACCAATCTGCTGACCTTATTCGTGTTGCCAACCCTGCCCTTTGCCATGAGCCTTGCCCGGGACTGGGACAGCCGCGCCCTGCCCTACTGGACGGTGCGGGCAGGCATAGCCCGGTACACCGTTTCGAAACTGCTGGCAAGTTCTCTTGCAGGCTTTCTGACAATGGCTCTGGGGCTGACGTTGTTCGTACTGGCCAACGGCACGTTTCTGCCCTGGTTTGCCTCCTGCACGAGTGTGGACTATGAGGCGGTGTTTGAATCCGGCCATATTTTCCTGGGGTGGGCCTGTTATATTCTGCATATGTCCCTGTCCGGGGCGCTGATCGGCGCGCTGGGGATGTTCATGAGTATCCTTGTGTCAAACCAGTTTGTGGCTATCTCCGCGCCCCTTGCCATACACCTGACGGTTCTGCGGGTGATGCCAACCCACTTGATTTCGCCCATATCCATCTGGCACCCGGTGAACTGGGTGGAAAGCATCCACTATACCGCCGTGCCAGGGCTGACATTACATGGAAAGTTTTTACTTACCGCTGGATTTTGTGGGCTCATGTGTGGTTTGGGGTGTGTCTGCATGAAAAGGAGGATGGAGCATGGCTGAGATACGGAAATCCCTGCGCTGCTGCGGCATCCTCCTGCGGCGGGATCTGGGCGGCCCCAAAATGTGGCTGATTGTAGTGATGATGGTGGTGTTTAGTTTTTACAACTACGCCCCGCTCTGCACCATTGCCGACTTCTATAAAGTGCCGGTGGCCCCCTGGGCGTACCCCTTTTTCCTGTCATTTCCCACCATGCAGGTGGTGAACAACGGCCTGTGCCTGCTGTTGTTCTCCGACACAGGTGAAACGGATGGCTATGCGGAGCTGATGGTAGCCAGGAGCGGGCACAGAGCCTATATGACCGGGCAGCTGCTGTGCGTGATTTGCATGGCGTTTTTGTATGCCGCAGCGCTCTGGGCGCTGTCCATCTTGTTCACCCTGCCGGAAATTGGCTGGGACGCGGATTGGGGCGTGCTGCTGCACACCCTGGCAGAGTCCTCCGGGCAAGTGCAGGGACAGACCGGAGTGAACCTGTCCATCATTGTTTCTCCGGAGGTGTTGGCAATATTCACGCCTATAGAAACAACTTTAATCTGCCTTGTTTGTATAGGACTTTCGGCGGCGTTTATGGGAGTGCTTATCTGCTTTTTCAGAGTGTTCGTCAGCCGCCAGGCGGGGATATTTGCGTCTGGGGTTCTGACGGCAATGGCGTTGTTCGCAAACTCCCTGGGGGTGTTTACCTTTGGGAAGTGGCTGCAATTTGTTTCGCCGCTGAGCTGGTCGGGCCTGCTGGGGATAGACTGGTACCACAGCGGTTTTGCGCCCGGGCCGGAGTATGTGTTCACGGTCTGGACAGGGGGAATTGTTGTGATGTCATTTGCAGCAGTCTGGAAATTCGGCAGGCGTGATTTGGAGTAGGGAGGACAAAATGGACAACATCATCGAAGTGAAGAACGTGTCGAAAAATTTTCGGGAGACAAGAGCGCTGGATAATATCAGCCTCGACTTTGAGCGCGGAAAAATCCACGGCATCATCGGCAGAAACGGTTCCGGCAAAACCGTGCTCATGAAGTGCATCTGCGGGTTTATGACTCCTACCTCCGGCGAAGTCTTGGTGAATGGGGAGAAGGTTAGGCCGTCGAAAGCCCAGGAGAATATCGGCCTTATCATCGAAACGCCCGGATTTATCGGCGGCAAAAGCGGGCTGAAAAATCTCTTGTACCTGCTTGCCATGGGTGGTAAGAAGGACGTGGCCACAGCACGGAACGCCATGCGCGCGGTAGGCTTGGACCCGGAGAATAAGAAACCGGTGCGAAAGTATTCCCTTGGTATGCGCCAGCGGCTGGGGATAGCCCAGGCCATCATGGAGGACCCGGAGCTGCTAATTTTGGACGAGCCCATGAACGGCTTGGATAATCAAGGGGTGGAAGACATGCGCGGGCTGTTTGCGGAACTGCGAGAGCGGGGAAAAACTATCCTGCTGGCCAGCCATAGCAATGAGGATATCCGGGCCCTTTGCGATACGGTGTGCGAGCTGGATCACGGGCGGGTGATGGCAAGGATTGGGGAGGAGATTGAGGGTTAACGCAAAGGCTGTGCCGCATAACAAAGAAAAGACTTTATGACTCAGCCATCCACTTCTTGAACTCCTCAAAAGACATCTTGCCAGCAGCACACTCATCGCGCTTGCCCTTGGCAGTGGCGCTCCAAGCGTAGAACGTGCCGGGGCTGATTTTCCCGGCCTTAATCCAGTTGAAACGTTTCTTGTACTCTCGGCGGTACTCCTTGAACAGCTCATCCGAGTTTTTCTTCTCTGCCCAGCGCTTCCGCGCACCGACTTCCCGGCAGGTGTAACCGTTTTCATCTACGGTTAGGTTGCAAAATTCCGCCGTGTTACGCCGGGGGATTGCGAAATACTTTCCACAGTAGGAGCAGATGCGCATACGCTGTTCGCGCTTGACGCACTCGCGGAGGGAAAACTCGACCAAGTCATAGATGGAGGTTGGGTGCAAAACTTCTGCAAAGGTTCCCTCGCCAGTTTGCTCATAAGTGGTGGAAATAGGCTGAAACTTGTAAGCATAAAGCGGTTGGTTTTTCTCCCTTTGGAGATAAGCTTTCAGCTTTTCCTGCACGGGTTTCTTCTTGCCGTCGTCAATATCCAGCACATCCTCAAACAGACGCATGATTTGTTTTTGGAGCGTGTCGATGTCACTAGGGATGTGCCGCAACTGCTTGTGGGGCAGGTGTTTCTGAATATCCTTGTCAGGGTGCCGCTCAATATAGCGGAACCGCGACTGCCAGTCAAGGCGCAGAAACTCGAAGTAGATGTGCTCCTTCGCCAGCTTTTTCAACGTGCTCATCACAACGGCCTGAGAATCGAAGTCGGATTTCTGATAAAAGTTCAGCAGAGCGGCATCCATTTTCTTAAACAGATCCTCCATCGGCCAGATGTCCAGATAGGTGAAACGCAAGAGGCTTTCCAGAAATGGGAAGTCTTTTTCTATTGTCCTTGGGCGTTCTACCGTCAGATCTTTGTAGACGAAATACTCCCAGCCCTCCGCAAAGTAAGTGTAGAACTCATAAGCCGCCATGTTAACCGTTCTCCTTCACAAATTAAAAATATTTTTGAAATTGTCCTTGACAAATGAATAGCCGTATGTTACCATAAGACAGTCGAGCAAACTAAACTATCTTTAAGAGTAAGTCTACAACAGACGAACGGAAAAGTCAAGACATTTTTTAGGAGGTGCCAAGTGGTTCAATCCAAGTTCAAGAGTTATGACGAGCTGCCACTGTTTCTCAATGCGAAAACAGTGGCAGAGGTTTTGGGGATTTCTGTGGCAGGAGCCTACGAATTGTTGCATCAGGAGGACTTCCCAGTGCTGAGAATCGGTTCGCGCTTGGTGGTTCCCAAAGAAAAATTCCTCGCCTGGGTTGAGGAACAGACAGGAGGTAATGCAATATGAATAATTTCTTGAGAGCGTCATGCAGCGGAGCAAAGAACTTCTTTCCTCTGCCAAATGCAATTTTCAGTTTGGGATTGTCGGCTGGTGAGCTGGCAGTCTACGCCTATCTCATGTATTGCAAGGACAGGAAGTCGCATCAATGCTGGCCGAGCTACAAGACTATCGGTAGAGCGGTGGGCATGAGTGAGAACACGGTGCGGAAATATGTGCGGGAGCTGGAGTACAAAACGCTCATCCTTACAGAGCCTACAAAGTATGAGAGCGCCGATGGTCGAGTTAGAAATGGCAATTTGATTTTCACGATTCTCCCCATCCAGGGGGCAATCGAGTATCACAACGAGTGCCAGTTATGGAAGTGACCCGTTTGTGGCCCCTGTGAGGGCCGTGTCGGGCGATTTGGGGCCATTCTCGAGGTGCAAGACGAGAGCAGGCCCAGAACGCCGTTTTGGGGCATTTGTGGCGATTTGTGGGACAGTGTCAGCGGTGGATGGGAACTGCTCCAAATATGCAGAGGGTTGCAAGTTTATCCGGCAAAACAGGGCGCAGGAAACGGTCAAAAAGACAAGCAGGTTAAAGCGCGGGGTCTACCGCGCAGGTGACATCGTCCGGCAGAGCCGGTCGGTAGGGAAAAATCAGAGGTTACCGGCCCCTGAAATCAGGGGTCGGTCAGAAAGGAGAGCTTTTGAGCGAGAATAAGCAAAAATATGCATACTGGATGCGGCCCTCGATGGTCACAGAAATCGAGGAAATGCTCCCAGAAGCAAATGCCACCTCAAAGGGGGACTTTGTTTGCAAGGCGGTTGAGTTCTACATCGGGTATCTTCGGCAGCAGAAAAACATCAATTACTTGACTCCTATGTTGGCAGGAGCAATCAAAAGCGAGGTGCGTTCCCTCGGCAAAGATGTGTGTGAAATGCTGTTCAAGCTGGCGGTAGAGATGGGGATTATCAGCAACATTACTGCGGCGGTCAATGATATTCCAGATGATACTCTGGACACTTTACGGCTCAATGTTGCGCAAGAGGTAGCGTGGACAAATGGGATTCTGACCTTCGAAGATGCCGATGAGTGGCAGAATAGGGGTGACTGATTACGGCGAAAATTATTGTCACTAGCAGGTATATGCGGAACACCCCAAAGCGTTCGGCAACGGACTTGGTGAAGTATATGGGTACCCGCGAAGGCGTTGAGAAGGTGGCTGAAGGCATTGACAACTCCCCAGCTACAGTCCGTCAGCAAAGATTAGTGCAGGACATCATCAAGTTTGACTCGTCTGCCAAGGACTATGGCGAGTACCAGGACTACGAAAGCTTTCCCATCAAGAGCAATGCCAGCGAGTTCATCGACGCATTCATCGAGCGTAATGCTGACCGTATCGGCGAACTAGACAAGTCGGTTATTTTTTACGGACAGTTCAATACATGCCATCCTTTTCTGTTCCCTGCTCCTGCGTTTGCTCTCGTTTGACTTCTCCCTCTGTATCCTCTTGGCACAAGCAGGGCAATACTTCGATATGCCAGAGCCGGGGACGTATTCAAAACCACATACCGTAAAGCGTTTCGTCCCACACCTCGTTAAACTCCCTGTGCCGCTGATTCCATTGCTGAAGGTTTCTGTTCCTGCGCTCCATCTGACGAAATTCAATGAATAGCTGTTCTGACACTTCTAGTTCTTGGTGTTCGCCCTGCTCGTCCTTAAAGCTGATAAAATACCTTTTGCCGCTTTCCGTGGATTCCTCCCGAAGCGTGTATGTCTTTGCCCCGTATGCCATTTCCTTTCCTCCTGCTAAAAAGTAGGAGAGAGTTTTTCTCTCCCCACCAGATAGCCCATAGGAAAGCAGGATATATGAGACGCTTATAAAATTTTCCGCAGCTTCTTCCGCAGATGGTTGAGCCTTGCATAGACAGCCCCTGCCGTTAAATGCACAAGCGGGGCAATCTCCTTAGTGGAATAGCCCTGCATTTTCAGCAGGACGATTTGTAACGTGCGTTTATCTACCGTGATTAAAGCAAAGTACAGAGTTTCGCTCTCAATCTCGTCCAGTAAATCAGCAACAGACTTTACCTCCGTCTGCTTCTCCCTGTCCGCCATGCCCTCAAGGTATTCGCCGAAGTCGCTCGCCCATCGGTAAAACCGCCTGTTGGAATTAAAATCTGCCCTGTCGTCTGTGCGGATTTGTTCAATGGTTGCTTCATCAACGCCGCACTCACGCAGAATTTTTTCCTCGGCTTCTTTCCAGATACGCCATTTCCTATCCTCCCGTCCGTGGTTGTATGCCATCCTTATTTCCTCCAATCGAATTGATTGAGAGGGCAGGAAAAAGCCACCCCCATTTTCCCAAAGGAAAAAACAAGGGGGCTGAACGCCTTAAATTTTGTTTTCGATTATCTTTCTCAGCTTCACAAGGATTTTGGTTTTGCGCTTGTTCACAACGCTTTGTGTCACGCCTAACCGCAATCCGACTTCCCGCTCGGAAAGTTCCTCAAAGAAAAGGGCTTTTATCAACGCCTGCTCACTGCCCGACAATAAATGCAGGGCGGCTTTCAGTCTGTCCACCATCACCGCATGGACAACGGTTTCCGCAACGTCCACCGCTTCATCAACAATGAAATCAAGAATATTCCCCTCGCTGTCTGTAAATCCCTCCAATGACAGCAGGCTGTAGTTAATATCCAGTTTTTTCAGATAACGCCACCGTTCTTTATCTTTGTAGAACTCTGCGTACTGTTCCCGCACTACCTCAAGCAGACAACCTTGAATGGGAATAAACAGCTTGTCCATGTAACTCTGGTCGGCTTGCCTGCGGCGGCAGAAGTCCGTATAGGATAATTCCACATAGACATTGTTTTCTTTGATATATACTTTTCTTGGTGCATATTTCACCGTATTTTCCTCCAATCTGAATTTTTAAAATGCTAAAATCCAGATGAAGAGGGCGGCGAACGACAGCCAACAGCAGGAACAGCCCTGCGGCACATTCCGATAAAAAACGACAAAAGAAAAACCGCAAAGGTTCTGTGACCTCTACGGTTATAGGAGATATATGTTCTATTAAGTGGAGATTCTACTTCTGGTTTCATGGTGAGAAGTAGCGTTGCATGGGCAGGGATTTTTTTAACTGGCTTCCTGCCAATCCCCGATATGCTATGTATAAGTTATTTCTGCATTGCATGAGCAGATGGATAACTGCCCGAAAAAAAGACATAAAAAAATCCCTCCAAACTCAAAAACAGGTCTGGAGAGTGTCTGTTAAGTCTTTTCGGGCATAGCAATACCGCCCACCACACACCGTTTTTTTATATGGTGGGCGTTTGCCTTAAAATCCTATGAAATAAAATAGAGCCAACGAACTGTGATTTTATTTCACAAGTTCATCGGCTCTGCGTCTATGCGTCTGGCTCTGTGATGACTGTTATTTGCAAACTTTTGACTTCAATCAAAGTTTCCTGCTTGCATTTCGGGCAATAGAGGGGGTAGTTTTTCAAAACCGTATCTTCTCTAATTCTGTCACGGGTTTTGTTACCGCAAACAGGACAGAGTATCCACTTTTCTTTCATATACACTCCTATAATTGCTATTTATAATCTTTTAAATTACGGCAAACATCTGTATTTCCGACATTGTTAGTACATGGCAGATATTCTTTTAGCTTTTTCCTTTAGAATATTTCTCGCTTCAACAGGTTCAATAATTTCAACATATTCCCCAAAAGAAAGCAGATATAGGAAAGTCCAATCACTAAGCTGGTATCTAAAAGTCACTTCCAATGTTCCATCGTCTAATTTTTTAATGTATTTCTCTTGAAATTCATCATAGACTTTATACGCTATCTTTTCCGAAAAATGTAATACGAATATCGGCGTATTGTATTCTTCCTTGTAGGCAGGGGTAATGGAAAAATCCTTTGGTAATTCACGGTCAAATAATTGGTCTGTTATTTGAAGCTCCCTTATGCGAGACATCTTAAAAGTGCGAATATCATTTTTGCGCTTTGAATAGGCAACAAGATACCATGCATGAGATTTGAAAACCAATTTCAACGGTTCGACAATCTGATTGGTGATTGTCAATTCTGCATTAAAATAAGTGAACGTAATCACATACTTATTGATTATTGCACGTTCTAAAACCGTAATATTGTTTCGTTCCTTTTCAGGACTGCCCCAATAGGAAAAATCAATCTCTAGCCATTCGGACTGCAAATTGTGACTAAACAATCCAGCAATCTTGTTTAATGATTTATCAGCATCGGGATAATTTGATGACTTTAGAATCTGCAACGCCTGTATAATATTCTTTTGTTCTTCCTGCGTAAAATAAGATTTGTCCAGTGAAAAGCCTTGTAATAATGACAATCCTCCGCCATATCCCTTTTGTGATGTAATCGGTATTCCCGCAATCGATAGTATATTGATGTCCCTATATATCGTGCGGGTGGAAACGCAAAGTTCCACCGCCAGTTGCTTCGCAGTTATATTCTCATGCCTTAACAAGAGAAACACAATTTGAATAAGTCTGTCTATCTGCATATTATCACTCTGCCTTTTTGTGTTTAATGGCAAGCTGTTTTAAATGATTCAAATTTTCTGAATTATCACCTAAATTTTCTTCCAGTATAGAACATGGAAATTTGCCACACTCAGCACAACTTCCATAGGGTTTCTTAACGCCACATAGTCTTATTTCACAATCACCGCACATCTTTTGTGACACCATATCAGAATGGCATCCCAAACAATACATATCCTCTTTTGAGAATTTTGTAACATCAGTTGAATATTCGTTTGCCAATTTGATTTGTTCATCTGTATTTTTGCTGATAGTAGCCAAATAAACAGGACATTCATTACAATCCAATCCACAATATGAGAAATCCATTAAAACACTCCCTCTCCTAAATATTTGTCATGCGGAACTATTAAACATTTTTCAATAGACTTCCAATAGCTGTCGTAAAGATTTTTTTGTGCTGCTCCGTAGTTCTCTTTTGTATCAAATTCCCAGTAAAGCATATACTTAACACTTTTTACGATACGGTTAATTTTAAGAGGTGGAAGCCCCTCCTTAATTTGCTCCATGTCTATGCGATACCCTCTTTTGGCGAACCGAAGCAGAAGCAATCCCTCCTGTTTTTCTAAGAGGCTTTTGGCTTCAAGCATCAGAGCTTCAAATTCTTCTACCTTTTGCGGCTTGACTTGATAAATACATATTTCAGTAAACGGCATATTCAATTCCTCCTTCATTTTAGTTATAGCATTAGGAATGTGACAACAAGCATGTCGCATTCCTCAATTTATTTACAGTGAAATGATGATATAGTTCTTTATATTCTACCATGCTGAAACTCCTTCTGGCAAATATCAACTTTAATCAGCCCTATGAAAAGAAAAGTGACAGAACTTTTACATTCTGCCACCTTGCCTATCTATGCGAAAATAATTTCCTCATTCACAATCTCCCTCGCACACGCCCTTATGTTGTTGAGCCGTCCTGAAATCCAAACTTATATAAAATCCAAACTTTTCTGAAAACAGCTTGATAATTGGGGATTCTTGCCGGAAAAAGTTTGGATTTCGTTTCACAAAGTACAATACTCCAATTATGACAAAATGCGTAAAACATTGCTATTTAGCTCTGTTTCAATCAATTTATTCTCATTTCTGACAAGAGAAGTACAAAACAAAATCCAAACTTTTATATCAGAAAATGCCTTGAATAAAGGATTTACAGAGGAAAGTTTGGATTTCTTCTAAGTTTGGATTTTAGGCCAAATCCAAAAGTTTAGATTTGCTTTATCCATTCTAAGGCGTTTTCTTCCTTTAGCCGTTCCGTTATGCCCTGTGCCTGTTTCATGCCCTCTATGAGCCTTTCAAAGCGTTCCTGCGCCTGCCTGTCGATGTCGGCAAGGTAAGTGTTCAGCCTGCCGCTTGTAAGAAGATTGGTGTATGTAACCCTGCGGTACTGCTTCAGATAATCTAGATGCCGCTGTCCCCATGTGCCTATCGGCTGTTCTTCTTCGGCGGGTACGGTTAAGCACGGGATTAAGTAATCTCCTTGCCGCTCGTATTTTCCGCCCAGTTCCTCAAAAATCGTCTTTGCCATTGTCTGTTACCTCCACATTTTTTTATTTTGAATGTCCGCAAAATCCGTCCTACACAAGCTGGTCAGCTATATGGCAGAGCGGCCTGGGGTGGAAAAGCTAGGGTCACACGGGTTGTTTAGTCAGACCAATGACAAGATAGATTTGGATTCCGTCGCGGAAAAAGTGGGCCAGCACAAGGGCATCATCTGGACACACGTCATTAGTTTGCACCGTGAGGATGCGGAGCGGTTAGGGTACAACAGGGCCGAAGCATGGCGGGAATTGGTAAGGCGCAACGTCACCGAGTTGGCTGAGGCTCAGAAAATCGATATCAGTAATTTGCAGTGGTACGGAGCTTTCCATAACACCACGCACCACCCGCATATGCACTTGCTGGTCTATTCCAAGGACGCGAAACAAGGCTGGCTGACAAAAAATGGAATGCAGAACACTCTCAAAATTATGATGTGGGAAGTTCGATTCGGTCAGTGGTCAGCGCTCTATGTAAGCTGATTTCAAAGAGCTATGAAAAGAAGGTGGCACGGCTGAATACCCAAATTGATAGCAAACTCATGAGTAAAATTGAGCAGAAGAAGGCGGCGCATGGGTTGAAAACAGACCGCGGCGTCAGGCAGGAGATGGATGATGAGGACTATGGGATGAGGATGTAAGGAAGCCAAAATTTGCGCCGCAAAACAAAGAATACGGTTTTAGGGAAACCAGAAAAAGTAAGAAAAATGTCAGTGGACTTAGGTGGGTACTATGTGGTAGTGTTGGTAGTCAGAAAGGGGGCCAAGATATGGCGAAACGCAGAGCAAATGGTGAAGGCAACATACGCAAACGCAAGGACGGCCGCTGGGAGGGCCGCTATACAGCAGGCCGTGACCCGGAGTCCGGCAAGGTAATTTACAAGAACGTGCTTGGTAAGACGCAAGCAGAGGTCAAGGAGAAACTTGCTAGGGCTATTGAGGACAACAAGGGCTTGGATATCGTCAAAGCAGGCCAGTATACGGTAGGCCAATGGATGGACGTGTGGTTTGAGAACTACGCTAAAATCAAGGTGCGCCCGTCCTCGCACAAAACATACAAGGGTTATATTGAAAATCACATCAAGCCAAGTATCGGCAGAATACCTCTCGGCAAGCTAACAACGCTGGAAGTGCAGGCACTTTACAGAAAACTGTTGACCAGCGGCAGGGTAGAGCGTACAGAATCCAAGCAACAGCCCAACGGTTTGAGCGCGAAAACTGTGCGGAACATAAATCAGGTGATTTCGTCAGCGATGGAGTTAGCCAAAAGCCAGAAACTCATTACCACTAATCCAACAGACGGTTGCGCCCTACCAAAGGTAGAGCACCAAGAGATGAAAACGCTGACCGCCGACCAACTATCCGCCTTCTTCCGAGAGGCAAAGAACAGTGGTGTGTTCGAGATGTACTACCTGGAGTTAGCGACAGGCTTACGCCGGGGCGAACTGTTGGGCCTAAAGTGGGATGACATCAACTTAGAAACAGGCATAATCCAAGTGAAACGACAGGTAGCCAGAATCGACGGAGAGGTGGTAGAGGCTCCGCTGAAAACAAAAAATTCCTACCGCACGCTGTCCATCGGGGCAGACGCGGTAGAAATCCTCAAAGAGCAGAGGAGCAAAGTGGCTGGTGAGTATGTGTTTCCCTCGCCAAACGGTGGGCCGATTTCGCCCGACAGCGTCCTGCATATGCTACACCGGGTATTGGATAGAGCCGGATTGCCACCCTTGCGCTTTCACGATCTCCGCCACACGTTTTCGACCCTGGCACTCCAAAATGGAGTAGACATCAAGACAGTATCGGGGATACTGGGCCACTATTCGGCCGGGTTTACCCTGGACACCTACGCCCACGTCACCACCGCCGCGCAGAAAGAGGCAGCCCGGACGAAGGACAACTTACTATCCGGCAGCGTGTAGAAGTGCCCGGTCGTTTCCCCGTATGGGTCAGCGTATGGGTCAGCCAAGGGAAACAAAGGGAAAAAGCAAAATGAAATCCCCGGAAACCCTAAAGTTTCCGGGGAAAATTTGGTTGCGGGGGCAGGATTTGAACCTGCGACCTTCGGGTTATGAGCCCGACGAGCTACCGAGCTGCTCCACCCCGCGATATGTGCCGTCCCACTAGACAGCTTAATCATTATACTACAGCTCTCATAAAATTGCAACCCCTTTTTCACAAATTTATTAAAATTTTTTTCTGGGGGCAAAGTTTTGCGAAGGGGCTTTCCAATATCAAGGATTTGTGGTATAATAAAACAACATTTGTAAGTTTAGCACGGCAAAGGAGAGGGTTTTATGTGGGAGGAGCTGGGTATCAGCGGCGGTACGGCGCTGGTGATACTGATTGCGATGTATTTTGTTGTGAAATGGGCCGTGAAGAACGGCTTTGAGGAGGCATATAAGAAGACCTTTCGGAGAGATTTTAAAAAGTATTACGGCTGTTCGGACGATACGAAGGAGGATCAGGAGGAGGAAAAAGCATGATGGAAGAATATACCTTGCCGCTGTCCAAAATAATAGAACATGAGAAGCTGGAGCCCCTGCACCTGCCCAGGGACCCGGAGAATATAATCATACGTTCCCGGGATGTAATCCGTCCGGGCCTGGAGCTCAACGGCTTTTATGAGTATTTCGACACTAATCGTGTTGCAATAATGGGCCGGGCTGAGATGGGCCTATTAAACCGCTTCGGCGAGGAGCAGCGCACAGAGGTCATCGAGCGGTACTTTGCACTGCACCCCGTGGCGGTTATCCTAGCCCGGAGCATCCGTCCCTGGGACGCTATGCTGGAGGCTGCCGAGCGGTATGAGATACCGCTTTTGATGTCCGAGGACACCACCTCAGGGGCGGTTGCCAGCCTTGTGGCGTATCTCAATGTTGAACTGGCCCCACGCATTACCCGGCATGGGGTGCTCATGGAGGTATACGGCGAGGGCATTCTGCTGGTGGGTGACAGCGGCGTTGGTAAGTCAGAGGCGGCGATAGAGCTCATAAAGCGCGGCCACAGGCTTATTGCCGACGACGCAGTGGAAATACGCCGGGTTTCGGCCATCTCTCTCGTCGGCTCGGCCCCGGACAATATCAGGCACTTTATTGAGCTTAGGGGCATCGGGGTGATAAACGCCCAGCGCATTTTCGGCACCGGCGCGGTGAAGCCCAGCCAGAAGATAGAGCTGTGCATCAAGATGGAGCCTTGGGACGCCACCAAGGCCTACGACCGCATGGGTATTGAGAACGAGTTTGCGGAGATATTGGGTATTCGGGTGCCGGTTATTACAATACCTGTGAAGCCAGGGCGGAACCTGGCGGTAATAATCGAGGTGGCCGCCATGAACAACCGCCAGAAGGAGATGGGCTATAACGCCGCCCAGGAGCTCCTCGCCAATATGGGCATGGATTTCGATGAGCTCCAGCCCAAGGATGTGAAGATGGATCTGGATATATGAGCCCTGCGGCGCATATATTTACCGATACTATATTATAGAAGGGGGCCCGGTATGGACGATTTGAAATATCAGGAGCTCGACAGGCTTACAGCGGAGCTTGACTGCGAGCTCGTTCGGGACGAGCCGCTTAGTAAGCACACGAGCTTCAAGATAGGCGGTCCCGTCCGCAGACTTATCACAATATATAATTATGAACCGCTTTCTGGGATACTTCGGGAGCTTTCACGGCTTGAACTGCCGTACTTCGTACTGGGCAAGGGCTCGAATCTGCTGGCGGGGGATGGGGGATATCCCGGGGTTGCCTTAGTGCTCGAAGGAGTGTTCAACTCGGCAGCGGCGATCTCCATAGAGAATGAAGGCATGACCATACGCTCCGGGGCCGGAGTGAGTTTGGCAGCGACCTGCGTTTTTGCCCGGGACGAAGGCCTGACCGGCCTGGAGTTTGCGTGGCAGATACCAGGCTCCGTGGGCGGCGCGGTGTACATGAACGCCGGGGCCTACGGCGGGGAGATGAAGGACGTAGTCAAGCGTGTCTGGTACATGGACACCGAGGGCAGGCTTTTGGACTGCACCGGCGAGGAGCTGGGCTTCGGCTACAGAAAGAGCGCCTTTATGGACGGCGGAAAAATCATCACCAGCGCGGAATTTAAGCTAGCCCACGGCGACAAAGATGAGATAAAAGCTAGGATGGATGAGCTAAAGGCCCGCCGCCTTGAGAAGCAGCCCTATGACATGCCCAGCGCCGGCAGCACCTTCAAACGCCCCAAGACCGGCTACGCCGCCGCGCTTATAGAGCAGTGCGGGCTGAAGGGCCGAAGGGTGGGCGGCGCCCAGGTGAGCGAGAAGCACACGGGATTTATCGTGAACGCCAGCGGGGCCACCTGTAAGGACGTGCTGGAGCTGATGGACATTGTGCGGGAGACGGTGTTAAAAGAGACCGGCGTGGAGCTTGAGCCGGAGGTGCGGGTAATAGGGGAGAACTGAACGCCCGGTGGAAAAGGGAAGGGGAAATGAAAATGGAATTTGTTGTGCTTACCGGGCTCTCCGGCGCGGGCAAGACCCAGGCCATGCACTCAATGGAGGACATCGGCTTTTTCTGCGTGGACAATCTGCCACCGGCGCTGATACCTGTGTTTTACGACCTGTGTGCAGAGTCGGAGAGTACCATGGGCCGGGTGGCGGTGGTTTCCGATACCCGGGGCGGGGAGCTCTTTAAGTCCTTTTTTACGGCTATGAAAACCTTGAAGGAGGATAAAAAACCGTATAGAATACTCTTTTTGGACGCTTCGGACGGTGTGCTGGTGCGGAGGTTTAAGGAGACCAGGCGCAAGCACCCTCTTTCTGATGATTTGGCCGGGTCCCTTGAGCAGGCGGTGCGTCTTGAGCGGGACATGCTGAGGCCGGTGAGGGAGAGCGCAGATTTTGTCATAGATACCACCGGGCTCTCCCCGGCCCAGCTCAGGGGGCGGATAGCCGAGCAGTTTCTTTCAAGCGCCAGCGACTCCATGTCCGTGCACTGTATTAGCTTCGGCTTCAAACACGGCATACCCATGGAGGCTGACCTGGTGGTGGATGTAAGGTGCCTGCCGAACCCATTTTATGACCCGGAGCTGCGCCCAAAAACAGGGCTTGACCCTGACGTGCGGGACTACGTTATGGAAAAAGAAGAGACGATAGGATTTGTGGCCCGGTACATGGCGTTGCTGGACTATCTTCTGCCACTTTATGAAAAAGAGGGCAAGAGCCAGCTGGTGGTGGCAGTGGGCTGTACAGGCGGACATCACCGCTCGGTGGCGCTGGCGCAGTATATCTGCGACTACCTGGGGGAAAAGGGTGTAAAGGCCAGCGTCACACATAGGGATATGCTGAAGCATTAGGGAGAAGTATATGTGTTGCATTTTGGTCTGCGGTATACCAGCTTCAGGGAAAAGCTATGTGGCTAGGCAGCTATCGGAGATACTTGGAATACCCATGTTCTCCAAGGATGATATAAAGGAGCGGCTTTTTGATACGGTAGGTTTCCATAGCAGGGAGGAAAAGGTTGCCCTAGGAAACGGGGCCATGGAGATAATGTACTATGCGGCCGGACAGGTGCTGTCAAGGGGTGGAGCAGTTATTCTGGAAAACAACTTTGAGACCGCATCGATACCTGGCATAAAGAAGCTTATGGAGCGTTTTTGCTGCCAGTCGGTAACAGTCGAACTGACAGGGAAAGCCGATGTGCTTTACGAACGCTTCTTGGCTCGGGATCGGTCCTCCGGGCGGCACCGGGGCCATGTGCTGAATACCTGCTACCCGGAGCTGCCGGGACAGGCTGATACTTACGCGCCCATAAGCCTGGAGCAGTTTATAGAGGGGGTTACCAGGCGGGGCATGGCCGGGTTTGACATTGGCGGGCCGCGCATAGTTGTGGACGTGACAGATTTTCGGAGGGTGGACTGCGCCGCCGTGGCGGAGCAAGTAAGGGCGCTGCTATAGCGGAGTTGGGCAAAAAGTTATCTATTGCAGAGGCTGTAAATGTCATTTACTTCACAGATAAAATCCGAATTGTGCAAAATTGAATTGAAAAAGCAATGCTGTCTGCGGGCTGAATGTTACGGTGCTTGGCTTTTTTCCAAGTGCTTTAGCGTGAAGGAGAGCGCCTTTACTACAGAAAATGTCCATGTGGCACGGCGGATGCTGGAACTGGCTGCGGCCGGGGCGGGGGTCTCCCCCCAGATGACCTATGCGGTAAGCCGCAGGAAACAGCCCGCCTATCGTGTCAGCCTGCCGGAGGAGCAGGAGCGGCTCTGGCTGCTAAAGGAGTTTGGGCACAGCGGTACGGAGCCCAGCCTGCGCATAAACCGCGCTGTGCTTGAGGACGGCTGCTGTCAGGTGGCGTTCCTGCGGGGGGTATTCCTGGTGTGCGGGAACGCCACGGACCCCAACAAGGGCTATCACCTGGAGTTTGCCGCGCCGTACAAAAATCTCGCCGGGGATTTATATACCTTGCTGGGAGAAGCAGAGACTTTTCAGATAAACCCCAGCATGGTGCGCCGTCCGGGGGGGTATGGCATTTATTTGAAGGACAGCGGGCAGATCGAGAATCTGTTGACCTTTTTGGGAGCCACCGGGGCGTCCATGGAGCTTATGCAGGTGAGGATGTACAAGGAAGTTAAGAATAATATAAACCGCAAGACCAACTTTGAAACTGCCAATATGGATAAGACCTATTCGGCGGCGGCAAGGCAGATCGCCGCTATCGCGGCCATAAATGACACAATAGGGCTGGGCTCGCTGCCGGAGAATTTGCAGGAGCTGGCGGCACTGCGGCTCAACGACCCGGAGCTTACCCTGCGGCAGTTGGGGGAACGGCTGGGCATCAGCCGCAGCGGCGTTAATCACCGGCTGCAAAAGCTCCTTGAGATTGGCGAGAGAATAATTGAGGAAAAGGGTATAGATGGGGTTATGTAAATTTATTTGCGGTTATGTGTAGCAAAAGCTGAAGGGAGTGGTATACAGTGGCCTTTGCGCATCTGCACGTGCACACGGAGTACAGCCTTTTGGACGGAGCCTGCCGTATCGAACGGCTCTTGGACCGGGCCCAGGAGCTGGGGCAGGACATGGTGGCTATCACTGACCACGGCAATATGTACGGCGTTATCGACTTCTATAAAGCCGCAAAGAAGCGCGGGATAAAGCCTATAATCGGCTGTGAGGTCTATGTGGCCAAACGCACGCGCTTTGACAAGGTCAGCGAGTTTGACCGGGAGAACCGCCATTTAGTGCTGCTGTGCGAGAACCAGACTGGCTACCGCAACCTTATCGCAATGGTCTCCAAGGGCTGGATCGAGGGCTTCTATAACAGGCCGCGCATAGACTTCGAGCTGATGGAGCAGCACCATGAGGGTATTATTGCCCTGTCCGCCTGTGTTTCGGGGGAGATTCCCCGGGCAATACTGCGCGGGGACTATGAGGGCGCGAAGGAGGCAGCCCTGCGGTATAGGGACATTTTCGGTCCCGATAACTTCTTCCTGGAGCTTCAGGATCACGGATTAAACGACGAGCATTATGTAAACCCAAGCGTAATTAGAATATCCGAGGAGACCGGGATCCCTCTGGTGGTCACCAACGACTGCCACTATATAGCCCCAGAGGATCAGGAGATGCACAGGGTGCTCATGTGCATCCAGACCGGCCGCACCATAGAGGACGAGGGCGGTTTGGATTTTGGCTCGGGGGAGCTGTATGTGAAAAACGAGGAGGAAATGCGCTCTCTTTTCCCGGAGCACCCGGAGGCAGCGGACAATACCGTGAGGATAGCGGAGCGCTGCAACGTGGAGTTTGAGTTCGGCAAGACAAAGCTGCCAAAATTTGACACCCCGGACGGCACACCTAACCAGGAGTTTTTCGAGCGCATATGCCGGGAGGGCTTGCGGCAGCGTTATGGCGACAACCCCTCGAAAGAACTTATAGACCGGCTTGAGTACGAGATGGACACCATAACCAGTATGGGTTATGTCAACTACTATCTGATTGTGTGGGACTTTATACGCCACGCTAAAAGCATAGGCATACCTGTGGGGCCGGGGCGTGGCTCCGGGGCGGCCAGCATTGCGGCATATAGTATTGGCATCACTAATATCGACCCTATTCGCTATAACCTTATATTTGAACGCTTTTTGAACCCGGAGAGGGTGAGTATGCCCGACTTCGACATAGATTTCAGCGACGAGCGAAGGGACGAGATAATCGACTATGTGTTGGAGAAGTACGGCGCGGACCACGTGGCGCAGATAGTTACCTTCGGCACCATGGCCGCCAGAGCGGCTATCCGTGACGTGGGCCGGGCCATGGCCATACCCTTTAACAAGGTGGACCAGGTGGCAAAGCTGGTGCCCATGGACCTGGGCATGACCCTGGAAAAGGCCCTGAAGTCCTCCAAGGACTTTAGGGAGAAATGCGAGTCCGACGCCCAGGTCAAGGCCCTTGTCAGTATGGCCATGAAGGTGGAGGGTATGCCTCGTCACGCGTCTACCCACGCGGCAGGGGTGCTTATCACCGACAGGCCGGTGATGGAGTATGTTCCGCTGGCCAAGAACGATGATGTGGTAGTCACCCAGTTCACCATGACCACGGTGGAGGAGCTGGGCCTGTTGAAGATGGACTTTCTGGGCCTTAGGAACCTGTCGGTGATAGACAACGCGGAGAAGCTTATCCGCGCCTATCAGCCTGAGTTCTCCATGGAAAGCGTGCCCCCGGACGATAAAGAGACCTTTGATATGCTGGCAGAGGGCCACACCGTGGGAGTGTTCCAGTTTGAATCCGCCGGCATGACTAGGCTGCTGGTCCAGTCCCAGGCGGAGGGTATAGAGGATCTGATAGCTATAATTTCCCTGTACCGTCCGGGGCCAATGCAGTTCATACCAATGTATCTCGAAAACCACAAGGAGACGGCCCGTGTTAAGTACCAGCACCCTCTTTTGAAGCCCATACTTGACGTGACCTTCGGCTGCATAATCTATCAGGAGCAGGTGATGCAGATATTCCGGGACCTTGCCGGGTATTCCCTGGGCCGGGCCGATATCGTGCGCCGGGCCATGTCAAAGAAGAAACACGACGTGCTTGAAAAGGAGCGGCAGATATTTATCCACGGCCAGCAGCGCGAGGACGGTACCTGGGAGGTGGAGGGCTGCCTGAACCGGGGGGTGGACCAGGCCACGGCGGAGACGCTGTTTAAGGAGATACAGGATTTCGCTTCATATGCGTTCAATAAGGCCCACGCGGCGGCATATGCTCTTGTGGCGTACCAGACGGCATACCTCAAGTGCCATTACCCCAGGGAATATATGGCGGCACTCCTGTCCAGTGTGCTGGGCAGTACCGGCAAGGTGGCAGAGTATATGGAGGAGTGCAAACGCCTTGAAATTTCTGTGCTGCCGCCTCACGTAAACTACAGCGGTGCGGGCTTTGCCGTGGACGGCCAGAGCCTGCGCTTCGGTCTGGCGGCTGTAAAGAACCTGGGGCGTCCGGCCATCGCCCGTATGGTGCAGGAACGGGAGGGCGGGGGGCCCTTTGGCTCCTTCCGGGACTTCTGCAGGCGCATGAACGGCAAGGACATGAACCGCAGGGCCCTTGAGAGCCTTGTAAAATGCGGGGCTCTGGACGGCCTTGGCAATAACCGCCGGGAGATGCTCATGGGCCTTGAGAGCATTATGAACCAGCTGGACAGCGCGAAGCGCCGAAATATAGAGGGCCAGATGGGCTTCTTTGACTCGCTGGAACCAGATGGGCAGCCAAAAGAGGAGCCGCTGGAAAAAGCGGAGGACTTCTCACAGATGGACAAGCTGTCTCAGGAGAAGGAGGTCACGGGCATGTATCTGAGCGGCCACCCCATGTCAGCCTATTCCACGCTGTACTCTGGTGGGCACTACGCCAGGAGTATAGATATCCTTCAGAGTGCCCAAGGAGAGGGGGCCTATGCCGACGGCCAACGGGTATCAATGCTGGCTATAGTGACCTCGGTGCGGCGCAAGGACACCCGCTCGGGCTCTACTATGGCGTTTGTAACCTTGGAGGATATGTCTGGAGCAGTGAACGGCCTGGTGTTCCCCAGTGTCCTTGATCAGTACGGCAATTTGCTGTATGAGGGCGCTGTGATAGAGGCCCAGGGACGGCTGAGCTTCCAGGAGGATAAGGAGCCGGAGCTTCTTATGGACAAGGCGGCACTGCCGCCAAAAGCTGGGGATAAAGCGGGGCAGAAGCCCTCCGGCCGACCGGGGTTGTACCTGCGGGTGGATTCACAAGAGGATCCGCGCTTTAAAAAGGCAATGCAGTATGTGGAGATTTTTGACGGCGGACATAACGACCTTTATATCCTGTTTAAGGACACAGGCAAGCTGGTGCGGGCCCCAGCAAAGTACCGGGTGGAGATGAGCCGCCAACTCCTGGGGGCCCTGGAGCGGCTCCTGGGCAGTGAGAATGCCCAATATGTGCGGGCTGTGTAGGGATAATCAAAAATATATTGCTAAAATCACAATACGTGCCGGCAAAATCTAAACTAACCCCTTGATAATTCCAATAAATTTGGTATAATGTAAGGGTGAAAATGTAAATGACCGGGCGTGGCCCGGTAAACTTTGGAGGGAACAAATATGGGAGCAAAAACAATAGCAGTATTGACCAGCGGCGGCGACGCCCCAGGCATGAACGCGGCCGTCCGGGCGGTGGTGCGCAGCGCCATCTCCTTTGGCATGAACGTCTACGGCGTCATGCGCGGCTATAACGGCCTGCTAAATGGCGATGTAAAGGAGATGAATATGCGCAGCGTCTCCGACATTATGCAGCACGGCGGCACAGCTCTGTTCACCGCCCGCAGCCCCGAGTTCAACACCCCCGAGGGCGTAAAGAAAGCGGCGGACTTCTGCCGTGAAAAGGGCATCGAAGGCGTGGTCGTCGTCGGCGGCGACGGCTCCTTCAGAGGAGCTAGGGACCTGTGCGGGGCTGGCATCTCCTGCATAGGCGTGCCCGGCACCATCGACAACGATATCGCCTGCACAGACTACACCATCGGCTATGACACCGCCCTGAACACAGCCATGGAGATGATCGACCGCATACGCGACACCACAGAGTCACATGACAGGTGCAGCGTGGTGGAGGTTATGGGCCGCCGCTGCGGCGACATCGCCCTGAACACCGGCATCGCCGTAGGCGCTATGGCCACCCTGGTGCCCGAGGTGCCCTATGACTTCGAGCGGGACATCGTCGAGCGCATGAAGGCCGCACAGCGGACCGGCAAGCGCCATTACATCATCGTTGTGGCTGAGGGTGTGGGCCACACCCAGGAGCTTACCGAACGCATCCAGGCCGCCACCGGCATAGAAAGCCGGGCCACGGTCCTGGGCCATGTACAGCGCGGCGGTTCCCCCACCTTGAGGGACCGTGTGGTCGCCAGCCGCATGGGCTATCACGCCGTGGAACTGCTGAATAATGGTGCTTCCAACAGGGTTGTGGCCATGAAGGGCGAGCAGATCGTGGACTTCGACATTACCGAGGCGCTGAATATGCCCAGGATATTTGACGAGAACCTGTATAGGGTGTCCGCAAGGCTTTCTATTTAAGATGAATTTTGATGAAGCTTTTTAACCAGCTGGTCCTTGTTAATTATTCTCACCCAGACTGTGTGCCCCTTCTGAACATCATGCGTCTGCCGAAGGAGGAGGCGTTCCGCTTGGCGGAGGAACTTGCCAGGAAGCACCCGGAGGGCACTGCTTTCGGCGGCTCTATGAGGAGAACGGTGGGTATCAGGCCCTTTTGGAACAGTCCGGCTGCCACTATGTAGAGGCCCAGCTTTGGAGCGACAGATATGTAAAATGAAAAAGAGAGGGCAGGCCCTTCGGCTTACCCTCCTTTTTTATACCCTTCGCTCTCTCAAAAGTCCGCACAGCGCCATTGCCGGAAGGGTCAGACCGAACCACAACAGAGAGTAGGGCAGACAGACCTGTCCCATAATGTTCATGGGCATGTCTGAGTAATCCCATACCCCAAGGCCCATCACTTGATTTACAATAATGCCTGCCGCAAGCTCTACCCCAGTTATTAGCCCGGAGCCCGCAAGGCACCGGGTGAAAAGGCTGTGGCTCTCCAGCATTCCGCAACAGACATGATCGATAAGGCACAGGCATACCCCGCCTGCCAGGGCCATGGAATAGTGGGTATGGCCCCGCCAGGCCATCTCTAAGGTGGGATAGGCACAGCTGCCCGTTAAAAATAGAATACTGTCTTTTCTCATATCAACTACACTCCCTTACATTTATCGCTTTGATGCCGCTGCGGTTATTATCCCCGGAGAAAAGAGAACTATTTTGCGTTTTTTCAGTAATATATTGACGATTTACTGAAATATCCTTGCTATTTTCCCCTTCTATGCCTATAATATTTGCAGAAGCGGTAAACCGCAAAATCAATTGAAAGGCGGGAAGCAAGATGAAAATTTTGGTAACAGGCGGTGCTGGATATATCGGCAGCCACACCGTGGTGACCCTTTTGGAGCAGGGGCATCAGGTGGCAATAGTCGATAACCTGTGCAACAGCAAGCGGGCTGCGGTGGAGCGGGTAGAGCAGATAACCGGCAAGGAGGCGGCCTTCTATGAGATCGACGTACGGGACGAGGAAAAGCTGCGGGAGGTCTTCATAAAGGAGCAGCCGGAGGCAGTCATACACTTTGCCGGGCTCAAGGCCGTGGGCGAGTCGGTGCGGGAGCCGCTGATGTACTATGAGAACAACCTGAACTCTACCCTGGTGCTCCTGAAGGTCATGGAGGAGCAAGGTGTGAAGAACATCATCTTCTCCTCCTCGGCAACGGTGTACGGCGAGCCCGCCACGGTGCCCATCAGGGAAGACTTCCCACTGCCCACCAGCGCAAACTGCCCCTATGGCAACACGAAGCTGATGATAGAGCATATCCTGGAGGACTACGCCGTGGCCCATAAGGACTTCAGCCCGGTGCTTCTAAGGTACTTTAACCCTGTGGGCGCCCATGAGAGCGGACTTCTGGGGGAGGACCCCAACGGCATACCCAACAATCTGGCCCCCTATATCGCCCAGACCGTGGTGGGCAAGCTTGAAAAGCTTCATGTTTTCGGCAACGACTATCCCACCCCCGACGGCACCGGCGTGCGGGACTATATCCATGTGGTGGATTTGGCGGAGGGTCATGCCGCCGCTTTGAAGCTCTTTGAGAACGGCCCCTGCGGCGTGAAGGTCTACAACCTGGGCACTGGGCACGGAGTCTCTGTGCTGGAGATGGTGGCCGCGTTCTCAAAGGCCGCCGGGAAGCAGGTGCCCTACGTGATAGACCCCCGCCGTCCCGGCGACATTCCCACCTGCTATGCGGACTGCTCCCTGGCCGAGAAGGAGCTGGGCTGGAAAGCTAAGAAGACCGTTGACGATATGTGTGCGGACACCCTGCGCTGGCAGAGAAGGAATCCCAATGGCTTTGAGGATTAAGGAAAAGCTGGTGCTGGCCTCTCAGTCTCCCAGCCGCAGGAGGCTTCTGGAGCAGGCGGGGGTAGACATAGAGGTAATAGTTTCAGGCGCGGACGAAACGGTCCCGGAGGAATATACCCCCTCTGAGACGGTGGAATGTCTCGCGCAGCGCAAGGCTATGGCCGTGGAAAGGCTCTGCCCCGGGCGGGCCATTATAGCCGCCGACTCGGTGGTAAGCATAGACGGCATGATAATCGGCAAGCCCGAGGACGACGAGGCCGCGAAGGCTACCTTACGCAGGCTCTCCGGGCGGATCCACAAGCTGTATACGGGGGTTTGCCTAAGTGTGAGGGGAAAGCGCCGGGTATTCCATCAGGTTACGGACGTGACCTTTTATGAGCTTACCGGGGAGGAAATAGCCGAGTATGTTGCCATGGGCGAATCCACCGGCCGGGCAGGAGGCTACGGCATAGAGGGCATAGGGGTCATGCTGGTGAAGGAGATAGCCGGGGACTACTCCAATATCGTTGGGCTCCCGGTGGCCGAGACTTTGCGCCGCCTCCGCGAAATGCTCTGAGAAAGGCAAATACGAACCAAAACACCACCCTCTGCGTAAGATAGCAGGGGGTGGTGTTGGTATGCGTTACATACGAAAAAAGTTTCCGCGGCGTTATCGTGGCGGCGGTAAAAAGCGGCGCTGGGCGGTATGGCTGGTCCTGGCGGTAATAGTGATAGCGGTGTTCTGCGAGCGGGCCATATCCGGCGTTTCGCCGGAGCTTATAGAGGAGGCCGCCAGAGGGTATGTTTTGGAATGTATCTCCGAAGCGGTGGACGCGGAGATGGAGGAGGATAAGGGCCCCTTTGTGAACGTGGAGAAGGGGAGCGAAGGCCAAGTCTCATTGGTCAGCGCAGACCAGGAACGGCTGAACAGCCTGCGTGCGGGGGTGCTGGAAAGGCTCTCCCATTCCCTAAAGGGGCGGGCAACGGTCTATGTGCCGGTGGGCAGCCTCACGGGCGTGGGACTTTTTAACGGCAGAGGGTTCCCGGTGCCGGTAAAATTGCAGCTTGAGGGCTCGGCCATTGTAGAGTTTTCAACAGAGTTCACCGGCGCGGGGATGAACCAGACCTGCCACCGGCTGGTGATGACCGTTCGGGCCAGGGCTTATTCGCCGTCCAAGCGCTTCGAGACCTCTGTTGAGACGGAGACCGCCACGGTGCTTGCTGAGACCATGGTGGTGGGCGAGGTGCCGAAGATGAACCTGCAACAATAAAAATAAGGCCAGGAAGACGATGTTCCTGGCCTTATTTCATTTTGTAGGCTGATGAATAAGCTTCTTTAAGTCTATAGAGGACATTTTCGAGCGGTAAAGCTGGGTTTCGCCGGAATAGTAAAAATCCACATAATCGCCGTTTATGTCCACGACGGCGGTGGGTCCCGCCTGACCGTCCCGGGTGATGGTCAGGGTCATGTCGGGATAATAGGCAAAAAGGGAGAAGTCCTTATCTAAAGGCTGTGCGTCCTCGGTAACAGCGGCAAAGTCCTCAATGCGCTGCCGGTTCTTTGCATTGCTTGCGTTCAAGTGCAGAAGCTTTGTTTGGTGTCCGTAGCCCTGGGTCAGGTCCATTTGAAGGGTGTCCGGCGAAGAACAGCATGGAAAAAGAAGGAGTAATAGGACTGTGCAGAGCGCACAGAGAAATCTTTTCATGACGAAGCCCCCTTCTACAAAAAATTACCAGTATTATTCTACCCCATGGAGTGAGAAATGTCAAGGTCTGAATCAAAGCACCCGCTTTAGTTTCCCGCCGCAGGGGCAACGGTAGCGCCAGGGGGATTTTACGGCCTTTGACATGCGCATACGCTTTATCTGTGCGCCACAGCTCTGACATTCCAAAATATATTTTATTTCCTCGTGCCGCAGGGGCCCAATAGGGGTTTCGGTCCTGACCGTGCGCTCTATCCTGTACCCAAGCTTTTCGTTTACTATCTGGGCGTAGGCCCTCCACCGGGCCCCGTGGTCCCGGCATTTCGGGCAGGTATGCAGCAGCTCATGGACTAGAGTCTGCTTTAGTAAAGCCTCATTTTCAAGCACCTTTTGGGAGACCTCTATCCAGTAGCGGCCTGACTGGTAAAAGCAGCAGCCCAGCCGCCGCTTGGCCCGGGTATTCACTCTAACCTCCGGCTCCAGCCTGCTGGACACAGGAATTCCAAGAGCCAGGAGTTCCAAACGAAGTCCGGCCATGAGTCCGTCAAGTTCTCTTTGCAGCACAGTATACACCCCCGCCGATATATTATAGCAGGAGAAGGGAGAATTGACAAGGGTCAGCCGCCTTTAGGCTGCTTTTTGATTATCAGCTGTTTACCATCGGTGCGGGCGGTCATGATGAAAACTTCTGAAAGCTCAGTACCCTGGCATTTGAGTTGCTCCCGCAGCCAGTGGGGGTCCTTGCCGCATAATTTAAGGGAGTGCTGGGAAATACGCCCGTCGCTTATGACCACTACCTCTAACGCCTCCTCCGGGACGTTTACCCCCGCCTGTTTGGGGGTAAGGGAGTCGGCGGCGGATTTTTTCAGCACGCTCAATTCGCCGTTGGTCTCGACAATGGCATAGGCCACCTCCTCCAGGGCAAAGGCGCCTGCCTGGCGCAACTCCTCGAACAGATCCTCCGTACTCATGCGCAGGCGGCGCATCTGATCCTGGAGCACCCTTCCGTTCTGGATAACTATCATGGGATTCCCGCATACCGCCTGGCGGAACTTGCCGCATTTGAGCATGAGCAGCGATACGACTATTTCGCATACTACCAGCACCAGCATGGGTATAAGGCCGTTCCACAGCGGGTCGTCATGCTGCTGGATCGGCATGACCGCAAGCTCGGATATCAGCAGCGTGACCACCAGCTCTGAGGTTTGCAGCTGGCTTATCTGCCGCTTGCCCATAAGCCGCACGCTTATTAAAATGGCCACATACATAACGACGGTGCGCACAAGAGATATAAGCATAGTTCTCCTCTTTCCGATAATTACTATAATTATGCCGGTATTATCCCTCGCTCACGGCGGATTTATCCGTATAATCACGCTGTATTTGCCCAAACTATCCGTGATTAGAAATTGGGGGGCGGGGAATTGGAGAAGGTTTCAGCGGCATTGGAGGACAACAAGAAATATTTGCAGGACGAGTTCAAAAACTCTATGGACTTTATGATGCGTGAACTGGACCTGTCCGGCACGGGCGCCGCGCTGTTTGCTCTTGACGGGCTGGTGAGCAAGCAGATCATTACCCTCAGCATATTGAACCCGCTGATGGAGGCGGGAAATATGCCCGGACAGGGGACGGAGCAACTGGGGCATATTGAGCGGGCGGTGCTGGGGGCTGTGGAGCAAAAGCACGAGACGAAGATGGACCAGATACTCCTGCTGCTTATGAGCGGCTTTGCTGTGCTTATAATTGACGGCTGTGACGAGGCCCTGGTCTTCGGCGTACAAGGTTTTGAGAGCCGCGGTCTGGACGAGCCACAGAATGAGGTCATGCAGCGGGGGGCAAAGGACGGGTTTAACGAGAGCTACCAGAACAATATGGCGATGATTCGCCGCCGGATGAAGACCACCTCGCTGAAGTTTGAGAAGGCGGAGGTGGGCGGGAGGAGTCATACTCCCCTAGCCATATGCTATCTTGAGGGTATGGCCAGCCCGGAAATATTGAGAAAGGTGAAGGAGCGTCTGAAGGCCTACGACCTACAGACGGCCCTCGGAGCGGGATACCTCACCAGTTTTTTAGAACGAGGCGGAGTGTTCAGCGGCGTGGGGCAGACCGAACGCCCGGACGTGGTATGCGGAAAGCTGGAGGAAGGCCGCATAGCCATTCTGGTGGAGGGCACGCCCAGCGTCATAATAGTACCCTTCCTGTTCGTTGAAAATTTCCAGACCCTGGACGACTACCTGACAAGGCCCTTCTACGGCACCTTTATCCGCTGGCTGAAGTACGCGGCGTTCTTTCTCAGCACCTTCCTGCCGGGACTGTATGTGGCCATCGCCACCCACCACCCCGAGATGCTGCCTGAAGCCCTGCTTCTCAAAATATCCGAGTCGGAGTCTCAGACCCCGTTCCCGGTTATGGTGGAAACGCTTATCCTGTACTTCCTGTACGAGGTACTGAGGGAAGCAGGACTCCGCGCCCCAAAGTCCCTTTCAGCAACAGTGAGCATAGTGGGCGGGCTTGTGATAGGAGATACGGCGGTATCGGCGGGGCTTGTGAGCGCGCCGTCGCTGATGGTGGTGGCCCTGACCGCCATAGCCGGGTATGCCGTGCCAAGGCTCTATGAGCCCCTGGCCCTTCTGCGGCTGGCGTTTTTGCTGGCGGGAAATTTCTTGGGCGTATGGGGCGTGATGATAGGATTGGTGCTGCTTTTAATGGACCTCTGCGGTACGGACAGCTTCGGCGTGCCGCTTCTGTCTCCGGTAGCTCCCTATAACGGCCGGCTGGCCTTTAGGGACGTGTTCATGAGGGCGGGCTGGCGGCGGCTGGCGAAGGGCAGCGCCAATGTGCAGGATATGCCGGGCAGCAGAGAAATAGGCGAATAAGGGGGGAGCGAGATGGTCCGTACCAAGATAAGTCAGGCTCAGTTTTTTGTGTCAATGTTCGTGTCGCACATTCTTGTCACCATTGCCCTAAACGCCAAGTATACCGGCGGCGAAAGTATCTTGGACAATATCGTGTCTTATGCTATTGCCATGATAGCGGCTGTAATTATAGCGTTGCCAATCTGGCTGTGCCAGAAACGTGGCACTGTGCCGGAGTTGGCGGTGAAGTCCATGGGGAGCGTGGGCTATATTGTGCCGGCGGCATACTGGCTGTACTTTGTGCTGGCAGGCAGCTCCTCTCTTGCGCTGTTTCAGATATTCCTGATGGACACAGTGAATCCGGGGTTTTCGGCCAGCCTTGTGACGGCCGCCATCATCGGAGTGGCCCTTTACGGCGCTCTGCATGGCATAGAGACCGTGGCCCGCTGTGCGTCCTGTGTGCTTATAGTAATGCTGCTGGGCTGCGTGCTGGTGTTCGGCATAGTGGTGGCGCGGTTTGACCCAAAGAACCTAGAGCCGCTCTTTCAGTACGGATACTCCCAGACAATCCAGGGGACTATACTGTTTATAGCGCGCACCTCTATTTTTGCGGACATGGCGGTGCTGCTGCCCCAGGTAAAGGGGCGAAAGGGGTGGGGATTTGCGGGCTGGATATTAGGGACAGCCGCTTTTGTGTCCCTGACCCTCCTGCTTATTGCCGGGTGTCTGGGCAGGTACGCCTATACCCAGAACTTCCCGGTATACGTACTGGCCGCGCTGACAGAGGTGCGCTCCCTACAGCGGCTGGACGCGGTTTTCACCGGGGTGTGGATGATGGGACTGGTCATAAAGCTGGCGATGGACCTATATGCCTGCCGGGTGTGCTTTTTTTCCATCACTGGAAACAGGGAGAGAAAATGGCCGGTTTGCGGGACGGCCATACTATTACTGGGGCTGACAATGCTGGCGGTGGGCAATTCCACGGTACAGGGGTGGCTGCTGGACCCGTGGGCGCTTTTTCTGTGCACGGTAGTAAGCGGGTCAGTCCTGCCGCTTGTATCATGGCTTGCGGCAATAATTCGTGGGAAGGGGGCAGTGAAATGAGGAAACTGGGTGCGGGGGTTTTGGCGTTGGCGCTGTGTGTAAGCCTGTCCGGCTGTAGCTATCCCGAGCTCTATGAGCGGGTTCTTATCCACGGAATAGGGGTTGACTGGACCGGCGATGGCTATAGGGTGACGGTACGCTCCTCCGCTTCGGCTGAAGACGAGGGGGAGGAGCTGTTTGTCTCAGAGGGAGAGACAGTGCTGCAAGCTCTCTCAGATTTGTCCCTTACCACGGGCCGTGAGCCCTTCTATTCCCACAACTACCTGGTGGTGTTCGGCATGGACTGCGCTTTAAACGGTCTTGACGACTGTTTGGATTTCTTTGTACGGTACTATAACACAAGGCCCGCGGTAAAGATGTTTCTCTCCGCTACCACCGCCCAGGAGGTGCTGTCCACTGAAAAGGACGGAAAGCTAATGAAGATGTCCCAGCTCCAGGCCCTAGGCCGGGGCGGACAGTATAACGGACAGGCCGCCGAAGTGGAGATACTGGACTTTGTAAACGCCGTGGAGGGGGAGGGCTCCTCCCCAGTACTTCCGGCACTTAGAACAACAGAAGAAGGTGTGGAGGTTTTCGCTACAGGCTATTTCAGCGGCTGTAAGCTGACTGGACTTATGGACCCGAGAGGGACCCGGGGATGGCTGGCGGCGACGGACAAGCTGAAAACTGGGGAACTGACTCTGGAGGACCCTGAGGGCGGTACGGTTACTCTCAGTCTGCGCAAGACCTCCGGGAGAATAAAGGTTGATAAAAGCGGCGGGCCCTCCTTTGAGGTAGAACTTGAGGTTGACGCGGATATCAGCTCTGCGGACCGGGTGCAGCTGGAGCGGCCGGACGCTTATAGCAGGATTGAGGACGCCGCCCGGCAGCTTCTGGAGGAGGATACCCGCGACGCTATCGAACAAGCCGTGATCAATGACGGCTGCGATATCTTCGGGTTTGGCAGGCTAATGTACCGCGAGGAACCGGGGCTCTGGCGGGAGAATAAAGAGCGCTGGCCGGACCTGATGAGGGAATGCCAGTATCAGGTATCGGCCAGCGTGAAGGTCCGCCGCTTGGAGCAGGAGAACAGGAACGGGATAGGCTAGAGCTTTAAAGGTCGATATAGATATTATAGTGCAGGAGCCAATAGTTTATCTGGATAAGGTATGCCAGCATCTGCGGTCCGGCCATCAGCTGGCCGAACCAGGGCTTTCCGTAGTCAAAGCTTTGGTTCAGCAGCGACTGGGCAGCTTCCTCCGACAGTATTTTGTGTATGGGCTGCATTTTGTCCCGCAGAATATAATGGAGCCTTTGCTTTAAGATCCGCTCATAACCTGGATTATGGGTCTTGGGGTAGGGGCTCTTTTTGCGCCGCAAAATCTCCTCGGGCAATAGTCCCGCTGCCGCGTCACGGAGCAACCCCTTGGGCTCACCTTTGGGGCATTTGAAGTCCCAGGGCACGTTAAAGACATACTGGGCTATGCGGTGGTCGCAGTAGGGAACCCGGACCTCCAGGCCGCTGTACATGCTGCACCTATCCTTGCGGTCAAGAAGAGTTGACATAAACCATTTAATATTTAGATAAGATATCTGTCGCATACGCCGCTGCTCCAGGGTTTCTCCCTCAAGTACCGGCACATCGGCAAGAGTCTCCGCAAGCCTTGAATTTACGTAATCCTCCATACCCAGCTGCTCCCTTATCTCGGGCTTTAGTAGGGACTGCCGGGTATCAAGGTTATTGCTCCAGGGGAAGTGGGTGCCATCGAACATCTCCCTGCGGTGGAACCATGGGTAGCCGCCGAATATCTCATCCGCGCACTCGCCGCACAGAGCTACCACATGCTTCTCCTTTACCTGCCGGCAGAAATGCAGCAGCGATCCGTCTATGTCTGACATACCGGGAAGGTCCTTGGCTATGACCCCCTCAAACAGCGAGTCGGCAAGCCGGTCGTTATCACAGAGCAGCGTGGTGTGATCGGTTCCAAGTATTTGGCTTACCCTTTGTGCCCAGGCCTGATCCCGATCGGGCTGGAAGGAGGAGGGGGTGAAGTATTCCTCGTTGCCCTCAAATTCAAAGGAGTAGGTGGAAAGGCTTTTACCTTGCTCCTTTAAAAGCTTCGCCGCTATGGCTGTCACAACGCTGGAATCCAGTCCGCCTGAGAGAAAGGTGCACAGGGGTACGTCCGCTATCATCTGGCGCTTTACGGTATCTACCAGCAGCTCCCGTACAGTCTGCACCGTGTCCTTATAGGTATCTGTATGGGGTGTGGCGGTCAAGTCGTAGTATTTGTCGTCACGCCAGCCCTCACGGTCAAAAACGGCAAAATGCCCGGGCCGAAGCTCGCTTATTCCCTCGAATACCCCGTGCCCTGGAGTGCGGGCGGGACCCAAGCCGAAGACCTCGCAGAGGCCCTCTCGGCCTATCACCGGGTTCACCCCCGGGAACTCAAAGAGCCCCTTTATCTCCGAGGCGAAGGCCAGCCGCTGATTTTTGAAGGTGTAGAACAAGGGCTTTACCCCGAAGCGGTCCCGGCAGAGGAAAGTGCGCTGCCTTATGCCGTCGTCTACAGCGAAAGCAAATATGCCGTTGAGCTTTTCAGGGCACTCCTCGCCATAGCAGAGGTAGGCGTTCAAAACCACCTCTGTGTCACAGTCGGTATAGAAGGTATAGCCCTGTCTTTCCAAATCAGCCCGCAACTCGGCAGCGTTATATATCTCGCCGTTATAGGCGATAGTGCACTCCTTCCCCTCGCATACGGCGGTCATAGGCTGCTGGCCGTTCTGGGGGTCTATGACCGACAGTCGCATATGAGCCAGCGCGCAGTGGGCGGAGACGTGGGCTCCATGTCCGTCGGGCCCCCGATGGGAAATTCTGCGGGCCATACGCCTGGCTAAAGCCATCCACAGATATTTTTCATCCAGTAAGCTGTCGTCATAGTCGGAAAATCCTGCAAATCCGCACATAAAACCAAACCCTTTCCAGTAAGTTAACATTCCCATTATATGCAAAGGTGTGTGCAGATTTCATCGTGAAATGACGAAAAAAACTACATAAGGCTACTGCTTTTTTGACTTGCCGTTTTCCTGAGTGCCGTCAGCACTTGCGATCTCATATAAAATCCTCTCAGCGGCAGCCCGCTTGGCGTTGGACTCCGCTGCCAGCCGCAGGGCTTCCCGCCGCAGGTCCGCTCCAGAACAGCAGCTTTGTTCCAGTTCACGGCAGGTCTCCCGCACCGCGCCCGTGTGCGCGTCAAGGAAAGCTTTATACAGCTCTGGGTCCATGGAACGGTCCTGAAGCAGAGTGCCGATGTCCTGTATTGCCAGTACCTGCTTTAACATACATATCACCGTCAAAGCGGCCATGTGCTCACGGCTGTACTTTTTCTTCTCCGGGTGGGGTAATACATTCTTTTTCACATAGTTGTTTATCATGGAGTTTGTAAGAAGCACATCGGCCTCATCCCGCTCGAAAAACCGCAGGCTGTCCCTAAGATATTGAAGTACCTGGTCTACGTACAGTGGGATGGCGGGCAGCTGTTCCCATTCTGGACAGGAGAGATTGTTCCCCTCCCGGGCCCACGCAAGTATCTTTTCATCAGCGCTCATGTTCACCCTCCTTACAGCAGCTTCAAAAGGCCTGATATCCTATCTATGCCGGGTATGCCCTCCACGGGCTCGATCCCAGGCATGGCCCGGATAAGCACAGGGTTTATCCCCGCCGCTTTGGCCCCCGCCAGATTGCGGGCGCTGTCGTCGATAAAGACGGTGCTCTCAGGAGGCAGGCCCATCTTTGAGAGCGCGTCCTCATACATGCGCCGGTCCGGCTTGAAGGTGCCCAGCTCAAAGCTGAAGGTGATGCAGTCAAAATATTTCGATATATCCAGGTATTCCAGCAACGGCACAATGGACGGCCAAGTGTCGGAGATTATGCCCAGCTTATACCTGCCGTAGACAGCCTTCAGCGTCTCGAGGCTGTCGTTGAACAGTCGGTAATTGTCCGCCTTGTTATATACCTTGTCATCGGTCACTGTGCGCAGGTCCTCGTCTGTAAGCCCCAGCTCCGGCAGGGCCGCCGATACTGCGCGGTAGTATTCATAGAACTGCGCGTACTCCTCATCGGTGCTGTGCAGCAGGTGGTTCTCGTCCAGCCTGCGGCTGGCTTCGGCCATGGCCGCCTGGACGGAGGGTTCGCTCAGTCTGTCCTTTGGGAAATACCTGTAGGCAAGCTCGGAGAACCTCCAGCTGCCCGAGGGCGGGTAGATAAGAGTGCCGCCCAGGTCGAAGAATATGCCCTTGATATTTTTCAGCTTTTCCATATAGTCAGCTCCTTTGCTTTTTCCAGTATTGTAAACCATATCACGGGTTTTGTCAAATGTTTCCCCGCAAAAAAGTCTTGACAAGTAAACTTGGCGGTGATATACTGGGCTTATACCAAGTAAACTTGGCAAAAACATACCGGGAGGCAGCATAATATGAACAGGGAAGAGATACTTGAAAAGAGCAGGAGGGAGAATAAGAACCAGGACGTTTACGAGCAGGAGGTGCTAAAGCAGTCCAACGAAGTGGCGGCGTTTGTCATGGTTTTACTTGCGGCGGTATTTTGGCTGGTGCAGATTTTTACGGACGGCAGCATAAACTACGGCCTCTGGGCCCTGGTCTTCGCTCAAAACATGACAACCCTCTGGGTGAAATACACAAAGCTTCGCCGTAGGCGCGAGCTGATATTTGCAATTATGTACACCGCGGCAGTAATTTTGGCCTCCGCGTGCCATATCCACAAGCTGATTACGGCCCCCTCCGCTGTGTAAGGTGGTGACAGTTTGGACGATAAGCTTGTACTGAAGAACCGCCTGAAAGAGGTTCGGGCTGAGCAGGGGCTCTCCCAGAGCCAATTAGCGGCGCTGGTGGGCGTGTCCAGAAACACCATCAGCTCCATCGAGACCGGACAGTTTAGCCCCACGGCGAAGCTTGCGCTGATACTTTGCATTGCCCTTGACAAAAAATTTGAGGAGCTTTTCTACTTTTGAGAGGGAAAAACCCAAATGTTAATGTCCGTTGCTTGCGGCAACGGGCGGCTTTGCGTATAATAGAGCCAAAAATTGAAGGAAAAGAGGTTTTATCTATGCTGAGCGAAAACATCAGAGCCATAAGGAAGTCAAAGGGACTCTCCCAGGAGGAGCTTGCCGTCAAGCTGAACGTGGTGCGGCAGACCATATCAAAATGGGAGCAGGGGCTATCGGTACCTGACTCGGATATGCTTATCGCCCTGTCGGAGGTTCTTGAGACGCCGGTGAGCACCCTGCTTGGAGAGAAGGTGGCCGAAGAAGAGGCCGACGGTTTGAAAACGCTTTGCGAGAAGCTGGAGGTCATAAACCTACAGCTGGCCAAGAGAAAGTCGGCGCGGAGAGAGGCGCTTTTTTGGCTGCTTGTCGCTGTGTGCGCGGCGGTGCTTATATGCTTCATTGTTCTGACGGCGCTGGGCAGCCAGTATCTGGACTGGGACTGGAGCGACCCGGAGCTCGCTATCGTCGGCACGGCATATCACGCTTTCGAGTGGGTATTCATTAGAATAGCGCCCCTACTGCTCATGGGCGCTGTGGCGGGCATTATACTGATAAAGAAAAAAGGTTAGCAGGAGTAGAAGGGAAAGGGACGGCCCTCATATGCGGGACTGTCCCTTTGCTTTTTTGAGCGTAAAAACGGTTGCCTTTCAGCCCGGCTTATGGTAAAATTTAAAAGATCAGTATTTATAAAGGAAAGGTAACGAGAAAATGAGCTGTGATAAAGAGGAAATACTAGAGCTTCGCCGCAGGGTGCTGAAAAAGGACTTCTCCCGCATGAACGACCGCCAGCAGCAGGCCGTTTTCCATACAGACGGCCCGGTGCTCATACTGGCCGGTGCGGGCAGTGGAAAGACTACGGTGCTTGTGAACCGCATAGCCAATCTGGTGCGCTATGGCAAGGCGTATGAGAGCACGTTTATACAACCGGAGTTTACTGAGACAGACGCGGATAGCTGCAAGAGCTATCTTAAGGGCGGGGAGATCTCGGAGGTCACCCGGGCGCGGCTCTCGGTGTCGGCCTGCCAGCCCTGGCGGATCATGGCCATCACCTTTACAAATAAAGCGGCGGGGGAGCTTAAGGAGCGCCTCTGCTCCATGCTTGGGGAGCCCGGACAGGATATTTGGGCATCTACCTTCCACTCTAGCTGTGCCAGGATGCTCCGCCGTGATGGGGAGCGGCTGGGGTACAGTTCCCACTTCACCATATACGACACCGACGACAGCCGCCGGCTCATGAAGGACGTTATGAGGGATCTGGAGATAAACGAGAAGACCCTCTCCCATAAATCCATACTCTCGGAAATTTCCCGGGCAAAGGACAGTCTGATATCCCCGGAGGAGTATGAATCCCAGGCAGGGGCGGACTTTCGCCTGAAGGTGATAGCTAGGGCCTATATGGCATATCAGCGGCGCTTAGCGGATTCGGACGCTATGGACTTTGATGATCTGCTGGTGAACACAGTGCGGCTCTTTGAGAAGTGCCCGGAGGTTTTGGAGTATTATCAGGACCGCTTTAAGTACATTATGGTGGACGAGTACCAGGACACGAACCATGCCCAGTACCGTTTTGTCGGCCTGCTGGCGGCAAAGCATAATAACCTCTGTGTGGTGGGCGATGACGACCAGAGCATCTATAAATTCCGAGGGGCTACTATTGAGAATATCATGAATTTCGAGCAGGATTTCCCCGGGGCCATGGTGGTGCGCCTTGAGCAGAACTACCGCTCCACCCAGAACATACTGGACGCGGCCAACGCCGTTATAGCCCACAATCTTGAGCGCAAGGGCAAGACCCTCTGGACCGCCGCCGGTGCCGGGGAAAAGCTGCGCCTGCACACGGCGGAGAACGAGCAGGACGAGGCCGACAGGGTGGCAAGGGTGATACTTGACGGCGTGGCCAAGGGCAGGAGGTTCTCGGATTACGCTATACTTTACCGCATGAACTCCCAGTCGCTGACCTTCGAGAGGATGTTTGCAAAGTCCGGCGTGCCCCACAGAATAATCGGCGGCACCCGCTTCTTTGACCGCAAGGAGGTTCGGGACATGATAGCATATCTCAGCGTGATAAATAACCCCGGCGACGAAATAAGGCTTCGGCGCATACTGAACACCCCCAAGCGGGGCATAGGGGACAAGACCGTCGACACAGCTTCCCAGATAGGCCAGCAGGTGGGGGAGAGTATGTTCCAGGTCATAAGCCACCCGGAGGAGTATCCGGCCATAACGAAGGCCGCCGCCAAAAAGCTCTCCGACTTCTCACGGATGATGCGGGAACTGATAGATAAAAGTGAAGAGGGTATGGCTCCCAGTGAGCTGTATGCCGAGCTTTTGGAGCAGACAGGCTATCTCATGTTCCTGCGCGCGGAGGAGCCTGAGAAGGCCGAGGAGCGCATAGAGAACGTGCAGGAGCTCTCCACCATGCTCCAGCGCTATGAGCAGGAGAACGGTGAAGAGGCCAGCCTTTCGGGATTCTTGGAGGAGGTGGCGTTGTTTACGGACATTGACAACTACGACGCAGAAGCGGATTCTGCGGTGCTCATGACCATACACTCAGCAAAGGGCCTGGAGTTCCCGGTGGTGTTTTTACCCGGCTGGGAGGAGGGAGTATTTCCCGGAAACTCGGTGCTGTACGACCCTTCGGAGGTGGAGGAGGAGCGCAGGCTTGCGTATGTTGCCATCACCAGGGCCCGGGAGGAGCTATATATCTATAATGCCGAGAGCCGCATGATATTCGGCTCCACCAGTCACAATAGGATATCTCGCTTTGCGGACGAGATACCGGGGGAGCTTGTAGAGCGCAGCCGCTCAAGGGAATACGCCTATAGGCCGGAAAGCATAACTTTCGGCAGCGCACTAAGCGGCGGGGAGGGGACGGCCCCCAAGGCCAAGACAACATATAGGCCGCCAATCCATAAACCCGCTCCCGCCGGTACATATAAAGTGGGGGACAGCGTGCAGCATAAGACCTTTGGCACTGGGCTGATTCTCAGCGCCACGCCCATGGCGAATGATACTCTTTTGGAGATAGCCTTTGACAAGGCTGGTACGAAAAAGCTGATGGCAAACTTCGCAAGGCTGACTAAGCTGTAAGGAGGAAAATATGAGAGTATGTTTGATGGTGCCGGAGCGCTTTGCTGCAGAAAAGGAGCTGCCAAGGCTTCTGGGTGAGCCGGCCGATTTAACTGTATTCCCAGAGGGTTTCCTTCGCTCAAAGGAGGACCTGACGCTGGCCTTGGGGCTGACCGCAGAAAGACCGGGCACTGTGCTTGCGGGGTACAGGGAGGGAAACCTTGAGAAGGCTGTTGTGATAGAAAGCGGTAAGGCCATAGATGAGTACACAAAGTGCATACTGACGGCTACAGAACGGGAGAAGAAGCGGCCGGGGAATATTATTCGCTGTCTGAACAGCAGTCTTGGAAAGCTGGCCGTGCCCATCTGCTATGAGGTGCATTTCCCCGAGGTCTGCCGGGTGATGGCCCTTGAGTGTCCAGCGCTGATGGTGAACATTATAGGCACCGGCATGTATCACCGTTTGCAATATGACCAGTGGCGAAGCCTTGCTAAGGCAAGAGCTATCGAGAACGAACTGCCTGTGGTGGGCTGCTGCCATTTCTGCGGAGAAATACCACTGGCTTTCGCTTTTGACGCAAGCGGCAGGGAGCTTCTTGAAATTGAAGGGAAGTACGGTGCCTTTACAATCGAGGTGGAAACAGGCGGCGAAAAGCCTGTCGGCTATACAGCTGATAGAAGGCCGGAGTTGTTCACGACACTTTCTATGGAATAAGGGAGGCAGCGGGAGAACATGATAATAGAGGTAACAGAAAAGGATAAAAGAGAGCGTGTCTGTCGTGAGATACTGAGATCTCTGCCGGACTGGTTTGGGAACCGGGAATCTGTAGAGGAATATGCCCTGGGCTGCCGGGAACTGCCGGTGTGGGCGGACACAGATTCCGACAAGGCTAGAGGCTTTACAGCGTTTAGGCCCACCAGCGGCTGTGCCGGGGAGATATATGTGATGGGCGTATCAAGAGAGCATCACCGTAAAGGGCTGGGCCGGGAGCTGTTTTGGGCACTGTATAGGTACGCTAAAGACGAAGGCTTTAAGTTCCTTACAGTGAAGACAGTACAGATGGGCTGTTATCCTGACTATGACAGGACAAATCTGTTTTATCAGAGCCTAGGCTTTCAGGAGCTGGAGACTTTCCCAACACTCTGGGACGAGCAGAATCCCTGCCAAGTCTACATTATGGAGGTTAAATAAACTGGAAGGAGGAAGCAACTGATGAAAAAGCTATTGATTTACATGAAGGGCTTCCGCAAGGAGTGTGTGCTGGGCCCCCTGTTCAAGCTGTTGGAGGCCTCCTTCGAGCTGCTTGTGCCACTGGTGATGGCGGCGGTAATAGACACCGGTATAGGAAACAGGGACAGGGATTATATTATACGTATGTGCGCGGTGCTGGTGGGCCTGGGCGTGGTGGGGCTCGCCTGCTCGCTGACGGCGCAGTATTTCGCGGCAAAGGCCTCGGTGGGCTTTGCCGCGAGGCTGCGGGCGGCGCTGTTTGAGAGGATACAGGGGCTGAGCTTCTCGGACATGGACGTACAGGGACCATCGACCCTGATCACCCGCATGACAAGTGATGTAAACCAAGTGCAGAACGGAATGAACCTGACCCTGCGGTTGCTGCTGCGTTCACCGTTTGTGGTGCTTGGAGCCATGGTGATGGCTTTTACCATCGACTGGAGGGCGGCGCTTATCTTCGCAGCAGTGATACCCCTATTGTCTGTGGTGGTTTTTGGGGTAATGCTGTGGACCATGCCACGCTATAAGCAGGTACAGTCCGGGCTTGACAAGGTGCTGAGCGCTACCAGGGAGAACCTGACTGGTGTGCGTGTGGTCAGAGCCTTTGGCAGGGAGGAGTCCGAGACGGAGGACTTTGAACGGGAAAACAACGCGCTGACCCACTTACAGGTGTTCGTGGGCAGGGTATCGGCATTGATGAACCCCATGACCTATATACTCATAAACCTCGGGGCCATGGCGCTAATCTGGGTGGGAGCTATACGCGTTGATACCGCCATTATTACTCAGGGCGCGGTGGTGGCGCTGCTGAACTATATGTCGCAGATACTGGTGGAACTGGTGAAGCTCGCAAACCTTATCATAAATATTTCAAAGGCTCTGGCCTGTGCCAACCGTATTTCAGGTATACTGGACATAAAGCCCAGCTTGACTGGACCATTGGACGGGCAAAAAGCCGGGAACGCAGGAGTATCCTTTCATAATGTTGAACTTACCTATAAGGGAGCCGGCGGACCCTCCCTTTCGGGTGTCAACTTTGAGATAAAAGCGGGTGAAACCGTGGGTATTATCGGCGGCACGGGCAGCGGCAAGTCGTCCCTTGTAAGCCTGATACCCCGCTTCTACGACGTTACCGGCGGAAGGGTCTCTGTGGGAGGCCTGGACGTGCGGGACTGGGACCTTGAGGCCCTTCGGAGCCGGGTGGGGGTGGTGCCCCAGAAGGCCGTGCTCTTTACAGGCACCCTCCGGGACAACCTGCTCTGGGGCAACGAGGACGCCACGGACAATGACCTCTGGCAGGCCCTTGAGACCGCCCAGGCCAGTGAGTTCGTATCGGCGAAGCCAAAGGGCCTGGACGAGCCCGTGGAGCAGGGGGGCAGAAACTTCTCTGGGGGCCAGCGACAGCGGTTGACCATAGCCCGGGCGCTGGTGCGAAAGCCAGATATCCTTATACTGGATGACAGCGCCAGCGCTCTTGATTTTGCCACGGATCTGAAGCTGAGACAGGCCATAAGCAGTCTCCCCAATAAGCCCACCATATTCATCGTCTCCCAGCGGGCCTCCTCTATTCAGCACGCTGACACTATCGTTGTGCTGGACAATGGCCAGGCCGTGGGTATTGGCACACATCAGGAGCTGCTATTGGGCTGCGAGCTGTACCGCGAGATATATGAATCCCAATTTGACAGGGGGGACAGAAAGTGAATAAAAGGGCTAAGAAGGGGACGCTAAAAAAGGTGCTGCGGTACATCAGACGGTACAGCTTTTTTGTGGGACTCTCGGTGCTGCTGGCGGCGGCGTCAGTGGCGGCGACTCTGTATATCCCCATACTCACCGGCGATGCGGTGGATCATATCATAGGTCCTGGTAATGTGGATTTTGCCGCCATTTTCTCCATACTAGTGCGGATAGGAATTATAATAGGCTTAGCGGCTTTGGCTCAGTGGGTCATGAGCCTGATAAACAACCGCATTACCTATAGGGTAGTGCGGGACATAAGGAACGAAGCCTTTAGAAAGCTCCAGAAGCTCCCACTAAGCTATATCGACTCCCACCCGGCCGGTGAGGTGGTCAGTCGGGTAATAGCTGACGTGGACCAGTTTGCGGACGGTCTTTTGATGGGCTTTACCCAGCTTTTTACAGGGGTCATTACCATTCTCGGCACCCTGGGCTTTATGTTCTCCGTGAATATCACCATTACCCTGGTGGTGCTGCTTGTCACGCCGGTATCCCTTGTAGTGGCGGCATTTATCGCCAAAAGCACCTATAATATGTTCCGGCTCCAGTCACAGGTGCGCGGTGAGCAGACCGGCTTTGTAGAGGAGACCGTGGGCAACGGGAAGGTGGTCCAGGCCTTTGGACAGGAGCGCAGGACTATGGACCGCTTTAACGAGATAAATGAACGGCTTAGAGCATGTTCACTGAGAGCAATCTTCTTTTCTTCCATTACCAACCCGAGCACGCGCTTTGTGAACTCACTGGTGTACACCGGCGTTGGCATTGTGGGGGCGCTGTCCGTTGTAGGCGGCGGGCTCAGCGTAGGACAGCTCACATGCTTTCTCAGCTACGCAAATCAGTACACAAAGCCCTTCAACGAAATATCCGGCGTAGTAACGGAATTGCAGAACGCTCTGGCCTGCGCCGCCCGGGTCTTTGGGCTTATCGAGCAGGAACCCCAAGTGCCTGACGTGCCGCACGCTTTGGAGCTGGCGGACGCAAGCGGCGCTGTGCGGATAGATGACGTCTTTTTCTCCTATAAGCCCGGCCAACGTCTTATTGAGGATTTTTCACTTGATGTGAAGCCCGGCCAGCGGGTGGCCCTGGTAGGCCCTACCGGCTGCGGAAAGACCACGGTGATAAACCTTCTTATGCGCTTTTACGATGTAACCTCCGGCAGCATAGGGGTAGACGGTACGGATATTAGAGATATCACCCGCAAAAGCCTTCGCAGAAACTATGGCATGGTGCTCCAGGATACGTGGCTGAAAAACGGCACAGTAAGAGAGAATATAGCCTATAGCTCTCCGAAAGCCACCCTTGAGGAGGTGGTGGAGGCCGCCAAAGCCGCACATGCGCACAGTTTTATAACGCGAATGCCCAGGGGCTATGATACGGTTATCGGCGAGGATTTAGGCGGGCTGAGCCAGGGGCAAAAGCAGCTTCTCTGCATCGCTAGGGTTATGCTCTCCCTGCCGCCAATGCTTATTCTGGACGAGGCCACCTCCTCCATCGACACCCGTACGGAGATACGCATACAAAAGGCCTTTGCAAAAATGATGAAGGGCCGGACCAGCTTTATAGTGGCCCACCGGCTCTCCACCATCAGGGACGCGGATGTGATACTTGTGATGAGAGACGGACATATTATTGAGCAGGGCAGCCACCATGAGCTTTTGGAGCAGGGCGGCTTCTATGCGGAGCTCTATAACAGCCAGTTTGCAGCCACATAAAATATATTGAAGCAGAGCAAAAGCCGTGGCACCCACTGCGGCTTTTGCTTTTGTCATTCACCGATTCGGCCTGTTTTCCATAATATGGAATATCCCGGAGAAGGGGGCGGGCAAGCCCCTCTGGGCAGAATTTGTTGGGAGCGAGGATATGGCTAAGAATACTTTTGGCATAATCGGAGGGGACGAGCGGCAGATATATCTTGCGCGCTCCATGCAGGAGGACGGGTATGAGGTGTCGGTTTGCTGCCTGGAAAACGCCCGCAATACAATGGGACTTCGCCAAACTGGGATGCACAGCCTTGTGGAGCGCTGCAATGTTATTATATTGCCGCTGCCCGCCACTCGGGACGGATGTTATCTGAATACGCCGCTCTCTAATCTTGAGGTGCGGCTTGACGGCGATTTTGCCCGGTTATTCCTGAACAGCCGGGTATTCGGCGGTATGCTGCCGAGGCTGACCGCGACCTCGGACCTTTGGAGGGGTATTGATTCCCGGGACTATTACTCCCGAGAGGAGCTGGTTACCGGCAATGCCTATTTGACTGCCGAGGGAGCGATAGGGCTGGCGGTGCAGGAGTATGAAGGTGGATTAGGGGGTTCGCAGTGCCTTGTAACGGGCTATGGGCGCATAGGCAAGGCTCTGTGCGGAATGCTCAAGGGTATGGGAGCTAGGGTGTCGTGCAGCGCCAGGAGGGCCAGCGACCTGACCAGCATCAGGGCCACAGGCTGCCGGGCATTGAGCTATAGTGAGCTTGTGAATTCCTTCGACATCATATTTAACACTGTGCCCGCAAGGGTGCTGGACGCACAAATACTGGAAAGCCAGAGGACTGATACGCTGATTATTGAGCTGGCTTCTGCGCCCGGTGGCATTGACCTTGAGACAGCCGGCAGTCTGGGCCTGCGGGTGCTGGCCGCGCCGTCGCTTCCAGGGAGGATGTCGCCGAAGGCCTCAGGAGAGCTGATAAAGGAGACGGTTTATAATATGCTGAATGAAGACAGAAAGGAGATGGTCTGATTGCAAACGCTGGGTTTCGCCATGTGCGGCTCGTTCTGTACCATGGGAAATGCGATGGAGCAGTTGGCAGAGCTGCGGAAGAAGTATTTTGTTCTCCCAATTATGTCCCGTAACGTCTATGAGACAGATACCCGGTTTGGCAAAGCGGCGGATTTTATAAAGAAAGCGCAGGAGCTCACAGGGCAGAAGGTGCTGCACAGCATTGTTGAAGCCGAGCCCATTGGCCCGAAGCATCTGGTAGACGCCATGGTGGTATGCCCCTGTACGGGGAACACTCTGTCGAAGATGGCTTTAGGCATTACGGATACACCTGTGACTATGGCTGTAAAATCCACACTGCGCGTTGGTCTGCCGGTAATTATATGCCTTGCCAGCAACGACGCCATAGCGGCATCAGGGCAGAACGCCGCGCGGCTTATGAATACAAAAAACGTATATTTTGTGCCTCTGCGCCAAGATGACCCGATAAAGAAGCCGTTCTCATTGGTGGCCGATTTTACGCTTTTAGGTGAAACAGTTGAGCTTGCGCTGGCAGGCGAGCAGCTGCAACCCATATACCGCTAGACAAAAAGGCCCGGCAGGCTACGGAGCCCGCCGGGTTATTTTTGCGTTAAAGCTATGCGTTCTGGTACTCCTCGATAATACGCTTTGCAAGCCTTGCGTCTACCACGGAGAAGTCTTCCGGGTCAGAGTAGTTCAGCGTCCGCAGCACCTCCTGGGACTGGGCATACACCTCAATACGGGTAGAGTGATACACAGGTTCCGGTTTTCTGGGAAGGTAGATGGCGAACTCTAGCTTTTCCTCCTCTATCCTGCTAAAATAGGCGTGGAGCCGGACATTGTTATAGCTGCGCCGGATTATGGTGCACAGGGCGTTTTTAACCAGCTCCACGGCCACATCATCCAGCTTGCTGTCAAAAATCAGGATCTTTTCTTTCAGCTCGGCCAGGTTTTTCACCCGGCGCTTTACATAGGCTTTAAGCGGCGGGGTAGCCTCTACCGTGCTGCCGCTTCCACCAGGGGCCACACAGACCACAAAACCTGCTTCGTTGTCGATATAGACAAAGGGATAGGCCATGGCGGCAAAGTAGTTGCAGCGCTTACAGCGCCAGTCGAACAGTGTCTCCTCAAGGATACTCTGCTTCAAATCCTTGTGCTCCTTGGCGTTTATGCTGGCATAAAGCCTATATTTCTGTGATTCGCCGCACTGTGGGCAGACGATATCCTTTACGATTTCCGTTGACATTCCCTTATCCCTCCCGACCTAGCCTTCAAAGGGCAGTCCGTCATTCTCGTCGAGTTCGGCACCGGTGAACTCGGGTTCAGACAAAGTTTTAGGCTTGATTGCCGGCGCTTCAGCCGCGGCGGAGGAAACGGTCTTCTCCTGCATAGGGTCATAGTCAAAGCTTTCTATGCCGCATAAATCTATTTCCTCACTGTCCTCCTCAGGGTGATACACGGTGCCCCTTGTCACGGTGATCTCAAGGGGGCCGCGGCCAAAGTGGAACAGGGTGCTTTCTTTTTTAGGCTCGTTAATATACACGTTGGTGGGACCGTCCTCGCCGCCAATTATACCGATGCTAACGGCCTCCTGCTCCCGTACGGCTTCCTCAAGGGTTTTCAGAGTGCTGTCTATCATGGCGTTCAGATGGTCCAGTTTTTTACAGTGTTCCTCGGCCACCTGGGTTTCCTTGTCACGCAGAGCATTGTAGTAATAACGCCCCAAGGCCATGTACTCCTTCTCAGCGGCCTGCTCCTGGCAGCGGATAACGGTGCGCAGACGATTCAGCATAGCGGCATACCGGTTCTTCTGCTCAATTCCGGCAGCCAGTTTTTGGGCTTTAGCCTTCGCTAGTTTTGCGTAATCCTTCCAGTTTGCCATTTCCATACCTCCGTATTTTGAATCTCTGTTATATATAATTATACACTCCTAAGGCCCGTTAAGTCAACCTGGCAGCGCTATAAAGCCTAAATTTTTACATTCCAGGCAGAAAATCCTGCATTTCGTGCTGCTGGTATGCCACTCACTCTGAAACATGCTATATTATTGTTGTAGTACTGTGTTCCTCCCCAACAGCTTGCGGATCCATTGTGGTGCGTTCTTGGGGCGTACCCATAGTTTAGATTTTGGGTTTTATAGCGAGCATATAAATTATCTGATTGATGTGATTTTCCTAAAAAATAGCGTTACAACTGGAAGTTGGATAGGAAAACAAGTATAAGGCCAGATATAGGGGAGATGGACAATGAAAAAGGCTACGCGCCAGGAGGTCCTTGGCGTTGAGTTTCCCTCCGGCAACGCCGAGACAGGCGCAGAAAAGGCATTGAATGAAGGACCTACGATTGAACAGCTGGAACATGAGCTGAAGCTCGAACAAAAGAAACACTTTTGGACCATGGTGGTTCGGAACACGCTGTTTTTCCTATCTGTTGTGTCGGCTGCGGTGGTTATCCTTGTGGTATTCCTGTTTCCTGTAGTACAGCTTGAAGGTACGTCAATGACCCCTACACTGCAAAATGGCGACGTGATAGTTTCGGTAAGCGGCACTAAGATTGCCTCAGGAGATATTATAGCTTTTTATCACAACAATACCATTTTTGTAAAGAGGGTAGTTGCCGTGGGCGGAGACACAGTTAATATCGACGGCGACGGTGTGGTCTATGTAAACGATGTGCCGCTGGAGGAGCCTTATCTTGAAGAGAGGGCAAAAGGCAGCTGTGATGTGGCGCTGCCATATCAGGTGCCAATAGACCAATACTTCGTATTGGGAGACCACAGATCAGCCAGTATCGACAGCCGCCATGCCGCAGTAGGGTGCGTGGGAGCAGATATGGTGCTGGGCAGGGTAGCCTGCCGCATCTGGCCGCTGGACAGGATTGAGCTGTTCTGAGCGAAACATAATTATTTTGAGTATAAACTGATGGTATCAGGAATAACTAGCATGGATTTATGGTTTATGAAGGAGGCTGCAGTATGGAATCTCCAAATAGGCAGGCAGTTAAATTATTGCGCGAGCAGAGAAGGCGCAGGAAAAGGGTAGCGGTTTTTCTGGGCATGGCAAGTTTCGTGGTAATAGGCACGGTTATGGCCTTGCGTATGAGCGGCCGCGCGATGAACAGCCAGGTGCTCGATTGCGTGCTCTCTCACGACCTGCCACACCAGCATACTGAGGCGTGCTATTATACGCCACCGCAGGAGGGGGCGCAGAAGCTGTTGGTTTGCGGTATGGCGGACTTTGTGGTGCATAAGCACGACTCTGAAAGCTGCGTTGATAATATGGGGAACCTTATATGTATACTTCCTGAGATAGAGGAGCATATTCATACAGAGGAGTGCTATCAGGAGCAGCGTGTCCTTACCTGCACCCTACAGGAGGGGGAGGGAGGACATATACATTCGGACAGCTGCCAGGGGCCGGATTATTCTGCCGAGCCTGTTTGCGGTATTGAAGAAACATTGGGTCATACTCATGATGTCGGCTGCTACGACGAGGAGGAACAGTTGATTTGCGGACTGGAGCCGGGCAACGGACATACTCATGACGACAGCTGTTATCCGACAGTGCTAACCTGCGGTTTTGAGGAGGGCACCGGCGGACATATCCATTCAGAGGCCTGTTATACTATGGAGTCTACTGTTATATGCGGAAAGCGTGAAGTGCAGCTGCATACACATAATGAGGATTGTTATCTGCACACGGTGGATCAGCTTGACCAGGCCCAGATACAGGAACTGACCGAAAAGGGCGTTGATGTAGATACAGTTGCCTTCTCCAGCTTTGGAGAAGCTCCGGCAGAAGAGAACCGTGTGTGTGACCAGTGGGGAGCCCCCGTGCTGAAATGCGGGCAGCTCCAGGTCCTGGAGCATATACATGGCGACGGCTGCTATGCAGCTGTTGATACTGAGGGCAAGCTGGTGTCCCAACTCGGGAGCGGAAACGAGGAGGCGGATATGCCCGGGCAGCGGACCGCTGTGTACCAGGGAGCCAGTTTGCGCGTGACTGCTATTTATGACGGCGAAGATTTCCCCGAGAATACCAGGGTCAACATAGAACGGGTAGATGAAGAGGAGAGCCTGCCTGAGAAGCAGGAGCAGTTAAGCAAGGCGGTACCCGGAGATGAACTTCAGCTGAATGCGCTATTAAAGGTAACTGTATCCGGGGCTGACGGCGAGCCGGAGCTGTCTGAGCCTATCCGGCTTCTTGTGGAGCCCTCAGAGCAGGGAACTGTAATGGCTGCGGCGTGGTATAACAGCAGTGAAAGCCTTGATGAACAGAATATTTTTGTGCAAAGTGAAGATGCAAAATTTGAACTTCTGGAAATGGCTGAACAGGAAAGTGGTGGGTTTGCCACGGAAGTATATCCTGGGGCCCTGGTAGGTATAACTCAACAGCCGGCGGAGGAGCCGGGCAGTAATGAGAGCACAACGGATAGTATGGATACTACCGGCGATCAGAATGTCGGCAGCGTAGTGCTTAATATATCCCAGTCCTTTGAATATGAGGACGACGACTATAGGATGATTTTCAATGTCAAGGGTATCGCGCGGCCCAAAGCCGGAGCAGACCAGCCAGGCCATGACGAAATCCAGCCGGCAGAACCCAATGTAGTTGATATAGAGCCGGTAGAGCCAGCAGATGGTGATGCTTCGGTAGATGATGGAGTCCTGTCAAAGCCAGAAGCCACTTATGAAGAGGACGCTGTTTCTGATGATGGGATATACTTTATAGAACCGTCAGCAGAGGACAGCCAGCAGGAGAAAAGCGGAGTTGGGCCAGTGGCAACTGAAGAACCCACAGCCACCAAAGAGCCGGTTGATGTAATGGATCCCTCCTTAACTGAAAGCTCGGAGGCTGCACCAACTGCGGAACCCGTTATATGGAATACTGAGCCGGAGGCAGATAATATTACGATAGCGGGCGGCACACTACCGGCAAATGTGCTGGAGGATCAGGATAATCCTCTTGGGCTGATGGTTGAACGGAGGGACGAGGATTCGCAGGAGTATGGGTTATACGCGGACTATGCCGAGGGCGTGGATGATGATAATGGACTGCCCGGCCTAAAAGTTCTGTCCTATACTATGTACTATAAGGGCGTAGAACTGGATATCTCCGAGTGCACGGTGACCTTAGAGATCACTGCCAAGGAGAAGCTGATGGCGGCTGCTGCAGAGTTGAGTGAGAAACAGGAGTCTATGGCAGCGGAGGACGCAGAGCTTCCCAGCGTTGCTATGCTCACTATCGTACCTGTGGAGACAACATCGGAAGATAAGGCTGAAACTGGGTATGAAGATGACTACTCCATGCCTGCCACTGGCGCTATGCTCAGCCAGATTGACCTTGAGACAAAGCTGCTTGATATTGCCAATGAAAATGTCAGCGGCGACTCGCCGGTGATTGCTAATGGGGCGGCTGTGCTTGGTGACGGTACTGAACCGCAGACTGTCAAAACCGTGCTGCGCACCGCCGGCAAGAGCAGAAGCATTGATGACGGGGTTAATAAAGATCATTTTGGTGTGACGGCCAACACAAAGGACAATCCGAACTTTACGGTGCAGTATTATGCATGGCTGGATGTTGTAAATAAGCAAGGCACAGATTTGGCTGTTATCAATACGTCAGGAGGAGACCTTCCTAAAAATGGCGGCGGCAAGGATAAAAGTCCTAACGGCAATCAACTGATGGGACTGAATCTTAAAGATAATAAGATCGAGACAAACTCTGAATGGCGTGAGATTTTCACTGAAGTTTCTTCACTCTATATTCAGCGGCCAAACCTGAGATATTTTAAACCAGTAGGAACCGAGACATTTTATAACCTCAAGCAGATATGGGTTCTCAAAGAAGGCGGGAATGCTAATATTAAAGATGCGGACATCTCCGCTAATTGGGATGTTTACGGTTTAAGTAACCTTGGCAATGCTGAAGTTCCTGTAGATAACGTGGTAAGCGACTTCGATCTATGCCATTTCACAAATAAGCCCAATAGTGGTGACAGTGTTTCCGAAGCAGACAAGTATAAGCCGTTCCAAAAAGATGGAAACTGGTATTTCCCAATTAAAAAAGATACTGTTATCCGTCTGGTTTTTGAGCCGAGTTCTGGTGAAAACCCGGTTAAAGCGAATTTCTATGACTATGACATCACTGACGGAGCGGCAAAAGGCAAAAATGGAGGCACTGTCAATACTACAAATTATGGGATCAATAAATATAACGGCAGCGAAGAATATAACGCGAGTAGCTCTACGGATGCTAGATATGCATTTGGTAATGGAAATGCTGGGACAAATTACGGCGATGTAGTCTGGAATAGCTATACGCTGAACAAAGCAAATGGAAACAGTTATGGGAATTGTACTTTTCAAATAGCCACAGGAATTGCCGCTAACGGCAATGTTATCTTCAACGCTGGAATTGACGGGCCAAATCTTTTCGGCAGTGGCAGTCAAAGCGGGAGGACGGTATATGGAAATAGCGGTCTGAATTTTAAAAGACAGGGAGATACGTACACGCTTATTTCTGCCTCGGTTTACGACAATGAAGATAATTCGCTATCATCAAAAAGTGATTTGACTTCTTTTTCAGCCAGGTTTTATCATGGCTATACTCCGCAACCAGACCACACGCAAAAATGTAGTGATCCTAGATGTAGGGTGGTGGCTTCCAATAACTTTTGGCCCCTGGATAAAATTATGAATGACGATTTGCACTTTGGAGCGGATACAGCTAATCAAAAGTTTGATAACACCAATGGCAACGGCAAGACTGGACAACTACCTCCAAGTGATGATGCACAAGACCACAACAGCTACTTCGGTATGAATTTCAGTGTGATTTTTGACCTGACCACCGAATATAAAGGTCCGCTGGAGTACCTGTTTTTCGGCGACGACGATATGTGGGTGTTCCTCACTCAGGTGGATAAAGATGGAAACCCAATAACGGGTGCGGAAACCAAGCTTATCTGCGACATTGGCGGCGTGCACTCCTCAGTCGGCGAGTATGTAAACCTGTGGGACTATGTCGGCAAGGATAAAGGTACAATTTTTGAAAATAACCCGGATTATTTGACGACAGAGGACGACGAAAGCGAACATGGGATCGCACACTACAAGCTGGACTTCTTCTACACCGAGCGCGGTGCCTCCGGCTCTACGTGCTGGATGCAGTACACGTTGCCCTCAGTGCGCAGCGCTACGAGTACGCAGACAGAGGATGAGTTGCGCCGGCTGGAGATAAAAAAAGAGGTCACGAAAACTCCTGTCAGCGGCGAGTTCGGGACGGAGGATAAAACGGAGCAGTATGATGATTCGACCGACGAGTTCCTGTTCAAGCTTACACTGAAGAATAAAGATGGCACCAAACTAACAGACAACTATAGCTATTTTAAGTACAGTGACAGTCAAGAAGGCGGCGAAGAAGATGATGAGGATACGGACAATTTTGAAGCTATCCTTCTGGATCCTGACGTTGTAAGTGACGGAGCTTATTTCACCTTAAAGCATGGGCAGTATATTGTGATTGACCATCTGCCCGCAGAAACTCAGTTTACTATTACGGAATGTGGAGTATATGACGGTTACGATATAGGTACTGACGGAAAGTTACACTTTAAATTTAAGGAAGGCGAGTATGACTACGAAGTGGGCGCTACAATAAAGCAGGGAGATGGAGGCAATAAGCCGATGGGATCTACTTCGGAGGAAAATGGTAAAAAGGTTTTTTCGGGTGAAATAAAGGATAATGTCTCTGCCTCAGTAGTTTTCAACAACAATTTCAAAACCTACCAGCTGCCCAAAACCGGCGGCAGGGGCATATGGGGACTCACCGGCGCGGGAGCGCTGATGATCCTTGCCGTAGGCTGTCTGCTGGCGCGAAAGCATGGTAAGAAAGACTGAATGTAGAGGGGGGAGGACCATTGACCGACAAGGAACTTCACAAGTTAGGCCGCAGGGAGATGCTGCAGCTGATGCTGGCTCAGGGCCGGGATGCCGAAAAAGCAAAGCAGGAGCTGGCCGATACCCAGGAGAAGCTGCGCCAGCTTGAGGAAAGCTATGAACGGTTAAAGCGCCGGCTGGACGATAAGGATGCGCAAATACATAAACTGCGCTCCGCCTTACAGTCCGTGCAGGGGGGTGTAGGCGGGCCCCAGACCGCTGCGGCCCGGACCCTTCCTGTGCCCGACGATTATTACGCTCCGCCACAGGAGGCTTCAGTCTCACAGCAGACTGCGGCTTATCATCAAACTATGCCGCAAACGCCGCAGGAAACGGTAGTACAGCGGCCGCTCACTCCGTCTGTACAGCCGGAGCCTGCTCCGCCATCCCAGACGGCTCAGCCGCGAGTATCGGCCACCCCGCAGCCTGACCCGCCATATGGGGGCACGCCAAGACCTGAGCTGCCGCCCGCCCAAAGGCACACCCGCAGGGAGCAGGAGTATTACGACTACCTCTTCGGCCCGGTAGCAAACCAGGGCCATCAGGTCCAGCAGCAAAAGGAGCGGCAAAAGACTCAGCCGCCGCCGGCTAGGGCACCTTTGTCGGCTCCAGCCGAGCCAAGGGCCCAGCAGTGGACTGTGCCGCAGCAATATAATGTAAGGCCGCCGGCGCCGGGGGGATATTACAGTGCGCCCCAGCAGTACAGGCAGCCGGAACCCCAGCCGGCCTATCAATATGAGAAGGAGCCGCAGCCACAGGGCGCGCACTTCGCGCCTGAGCCGCGTTTTCCCCGGCAGGCGCAGGACGAGTTCATACCTGTGCCCGAAAAAGAGCCGGAAAAAGTACAGATGCTGAACGTGGTAGAAATAGTCAACGGCCTGCCTGTTTCCCGGAATCAGGTGCTTCGTCGGTCGCCCTAGGCAAGAGGGATATTGATGAAGAGCAAACAGGTGGATCTGCCAACTATTGAGCAGATTGAAGCCGAGCTGAAAAAAGAAAACCACAAGAAAGAGTACAACAGGGTGCTTAGGACCACCATATTCGTGTTGCTGGTGGTGACAGCCGCGGCGGTTATTGTGGCGGTGCTCATGTTCCCGGTGCTGGAGATAAAGGGCGACGCCATGAACGCGACTTTGCAAAACGGCGATTTCGTCGTCACCGGCAAGGCCGCCCAGTATGGCCGGGGGGATGTGATAGCTTTTTACTATAACAACACGCTCCTTGTCAAACGCATTATCGCTGTGGGCGGGGACGAGGTGGATATAGACGAGGAGGGCAATGTTACGGTGAACGGTCAGGCGCTCTCAGAGCCGTATGTGACCGGGAGGGCCCTTGGCGAGTGCAACGTGACGTTTCCCTACAGCGTACCGAAAGACGAGTTCTTTGTATTGGGTGACAACCGAAGCCAGTCCGTGGACAGCCGAAACACGGCACTGGGGCCGGTTACACAGGACCTTATCGTCGGCAAGCTGCTGTTCCGCGTGTGGCCGTTTACGGTCATAGGCGGGGTGGAGTGAGTCGGGCGGGGGCCCGATATAAAATTATATTTTGAAAGGATATGAGAGAATGAAAAACATCAAAAAGCTCTTGGCTCTGGTTTTGGCCTTAGCCATCTGCGCAGCATTCGCGTTGCCAGCGTTGGCTACTGCTGATGAAGCCGGCAAGCCCGCGAGTGAAGGGCCCTTTATCCTCACCATGAACACCCCTCAGAAGGGGCACACGTATGAAATTTACCAGTTGTTCAAGGGTAACCCGGCCCAGGACGGTGAAAACTGGATCCTTGCCAATGTTCAGTATGGTTCCTCAGGTTGGAAGATGGAGTCAAGTGAAAACACTGAAATGACTGCCGCAAAAGCTGCGGAGAAAATTTCAGAGTTTACCACCCAGGAACTGAATGAGTTTGTAGCGGGCTTGGATTATGAAAACATGACCGCAGTTGATGACTCTTTAAAAAATGCGGATGACGCTACAACTCCTCTTACCTGGGAGCTTGAAGGCGGCTACTATGTGATTAAGGATACCACAGAGCTTGCAGAAGGCTCTGAGGACGTTGTGTCTGGTATCATGGTGCGAGTTGTTGGCCCCACTGACGTTACGCCCAAGCCCACCAAGCCCACACCGGATAAGGACGTTGATAAAACTGACCCCATTGTTGTTGGCGGCCCATATGACTACAACGTAGGCGATATGATTCCCTATGTTCTTAAAGCAACCGTGCCGGTTAAAGACTTGGGCCAGTTTGTTAAGCCTGGTGACGACAAGGAAAAATCCACATATAATCTCACTTTCCGCGATTATATGGAGGAGGGACTGCTCTATTTGCCTTCTGAGGCTGATTTCCATGTATATTATACTGTCAATGACGAGCGCAATGAGATTGATAAAGCGTATTACAACATCAATAATAGCCCCGCAGCTACTGGTGAAAAGACCCCGACCTTTGAGGTATCCTTGGATCTTTTCAAAATTATTGGCACGGATACCAATAATTGGTCGCAGTTTATTGACGGTGACAATATCGTGATCGAAGTCACCTACAAGGCTCTGCTTGAAAAAGTGGAGCAGGTAGGAACAGGCGTTAAAAACGAAGTGACCCTTGTTTACCCCAACAATCCCTATGACGATGATCAGACCGGCTCCAGCGTGTCACCCCCGGTTGATGTTCCCGTATACTCCTTTACCCTTGAGGGTACCAAGGTTGATGGTGAAGATGGGACAAAGGTTTTGAGCGGAGCTGAGTTCCAGCTGAAGGACAGCGAGGGCAATGTCATCAAGTTTGTGGATGTCGACGGCCAGTTTATCCGTTGGAGTGACACTGCTTTCTCAGAGGAGAAGACTGAGGGCGAAGGTGAGAACGCTACCACTTACGTTTATAAAGTGGAGGGCGAGGACGAGAACGGCTCCCCCAAATACGTCATGGAGGGCGAGAACCCCAAGAAGTATACTGTGGTAGAAACTGTCACCTCCGACGAGAACGGCAAGTTTAATTTTGGTGGTCTGGCTGCTGGTACGTATACTCTGGTAGAGACCAAGGCCCCCGCTGGGTATAATAAGCTTGAAAAGGATATAACCGTTGAGGTGATCGCTAAAATTGATGAAGAAACCAAAAAAGTGACGTGGACTGTTGCTGTCAATAACGAGGAGCAGGAGGGCGCAGCCATTACTGTTGCCAACAACAAGGGTTCCACTCTCCCCAGCACCGGCGGCATGGGCACAACGATACTGTATATCGTTGGCGCGGTCCTGGTGGTCGGCGCGGGCGTGGTGCTGTTCACCAAGCGGCGCATGAGCAACTAAGCTTTTGAACTTTTCGGCATTGAACTATTAGCACGTTAGTCAGGAATTTTATACCCGCCGCTGTCCGGCGGCGGGTATCCCCTTCGGGGGGACATCATTAAGGAGAGCCTTGTTTATGGCAAAATGGCTAAAAAAGAATTTAACAAATATATTTTTGGCCGTCATTGTGCTGGCGGGGCTCTGCTTACTGCTGTACCCTTCCTTCTCCGACTGGTGGAACTCCATGCACCAGTCAAGGGCCATAGCGGCATATGTGGAGACTGTTGACGCCATGTCCCAGGAGGAGATCGACGAAATTCTGAACGCCGCCCGGGAGTATAACGAACGGCTGTGGCACAGACAGAACCGCTGGGTGCTCTCGGAGGAGGAGCAGGCCGAGTACGAGAGCTTGCTGGACGTGAGCGGAAACGGCATAATGGGCTATATCAATATCCCGGTGATAGGGGTGAACCTGCCCATCTATCACGGCACGGAGGAGTCGGTGCTGCAGGTGGCCACCGGGCACCTCTCCGCAACGTCGCTGCCCGTGGGGGGACCGGGGACCCACGCGGCCATCTCCGGCCATAGGGGGCTGCCCTCGGCAAGGCTCTTTACGGACCTGGACCAGCTTAAGGTGGGCGACATCTTTACTGTTTCCGTCCTCAACGAGGTTTATACCTATCAGATAGAGCAGATAGTCACGGTGGTGCCCGAGGACACCTCCCAGATGAACCTATATCAGGGCGAGGACCTGTGTACGCTTCAGACCTGCACGCCCTATGGGGTGAACAGCCATAGGCTACTGCTGCGGGGGCGGCGCATAGAGGACGTGGACGGCGCGCTGATGGCGGCGTCAGAGGCTATAAGAGTGCCGAACTATATAGTGATACCGGCGGTGGGCATACCGATACTGTTCCTCTTGCTGGTGGTGGCGCTGATATATTTCCGCCGCCGCAAGCCCAAAATAACGCCGGAGGACCTTAAGGACCTGCTAAAAAGGAAGTAAGCTTTAGATTCAAGGAGGAGTTGCCATGAAAACAAGACGTTGGGCGGCGGTATTAATGGCGGTGCTGCTGGCCATGGGGTTGGCGGGCCAGATATGGGCGGCTGCCGCCGATGATACCCTGGACCTTAACCGGGACTGCATTCTGAAGGTCAACCCTTGTGACAGCAAGGCCCAGGGCAATGAGGACATGGCCAAGGACCTGTCCGAGGCTGATATAGTGATTGATCTGTATAAGGTCGCGGATTGGAGGATTGAAGAAACGCTATATGGCTTCACACGGGTGGATCCTTTTGACCTGGATATTTCGCAAAATATAACCAATGAAGGCTGGGCTGAGATGGCCCAGAAGGCCGCTGAAACGGCGCTCCTGCCGGAGGCCAGGAAGCCGGATATGAGCGTGGACAGCGGCGTTAATGCGACGCTTAAGCCGGGGGTGTATCTCCTGGTGGCCCATAAACGCGGCGACGCTGACTTTGTCAAGACCATCAAGGATAAAGAGGGGAATTCCCGCATAGTTACCCAGGTGGAGGCCGGCACCAGTGTGTACACCTTTAACCCGGAGCTGGTGGCCCTTCCCAGCAAGACCCCTGGGGAAAGTGGGATCAATACCGCGAATCCCGGTGAGTGGCTGTATGATTTGGAGGTTAACCTAAAGCCCGAGCGCGATGATTTAAAGGGCAAGCTTGAGATTGTAAAGACCTTGAAGACCTATGAGACCTCCGCTCCGGCTACATTTGTATTCCAGATAGACTGGGAGGAGAACGGCGAGCATCGCAGTGATGTGCGTACCATAACCTTTACCGCGCCAGGAGAAAAAGTCCTTACGGTGGAAAATCTGCCTGTGGGGGCAGTGGTAACGGTCAAGGAAGTATACTCCGGGGCTGTGTATGTGCTCGAAACAGAACCTGAGCAGACGGCGACCATAATGGCCGATGAAATTGCACGAGTGGGTTTTGTAAATAACTATAACGAGAGCCACAACAGTGGCGGTGCGATAACCAACCGCTTCACCTATGACGGTGGGTGGAAGGTGGAAAAACTGGTGGACAATACCGGCGAATATGATGCTTTAGAGTAAGGAGGCGGGGAACTTTGAAAAAGAAATCGGTCATTTTTGCGGCTATAACCATAGTCCTGATCCTGGCCGCCAATCTGCCCCTTGCCTGGGGATATTTCTCCACCTATACCGAGGCTCGGGGCGGGGTTCGCATACAACCCAAAAAGATTGAAACGGAGATAGAGGAGCCGGACATATCAGACTGGACCAAGCACGTGGTAATTACTAATTCCGAGGACGGCACTTCGGTCTATATCCGCGCTAAGGCTTTCTGCGGCAGCGAGTACAACCTGACATATGAGGGGGATCACTGGAAACCAGGGGCTGACGGCTTCTATTACTATGACGGTATTTTGGAACCTGGCATGGAGACTCCAGAGTTGTTGGTCAAAATAAACAACCACCCCGAGGAGGAAGACGGCCAAGAATTCAACGTAGTGGTTATTTATGAGAGCACGCCGGTCCGTTATGACGAAAACGGAAATCCCTATGCTAACTGGAGTCAGACGCTCCGGGCCAGAGAAAGGGGCGCTGAGTAATGGATAAAAAACGCAGGATAAAAGGGAGGACTATAGGAAACCTCTGCCTATTCGTTGCGGCAGCGCTGCTGCTGGTTGGCGGCAGTATTGGCAGCGCCAGGGCCGCGCTGACTTATTTTTCCCAGACATATACCTCCCGTATACAGACTCAGAAGATCGGCGTTACACTTCTGGAAAACGGCAATTCCATAGCCTGGAGGAACTTTGACAAGAAGTCTGCAGACGATATCTGGGACATAAACGATGTACCCATAGACGAGCGGCTTTTTAGGGGGATGCTGGGAGAGGACGAGAGCTTTGTGATGGGCAAGGCCTATAAAGAGGAGTTGGCTGTGCGCAACAGCGGTACCATCGACCAGTATGTGCGGGTGAATGTCTACCGCTATTGGGTGAAGGTGGATGAAAACGGCAGCGAGACCAAACTGCAAGACCGGTCGCCGGACCTTATAGATTTGAACCTGGTGAATCAAGAGCATTGGATCAGGGATGGAAAGGCGGACACATCGGAAAGGCACACTCTCTATTATGACAGCATTCTGACCGCAGGGGAGACGACTCCGATTTTCAGCGATACTCTCACGGTGGATGGACTGGCCGCGGACCATGTAACCCATGACATAACCAAACGTGACGGTTATACAGTAATAACCACCACATACGATTATGACGGTGTGGAATTCCGGCTGGAGATAGAAGTCAACGCTGTGCAGACTCATAATGCTGAAGGGGCAATATGGAGCAGCTGGGGCCGAAAGGTAAAGGTATCCTCCGACCAGAAGCTGAGCCTTGTAGACGACGGTTAAGGGGAGGCGCCTATGAGACAAAGAATTAAGAGAATTTTTGCATACCTTCTTGCGTCGGTCCTAGCACTATGCGGCCCGGCTGCATTGGCGGTTACCTATGAAGGTGGCTCTGACTGGCAGGTAACCTTTACTGACACGCTTGAGTCAAATTTTGAGCCTGCGGATATGGCCACAAATATGAGTGATGTGATAGGAAAGCTTCAGGCAGGAGACAGCGCCATATTTACCATAAAGCTTGTGAACACGAACTCCAAGTCTACGGATTGGTATATGCGCAATGAGGTCATAGCGTCTATGGAGGACAATAACTCTGTGGCGGAAGGCGGGGCATATTCCTATAAGCTTACCTATAAGGATAAGAACGGCAAGGAGAAGGTCTTTTTCGACAGTGACGCGGTAGGCGGCGAGAATACTGGCGAGGCCGGAGAGGGGCTCCACGGAGCCACAGGCGCGCTGAAGGACTATTTCTATCTTGACACTCTGGCAACAAACCAGTCGGGTGTGGTTACTCTTAGGGTTGCCCTTGATGAGGAGTCCATCAACAACGTGTACCAGGACTCTCTGGCTGATTTGCAGATGCAGTTTGCGGTGGAGCTTTCCACAGACAATACCCGGAACAACAACCGCACCCAAGTGGTGCGCACAGGGGACGACACAGACCTGCTGCCGCTATATGCGGCCATGGCTGTCAGCGGCATTGTGTTGTTGGTGCTGGGAGTATACAGTATGAAAAAGGACAAGAAGAGAGGGGGATGAAAAATGGAACTGCTTAGACGGCTTATGAGCCTGATGTCCGCGCTTGCTGTTCTTCTTGTACTTGCTGTTCCCCAGGCGGCTGGAGAAGGGTATACCTATACTGTGCGCATTTACGCCGGGCAGCAGGGGACCATGGTAGGTTCCGGCGGCAACGGCGGAAGTATATCCGATAATGGGAATATGCTGATATGTGAAAATGTTCCATATGGGAAACAGATCATATTCCATAATAATATGGTTTCACTGAACAATGGAAGTAAGTATTACGTAAAGGGTATCCGTGAGAGCGGGAAGGGTACGGACGAGGTGTCCGAAACCGGCGGCAGCGAGCGCGTGGCGGCCTTTACGGTGGACAGGGACCAGGACTATGTGGTGGCCTATGGCGTGCTTACAAACCCGGTGGAGTATACCGTCAGATATCAGACTGCCGACGGCCGTGAGCTGGCCCCCAGCGAGACCTATTACGGCAATATAGGCGATCGGCCGGTCATTGCCTATCAATATATTGAGGGATACCAGCCGCAGGCGTATAATCTTACTAAGACCCTTTCTAAGGATCAGGCGGAGAATGTGTTTACCTTTATCTATTCGCCGCTGCCGGAGAACACGGTGTATACAAATACGACCACTACCGTGGTTTCCGGGACTACGCCAACTACTCCTCCTGATAATACCAGCAGCACGAGCGAAGAAAGCTCGGCTGCGGAGGAGGATAATACTGAAAGCTCCGCCGTGTCCGCAGTGCCTGAACCGACCTCACCTCCTGAGGAGAATATACTTGATAACGATGTACCTCAAGCCGGACCGCCTAAGGACAAAATTGACCTGGATGACAATCTTGTACCCATGGCCAATTTTGAGGAAGGCGTGGAAAAGCTTAACTCTGATGGAAAGATGCTCTGGAACCACCTCCCACTTGCGGCGAAGATAGCAGGAGGCGTAGCCATGCTGGGCGGTTTCTCAGTTGCCCTTTGGTTTCTTATCTTTCGCAGGAGAAGGAAGGAGGAGCAATGAGAAGACTTGCTGCTGCCCTGTGTAATATCTTCGGCATATTGATATTGGCGGCAGTTATATGCTCCAGTCTACTGCTTACATTGCCAAAGATATTCGGGTATGAGATATATAATGTTGTCAGCGGGAGTATGGAGCCGGAAATATCTGTTGGAAGCCTGATACTTGTGGCTCCGGTCCAGCCGGAGTCAATTATTGAGGGTGATATTATTGCCTTTGAAAGTTCGGATTCAGTAGTGACACATCGCGTTGTTGAGAACAAAAAGCTGGAGGGTGAGCTTGTAACGAAAGGTGACGCAAATGAAAAAGAGGATATAAAACCTGTACCATATGCTGGGGTGATTGGCAGGGTGGAGCGGCATGTGCCTTATATGGGGGAATATATGGTCATTTACACTACTAATATAGGTAAAGTATATATGATATGCTTCGCAGCCTGTGGGGCTATGCTGAACCTCCTTGCAGGACGTATCAGGGACAGAGGAAAAAAAGATGGAAAGGGTTGTGAATGGGAAAAAGAGTCAGAGCAATTATAATGATATTGGCGCTGCTGGTCTTCCTTGGTTCCGGCGTTGCGGTGTTTGCTATTCGCAGGACATATAAGGCCAGCAGGCAGAGCTATGCTGACGCCGCTTCGGCATATACTCAGAAGACCGATATAGATGATAATATCACAACTTCAAATATGGATGAGGCCGAGGATAATTCGGCAGCTTCTGACATTGATGATGCCGGGCCACCTATCATAGTGGACTTTGAGCGTCTGCAAGGGGATAACCCGCAGGTAGTAGCGTGGCTGTATTGTCCTGGCACGACTATTGATTACCCTGTTATCCAGGGCGTCGACAATGAATTTTACCTGCATCATTCTTATACAGGTGCTGAAGATCAGAGTGGCGCTATATTCGTAGACTCACAGTGCAGTCCCGGGTTCACCGACTCTAATTCCATAATCTACGGACATAGTATGAAGGACGGCTCTATGTTTGGCGGGTTGGAGGCATGGGAGGATCAAGATTATTTTGACTCCCATCCTGTGATATGGCTGCTGACGCCGCAGGAAAATTATAAGGTGAGGCTGTTCAGCGGCTACACCACTTCAGCTTACTCAAATACATATACTATCTTTCGTGGGCCTGGCAGCGATTTTTCTGCCTATCTCGCCGAGTGTCTGGCCCAGTCTGATTTTATCACTGAAGACAGGCCAAGTGATGACAGCCGGTGCGTGGTGCTTTCTACCTGCGCTTATGATTTTGATGAGGCAAGATATGTGCTGCACGGTAGACTGGAACAGGTAGGTACGCAGTAGTGGGAGGCGTTTCATGGTACGAATGAAAAAGCTTTTGTACGCCATGCTCGCGTTGCTGTGCCTAGGGGGGTGCATGGTGGCCCATACGGATATGCCTTTGGAGGATACTCCCTCCTCGTCTGTCACTGAAACCGAACAGAGTGTGCCGGATAAGCAGCAAGCTCCTGATTCGCAGGAATTTACTCCATACCAGGCCCCGGAGTTTGCCAGGGCTGATTTTGACCATGCTTCTGCACAAGGGGAAAACGGGGTACTGATAGATCTAACGGGGATCAGCATGGGGTATGTTGCTGTGTCGGCTGAAAGCGACGTTCGTATGAAATTCCGTGTAGAGATGGGTGAACAGATTTACGACTATGACCTGCCTTCAGACGGTACGCCTGCGGTCTATCCATTACAGTGCGGGAATGGCAGCTATATTTTCCGTGCGCTTGCAAATACCGTGGGCACAAAATATGCCGAAGCATATTGCGTGGAGACTCAGGTAAGGTTGAAGGATGATTTTCAGCCGTTTCTTCGTCCAAGCCAGTATGCAGACTATGATGAGGATTCCATATGCGTGGAGGTTGCCGCCGAGCTAGCGTCACAGCAGCCGGATGCTCTGGGTGTTGTGGAGGCTGTATTCGAATATATTTGTGAACATGTTACCTATGACAAGGAAAAGGCCACCCATGTAAAAAGGGGATACCTGCCGTCTCCTGACGAGACCTTGTCCACCGGCAAGGGAATATGCTTTGACTATGCCAGTCTGGTAGCCGCAATGCTTCGCAGCCAGGGTATACCCACTAAGATAGTCTTTGGCTATGTTCAACCCAATGATCTCTATCATGCATGGAATATGTTTTATACTGAGGAGAGCGGGTGGGTGACGGTTGGCTATGAGGTCGAGTCAAATAGCTGGAGCCGTCTGGACATGACCTTCTCAGCTAATGGCGCAGGTTCAGAATTTATCGGAGATGGGACCAACTATACTGACGTGTATTTTTATTGAAAGCTGGTGGCGTTATGGGAAAAAAGAGGGGGAAACTGCTGGATGCTCTGGGGGTCAGCGCTTTCTGCGAGAGCATGGCCCTGATGACCCAATCGGGCATACAGCCGGACGAGGCGGTGGAGCTGCTGCGGCAGAGCGACGGCAAGGGCGGCGTTTTAGACTATGCTCTATCCGCTATGCAGGCAGAGCTGAATCTGGGGCATAAGCTGGCTGATGCAATGGAGACTTGTGGCGCGTTCCCTTCCTATGCCGTGAAGATGATCGCAGTCGGCGAGGAGTCCGGCCGCTTGGAGGCGGTGTTGTTCCGCTTAAGCAGATATTATCTGAATGAGGAAACCATGGAGGATAAGCTGCGCAGCGCCGTTACATATCCGGCGGTGATGTTGGTTATGATAATCGCGGTGCTGGCCCTTATGCTGACCATGGTCCTTCCAGCATTTACACGGGTCTATGAACGTACGACGGGCAGCCTTGCGGTTTCCTCCTACAGCTATATCAGCTGGGCATACGGTTTCTGCTGGGTGGCTTTGGGTGTAATGCTTCTGCTGGCCATGTCACTGCTGATAGGAAGGCTGGTTTGGAGAAGCAAGCGCCGTCCCGCGCTTGAGGGGCTACTCGAAAAGGTACCGCTATGTGGAGAAATACTGCGTGAGTTGGGATTATACAGGTTTATGGGTGCGTACACTACATATTTGTCCAGCGGAACTTTACAAGATGTGGCAATGGAAGAGAGCATTAAGATGACAAGATGTAGGTCGGTTGAAAAAAAATTGCTGCGCTGTATGTCACATCTAGAAGCCGGACACAGTTTTGCCCACGCAGCATATGACGAGGGACTATTCGAGCCGGTTTATGGCCGTATGCTGCTTGCCGGAGAGCGCAGCGGAAGATCTGAGCTGGTGCTGTGGCGGCTGACAGACCTCTTAGAGGAGCATTGTACCACCCTGACGGACCGGCTTGTCGGCATTGTGGATCCTTTGCTTTCAGGGGTTTTGCTGTTGACAGTGGGGGCGTCCCTGCTCAGCGTTATGCTCCCTTTGCTGGGCATAATGAATTCCATAGGTTAGAGGGTGCGGCCGTTGTATACTGATAAAAAGCGAAAACTATGGCCTTGGGTTATCGCGGCCATATTGACCGCCGTCCTCTTGGTCTATGGTTTTTGGCTGTTTGCCGGGGGCTCTCGGCGCAATGCAAAAGAGGAGGGAGCAACTGCACTTAAAGCCGTGATACAGAACTGTGCTCAACAGTGCTATGTGGTGGAGGGTGTTTACCCGCCGGAACTCTCATATATGGAGGATAACTACGGTTTGCGGGTCAATCGAGAGGATTATTATGTAACATATGAGGTGTTTGCTTCTAATCTGCCGCCTAAAGTGACGGTGGTCAGTAAACCCTAAGGTGTGGGGGCGGTCGTATTGAGAAAGAATAGTTTACCTGTGATGTTTTCCACGCTGGCGGTGGAGGGCATGTTTCTTTTGGGCTTTTTGTTCCTGGCCATGTTTGGAGCGGGAATCTACCGCGGAACAGTTGAGGTTCAGGAGGATAATGGGCGCAGCCGTCTGCTGTTGAGCTACTTTTCCACCTGTGCGAAGAACGCTGATACAGAAGACGCAGTTACTCTGTACGAAGATACTGCCGGACAGGTATTAAGCTTTGCGGACATAGAGAGCGGCTATGCTGTGAGGGTTTATCAGCAGGGCGGAAAACTGTTGGAGGACTATGCCCTTTCCGGTTCGCCGCTGGCCCCTGGAAGCGCTACAGTCATTGGTAAGACGGATATTTTTCGGGTTGATAAGGTGGGTAAGCGTACCTTTCGGGTTATAACAGACGAGGGTAACGTGGCTTTCACCCTGAGAGCGGGGGCAGAGTATGAGGGATAAGCATAGAATTACGGTGTTTTATATAGAAATGCTTCTGCTGGTGGCTGTATTTACCGGCGTTATCCTTGTCCTTTCCAATGTGTTCGCCACAGCTAAGGAGCAGAGCTCTAATGCCAAGTCACTTAACGGCGCGGTTCAGCTTGCTGAAAATGCGGCGGAAATAGTCGGAGGGACTGACGACCACAGCGAAATGGTGGATTTGTTGGGGGGAGACAACAATGCGGCATGTCACCTGGAGTCCCAAAAGCTGCTTGCAAGGTATAACGGCGATATGGAACCGGACCCAGACGGAGGATTTTTAGTTGTGATAACCTGGGAGGACATAGAAGGACTGACAAACTATGATATCACTGTGACTTGGCGGGAGGATCCGATTTACGAGCTGGAAACCTCAGTATTCTATGAATGAAAGAGAGAGCCTTATGAAACAGATACATGTGCGGCTTGGTCCATTAGCTTTATTATTGACGGTAATAGTGATCTGCATGACCGTACTGGGGCTGCTGGCTTTGACTACCGCAAGAGGGGACCTGAGTATGGCTCGGAGATATGCGGAAGCGGTGGATACCAGGTATTCACTGGAGGCAAAGGGGCAAGCTTTTTTGTGGGAGACGGCTAAGGATCCCGGAGCGTTGAACCAGTTGGAAAGGGACAAAAACGGCACGTTCTGGAGAATACTGTCTGAAAACGGTATGAGCCTGCGGATAGGCTTGGCCGGGAAAGGAAGAGGTTTCCGTGTGGTAAGCTGGCAATTCACACAGGAAAGTTGGGAGCCAAAAGAGGATATAGGCGGTCTCTGGAACGGAGGCTGAGCTTGCGGATAGTTTTACTCTATATGTGAAAGGACAGGTCATCAAGATGGATATCCAGAATGTTTTGCGCCAGGCGGCAGAGTGGAATGCCTCGGATGTTTTCCTAGTGGCCGGACTGCCGGTAACACTAAAGTGCAAGGGGCACCAGCAAAGGCTGACGGAGGGCATACTTATGCCGGAGCATACCCAGGCGCTGATAGACCAGATTTACCGTTTCATTGGGCGCGACCAGACGAGAATCGCCCAGGGAAAAGATGACGATTTCTCCTTTGCTGTGCGCGGCATGGGTCGGTTTAGGGTAAACGTATTCAGACAGCGCGGCTCTATGGCGGCGGTGATAAGGCTTATACAATTCGGCCTGCCTGACCCCGCCTTGCTGGGCATACCTGAGGAGGTGCTGTCCCTTACGGAAAATCAGAAGGGTTTGGTGCTGGTCACAGGGGCTGTGGGCACAGGGAAATCCACTACGCTTGCCTGTATGATACAGCGGATAAATCAGAGCAGGGACTGCCATATTATCACGATGGAGGATCCTATAGAGTATGTCTACCGTCATGAGCGGTCTATCGTTACCCAGCGGGAAATATCCATCGACGCGATCAGTTACCCTGCGGCGCTGCGCTCCGCACTGCGGGAAAGCCCGGACGTTATACTGCTGGGAGAGATGCGGGACTATGACACTATATCCGCGGCTATAACGGCCACAGAAACCGGGCTGCTGCTGTTCAGCACCCTTCATACCAGCAGCGCGGCCAACACTATCACCAGGATAATCGACGTGTTTCCGGCCGGCCAGCAGCAACAGGTAAAAATACAGCTGGCACAGCTTCTCAAGGGAGTGGTATGCCAGCAGCTAATACCTGACATAGAGGGCAGGCTTATCCCGGTGTTTGAAATTATGAAGACAAATAACGCGATTCAGAATATGATACGAGAGGATAAGCTTCACCAGCTGGATTCAGTGATGATGTCTGGCGCCAGCGAGGGTATGTGCACTATGGACGGCAGCCTTTTGAAGCTCTACCAGCAGGGACGGATTACCAGAGAAACAGCCATGGTATACTGTATGAATTATGAAGTTATGGCAAAGCGTCTGGGAGTCTAGCGCAATCCCTCTCAATCATATAAAACTGTCCCCGCCGAAGCGCCCGAAAGCTTTGGCGGGGACAGTTTTGTTTTCCAAGATAATTTATTTTAGGAAAAATGCAATACATATAAGTACATGGCTGTTGTTTTTATAAAAAAACCATATTTTTGATAAAATATTCTTGACTTCCCTTGCGCTATATGATATACTTACAATAACAACAAAGAACGGCCGATTTTATTACCTGTTTTTTTACAACAGATACAAATCTGGTGTTTTTTGCCACAGTACAACCAGTGGCCACTGTGGAGTACATATTGTCCGCTCCGGCGCGTTTCTATGTGTCGGATATAAACACAAGGCAAGCTACAAGCTTGCGCAATGCAACATTGAAAGGATGTAATAAAAATGACAAAGAAAGTAATTTCCCTACTCATGGCCCTTATGCTCGCTTTCAGCGTGATTTCAATCTCGGCTTATGCCGAGGGGGACGAGGGCATCGAACCCTATGGCGTGGTAACCAAATGCTTCAATTGTGGTGCTGCGGTTTCCAATCCTACTTATGGCTCCTGGAACGAAAATGGAACCGTCTATACAGGCTGTGGTAAGACGAGCGAGTTGCATGCGCACTTTAAATCATGGCGGGTCACAGGATGGCAGTGCCACAGCTGCGGAGCATGGACAGAAACAAAAAGAGTGACAGTAACGGATAACTGCTCTATCATGAAATCGTAATTCTTTCCTGTATTTATCCGCTAATAAGTAGCGGATTGCATAACAATAGACTTGGGAAACTAAGTCTATTGTTATCGTTTATTTCAAGCGTGATAAAATAATATGGAGAATTGTTTATGAAAAGAATTTATGTGTTATTTGCTGTCTTTTGCTTATTAACTTTATTGGTTCCAATGACAGGTTGTAAAAAAAATAAAAATCTTGAATCGGAGGGCGTTTCATCTTATGTCTCCGAAGAAAGTGCCGCCAATGAGGAAGATACCTCCCCGCTGCGTGTTCTTATTGATTTAGAATATGGAAGCGATGTATATGTAAGGCTCCAGGACGAGCTTGAGAACTATGACAAGGAATATGTCCGCGGAAAATGGGAGGGTATCAGCCTTCAGGCCAAGATAGAGGACATGGGTGGGCCGTCCTCTGTTGAGATTGAGATAGCCCCTATTAGGGAGAACGAGCGGGACGTATATTTGACCAGCCTGCGCACGGAAATGATGTCCGGCGGCGGCCCGGATGTCTTTGTGTGCAGGGGCGGCACAGGATTTCACGAAAAGGAAACAAACGGCAAAATAAGCTTTGGCGAATGGATAGAGTCCGAGCCGCTGTTCAAATTTCCCCAGCAGGCCATGAAAAGAAATATGTTCCTTGCGCTGGAGGATTACATCAAAAAGGCCCAGTTCATGGAGTGGGAGAAGCTGACTCCGGTGGTGATGGACGCGGGGAAAACGGAGAAAGGACAGTTTTTGCTGCCAATGACGTACACAGTCGCAACCACAGCCTTTCGGGAGTCCGATGTTGAGCATACGCCGTCGAGGGATATGAAATGGGAGGATATGCTCTCCGATGGGCCGCATATGCCCCTCGCGGCAATCGCGGAAGTAGAACTCATAGGGAATGGGCTGGCGCCATTTGCCGACTACGAGCACGACAAGCTGGCCGTATCGGAGGAGGAGATGCTCCGATACTATGGTGTGAAGCTTGATAATCGTAAGAAATATAATGAGGAAAGCGGTGTTCCCTACATCGGGTTTGATTTGAAGGTCATGCATGAATATGATTTGAGTATTTATGACGAAAGCTTCAACAAAGATGACCCCATTACATTGGTTCCGCTTTATTCTCGTAATGGCGGATATATGGCAACCGTTACAAGCTTTGCGGGGATAAACGCAAACACAAAACACCCGGACGAGGCTTTTTGGGTCGTGGACTATCTGCTGGGGGAGGAATGTCAGAGGTCTATCCTGTATACGTTCATGACCACAAATCAAGCCGTGCCTACTCTGGAGGGGCTTATGACAAGTGGAAAGGCTGTTTCCACTGGGTTCGAAGATGATAACGGAAAGCCGAAAGGAAAAATGCCTGATAACCTCTATGAGCAGTTCTGTGCTGTTAGGGACAATATAAGCTTTGCTGATTTTGCCACGCCTTTGGATCGTGAATTTCAGAAGCTCTACTTTGATTTACTTGAGCCGTCCACAAAATCCCGGGAGGATGTTATCCATGACGCTTATATGAGAATGAGTATGGAACTTGCTGAAAGCTGACATTTTGAATTTTTACGCCCCCTGGTTTACCAGGGGGCTATTTTAATGGGAAGTCCGCATATTTCACAGCCGGCCGCATACATATTTGGTAAGAAAGTTAAAGGAGAGGATGCTGTATGCAGGCCCATATCAAGACCGCGCCCTATGAATATTTCGACCCCATATTTGACGGCCGTTACGAAACGCCGCTGGACACCGAATACAACCTGCCAGACTACTGCACTGATATCCAGAAGATATTGAAGTGCCGGGCCGTTCCCGAGGTTTCGTCGTACATGATCGCGGGGGACACTCTGACCTGCGACGGAGTGTGCGATATCCGTGTGCTATACCTGGATGGCAAAGGGGACTCTGTCCGCTGCTGTGAGTTCACCAAGGATTTCACCGCCAGCATAAAACTAAAGGCTGCAGAGGAGAAGGCTGTTGCCTGTGTAGAGGCCTCTATGGCCCATCTTACTTGCCGGGCGGTCAGCGCGCGGAGGATAGACCTGCACGCTGCGGTCACTCTGAACGTGCTGGCGGTGGTGCAAAAAAAGGAACTTATCACCTGCAGTCTGGACGACGAAACCATTGAAAAGCGCGGGGAGACCTTTTCCGCACATCAGGCAGTTAACGCGGTATGCCATCAATTCACCCTTGAGGACACTCTGCCGGTAAAAAACGGCAAGCCTCCTATAGAGACTATTCTGCACCGGGAAGTATCCTGCCGCATCATTGAAAACAGACTTTCTGACGAGCGGCTGACGGTAAACGGAAGCGCGGATATTTCCCTTTTATATACCTCGGCCGTTGACAGCGGTACAGAGAAGCTTTCCGCTTCTGTGGATTTCAGTCAGATAATCGAATGTGCCGGGGCCGACGAGGAGTGTATCTGCGACCTGCGAATCATCGCCGGAGAGAGCGGCATACAACCCAGAGAAGATGATGTAGGGGAGTATACCAGCATAAGCGTAATGATAAAGGTATTCCTTATGGCTTTCCTGTATAAGCCCTGCGAAGTAGGTATTATTAACGACGCCTATTCCGTTAAGGCTCCGCTGGAGCTGCGTTACGCCCAGAACGCCTTTACAAAGATACATGGGACATCCTCGGAGGTACTTAAAAAGAAATGCAGCCTTACTGTCACTGATGACGAGATACAGAAGGTACTGGATATTTGGTGCGAGCATGACACGGTTCAAACGGTTTGTGAGAAGGGGAAACTCAATTATCGGGTGAAATACAATATATGTATGCTGTATGTGAACGCCCAGGGACGCATCCTATATATCGAGAAGCAGTTTGATCAAAGCTTCACCACCGACCTTGATAACCAGCTTGCAAAAAGGGCTGACACTACCTGGCACACAGGCTTATGGGAGTATCGCATTGCCGACAAGAGCACTGTAGAGGTCTCTGTCGAAACCACCGTTAGCTCGGTGCTGTTAAGCCTGGACAACGTAAAATACCTGACTTCGGCAACAGTTGATGAGGGCGCCCCGGGCTTTGATATACGGCCAAGGTTTCTTATCTACTATGCTGCCAGCGGAGAGAAGCTTTGGGACATTGCCAAAAACCATCGGGCCTTGCTCAGCGATGTCAGGGCACAGAACGAGCTGTTTGAGGACACAGTGCCAGAGTCCCGCCCCATCATAATCTGCAACAGATAAGAGGAGACCATAGATATGGAAGATTTCAACGTATATAAGGATATCCAGGACCGCACAAACGGCGAAATTTACATCGGCGTTGTGGGCCCTGTGCGCACAGGCAAATCCACCTTTATCAAGAAATTTATGGACACGGTAGTAATTCCCAATATCCCTGACGGACTTCAGCGGGAACGGGCGGTGGATGAGCTGCCTCAGTCCTCTGCCGGCCGCACCATCATGACTACCGAGCCAAAGTTTATCCCTGAACAGGCGGTCTCGGTGCAGATAGACGATGACGCCATGTTTAATGTGCGTATGATTGACTGTGTAGGCTATATTGTCCCCAGCGCTATCGGCTACATAGAGGAGGACCAGCCGCGTATGGTGCGCACGCCATGGTTTGATGAGCCCATCCCCTTCAATATGGCGGCGGAGATCGGCACCAAGAAGGTCATAACGGAGCACTCTACCATTGGGCTCGTGATAACCACAGACGGCAGTATAAGCGATATCCCCAGGGAGGAATATGAGGAGGCGGAGGAACGGGTTATAGACGAGCTGAACCAGACCAACAGGCCCTTTGTCATGCTGCTCAACTGTGTTGACCCGGGCGACCCTAACAGCCGCGCTTTGGCCGCCCGCCTTTCCGGTAAATATTCTGTGCCGGTATTGCCGGTCAACTGTATCGATATCACTGAACAAGGTATAAAGGAGATAATCGCTAATCTATTATACCAGTTCCCTGTACGTGAAGTGGAGCTTTCCGTGCCCGGATGGGTAGCCTCTTTGGGTTCTGAGCACTGGCTGTATTCATCTGTTTTCGGAACCATCAAAAACTGCTGCGGCATTACCCGGATGCGGGAAGTGCGAGGTATGATGGAGAGTGTTGGAACCTGTGATTCAATCCAGGGAGTCAATGTACGGAGGATAGACCTGGGAAGCGGCTGTGCCAGCGCGGAGCTTATCTTTGACCAATCCCTGTTTTACAAGATACTCAGTGAAAAGACCGAGCTGGAGATCAAGGATGAATCTGAGCTGTTGGCACAACTAATCGAGATGACAGAAATCAAAAAGACCTTTCAAAAGCTTCGCCAGGCCTATGACGATGTGCTTGAGACCGGCTATGGCATCGTCATGCCAGAGGTAGAAGAGCTGACTCTGGAGGAGCCCCAGATTCTCAAGCAAAACGGCAAATACGGTATCCGTCTGAAAGCCACCGCACCGTCTATCCATATGCTGAGAACCCAGATAAATACGGAAATCACTCCCATCGTCGGCTCTGAGCAGCAGTCCGAGGAGTTGGTAATGTACCTTTTAAAGGAGTTCGAGGAGAACCCGGTAAAAATATGGGAATCCAATATCTTTGGCAAGTCCTTGCACTCCCTTGTAAACGAAGGTATGCATAATAAGCTGTACCGTATGCCCTCCGACGCCAGGGAAAAGGTACGCGAGACTATTGAACGCATCATAAACGATGGCTGCAGCGGCCTGATATGCATAATACTATAATGCAGGAGCAGGAGAAGCTTCGCGAGATTGAAAGCTTGGGAGAAGAAGCGGAAGACTTCCAAGAGGACGCGATGTGGGAGGAAAGCCGGAGGGAGGCAGGCAGTTGGGGCGGAATTTTACTGGTGCAAGCGGTTATTTGCGCTCTTATTGTGTTGGCGCTGATATTTTTCAAGGTATCTGATGACGGGAAATACCAGGAGATAACCCATTGGTACCGGCATGAAATGACAAACGAAATCGAACTTCCCACATTCAACCGGGCTTCGCCGGAGCCAGTCGAGTCTTCTGAACCCACTGCCACGCCGCCACCGGCTGACAGCGCCCCACCGCAGATGCTTTGATGCTGTCGTTTAGTATAGGTCCGTGCAGAATCCAGGCAGAGTTTACCTTTTTCGCGCTGATCGCCTTTTGCTGTATTTTTACTGGGGCAAAGGGCGGTCTTGCGTGCTTTGCGGCGGTGTGTATTCATGAAACAGCCCATCTTGCCGTGATGGGCGCCATGGGGGTATGGCCGGCAAAGGTGGTACTGTCTGCCCTCGGCTGCCGGATAGAGAGAAACGGCCAAAATGACTTAACGGACAGACAAAATATATGGATATCTCTGGCAGGCCCCGGAGCAAACTGGCTTTCATTTATAATAGCCTATGTGCTGGGATTTGACGGCAGCGCTTTTTGGGGAGCAAGCTTCGCCCTTGCCCTTACCCATAGCTTGCCGATAGAGCCTTTGGATGGTGGGCTTGCCTTGCGATATTTTCTTAGCGGCAAATATGCATATGAAAAGGCAGAGCAAATTTCCCGTGTGATTTCTACTATATTGCTGGTTCCACTGGCCATATTGGGTTTTTCCATATTGCTTCGTACACGGTATAACTACTCTCTTTTGGCTCTGAGTATATATTTGATGTTATATCTGGTGATGAAATGGGATTATACCCAGCCATAGTACTTGCAAAAAAATGTAAAAGAGGTTATAATAGTCAAAAAACAAGGAAAAGGGATGGCAATGTATCCAAAAGAAGTAGAAAAAGTTCTCTTAAAGGTTCAAAAACCCGGTCGTTATGTGGGCGGTGAACCGCATTCAGTGGTGAAAAAAAGGGAAGAGGTAGACGTAAGGTTTGCGTTTTGCTTTCCTGATGTCTATGAGGTGGGTATGTCCCACCTGGGAATAAAAATATTATATGGGGCCATAAACCAGGTCCCATATTTCTGGTGTGAGCGGGTGTTTGCTCCATGGATAGACATGGAACACCAGATGGTAGAAAAGAACCTCCCTCTCTATGCCCTGGAGAGTGGCGATCCTGTAAAGGGTTTTGACTTTATAGGGTTTACCCTGCAATATGAGTTGAGCTACACCAATATACTCAATATGCTAAAGCTGGGTGGCCTACCCCTGCGCAGCGATGACAGGCCGGACCTGTTTAATATCGTTGTGGCTGGCGGTCCATGCGCCTGTAACCCGGAACCGCTGGCGGACTTTTTTGACATCTTCTTTCTGGGCGACGGAGAGGAGGTTGACCTTGAGGTTATGGAGCTTTACCGTCAGTGCAAAAGAGAGGGCACAAGCAAGCAGGAGTTTCTTCGTCGGGCCGCACAAATTGAAGGGGTTTATGTTCCTTCGCTATATGATGTGGAATACAATTATGACGGAACAATTAAGAAGTATACCCCAAAAGAAGGGGCCCCCGCCACGGTATGTAAACGCGTGGTAAACGATATGGATAAAGCCTACTTCCCGGAGTCTTTCCCGGTACCGCTTGTTGAAGTTATACACGACCGAATTTCGGTGGAGGTCCTGCGAGGATGTATAAGAGGGTGCAGATTCTGTCAGGCTGGGTTCCTTTACAGACCCTTTCGTGAGAAAAGTATGGAGACCATTGACCGTCAGTGTCGCGCTCTATGCGAGTCTACCGGCTATGACGAGATTTCCCTTTCTTCACTGAGCACCAGCGATTACAGCGACCTTAACGGCCTGCTGGACTATCTGCACCGCTGGACGGAGAAAGAGAAGGTGAGTCTGTCCTTGCCATCGCTTCGTGTAGATAATTTTTCCCCGGAGCTAATGGAGCGAGTAAATTCTGTGCGAAAGAGTGGCCTGACCTTCGCGCCGGAGGCGGGCTCCCAGCGTATGCGGGACGTGATAAACAAGAATGTGACCGAGGAGGAGCTGCTTCATACAGTTAATGTGGCGTTCACCGAGGGGTGGACAAGGATAAAGCTGTACTTTATGATCGGCCTTCCAACCGAGACTTTGGAGGATGTTTTGGCTATTCTGGAGCTGGGCAAAAAGGTCGTAGACGCTTTTTATGCCAATAAGGAGAAGCCGAAGGGCAAAGCCGTTGAGGTCTCCCTCAGTGCCGCCGCCTTTGTACCAAAACCCTTCACCCCTTTCCAGTGGTTCGGCCAGGATACCATGGAGCTGCTGCGTGAAAAGCAGCGTGAATTAAAAGCCGGAAACCGCTCCAGGCGGGTAAGCGTCAGCTATCATGGGGCGGAAACCAGCTTTTTAGAGGCGGTTTTTGCCCGCGGCGACCGCAGGCTCTGTACGGTGCTGGAAAAGGCCGTTGAGCAGGGCTTCCATTTTGACAGTTGGGACGAGTGCTTTGACTTTGACCGCTGGAGGGCGCTTTTTGAGCTCTGCGGCCTGGACCCGGCTTTTTATGCTAACCGTACACGGAGCTTTAACGAGGTGCTCCCTTGGGATCACCTGGACTATGGTATCCGCAAGGAATTTTTGATCGAGGAATGTAAGCTGGCTTATGAAGGCAGGACCACGCCTAACTGTCGGGAAAAGTGCTCGGGCTGCGGGGCGGCATGTTTCAAAGGAGGGCTATGCGTTGAAAAGCGTTAGGGTATGGTTCAGCAAAACAGGACCGGCAAGGTATATCTCTCATCTGGACCTGACAAGGTGCATGGGAAGGGCCCTGAAGCTCTCGCGCCTGCCTGTCTGGTATACCGAGGGATTCAACCCCCACATATATATGACCTTCGCCATGCCCCTGTCCTTGGGTGTGAGCGGGCTGCGCGAATGTATGGATATCAGGCTGACAGAGGATACTGACCTGGCCCAGGCGGCCCAGATACTTGACGCACAGCTGCCAGAGGATATTTCAGTATTGGAAATATTCGAGCCGGAGCTGGGCTTTGACGCTGTGGCTTATGCTGAATATGAAATATCCCTGGACTCGGAGGAGCCGGAAGCTCTGGCAGATATACTGGAGGAGCTGATGGCACAAGACACGGTTATTGTGATGAAGCACGGGAAAAAAGGCGATAAGGAGTTTGATATCAAGCCCCACTTTACTTTATTGGACAAGCAGGCTGGGCATGGGTTGTTGAAAATAAAGCTTCGTGCTTCATGCAGCCAAGCAGGCAGCGTTAATCCATCTCTGCTGCTTGAGGCCTTAAAATCTTATAAAAATTTGGAGCCTTATGCGGAGATTACTCGTTCCAGACTGCTGACAAAAGATTTTTTCGATATGAAGTAAAAAACTCTTGCCTTTCACTACAAGTTGTGGTATAATGTTTTAGCATTTGAGGTTCCGCGGGTTTTCTCTTTGTAGCTTGCCCGTGGGGGTCATAGCGCGGGTTCCGCGCAGGAAGCGGGCAGTCCGCTGCCGGTGTACCGGCATGAATGCCTGAATTATATTTTTGGAGGAATATCAAATGGACGCAATCAAATTAGTTTCCCAGGATTCTCTCAAAGCAGAGGTCCCTCAGTTCAACATCGGCGACACCGTCAGGGTTGACGTGAATATCCGCGAGGGTGAGCGTGAAAGGATCCAGCAGTTCGAGGGCACTGTCATTGCCCGCAAGGGCAGCGGGGTCAGTGAGACCTTTACCGTCCGCCGCGTGTCCTACGGCGTAGGTGTAGAAAGGGTTTTTCCCTTACATTCTCCCAACGTAAAGGCTGTCCGAGTGGTGCGCTTGGGCCGCGTGCGCAGGGCTAAGCTGTACTATCTCCGCGACCGGGTGGGCAAGGCTGCCAAGGTCAAGGAACAGCTCAAGTAAAATCAATATACTATTGAGATAAGGGACATTTTGTCCCTTTTTCTATTCCTGCTTAAAGCTTTACAATAAATTTAGCGTTAGGAGGATTTGCAATGGATAATAAGGAACCGGCAGCAGAAGCAGTCCAGAAACCAAAGCAGCCTTTTCATGCATGGCTGCTGGATTGGATTGAGACCATTGTGATGGCGTTCGTTATTGTGACGGTGGTGTTCACTTTTGCGGCGCGGGTGGTCACGGTAGACGGCGCATCAATGGAGCCAAACTATTATAACGGTGACCGGGTGCTGGTAACATCTTTGGCCGGAGAAGCAGAGGCCGGCGACGTGGTTATAATAGTGCATACCTTGGAGGAGACTCTGATTAAGCGAGTCGTGGCTACGGAGGGCCAGGTGGTGGACTTTGATAATGAACTGGGCGAGCTTATAGTGGATGGACAGGTGGTAAGCGGAGAAGTATACGGCACCAGGAACGGCATTACCTTTGCGCCGGAAAATATGGACGACACCATGGATTTCCCTCAAACTGTACCGAAGGGTTGTGTCTTTGTGCTGGGAGATCATAGGGATGATTCCACTGACAGCAGGAAACTCTCAGTGGGCATGGTGGATAGGCGGAATATTCTGGGGCGTGTAGTCTTCAACCTATATCCAATGTCGAAGATTGGCCCGGTGGGGTGAGTAAATTGGAGCAAGAGAACACAAACGCGGCCCGGCAAATTCAATGGTTCCCCGGCCATATGGCGAAAACCAGGAGAAAGATAACAGAGGACTTAAAGCTGGTGGATATCGTACTGGAGTTGCTGGATGCCCGCATCCCAGCAAGCAGTTCTAATCCTGTACTACGGGAAATAATACAAAATAAGCCTAGAGTCGTAGTGCTGAATAAAAGCGATTTGGCTGACCCCAAGCAGACCATGCGCTGGATTGCAAAATACAGAGAACTAGGTCTGAGCGCAGTCCAGGTGGAGAGCAAAACGGGCAAAGGATTACCTGCGCTATACCGAGCTGTACGCGAGGAATTGAAGGAACAAATTGCAGGTTGGGAGCGCAAGGGGATGTCTGGCCGGCCGATCCGCGTGATGGTATTGGGAATACCCAACGTGGGAAAGTCGTCTATTATCAACCGTATGCTGATTGGCGGCGGCGCGGGCAGAGCAGAGGTGCGGGACAAGCCCGGTGTAACAAGGCAGAACCGATGGTTCACTATAGGCAAAGGCTTCGAGCTGCTGGACACGCCTGGGGTGCTCTGGCCAAAATTTGAAAACCCGATAGTTGGGGAACGTCTCGCCTTTACAGGCGCCGTAAAGGACGAGATACTGGACACAGAAGGATTAGCGGGAAGGCTACTGGAGGTCCTGTCGGGGCTCTATCCTCAGTCCCTGGAAAACAGGTATAAACTTAAACTTTCCAATGAACATTTGGCCGGCCATGAGCTTTTAGAATTAGTTGGCCGAAAGCGTGGTATGTTGATTTCAGGCGGAGAGATAGACACGGACCGGGCAGCAATCACGGTGCTCGACGAGTTTCGCGGCGGTAAGCTGGGAGCTATATCCTTGGAGTGGCCATGATTGACTGGTATGAGTATCAGCGGAAAGCTGAAGAAAAAGGATTTTTCGCAGTATGCGGGATCGATGAAGCCGGGCGAGGACCTTTGGCCGGACCCGTATGCGCGGCAACTGTTATCATGCCATTAGGCCTTGAGATAGATGGATTGAACGACTCAAAAAAGCTCAGTGAAGTAAAGCGGGAAGCTCTGTTTGATGTGGTAAAGGAAATGGCCCTGTCCTATGGCATTGGCTGGGCCAGCGAACAGGAGATAGACGAATATAATATATTGCAGGCCACTTTCCTTGCTATGCGCAGGGCCGTGGAGGCTATGCCTGTCTGTGCGGATTACGCTCTTGTGGACGGCAATCGTATGCCGCCGCTGGCTATTCCCGGAGAAACTATAGTTAAGGGCGATAGTAAATGTGCTTGCATTGCGGCGGCGTCTATCCTGGCAAAGGTAAGCCGGGATCGGCTGCTTAGGGAGTGGGATACACAATACCCAAAATACGGCTTCGCTAAACATAAAGGCTATGGCACCAAGGCCCACTACGAGGCTATAAATAAGTATGGCATTTTGCCTGTTCACAGAAGGAGTTTCCTCAAAAACTTAGGTGAAAAATAGATGGAAAGGTCCATATAATGGCTCAAAACACAGGCTCCGCGGGAGAAGATTACGTTGCTCGCTGGCTGGAAAAGCAGGGATTCGGTATTGAGGTGAGAAACTATCACTCTCGGTTTGGTGAAATTGACATTATTGCAAGGAACTCTCAGTATATTGTATTTGTAGAAGTTAAGACCCGGGAGAGCGGTTCTATGGTATCTGCTGTGGAAGCCGTTACCATGAATAAGCAGAGGAAAATTCTGTTAACTGCACAGTTATACCTACAGAAAAGCCCATGCGCTTTACAGCCGCGGTTTGATGTGGCGGCTGTTACTACACTGCATGGAAATCCTATGGGGTTACAATACTTTGCCAATGCATTTTGAGACTGAGAGGGAAATTTTATGCGCTATTTTGATTTGCACTGTGATACTATGACTGAATGCTGTGTCAAAGACAAACATATTGACAAGAATGATCTCCACATAGATTGCCAGCGTGCTGCTGAGTTTGACACTTATATACAGTGTTATGCAGTATGGATACCAGATAATTTACGTGGAGGCGCGGCGTTTCATCGTTTTCAGCAGGTGGCGGAACGCTTTTCTGAGGAAATTCTGCATCATGAACAGACCATGTATCAATACAGAACTTTGGAAGACTTAGCGCACAGTGATAGCAGGCACTGCGCGGTCCTCACAGTGGAAAATGCCGCAGCATTGGGCGGCAGACTGGAAAATATTGCTGAATTTGCCCGGTTTGGTGTGAAGCTGTGCAGCTTGACATGGAATGGAGAAAATGAACTGGGCCGGGGTGTACGTGCGCCGGGGAATGGCGGGATCACTCCCTTTGGACGGCAAGTGGTTAGGGAACTGGAGAAGAACCGAATCGTTGTCGACCTGTCCCATGCCAGCCCGGAACTGTTTTATGATGTGGCTTCTATATCTGAAAGACCTATTGTCGCCACCCATTCCAACGCAAAAAAAGTCTGCAGACATACAAGGAACCTTACAGACGAGCAGTTTGATATTATACGCTTGTCCGGCGGTTTGGTTGGACTTAACCTTTATAAAGGCTTTTTAAACGACGAGCCGGATAGGGCCGCTGTGACCGATGTACTGCGCCATGCAGAACACTTTTTATCCCTTGGCGGTGAAAATACGCTTGCTATCGGCGCGGATTTGGATGGCGGTGAAAAAAATGATTTTGTGGTATCAGGTTTGGAGGAGGTTCCAGAATTGATGGAGATGTTCCTTAGGCATAACTATTCGGAAATGCTTGTCGACAAGATTTTTTTTAAAAATGCAGATGACTTTTTTAAAAAGAAAGATTTATTTTGACATTGAGAGAAATATGCGCTATTATTTAGTAGTAAAATAAAGCGATAGGGTGATAAAGATGCAATATAAGAGTACCAGGAATTCTAAACTCCGATTGGACGCTTCGCAGGTGATAGCCCAGGGAATCTCTACAGAAGGCGGGCTGTTCGTGCCGGAAAGCCTGCCCAATGTCAAAATCGACCTGCCAAGACTGTCGAACCTGGACTATCAGGGTCTTGCAAAAGAGATATTTAAACTTTTTTTGACGGATTTCACAGAAGAGCAGATTAACCATTGTGTAAAAAATGCCTATGAGCCGGAAAAGTTTGGCGGCGAACCCGTAAAGCTGGTCAGCTTGAAAGGGGACTTAGGGAGCAGGCACATCTTAGAACTGTGGCACGGCCCTACATGTGCCTTTAAGGACATGGCCCTACAGGTTTTGCCACACTTCTTAACGGTTTCATTGTCAAAATCAGCAGAGAAAAAAGAAGCGGTCATTCTAGTTGCCACCTCCGGCGATACGGGCAAGGCGGCCCTGGAGGGATTCCGTGACGTGTCGGGAACCAGGGTTTTGGTATTCTATCCCCAGGCTGGGGTAAGCCCCATGCAGAAACGGCAGATGGCAACCCAGGAGGGTGGCAACGTGGGAGTCTGCGCTATAGAAGGCAACTTTGACGATGCCCAGGCCGCAGTTAAGAAGATATTTACCGACAGCAGCATTAAAGAGGTTTTGGATAAGCACGGTTTCATGTTTTCCAGCGCCAACTCAATAAATTGGGGGCGGCTGCTCCCACAGATCGTCTATTACTTTTATGCCTATTTCCAAATCTGTAAAGCTGATAAGCTTACTGTTGGCAATCCCATAAATGTGGCTGTACCTACCGGCAATTTTGGAAACATATTGGCGGCCTACTACGCCCGGGAAATGGGCCTGCCTATTAAGAAGCTGATATGTGCGTCTAATGCGAACAAGGTGCTAACGGACTTTATCAATACAGGAATATATGACCGCCGCAGGGAGTTTTATGCGACCTCCTCGCCGTCTATGGACATTCTGATCTCCAGCAATCTTGAACGCCTGTTATATGGCCTCCTCGGTGAGAACAGTGAAGTCCTTTCCAACTGGATGGAGCAGCTGTCAAGGGAGGGCCATTACAAAGTAGGGGACGATGTTCGTGAAAAGGTGCGGGAGCTTTTCTTCGGCGGCTTCTGTAATGACTCAGCTACAGCTCAAACTATCCGAAATACCTGGCGGGAGGACAACTATCTTGCCGATACACATACTGCGGTGGCTCTTGATGTATACCGGCAGTATGTCGAGTCCAGCGGAGACAGCTCTACCCCCACTGTAGTCGTTTCCACGGCCAGCCCATATAAGTTTGTAGGCAGCGTGCTAAGCGCATTAGAAACTTTGGAGAGTGGGGAGGAATTTGAGAACATTCTCCAGCTCGAATCCATAACGAATACCACGGCCCCCGCACAGTTGAAAGCTTTACAGCATAAACCTATACGTTTTGACGCAGTTATTAAAGCTTCCCAGGCTGCCGGCTATGTGTTGGAAGCCCTAGGGATAGGTGAATAAATATGTCACTTTTTGTCATCGCGGATCTACACCTGTCTCTGGGAACGGACAAGCCCATGGATGTTTTTAGAGGCTGGCAGGACTATGTACAAAGGTTGGAGGAAAACTGGAGGGCTTCTGTGGCCCCGGAGGATACTATAGTAATTGCCGGCGATATTTCCTGGGCCATGAGGCTTGAGGACTGTCAAAGGGATTTTGCTTTTATCCATTCGCTGCCAGGACAAAAACTGCTTATGAAGGGAAACCACGATTATTGGTGGAATACACGCAGTAAAATTGACAGGTTCTTGTCAGCTAACGGATTTGACACCCTTCATATCATGCACAACTGCGGATACAGAGTAGGGGACCGGGCCATCTGTGGGACCCGTGGATGGTTATACAACTCAGAGACAGAAGAAGACAGGAAAATAGTCAGCCGGGAGGCCGGACGGCTGCTGGCGTCTATGGCTGAGGCAAAGGCCTTGGGTGGACAGCTTACGGCATTTTTGCATTACCCGCCGCTGTATGGCGGCATGGAGTGTCGGGAGATTTTAGATATCTTAGTGGAAAATAAAGTGTCTGATTGCTATTTCGGGCATATCCACGGACAATACGCAGCTCAAAAAGCGCTGACCGGCAGCTATAAGGGCGTTAAAATGCACTTGATTTCCTGCGATTATGTAAATTTCAAACCGGTAAAGGTAGGGGATATCGCCGGTTAAGGGATATTCTGGGGCTGACGTCCGTAATTTCCTTAGAATATTTACGAAAAAAGTATAGATTATTGCGCGGCGTTGTGATATAATAGGCGGGATAATGAAAATCACGGCGGTAAGCGCCGGGGTATATAAAGTTTAACATGAGAGGGAAAAGAAAAATGAATTTGAAATCTTCTAACAATGTAGAGACAAACAAGCATGAGCTGCTGCTAGAAGTCACTCCCGAGGAATTGAACCAGGCCATCAACGAGGTTTATAGGCGCGAGAGCAAACGAATGAATGTGCCTGGATTCCGCAAGGGCAAGGCTCCCAGGGCATTTATTGAGAAATATTATGGTGAGGACGTTTTCTTTCAGGCAGCCGTAGATCATCTCTATAATCCTATGATGAACGCGGCTATTGAGCAGTCCGAGCTGGAGGTGGTTGGGGTAAACAGCTACAGCATTGAGAAGATCAGTAAGGAGGAGGGCATTGAGGCAAAGCTCACCGTCACCGTACAGCCTGAAGTTAAAATAGACGGCTATAAGGGTATTGAGGTCGTGAAGGAGTCTGTCGAGCCCACTGCGGAAGAGATAGATAGCGAGATCGAACGAGTCCGCCAGCGCAACTCAAGGGTAGTTACCGTTGAAGACCGCGCCGCTGAAGACGGCGATATTGTTGTAATTGATTTTGACGGATATACAGACGGCAAGCAGTTCGATGGCGGCAAAGCTGAAAATTTTGACCTGACTCTGGGCTCGGGCCAGTTTATACCCGGTTTTGAGGAGCAGGTGGTGGGCCATAATGTGGACGACGAGTTTGATGTGAAGGTGAAGTTCCCGGAGGATTACCATGCCGAGGAGCTCAAGGGTAAGGACGCTACCTTTAAAATTAAGCTTCACGAAATCAAGCACAGAGAACTGCCTGATGTGGACGATGAGTTTGTAAAAGACGTGAGCGAGTTCGATACCCTTGAGGAGTACCGTAAGGATCTGGAAAACAGCATTCGTACCCGTAAAGAGCACGCTGCTGAAACCAGCACCGAACAACAGCTCATTAAGGCGATAGTTGACAAAGTGGAGGCCGATGTTCCTCAGATGATGATTGACCGTGAGGTGGACGAGATTATCAACTCCTTCGATATGCAGCTGCGCGACCAGGGGATGAACTTGGAAACATATCTGAAGTATACTCAGGGTACGGTTGAAGCATTGCAGGAGCAGTATCGTGAGCGCGCCGAGCAGCAGGTCAAGGTGCGTCTGGGCCTTGCGAAGATCGCCGAGCAGGAGAGCCTTGAGGTTACCGACGAGGAGATAGAGGCGGAGTACAAGAAGATAGCTGACGCTTACGGTATGCCGATTGAGAATGTTAAGGCCATGGTCCGCTCCAAGGACATCTCTAAAGACGTGGCAAATCAGAAGGCAATGGATCTGGTCAAGGAGAGCACCGTCTATACCGATAAGGCCCCTGAAGATAAAGTGGCCCAGGAATAAAAATGGGCTAAACCGCTGGAGAATGGAATAAATCTTATTGTTAGGTTTCATAATAATATATGCGTCTCGTGAAAGGAGAAATCTTACACATGAGTCTAGTGCCTTATGTAGTAGAGCAGACCAATAGGGGAGAGCGCTCCTACGACATTTTTTCGCGTCTGCTTAACGACCGTATTATACTTCTGAATGAAGAAGTCAACAATGCCTCCGCAGGAGTTATTGTCGCCCAGCTCCTCTACCTTGAAGGTCAGGATCCTGATAAGGACATCGCGCTGTACATCAACAGCCCTGGCGGGGTCATCACCGACGGCATGGCAATATATGACACCATGCAGTATATCAAATGTGACGTGTCCACCATTTGTATTGGCATGGCAGCCAGCATGGGGGCCTTCCTTCTGGCGGCCGGGGCAAAGGGCAAAAGGTTCGCTCTTCCAAATAGTGAAATAATGATACATCAGCCCAGCGGTGGGGCCAAAGGCCAGGCAACGGATATCAGCATTCACGCCAACCACATTCTGCGTACCAAGAAGCGGCTTAACGAGATACTTTCCGAGCGCACCGGCCAGCCTATTGAGGTGGTGGAGCGCGACACCGAACGTGATAATTTCCTTACCGCCCAAGAAGCCCTTGAGTATGGGCTGATAGATAAAGTGATCGACAAGAGATAAACTGGAAAGGATGCGGACAAATGCCAGTGAACAATGAAAACGATATTGCCTGTTCATTTTGCGGCAAGCCTCAAATGATGGCCGGCCAGCTTATCGCCGGGGCAGGCGTATATATCTGTGATTCCTGTGTGCGGCTGTGCATGTCTATCATCAGCGACGAGGATCGTTTAAAGCGGGCCAACAGGGTCAGCGAACACGATGGAAGCGTTTTGCTCCCGAAACCTGTGGAAATCAAGAGCAAGCTGGATGAGTACGTTATTGGCCAGAATGAAGCAAAAATTGCCCTTGCGGTTGCCGTCTATAATCATTATAAGCGTATATATTTTACCGGAGACGACGGCGTAGAGCTTTCCAAGAGCAATGTATTGCTGCTGGGACCCACCGGTGTTGGTAAAACTTATCTGGCCCAGACCTTGGCAAAGCTTCTGGATGTGCCTTTTGCTATTGCTGACGCTACCACCCTGACTGAAGCCGGCTATGTAGGCGATGATGTTGAAAATATCCTTTTGCGCCTGATACAGGCTGCCGATTACGATATATTTCGTGCTGAACGCGGCATTATCTATATCGATGAAATCGACAAGATTTCCCGGAAATCTGAGAACCAGTCCATAACCCGAGATGTCAGCGGCGAAGGCGTACAGCAGGCCCTATTGAAAATCCTTGAGGGCACTACTGCCAGCGTTCCTCCTAAGGGCGGGCGTAAGCATCCCCAGCAGGAGGCCATAAACATTGACACCTCTAATATCCTGTTTATATGCGGCGGTGCTTTTGACGGTCTGGAAAAGGTCGTGCAGAAACGTATAGCGTCCAGCTCTCTTGGCTTCGGCGGTGAGGTCCATGGAAAGCGCGAGCTTGATGAAAAGAACTGGATGAAGGAGGTAACCCCTCACGATCTGGTCAAGTATGGACTTATCCCTGAACTGGTGGGACGTATCCCTGTAATATCCTCACTGGAGGCTTTGGATGAAAACGCCTTGGTCCGCATTTTGAAAGAGCCAAAAAATTCACTTATCCAGCAGTACAAAAAGCTGTTTGACCTGGATCGGGTGGATTTGGAATTTACGGAGGACGCCCTTGTGGCTGTGGCGAAAAAGACCCTGGAGAGGAAAACTGGAGCTCGGGGACTGCGCGCCATTTTGGAGGATCTCCTTATGCCCATCATGTATCAGGTTCCCAGTGATTACACAGTTGAAAAAGTTGTGATCACCAAGGGTATGGTGGAAAACAATAGCAGCCCAGAGATCGCATATAACAAGGAACGCAAACCTATGAAAATTAGGATAACCACACCAAAACGCAGAGAGCGCAGAGATTCGGCGTCATAAAATTCAAAACAGCTCGAAGGCTGCTGCCGATAAAAACCGGTTGCAGTCTTTCGCTGATTTTAGGAGAACATCATGCAAAATTTTACAGATGAAATGATAAAAATGAAAGAAAACATGACTTTGCCTATTTTGGCAATACGTGGAATGGTATTTTTCCCGGGAATGATGCTTCAGTTTGATATCACCAGGAAAAAGTCGGTGCTTGCCGCATCGGAAGCCATAGCCAAGGACCGGCTGATATTCCTTGTATCGCAGGTACATATGTCAGAGAATGAACCTGTGGGTGATGACCTTTACAAATTTGGCGTTATTGCCCGAGTAAAACAGGTGCTCCACCATACCAGTGAGGGCGCAAAGCTGCATGTAGAGGGGCTATGCAGGGGTGAAATTGTTTCGCTGGTACATGAGGACCCGTACTTGGTGGGTAACATCGTGAAATGCCCGGTGCTTACTTATAAAAAATCCTATAAGTCAGAAGCTCTTATCCGCATTATCCATGAAAAGTTTGACCAATATCTGCGCCTGTTTAAGCATGTGCCGCCTGATGTGCTATTGGGAGTCTTACAGGAGAAGGATTGCGGGCGGTTAGCGGATTATATCGCGGCCAATATCTCCATCGACTTTGAGCGCAAGCAGTACATACTGGACGAGCTGCGGCCGTTGAAGCGTATGCAGAAATTAATTGCTGTGCTCACGGAGGAAATTCAAATATTAGAGGTTGAGAATGAAATCAATCAAAAGGCTCAGGCTCAGATAGACGAGAACCAAAGGGAGTATTTCTTAAAGGAGCAGTTACGCGCCATCACCAGCGAGCTTGGGGAGGAGGATAACCCTCAACAGGAGGCCGACGAAATTAAGAGCAAGGTTTTAGCTCTTGGGCTTTCAAAGGTCTGCGAGGAAAAGCTGCTGAAGGAGTGCGACAAGCTTTACCGTATGCCATACGGTTCCCATGAGGCCAGCGTTATCCGTCTGTATTTAGACACTTGCCTGGAACTTCCATGGAAAAAATCATCAAAGGAAAAGCTTGATTTGAAACGAGCCCAACGGATTCTGGACAGGGACCACTACGGCATGACCAAGGTCAAGGAGCGCTTTATTGAGACCCTGGCGGTACGCAGTCTGGCGCCAGCACAAACCGGCCAGATCATCTGTCTGGTAGGACCTCCGGGCGTAGGAAAAACGTCGATCGCCCGCTCTATTGCCCAGGCCACAGGGCGCAAATATGCAAGGGTATCCCTGGGCGGCGTCAGTGATGAAGCGGAGATAATGGGGCACAGGAAGACCTATGTAGGCTCGATGCCCGGGCGTATCATAAACGCCATCAAGCAGGCTGGGGTCAATAACCCGCTGCTGCTTTTAGATGAGATAGACAAGCTTGGGACCAACTTTAAGGGCGACCCCGCGTCGGCGTTGCTGGAGGTGCTGGACCCTGAGCAGAATAGCGAGTTCACCGACCACTATATTGACATGCCCTTTGATTTAAGTCAGGTGCTCTTTATCACAACTGCAAATGACGCTTCCCGCATACCTGGGCCGCTGTACGACAGGATGGACATAATCGAACTGCGTAGCTATACGCTTGATGAAAAGCTCAATATAGCAATGAAGCATCTTGTACGCAAGCAGCTGGAAAAGCACGGGATTAAACCCTCACAGCTGAAATTTACAAAGACTGGTATGCGCCAGCTTATTGACGGCTATACTCGGGAAGCCGGTGTGCGTACCTTGGAGCGAAATATTGCCGCAATCTGCCGCAAGGTGGCAAAGCTTATTGTAACTGATGAGGAGTTCAAAAGTTATACTGTGCGGTCGGATAAGCTTGAGGAACTGCTGGGACCGCGCAAATACATGAAGGATACTGTGTCAAAAGAGGATCTTGTAGGCTTAGTTAACGGATTGGCCTGGACCAGCGTAGGTGGTGAACTGCTGCCCATCGAGGTTGCCGTGATGGAGGGCACGGGTAAGATCCAGCTTACAGGTTCCTTGGGCGATGTGATGAAGGAGTCCGCAAATGCGGCAATTACCTGCATCCGTACTCGTGCCGCAGATTTGGGGATATCTCCCAAGTTTTATGAGAAGTATGATATACATGTACACGCCCCGGAAGGAGCGGTACCTAAGGACGGCCCTTCAGCTGGTACTGCAATGGCAACGGCTATTACGTCGGCGCTCTGTGGAATCCCGGTTCGCCACGAGGTGGCAATGACAGGCGAAATCACTTTACAGGGCAGGGTTCTCCCCATAGGCGGGCTGCGTGAAAAGTCTATGGCAGCTTATAAAAATGGCGTTAAAACGGTTCTTATCCCAGCGGACAACCTACCTGATTTGGCAGAGATTGACCAGGTCGTAAAGGATAACGTGCAGTTTGTGCCCATCAAAAAGATTGATGCGGCACTTGAGAAGGCACTGCAATATATGCCAATACCCCTGCCACAGGAGGCTACAGTGATCCAAGCAGAGGTTGTAAAGGCGCCGCCTTCAGGCTATGCCTGCGACAGCAGCCAGCAGCAAAGGAGTTACCAGTGAATTTTCAGAATGCAGAATTTGAAATGGCCGCAGGAACAGCTGGACAGCTGCCGAAAGCCACCTTGCCGGAGATAGCCTTTTCCGGCCGTTCTAATGTGGGAAAGTCCTCGCTGCTGAACCGCCTTGTGAACCGTAAGGCTTTGGCACGCACCAGCGCTACACCTGGGAAAACGGCTACTATCAACTTTTACAGGCTTCCTGCATGTCGTTTTGTGGATTTGCCCGGTTACGGCTACGCCAGGGTGTCAAAAAGCGAGAAGAATCGTTGGGCAGAGCTTGTTAATGGTTATTTTACTCAGGAGCGGCGGTTGAGCTTAGTGTTGCAGCTAGTGGATATGCGGCACAAACCCACCGCAGATGATTTACAGATGATAGACTTTTTGCAAGCTGGCGGCTATCCGTTCGCTATAGTATGCACAAAAAGTGATAAGCTGAATAAATCGGAGACAATGGCGCAGACGAAGCTTTTTACAGAGCTTTTTTCCGGCAGGGGCATTGCTTTCTACCCCTTTTCAGCAGTAAAGGGCTCTGGTCTTGATGAAGTAAAGGCCCTGATTGAGAGGTCTATTGAGGGTTAATTTATTGGGAAAGGAATGGTTTATATCTACTCGCCATGTTTAAATATTAACGAAAACGGTCATTTGACCATAAGCGGCTGTGATACAACAGCTTTAGCAAAACAGTACGGTACGCCGATATATGTTATAAGCGAGGAGGAAGTCCGTCGTATATGTAGAAGCTACACGGAATCCTTTCAGAAATATTATAATGGCAACGGAAGGCCAATATATGCCAGTAAAGCGTTTAACTGCAAGGAGATGTGCCGTGTTGTCACCAGCGAGGGCCTGGACGTAGAGGTGGTGTCAGGCGGAGAGCTTTACACAGCGCTTCAGGCGGGAGTTTCCGGGGGACGAATACATTTCCAGGGAAATAATAAGAGCTCCAAAGAGCTGGAGCTTGCTATTGACAATGATGTTGGAGATATCGTGGTCGACAATTTTTCAGAGCTGGAGAAGCTGAATAAAATCGCAGGTGAAAAGGGGGCAATCGCTAATATTTCTTTGCGTGTGAAGCCGGGTATTGACGCCCATACCCATGAATTTATCCGTACCGGGCAGGTGGATTCCAAATTTGGTCTTGACCTGGAAAGTGGTGAAGCTTTCTCTGCCGCAAAGCGCGCACTGAAGATGGATAACGTAAAGTTGATTGGCTTGCACTGCCATATTGGCTCTCAAATTATGGAAAAAGAGCCCTTTGTCCATGCCGCAGAAGTTATGCTCGGACTGCACCACCGTATCTATAAAGAATTGGAGGTGGAGCTTGAGCAGCTAAACCTGGGCGGCGGGTTTGGTATACATTATCTTGAAACAGATGATTTTATACCATATCACGAGTATATGCAGGAGGTTTCGGCAAAAATCAGCGAAGTATGCGCGAAATATGGCATAAAGCTGCCGAGAATCTATATTGAACCCGGCCGTTCGATTGTGGGCGAAGCCGGTATCACTCTGTACACTGTGGGAAATATCAAAGAGATTCCCAATGTGCGTAATTATGTGGCCATTGACGGCGGTATGTATGAGAACCCGCGCTATGCCTTATACCAGTCGGATTATACCTGCCTTATAGCGAATAAAGCAAATAGGCCAGCGGATTATGTGGCCACTATTGCAGGTAAGTGCTGTGAGAGCGGAGATCTTATCCAAGAGCATGCTCATATCCAGAGCCCTGAAGAAGGAGATATTCTGGCGGTCCTGTCCACCGGAGCTTATAACTACTCCATGGCCTCAAACTATAATCGAAACCCACGGCCGGCCTGCATTATGGTAAGCCAAGGTGAGAGTCGTGTGATTATCCGGGGTGAAACTTATGAGGACTTGGTGCGAAACGACCTTTGATTCGGAGGAATTTTAGATGAATGAAAAATTGCAGGATGAAAATGTTGACGAGCTTTTCCGTGCCATACTTAGCCTAAAGACTGCCGATGAATGCTACCGTTTCTTTGAAGACCTTTGCACCGTGCCGGAATTGAAGGCAATGTCCCAGCGTCTTGCGGTGGCAAGGATGCTGACCCAACGGCATATTTACTCTGATATTGTGGCTGAGACCGGCGCTTCTACCGCTACCATCAGCCGTGTGGCCAGGGCCCTGAACTATGGCAGCGACGGATACCGTCTTGTATTCAGCCGTATGGGCGAAGAGAGTTGATATGGCTGGCTATTCGGCTTTCTCTCAGTATTATGACGCGCTTATGTCCGGTGTTGACTATTCCCGCCGGGCTGAGTATCTATTGGCAATTCTTGAATATCTTGGCCATAGGCCCGGACTTGCGCTTGATTTGGCCTGTGGTACGGGGTCTTTAACCTTAGAGCTTTATCGTCGGGGCGTGGATGTCTATGGCGTGGACGCTTCGGCAGAGATGCTGTCGCAAGCCAGGGAAAAGTGTATGAACGCGGGAGCTGATATTCTTTTTTTGCGGCAAAGGATGCAGGATTTGGACCTATATGGCACTGTTAATACAGTTTTCTGTACCCTTGACAGCATCAACCATTTGCAGGGCGCGGACGAAGTGCGCAGGGCATTCCAGAAAGTTTCTCTTTTTTTAGAGCCCAGTGGATATTTTGTTTTTGATATGAACACCCTGTATAAGCACGAAATGGTGCTGGGGAATCACTCCTTTGTGTACGACACCCCACAGGTGTACTGTGTGTGGCAAAATCGATTTATTGCCGGGACAGGCCGGGTTGATATAAGCTTGGACTTTTTTGAGCGCGATGGCAAAGTATACCGGCGCAGCAGGGAACATTTTTCCGAATTTGCGTATCCGATGGAGCAGGTGAAAGCCTTGCTTAGAGATGGTGGCTTTAGCAAAATACATATGTTCCAAGAGATGAGTATGGAGCCGCCGGTAAAAGACAGCCAGAGAGTGGTTATCGCAGCAGGTAAAGAAGGGTAGGGAGTAGTATGGACAGGATAATACGCACAATAACCTCTGACGGCAGCTTGATGGCCGCCGCCATTGATTCTACAGAGCTGGTATATACGGCCCAGCGGCTGCATAAGCTTACAAAGACCTCTTGTGCAGCCCTTGGCAGGCTCCTGACAGGAGCCTCGCTGATGGGCGCTATGCTGAAGGAAAAGCAAGCTACGCTTACATTGAAGGTTGCAGGGGAGGGGCCTCTGGGGAATCTTTTGGCCTTGTCCGACAGCCGTGGATATGTCCGTGGCTATGTGGACCACCCAGAGGTGGAACTGCCACCAAAGCCCAACGGCAAGCTGGATGTAGGCGGAGCGGTGGGGCATAACGGGCGGCTGGCGGTTATAAGGGATTTTGGCACCGGCGAGCCCTATTCCGGGCAGGTAGAGCTTGTCAGCGGAGAGATTGCTGAGGACCTGACCAGCTACTATGCCCAGAGCGAGCAGACGCCTACCGTCTGCGCCCTGGGCGTGCTGGTGGATAAACAGGAGGGAAGTGCTCTCCTGGCCGGCGGTATGCTTATCCAGGCGCTGCCCGGCGCGGAGGATTCTGCTCTGGACCAGCTGGAGAAGAATGTGGCAAAACTGGACTCTGTTACTACCATGCTTGCCAAAGGGTTGTCGCCGGAGGATATGTGCGCTCTGGCGCTTGAGGGGTTCAGGGTAGAAAAGCTGGACGAATTCAAAGTGGGGTATGCCTGCAACTGCAGCAAGGAGCGCTTCTCGCAGGTGCTGCTGACGCTCCCCGGAGAGGACCTTGAGACACTGCCGGTGAATGAGAAGGGGCTTGTTGAAACGGTATGTCAATACTGTAACCGCAGTTATATGTTCTCAAAGGAGGAAATACAAGAACTGGTCGAAAATTCTCGAAAAAAAGGTAAATAAATTTTGATTTTGCTATTGACAAATGGGAGCAAATAAGGTAAAATATAGTACGTCGCTGGGAGCGATATTCCGAGTGGTGAAGTTGGGGGCATAGCTCAGCTGGTTAGAGCACCTGCCTTACAAGCAGGGGGTCATAGGTTCGAGTCCTATTGTCCCCACCATAATGGATTCGAGTTGGCCCGGTAGTTCAGTTGGTTAGAACGCTAGCCTGTCACGCTAGAGGTCGACGGTTCGAGCCCGTTCCGGGTCGCCACCATAGTTCCGTAGTTCCCTTTTGGGAACTACATGGGAACTATATTTGCCTCTGTAGCTCAGTTGGTAGAGCAGGGGACTGAAAATCCCCGTGTCATTGGTTCGATTCCGATCGGAGGCACCATTTGCGGGCGTAGCTCATCTGGTAGAGCGCCACCTTGCCAAGGTGGAGGTAGCGAGTTCGAGCCTCGTCGTCCGCTCCAGGAAGGAGAAAAGACGCAACCTGTCGGTAGCGTCTTTTCTCAAAAATGGTGACATAGCCAAGTGGTAAGGCAAAGGTCTGCAAAACCTTCATTCCCCGGTTCAAATCCGGGTGTCACCTCCAAAAGTGCTGTGGCTTTGATGTTCCACAGCACTTATTTTTTGTAGAAGGGAGATGACCAGCCATGCAGTTGGAAACAGAAAGGCTTATCCTGCGGGAGATGGTCCCCGGGGACTTTGACGCGCTCTACCGAATCTTCTCGGACCCCGAGACCATGCAGCATTATCCCAAGCCCTTTGATGAGGCCAAGGTACATAGCTGGATAGACTGGAACCGGGAGAACTATCAGGTATTCGGCTTTGGGCTATGGGCGGTGGTGCTCAAGAAGACCGGCGAGGTTATCGGTGACTGCGGTATTACCATGCAGAATATCGGCGGCAAGATCAAGCCCGAAATCGGCTATCATATCCGCAGGGATCTCTGGCGCAGGGGTTATGCAAAGGAGGCTGCTGGTATATGCCAGGACTGGGTATTTGAACATACGACCTTTGGGGCTCTCTACTCCTACATGAAATATACAAATATTGGTTCATATTCCACTGCTATTGCTAACGGTATGCGGCTGGTGGAGCAATTTGAGGACGATGCTAACACAGTCACCAAAGTGTACGGAATTACACGAGACGAGTGGCTAGAGATGAAAAAATAGGAGGGTGAGAGCGACGAAGTGGGGCATACCTACACTGATAGAAGCGCCGGACCCAGAGGAGTCTGCAAAGCTATGCAGAAAGCTGGGCTTTAGCTTTGTGGAGTTGAACATGAACCTGCCGGAGTACCAACATATAGATGTGCCGCTGCTGCGGTCGGTTATGGATAGCTATGGCGTGTATTTTACCATACACCTGGACGAAAACATGGATATGTGCGGCTTCAATTCCAGGGTCGCAGACGCTTATATGCAGACTCTGCTGGATGCGATACGCTCCGCAAGAGAGCTGAATGTTCCGGTGCTTAATATGCATCTCTCTAAGGGTGTGTACTTCACCCTACCACACAAAAAGACGTACCTCTATGACATGAACCGCGAGCATTTTTTAGGGCGAGTCCGGGAAACTATTGCTATGTGCGAGGAGGCCGCCGGAGGAGAAGTGACAATCTGCATCGAGAATACAGGGATTTATGCGCTGTCCTTCATACAGGAGGCTGTGGAACTGTTCCTGCAAAGTCCCTTGTTCGGCCTGACCTTTGATATTGGTCACGATCACAGTGCCGAAGGGGTAGACAAGCCGCTCCTTCTGAAGCATAAGGATAGGCTTCGGCACTTCCACATACATGACGCATTGGGCAGGAAAAATCACATGGTGTTGGGCACAGGGGAGTTGGATCTGCCCTGGTATATAGCGCTGGCCGAACAAAATAGCTGTCGCGCTGTGTTGGAGGTAAAAACTGCCCAGGCGCTTCGGGAGTCGGCGGAGTGGCTAAGAGAACGCCAGTTTATCTGAATGAAAAAAGGCCAGTCAGGTGTAATTTCACACTGAACTGGCCTTTTGATTTGTGCTATAGGCTCTCCGCCAGCTTCATGGCATATCTCACTGAAGCCATAGCGTCCGCTCCATAGAAATCCGCGCCGATCATGTCCGCGTATTCCTGGGTAAGCACCGCGCCGCCTACCATTATCTTCACTGTAGGGGTCTCTCGGTGCAGCAGATCAATGGTTTCCTTCATATTCGCCACAGTAGTAGTCATCAATGCGCTGAGCCCCACCAGCCCGGCATTTTCCCTTTTTACCGCGTCCACTACCATCTCTGGCATCACGTCCTTCCCGAGGTCTATCACATGAAAGCCATAATTTTCTAATAACACTTTCACAATATTTTTCCCGATATCGTGTACATCTCCCTTTACAGTAGCTATCACGATAGTTAATTTACTCTGTTCTGACGCTTGGCCGTCCATATGGAACTTTATGACCTCAAAGGCCGCTTTCGCTGCATCGGCACTCATGAGCAGTTGGGGCAGAAAAAGGGTCTTTGCCTCAAACTGCTGTCCTACCGTATCCAAGGCAGGTACTATTTCTCTGTTAATGATTTCCAGTCCTGTCATTGTTTTTATCAGTTTTTCTGCCACATAACCCGCTTTATCCTTTAGCCCTTTTTCTATTGCTTCACGCAAGGGCAGTTCTTGGCTGGAGGCTGTGGCAGTAGTAACGGGCTCCGTTTTTGCGTATGCGTCAATATACGCCCTGCAGCCCTCATCATATCCAGACAGTGCGCAGAAGGAACGATACGCACGCATCATGCTATGGGACAGGGGATTCATAATCGCTGCGTTCAGACCAGCCTGAAGGGCCATCAGGAAGAAAGCCGAGGTGACATTTTCCCGCTGAGGAAGCCCGAAAGAGACGTTCGATACGCCCAGTGAGGTGTATACCCCCAGTTCCCGGCGTATACGAGAGAGCGCGTCGAGAGTTACAAGAGCGGCGTCCTGCCCGGCGCTGACCGCCATTGTGAGGGGGTCGATAATAATGTCCCGCTTGTCTATGCCATATTCCTTGGCAGTTTCCACAATAAGCCTGGCGGCCTCCACGCGTCCCTGCGCCGTTTCAGGGATGCCATTCTCAGTTATAGTAAGCCCAATTACTACACCGCCGTACTTTTTCACAAGGGGGAAAATTGCCCGCATTGAGGACTGCTTTGCCGTAACAGAGTTTACCAGCGGCTTGCCGTTGTATACGCGCATAGCGCTTGCCATAGTTTCTGGGTCAGATGTGTCGATTTGAAGGGGCAGAGGGGAGAGGGATTGCAGTTCCGTAACAACCTTGCACATCATAGCTTGTTCGTCAATTTCCGGCAGGCCCACATTTACGTCCAGGAGGTGGGCTCCGGCCTCCTGCTGCGCTATCCCTTCACCTAAAATATAGGGGAGATCATTGTCTCTTAGGGCTTGCTTGAACCTGGACTTACCCGTGGGATTTATTCGTTCACCAATAATGATGGGCTCTCGGCCAAATTCTACGACCTTACAGCCAGAGGTGACTATTGTGGAGGATACCTCCGGCAGAGGCTGGCATGAAAGCCCTTTACAGAGCTTAACGGTTTGGCGCAGATGCTCTGGAGTCGTGCCGCAGCATCCGCCGATTACCCACGCCCCTGCCAGGACGATTTCTTTCATACATGAGGAAAATTCCTCCGGGCCAACATCAAAAAATGTGTGACCGTCTCGTTCTCTGGGCAGACCAGCATTGGGATTTACCACCAAGGGGAGGGAAGTAAGGGAACGCAGCTCCTTAATTAGAGCAAGCATCTGCTTTGGCCCAAGGCCGCAGTTCATGCCAATAGCGTCCGCTCCTAATCCCTCCAAAACAGCCGCCACCGCCTTAATATCCCCGCCTGTGAGCAGTTTGCCGCTCTCGTCAAAGGTGGTGGTCACAAACACAGGCAGTGAAGTCGCTTCCTTTACACCAAGGAGCGCGGCTTTGACTTCATAAAGATCATTCATCGTCTCAATCAGCACACAATCCGCGCCGGCATCAGCGCCTGCACTGGCCATCTGTGCGAAAGCATTTACTGCCTCTTCAAAGGCCAAGTCGCCCATGGGAAAGAGAAGTTTTCCGCTGGGGCCAATATCCAGTGCTACCACGCCATGCCCGACTTGTTCCACGGCCTGATGCGCGAGTCTCACGCCAGCAGCTATTACTTCTTCTGGCTCTACTCCATTCTCCTGGCATTTGAAGGGGTTGGCACCGAAGGTGTTGGCGCTGATGATGTCAACACCAGCCTCCAGATAAGAGATGTGTACACTTAGTACGTCTTTAGGATGCAGTAGGTTCCATAGTTCAGGGGCTTCTCCCGCAGCCAATCCCTTTTCTTGTAGAATAGTACCCATTGCACCGTCAAAAAACAGCGGTTTACGCCCCAACCTTGTCATTATGTCATTCATTTATCCGTTTTTCCTTTCTGAAGGGACAATTTTTTGTCGTACACGTCATGCACTTGTTGATGTGACACTGAGTTGGGTCATTTGAAACACCAATCACAGCAGTAATAGATTTGAAGGGGACCATCAAAAAGCTATCCGTAAGCGAAACGCCTATATTTTTCGATATCTGGAGTGCGTCAAACAGAAACCTCTGGCAGCTTAACTGAAAATCACCATACCCTGGGCTGTATCGTGGGCGTAGATATAGGTTATGCTGGGCGGCATACATTTCCAACTCCTGCTGAGCATAGTCCGCGCAATATTCTGTATAAGCCGCCGCAGTAGCTTGTACTACAGGAAGCATATGAAGCTCTGTTAAGCTATAACGCTTCACAAGTGAATCCACCCCAATGCCAAGGGTACATGCAAAGAGAAAACCCTCACTGCAGCCGTTTAAATGCGCTGAAAGGTCCCGGCTCTTAATATCAGTACCCGCAAGGTTTACGGTACCTTTTTCCATATTCACAGCTATATCGATGTGCCTGGACACGTGCCTTGGCCGCGATGCAGCTATTACTTCCTTTTCAGCCCGGTCAATAAGGGTGTCAAGCGTACCATCGTCCGTTTGTATACTCATGTATCTCAATATTTCATTATGCTCCAGCATATCCCTTCACCTTATTATATGGCTCAAATTGCCCAGTATCTTCTCAGCGGTGTTTGGTCGGTTCATAGTATACAAGTGGATATGCTTTACACCGTTTGCAATCAAATCTATTATCTGGTCGGTGGCATAGGCGATACCCGCTTGCTCCATAGACAGCGGGTCGCTGGCAAATTTATCCGCGATTGCCAGGAAACGCGCAGGCATGTTGGCCCCAGAGAGTTCTGCTGAACGTTTTACCTGTCTGGCATTGATAATGGGCATGATTCCAGGTACTATGGGCACAGTGATACCAGCGGCTAAAGCCTGATAAAGAAATTTATAGAATAAATTATTGTCAAAAAACATCTGCGTTGTGAGAAAATCAACGCCAGCGTCCACTTTTTCTTTAAGATGGAAAATATCCTCCTGCTTGTGGGCACATTCTATATGCCCTTCAGGGTAGCACGCCGCCCCAATACAGAAATCCCCGTATGCATGGATATCCTTGATAAGCTCAATAGCATAATTGTAATATGCGTGCCCCGTGAAGTCTTTGGGCTTGTCGCCACGCAACGCCATAATATTACATATCCCGTTTGCCTTAAACTCTGCAAGCTGTGTTTGGATTTGTTCTGGCGTAGAATCTATACAGGTTAAATGTGCCAAAGCTGTGGTTTGACATTTGTTTTGGATGTACGACGCAACCTCCACGGTCTTTTTTGAAGTGCTGCCTCCGGCGCCATAAGTAACGCTAATGTAATCCGCACCAAGCCTACTGATACGGTCCACCACATCAAATACTTCGGTAAAGTCTGCATCTTTTTTGGGGGGGAAGATTTCGCAAGAAAAATTCACATTACCACGATTGAAAAGTTCTTTAATTTTCATATTCTTCAGCCTCTGAAATTTTTTCTTTTATTATATCACAATTTTGAAGTTTTGAAAAGAGCATACTCCACTCAATATCGGCATATAAGTCAAGTAGTTTTCTGCAATTAAAGGAGAGTTTATATGAAAAGAAAACTCGGCTTTACAGCATTATTTGCCGCTTCAATTATTCTTTTCGTCATGCAGACTATGCAGGCCTTTGGAATTGTGTCTTTCCATGCCGACTTCTTTAAAAAGAAGGGGACCGTCATTGTAGACGCAGGACACGGAGGCGAAGACGGCGGTGCTGTAGCGGTAAACGGTGCACTTGAGAAAGATATCAATCTGGCCATTGCTTTGGAGTTAGAAAAAAACTTAAAGCAAAACAATTTTGACGTTATAATGATTCGAAGCAGTGACGTCTCAGTGGGGGACCAGAGTCTCTCTACAATTGCCGAGCGCAAACGATCCGATACAAAATCCAGACTGCGTACAGTTGAAGAAGCTGGGGAATGCCTCCTAATTAGCATACACCAAAACCATTTTTCTGAAGGCAAGTATAGTGGGGCACAAATATTCTATTCCGGAAACCGACCGGAAAGTGCGGAATTGGCGGAGTGTATTCGGCAGAATATTGTAGATAACCTGCAGCCGGAGAATAAGAGGGAAAATAAACAGGCCGACGGCAACATATATCTTTTGAAAAACTGCCAAGTTCCAGCGGTTTTGGTAGAGTGCGGTTTCCTGTCTAATAAAGCAGAGACAGAGAAGCTATGCACGGAAAGCTATCAAAAAGAAATGGCCGCTGCTATTTATAATGGGCTGATCGATTATCTCCAAAATAACACCGAAGCCGTCTTGGCAAATTAACAGTTTTGTGATATAATTAGGCCATTACAAAAAAAGGAGAAGGCAAATGGCCGGGAAAATAAAGCTGGTATATCAATGCACCCAATGTGGTTTTGAATCACCAAAGTGGGCCGGAAAATGCCCGGGCTGCGGGGAATGGAACACTATGCTGGAAGCAGCTAAAGAGCCGGTTTCGTCTCAGCGCACAGCAGTTGTGAGAAGTTTGGGTAATGTTTCACGACCCATGCCTATAAGCGATATCAGTACCACCGACGAGCACCGTTATACCACAGGGCTGAGCGAATTGGATCGCGTACTGGGCGGCGGCATTGTAAAAGGTTCTCTGGTCCTTATAGGCGGCGATCCAGGTATAGGGAAGTCCACAATGTTGCTGCAAATTTGCGAGTACCTGGGTCAGGGTCTGCGTATCATGTATGTCTCAGGAGAGGAATCCGCCAGACAGATCAAGCTGCGTGCCACACGTTTAGGCGTACAAAGCCCCAATTTATTGGTACTCACCGAAACAGACGTACAGTACGTAGTGGAGCAGATCAGAAGCGAAAGACCAGATTTAGTGATGGTGGATTCTATTCAGACCATGAACCATACAGAATTGACCTCCTCGCCGGGCAGCGTCACCCAGGTGCGGGAGTGCACAAACACAATGATGCGCTGTGCCAAAACCCTGGATATCCCGGTTATTATTGTGGGTCATGTTAATAAGGACGGGGCCATTGCCGGCCCAAAGGTGCTTGAGCATATTGTGGATGCCGTTCTTCTGTTTGAGGGCGACCGGCAGATGACCTACCGTATTTTGCGGGCTGTGAAGAACCGATATGGTTCTACCAATGAAATTGGCGTATTTGATATGGGGGACCACGGTTTACAGCAGGTGGAAAACCCCTCGCTGGCCATGCTATCAGGCCGGCCCAAGGATTCCTCGGGTACCTGTGTCACTGCAGTTATGGAGGGTACCCGGCCGCTGCTGGCTGAGATACAGGGATTGGCGACAACTTCAGGTTTCGGTACCCCCAGACGCATGTCCACAGGGTTTGACCATAACAGGCTGGCGCTTATACTAGCTGTTCTGGAGAAACGCGCCGGATATTATTTTTCAAATTTAGATACATATATCAATGTCGTCGGTGGCCTTCGCCTTGATGAGCCTGCCGTAGATTTGGCTATAGCATTAGCCCTGATATCCAGCTTGAAGGACACTCCCATAAGGGAGGACACAGTGGTTTTTGGAGAGATTGGGCTGGCCGGGGAATTGCGCAGCATCAGCCATAGTGACCTGCGTATCAGCGAAGCAGGAAGATTAGGCTTTGCCCGGTGTATACTTCCGTATCATGGGCTGAAAAACCTGGCAGGGAAGACCTATGACGGCATTGAAGTTATAGGTGCTAAGAATATCCGTCAGGCTTTTGAAGCCGCCACATGAGTGGGAGCAAGCTGCTTGGACGACTGCCTGATAAGAATGCACGTCTTGTGCTGGTATCGGGAGAGTACCCGGAATTGGCGGAAAGCTTACGGTATATTGGAATATGTACTATTACTACGGCATCGTACAAACGTTTACCTGGGCCGGTTCAATGGCACCCGGATATGCAGGCGTGTATTATTGGAGACAGAGTAATTGTTTTAAAGGGTGGCGGTTTACATAATTTGTTAGCAGGTTATAATATATCCGCGTTTGAAACTGCAAGGTTACCGAAGTCTGCCTATCCCGGCGACGTTTTGTGCAACGTGCTTGCGTGGGACAAATTTATTGTGGGCAACTCAAAAACAGCTGATACAGTGGTACAACAGGCCGCACAGAACATCAAGTCCACATGGATAGACGTGAAACAGGGCTATGCGGCATGTACAGTGGCTTTAGTCGATGAACAGTCAGCTATCACTGCCGACGAGGGAGTTGCCGATCAGTTGGAGCGGTATGGCTTGAAGGTGCTAAGGATAAGACCTGGTGACATTAGGCTTCCAGGCTATTCCTATGGCTTCATTGGGGGATGCTGCGGCAAACTGGCACCCGATATGATGGCATTTACGGGTAAGCTGGACAAGCACCGTGACGGCACACGCATTAAAGCTTTTTTGGGCGACCGCGGCGTAAGGGCGCTTGAGTTGCTAGAGGGCGAATTGCTGGATGTTGGCGGGCTGATTGCGCTGAACTAAAACTTTGTTCGAAAAAGGAGGATATATTTGGATGAAAAATCCCTGGAACGATACTCAAAAGCAGATAGATAAAAAACCATAGATGATTATACAAAATGAAGATTTTGTATAATTGAGGGGAGGCAAAAAGCGTCATAATGGGCTTTTCAATCAAGAATGAAATGTCAGGCATCGTACAGCAATATGCCATGTATTTACGAAACATCAAGGGTTTATCCGCAAAAACGGTGGATAATTATTGTATGGATTTAAGGACATTTTTTAGGTTCCTAAAGCATGACCGCGGCCTGGTTCCAAAATCAATGCAGCTCAATGAAATCACTGTGCAGGACATTGACTTGGAATTTATCCGCAGTATTACAACTAACGACGTCTTCGAGTTTATGAACTATGTGGCCGACGAGCGTAGCAATATGAGCTCCACCCGCCAGCGGAAGTCCTCTTCATTAAAGTCATTTTTTAACTATCTAACAGTTCACGAAAAACTGTTGACTGAAAATCCAACGGAAAACCTTACTCCGCCAAAGTCCAAGAAGGCTTTGCCCCACTTTTTGTCTCTCGAACAAAGTATCGAACTATTGAACGCTGTAGACGGTCCCGACCAGGAGCGTGACCGATGTATGTTGACGCTGTTCCTTAATTGTGGTATGCGGCTGTCGGAACTGGTGGGCATCAATATAAGTGATGTCTTACGAAATAATAATACCCTGCGCATTTTGGGGAAAGGAAATAAAGAACGTATTGTTTATCTGAACCAGGCGTGCCTGGAGGCTATAAACAGTTATTTGGCAGTTAGGCCAAAAGACGGCGTTATAGATAGAAGCGCACTGTTTCTTAGCAGCCGCAAGCAGCGCATAAGCCCCAAGACAGTGCAGTTTATTGTAAAAAAATATCTGGCCAAAATCGGCTTAGGAGGTCCAGGCTACTCCGTCCATAAACTGCGCCATACCGCTGCAACTTTGATGTACCGATATGGAGATGTAGATATCCGGGTGTTACAAGATATCCTGGGACATGAGAATTTGGGTACCACTGAGATATACACTCATACCTCCGACCGGCAGATGGAAGCAGCAGTCAACTCAAATCCACTTGCTAACATGAGTCTCCCTAAACCGCAGAAGCAAAAAAAGGACGAATCTAGCAAAACATAAAAATAAGAAACCCGAAGAGATCCTCCTCCCCGGGTTTCTTATTTTTTATGAAGCTTATTGTTCTTGCTGACTATCCTTCATCTCAGACTTTTTCATCAGGCGGCCGTTTACATAGACATATTTATCCCCATCATCGTCGTCTCCCTCCTCTGCCGGCTGTGAAAACAGGCCGGGAAATTCCTCCTCTACAGAGCCGGCAGGCTCTTTCTGTTCGCCGTTCTCTATACGTTTTGCCGCTTGGATCATATAGCGGTCAATAATCGGATAAACAGCGAAGCTAATAAGATATGATATAAACGAGAAGATGATAAACACCAGTAGTAATACATATACAAGTAGTGTTATGTTGAGCAGCGGGATATTTAAAAAGGCAAACAGCATGGCTCCAAGTATAATAGTAACCAGGATATTCCTCCCAAAGCCGGCCACGGTGAAAATCAACGCATTTTTATATGCGTGTGTGAACTTCAGATCAAAGGTTACAAACATAATCGGAAGATAATACTGTGCAAACAGGAACACTATGGCTACCATAACACACATCCACAAGGGGATATAGTACATCCAGTTGGAAACAGCCATGCTGTAATAATACAGGAGAGCAAAGCTCAGCAGAGTGAATACAGCATAGCAAACCAAACCGTTGAGAAGGAAGTATTTCCAATTACCTTTAACAGCATCCCAAAAATCAGACCATACAAAGGCGTGTTCCTCTCTGGCAAAATTCCTGGTTACAAATGTCAGGCCAGCAATAAATGGCGATAACAGTATCAGTGGTATTGGCACAACGAATGAGGCCCAGCCGTCAATCTGAAACATACCCGATATACTCACAATAAAATGTGTTGGCACCAAGTAAAGGGCTACCATCAAGATACAGACAGCGATAGTCGGGATCATGAAAATAAGATTCAACTGTACAAGCTTAGAAAACTTCCTTGCGAGGATCTCAAAAAAACGTATAGGTGCGGCTTTAGGGGGCTCATCTTTGCTTACGCCCGGTCCTGGCTTGTCATAATTTCCAAATCCGAAAAGGCCCAAAATAACATCTCCTAACTTAGTTATATATTTATTTATCCCAATTTTGCCTTGGGATGGCAGTCATGATAAACCTGGCGCACATGGTTGTCCAACAGCTGCACATATACTTGTGTGGAGGAAATATCAGCATGCCCCATCATAGTCTGAATATCCTTAACCGAAGCGCCGTTTTCCAACAGATGCAATGCAAAGGAGTGGCGAATTGTGTGCGGTGTGATTTCCTTGGTTATGCCGGCTTCTACAGCGTAGCTTTTGACAATTTTCCAGAAGCCTTGGCGGGTGAGCCTCCCGCCGTTTAAGTTAACGAAGAGGGCGTTACCGCCCTCCGGCCCGGCTATCAGGCCGCGCATACGGAAGATATAGTCAGAAACGGATACAACCGCCGAGGGATATACCGGAATAGTGCGCACCCCTTTGTTTCCCCGGCAATAGAGCACGCCTGAACGCAGATTTATATCCTCCACATTCAAATTAATCAGTTCAGATGCCCGAATCCCAGTGGCATAGAGCAGTTCAAGCATGGCTTTATCCCGGCAGCCTTTGGGTTCAGTGATGTCTGGCTGTGCCAAAAGCAATTCAATTTCGTCGCCTTGAAGCACCTGTGGGAGCTTTTTCTCCGCTTTCCCTACACGAATACTCTTCGCAGGGTTCTGATCCACAAGATTTTTATATATGAGAAATTTGTAGAAGCAGCGCACAGAAGCTAAGTTTCGGGAAATTGTGGTTGTAGAACGGTTCATACTTTGAAGATAATCTACAAATCCCTGTATATCCCTCTCGTCGGCTTCCAAGGGCGTGATATCAATGCGCGACAGATAGGATAGATAATTCATAGTATCCCGCAGATAGGACTCCCTTGTGTTTATAGAATTTGGTTTCTCTTTCGACAAGAACTCGCTAAACATTGAATAAAAATCTTGCATTGCTCTTAACACCTTCCTCATCCATAGATCAAACCCGACAAATACTGATTAGAACAAAACGTATAACGCGGCCAGCAAACTGCCAGCAAAAGCCAACGGCACAGAAAAACATAGAAAATATACGAAATCCTTTAAATAAAGCCGAAAATCAACGGTCTCCTGTGGCTGTGAAAATCCCGCTCTTGCAAGGCTTTTAGAGAATACCAAGGCCCGGGTGGAAAATAGGGTCAACAGGAGCGACGTGGCCGCCCATATCGGAGTAAAACATAACGCAGAGCCCCCAAGCTTTGAAATATTACCATCAGCTAACAGAAAAAGCGCAGCTACCGAAATAGTAACTCCTTTGTAGAACATAAGTACCGGTATGCCAACGGCACCAAAAGTTGTTGCTCCCAACAGGAATATGGCAATCAAAAAAATCATGAGGTTTAGGAGTATATCGGAAAAGCATTGAAAAAAACCTAAATCTATAGTTGGAACGGCCGAAAAGAACAGCGGTAATATACTGCGATTGTCTGTCAACCCAATAAACTTTACAGCCATTGTGCCGGCCATAACACCAAAGACTAGGCTGCCAAATATCATTAAGAAGGCTGGACAAGTGGAAAATCGTTTTAAGAATTGCAAATTAAATAGGGATTCCTCTCTTTTCATTATGCTGCCCCTTCCTTTTACGGCGGAAAATATACCTCGTACTAGTATAACTATGTGCAGGGACGGAAAATTATTCAAAATTTATTTGCAACCTGAGTTTACATACTTTTAAGCATGTGTAAAACTCTTTCAAACCCCTTTACCTTCAAAATGTTGAAAGCAGAAACCACAAAGTGCCTTTTCTGCCAATTTCTCCTATGTCTAATACTATAATACAAACTTAGAGATTTTGCAATAGGGAAAATGCATAAATTTTTATTTTTTAAGTAAACCGGGTTGCTTTATGTAAATGCAATTATGTAAATCGATGTATATATGAGAAAGCGTATTATGGTAACAGTCCAAAATCTTGGATGGATAAAAATGCACGCATCTATAAAATGCGCTTCATCTATACATGCTATACCAAACACCGGCTAAAGATACATTTTAGATTGGAGAACTTTTTCTCAAAATAATATGTTAAGCTAATCGGCCTTACACACATAGTCGCCTAAAAGCGTGTAATGTAAATTGCTTTACACTCTCCCTCCCCTACCGTCACGAAGATTAATAGTAAAATAAAACAGGCATATGATGAGCAATCATATGCCTGTTTTTATTTTAAATTACTTTTTACTATTCAGTTCGCCTGATCTCATCGGCAATCATTGGCAAATCCCATATTGTGACCTTGCCGTCGTCATTCATATCCATAGCCATAAATTGGACGTCTGTCTCTGCGTATACTGCATTTACAATATATAGTGATGCAAAAGTAATGTCCGACTTTCTTACTCTGCCGTCACCGTCACAATCGCCTCGAATTATAACTGATATTTTCTCTGAGTTGCCGTCACTTAATGGGATTTGTATTTTCATCCCGGTCTTTAGTAATGAGTCAAATACAGGTTTGTCCTCCTGCGTAAAGGCTTCAATACTCTGCGGCCAGTAAATCTTTCTAAGATCTGCCACTCTTGCACCTGATAACATAGCAACATATTTTCCATTATCTCCAATCAGTTCTTTGAATTGTATCTCCTCTATGAGCTTCCCTACCTCGTCATTCTTGTCAGAAGGCAGTGGGGTTGGTGTTGGTTCCTCAGGTTCACTGCTTCCATCATCAGGGTCTGGCGTACTTGTACTCTCAGGCTCAGGGGTTGGGGTAGCGTCCAGACCAGTGTCTGGGGAGGGGCTGACGGTGGGCTCCTCGCTTTCGCCAGGGGCAGGCGTAGGTGTGGGGGTAGGTGTCGGATCGGTTTCTTCCCCGGAATTTGGCTCTTTAAATGTAAGCTGTTCCAGGTAAATCTGGCTATCCTTTTCTGTAACTATGTATTCCTCAATTATCCCCAATATCCTTCCCTCAGCCTTTGCAGTTCCTGTCTCCTGAATATCTTCTCCTGACCAATCAAACTTGTGAATTGTACCAGAGCTATCCGCGGCTATTATATACTCGTCTGTTCCAAAGCAAGCGTCGGGATCCACACTGCCAATATCCAGGTTAAATGTTTCAGTCACACTGTCCTTAATCCTTATTAGCAAACCATTTCTATCAATGTATACATCCTCTCCCACCAATTTCTCAGGGCAGGGAACATCTGGATACTCCTGACAACTGTCAAATGCATTACCTTTCCAGCGCCGGAGGACCCCGTCAGCATATGCGTAAATCCACCCACCCTGAGTGGAACCAAGAAAACTGACCCCGCTCAACAGAATAGTGTCTTCTGGCTCTAACATTGCTTCACAGGACCGCAAATTCCCCTCCGTAGAAAGTATGTACATTGTATATGTGTTCTTCCCCACATTGGCAAAAGCCAGCTTATCACCTTCGCTTGGCGCAAATTCAAAGAGACTGTATTCGTCATATTTAAGTTTTTCATCAATTAAATAGAGGTTAATGTCCAACTCGCTCTCTAAACATTCCGCTATCCCAAGAGTGCCGCCGTCAAGGAAAAAGGTATAGCCACTCTCCGCTATGTTTTCCGCCTTTGTCAGCATACTGTCAGGACTGGAAATATCTTTATAATATGCGCATAATTTACCCGAACCTTCCAGAAGCATAACAAGATTATTGTTGTGTATTCCCATCAGCCGAAGTTCCATGTTAGTCTTGTCATTTATTCCCGCAGCAAGTAATAGGCAGAGTATAAAAGCAGCAGTAAACAGGAAAACAATACGTAGCTTTTTCATAGGGGTCCATTTTTTAGTGTTTTTCTTAACCATAATACTGCCTCCAGAATATATATCGTCGCTCCTTGACAGGTCACCTCCAAATTATATACAATTTTGACTTAATAATCAAGATTAAATATATCTAAGAATGAATATTATCTAACCAAATGCAAAAGCAGAGATCTCCTAATACAGAGTGCTCTGCTTTTGCAATTATAAATATATTCTATTGTAGGATAGAGATGGCCTCTCCTATGGTTTTCTCCATTGCCTCTTTGCCGTACTTGTCCACCTCGGCCTTGTTCTTCTCACCGTGAGTCAGACAGCCTGCGCCGCCTATGCAGCCGCCTACACATGCCATGCCCTCGATGAAGTTGCCAGCTAAAGCATTCTTCGACTTCTTCAACAGGGCCATACGGCAGGCTTCAATGCCATCGCAGGGCACCGCCTTCAAATCGAACTCTATCCCCTGCTCCTTCATGGCCTGGGCCACAGCGTCGGACACACCGCCGGAGCGGGCGAATATGCGCCCATAGTAGGAGGCGTTATCCAGCACGTCCTCTTCAAGGGTAGTGATGTCCATATCCAGGCTGTCAAACAGGGCTTGAAGTTCCTCAAAGGTGAGCACCGCATCAATAAGTGGACGCACCCGTTCCTGCCGCGCCTCGGCCTTTTTGGCTGTGCATGGGCCGATGAACACCACCTTGCCGGTGGGGTCGGTCTTCTTCAAGTATTCTGCCAAAGCCGCCATTGGCGACAAATTGTGGGATATGTTTTCCTTGAGCTCCGGGAAGGCCGATTTGACATATGACACAAAGGCCGGACAGCAGGAGCTTGTCAAAAAGCCCTTTTCGGCCAGCTCCCTGGACTCGCTCATGGCCACCATGTCGGCGCCCAAAGCTGCCTCTATGACGGTAAAGAAGCCCATCTTTTTGAGCCCTGTGATAACCTGTCCCAGATTCGCATAAACAAACTGGCTGGAGATAGATGGGGCTACAACTGCGTAGACCTTGTATTTCTTATTGCCCTCGCTCTTTTTCAGCATGTCGATAACGTTAAGCATAAAGGACTTGTCAGTTACCGCTCCGAAGGGGCACTGATATACACAGGCTCCGCACTGAATGCACTTCTCATCGTCTATAGCGGCAGCGTTGTTCTCGTTGATGGAGATGGCCTTCACCTTGCACGCCACCTGACAGGGACGCTTGCGGTCCACTATGGCCGAGTACGGGCAGACCTTGGCGCACTGGCCGCACTCCACACACTTGGACTTATCAATATGGGCCACATGGTTGTGGTCGAAGGAGATAGCCCCCCGGCGGCAGACGTCCTCACAGCGGTGGGCAAGACAGCCCCGGCAGGAGTCCGTCACCTCATACCCGGCGGCCGGACACTCGTCGCAGGCTATGTCAATAACCTCAATTATATTAGGATTGTCCGCATGGCCGCCCATGGCCATTTTGACGCGCTCGGCCAGAATGGCGCGCTCCTTATAGACGCAGCAGCGCATGGTAGGCTCCTTGCCGGGGACAATTATCTTGGGTATGTCCATCATACCCTCCAGAAGCTTGTCGGCCCATGCCATCCGGGCAGTTTCCCGGAGGACTTTGTATTTTAGGTACTGTACCTTGGTGTCAAACCTTTTCAGTTGATTTGGCTGATTCACTTGTCGCCCTCCTTAAAAATAGCTTACCTTTACCCTCTTGCCCATCTGCCTGAGACACTCTACCAGTTCCTCGGCAAGACTCATCTTAATGCTGAAGGTTATGGGCAGGTCAGGGTTCTGGTGGGCGGGGTTTATGGCCCGTCCCACAAAGAAGTTGATGTCTGTGGCCTCCTCAAACAGGAACCGGCTTATTAAAGCCGCTCCATCCCGTTTCATGCCCCAATCCTCATACCTGTCGTTATCCTTCAGGTAGTCCTTGGCGTACTCCAGTACCCTGGCTATGGTGATAACGCCCTCGGTAACCAAGTCAACCCCCTCTATCTCAGCGGTGGGCGGCAAGTCGGAGCCCTCAAAGTTCAAGCTGGGCTTTAGAGGCTTTCTCAGAAACTGGGACGCTATGGTGGAGGTGGTTCCACCGCAGATTATATGCTTGCCCTCCTTTGAGAAGAACAAGCTCATCATGCGATCGCAGTCATCCCGGTTCGAAGGCGGACCGAACAGCAGATTCATTGGCTCACGCTTGCGGATACGCACTACGCAGGAGGTCACGTCATCCTTGGGCTCTCCCCCATACAGCTTATAGCACTCCTCCACCAGCATTGTTGAGAGAGTCTTAGCGGTGTAGCCTGCCAGGATAATGGTCTCCATAAAGCTGGTGATATCCTCAATGGCCCATCCGAAGTTGTACTCTATCCCGATACCCGCATGTGGGCAGCCGTCGCTCATGGCAATAAAAGCGTCGTTCTCCCTAAGAGGTATGGAGGACTTGAATATCTGCTTGCCCCCTATGTTCATCTCGGTCTTGGGATAGTCATAGTTCACCCCATCCCGAAGCAGTATAACGTGTGGGTTATCGTACTGTATCAGTTCGGCGGTCTGGTTATTTAGCAGATGTATTATTGTAAATGTGGAGTAGGCCACGCCGTGCTCAGAACTCACCGGCAGCGTCGCTGCCACCGCAGAAACGCACTCCTCAAGGGGCATTCCAGCTGCCATCATGGTGGAGATTATCTTTGATGTAAGCGTGGAGAGGATGCTGGCCTTCACGCCGCTGCCAAGACCGTCCGCCAGCACCACAACGGTGGAGTTGTCACCCTGTTCGATAATGTCCACATGGTCGCCGCAGAGCTGTTCACCATAGTGGTTTATACTCTTGTATCCGATATCGGCACAAAGATCATTCATCGGTTATCGACTCCTTCAGCTTTGTCAGGGCTATCTTGGTCTCGGCAGCCGTCTCGCCCAGCAGGCTTGCAATATCCTGAACGATGCGCATTTGTTTCTCAACAACCTTGTCTGCGACCTCCACTGTCTGACGGCTGATGTCCTCCTTCTTCTCCCGCTCCAACTGCTCGTCGGTGATATCGCGCATGATGCCGATAAGCAAGTGCAGGTCGCGGTCGTAAACCACCGACTGCTCAACGTAGCACTTGTATTCGGCAAGATATACCTTTTCGTCACGCACATCTCGCTTGGTGTTCAGCACGTTCAGGAACACTGTGGGGTCAAGTATCCTTACCACCGGCTCGCCCAGCACGTCAGAGGCGGAGCGTATATTCATTATCTTTCTGGCTTTGTTATTTATCTGCTGCACCTCCAGGTCTTCGTTGAGCACAATAAGACCGTTGGGGGTGTTGTTGACTATGGCGTCGGAGAAGCCCTCGGCCTTATCCTTCAGGAAGGGCAGGCACATGGATATCTCCGCCTTGCCCTGGCAGACAGCGATGGCCTTCTCCCGGCAGGTGTTATAGCCGCAGGACCCACAGTTGAGCTCCTGGGACGGCTTGAACTTACCCATCTGCCTGAGGGCGGTATTGATTTCTGCCTCGGTGGGCATACGGTTCTGCATCTCAAGATAGGCAAACCGCTTACGCATGGACTTAGGCTCGGGCTGCCTGACCTCGAAATCACGCTCTCCAGCGTAGCCGGACACAGCCACATAGTCCCTGACCGGCGAATGTCTCTCCATAACAGGGCCGCCGACGCAGCTGCCAGTGCAGATGGACATCTCGATAAAGCAGTTATGCAGCTTGCCGTCTATGATATCCTTCAGAGCGGCTATGCAGTTTTCAGCTCCGTCCAAAGCCAAGTACGCGTATCCGGGAGCATTCAGCTCCATGGTCTTCAAAATGCCGCCTGTGGTCGGGAAAAACCTTGCGCGGCTGCACTCCTCGGAATCCATCTCCTGCTCCAGCTCCACACCTGCTGAGTCCAGCCACTGGCTCAACTCCTCAAAGGTGAGCACGCTGTCTATGATGCCCTCGTACTGGCCCGCCTCGTCCTTTTTGGCGACGCAGGGGCCGATGAACACCGTCTTAGCGTTGGGTATACGGCGTTTGATGTCCTTGCAGTGGGCCATCATGGGTGAATCTATGTCCGCCAGGAACTCCAGGGCAACGGGAAAATGCTTCTGTATAAGCAGGTTTACCGAATGGCAGCAGGAACTTATAAGCACATCCCGCTTGTCCTCCCTAAGCATACGCTCGTACTCGCTCTTGACCATGGTGGCGCCAAGAGCTGTCTCCTCTACGTCGAAAAAGCCCAGCTGTTTGAGGGCTTTTTTCATGGCCCCAATGCCAACGCCAGGAAAGTTGGCAATAAAAGAGGGCGCCAAGCTGACGATTACAGGGTCACCGCTCTGCATAAGTACCTTTACCTTCTCAGTCTCGTCCACTATCTCCTTGGCGTTCTGTGGGCACACCACGAAGCACTGGCCGCACAGTATACACTCGTCGCTGATGATATGGGCCTGGCTGCCGGAAAAGCGTATGGCTTTCACAGGGCAGTGGCGGATACATTTGTAGCAGTTCTTACAGTTGGATTTTTTTAACCGCAAACAGTCCGGCATATTCCCAGTCTCCTTTCGGTTATGATTATCTTAGACCTTGGCCTTGATATTGTTGTTAAAGAACTCCTCGGTGGTCTCTGGAGAAACGGAGTAGAACTGGTCGTCTACCGTAACGCATACCCCCTGCTGGCACTTTCCCATGCAGAAGGTGCCGCCCAGGTCCACCTTTTCCTTCAGGCCGTTGTCGGCAACAAGCTGCTGAAGCTGCTCGACCACCTGGCGGGACCCCTTTATGTGGCAGGAACTACCGATACATACTGTAACTTTCATGACTTTGACCTCCTAAAAAATATTGTTGGAACTGTGTCTATATTCTAACATTTTTCTATGAATTTTGCAATGAAAAAATCTGTATATATGCATAATTGTTATCGATACCTATTTATCGATAATTTAAGACAGAAAACAGGCTATTTTGCTCAAAATCCAAAGTATCCCCAGCCTATTGCTTTTTCCTGGCAAATGGCGTATAATAATTGCATTGACAACTATTTTCAATTCGGGAGTGGGAAAATTGCAGTTTATTAACGCCGAAAAGATTTGTAAGGGGATGGAACTAGGCGAGGTCCCGCCAAATGGAAAGATAATCCGGGACGCTGTGAATGTAGCCTGGCCCTCGGTGCTGGAATCGTTCTTCGTGTGTCTTGCCGGAATGGTGGACACCATCATGGTGGGTTCCCTGGGTTCCTTTGCCATCGCCGCGGTGGGGCTTACCACCCAGCCCAAGTTTCTGGGGCTGGCAGTATTTCTATCAATGAACGTGGCGGTTTCCGCCCTGGTGGCCCGGCGCAAGGGTGCTGGTGACCGGGAAAGCGCTAACCGCATTGTGCGTATGGCGCTGCTTATTACTATCGGCCTGACTGTAATTATAAGCTCTGCTTTCGTGGCGTTTGCCGGCCCCATAATAAAGATGGTCGGCTCCCAGCCCGACACCCATGAGTATGCCGTAGAGTACCTGCAAATTATTATGGGCGGTCTGGGCTTTTCCACCATATCCCTTATGCTCAACGCTGCCCAACGCGGCGCAGGAAATACCAGAATAGCCATGCTGACAAATGTAATATCCAACACAGTCAACGTAATTTTCAATTACTTACTGATAGGCGGCAACTTCGGTTTCCCAGCCATGGGCGTGCGCGGGGCTGCGTTGGCCACGGTCATTGGCACAGTTTGTGCCTGCGCCCTCAGTATCGCGTCGGTACTTAGGAAAGACGGTTTCATCAACCTGCGCTCAGTAAAGGGGTGGATAGCCGACCGTATGAGCGTACACTCCCTGCTTAACGTAGGCTCCAGCGCTTTTGTTGAGCAGATATGCCTGCGCATCGGCTTCCTTCTGTTCTCCATGACTGTGGCGCACCTGGGCACCACTCAGATGGCCGCCCACCAGATTGGCATGAACCTTATGAGCATGTCCTTCTCCTTCGGCGATGGCCTTTCTGTGGCCTCCGTCACGCTCATCGGCCAGAGCTTGGGCCGCAAGCGCCCGGATATGGCAAAAATCTACGGAAATGTATGTCAGAAGATTGGGCTTATGTGCGCCTGCCTTGTGTCCGCCGTATACTTCCTCTTTGGCAAGCAGATATTTGCCCTGTTCTCCCAGGAGCCGGTCATTCTGGACTATGGCATCCAGATAATGCGCATACTCAGCGTTATTCTCTTCTTCCAGATAGAGCAGGTGGTGCTGTTCGGCTGTCTGCGCGGGGCCGGGGATACAAAGTTCACCGCCTTGGTGTCACTGATAAGCGTCACCTTCATCCGTCCCGGCATGAGCTGGCTGCTCTGCTACCCGCTGGCTATCGGACTTATCGGCGCGTGGCTGGGCACCTTCTGCGACCAGGTGCTGAGGTTTGTTCTCACCTTCCTACGGTTCCGCAAGGGCCAGTGGACCAAGATACGTCTGTAAAATATACGGAGAGGCAGTTGATTTTATGTCAGGCTGGAACGCACAGCAATACTTAAAGTTTAAAAAGGAGCGCACTCAGCCCGCCATCGATTTGGCGGCACGAATAGAATATGATGCACCGGCAAAAGCCCTTGACGTGGGCTGCGGCCCCGGGAACAGCACCGCCGTACTGAAAGCCCGGTTCCCCGGTGCAAACGTCACCGGCGCGGACTATTCCGGGAATATGGTGGAGACGGCCAGAAAGGACTATCCCGAGCTCGAGTTTATCAAATGTGATATAAGCGCGGAGCTGGACAGCCTTCCCCACGATTATGACATTGTATTTTCTAACGCCTGTCTCCAATGGGTGCCCGACCACCCCTCCCTGCTGCCCCGGCTCATGGGCCTTCTGAAGCCAGGTGGTCTCCTGGCGGTGCAGATACCTATGAACTACCAGGAGCCTATACACAAGATAATTGAAGCTACTGTAGCTCAAAGCCCCTGGACGGAGCTGATACCGTATATGCGGCTGTTCTATACGCTGAGCCAGGAGCAATATTTTGATATCCTCTCTGAGGTTTCCACGGACTTCACGCTCTGGCAGACCACCTACCTGCACCGTATGCCCTCCCATCAGGCTATAATGGACTGGTACAGCTCCACCGGGCTGCGGCCATATCTTGACGCAGCGGTAAGTGAAGCGGCCAGAGATGGATTCTATCAGGAGGTGTTCTCTCAAGTCAGAGAACAGTATCCTATACAGAAGAAGGGAGAGATTATATTCCGTTTCCCGCGTTTCTTCTTTATAGCTCAAAAATAGAAAAGCTCCGGGGCACTTCTGCGGTGTCCCGGGGCTCTCTGTTTAGTCGCCAAACAAATCTTTCAGCTTTGAGAAAAAGGTCTTGCGTTTCTGATAATTTTTATCGTCAGTATTATTGTCCAACTCAGCTAAAATCTCCTTCTGGCGTTTGTTGAGGTTTTTGGGCACCTCAACTGTGACCTGCACATACTGGTCTCCCTTGGACCGGGAGCGCAGGCTTTGTATACCCTTGCCCTTCAGCCGGAACACATCGCCCGGCTGTGTGCCCTCATGCACATGGTAACTGACTTTGCCATCCAGTGTTGGGACCTCTACATCTGCGCCGAGGGCCGCCTGGGTAAAGGTTATGGGCATCTCGCACCAAACGTCATTGCCACGGCGCTTATAAATTGGGTGGGGCCGCACACTGATATATACATGCAGGTCTCCGTTGGGCCCGCCGTTCGCGCCGGCGTTGCCGTGGCCGCTTACATTCAGCACCTGTTCGTCGTCAATACCGGCTGGCACTGTCACCTCTATGGTCTTCCGCCGGCGCACCCTTCCCTTTCCGTCACAGGTATGGCAGATTTTTTCAATAAGCTTGCCTGTGCCGTGGCATCGGTCGCAGGACTGGGTGGACTGCACCACCCCAAAGGGTGTGCGCTGGCTTACCCGCACCTGGCCGGTACCGTTGCAGTTGGGGCAGGTCTTTGGCGTGGTGCCGGCCTCCGCGCCGGTGCCGTGACAGTCGGAGCAAGTCTCAATCTGCTGATACTCCACGTTCTTTTTACAGCCCTTGGCGGCCTCCTCAAAGTCGATGGCCAGGTTGGCCTGGGCATCGGAGCCCTGCCGGGGTGCATTAGGGTTGGCCCGGCGGGAGCTACCTCCGAACCCACCGCCGAAGAAGCTGTCGAATATATCCGTGAAGTCGAAGCCCGCGCCCTGGAAGGGATTGCCTCCCCCGGCACCGCCGCCGAAGTTGGGGTCCACCCCGGCGTGCCCGAACTGGTCGTATCTGGCCCGCTTATCGCTGTCAGAAAGCACTTCATAGGCTTCGTTGACCTCCTTGAACTTGGCCTCGGCGTTTTTGTCCCCGGGGTTCAGATCGGGGTGGTACTGCTTTGCCAGCTTTCGGTACGCCTTTTTGACATCGTCCTCCGAGGCCGACTTCTGAACGCCCAGAACCTCATAATAGTCTCTTTTGTCCGCCACTCAAATCAACTCCTGAAAACCTCGGTTAGTTCACATCTTTAAAATCCGCGTCGTATACGTTTCCGTCGCCGCCAGGATTTCCGCCGTTGGGGTCAACAGAGCCCTGGGCGTTGGGATCACCTTGAGGCGCGGCCTGCTGATACAGCTTCTCACTTACAGAATAAAGGGCCTTCTGTAAGTCGTCCATATTGGACTTGATAGTGTCGAGGCTTCCGCTGTTGATACTGTCGCGCAATGCGGCCACTTTGGCGTTTATTTCGTTCTTATCAGCTTCGCTCAGCTTATCGCCGCTGTCGGAAATAAGTTTTTCAGCAGAGTAGCACATGCTCTCGGCATTATTTTTTGTATCGACCTCTTCCCTGCGTTTCTTATCCTCCTCGGCAAACTGCTCGGCAGCCTTCACAGCTGCATCAATGTCCTCCTTGCTCATATTCGAGCTGGAGCTGATAGTAATATGCTGTTCCTTACCTGTGCCCAGGTCTTTTGCCGAGACGTTGACAATACCGTTCGCGTCGATGTCAAAGGTGACCTCAATCTGAGGAATGCCCCTGGGAGCCGGAGCAATGCCGTCCAGTTTAAACAGGCCCAGCTGCTTATTGTCCCTGGCAAATTCTCTCTCGCCCTGGAGGACGTTTACCTCAACCTGAGTCTGACCATCCGCAGCGGTGGAGAAAATTTGGCTCTTCTTTGTCGGGATAGTTGTGTTGCGGTCGATTATCTTTGTCATAACGCCGCCCATTGTTTCAACGCCCAGGGACAGGGGAGTAACGTCCAGCAGCAACAGGCCCTGGACCTCGCCGCCCAACACGCCGGCCTGAATGGCCGCGCCTATGGCCACGCACTCGTCAGGATTTATTCCCTTGAAGGGGTCCTTGCCGATAAAGTTCTTAACTGCCTCCTGGACAGCCGGGATGCGGGAGGAGCCGCCTACCAGCAGCACCTTGCTGATATCATTAATAGACAGGCCGCTGTCCTGCAGCGCCTGGCGCACAGGGCCCATGGTCTTCTCCACCAGATCAGAGGTCAGCTCGTTGAACTTAGCTCTGGTCAGAGTCATCTCCAGGTGCTTTGGGCCGCTTGCGTCCGCAGTAATATAAGGCAGACTTATAGTTGAGGTGGTTACGCCGGACAGGTCGATCTTCGCCTTCTCTGCGGCCTCCTTAATGCGCTGCATGGCCATCTTGTCAACGGTCAGGTCCACGCCCTGCTCCACCCTGAAGCTGTCTACCATCCAGTTTATAACGCGCTGGTCAAAGTCATCGCCGCCCAAACGGTTATTACCCGCTGTGGCAAGGACCTCCTGTACTCCGTCGCCCATCTCAATGATGGACACGTCAAAGGTGCCACCGCCCAGGTCATACACCATAACCTTCTGGTCGTTATCCTTATCCACGCCATAGGACAGAGCCGCAGCCGTCGGCTCGTTAATAATACGCTTGACCTCCAGACCGGCTATCTTGCCAGCATCCTTTGTGGCCTGGCGCTGGGCGTCGGTAAAATAAGCGGGTACGGTGATAACCGCGCTGGTGACGGTCTCGCCCAGATATGCCTCCGCGTCGGCCTTCAGCTTCTGAAGGACCATGGCGCTTATTTCCTGGGGGGTGTAGTTCTTGCCGTCAATACCCACCTTATACGCAGTGCCCATTTCACGTTTGATAGAGGAAATAGTGCGGTCGGGGTTCGTGATAGCCTGGCGCTTTGCCACCTGGCCCACCATTCGCTCGCCGGTTTTGCTAAACGCCACCACAGACGGCGTAGTGCGCGCGCCTTCTGCGTTGGCGATAACCACTGGCTCGCCGCCTTCAATAACCGCTACACAGGAATTTGTAGTACCTAAGTCAATGCCGATCGTCTTTGCCATAATAAATTACCTCTCTTTAATAGTTTTTTAGATTCATATGGTTACCGTGCTCCCACGGCTGTAACAGTTCTAGTTTGCCACCTGCACCACGGCGTGGCGCACCACCCGGTCGCCCAGCATATAGCCCTTTTGATATACCTGGGATATGACGTTTTCCTCAAGGCTCTCGTCCTCGATATGGGCTATGGCGTTGCACAGATTGGGGTCAAAGGTCTCCCCCGTTTCCCCCACTGTGGCGATACCCAGCTTTTCAAAGGCGGCATCGATCTGGGTCTGTATCATCTCAATACCCTTTCGCATATCCTCAGCGGAAGCCTTTTCCTGGCTCAGCGCCAGCCCGATATTGTCCGCTATTGGCAGTATGGCCTGGACCGTATCAGAGACCGCGTTATTATATATAGCGCTTTTCTCGTTTGCCGTGCGTTTGCGGAAGTTGTCGTATTCCGCAAGTACACGGAGATATTGCTGTTTATGCTCGTCCAGCTCTTGGCGCAGCTTTTTAAGTTCTTCCTCCAGCCTGGACATTTCCTCGATCTCTGGCGGGGCCTCAGCTTCTGGCGGTTTCTTTTCTTCTTTATCCTTCATGTTGAGCAGCTCCTTTCCTGCTATTTTGTTATTGTATATACGCTCCCTAATTATCTCCTGTCAGCTGTGTCAGCTGGGCGCTGAGCGTATCTGTCAGATATTCCAGCACAGCGGTGAGCCGTGGATAGTCCATGCGTACCGGTCCAACCACCGCAACCGCCCCGGCGTCCTGTCTGTCTATAGTATAGCGCGATACCATCATAGACACTGTATCCAGTTCTGGCCGTCCGCACTCTCGGCCTATCATAGTGGTCACTTTGCCCGGCTTCTGCCGCAAAAGCATAGAGAATTCCTCTTTATTTTCCAGCAGACCCAGAATATTCCTGGCGTTTCTGGGCTCAATCTCCGGGTAAAAAAGCAGATTCATCTGTCCCCCAAGCAGCATCTCAGTACGCGCGGTGTCATGGGCCGCCTCCAGCAGCGCTCTCAACGGTGCGCCCACTAGAGCGTACATTTCACCAAGAGACGCTCCGAGACTCTGCAAAAACGCTGGGGTAATGTCAGAAACCTTTTTACCAGCAATCCTTTCGTTGAACGCTCTGAAGAACACACGGAGAATATCTGTGGTCAAATCATAATCACATCGAAATATGCGATTCTTCATAGTTCCTGTTGAGCTCATCATCAGCAGCATAGCCGTGCGCCGGCTGGTCTGCACCAGCTGTATCGCCCTGACCCTAGCTCCTGCACCACCTGGAGTGGTGACAGCCGCCGCACATCTGCTTATAGAAGCCGCCAGCTCAACAGTGCGCACCAACAACTGCTCCGTATCGTACAATACCGGCGCCAGCTTCGCATCTATCAGCCGCTTTTCCTCCGGGGTCAGCGAAGGCACCTCCATCAGCCGGTCCACAAATTCCCGGTATCCCTTCTGAGAAGGCACACGGCCCGCCGAAGTGTGCGGCTGCTCCAAAAGCCCCATTTCAGTTAGGCCGGACATTTCGTTACGAACGGTGGCCGAAGAAACGCCTATCTCCTCGGCGATAACTTTGCTTCCAACCGGCTCTCCACTCTTGAGAAATTCCGTGACTACCGAGCTCAATATCTTTTCTTTCCGCAGGGTAAGTTCCACTTGACAGCCCTCCCTTCTGTTGGGCCTCGCTTAGTTCTCCTGCCGCATTTAGCACTCATTATTATCGAGTGCTAAACTGTATCTATAATGTACCACGATGGTCAGAAAAAGTCAAGACAGTAATTTGTAAATTGTTTATGAATTACCAGAATTTTCAAAAAATTTGCCGTAGGAAGGAGAATGCCCTTTCCCCTGCCTACGGCGTGATACTTATTTCTCTGTTTGCAGCGCTGATGTTTTAACCTGCATTACCCATTGTCCTATCCCCAAATAGCTCACGGCAAATAGGGCTCCGGCCGTGACTGTTTGAATAAAGACCTGCAAGAATCTGTTGGATATAACTAAATTTACTAATAGCAATCTGCTCAAACCTACTGCCAGAACCGCACAGAACATTGGAAGCAGAATATGCTGAACTACGGAAATGTGCAGATGGCTTACCTTCATTAACCGGTGCAGGCTCAAGGATGCGTTAAAAATCGTGCTGAAAAATAGTATACATACATAACTCTCCATTCCGAAAAAGCGCAAAAAACATAATACCAGTATAACGCGTATCAGTGAATCTGTAAAGTTATATTTCATGGAATTGAATTGTTCGTCCAGACCTTTTAGGAGATTGTCAACCACTACATCCAAATATGTCAAGGGAACCAGTGGAGCTAGTATCCGAAGGTACTGGCCAGCACTATCGCTTTTGTAAAACGCCTGGCCCCAGCTGTCTCCGAAAGCCATAAAAAGCGCCGCAAAGAACATTCCAAAGGCCAGAGCTGCCTGCACGGCCCGCCCCGATATATATGCAACCGCGTTTTTATGGCTCAACTCCCGTTCCTTCGCAATCTTCGGTATCAACAGTGAGGCAAAGGATGTCAAAAATGAAGACGGAAAGTATAGCATTGGCATTGCCATACCCTGTAAAAGCCCATACTGGGACAAGGAGGCTGAGTAGCCAAGGCCATACTTTTGCAGTTCCCGTGGTATCAGCAGGTTCTCCCCAGTATTCAGCAGGCTTCTTGCGGCGGAGCTGAGTGTACAGGGCAGCGCAATATGCCCCAGACTGCGAAGCACGCCGCTGCTCTTTTCCCCTCTTTTGGGCGTGTGTCTGCGGATACTTCTCCTATACGCGCACCAGCTTACTGCAAAGGAGACCGCCTCGCCCAGGGTCGATGCCGCCATAGCGGCCAGACACGCGGACTCTATACTCTGCGGGGCAAATTCCCAAAAGAAAAACACTGTCGCGCCGATGGTAAGTATCTGCTCCAAAGCGTCGGAAACCGCGGTTGAGAGCGATTCGTCAACGGCCAGAAAATAGCCCTTCATACAGGTGCACATGGACATAAATGGAAGCCCAAACCCTAATATTCTCAGGCAAGGCGCGGCCGTAGGATCCCCGAGAAAAATCCCCGCCGCAAAGTCCGCGGTTAAAAATAGGCCCACCGCTATACAGACACTGATGGTCAGGCAGAACCCAAAGCACTTTGCCACAACGGAGCGCACCGTCTCTCCCCTGCCCTTTGCCAGCGCAGCGGTTACCATCCTTGTCACAGCCAGGCTTATGCCGGAGGTGGAAAGGGTCACCGTGAGCATGAATATGGAGAATATAAGCTGATAAAGCCCCATGCCCTTTGCTCCTATCTGCTGGGACAGATAGGAGCGGTACCCCATATTGGTGATGCGCAGGAATAGGGATACTAGGGTAAGCAAAGCTCCCTGGAGAAAAAATTTTTTCTTAGTCATGGGGCCACTCCTTCTAAAGCAGTTAAAATGGTAAAGATTTCCGTAGAAATATTGACAAAAAAACCTGCGGGGTTTAAAATGGCTATCAAGATAATGGTGGAAATATACCAGGAAAGAGTTGAGCATATGAGTGAAAACTGGACCGAGATAAAAATATGCGTGCCCTCGTCAAAGGCTGACCTTGCCGGGGACATTGCCAATATGACGGTGCCTCATGGTATCTATATTGAGGACTACTCCGATTTAGAAGAAAAAGCCCTGGAAATAGCCCATATTGACCTGATAGACGAGGAGCTGCTTGCCAAGGACCGCACCAAGGCCATCATACATATATATATTAGCCCCGAGGACAACCCCACCGAAGCGATCTCTTTTCTTGAGGAGCGGTTGAGCTCCTGCGGTATCGAGTACAGCATCGACCGGGTGGACTGCGCCATGGACGACTGGCTAAACAACTGGAAGAAATATTTTAAGCCTATACCCGTGGGCAAAAAGCTGCTTATACGCCCCATCTGGGAGGAGGACTTTGACAACATGGGCCGCGCCGTGCTGAACCTGGAGCCCGGCTTGGCCTTCGGTACTGGCACCCACGAAACCACACGGCTCTGTATGGAGCTTATCGAAGAGTACCTGACCCCCGGAACAGATTTCCTTGACGTGGGATGCGGCAGCGGCATACTGTCCGTGGCCGCGTTGCTGCTGGGCGCGGGCTCCGCTGTTGGTGTGGATATAGACCCTCTGGCGGTAAAGACCGCAGCCGAAAATGCCCGGCTCAACGGCGTTGAAGGAAAGTTCATCGGTATCTGCGGCAATCTCGCGGATAGGGTCTCCGGGAAGTACCAGATGGTAGCCGCGAACATTGTGGCCGATATCGTAATCGAGCTGAGCTGCTCTGTGCCGGAGTTTCTTGCACCCAATGGAGTGTACATCATCAGCGGCATTATCGACACCAGGGAGCAGGATGTACTGGATGCGCTGGCGGGCAGGTTCACCGTCCTACAGCGGAAAACGGAGCGAGGCTGGGTGGCAATGGCACTGAAAGTGAAGGAAAGGTAAGCAAAATGGAGTTTATTCATAAAAGCGCTGTGCCCTCACTTAGCAACCCCGGTGTGATTTCCCGTCAGCTGCTGAACCCAGATAACTCCTCCAGCACCCGGGTCACCATCACAGAGGTGCATTTGGAGCCAGGCGCCTGTCAGCCCCGGCACGTCCATGATTGCTCGGAGCAGATATGGTACGCCCTACAAGGCTCGGGCAAGCTGCTGTTTGAAAGCGGCACAGAGATGCAGTTCAACGCCGGAGATGTGGTCCGCTTCGGAGATGGGGATATCCATGGGCTGCAAAATGACGTACAGGAGAAATTTGTGTACCTGTCAGTTACTGCTCCGCCCATACACTTTGGGTATGCCTATCAAGATAAAAATAACGAAGAAGGAGACTAGAACCATGAATATTGCGCTGGAAACAGACCGAATACGATTACGCACCTGGCATATGGAGGATTTGCAGGATTTCTACAATTACGCCAAGGATCCAGACGTTGGCCCTTGGGCGGGCTGGGAGCCCCATGGGAGCATAGAGGATTCCCGGAAAAGACTCAGTAGGTGGGTAAACAATACTGACGAAAATGACATCAAGCTGGCTGTTGAGAATAAAGAAAACGGCAGGGTAATCGGTTCTATAGGCATTGAGCCTGACGGCAGCCGTCCAGACGTTAAGGGTTGTCGGAACCTTGGATATGTACTTGGCAAGGACTATTGGGGCCAGGGGCTCATGACCGAGGCGGTCCGCGCCGCTATAGACTATGCCTTCCGAGCGCTGAAGCTGAGACTGCTGACCGTCAACCACTACACCATAAACCAGCGTTCCCGCAGGGTGATAGAGAAGTCCGGCTTCACGTACGAGGGCACTCTGCGTTCCGGCAGCGTAATCTATAACGGCGAGGAACGCGACCTGTGCTGCTACTCCATGCGCGCCTGGGAATACTGGGCGATGCGTGCAAAGGAAGCTGGGTTTTCACTGGAGCTGCCAGAGAATACCGACCGTATAGAGCTTGAGAATATGCAGCGTGAGTTCATCGAAGTTGACAAAGACGTTACCCCCTTCGGTCTGGACCCAAAGGATATGAGCTTTGAGCGATGGCTGGAGCGCAGTATAGCTTGGCGTTTTGTTGTGCCGAAGCCCACATATGCTAAATCAACGCTGTACATACTCAACAGCCAGCATACCGGCCCCACAGGCGCACTGGACCTGCGTCACTATCTCACCGAGCGTCTCCTGAACGGCGGCGGAAACATCGGCTACGGCATCCGCCCTAGCCAGCGTGGGAACGGCTTTGCGCCATACATGCTGGGGCTGGGTATTGAGAAAGCTAAGGAGAGGAATGTAAGTAAGGTTCTGGTCTGCTGTGACGACAATAATCCAGGTTCCGCACACACTATTGAGGATTGCGGCGGCGAATTAGAAAACTTAATCGACGGCCTACGGCGCTACTGGATAACAATATAAAATTAAAATCCTAGAGGTCAGTACCCTTCACATGAAAGTGAAGGGTACTATGACAACTATGTGTTAAATTACGGTACAGTCCTAGAGAGTGTTTTTAAACCATCAAAGTAGCCAAACGGGATACAAGAAAGACAAACAACGGCCTGGAAATAAAGAGCCTTCTTCTCGTATCTGGTAGCAAAGCGGCGGTTATTTTTGAGCTTGAGGAGCAGATTTGCCACCAGATGACGTTCTTTAATATGTGTGCCCTTAAGCTTTTCTGGGAGGTTTAGCGATGCTTTAGCTGGGGATCACCACAATCTCGCCCCGTTCCTCCAGCCAACGTATAAACTGATCGCTGTTATATCCTTTGTCCGCCAGTATGTGTTGCGGGTGTTCAGTTCGGGCTACTCGAGAAGTTCGCATAGCTTGTATGGACTGCGAGGTGCCTATGGTGCAGGTAAACAAAATTGAATGTTAAATCAAAACCACTAGTAAACTAGTGGTTTGCACAGACCCCAGAGGGGTCAGAATATGCTGACCCCTGGAAGGGGCACTGAGGATTTGCCATCGCACCACAATTACAGGCAGCCGCTGAAAGCGACTGTTTTCTTTGCCTACTTTCTCTTGCTATTCGTAAACGGGTCCATGTACTCCTTCAGTGATATCTGGTCCACCGCCAGCTCCTCCAGTTGGTTCTGGATGCACTCCCATTTTCTTTGCATTCTTTCCCACTGTATCCACATAGTCCCTCTGCACCAAAAGTTTCGGCTCCCATATTTATACTTCAAGTTTGCATACCGGTCGAATGTCCTCAAGGCACTTTTGCTCTTGAGGCTTCCCACAAACTATGGTAAAATCTTATTTTCTCTTATTTTGACCGCGCAAGATACCGGTCATAGCCCGCTTGCCGGAGCTCCAGGTAGCGCTCCAGCCCAAGATCCTTCAGTTGCTGCTGATAGGCGGCAAAGGTATCGGGGGTTAGCTCGTCGCGGCCTATGATGAAGTTGGCGATCTTGCCGTTGGCATAGTCCTGCATATTTGTGTTGATGGTGTTTATCTCGCTGGTCTCCTCCGGAGTAAAGGTCACGGAGAGCGGGAATACGTTGGCGTTGCCGTACTTTGTCCAGGCCTCGTGACCTACGTCAGTATAGTAGATGCCATCGATAAGGTCGCTCTCCCGGGCGGGATAGTCCACTTTTACGCCGGGCATACGGTCAGAGGCAAAAGCGGTAACGCCTTCTGTGTTTTTCTCCATCTCGGCAGTCCACTTGCGGGAGTTGGGCTCGCGGGTACCCTTGGTGATACCCTTTTCGATGTAGTCCTGGCACTCAGCCGCACCCTCCTCGCTGGTAAGGCCCATAGTGCGCACACAGGAGCCCTCCTCCGTATAGAAGTAGTCGAAGGCGTTCAGCACGCGGATCAGTTTCTCCTCGTCACAGGCGGTGGAGACGGCGAACCCGGCATTGTTGCTGGCCCGGCCCGAATCCAGGTAGATGCCAAGAGGCTTTTCTATTCCGTGCTCTGTGTCAGCCGGCGAGTTGATGGGCTGGACGTCCATGATCAGCTCATACTCCGGCAGAGACATGGCCCCGCCAAGATTGGCGGCAAGCCCGTACCAGACCCCCGCCGCGCCGCCGTAGGTCAGAGCGGTGTTGGGCAGGTAAAACAGATCCTGGGAGCGGCTTGCGAAGTCGGCGTAGACGTAACCTTTTTTGTACCACTCCTTCATTTTGCTCAGGTAGTTGTAGAAATTGTCCTCGGCTATGCCATAGGCCGCCTTGCCGTCGTCGGTGATGTAGTCCACGCCGCCGATGCCGAAGCCGCCCATCAGCTCGCCAGTGGAGAAGTAGCCGGAGGCGGGAATGATAAGACAGGCTGTCTCGGGCATCCCGGACGTGTCAAAATACTGTTTCATCAGGCCCAGCATATACTCCCAGTCCTCTACGGTGGAGGGCTCGTTGTTCCCGCTGGGGAAGGCGATATTTCCGCCGGTCATGGTCTCAAGAATGTCCCGGCGGTACACCAGCCCGCCCCACTGCTTGGGGTTCTCCTGCACGGTGGCAATGCTGTAGATATGCCCCTCATCGTCATACAGCGCTGACTTCACATCGGGATTGGCTTCCAGCACGGCCTTATAGTTGGGCATATACTTGTCTATGTACTCAGACAGCTCATAGATAACCCCATCCTGACAGAGGGTGCTGAGGTTCTCGGTATTGAAGCCCAGGTCTATCACGTCCGTGTAGTCTCCTGTGCCGAACATCATGCTCAGCTGCTCCTGCTCACTGCCCTGGGGCGGTTTCTGCCACTCGATCTCCAGGTTAAACATTTCCTTCCAGTAGTTCAGCACAGCGCCATCGTCCCCGGGAGTTCCCTCTGGTACATCGTCAGCCTGCATGAAGATGCTGATGCTCTGGGTCTCGCTGGTGTCCACCGTGGGTTCCTCCGGCTGGCTCGCGGCCTCGGAGCTGCTCTCGCCGGTGCTTGCGGCACTGCTGCCGGAGCTGCTGTCCGGCTTACCGCCGCACGCCCCCAGTAAGGTCAACAGCATGGCAAGAGCCAGTGTCAGTGCCAGTAATTTCTTTGACATTTGGTTTTCCTCCTTCATATTTTCGCTCAATTTATCCTTTAACCCCGCCCAGGGTAATACCTGAAACAAAATATTTCTGGGCAAAGGGGTAAGCCAACAGAATAGGCGCTGTGCCAACTACAGTGACACAGTATTTCACCAGGTTCCCCGCCATATTTATAGCGGCGTTTGCGTCGTTGGCGTTGGTAACTATTTTGGACGCGTCGTTCTTCACCAGCAGGTCGCGCATGAATAGCTGCAGGGGCCACTTGTCCCGGGCCTTCACGAGATAAATAGATGCCAGGTACCAGGAGTTCCACTGCATGATTACCGTGAACATCACCACCACCGCCAAGGTGGGCTTCACCATTGGCATAAGTATCTTAAAGAGGATGGTCAGCGAGTTTGCGCCGTCCAGCTTTGCCGACTCCTCAAAACTCATGGGCAACTGTTCAAAAGCCGACTTCATGATGATAATATAGTAGGTGTTCATGAGCCCCGGTACCAGGATAGCCCAGCGGGTGTTGAGCATACCCATATTGCGTATCACCATGTAGGTGGGGATGGTTCCGGCACTGAAAATCATCGTGAACATGATAAACAGCGTCAGAGGCTTTGCCAGCTTGAAGTCCGTCCGGGATACAAGGTACCCGGCAATGGCAGTGAGTATCGTACCGAACACACTGGTGAACAGCACATAGAAGATGGTGTTCCCATAGCCTACCAGAATGTTCCGGTTTTGGAGCACCATGCCGTAGCCCTCAAGAGTGACCTTACCCAGTGGCTTCACCAGTATCCCGGAGGCTCCCATTAAGAGCCGTGGGTTGCTCAGTGAGGCCATCACCACGTGCCACACGGGCATGATGCACAAGAGTGCAAAGATTATCATAAAGCCATAGTTAAAGACATTGAACACAAGGCGCGAGGGCGTTCTTTTTTCAATCACACTGCTCTCCCCTTTCTCAGAAAATAGACGTTTCGGCATACTTGCGGCTCAGGGCGTTGGACAGGAACAGCAGTATAGTGCCAACCACCGAATTGAACAGCCCCACGGCTGTGGAATAGCCATACTGTGCCTGCTCAATACCCAGGCGCTGGACGTGGGAGCTGATTACGTCCGCTGTGGAATAGATGCTGGGGTTATAGAGCAGCAGTATCTTCTCAAAGCCCACGCCTAAAATCGTGCCGCACTTGAGTATCAACATGGTGACGATGGTGGGCATAATGCAGGGCACCGTTACGTGCATCACCCTCTGCAGCCGGGAGGCCCCGTCCGGAGCTGCGGCTTCGTGGAGCTCAGTGCTGGCCGAGGTAATAGCCGCCACGAAGATAATGGAGCTGTAGCCCAGATTCTGCCACAGGTCGGATATGATGTAGATGGCCCAGAAATAGCTTGGATTGGTCAATAGGTTCTCCCGCTGTATGCCGAACACTGTTACGAGAAAATCTGTAATGACCCCCTGGGAGGAGCAAAACTCCGTCACCAAGCCGCATATCACCACCAGAGAGATAAAGTAGGGCATATAACTGATGGTCTGAACGGCCTTCTTAAATGGCGTCAGGTTTATCTCGTTGAGCAGCAGGGCGAATATGATGGACAGCGGAAAGGACACAAACAGTCCCAGCATACTGATAGCCAAGGTATTCCGAAGCAGCTGCCAGAAGTTGGGGCCTGTAAAGAAGTCGATAAAATGCTTAAGCCCCACCCATTCGCTGCCAAAAAGGCCGCGCTGGGGCTTGAAGTTTTCAAAGGCCATCAGCAGGCCGCCCATGGGTATGTAGTTGAACACAACAAAATAGACGACCACCGGAACTGCCAGCAGGTACAACCACTTGTTCATACGGAAATCGTGCCTCCAGCCGGTCTTGCTCCCCGCCTGGGTTTTATAGGTTGACATAAGCGCTTGCTCCTTCCTTACACTCAAACTCATATGATTATACTGTACAAGAGGAAAAGCCTCTATCACCTTTCACACTTTTTTGGCAGTATTCTTTTATGAAATTTGCAAATCTATAAAAATCCTGCTATAATGGTTTATATAGCTGTCTATTATGTGGAGGAGGACACCTATGCAGCACACCGTCATCCTAAAGCACCTGTCAGAAATAACAGGCTCGCCCCTGAGAGTATTCACCTTGTCCCCAGATGGGCTTTGGAAGGAATCCATTTGCTACGCTAAAAGCGCCGCCCCCGCCCTGTCCCCTCCGCTCGCTGAGTGGCTTCGGGAGGACATCTCTGTGCCGCCCCTTGCCGCCGTGGACGGCACAAGGTATTATGCCATAATACCCCTGGGAAGCGTGCGGTATCTGCTGGGGCCGGTGCGGCTTGCCTCGGCGCTGTCCGTGCGGCGGCAGTTTGCCGTGGAAGGCGAAACACAGGAGGACACTGTTTTCCTGTGTGATACCGCCGTGTTCCTACAAGCGGTGCTGCTGCCCTGGAACCTGCACACGAAAAAGGAGATGCTCCCCCAGGAGCTGATCGCCTCCAACTGCTCCGACCGCTCTAACATTGACGTGTAGAAATACTATGCCCGCCTCACCTACGAAAATAGGGAGACAGGCAGTCATCACAACGCCTACAGCCAGGAGCTCCGGCTGCTGGGCAGTATTGAGTGGGGGGATATAAAGCTTTTGGAGCAGTGCCGGGATGAAGGCGGCTCCGGCAAGCTCGGCACCCTCTCCCCCAACGCTGAGCGGAGCTATCGGAATGTAAGCATCGCCGCCGTGGTACTGGCCAGCCGGGCGGCTATCCGGGGCGGCATGAACCCCGAGGCGGCTTTTTCTCTGTGCGACGCCTATATCATGAAGATAGAGGCCCTCCGGGACATAAGGGAATTGCAAGGCCTGGTGGGAGGGGCACAGAATAATTTTGCCTCCCTGGTGCGCTTTCTCCGGCAGGACAGCGGCAGTGCCCGGCAGGTTCAGCGCCATCCGCTGGTGGAAAATGCGAAGAACTATGTGTACGACCACCTCCACGAAAAAATAAGCCTGACCAATGTGGCCAGGCTTTTGCATACGAACCCTAACTATATCTCAAATCTTTTTGTACGGTGCGAGGGCATCTCCTTCACCGACTTTGTGCTCAGGGAAAAGATGGCCCTTGCCCGGAGCCTCTTGGTCTACTCCCAACTCTCCTGCCGGGAGATAGCCAGCACCCTGGGCTTTTCATCTCAGAGCCACTTCGGCAGACATTTCAAGCGCTTCAGCAGCATGACCCCCGCCCAATTCCAGCGGCAGTATGCCATCACGGAGCTTCCTGAGACATCACCCGAAGCGTGACGCTCACCTCCTGAAGCCCCTCCGCCGAGAACGTGACCCTGCACTCGCCGGCGTCCATGCCGCCGCGAATAACCGCCATCACCCGCCCGTGAAACGCCGGGCAGGTATTGCTTTGATAGCTCCCCTCGCTGCTGGGATCAGCCGAGCCGAAGCCCTGCAAACTGCCCGCGCCCTCGACCTTGACCGTGACAGTTCTGCCGTCAGACAAATTGGCAGCACCCTTCTCGTCCACCAGATCAGCCATAACAAAGCTGAGACCCTGTCCCCCGGCCTGGACAGTCTCGTTGTAAACAGTCACCTTTATGGCTGCAACAGCACCCGCCGTGCTGAGTAAATCCTCACCGCAAGGCTTGTCGTCCCGGTAGCCCACGGCTTTCAGCTGGCCCGGCTGGTAGTCCACTTCATAGGCGGCGGTGTAGGGCAGCACTTCGCCTATCTTCTTGCGGCCCAGTGGCTTGCCGTTCACAGTCAGTTCTACCTCGTCACAGTCGGCCAGCACGTACACTCGGGTAGGCTTGCCCTCCTGACCGGGATACGTCCAACTGTGCAGGGAGTCAAAATATTTCCAGTTGTTGCTGTCGAACGCCTTGCCGAAAACCTCCGGCCGATGTACGGCAATGTACGGCTCATGGCGAAGCCCAAAGGCTATCTCTCTCAAATAGCTAACCGGCCTTCTGGCGGCATTCAGGTCGATATCCCCACAGTAGGCCAGCCGGTCGGGGAACATTCCCTGGGCCGTGACCTCGCCATAGTGGGGGATGCCGATGCCCGCCTCGCCCAGGTAATCATAGCCCGTCCAGGTGAAGTCGCCGATGACGTGGGGGTTGTCCCGGACGATGGGCCAGAGACGCCCGATCTCCGGGGGGAAGGTCTCGCTACCCACAACAACCCGGTCAGGGTGCCGGAGGTTCTCGGGGATATGCCGGGCGGTCAGGTAGTTGTAGCCGGCAACGTCCACGCTGCTGACAGAGGGCTCCAGGCGCTCCGTGAGCAGGGCACTTTCCGAGAACTTGTCGGTCTGCTCCCACTGGGACGCGCCCATCATGCTGTTCAATGCCTCGCTGCCCGCCCCGGCATTGCTGGCGTTGATGGTCTCCTGCTTCTCCTGCTCCATCATGCTACCCAGAGCGTCCGACACCGCCAGAAAGCCGTTGATACCACAGGTTGTGTACCTGGTGGGGTCAATACGCTTTATCTTCTCCGTAATGGCCCGATGCAGGGCGTAGCCCTGGGCCTTGCTGATCTCCGGAATTTCGTTGCCGGTGCTGTAGAGCACCACGCTGGGGTGGTTGTAGTCCTTGGCCACCATCTCAGCCGCCGCGTCCTCCCAGAACTTGGCGAAATCCAGGCCGAAGTCGTGGGGGTTCTTGGGCTCGTTCCACATATCCGCCAACTCGTCCATCACCAGAATACCCACGTCATCACAGGCTTTCAGCAGGGACGGCCCCGCAGGATGGTGGGCGCTGCGAATGGCGTTGAAGCCCGCCGATTTCAGCCGCTCCATGCGGAAGCGCTCAGCCTCGTAGAGGTTCGTGCAGCCGATCACGCCGTTGTCGTGGTGGATGCAGGCTCCCCGCAGCTTCACGGTCTTGCCGTTGATGCGAAGCCCCTGGCGGGCGTCCAGCTGTAGGGTGCGGATACCGAAGCGGGGTGTTTCAGCGTCCAGCATGATCTCGCCCTCATAAAGCTCGGCTTTGCAGGCGTACATCTTTGGGGTCTCCGGCGACCAGAGGGCGGGACTGTCCACCGTCACTCGCTGGAAGAAGCTGTTCTCCCCAAGGGCCAGACACAGCATTGCAGAAAAGGGCGCCGCGCCCTCAATGTTCAGCCGCAGCTCCACGGTTTTGGGTTGGGCGCTTTGGTTCACGGCTCTGCCGTCCACACGGAGCACGGCGTAACCCTCCTCGATAGTCTCAGTGGTAATCTTAATATCACTTATATACGCACTTCCCCCCTGCAAGAGGTACACATCACGGTAAATCCCCATGCCGGAGTACCACCGGGAGGCCTTCTCCTGGCCCAGAGCAAGCACCTTCAGCTCGTTCTCCTGACCGTAGCGGAGATAGGAGGTCAGGTCCACGGTGAAGCCGGTGTAGCCGTAGGCGTGGCTCATAAGGAACTCACCGTTCAGGTAGACCATGGCTTTCTGCATGACGCCCTCGAACTCCACCAGGGTGCGTCGGCCCTGCCAAGTCTCGGGGGCGGTGAAAACTTTGGTGTAGGTGTAGGACTTCGCCGGGTAGAAGCCCGCCTGACCGCCGCTCTCGCAGTTGGGGTCCCGGTCCTCCTCAATCATGGCGTCGTGGGGCAGGGTCACGGGCTTGCCCTGGGCCGCGCCGCCGAAGAGGGCTGAGAAGGGGTCTTGAACTCCTGGCTTGACTGTCCAGTTTTCGTTGAATAGTGTTCTTTTCATGTGTGCCTCCTTATATAGTTATATTTGATGTTTAGCATATCCGTTGTCCGGCGTGATTCAGGTCAGCCTGCGCGCCTGCTGGGGACTAAAAAAATCTCACGTAGTCACGCTGGGAGCACGCTCGCTTATTCGCCGCTCTCTTCGGTAACGCATAGGCGGCACGCCGAACCTCTGCCGGAATAGCTTCACAAAATAGCTGCTGTCCCCGAAACCGCAGGCATACCCGGCCTCGGTAACGCTGCACTCTGTCTCAAGCATAAGGGCAGCGGCCCTGTTCAGGCGGTAGTCGTTGAGGTATGCCACCGGGCTCAGCCCTGTGTACTGCCTGAACTGGCTGTAGCACTGGGTGCGGCTGACTCCCGCAAAGGCGGTCAGCTGGTCTATGGTGATTTTCTCCTGATAGTGGTCATGGATGTACGCAAGCATTTTCTTCACCGGCCCATGAGCAGCCCCGCCGTCGTTCCGCTGCCCGCCCTGCTGCATACGCCGGGAGGCATAGAGCCATATCCTGCTTATCTCCGAAAGGCACATGAGCTCATAGCCGTACTCCCCCTCCCGGAGCCCCGCGAGCCGCTCAAGGGCCAGGCGCACGGGAACCTCCTCCTCGCCGGCGCCGTCCCAGACAAGGCTCTCCTCCGAGCCGGAAAAGTATCTGAGAAAGCCCGAGTCCGGGTGCTCCTTGGCAAACAGGCTGGGCCGAAACACCACCACCATGATGAGGGCGCTCTCCATATCCTCCCGCTGGCGGGCTGTGTGCAGAACTCCGGAGTTGAGGAACAGGCACTCCCCGGCGGTCAGCATCTGCGGGCGGCCGTTGATGGTGAAGTCCACGCCGCCGCGCAAAACGTAGTCCAGCTCCAGCTCCGGGTGCCAGTGGCAGTTCAGGGTGCGGCCTATTAGGGCTGAATAATCCTCAAAGAAAATGTAGAAGGGAAAGGAAGGGTCTGGAAACAGGTTCTCCTCCATGCCCTCATGGTTCACCTGGACGTTATACACTGGCGTCCTCCGTATGATCATTATATAATTCGGGACAATCTATATATAAATTCTCCAAATATAGTATTATAATCATAGCATATATGAATTTATATTGTCAAGAAAAAGAGGGTTGAAATATGGAGCGGGAAAAGAATATGACCACAGGCAGACCACTGAGGCTTATCGTGACCTTTGCGGTCTCGCTGATGATTGGCGGCATCGGACAGCAGTTGTATACGTTAGTGGACTCCGCCGTGGTGGGCCGGGGCGTGGGCGTGGCGGGCCTTGCGGCAGTGGGCGCCACGGACTGGACTTACTGGGTATTCTTGTGGGGGATTCTCGGCCTGGCCCAGGGGTTCTCCATCCCCATCGCCCAGGAGTTCGGCAAGGGCGATAAGGCCCGGGTGAAAAGGGCCGTGGCCATGTCCCTCCTGCTGTCGGCAGCGCTGAGTATCCTCCTGACCCTGCTGGGGCTGGCTGCCCGGGGACCAGTGCTGAGACTGCTGAAAACCCCGGAGGATATTTTCGACAGCGCTGTGGCGTACATTACGGTGCTGTTTATCGGGCTCAGCGCGGTAATGGCCTACAATATGGCCTCCTCTATTTTGCGGGCCTTCGGGGACGGGCGCACGCCACTTATCGCTATGGTGGTGGCTTCGGCGATAAATATCCTTCTGGACTTGCTGTTCGTGCTGGTGTTCCGCTGGGGCGTGGTGGGCGCGGCGGTGGCGACTGTAATCGCTCAGGTTTTGGCGTTTCTGTACTGTGCCCTGATCCTCTCAAAAAGTCAGTGGCTGGCCCTAACAAAAGAGGACTGGAAGCTGGACGCGCCCATGCTCCGCTGGCTGTGGAAGACCGGGGCTACCATGGCGGCGACACAGATCCTTATTGCCATAGGCGGCATGGTCTTGCAGTCGGCCATCAATGCCCAGGGCAGCGTGTTCCTGGCTGGAGTCACGGCGGTGAACAAGCTTATTGGTCTGCTGGAGAGTTCAGCTATCGCCCTGGGGAGCGCTGTGACTACTTATATAGCGCAAAACTTTGGGGCCGGAGAGTACGGGCGGCTGCGTAAGGGACTGAAAGTTTCGCTGGTTGTGGGTGTGCTGCTCTCGCTGGCCATCAGCGCTGTGATGATTCTTGCCGGGCGGCTGATTCTAAGCATGTTCATCGACCCCGGCGACCCCAGCGCCGGGACTGTGCTGGACATCGCCTACCACTACCTGTTCATCATGAGCGTGCTGCTGTCCTCGCTGTACGTGCTCCACGTCTGCCGCAACACCCTTTTGGGCATGGGCTGCAATATGGGCACGGTAGTCTCGGGGCTGATGGAGTTCTTCGCGAGAGCCTCTGTGGCGGTGCTCTTTTGCGGGATATGGGGCGTGGAGACGCTCTATTTTGCGGAGCCTTTTGCCTGGTGCGCGTCTACGGTCAGCTTGATCTTTATGGTGATTTGGCAGGTGAGGAGACTGCCAGGGTAGGTTGTGGCTGGAGCTTTTCTTTGTTTAGCGGCGCAAGTGTAGTCAAAGTCTATGTCTACCAGAATGCGGTCACGCAATCGGACAAGCCGTCTGAAAATGCCTAAAAATTGCAATTCGAAGGGCAATTTCATGGATTGTCAACATACCTAAACTTTCAAGCGGTACTCCGAACATACCGGCGGCTGGGCGCACTTTTTGTGAGCCTGCAATTTATTTTCATAGTTTCTTTACTCGTCAGCAGCCTCCTCAGGCTCTTTTCCGCAGCCGCCTTTTCGGTAAGCGGATGGCGTGACCCCATATCGCTTTTTGAACAGCGAATAGAAATAATTAGTGTTCAGCACACCCACCGACTCGCTGACGCGGCTTACGGGCATACGGGTGTTCCTCAGCAATTCTGCGGCTTTTTCCAGGCGGACCTGATTCACATAATCATTGAAAGCATAGGCGGTCACGGCTGTGAAGACCCTGCCCAGGTAGGCCGGGGAAAGCTGGACCCGCTCCGCAAGCATACGCAGGGAAAGCTCCGGGTCGTCATAATGCTCGTCAATATATGCCTTGGTCTGCAACGCTGCATCCTGATTGCTGTTCTTTCGGCCCACCGACAGCCGGTAGCTCAGAGAGGAAAGCAGTTCTAAAAACACCGAGCGCAGGGCCCGGACGTTTTCGCACCGGTCCAGACTTTCCAGGCGCTCCATCATTTTGGAAAAGAATTCATTGTCCCGCTCCAGCGCCGCGAAAAATACATCCAGCACCGACATCAGAATATGCCGGAAATAGGTACGAGCTGACTTGAAGCTGATCTCCTTCATAGCCGCCAGGGCCTGGTCAAACTCCCGGGCACAGGCCTCCAGGTCCCCGCTTCGCACACAATCCGCCAAGCGAGTATGCAGACCGCTGTAGTACAAATCACTGCTCATGGCCTCCGGGGCGTCCCACGCGAAGAACACCCGTCCATAGTGGCTGGCCGTGCGGGAATGCAGGGCGATCTTCTCCTGCTCATATACCAGATTGATGTCCATCCAAGAATCCACCACCTGCCCCACACAAATACTGGTATCTATATGAAATTCCCTGGGCATCAGGTCCACGATAGTCTCCAGCCCCTGGCGCAAAGTGTCGTTAAGCTGGGGCTCCTCCAGATACAGCAGCACGGCAAAGTGGTTTTCACCGATCCTCATAAACTCCACCCCCAGGGCAGGACCCATCAGTTCCCTGGTAATATTTTCCAAGGCATAGTATGGGATAAATAGGTTTTCCTTCCCGCCTACTTCTCTGCTCATGTCCTCCTGGGGAACACATTCCAGCACGACCACCTCATAGTATGGGGCGTTAAGATTGATCCCCAGCCGCCGGTAGGTAGACAGAGAACCCTGCACCCGCTCCCTTTCTCCAGAGAGCAAGGCCCGTAGGTAAAAATTTTTAGATTCATGGAACGAGGCAATCAGTCCTCTCTCCAACTCGTCCGCCTTCAAATACATATCAGAGAACGCCTGGCTCAAAAGTTCCAGTTCATTCCCCTTTTTCTCCCCAGCGCTGTCCACATAATTTTCATACAGGGCCTTTATGGGCTGATACAGATGTGTACTGAGCCATCGGGACAGCACATAGCCAAAGGCCAGCGTCAGAAGGGTCATGGTTACCGTCAGAATAGCCGGTGTCACTAAGGCCCCTAGTACCACCTGATATGGAAGCATATTATAAAAGGTCCACCCGACTTTTGCGCTTCGGACATATGTAGTGAACCAAAACTGCCCCGGCGTATGGAAGAACATAGAGCCGGAGCTTTCCATTGACTTAGCCTCCGGATAGTCCGCGCCACTGCCGCCCGCAGCCACAGAGAAAAGCTCCTGGGCCGGCAGGGCAGACATCTCAGCGATAAACTCCTGCTCCGTTCCCTGAAGCAGCACCCGCTGCTCATGTTCCTCCACGCGGATTGGCGCCAGAGCGTTGTTGAAATAGCTCTCATTGACATCAATAATGACCAGATCCGAGGAACCGGAATTGGGTTTGAGGTTTATACGGAACACAAAAGTATAGGCCATAGCCTTTTTGTTGAGCTGCACATTATAGGCGTCGCCAATGGGCCTGAAAAAACAGACATAGGGTTGATCCCCCAGGCGGTCGTAAAACTCCTGGGCATTCAACTTAATGTCATCTCCCGCATAGCCGCTGGAAACAAAGCGCTTACTGGTATCATTATATAATGTAATAAAGCGAAGATATGGATTGGCAGTACAGAGGGTACGTATTTTCAGGCCAACCGCCGCTTCCCGAAGGCGGTTGGTGGACTCGCCAAGCAGAAATGTGGCCGTGTCCGCGTCGTTGGCCAGCTGGTTTACTACAGCCTCCATGGACTCAAAGAGGATATCTGTGGAGGTGCGTACCTGTTCAAGCTGACTGACTGAGTTTTTGGCAGCTGTGGAGATCTGAGCGGCGCAATAGATGGAAAACAGCGCAACAGTAATGAGAAAGTCGATAATGATAACGACTATAAAAATTGACCACAGATATGTGGTGCTGAGTTTTTCCCTGTTTTGAAGCTTCTTTATCATTTGACCCTCCACAAACGTCCCTGCTGCCAGTGTTCTACAAACAAGTATAACAATTTTCTGACAAAAGTCAAGTGAGGACAGCAAAGCCTCACTTTTTTCAATTATGGAATAATTTTTGTAGTGCACGCTCTCCCAGTGTTAAAAAATGCAGATTTCCTCATAAAACTGAGTATAAAAAATCTGCAATTTTTTCGCATCAGTGAAAATAAATGGAGAAAAAGCGGATAATAGAAGTTTACACCAGTTCCGCCTTGTGCTATAAATATTGGTATCAGGTACATCTGCTGTAATTTTTGGCAAGATTGATTTCGACAGGTAAAGAAAGGATGAAAGGAAATGATGAGGAACCAAACAGTCGCCGCGCCCCGCCGGCGCATAAACCCCCTCAAAGAGCTCTGGAGAAACAAGTTTTTATATCTGCTGGTTCTACCGGCCATGCTGTATACTTTTGTATTCTCCTATATGTCCCTGCCGTATATGGCCATCGCCTTTGAGAAATTCAACTATAAAACCGGCATCTTCAGCGAGTTTGTAGGTCTGAGGAACTTTGAGTATTTCTTCAAGTCCAGCTGGGCCTGGACCATCACCCGAAATACTTTGGTCATAAACGTGCTCTTCCTGGCCGTGGGCACCGTATGCGCCGTGGCGCTGGCCATCGCCCTCAACGAGGTGCACGCCAAGCGCCTTTTGAAGGTCAGTCAGTCCTTTATGCTGTTCCCTTACTTCATCTCCTGGGTAATTGTCAGCTATATGCTCCAGGGCATCTTGGGTACGGACAACGGCCTTATCAACAACATCATCGTCAGCATGGGCGGACAGAAGGTCAATTTCTATGCAAATCCCGGCTATTGGTACCCTATCCTGCTGATTTTGAACATCTGGAAGACCACCGGCTATAACGCCATCGTGTATCTGGCGGCCATTACCGGCATTGACGAGGGGCTCTATGAGGCCGCCTATATAGACGGAGCTACCCGCTGGAAGCGTATTCGTTATATTACCCTGCCACTTTTGATGCCCACTATCTGCATTTTAACGCTGATGTCCGTGGGGCGCATCTTCTACGGCGACTTCGGCATGATGTACGCCATAATCCGGGACAACAGCTCCCTTATGCCCATCGCGGAGGTTATCGACACCTATGTGTACCGCACCTTCAAAAATACCGGCGACCCCAGCCTCTCCATGGCCGTTGGCCTGTACCAGTCCATTGTGGGCTTCATTCTGGTGTTCACCTCAAACTGGATTGTGCGCCGGCACTTCCCTGACGGGGCGCTGTTCTAAACTAATTACCTATACACAGAGAACAATAAGTGAAACCGTGCGGTTTCACTTTCCCAGAGCTGCCGGCAGCTCCCGCATATATCCATGAAAAATGAAAGCTTGAAAGGAGTTTTGCACCATGTCCGCTAATCCAGCCGGCGCACTCAGCGCCCGGAACAAAATAAAGACCAGCAGTAGCGACAAGCTGGCGCAGTTTCTTATTTATTTCCTGGTGATACTATTCGCCCTGGTCTGTCTGATACCCTTTATCCTCGTAATTATCGTATCTTTTACAGAGGAGAAGTCCATCACCATAAACGGCTATTCCTTCTTCCCCGCCCAATGGTCCCTTGACGCTTACCAGCGGCTCTTCTCCAAATCCTCCAATGTGCCCAGGGCCTATCAGGTTACCGGCCTGGCAACGGTGGTGGGCACCCTGATAGCGTCGCTTATCACCTTTGGCGCGGGTTATACTCTTGCAAATAAGCAGTGCCGCTACCGCAACGGGCTGTCCCTGTATTTCTACATCACGATGGTCTTTTCCGCGGGCATGGTGCCCTGGTACATGATCTCAAAAATGGTAGGCTGCTACGATAATATCTGGGCATTGATAGTGCCCTCCCTTCTGTTCTCCCCCTTCAATATGTTCCTGGTCCGCAACTTCGTGCGGGGCATCCCGGACGCATTAAATGAGTCGGCCCGAATTGACGGAGCAGGAGAAGTGCGGATCGCCTTTACCATCTACCTTCCCCTTTGTATGCCGGTGCTGGCTACCATAGCCCTGTTCTATGCCATCGGCTACTGGAACAACTACTTCAACTGCGTCATGCTCATCAACGACCAGAAGTATTATAACCTCCAGATGATGCTGTTAAAAATACAGTCCGAAATTACCGCCATGCAGAAGGTGGCCCAGGGCGCGACCCGGAGCGCTCCCCCCAAGGAGAGCTTCAAGATGGCTACCTCCGTTATCACCATGGGGCCTATCATTCTCCTCTACCCCTTCCTCCAGAAATACTTTGTGAAGGGCATGGTAATCGGCGCGGTGAAGGGCTGAATTTATCCTGGTTTTATCAGGCCCTGCCTGTTGAAACAATAAAAATCCTATATGAAGGAGACGAAAGAAATGAAGAATCTGAAAAAGATCGCCGCTCTGTTGCTGGCGATGGCTCTGGTGCTGTCCCTGTTCGCCGCCTGCGGCAACGACAGCGGTAGTTCCGGCAGCTCCACACCTGAAAGCTCTACCGCCAGTGGCGAAAGCTCCGAGGAAGCCCCGGAAAGCTCCGAAGCCTCCACCAGCGGCGACGACGGGGAGATCCATCCCATGCGTATCGTGCAGCCCGGCAACCTGCCGGACGAGTACGAGCAGGGCATCGCCGCCGTCAATGAAAAGCTGAAGGCCGACGGAGTGAACATCGAGGTTTCCGTCCAGCGCATCCCCTGGGATTCCTATGCTGAAAAGCTGAACCTGATGCTTACCACCGGCGAGGAGTTCGAGCTGCTGCACGTGATGCAGGACGTGAAAAACCTGTCCTCTATCGCGGGTATGGGCGCTATTATTCCTCTGGACGACCTGCTGGAGAAGTATCCCGACCTGGTGGGCCGCTTTACCGAGAACGAGTGGCTGGGCGCTGTCTACGCCGGCGACCACTACGCTGTACCCTGCTCCTGGAGGAGCTTTGAGAACACCATGTCCTACATGAACCTGCGTACCGACGTTATGAAAAAGGTTGGTTATGAGGAGTTCCCCGCCGACAGTGTGGAGGACGTGCTGGACCTGATGAAGAAAAGTCAGGACTATATCCTTGAGGAAACCGGCATCAAAGCCTACAACTGGTTCCACCAGAACCAGGACACCGCCCACTGGCTGCACAGGACCTATGATACCTATCCCTTCTATGTTGAGAACAGTCTGGGCATAATTCTCGCCCGCCAGGACGGCACTATCGATTCCTTCTATGAGAGCGAGGAGTTCAAGAAGGACTGCGAGACCTACTACAAGATGTACCAGGAGGGTCTTGTGAACCCCGACGTGCTGAACATCGACCACTCCGCTATGTACGACGAGGCCAAGCTGGGCGCCTTCCTTCCCTCCCAGACCTTTGACCCCTCCGAGGCGAAGATAATCATGCAGAACACCGACCTTAAGGACGTCACTGCCGACTGGGTGAAGATGTGCCCTGAGAAGCCCGAAATGGTCTACACCTTCGTGCAGAATCTGAACGCCATCTCCTCCACCTCCGAGAATCCCGAGTCCGGTCTCAAGTTCCTTGATTGGCTCTATAGCAGCCAGGAGAATCACGACCTGTTCCACCTGGGCACCGAGGGCAAATACTTCACCGATGAGGGAACCGGTATGTTCTCCCGCACCGACGAGATGAAGAATGAGAATGGCGACGCTCTGTACCAGCTGGACACCTGGATGACCGGTTATATGCCATATATGCGCTATGATGCGGCCACCACCACCGACGAATATCTGGACTATATGAACTATAAGGCCGATAACTACGTGGTCTCCCCCATTGCCGGTTTCCTGTTCGATTCCAGCAATGTGACTACGGAGCTTACCAACCTGCAAACCGAGATTATTGCCTCCATCTACCCCATCAAGATAGGCATGGTCCCCTATGAGGAGAACATCGACGCGGCTATCGAGAAGCTGAAGGCCGCCGGCCTTGACAAGTACCTGGAGGAGTACCGCACCCAGTTCGCCAAGTATCTGGAGGACAACCCCGACGTTATGGAGATCGCTAAGGGCTCCACAAAGTAATTCGATTATTCATTGACCAGGGCCCGGGACTTTTGCCCCGGGTTCTGATTATTTTTCCCAGGAGAAAATTCAGTATGATAAATATTTTGGACTATGGAGCCTCAGGCGACGGTCTGACTCTAAATACCGGCAGCTTTTGCAAAGCCATAGCCGCAGCTAAGGCCAGCGGCGAGGCCGTGCTGGTGCCCGCCGGAGGTTTCCTTACCGGCACCATTGATCTGCAGGGAGTGTCCCTCCATTTGGAGAAGGGCGCTGTGATCAAAGGCTCGCCTAACCGGGAGGACTACCCAATAATGCCCTTTCACCATAATGAGCTGGGCGATCTGCAGGCGTTGATAGTGTGTCTCGAAGGCGAAGATGTTGTAATAGACGGAGACGGCGTTATTGACCTTAACGGCTCGTCCTTCTTCGACTTTTCCCGCCCGATCATACCCGAAAGCCGGGTTGAGATGACCCAAAGCCAGCTTGAGGAATGCACCGTTGAGCGGGAATGGCGACCTACCCAGTCCATCTTTTTCTACAAGGTAAAAAAGCTGACCATGCGCGATGTCACCGTGCTGGACGCTCCCTGCTGGACTATAACCGTCGCTGAGTGCGTAAACGTAAAGCTTACCGGGATGAACATCGACACCAACCTTAGGGTGCCAAACGACGACGGGATACATATTTCCAGCTGTGACGATGTGATCATCTCAGGCTGCAATATCTCCAGCGGCGATGACTGTATTGCCGTCTCAGGAATCACCAACTGGGCGAAGCCCTGTGAGAACCTGGTCATATCAGACTGTATCCTACGCTCCTGCTCCAAGGCCCTCGTGCTGGGGTATATTTACAGCCATGTCCGCAATGTGGTCATTAACAATATTATAATCAAAGGCAGCAACCGCGGGCTCACCTTTATGTGCAACGACAAGGGCGGCCTTGTTGAAAATGTTCGGGCCTCAAATCTGCTTATCGACACCAGGATACAGGCAGGCAACTGGTGGGGCAACGGCGAACCCATCTTCTTTATGGGCGTGGAGCACGACTCCCATATTCCTCCCGAGCAGAACCCACATCGGGATACTCCTGCAAACTTCAGGAATATTACTGTCCAAAATGCGTTCTGTACCTGTGAAAACGCCGCTGGTGCGGTGGGCACAGGGGATAACTTTGAAAATGTCCTCCTTAGGGACATCACCGTACAGATGAAGGATTCGGAGAATCTTACCCTCAAGGGGCACACCTTTGATATCGCGCCGTCGCCCTGCATATGCGAAGTGCCGGAAAATACAGGGGTATACGTAAAATCGGCCGGAGGGTTGAGCCTTGAGAAGGTCCGCGTGCTGCCCTTCCATGGAACAGAGCAGAAAATTCTCGTAGAGTAATAGGAGACGCTTTATTATGAAAACAGTTGGATTCATTGACTACTATCTGGATGAGTACCACGCCAATAATTACCCTCAGTGGCTCAAGGACGCCTCGAAGGGCGAGCTGGAGGTCAGGTACGCCTATGGGAAGATAACCTCGCCCATCACCGGCATGACAAGCGAGGAGTGGTGCGAGAAGCACGGCATGGAGCTGGTGGGGAGCATTGAGGAGCTCATTGAGAGGAGCGACTGTCTGAATGTGCTGTCCCCTGATAACCCTGAGATGCATCCTGAGCTCTGCCGCCTGCCTTTAGAGAGTGGCAAGCGGGTGTATGTGGACAAGACCTTCGCAAACTCCAAGCGTGAGGCCCAGGAGCTCTTTGACATTGCCGAAAGAAACGACACCCCTTGCTTCTCCGCCTCCGCCCTGCGCTTTGCGGAGGAGCTAGAGCCGGTGGACCGTGCCCGGCTGGCCGGGCTGGTTAGCGAGGGCCCCGGTCCCCTGGATAACTACGCCATCCACCAGATAGAGCCTATCCTAGCTCTGATGGGCAGGGCGGTGAAGCGGGTGAAATTTACCGGCACCCAATCCCTGCCCGCCGGGGTGCTGGAATTTGCCGACGGAAGGCTCTCTCACTTCTCCCACCACGGCTGGGACTGTCCCTTCGCCATGACCTTGGACAAGACGGACGCCTCCACCCAGCGCATAGAAATCGTCTCTGACTATTACCACAGGTTCATGAAGGAGATGGCCCGGTTCTTTCTGGGGGAAGATCCACCGGTCTCTCACGAGGACACCATTGCCGTAATTGCCACCCGGGAAGCTTTGCTGAAAGCCTCTGTTCAGCCAGACGAATGGGTGAAGCTCTAAGCGGAGGAAACGGACGCAGCCTTAATGGCCGCGTCCGTTTTACTCATAGTTGACTTAACTGCTCCTGCCAGCGGCGCTTCTGGTCCGGCGGGACCGTCTTTAGATCCTCAAAAGCGTAGGACCGCCCCAGCGCCTGCCACTTGCCCCGGCCGACGTCATGATAGGCCATGACCTCTACCTGCTGAATTGAGGCATACTTTGCCCGGATATCCCGAAGCGCCGCAAAATGGGCCTCACCGTCGTTCACCCCGGGGATTATTGGACAGCGTAGGATAACCTTCGCCCCGGCCCGGTCCAAAGCCTGCAAGCTGTCCAGTACCGGCTGGAGAGGAGCACCTGTCCAGTGAAGATGGGGCTCTGGGTCCGTGTGCTTGCAGTCAAAGAGAAACAGATCTGTCCTGGGAATCAGGGCTTCCAAGCGCTCTGCAGAGATAAGGCCGTTGGTTTCCAGTGCCGTATGAAACCCCTGAGACTTACAGGCGTCCAGCAGCTCCCGAACAAAATTAAACCAGATGGAGGCCTCTCCCCCGGAGAGCGTGACCCCGCCGCCGGAGGCGGCATAGTATTTATCGTCCTTTCGAAGCTCCTCCATGACCTCTTCTACGGTCATCTCCCGGCCGGATAGCTCCAAAGCCCCATTTGGACAGAGACTGGCACAGACTCCGCAGCCAGAACAGTTCTCACGATGAAAGCTGTGAGAGCCGTTCTCCCTTCGGTGCGCCCCCGAAGGGCAGGCTTCACAGGCCCCGCAGGCGGTGCATTTCTCCGGGCGAAAGAGTAGCTCCGGCCTTTGTGAGAAGCTCTCAGGGTTGTGGCACCAGGCACAGCGCATATTGCAGCCTTTGAAAAATACCGTGCTGCGAATGCCCGGACCATCGTGTACACAGAAGCGCTGGACATCGAAAATCAGGGCCTTTTCTTCACGCGTCATAGGTGGTCCTCTCCAATATCTCACGCTGCACAATGGGGTTTAGGGTAACAAACCGGGCGCTGAAGCCGCCGATGCGTACCATAAGATTCTGGTACTTTTCCGGGTGCTCCATAGCGTTTTCCAGGTCCTCCCGGCCCACCACGCACAGGTTGGTCTGAACCCCGCCGTTCTGGTAGAAGGCCTTGAGCACCGCCGCCACCTTGTCGCCGGACCGGGTGAAGAGCTCTTTGGTAAAGCGCACGTTGTTGATGACTCCCACATGCTTTGTGTTATCAAATTTAGACATAGAGTTGAGAAGCGCCGTAATACCGCATTTGTCCGCGCCGATGGAGGGGCCGTTGGCGTTGGCCATGGGATCGCCTTTTTTCCGTCCGCAGGCGGAGGCGGAGCAGAAATTGCCCCATTCAGCGCTCATGGAGTTGTTAACGCTGACAATATTGTACCGATGCAGTCCTGCCTTCTTCCCTGCCTCTAAGGTGATATCTCCCATGTCGCTGAAAAGCCGCTGGGCCATGCTGTCGGCAATGTCGTCGTCGTTGCCGTATTTGGGCGCTTCCAGGCAGAGCCGGCGTATCTCCTCCCTGCCTTCAAAGTTTTGGTCCAGGACCTCCACCAGTTCCTCTAAGCTCAGGCGTTTCTCCTCATACACTAGTTTCCGAATGGCTGTAAGGCTGTCCGCACAGCTAATTACTCCAAAGGTCTCGCTGGAAGCATTCAGGTAACGTACACCTCCTTCAAAGACCGGCTTTCCAGTCTCCACACAGTCGTGCAGCAGCAGGCTCAGATGCAGATAGGGAGCGTTCTCTCCGGCGACTATATAGTTGAGGTACTTATGCTCAGCAAATCGCTCCATTACCGGCTTAAGCTGATTGAGAACCGCCTCATAGAGCTTCTCGAAGCCGTCAAGCTCTGAGAGCTCCCCGGTTCGAGGCCCACATAGGACGTTGTGATATGAGTCCCGCCCGTTATGCAGGGCCAGATCCAGAGCCTTCAGGGCATTGATGCCGTTGTTGGGGGTGCCCACGCTGTACCCTGCCAGCACGTATTCCCCGCAGCCAAAGGGCACATACTGCTCTGCCTCCTCCCTGCCGACCCCATATACCTGCTGTACCGCGGGCACGTTGGTGTCGTCAGAGTAAATAATGGGGAAGGTGACCCCTTCGGCGTTCACCTCCATGGCCTTATGGAACACCGCTTCGCTCATGCCGGTATAGTACCGCAGGGTCAGCTGGGGCACCGCCTCCCGGAAGCGCCGGGTCGCCTCCATAATGGCAACGGCCAGCCTGTCCGCCTCCCGGGGATGCCGGCGGCCTACGCCTCCCACAATCACACGGCAGTCGTGGATCTTGTTTATCTCCAAAAAGTGCTTATATAAGTATAGGATAATCTGCACGCCCTCCTCCTCCGTAAGCCGTCCGGCATCTAGGTCCCCGGCGTAGAGCGGACCCAGATAGTCGTCCATACGGCCGTAGTTCATCAAATCACAGCTTACGGAGTAGATCCACATAAGCTGCACGCCCTCCAGGAAACTCTGAGGAGGCTGGTGCTGGAGGTGCTCCAAAGCCCCCGCTAAATCCAGGAACCGCCGTCTGGACTCCTTGGAGGTGCTGTGGGCCGCCAGCTCCAGGGCCTGGCGGCGGTAGCGCTCACAGGCTTTTTGCAGGCTCCCGATCCAGAGCTTAAGAGCTTCATAGAAGCTGGAGTCTCCGTTTTCCTTTATCTTCTGTTCAATCTCCTTTTCAAGGCCGTCAAAACCAAGGTCCACAAGCTTGTGGAAGTCAAGGTTGGTCCCCGCCACCCGGCAGTCGCAATTTCCCACGCCCGGGGCAGGATAGCCCTTACCCGGGACATAACCATACCGGCGGGCAAAGGCCAGGTCCAGCTTTCTGGAGGTATTCTCCTCCTTCCAGAAGGCTTGGGCTGCCTGCAGGGCATAGTTCTCGGAGGCAGTCAGTTCCCCGGCACAACGCTGCAGGGCGTTTACGAACTCAAACTCCTTAAAGTAGTAGGTGTACCCGGCACCCAAGACAGAGTAGCCCCCAGTCTGGGAGCTGAATCCAACAAAGCCATGGTCATAACGTCCGGCAATTCCCGCCTCTTCGTCCAAAGGCACCAGGATATGCTCCAGTTGGTAGTCTAAGCAGCGGGCCTCTCTCAAATAGATATCCCCGCTGTTTTCCTGGTAGATGCGTGTAAATTCCAGAACCTCCCGAAGCTTCTGTAAATCAGTTCGGCTCATAGCATAACTTCCTTTCTGAATTTTCAGTATAATTTCTTTCCAAAGTTCTCGTTTATTGATTTTTCTCTTGCGCTTTCCTCCTCCGAACGATATAATGGGGATAAACCAAAAAGGAGGCGGTTTTATGGAGGCGGTCCTGCTGCGCCAGACGGAGGAGGAAATGCGCCGGACAGGTGGCAAGGCCCTGCACCAGTACGGTGTACACTCCACCTACCGGCTGCACACCCACGACTTTTATGAGCTGTTTCTGGTCCCTCAGGGCAGCGCGGTCCACGTAATCAACGGTCAGACCCAGCTGCTGACCGCGGGTTCCCTAGTGCTGATCCGTCCCACGGACACCCATAGGTACGAGTTCCTCAATAACAGCGACTTCGAGATAATCAACATCGGTATCCCCTGCCCGGTCTTTCTCCGACTGTGCGAATATCTGGAGATAGACAGGGCCAGGTTTGATGCTCCCCCGATATCCCCCTTGCGGGTGCTCTCCGGCCCAGCGCTTTGGGACGCCCAGAAGAAACTCCTGGAAAATCAAACCATTTCGGAGAACGAGACCTCCTACCGGCATATGCTCAGCGTGTTTCCATACCTAGTAGGGCTGTTCCTTGCAATGCCAGAGGAAACCGACCGCCTTCCCTCCTGGTTGGCTCAGCTCGTGGATCAGATGGAAAGCCCGGAGCACTTTGTCCCGGGACTTTCCCATATGCTGACACTAGCAAGGCTCTCCCAGGAGCACCTAACCCGCTCCTTCCGCCGGTATCTGGGGGTTACGCCCACAGAGTTCATCAACGCAAAACGCCTTAGCTATGCGGCGCAGCTGCTGCTCACCCAGGATCTGCCGGTGATCGAGGTTGGCGCTCAGTGCGGCTTCAACAGCCAGAGCCACTTTTACAGGCTCTTTACCCAGCGCTACGGCTGCCCGCCCAGAGCCTTCCGAGAGACCTTTGGCGACTAGGAACACTCTCTGTCTCTATTATATCGGCAGTAGTCTTTGGTTTCTACCCTCTCTTTGACTTCTTTTTCCACTATATTGATTTTATATTCCCCTAAGAGAATCTATTTTCCATAAGCTCGCAAGATAGTGCACAATTTTCAGACCGCAATTAGCTTTGCTGTGCAGAAATCAAACCCCTAGTAAACTAGGGGTTTGATTTCTCTTTTTGCGGCTCCGGCGTATTAGTCCTACTCCCCGGGGTCCACAAATACCGTCTTATAATTCACATATATCACCATGCCCGGCCTTGCCCCCTGAGGCTTGCTGACGTTACGCACCTGGGTATAGTCCACCGGCACCTGAGAGGAGCCCTTGGCCCGACTGTGTCGGGCGGCCAGCACGGCGGCCTCCTCCATGGCTTTCTCCGTCGGCCTACGGCCCTCTGTCACCAGTACGGTGTGGGAACCGGGTATATTCTTGGTGTGGAACCAGATATCGTTATTGCTCGCCAGCTTCATGGTCAGCCGGTCGTTCTGGCGGTTATTCCTGCCCACAAGTATTGTGAAGCCGTCAGAGCTCTGAAAACTCATGGGTGCGCTTACAGCGGGGGGCCGCTCCTTTTTGCCGCGACTGGTCTTGAGATACCCCTGCTCCTTGAGCTCGGTGCGTATCTCCATAAGGTCCCGCTCGGTCTCGGCCCGAGCCAGGGCCTCCAGCACCGACTCGAGGTAAGTAAGCTCCCTGCCCGCCAGCTCTATCTGCTCGGTGAGCTTCTCCTCGGCGGTCTTTGCCTTGCGGTACTCCTTATAGTATTTCTGAGCGTTCTGGTTGGGGGTGAGGGCCGGGTCAAGCTTTATCCTTACCGTGGGCCCGTCCTCCTCGTAGAAGTTTTGCAACTCTACCGATTCCCTCCCCTTTTCAAGGCTGTAGAGGTTCGCACTGAGAAGATCGCCCATCACCCGCAGATTATCCCGCTGGGCACACTGACTGAGCTCTGCCTGCTGGGCGCTTATCTTCCTTGAGAGCCGCTCGGAGTGGTTAGAAAGCAGCCGCAGAAGGTCCTGCTCCCGCACCCGCATACGCTCCAACTGGTCCTTCTCCTGATAGAAGCTGTCCAGAAGCCCCGAAAAGCTCTCCCCCTTTCGCACCACGGCCGAGGTACCGTACTGCTGTATGTCTATAAACGAGAAGTCCATGGGCTTTTTCTGCATATTCACCGCCATATACGGCTCGCCACTTACGTCCCTCACCGTCTCCCGCAGCTTCTGGTAGAAGAAGCCAAGCCGGAAAAGCTGCTCCTCGTCCATTGTCATCACCGTCAGCTCCCGGCCCCGGCCCACCCGGTGGGCCAACTCCCGGCAGACCACCGGGGAAACTCCTTGCAGCACGCTTAAAAGCCCCTTGGAGAGCTCCATATCCCTTGGCAGCCCCTGCAGCGCCGCCGTCAGCTCCTGGGGGGCGGCCGTCAGCATACAGAGCTTGTCCTGGGGCGGGGGCAGCTGGTAAGTAAGCCCAGGCAGGACCAGACGCTGGGAGGTCATGGACGCGTCCACCCGCTTTAATGCGTCGATTATCTTGCCGTCGGGGCCGCTGAGGATTATGTTGCTGTACCGGCCCATTATCTCCATCGTCAGGGTCAGCACCACCCGGTCCCCCAGTTCATCTATGCAGTCGAAGTCGAAGTGCAGAAGCCGCTCCAGCTCCGGCTGGCGTATCTCCCGAAGCTTTGCCCCCAGCAGCCGTTTTCGAAGGAGCATACAAAGCATCGGCGGCTGGGCCGGGTTTTCCAGGGGTATCGCAGTTAGGTGTACCCGGGCGCTGTTGGCCCGGGCTGAAAAGAGCACCTTTTCGGCTCCCTCCCGGCTTCTGAAGGATATCACAAGTTCCTCGCGGTTGGGCTGGTGGACCTTGTCCACCCGAGCCCCCAGGAGCCGGTCCTCCAGTTCTTTTTTTATGTGGCGTAGAAACGCGCCGTCAAGTGCCATTTTGTGTTCCTTTCTGTCCGTAGATTTACAAATCCATCTGCATTATTTTTCTGGAATCCCTAAAGCCCAGGTTCTCATACAGCCTGATGGCCCCCTCGTTCTGCGCCAGCACGCCCAGCTCGATAAACTCCGCGTTCCGGCTTTTAGCCCACTCCTTTACCGCACCCATCAGCGCCCGGCCGACACCTTGTCTGCGGCACTCCGGGTCTACCACCAAGTCCATTAGGTATGTATACCGCCGCTGGATAAACGCGGGGTATGGCGGCGTGTCCTTATCCTGCACAAGGGCCAAGCCCAGGACCCTCCCGTCCTCCCGCGCCAGGAGGAGGTCACCTCTTTCACTTTCCAGCACGGAGCGGATAAACCCGCCGTCCTCCCCAGCAGGCCGGAACATCTCCGGCTGCAGGCGGGACATATCGGTGTTGAGCGCTTTGTAGAGTCTGGAAATACCCTCCATATCCTCAAGCTTTGCCGGTTCTATTGTCATACCGTTGTCTCCTCTATACCGTCGTGAAGGGCGCGCTCTCCGCCCTGCTCACCAGGAATCCGGTATCAGGCGCCCTCTTTTTAAGGTACGCCGCCAGATACTCGGCAAAGACCCGCTCCGTCTCGTAATGCCCGGCAACCACGCAGGTAAGGCCGGTTTTTCTAGCTTCAAGAGCCTCGTGGTGTTTCATCTCGCCAGTCAGGTACGCGTCACCGCCGCGCATGGCGGCGTATGGGGCGAACTCCCCGCCTGCGCCGCTGCACAGGAACACGCGCTTTACCATGCCGTCGCCGGGGAGGAGCTTCAACGCGCCGGCTGAAAGCCGCCCCTTTACGTGTAAGGCGAATTCCTCAGGCTCCATGGGCTCCAGGAGCTCCCCGGAGTAGAGCACGCAGTCCTCGCCGAAGGCCTCCTCGGGCCGGATATTCCTAAGCCCCAGTCTATTTGCCAGGGCAACGTTCACCCCGCACACCGGGGAGATATCCAGGTTGGTGTGGCAGCAGAGAGCCGCTATGCCGTTCCTCGCCAGCAGATAGGCCGGGTCCTGGCTACTCAGGGACTTTATAGGGTCGAATATCACAGGATGATGGCTGATTATCAGGTTAGCGTTCATGGCCCCTGCCTCGTCTATTACCTCCCGGGTTATGTCCAGGCAGATAAGCACCCGGGTGACCTCCGTGGCCCTGTCCCCCACCAGCAGGCCGGAGTTGTCAAAGGCCATCTGGCTGTCAAAGGGGGCGGCGCTGTTTATAATGTCGTATATGTCGCAGATTCTTGCCATATTGTGCTCCTTATTATAGGTATTCCCTCTCTATCCCCTCTACCACTTCCCGAAGCCGCCGGGCCTCCTCGGAATTGTCGTTGTGCTCCGCGCCCTGCAGGGAGTTTTTAATGCCCCGCAGGGTCTTTTTTGCATATGCAGATACTTCGCTGGTGCCAGACTCCAGCCTGCCCATATATGGGTAGATACTGCCCATCTCCCCCAGCTCTCCCTTATACCGCACAGAAAATGCCGAGTAGACCTTACCGTTCTCCATAGCCGCCAGCTCCTTCTGCACATTAAAACCCCGCTCCCACAATCCAATCCGAAGCTTGTCTGCGGCGCTCATGGGCTGCAATACTATATTCTTATCTGTACATTTGACCCAGGGCGCGCCGTCGATTATACGCAGAATGAGCTCCCCGCCCATGCCCGCTATAACTATATCCTCCGCGTCCTCCGGCGATATGGCCGAAAGGCCGTCCGAGAGGACCAATCTCAGTTTCACCCCATACATCTCCGCGTGCTTTCTTGCTGCCTCCAGTGGGCCGGGGTTTATATCGCAGGCTATGGCTCTTGGGGCCGCACCGGTCCTTAAAAGCCAGATGGGCAGATAGCCGTGGTCCGTGCCGATATCCGCCATGGGTCTGCCCGGGCGCAGAAGCCGGGCGCACAGGCTGAGCCTCGGGCCCAGGGAAAAGGGTTCCTTCATCGCTGTACTCTCCAATAAACGAAGCCGCCGCGAAGCTGCGGGTCTCCCCTAGCCGCGCGGCTGCCTTTCGTCGCTCTCCCGCTTACTTGCTCAGATGTGCGTTGATCTTGCTTACCAGCTCCTCCGGGTCCACGCCGTGGACGGCGCAGGCCTGCTCCAGGGTCTCGCCCCGGGCAGAGGGGCAGCCCAGGCAGTGCATACCCATCTCCAGGAAGAAGGGGGCTGTGGTCTCGTCCAGATCCAAAATCTCGCCGATAATAGTGTCTTTGGTTATAGATGCCATTTTTTGTTCCTCCATATTCCGGCTTATTCGCCTTCTCTTTTTGTTATTATACTATTTTTGCCGGAAATATGCAAGACCTAAAAAGGGAAAATATACTAAATTGGTGTAGTTTGTTTTTCGCGCCTCGCTCTCTCGAGACCTTGGGGCGCCGCCCCAAGCCCCGCAAAGGGCCTAACGCCCCTTGACCGCGCACCTAGCCGTCACCAAACTCCTGCCGCATATACGCCAGCAGCTTCTTCTCCCTGCGGCTCACCTGCACCTGCGTCATTCCCAGCTCCTCGGCGGTCTTGGCCTGGGTCATGCCCTTGAAGTACCTGCATCGGATAAGCTCTCTGTCCTTCACTTCCATCCTCTCAATAATGGCGTAAAGGGTCAGCCGCTCCGCCGTCTGCTCCTCCGAGGCCTCTACTGGTATCTCCAGCTGCTCCCCCTCCTCCCCGCCGGTCAGGGACATGGGCCGTCTCAGGGCCCCCAGAGCCAGCGCCGCACGCTGTGGGGTAACCCCCAGCTTATCCGCTATCTCCCCAACGGTGGGCGCACGGCCAAGCCCGGCCTCCAGCCCCTCGGAGATCCTCTGGGCCTGCTGGGCCAGCTCCCGAAGGCCCCTTGAGACCCGCATGGCCCCGCCGTCCCGAAACAGCCGCCGTATCTCTCCCAATATCACCGGCACGGCGTAGGTGGAGAACCGAAGCCCCCGCCCCGGATCAAAGTTCCTCGCGGCCTTCACAAGCCCCAGGGATCCGGCTTGGACCATGTCCTCATAGTCTATCCCACGGCCAACAAACCGCCGGGCGCACAGGTGCACAAGGCCCATGTTCTCGGTGACCAGGGGGTTGTCCTCCTTCAGCATTTGGGTGTAAAACGCTTTATAAGGGTCACGCTGGTGCCCTTACCCACGGTGGAACTCACCCGCACGCTGTCGCAGAAGCTCTGCATGACGGCAAAGCCCAGCCCTGCCCGCTCCTCGCCGCCGGTGGTAAAAAGGGGTTCCATGGCCTGCTTCACGTCCGGGATGCCGCAGCCCTTGTCCCGCACCCGCACCTGGGCATGTCCGTCCTCATATATCTTCACGCTTATGTACACTGTGCCAAGCCTGTCCCTATAGCCATGCACGATGGCGTTGGTGACGGCCTCGGAGACCGCCGTGCGGACATCCGACAGGTCCGCCACCGTTGGGTCCAGCTGGGAGAGGAAGGCCGCCACCGCCGCTCTGGCGTAACCCTCGTTCACGGAATTCGATGAAAAGCTTATCTGTGTCTGGTTTATGGGCTTCATCAGCCGGCCCTCCTCTCTATGGCAGCCACGCTGGCTATGCCGGAGAGCTCCACCATCTTGTTTAGGTTTTGCGACAGGCCGCAGAGGACCACCCTGCCCCGCCAGAAATTGCACATACGCACCCGCCCCAGTATCAGCCCCACCCCGGAGCTGTCCATAAAGGGCACCCGGCTGAAGTCCAGCCGCAGACAGTAGGGCTTCAGCTTCTGGGCGGTGTCGTCGATGGCCTCGCGCATCTCCCGGGCGTTGTGGTGGTCTATCTCCCCGGAGAGCTTTGCAGTCATTACCCCTTCCTTATAGCTTATCTGGACGCTCATATTTATACTTCCTTTCTTTAATTATGATTCACATGATATGTGTTCCGCTAAAGAGAAAGTCCCGGCAAAAAGCTGGTTTTCGCTGGGGCTTTTCAAGCTTATTCTACACGGCGCGCGCCGCGCTTTTTGTTAAAGTCTGTCACCTTGCCGGAAATTTTTCCAGCAGAAGGGGCCTGAGCTCCCCGGCCAGATAGAAGGAGCCGCAGGCTATCAGCGCCTCCCTGTCAGAGACATCCTCCAGGGCCATGTCCAGCGCCTCCCGGCAGCTGCCCACTGGGACCGCCTCAGGGCAGAAGCGGGCAGCGGTCGCCGCCAGGTCCTCCGCGCTGAGAGAGCGGGGGTTATCGGGCCTTACCGTAATCACCTTACTGAACATGGGCCCCAGTATCTCAAGGGCGGCGGCGCTGTCCTTATCGGCCATCATGCCCATTATGGCCACCTTGCGCTCCGGCACATAGCGCTCCAGGACCCCCCTCAGCGCCAGGGCGCAGCCGGGGTTGTGTCCGCCGTCCAGCAGGCAGAGGGGGCGCTCGGACAGGAGCTCCATCCGGGCGGGGATAAAGGCCTTTTTAAAGCCCACCGCCAAATTCTCCTCCGAAATATTAAAGCCCTGCTCCCGCAGCACCTTCACAAGCTCCAACGCCACGGCGGCGTTATTTATCTGGTGCCAGCCCATAAAAGGCGTGTGCAGCTTAATACCGCCCATCACAAAATCCGTGCCGTCGACGCCCTCTGTCCACACCTGTGTCTGGCGTATGTCAGGTATGTGGAGCTCTGCCCCCCGCTCGGCACAGACTCCCTCAATTATTTCCGTTACCCCGTACTGCTGCTCCGGGTAGAGCACCACCCGGCCGTTGCGCTTTATTATGCCGGACTTCTCCAGGGCTATCTGCTCCACCGTGTCCCCTAGCCATGCGGTATGGTCCAGGGAGATGGACATGACTGCCGCTGCCGCCGGGGTGGGTATCACATTGGTAGCGTCATGCAGGCCGCCCATACCCACCTCAAGTACCGCTATGTCGCAGCCTTTCTTTGCGAACCAGTGCAGAGCTATGGCCGTCACCAGCTCGAATTCGGATATCACGATATTCCGGGCGTCCAGCCGCTCTACTGCGGGCCAGATTACGTCCATCTCCCCCGCCAGCTCCTCCTCGGTGATCATCTGGCCGTCTATCTGAAAGCGTTCCCGGAAGTTCAGCACATATGGCGAAATGTTAAGGCCGGTCTTATAACCGCTCTCTTTTAGGACGCTTGAGACCAGGGCGCAGACGGAGCCCTTACCGTTGGTGCCGCAGATATGCACAAACTCCACCTTCTCCTGGGGCCCTCCCAACTCATCCATAAGGGCACGCATACGCTCGAGCCCTGGCTTCATACCGAAAAGCAGCCTTGAATCTATCTTTTCCACGGCCTCCTGATATGTCATCGGTAATCCCTCGTTTCTGCAATAATTTAAATACCTGATAAATTTTTGTATAACACTATTTTGTACCCTTCCCTTGACATTTCGATCGGGTTCCGGAGGTTAGGAGCGGTGTGGTAATTTGTCGCGGTCCATCGGGGAATCATCACATGGATTAAGTTTATAGATATACCGCCCCTTGATTTTCATTTTTTGCCCAGGGCTTCGTCCTGCAGAGCGTCAAAGGCTACCATGCACTCGTCCACCGACGCGCCGGCCAGCAGGTCCCGCACTATAAGGCAGGTATTGCCCCACTGCTCCACGTCCATCTCGGCGTTGGAGCCCAACACATAGACCCCTTCTTCAATGCGGTCGTTAAGAGAGCGGAGTGCAGGGACACATTCCACCTTCACATTCTTGGAGGGTGAGATGACCCGGTTGGTCTCGGCAAAGAGCTGCAGCGCTTCGTCGGACATCATAACGTCCATCACCAGCAGGGCGTCCTCGGTATGCTCCGCTTCGGCGCCCACCGCCCAGCCGGTCATGGGTATAACAGGCATCTGGCCCCGGCTGCTGGGGAATCCTATGACCTGCATCTCAAAATCAGTCTCGCCATAGGCGGTCTTGGTGTTGGCCGCTCCCCAGTAGGCCATGACTATTGGGGTCTTTCCAGAAAGGAAATCCGCGCCCTCTCCCTCTATGGCTTCGCTTATAAGCGCCTTTTCCGCGTCTATATAGTCCTTATCAATAAGGGTCTTGAGAAACTCGAAGCCCGGACGCATATAGTCGCTGTACCGCGCCCTGCCGCTGTTGAGGTCGGCAATTTCCGCCTCAGTATTACCTCCGTTATAGAGGTCCGCATAGGCCTGGGCAAAGACGAAGGTCTCCAGCCACCAGCGGTTCGCGCCCACCGGAGTCTCGATGCCGTTCTCCTTAAGCACCCGACAGCACTCCAAAAACTCCTCCGGCGTGTTCGGCAGTTCCAGGCTGTACTTCTTGAAAATATCCATATTCACAAACAGGCCATAGGCCACCACCTCCTGGGGAATGGCCACCAGCTTGCCGTCCACCGTGTTGGCGACGCGGATAATGTCCCTCAGATTTTTTGCGCTGTCCAGCCCGGACAGGTCCCGAAGCTTACCCTCCGCTCCCAAGGTCAAAATAACGTTAGGGTTCAGCAGATACAGATCGTCCATATTGTTCCTCGCCCGGTCCAGGGCCACCTCGTCATAGGTGCGATCCTGGTAATTTTCTGCTGTATAGGTCCAGTAGGCGACATTTACTCCCAGCTCCTCCTCGGCCATAGCCACCGTCAGATCCGCCGCAGTTCGGGCTACGTTCTCAGCATCAGGGTTGGTCTTTTCCATGGGGCTGAACAGGTCTACCACCCGCTCCTCCGTCGGCGTATTCTTCTTAACTAGGTTCCTTGAATCCTCTTGGCCGCAGGAGACTATTGTCATGACAACAAACGCTGACAGACATAAAGAAATGAACCCGCGCTTTTTCATATTTGATCCAAACCTTCCTTTCGCTGTTTAAGCTGTCGGATAACCTTCTTCAGCGCCTCTATATCCAGAGGCTTCGGCACGTGTGCGTCCATTCCGGCATCCAAAGCGGCCTTTTCGTCCTCAGCAAAGGCGTTTGCCGTCATGGCAATAATAGGAATGCCGCCAGCCTCCTCCCTGTCAAGAGCGCGAATAGCCCGGGCGGCCTCGTGGCCGTTCATCACAGGCATCTGGACATCCATCAGAATCGCGTCGAACTCGCCCTTTTCAGAGCTTCGGAAACGCTCAAGCGCCAGAAGGCCGTTTTCCGCAATCTCACAAGCAGCCCCCTCCAGTTCCAGAAGCTCCGTAAGAATTTCTGCGTTTATCTCATTGTCCTCAGCGGCCAGGAAACGCATACCGTCCAGAGTATAACCTTTCTCCGGGCTCTGAGGCTCTGACTTTTGCAGCTCCTGTATCTTAACGCGAAGGGCCGAAGCAAAGAAGGGCTTGGTGAGGGTGTCTATGGAGCCAAGCCGCAAGGCCTCCTCCAGGCCTTCAGCGTCATACTCTGCCAGAAGCAGGAGGAGGACGCCCTCCGGGAGTACGGCGCGAAGGGCCCTGGCCTCGGGCATGCCCCCGGTCTCCCAGTCCAACAGTGCCAGCTGGCAATTTTCGGTATTGTGAGCCTCCTTCGCTGTGGCGGCGGTGTCCACCCGGACGCCTGTATTTCCCATAAGCGCCAGTATATTCTCCCTGCTTTCCGTGTCTCCGCCCACAGCCAAAATGCACGAAATGCCCCGCTGCTCCCAGAACTGCCGGTCCGCCGTCTCCTCCAGGATACGAAGCTCCAGTTCCACCCGGAAAAGGGAGCCCTTATCGACTTGGCTCGTGACCTCTATGGTTCCGCCCATAAGCTCGACAATGCTCTTAGTGATGGCCATACCAAGGCCCGTGCCCTGCACCTTATTGGTCGTACTGTTCTCCGCCCGGGTGAAGGCATCGAAAATGGTCTCCAAATACTCCGGCGTCATACCATAGCCGGTATCCTCCACCTCAATGCAGATATGCTCATACTGACTGGACCTCTGCCCAAGCCCAATGATGCGAAGCCAGATCTTTCCGCCCTCCGGGGTGTACTTGACGGCGTTGGAAAGGAGATTGATAAGTATCTGGTTTATCCGGGTCTCGTCCCCAACCAGGTATTCATGCCGGAGGCCTGTCATCTCCTGGTGAAATTCCTGTCCCTTGGCCTTTGCCATAGGCTGGATAATGGCGTCCACCGAGGAGATCACGTCGTTAAGGGCGAACCTTTCCGGGTTCAGCACGACTTTTCCGCTCTCGATTTTTGAAACGTCCAGAACGTCATTGATAAGGCTTAAAAGGTGCTGGCCGGAGGCGGTAATCTTCTTTGTATATTCCCGCACCTTGGCCGGGTCCTCCGCGTCCCTGGCAAGCAGTGTGGTAAATCCCAGCACAGCGTTCATGGGCGTTCGGATATCGTGGGACATATTTGAAAGGAAGGTGGTCTTGGACTCGCTGGCTATCTGGGCGGCCCGAAGAGCCTCAGATAGCTGCTGGGCATGGAGTCTCCGCTCGGCCTCCCGCTCTTGGCGGACCTTATCCTGCTGCCGCCAGTTTAGATAGTATACGACAATGCACAGCGAGAACGCCGCCAGCAGAGAGATTACAACAGTGGCTATATTATGGTTGACTGTCCTCCCCTCCTGCTGAATGGCCTCCACAGGGACATAGCCCACCAGAAAAATGGTGCCGCCGTTCACCGCCCACATATAGTTCAGAGCGTCCACCTGACGGATGTCATGATAGAACAGGACATTGCGCCCGTTGAGAAGGCAGTCCTCCACCTCCGCCTTTATATCCGCCTCCTGAATACTATTCGCCCGATAAAAATCCGTCAGGTTCAGATGCCCGGCGCTTCGCATCCCCATGCCCTTGGGCTTTAAGACAAAGCGCTGGCTCTTTGAGTCCATAATATACAGCGACGCCTGCTTGTTGTAAAACCCATCTGGGAGGGACTGATCGATATAGTCATAGACATACTCTATATAAAGGGTACCGATGCTCTGCCCATTCCGCTCCACCGGGCATTTCATGGTATAAGACCAGGTACCCATGTGATTCACATAGGACTGGGAAACCGGCAGGCCGGCTACTGTCCCGCCCGCGGAGAAGTCTATGCCCTCCTCGGTAAACCGCTCTCCGTTGTTGGAGACTCCCTCAGTATGGCCGGAGAGGATAAACGACATTTTCGCAACGAAATCATTTCTTTCACATGTGCGGATATACGCCTCCGGGTCCGATGCCCGACCAATCTCCTTGGCAATCGTTTTCTGGAACTCCGCCTCGCTTTGGAGAATGGCTTCGATGGTGCTCTGTATCAGATCCAAGCTCTCGCTAAGGTTCTGAATGGCAGATTCGGACATTTCCCTGGAGATTTTCTGTGAAACCGAAAAAACTATCGCGCCAAAGATCCCGAAAATCACTATAATTGCGAGGAGCAAGGGGAATCCGCCCGCTTTTTTTCGTGCCCTTCCCTTTTCGTTCATTGACGCACTCCCCCTTCCCTATTATCTGTGACAGCCTTTCGCGCCAAAAGAAAAATTCCGGCGGCTATATTACATTTTATTATACTATTTTCTTTTGGTTGATGTCAATACATTTGAAGCCGCATTTTTCTTTCTCCCGCCTTTTTGGACAGCCGCATTTAAACCCTGGCTTGTCCGCACATACCCGAACAAAGTTCGGTTCAGTAAATATGCTTTCTTCCTCCTCCAGCCTTTCTTGGTCAGTCCTATATTATATGCCATGATCCCATGAAAGGCATCAAAATCTTCTTCATCGGAGCAGATATTCCTGTTTTTCTGGTAGAAATAATCGAAAGATATTTCATCTGCCTTGCAGTAAATCGAATTGGACAGAAGGTCCCTTGCTTTTATTCCGTTTTTTTGTTTTAAGGCGCAAAATTTAACGGCACTCTGCAGCTTTGCAAAGTGCCGTCTATATTTATCAATCATATGGAGGGCAAGCGGTTTGGAAAGGAATCGCTGTCACCAAAATGAAACCTAATACCCCTGTTTCCCCTTCCATTTTCCCCCGCGCTGGGTATGGCCACCACCGGCAAGTACAGCGGACCAAGAAACAGACACTGGAGCGTGTGCCCATATTGTGGGCGCAAAGTCGGGAAGCATCGGTGTTTTGGCACTGACAAAGATAAAATCCCCAGCGAAAGCCCTCCCCGGTCACATTCCATCACATCTTTTCAGGTTTTTGGGACGGCTGCCTCCGGTCAATGTCCACCCTTGAACTGATGGCCTTCGTGGGACAAATTTCCCGGCACCTCCCGCAGCGGAGGCACTCCCCGCTGTTGATATCCTTGGTGACCTCCACCGCCATGGGACATACCCGCTCACATTTTTTGCAGCCCACGCACTTATCCCTGTCCAACTTCATCTGGTAAAAGCCAAAGCGGTTAAACAGCGAGTAGAAGGCTCCTAACGGACAAAGGTACCGACAGAAGGCCCGGGGTATAAACACACACGCCAGCAGTATCAGCGCCAGCACCAGCGCCTTCCAGCTGAACAACGCGCCTGCCAGCGCCCTTAGAGACGGGTTTGCCGTCAAAAGAGGTATGCCCCCGCCCAAGGTGCCTGCCGGGCAGAGGTATTTGCAGAAGTATGGCGGGGTCACGCCGGTGTCAGTGACAGCAAAGGCCGGGAGCAGTATAACCATGACCGTCAGGACTATATACTTTAACCAGCGTAGGGGCCGGTCAATTTTCTTCGGTACCTTGAGCTTTGGCGAAGGTATCTTGTGCAGCAGCTCCTGCACAAGCCCAAACGGGCACAACAACCCGCACACCAACCGTCCCAGCACCACCCCAAAGAGCATTAACAGGCCCAGCACATAGAAGGGGAACCGATGGCTCGCACCGCCCAAAACGGCCTGGAGGGAGCCGATGGGACAAGCCCCCAGGGCTCCCGGGCAGGAGTAGCAGTTGAGCACGGGCACGCAGACGGCTTTGGTGCCGCCGGTGAAGATTTTCCCCTTGGCAAAGCCCACCGCGTATCCGTTTATCAGCACGGCGGAGATGAGCTGTACCTTACGCTGAAAGCTGAGCTTAAAGCTTCTTAGCCTATACCTATGCATTCCAGGCATATTTTCACCGCCTTTTGCAAAACCTCGATATGCTCCCGACCCAAAAGGCCTATGACGATAAACGCTATTGCCAGGGCGAGCAGGCCGTACCTGACAGCCGTGAAAGCTTTACTTTTCAATGCTTATCTCACCCTTTCCCAACTCCTTCAGGCACGAGTTTATGGCCGACAGGTAGGCGCTCTCCAGGTCCGGCTGCATACCGATGATCTCCTCCCCTATCTGACTTCCGTCAGGTCCCACAAATACGGTAGTAGGCACAGCCTGTATGCCGTTGAGAATACTGTTGAAGCTCTCGTCACCGGCAGTAAGCGTTATGCCGGTATAACCCGCCTGGTCCAGCAGGTATCTGGCAGTCTCCTCGTTTCCCTGGGCGTCCACACAGATTGTGATAAGCTGCACATTGTCCGGCAAGGACTTTTCAAAGGCCGCAAGGTCCGGCATCTCGGCAATGCAAGGGGAGCAAAAGGTGCCCCAAAAGTTTATGACGGTCAGGTCCTTTGCCGCTATGTCTCCGCCCTTAAACGTGCCGCCGTCCAGAGTGTCGGCAGTAAACGAGCCGTACTCTCCTCTGGCCTGAGAGCAGCCGGTAAGAATAAGGGCTGTAACCATAAGGAGGGTCAGAAGTATCAAAACTGCTTTCTTGCTTTTCATGCTGAGAACCTCTTTCCTTAGTTTTGGGGGATAAATCTTTGAAAGAACACCCCATATTTTAACATTATACACCATATACGGCAAATTGCAAGCGAAAAACCGATCGGTCTCGGAATGCGTCAACAACACAGCGTACAGCCCTTGCGGGGAAAGTCCTCTGACATTTTTACTTTTTCTATGTTCCCGTAAAACCTTTTTCCTTACTTTGCGGCGCAAATCTTGATCGCAAAATAATGTTCTTCCTTCTCCCCTCTAGAAACAGGGAAGAAAGCCGAAAATTTCCGGCTCCTGCCTTCGGCGTATAGCCAAATATTATGTTACAATCTTGGATATGAAAAGGGAAACTGTGTGACACAAAAAGCAACGAAAACACGGAAGGCTTATGCACATGATAGAATCTGGTATTATAAATCTCAATATAAATTCATTTTCCTTGATTTCACAAAAAAATATGTTGTATAATCAAATATCAGCGCAAAAGCTAAAAGGAATCTGCGTGTCAAAGGGGTTTGAATATCGGAATAATTGAAGTTTCCTCCGAGTGCTCTTTTTGTCCGATATATTTTCGATAAAAAGCCGTATACAACGAGCAGTAATATTTCACATGAGATAAGCATGAAACCATTTCAAAGCGCTTCCCGCCATGTTTCCCGCTTTCCCAAAGTGGAGGTAAAACCATTGACCAGGAAATTTATCAGCAGGAGCCGCGCTCCCTTACCGGTGATGGAGGCAGGTCCGCCTTTCGGCATGGAAAAGAGCAGTACCACGGAGAGGAAAAACACCGCCGCGCTGAGTTCAAAAAACCGCTGATCTGCTTGTTGCAATTCGCTTGTATAATGCGCAGTATGCCGTTTCCGACGGAGAACACAACGGCCGCCTCCTGGCAGAGCTGTATAGGCTCGCGCATATGGAGTCTGTCCTGATTGAAGCAGACGTTCGGCTAACCAATACTCCAACCCCAGGCCATCAGGTCCCTCGGCTTTCCGTGGTTTGACATACAAAGTCCCGCAAACCGGCCGGAGCCGACACTATTCGTCCCGAAAAAGTCTATTCCTCCGTCAGGCCTTTTGGGCATAGTGCCGGGGTGGATTGGTGTCTGATACGCTGTAGCTTCTCCCCTTTTCATCAAGTGCTGACCACTCCGGGTGCTGTTCGACATCGTTTATCTCAAAGGTGCCGGAATAGTGCGCGAACAGACCCACGCCGTACTTGCCGGTTATCTCACGCCATGTTTTAAGGATATCGACGCCACTGTCTATCTCGATATGACCGCCCACCTTAGTGGGATAGGCGGAGAGCCGAAGTGGTCCTTTGTGTCCCAATCAGCGCCCAGACTCATTTCGCCGTTGATAAAGGCAATACGACTGCCGTCAAGATAGGCTTTCATGGATGTCTTCAGCTGAGCCAGCTCCTGAGATGTCTCAGCTTCATATACGATAGGCCCAAGAGGGTACTTTCTTGCCTGCATACTCCTCATAGCGGTCGGTATAGTATCCCAGAATACACACGATGGCATTGCTATGGTTCTAGTCCTCAAGCCCGGCTATCGTAAGCGAACCCGCCGTAGTCGTAATCCTTGCACATGAAGCCAGGGCGCATGAAGAGCAGATCGTTCACGGCGGACATCTCCTGGTATGAACTGTCTTTGTCCTCTTCTACTAGATCGACGATAGCTTTCGTGCCGGCTTGAGCCTCCTTATCCGTGTCCTCGGTGATATATTCCCAGTTTCCCAGGCCAACAAAGTCGTTCAGGGTATAATCAATGCTGAGTATGTAGTCGAAAAAGCGGAAGGTAATTTCAGGATATTTACACTCTTTGGAGATCGCCAGGGACGCGCCCGAGCCGATGCCCTGGGCACGTAGAAGGAGGCTCTCTGCCCGCTTGTGCCCCGGACACGGTGCTCTTAACGTGGCTGCCGGTGCCCTGGGTCGACCGCCGCCCGCCAATAGCAGGCATACAAGCTGCTCGCTGATTTCACTTTTCATGTTAAAACTCCTTTTCAGTTGATTTTATTTTGACAGAGCTTTCACTCCCCAAAGTACGAAGGTTAGACTTTCCTGCTGCGCTTATCCCTTGATTGCCCCGATCATGTGACCCTTCACAAAATTTTTCTGGATAAAGGGATAGAGCATATGCATCGGCGCGGTGGCCAGCACGATACAGGAACCTTCAGCATATACTGCATTTTCCTCCTGATAAACAGCTTCGGGTCCTACAAGGTTCATGGTCTTAGCGGAAATCTTTGTCGAAAGCAGGATATTCCGCAGGATAAGCTGTAGAGGATATTTGCTCTCGCTGCGCAGGTAAATTGAGGCGGCAAACCAGCTGTTCCAATAGCCCACGGCGTACATCAAAAAAGCTACCGCTAGGATCGGCATAGAAAGAGGCAGCACGATCTTGAACAGCCCTACGGCCCAAAGCTATACTGTCCCCACTGGATACCCACTTTATAGACATAAGTGGAGATGATTTCAGAAACCGCCATATTGGCGCTGGTCTGCATAAGCAGAGCCTTTTCAAAGCCCACCCCCTGCCAGCCCCCGGATCAGACGTACATATTTCTGAAAGCTATGCCGACTACACTCAGCACAGGAAACCCGACGATAAGGGAATAGACGCTCAGAGCGAGAGTATTTCACAAAAGCGTGGCAAAATTCGGAGAATTGAAGAACATAGCAAAATACTTGAGGCCTACCCATTCGCTGCCAAAAATCCCCTTTGTTATTCAATAATCCTCAAAAGCCATAAGAACTCCGCCCATAGGCGTGTACTGAAATATGAGCAGCCATGCCAGTAGGATTACCAGCAGCAGGTACAGCCTTCATTTCCGGGCGATAAGCTGCGCCGTTTTTCGACGAAGGTGAGGAGGGCCAGCAGAGTTTGCTGAGTGGAAGGAACAGCGGAAAGCGGACGAACAAGAGGACAACGGAGAATAAGGACGAACAGGGCGGGAGCACCGTAGAAACGGCTGCGCCCACCCTGTTCGCGGTTATGGGGTCTACTTCTTCCATGGGCCTCTCGGCTTAAAGGTTGGTTTGCGCTCCACTCCGTTGCGGAAATGGATGCTTTTGTATCAGCCAAAGAAACTAAATAATCCGAACCCATCTCTCCTATTGGAAACAGGTTCGGATTATTTAGATTTGGTGCGCGAGACGGGACTTGAACCCGTACGCCAAAGGCACACGCACCTCAAACGTGCCTGTCTGCCAGTTCCAGCACTCGCGCAATTACAATGCTATTATATCACTTAATTGTCGAGTTGTCAATCGGTAATTTAGATATTATTAGAAATTTTCTAAAAAAAATTCAAATAGCTTCTTTCCCTCCACTGCATCTGTGCGTTTATGCCTTAATGTCAAACGCTCTGGATGCCACTGCACAGCATAAATTTTCTTTACCGGCGACTGTATAGCCTCTATCCCACCCTCCTCAGCCCGGGCAGCTATTTGAAAACTGTCACCAAGTCTCCCCACACCTTGGTGGTGGGCACTGTTAACCGCGAAACGTCTACCATATAATTTGAAAAGAAAGCTCTCCTTAGACACTATGACTGTATGTACACGATCACCAATACCCTCCTCCCAACGATGTGCAGCGGCAGTGGGAAGGTTCTGTATCAGGGTACCGCCAAAAGCTACATTCAGTACCTGCATACCACGGCATATTCCAAGGATTGGCCGGCAGCTATCAGAAAAAGCCTGTGTCAGCTCCAGTTCGGTTGTGTCCAGAGCCAGGTCTATTCCATGACTACACAGATTTTCCTCGCCGTAGAGTCTGGGATCCATATCGGCCCCTCCGGGCAGGAGAAGAGCATCGCAGTGTTCAGCCTCATGTGTGTCCAACGACACCAGGACCTGCGCACCGCAGGCCTCAATGGCCTCTACATAGTTTTGGCGCTTTTCTCTGTCTCCATAAATATAGATTTTCTTCATTTACATAATCCTCCTTATGTAATAAAAATAGCAATTTTTGAGCTTAACTACCGTTCCCCACACCAATGTTTTTTCTATTTGTCTCTTAAAACTTTCTTAGCTAATCACGCGAAAAATAGGAAACTGCAATATATTGAGGGAACTTTGTAGTATTGTGTCGTATACTGTAGAACGATTTTCCCCATATGGCAGAAAGTTTACAGAGTATCTGTTGACTTGGTGGTTTTTACCCATTATAATATATTTTAAATATCTTAAATCACGAAACTAAACTTACCTTTTCCAGCCATTTTCCGTCTAAACCTTGGTTGACAGAAAGGGTCGTGAAACAGCATTATATATCTAACAATCTTTTTCTGTCAAGTATTTTCTTCATAACATCGACAGGATAGTAGGACAATTTTTACCGGCCGGGCCCACATCCCCAATATTATGAAGATAACTCAGAGAGGATGATTATAGTGACAGAAAATAGGACGCGTGAGTATAGAGACATACCCAACGGCAAAAGACGCAAAGCCAATCGCAGACCGTCAGAGAGGACAGTGGGGAGGACATCACAGGAAAATGTCTCCCGCCGCCCAAAGCAGCAGCAAAAACGAATCAAGGAGACCTTGGCGGCGGTCGTGGTCATTATCGCTGTGCTTGTATGTATGTCTGCGGTAATTATATCATTATATTTTGCCGGCGGATATGAAGACGAGCCGGTACAGCCAACTGCCGGAACACCCATACGCATGGAGAGCGGAGCACAGCAGGCAACGGAGGCCGGACAGGCACAGGCGGCGTCTAATGACAGCGGCTTCAAACAGCTTTCAGATCCGTTCCTGGTTCTGGTAAACGACGAAGTTCCACTGCCGGAGGGTTGGGAGGTCACTCCCAGCTTTATCGGTGAGGAGTCTGTGGATATCCGTGTATATGACCAGTTGAGCTCAATGATACGTGACGCCCAGGAGGACGGCGTTAGCATTTGGATATGCTCAGGCTACCGCAGCGTTGAAGAACAGGAGATAATCCTAAATCGTGATATAGAGCTGCACATGAGCGAAGGGATGTCCGAGGAGGAGGCAAGGGAGCTTGCCTTGCGTACCATTGCCCGCCCGGGACACAGTGAGCACCACACGGGCTTTGTGGTGGATCTCAACGATGTTGACAACGCTTTTGAGGAGACAGAAACCTATCGGTGGCTTAGCGAGCACGCGGAGGACTACGGCTTTGTGCAGCGCTACCGCTCAGATAAGGTGGACATTACCGGCATTGACAACGAGAGTTGGCATTACCGCTATGTGGGGGTTGAGAACGCCAAAAAAATGAATGAGCTCAACATGTGCCTGGAGGAATACGTCCAGTACCTGAAGGATCAGGGAATCGCATAAAAGACCCAAAGGCTTCTTAATCAGCCGTCCCGTGGCAAAATTTTGTCCGGGCGGCTAAATTTTTTCTTGCCAATTACGGCGGTTTATTGTATTATAAAAGGCAAAGCTAACGAAGTGGAAAGAGGGAACATCATGAGCAAGGTAAGGACAAGATTTGCGCCCAGCCCCACAGGGTTTATGCATGTGGGCAATCTGCGCACGGGGCTCTACGCGTATCTGACCGCTAAAAGCCAGGGGGGCCAGTTCGTTCTGAGGATAGAGGACACCGACCAGGAGCGTTTGGTGGAGGGCGCGGTAGACGTTATCTACCGTACTCTTGACCGGGTAGGGCTGAAGCACGACGAGGGGCCGAATATAGGCGGGCCATATGAACCGTATGTACAGAGCCAGCGGCTGGAAACCTATAGGCCATACGCCGAGCAGCTGGTCAGGGAGGGCAAGGCATACTACTGCTTCTGCACCAAGGAGCGCCTGGAGCAGCTTCATGAGCAGGGCTTCGGCGGTTATGACCGCCACTGCCGGGAGCTCCCCCGGGAGGAGGTCCAGCGACTTCTGGAGGCTGGCACACCCTATGTTATACGACAGAAGGTGCCGCTTACCGGCTCCACCACCTTTAAGGACGCGGTGTTTGGAGAGATCACCATTGAGAACAAGGAGATAGAGGATCAGGTGCTTATAAAAGCCGACGGCTATCCCACATATAACTTTGCAAATGTGATAGACGACCACTTGATGAGCATTACCCATGTGGTGCGCGGATGCGAGTACCTAACGTCTACACCCAAGTACCAGATGCTGTATGAGGCGCTGGGATGGGAGCAGCCCACTTATATCCATCTTCCGCTCATTATGGGCCGAAACGAGGACGGCACTACCTCGAAGCTTGCAAAGCGCCACGGCTCCACCAGCTTCGAGGGGCTGGTACAGGACGGCTATCTGCCAGAGGTCATCACCAACTATATTGCGCTGCTGGGCTGGGCCCCAAAAGATAACCAGGAAATCTTCAGCCTTGAGGAGCTTGTGAAAAGCTTTTCTATTGACCGTATAAGTAAATCTCCGGCAGTGTTTGACTATGATAAGCTAAACTGGTTCAACGGTGAGTATATCAAGGCAATGAGCAGTGAAGACTTCCGTGCCCAGGCCATGCCGTTTTATAAAGAGGTCTTCGGGGACGAGGAAAAGCCCTGGGAGGTCCTGGACTCTATCCTGCGGGCGCGGCTGACGAAATTTAATGAGATACCCGGGCTTTTGGGCTTCTTCAAAGAGCTGCCCGATTACCCTGTAGACTTTTTCGTAAATAAGAAGTCCAAAACAAACCTTGAGAATTCACCAAAGATGCTTGAAGCGGCAATAGAAGCACTGGAACAGCTATCCGCATGGGAACTGGAGACTATCCATGAAGGGATGATAAATTTGGCCCAGAAGCTAGAGGTTAAGAACGGCACCCTGCTCTGGCCGGTGCGCATCGCGGCCGCAGGCACTTTGGTGACCCCGGGCGGGGCTATGGAAATACTGACACTGCTGGGCAAAGAAGAAGCACTCAGGAGACTAAGGGCCGGGCTCAGCAAGCTGGCATGAAAAGAAATAATATGAAAAGAAGGGAATATCATGAGCGAGGAATATAAAGGCGGGAATACGGAGATTGTCAGCACAAACTTTATAGACGAGTTTGTAAAGGAGGATATCGGGCCCGGGGGACGCACTGAGGGTATGCAGGTGCACACACGGTTTCCGCCGGAACCCAACGGCTACCTGCACATTGGCCACGCAAAGGCAATTTATGTGGACTTTGGCACAGCGGAGCGTTTCGGTGGTATCTGTAACCTGCGGATGGATGACACCAATCCCACCAAGGAGGATGTTGAGTATGTGAAGGCCATAAAGGAGGACCTTCACTGGCTTGGATACGACTGGGGGGACCGCTTCTATTACGGATCGGACTTCTTCGAGGAGATGTACCAGGGCGCTGTCGAGCTGATAGAGAAGGGCCTTGCCTATGTCTGCGAGCTCTCCCAGGAGCAGATGAGGGAAATGCGCGGGGACTTGACTACTCCCGCCAGGAGCCCTTACCGGGACCGTCCCAAGGAGGAGAGTTTGGAGCTGTTTAAACGTATGCGGGCCGGAGAGTTTGAGGACGGCCGCATGACCCTGCGGGCCAAGATAGATTTGGCCTCGGGCAACTTCAATATGCGCGACCCGGTGATATACCGCATAAATCACACCTCCCACCATAGGACCGGCGACAAGTGGTGCATTTATCCCATGTACGACTATGCCCACCCCTTTGAGGACGCTATGGAGCATATCACCCACTCGTTGTGCACCGTAGAGTTTGAAGCGCACAGGCCCTTTTATAACTGGGTGGTTGAGAACGTGACGCTGCCCTCTAAGCCCCGCCAGATTGAATTTGCGCCGCTGGGCATCAATAATACGGTGCTGAGCAAGCGCAAGCTGAGAGTGCTGGTGGAGAAGGGCTATGTTGACGGTTGGGATGACCCCCGTATGCCCACTATCTGCGGCCTGCGCCGCCGGGGATATACCCCCAGGGCCATACGCAATTTCTCAGAGAGGAACGGCGTGTCGAAGGCTGCTTCCACGGTGGAGTATGCGTTTTTGGAATACTGCCTGCGCGAGGACCTGAATATGACAGCCCGGCGGGTGATGGCAGTGCTGCACCCGGTAAAGCTGGTTATTACTAACTACCCGGTTGACAAGTCAGAGACGTTTACAGTGGAAAACAACCCCAACCGGCCCGAGGACGGCAGTAGGGAGATAACCTTCTCCAGGGAACTTTGGATAGAGGCCGAGGACTTCCTTTCGGAGCCTGTGCCCAAGTATAAACGCCTGTACCCTGATGGGCCGGAGTGCCGGCTGAAGGGGGCGTATATCGTGAAGTGCACTGGCTTTACAGCTGATGGAGACGGCAATATAACGGAGATAACCGCCGAATACGACCCGGACAGCCGGGGCGGAGATCCTGCGGACGGGCGCAAGGTAAAGGGGGCCACTTTACACTGGGTGGACGCTGGAACGGCTGTGGACGCCGAGGTGCGTATATACGATAACCTGTTTACAGTGGACAACCCGGAGGAGGGCGACTTTCTGGACTACTTGAACCCGGACTCTTTAGAGGTGCTCACAGGCTGCAAGGCTGAGGCTTCACTATCCGGGGCGAAGCCCGGCGAGAGCTACCAGTTCATGCGTCAGGGGTACTTTTGTGCGGACAGCAAGGACAATAAGCCTGGGCGCTTGGTGTTTAACCGCTCGGTAAAGCTCAAGGATGGGTTTAAGCCTGGGAAATGATTATCCAATATCTTTAATAGCGCTATATGAACACATAAGCGCTGATCCCTCCATAAGCTATTTGTTCCGCGCCATGAACTCTTTAACCCTCTCCCTCCCAGGTATGGAGGTTTGGGCTCCCCGCCGGGTCACCACGAGCCCCGATACGTATATGGCAAGCTCCAGTGCGTCCCGGAGCCCTCTCCCCTCTGAGAGCCCATAGGCCAAGGCGGCGGTGAAGCTGTCACCGGCGGCAGTTGTATCTACCACCTGCAAGCCGGTGACAGGCGGAAAATTCCGGGTCCGTCCGGCTTCGTCCCGGAGGAACGCCCCCTTATCCCCCATAGTCACCACCACGTTCTTTACTCCCCAGCTCTGTAAAACCGCTGTGGACTCCTCCAGATGATTACGAGCCTTGCTGTCCTCCAGAAGCATACCCAGCTCCACCTCGTTAGGCTTGATATAGTCCACACACCGATAGAGTTCCCTTGGTATGTCCGCCCGGGCAGGGGCAGGGTCCAGTATCACCGTCTTTTGAAGCTCCTTTGCCCGCCTGGCGCAATACAGCACCGTGTCCAGAGGTATCTCCAGTTGCAGCACCACTATATCGCATTCCCTGAACCTTCTATCATGCTTCTTGATATACTCCTCGTTTACCCGGAGGTTGGCCCCCTGGGAAACGAGGATGCTGTTGGAGCCGGCGCTGTCCACAAATATAAATGCCGTGCCGGTGCTCTCTCCCGGGAGGGTCATAATCTCTGAAACATCTACCCCCACCGCTCGGAGATTCCCAAGAAGTTTCTCACCCGGCCCGTCGTCTCCTACAGCTCCCAGCATGGCCACCTTGCCGCCCAGCTTGGCGAGAGCGTAGGCCTGATTGGCCCCCTTACCTCCGGGTGCCAGCTCATAACCGCCGCAGAGCAGGGTCTCCCCTGTTTCGGGCATTTTGGGGACGTTTATCACGTAGTCACAGTTAATGCTGCCTATTACTAGAACTTTTTTCACTCTTTAGCACTCCTTTTCAATTAGTTATATTTTATTTGAATAGTGGGGAAAATTAGCATTGGATCTATTTTTAACCAGCAAGATTGACGCTACAGCCAACCTGAACGGCAGGCGTATGGCCGGAAAGATTGACGACCGTTTCGGCTTCCTGACCCTTTTTAAAAAGTGCCTGCGGGAAACGAAGCTAATGCTATACATTTCCAGCAGTCCCGAACCAAACGAAAAAATATCCGACTGGTTCCAGAATACGATAGACGCTCTGGAAAGGGAGGATATACGGTTCGGCGAATGTGTGCTGATCGATGGGCGCAACGCATGGGCGCTGGAAAAGCTGGCAGCTCAGGCAGATGTAATATTCCTATCCGGCGGACATCTCCCTACCCAAAACCTATTTTTCCAGAGGATCGGGTTAAGAGACATTCTAGCGGAATTTGACGGAATAATCGTAGCTCAAAGCGCAGGCAGCATGAACTGTGCAGAGGTTGTCTATGTCTGCCCGGAACTGCCCGGCGAGAGTAAAGATCCAAATTTTGAGCGTTTTCGTCCTGGGCTGGGGCTGACGGACATCAACCTCCTTCCACACTATAACGATAACCAAAACCTTACTCTGGACGGCAAAAGCTTCTATGCTGACATCGTATGCCCGGATACTTTCAAAACGCCTATTTACCTTCTCACTGACGGCTCATATTTTTACATACACGAGGGCAAGGCCGAACTTTTCGGTGAGGCCTATTTGTTCCGCTGTGGAAAACTTGAGCGGCAGAAAAGCCACCTGGAGCCTCCTCTTGCTTTTCCAGGCAGTGTGGTGGACAATATACATAAAACCTATAAAGGAGTTACTCATATGACAAAGGAAGAAGCCAGGATAAACAGAGGCGTACTGTTCGCCCCCGGGGACCCGGAGCTTGTGGCCATAAAGCTTCGCACCCATAACCTTAATGTGGACTACAATATGACCCATGAGGACGAGTATGAAAAGCGCTCCGCTATACTCCATGAGATTATCGGTGAGTTTGACGAGGGCGGCCGCATACAAGGGCCCATCGCCTTCCATTATGGAAAGCACACTAAGATAGGCAAGAGGTTTTTTGCCAACTTTAACTTTACCGTACAAGACGACGCAGAGGTTACCATCGGTGACGACTGCAACTTCGGCCCAAACGTCACCATCGTAACCCCGGTGCATCCCCTGCTCCCCGGTGAGCGCCGTGAGCTCTATGATTCCGAGGGCAACCCAAAGCATCTCTGTTGGGCAAAGCCTGTACATATCGGCAGCGACTGCTGGTTCGGGGCCAACGTGGTGGTCTGCCCAGGAGTCACTATCGGCCACGGCTGTGTTATCGGCGCGGGCAGCGTTGTTACCCGGGATATTCCCCCAAATTCTTTTGCAGCCGGTGTCCCCTGCCGTGTGATACGCGAGATAACAGAGGCGGACTCTGTTGAGAATTTCCCAGAAATTTCCGAGGGCTTCTCTGCCCATAAGCCTGAATAATCAAGGAAAAACATACCCCTGCGCAAAGTCCCTGAGCACGGCCCTATCCGTCTCATAAGTGACAAGCTTTAGCGCCTGTCCAAGTGTCAGCCAGCGGAGGTCCACGACCTCCTCCTCTTGCCGCCGGAGTTTCCCTCCTATGGGCTGGGCAGCAAAGTATACCACGTCCTTCATTACCCCGGGCTTTGGGGAGAAGGTCACCACCCTGCGAAAGCCCGGGTCAAGTTTAACTTTAAGCCCGGTCTCCTCCATTATTTCCCTGAGCGCCGTCTGCTCCTCTGTCTCCTTCCCCTCTACATGGCCCTTTGGGAACGCCCAGTGCCCACCGTTCTGGTGCTGCAGGACCAGAACATGGGGCAGGCTCTCCTGCTCCCGCCAGATTACAGCGCCGCAGGATTTTTCCATCTTTACGTTCAGTTTCATATCTATTTCCTCCAAATCAAAGAGGGCCTGGCTTGATTTCACCAGGCCCTTTTACTTTTACTTTACAGAGAACTTATAGGAGGTTTTGCTGATAAACTCCTCCTCCGGGCGCAGATATCCCCCGGGGAAATCCGGGTGATGGACCGTGTCCGGGTAAAACTGGGTCTCAAGGCAGAAAGCCGTGTGGGGGCCCATCTGCTTGCCGTCCCTGCCAATAAGCCCCTCGTCGGGCCTGTTGAAGGTGTACAGCTGCATACCGGGCATATCGGTGAAGGCCTCCATCACCCTGCCGCTGTCCGGCTCATAGGCTTCGGCTACCTTGCGGAAGCCTGTGCCGTCCAAACAGAAGTTGTGATCAAAACCGCCGCATAGGTTTACCAGGTGGTCGGAGCTGAACATATCCTCCCCCAGCTTCTTGGGGCTGCGGAAGTCCAAAGGTCCGCCGTCTACCGAAAGAAGCTCCCCGGTGGGTATTAGGTCGTCACTGACTGCGGTATACCTTGTGGCGTTGATGGTTAGATATGTGTCCAGCACCTTCTTTTCCGGGTCGCCGGAGAGATTGAAGAAGCTGTGATTGGTGGGGTTAAAAAGGGTCAGCTTGTCCGTTTTTGCCCGATAGGTGATAAGCAAGGAATCCTCCTCGTCCAGCCTATAGATCACCTGCACCCTTATGTTCCCGGGAAAGCCCTCCTCGCCGTCGTGACTCTCTAAGGTGAAGATGATCTCAGGCTCGTCGCCGTCCCTCACCTCAGCCTGCCAGAGGGCCTGATGGAACCCCCCTGGCCCACCATGAAGGGAATTCTCTCCGTCGTTCTTTGCCAGGTGATACTCCTGGCCCTCAAGGGTAAAACACGCGCCGCCTATACGGTTGCCCACACGGCCTATCGTGGCCCCCTGAAAGTTTTTACCCAGGTATCCCTCAAGGGTATTATGTCCAAGCAGCATATCCCCCCTTCTGCCGTCCCTGTCCGGGGCCATCAGGTGCAGTATACGGCAGCCGTAGTCGCTGGCGGTCAGCTCTAAATTCCCCTTGCCCTTCAGGGTATAGGCATGTGCAGGCCTGCCGTCCGGCAGAATCCCAAACTCTTTTACTTCTACAGACATAGGCTCAACCTTCCTTGCCCAGCATGGCCGCGCCGATTATGCCCGCGTCGTTACCCAGCTGAGCCTTGCAGATCTTGGTGGCCGCGTCGGGATTATGGCCGTACTGCTCCTTCTCAACTATCGCGCGCACAGGCTCCAGCAGACTCTCGCCCTCGTTGCCAACGCCGCCGCCCACACACAGTATGTTGGGCTGGAAGATATTGATCATGTTGATAAGTCCCACGCTCAGATATTTTATGTACTCGTCTACTATCTTCTGTCCCACCGGGTCGCCCTGGCGCATAGCGTCAAAGGCAGTGCGGCCATTGACCTTATCGATGTCGCCGCCCACCTGGTTCCAGAGGGCAGACCCCTTTGGCGCGTCCTGCATATGCTTCTTGGTGCGCTTGATAAGGCCGGTAGCAGAAGCGTAGGCCTCCCAGCAGCCAAGGCGCCCGCAGGTACAGGGCCAGCCGTCGGCAACTATTACAGTGTGGCCAAGCTCTGCCCCGGCGAAGTTGCTGCCGGAGAAAATCTTGCCATCGATAATGATGCCGCCGCCCACGCCTGTGCCAAGGGTAATGGCCATGGCGACCTGCGCCCCCTTGAGGGCCCCAGCCATGTACTCGCCAAAGGCCGCAGCATTGGCATCGTTCTCCATATAAACCTGCTTGCCGTCCAGGCGCTCGGAGAGCATCTTCTGCATGGGGGTGTTTAGGAAGGGGAGATTATTGGCGTACTCAATAATGCCCGTGGCCTTATTGATCGTACCAGGAGAGCCCAAGCCCACCCAGGGCACATCGTTAAGAGTGATCCCGGCCTTTTCAAGAGCCTGCCTGGCAGTGGCGGCCATGGCGTCGGCTATCTGCTCGGCGTTTTCGGTGGCAGTGGAGGAGCTGGCCTTAGCGACTATTTTACAGTCCTCGTCCACAACTCCCACGGCGATATTGGTACCGCCCAGGTCGATTCCCAGATAATACATAAGCAAATGCTCCTTTACGATAATTGGGGCCACCCATATGAGGGCCCTCTTCTGTTAGTAGTATACTATATTCCTGGCTGGAAAGCAAATATTTTCAAGAAGTTTTTTCAAAAATTTTTAGGGGTAAAATTTCCCGCCGTACTTGATTTTTTCTTCGGTACATGTTAAAATATTACAGATGAGCCGCTGTGGTGGAATGGCAGACACAAGGGACTTAAAATCCCTCGGCAGCGATGCCGTACCGGTTCAAGTCCGGTCAGCGGCACCAAAACCTTGGACCCGCAGGGTCCAAGGTTTTCGTTTGTGTAGTCCGTGGCCCAAGTCCCCAAGTTCCTGGAATCTTCGATTCCAGGAACTTTTGCGTGTGTGTAACTTTTTGGCGGATGCGTTTCTGTACCCGCTATTTTTGCGTCTCCCCCTTTATTTTCGGCTCTTTTACCTTCAGCATGTAGTAAGCCAAGCCCACAATATCTGCCAGCACCCAGCCTATGGGGACGGACCACCATATGCCCGTTACGCCCACCAGGCCCGACAGGATATATGCCAGCGCCACCCTGGTGCCCAGAGATACCGCCGTCAGCACCACGGACATCCCTGGCCTGCCAAGGCCCCTATACAGGCCATACAGCAGGAAAAGACAGCCGATGCCCCAGTAGAACGCCCCCTCTATGCGCAGATACGCAACGCCCTCGGCAATTATTGCGCTCTCTCCGGCGTCTACAAACAGCCCCATCAGGAGCCCTGCAAAGATAAACACCAGCAGGGACACAGCTGTACAGAAGATAAACGCTGCCAGCACTGCGGAACGAAGCCCTTTTCTTATCCTCTCCTTTTCCCCTGCGCCGTAGTTCTGGGCGATGAAGGTGGAGAAGGCGTTGCCGAAGTCCTGCACCGGCATATAAGCGAAGGCATCTACCTTCACCGCCGCTGCAAATGCCGCCATGACCGTAGGACCGAAGCTGTTGACCAGCCCCTGCACCATCAAAATGCCCAGGTTCATGACCGACTGCTGCACACAAGTCAGCACTGAGAAGCTTGAAATAGATTTAACACTTTGAAGGCTTATGCGCATTTGCTTTCCGGGACGAAGCTGAGGGAATTTAATAAGACTGTACACTGCTATACCAAGCCCAGACAGATACTGTGATATGACCGTGGCCGCTGCCGCGCCCGGCACTCCCCACTCAAGGCCGATAACGAACCATAGGTCCAGCACAATATTCAATAGCGCCGACACTGCTAAAAAAGCTAGAGGTACTACGGAGTTCCCCACAGCCCGCAAGAAGGAGGCAAAAAAATTATAGAGAAACACTGCCAATATGCCGGTATAGATGACGAAAAGATACTCCCGCATCATTCCCCAAACCGCCCCGGGCACATTGAGAAAAAGCCGGATATCCTTTAGAGTGGCGAAAGCGGCAGCTATTAGCACCACTGTAAGCCCTGCTACCAGCGCGAAAGCGGCGAATACTCCCTCCCGCAGCCCCGCCTGGTCCCTCTGGCCAAAGCGTATAGAGAATACGGTGCCGCTGCCCATGCAGAGGCCCAGGAGTATAGAGGTGAGAAAGGTCATCAGCGTGAAGGAGGAGCCCACCGCAGCTAGAGCGTTTGGCCCAAGGCACCGCCCTATTATCAGGGTATCGGCAATATTATAGCACTGCTGCAAAAGGTCGCCAAGTATCATGGGCACGGCAAAGCGAAGCAGTCCGCCCACAACCGGGCCCTGGGTAAGGTCCTGGTTCATTCTGTCTATCCCTCCTGTTCCTTCTCTTCCCACTCCCTGAGCTTCTGGAGAAAGGCCTTGCCGTACTTTTTGGCCTTGACCTCCCCCACGCCGGAGACCATAAGAAATCCTTCCATATCCCTTGGCCTGCGTCGGGCCATATCCTCCAGGGCTGCGTTACTGAATATCATATACGGCGGTATCCCCGCGGCCTGGGCCAACTGCCGCCGAAGGGCCCGAAGCTCCTCATACAGCGGACCGCCCTCCTGGACCTTCGCCGCAGCGGCAGAGACGTTCTCGGCCCATTCGGTCTTTCTGTATAGATAAGTCACGCGCTCCTCCCCCGACAGCACTCCCCGGGCGTTTGCGCCAAGGCGCACCACCGGGTATTCACCTCCCTCGGTGCAGAGATAACCCTCCTGTATCAGAAAGTCCATGTAGTCCCGGATAAGCCCCCGGTCCACGTCCTTCATTATGCCGTATGTGGACAGCCGGTCAAGGCCCAGCCTGGAGACCTTCTGTTCCCTGCTTCCCACGAGCATAAGCGCAATGGAACCGGCACCAATCCCACGGCGGTATTTGCGCTGTGCTCTGGCCACTGCCGATAGTATTTTCCGGGCCTCAACAGTGATATCCCGGCTCTCAAGCCCCTTTTGGCAGTTTCCGCAGCTGCCGCACTCCCCGAGGGTCTCCTCTCCGAAATATTCCAGAAGGTAGGACCTAAGACATCCAGCCGTTTTGCAGTAGCCAGTCATTTTATCTAGGCGCTCCATATCCCTTTGGCGCAGTATGTCCTGCTCCGCTTCTGTCAGACTCTCATTATCCTGGGAGTTAAATATAAGATACTTTGCCGTGTTCACGTCGCCCGGGGAAAACAGCAGCACACATTGGGCGTTGGAACCGTCCCGGCCCGCCCGACCGGCCTCCTGATAATAGCTCTCTATATCCTTTGGCATGTTATAATGCACCACAAAGCTCACGTTGGACTTGTCTATGCCCATACCAAAAGCGTTTGTTGCCGCCATAACCCGTACCCTGTCGTTTACAAATTCCTCCTGGTTCATGCGGCGCTCCTCGTCGGAGAGCCCCGCGTGGTACCGGGCGGCGGCTATGCCCCTTGCTCCCAGCATCTCGTAGATAGCTTCTACCTGCTTGCGTGTGGAGCAGTAGACTATGCCGCTCTCCTGTGGGCGAGACCTCAAAAAGCTGCAAAGCCAAGCGGCTTTATTTTTGGGCCTTTCCACGCTGAAAAACAGGTTGGGACGGTCAAAGCCGGTGGTCACCCCCAGCGGTTCCTTTAGCAGAAGGAGCCTTGCTATGTCCGCCTTCACCTGCCGGGTGGCTGTGGCCGTAAAGGCCCCAAGCACTGGGCGCTTTGGAAGGGCTTTGATGAACTCAGGTATCTGTAAGTAGCTGGGCCTAAAATCCTGGCCCCATTGGGAGACACAGTGGGCCTCGTCCACCGCCAGCAGGGATATGGGCGTCCTTTTTGCAAGGGACAGGAATCCTTCGGCCAGCAGTCTCTCGGGGGCAACGTATAAGAGCTTGTACTCCCCCCGCCGCACTCCAGCCATAACCTGATAATACTCCTCCTGTGACAGGGAGGAATTGAGGTACGCCGCCGGTACGCCGGACTGTAAAAGGGCCCCCACCTGATCCTTCATCAGAGAGATAAGCGGGGATATCACCAGAGTGATCCCCGGCAGCATCAGGGCCGGCAGCTGATAGCATACCGACTTGCCCGCCCCTGTGGGCATTACCCCCAACACGTCCCGGCCGGAAAGCAGGGCGTCTATAAGTAACTCCTGCCCGGTCCTGAACTTGTCATGGCCGAAAAACGTCTTCAATAGAGATAATTTTTCCATACTGCCGGCTCCTCGCTTTTAAACGCTCTCATTTCTATTCAAGCAAAAAAGGGCACATTATGCGCCCCTTTTCCTGATGTGACCAAGTCTGTAAGCCGAGTTCTGTCTTGAGCAGTCATCTATCTTGGCCCGCCGTTGCCGACGGGCTCGCGCCACCTCCACGGAACGCGCGGGCCGCGCTGAAGACATTTAGCTGACGCTAAAGTCTCCTGTTCCTCCACGGTGTTGCTTCGGATAGGGTTTACAGGGCCGCGGGGTCTCCCCCGCGCCGGTGAGCTCTTACCTCGCCTTTCCACCCTTACCATGATATTGTGGCTTGCGCCCCAAATCAGGCGGTATATCTCTGTTGCACTTTCCCTGGGGTCGCCCCCGGCGGCGGTTAGCCGTTATCCTTGCCCTATGAAGCTCGGACTTTCCTCAGACGCGGGTTTTCACCCTGCGCCCGCAACTGCCCGGCTTGCTCACGTTATCATTTTAATTCATACTCTCTTTTATGTCAATAGTTTTTTTCTGAGAGCATACGGTTCTTCTCGTCCCAGAGCTTCTGGGACAGGTCCACATAGTAGCTGTGCGGGTTTTCAAACCGGGTGACCTCCTCCCATAGTGTGTCCACCTGGGCCGCGCAGTAGGCCTTGATGGCGTTAAGAGCCCGGGGTGTGTAGACGCACTCGCCGTTTTTAAATATCTGTGTCAGCAGGGGCACAGCGTGGAAATTCTCCACTGTCTTGCGTTTCCAGGTATGGTTTGGGTCGAACAGCACATAGGGCTGTTCCTCGTCTATCACCTCGTCGTGCATAGTGACCACGTCGGCAATGGCCTTGTCGGTCTCTTTATCAAAAAGCCGCCACACGTTCTTGAAGCAGGGCGTGGTTATCTTCACAACATTCTCGCTTATCTTTATCTTGGGCTTTACTGTGCCGTCCGGGTTCTCAACGCCCACCAGCTTGTATACCCCGCCGAACACAGGCTCGGAGGAGGAGGTTATCAGCCGCTCGCCCACGCCGAAGGAATCCACCTTCGCCCCTTGGATGAGCATATCGCGGATAATGTATTCGTCCAGGGAGTTGGACGCGCATATCTGGCAGTCCTCAAAGCCCGCATCGTCCAGCAGCTTGCGGGCCTTGCGGGACAGATAGGTGATATCGCCGCTGTCTATGCGGATGCCCGTGGGCCGGTAGCCATTTGGCACCAGCACCTCGTTAAAGACCTTTATGGCGTTGGGCACGCCGGATTTCAGCACATTATAGGTATCCACCAGCAGCACGCAGTTGTTGGGATATGCCTTGGCGTAGGCCTTAAAGGCCTCGTACTCGGAGTCGAAGAGCTGTACCCAGCTATGTGCCATTGTGCCCAGTGCCGGAACCCCAAAGAGTTGGTCGCTGATGGTGCAGGCCGTGCCGGCACAGCCGCCGATATATGCCGCCCTTGCGCCGTATACGGCCCCATCGAAGCCCTGTGCCCGGCGCGAGCCAAACTCCATTACAGCACGCCCCTGGGCCGCGCGGACTATTCGGTTCGACTTGGTGGCTATAAGGCTCTGGTGGTTTATGCACAGCAGTACCATGGTCTCGATAAATTGGGCCTGTATGACAGGGCCGCGAACGGTAACAACAGGTTCGCCGGGGAAAATAGGCGTACCCTCCGGGATAGTCCATACGTCGCAGGAGAACTTGAAATTGCGGAGATACTCCAAAAACTCCCCGCTGAACATATGCCTCCCCGAGAGGTATTCAATATCCTCCGTGGAGAAGTGCAGGTTTTTCAGGTACTCCACCAGCTGCTCCACCCCAGCCATTATGGCAAAGCCGCCGTTATCGGGCAGCTTGCGGAAAAACATATCAAAATAGCATATAGTGTCCTTAAAGCCCTCCAAAAAATATCCGTTGGCCATGGTTATCTCGTAAAAGTCGGTGAGCATGGTCAGCTCGCGCTGTGAAAACATCTTGCTCATTAGGAATCGTCCTCTCTGATTTCTCATCTGTGTATCTTCATATTTTGTATATTATAGCAGGCCAAAGATGAAAAGTACAGCCTTATTTTTCCTTTCTGGCACAATGACAAATTTATTTCTAAAAGGTACTTGATTTTTTACAAATATGCTATTATAATGTATATATGTAATGAGGGAAAATATATTATATAAAACCTAAAGTTAAAACTAAGATACTCAAGGGAGTGAATATGCTATGAGACTGCGGGGGCAGCCATTAGGCACAAAGAATCTGATCGGTGCACGGGTGGAGAATGCCCGCAGAAATCAGGGCATGAAGCAGAAGGAGCTTCTTGCCCAGCTACAGGTGCGGGGCGTTGACCTTAACGCCTCCGGGCTTTCAAAGCTCGAGGGGCAGATACGGTACGTGACGGACACGGAGCTCCTGGCCCTTTCCCAGATTTTGGGCGTATCGGTCATGTGGTTGCTGACAGGCGAGGAACGGCCCCAGCAGCATAATTCCTAAAAAAGCATATCTATATGCCCCGCTGCGGCTTTTGACGCCGGCGGGGCATTTTCATGTGATGCGCTCACGCATATTTTGTCCAAATGTCCCCATATTACCATAGTGTATTTAGTATCGGATATGGAGGCGTATATGTTTCACACAGAGGAGCTAAAACGTCTGGCCCCCATTGGGGTGTTTTTTGCCGTATACAGCCTTGCCTTCCTTCTTTGGAAAGCCACCTTTATCTATTCATTGCCGTTCCTGTTGGGCCTTCTTATAGCTGCGGCGTTGCAGCCGGTCATAAGGTGGACTCAGGGTAAACTGCGCCTAAGCAGGGCTGCCGCCTCCGGGGCAGTCACGGCTTTGGCGCTGGCGCTGCTGCTCTCGGCGCTGATACTCTTAACGTTCCTCGGCGTGCGGGAGTTGGCGGACTTTCTCGCAAGGGCCGCCGGCGGCGGGTTTCCCGAGTTTTCCCCGCCGGTGCAGAGATTCTTTCGGTGGCTTGGGGATCTAGTTCGTCAGATAGACGCGGAGTTTCTGGAGCGTCACCGGGAACAACTGATGGAATTCTTGAAGAACAGCGCGGACCTGGCCATGGCCGCGCTGAACAGAGTGCTGGGCGTGCTGGGGTCGCTGCCGGTCCTGCTGGCAATGGCCCTGGTGACGGGCTTTTCAGCCTTCTTCCTTGCCCGGGATTTTGACAGGCTGCGCGGCTGGGCCAGGGGATTTTTAAGCGATAAAGCTGCCGGTCAGCTCCGGCGTGCTGCTGCGCACTCCTCCGGCGCCGGAAAAAAGTATCTGTTGTCCTATGTGCTGATATATTTAATCAGCTTCTGCGAAGCCTTCGTTATACTGTCCATCTTAAACGTGCCGTACCCCCTCATAAGCGCAGTTATCACATGCTTCGCCGATATACTTCCCGTGCTTGGGCCCGGCTTTGTCCTGGGCCCCATAGCGGTCTGGCAAGCCCTCTGCGGGTCCTATGGCCGGGCGGCCGGGGTCCTGGTGGGGTGGGCAGTAATGGGCTGCGTGCGCCAGGTTATAGAGCCGAAGCTGGTGGCCTCTACGGCAAAGCTACACCCGCTAACCATGCTGGCGGCGGTCTATTTCTCGCTGGCGGCAGGCAGCCTTTGGGTATTGGTCTACACCGCCGGGCTCTTTATGCTGTACTCCCTATTGCGTAATGCCGGGATACTGCCTAGGCTTATTTCGCCATCGTCTTCACCATGACCGCCTTCTGGGCGTGCAGGCGGTTCTCGGCCTCCTCAAAGATATGCTGGGCGTTCTGCTCGAATATCTCTTCGGTAATCTCCTCTCCCCTATGGGCTGGCAGGCAGTGCTGTACCATGGCGTCGGGCTTGGCCTGGGCCATTAGCTCTTTGTTCACGCAGTAGCCCTTAAAGGCCGCCTCGCGCTTTTGACGCTCCTCCTCCTGGCCCATGGAGGTCCACACGTCGGTGATGACCACATCGGCGTTTTTTGCCGCCTGCATAGGATCGTCAGTCAGCTCGAAGCAGTCATAATTCTTTGCAAAGTCAAGTATCTCCTTTGGCGGGCGGTAGCCCTCCGGGCAGGCAACAGAGACGGCCATACCGACCTTTAGTCCCCCCACAACAAGGGAGTTCATCATATTGTTGCCGTCCCCGATGAAGCACATTTTCAGGCCATCCAGTGAACCCTTAAATTCCCGGATAGTCATAAGGTCCGCCAGCACCTGACAGGGATGGCAGAAGTCTGTCAGGCCGTTTATCACCGGCACACTGCCGTATTTTGCCAGGTCCTCCACCTCCTGCTGGCTGAAGGTGCGTATCATAATGCCGTCCACATATCTTGACAGCACCCGCGCCGTGTCCTGCACCGGCTCGCCCCTGCCTATCTGGGAGCCCTCTGAAGACAGCACCACGGCGTAGCCCCCCAGCTGATTTATCCCCACCTCAAAGGAGACTCTTGTGCGGGTGGAGGACTTCTCAAAAATCATTCCAAGGCACTTGCCCTTTAAGTGCGGGTGCTCGATGCCGTGCTTTGTCTCGTATTTAAGCTGGTCGGCAAGGTTCAGCACCTCGATTATCTCCTCGCCGCTCATGTCCAAAAGCTTTAGTAAATGCTCCATATCAGTTTTCCTCCTGCAAAACTTTTTCAAATATCAAAAGTCCTTTATCGATCTCCTCCATGGTGATAGTCAGTGGCGGCAGGAACCGCACCAGCTCTTTAGCGGTGAGCACCAATAATCCCTGCCGGGCACATTTTACAAGCACGTCATGGGCGTCGCCGGATTTCAGCTTGATCCCAAGCATCAGCCCTCTGCCCCGCACAAATTCCACCTGGAAAAGCTTCTCAAGTCTCTTGGAAATATACTCCCCCTTCTCCCGGACAGTCTGCAAAAACTCCGGGGAGCTTACCCGCCGGACCACCTCTCTGGCCCCGGCGCATACCACCGGGTTGCCGCCGAAGGTGGAGCCCTGCTGGCCGGGCTTCAAGATATCCCGGAGCTTTTCAGCCACCAGACATATTCCTATGGGTAGGCCGCCCGCAAGACCCTTGGCGCTTGTCACCACATCAGGCTGAACGCCATAGCCCTGATAACTGTAAAAATGCCCCGTGCGGCCCACTCCTGTCTGTACCTCATCGATAATTAGAAGCACGTCCCGCTCATGGCATAGTTCGCCGAGAGCCTTAAGGAAATTCGGGTCCATGGGCACCACACCGCCCTCGCCCTGAACGGTCTCTATCATAACGGCGCATACACTGCCATCTAATAACGCGTCCATAGCCTTGATATCGCCCGCCTTGGCGTATAGGAAACCCTCTGTAAGGGGCAGAAAATCCTTATGGAAGCCCTCCTGGCCGGTGGCGGCCAGGGTCGTCAGGGTGCGTCCGTGGAAGGAGTTTTCAAGGGTGGCAATTTTATATGCGCCCCGCTTTTCCCCATATTTCCGCGCTATTTTTATTGCGCACTCGTTGGCCTCTGCCCCAGAGTTGCAGAAGAAAGCCTGGGCCATTCCGGCGGCTGTGCACAGTTCCTGTGCAAGGGCTGTGTTCTGGGGCGAATAGTAATAGTTACATAGGTGCTGAATCTCCCCTGCCTGTTTTGACACGGCGGCAGTCCAATCCGGGTCGCTGTATCCAAGGCTGTTCACACCTATGCCAGAGGTGAAATCAATATACTCCCTGCCCTCCACATCCCAGGCGGTAGCGTTTCTACCCTTTACCAGCGCCGCGTCCACTCTGCCGTAGGTGTGTATGATATACTCTTGCTCCTGGTCCTTTATCTCTTGAAATTTCATAGCCTGATCTCTCCTAATAGAACATAGTACCGATGCCCTCGTCGGTGAAAAGCTCCACGAGGATCGAATGCGCGATGCGCCCGTCAATTATATGGGCCCGGTTCACACCCCGGCGGACCGCGTCCACACAGCAGTCTATCTTGGGTATCATGCCGCCGTTTATCACGCCCTCTTTTTTGAGTCTCCGCACATCGCTGACGTTCACCACCGGAATAAGGGTGTTCTCGTCATCCTTGTTCCGCAAAAGGCCGCATACGTCCGTCATAAGTATCAGCTTCATGGCCCCCAGCTCCGCAGCTATCCGAGCGGCGGCAATGTCCGCATTGATGTTGTACACCTCGCCGTGATAGCCCGCCGCTACAGTAGAAACGATGGGGATATAGCCGTTCTGGGCGGCGTCACGCAGGATATCCACATTGACCTCCCTTATCTCCCCCACGAAGCCTAGGTCCTCCTCCAGCCGGTCTGCCTTTAATAACGAACCGTCCAGGCCACAAAGCCCTATGGCCCTGCCACCCGCGTCCTCAAGAAGCTGCACAAGGTCCTTGTTCACCTTCCCTGCCAGCACCTGCTGAACGATACCGATAGTTTCCTCGTCCGTATAGCGCATACCGCCGATGAATTTGCTCTCCTTGCCGATCCTTTTCAGCATGGCGTTTATTTCCGGCCCGCCGCCGTGGACCAGCACCACGTTTATGCCCACCAACTGCATCAGCACGATATCGCTCATAACCGCCGATTTCAGCTCGTCGTCCAGCATGGCGTTCCCTCCGTACTTCACCACCACCGTGGCCCCTGCGTACTTTTTGATATACGGCAGGGCCTGCACAAGGATATTAGCCCTCTCGCTGTTTGATACCTGCATTTTTCCGCCCCTCTCAATTTGTGGCCGCCAAACCGCCCCAAGCGAATATGAACAGGAGGACCGCTGCCACAAAGAATATAATTATAAGGAAATCAGCCGCTATCCCGCCCAGCAGCAGCCTGCGCCAGAGCTTTGACGACCTCCTCCTGGTAATAAGATGGGTAATGATTGCCGCGATAAGCAGCGCCGCCGTCAGCAGTGACGGCGCTGCATATAGGAGCAGCACGCCGGTGGCGGCAAAAAGCAATATCACAAACACAATAAAGTTTAGGTACAGCAGCACCGAAAGTACCGCCGGAACAATATCCCACCGGCTCTTTACGCCGAGCTTTTCCAGCATATTACCCTCCTCAAGTGCGGTAGTCCGCGTTTATCTTCACGTAGTCGTAGGTGAGGTCGCAGCCATAGGCCTCGGCGGATACATCTCCCATATGCAGGTCTATAAGCGTCTCTATCTCCGGCTCCTTTAGGACCTCAAGGGCCAGCTCCTCGGAGAACTCTATGCCCAGGCCAAACTTCACCACCTCTACCCTGCCCTTTGCGGACTTAAAGGCAATGTCTATCTTCTCCACGTCCACCCGGGCCCCGGAGTAGCCCACGGCGCACATGGCCCGCCCCCCGGCGTTGGCGTCCGCCCCGAAGAAGGCGGCCTTTACCAGTGTGGAGCTGCTGACGGCGCGGGCCACTGTGCGGGCGGTCTCAAGGTCCGGGGCCCCGCTCACCCGGTAGATTATCAGCCTTGAGGCCCCCTCGCCGTCCTTCGCCATCATCATGGCAAGCCTCCGCCCAACCGCCGTAAGGGCCTCTACAAAGGCGGCATAATCTTCGCTTTCTTCTGTAATCTCCACATTCCCGGCAGCTCCGTTTGCCAGCACCATAAAGGTGTCGTTGGTAGAGGTGTCGCCATCCACGCTTATCATGTTGAAGGTGGCGTCGGCGGCGGTCTTAACGGCCTTTTGCAGCAGTGCCGGGTCGATGGCGCAGTCGGTGGTCACAAAGCAGAGCATGGTGGCCATATTGGGGTGAATCATGCCGCTGCCCTTTGATATGCCGCCCATATAGGCAGTTTTTCCGCCCACGGTAAATTTAACGGCGGCCTCCTTTGGTACGGTGTCGGTGGTCATGATAGCCGTTGCCGCCGCCAGAGAGCCTTCCCCGCTAAGGGAGGCCTTCAACTCCTCTATGCCGTTGGCTATGGGCTCTATTGGCAGAGACGGACCGATAACGCCAGTGGAGGCCACTATAATGTCCTCCGGCTTCAGCCCCAGCGCCGAGGCCGCCACGCGGCACATGGCTTCGGCCTTTTCAAGGCCGTCCGGGGCACAGGTGTTTGCTATGCCGGAGTTGCAAATGACGGCCCAGGCTCTGCCGTCTGCTATGTTCCTCTGGGTGACCGTTATGGGCGCTCCCTTCACCAGATTGCGGGTATAGACCCCGGCGGCGGCACATTCCCGGTCGCTGAGGATAAGTGCCAGATCCGGCTTCGTCTTATTCTTGCGGATCCCGCAGTGGAGGCCACCCGCTGAAAAGCCTTTGGCGGCGGTTACGCCGCCCTTGATAAATTCCATTTCTCATTCTCCTAAAAATTTTTTAAAACGCCGGCGGTACCAGCTTAAGCCCGGCAGTCTCGTCAATGCCCAGGGCAAGATTCATGTTCTGTATGGCCTGGCCCGCCGCGCCCTTCACCATATTGTCAATAGCCGAAACAGCTATGAAGGTGCCGGTGCGCGAGTCAGCAAAAAGGGATATGTCACAGAAGTTTGTGCAGCGCACATTCTTCACATTTGCGCACTGTCCGTCTGGCAGCAGTCGAATGAAGAACTCCCCGGCATAGCGATTTTCATAAGCTTTGCGTATGGCGGCAAGCTCCGCGCCCGGAGCCAGCTTCGCGTAGCAGGTGGCCAATATTCCCCGGTTTATGGGCAGCAGATGGGGCACAAAGGTCAGCTTTATCTTCTGTCCGGCTATATGCGAAAGGGTCTGCTCCATCTCCGGGGTGTGCCTGTGGGCCGCGACCTTATAGGCGGTGAAGCCCTCGTTCAGCTCCGGGTAATGGTTTCCCTGGGTGGGCTTGCGCCCCGCGCCGGTCACGCCGGACTTGCAGTCTGCAATTATCCCCTCCGGCTGTATTAGCCCCGCCTCCAAGGCCGGGGCTAGAGCCAGGGGCACGGCTGTGGTATAGCAGCCGGGGTTCGCTATGAGCCGTTTACCCCTTATCCGCTCCCGGAAAAGCTCCGGCAGTCCGTACACCGCCTCCTGGTGCAGCGCCTTATCCGTGAAGCTGCCGCCGTACCACTCCTTGTATTCCTCCTCGCTCTCAAGCCGGAAGTCCGCCCCCAAGTCTGTGAACGCCTTACCGGCCTTCACGCACTGGGCCGCCAGCTCCTGGGACAGCCCGTGGGGCAGCGCGGCAAAAATAACCTCGCTCTTTTCCAGCACTTGCTCCTGGGTTCCGCATATCATGTCGCACATATGGAAGTATGCCGGGTACACCTCCGAAAGGGTTTTGCCCTCAAAGCTCACCGAGCTTATAGCTGACAGTTCCGCCTGGGGATGGCCCATTATCAGCCGGCAGAGCTCCACCCCGGCATAACCTGTAGCCCCCACAATTCCAACCTTTACTCTGTTCATTATCCCTCTCCTCTTTCCAGCAACGCCAGCACATATTCCGCTTGGGCCCTTACATTCTCCGGCGCGGGCCCGCCCAGCACCTTTCGGTCACCAACACATTTGTCCAAAGAAATAACGTTATACACGCCCTCGTCAAAGGCCGGGTGCACGCGCCTATACTCCTCTAAGGGAAGGCTCTCCAGGGTTTCGCCATGCTCAATGCACAGAGCCACAACCTCGCCGGTTATCCTGTAAGCGTCCCTAAAGGGCAGGCCCTTCGAGGCCACCAGCCAGTCCGCGCAGTCCGTAGCGTTTATAAAGCCGCCCGCCGCCGCTTTGCGCATATTCCGCTCCAAAACCTTCATTGTCTCCAGCATGGGTGTCAGAGGGGTCAGGCAGAGCTTTAAGGTGTCCACCGCGTCAAACACAGCCTCCTTGTCCTCCTGCATATCCTTGTTATAGGCCAGCGACAGTCCCTTCATCATGGTCAAGAGGGCCGTAAGGTCCCCAACGACCCGCCCGGATTTCCCCCGGATAAGCTCCGCAAGGTCCGGGTTCTTTTTCTGAGGCATTATGCTTGAGCCAGTACAGTACGCGTCGTCCAGCTCGATAAACTTAAACTCCCAGGAGCACCAGAGCACCAGCTCCTCGCAGAGCCGGGAGAGATGCACCATGCACAGCGAGACCGCAAAGGCTATCTCCGCGCAGAAGTCCCGGTCGGACACGCCGTCCAGGCTGTTCCGGGTGGGTGATGAAAAGCCCAGAAGCTTTGCTGTCATTTCCCGGTCCAGGGGGTATGTGGTCCCGGCCAAGGCTCCGCTGCCAAGGGGGCACTGGTCCATGCGCTTTAAGGTGTCCTCAAAACGTGAGATATCCCGCAGGAGCATTTCGGCATAGGCCATCAGATGGTGCCCGAAGGTCACCGGCTGGGCCCTCTGCATATGGGTGTACCCGGGCATTACCGTTGCGCTGTGCTGTGCGGCCTTCTTGCAGAGCACCCGCACCAGTTCCTTTATCTGTTCCATAAGCCCCGCACAGTCCTCTCTGAGGGTCAGGCGTATGTCAAGGGCCACCTGGTCGTTGCGGCTGCGGCCGGTGTGCAGGCGTTTGCCTGGGTTTCCCAGTCTGGAGGTCAATTCCTGCTCCACGAAGGTATGAATATCCTCGGCGTCCGGGTCGATAGCCAGCACACCGCTGTCTATATCGCTGCGTATCTTTTTAAGCTCCGCGCATATTTTATCGCTCTCGTCCATGTTGATAATGCCCTGCCGCCCCAGCATTGTGGCGTGGGCAATACTGCCCTCTATGTCCTGGCGGTACATACGGCTGTCAAAGGCTATGCTGGAGTTGAAATCGTTGGTCCTGGGATCTGCCTCTTTTTTAAAGCGGCCCTTCCATAGCTTCATTTTTATTCCTCCGCTGTCAAGAAGTCAAGAGCCGTACTGCCCGGGTGTTCGGTGAAGTCCAGAAACGCATCTCTATAGTCCCGCATATGGTCCGTAAGGGAGGGTGCAAACTCCCCCGCCCGGGCCATTTCGGCGAACTCCTCAAAGGTCACCCATTTGGCGTCGCAGGTCTCGCCTTTCTGGAAACGCACATCGTTCAAGTCTACGTCCATGCGCACCCCGAAGTCCCGGCCGATGTACGGCCAAGTGCAGGAGCGGCCAAGGAGAGTTATCTGCTCCTCCTGGACAGTGAGGCCGGTCTCCTCAAAGAGCTCCCGAATAACGGCGTGGACCGGGTCCTCGCCCGCCTGCACGTGACCGGCGGGGTTCTCCCACTTGCCGGGGGCGTACTTCTTTTCCATGCTCCGGCGGGTGAGGAATATCCTGCCGCCCCTGTCCACTATCCACATACCCACAGCCATACGGTACTCCCCCGGCCCAAGGGGCGCTTCTTTGTCGCGAACGGCGCCGGCCTTATTGCCGTCTTTATCGTATATATCTATCAGCTCCATCTAGGAGGCCTCCCCTTACTTATCGTAGGTCAGGCCCTTCTTCGCCTGTACCTTGATGGGCAGCCCGAACAGGTTGATGAATCCGGCGGAATCTGCCTGATTATATACCTCGTCCTCATCGAAGGTAGCTATGTCCTCGTCATAGAGAGAATAGGGCGAGGTCACTCCCGCGTCGATAATATTGCCCTTATAGAGCTTCAGCTTTACGTCGCCGGTGACGGTCTCCTGGGTGTTGTCCACAAAAGCCGACAAGGCCTGGCGCAGCGGAGTGTACCACTGGCCGTTATAGACAAGGTCGGCAAACTTTAGGGCCACCTGCTGCTTATAGTGGTAGGTTTCCTTGTCAAGGCAGAGCTCCTCCAGCTTGTTATGGGCGTGATAGAGTATTGTGCCGCCGGGAGTCTCATAAACTCCCCTGGACTTCATACCCACCAGGCGGTTCTCGATAATATCCGCAAGGCCGATGCCGTTCTTGCCGCCCAACTCGTTGAGCTTCGCCACCATCTCAGCGCCGGAAAGGCTCTCGCCGTCCAGGGCCGTAGGCACGCCCTTTTCGAAGTGCAGGCTGATATATGTGGGCTCGTCCGGGGCCTGCTCGGGAGATACCCCCAGTTCCAGGAAACCGGGCTTATTGTACAGCGGCTCGTTTGAAGGGTCCTCCAGGTCCAGGCCCTCGTGGGACAGGTGCCAGAGGTTCTTGTCCTTGGAGTAGTTGGTCTCGCGGCTTATTTTCAGAGGAATATTGTGGGACTCTGCGTACTCTATTTCCTCCTCCCGGGACTTGATGTCCCATATACGCCAGGGGGCGATGACAGTCATGTCCGGGGCGTAAGCCTTTATTGCCAGCTCAAAGCGCACCTGGTCGTTGCCCTTGCCGGTGCAGCCGTGGCAGATAGCGTCTGCCCCCTCCCTCTTGGCGATTTCAACTATGCCCTTGGCTATGATGGGCCTTGCGAAGGACGTGCCCAGCAGGTACTTATTCTCATAGACAGCCCCGGCCTTCAGAGTTGGGTATACATAATCCTGCACAAACTCCTCCTTCAGGTCCAGCACATAGAGCTTTGAGGCCCCGGTCTTCTTGGCCTTTTCCTCCAGGCCGTCCAGCTCCGTACCCTGTCCCACATCGCCGGACACGGCAATTACCTCACAGTTATTGTAGTTCTCCTTGAGCCAGGGAATAATAATAGAAGTATCAAGACCCCCGGAATACGCCAGCACTACCTTTTTTATTTCTTTAGCCATAACGGACATTCCTTCCCTCTATGTTTTCTTTCATACATCATTATACACTAAAATCCCAAAAATCAAGGTCCAAAATGAATAATTATACATTTTGGACCTTTTGTCATACATTTATTCAAGTCTGGCGGTAATTTCGGGAAACTTGCCCTTTAGAAAATGCTTGTATGTGGGGATATCCGCCGCCTCATACTGCTGCTTGATAGAGCTTTCTATCCATGCCAGCATTTTCTCCGGCAGCTGCTCATAGCGGCGTATAAATATCTGTCCCAGCTCCGCCGCGATAAGGAGGGCTTCGTATGCGTCCGGCACGTACTCGCAGCCGGTGACCGGTACCGGCTCTGAGGTTATCACAGCGTCCGGGATGCCCTTCAGCTCCTCCCGCCCGGGCACGGTCTCGGCGGCGTAGATATAGCCGGATACTCCCTTATAGGTCTCCTCAAGTGCGTTCGGCCAGTATTCGTCAATGCGCAGCTTTCCCTCAAAAAAGCCGTAGCTGCCCCACTTATACCAGGGCCCCTCATGGGGAAAGCCGGTCTCTCTGCAATACTTTTCCACAGCGTTGGAAAGGTACGGCAGCACGTTCTCCCTCTTTTTCGACAGATATACCAGCGGCTTTCCATGATTAGAAACTCTCGGCTCCAGCACCTCAATACAGTGCGTAGGGCTTGCATGGTAAAACATACTCACTCCTCCTCTCTTGGGTTGAGGTCATACTCCTTTACAAGGCCGTAGAGCCGCCCATCAACCCTGGCAGTAATTCTCAGTCCCTCCTCTACATATTCCTCGCTAAGCAGTGCGCCCTCGTCCCGGAGCCTTGCGGCAAGGCCGCTCTTTGCAAAGGGCAGCAGCAGCTCTACGTCAAAGGTTTTCTCGGGCAGGTTCTCCTCCACCGCTTCCAGCAGCCGGTCAATCCCCTCGCCGTTCAGCGCGCTGATGCGCACCGCCCCCGGCAGGCGCGGGGCCAGCTCCTCGTCCCCAACCGCGTCCCATTTATTGAGCACAGGTATCACCGGGCGCTCCCCTGAGCCAAGGCTCTGGAGCAGTTCCTCTGTCACCTGTAGGTGCTCCCGGGCTTCATCGCTTGACGCGTCGCAGATATTCAAAAGTATATCAGCCGTGGCCGCCTGCTCAAGGGTGGACTTGAAGGCCTCGACCAGATGATGCGGCAGTCTCCGTATAAGGCCGACAGTATCTATCAGCATGACCGTCTTCCCGCAGGGCAGCTTTAAGGCCCTGGCGGTCGGGTCAAGGGTGGCAAACAGCTTATCCTCGGCCAATACCCCCGCCTGGGTCAGACGGTTCATAAGCGTACTCTTGCCGGCGTTTGTATAGCCCACCAGAGCCACAGAGATCACCGAGTTCTTCCTCCTGCGCTTTCCTGTTACCGCCCGGGCGGCTTCGGCCTCCTCCAACTGCTCCTTCAGGCTCCCTATCCTTCGCCGGATATGCCGCCGGTCCGTCTCAAGCTTTGTCTCGCCGGGGCCCCTGGTGCCGATGCCGCCGCCCAGCCTTGAGAGGGCAGTGCCCCGGCCCGTGAGCCTTGGCAGCATATAGCGAAGCTGGGCAAGCTCCACCTGGAGCTTGCCCTCCCGGCTCTTTGCCCGCTGGGCGAAGATATCCAGTATAAGCATGGTGCGGTCAATTACCCTAACGCCGAAAAGCTCCTCTAAGTTCCGTATCTGGGTGGGGCTCAGTTCCCGGTCAAATATGCACAGGTCCAGTCCCTCCCGCTCTATCAGCTCCGCCGCCTCCTGTGCCATGCCCGAGCCAATACAGGTGGCCGCGTCCGGCGCAGGGCGCTTCTGCATAAGGGTAAAGGCCGGGTCCGCGCCGGCGCTCTCCACAAGCTCGCAGAGCTCTGCTAAAGAGGTTTCAGCATCGTATTCCCCAGTGTCCAGGGACACCAGCAGCGCCCGCTCCCGGCTCTCCTCATTTTCAAACATAGAACCCCTCCTCCGTTATATCTTACCTTCCGTTTATCTCCGTATACTGGAGCACGTTGCGGCAAAGGAACATTACCAGCAGCGCAACGGGCACGTTGGCGGCTATAATGCCCAGCAGCATACCGATAAACCCCGGCAGAAGCTCCAGGCTCAGCAGCAGCACGCCCAGCACGATCCCCGGCGCCGCCAGTATCATCAGCGAAATGATGTAGAAGAACAGTATCAGGCCCTTGGAGCGCACTGTGCCGAATACCCTCTCCACCAGCATATTGCCCGAGGTGAACAGCAGCGCGAAGGATATCCGTGCAATTATGCAGAGGACAGTTTCAATGGGGCCGATATTTAGGATAAGCCCGATGGGTACAAACAGGAATACCGCCTCTACGCAGTCGGCCAGCAGAGTCTCCGCCGTGGCCCAGAGCAGCTTCTTAAAGGGCGGCTCCGGGATAAGATAGATATAGGGCTTCGATATCTCCCAGCTGAACCGGCCCATGCTCTCAGAGAACATCTGCATATAAGTGCTCATGGTGAACACGGCCACAAAGGCGGCGGTGCTGTCACCCTCGTCAGAAAATATGAAGCTGTACATGACAGCGCAGCCTATGGTGATGCCCATAAAGATCAGGGTCATCTTGGAGAACATGAACACCCCGGAGCGCCGGTTCTCCAAAAGGTGCTTATAGAACATGGCGCTGGAGCCGCTGCCCTTATCAAGGCCGGTCTTGCCCACGCGCACCTTCTTGGGGGTCACCTCGGCGGGCTGGCCCTCCTTCTTGGCGGTAATGGCGGACTGAGCCACCTCGGCGGTTTGCAGCACGTCCTCATAGTAGTTGTTCTTATTCTTTATCACCAACAGCAGCGCTATGGCAAAGGCCGCCAGCATCAGCAGGGCGCATATGCCCGCTGTTATGTACTCACCGGTAAATACGCCGCCGATGAGCCCTGCCGCCCAGCCGGACACCGGGAAGAAAACGCCTATAGCGGAGAGGAATTCCGCCCCCGCATCAAGAGCGCCGTACAGGGCAAAGGAAAGCATCTCCTCCGAATTTGCGCCAACTGTTATCTTCGGCATGCAGCTATAAATCAGCCCTGCCACGAAAGCCACGGTTATGCCATAGACAAGATATCTCACCACGCGCCGGGCGCTGTCGTTGCCGCTGGTGCGGGTATATGCCGCCATGGCGCAGATCTGTCCAAGGAACAGGCAGAGAGCATATCCCAACACTATCAGCACCAGGTGCAAATATCCAACGCCGTATGCCGCGTGCATCCAACTGTATTGGAACAGCAGGAAGAAACCCAGTAGAAGCGACAGACCCAGCTGCCGGGTCAGGCCATAGAACAGGACCTTATTTGGCTTTAAGGGCGACGGGAACAGCATACTCACGTCGGACAGGGTGAACATGGGATAATTCCCCGCCCCGCCGTTCAGTCCGTTGATAAAGGTCATCAGGAACATCAGGCTGTAGAACAGTACCATTATGGCCGTCAGTTCAGAGAGCGGGCGGAGCTCCATCTCCGTGTCCCGCCCTCCTATGGCGGTAAGCAGGAGCATAGCGGCCAGGAACACCACATAGAACAGCTTTGCCGGATGCTTCACAGCCTCCTTTAGCTGGTTTTTCAGCTTAACTAGTGTCAGGTATACCAGCGGGCTTCTCATTTTGCTCCCCCCTCTGTTATCTGGAAGAACAGGTCCTCAAGACTCTCACCCTCGCTGCCGTCGTTGAGCATGGTGGCGGCAAACCGGCCGTTCATCATGATGTTCGCCACGTCCCAGTAGTCCTCGACGCTGTCTATCATGTGGGTGCTTATGAGCACAGATACGCCGTCCGACTTCAGTTCCCTAAAGATATTCTTCAACTCCTTGATGGCGTGGGGATCAAGGCCCACCAACGGCTCGTCGAAAACGGCGACCCTGGGCCTATGGCACAAAGCGCAGCAGATAGAGAGCTTCTGCTGCATACCTTTTGAAAGCTCTTTGCCCAGCTTATCCTTCTTATCCCAGAGCTCCAGGCGCTCCAGAAGCTGCTGTGAGTAGGCCTCGTCCTGCACCTTATATGCCCGGCGTATGAACTCCAGGTGCTCGGACACGGTAAGCAAGTCGTACACGGCGGGCATCTCCGGGATATAGCCCAGCTGGCGCTTGGCCTCGACCGTATTATTGAGCGCGCCGTTTATTTCTATGCGCCCGGTAAAGCGCAGAAGGCCGGTTATGCACTTGATGATGGTGGACTTTCCCGCGCCGTTTGGTCCCATAAGTATCCCTATCTGCCCGTCGCCAACGGCAAAGCTGATATTGTCGTTGGCAACGGTCTTGCCGTACCTTTTTGTGACTCCGCTAATTGACAGCATAAATAAACCCCTTTCTCTTATTCGCAAGCTTACAGCCATATATTTTAGCACAGTAAAAGGGCCCTAGGCAAGAGCCCTTACAAAATCGTAAGATATATGAAAGATTTTTGTTTGATATCATTTTGATATTATATTTCTGCCTTAGGCCTATTCAGATTCCTGCGGGCCCATGTGAGGAAGGAGATCGTCGTGACAAGGGCGGCGGTGATATCCGCAATGGGCTCGGCTATAAACACACCGAACAGCTTGTTCTCAAAAAACAGCGGCATTACAAAGATAAGGGGTATCAAAAGCACTATCTTTCTAAGCAGCGCCAGCAGCAGGGACACCTTGGCCTGGCCCAGGGCCAGAAAGGAGTTCTGAAAGGCCCCCTGGAACCCGAAGGCGAAGACTCCCGCCAAAAATATACGCATAGCCCAGACGGTCATTTCCGTCAGCTCAGCATCGCCGGTAAACATCCCCACAAACACCTGGGGCACCAGCATCAGCGCCAGCCAGAACAGAGTGCCATATATAACGGCCGTGGTGGTAAGAAGCCGCACAGATTTTTTCACCCGGTCAAAGTTCTGCGCGCCGTAGTTGAAGCTTGTGATGGGCTGGGCCCCCTGAAACAGGCCCTGCATAGGCAGGTTGACTATCTGCATAACGCTGCCAATAACAGTATAGGCCCCCACGGCGATGTCCCCGCCGTACTTTAGCAGGGAGGTGTTCAGCACCACGCTCAAAAGGCTCTCGGTACTCTGCATGATAAAGGGCGATACGCCCAGAGCCAGCACCGGCAGCAGGATCTTCGGCCTTATCCTCATACCGCGCTTTCTGATGCGCAGGGTAGTCTTTCTCCCCGTAAGGAATTTCAGCACCCACGCGGCCGAAACCCCCTGAGATATGATAGTTGCCAGGGCCGCTCCCCGCACACCCATGTTGAACACAAAGATAAACACCGGGTCAAAGGCTATGTTCAGCGCCGCGCCGATAACTACGGTGAGCATACTTATCTTGGCAAAGCCCTGGGTGGTGATAAACATATTCATGCCGAGAGCAATCTGGACAAACACCGTGCCTATCACGTATATCTGTAGGTAGTCGTTGGCATAGCCGATAGTGTTGTCGCTGGCCCCAAAGGCTCTGAGTATTGGCTCGCCGAAAATGAGAAACACCGCTGTAAGCGCCGCCGCCACTATAAGCAGGCTTGTGAAACAGTTGCCCAGTATACGCTCGGCCTTCTCGTTGTTCTGCTGGCCCATGGCTATGGCCGCCTGGGGCGCGCCGCCCATGGCCACAAGAGAGCTGAAAGCCATAATCAGCATGATTATCGGGAAACAGATGCCCACGCCTGTGAGCGCCGCAGAGCCTATCTCAGGGATATGTCCGATATATATGCGGTCCACGATATTATAGAGCAATTTACCAGCTGGGCGGTTATAGCCGGGACAGCCAGGGTAAACATAAGCTTTCCTATATTATCAGAGCCCAAGTCCTGTTCCTTTTTAACCTTTGTCGTGCCCTTCATAGCTATTCGTCCTCCTTCTCACCGTCTTCGTCTATGGGAGGCAGCTTAATAATAAGCAGACGGTAGAGCCGCCTGTCCTCGACCTCCAGCACTTTTATGCTGAGACCCGCCACCTCCACCTGGGGCTGTTCCCCCTCCTTTGGGATATACCCAAGCATCTCAGTGACAAGGCCGCCAATAGTATCGTAATTGCCCTCGGGGAGCTCGGTCTCCGTCAGGTCCGATATTTCATCGATAGAGGCGGTGCCGTCCACAGTGAACTCGGTCTCGCTGACCCGGTGTATCTCCTCCGTCTCGTTGTCGTACTCGTCCTGGATGTTGCCCACAATAGACTCCACCAGGTCCTCAAGGGTTATAAGCCCGGCTGTCCCGCCGTACTCGTCCACTACGATGGCTATCTGTACCTTGCGCTCGGTCATCTCGGTAAAGAGCTGGCTGCACTTTTTAGTCTCAGGAATAAAGTATGCGGGACGCATAAGCCGGGTAACGGAAACGGCCTTCGGCAGAGTCACCCCCACATATGGAAGAAGATCCTTTACGTAACAGATTCCCACAACAGAGTCGATATCCTCGTGATACACCGGCACCCTGGAGCAGCCGTGCTCCAGGGCCAGAGCCACCACCTGGGTCACGTCCGAGTCATCGGAAACGGCAGCGATATCCGTGCGGTGGGTCATTATTTCCCCGGCGGCGGTGTCGTTGAAGTCCAGGATATTGGCTATCATGTCCTTCTCCGTCTCCTCAATAACGCCCTTTTCCTCGCCCTCGCCCACCATCTGCATTATCTCCTCCTCGGTGACCGCGTCCTCAAGGCTGTGGGGGTCTATGCGCAGCAGGCGCAAAATGCCGTTTACTATGGCTTTGGTTGCGGCAAGGAAGGGCATGGCCGCGCCGGAAAGCCTTTTTATAAACTTATGGTGGCCGTATGCAAAGCTCTTGGCCCAGTGCCTTGCGGCCTTCTTCGGCAGCAGGTCGCACAGCAGGAAAAACAGAACGATGTACCCCAGCGCGGCAAGCAGACTGCCAAGGGCCAGGCGCAGCCCGGCCCCTATTGTATCCGGGAACAGCGAAGCTATAGGGCGCTGCAGGGCCGTGATACAGCAGGCGAGCCCCAGAAGCCCGCAGAGAAGCAGGCCCGATTGCAGAGGCGATACCACGGTCTCCTGGGCCTCAATGATCTTCAATAGGGCCTTTGCCCTCCTCCCGCCGGAATCCGCCTCTCGCTTCACCTGGGAAACTGACAGGGCGGAAACCGCCGAGGCCCCCGCTGCGTAGAGCGCAGAGAGGAGCATGAATATGACGGTCAGTATAATCGGTATGACGGCAGTACCGTCAGGGTCTTCTGGCATGGCTGTGGAAACTCCTTTCTTGAATAGGAAAATTCGGTAAATTATTTCTTATTTTACAGTAAAGGGGCCGCATTGTCAATCATAAAGTCGTTTTAGGCTTTGGAAGACACCTTATACCTATGAAAGAGAAGGTTTATCAAAGGGATTCACCCAAAAGATGAACCCCCTTGACAAATCGATATTATCCATTATTGGGCCGATAAGTCCGAAACTCCAGCCCACCAATATTCTGTGTACCCAACTGTCGTTTCTCTTTTACCGAACGGTTCAGCGTCAGAGTGTTTAGATTGGTGAAACCCAGCCGATGGTAAAGCCGGATAGCCCCTTCGTTAGCAGGAACTACCTCCAGATACATGGTTTCCAGCCCCTTCTCCCGCAGCATAGCCCAAGCCGCCTCAATGGCCGTACTCCCAATACCTTGTCTGCGGAAGTCTTCCCGGACAAACACCTCCTCCAGCCAGTCACAGGCATCGCCCCGACTTCCCATATGAAGGAAACCCACCTCCAAACCATTGGAAAAGATAGCGTACAGTGCGTGCCCCTCTGATGTCCATTCTTCTATTATTGCCCGCCGCCTGAGCTGGAGTAACAGTCTGGTAATGGGTGCTCCAGAAAGCTGCAATATCCTCCAGCATAGTTTCCTTGTGGGCGTTTTCATATAGTTTAAGCTCTACTTTATTCATGCAAGATTCCTCTCTCAACTAATCCGTTTGTACGGGTTCTAATCCCAAATTGCTGACTTTTAATAGTTTTCACAGTATACTGCAGGCATGGACTGATTGTCAAGCCGCATTTGTTAAGTGCTCCCTATCGGTGGCCTATTAATAGAGAAAGTAGCGTTCAGATTACCCTCAGACGCTCCTGCACTGATTCTTTTTGGGCACAAAAAAATCGCAAAATGGCGATTTTGTCCTTTACAGAAGCCAAATTTAATGGTAAAATATATTGGTAAGTGCGAAGGTCCGGCTCTGGCCGCCCGGCACACCGAGCATCCTAAAAGGAGGAAATCGTTAAAATGCCAAGAAAAATGAAGACCATGGATGGCAACAACGCCGCCGCGCATGTTTCATACGCGTTCACGGACGTTGCCGCCATCTACCCCATCACGCCCTCTTCCGTGATGGCCGACGAGACCGATAAGTACGCTGCCGCAGGCCGCAAGAACCTGTTTGGCCGCGAGGTGCGTGTCACCGAGATGCAGTCTGAGGCCGGCGCCGCCGGCGCTGTCCACGGCTCACTGGCCGCAGGTGCGCTGACCACCACCTACACCGCCTCCCAGGGTCTCTTGCTGATGATCCCCAATATGTACAAGATCGCCGGCGAGCTGCTGCCCAGCGTCATACATGTTTCCGCCCGCACAGTGGCCACCCACGCTCTGAACATCTTCGGCGACCATTCCGACGTGTACGCCTGCCGTCAGACCGGCTACGCCATGCTGTGCTCCAACTCCCCTCAGGAGGTCATGGACTTGGGCGCGGTAGCCCATTTGGCCGCTATCAAGGGCAAGGTGCCCTTCCTGCATTTCTTCGACGGCTTCCGCACCTCCCACGAGGTACAGAAGATCGAGACCTGGGACTATGAGGACCTGGGCGAGATGCTGGACTGGGACGCTGTGGACGAGTTCCGCCGTCATGCCCTGAACCCCGAGCATCCCGTGCTTCGCGGCCAGGCCCAAAACGGCGACATCTTCTTCCAGGCCCGAGAGGCCTGCAACAAGTACTATGACGCCGTACCCGAGGTGGCCGTCGAGTACATGAACAAGGTAAACGAGAAACTGGGCACCGACTATAAGCCCTTCAACTACTACGGCGCTCCCGATGCGGACAAGGTCATCATCGCCATGGGCTCCGCCTGCGAGACCATCGAGGAGGTCATCGACTACTTGGTGGCCGCCGGCGAGAAGGTGGGCCTTGTGAAGGTCCACTTGTACCGCCCCTTCGTGGCCAAGTACCTGCTGAACGTTATGCCGGAGACTGTCAAGACCATCTCTGTCCTGGACCGTACCAAGGAACCCGGCTCCATCGGCGAGCCCCTGTACCTGGACGTGCTGGCCGCCATCAACGGCACCAGCTTCGGCGCGTGCCCCGTCTACACCGGCCGCTATGGCCTGGGCAGCAAGGACACCAAGCCCAGCGACATCATCGCCGTCTACCGCAACATGGAGAGCGCAGAGCCCAAGAAGCGCTTCACCATCGGCATCGTGGACGACGTGACCCACCTGTCCCTGGACGTGAAGGAGGATCCCGACACCGCTCCCGCCGGCACCACCAGCTGCAAGTTCTGGGGCCTCGGCTCCGACGGCACTGTGGGCGCCAACAAGAACTCCATCAAGATCATCGGCGACCACACCGACATGTATGCCCAGGGCTACTTCGACTATGACTCCAAAAAATCCGGCGGTCTGACCATCAGCCACCTGCGCTTTGGCCACACCCCCATCAAGAGCACCTACTATATCTCCAAGGCCGATTTCGTGGCCTGCTCCAATCCGGCTTACCTTGACACCTATGATATGGTGCAGGATCTGAAGAAGGGCGGCAGCTTCCTTCTGAACTGCTCCTGGGACGCGGCGGAGCTTGACAAGCGCCTGCCCGGCAAGGTCAAGAAGTTCATCGCCGACAATGAGATCAACTTCTACACCATCGATGCCTTCGCCATCGGCAAGGAACTGGGTCTTGGCACCCGCACCAATACGGTGCTCCAGTCCGCCTTCTTCTCCATCGCCAAGATAATCCCCGAAGAGGACGCCATCAAGTATATGAAGGATGCCGCCACCAAGTCCTACGGCAAGAAGGGCGAGGCCGTGGTCAAGATGAACCACGACGCTATCGACCGGGGTGCCAACGGCTATGTGAAGGTGGACGTGCCCGCCGCCTGGAAGGACACCGTGGACGACTCTCAGAAGAAGGTCGCCACCGGCACCCGTCAGGATTTGGTGGATTATGTCAACAACGTGGTGTTCCCCGTGAACACCTTCCACGGCAAGGACCTGCCAGTTTCTACCTTTGAAAAGTATGCCGACGGCACCTCTCCCCAGGGCACCGCTGCCTACGAGAAGCGCGGCGTTGCAGTGGACGTTCCCGAGTGGATACCCGAGAACTGCATACAGTGCAACCAGTGCTCCTATGTGTGTCCCCATGCGGTCATCCGTCCCATTGCCATGACCGACGAGGAGCTGAAGAACGCTCCCGAGGGCACAAAGAGTAAGCCCATGACCGGCGTGCCCGGCATGAACTTCGCCATGGTCATCTCCACCCTGGACTGCACCGGCTGCGGCAGCTGTGTCACCACCTGCCCCGCCAAGCAGAAGGCCCTGCAGATGGCCTCCATCGACTCCCAGCGTCCCCAGCAGGCCGTGTTCAACTATGGCATTGACCTGCCCGCAAAGGAGGCTGTGGCTGAGAAGTTCAAGGAGACCTCCGTCAAGGGCAGCCAGTTCAAGCAGCCTCTGCTTGAGTTCTCCGGCGCCTGCGGCGGCTGCGGCGAGACTCCCTATGCGAAGCTTGCTACCCAGCTGTTCGGAGACAAGATGTTCATCGCCAACGCCACCGGCTGCTCCTCCATCTGGGGCGGCTCCGCTCCCGCCACTCCCTACACCGTCAACAAGAAGGGCCACGGTCCCGCCTGGGAGAACTCCCTGTTCGAGGACAACGCCGAGTTCGGCCTTGGCATGTGCCTGGCTCAGAACGCCGTGCGCGGCAGGCTGGCCGAGCTCACCGAGAAGCTCATCGCTGTTGACTATGTGGAGCAGGAAGTTAAAGATACCGGCAAGGCCTGGCTGGAGACCATGAACGACTCCAAGGCCAACGAGGCCGCTGCCGAAGCGTATATCGCCGCGCTGGAGTACAGCCGCGCGTCCATCGACTGGGTCATCGACTTTGCCAAGTCCGATAAGGCCGTGGAAGTCTTTGGCAGCCGTGAAGCCGCCGACAAGATGCTGGCCCATCACGAGGAGCGCAAGGCTGCCGGCGACAAGTATTGTGACTGCGAGGCCTGCCATCTGTGCAACGAGATACTGAAGGACAAGGATTACCTTGCCAAGAAGTCCGTCTGGATCCTGGGCGGCGACGGCTGGGCCTATGATATCGGCTTCGGCGGTCTGGACCATGCCCTTGCCTCCGGCGAGAACATCAACGTGCTGGTCTTCGACACCGAGGTGTACTCCAACACCGGCGGTCAGGCTTCTAAGTCCACTCCCTGCGGCTCCGTGGCACAGTTCGCCGCCACCGGCAAGGCCCAGAAGAAGAAGGATCTGGCAGCCATCGCCATGAGCTACGGTTATGTGTACGTGGCCCAGGTCGCTATGGGCGCCGACATGAACCAGTGCATCAAGGCCTTCGCCGAGGCCGAGAGCTATCAGGGCCCCTCCATTATCCTGGCTTACGCCCCTTGTATCAACCATGGTATCAAGGGTGGCATGGGCATCTCCCAGCTTGAGGAGAAGAAGGCTGTTGCGGCCGGCTACTGGCACAACTTCCGCTTCGACCCCCGCAGGGCTGACGCTGGCGAGAACCCCTTCCAGCTGGACAGCAAGGAGCCCACTGCCTCCTATCGCGACTTCATCATGGGCGAGGTGCGCTATAATAGTCTGACCCGGGCTTTCCCGGAGCGCGCTGAAAAGCTGTTCGCCAATGCCGAGAAGTTTGCCGAGGAGAAGTACGCCAAGCTGAAGAAGATGGCTGAGTAATTTTCCGAGAACAGTGAAATAGCATAAGAAATACCCGCCCGGGTAACTGGGCGGGTATTTTGATGTTCTGTGATTTATCCCTCTGCCAAGTGGTAGTTCACATTGCGTATAAACTCATTTGCAGCCTTTGCCGCGTCGGCCTGGCTATAGTCCTGCACTTCGATAGTGTTCCCCACGGTTCTGGTATACTGGTAAAATTCCTCGTCTATCGACGAAATAAACCGCGCATTGTCGATGGGCACCTCCAGGAAGGGCAGATCGCTGTCCTCCACGGTAACGCTCAGCAGCGCCTCTTTCCTCTGGCTGTTCCCGCCATCTGTCGCCTTGAAACCCTCCAGCGTACTGTTCCACCTACTCTCGGCGAAGCCCTTATACCTCACCGGCCAGCCAGGGAACGGACCTCCATGAATACTCTCCTTCGCCCACTCAAAGTTCATATTATATGTCTTTGCAGGGGTTTTCAACTGTCCCTCATGCTGCACCTCCGGCGTAAGGAAAAGCCGCAGGAACTCATAGGCAAGCTTTTTGTTCTCGCACCCCGCGCCTATGGCCCCCCAGTAGGTTATCTCCGCGTTCAGGGTCCCGTCTATAGCCCGGACAGGTATTATCTCCATCTCATGGCCCATAGACTTGCCGCAGCCTACGGCATCGATCACCTCGCTCATGGAGGAACAACTGCCCGGATAATCCTCCCCAACCGCAAACGCCACGCTGGTGTCCTTCGGGGATGAATACAAGTATGACTCAGCATGAAAGGTCCGGCCAGGGATTGTCTCGCCAGCACTCAGCTTTTTCTGCCACTCCTCATCGACTATCCTCGTACACTCGGCCAAGTCCAGCAGAAGGCTCTCCACCTGCTTGCTGTCTATCAGCGCCTCCTCTTTCTCATAGTCGCAGGCCTTCGGCAGCAACGAAAGGTCCAGACCATAACCAAAATACGAACTGGCAGCCCAACGTGAGTCCCCCTGCTCGCGCAGTTCCATAAAGGTATCCATCATGCTGTCCACCCCGGCGTTAAGCCGCTCCCGGTCTATGCCCGCGTCCTCCAGCAGGTCCTTGCGGGTTATGTATACCGGCATTTCATACCCAAGGGGCAGCACATACCTTGCCCCACCGATGGTCCCCGCGTCCATCACGGCTTTATTCAGCTCCTCAGTGTGCAGCTCCGTGTCGCCGTTATAAAGCCCGCTGATGTCCGCAAACCAGTTATTGCTCATGGCCTGGGCCACATCCTTAAAAAGGGGCTCCATTGGCTCATAGCTTATCTCTGCAAGACTGGAGGTGGGCATCAGATAGATATCCGGCACCTCCTTTCCAGCCATCATAGCTGTCCGGCGCTGCTTAATATTGGCCTCCCGCTCCTCCTGGTCCGTGGGGAGATATTCAATATCAATCTTCACGTCAGGGTACAGTTCCTGGAAGTAAAACATGACGTTTGCAATATTGTCCCGCACCGGCGAAAAGTTGTTGGAATTCACGTTACTCATGGGACTGTTCCAGCAGAACCGCTCGCTTAACACTTTCAGTGTGCCTTTCAGCTCGCTTTCCTCCGCCCTGGGCTCCGGCGGGGTCTCGCTTACCTCGGGCTCCTTTGGCTTTGCGCACGAAAACAAGCTTACCAGCACCAGCGTGACCAATAGAAGCGCAGTAAGTTTTTTCATTAGCTTCACGTCCTTTCAATTATAGTTTTCCGATCGGTACTATTATATCATAACGCGCTAAAGTTGTAAAGCAAAAACCCGCCCAACTGAAGGGACGGGTTTTCTATAAAGTTACGTCAACTTACAGATTCCTGGCGTTATACAGGAACGTGACGATCTGCCCGCGCGTGCAGGTCTTTTCATGGCTGAATTTGCCGTTGCCGGTTCCAGCAATTATGCCGCTTTCGACGGCCCAGTTCACCGGCTCGGCGTAATATGCCCCAGGCTTTACATCGGTAAATGAGGTGAAGGAGGTTGGAGGGGTGGGAGGATTGGGCTCCGAGGGGGCTATGCAAACATAGGTGGCCTTATCTCCTGACGATGTTTTGGGCATTTGAAAAAAATCATATTTTGTTTCTGATTTGCATAGCTCTAATGGGAAATCATCGTCCTCTTTGGTTCCGCCTGTTAAAACTAAGCCATCTTCTATAGAAAGTTCTGCGCGAGTATAATCCGATAGAAGCCTTATGGACTAGATAAGAATATGGGTATGAAATATACATACCAGCCAGACTGTTTATGCTCCCTTTTTCAAGGACTACCTTTTGCAATATCCCATACACGCATCTTCCATGATAGCCCTTCAAGGTTAGTGTTTCTGTTCTCCGGTCATAGGTCCACGTCTTTCCATCGCCATTATCTCCATTGTATACTGTAAGCTCATGAACGGTTCCATCCATATCAACAAGGTATGCCCCTCTCCCACCAGCAGAAACAAAAATAGGGCAAAACCCGACAATCAAACAAAAAGTGCGCAGCCCGAAAGCCACGCACGAAAAATGCTTGACTCCGATTGCTGCGACACAACTTTCGACTAACCATAGGGAAGCGAAAGAGAGTCTGCATTTTTACCGAAAGGTAATACAGATATTCTTCCCTTGGTTAGTCTAAAGTATTAAGTTGTGTCGCAAAATTATCATACCACACCCCTCTGAAAAAGTTAAGATAAAAATTGGAAAAAGCTCCCAAACCCCTTTATTTTGCGCACGATTTGTAATATAATAATAAAAAATCATCTGCCGAAAGGATGCTTGGAATGGATAATATACTGGACAGCGTGAAAAGGCTGCACTTTGTGGGCATTGGTGGCTCCGGCATGTGCCCTATGGCCGAGCTGCTTATGAATAAGGGCTATGAGATAAGCGGGTCGGATATGAACGAGTCGGACACCCTTGACCGTGTGAAGGGCTGGGGTATTCCAGTGTTTATGGGGCATAGCGCCGGGAATATTGGGGATGCGGAAGCAGTGGTGTATACTGCAGCCTGTCGGGCCGACAACCAGGAGCTTGTTGCCGCCAGGGAGAGGGGCGTGCCCACCTTAGAGCGCTCTGTAATGCTAGGGATGTTAACGGCCAAGTACCCTCGTCTTTTAGCGGTATCCGGCACCCACGGTAAGACCACCACCACCTCCATGCTCACCCAGATATTCATCGAAGCCGGTGCGGACCCCAGCGCCATTATCGGCGGCAAGCTGCCTCTTATCAACAGCAACTGTCGTGTGGGCGGCAGCGATACCATCATCTGTGAGGCCTGTGAATATGTGGACACCTTTTTGCAGCTGCACCCGGCGGTGTCGCTGCTGCTGAATATTGAGCCGGACCACCTGGACTATTTCAAGACCCTTGAGAATATTGTCAAGTCCTTCCGGCAGTTTGCTATGCAGACCGACAGGCTGCTGGTGGTGAACGCCGGGAACGAAAGCGTTATGAAGGCCGTGGCCGGGCTTAATAAAGAGATAGTCACCTTTGGCCTGGGGGAGGGCTGCGACTACTACCCGGCCGAGCTCAACGAGGAGCCCAGTGCCTGCGAGGATTTCACCCTCATGCATAGGGGTAGGGCCTTGGGCCGGGTAAATCTGGCTGTCCCGGGCAGGCACAATATGCTCAACGCCCTGGCCGCCGCAGCAGCAGCCCACTCCCTGGGCATTGAAGCTGAGAAAATATGCTCCGCGCTGGAGCATTTCGGGGGCGTGCACAGGCGCTTTGAGATACTCGGGCAGTTTGAGGGGGTCACCGTAGCGGACGACTTCGCCCACCACCCCACCGAGCTCACCGCCGTGCTGTCCTCGGCCATGCGTATGGGCTATAGGCAGGTCTGGGCTGTGTTCCAGCCCCACACCTATTCCCGCACCTACACATTCCTGAACGACTTCGCCAAGGCCCTGTCCCTTCCCGACCACCTGGTCATGACGGAGATACTGGCCGTGCGGGAGGAAAATATCTACGGTATACAGACCAGCGACCTGGCCGCAAAGGTGCCCGGGAGCGTATGGTTCCAAAGCTTTGAGGAGATCGCCGGGTATGTGATGAAGGAAGCCCAAGCTGGTGACCTGATACTCACGCTGGGCGGCGGGGACATATACAAATGCGCAAACCTGATAGTTGAACGGTATCAGGCAAAAAAATGAGATATGCAAAAACCTCCGGGGCTACCCGGAGGTTTCGTTTTATATTAGATGTCAGAACTCCGCAACACCAGTAGTACGCGGGAAGGGCAGCACATCCCGGATATTGCTTATGCCGGTAAGGTACATCACCAGCCTGTCGAAGCCGATGCCGAACCCTGAGTGAACCGTGGTACCAAAGCGGCGCAGGTCCAGATACCAATACATATCCTCCTCGCTCATGTCCAACTCCCGCATCCGGGCCCGCAGCACATCATAGCGCTCTTCGCGCTGGCTGGCGCCTACCAACTCGCCGATGCCCGGCACCAGCAGGTCCGTGGCGGCGACAGTCCTGCCGTCGTCGTTCTGACGCATATAGAAGGACTTTATCTCCTTGGGGTAGTCTGTAACGAATACCGGCCGGCCGAAGTGCTTTTCGGCCAGGAAACGCTCGTGCTCTGTCTGGATGTCCTCACCCCATACAGCCTTGTATTCAAACTCTCCGTTATGCTCTTCAAGTATCTTTATAGCATCAGTGTATGTCACCCGGGCGAAGTCAGACCCGGCCACGTGGCGCAGACGCTCAAGAAGGCCTTTATCCACAAACTGGTTGCAGAACTCCATGTCCTGGGGACAGGTATCCAGCACATAGTTTATCACGTACTTCACCGCCGCCTCAATCACGTCCATATCGTCAGAGAGGTCCGCAAAGGCCATCTCCGGCTCAATATGCCAGAATTCCGAGGCATGCCGGGGGGTATTAGAGCGCTCGGCCCGAAATGTTGGCCCGAAGGTGTACACCTTCGAGAAAGCCTGAGCCGTACACTCCACCTGTAGCTGGCCGGAGCCGGAGAGAAATACCTTCTTCTGGAAAAAGTCCTGGCGGTAGTCCACGCTGCCGTCCTCATTCCTTGGAAGGTCCTCTTGGTCGAGAGTGGTGACCTGGAACATCTCCGCACCCTCACAGTCGGTGGTGGTTATCACCGGGGTGTGGATATACACAAAGCCGTTCTCTTGGAAGAATTTATGCATACCGAAAGCCGCCGCCGAGCGGACCCTGAAGGCCGCGCTGAACAGATTGGTTCGGGGCCGAAGGTGCGGTATGGTGCGCAGGTACTCAACGGTATGCCGCTTCTTCTGTAAGGGATACTCCGGCGTTGACGCGCCCTCGACTTTTATCTCATGTGCGTGAATCTCAAAGGGTTGCTTGGCCTCCGGGGTGACGATCAGCTCTCCAGTGACGATAAGAGCCGCACCCACGTTCTGGGCGGCTATTTCCTTAAAATTGTCGATCTTGCCGTCCTCGAACACCACCTGCACGCCCTTGAAGCAGGTGCCGTCGTTCATGTCGATAAAGCCCAGGGTCTTCGAGTCACGAATAGACCGCGCCCAGCCGCACACGGTAACGGTCTTACCGGCGTACGCGTCCAGGTCCTTATAAAATGCCGATATGTCCTGATGTTTCATTGTGTTTGCTCCTTATATAATAAAATTATCAATTCAAGCTATATGTCCAGTCTTCATAACGCCAATCTGAACCCATATTAGCTGTATCTTTAGGCGAGTAGGACAACTCACTAATATTGTCGTCAAGAAAGACCCGCAGGGTTTCCTCCCAGACTTCTCTAATAACTGCGTCAGCGAAGGATTCACCCGGCTCAATGTGTCCGCCAGGAAATGTAATGCCCGACCACTTGGGGTCTATGCGGTCTTGTACCAGAACTTTACTGCCATCACATATCATGCACATGTTTGTCAGCTCCGCCTGTGTAGTCATAGCACACCTCCAAAGTTTACTCCAGCACTATTCGCCAGTCGTTATCGGGGTCCTCCCGGAAATAGGAGAGCTCGCTGATACCGTCGTTGAAGAACACCTCAAAGGTCTCCTCCATGCCGCTGGAGAGATTCATACCGGGCAAACCGGCACGATTTACCCAAAATACCTCCCCCTCCTCCGAAGATTTTAGCTCCCCGGAAAATGTACTGCACTTATATAGAAATACGATATAGCGTGAGCCATCGTCCTCTATCCAGTCTTTTATGCCGCAGAGTACCGGGTGGTCAAGTGTAAGCCCGGTTTCCTCCCGGACTTCACGTATCACCGACTGGGTTATGCTCTCTCCCGGCTCTACGTGACCGCCCGGGAAAGTGACTCCCGGCCAACCCTTTTCAGGGGTGCGGCACTGGACAAGCACCTCATTGCCCCGGTATATCATGCACATATTCGTAAGCTCAGCTTTTATCTCTCTGGCCATTTATACCCCATCCCTTATGTTTACAAAAGCCTTAATTCCTGTACCTCTCCGTTATCGCCGCGCCTTAAGAAAAACTCACTGTAGCTATCCTCAAAAAACACCGGCAGCAGCTCATACATGGTGTCGGCCAGCTTCATGCTTTCCAGGTCCGCCCTCTCTACCCAGCGGTTCTCGCCCTCGTCGCAGGAGCGGAGCTCCCCGGAGAACTCGTCGCACTTATAGAGGAACACAATGTACCGCGACCCGTCCCGGTCCAGCCGCTCCTTCACCCCGCACAGCTTCGGGCTGACTATCTTAAGCCCGGTCTCCTCATAGACCTCCCTGGCCGCCGCCTCGGTGAAGGTCTCCTCCGGCTCCACATGACCCCCGGGAAAGGCTACGCCCGGCCAGCCGGGGTCTACTCGGTCCTGCACCAGCACCCTGTCCCCTTCGTACACCATGCACATGGTCACAAGCTCAGCCTGCACTTTTCTGGACATAGCTCTGACCTCCCAAAAGATTAAGAGCGCCGGAAAAGCTCCGACGCTCTCTTAGTTGGCGGAGAGGATGCGACTCGAACGCACAATGCCTTGCGGCACACCACATTTCCAATGTGGCTCCTTACCAATTAGAATACCTCTCCGTATCCCCGGCTCGATTATTATAGCTTATCCTGAGAAAAAAATCAAGAGTTTTTTGCAAAAAATTTCAGGTCAATGAAAATGTAGTTCAAAGCTGCCCTCACACAGCCGGGTAAACCCAAGCCGCTCCAGCAGCCTAACTGACGGAAGGTTTTCCTCAGCCGTGCCGGTAACCAGCTTTTCAAGCCCCAGTTCCTCTCGGGCATATCTAATTATGCGTCTCGCCGCCTCTGAAGCGTACCCCTTCCCGTGCCAATGGGTGTGCAGGCAGTAGCCGAGATTTCGGGAAGCTTCGTCCACGTAATTCAGACTGACAAATCCGATGATTTTATGCTCCGATTTTTCCTCAAGGGCCCAGAACTCGTCCGAGATTGCGAAAAAATTTAAAACCTCCATTAGGGCCGCATCCTCCGTTGGAAAGGTATGGTCGTATTTTGCGTATGGAGAGGCCATCTTATCCCTTATGAGCTCGCAAAAGCCGGGGAAATCCTCCTTGGTGTACCTGCGTATGTAAAGCCTTTCGGTCTCCATATTCATGCCTCCAATATGAGATTATTGCCGCGATTATACCATACAGCCGGTTTGACCGTCAAGCGCCGCAGGCCTGACCTTTGAAAAAATATAAAAAGTTCCGAAAATGGGTTTGAATATTTCTGCGCAATTTGGTATAATCAGGACATAGAGTTTCTTTTAGGAGGGATATTCTTGAACAAAAAAGGCGCTGCCAACGCTGCGGCGGTCATTGAGATAGGCACCAACAATATCAGTATGCGTGTGGCTCAGCTTTCAAAAGGAGAGGTCCGCACCCTAGATTACCTAAAATACCCCGTCAGCTTGGACCACGACGTGTTCGAAACCGGGGCTATCAGTTTTAATGGCCTGAGGCAGCTCTCGGGCGCGCTGGACAAGTTTTCAGAGGCGCTGCTGTCCTATGGGGTGGAGAAACCACGGGTGGTGTCCAGCACTGCTCTGTTGGAGGCACGCAACCGCTCCCTGGTAGTGGACCAGCTGAAGGTGCGTAACAACCTGGACGTATCGGTGCTGGACGGCAGCCAAGAGAAGGCGTATATCTTTTCGGAGCTGAAAAAAAGCCTTGCCGGTGAGCCGTCTGTCAAAACCGGCTGTACTTTGGCAGCCTATATCGGCGCGGGAAGCGTAGGTCTGGCGGTGCTGGACGACGGTAAGATCGTCTACTTCCAGAACATACCCATAGGGGCGCTGAAGCTCCACGATGTTATGGGCGACCTGCGGCGGGGGGCCGAGGATTTCCACTATATCCTGGAGGAATATATGGATACGGTCCTGGGCCGCATGAACCTGTCCGGCTTCCCCATACGCAGCCTGGTGCTCACCGGCACCCAGATAAACCTTATAGCAAAGCTCTGCGGCGGCAGGCAAATAGGCCCTGTGTTCCACATAGAAGTGCAGAAGCTGCAGGGGCTGTATGACTCAGTACGGGCCATGACCGCCGAGGGTATAGCTCTGCGCTATGGCATAACGGAGGGCCGTGCCGCGCTGTTGTATACCGCGCTGTTCATCTATAGGGGTATGATACGCTTCTCCCCGGACGTTCAAGAGATACTCTCCCCCCCGGTGGATCTTACCCAGGCTGTCCTCCGCTATATGCTGAGCCCCAAGGCCGACAGCGAATGGGCAGACTTCCTTCGGGAGAACGCCTTGGCCTGCGCCGGGACAATGGCCGGAGCCTTCCACTGTGATAAGAACCATAGCCGGCTTATCGGCGAGTATGCAGGAAAGCTGTTTGACAAGCTGAAAAAAGTCCACGGACTTGAGCCCTCCAAGCGGCTTATACTGGAGCTTGCCGCAACGCTGCACAGCTGCGGAAGCTTCGTCAGCGCCCGGCAGCACAGCCGGTGCACCTTTGACATTATCCGCGGCATGGATATCTTCGGGCTGTCCTCTAAAGAGGTGCTAGAGGTGGCCCTTGTGGCGGGCAGCATCTCCAACAACCTGAATGACCCTGAATTCGCCGCCCTTCCTGTCCGGGAACAGATAGTGGTCTCCAAGCTCTCCGCCATCTTCCAGCTGGCCAACGCCATGGATAAGTCCCATCTGGAAAAGCTGAAGAATGTGAAGATGAGCCTGGAGGAGGACCGGGTGCTCATCAAGGCCCAGTCCTCCGCCAACACGCTCTTAGAGCGGTGGGATTTCGAGTATGCCGCCAGGTTCTTTAAGGAAGTTTTTGGCCTATCGCCTGAGCTTTCAGTTAAATTCAATATGATATGAGGTGTTTCGTGTGGCTGAAAAAAAGATGCCCTATTATAACCGTGAGCTGAGCTGGATGGACTTTAACGGCCGTGTGCTGGAGGAGGCCACCAAAAAGGAGAATCCACTGATGGAGCGGCTGCGCTTTCTGGCTATAACCGGCTCCAATCTGGACGAGTTCTTTATGGTGCGCGTGGCCGGAGTCAAGGCTCAGGTCAACTCAGGGTATAAACCCAAGGAGAGCTTTGACCTCTCGCCCCAAGAGCTCTTAGCTGCTCTGGAGGAAAAAACCCACCACTTTATGGAGCGGCAGTATTCCTGTCTTCACCGTTCCATACTGCCCGCCTTAGAGCGCAGCGGTATACGCTTTTTAAATTTGGACGCCATGGATAATAGGCAGAAGGAATGCGTAGACAAATACTTTAAGAATGTGCTGTTCCCGGTTCTCACCCCCTTGGCCGTGGACGGCAGCAGGCCCTTCCCCCAGCTTGCCAACAAGTCCCTGAACATCGCCGTGCGGCTTGAGAGCAAGGATACTAAAGAAAGGGAGAAGGAAAAAGCCAAGGATAAGGACAGGGACAAGCAGTTTGCCATTGTCCAGGTGCCCGCCATCCTTCCCAGGTTCCTGGAACTGCCCTCTAACGAGGGCCGGGCCTTTACCCTTTTGGAGGATATTATAATTGACAACCTTTCGGAGCTCTTTGAGCTGCACAGCATAAAAGCCGCCTGCCCCTTCCGGGTCACCAGGGATTCGGACCTGGAGATAGACGAGGAGGCCGAGGACTTCATGAGCGAGGTGAAGAAGTCCATCAAGCGCCGCAAGCGCGGACGTCCAGTACGCCTGGAGCTGCTGCAAAAATGCGACAAGGACCTGCGCAGTTTCCTTATAGACCAACTGAAAATAAAGAAAAACGAGATATACCAGCTGGCCGGCCCCCTGGACCTGACTTTCTTCTCAAAGTTTGCGGGCATAAAGGGCTGCGAGGGTATGTGCTTCAAGCCTATTATCCCGGTCGCCCCGGCGGACTTCTGGGGGTATGACGACATCTTCGCCGCCATACGGGACAAGGACAGGATGGTGCACCACCCCTATGAGAGCTTCGACTGTGTGGTTAAGTTTATTGAGCAGGCCGCCGAGGACGAAGACGTGCTGGCCATCAAGCAGACCCTCTACCGGGTCAGCGGCAACTCCCCCATCATAGCCGCCCTCATACGCGCCGCAGAGAACGGCAAGCAGGTGACGGTGCTGGTGGAGCTTAAAGCCCGCTTCGACGAGGAGAACAACATCAACTGGGCCCAGAAGCTTGAGAAGGCCGGATGCCACGTTATATACGGACTCCACGGTTTAAAGACCCACTGCAAAATAGCCCTGGTGGTGCGCCGGGAGGAGGACGGCATACGCCGCTACCTGCACCTGGGTACAGGCAACTACAACGACTCCACCGCCAAGATATACACGGACGTAGGGCTCTTTACCTGCAACAGCCAGTACGGCGCGGACGCCTCCTCCCTCTTTAATGTGATAACCGGCTATTCCCGCCCGCCGGAGTACCAGCACTTCGCAGTGGCGCCCCACGGGCTTCGGAGCTTCTTTGTTCGGCGCATTAAAATCGAGACGGAGAACGCGAAAAAGGGCCTGCCCTGTGGCATTACCGCCAAGGTGAACTCCCTGGTGGACCCGGAGATAATCTCCCTGCTCTATGAGGCAAGCTCGGCCGGTGTGCCGGTAAAGGTCGTAGTGCGGGGTATCTGCTGCCTGATACCGGGGCTGCCCGGGGTCAGCGAGAATATACAGATAATCAGCATAGTGGGCCAGCTTCTTGAGCACAGCCGCATATTCCGCTTTGAAAACGGCGGCGACCCGAAGATATATATGGGCAGCGCCGACTGGATGCCCAGGAATCTGGACCGCCGGGTGGAGCTGGTCTTCCCCATCGAGGACGCCGATTTGAAGGAGCGGGCCTTTGGGATTTTGGACACCCTGCTCTCGGATAACACCAACGCCCGGATAATGCAGCCGGACACCAGCTATCAGCACGTGAACCGCAGGGGCCGGTCGGCCTTCAGCAGCCAGTTGACCTTCTATAAGCAGGCTCAGGAGAGGCTAAAGGCCTTACAGCATGTGGAGCATGACAGTCCGCTTATCCCCATACACTCCGCTGAGGAGGTACGGTAAAGCATCAGGATATTATTTTGAAAGGATGATATATTATGAAGCGAGTAGGCATTTTGACCAGCGGCGGCGACTGCCAGGGGTTAAACCCGGCCATAAGGGGCGTTGCCAAGGGGCTCTATGAGGAGTTCGGCAAGAATGTGGAGATTTACGGCATCAAGGACGGCTATAAGGGACTCATCTTCGGGGAGTACAAGCTGATGGAGCCCTCGGACTTCTCCGGCATCCTGACGGAGGGTGGCACTATCCTTGGTACCTCCCGCCAGCCCTTCAAGACCATCAGAGTCATCGACGAGAACAGCGTGGACAAGGTGGCGGCCATGAAGTCCCACTATAAGAAGATGAAGCTGGACTGCCTGGTGATTTTAGGCGGCAACGGCACCCAGAAGACCGCCAACCTCCTCCGAGAGGAGGGGCTGAACGTCATACATCTGCCCAAGACCATCGACAACGACGTTTGGGGCACGGACATTACCTTCGGCTACCACAGCGCGGTGGAGGTGGCTACAAACGTCATCGACTGCCTGCACTCCACCGCCACTTCCCACGGGCGCATCTTCATCGTGGAGGTCATGGGACATAAGGTAGGCTGGCTGACCCTGTCCGCCGGCATTGCCGGCGGCGCGGACGTTATACTGCTGCCGGAGATCCCCTACGACATCAATAAGGTGGCAAAGACCCTTAACAGCCGCATTGACAACGGCAAGAAGTTCTCCATTCTGGCCGTTGCCGAGGGCGCTATCTCCAAGGAGGAGGCAAAGCTCTCCAAAAAGGAGTTCAAGAAGAAGCGGGCCGAGGAGAACTACCCCTCTATCGTATATCGCATCGCTGAAGAGCTCCAGGATAAGATCGACAACGAGATACGCGTCTGCGTCCCTGGGCACTTCCAGCGCGGCGGCAGCCCCTGCGCCTATGACCGTGTGCTCTGCACCCGCCTGGGCGCAACTGCGGCTAAGTTCGTGAAGGAAAAGACCTTCGGCGTGATGGTGGGTATGGTAAACGGCCAGTGCGTGCCGGTGCCCCTGGAGGAGGTGGCCGGAAAGCTCAAGTCCGTGCCGGTGGACTGTGGGGAGATACAGGCCGCCAGACAGATTGGTATCAGCTTCGGAGATTAACTCCGGACTGTTCGCCATATAAAAATTCAGAGGAGGTTTATTATGGATTTCCGCATTATCGCCCTTCCGCCCTTTACCGCGGTCACCTCCGGCCCGGACCCTGAGTTTGACTTCTCGCCCGAGGGCGTACTTGGCCGATTCAACGCATATTTCAGCGCCATAAGCCCCGACAACTGCCCTCCCAGGGATTTCCTGTTCTTTAATAAGGAAGCCGGCGGGCTGGAGTGGTGGTACGCTATAAACGACAGTATGCCCGACGGCGGCTATAATAGGGTTGGGTTTGACGGTGGGATGTACCTCACCTACACCTACCGCGACCACGACGAGGAGGCCAACAATAAACTGTATCAGGAAGCTCTCGAGTATATAGAGAAAGGCAAGGTTCTCGAGTTGGACGAGCGCCCCGGGCACTACTCTATGGGCCATATTATAACCCCGCCGAAGCTTATAAAGGCCCGGGGCTATGCCGTGATGGAGTGCTACGTTCCTGTAAAGCTCAGGGAAAACTGATTCGTTATCCCATTAAATTTATTATATTAAAATATATTATTTTTTAGAAAGGAACATTTTTATGAAATTCTCAGTAAGTCTTTACAGCTTCTTCAGCGCCATCCGCAGCGGGGAGATAACCCCCATAGAGTGCGTGGCAAAGGCCAAAGAGTTCGGCTTCGACGCTATTGAGGCGGTGGATTTCGTGATGGGTGCCTCCTCCCCGGAGGAAATGCCCGAGGTAGCAAGAAAGCTCCGAGAGGAGGCGGACAGACAGGGTATGCCCATCTCCTCCTTCGCCGTGGGCGCGGACCTTTTGAACGGCTCAGACGGCGACAGGAAAGCCGAGATAGAGCGGGTGAAGCGCATGGTGGATATAGCGGAGGTACTGGGTGCGCCCCGTATGCGCCACGACATCACCATGGGCCAGAAGGACTCCCCCAAGAGCTACGCCGCCCTGGTGCCGGAGCTGGCCGAGGCCGTGCGTGAGATAGCCGAGTATGCCGCCGGGAAGGGCATAGTCACCATGACAGAGAACCACGGGTTCTTCTCTCAGGACTCAGAGCGGGTGGAGCTGCTGTATAACACCGTGAACCACCCGAACTTCGGCCTGCTATGCGACATCGGCAACTTCACCTGTGCCGACGAGAACCCGGCCACGGCTGTAGCCAGGGTGGCCCCCTACACCCGCTATGTCCACGCAAAAGACTTCATCATCAAGAGCTATTATGACAACGACCCCGGCGAGGGCGCGTTCCAGACCCGGGCGGGCAACTATCTGCGGGGCACAGTCATAGGCCACGGCAACGTGCCGGTGAAGCAGTGCCTGAGCATACTCAAGCGGGCAGGGTACGACGACACCATCGCCATCGAGTTTGAGGGCATGGAGCCGGCGCTGACGGCCATACGCATTGGCCTTGCAAACCTGAAGAAGTATTGGGACGAGGCCTAATAGTAGAAGCCCTCCTCTCTTAGCAGCCTGACAAACTCGTACATTTTGTCCCTGCCCACCTCCCTATCAAACTGAAAGGAAAATCCCAGTTCCTTCTCCTGGGATTTTCTCATATTCTCCCTGAAGGTTTCCATGCTCATACCCGGGGCATAGTAATCCTCGTCCAGGTACTGCTCTATGCTGAACACCTCGAAGGGAACCCCGGAAAACCTGCTGAAGGAATAGTCCAGCGTATTAAGCCTATTTCGTTTTGCCGTCACACTGACCGAGTCAAGGTTTACCTCTATATCGCATAAGCCCTTGACGGTGATTACTGGTATTGGGTATTCCGCGCGCTCGTACATGCCTTCACTGTCTTTATAATAGTGTCCATTGTACCCTCCCCCTTCGGTTTCCAATATCCTGTGCTGTAGGCCCAGCATTAGGACATTGCACCTCATTTGAAGCTTGTAATAAAATTCATTCAGCTCTTTTATGTCCATTTTCAGAACGACCTTTCTGTTTTTCAAAATTATATCACGCAAAAAGGAGAAATGCTATGCTTAATTTTGGTACCGTCGGCTCCGGCTGGATATGCGAGGAGTATATACGCGGCGCAAAATCCACAGGCCTTTGGCGGCTTTCCGCCGTGTACTCCCGGGATAAGGCCCGGGCAGAGGAGTTCGCGCGGAAGCACGGCGCAGAGCACACTTTCACTGATATTGAAGCCCTGGCCGGATGTCCCCAAGTGGACGCGGTGTACGTGGCAAGCCCCAACGCCCTTCACTATGAACAGTGCAAGGCTATTCTGACCCGGGGCAAGCATATTATCTGCGAAAAGCCTCTCTGCGCCCAGGCTGATAAAGTGCGGGAGCTGGCAGAACTTGCCGCCGAAAAGGGCGTGGTGTTCATGGAGGCCATCATGTTCCTGCACCTGCCGCAGCGGAAAATTCTAGAGGAGGCTCTCCGCCGGATAGGGCGGATAAACATGGTGAAGCTGGACTTCTGCCAGCGGTCCTCGAAGCTGGACGCTTACCTCTCCGGCAGCCTTCCCAATATCTTCAACCCCAAAATGGAGACCGGGGCGTTGATGGACCTGGGGGTATACTGTGTGTACCCGGCGCTGTACCTTTTCGAAAGGCCGGAAAAATGGTCGGCAAGAAGCGTGCTCATGGAGACCGGCGCGGACCAGTCCGGGGCCATAATTATGGAGTATCCGGACAAGCTTGTGAACATCACCTACTCCAAGGTAGGCCAGGCGGGAGCCGGGTCCGACCTCCAGGGGGTGGACGGCACGGTGGCCGTGGAGTCCATCTCCACCCTCGGGAATATGTCCCTGCGCATGAAGGACGGCTCTGTGGAGACACTTTTCGGGCGTGAGGAGAAGCACCTGCTCATGGGCCACGAAGCCCGGGATTTTTACCGCTTTATCACCAAGCCCGATGAAAGCCGGGAGGAATACGCCCTGTGCACCCGGCTGAGCATTGAGGTGGCTGAGTTCATGGAGCAGGTGCGTAGAGAGTGCGGCGTTCTGTTCCCAAGTGATAAAGGAGAATAGCATGAAGAAGCGAGTTATCAAGATTGCCACCATAGTGCTGATAATTATCGCCGCGGCGGGCATGATTGCCCGGGCAAACAGTGTGTCCCTCTCTCTGGCCCTGGGCGGGTACAAGGGCGATGCCGTAGTCATTGAGGAGGGCGTCAACTATACCCAGAGCCCTGTCCGCTGGCGGGTGTTCCTGGCCGAGAAGGACGGCGTGAACCGGCTTGCCCTTATGGAGCAGGGGTTCCTGGGATTTTGGGGCCTGCCTAGGGCCGCAGACGGCCTTGAGGGCAAATATGAGGATCTGGAATATATCACTGTGTCCTCTGCGCCCGCCTATGGCTTTCAGTACGGCTATGACCCCTTTGATATGTCGGACACCATGACTCACACGGAAAACTGGAAATTCGCCCCGGTACAGATAGGCCGGTCGGACTGGTTCTACCACGGCACAAACGCGGAATATACCGTTACTGTGCCAGAGGAGTCGCTGCCTGTTGACAGCACCCTTCAGATATATCAGGCGGGCCCGGAGTATGTGCTGCACCTATGTCAATACTGTAAAGGTGACGGCGCTTTCGACGGCGGCTTTGAGGACATTTATCGGGCTCTGCTGGATAATGGCAGTCTGAAAACAGAATAAAAAAGGAGCTTTATCATATGAATAAAAGCCAGCTTGCAAATACCCTCGACCACACCCTTCTGCGCGCCAATATCACTCGCGAAGACCTCACAGAGCTCTGCCGGACTGCTATGCGCTGGGGGTTCCACTCCGTGGCCATAAACAGTGCCGTTGTGTCCCTCTGCCGTGAAACTCTCGGGGACAGTCCGGTGGTCTGCGACGCCACGGTAGGTTTCCCTCTTGGACAGACTAGTGTTGAAAGTAAAGTCTTCGAGACCCGGGACGCTATCAAGAACGGCGCAGGCGAGATAGACTATGTGGTGGACCTGGTGGCCATAAAGAGCGGCGACTGGGCCTATGTGGAGGACGAGATGTATAGGATAACCTCCACCTGCCGGGAGCTTGGGGCGGGCTGTAAGGTCATCTTCGAGACCTGCTATCTTACCGACGAAGAAAAGGAGCGTCTATGCGAGATAGCCTGCCGCGTGCACCCCACATTTATTAAGACCTCCACCGGCTTCGGGACCCCCGCGCCCGGGGTCCCGAACGGCGCGACTATAGAGGATATCTGGTTGATGAAGCGCTGCGTCGGCGATGAAGTGCTGATAAAGGCCTCCGGCGGCATACGCACAACTGAGCAAGCCCTCAATATGCTGGAGGCCGGCGCATCGCGTATCGGCACGAGCAACGGGGTCGCCATTGTTGAGGGCTTTGTTGAATAAATAATCGCTGCATTATAGAGCTCCGGCACGGTCATAGAGACTGCGCCGGAGCTTAACTCTATCCTGACGTTACTTTTCCAAGCTCTCAAAATAGGCCCTATTATATGCCACCGCAGGGGAATCAGGCTGGAATATGGCGGCACGCTCATTATACGCCCTGGCCTCCTCCTGCCGCCCAAGCCTGCTATAGCAGACGCAGAGCTGTATACAGGGCTGGAAACCGTAGCACTCAGGCTGAACAAAGCCTCCCCTGCCGTCCCTGCGCTCACAAGCTAACGCCCGGCTGTACCAATACGCGGCCTGTTCCCAGAGTTGACGGTCAAAGAAGTGCCGGCCGATGTCACAGCATATCTCCGCCCTGGGAACATCATATGCAAAGCTGGAAAACAGCGCCGTCAGCGCCCTATCCTCGCGGTTCAAGGCGTACCAGCAGTATGCGCATTGCCGGCAGGCCTCTATGTTGTTTTCCAGCCAGCCGCGTCCCTCCTCCAAAAATTTGCCAAATACCTCCAGAGCCTCCAGATAACGCCCATGATAATAAAGCTCCCGGCCGTAATAATACTGCTGGCGTGGGTCCAGGACCTCCCCCTCTTCCAGCATCTTCTCAAAAATCCGCAGATTCCTGTCCGGGTCAGAGGGCCGCAGTTTGCTGTGCGTTATGCCACAATCAGAGTAAATCACCTTCCCTCGCGTCTCAATTACCTCATGCACTTTCCCCTTCCAGACCATACCGGCTCCATTTTTTATAATGCGCTCCCTATAATATGAAAATGTGACCCTTCCATTGCTGTCAAATCCTGTGTAGTACGGCATCATGACTACATCCGTATTGCCGTCAAGGCTCTCCTTCAGCGCCGGGAATTTTTCCCGGTCCGGCTGCGCTATCACATCGTCCGCGTCCAGCCACATGCAGTAATCGCCGGCAGCATGAGAAAAAGCAAAGTTCCTGGCCGCCGCAAAATCCTCCCTCCATGTAAAATCAAAAAGCTTATCCGTAAAGCTTTTTGCTATCTCTTTAGTGCGGTCCTTCGAGCCCGTATCTACAATAATAATCTCCTCCACCAGGTCTGCCGCCGAACTAAGACAGCGAGCCAATACGTCCTCTTCATCCCTAACTATCATACAAAGGCTTATAGTGCCCATTGTCCTCCCCCATTTCATAACAGTGAATAAATGCAGAAAAGCCTCCAAAAGATAGGAGGCTTTCCAGCATGGGAAAAGCGGTCTGTCAAGCCAACCTAACCGCTGTCAGCGAAGCGCCTGACCCGCCTTGCAAGACTACCGCCGCGGCAACTCCTGACAACTGGAGTGTTAAAGTATCGCCTGCTGTCAGTGGAGTGATAACCGTGGCTTCATAGCTTACGGTGGCTACAGGTGAACGTACTGAGCCCGGAATAGCCGTGCCGTTTCGGAGCACCTGAGACGTCATCGCTACAGCCACCGTGGGGTTCACATGATAAGTGATCAGGTAAGTCCCGGTCTGCGGCACAGTGAACACCGTGTTTGCACCGTTAGCAGTGAATCCGTCAAGGCTCTGGGCGTTTGGCAGCGGCACAGGCGTGCCGCCCAGGATCACTGTTAAGGTCTGCCCGGTGGTATTTGACGCGCTCATGGACGCCGCTGTAACAGCTTCCCCAGTGGGACCTGTGGGCCCTGTCGCCCCGGTGGCTCCTGCCGCTCCTGTCGGGCCGGTGGGACCTGTAGCTCCGGCTGCTCCTGCTGCACCGGTGGGGCCTGTGGGGCCTGTGGCTCCGTTTTCCCCGGTGGCTCCAGTAGCCCCGGTGGGACCGGTTACACCATTCGCCCCGGTAGCTCCCGCCGCGCCTGTCGGGCCGGTGGGACCTGTAGCTCCGGCTGCTCCTGCTGCACCGGTGGGGCCTGTGGGGCCGGTTACACCATTCGCCCCGGTAGCTCCCGCCGCACCTGTCGGGCCGGTAGGACCTGTAGCTCCGGCTGCTCCTGCGGCACCGGTGGGGCCTGTGGGGCCGGTTACACCATTCGCCCCGGTGGCTCCCGCCGCGCCTGTCGGGCCGGTGGGACCTGTAGCTCCGGCTGCTCCTGCGGCACCGGTAGCGCCTGTCGCACCCGCCGTTCCAGTGGGGCCGGTGGGACCTGTAGCTCCATCTACACCGGGAGCGCCCGCCGGGCCTGTGTCACCTCTAGGGCCAGTAGGGCCTGCAAGACCGTTCGCCCCGGTGGGGCCAACGGCTCCCGTCGGGCCGGTATTGCCGTTAGCTCCGGTGGGCCCGGTAGGCCCGATCTGTCCAGTCTCTCCGGCGGCCCCCGTCGGGCCTGTTGCCCCGGTAGGACCTGTTGGGCCGGTAGGCCCGGTCGGGCCAGTGGGGCCGCCGGCCGGACAGGGCGGGCATGGCGGCGGGCAGCAGACAGGCGGACAGGGCAGCGGCTCACAGCAGCCGTTGCCGTAAGGATACGAGGAACCCGAATAGATCTTCATTTTCATGCTTGGATTACCTCCAAAATTCGTGTGGCTCCAGCTCTCGTACATAAAGCCGGGCCTAATTTTAGTATATGCCTGTCCTCAAAAAAGGTGCCAAAAAGCCGTGCAGACAGCATCTATATCAGCAGGTCTTCCGAAAGTCTATACGGACCACCTCTCTTGGACTTCGTTATATAGCCAGTCGTTGATGAGAATGAAACAACTGATAGTTGGACTGTTGGCCACAGCTATTGCTTCCGCGGCCCCGTCTCGATATAATGGTGAACCGCTCTGCCCTGGGGTGATTTTTATGTTTTCCGAACACGCTACGGGTAAAAAGCGCGGAGCAGACATAACTTGATAGATGGTCCCTGAAGTCTTATACATAGTCCAACTACCCCATCCGGCGGCAGTTTGCAATTCCTCTGGATATCCCTGGCTCTTATAGGTTTTCCCTTTCATGTCGGAAAAAGAGTTGGTTGCTCGCACATTGAGGCAGCTTATGTTAAGTGAAAGACTTGATTCCAGTTCAATCACAGCCCAATCGTCAAACATCCCTAAGTTTAGATAATCGCCATTATCAACAGAGCAATTGTCTTTGTAATCCCCACCTATCCAATAGCGTGTGGCTTTTCTATAGACCGGCCTATCTCCGTTTGAAGCGCCTGGATACACTGCCACATGTTTCGCGTATCCGTTTCTTCCGTTCTGTGCATATTCTGGTTTGTAAACTATATGCGTCGCAGTGAATAGGTACCTATTATTTATCAGAAATCCAGTCCCTTTTTCTACGTCAGTATCGTTAAAACGGTCGCCAAGAAGGCAGGTGCTTTTTTCATTATCTGATCCATCCTTTCTTTAATTGTTTTTAGTGTCACTTCACCTCAAAGTCGAAAGAGCCCAATTCATTTAGCATGACAAGCTTGTACAAGCCCGGCCGGGACACGATGGCGGAAGGGACGCCATACTCAATAATCCTTTCACCGGGTGTTAGGGGGGAAGCGCTGGCTTGCACCACGAAATCGGGGTCACAGACCAAGTACCAATATCCGTCCTCTTCGCAGAACCAATATAAGGCTTCATATACCCCTTCCGGCTGCGGGTCGCGCAACCTGTCAACCGGTGCTGTTTCAGAAACAGTCCGTTTGACTCTTATCACATCTTCTTTCTGTTTGGGCCGCCCGTCGGGGACATGTTCCAGGAATTCGTACTCCACATAATCTTTAGGAAGCCAATATTCGTCCTCCGAGAACTTTGGATCCATCCGCAAATACCCCACGTTTATATGCTGCGGTACCTCCAGCCGAAGCGGCGGACCCCACTTGGCCTTTTCGCTGGCCTCTGCAAACAGCCCTCCTGCCACAGCTACCAGCAGCACATTGAACGCCGCATATGCCGCTAAGATGATTTTCACCCGCTTTTTCATCGATTTCACCTCCTTTCCTAATCTGTGTGAGATAAGGCACTACCCATCTCTATGATTTGAACAAAATAAGTATACTATAAACCAATAATTTTGTCAAGTAATATTTTTGCCTTGACAAATATAACGCAAAAAATCGGTACTGCAAAGTAAAAATGGAAATATAAGGCCCAAAAATCAGAAAATATCTCTACGCAACGAGCAAAAGCTCACGTTTACTCCTTTTGGAAAGCTGTGGTTCGAGTGTATGTGGGGCGCGGAAACGATCTGGAAGGAGGACACAAAGACCTGTGAGACCGCCGTTACCGCCGGCAAAGAACTGCTAATGCGGCTGTTTGAACACCCGGACAAATGAGCATGAAAAAGAGGAGGGCTCCCTCCTCTTTCCAATTTATTGCAGCTTAGACTATAATCAGTCTCCGCTCGTTCACATGATGTCCAAACTCAGGCATAAACACAAAGCTCTCTTTATCCGGGTCCAGCGCGGCCTGCATGACGGGAGGCATATAGCTGGAGGTGAAGCAGAACCCATACTTCAGATCGTGATAACCCTGGGTAAGCCCGCCGGGCTTCTTCACCTTTAGCACCGCTGTTTCAGTGGGGTTCCAGTGGGTCTTGAAATCCTCCGCCATTTCTTCGGCGGTGTATTCCTCGCCCTGGAGGCACCAGGTGATCTGCTCCTTTGTAAAGTTCTCCCCGTCCACCGTCAGTGTGCCCGGGCGCAGCTGGCTGAGGAATACGCCCCTATAATAGGGCAGACGGAGCTTTAGCTGAAAGCCTATAACTTCACCGTTTTCCACTATATTTCGGAATCCAACGGACTGAATAACTTCTCTCTCCACAAATCTGCCCTCCTCAGTCGCCCAAGAGATTTTTCAGCATGATATGCTGTTTGCGCAGAGTCTGCCCCACCTCATAGCCGGGGTCGTACTTGTCCGCGCCCTCGTATTCGCTTAGGAGATAGCCGTCCCACTCATTGTCCTGCAACAGCTTGATGATTTTCGGATATGGGAGGGTGGTCTCCTCAAACTCGTCGCTCATGTGGTTGAACTTGGCGTGGCAGCAGGCTATGTAGGGCAGCAGCGGCACAATGTCCTCCGGCTCGTTGGGATGAAAATCCGGGCTGCGCCACTCGCCATCGGCGAAGCGATTGCGGAACACGGAAAAGTCGATATTCAGCCCGAAATTCTTGGTGCCGGTCTTCTGGATAAACTCCACATAGTCCTGGACCATCTTGCCCTTTAGGTTAGACGGCGTGTGGATCTCCGGACACATCACCAGGCCCAGCTTCTCCGCTAGGGGCAGCGCGGCCTTTATTATCTCCCGCCAATTCTCCACCGGTTCCAAAGCGTCGTTGATGACGGGCATCTTGGTGCGCAATACCGTAAAGCCCAGCCTATGAGCCAGGCGCAGGTCGCGCTCCAGCATTTCAACGGATTCCTCTGTGGTCAACTCCCGGCCGCCCAGCACATGGCTGTCTATCCAGTGGCCGTACTCCACTGGCACCAGCTCATACTTGTCACAGAGCCGCCGCCACTTCTCGACCCATTCTTCAGTGGGATACGGATAGTTTTCAATGTGTGTGTTGGCCAGAATTTCTATGCCGTGGGCGCCCATATCGTGTATATCCTCAAAGCAGTCCTCCAAGGTCTTTGTCAGACCGAACTCCGCAGAGTAGCTGTACAACGCCACGCCACGCTTGGGCCCCTCTTTATCGTACTGATACATGGTTCTCCCCCTTAGCCAAGGATAATTTCCTTCCCGGACTCTGCGGACTGATAGATTGCCTCAAGTATCTGAGTCACCACAAAGGCCTGCTCGGGCTTCACCACCGGCTCGGTGCCGTTAATAATGGCCTCCAGCCACTGACGGTTATCCACCACCCCCGGAGCGGAAGCGCCGCCCTCAAAGTAGGCTATAGAACCGCCGCCAGCAATCTCCTCGTTCATCAGCTGGCCGTGACGGCCCCGGTTATAGACCAGCTTGTTGTCGGGATAGCTCATGCCGGAGTAGATCTCCGCGCCTGCCTTGGTACCACAGAGAGTGGTGCTGGCCTCCCTGGACTCGGTCATATTGATGGCCCATGCAGCCTCGAGAGCGATAGCAGTACCATCCTTCATCTTGATAAAGCCCATGGCGCTGTCCTCCACCTCGTAGGTCTCCGGGTCCCAGGGGCCGAAGAGGTTACCCTCGGTAGCCTGAGGCAGATTTCCCAGCTTGTAAAACACACTGCCGGAAACGCTCTGCGGCTCATAGTTATCCATCATCCACAGGGTCAAGTCCAGGGCATGGGTGCCGATATCAATCAGCGGCCCGCCGCCCTGCTTGGACTTATCCGGGAACACGCCCCAGGTGGGTACAGCACGCCGGCGCACGGCATGGGCTTTGCCATAGTAGATGTCGCCCAGTTCCCCGGCCTCGCAGGCCTTCTTCAGGTTCTGTACCTCGGGCCGGAAACGGTTTTGATAGCCGATGGTAAACTGCTTGCCGGACTTCTTCCATGCCTCCAGCATGGCCTTGGCGTCGTCTGTATTGTGGGCCATGGGCTTCTCGCAGTAGACATGCTTACCGGCCTCGAAAGCCGCCACGGTTATCGGGCAGTGGGCCACGTTGGGGGTAAGCACGTGAACAACTTCAACCTCGCTGTCGGCCAGCAGGTCGTGGTAGTCCTCATATATCCTTGCCCCCTCTGCTCCGTATTCCGCAGCGCCCTTCTCGGCCCGCTCCTTGATAATGTCGCAGAAGGCCACGATCTCGCACAGGTCGCTGTTTGCCTTCATGGCCGGGAAGTGCTTCTGGTTTGCAATACCACCGCAGCCCACGACCCCGATCTTCAGTTTGCTCATAATAGTTCCTCCTATGTTTTTCCGATTTGTGGATCTCTCCACCTGATTTATATAATAATACCATAACCCCTTGCTTTTGGTTGTATCATATGCTACAATAAATCAAAAAAGGTGATAAAAATGGAGTATATATCCGACCGGGAATTATTAAAAACCACATTAGAGAAAATGGGTATTTCCGGCCATTTTGATTCTTTGGGGCTGCAGTTCCATCTGGTCGAATACCATAAGGGCGAGCTGCTAGTGGCCCCCTTCAAGCCTATGGATCAGCTTCTGTTCCTGGCGCGCGGCAGGGTCAGCATCTATGGACTGCGAGAGGACGGCAGCAGCTTTTCCGTATACCTGGCCGGACATTCCGTACTTCTGGGCGACGTTGAGTTTATCAGAAAAGAGCCCCTTCCCTTTTACACTGAGGCGCTGGAGGAGGTGCTCTGTGTGTCCCTTTCAACAACACGGCACAGGGAGTCGCTGGAGAAGGACGTCAGGTTCCTAAACTTCCTTCTTCACAGCGTGGCAGATAAATTTCATATGTTCTTCCAGATGGGCAACCCCGCCCAGCCGGTGGAGGAAAAGCTGGTGGCATTTCTCCGGGATCTTCAGCCGGACCACACACTGCATGGGATGAAGGTTGGAATCCTGCAGCTTCATTGCAGCCGCAGCCAGCTGCAAAGAGTGGTGCGCAAGCTCTGTGAGCAGGGTGTGCTTGAAAAGCTTGGAAAGGGCCAGTACCAGCTGGTATAGCGCGCCGGCTCGATCACAAAAGCGCCGGGAGACGATAGACCCCTCCCGGCGCTTCAAGCTTTGGTTTTTTAGTTTGTTACAGATAATACTCCATAGGATAGGTCAAATAGGTTACGGGCTCCAACTGGTCGGCGCTCACGAAGCCCGCAGGAGCACGGAGCAGCGAGGGCAGGCGGTTTACCACCGTGGCGCAGGTGTGCTCCACCGTAGCCGGCTTTACCACATGGTACTCGGCGTCGGGTTCGCCGGTGAACCACCAGTCGCACTGGTCTCCGTCGCCGGGGCCATAGACCTTGCCAATAGTCTCCTCCTCCACCGTGATACCCTGCATAGTCTCGATAGTCACCACGGCGGACATGCCGATACATTTTCCCGCTTCAATGGTCCTGTCCAACGTATCTGAATAGATATCTTTATCGATTACGCATGGCACGTGCTTCTGATCAATGGACTTTATGGTAAGCCCCAGCTTATTGCATATGGCCTCGGCGGCGTTCCAGGCATATGAGGGCTCGAATCCGGCAGGAGGGGCTATCTCCTTCTCAAACTCCTGTAGGGAGAGTCCGCAGCCGTGTGCCTTTGCCAGAGCCATGCCGTACTCGTCTACATTATAGCTGTAAGCCCCTCTAATTTTTTCGAGCTTATGGCAGCCCGCGGCGGCCATAGCCACCATGTTTATCCAGAAGATGTCCTGCATACCAGAACCTGTGATGGTGCAGCCGGTCTCCTTTGCCAGAGCGTCCAGCCGGTTTATCTGCGCAGCGGAGGTAGTCCATGGGTAAATGGCCTCTTCACAGGTAGTGATTACGTTAATACCCCGGCGCACACATTTTTCCACATGGTCATAAATATCACTGATGAAACTGAAAAGCGTAACAATAGCCACGTCGGCGTCGCACTCGTCCAGCACCTTGTCCGCGTCGCCGGAGATAACAACGCCGGTCTTAACGCCCAGACCAACGTAATCGCCCACATCCATACCCACTATATTGGGGTCTACATCGATAGCCCCCACGATCTGCGCGCCTTTTTCATAGAGATACCGCAGGGCATATTTTGCCATCTTACCGCAGCCATACTGTACAACCTTAATCTTATCCATGGAAAGCCCTCTCTTTCGGGTAATTTACTTTTATATTATGCCCTTCATGGCCGCTTCATTATACGGTTGATTAAAAAATAGGGAAAAAGCAAAGCCCCCAGTAAACAAGGGGCCTTGCAATAAAATTATTATTTAGATGTTTCACTATCGAATATTTCTTTAACCGACGTTGCCAGTCCGGCTAGGCTTTGGATATTTGACGGCACAATAATTTTTGTTGCGCGCCCATCCGCTGCGGTCTGGAACGCCTCCAGACTCTTTAGGGCAATGACCTGTTCGCTGGGATTGGCTTCATTCATCAGCTTGATGGCATCGGCCATGGCCCGCTGCACCGAGAGGATAGCCTCCGCTTCGCCCTGGGCCTCCCGGATCTTGGTCTCCTTCACAGCCTCGGCTCTAAGCACCGCCGACTCTTTTTCGCCCTCGGCAATCAGTATGGCGCTGCGCTTTTCACCTTCAGCGTCCAGTATCTTCGCCCGGCGTTCACGCTCAGCCTTCATCTGCTTCTCCATGGAGTCCTGTATCTCCCTGGGCGGGATGATATTCTTCAGCTCTACCCGGTTCACCTTGATTCCCCAGGGGTCCGTGGCCTCGTCCAGGATGACCCTTATCTTGGAATTGATAACGTCACGAGAGGTCAGGGTATGATCCAGTTCCATCTCGCCGATGATATTCCTGAGAGTGGTGGCGCTCAGGTTCTCAATGGCGGAGATGGGGTTCTCCACACCGTATGCGTAAAGCTTCGGGTCGGTTATCTGGAAATATACCACCGTGTCTATCTGCATTGTCACGTTGTCCTTTGTGATAACCGGCTGGGGAGGGAAGTCTATTACTTGTTCCTTAAGGCTGACCTTCTTCGCTATGCGGTCAATGAAGGGTATGGTGATATGCAGCCCAGTGTTCCAAGCCGCGTGGAAAGCTCCCAGGCGCTCCACTACATATGCGTGGGCCTGGGGCACTATCTTGATATTGGAGATTATCACCAGCAATAGAAATACTATCAGCACCACAAGAACCAGCACACCGCCAATGGCTCCAAAATTCGGCATGGACGACAATAACGCGAATGAATTCATAACTTTAATATCTCCTCTCTAAATTAGGTGCACCCTACCGGCTCACGGGCGCGCCACTATCAGCTTCACGCCCTCAATGCGCACAACGGTAACTGTCTCCCCCGTGGGTATTGTCTCTCCGGCCCGCTCGCTGCGTGCAGCCCAGCTGTTGCCCATCACCGACACCCGCCCGGCCCCCTGCAGGTTGTCGACGGCCTCGGTAACTACCGCCGTAGCGCCTATTACCCTGTCGGCGTTGGTAGACGTGGGTCCGGGCCTTTGCAGACGGCGGGCCAGGGGCCGTGTCAGCGCCAGGGCCGCCGCCGAGCCCAGAAAGAACAGGACCACCTGCAACGCCAGCGATCCTCCCGCCAGGCTAGCCACCAAGGCAAGGAGACCGCCAGGCACGAACCAGATGGAGACCAGGGCCGGGACCGCCGCCTCGACGATCGCGGCAAGGATAGTTACCCCCAGCCAGATCACGTCTATTATATCCATAAGCCTTCCCCCTCTCCCGCGATATGCGGTTTCTATCTGTATTATACAATGGAATTTCTAAAAATGCAAGCAAAATTTGTGGGTTATTACCTCCTTATTGAGTCTCCTGTCCACGCCGGGCAAGCTCCGCAAAATAGGCGTTATTCTCCCTCAGCTCATGATACCTCCCCTGGCATACTATCCTGCCCTCCCGGAAAACTATCAGCCGGTCGAAGCCCGCCACGGAGCTCAGCCGGTGGGCTATGGCAATAACGGTGCACCCCTCCAGCCGCTCCACCAGCCCCTGCATTACGGCTGTTTCGGTTATGTTGTCCATGGCTGAGGTCGCCTCGTCCAGAAGGGCTATCTGGGGCTTATTCAGCCAGAGCCGTGCCAAAGCAAGCCGCTGCTTTTCCCCGCCGGACAGACCGGCGCCCCGCTCCCCGATATCCCGGTCAAGGCTCCCCGCCAACTCGGGAAGCCGCGCCTTTTCCAGCGCGGTCTGGAGCTGCTCCTCCGTAAAGCTCTGGCCGAGCGTCAGGTTCTCCCTAAGGGTGCCGTCAAATACCGGCGGCTCCTGAGAGCAGTAAAATACCCAGCGGTACAGGTCGTTCAGCTTTAGGTCCCTGAGCTCCCTGCCGTCCAGCCTTATGCTGCCGGAGGAATACTTCAAAAGCCCTAATATAAGCTTAACAAGGGTAGACTTACCCGAGCCGCTCTCTCCTACAAGGGCAACCTTTTCCCCGGGCTTAACGTCCATAGTCAGCCCCGAGAACAAAAGGCTGTTTTCATAGCAAAAGACAAGCTCCTTTATCTCTATCCCTCCGCGCAGCCCTTTGACCGCCTGACCCTCCTCCAGCTGCCGGTCGTCCTCCGCGCAGAGGAAACGCTGATAACGGGCAAAGGCTGACTTGTCAAGCTTGTACTGCACAAACAGCACATTGAATATGGCTATGGGCATATAGGCGTTCTCGATAAGCGACAGCAGCGCCACCACTTCGCCCACGGTCAGGGTCTGTGTCCGCCAGGCAAAGATCAGTATAGTCACGTCCAAAACCGACACCAGCAGCACAAATATAGTAAAGAACGCCTCGTGTATCAGCGTCATCTTCACCTTTGAGGAGACTATCTCTCCCTTTGCCCTCTCCGCCTTTTCCAGCTCCTTCGGGAACTGCCGGGCCAGTCGGAATGTGGCCATCTCCATAAGCCCCCGCACCAGAAAGTGGTTCAAAAGCTCTTCGTTGTCCAGTATCCTGTCCTTTATGCGGTACAGGGACTTTAGCAGGAGGTTTGTGACGATAAAAATAAATACATAGCCTATGAGCAGAATGCCAGTAACTAGTGGGCTTGTCCGCCAGATGAACCATATGCTGAACGCCACTGTGGGTGCAAGCTCCCTGAGGACCTTCAGCCAAAAGCCCTCAAGTATGCTCTGCCCGGCCCGGGCTCCGTTCTCTATAAGCTGCACCAGCTTGCCGGTGCCTGTCTTCAGATATTCGGCATAGGTTATTGTGCCGCACTTTTTCAGGGCCAGCAGCTTGAAATCCAGAAAAATGCCGTGTCTCAGCTTCTCATAGGGATAGTTGTCCACGTAGTTCATGACATATAGGACCGCCAGTATCAGGCCGTACAGCAGAATGGTCCCAAGGACCAGCGATCCCTCCGCCAGGCCGTCCACCAGTCTTTGGAAAAAGCCCACCTTGAATATGGCCATGAAGGAGTTGAACACTCCCAGGGATAGGCTGGCCGCCAGAAGAACCCTGTTCTTTCTTATTACTTCTTTTGCGTACTTCATTTTCTGTACCTCTTTTCTATGAAATATTTGCTTTTCATAGCGGTACAGCTTTAGCTGTCAGCGGCGGGGTACCCGCTTGACCCCGGCACAGCCCAGCTCAAGCCGTACCGGGGGGTTAATTCGTGGAATCGCCATATGACGCACCTCTTTCTATGCTATACTGTAAAAATATTCATATCAGGCTTCCTTACACCGCTTTCTTCGCTCCCACAAGCTTTATGCCAAAGATCGCCGCCACCATCAGAACTATAGCTATGGGCAGAGCTATCAGCGCATTTGGGACAAAGCCAGCGACGATATATGCCACAAAGCTGACGGCCGCCGCCACCACGGTATAGGGCAGCTGGGTGGAAACATGGTCCACGTGGTCGCACTGGGCCCCAGCAGAGGCCATGATGGTGGTGTCTGAGATAGGCGAGCAGTGGTCGCCGCAGACGGCCCCGGCCATACAGGCGGACACGCATACCACACCAAGAGGATTCGTCAGCGGGAAGACGCTCAGTGTGATGGGGATAAGTATGCCGAAGGTACCCCAGCTTGTGCCCGTTGCAAAGGCCAGGAAACAGCCGATAAGGAACACCACCGCCGGCAGGAGGGACTGGAAACCCCCGGCAGAGCTCTTAACTATGCCGGCCACAAACTCCTTTGCCCCAAGGGAGCCGGTCATGGTATTCAGAGACCAGGCGAAGGTCAGGATAAGTATGGCAGGAACCATGGCCCTGAAGCCCTCGGGAATACAGCCCATGGTCTCCCGGAAGGTCATAGTTTTTCTCAGGCAGTAGTACAGGAGGGTGAACGCCAGGGCAAAGGCAGAGCCCAGCATAAGCCCCAGGGACGCGTCGGAATTGGAGAAGGCCTCGATAAAGGAGGCGCCCTCAAAGAAACCGCCGGAGTATATCATGCCGATGACGCAGGAAAGTATGAGCACGGCCACGGGCAGCACCAGATCCAGCACGATTCCCTTTCCGTCCTCCTCTTCCTCCGCTCCCGCATAGGGGTTCTTGCCGCCCCAGAGATCACCCTTAGTCTCGGCGTTATGCTCGAACTTGGCCATAGAGCCGAATTCCAGCTTCATCAGAGCCATGCCCACCATCATGACTATGGTTAAGATGGCATAGAAGTTAAAGGGTATTGCCTGAATAAACACACTAAGCCCATTGCCCTCCTCTACGTAGCTTGCCACCGCCGCAGCCCAGGAGGAAATGGGCGCTATGATGCATACCGGGGCCGCCGTGGCGTCGATAAGGTATGCCAGCTTCACCCGGGACACTTTATGCTTGTCCGTCACCGGGCGCATAACCGAGCCCACGGTGAGGCAGTTAAAGTAGTCGTCAATAAAAATGAGTACGCCCAAAGCCACAGTAGCCAGCTGAGCCCCCACCCGGCTTTTGATGTGCTTGGCCGCCCAGCGCCCGAAGGCCGCGGAGCCGCCCGCCTTGTTCATCAGGGCCACCATAGCCCCAAGGATAACCAGGAACACCAGTATGCCTATATTACTGGCGCTGGACAGCACGCTGACAATGCCCCCCTGGAACACGTGGAGGACGGTGCCTTCGAAGTTATAGCCGGAATAGAGCAGCCCGCCCATCAAAATGCCCACGAACAGGGAGGAATAGACCTCCTTGGTGATAAGGGCCAGGGCTATGGCCACCACCGGCGGCAGCAGGGCCCAGCCTGTGCCATAGAAGCCGCCGCCCTCCTCGGCGGACTCGCCGCTGCCCATAAACAGCGGGACCAGGAACACCGCCAGCAGAATAACCGCCAGCAGCACGCCCTTGATAAGGTTTGATCTCTTCATGTTTTTCCCTCTCTCAATGCAAAAAGTCATGACATAACTCTGCCATGACTCCATATATGCGGTATGAAAAATCATAGACAGCGCTCCGCCCCGGAATATGGGGCGACAGTCCCCGGGATCTTCTCCCGGGGCCCGGCAAAAGGAGCCTGGGCACAGGCCTCCCCGCCTCGGCGGAATCCCCTTTCAGGCCGCTCCCCATGCCCTGGGCTTACAGCAGCCGTACTCATGTCCTCCGCGCCTCTATCATGCTGGTATCTATAATATTCTATTTTGCGCCCGATGTCAACACATTTTTATGCTTCACAGCTCCCGGAGCTTCCTGAACACCTCCAGCGTATGGTGGGACCAGCCGGTCATGTCCTGACGCTCGCAGATGGCCAGATGATATTTAACATACAGCTCATAGGTCTCGTCGTCCATTGCGTCCACGGTCTCGCGCATATGCTGAGTGAAGCCGTCCGCCGCTATAAAGTGCAGCCGTTCCACAGGCAGCGTTTCGCGCAGACTGTCGATGTCCTCCGTGCGGTAGAGCTGAAAGATGTTCCAAGGGTCGCTGTGGGGCTTGAAGGTCTCCTCGTCCAGCATCCCCTCCCTCATAAGCTCCATGATATTCCCCTTAATGAACCCGAAGGCCACAATGCTGGGGTCCCCCATGCAGTAGGCCGCGAATATCACGCCGCCGGGCTTTGTCACCCGCACGGCCTCAGAAAGGGCCCGCTCCTGGTCCCCGCGGGTGAACAGGTGGTACATGGGCCCCAGCAGTAGAGTAATGTCATAGGTATCCTCGCCGCACATATCCAGCTGTCTCGCGTCGCCCTGGGCGATTGTCACTTTCTCTCCCGGCTGAGTGTTCCGCTTGAACGCCTCAATATTGCTCTCGATCAGCTCCACCGCGTCCACTGTATACCCCTCCCGGGCCAGGGCGTGGCTGTAGCGGCCCGTGCCCGCGCCGATCTCCAGTACGCGCATACCGGGGCGCAGGTACTTCTTGATGTACTTCATGGTGGTGATAAACTCCACCATGCCGTGCTTTGAGAGCAGCCTGCCGTCCTCGTCATAGCCGCCGTAGTATTGGGCCAGATAGTCTTTTGCCTGCATATTACCGCCTCCTAAAAATTTTAACCAACAAAAAACAGTGCAGCGGGTGTATACCCTGTCTGCACTGCTTTACTTTGCCCGGAGAAAATCACCCTTACGATGGCATACACAGCAACGCAGACCTACCCTTGTACCAATAGGTAAAGGTAGGCCAAGCAAATATCGCGTTCAGTTTTGCCGTGAGTGACGTCATGGGAATCGCTCCTGATGTTGGTTTTCTACATTATAGCACCATTGCCGCGCCCTGTCAAGCCTTTTTTCTCAGGGCCGGAACACCATACAGCAGCCCCCAGCATATTGCCGCTATCGCAGGTATGCCCAGAAGATACCCCGGGCTGCCCAGAAAGCTCTCGAACCAGCTCAGGGGGTTGCCCTCCCCAGCCCTTGAGAGAAACATAAAGTTGGTGCCAAAGACCCGGTTGAAGCAATATACCAGCCCCACTACCGCCAGCGCCGCCGGAAGGGTCCCGGCAAACCGGCGGATATCAGGCCGGAACCCGCCGGCTATCAGCAGCAGCGGGTACAAAAGCAGCAGGAGATGGGCCGTGAAGCTGTGTATGCAAAGTGCGTTCCAAAGGGGCAGGTAATTCCACCCCGGGAACAACAGAGCGAAAAACGCCCCGGGCAGGCAGACAGCGTACAGCACCTCCCGAAGCCGCTGGTTTGGACGTATGACGTCGGCTGCGATAAGGAAGATATTTATGCTGCACAGGTGCAGCGGCAGAAACGATGGCCTGAACTGGCCGCTGTGAAGGGCTATGCCATACTTGAACAGTTCATCGCACACCAGCAGAGCCGCCAATATCCTGCGGCAGAGCCGCCTTTTACCCGCGCCCCACCTGCTGTAGAATATCCACAAGGCAGCGCATAGAGCCAAAGCGGACCCCAGCCAAACAAGATGCCCCGGGCAAAAATGGGAAAAGCCCGGGGCGTCAGGCGGCATAGTATATTCAGTCTCCCAAAAATACGAAGTCTCCATATCTCACGCTCTTGTTGGCAAAGCCGGCCGATTATTTACGTGTAGTTTTGCCTGTTTTATATGGGATATACTCTTTATGCGGTGCATTTATGCGCTGTGCATATCATGCACAACGGCACTTTGTGACTATGACCTCCCCCATGGACTTGGGGTCATCCCGGATAATCTCCCCAACGCACGGAACATATATATGGCCGGAAAGTGGGTTCTTTATGCTTACAATGGGCGCGGTCAGCGTGGCCTCTACCTCTGAGCGCTCGAAGCTGAGATCTGTATCAATCATCTCGCAGTCGACAAGCTTTAGGCCCTTACAGTAGCATAGGGGCTGGGTGCCGATTATCTTGCAATTCACAAAGGTGACGTTTTCGCAGTACCAGGCCAGGTATTCGCCCTTTATAACGCTGCTTTTTACGGTAACGTTCTTTGCGTGCCAGAAAGCGTCCTTGGTGTCGAAATTGCAGTTTTCAAACACGGAGTCCTCGAGGTACTGGAAGGAGTATTTCCCCTTAAGCGTCACGTTGTCAAAATTCAGCTTATCTGAGCGCATCATAAAATACTCGCTCTCGGCCTTGCAGTCCCGCATCTCAAGGCCATGGACAGACCAGCCAAACTCCGGCGACACAATGTGGCAGTCCTGCATTTTAACCTCCGCGCACTCCCTAAGGGCCTTTATGCCGTGGAGCTTGCTGCCAGTTATCTCCACATGATGGGAGTACCAGAGGGCGGCGCGGCAGAGCTCGGTCATTTCACAGCTGTTGATAACCGCCCCTTCGTCGTGCCAGAAGGGATAGCGCAGGTTAAAAAAGCAGTCCTCAGTCCGGATATCCCGGCATTCCTTAAAAGCGCTCTCTCCGTCCGCCGGCCCGTCAAAGCGGCAGTTTTTTACAACAAGATTCACGCTGCCGTACAGTGCGCGCTCTTCGTCAAAGGTCTTGTTCTCTACTATTGTCATATTCCATACTCCTTTACGTCATAAGCGGGTCTTTACCCTTTAATGTCTACCATTATACTCCACTTTATCGGAAAATGCAAATGCTTACGACGTATAGGTTGATATGCCCAAGGGGCATACCTTATTTCTCCTACTTCTGCTCCTCCGTGTTCTTCTGGTCACGCATAGACTGTATCAGCTCTTTTTGCTGCTTGCGGCGCGCTCTGGCCTCGCGGCGGCGTCTGGAGGTAGCCAGCAGGATTATCAGGGCGATAACCCCCAACAACAGAAGGGTGGGTATATGGGTAACGAGGAACAGCCCAAGCTCCTGGAGGAACCTGCCAATGCTCCTGGCGTTGTCCTTCATCCCTTGTACAGCCCGGCTGCCCCAGCTCTCAGGTTCTGGCTCCGTGAGCTCAACCACCTCGCGGACGGACAGATGCACGGTGCTGTAGTTTATCTGGTTTTCATACACCCTCAGGGTGGACTCGTAGTTTTGCAGCTGGTAGCGCACGGTGGTCAGCCGGTCCTCGATGCTCATAATATCCGTCAGATTATCTGCCTCTTCCAAAAGCTCCATCAAGCGCTCCTGTTCCACCAGCAGGGCATCGCGGTAGCTCTCCGCGTCCACATAGTTTAGGGTAACATCCTCCTCTGTTACAGAACGCTGTAAAATATTGCAGGTCTCCCCCATTTCCTGCAAAAATCCGTTCAGCTTGTCCGCGGGAATGCGCAGTGTAAGGTCACAGCTGCGCTCACGCTCGTTGTAGGCATACATATCCGAGGACTCTATATACCCGCCTGTCCCGGCCACATGGGACTCCAGCCAGGACATGAAGGTGTCGTACTCCTTGGTTTCAGCCTGAAGGTTCACCGTGGTTATAAGCTTGCGGTCCTGTGGGCGGACCGTCTCCGTACCGCCGGTCTCGGCTCCCTCGTCAAAGCCGGCCTCAGACTCCGGCATATCCTCCATATCTGCCGACTGGTTCCCGCTCTGGGAGGCGGCGCTGCTGGCCGATTCACTCTTGTACGTATCCCCGCCGCTGCCGCCGCAGGCTCCAAAGCTGAATAGGAGCAGCAAAGCAAGGCTTAAAACCAGAGCGTTCTTTACAGTGCGTTTCATATCCTAACCTCCTGTTCCGTCCATATATTTTACAATATTATATCAGGAGGCGGCATGAACTTCAATGAGTATCTCACAGCTGTAACCCGCGGTTACAATATTGTAAGCCCCATGGCGCCTGTCTCAAAATTTCACCTTGCTTTTACGGTTGGCGCCCAGCACACCGCCAATAGCCCCGCTTATGAGTATAGCAGCAATCTTGCCAACGCTCCCGGGGCCCGGCTCTATCCGGAACGCCAGAACAGACACCAACCCCGCGCACACCAGAAAAACCGCCCCTGCCCCAATTCCCAGCAGCAGCCCCTTCTCCCGCGCCGATATGGAGGACAGCAGCCCGCCCAAAAACACCGCCGCGCAGGCGGCAAGGGTTGTGACGACGGTAACGGAACCCCTTGGCAGGGACTCTGAACGGCAGACGAAAAAGGCGATTGCCGACAGCAGCCCAAGACCCGCGCCGGCGGTAATGGCAGTGGAAAGTATCAAAGCTCTTACCCATTTCATAACAAAAAGACCTCGCAGCTATCAGTATTTAATAGTAAGCACAGAGAAGTGCTTACTATTAAATACCTATGAGCCGCAAGGTCCTTTTATTCATGAATTTTTACTTATATCAGGCGTCGTCCTCGTGCACAGTGTCAACGCTGCCGATGGCCCAGCGCTTCACGCGCAGCTTTGATTTGTCGCTACCGGTCTCGATAATGACCGACTCGGACTCGTCCTTCACCGCCACAATACGTCCGCAGATGCCGCCGATAGTGGTAATCTCGTCGCCCACCTGGGCGTTCTTGCGCATCTCGGCCTCCTTCTTTTTCTTCTTATTCTGGGGGCGGAAGAAGATAAAGTACAGAGCCGCGAAGAACACGCCGTATACCAAAAGCATAACGATAAGGCTCATGCCACCGCCGCCCTGGGCCGCCGAAGCGTCCAGCAAGTTGAAATTGTACATCTTTTGTGAACACATCCCTTCAAATGATTACTATTGATTATATCAGGAAACCCGAGAAGTTGCAAGCATTTATTTTCGCAGCGCTATATTCTCCGGCCGACAGTCTCGATATTCTCCTTGTAAAACGCCTCAAACCGCCCCTCGTCCAAAGCGTCACGTATCTTTGCCAGCAGATGATTGTAGAAGTACAGGTTATGCATAACCGTAAGGCGCATGGCCAGCATCTCCCCAGCCTTGAACAGGTGGTGGATATAGGCCCTGGTAAACCTCCGGCAGACCGGGCAATCGCAGGTCTCATCCAGGGGAGCCTCGTCCAGGACATACTTGGCGTTTAACATATTCCTGCACCCCTCCATTGTAAAGGCGTGCCCGTGGCGGGCATTCCTGGTGGGCATAACGCAGTCAAACAGGTCCACGCCCCTGCGCACGGCCTCCAGGAGGTTTGCAGGCGTGCCCACACCCATCAGGTAGCGTATCTTGTCCTTTGGCATATGCGGCTCTATGGCCTCGATAACCGAGTACATCTCCCCGGCGGTCTCCCCCACCGCAAGGCCCCCTATGCCGTAGCCGTCCAGGCCCATTTCCGCTATACGCTTCATATGCTCTATGCGAAGGTCGTGATAGGTGCAGCCCTGGTTTATGCCAAAGAGCATCTGGTTCGGGTTCAGCGTGCCCTCCTCCCTGTTGAGCCTTGCCATCTCAGCCTTGCATCTTTCCAGCCATCGGGCTGTGCGGGCGCAGGACATTTTTGCGTATTCATACTCGGCCGGGTTCTCCACGCACTCGTCAAAGGCCATGGCGATGGTAGAGCCCAGATTCGACTGTATGCGCATACTCTCCTCCGGGCCCATAAAAATCTTACGGCCGTCTATATGGGAGGAGAAGGTAACGCCCTCCTCCCTGATATCCCGGAGCTTTGCTAACGAGAACACCTGAAAGCCCCCGCTGTCGGTAAGTACAGGGCCCTGCCAGCCGGTAAATTTTCTTATGCCCCCCAGCCGCTTTACAGTTTCGTCCCCCGGACGCAGGTGCAGGTGGTAGGTATTGCAAAGCTGTACCTGGCAGCCCAGCTCCATAAGGTCATAGGCCGAGACGGCCCCTTTTATGGCCCCGGCCGTAGCCACGTTCATAAATCCCGGGGTCTGCACCATTCCGTGTACGGTGGCAAGTTCTCCCCGGCGGGCAGTGCCCTCGGTTTTTATCAGTCGGTACATTTGAACCTCCATAGATTTTTCTCCCAATATTATACACTTTATCCAAGCTTATTTCAACTGTTTGTTGAAATAACCCCTCATATCTGGTAGAATAAATTAAGGTAAAACTAAGCTCTGCGCCCTATAATACAACCATGAGGTGATTACTATGAAGCTCCTATACGCCGAGGACGAGCCCGCCATGTCCGAGGCCGTGGTGGATATACTAACCTATCATAAGTACATCGTTGACCCGGTATACGACGGCCAGGCGGCCCTGGATTACGCCCTTTCCGGGCAGTATGACGGCATAATCTTAGACGTCATGATGCCCAGGCTCAGTGGCCTTGAGGTCCTGCAAAGGTTAAGAAGCGCCGGGCGGCGGACCCCTGTGCTGCTGCTCACGGCAAAGGCTGAGATCGAGGATCAGGTCCAGGGGCTGGACCTGGGCGCGGACGACTATCTCCCGAAGCCCTTCCCCATGGAGCTGCTTCTGGCCCGGGTGCGGGCCCTGCTCCGGCGGCGGGAGGAGTATACGCCGAACCTTTTAAGCTGCGGCAATATAACCTTAAACCAGAAAAGCTGCGAGCTCTCCTGCGGGAGCCAGTCCTTTGTGCTGCCAAGGCTCGAGTACCAGCTGATGGAGCTCCTGATGCTGAACCGGGGCATATACCTCTCCACGGAGGAGCTACTGTGCCGGGTCTGGGGCTATGACACAGAGGCGGAACTCGGCGTGGTGTGGGTGTACATATCCTACCTGCGCCGTCGGCTCTCCGCCTTGAAGGCCGATATCACCATCGCCGCCCGGAGGAATGTTGGCTATACCCTGGAGGAACACCATGGTTAAGGCGCTGCAAAAAAGGTTCGTAATTGCCGCCATGGCCGCCATCACCGGGCTGATACTGCTGCTGCTTGGAGCCATAAACGCCGCGAACCTCATGCTGATAAGCCAGCGTATGGACCGAACCCTGGAATTGTTATGCAGCGCCGACGGTGACCCCGGCAATCTGCCTCCCACCGATAAGCCCTCTGGCAGGCCCTTCCCCTTCGGTGTTCCTGACGGGCCCAGGGAGGTCTATAGCGCTTTTGTGTCCGGGAGCTTCTTTCTGGTGCGCTTCGGGCCGGATTACGAGCCCGTATTCGTTGACGTTAGCCGCGCCTATTCCGTCAGCGAGGACCAGGCCGCAGAGCTTGCGCTCAAGGCCCTGGAGAAGGGCAATAAGCGCGGCGAATACGGGCATTTTCGCTATCTTATAAGAGAGGGACCTGGCCCCGGTGCTCTGGCTGTGTTCCTGGACACCTCCGGCGAAAGCGGCTCCTTCTGGCGTGTGCTTATTTTATCGGCTGCCGTTGGGTTTTTCTGCTGGGGGATTATGCTGGTCTTTGTGATACTCCTATCCCGGCGGGCCATACGCCCCATCGCGGAAAATATCCAGCGCCAGAAACAGTTTGTAACCAACGCCGGACACGAGCTCAAAACTCCCCTTGCCATCATACAGTCCAACGCCGAGGCCCTGGAGCTCTATAACGGCGAGAGTAAATGGAGCCGGAATATCCGCGAACAGACCGCAAGGCTTGGGGGGCTGGTAAAGGAGCTGCTAATGCTGGCCCGAATGGACGAGAGCCCAATACAAGGGGAGCCCGAGAATTTTTCACTCAGCGGGCTTATTGAGAGCTCTCTCCGGGAGTTTTCCCAGCCCATAGCCGCAAAGGGGCTTAACCTTGCGGCGGATATCACAGCGGACGTCAGTATCCGCGCCGACCGGGAGCAGGTGCGAAAGCTTGTCTCCATACTGCTGGACAACTGCGTAAAGTATGCGGACCCCGGGGGCCGGGCCATGGTCACACTGGTAAAAAGCGACAGCCGGATAGATCTCTCCATAGAAAACACCTGCCCGAAGCTGCCGGCGGTCCCCCCGGATAAGCTCTTTGATCGTTTCTACCGGGCCGACCCCGCCCGCACCCAGAAGGGCGGTGGCTACGGCGTGGGGCTGGCTATCGCCCGTTCCTTGGCGGGGGCGAACCGCGCCGCTATTTGGGCAAGGTATATCCAGCCGAACCTTGTCCGCTTTACTGTGCGGTTCAGGCAATAGGCGTTCACAGAAGCTTCACAGAAGCGTCCCGGAAAGTTCACGGGGCGCTTCTCCTTTTCTAAACCAGCTCTAAGGTTCGGCTGTTACTATTTTATCGAAGTAAAAACGGAAGAGGTGAAGCAGCGTGGATTTCCGCCACGAAGGGAAACATGAAATATCCCCCGGGGACGTGCTGGCCCTTAGAGCAAGGCTGTCCGCAGTGATGGCCATAGACCCCCACGCCCGGGACGGCAGGTATACCGTAAGCAGCCTATACTTTGACACGCCTGACGGCAGGGCTCTGAGGGAGAAGATAAACGGCGTTAGCCGCAGGGAGAAGTTCCGGCTCAGGTATTATAACAGCGACACGTCGCTGGTCCTCCTTGAAAAGAAAATGAAGATAGACGGCCTGTGCTCGAAGCTTCAGACCGCCGTTCCAAGGGAGGAGGCTATGGCTCTGGTCCGGGGAGAATACCAAGCTTTCAGCAGGGACGGCCCGCCGCTTTTGCAGGAGCTTTACGGGAAGATGGCCACACAGGGGCTACGCCCCCGGACCGTTGTGCGGTATACCCGAGAGCCGTTTATTTATACCCCGGGCAACGTAAGGGTGACACTGGACTATAATATACGCGCCGGGACTGACTGCGGCGAGTTTCTTGACCCGGACGGCTGTACCATACCCCTCCCGAATAATGCGGCGGTGCTGGAGGTCAAGTGGGACAGCTTTCTCCCCTCTGTTATCCGGGACCTGGTGCAGATCCCCGGCGTCCACACTGGGGCCTTCTCAAAATACGCGGCCTGCCGGGTATACGGTTAGATCAAAACAAATACAGAAAAGGAGCATATATATGACATTTCAGGATATATTCAAATCCAGTTTTTTGGAAAAAATTTCAAGTGTGAGTATACTCGATATGGCGCTGGCCCTTGCCTTGGCCTTTGGCACAGGTATGTTTATCTTCTTGGTCTACAAAAAGACCTTCGCCGGGGTAATGTACTCCTCAAGTTTCGGAGTTTCCCTGGTGGCCATGACCATGATAACCACCTTGGTGATACTGGCGGTCACCTCCAACGTAGTGCTGTCTTTGGGCATGGTGGGCGCGCTGTCCATCGTGCGCTTCAGAGCAGCCATAAAGGAGCCGTTGGATATCGCCTTCCTGTTCTGGGCCATAGGCGCGGGCATAGTCCTGGCAGCGGGGCTTATCCCCCTAGCGGTGTTTGGCAGCGTAATAATCGGCGTGGTGCTGCTGGTCTTCGCCAACACCAAGCCCCATATGAACCCATATATATTGGTCCTGCACTGCCAGGACCACGAGAGCGAGAGACAGGCCATGGGCTTTGTACAGCGGCAGGTAAAGCGCTGTGTGGTAAAGAGCAAGACCGCCCAGAAGGGGTCTGTAGAGCTGAACCTTGAGGTGCGCATGAAGGACAGCGGCACGGAGCTTGTGAATATCCTCTCGGAGATGAACGGCGTGGAGCACGCGGTGCTGGTGAGCTATAACGGCGACTATATGAGCTGAGAGAGGAGGCTTAGTATGTCAACCCATAGATATATCGACAGGGTATGCTGTGTAATTTTGGTCCTGACCCTTATGCTGACGGTGGTATTTGTAAGCGCCAGCGGGGCCGGCTCAGAGAGCGCGCCCCGGGCCATGGGCTATGAGGACCGGCTGTTCGATACCAGCACAGTCCACACCCTGGACCTCGTGATGGACGACTGGGACAGTTTTATCAGCACCTGCAAAAATGAGGAATACTCCCCCTGCTCCGTTGTGATAGACGGCGAGTCCTTCGGGAACGTGGGGCTCCGGGCCAAGGGCAACACCTCCCTGACTCAGGTGGAGAGCTACGGCAATAACCGCTACAGCTTCAAGCTGGAGTTCGACCACTACGAGAGCGGGCAGACCTATCACGGCCTGGATAAGCTGAGCCTTAACAATATTATCCAGGACAACACATACATGAAGGACTATATCACCTACCGCATGATGGGTGAGTTTGGGGCGGTTTCTCCCCTTTGCAGCTATGTGTATATCCGGGTAAACGGTGAGGACTGGGGGCTCTATCTGGCCGTGGAGGGTGTGGAGGAGGCCTTCATGCAGCGCAATTACGGCGGGGACTACGGCGAGCTGTATAAGCCTGACAGCCAGAGCTCCGGCGGCGCTGGGGACATGGAGGACGGAAAGGGCTTTATGGAAAAGCCCGGTATGGACGGGCCGGAGCTTCCAGAGGGAGACCGTATGCTTGATATGCCCGAGGGCGGCATGGAAGCGGGCGGCGCACCTGGCATGGGCAATTTTGGCGGCGGAGAGCCCAGGGGTGATTTTGGCGGCTTCAACGGCTTCGGTAGCAGCGATGTGTCCCTTATATACACCGACGACGAATACTCCAGCTATGAGAATATCTTTAATAACGCCAAGACAGATATTACTGACGAGGACAGGGACAGGCTTGTCGCCGCCCTGAAAAGGCTGAACTCATTTGAGGATATTGACAGTACCGTGGACGTGGAGAGTGTGATACGCTACTTCGTGGTACACAACTTTGTATGCAATTTCGACAGCTATACCGGCTCTATGATACACAACTATTACCTCTATGAAGACGCTGGGCAGCTCTCCATGATCCCCTGGGACTATAATCTGGCCTGCGGCGGCTTTATGGGACAGGAGGACGCCACGGCCCTTATAAATTATCCCATAGATACCCCGGTGTCCGGCGGGACCGTTGACAGCCGCCCCATGCTGGCCTGGATATTCTCAAGCGAGGAATATACCCAGCTCTACCACCAGTATTTCGCGGAGTTCATCTCGGGCTATTTCGACAGCGGCGCGTTTTCAGCTGAGCTTGAGCGGGTACAGGCGCTGATATCTCCGTATGTGGAGAAGGACCCCACCAGCTTCTGCTCTTATGAGGAGTTTCTTGAGGGCGTTTCGGTGCTAAAGGATTTCTGTCTGCTGCGGGCCGAGAGCGTAAGCGGCCAGCTTGACGGCTCCATACCCGCCGCTTCGGCCGGGCAGGCGGAAAACGCCGATGCGCTGATAGACGGCTCTGATGTGGATATATCCGCAATGGGCTCCATGAACAACGGCGGCTTTGGCGGCATGGGCCGGGACAGACAGCAGAACCAACAAGATCCGATGGACAAAGCGGAGACCGGCGATAACGCCAACAGCAGTCAGCAGCCTCCATCTGAAGGGGGCGCGGCCCCGGCCGGCGGGCCCCTAGAGACGGTGCGTACCAGAGAATCGAACAGTACCAATACGCAAAACGAAGAGGGGCTTATTACGGTTCTGGTCTGCGCCGCCGTCCTTGCCACGGCTATAGCCGGTATGCTGCTGTATAAAAAGAAGGCCTGATGCGCCCTATAACGCGCCCAAGGCGGTCGTTAAGGGGCGGGCTCCCCCGCTTCAAAGAGAAGCCCTTCTGTCAAGGTGGTCTTCCCCGCGTCCGCGTGGGCCACTATGCCGATGTTGATAATGCCACCCATCTGCTCCCTCCTATACGAAAGGAACCGGGAAAGCGCCTGCTTTCCCGGTTCCTTTCGCCTATGCTGTCGGTATCTCAGTAGTTTACAGAATTATCTCGCCGTCCACAGTTCCCGGCAGAGCGGCGGCATTAGACTCGTCGGTGTCTACGTGCATAGCGAGGGCATAGCTGGGGCTGACCCGGCAGACCACGTCGCCGAAGATCAGGCTGCGGCCGTTATAGTCCACCTTAACGGAGACTATCTGCTTGTCGGTGACCCCGGCCTCCCTGGCCTCATCGGGGTTGAAGTGGATGTGGCGCTTGGCGGCGATAACGCCCTTCTCGATGGTGACCTCTCCGGCGGGGCCCTTCAGGGTGCAGCCGGGGGTGCCCTCCAGGTCCCCGGACTCGCGTATGGGGGCGGTAACGCCCAGCTTGCGGGCGTCGGTCAGGGATATCTCCACTTGGGTCTCCTTGCGGCAGGGTCCTAAAATGGACATGGACATGGAGCCCTTGGGGCCTATGACCTCCACCTTCTCGGCGCAGGCAAACTGCCCGGGCTGGGACAGGTCCTTCTTGTTGGTGAGGATTGCGCCGGGCCCGAACAGGGTGGCAAGGTCCGCCTCGGACACATGTACATGATGGGCGGAAGTTTCGACCATTACTTTCATTGGAATCTCCTCCTAAAAAAATTAAGATTATGAATAATATGGAAAAATGCCGTCCCCGGAGTCAACCGTGCCACGGCGATTTTACTGTGTATCATTTCTTTCTGGCGGCCAGCAGGATATGTATGCCGTCAGGGCGGGTATGCTCCTTTGCCATGGAATCGAATTCCCTCAGCGTTCCATACGCTGTATATTATACTCCCCCAAAAAGAAAAAATCAATGGGAATTTGACTTTATATCCCATGTATGGTAAAATCATACGGAGATTTGGAGGTGTCGGTATGTACAATAACTGGAGCGATCTGGAAAAGGCCTGTTTACAGTGCGAAAAGTGCGGGCTCTGCTCCGGCAGACATAACGTGGTGTTCGGCGTGGGCAACCGCAGGTCCAAGGTGATGTTCGTGGGCGAGGGCCCCGGCGAGAATGAGGATCTACAGGGGGAGCCCTTTGTGGGCCGGGGCGGGCAACTGCTGGACAAGTATCTGGCCGCTGTTGACTTGGACCGAAAGACGAATGTCTATATCGGCAACATCGTCAAGTGCAGGCCCCCTAAGAACCGGGACCCGCTGCCCGAAGAGCAGGAGGCCTGCATAGACTGGCTCAGAAACCAGTTCGCGCTGATACGCCCGAAAATCGTTGTCTGCCTGGGCCGGGTGGCGGCTATGCGCATTATGAAGCCAGACATCAAGATCACCAAGGAGCACGGCGAGTTTATCGACAAAAACGGTACGCTGATGATGGCGACGCTGCACCCCGCCGCTCTGCTGCGCAACCCCGGCCAGAAGCCCGCCGCCTTTGAGGACTTCTTAAAGCTGAGAGAGAAAATAGACGAGCTGGGGTGCGACGTGGCAAAGCAGTAACGGCTAGCGGCCTGCCGCCCACTGAGAGTGTTCCTCGGGCGAGAGGTTATAACAGACTATCTCCGCTCCTTTTCCCTCCCTGCGTATGACCGAAATGCAGGTATTTTTCAACTGTGTCTTCCCGGTCCCTATCTCGTGCCGGGACAGCACAGCCAAGACGGCGTTTATCCACGCCCCATGGGACACCATGGCTATGCGGCTGTTCTCCCCGTGCTCACTGGCGCGCCTGTCCACCGCAGCCATAGCCCGGCCCGCCAGCGCCTGCCAGTGCTCCTTCCCGCTGGGCAGGCCCCTTGCCTCCCAGGCCACCCGCTGGTCCTTTGTCAAGCCCGAGAGCTTTCCATAGTCCCGCTCTGTCAGCGCGGGGTCCGGCGTGACGCCACACGGGTGGTATAGGGCGAGTTCCCCGGCGGTCTCAAGGGCCCGCTTAAGGGGACTGCTGTAGATCGCCGTGAACCCGGCTTCGCTTAAAGCCACGCCGCAGGCCATGGCCTGACGCTTTCCGTTACCGTTCAACGGGAGGTCCTCCCTGCCTTGAAGCTTTCCCTGGGCATTCCAGTCTGTTTCTCCGTGGCGCACCAAATATATTTCCACTGTCAGTTCTCCCCGCCATCCGGCGGCTGGGCCGGCTTTTTTCTTCCGTAGAAGAACTGATCCGCTACCACCACCAGCGCCCCGGCTATCACCACCAGGTAATAGGTGAAGAAGCGCCATACCATCACCGCCGCATAAAGGTCGTTATTCACAAAGTATGGCCGCAGGAAATTCGAGAAGCCTATCTCCTGTGCCCCTGAGGCCCCCGGCATGGGCATGAAGGAAACTGATAACTGGAGCAGGCTCTGGACTGCCACTATCTCCAGGTACCCTGCCTGATGGTAGCCAAAGGAACGAAACACAAAATAGAGTACGCTCATTTGTAGGAGGAACTGTGGTACTGACAGCAGTATCCCCCAGATAACGCTCTTTTTCTTCTCCTTAAAATCGTCTGTATAGCTGTCAAAATCCCTCTCAAACTTATCAATGGTCTCTACGGCGTGAAAGCGCTCCGACAGCTTCGGAAACCGCCCCGTCAGCCATTTTGCAAAGCGGCATATCACGCCCAGCACCGGCCGGAAAAACATGGAGCCGAAGAACAGAATGGAACCGCCGTTTATAGCCATGCCAAGATATATGAACGGCAGGAGCCCGGGGTTTTCCGCCGCGAGCTTCTCGTGCATGAATATCAAGGCAAACACCGAGCACAGCACAAAGGCGCACTGGAAACAAAAGAACTTCATTATCAGCACCGCCGTGGACAAGCCCACCGGCACGTTGTCCCGCTTGAGGTATGCCGCCTGCATGGGCTGGCCTCCGGTAGAGCTTGGAGTGATATAGGAGTAATAAATACCTATAAGCCCGATTTTCATACTTGAGCCCAGGGACATAGGTATGCCCTGGCTGTGCATCAGGAGCCGGATTATGCCTCCCTCAAAGAAAAAGTAGATAACAGTAACCACCACACCCGCAGTGAGGAAGCCAGGGGCCAGATGGGTTATGGTGTAGAATACGTTTCCGAATTCCCGGTTGAACACCCCGAACAGTATAACGGCTATAATGGTTGCAGCTATGTAGAGCATACCCCAGGGTATCTTTCTTTTTTTTACGGGCTTTGCTTCCTTCATCTATGGTGTCGTCCTCCGTTATGCGGTCATTTATCAAAAATATACGCGTAATTTTTCAGTTATAGGCCATTAGCGGATTAATTTTGCCGTGATCCGTGCGGTCCATCTTGTCAATGAACTTCACCGCCCTGCCCGCGCCGTTCACCACGCAGTTCTCAGGCTCCTCCCCCACCGCCACTGGTATCCTCGTCTTTTTGGACAGCAGCGTGGACAGGCCATACAGATTTGCAGAACCGCCGGTCAAATATATGCCGTCTGTAAAAATATCCGCCAGCAGCTCCGGCGCGGTCATTTCAAGGGTGGCCTGGACTATGCGCACAATGGAAATGGCCGGCTCTATCAGGGCCTCTATCATGTCGTCCGAGGTCATAACCGTGGTGCGCGGCAGGCCGTTCAGCGTATCCAGGCCTTTAAGTGTGTAGGAGGTAAGCTTCCGCCGGGGATAGGCGCAGCCTATGGCTATCTTTGCGTCCTCTGCCATGCGGTCGCCGATAACAAGGCCAAACTTCCGCCGGACGTACTTTATAATGGCGTCATTGAAATCCTTTCCGGCAATATGTACGGAGTTTGCAATGGCTATACCGTTGAGGGATATCACCGCCATATCGGTGGTGCCCTCACCCACGTCCACTATCATGCAGCCGTGGGGCGCGGCAATATCCACCCCGGCGCCGATGGCCGCGGCCACGGGTTCCTCGATAAGACAGACCTTGCGCACCCCGGCGGCGCTGATGGCGTCCACCACGGCCCGCTTCTCCACCCCGGTTATTCCGCAGGGGACGCTTACCACCACCCTGGGCATAAATACACGGCTGCGGCCTACCCGGCGAAGGTAGTAGGCAATAAGGTGCTCTGCAAGGGTCAGGTCGGAGATGACTCCGTTGCACAACGGCTTTGCCACCGTTATCCGTTCAGAGGTGCGGCCAAGCATACCATAGGCCTCCGTGCCGATGGCTATTATTTCCTCGGTCATATTGTCTACGGCAATGACAGCGGGCTCGTTCAAGACGATGCCCCTGCCCTCCTGATAGACCTTAAAGCGGGCGGTGCCCAGGTCTATGGCAATATCGTTACCCATTGTGAAAACCCATCCTCCACTTTTACGCGCAGCAGCCATATGCCCCCGGGGCCCGCTCTGCGGAAAGAAAGAAACTCTCCCTTTATCATACCACAATTTCTGCCGTAATGCAAGAGCAGACCTGTACTAAATATTGGGCCGGTATTTATATATTTCAAACAACAGCGAGCTGTTCTATCCGGCCCGGATAAATCAGCCCGCCTTGATCCCTTTTATCACTATATTCCGCTATTCCACCTCGGGTCCGGCGCTGACAATCACCGTGATGGTCTCGCCGTAATCCACCTCGTCGCCCGGCTCATGGTCCTTATAGCCGATGACATAGCCCAGCTCCACCTCGGTGCTGTAAACGTCCTCCTTGGCCGGGGCAAAGCCCTCGTCCCGAAGCCTTCCCTGCAATTCGGCGAAGCTTAACCCCTCATACTCCGGCAGCGGGCGTATCGCCTTGCCCTGGCTGACCGTCACAGAAACTGTGCCGCCGGGCTCCACCGTCTCGCCCTTTTCCGGGGTCTGGTCTATTATATAGCCTTCTTCTACCGTATCGTTATATTCCTTGCTCTTAACATTCAGCTTAAAGTTGAACTCCCCGCTCTTGGTGCGGTTCTCCCACTGGGTATAGCTCTGGCCCACCATATCCGGCACATCCACCGGCGTCTCGGCCGCGCTGCTGTCGAAAATCTCCCCCAAGTCGCCAAAGGACATACCCTGGTCCCCAAGCCAGGAGGAGGCTATCACAAACAGCACTATCAGGGTTGCCGCGCAGGATACTATCAGCCACATCACCGGCGGCATATAGAAGCGGCGGCGGGGCAGGTCCCGGGAGACCGGCGGCAGGCGGCGGATAGCGTCCGTCTCCTCCACCTCGTCCACCAGGGCCGGGGCGGAGTTCAGTTCTGTGCGGAAGGTCTCAAAGCTGCCGGTACGGTCGGCCTGCTTTATTTGGAGGGCGTTGGCTATCGCCGTCACCGCGAAGGGCGGCACGGTTTTCAGCGCGTCCTTGGATATCATAAGCCGTTGGTCGTGCAGCCGCTTTGTGGCCTCTCCGGGCAGCTGGCCGGAGATACAGAAAAGCATACACGCCCCCAGGGCGTACACGTCGCTGACCTCTCCGCAGGCGGCCTTGGCGCTGTACTGCTCGATGGCCGCGCAGCCCGGGTGCAGCTCCAGGTTCAGCAGGGACCCGGCCCTGTGCACCGCGTTGATGTGAAAGCCGGTTATCACCATATTGCCCTCCCGATCGACTCTAAGGGTCTCAGGCGAAAGGGCCAGATGGCTGACGCCCAGGGAGTTTATCAGACTTAGGGCCGTTATGACCGGGGTAAACAGGCGGCTGGTCTCGTTCCAGGTGAGCCGCCCGCCGGAATCCCGCACATAGCGGCGCAGGGACACGGTCCCCTCGTCGGCATAGACGGTATAGACGGTGCCGTTCTCCTCAACGATGTCCAGCACGGACTCCACCACAGTGACCTCCCGAAGGCGGCTGACGCTTTTCGACAGCTCAAGAAAATCCTGGCTGTACTGGCGGAAGGTCCGGGCGTGGTCCGGGCTTGGGACCACCGCGCCCAATTCATCTCTGCCGGCTATGGCCCGGGGGAAAAACTCCCGCAGCGCCACCACCTTCTGTGTGGTCCTGTCCAGGGCGCAGTAAGTAAAGCCCTCCCCGTTGGCAGCTCTGACGCGGCCCACTACATACCGGGAGGCGATCTCTGTCTCATAGGGAAGCGCCCCGTGGGGCTGTGGCTTCCCGTTGTCCCAGCCGCAGTTCAGGCATTGGCCGGTACCCATATCCGGGTGGTATTCGGAAAAACAATTCATACAGAGTCTCTCGGACATTTTCTTACCCCACTGCTCATTTTTCGGGCGGAAACGGCACACTCCGCCCAGAATATCATATTTCCATGTTATTTTAACATATTCCGCCACAAAATACAAGGGCCGTTTTTATCCACCTTTGAGACCGGATTTATCAGAATATCAGGAGGGCCGCCCCTCTCAGGACGGCCCTCCAAACGTATCAGCCTATTTCTGATTTGTACTCTTTCCATGGCACAGGGCGCTGTTGGGACACCCCGAGCAGCCGCAGCCACAGCCGCTCTCTCCCCGCTTTCGCCTGCGTATGCCACGGACTATGATCACGATGAACACAGCCGCGACTATGGCCCCGATGATAATAGTGGGCAGGTTTACCGCTGTGGTTAACGGCATATAATAACCCCCTTATTTCCCTGCGGCGGCCACCGCGCTCACCGCCAGATGATTGTCGTCGTATTTATTTTTGCGGGCCATTAGGTAGACAACAGCCGCCAACAGCACCGCCGCAAGCACTGTGCCAACCCCAAAGCCGCCCATAAAGGCGCTGCCTATCTGGTATACCACAAAGGAAGCGATATACGCAAATCCGCACATATAACCGATAGCTCCCAGTGTCCATTTCCAGTTGTTCATCTCCCGCTTGATAGCGCCCATGGCGGCAAAGCAGGGAGCACAGAGCAGGTTGAAGATCATGAAGCTGTAGGCCGCCAGGGGCGTATAGGCCAGGGCCACCTCTGCGCTCAGGTTCCCGGGGTACAGCACGCCGAAGGTGCTGACCACCTCCTCCTTTGCGATAAGGCCAGTAATGGTAGCCACCGTGGCCTGCCAGGTGCCGAAGCCCAGGGGGGCGAATATAAAGGCAATCGCGCCGCCAACAGCCGCCAGCAGAGAGGAGTTATTGTCCTCCACCATGCCAAAGGCGCCGTTCTCAAAGCCGAAGCCCTGGAGGAACCAGAGTATAATGCTGGAGGCCAGTATAATTGTCCCCGCGCGCTTGATGAAGGACCAGCCCCGCTCCCAGGTGGACCGAAGCACGTTCCCGGCGGCGGGCACGTGATAGGCTGGCAGTTCCATTACAAACGGAGCTGGGTCGCCGGAGAACATCTTTGTCTTCTTTAATATTATACCCGATATCACTATGGCGGCCACACCGATAAAGTATGCGGAAACGGTCACCAGTGTTTTCGACCAGGTGCTGCCGGCAAAGAGAGCTCCCGCGAACATGGCGATAATGGGCATCTTCGCGCCGCAGGGCACAAAGCAGGTGGTCATGACAGTCATACGCCGGTCCCGCTCGTTCTCGATGGTGCGGGAGGCCATTACCCCCGGCACGCCGCAGCCAGTGCCCACCAGCATGGGTATAAAGCTCTTGCCTGAAAGGCCGAACTTGCGGAAAATGCGGTCCATGATAAAGGCTATCCGGGCCATATATCCGATATCCTCAAGGAGGGACAGCAGCAGGAATAACACCAGCATCTGCGGCACAAAGCCCAGCACGGCCCCCACACCGCCTATTATACCATCGGCGATAAGCCCGGTCAACCATGGGGCGCAGCCAATTTCCTCCAGCCAGCCGCCCACGGCCCCGAAGCCCGGCACCCATACGCCGTAGCTGTGGGGGTCCGGCTCCTCCACGGTCTGGGCCTCAGCATAGAGGTCCGCGTCCAGGGCAACGGTCTCCGTCTCGCCGGTCTCGTCGTCATAGAGATATATCTCGCTGTCCCCGGCCTCGTAGCCCTCTATGATGGACGAGGCCTCCTCAAAGGCCCCGGCGGCCTCGTCATAGCCGTCCACGTCGGAGACAAAGGGCACCAGCCAGCCGTCGCCGAACAGGCCGTCATTGGCCCAGTCCGTAAGGGCCGTACCGATAGATACCCTCCAGCCGCCCATGGCTATGGCGTACACCAGGAACATCACCACCACGAAGATAGGCAGGGCCAGCACCCGGTTTGTCACCACACGGTCTATCTTGTCGGAGACGGACAGGCTGTGCTTAGCAGCCTTTTTCTTTACCGCCTTGTTCATAACGGTGTTGATGTAGCTGTACCGTTGATTGGTTATAATGCTCTCCGCGTCGTCGTCCAGTTCCTTCTCACACTCGGCGATGTGCTCCTCCAGGTGGGCTTTAAGCTCATTGCCTATGTTCAGCTCCTCAAGAACCTTCTCGTCCCGTTCGAATATCTTTATGGCGTACCAGCGCAGATAGTCTTCACTAACCATGTTGGAAACGGATTCCTCAATATGTGCGATGGCGTGCTCAACGCTGCCGGTAAACACATGTGGCAGCTCGCCGGCGCGCTTCTGTTTAGCCACCTCCACCGCACGCCGGGCCGCTTCTGTGCCGCCCTCGCCCTTCAAAGCGCTCATCTCCACAACCTCACAGCCCAGGGCTCCGCCCAGCTTCTTCAGGTCGATGGTATCGCCGTTTTTGCGCACCAGGTCTATCATGTTCACCGCCACCACTACCGGCAGGCCAAGCTCTATAAGCTGGGTGGTAAGGTACAAATTGCGCTCGATATTGGTGCCGTCCACTATGTTGAGGATGGCGTCAGGCCTCTCATTCACAAGGTAACTTCTTGCCACCACCTCTTCAAGGGTATAGGGCGACAGCGAATATATGCCCGGCAGGTCCTGAATAATTACATCCCTTTCCCCCTTCAAACGGCCCTCCTTCTTCTCCACCGTCACCCCGGGCCAGTTGCCCACATACTGACTGGAACCGGTCAGAGCGTTGAACAGCGTGGTCTTGCCGCAGTTTGGGTTGCCGGCAAGGGCTATTTTTATCTCCATTTCTTATCCCTCCTATTATTAGTTTGTGCCAACTATAGAGCAAAAGGTCATGCTATCTCTATCATTTCCGCATCAGCCTTGCGCAGGGAGAGCTCGTACCCCCGCACGGACAGCTCCATAGGGTCACCCAAGGGAGCCACCTTGCGCACCAAGACCTCTACTCCCTTGGTAATGCCCATGTCCATAATGCGCCGCTTTACAGCGCCCTCTCCGTGGAGCTTCACCACATGTACGGTGTCACCCACCCTTGCCTCCTTCAGCGTTCTCATTCCTAATCCCTCCATGATGTTAAATCTGTATTCGGTTCGCCATGGTCTTATCCAGCGCGATACGGCTTTCCTTCACCTGCAGTATCAGGTTCCCGGCAAGCTCGCTGACCACCGTCACCTGGCTGTCCACCACGAACCCCAGCTCCGCCAGATGCTGGCGCACCTCGTCCTTCCCGGTTATCCTGCGGATAGTCACCGTCTCGCCGGCCGCCGCCATAGTTAATGGCATCATTTTGCCTCCCTCCTGGTCCTCAATTTGTTAGACTTCCCTAACTCCGTTAATTAGTTTACACTAACTCCCCTCTTTTGTCAAGAGGGAAAAATAATTTTTACCAGCGGAAAACAAAAAAGGTTTCTGCTGGGGAGAAACCTTTTTTGTTTTCCGCATTTTCTCGCCTTGCTCCCGACTAAATTTGCATGGTCTGGTAGCGCTTTAGCATTATGTCGTTGCCAAAGCCGTAGGAACCGCAGAAACAGCCCGGTCTGTCCCATATCAAAGAGAAGTCTCCGCTCCCCGGTCTGGACATAAAGCGACAGGCCATGCTCACTGCCGAGGCGGCCGTCTATGGCGGTATCCTCCACTAAGGCTGTTGTCTGCATTTGATCGCCTCCCTATGTTTTTCTCCTTATATCACAAATCTGCTTGGAGTTTTCCTATACTTTTGCGAAGCAAAAGGCGAGCTCTTCGGGCGAGAGGGAAACTCCGAAGGTACCCTTTACGTACATTATATCACATCCCACCGTCAAAGAAAACGATATATCAAAATTTGTGAAAACTCTATGCCATAAAGATTAATATGCCAAAAGGGCAGGCCGTCCGGGCAAATTCATACATGGCCCCGCCTTGTACCAGAAAGCAGCTTCAAAACGGACAAGGACAGGGTATTTGCCAAGAGCTCCATAAACTTGTAGTCCGTAAAGAAGGCTATAAAATCCTTAAGCCACACAAACCCTTGCAGAAGAATATTTTCGACTGAAAATTCTTATCGTACAATCTGCTCGATTCCTTATCCTTAATATACTGAAATCCTTCATGACGCACAAATGATAATTTTTTATTGGACTGTCATATCTTTTGTACGCGATATACATATGAAACCTTTAAAGACCTCGGACAGTTAAAGATAGGCAACCAACAAAAACGCACCGTGCCCCCGCACAGTGCGTTTCTCCTCCGATATTGTGTTCAGCTCTACCGGCTCAACATACTGAGTTTTGGACAGTGCCGGCCAGCCAGGCCTTCAGGTTGCCGAATACGATCTCTGCCCGGCGCTCCAGAGCCTCTACCGTGGCGAAGGCCACATGGGGCGTCAGCAGGGCGTTGGGCGCTTTGACCAGGGGGTGGTCCTCGGGTATAGGCGGTTCGGCCTCGAACACGTCTATGCCGGCGCCCCTCAGCCTGCCGCTTTCCAGGGCCTCGGCAAGGGCATTGCTGTCAACTATCGGCCCCCTCGCGGTGTTTATGAGTATTGCCCCCGGCTTCATACGGCCGATAAGCTCCCGGCTTATCATGCCGCTTGTGGAGGTGTTCTGTGGCACATGCAGGGTGACGATATCGCTCTCCTCCATCAACTCCGGCAAGGATGTAAACCTCACCCCCAGGGTCTCCAGCTCCGGCTTTACCGTGCGGCTGTGGGCTATTACCTTCATGCCGAAGGCCAAGGCGATACGGATAACCGTTGCGCCTATTTTGCCGGTTCCCACCACGCCCAGGGTCTTGCCGAAAAGCTCCGTTCCCACAAGACCGTCCTTGGTTCCGGCTCTGCGCACCACTTGGTTGCAGGGCACAATATTCCTCGACAGCCCCAACATCAGCCCAAAGGCCAGCTCGGCCACCGCCACGTCCGAATAGCCCGAGGCGTTGGATACAGAGATGCCCCGCTCCTTACAGGCGGCGATATCAACATGGTCCACGCCTGTGAAGGCTATGTCAATATACTTTAAGTTTCCGCTGGCCCCGACCGCCTCTTTGGGGAAAGGCAGGTTCGCCACCATCACCGCGTCGGCCCCTTCGACCCTGGCGCAGAGCTCCGCTGTGTCCGCAGGCCGCGCGGCATATGATACGAACTCATGGCCCAAGCCGCGTATCTCTCCGGCATATTTTTCCAACAGCTCAGAGCTTATGCCCAGGGGCTCTACCAATACAATTTTCATACAAATTCCTCCTGATTATGGGTTCACAACGTTTACCGGCTTGCCGTTTAAGAACCCCCGAAGGTTCTCCACAGCAATATCCATCAGCCTTGCCCTGGACTCCTTGGCGGCCCAGGCGATATGGGGGGTGATAAGGCAGTTGGGCGCGCCCAGCAGCGGGTTGTCCGCTTTTATGGGCTCCACACTCACCACATCCAACGCCGCGCCGCCAAGTGTGCCGCTCTTTAACGCCTCTGCCACAGCCTCCTCGTCTATCAGCGGGCCGCGGGCAGTGTTCAGCAGAAATGCGCCGCGCTTCATCATCGCCAGCCGCCGGGCGTTTATCATGCGGGTATTCTCCGGGAAAAGCGGGCAATGCATAGACACCACGTCGGCCCGGCCTAGAAGCTCCTCTAGATCCACAAATTTGACGCCGGGCTCCGGCTCTTTGGGCGCGGGCTCCGTGTACGCCAAAAGTTCCATCCCAAAGGCCTTCGCAAGCCTGCCCACGGCCTGCCCTATGCGTCCATAGCCGATAAGGCCCATGGTCTTCCCTCCGAGCTCCATCAGCGGGTAGTTCCAGTAGCAGAAGTCCCGGCTTTTTGTCCAGTCTCCCCTGTGCACGCTGTCGCTGTGGGCGCCCACATGATGGCACAGCTCCAGAAGCAGCGCCATGGTGTACTGGGCCACCGCGGAGGTGCCGTAGGTAGGGATATTGGTAACGGCCACCGAATGAGCCTTTGCGGCCTTCACCTCCACCACGTTATAGCCGGTAGCCAGCACGCCTATATATTTAAGCTTCGTGCACCGGGCGATGGTCTCCCCGGTCAGGGGCGTCTTGTTGGTCAGGACTATCTCCGCCTCCTCCACCCGAGCCAGTATCTCCTCTGCCGGGGTATAGTCGTACACTGTAAGGTTTCCCTCTCCCACCAGCTCCTGAAAGCCCTGCCAGCTGAGGTCGCCGGGGTTCTCCGCGTAGCCGTCCAAAATAACTGTCTTCATGCTGCTCTCTCCTTTCGTTTTTATACCAGTCTCCATGCCTCGTCCAGAAAACGCTTGCACGAGGCCAGCACCACGTCCGGGTCCTCCTCCCTCCAGGGCTTCACCTCAAAGCTGAGCACCGGCGGGTTCTCCCTGTTGAGAAACCCCACCTCCAGCAGGGTGCGCAGGAACTGCACAAGCTCTGCCTGTCCGTTGGCGCTGCCGGGGAAGCCGAACCTGGGGTGCGCGTCCCCATAGGCCTCCAGGGCTGGGTCAGCTACAGCGTTGCCGATATGTACGTGGGTTATCAGGTCCCTTACAGGCAGGACGGACTCCTCTATCCCCTCGTGTATAAGCGGGAAGTGGGACAGGTCTATTAAAAGGCCGAAGTTATCGTATTCCTGGCGTATCTCCTTGGCAAACCGCTTTGCGTATGGGGTCGGCCCGATAAGGCTTTTCTTGTCCACGTCGTAGTCGAACACCTCCAGCTCCACCTGCATGTCCAGTTCCCTGGCCAGGCGGCATATCTCCTTAGTAGACTTTACCAGCGCCATATAGGACTGTTCCTTTGTCTCCTCCTCGTACCTGCCGCTTAAATAGGCTATCCCCTTGGCGCCCAGCTCCCGGGCCTCATAAAGGCCCTCCCTCAAGGAATCCAGGGCCCTAAGCCGGCCCTCCTCGTTGAGGTCGTTTATGTTGAGCCCCGTGGTCAGAAATCTTGGCTGCGCGCCGTAGCAGACGGTAAGGCCGCTCTCTTTAAGCAGCTCCGCCACCTTTGCGCGGACCGAAGCGTCCTTTATCCAGCTGCATTCTATGGCCGTAAAATAGGGATCTTTGGCCAGCTTTTTTATGGTCTCCAGCATTGGCCCCTCGCCCTTCATGATATCTGGATAGCTCATAAAGGCGATGGTTCCAAGCTTCATATAGGCATATATAGGTTCGTTCATACACTCATGTCCTCTCTTAATGATATCACAGAAATTATATCTCCTTAAGCAGCACCGCCGCGAACTCCTCCAGCCTGTCCAGGGAGACCTTGGTGCGCTCCTGTCCGGCCTCTGCGGTGAAGGCTCCCCCCGCAAGGACCCTGTCCACCTCCAGCCGCCCGGGAAGTTCCGCCCATAGTCCGGAAAGGCTTACCGGCTCCTCCACCGTCACGCCATGGTGGCCTGTAAGGTTCAGCAGCTGCAAAAGGAATCCGTCCCCTGACCTGTCCCAGAATGCCTCCACCTGGGGCGGCAGGTTTCCTCCTATCTGTAGAGTCTCCGGCGATACCTCTGAAAGTACCAGGCCCAGCATCTCCCGGTACTCCGAATAGCCCAGCCTGTGGTACAGTCCGCCTAGATCCCAGGGCAGCAGCACATGACCTCCCGGCGAGCGCAGCAGTCCACGGTCCTCTGTCAGCCTATGGCCGAAGCAGCGCTCCGGCGGACCGAACCATGCCCTCTCCACTCTAGGCAGTGTCCCGGGCCAGCCGGTATATCGGGCAAAGGAGCCGTCCAGCAATATCCATCCACGGCCCTCCAGAGGCTCCAGCCCGTTAGAGGGCTCCACCTGAAGGTAGGCGGAACGGTTCTCGGTAATCTCTCCTGTGCGGCACAGACCCAGCCGCTTTTGCATCTCACCGTCCATCTCGCCGGACCCCAGCAGGACCAGTTTTTTACTGGCGCTTTCGGCCGCCGCCAGAGCCTCCGGCAGCACCTCCCCAAGCTCCGGGGCCAGCACCGTGGTGTAACGCTCAAGGAGCGACGGCTCCGCCGCCGCCCTCGCGTCCAGAATACAGTCAAAGGGGAGGTGCAGCTCTTTAAGCGCCCGGAACACCCCCCGGTACGCGGGACTCTCCCGGCGTGAAAGGGGCAGGAGCACCGCGAGCTTCGCCAGGGAATCCAGCCGTCCGTATACCTCCTGGTGCTCAGCGTGGTATCTGAATACCTCCTTGGCGGCGGAGACGCTGTCCTGGTCCGGGTAGCCCTCGAACACGCCTATTATGCAGAAATCCAGTCCCGAGCCCTCCGCCATATTCTCATACAGCCGCAGCCTTGTAAGTGCCGGGGGCACGGCGGAGAACCGGTAGAACAGGTCCGCCGCATTTATCACACAGTTGCTGATAATTTTATTGTCCCAGCTTGAGCGCACCTTTGCCACGTTGGAGGAGGAGTTATACAGCCAGAAGGGCAGGGGCCTGTCCACGGCGCTGTTGCTCTCGTCCCGGATGATGTCCACGTCGCTGTGGTGATAGGTGCAGACCGCTATATCGTCGCCATAGCTCCTCACCAGCCTGTGGACGCGCCCCAGCAGCTCCTCCACCACCTGCTCCTGAAACGCCCGGTATTCCCTAAAGTCCGGCTCGCCGGGGTCCTCGGTCTTTGGAAGCTCCTTTCCGCCGCTGAACTCCGCAAAGCGCTTTTTGCAGCAGTCGCAGTGGCAGGGGCCGTAGTAATTCCCGCTGTAGTCCCAGGTAATGAAGCCGAACATATTGAAGAAGATGCCGTCCACCGGGTATCCTTGCAGCACCTCCCCGATTATCTCCAGTGCGCGCTCCTGCTGGTACTCGCCACAGACGCAGGTGGCCACCGTGTCGTTATAGGGCACGGCCCGGCCGTCCTCAGAGCGGTAGTACCACTCCGGGTGCCGGCGGAAGAAGCTCTGGTGGGTCTTGCTGAAGTCAAACCTGGCTATTACCCTTATGCCCTCTCTGTGGCATTTTTCTATTATCTCCCCAAGAAGGTCCCGGTCCTCAAGCCATGGGGACGTGCGCTGGAACTCAAGCCTTGTGGGATAAAAGGCGGATATCCCCCCGGCCCCCACCATCACCACGCTGCAGCAAAACTCCTTGAGCTCCGCTATAAGCTTATCCACGTCCATACCACCGTCTATGTCCCGCATATTGATCTGCACAAGGCGCAGATTATTTTCCCTCCACCATGCCATTACTCTGCCCCCCTCTTTGCCAGCGTTATCTTCACCATATCCCAGTAGGAAAGCCTGGGCACCTCGATAGTAAGCCGTTCACCCTCCTGCTTCCACAGAGGCTCCTCCCCGGACAGCTTGAGCTCTACCCCCTCCGCCCTGCTGCCTTTTGGCAGCCTGACGCTGAACTTTGCGCCGTGGTATTCTATGGTGTCCATCAGCGGGCGCTGGCCCACGCCGTTTAGCAGGTGGACAAGAATATCCCGCCCCTTCTCATAGCATAAGGCCTCCAGCCCGTTCACCGGCTTCATGTCAAAGGTCTGTTTTTCTCCCAGCATAAAGCGAACAAGGTTCCTCCCAAGGCGGCTGTGCTCTGCCAGTCTAAACTCGCCCATAAGCCTGCCCAGCATAAACGTCAGCGTCAGCGCCGCACCCTTCCCCTCCTGACGGTAAAGGCATAGGGGCAGCTCTGTGTGCTCCACCAGCATACTGGCCCGCTCCGGCGGCGCACCCACCGAATTCAGCGGAGCGAAGGGCGGCACCAGCGTGGCCAGGACCGCTGTTCCCGGCAAGGGCTTACAGTAAGCCGTCCGTCCTCTATGAGGCAATAGCGGCGTCTTTTGGAACTCCTCACCGCGCAGAGGAGCGCCCTCCGGCTCAAACTGCCAGTAACAGGCGGTAAGGGACTCGCTGGCGCTTATTGACTCTGAAATGCCCAGAAGCCCCGCCACAGGCGCCAGCTGCTCTCTGTCCGCGCCCTCAAAGATAAGCCTGCCGCCCTTACTGACATATTCCTCCAAAACCTTTGGCAGCCCGTTCTCCAGCGGGAAACCCTCCGGCACTATGACCAGGGGATATCCCGCCAGCCGCTCCCTGGTGGCCTGATACGGGGCCGCAAGGTCGAACTGCAGCTGGTTGTTCATCAGGATATCCGCCCAGCCCTCGGCGCTTTTGCCGCCGCCCCAGAGCAGCAGCGCGTCGGAGCGGGGACTTGCGCTGTCCATGTCCCCTTCTATCTTCGCTATCTTATGGTTCACCTCGGTCAGCGCCTTTAACAGCCTCTTATCGCTGATGGTGCCGCAAAAGCCAGTAATACTGTGCCAAATACTCCCGCCGCCGACGGCCACGCCGCTCATCCAGAACAGGTACTCGGCCGTGGGCAGGCCCGTATGCCGCCAGTCCATCCCCGGGCAGGAGTGGATTATGCCAAAGGGCGCGGGCCTGCCGGGAGCCGAGGACCCGAACTTCATGGAGAGCACCGGGTGCCATAGGGGCGGCAGGTCACGCCAACCCCTTGACAACACGTCCTGAGATTCGGTGCAGATCATGTCTGCGGTGGCGTAGCGCTCGTCAAGATTGTCCCTATGAAGATTATAATACAGTATCAGCGGCAGGTCAACACGCTCTGCCTTGACGGCTCTATATATCCCCTCCATATTGTCCCGCACACAGCGGCTGGCAAAGCCGGGCTCAAGGCCTCTGGCCTGCTTTATAGCGTAGGTGGTGTTCTGCTCCACGGCGGAGCTGTCCATGGGCAGCTCCTTGCCGTACAGCTCGCGGTATTTCCTCTTGCAGGCCTCGCAGCAGCAGTATTCATAATTGGGCGCGTTAAAAAATATGCCGTCGATGTCGTAACGATCTATGACCTCCTCCAGCACCGGCACAGCCACCTCATTATTCCTGTACCCGGCGTTTATACACGTCAGATACAGGTTGGACCAGGCCCCGGGCCGCATGGCACCGAACACCCGCGGAGACATATCCGGCTCGCGCACAAACCATTCGGGGTGGTTCTGATAGGCCAGGTCGTCGGCCTTGCTAAAATCGAACCGGGCCACCAGCTTTACGCCGTGCCTGTGGCACGCGTCGATAAGCTCCTTCAGAAGATCCCTCCCCTTTGGCAGCCACTCGTTAATATGGTGATATTTCACCCGGCTCTCATACCAGGCGTATATGCCCCCCACATTGGTGACCAGCACATTGCCGCCCATCTCCACGATTTCACAGGCGATCTTCTCCGGGTCCATCTTTGGTGTGTCCATCACCTGAAGGTTGGTCTGGAGGACACGAAGGGGTCCGTGCCACCAGTATTTTTTCTCTGTCACTATACTCCACTCCTTTTATTACGGTATCGCCTCATTCCACCACCAGCAGCTCGTGGTCCTCTATCCGCTCTATCACTATTTCAATTCTGCCGCCCTTCACCGTGACACCGGGTCTGCCGCCGGACACCCGCAGTTCTGCCCTATAGTCGTCTCCGCTGCTCTTGACAGGCAGCGAGACCTTTATGGGCCCTATGGGGGCCGCCCCCTCGCAGTAGCCGGGGTTTATGGAGCAGTCCGTCAGGTTCACAAGGTGAAGCACCCTTCTGTCCCCCTGGCGGTAGATGGTGCAGTCCAGCCTTCCGGGCCCGGAGATATTCACCGGCAGGCTCTCCCCTGCGGCATATCGCACGCCGCTTAGCAGGAGCTCCCTATGGTCCGGCAGGTGCTCCCTTCCGAAGCAGCGGTCGACGTCCGCGGCAAAGTACACCACCCTGCCGCCGCTGTCCAGGGTCCCTGCGAAGATCGTGCCCAGCTCCGGGCGCTCCTCACGTATCCAGCTGAACTCCGGCGGGTATATGGGGAAGGCCGGTATGTACCCCGCTATGGGCTTTAGCGGCCCCGTGCTCTCCGCCCTATAGAAGCCTCCGCCAAAGGCCAGGATATCCGTCTTCTCAAAGCCCTTAAGGATCTGGTGCCGGTCCTTTGGCAGGAGCAGATAATTGTGCATATCGTAATACTCCCAGCTGGCGGTCTGATCCCCGGAGGCCCCGAAGAACTCCTCGCCAAGCTTCAGGCCCAGCCTGTTCAGCAGCCTATTATCCCGCCGCTTGTTCCCGTCCTCGTCCAGGGAGCCGGTCTGCCCGGTCAGCACCAGATTTCCGCCCCGGTCCAGGAAACTGCATATCTCCTCCGTCTGATTGTCCGTCAGCACCGCTATGTCCGGCAGGATAAGGGTCGCTATCCTGTCCTTATATCGCCCGATATCGCCGGCATGTACCGGCAGGAAGGGTATCCGGCCCGAAGAAAGGGCCCGGCAGAATCCGCTTAGGGGATACGAGCAGCGCTCATCTATATTGTCCCGGCCATAGAAGTCATGGTTTTGCTGGCTCCACACCACCGCCACATTGGCAATGTTCTCCCTGCCGTACAGATACTCCTCGTTTTCCTTGTGCCACTGGAACATGGGCACAGGGGTATCAAACTGCCGCCTGTCCCGCCGGCCGCCGCCGACATGGTGGAACCACGGCGTTATGCCCCCAGCTATCCCCTCTGCTATCCAGGTACGGGTCTCGGCGGCGGGGTTTGCCGCCAGACGGAAGGCCCTATGGCCCCGGACATAGTTTGCCATGCTCTCCGGCACCTCCACGTCCTCCGAGGGAGAGGCAAGCTTGAAGAGCATACCGTTAAGGGAATTCTGCTCAAAACCGCTTATGACCTCCCTTGACTGGTGGTCGCTGAATATCACCTTCGAGCGGGCGCAAAGGGCCTTCAGGTCCGCAAAGCCCTGGCAGGACCCGGCTACGTCGGCGTTTAGCATTCCAAGCCATAGGCAGTCCTCGCCGCCGTATTTCCTTGTGGTCTCGTTGAAAAGATCCCAGTTCTCCGTGCGCAGGCCATAGCTCCACCGGACCCACTTACGGTATACCGGGTCGTTCCAGTCCACCTTCTCCGGCAGCCCCTCGTTGCAGTCCTCCCTAAAGCGCCTGCGGCAGTTGTCGCAGTAGCATATGGTATTGCGCCCCAAGCCCTTCCAGCTGTTGTCGGAAAAGCCGTCCGGGTGATAGCGCTCGATTATCTCCCGCAATACGCTTGGTATATACTCCTTATAGTAGCCGCTGTTCACGCAGGAGAAATACCGTCCCTGGGACATAATGGGCAAACCGTCCTTATGGCGGCAGAACCAAGAGGGATGGGCCTCGAAGAACTCCTGGGTGGCCCGGTTTATGTCCATGCGCGCCACCACCGCCAGCCCCGCTTCTCTGGCGGCCTTATTGAACTCGCCGTAGTAGTCACGTCCTTCCAACAGCGCGGCCCGGTACTGCAGACCGAACCTGCTAGGGTAATAGGCCACGATCCCGCCGCAGTTTATGATGACCCCCTGCACGGCGGTGCGCCTCCACTGCTCCCTCCAGAACTCCAGGTCGCAGTTTTTCGGGTCCTCCTCGGTCAGATTGGTCTGTCCCCAGCGGCGCACACGCCTGTACCAGGGGAGATTATGCTCCGTCATGGTCCTTCGCTCCTTTATAAAATATTTATTGTATATTTAATATATTGAGGGGGGAACCCAGCTGCTGCCCGGCTCCCCTCTCCTTTCACGTCACAGCCCATAAGCCAGGGCTCTGTGCTCTTATTTTATTTTTTGGAATCAAAGTATTCCTGCCACATGGCCACATACTCCTCGGTACGAAGGCGCTTGCAGTTTTCCAGGTGCTCGTTCCACTGGGCCTCGGTCAGGCCGTTTACCACCGAGGTGGCCACGAACTTGCTCATATAGTTGTCTATATCGGTGAGCAGCAGATTGCGGGCCGCAGTCTTTTCGGGGTCATACAGGCCCTTGGGCATCATGGTAACACAGTAGGGCAGTATGCGCTCCGCCGCCTCGCGCTTCTTGGCGTTGCGCGGGTCGGCCACCTCCAGGTCGGCGTACTTCTTCCAGATATAGTTGGGGCTGTTCACGCTGCCGCAGATGGTGCGCTTGAAGTAGGTAAGGTTAGTGCCCTCGGGCACGAACTCCTGGGTCTGGGTCCAGTGGCCCTCGTCGTCGGTGTACTTCCACAGCCCCGCTCCCTCGGGTCCCCACTGCCACTCCATGATGGTGGTCTCGTCCTTCATGCAGTAGTCATAGTAGCGGATAAGCACCTCGGGGTCCTCGCAGGCAGTGGTAACGCAGTAGCCAAAGGTTGCGGTGGGCTGCTTGCCGCCGTACCAGAGCTGGTCGCCTTTTGGACCCTTCAGTGGGTCGAGAACGATGTAGTCGGCGTACTTTGTGTCCATGGAGTCGGGTATCCAGTAGATAAGCGAGCCCATGAGCACGTCCTCGTTCTGGGCCTTGGCGTTCTGCTCGTCGTTGGTCATGGTGAAGGTGTCATTGTCCAGCAGCTTCTCGTCATAAAGCATATGCAGCCAGTTCAGCGCGTCGAACAGGCCGGGCTCCGTGCCGCCGAAGGTGACGGTCTCCCCGTCCAGAGAATACACATAGTCGCTGGGCAGCACCACGCCGAAGGCGCCGAGTATAGCGCTGAGGTTATGGGCATAGTCGTTGGCCTGGCGAGCCTGGAAGGGTATCTCGTCGTTGGGGTCGCCGTTGCCATTCATGTCGTTGTCGCGGAAGTATCTGAGCACCTCCACAAATTCGTCGGTGGTGGTGGGCGCCTTCATATTCGCCTTTTCCAGCCACTCGGGGTTCATCCACAGCATATTGTCGACCCGGTTGGAGGGGTTGTCCTTGTTTGTGGGGAACACGTATATCTTGCCGTCGGGGGCGGTAAGCGCCGTCTTCAGCACGGTATCCGTGTCCAGCATCTCCTTGACCGCAGGGGCTATCTCGTCCACATAGTCCCCTATGGGCACAAACAGTTCCAGATTGGACATGATGTCCACCTCAGCGCCGCAGAAGGCGTCTGGCAGGTTATCGCCGGCTATCATGATATTCACCTGCTCCTTCCAGGAGTCGGAGGGAATATCCAGCCACTCGATGTCCACGTTGGTGGCGGCGTTGGTCTCCTGCACGCACTGCTTGTCCGCAAAGCCGTTCTGGGAGTTGGGGTCCTTGTTGACGGCCACACGGTAGGTCTTCTTTTCCTTTAGGATCTTGTCTCCGGACTTGTAGATGTTGCCGCGGATAAGGTCCGCGGCCTCGCCGCCGTCCTCCGTCACACTGGAGGAATCAACGGATACCTCGGACGAGCTGCTGCTCGGCTGTTCGCTGGGCTCTGCGCTGGAATTTTCTTTTCCGCCGCAACCCGCGAAGGTCCCTGTTATCAGCAGCAGAGCGAGCGCCGCCGCCAACATTCCTTTAAGCTTTTTGTTCATTTTTTTACCTCCTGATTTGTCTATATTTCACGGCTTGGGCAAAAGAGCCTGTACCCAGCCGGACTGACCAGAAATTACCCCTTGATGCTTCCCATCATGACCCCCTTGACAAAATACTTCTGTACAAAGGGATAGAGCGCCATAATGGGCAGCGTTGAAATCACCATGACCGCGTACTTTATGGTGGCGGCCAGCCGCTGCATCTCCGCTATATCCGCCGCGTCCACGTCGCTTTGGATAGTCTGCCCCGCCAGCAGCACTTCTCTCAGAATAAGCTGGAGAGGATAGAGCTTCTGGTTCGACAGATAGATAAGGGCATTGAAGAAGGAGTTCCAGCTGCCCACAGCAATATAGAGCAGTATGACCGCCACTATCTCCTTTGACAGCGGGAGCACCACCGAGACGAAAAAGCGTCCATTGCCGCAGCCGTCCAGCTGGGCGGCCTCCCACAGGTCGTCGGGTATCTTTGAGATGAAGAAGGTGCGGGCCACTATCAGGTTGAACACCGAAAACATCCCCATGATTATCATGACGTACCGAGTGTCCGTAAGCTTCAGGTTCTTTACCACCAGATAGGTCGGCACAAGGCCACCCTGGAAATACATGGTGAACACCACCAGCTTCATGATGACATTCCTGCCCACCAGATCCTTCCTGGACAGGGCATACCCGGCGCATATGGTCACCGCCGTGCCCAGTAAGGTTTGGAAGAAGGTGTAGAATATGGTGTTCCCATAGCCCCTCCATATGCGCGTGTCCGCGAAAACGTATCTATAGGAGGCAAAGCTCACGTCCACAGGCAGAAGCAGCGACTTCCCGGTTATAATAGCGTTTGGAGAGCTGATGGAGGAGAGCACCACGTAGTACAGCGGATACAGCGTGATAATGGCCGCCAGCACCACCAGACAGTTCACCACTATGTCGAATACCCGGTCGCCCCTGGACTGGGCCAGGGCGTTCCCTCTCTTTTCCCGCTTCTTCACATTTTCCACAAGGCCGCCCTCCCTTACCATAAGCTGCTGCCGGACAGTGCCTTTGAGGCCTTGTTGACGCTGATCAGCAGAATGAAGTTGATGATATTGTTAAACAGGCTCACCGCCGTCGACAGGCTGTACTGGGCCCCTTGTATGCCCACCTTGTATACATAGGTGGAGATGATCTCCGAGCGGGCCAGATTCAGGTCGTTCTGCAAAAGCAGGGACTTCTCAAAGCCGATGCTCATCAGGTTGCCCACGGCCATTATAATAAGAATCACCATTGTGGGCAGTATGGACGGTATGTCTATGTACCAGACGCGCTTTAGCTTGCTGGCTCCGTCCACTATGGCCGCCTCGTGCAGGTCCTCGCTGACGCTGGACAGGGCGGCGATATATATTACCGCGTTATAGCCTGTGCGCTGCCATACGCCGGACATGACGTACATGGTCTGGTACAGGCCGGGTATTCCCAAAAATGAGATAGGCTCCAGCCCAAACTGCTTGAGCAGTATGTTGAACAGCCCCGTGGAGCTGCTGAAGGTATTGAGCATACCGCACATCACCACCACGGATATCAGGTGCGGAGCGAAGGTGGAGCTCTGGGTCAGCTTCTTTAACCATGGCACGGTGGTATAGTTCAGCAGCAGCGCCAGTATCACCGGCATTGGTATTGTGGCCACCAGCTGGTAGAAGCTCAGGGTCAGGGTGTTATACAGCAGATCCTTGAACTGGTAGGAATTGAAGAAGGATTCAAAATGCTTGAACCCCACCCATGGACTTCCCCAGATGCCCAACGCGCCCCTGAAGTCTTTGAAGGCTATCTGTATTCCGTAAAGCGGCGCGTAGTTGAATATGATGAGGTACACCGCCATGGGCAGCAGGAACAGGTATAAGAGCCAGTTCTTTCGGATATTGGACCAGAGCCTGCCCCAGTTCCTTTTCTCCCTTGGTCGCGCCGCCTTTTTCCGGCCGGCAGTGCTTTTTTTAGCGGCTGTCATATGACCACCCCTCCTTATAAGCTGATAGATTTTTCACCGGCCCCCCTCGGGGGTATGAGTGCATTTTACACAATAACTCTCTAAATGTCCACGAGCATTTATTGAATCTCTCCCTTCCCCCCCTTCAATTTTCGTATAATCTTCTTGTTTTTTGAATATTTCTGTGGATTTTTGTCCCCCTCCTTCAATAGATGCAAATTGCTTTCCACCCCTTGGGATGGTTATAATATAAATGCCAACGGCAAGGACACTTTTTTATTACGTCTGTTTCAGAAGGGAGATGCCGCTTGCGTGAAAAAGCCCCGTGAGAAACGTCCTGTCTTCTTTAGTATACTGCTCTCCTATCTCTGCACCATGGCCCTGCCCATAGCTCTGTTGAGCCTGCTGTTCTTCTGGTTCCTCTATCAGACCTATGATAAGGAGCTTATCCAAAGCGAGGAGGACTCCCTGCACTGGAGCCAGACGCTTATGGACAACGTGGTGCGGGAGATGCAGAGCAACGCCATTATCCTGCTTAACTCCAACGAGTTCCAGCCCGAGCACCTGAGGGCGGCATACGGTAATTTCTACGACGTGACCCGCCGCCTTGCCAACATAACCTATACCAATACCTTTGTGGATGGCTACTATTATCTTAACAGCGAGGTCAAGATACTGTTCAGCCGGGAGACCATGTTTGACTATGAGCGCTTTTGCAAATTTGGCCTGCGCCACGAGGGCATGACCCCGGACAACCTGGAGGATATGCTGCTGCAAAACCGGGCCAGCTACTGGCTTGCGGCAGAGCCCGACAGCGAGGAGGGTTTTGTCACCTATATAGCCACCAATAAAACCAGCTGGAATCCTCCCAGCGCGGCCATACTGTTCCAAATAAAGGAGTCCACCCTCAAGGAGATACTCAGCCGGGACAGTCGCCGCCAGCAGCGCCAGATAATGATGCTCTATGACGGCGGGCTCCTATACAGCAGTTCCCCAGAGCTTTCAGACGGGCTGCTCGCCTCCGTAGGAGAGGACATATCCCATGGCAGCGGCAAGCTCAAGGTCTCGGTAAACGGCGAGGACCATCTGGTCTTTTACACCAGCTCCGGCGCCGCCGCCAATCTGCAGTATGTATCCATAGTGTCCTTTAACAGCCTTATGCAGACGCTATCCTTCTACCAGTGGGCCTTTGTGGCCGTACTCCTCGCGGCTTCACTGGTATGCAGCTTCGCCGTGCTGCGGTTCATGAATATTATTTATACGCCTATGCAGCAATTCAGCGATATGATAAACGAGATGTTTGGGGCCGCCCCCATAAATTCAGACAGCGAACAGCTCTCCGTGGCCCGCAAGGCGCTGACCGAGCTTCAGGAGGGGCGGCAGAAGAATCTTCGCCGGGACCTGCTTATGGAGCTCTTAAGCGGCTGCTTCAGCACCCAGGAGGAATTTCAGCAGAAGGCCCAGGAGCTGGACCTGGAGCTTTACGGGGAGCGCTTCAACGTCATACTGCTCCAGCTGAAGTACGGAGACCTGCATACGGCCCCGCTGTATCTCTGTGAAAACATCGGCGCTTTCTGGAGCGAGAGCCTGCCGCCGGGCCTTAGCGTGCAGTTCCTGCCCCTGCCCGACACGGCCTCGGTGGCCCTGCTGGTGGCCGGCGCAGAGGAGGACCTGGAGTCCCTCTATCTCAGGCTGGACGGCCTGCGTCTTGCCATGGAAAGCACCTGGGACATGAAGATCGTGGTGGGCGTGGGCATAGAGACCGCCTGCCCTCAGGTGCCAATGGCCTATTTCCAGGCGGCAAAGGCCTGCGACTACAGGCTGTTCCAAAAAAGCGGGGGCCTGGTTTTCTTTCGGGACATCACAGGCGACAGCAGATGGAAGGGGTTATATCCCAGCCGGGAAATAGACACCCTCTACAACGCCATACTGAAAGTGGACCAGGGCCCGGTCCACCTCTCCCTTCAATCCCTGTTCTCGGAGATACTGAGCAACGACAGCCTGCTCTACTGCAGCTATATCCTGCGGGACGTCATTACTACCTCCATGAGGGCCCTGAGAGAACTGAACTGCGGCACAGATAGCCTGGAACGGCTTTCTTCGGATTTCAGTCAGGCCCTAAACAGCGAGGAGTCTCTAAGGCAGTATATCTCCGATCTTGGCCACGCCATCACCGACAGTTTCTGCAAAAAGGCCGAGGGCGGCACAGAGACAGGCAGCAAAAGCAGCTCTTTACAAAGTCTGCTTGACTACATCGGAAACCATTTCTGTGAGGAGAACTTCTCCGTCAAGACCGCCGCCGACAACTTCAATATGTCCGTCTCTAACCTAAGCCACTTTTTCAAGAATAATACCGGGCAGAACCTGTCTGAGTATATTGCCTCCCTGCGCTTTGAGCGGGCAAAGCAGCTCCTTCGAGACACAGACTGCCTGTTGCAGGATATCAGCACCCAGTGCGGCTATCTGCACCTGTCCACCTTCATGCGCCAGTTCAAGCAGCGGGAGGGCTGCACGCCGGCCATCTATAGGGCGCGCTTTAGGCAGAAAAGCTGAATAAGTTATGAAGCATAATTTACACAAGGAACCCCCTGGTAAAACCAGGGGGTTCCTTTACTGAAGCCTGAAATATTTAAGTATCTACATTACCTCCCCATCACTCTTGACCGGCTGTACAACCTCAACTCCAGTTTCCCGGGCCAGCGCATACCCATTTTGAAGGTATGCGTCCAACAGCTCCGGCGAGTGGGCGTCGGAGTTGACTACTGCCTTCACCGCTAAGCGCGTCCCTGTCCATTTTATCGCCGCCCCAGGGCCTCGGCCGCGTAATCGGCCGGCGTGCCGGTGGCGTGGCCGCAAAGGTACGTGTGAGTGTGCAGGTTTACCATAAGTATTCCTCCATTTCTCCTGCTCAGCCCTTGATGGAGCCTATCATTACCCCGGACACAAAATGTTTCTGTATAAAAGGGTACAGCACCATCATGGGTATTATAGACATCATTATGACGCAGTATTTTATCAGCACCTGTATCACGTTCACCTCATTGGGATCCCCAGTCTCGCTGCTGGCGCTGTTCTGGAGCACTATCTCCCGAAGAATTATCTGTAAGGGGTAAAGGCTGCGGTCGGTGACATATATGGCCGTGTGGAACCATGAGTTCCAGATCTGTATGGCATAGAACAAAGTCACAACAGCCAATATAGATTTTGACACCGGCAGCACCACGCTCCAGAGGAGGCGGAAATGCCCCGCTCCGTCTATCCTTGCGGCCTCCAGCATCCCCTCGGGTATGGCGGCAAAGGAGGTACGCGTCACCATTATGTTGAACACGGACACGGCGGTGGGCAGTATTATGGCAAGCCTTGTGTCCAGCATACCCAGGTTGCGCACCACCATGTATGTGGGGATTATCCCGCCGTTGAACATCATGGTGAAGGTTATAAACAACGCTATGGGCCTTGACCACATGAGCTTTCTTGACAGCCCGTACCCCGCCAGCACTGTCAGGGTCAGGCCGAAGGCCGTGCCGGTTATCAGGTATATTATGGAGTTGCCGTAGCCGCGTATCAGGTCCTTATTCTTAAAGCACTGCTCATAGCCCTTCAGTGTGGGCGTGCCCAGCGGATGGAACACCAGCCCCCGGTGGGCGGAGAGCTTCAGCGGGTCGCTTATTGAGCAGCATATGCAGTGCCATATGGGTATCACGCAGGCAAGTCCGACGGCCAGCAGGATAAGCGCATTGAAAACGGCGAATACCTTTTCGCCTTGGGTCCTCTTTACCATACTTTTCTCCTCCTTTCCGTCCTAGAACAGGCTGGTTTCCGTGTATTTACGGCTCAGGGTGTTGGCACTTACAAGTATCAGCGTGTTTATCGCCGAGTTGAACAGGTCCACTGCCGCCGCATAGGAGTAGTTGTTCTCCAGCAGGCCCTTGCGGTACACAAAGGTAGATATCACGTCGCCGGTGGTATACACTGCCGGGCTGTACAGCAGGATTATCTTCTGGTAGTTCACCGTCATCAGCTGGCCCATGCGCATGATGAGCATTATCATGATAGTGGAGATTATACCGGGCAGCGTGATATGTAGCGTCTGTTTCCAGCGCCCTGCTCCGTCTATCCTGGCGGCCTCGTACAGCTCCGTGTCTATGCTGCCGAGAGCCGAGATGTAGATGATAGATCCGTATCCCAGGTTCTGCCAGAGGTTAGAGCCCACCACTATGGAGCGGAAGGCCCCGGCGTTGGATATGAGCTCAGAGGGTCCTCCCAATGCCTGGGAGATAAGGGATATGGCCCCGCCGGACTCCGTGAAGGTCTTCACCAGCCCGCAGACCACCACCATGGAGATAAAATACGGCAGATATGAGATGGTCTGTATGGTGCGCTTGAACAGGCGGTTATGTACCTTGTTTAAAAGCAGGGCGAAGATTATGGACGCCGGGAAGGACACGCACAGGTCATAGACGCTCAGCGCCAGTGTGTTCCCCAGCAGGCGGGTGAAATAATAGCTGCCGAAGAAGTCTGTAAAATTCTTAAAGCCCACCCACTGGCTGCCCAGGAGTCCCTTGCCGATGTTCAAAATGTCAGCGCTGGTTATAGCGGTCCACGCCAGCCTGCTTGAGCTCGGTGGCCCTTTCTATGCCCATGGACTTTAGCTGCTTGCGGAACGCGTCGAAGTCCTGGGTGTCCTGGCCCATGATAGTGTTCACGGTGTACTCTGCCACATAGATGGTGATGTCGCTCATGACGGAGGAATACTCATCCTGTTCGGCCTCGCTCATGGTGACGGCCACCGGCACGGCCCAGTCGTCCTTGCCAGATTGCCATGTCTGCTGTGCATTCAGCTAAATATCCGACCAAGCACCCATAACGCGGCTATAATCCTCATAGGGAGCGTTCAGGGTAGTGTACTTGGTGCGGGCCTGGTTCTGGGTAAGCCCCTCCGGATTGTCTGTAATGAGCGTGCCCCACTTATATGTGCCGTCGGCTTCTATAGTGTAACTCTCGCCCTCGCGGGTGCCGTAGTTAGCTACTAGGCTGGCCTCCTCGCCGAACTGATAGTCCCTCCACTTCACACACAGCTCAGGGTGCTTAGTTTGGGCTGAAAGGGCAATGCTCATAGTGTTCATCAGGAGATCCTTGTTTCGCAGATGGGTCACCTCCCCTTCCTTCTGCACAGGAATAGGAGCACCCACCAAGTTGAACTCGGGATTGGTTGCACCGCGGCTTGGGTAATACTTATCGCCGCAATAGGTAGCCGGAACTATGACCGCACCTATTTTATCGTTAAGAATTAGGTCATCCTCCAACACACCGTTTCTGGTGGAGAAGCTCTGGTCGATAAGGCCCTCGGAATACCACTGCTTCATCATATCCAGGTAATCTTTATAACCGTCCTCCATGGGGCCGTATTTAACAGTTCCGTCCTCAACAATAAATTCTCTGCCGATACCGAAGCCAGCCAAAAATTCGCTGTCTCCTGTGGTGCCATCATTTGAGCTGCTGGAATAGAACAGAGGTATCTCAATATTTAGCTGCTCCTTAAAGGCCTTAAGCACGTCATGCCAGTCGTCGAATGTGACGGGCACATCCATTTTCACCTTGTCCAGGAAATCCTGACGGATAGTTGGCCCCTGGTTCGCAAGCCTTCCGTCTTTATATAAATAGTTAAAAGCCCAACGATTGCCATCGTCAGTGATAGTGTCCTTTTGAAGCCTTGGGTTAGCGTTTATTAGCGCCATATAGTTTGGCGCGTATTCATCGCAGAGCTCGTTAAGCCGCAAATACACATTATCTGCTATGGCCACATCCGGTCCGGAGGCATATTCACGCCCGGACTGGTTCATTATCAGGTCAGGCATTTCATCGCTGGCAAAAATCAGGTTAAAGGATTCCTGCTCTGTACCCTCAACTGGCATTATCCACTCGATGTGCACTCCGGTCTTTTCCTCCAGCCACTGATAGTAATCCGAATCGTTATAATCACTCAGGCCGTTGGCTGCGGGAAGGTAGAACCACATTTTCAGCGTCACCGGCTCCTCCGTCAGCGGCAGGCCTGTGCCGGTCTCTGCGGGCTCGGAGCTGCTCTCCTCCTGCGCGGAGCTGTCCTCCTTGCTCTCCTCGGGCTGCAAGCTGCTGCTTTCGCCGCTTGTAGAGCTGTTGTCCTTGCCGCCGCAGGCCGCTAGGCACGTGACGAGCAGGGCCGCCGTCAGCAGGAGCGCCAGACAGCGTTTCAGGGTTTTGTTCATTTTTTAGAACCTCCGTTTCTTTGTTTTGGTTTTCGTGCTTGACAAGGCGATTATATTTGATATTTTCCGTAAATGGCCTTATAATGAGACCAAACTTTTTTCAGGCTCGAAAGGAGGTCTCAGCAATGCAAGACTCTGGCCCTTTTACCGTCTCCCGTCCGGGGACCTCTGTGAGGACCTCCCTGTTTGTCTCGTATCTGCTCACCCTCCTGCTGCCCCTCCTGCTGAGCTTTCTTGTGTTTGCCGGCAGTTATCAGGTCACCTCAAGGCAGGCCCGGCACACTGTTAGCGTAGTGGGCCGGCATCTGGCCTCGGTGGTGGACACCTACCTGGACGAGGCCCGCAGCGAGAGCTTCGCGCTGATACTCAACGACTATTCCCAGAAGCTAATAAACTACACGTCCCCCTCCCCCACTACCCGGCAGATAGTGTATCTCTCCGAGCTTCAGAAGGAGATGCGTTTTAAGGTTGCCGCCTCCAACTATATTGGGACAATGTACGCGGTATTTCCCAAGTCCGACGTGATACTCAGCAGCTCCGGGGTATACTACGACCATAATTTTACCTACCGATGCCAGGAGGACCTGGGTATGACCATTGAAGAATGGGACGACTTTTTGGACTTTGACGGCCACAGACATGAGCGACTTTCTGTCCTCTCTCACCCCTCTGTTCCTCAGCGCCGGAATATACCTTTTCTCCGCGTTTATAGGCGGCATAGCGCTCAGCTCCTACCTTTCAAACTGCCACAGCAGCCCAATGCGCGAGCTTTCCCGCCGGATGCTTGCCGCAGTTGAGCAAGCCCCGCTGGAAAAAAATGAGTACCGCCAAGTACAGCACGCCCTGACGGAGCTTCTGCACCAGCGCTCCACCATGGTAGAAGAGAATGAGCTCGCGCGCAAGGGGCTTAGGGAGCATGTGCTGCGCAGCATACTCTCCGGCAGGGTCAGTAAGGACAGCTTAATATACCGCCACGCCTATAACAGCGGTATAAACCTTGAAAGCGGGCGCTTTCTGGTGGTGCTCTATGATGTGGAGGAATTCGGCAAGGTCTTTTCCGGGGTGGGAGCCGACGGTGACGGAGATGATTTTACATAGGGCATAGCTGCAAAATGCTGCCTCTATAATGAGATATCCGCCGGTCTCGGTTCCCGTTCCCCGGCTATCACAGGTATACTTGAGCGGGAGCGGCAACTGTGCAATTGTGTTCGCGCAGGTGAATATCAGTCGTCACGTCAGCTGCTGCGAGGGATAGCGCAAGATCTGGCCCAGGGCTCCTGCTCGGCGGCGGAAGTCCGCCTGCGAATGCTGGGGCTGGTCAGCGCGGTAGAGCCTACGTTAGAGGAGGTGGGAACCGCTCTGGGTCTTGAGGGCCTGCCCAGCCCAGAGTGCCGGCTGCAAACAAAGGAGGTAACCTCCATAACCTTACAGATCGACGCTGTTCTGGAGACTCTGGCCGAGGCTTCGGCACAGCAGCGCATAAACAGCCCCTCCCGTCTGCGTGAACAGTTCCTCCAGTATGCCGAGAGCCACCTCACCGACCCTAACCTAAATGTGACTATGGCCGCTGAGAGCTTTGACATGAGCCCCTCATACTTTTCCCGCCTTTTCAAAAAAAGCGTGGGCGCAGGATTTCTGGACTATGTCCACCAAAACCGTGTACGCCTTGCCGAAGAAAAAATGCAGGCCAACCCCGCCTTGCCATTAAAGGACATCGCCGAGCAGGTGGGTTATACCACCCCGCTGGTCCTAAACCGCGCGTTCCGAAAGTATGAAGGCGTTCCGCCAAGTGTGTTTAGGAAACAGATGTAGAGCTTTCCCATAAAATATTCCCCGGAAAATCAGGGGGGCAGGGATTTCTCCCTGCCCTTCTTTTTCACGCTACTTTATGCGTCATGTTTTAAGAAGCTTCCCAGCTGTCAAAGCCGAATTCGTCATAGCTTGTCTTATACTCGGTCATGGCCGTTTTTATCTCCTCCATCTCCAGGAGCTGCTGCTGATAGGCCCGGAAGTCCTCAATAGTTTTGGCGCCTGTGATCACGTCGGCACGGAAAGATTCGAACTCCACTTGGTTCACAGCCCAGAAATCGGCCCAGGTCTGGGAATTAATGATGTTGAAGATCAGGAACGGCGCGCCGTCGATCTCTTTTGCCAGCTCGTCTACCTTGCCCACTTTTTTCTGCATTTCCAGGTTATACTCGGCTGGAGCCAGAGGGCTGTTCACCTTGGTGTAGGTAGCGGAGGCCAGCGTAAAGGGTATATAGAAAGAATTGTTGACTACTTTTTTGCCCTCCTCGGTCAGGGACGGGAACCCGTCCACAATCTCGAAGTGGGTGCCCTCAATACCATAATAGAAGTAGTTGTAATTGTCGGGATCACTGGTATAATCCATGAACTCCAGAATGCGCCGGGCCTTTTCATCGCCGACAGAACTGTTGATGGACAGGCCGCCGGAGTAACCCATATCATAGAACACGCTGGTGCCGCCGGGTCCCTCCAGGCCGAAGATGGGCTCAAAACTGCCCTCGGGGTTCACCTTTTTGATTTCCTCGTTAATGCGGTAGCTATGCCAGGCGTTCTTGGAGTAGATTCCGCCCTTGCCGGAAACCATCAGGTCCTCGGTCTGGTCGCCGTTGAGCAGGGCGAATTCTTTGGAGAGCAGGCCCTTGCCGTACAACTCGGCCATGTACTCCACCGACTTGGCGTAGCTCTCCGTCAGCCTGAACGGAACAATGCCGGAGCCGTCCTCGGTGTATACGGGAAGGATATTGCCCGGTCCAAAGGCGGACTGCACCAGCTCAATGGGGCTGTCCACATTAGAGGGAACCGGCACCATGCCGTCCTCTTGGGCAATGGCCTCAAAATAGGCGGTCAGTTCCTCGATGGTGGAGGGCAAAGGCAGATCGTACTTGTCCAGCAGGTCCTGCCGCAGGAAGTAGCAGTTGTTGTACTGTCCCCTGGAGTTGGGTATCAGGTAGTTTCTGCCTTTATACTTGGAGTTGGTCCAGGCGGCGGGGTTTAGTGCGGAGAGGTTGGGCAGGCCGTCGCTGCCCAGGGAGTCGGTAAAGTCATAGAACATACCGGCCTCCAGGGCCTTTACCACCCAGGGGGTGGAGAGGTTTTCCACACGTATGATATCCGGCAGATCGTTGGTGGAGACCAGCAGGCTTAGCCGGTCGTTGTAAGAGGTGACGGGCACCCACTCGGGGGTGTAGATCACCTTGCACCGCTCCTGCATATCCTGCCAGTATTCGCTGTTCACGTCCACAGGGGTTTCGAACATGGTGAGCACGGCGGTGATCTCCAGGGGCTCCTGGTCATCGCCACTGGTTTTTTCCTCCACAGCGGAGGAGGACGGTTCAGAGCTCTCCTCGCTTGAGGACGGCGTGTTGGCAGAAGAACTGCCGCCGGAGGAGTTGTCCTTCTGCGAGCAGGCGCCAAGGCCGGCGACGAGAGCCAGGGCCAGGAGCAGTGCCGCAATGCGCTGTAGTTTGCTGCGTTTCATAGTTGGGTTGACCTCCTTCAAATTTTTACTGCGTATATATCAGGCGGGCTCAGCCTTTCACAGAGCCCACCATAACCCCCTTGACAAAGTATCTCTGCACAAAGGGATAGACGCACATGATGGGGAACATGGCCAGCACCACTGTGGCCATTCGGATGCTCTCGGAGGGGAGTACGCGGTCGCTGTCCACCGCGTTCATGCCCATGGTGTCCGAGTCCACCAGCAGGGACTTTAAATAGACCTGCAGAGTGTGGAGCTTGTAATCGTTGAGATAGAGCAGAGGTTTAGTATATTGGTTCCAGTTTCCCACCGCGATAAACAGGGTAAGCGTGGCAAGGGAGGCGGTGGAAAGGGGCAGGATTATGTGAAAGAACGTGCCGAAATAGGAGCAGCCGTCAATCTTCGCAGCCTCCTCCAGCTCGCCGGGAATGCCCTGGATAAAGTTCCTGGCAATCACCACGTTCCAAGAGGAAATCAGGCCGGAGAGGATCAGGGACCAGTGGTTGTTCAGCAGACCCAGGCTGCGGATGTTCATATATTCGGGAATCATGCCGGGATTAAAGAGCAGCCCGAACAGAACTATTGCCACGAACACCCGGTGAAAGGGTATCTCCTTTTTCGAGAGACCATAGGCAAAGGTAAAGGTGGTGAAAATACTCAGCGTTGTGCCGATCACAGTGACGTACACCGTGTTGCCCAGGGTACGCAAAAAGGTGTCGGTGTTCAAAATGGACCAGTACACGTCAAAGGAGAATTTTTCCGGAATAATCTGGAACTCCAGCGGGACGTATACGGCGGGGTCCGTAAAGGACACAATAAATACATAGAGAAAGGGCAGAAAGCAGAGCAGCACAATTACAATGAGGAGGGCGTGAACCACCACGTCGAATAGGGTGATCTTCCGGTTCAGCCGGCTTTTCTGCGGCTTTATGGCGTTTGCGTTTGTCATAATATTTCTCCTCCTTTCCGTCAATAGATGCCTTCGCCGCCGGCCTTCTTTACCAGCCGGTTGCTGCCGATGACCATACACAGGCCCACCACGCTTTTGCACAGGCCTACCGCCGTGCCAATGCTGTAGTTGCCCTGCTGCATACCCACCTTAAAGGAGTAGATATCGAAGACCTCAGAGACGCTGGTGACAAAGCGGTTGTCCATCATCAGCACCTGCTCAAAGGAGACATCTAATAGGTTGCCCAGCCGCATGATAAACATAACGATAATGGTAGGCATGAGACATGGCAGAGTAATGCGCAGCAGCTTCTGCATACGGGTAGCGCCGTCCACCGTGGCAGCCTCATAAAGGCTGGTGTCAATTTGCGAGATGGCAGCCAAGTATATAATGGATCCCCAGCCGCATTCCCGCCATATGTTCTGGAACAGCAGCACGAACCAAAAGGTGCTGGGGTTGGAAAGGAAACGCTGGGCCTCGCCGCCGCTGGCTACAAGGAACTTGTTGACCACGCCCACGTCTATGCTGAACAGAAAAAATGTAATGCCCGTAATTACCGGCCAGGAAAGGAAATGGGGCATATAGACAAGGGACTGGGAGAGCCGCTTAAATTTCTCGCTACGCACCTCGTTGAGCAGCAGCGCCAGCATAATAGGCGCGGGAAACGCCAGGAACAGGTTTAGCAAGCTGATGCCCAGAGTATTGCGCAGCATACGGAAAAAGCGGTCGGTGGTAAAAAGATTGATGAAATGCTTCAGGCCCACAAAAGGGCTGTTGGCTAAGCCGCCAATAATGTTGAAATCCACAAAGGCCAGAGAAAGTCCCCAAAGCGGCAGGAGACGGAAGATGAGATAGGCCAGCAGGCCCACGCCCATTAATACGTAGATCTGCCAGTACTGCTTCATTCTGGCGCCAAGGGATTTCTTTCTCTGCGGCCGGACGCTGGTTTTGTCCGTGTTTGTCATAAGATGCAGCCCTCCTTGTTTTCGGTGTTTGTTGAGAAGATCATAACCCATCGGACGGGGTATGTCAATGCTCAATAGTTTGGATTGTGGGCGTTCTTTTGTTTTTGGATAATATAGCCTGTTATATAGGTGCGCATTTATTATGATACATATGCAATACTTGTGATTTTGCTAAAAATATAATTATTTCTATGGACATATTTAGCCACTTAGTATATAATTAGTTTGCAACCAACAGAGCCGACTGGAAAAATTACGGCTGCCTTGCAGCGCAAAAAGAACGGAGGGCCGAAAATGAAACGGATCACAACAAACCTGTGGGAGGTCACCAAAAGGCACAGCATTTTTTATATCTGCTTTGTCTCATATCTTTTCGTTCTGCTTTTTTCGCTGCTGTTCAATATATACAATTACACTGCTTATATCGCGGAGCTTCGGACACAGAAGGATCTATACGACCAAGTTATGTTCCAGCAGTTTGACGAGATGGTCAACAGCGAGTTGAACAAGGTGGACTCCCTCCTACTTAATGTCCTTACGGACACAGACATCCTTCGGTCCGTGTCCTCTGACGACTTGGTTTCCTCCCACCAGCTTTCTAAAACCCTGCGTACCTCCATCCTTATGCGGAACTACTCCAACGATGTGGCCGGGATGTACATCTATTTTGACAACAACGACGCCATAGTAATGGAGGGCGCCTACTATCGGGCCGAGGATTTTTACCGACAGTTTGTGGACCCGGAAAAGATCAGCTATGAGGAGTGGCACCACAGGCAGTCCGAATTGTTTTACCGGCAGTATGAGCCCTCATACAGCGGAGACCTCAACGAATTTGTACTGTACCACACGGTTTACGGGGTCTATGGGCGCAAGGCGCTGGTGGCGGTTACCTTTAGCCTTGAGGATATCTTCCGCATCTTCCAGAATTCGTTTTTCTCCGGCCAAATGGCCTTCCAAATCACGGACGCCAGCGGGGAGGTGCTGGTGAGTTTTGGCGGCGAGAACTTCGAGGAGGCCGACAACCGGTATATAGCGCCCTACACCTCCTCCCGGACCGGCTGGACCTACCTCTCAGCTATTCCCTCCAAAATCTACGACAGCGCCATAAATGAGTTGATCTTCCGCACGATTTTAGTGCTGCTGGCAGAACTTGCCATAGGAATCTTGCTCTCGTTTTTCTTTGCCCGGTTTAACGTGGCGCCGGTGCGCGCTCTCTATGCCCGAATCACCGGCCAGGGCTATGCCGCGCCTGCCAGATGGAAGGAGGTCGGCAATGAATATAAGCTGGTGAACTCCCATTTTGAAAGCCTGCTGGCGGAAAAGGACCAGCTTTTGGAACACCACAACCAGGTGGTACGCAACAATATGCTGTTGGCGGTTCTGAACAGCAGCCTTGCCTTGAACGAAATGGAGAACGGCTACCTGGACGCCTTAGGGCCGGAGCTTTCCGGGCCGGAGTACCAGGTGGTCAGCATCCTGATTGAATATGGCAACGCCTCCCGTGCCAACGGACTGGAGCGCCAGCCGCTGATGAAATACTATCTTATGGACCTAATAGGCCAGGGCGTTGCGGCGGCACACCGTCCAAGCTTTGTGGACGTGAACTGGAACCAGATCGCGGTGATTATCAACGGCGACAGCCTGCAGGGCTGGACCAACGCCTTGTGCCAGGAACTGGACGGAATCAGGCAAGGGTTTGAGTCAGAATTTGACGCGTTCCTCTCCATCGGGGTGGGAGGCGTGCACGGCTCCTTTGAAGAGATTGGGGCCTCCTATGGTGAGAGTATGTCCGCCCTGGAATACCGCATCTTAGAGGACCGGGGCGCTGTGTGCGCATACCAGGACGTAGGCGTTCGTGAAGCGCCCAAAGCGTTCTACCCTGTGATTGATAAAGCAAAGATCAAGGCCCGCATCCGCGCGGGAGACGGACCCGGCGCGGTGGCTTTGCTGGACAATGTGTTCGAGAGGATCTCCTCAAACCGAATGGACCTCCCCTTGGAGGTGGCAAAGTGCCTGTTCTTCGATATTATGGGCATGGGGCTGGAGGTGCTGTCGGAGATAAAACTGGAGCAGGGCAGCTCCTATGGTGAATATTTGGATATGCTGTTTGCCTGCCAGAGCATTGGCAGGCTGCAGCGCACCTTAAACCATATCCTGCTGGAGATCTGCGACTCTATTAAGAAAGGCCAGAGCAACCGCAACCAACAGCTTTTGGAGCGGATTGACGGGTATATTCTGGACAACTGCTTTGACAACAGCTTTAGCTTGGTGGGCCTGGCGGATCATCTGGGCCTGACGCCCACTTATCTTTCCAGCTTTTTTAAGGAAAAGATGGGCGAGGGCTTGATGGACCGTGTGACGCGGCTGCGCATGACCAAGGCCAAAGAGCTGCTCTGTTCCTCAAAGAAAAACGTGGCTGAGATCGCTGCCCAGGTGGGCTATGCCAGCAGCGGCACGTTTATCCGGGGTTTCAAGAAGCTGGAGGGAATCACCCCCACCCAGTATCGCCAGGAACAGTCTGCCGGAAAGGAGGACGGCAAACGCACTTGAAAATTATGGAACACTGATTTCGCCCCAAAAGAAAAACCGCCGCGTCCAAAAGGACCGGCGGTTTTCTCTATAGGAGGCAAGTAGCAAGCATAATCAAATATCTATACTTCCCAAAAGCTAGGTAGCCTTGCATACTCGTTCTTTATATTCATTCCCCAAATTCTCTCTGCTCTCAAAAGGCCAGGATTGGGCCATTTTTAGCCGCCTACGGAGCCGTCCCAGGTGTCTACCTTTTCCCGGTTAGACTCCTCTGTGAACCAGGTGGAGGTGACCACCTTATTTTCCGTGAAGAACCGCACACCGTCCTTGCCCAGGGTGTGCAGGTCGCCAAAGAAGGACTGCTTGTGCCCTGAGAACGGGAACATACCCACCGGCACCGGAATGCCCACGTTCACGCCGACCATGCCGCCGTCGATCTGCCGGGCAAAGTTTCGTGCGTAATAGCCGTTTTGGGTGTAGATCACCGCGCCGTTGGCATAGGGGTTGGCATTGATCAGGGCCACGCCCTCCTCAAAGGTCTTCACCCGCTTTACACATAGCACCGGCCCAAAGATCTCCTGCCGGCCCACAGACATCTCCGGCGTCACATGATCCAGAATAGTTGGTCCGATGTAGTAGCCGTTCTCATAGCCCGGCACCTGCACGTCCCGGCCATCCAGTGCCAGCCGCGCGCCCTCTTTTAAGCCGGTATCGATCCAGTCCAGAATGGAATCCATATGCTTCTTCGTAACGACAGGACCCATTTGCGAGGACTTATCATAGGCACAGCCCACCTTGAGCTGTCCGGCCAACTCAGCCAGGCGCTCTACCAGCCGGTCCGCTATCCCCTCCTGGGCCACCACCACAGGCAGGGCCATGCAGCGCTCACCCGCGCAGCCGAACGCGGAGTTGATAATTCCCTTGGCGGTTCGTTCCAATACTGCGTCGTCCATGACCAGGGCGTGGTTCTTGGCTTCGCATAGTGCCTGCACCCGTTTGCCGCTGGCTGCGGCGGCGGAATATATCTTCAGGCCTGCCCCGGTACTGCCCACAAAGCACACCCCCTTGATCCTAGGATCACTGAGCAGGGCCTGGGCGTTGTCCCGCCCGGTGGTAAGCACGCTTACCACCCCTTGTGGCAGTCCGGCCTCCTCCAACAGCTCCAACAGCCGCATGGAAGTCATGGGTGTGGTGCTGGATGCCTTTATTACCATGGTGTTGCCTGTGGCGATACATAGCGGCACCATCCAGCCCATAGGGATCATGGCCGGGAAATTGAACGGCGCTATCCCCGCAAACACACCCAGCGGCTCCCGGTAGAGCACGGTATCATAGCCGAAGCTGGTATCCATCAGGCTTTCTCCCATCATCAGGGTAGGCGCACCGCAGGCCAGCTCAACAGGCTCCTTTACTTTCAGCAGATCGCCCCGGGCCTCCTCCCACACCTTGCCGTTTTCCCGGGCCAGAATATAGGTCAGCTCGTCCATATGCTCCATCAGAAGCTCACGGAACTGAAACAGCACCTGGGTGCGCCGTATCACAGGCGTGCGGGACCAGGTCCGATAGGCTTCGGCGGCCTGGGCCACCGTCTCGTCCACCTCTGCCGCCGTGCAGCAGGGGGCCTGTGCGATCACCTGGCCGGTGCTGGGGTCCATAACGTCCCTCCATTTTTCTGTGGCGGACTGCTTCCAGCCGCCCTTGCCGTAAAACGGCAGCTTAACGATTTCGCTCATTGTTAGCCCTCCTTTTCTTTATGCAAACCCATGCTCCACCCTCTTCAGGTGTATCTCCTGTGAAGCCCTGCTCAGCAGCACATAATAGGCGGACCAGCCGCCCATGCGCACCCGCAGACCCCGGTACTTCTCCGGCTCGGCCATGGCCCGGCGCAGTTCCTCGGCGCTGGTGATGGTCAGGGTCATCATGTTGCCGCCCTCCTGGAGGAAGGCCTTGATGAGCCCCTCCACCCGCTTGGTGCCGGCTTCTCCCTCCAGGCCGCTGCTGCTCACCCGCAGGTCGATGGGCGCTCCCGCGGCCATGGGAGCCGTGTTCAGCTTCAGATAGGAGCGCACCGCCGCGGTGGGACCGGAGACGTCCCGGCCCGGCACAGGAGACAGGTTGGCCGCAATGGGCTCCCTGGCCTTGCGGCCCTCGGCGGAGGCTCCAATCTTTTTGCCAATAGAGATGATCCAGGAATAGGTGCCGATACAGGGGGAGAAAATGAAGTCCGGGTACTTCTTTCCGTGGAACTCCGCCCGCTGAAGGAAGTAATCCACCATTTCCTTTGCAATGTCATCCACATAGGGAATATCGTTGCCGAATTTCGGGACCTCGCTAATACACTTCAGCCGCAGGCTCTCGCCCTCCTCGCCGGCCCAGTCGCGTTTAAGTATCTCTACCATTTGAGGCAGAGTCAGGCGCTTTTCGTCATACACAAATTTTTTGATGACCGCCAGGGAATCGGCGGCATTGGCCACCGCCTCGCCCATCAGGTGCCAGAGGTTATACTTGGCCCCGCCGTGGGTCAGGTCCGTCAGACTCTCCACACAGCCTTGGGTCAGCACCGAAAGGATAGGCTTGGCGTCCAGCGGTCCATGGGAGCCCCCTGCTCTTACATTGGCGGCCACATACTCCATAGACTTGCTCATCATGCAATCCATTTGTAGTTTCCAGGCATACATCAGGTCGTCAAACGTCTCCAGCGCGGCCGGGTTCTTGGTCTCAACCCCCTCCACCATGTTATAGGAGACGCAGTAGCTGGCCCCAAAGGTCATGGGGTCGCCGCGGTCGGGACCGTGCTGGCCCTTCAGGTCATCTTTATATAGGAACGGCTGCCCCTGGTTCAGGGCCAGCTCCAGGAAGTAAAGGAAGTTCAGCCCACGGATCATCTCCTGGTTGCACATACCCTGCAAAAGGGTCTCCCAGCAGTTGGAGTTGGCGTATTTGCAGCCGTCCTCTCGAGGAACGCCCAGGCGTTCGTAGCCCGCCACTATCACATCGTCGTTGTTTATGTAGGGCATACCGCCGCCGGTTTTCAGCACCTCCGCCGCCCGGTGAAGCAGCTGGGGCGGGGTGTTTTTGTGCATACGCACGGTGAGCACCGGGCTGGTCATGGAGAACTTCTCGTGGGCGTTCAGGAACAGGTAAGTAAGGGCATTGGTGGCGTCGGAGCCGTCGGCGTTCAGCCCGCTTATCAGGATGTTCTGACCCCAATGGTTGATAGCGTCGGCCTGGTCGTTTTCCAACGAAGTGACAAAGCCGTAGCCGTAACCGATCCGGCACTGCTGGGGCGCGCCGGGCAGGGATTTCTGGTCCTTTAAATAATACTGCTTGGGGTCCACCTGGGCGCGGTCGTTTACATGGAGAACAAAGCTGTCCACCAGGTCCTGGGCCCGGGCCAGGGTGATTTTCCCGGCGTTCCAGTCCGACTCAAAATAAGGGTTCAGCACCGCGTCGATGTGCCCGATGGAGATATTGGAGTACACCTCAATCATAGCCAGGTTAAAGAACCACAGGGACTGGAGGGCTTCGTGCAGGCCGGTGGCAGGGAATTCCGGCACCCGGCGGCAGACCCGGGAAATTTCCAGCAGCTCCTCCCGCCGGATAGGGTCGCTCTCCTTTCGGGCGGCGGCTTCGGTGATATCACTGTAGCGGTTGGCAAGGGCTATCACCGCCTCGGCCTCCCGCACGCAGGCTTCAATAAAGTCCAGCTGGCTCTGGCGCACGTCCGCAAAGGGCTGGGCCTGCGCCTGAGGCCGCCGGGATTTCAGCTCATCGATTATGGAGCGCAGGCCCCGGCGCAGCAGGGTCTCGTAGTCAGGACATTTGTGGGACATCTGCAAGGAGCAGTAGCCGAGCTCCTGGTTCAAGAGGTAAATCGGCAGTGCACAGCGCACCACCGCCCCCTCAATGGCGCAGCTTCCTACCACCACGTCATAGGGCTCCAGAGCCAGGGGCATTTCCCTCATGACCTTCTCAAAGGCCAGGGACCGGCGGATAGCGGCGCTGCGACGGACGGTTTCCTCGTTGAGCACAGAAAGGTCGCCGCCCCACATCCTCTGCCGCCGGCGCATACGGTGCTCCAGGGTGTCGAAGTGCAGCCTGATTTTGGGGGACATCCCCCGTAAGGACAGATCGGTTCTTGCTTGGTCCACTATGGTTTCCACAGTACATACCTCCATTTCAAATTTGGATCTGCTATTTTACTAAAAGCGTTCCCGATTATTCCCGCAGGAGGGTCATGCCCTCCTGCCCGGCGGTCTGGTCCAGCGACTCATAATAAGCCTTGTCCCGGGGCTCCCGGTCCGACAGGGCATAGCCCGCGCCGATCCATTTGTACTTTTCCCCAGCCATGGGGTTATAGGGCAGCAGCTGCATTTGGGAAATTCCCAAACCTCTGGCGTAGCGGGCAAGGGCGCGTATCTCCTCGTGGCTGTCGTTTACGCCGGGGATGCAGGGCGTCCGCACCGTTACCCGCTCCGCGTGTCCGGCGGCGCAGAGGGCCTCCAGATTTTGAAGAATCACCCGGTTGTCCACCCCGACCCATTCTTTATGCTTTTGCGGATCCATCAGCTTGAGATCAAAATAGATCATGTCGCAGTGGACGGCAATTTCCAGCAGCTCTGTCCGGCTGCCATGGCCGCAGGTCTCCAGCAGGGTATGCACCCCCAGCGCTTGGCACGCGGTGAGGAACGTCAGGGTAAACCCCGGCTGCATCAGCGGCTCGCCGCCGCTTAGGGTGACGCCCCCGCCGGAACTGCGGAAAAAGGGCAGATCCCTGGCTACCTGCCGGGCCAGCTCCTCCGGGTCCGCCTTAACGCCCCCCACTCGCAGAGCCTTGAAGTGGCAGGCCCCCACACAGGAATAGCAGCTTTTGCACTTTGTTCGGTCAACAGCGATTCCCGGCTCCTGGCCGCCGGCGGCGGTAACCGGGGAAATGGCCACCGCAGGGCAGGCGGCGGCGCAGCGCAGACAGGCGGTGCAGCGGGCCTGTTGGTAGAGCAGCTCTGATTTATACTTTTGGGACTCGGGCGAATGGCACCACCGACAGGAGAGAGGGCAGCCCTTGAGAAACACCGCCGTGCGGATCCCCGGCCCGTCGTGGGTAGAGAAGCCATCCATATCAAGCAGTAAGCCTTGTTTACGCAAAACACATCATCTCCAAATACCTGCCCCGCAGGGGCAGAGGATAGGGAAACGCCGGCCGCTGTTTCCCTTACAGCTTTATTAAACCCCATATGCCCTCTTTTCGCAAGCTTCAATCCTTTGGATAAGCCGAAAATCTTGCGGCTTTCCACATAAAAGGATAGGCTTTTTTTCAGATAATAGGCAAAAGCTATACTTGCCCGGGTGTGCTTGCCCATGGAATAAAGTAAGCGCACTTGAAAAAGGTAAAGTACCTCTTTTCAAGTGCGCGGATTATAATGGTCTTATATAATTTGCTTTGCCCAAAAGCACGGCTTATGGCGCTAGCATTGCCACCGCCACATCATTCACATTCGTCCCCGTGGGCCCGGTAACGATAAGCCCGCCTACCGCCTCCAGGGCATGATAGGCGTCGTTCTCCTTCAGAACCGCCGGAATATCCAGGCCCCTCCCCGCAAGCTCCGGCTGGGTCTCCCAGTCCACATAGCCTCCGGCGGCGTCGGTAGGACCGTCGGTACCGTCGCTGCCCACGGAGAAGACCGCCGCGCCGGTGAGCCCGGCAAGGCCTGGGGCAGCGGCCAGGGCCAGCTCCTGGTTCCTGCCGCCCAGGCCGCTGCCTGTAAGGTGCACGACGGTCTCTCCGCCGGCAATAAACGCAAGGCTGCGGCCGTCCTTTGCGTGGCTTTGCAGGAGGCTCGCCAAAAAGCTCCCTGCCTCTCTCGCCTCACAGGCAAGGCGGTCGGTTAGAAGCACGGGCTCATAGCCCAGCTCCCGGCAGGCTTTTGCCGCAGCCGCACAGAGCTCACGGACGGAGCCGGTAATGCGGGTGGCCACATTATCAAGCTCCTTCGGGTTCTCTCTGTCAAGAAGCGCTTTTGCGGTGTCCGACAGTTTTAAGCCATACTTTCGGACAATAGCCTTGGCCTGCTCACAGGTGGAACTGTCCGGGTAGGCAGGGCCGCTGGCTATCATGTCCAGGGGGTCGCCGATGATATCGCTGAGCACGATGCTGAAAACACGGGCCGGGGCGCAGGCCTGGGCAAATCGCCCGCCCTTTACCTCTGAGAGACGTTTTCGGATAGTGTTCATCTCCACTATATCCGCGCCGCAGGCCAGAAGCTGGCGGGTAATATCCTGCAGCTCCTCTCCCGGCACCAAGGGGCGCTCGAACAAGGCGCTGCCGCCGCCGGAGAGCAGAAAGAGTACCGTATCGCTTTCTGTCAGGCCCCTGACCAGTTCCAGGGCCTTTTCTGTAGCGGAAAAGCTGTTTTCATCCGGCACAGGGTGTCCTGCCTCATAGCAGCTCACCCCTGGTATCTTCCCCTTCACATGGCCGTATTTTGTCACCACTACGCCGCCCTCCACGTCTCCGAGAGCGTCCACCGCCGCCTTTGCCATCTGCCAGGCGGCCTTCCCCGCCGCCACCAGCAGAGTGCGCCCTGGGCCGGGCTCAAAGTCCTCCAGGGCCCTGCGCACCGCCTCGTCCGGGAGGACTGCTTTTATGCTGGCGGCGATTATTTTGTCGGCGTCATGCCGAAGTTTTTTATCCATAAGGCACCTCCTTGTATAAAAAGGCCGGCAGAGACCACACCCTCTGTGCCGCCCGAGTCGGTAAGGATAACCATGTTGAGGGTAAAGTATGGCGCGTGGGCTCCGGATATGTTCAGTCTCTCAAATAAGCTCCATCTCTCTAAGTACCGTGCGCAGCTTCTCCTTCTCCTCTACTGTCAGCTCACCTATGGGCTCCAGGCACTTGCCCACCTGGAGGCCCTGGAGGTTCAGCCCCTCCTTGATGACCTCGGGGAAGGTGCCCATACTGCACGCAATGCGCAGGGGGGCCAGCCTGTACTGAGCCTCGAGGGAGCCCTTATAGTCGCCGTCGTGAAACTTGTCGTAGATATCAGCCACTACCCTTGGGGCCACGTTGGCACAGCTTGCCACAGCGCCGGAGCAGCCGTAGTGCAGGCCCGCACAGATAAGTGTGTCACGGCCCATGATAACGTCGAAGCGCTCCCGAAGGTCCCTTGTAAGGCGCAGATACTCCTCGGTATTTGTCATGTCCCCGGTGGAGTCCTTGATGCCGATGATGTTTGGACAGGCCCGGGCCAGGCGGGAGACCGTTGCGGGCTCGATGGTCACGTTGGTCTTTGGCTTATTATTGTACATGATAATGGGCATTTCGGTACTGTCGGCAATTGTCTTATAGTAGGTGTAGAGCTCGGCCTGGGTCTGGCTGACAAACATAGGGGTCAGCACGGAAATCGCGTCATATCCTCCCACCTGCTCCACCAGCTTTATGAGCCGAATTACCTCGCGGGTGGTGATATGACTGCACCCGGCAATAAGCTGTATGGGTTTTCCGTACCTGTTTGCCTTGCCCTTCACAGCGTCCCGAACGGTTTCAAGACCCTTTATGAACTCCCCGTCGGACACCGCGTAGAACTCGCCGGTGGTGCCAAAGGGGAACAGGCCGTGCACACCGTTGTCCACCAAGAACCTTGACATCTGTGCCAGAGCCGGACAGTCCACATATCCCTGATCGTCAAAGGGGGTAATTATGGGAGGGATAATTCCGTAGGGTTTATACATAGAAATTCCCCCTTTCGGTCAGCGGCCAATCTTGATGCCGGTCAGGTACTCATAATACTGGGCAAGGGCGCTGTGGTCCTTCTGTCCGCCCTCATGGCTGTGCATCCACTGTAGAATCTCCTGGACCTGAGCGGTCATGGGCACCGGAGCACCAACGGTGTGGGCACAGTCAAGGGCGTTGTTCAGGTCCTTTATGTGCAGGTCTATCTTGAAGCCGGGGGCGTCGTTACCCTCTATCATCATGGGGCCCTTGGCGTTCATAACGGTGGAGCCCGCAAGGCCGCCTCTAATGGCCTCAAACACCAGCTGTGGGTCCACGCCGGCCATCTGGGCCAGGGTGAAGGCCTCGGACACGGCCTGGATATTACAGGCCACTATAATCTGGTTTGCAAGCTTGGTGGTGTTGCCCGCGCCCACCTCGCCACAGCGCACCACCGAGGAGCCCATGGCCAGGAGCACCGGCTTGAACTTATCAAACACCTCCTGCTTGCCGCCAACCATAAAGCTTAAAGTGCCGTCGATGGCCTTGGGCTCGCCGCCGGAGACGGGCGCGTCCAGCATCTCAATGCCCTTCTTCTCAAGCTCGGCGGCTATCTCCTTGGAGGCCATGGGATTGATGGAGCTCATGTCGATAAAGGTGGCGCCGGGCTTCATATGGGCGGCAACGCCGTCCTCGCCCAGCATGACCTCCTTGACCTGAGGGCTGTTGGGCACCATGGTGAGCACCAGATCACAGGTCTCGCCTATCTCCGCATTGGAGGCGGCCCTTGCCCCTGCCGTCTCCAGTTCCTGGGCAGCCGCCGGATTGCGGTCGTTGACGGTCAGATCGTAGCCTGCCTTTAGAAGATTTTTTGCCATAGGACGGCCCATAATGCCCAGGCCTATCATACCGATTTTCATAAATGACCCGACTTCCTTTCAAATAATTATTGTCACGTCTATTTCGCTGTTCCACTGTTCTTGAGACGAATTATAGTGTATCACCGGGAGAGGAATTTTACAACCGGCATACGCCACAAAAAAGCCGGGCAAACTTGGTTATTACGCCATATATTTCAGATTTTGAAACGTGTTACGGGCTTGACGTTTCACTTGGTGAAACCTCCAATGAAACTCTTAAAATGCAATTTGAAACGCGGCATGAAACACTTTGAAAAACAGGCAAATTTCCCCAAACCTACGCATCGCGAAGTCCGGCGGTCATTTTTATACTCGCTCTCCGCCCAGTCCCAGCCGCTTCATGCGCCGCCAGAGGGTGGTCTTGCTTATGCCCAGTTCCTCTGCCACCGCCTGCCTGCTGCCCTTATGCTTTATGAGCAGCTCCGCCAGGCGGCGGGCCTCCTGGTCCTGGTATACCGGGGGACCGGCGTCCGCCCGTGGCTCCGGGTCCCTCTGCTCCAGTTGCTGGCGCAGGAACAGATCGTTTACGTGGCGCTTGTCCGCAAGGAGCACCACCCGCTGGCAAAGGCCCCGAAGCTGGTTCAAGTTTCCCGGCCAGCTATACCCGGTAAGATAGGCTCTGGCCTCCTGGGTCAGGGCCACATAGCGCTTATGCTTGCGCTGATACTCCTCAAGGTACATATCCACCCAGCCCAGTATGTCCTCACGGCGGCGCCGAAGAGGTTCCAGGCGCAGATGCAGGGCGCTTAGCTCATAATACAGGTCCGAACGGAACTCTCCCTCTTGTACCTTGGCGAAGAGGTTCCCGTCACAGGAGGCGATGACCCGGGCGTTGGAGGCCATCAGCGGGTGGGACCCGTTATGGCGAAGGCGTCCCCTGGCCAGATCAAGCACCTTATACTGAAGCTCCGGGGAGAGCGCGTCGATATGGGAAAGGTAAAGGGTACCATTCTGGGCGGTCTCCGCAAGGCAGAGGGTCCCGCTCTGGCGGCTGGTATAGTTTCCGAAAAGCATGGTGTCCAGGGTGTCCTCCTGAAAGGCCGCACAGTCCAGAGGCACGAAAGCGTTGTCCCGCACAAGACTCTCGTTGTGTATGCACTGGGCAATCATAGCCTTGCCGCAGCCGGGCTCCCCGGACAGGAGCAGAGGCGCACTGCAGCCCGCCACCCGCTTTGCCATAGCTATCAGCCGCTTGCTCTCGGCGCTCTCCTGGGGCAGCTGGCTGAAGCGCAGGCGGGCAAAATATCCCTGCTGATACAGGTCCCGCCGGAACTCGCCGCTCATCTCCTCCACCCTCTCCCCCTCCTGGAAGGTGAGGATGGCCCCGTGTATGGCATTGTCTACCAGGATCGGGGCGATGTTCACTATGACCGCCAGCTTGTGCAGGGGCACATGGATGGCGTAGGTTTCCTTGCCCTCGTGGAGCGCCTGATCAAAGAGAGACCTGGGCAGCTCGGGGAGCACGTCTGCAATGGCACTGCCCAGCATATCGCCGGGAGCGAGTCCCAGCATATTAAAGGCCATGCGGTTGGCCCGGAGCACGGTGCCCCGAGAGTCCAGCTGCACGATGCCCGTGAAGGTGTAGCTGAGCATGGTATCCATCTCCGCCCGGCTGCTCTTCTCCAAATCTATGGCATAACCCACCTGGGAGGCCATTCTGAAGGCGTCCTCCAAACTCTCCCGCCCGCAGGGTATAAACCGGCACGGAAGCCCCAGCTCCCTGGCCCTCTGGCAGACCACCTCCCCGCCTATCACCGCATGGCAGCCCTCCTGCCGGGCCTTGTCTACAAAGCGGGAAAGCTCCTCCTGGCTCTCGGCCATGTACCTGGGCAGCTTGACGCCGAAAAGGCCATGAAAGCTGGCGGTATCGCTGAGAGCGTTGGAAAAGCCCACCAGCCCTATGCGCGGACAGGGCTCCTCCAGCTCTCCCTTCAAATCCAGCGCCAGCATACCTATCTCCTGGCTTGTCACGCGTATCTCCACTATAGGTATCTTCACCACCTGCCGGGCCAGCGTGGCCTGCAGTCCCCGTGCCACTATGAGTTCGCAGCCCTGCCGCTCCAGTTCCCGGGCGCGGCTCTGTACCCTGCAGGTCTCCGCATATTCAATGCACATCGGGCTGAGATATCCATACCTGGCCGCCATGGGCCGCGCCATGTCCCTCATCTCAGCGTATGGTACAAGAACCGCCATTTTTGCCACATGGAACACTCCTTTTCTTTTGGTGGAAAAGCCGCTCTCCCTTCCCGGAGACCGGCTTACCACTACAGATTTTCTCCATTAAAATTAAGAGGTCTTTATATGTTGGGAACTATTCCTCCTCCCGGAGGCGGCAGATCATGCTCCACATGGCGGCAGCGCTGTTGAAGTTTTCCGGTACCAGGTACTTAGGCGATATCTCAATATCAAAGGTGTTGGCGATTTCAGACACCAGGGATACGATGCTGAACGAATCCAGCAGCTTGCCGTCTATCAGGTGTTCAGCGGTGGTATAGTCAATATCAGGATCAATGTCCTCCAAAATTTCCAGCAGTTCCTCCATTTTCTACATCTCCTTTATGAAAGCTATATGCCCAGGCTGAGTCTCAGGGCCGGGCGGTCAATTTTACCGTTTGCGTTTAAAGGGATCTCCGGCAGCAGAACCACCTTTGAGGGTACCATATAGTCGGCAAGGGACTGCTTCAGGGCGGCGCGTATGTCCCGGGCCGTCTCCTGGCAGCCTGGGGCCAGCTGGCAGGCCAAGATAATTTTGCCCCGCTCCTGCTGATACATACAGCAGCACCGCAGGATAGGCTCCAGGGCCAGAGCGGCGGCTTCTATCTCCCCGGCCTCGATACGCCTGCCCATGTGCTTGAACTGGTGGTCCCTCCGGGCGGCGAACATTAAAAGGCCGTCCTCACGGTACTGGGCCAGGTCCCCGGTGTGCAGAACTTTTTGTGCCCCCTCCTGACGAAATACGGCGGCAGTCTTCTCTTCATCGCCATAGTAGCCCAGGGCCAGGGCTGGAGAGCACACGCAAATCTCACCGATCTCACCTGGCCGACGGACAGGCTCCTGTCCGTCAGACAAGAAGACCCGGCAGTTTGGCAGGGCCCGGCCAATGGGAAGAGCGTCGCTGTCGGAATAATCTCCGGCGACTTCATAATAGCAGCACACCCCCGCAAGCTCCGTGGAACCGTATAGGTTTGTGAACCGCACATGAGGCAGGGCAGCGCGCCAGCGGTTCAGCTGCTTCATGGGAAAGACCTCCCCCACAAAGAAAACCTGCCGAAGATACTGAGGTTTTATTTCCTGAAACGTGTTCAGCTGGGTTACAAGGGCCAGGGCCGAGGGCACCCAGCTGATACAGGTAACCTGCCGGCGGTTCATGTGTTCGATCAGCCGCACAGGAAATGTGAACAAGCTTGCGTCAAGGACCTCCAACCGGGCCCCAAGGCGCATTGAAAGGTACAGGTCCTTAGCAGAAGCGTCAAAGAAAAACGGCGTTTGGTTCCCCAGCACCTCATCGGGTGAAAGGGGAAAGGTGCTGAGAAACGCCTCCACAAAGCTCTTAACGGCCCCGTGGCTTTTCAGCACCCCCTTTGGCGTGCCGGTGGAGCCGGAGGTATAGAGCAGGCACAGAGGGTGCTCCGGCCCACCTTCGGGACATGGAAGGGGCCGTCCGGCTCCCCGACTAAGAGCGTCTGCCAGACATACAGTCTCCCCGGAGAAGGGCAAAGGGTCCCCGGCGTCGGTGGTAAGCACCAGAGAAGGGTTACAGTCCGCTAACAGCCTTTGCAATTTAGCGCTGGGAAGCTCCGGGTCCAGCGGCACATAGAAACAGCCGGCCCACAGCGCCCCATAGAACAGCAGCGGGGTGGCGGCACAGTGCTTGGCCAGCACCCCTATGGGCCGGCCGGGCGGCTCCCGACTGGAAATAAAGGCCCCGACCTGGCGGGACTGTTCCAGAAGCTCTCTATAGGTGAAAGCCTGCTCACCGTCAGCCAAGGCAACCTTATCCGGGCAGCGGGCCGCTGCCTCTACCAGATATTGCAGGACAGAATCCATAAGCCTCTCCTTTCATAAGAAAGACATTTTAGGGGGCCTGGTACCGGGCGTGAAGGGCCTCCTCATAAGAGCCGTAAAAAAGGGCGTCGGGTTTTTCCGCCATGAGTACCTCCGCCAGGTCATATGGAAAATCCCGAGCACTGGCTTCGCAGAGATGGTGCTGGTCGAAATAGGCGGTCTCCTCCGGGTACCGCTCCAGCTTGTCCTTCTTCAGATTAAAATCGTAAAAGGGTACGCCCCATTTTTCACTTACCGCACGGTGGGTCGCCAGGATTTCGTCAAATCCGCTGGTACTCCAAAGCATATATTCAGAAAGAGGCGTGGCGATCATCACCACCCGAACGCCCCTTTCCCGGCACAGGGACAGGCACATATCCAGCCAATAAAGGTTGTCCTCTTGCGGGACTGTGGAAAGAGCCTCTGTGTGATAATCCTTTTCATAATTTTCCGGGCCGGGCATAGGCGTGCTTTCCAGACCCGGCCAGAAGCCGTGGGTTTCATAGTGCTTGGGTACGGACAACTCACCGGCAAGCAGCTGCCGCCAGGTATGGACACCTCGGTTCATCGTGTCATACAACAGATGAGCCCAGTCGGCGGGAGGGACCTGTCTGAAAAAGTATTCCACCCAAAGCCCCAGGTTATCTGACCGCCCCAGCTGATATATGCTGCCCTCCCTGCCATAATCGTTGTAAGAACGGGAAAGGGCGTCATAAGAAAGCTCTAAGATAACAGTTTTCACCGGGTTGCGATCCAATTCCTCCTTAAGAAAAAGGTAGCGGCCGTACATAGTTTGCAACGGAGCTCCCAAATCATAGCTTGTGCAGCCCAGGGCGTCGTCCAGGGCCCTTGGGTCTATGGCCCGCAGTCCCTGGGAGGCGCTGGACACCAAGAGGTCAAACTGACCCGCCATGTCTTTACGGACCTTCGCGTCCTGATAGGGGTACGTACCCCAGGCGTAATATGGAAAAACGATGACGGCGGTTATCAGCGAAAAGCATACCAGCACCGCGAGGACCGAACACAGAGCCCTTCTAAAATTGCGCATAGAGGAAACCTCCTACATTGCCGGAAGCCGGCACGCCAAAGTAGACGGTAAGCACCAGAAGCACCGCAAGGGTAAAAGCGCGCACGGGCAGAGGGGCCCTCCCGAACCAGGCACGCACAGATCCTTTGCGCTGGAGCAGGCTGACAAGCAGCAGCGCCCCTGTGGCAACGGCAACCATTATAAGGGAGGAAAGGGGCATACCATAGGGAAACAGCTCTGCAAAGGAGGGCAGCCGCCGGCCGGTGAAAACCTGCCGCCACAGCCCCAGACCCTGGCGAAGACCGCCCACCTCCGGCAGCACCTTTATAAAACAGACCAGCAGATAGGTGCGCGCCACCTGGAACAGCCGCCAGCCGAAGGAGCTTTCCCGGAGGTGGAGCTTGTCCCGGCCCCATTGGTACAGAGGCTCGAGCCACAGGGAAACGATGATGAACAGGCCGTTGACCCCGCCCCAGGCGATATACGCCCAGCTGGCTCCGTGCCAAATACCCGTCACAAGCCATACGGCCACTAAGGCGATAGACGCGGGCAAAGCCTGACCGAAGGTCTTGCCGAAACGGCCGCGGGCCCATTTACCCAGGCGCGTGTTCCACTTGGAGACGGCGATAGGGTAGTAAATGTAGCTTTTGAACCATGCCCCCAGGGTGATGTGCCACCGCCGCCAGTATTCGGCAATGGACTTTGAGAAATACGGACGCAGGAAGTTCTCCTCAAGACGTATATCCAAAACCTGGCACAGGCCGCACATAATATCCATATAGCCGGAAAAGTCGGCGTATATCTGTATGCTGTAAAAAAATACGCCTGTCAGCACGGCGGGGCCGGAATATTGGGCGTAGTTTTCAAATACCGCATGAACGCAGGGGGCCAGGGTATCGGCCAGAACCAGCTTTTTAAAATAGCCCCAGATCATACGCTGGCACCCGGCGGCAAAGTTCTCATAGGAGAAGCTGTGGGGCTGGAGGAACTGGCAGGACAGCTGTGAATAGCCGCTGATAGGCCCCTGGGTAATCTGCGGAAAAAAGGAGGTGAACAACAGCAGTTTAAAGAAATTCCTCTCCGGGGGCGCCTTGTCCCAGTATACATCGATAAGGTACCCCATTGTCTGGAAGGTGTAAAAGGAAATACCCAGGGGGACCAGTATGGAAAAGGAATTATCGAATTGAAAACCGCCGAACAGACCCAGCAGACGGTTTATCTGATCTAATACGAAGTGGGCATATTTGAAGACGCTGAGCAGGCCAAAATTGAGCAGCAGCGCAGCTATAAGGGCCAGACGCTTCCTCCGGGTATTCTTTTGGCGTATGGCGCCCTTTTCCTCCCTGGAAAGCTCCTTGTGGGCCTGGAAGAAAGCCTTTTGCCCCTGGGAGACGCGGGCCATCCACAGGGCGCAGGCATATGCGGAAAGAGCGGTTACCAGAATATATACTCCGTGCTTTGGCCCGGACATAAGATAGAAAACGGCGCTGAAAAGCAGCAGAACCACCCACTGGAACCTTTTTGGCACAAGATAGTACGCCGCCGCCAGGACGGCCGCAAAAGCCACAAAGGCCAGAGATGTAATGGACATGGCCACTCCTCCGCAGTTTCTAAACTTAAAAAATAGCGACGGCCCTAACAGCAGTCGCAGACTTTCCGGGGACAGGCAGGCAAAAAGCTGTTAAGAATTCCGTTGCTATCTTACCATAAGGGGACGATTATTGTCAAGAGCTTTCTACGGGCGCACGCTCCAGCGGGAGATGAATCTCAAAATTATAAAAAACGCCTGCTTTTAAAATATCTGCGGGCCCGCCCCAGCGCCCATATCCACAGGGACGTAAGCAGGAGAATAAGCAGAAACTCCGGGAAAGTAAAGCGCCAGCTGGTACGCAGCGCGTCCATGCCCTGCTGCGTAAAATGCGAGAAAATCCACACTACATCTACCATGACCGGTATATGAATAGCCATAGCGTAGAAGCTGTTTTTTCCAATCCAGGAGAGCCAGGCCACAGGCTTTGTGAGAATGCCTTGTGAGAGGGAGAGAGAATCAGACAGAAGAACGCTAAACAGCAGCACAGCCGCCACTCCAAGTAACCCATTCAGATAGAACAGAAAAAGGCAGTCGCCAAGGCTGCCCTGGGCAATGGTCACATGGCCGTTGCCCGGGCCAAGGAGCAGAAGAAGAACGGCTGCTGCCCCGGCAAGGGCAGCTCCGATACCCTTGCGGCGCAAAACGGCGGTATATAGAACAGAAAGAGGGAATTTGCGAACAAACAGATTTCCCGCGCCATAAAATACTACCCCAGTCATGGCGGCTTCTATGCTCCAGGGCAGCAGCTTAAAATCGAAGAAACTGTGGGGCTGTACCATCCAATACCCCACCCCGCCGCACAGAGCGCACATAAGGGCCGTAGCCCAAGGCGGAAGCTTGCACAAAAAATAGTAGAGTGTTTCCACTACAAATAGGCAGGTAACAAACCAAAGGGCTACATTGTGTACAAGAAATCCGGCGGAGCCCTGAGCCAGCACAGTTTGCGCAAGCGGTTTCCAATAGCTTCTCACCTCTATGTGCAACAGGGTGCAGCGCAGCGCCCAATATGTCCAGGTGACTAAGGAAAAAGCGGCATAGGGCAGCAGGAGGGTTTTGGCACGGTGCTTTGCGAAGCATAAAAGGCTTTTATGCTTTTCCTGTCGGAATAACATTCCCGACAGGAAAAAGAACGCCTGTATATGAAAGGCGTACGCCAGACGATTGCTTGCGCCCGCCAGCATCAGATGCCCCCACACTACCGCCAGCATACACAGTCCTTTGGCAATGTCTATATATTCGTATCGCTCGGTGCTGTTGGTATGCGTGTCGCGGTACATAGGGAATACACGCTCCTTTCCATGCCGTCAAAATATGCGGATACAACAGCGGCTGGAAAAACGGCGTTCCGCGAGACGGACCTCTATGAAGCTATTCTAACCCCAAAGGCTTATCTTGTCAATAATCTTGTCCCGTGCTTCAGCAGATAGCCCTGCGCGCCCAGGCGTAGGGCACACGGTTGAGACCGCCCGGAGCAGAACCTTGACTTGCCGCTTTCGGTGTTTTATAATGTAATAATAAGGGGAAATGCGCGCCGAAAAAGCCGCTCATCGGAAAAAGAAAAAATTTTTTTGAAAAAGCTGCAACCATTTGCCGAAAAACTGACTTCTTATAGGTAGAAGCATTTCTCCGGCCCCTTCCCTGCCGCATTTGGAGAGTGCGCAAATTATTGGACAGGAGGTACCAATATGAAGTTCATTTTTACAGAGTCCGGCTACCAGCTGTTCCGCTACCGGGGACGCTCGGTGCTGCTGTGCTGCGTGTCGCTGCTGCTGTGCGGCTGCATCGCGTTCTATATCGGCAGCCTGAGCAGCAACCGCCGGGCCCTTGAGACCCTCAGCGAGAATACTCCCGCCAAGGTGCGCATCAGCAACGTCAATGCCGACACCTTCGACGACCTGACCATCTCCTATACCTACGGAGAGCTGCTGGAGATGCTGGGGGTGGGCAGGGTCGTGGCCACCTGCCAGGCGGGGGGCTACTACTCAGAGGAGAGCCGGACGGCCCTGAACACAGCCCACGATGAAATGGTCCGCAAGATAGAGGATCGGGAATCAGACTGGGTATACGTCTCTTCCTATATGCCCCAGGGAGACGTGCATATCTACGGCGTCACCAACTTTGAGGCCACTGGCCTTGGCTGGGCCGGGGACGTAACCCTGGGAGAGGGCTATGACCTCTCCTTCCTGGAGGGGGGCGAGTCTCTCTGCCTTATCAGCGACAAGATGGCGCAGAGTACGGGCCTGGAGATAGGCGACACCTTTGAAATGCCCATCTGCTTCCTGCAATTCACCAGCGGCTTTGGGGTGGGCAAGGCGTACTCCTATATGAACGAGTACAGCTTCACCGTAGCGGGCACCTACCCCGCGCGCATTGAGACAATACATCCGGCGGATATGTATCTGCCCCTTACCTGGCTGCGCGCCAGGCTTGCGGAGGACCAGCCCAATAACCCCTTCACCTATACAAGCTACGGAGGGGACCTGAAGGACTCCATGAAGCTCAACGAATTCAAGGACAGCCTGAAGGACAGCGGCCTGGGCCAGCCCTTCTTCATCGATACCCATGAGATGTATGTCAGTCTGGTGAATGCCCGCACGGTCTACATGGACGACGAGGAGTTCATCCGCAGCGCGGAAAAGCTGGGACAGAGCATGCGCCAGTACGAGATGTTCCTTGTGCCCTTCTTTGTGGTGGTCGTGTTCCTTGTCACCCTCGCCATCTTCCTGGTGCTGCGGGGCTGCCGCAGGGATATGGCCATAGCCTGCTCCTTAGGCCGTCCAAAGGTGGTAACGGCCTTTTCAACCCTGATGGCGGCCCTGGCGGCACAGCTTGCGGGGGCGCTGCTGGCGGTCCCCGTCTCCATGCTGATGACGGGCATCGGCTTTGGCACGGCGCTGCTGGTGTGCGGGACGTTCCTGCTCTGTGCCCTTATCGGGGATATTGTGGGACTTATAATCCTGCTGCGCTTTGACGCATTGGCCCTTCTAACGGCCACGGAATAAGGAAAGGAGGATATTATCATGAAAAACAGTCTGAAACAGCTGCTCCGACGGCCCGGACGTGCCATATTGTTCTTTCTGCTGATGGCGGCCTCTACCCTGCTGCTGGTGTTCGGCGCGGCCATGTATATGCAGAACCAGATACGTATCGATTCTCTGGACGAGTCCTTTACCACCGTGGGCTATATAAGCCAGCAGCCCAAGGACAAGGGCGGCTCCTTCAACCCGGTGTTCTGGGACTATGGCGAGGAGGGAATCATATATCCCGATACGCTGGACTTTGAGGGAGCGGATTACATAGTGCCCCCGGAGAGCCGGCCGTACTATTTGGCCTGTATAGAGGGGGCCTGGGTCGAGGGCGGCAACCGGGATTCCATAGCGGTGGACGACAACATTAACCTGTTAGAGTTCCGCGTAAAAGGCCCAAACCCGGAGAATCCCTATCTGATTGAGGCCGAGCTCACCAAAATTCTAGAGGGCAGCGGACAGGTGCTTAAACTGAACCTTTACGAAGGCGATGCAGACTCCAGGGCCTCCATCAGTTATATGCCCTGCGACCTTGAGATTGGCGAGACTATGAACTTTGTGGAGTTTTGGCTAGAAGAAGGCGAGCTTGAACCCGGCAAGACCTACGTGGGCCTTCTGACGCACAACACCGCAAACCCCCTGTCCGACGTATCTGTAATGGACAGGGACGGAAAGATGGTGAGTCTCAATGCTCTGGGAGATAATTATGCCGCTCTCAGCTCCCCGGGTACGTCCCTGGTAGACCGGCGGGGCAACCCGGTAGAGAGCGATATCTTTAACACAGACGAAAACGGGCGTTCTTCGGGCTTTGTAGAGGTCACCCCCGGCTACTATGACGAGGGCGGGGCCTTTGAGGCCTGGAGGAGCCTTACGACGGAAAACGAGATGAAGAAGCTCACGCACCCGGTGCTGCCTGTAAGCGATCCGAACCTGCTGACCTTTCACCGGCGGAACATCGCCAATATCCGGGGCCGGGAGATAACCGAGGAGGAGTACGCCAGCGGGGCCCGGGTGTGCATGGTGGCAAAGGAGTTTGCCCAAAAGAACCTGTTGTATGAGGGGGACAAGATCACCCTGCCCCTTATCGGCTCACTCTACGGCTATCAGGAAATAAACGAATTTGGCTCGACCACCCGCTTCAGCCTGCCGGTACAGCATCTGCTGGACGCACAGGGCAAGCCCTTGGAGCCCTTCTTTGAGGCGGAATACGAAATCGTTGGCATTTTCGACCCCCGCTACCGCTGCGAGGAGCTGACCTACAGCGATCTTATCATTGTCCCCAGCCGGTCCATAGAGGGCTCGGACGAGGGGCATATACTCTATGCCGGGGCCATGGACGACAGCAACACCTCCTTCATGATACCCAACGGCAGCATCGAGGAATTTGACGCTGCACTGCGTGAGGCTGTGCCGGAGGCGGAGAGGCTGGATATCTACTATGACGACATGGGCTATGCCCGGTCGGTGGAGAACCTGAACGACGCAAAGAAAACCGCCGCGCTGCTGTTCGCCGTGGGGGTGCTGGCCGCCGGGGCCATTATTGCCCTGCTTCTGTACTTCTTCGTGGTGATGGAGAAGAAGCGCACCGCGGTAGAGCGCAGCCTTGGCATGACCAAGGGCCAGTGCCGGGTATCCCTGATGGCGGGTCTGATGGTCCTTTCGCTGGCCGCCACCGCCATAGGCAGCGTAGGAGCCGGAGTGCTGCTGGACCGGGTGGACGCCTACAGCCTGGAACAGGCCCAGGCCCAAAGCGCCAAGATGGAGGAGGGCAGGGTGGTGGACTGGAACCTTGGGGGCATCTATAATTTTAGCGCCAAGTACAGTCCCTGGGCCATGTGGGACGTGCAGGGCAACAAGGCGGAGCTGCAGAAGATAGAGGCGCCCGCCGGCGTATTTATGGCGGCCCCCCTGGCGCTGGATCTGCTGGTTTTACTGCTGGGCCTTTGCCTTATTGGCCGCAGCCTGCGCATTGAACCCCTTTTGCTGCTTAACGCAAAACAATAGAAGTATAGGCCGGGGCGGCAGGTAATGCCATAATGTACACAAAGCGTACATTATAAACGGGGGAAATGGCTATAACACGGCCATTTCCCCCGTTTTTGCTATTCATTTTGTATGTGCATATTTATCAACGCCAAGGGACAAAGTTTTAGGGAAAAGCTTGCTTTTCCCTATGAGATTTGATATGATATATGCAGAAAAGGAGATGGGGATATGCATAAATATGATTACTCGTTCCTGGAAAAATTCCCTCTGCCGGAAAACGTATCCAGCTTGCTGGAATGCCTAAGGGGTATGCAGAAACGGCTTGGCGGCAAGGCCGGTGCGGGAAACCCGGCGCAGAAGCCGGACCTCAGCGAATTCCCCGAAAAGATCATAACAGCATATAAGCGCTCTGACGCTGAACCCCTGCTTCTGGTTCCCTGCGTCACCTTGGATATGCTCTGCACCCTGCCTAAAGACCCCGGCTCCCAAAGCGCCGCTATCGGGCTGGCGCAGCAGCTGCTGAGCCGGTCCGGGTACCCTATGTGCAGAAATTTCCCTCTGGAGGACAAAATCTGCACATACCGCTTTTTCTACCAGAGGGCTCTGGAGCGCGCTTCTGTCCATTGGGAGCAAAACGGAAACGCTTATCTATATTATATAGAGATATTTCTCTCACTGCTCTATCTGTGCGGCAAGGATATGGCGCCGACTGTGCGCCGGCGCGGCAGGACAAAGCGCGCCGCCATCGAGGAGATAGTGCTGGGAAGCGCGGCTCCTATCTCAAAGGCCGAGATATGCGCAGCCCTGCCGAACGTGAGCCCCACCACCGTGGAGGCCGCACTAGGGGCCATGGTGCGGGCCGGGCGCATACAAAAGGTGGGGGCCGCCCGGGCGGCCCGATATATCAGGGCCTAGTCCGCTCCTTCAGCAGCGGGTATGAGCACAGCCCTTCCCTCTGCCAGCGGCAGTCCCCGCAGACATACCGAAAGTCTTCTTCGCTGAGCTTTTCCAGGCGTTCCCGCAGCTCCGCCCAGTCCAGCACCTGCCCCGGAGCCGTGCCGGTGACCTCCATGGCGGCCGCGTCCCTTCTCTGCACATCTTCTGTGCCCAGGGCGCAGCCCTCCGGCTCCCTGTTGGGGCAGTATCTGCATATGTCGTCATTGCCTTGTACAAGCTGGAATTTCTCGCCCTTCTGCATATTCTCTACCAGCCGCCCCATATTATCCGCAAAGGCCTGGTTATACCCGCTGCCAGAGAACAGTCTTGTGCAGAACATATGGTGCCCTCTGAGCGCCCTCATGCCAGGTCCCCCATACCGGCCTTCTTTAGGCTTACCGCTATCCCCGCCGCTGCCAGATACGCCAGCACTACGGAGACCGCGTCTTTAATTAAGAAGGGCACGGACACGGCCATAACAGAAGCGAAAAAGCTGGTGCCGCTTACAAGCCCAAACTGGAAGGAGCCCGCCAGATGGCACAGGAGCAGCCCCGCCCCGCCCAAAAGCAGGGCTATGTATTTTTTGCCGGCCCTTACCCCCAGGCCGCACAACAGCGCCATGGGTATGAAACCCCAAAGGAATCCTCCTGTCATGCCCATAAACGCGCCCACTCCCCCGCTGAACCCGGCAAGCACCGGCACTCCAACGGCGGCCAGGGCCAGGTATACTACAACTGCCAGCGTGCCCAGCGCCGGGCCCATCAGATAGCCGCACAGGGCCACTGCAAAGGTCTGTAAGGTGATTGGCACGCCCACGGGCAGTGGGATAGATATCTGCGACATAACCGCCAGCAGCGCGGCCATTACGCCGGTCATAACTGTGCGCCGGATTGGATTTTTGCTGTGTTCCATAATACTTTCTCCTTTTTATAAAAAGCTGTGGTTTTGTTTTTATGCACATAACGTCAGTTTGTGCGTATCTGCTCAAGAAGCCCTTTCTTAACGATGGCGACTTCTCCGGCGCTAAACGCCTTCTCCTCGCCGGAGTCCAGCCGTACCACAAGCCGGGCCTCGTTATCGATGCCAAGCACTGTGCCCTCCCAGGTCTCCTGGCCCTGCTGGAATGTTATCTCCAGGCCGGTCAGCAGGGAGAGCTTTTTGTATGCGTCCATATAGCTATGCTCCGGCAGCGCGCGGTAAAACCCGAAAAAGCGGTTCAGTATCTCTGCCGCCAGCCTTGTCCTGGTGTCCGCCGGAGCCTCCTCCCTATATAGCGCGCCCGCTGTCTCCGATATCTCGGGAGGGAACCCTCCGGGCGGTTCTAAAATGTTTACTCCGATGCCAAGCACAGCATAGTTTAGCTTGCCGTTCTCAAAGTCTATGGCCGCCTCCGTCAGGATACCGCATATTTTCCTGCCCTCAAGGTACACGTCATTGACCCACTTGATCATAGCCTGCCGCCCCGTGACCCGGCTGACGGCCTCCGCCACGGCCACCGCCGCCGCCGTGGTTATGGCCAGCGAGTCCTCCGCGGGAAGCTCTGGGCGCAACAATATGCTCATATATAGCCCCTGCCCCTGGGGTGAGTAGAAGGACCGGCCCAGCCGCCCCTTGCCCTTCACCTGGCTTTGTGCAATTAGCACCAGTCCCTCGGGCCGCCCCTGCTCGGCCAGTTCCTTTAGCACTGTGTTTGTAGAGGTAACCTCCCCTCGCAGATCGATCTCGATTCCCTCCATGCCAGGCTCCAGACGTCTTTGTATGTTTTCCGGGCTTAGAGCACCGCTTTCTGACACCAAACGGTAGCCTTTGTTTGTGGCTGCTTCAATTTTGTACCCCTCCTCCCGCAATTTTCTGACAGCTTTCCATATCCCGCTGCGGCTGACACCCAACTGCTCCGCTATGGCTTCCCCGGAAACTGCCTTTGGGCTCTCCCGCAGTATCCGTAAAATGCTGTCTGTTATATTCAAAATTATCACCTCCCAAAGTTTTTATCGTATTGTAGCATAGAAGGTCAAGATTGTCAACCTACGATTTGGGTTTCAGGCGACAATCTTTGATTTGATCAAAAAATAAAATTATTTTTTTGCAAAAAAGGGGTTGCAAAATTGAAAGAAATATGGTATTATAATTGAGCGCTAAGGGATAGCGTAGAAGATTCGGGGGTATAGCTCAGCTGGGAGCCCGAAAAATCATTTATATGCCCCCACTGAGAATGCAAAAAGCTTTAATATCTTGTTTATAACGACCAAAATTGAATATTGTGTACCTCGATATCAGATATCATAGTATGATAGAAAACTCGGGGGTATAGCTCAGCTGGGAGAGCGCTTGAATGGCATTCAAGAGGTCAGCGGTTCGATCCCGCTTATCTCCACCAAAAGGTACACATGGGAAAAGGCTTGTTTCAAAAGAAACGAGCCTTTTTCGTTATTGTGGCATTTGCAGACCAGAATATCCCAGCCAGACAAGTGCCACTCCCCTTAAAGGGCGTTCAGGATTTTATTGAATGCCCTTTTTTCATGCCCATTTTTAACAGTTATCAAAAAATAAGAAAGGAGCGACTACATGGCTTTTGATTATTTCTATGGCGGGGAATCGGAACAGTTCAGTTTCTACCGAATCCCCCGGCAGCTTATTGTCGGCCCGGAGTTCAGGCATGTTTCTACCGACGCCAAGCTGCTCTACGGCCTTATGCTGGACAGGATGGGCCTGTCCGCCCGGAACGGCTGGTATGATGAAGAAAACCGCGTCTTTATCTATTACCCGCTGGATGAAATCCGGGAGGCTTTGAATTGCGGCAACGATAAGGCGGTCAAGCTGCTGGCCGAGTTGGACACGGGCAAAGGTATTGGCCTTATCCAGCGCGTGAAGCAGGGACAGGGTAAACCGGCGAGAATCTATGTCAAGCGGTTCACCACTTCGGAAAAACCATCGGGAGAAGATATACAGCCCTCTCCCCCGTCCAGACTTCCGAAAAGCGGAAACCCAGACTTCGGAAAAACCGAAGTCAAGAGTTCGGAAAACCAGAAGTCAAGACTTCGGGAAAGCAGAAGTGCAGAGTTCGGAAAATCGGAGTGTATCTATACTGATAAAAGTTATACAGAGTTGAACCAGACAAATCCATCTATCCATCTTTCGGTTGATACAATGGATAGGGCCGGGTATCGGGAGGTGGTGATGGAAAATATCGGCTATGAAAAGCTGGTGGGCGAATACGGGCAGGAGGACACGGATGGAGTGGTGGATTTGATAGTTGACACCCTTACCACCACCCAGCCCACGGTACGCATTGGCAGAGAGGACATTCCCGCAGAAGCGGTACGCTCCCGGTTTCTCAAGCTGGACGATTCACACATTGAGTACGTCTTTGACTGTTTAAATCAAACCACCGGGAAAGTCCGCAACATCCGGGCCTACTTGCTTACCAGCCTGTACAACGCGCCGACCACTATCGGTCGGTACTACCAGACGCAGGTGCAGCACGATTTATACGGAAGCTCTTAATCCACAGAAAATTTTTTTAAGGAGGTTTTGCCCACGAAAAAGTACATCCGTTTTATCGACAGCAGCTACAATACCCTGTTCCACCTGCCGGACGGCGGGCGCATCCGGATCACCCGCCCGAACGGGGAACAGATTGAGCGAGTATGCCGGTTTCTGGACGAGTGCCACACGCAGGTGGGAAATAATGTTTACCACATCTGCGAGTTTGCGGAGCGCATGGAGGGCATCGGCGCAAAGTATACGCCGCTGGACTACATACGCGAGCTTGAATTTTACCGGAAATTCTACTTTACCAAGGATAGCACGGCCAAGGGCCCGCCCTATTTTATCATTGATGAAATATCCGCCCACGGCTTTGCTTTTGCACCGAAAGGGGCGGCAAAGGGCCGGAAATACTGCATTTTTGAAATACTGCAAATTGGCCCGAACCGCCGCCAGATTGGAAATGTCATCCTCTGGGGCAGTTCGCTGCGGGATATCCATCCCCGGGAATGGGGCTTTGATATGGAGAAAATCAGGGCCGTCACGCAGAAGCCCAAAACCAAAAACGGCCCGGACAGGTAGCGGGTAATGTGTCCCAAGTTGGGACACAAAAAATCAACAGAGAAATCCGTCCCAAGTTGGGACACAAAACGGCTATAAGCCGTTATTTTTTTACCCCGAATGGGGAGAAAGGAAATCAGTATGACAGTAAAACGTCCTATCGCCTACATTTCAGCCGCGTGGAGTGGCAGCAGGAGCACAGACAGGGAGAACGCCGCCTATTATTGCAGGCAGGTGTATGAAGCCGGGTTCTCGCCCATATGCCCCCTGCTGTTCCTGCCGGACTTCATTCACAAGGAGGTGCCCCAGGAACACAAGGACGGACTGGACATGGCCCGGGAGTACCTGCGCCGTTCCCGGGTGCTGGTCGTCTGCGGAGGGCAGGTGGATGAAACGGTCAAGAGCGATATTGCCGTGGCCCAACGCCTGCGGATTGCCGCCACCACCCTTGAGGGCATTTTGACCGTGAAAGGACAGGGAATTGCCGATGAATGATTATTTGATTCACAAAATCCGGGCGCCCCCTTTTCCCTTCACCCGCCGAAAACATCAAAAAATTAAAAGGAGGACTTCTATTTGAATAAAATTTCCCAAAAATTCCTGGCTCTGCTTTTGAGCCTTCTGACCGTCCTTGGCCCCATGACCACCGCCGCCCTTGCCACTGAGGCCAGCCCCGGCGAATCCGGCAACATGACCGAGCGTTTTCTTGATGAAAGCACCAGCCGGGAACTGGCCGCACCTGCCGTCAGCAACCGCGTTTACCTTGGCTACACCACGGAGATTACCTATGTCTACCATCACGGCAATTCTGTGCTGACCGGCTCCAAGGACGTGGACAGGGCCGAGGCCAGAGTGGGCGATACCCTGCACTACTCCATCACCGTTGGCAACGATGAATCTGCTAACGCCACTCTGCGTAATGCCGTTGTAAAGGACACCATCCCGGAACATCTGGGCTTCGTGTACGGCTCTGTACTGGTGGACGGCGAGAATGGCAGCTATCAGTTTGACATGAAGTCCGGCCTGCTGACCGTTAAGGTGGGAGACCTTGCCCCCGGTGAGAAAAAGCAGGTGACTTTTGCCGCCATCGTTAAGGACACCGCTTACGGCGAGAGCCTTTCCAACACCGCCATCCTGAGCGCGGACAGGAACGAGGACAAGCCTGTTACAGACGCTGGCACGAAGATAGAGGACGGCAGGCCCGGCCTGACTGCCACAAAGACTGTTGATAAATCCACCGCAAAGGTAGGCGATACCCTGACTTACACCGTCACCGCCAGCAATGCGGAGGACGCTACCGCCCCGCTTGAAAATGCAACTCTCACTGATACCCTGCCCAGCTTCGTTGATTTTGTGCAGGGCAGCGTCATGATGGACGGGGCCAGTGGCCGCTATAGCTTCGACAAGGGCATTTTAGCTGTTGAGTTGGGCACCATGGAACCGGGTGCTGCAAAAACCGTTACATTCCAGGTGACTGTCAACAAAAGCGCCTATAACCAGACATTCCAGAATACCGCTGTGCTGAGCGCGGATAATTCTGACTCCGTTGTCCCCTCTGACGTGGGCGTGACTGTAGAGGACGGGATTGCGAAAATGTCTGCGGCAAAGTCTGTTGATAAGGCCGAGGCCCATGTGGGAGACACTTTGACCTATACCGTTACTGTCAACAACGCGGACACCGCCACTGTCCCCCTGCGGGATGTGGTCATGAGCGACACACTTCCGGAGTATGTCACGTTCAATCAGGGCAGCGTGGCCGTGGACGGCAATACCGTCCACACTACCTTTGACAGCAAGACCCGGCAGCTTACGGTTGACTTGGGGGATATCAATCCCAACGAGACAAAAACCGTGACGTTTTCTGCTACAGTCAACACCAGTGCTTGCGGAAAGAAATTCACCAATACCGCTGTTTTGAGCGCCGCCAACGAGGAAGATAAGCCTGCCACCGACAGCGGCGTGACCGTTGCCGCCGGCACGCCCGAGGGCTACACAGGCGCAAAGACCGTCAATAAGTCCCGGGCGGCGGTTGGCGATACCCTCACTTATTCCATCGCCCTGCGCAATTCTTCCACAGCCACCGCAGCCTGGGAGAAGGCCAAGGTTACGGACGTTATCCCGGAACACCTGGCTTTTGTCCCCGGCAGCGTGGAAGTGGACGGACGGGCCAGCAACGATTACTCCTTTGACGCAGATGCCCGCACCTTGACCCTGCTGGCGGACAGCATTGCCGTGGGCCAGACCCGGACATACACCTTCCGCGTCACGGTGGAAGATGGGGCACAGGGTTTGCGTATCGTGAACACCGCCAAAGTCACCAGCGAGGGCCGGGAAGATATGCAGCTTCCCGATACCGGCGTGGAGATTGAAGGCGGCAGTGTTGAACCCTCCATGACTAAGACCGCCAGCGTCAGCAAGGCCAAACCCGGCGATACTTTCACCTATACGGTAGAAATCAAGAACGGCGCAAAGGCCACCGCCGACTGGAAAAACATTGTGCTCTCCGACGTGCTCCCCGCAGGCGTGGAACTGGTGGACGGTTCAGTTGCCGTTGATGATAAAACCACCGAATATACCCTTTCCGGGCAGGTTTTGAGCGTGGAAATTGGCAGCTTGAAGCCCAACGAAAGCGTCCGGGTGACATTCCGGGTAAAGGTTCTGGAGCGCGCCGCCGGGGATATCATCCGCAACGTGGCAACCGCCCAGGGCGATAACGGCAAGCATACCGCCAGCGACAACGGCGTGGCCGTGGGACTTGGCAAAGGCCAGCTAAGCGGCACAAAGACTGTAAGCAAGACTACCGCAAAAGTAGGCGATATTCTCACCTACACCATCACCGCCCACAATTCCGACAAAGTGACGGCCAATCTGAAGAATGTGACCGTGACCGACACCCTCTCCGAGTACCTGACCCTTGACCCCGCCAGTGTGCGGGTAGACGGCCTTACCGCCCGCAGTTTTTTTGACGGGGCGGCCCGGCAGCTCCGTGTGGAGCTGGGAGATATTGCCCCGGGCCAGACGAAAACCGTGACCTTTACGGCCGCGGTCAATACCAACGCTTACGGTAAGAGGTTCGGCAACACCGCTGTGCTGGCCGCTGAAAACAGCGGCCCCGTGACTGTAACAACTCCCGGAGATGTAGCCGTGGAGGACGGCAAGTCCGAGGGCTCCGTAGGAGCTAAGACGGTGGATAAATCCAGGGCCAAGGTTGGCGACACACTGACATATTCTATCGCTGTGCGCAATGCTTCTACTGCTTCCGGCCCGTGGAAGAATGTGGAAGTCATCGACGTTATCCCGGAACACCTGACCTTTGTTTCCGGCAGCGTGGAAGTGGACGGGCGCTCCACCAATGACTTTTCGTACAATGCCAGTGCCCGCACTTTGAAGCTGATAACGGACAGCGTAGAGCCCGGCCAGACCAAAACCTACTCCTTCCGCGTCACGGTTGACGAGGGCGCGCAGGGTATGTACATCACCAACACCGCCGTTGTGAAAAGCCCGGACCGGGAGGATATCCAGCTTCCCGACACAGGCGTGGAGATTGACGGCGGCAAGACAGAACCGGCCATTACCAAGAGCGCCAGTGTGACGAAAGCCAAGCCCGGAGATATTTTCACCTATACCATTCAGGTCAAGAACGGCGCAAATGCCACTGCTGACTGGAAAAATGTCACGGTTTCCGACGTTATCCCGGCTGGCCTTGAGTTTGTTGCCGGTTCTGTGCGGGTGGACGGGCAGACCGTCTCCTATGGTATTTCCGGCAGGGCAATCGAAATCCCGGTTGACGACCTCAAGCCCAATCAAACTGCTGTTGTGGAATTTGATGTGCGTGTGCTGGGTAATGCTCAGGGTACTGCCATCACCAATACCGCTATAGCCAGGGGCGATAACGGTGAAAAGACCGGCACAGACCCCGGCGTTACCGTGCCCGCCCTTACCCCGGACGATACGGCTGATAACAAGCCCGCTGGAACAAAAACAGTGGACAAGACCATCGTAAAGCCCAGGGAATCCGTGACCTATACCATCACCGCCAGCAACACTACAGATATGGTATGGGAGAATGTACAGGCGCTGGATATTCTGGACAGTTCCATGCTGACCCTTATAAACGATTCCGTTTCCATCAACGGCGTGAAGTCCAGCCAGTGGAGCTTCAACGGGTGCGAGTTGGTGCTCAATCTGGGCGATATCCAGCCTGGCGGCTCTGCCGAGGCCCAGTTCCGGGTGGAGTTCAAGACGGACGCTTCGGGAAAAGCCTTTACCAATTATGCCACCCTGAAAAGCCCCAGCCATAAGGATGTGGGCCTGACGGCCCCGGAGGTTTCCGTCCTTGAGGATGTTACTGTACCGTTTACGGATATCCACTATAGACTTTTCTATGGGTATGGCGACAGCCAGGGCAACCCCACTTTCAAGTGGCGCCCGGAGGAGCCCATTACCTTGAGGCAGGTCTGCCAGCTTGCCGTACGTATCATGACAGACGATTACCGTAAATCCCTTGGCTATGGGACGAAGGCCGTGCCGGAGGGCGTTACAACAAAGGACGCAAGGTTCCTTATTTCACTGGGCATGGTGTCCACCGCCGAATACTCGTCCGAGTCAGATGGCCGCAAGCCCGCCACACAGGCGCAGACCTACCGTATTCTGAGCGCCGCTTTCCAGCGTGATCTTACTTCCTACATCGTCAGTGCAGAGGGAGAGGTCAGCCGGATCAAGGTGGCTATGGACTTGTGCGAAATCACCAGCCGAGACACAAACCCCGACCGCAGCGGTTTAGAGGGCGCTTTCTTCACCGACGTCAGTTCCTATGCGGCTCTGGTGGCTGAGGTCAGCAACGGCCATGAGTATACGAAGGACAGCAGAGGCCGGGAAACATGGATAAGGCTTATTGACTAAGGAAGAAAACAGAATCAGGGAGAGGAGGCTTACTTAAACGGAGAAAGCCCCCGGCTATACAGCCGGGAGCTTTCCCTACATTATATATGTTTATGTTTGTTCATTGCCGGGGCCATCCGTATATGTCATAGATGGTATGGTCGAAAAAGTACAACGGCTGCTTGCTGAACAGGTGTTCGGCGTAGACATTGTTACCCACCACATAACAGGAGACCGCTGCCACGTCCATAGAATCATGGAGCATATTCTGCCGGTGGCCGGTGGAATTGTACCAGGCGTCCACAATGGCTTTTGCCATCTTCCGGGTATCGTCCCGGATATAGGCGGGGTAGCCGATGCCCTTGTAGATGTTCTCCACGTTCAGGCCCTCGCCGACGGTAAGGCAGACTTCGCCGTTGGGCCGGACATGCTCAAAACGGATAACGCTCTCTTTGGCACGGATATCCGCCCAGTCTCTTACAAGGGGGTGGAATAACAATTCGTTCAGGCCCTTGCTTTTCCGAAGCTCGTTTATCTGCTCCATAACCTCGTTTGCAAGGTCATAATCGAAATAGCCGCCGTTTGAGTCTGCCGCCGACCTGCCCGTGGGTTTTTCATAGGTTGGATTGTAGTTGTACCACGGCGGGTCCTCGCCGGGGGTGGGCGTGGGCGTAGGGGAAGGATTCTCGGCTGGCTTTTCAAAACTCTTTAGCCTGCTGAAATTGAGGAATATCTGCGCCACCTGCGCCCGGGTCGCTGAACTCAAAGGGTCAAGCCTGCCGCCGGAACCGTTGAGTATGCCGTAGGCAGTCGCCCATTTCATGGCGTCCTGCGCTCCGGGCGATACCTTTGCGCAGTCCGAAAAAGAGGCGTACTTGGATTCGCGCTCCGTCAGGGGGAAGCCGAACTTCTGGAAATAGCGGTAGAAAAACACCGCCATATCTTCCCGGGCGATGGGCTTGTTGGGATAGAAGAAATCGCCGTCCGCGATACCGTTGTCCCTGGCCCATACCGCAAAGGGATAGAAGTATTCCCCTTGATAGACGTCATTGAAATTGTAATAATCAAACCGGCCATAGGTGGCTTCCACCCCATGCAAACGGCCCAGCACGGTGATGAACATGCCCCGCGTCATGGTACTGTTGGGGCTGAACTGTGTGGCCGATGTGCCGCTGAAAAGCCCGGCGTTTGCGGCATACTCCACGGCGCCGTAGTACCACGCTTTTGGGGAAACGTCCGTGAAATCCGAGACGCTTTTGGTGCTGGCCGGGATAGTGAGGGAGGCGGTAAGGAGCAGGGCGGCTAACATTATGGAAATCTGTTTTTTCATAGAGAAAACCCCTTTCAATATTTGGTGAATTTCTACAATGTAAGTATAGCACGCCTTGTGAGAAATTGCAAATTTCTGTAAAAAACCTAGGGGAATATGGCATGGAAATGTGTCCCAAGCTGGGCAATGCCATTAAGTTAAGCGCCGCCAAAGATCCCGGCTATCGTGCCGGGAGATAAAACCAAGAAATCCGATTACCCGAGGAAACAGGTCTCTGGAAAGCCCGTCCCCGCCTTACTGGAAAGCGTTTCCTGTAAAGCAACCCTTCCAGTTCTCGAAAAGGTTTCCGTAAGAAAGCACAGCAGGCAAAGACAGCATCGGAAAAATTGAGGCGCTGCTTTTGTTTTGTCTTGTGGCAGGAAAGCTCCACGTTCCAGGCTGCTGCCTGTGCAAAGTTAAAAATCAGGAAAGCAGCAAAAACCTCCTGTAAAATAAGTTCTGGAATTTTGGAGTGGAGATGAATGAGCGCCACTGAATATTTCAGGCTGCGGAAAGATGTTTCGATGCCCCAGCGTTTGGCGTAAAGAGCTTTCAAAGTTTCGGGCGGAAATTGATTTTTATTCAGATTTGTCAGGAAGGTTTCCGTTTTTCCATTGCAGAAATTTACGCGTACGATACGGAAAGAAAGCCGGTAAAAGCCAACGCTTTCTGCAGGCAGGAAATCGAAAACACGCTGACTTGTAAGCTTATAAAAATCTGCCGGAACAGGGATATTTCTTGTTTCCAGTTTTCGTTTTGTGAGGCGCCCCAAAGTGAGGCTTGCGGGTATATCAAATTCGGGAAAACAAGGAAGCTTTACACCAAAAACCGAATCCCTTTCCTTCAGGCGGAGGACATATTTCCAGCCCCGGTTTTCCAGATGCGCCAAGTTGTTCAGGGACGCATAGTTCCGGTCGGCTAAAAGGATAACCGGCTCTGAAATCCGCGAACGGTCTGTCATTTCACACAGAGCTTTGCCTTCATTTTTCTCGTGTTCCTTTTGGACAATTAAGTCTGTATAAATGCCGTTTTCCAAGTCAAAAAGAGCGTTTATCAGGTGCTTGTTCCAACCGTGCTGGCGGTCTGTTCCGGGCAGATAAGAAAGCAAATCTGCAGGGTATGCTGATGATTTCAAGGACATTCCATCCACTGCCAGCAGCCGATATCCCCGGTACTTCTTTTCGGGGGTAAGTGAATTTGAAAAGCTGTGAAATAAGTCCTCCAAGGCTTTAGGCAAAAGCTTTTTCCGCTGCTGCACAAAAGCGGAGGCAGAGGGTGTTTTTTCTTGAAAACGGAAAGCTTTCATGAGATTTTTGCCCACGCTTTCACAGCTCATGGTAAGCAGCAGGAGAAGGATTTTTTCAAAATCCAGCGCCCTGCGGCGGGTGAAATCCCGTCCTGGCCGGCTGGCGTAAATTTGGGGATTCTTTCCCATTTTCCTTACCTGAGACAGCAGCTTTTTTCGTAAGTTTTTTGCGGTTTGTTTCATTTTATAAGCCCCTTGAAGTTTTTATTTTTCAAGGGGCTTCGCCGCATATTTTTCTTATTTTGTCAAGGGCTTTTTGCCGATTTCTTTATCTTTTTACAAAATGCTTAACTTAATGGCATTGCCCAAGCTGGGACGCATTTCCGGCCCTGTTTCCTGATATCATAATCTGTCCCAAATTGGGACGCATTAAAAGGAGGAATTTAATGCCCGAAAATAGAAAGATAGAAAATACTACAAAATCCACTGATACCAGAACCGTGTCTGCCACCAATGACAAAAAGCCCGAGACCCCGGCAAGGCCCGCTGATACCAAGGCCACGCCTGCCGCTGGTGATAAGAAGCCGGAAACCCCGGCGAAACCCGCCGATACTAAGGCCGCCGCTGCCGATGGTGATAAAAAGCCCGAGAACCCGGCAAGGCCCGCTGATACCAAGGCCGCGCCTGCCGCTGGTGATAAAAAGCCGGAAGCCCCGGTAAAGCCCGCTGATACTAAGGCCGCCCCTGCCACTGGTGATAAGAAGCCCGAGGTTCCCGCAAAGCCCGGTGATACCAAGGGCACCCCTGCCACTGGTGATAAAAAGGCAGAGGGCCCGGCAAAGCCCGCTGATACCAAGACCACCCCTGCCGCTGGTGACAAAAAGCCCGAGGGCCCGGCAAAGCCCGCTGATACCAAGACCACCCCTGCCGCTGGTGACAAAAAGCCCGAGGTCCCGGCAAGGCCCGCTGATACCAAGGCCGCGCCTACCACTGGTGATAAAAAGCCCGAGACCCCGGCAAAGCCCGCTGATACCAAGGCCGCGCCTACCACTGGTGATAAAAAGCCCGAGGTCCCGGCAAAGCCCGCTGATACCAAGGCCGCACCTGCCGCTGGTGACAAAAAGCCCGAGGTCCCGGCAAAGCCTGCTGATACCAAGACCGCCCCTACCGCTGGTGATAAAAAGCCCGAGAACCCGGCAAGGCCCGCTGATACCAAGGCCGCGCCTACCGCTGGTGATAAAAAGCCAGAGAACCCGGCAAAGCCCGCTGATACCAAGGCCGCGCCTACCGCTGGTGATAAAAAGCCAGAGGTTCCCGCGAAGCCCGCTGATACTAAGGCCGCCCCTGCCGCTGGTGATAAAAAGCCAGAGGACCTGGCGAAACCCGCCGATAGTAAGGCCGACCCTGCCGCCAGCGATAAAAAGCCCGAGAACCCGGCGAAGCTCGCTGATACCAAGGCCGCCCCTGCCGCTGGTGATAAAAAGGCAGAGGCCCCTGCCGCTGGCCCGGGGAAAGCTACTGCGGTTGAACCGCCCAAGGGCATCCGCGTTACACAGGTGTATGGAGACAGGCTTCAAAAGCTGGCCCGTTCCTTCGGCCTGCTGTATTTTATCCCGCGAAAGAAAGGCGACAGCAGCCCCATGTTGAACGTGGTATCCAACGAGGCCAATGCCGCCAAGCTCAACGCGGTTTTTCAGGCTATGGGCTATCCCATCCCGGCAAAAGAGGTTAAGGAGGAGCCTGCCGCAAAAAAAGCCATCCCCCGCGTTCCACAAGAACGATCCTTGCCCGGGCGCGGGAATGGCTTGAAACAGACGACGGAGAAATCGACGGATAAACCGTCTGTGAAAAACCGCCTGGAAGCCCTGCGCGCCGCCAGCGACAGCATGAGGTCCGGGCCTGTCAAAGTAAAAGAACATATAAGATAAAGGAGTGTTTCTAATGGCAAATTTAGCAGATATCGTATCGCGCAAGACACAGAACGACCAGGAATGGAAGGCCCAGCGTCAGGCAGACAGGAGTACAACGATATTCTTATTGGCAAGGCCGCCGAAAGCAACGATCTTGTGCAGGAGAAGTATATCACCCTGTCTATCGCCCAGCGGAAAATCGAAGATACCCGCGCTTATTTCCGCCGGGTAGACGGGAACCTGAGCAAGAATTTTGGGCGGCTGGATTCTGGCGCAAGAGCCATTTCTAACTATGAGCGTCTGCGCCTTCTCCACGACTTTTTCCGTCCGGGAGAGGAGCAATATTTCACCTTCGACCAGGCTGCCGCCATCCGCCATGGGCTGGACTACAAAGACCTTATCTGCCCGGACGGTCTGCAATTCAAGGCGGGCCATTTTGAGATGGGCGGCAAGTTTGGCCGGGTGCTCTTTCTGAAGGAGTACGCCAGTTACATCAAAGATGAAATGATTGCCGACCTGTCGGACTTCGCCCGGAATCTGGTGATTGCCATTGACATCCTGCCGGTTCCCACTGACGAAGCGGTGAAAGAAATCCAGCAGCGCATTTTGGGCGTGGAATCGGACATTACCCGCTGGCAGCAGCGGCAGAACTCCAAGAACAATTTTACCGCGTCCGTGCCCTATGAACTGGAGCAGCTTCGGGCAGAAACGAAGGAATTTCTCGACGACCTTACCGTGCGCGACCAGCGGATGATGTTCGCGGTAGTGACATTGGCCCACGTTGCCGACTCTCTGGAGCAGCTTGACGCGGACACGGAAACGCTGCTTGCCATAGGCCGGGAGCACCTCTGCCAGTTTTCCATTTTGCGGTATCAGCAGGAGGATGGATTGAATACAGTGCTGCCCTATGGCCTGCGCCGGGTAAAGGCACTCCGGACCCTGACCACGGAAAGCGCCGCTGTGCTTATGCCCTTCCGGGCACAGGAGATACAGGACCCAGGCGGAATGTACTATGGGGTAAATGCCGTGTCAAAAAACCTGCTTATCTGTGACCGCAAACGGCTCATATCCCCACACGGTTTTTATCTGGGCGTGTCCGGTTCGGGCAAATCCATGGCTATGAAGTCAACAATAACAAATGTCGCGCTGGGTACGAATGACGATATCATTATCATCGACGCCGAGCGCGAATACGGCCCGCTGGTCCGTGCCCTGGGCGGCGAAGTGGTGGAAATATCGCCCCACAGCCCCCACCACATTTCCCCTCTGGACATGGCCGAGGGTTACGGCGAGGACGAAAACCCCGTAGCCCTGAAATCCGAGGTTATCACCAGTATTCTGGAGCAGCAGATGGGTTCCGGGAGGATCACAGGCAGCCACAAGTCTATCATAGACCGCTGTACCGCTAATGTGTACAGGCCCTTTTTGAAATCCAAGGGCAAGCTTCCTGCCCCTTTACTCACGGATTGGCGTGCCGAAGTGCTGAAACAGACCGAGCCGGAGGCCCGGGAAATTGCCCTTGCCGCCGAGCTCATCACCGAGGGCAGTCTCAATGTGTTTGCCCACGAAACAAATGTGAACATGGACAACCGGCTGGTGGCTATCGACCTCTATGAAATGGGAGAAAGCCTGCGGCCCACAGCGCTGGTGGTTACGCTGGAGGCCATACAAAACCGGGTTGCCGCCAACCGCAAGAAAGGGAAATACACCTGGGTTTTCATTGATGAAATCTATCTGTATTTCAAGTACCACTATTCGGCGGAAGTCCTCTACCGGGCGTGGAAACGCTGGCGCAAATACGGAGCGCCGCTGACAGCCGCGACCCAGAACGTGGAGGAATGTCTGCGTTCGGAAACAGCCCGGCTCATGTTTGCAAACTCTGAATTTCTGCTGTTGTTCAATCAGGCGGCTACCGACCGGGTTGAGCTTGCCCAGCTTCTTCATCTGTCCGACACGCAGATGGGTTACATCGAAAATGCCGAGGCCGGGCATGGCCTACTCCGCATGGGCGGCGCGCTGGTGCCCTTTGTCAATACCATCCCCAGGGACACGGAACTGTACAGGCTCATGTCCACGACGCCGGGGGAATCCTAGTGCTGACCTTGGGCAGTCTCTTTGATGGCATCAGCGTATTCCCACTGGCGGCAAGGCTTAACGGCATTGAGCCTGTCTGGGCCAGCGAGATCATGAAAGCGCCGGTCTCCGTCACAAAGCGCCATTTCCCCGGTATGCTTCACTTGGGGGATATTACCCGGCTCAACGGTGGGAAGGTTCCCCCTGTTGATATTATTACTTTTGGCTCACCCTGCCAAAATCTTTCACGAATCGGGGACCGCCAAGGTCTGGGCGGGGTGAAATCAAGCCTGTTTTTTCAAGCTATACGAATCATAAAGGAAATGAGGGATGCTACTGGAAATATATTTCCAACAATCGCTGTTTGGGAAAACGTTATGGGAAGTCTTGTATCAGGAAACCGGGCTGATTATGGAGCCGTGCTTGCAGCTTTCACAGGGCGCGCGGTTCCAATGCCTGCTTCTGGACGCTGGGCCAACGCCGGAATGGTTAGAGGGGCCGGGATTGACCTTGCCTGGCGGCTCATGGACGCCCAATATTGGGCAAGCCCCCGGCTGGCCCGAAGGCAGAGGATTTTCCTGGTGGCGGATTTTAGAGGGCGGCGTGCTGCCGAAATACTGTTTAAGCCCCGGACAGTGCAGCACATTACTGTCGCTGGCGGCAAAGGTGGGAATCCCGCCGCCCAGGGAAATAGAGGCCCTTTTATTGAAACAGGGGGGCGTATACCCCAGGTCCGGCCCTTTCAGATGTACAGGATGAGGGCCGCGGCAGTCAAGCAGAATCACGCGCAGTTTATTGGCAGCTTTGGGCGGGAAGGAGACCCATACACCACCATCCTGTCCAGCAGGGCCGCGCCCTTTGCCTTTTGGTACGAGGACGACCAGGCAGGCGGCTGTATCCGCTGTCTGACCGAGAGGGAGACCGAACGGCTTATGGGCCTGCCGGACGGCTGGACAGAGTTCGGTGTAACCGGTGAAAGAATAAGCCCCACGCAAAGACAGAGGGCTTTGGGCAACTCCATTGCCCTGCCCTGCGCCTGTTACATCATGGCGGGCATACGAGAAACTATAGACTAAGGCTGGAAATGCGTCCCAACTTGGGACGCATTTCTTTCTGTATTTTGGAGGTGTTTTTATTCGGGTAATAAGAGAAAAAAGCGCGGTTTCCGCTATAAAAGGGAAACCCAAAATCCAGCCCAGAAAGGCAGATAATATTTTGCCAAAAAAACGCGCTTTGAAACTGGGCCGGGATACATTCACAAGGAAAATCGGCGAAGCTGTGAAAGGTGAAAATATAGACCAGCGAGAAACCCTGAACAGTAACCATGCCGTTGACCGCACTGGGCAGGCGGTTGAATATGGTGTTGATAAATTTATCGGTTCCGTGAAAGCTGGCACGCAAAAGGCGAAAATCGCTATCCAGAAGCGGCAGAATTTTATTAAGGAACGCAGGGCGCAAGCCGCTGAGAAAAAAGCACAGGCGGCGGATTCGGTTCGCCGGGAACAGGGAATTGCCGAAGCCGGGGCACAGCAAGAGATTCTTACGCCGCCTATGAATGACAGGGTACAGATACATACAGGGATTGAGCCTGCGACTTCCGACCAGATACTTGAAATCCCTTATTCCATTTCCGCGCGGCCTGCTCCTTCTGGTGAAACTGCTTTGAAAGGGAAAGTATCGTTCCCGTCTTTATCCACAAAAAGCAGCGGCACGCAAACCCATCCATCAATCTATCAATCCAGCCAGCCGACCAAGGGGGAGGCTGGCCGTTCGGCGGTCAGAGAGCGCTTTTCTGAGAATATCTCTCCCAAGGAGAAGCCTGTGCGCGGCCCTTCCGCCATTAAATCCCGCCGCCCGGAGGAATCCGTTAAGGCTATGGCAGAACCCATCAAAACAGGCAGGGCAGGCGCCAGCAAACCGCACTTTCCCACTAAATCCGCAAATTCTATCAGGACAGGCAGATTCACGAGCCCCCGCATGTCCGCTGGCAAGGCCCTGATGGAACGTGCCGCCCGCAGGATGAAACTCCACAGCCAAAAACAGTTAGTAAAGCAAACAAGCTGCGCCGTAAAGGCTGCGGGAACTGTCACAAAGAAAGCTGCCGCTGTCACTGTTAAGGTAGCTCGCTCTCTGATGAGTGCTGTCATTGGGCTGATTGGCGGCGCTGGATTTTTCGTCCTGCTGGCAGTTATCCTCCTGGGCGGTGCTCTGTCTGCGTTCGGGAGCTCTCCGGGCAGTGGCAGCTATACCCCGGTCAGCGCGGAGGTGGAAGCCTTCGACCCTATTATCCGCATTTATGCCACACAGCACGGAATCCCGGAATATGTGGATTTGATAAAAGCTGTGATGATGCAGGAATCCGGCGGCAGCGTGGAGCTGGTGGGCGGTGATGTTATGCAGTGTGCCGAGGGTATGGGCCTGCCGGTGGGCACGCCGGTTGACCCGGAAAAATCCATTGACTTCGGGACAAGCATAATCGCAGACAACCTGCGGCTTGCGGGGGCCACCGGCCCCGGCGATATCCCGCACATCAGCCTGGCCTTGCAGGGCTACAATTTCGGCAACGGCTACATAAGCTGGGCGCTGGCCCGGGGCGGTTACTCCAAAGAAAACGCCCGGGAGTTCTCCATCCAGCAGGCGGCGGCCCATGGGTGGAGTGGGTACGGTGACATGGACTATGTGGAACATGTTCTCCGCTATTACCCCCTGGCCGCAAACCCGCTGGACGGAGCCAGCGCCATTGCAGAGGGGCGTTTCGCTTTTCCCTTTCCCGGCCATACCTGGGACACATACCCCGGCCACAACGGGATAGATATTTCTTTTGCAAACTGCTACGGAGAGCCGGTCTATGCCTGCGCTCCCGGTACTGTACGGTACATACAGGACGGATGGACGCCTGCCCATGGCGTAGACAATATGTGGTCCTTTGGCAACTGCGTGGTGGTGGATCACACGGACGGCTGGCAGTCCGTTTATGCCCATTTGTCACGGCTGGCGGTAGTGCCGGGCACGCCGGTACGGCAGGGCCAGCTTGTGGGGTATATAGGCAGTACGGGCAATTCTACCGGGCCTCACCTGCATCTGGCTCTGTACTATCATGGCAGCGCGGGCGAGAACGGCATGAATTATGCGGAAATGGCCTGGCCGCAGTATAGAGATTGATGCGTAAAGGCTTCAGGACATAAGCATTTCCACCTACAGCTATTTGAAACAGGGAAACTATACTGTCCAGACTTCACGGAAACTTTCAAAAGTGCTAGACCCGGCTAGTGACCTGTTCTTATTCTCAGAGAAGTACAGTGTAGGCGAATAATGGGAAAAGAGCCGTGAATACCTCACGGCTCTTTTGTAAAATATGCGGTTGGCGGGTGCTCCACTATATGCCGGTCCTATCCTATGAGCATATATGCAGTCAGGAAAGATTTCCGTTTCTGTCGCAGGTTAGGGTTACAGTTTTATCTGTATAAATTCTTTTATACTTTACTGTTGCAGTGCCGACTGCAGAAGAGCCGCTGGTATAAGCGTTCTTGCTTATAGTAGATGTGTTGGAATCATACCGAGTTATGGAGCATGAGGCCGATGTTGCAGTTGAAGTAGTTCCGTTATAGGAAAATGATCCATTTACAGTCACGGCCCAAACAGCGACATTACTCGAAGTGTAATAAGTAGCAGTTTTATAACCGTTTTTCGTTGAAGCTCTCGCGGAAGTTGGATAAGATCCCGTTTCAATAATAAAGTAACTTCCATCAGTAAATGTCTCAATGGAAGTTGATGTGTTGATAGACACTACTTCTTGAGCAGAAGCGGGAAACGTAAAGCACACAAACGCAAGCAAAAAAACAAGTCCAAGAGATATAATCTTTTTCATAGAATTAGTCAACCCCTATTACAGTTTAATTTAATGTTGTAGCAGGTATTTCACCGACTGTTTCAACATAATGGCCTCGTCGGTACCCCTCATTTTCCAGATAATCGACAAAAAATATTATGGAAAACACCACAGCTAATAGCGCTATAACCGCCAAAACCGCCCCAAATATCCTCCGGCCATACCGAAGTGACTTACCTAATACTACCGGATCAGCTTCTTCAAGGAAGCTTTTTGCAATTTCATCAGGTGTACCAAATTTTGCTGTTAGGTCACTCATGGTAGCAGCAGGATTTTCAGAAAAGTATTGTGCGACGCTTTCCTGCATCTGCTCCAAAAAAAGGGCCTTGCGAGCTCTTGGGCAATGTAACTCATGCTTGATTGCTTGCAGGTAGCGCCTTGCTTCAGCCCCCAGTCCATCCGGAAGATTCGGATCTATGTTCTTGGCTGTATCGGAATACATTTTCTATTCCCTCCTGTACTTCATAATACTCCTTTTCTAACTGTTCCAGCCGCAAAATCCCTTTGGGTTCCATATAGTATACCACCCGGGTGCGCCTACGACCAAACTTTGTTTCTACGGTTTCATCCCGGCCGGAAATATAGCCAGCATCTACCATACGGTAAAGTAGCGGATAGAGAGAGCCTTCCTGGACCGTAATGATCCCCTTGCTCCGTTCCTTTAGCAAGTGGACAAGCTGATACCCATAAATGTCCGTTTCTCGCATAATAAGCAGGGTCAACATTTCAATAGAGCCTTTTTTAAAAGTATCGATTGCCATTTTGCCACACTCCGTCTTTCTAAATATTATTATAGCATAATCGAGGCTATTTGTAAATACCTATATAAAATAAGTAAAATTATATTGACAATAAGACTAAATCGCGATATTATTGTGGTGTAAAAAGCAGCATTGCAAAATTTGCTATAATTATTTCCATGCTTATTGCGTTTTTTTGTGGGATTGGTTTTGGAGGTGAGAACCTACTGTTACAATTATGTTTGAAATAAATTCGGCTTATTGGAGGGGGAACAGATGGTTTGATAAGTTGCTAAAGCTTGACAATAGTGAATATGGACAAATGAGACAATCAATTTCTTTGCCGGAACGGTTGAACAAGAAAAAACAATATTGTCACCGTGAATCAAGTGAAACCACAATCTCTGGTTTTCGCTTTAGCCGCAAAAGAAAATACTGTCTTCTTGAGTAAGTCATGAGAAGCAGCACTTGTAATGGGTGAATTAAACGAAGGATCTTTACAAGAAATAGTTCGTTCTCTACGATCCACCAACCACTGGCATCCTTATAAATAAGTGCAGAACATTCAGTCCTAGGAGTGAGACTTAATCACTACCACATCATTATACAAGGGGGATTAAGATTCTTCTGAGTTCCAACTGTGTTTATATCAATATAGAAAGGGGGGATGGTATGTTATCCCAAAATGGCAAGCACTGGCTTTTATGCGCATTTTTAATGGCGTGCGTTCTAGTTGATTGCTTTTTCATATCCAGAGTGAGGCTGTTCTATAGCACTTCTCTTCTCATTTTTGTTTTTCTGATTTCCGTTTGTTATTGCGTGAAGGATTTTTGTGAAATGAGAAACGCAAGAGTGAAACGGCAGGAACAGCAAAAAAAGGTATCCTTAGATCGAAAGACCCATGAAAATGAAATAGAAAAATAACCGATAGGAGAGATGTTTTATGAAAAAACTTGTTGCTCTAGTACTTGTCTTAGCAATTTTTGTGAGCACGAATATTACTGGATTTGCAATTTCTCCCAATTCCTTCGGCGCAAATGAGAATTTTCAGTTATCAGAGTTTGAGGAGATCAATCAGAGCGACTTGGAATTGTCGGGAGAGGTAACAGAGGAGTTGGAAACAGAGTCTGTGAAAGAAATTTTGGGTTACAAAATCCCACAAGAGCCTACTGTTGCCCTTGATCCAGCAGAAGCTATGATCTATGAAGGCGAAGGAAATGTTTATACAATCCTTACGGCCATGGACGAACAAAGTAGAATAACAAAACTTTACAGGAATGGGGTGTTACGTCAGAAAGCCCTGGGAGACCGGTATTCAAATCTTATCTATACGGAGCTTTATGATATAGAGCTAACATCGCCTGATGAAACGCTCGTACAGGTCAATCCGGAAAGTTCGTTTCAGAAGATCGATGGGGAGACACAAGAAATTAAAGAGGAAAACGGCTTTACATATATCACTGTACATAAGCCAGTTTCTTCAGAAGTTTTAGACATTCCGTCTAATACCGGGATGATAATCAGTCAAAGTGCGGCCGCAAGTACTTATGCAGCTTCAAAGAGTCCCATGGAGGATGAGCCTCCTACAAATGATGGCCTGTCCAAGTCACAGTTTAGCGGCGATCTCGACTATTTTAAATTGGGCTCAAATAGCATATCCTACGATGGCTCTCAACTATATACTGGGACATTGTATCGACGAATTTCCAGCTTCAAACACATGGGTACAGCACGTGAACCATACAAAATTTCACCCGGAACGGCAGTTGGGACGGTTATTTCGGCAATTGGTCTGTTTTTGGATCCGTCAAAGATTTCTGTCCTGCTTGGGATCGGGTCAGTCGTAACGACAGAAGTCTTTAACTACGCTACTTCTGTGCAAGTAAACATTTACAATCTTGATGGGGACTATAAGGTCAGAGTTAATTCTGCTGGAAATAATCCTTACTTTACTACTCGTCGTATCACTTCGTACTACAAAGTCTATAATACCTATTTAGATAGATGTGAGTACCAAATTAGACGAATTGAAGATGGCTATCCTCTCAGTAATCCTAATCTGGTAAATGAAGGTATCAGCAATTATGGGTATTACCATTTCTTTGATATTATAGAACACTGGGCTAAAGATAATATTAGGTGGGCTTACGGGAAAAATTTCATGAGTGGTACGGGAGAATACAAGTTCAGCCCCGAGGCATCGTGTAATCGTGCCATGGCAATTACCGTGATTTACAGAATGGCGGGACAACCCAATGAAGGAACCAGTTCGGGCTTTACAGATGTGAAAAGCAACGACTACTTTGCCAAGGCAGTTACTTGGGGCAAGAACCACAAAATTGTCAGCGGTACGAGCAGCACGACATACAGTCCTAACCAGAATGTAACCAAAGAACAATTTGTCCTTATGTTATATAATTATGCGAAATATAAAGGGAAAAACTTAACTGCTTCTGGAGATCTAAATAAATTCACCGATGGCAATGATGTAAGTACTTATGCAAAAACTGCCATGAAATGGGCTATTGGTAATAAAATTGTCTCTGGGAACAATGGAAAACTGAATCCAAAGTCAACCACTACGAGAGCTGAATTATGTGTTATGATAAATAAGTATTACAATAAATTCGGATAATGGAATTTCTAAGACTGGGCACGGAAATTACATGGTTTTGATTAGGCAAAGCGATATTTCTGGCGTGATTATGCTTACTTACTGATAAAGCGTTTTCATTTGCAACTTAATGTTGTTTCTTCATTAACTTTTTTGGTAGGTGTGATTATTTAGTTCACTTTTTCTTTCATATGACCGGAAAAGAAAAATGAATTATTTTAGTTGCTTGCTCTTGCATTCTACTTGTTGCAGAGATTACCGTTTGGATTTCCTGTGAAAATGTATTACAGCTGTATTATGCCTTGCAAATGATTGTCTATACTCTTCCTTTCGCTCCTAGTATAATAAGCGAAATAATCACAGTTTTCGCCTATAAGACTGTTAGGGAAAATCATCCATTATTGAAGTGCGCCCTAATTTGGGGCGCACTTCTTTCGGATATGACAACAATGCGTTTCATCAAGGACACTGTTGACAAAAGTACTACAAGAGAGCAGGAAGCATGATATAAATGGTATAATAAAATGCAAGACAGGAGTTAAACATATCCTATTGAAAGAATGAGATGATTTGCCCTCCGCCTTGCAGAAAAATCGACTGTTAATCTATAAAGGCAAACCAAAGCCTTGTGGCTTGTTCGGTTTGCCTTTTTTTAACCCCCACTACTTGAATACCCCGGATATTTTCCCATTTTTGCCCTTGCGAAAGTTGTCCAGGCTATGCCCTGACAACTTTTATTTTTTTACCCGCTGGCGCAACGAATTGTTACGTTATCTATGCCTGTTAGCGGATGTGTTTAACCAAATACAGCTAATTCGACTGTTTTACGCTGCCCGTGCTCCACCTTGCATGGATGTTCTATCTGACATCGCAAAACATCCATGCAAAGGAGCAGTAATATATGTTTGACAACAAAAGCGATTATGCCCTGAATAAAAAAACCCCGGTGCCATTGTGTTCAAGACGGCGACCGGGGCCTTTTTGCGTTTACGCCGCGACAATTTTTCGTCTGAAGAGGAATTTCAGAAGTGGAAGGACTGGTCAGACGAAGATTACCGCGTCAGTGATAACAGGAACAGTACATACATGAAACACACTGTATGTATAGAAGATACTACCGAGCAAGGCGAAACTCCGTCCCCGGAGCAGCTTTTGTTTGAACAGTACGACCAACTTGACAGAGAACGGTTTGTTAATCTTCTTTTGGAGGGTATCAATACCTGCCTGTCCGAACCCCAGCGCCGGAGGCTTTTGAAGTATTACTTTGAGGGCCAAACGCAGGAGGAAATAGCTCAATCTGAAAATGTTGCCCATCAGAATGTGGCAGAAAGCCTTTGGCGGGCCAAAGAAAATTTAAGAAAATTTTTCAAAAAGGCCATGCTATAAGGGCCGATTTCAGACGATAGGTGAGGGACAAACTTCCTGCCGAATCGTCTGGCCGGGTAATGCGTCCCAACTTGGGACGCATTACTTTTGTCCCGTCGTTCTTTGAAAACTGAATAGGGCAAAGCAGATACATTCCCTATGCGGGGAGCCATGCTGTTCGGCGCGCGATGATACCTTTGTGGAGCGATAAAGCCGAGTAGTAAGTTGTCAGGGCAAGGCAGCGGGCCATGAGCCGTATAGTGGGTACAATGATACTTACGCTGGCTGTGCGTCACAGCGCAGGGCGTCCGTCATAAGAATGACGGAGGAAATAGTTGACTACGTTAACTATAAAAACTATGGAGCGGCTGCCATCCGCCGTCTGCATGAGCCTATAATTTTTATGAGGAGAATCGCCATGCAAAAAATAACACCCGCAACAGGCGTAACTTTTGTAGACCAGTCCAATCATACTATTTATATGAGCGTGGGCGGCTGCCAGGTTACTATCGCCTGTTTACCCGAAAATAATACAAGATTATATGATAAAGTAAAAGATATTTTAGTAGACGCTGCTTTCCATATGCCCAACAGCAGCGAAACTAAAGAAGCCACCGATACATCATAAGAACATTATCTGCATTTTAACAGGTATTGCTTGCAAAACACAGCAAAACCATGTATACTATAAAATAAAGGAAGTGACTCCCATGCCCATAAAGCCTTTTAAGGATTTGAGCCTTGTAGACGACTTCATGTTTTCAGAAGTCATGCGCAGGCCCGAAAATATCAAGCCGTTTCTGGAGGCCGTGCTGGAAAAGAAGATCCAGCGGGTGGTGACTATCGACAAGCAGAAGGACTTGAAGGACACCTACGACGCCCACGGCATACGATTGGACGTGTATCTGGAGGATGAAAATCATACCAAGTATGATGTAGAGGTACAGGCCCGTCTGCACCGCAAGCTGGAAAAGCGTATACGGTATTATTTGAGTGGCATTGACCGGCACAGTCTTGAAATGAATGAAGATTATGAGAAAATGTCTGACAGCTTTGTGATTTTCATTTGTGTGGAGGACTACTATGGCGCGGGGTTAGCGGTATATGAGCGTGAAAGCCATATAAAGGGGGCGCCGGAAATCCCCTATGAGGACGGTTCCCACGCATATATCCTCAATGCGAATTTCACAAAGGAAAACGGAAACCCGGCTGTGCTGGATTTTCTACGGTATGTCCGGGCAAGCTACAAAGGAGAGCCCTATGATATTTCAGAATCCGTCTATCTGAAGCAGATTGACGAGGCCGTAAGTGAAATCAAAGAGGACAGTGGAAGGGAGATGGAATACATGACGCTGGCGATGAAGATGATGGACGAGCGCAAGGACGCCTTTGAGCAGGGAGAAGCCAGAGGCCGAGCCAAGGGTCGCGCAGAGGGCCGGACAGACGAGCAGATTAAAATCGTCAAACGTATGCTTGCCCGAGGGCTGAGCCTTGAGGAAATCAGCGACATGATTGACGTGGGACTGGACGAGGTAAAAAAACTGTCCGAACAGGAATAATCAACAAACAGATTTGTACAAGGGGTTCCCTATCGGGAGTCCCTTTTCTTTTGCGGAATTTGACAAAAGGCTGGCAATATGAGATAATATTATTGGGGAGACCCAATATGCACCTTGAAAACTTCATACTTGGGATATTGCTGGTCTGTCATTTTTCATTTTGTAAAAGGAAAAGGATGAACAGAATATGAAAAATACAAGCATTATCCCAAACCATGTTTCAGAAACCCTCATTTTTAACAGGGCCACCGGCTGGCGGGAAGATATGCCAGCTTACATTGAGCCGGGCACCAGAGTTTTGTGCCTGTACCGCGTCTCGACCGATAAGCAGCTTTACCACACCGAGGACAACGAGGCCGACATCCCCATGCAGCGGAAACGCTGCCGGAAGTATTGTGAATCCATGAATTGGACTATCGTGTGCGAATTGCAGGAGGAAGGTGTTTCCGGGCACAAAGTCCGGGCGGAAAACCGGGACAAGATACAACAGATTAAGGAGTACGCCAAACAGGGAAAGTTTGACATACTCCTTGTGTTCATGTTTGACCGTATCGGACGAATCTCGGACGAAACGCCCTTTGTTGTGGAATGGTTCGTTCGCAACGGCATCCGCGTCTGGAGCACACAGGAGGGTGAACAGCGTTTTGACAGCCACACGGACAAGCTGACAAACTACATCCGATTCTGGCAGGCGGACGGCGAAAGCGAAAAGACCTCTATCCGCACGGCAAACAGCATGGGCCTTCTGACCGAGGAGGGCTGCTTTACCGGCGGGTGCTGCCCATATGGGTACAGCTTTGTAAAGACTGGCAGAACGAATAAACGCCGTCAGGAAGTCAATGACCTTGCTATTTGCGAGCAGGAGGCCGAGGTCGTCCGCATTATGTTCCAGCTTGCCGCAAAGGGCGGGTATGGGGCACAGCGTATAGCGAATTATCTGAATGGGCGAGGAATAAAGAATCACTCCGGCAAAAACTGGCACCCGGCGTCCATACAGGGTATGCTTCGGAATATCCTGTATACAGGTGTTTTACGGAGTGGCAAAAGCCGTTCGGAACCGCTGGAAAGGCTGAAAATTGTGGACGAGCGAGAATTTCAAACAGTACAGGAAATGCTGGCCGCACGTTCGAGAGCCAATGAAAAAATCCGTTCAAAACCTCTGAACACAAGAGGAAAATCGTTGTTGTCCGGAAATATCTTCTGCGGGCACTGTGGAGCCAGATTGTGTGTTACCACCAGCGGGAAGGGCAGGAAATCAGCAGATGGGACAGATACGATACGCATGAGATACACCTGCCAGACAAAGAGCCGTACCCATGGGGATTGTGACGGACAAACCGGCTACACGGTGGAAAAGCTGGACGGAATAATCGACATCATCATTCATACCATCTTTGACAAAGTGAGCAGCCTGAGCCGGGACGACATTCTTGCGGAACGGTTTGCACAGGACTGTAACGCACGGAAAACCGCTTTTGAGAGCGCTAAGAAAGAATATGAGAAAGCCGAGACCGAATTGAAGAAACTCAAAAGCGAGATCATCAAGTCGATATCGGGCGAGAGCGCTTTTGCGCCGGAGCTTTTGAACAGCATTATTCAAGAGCAGGAACAGAAGTGCGACGAGTTAAAGAAAGCATGTTTAACGGCACAGCGGGAATGGGAGGACGACACTTCGGCCCTTGCCAACATGGGCCAACAGTACGATGATATTCTGGAATGGTCCGCTGTCTATGACCATGTAACCATGCCGGCAAAGAAAGTCATAGTTTCGCATATTATTGAACGAGTGGACGTGTTCCGGGGCTATCGACTCAAGCTACAGTTAAATTTGAGTGTGGAACAGTTCCTTCGCGGGCTGGACTGTATGCCCATAGAGGAAAAGTACGGAAAACCAGCTTAAAAAATTTTGATTACTCCTTTCTGAAAAGATACTGTTTTTTCGTGGGGGCGCACATGATTCGCCTGCACGATGGGGGCATAGAAAACATGATTTGGGAGAGCGCTTGAATGGCATTCAAGAGGTCAGCGGTTCGATCCCGCTTATCTCCACCACAGGGTACACGAGAGAAAAGGCTTGTTTCAAAAGGAACGAGTCTTTTCTTGTATGTTGTATGTGTTTCGTAGGCCAGCATATCCCGGCCATACAAGCACATTCCCACTAGGGGCGTTCAGAACTTTATGAACGCCCCTTTTTTCATGCCAATTTTTAGATACTATCATTATAGAAAGGAGTTTTCCCCATGAAAGACCGCCTTGACTATGATTATTTTTACGGCGGGGAATCCGAGCAATTCAGCTTTTACCGTATCCCCCGGCAGCTCATTGTGGTCCCGGAGTTCAAGCACGTCTCCACCGACGCCAAGCTGCTCTATGGCCTTATGCTTGACCGTATGGGCCTTTCCGCCCGGAACGGCTGGTACAACGAAGAAAACCGCGTGTTCATCTACTATCCTTTGGACGAGATAAAGGAGGCCCTGAACTGCGGCAACGATAAGGCGGTCAAGCTGCTGGCAGAGCTGGACACCGGCAAAGGCATCGGCCTGATCCAGCGGGTCAAGCAGGGTCAGGGAAAGCCTGCCAGGATTTACGTCAAGCGCTTCACGACCAGGGAGACACCCGATACTGATAACCGCCCCTCTCCCCCGGCCCGAAATCCAGACTTCGGAAAATCGGAGTGTAATTATACTTACAAGAATCAGACTGAAAGAATCTATACCGATCCATCTATCCAGCCAGTGACCGATGGGATGGATTGGGAGACTTGCCGAAAAGGGGTGATGGAAAATATCAGTTTCAACCAGCTTGTGGAGGAATACGGCAGGGAGGACGTGGAGGGGGTTACTGACCTGATCACCGATATCCTGACTTCTACCCAGCCCGCTGTCCGCATTGGCAAGGAGGAATTTCCTCTGAGCATTGTCCAGGCCCGTTTCCGTAGGCTGGACGAAACACATATCCAGTACGTTTTTGATTCTTTGCGCCGGAATACCACCAAAGTCCGCAATAGATAGATGCGTTCATAAGTTTGCAGATAAAGTAATCTGAATTTGCCACATTATATCACAGCTCGCGCTTGATTTCAATGCTTGCGCTTATTACATAAACAGGTCTAATGCGTCCCAACTTGGAGCTGTTGACAAAGTGCCCCCAAATCGCTCGAAATATGGTATAATTAGAGCAGGGGGGGCGAGGAAATGCAGTTAAAATATCACATGGTAACGATAGAGGATTTGGTACCGGAAAATCATTTTCTGCGGAAATTGGAAGCGGCGCTGGATTTATCGTTTGTGTATGAGGAGACGGCGCACTTGTACAGCCGGAGGTATGGCCGTGCGCCCATAGACCCGGTAGTAATGGTAAAATACCTGTTGCTGGTTTTTTTGTACGGCATCCCCTCGGAGCGGCAGATCGAGGTGCGGTGTGCGGACAGCAACGCGTTTCGTTGGTATCTTGGAATAGATTTGGATGAACGAGTGCCAGACCACAGTACGATCAGCCAGCTGCGGCGGCGGAAGCCTGCGTTTCGGAAGGTGTTCCGGCGGCTGTTTGAGGAAGTGGTGCGCCAGTGCGTGGAAAAAGGTCTGGTGAGCGGACGGCTGGCGGTGACGGATTCCACCCACGTCAAGGCCAACGCGTCCAGGGCCTCGAAGCAGGAGGTAGATGCGCTGGAAGAGGTGGGGAACTATTGGGAGCGGCTGGACGCCTATGAGGAGGAGGGACTGGAGGAGCTGAAACGGCAGACAGGGCAGCGCCGGGCGAAGCGTACAAAGCAGGTGAAAAAGGACAAGCGCCGTTCCCACAAGAAGGTGAGTAGTACCGACCCGGAGTCGGGCTACATGAAGCGGCCCGGCAAGCCCAGCGGTTTTTATTATCTGTCTCACCAGACAACCGACCCGGACCACGGTATCATCACCGCTGTAACCGTGACGCCGGGGGATGTCCATGACTCACGGCCCTATTTGGAGCAGTTGGAGTACGTCCATAAAAGTGTTGTGCCGCTGCAAGCCGCCGCGGCGGACTCCGCCTATGACTTCCCCCTGGCACACCGAGCGCTGGAAGAACTGGGCATCGACTTCTTTGTCGTGCCACAGCCCGCCCATGACCGCACGAAAGCTGAACTGAAGCGGGATGCATTCACCTATAACGAACAGCGGGACGTATACTTGTGCCCTAACGGGAAAGAACTGCGGCGCAAGCGGCTGTATCGAAGTGGCAGCGGGCTGTTCTGGGAATACTGGGCGGAAAAGAAAGACTGCGGCAGTTGTCCTTTGCGGCAGAAATGTTTGAATGAGACGGACAAGGCCGGCGCCAGAAAGCTCCAGGACAGTTATTTCAAGACTGTTGTTCAAGAACATTTCTCCAGGCGATGGGAGCCGGATTACCGGGAGGCGCTGAAGCAGCGGCAGATCTGGTGTGAGGGTACTTTTGCCGCACAGAAATGGGGACACAACCTGACGCGTCTCCTGCGGCGAGGTTTAGAGGCAGCGGAGGACCACTGTCTCCTTTCCGCCGCGGCCTTGAACCTCAAAAGAATGATTAAACACTCAGTGTGATGCCGAAAGGCATCTTTTTTCTTGCCTGAAATCTCCCTTGTCCCTTTATTTCAGGCACTTTGTCAACAGCTCCAAATTGTCCCAAAGCAAGGGTGGAAAGGCCGCCACGGTAAAGGACAAGGAAGAGGCCCCCGCCGCTCCTGCGCCGGAACAGCCGCCCCAGCCCCGTGACGCGACCCACGCCGAAAAGGAAGAGATTGTCTATCTCAACCTCTCGGAGCTGTTCCCGTTCAAAGACCATCCCTTTGGGGTGCGGGACGATGCGGAAATGAAAGGGCTTGTGGAGTCCGTCAAGGACAACGGCTTACACCAGCCCGCGCTGGTGCGTCCCCGGGAGGGCGGCGGCTATGAAATCATCGCGGGCCACCGCCGCCAGCGGGCCAGTGAGCTGGCCGGGTTTGCAAATATGCCTTGTATCGTCCGCAACATGACGGACGACGAGGCCATCCTTAGCTGCCTGTTTCAGATTGTGGATTTTCGCCCACTGTTCCTAAGATTGCTACGAATGTTTTTATCCTTTATGCCCTTATCCCTTACTACGGAGAAAAAGCTGTTTTGCCAAACTCACGCAAAAGAAAAACGCTGCAATCTTCAAAAAAAGATTGCAACGCTCTCTAAACCTTTCATCGCCTGCAACTGTATAGTCAGTCCACTCTTTAGCGATACCCACATCTGCAAACTATTCATCATTTTTGCAGCCGCTTGCCCGCCTGATACTCCCGCGGACTGCACCCGACATACTTCTTAAAAAGCTTGCTGAAATACCTGGGATTATGTCCAAGCCCTATCTCCTCGGCCACGGCGTATATCTTGTTGTCCTTCCCCGGCTCCAGCAGCTCCTTGGCCCTCTGGATCCTCCGGCGGTTAAGGTATGTCAGGAAGTTTTCGCCGGTGTGGGCGGCAAAGGCCTTTCCCACATAGTCCTCGTTGCGGAAGACCAGGTTGTTGGCTATCCACTTCAGGCTAAGGCGGCTGTCGCTCAGGTTTTGGTTCACATACTCGATAATCTCGTCCACGAAATGCTGGCTCTTTTGGGGTGCGGAGGCCTCGGGGTCAGGAGCAGGGAAAGCCGCCCTCGGGCGCTTTGCGCAGTCCTTCTGCACCCTCTCCAGCACCTCCCCCAGTTCCTTCTCCCCACAGGGCTTCAGAAGGTAGTACCGTATGCCGAAGCTCATAGCCCTCTGGGCGAACTCAAACTCGCTGAAGCCGGAGAGTATGACAAATTCCGCCTTGATCCCCATCTCCTTGGCCTGCTTTATCATCTCAATCCCATCCATCACCGGCATTTTCACATCGGTGATAACTATGTCCGGGGGCGAGACCTCCATAAAGCGCAGAGCTTCTATGGCGTTCTCGCAGGTGCCCGTCAGCCGCACGCCGTAATTCTCCCACTTAATTGTGCCTGCCATAGCCTCCAGCACGTCCTTCTCGTCGTCTACCAGCAGTAAATCCAGCATGGGACCAGCTCCTTTCTCAGCGCCACTTCTCATCCCCGGGCTTCGGCAGCAGGAGCTCCGCGCGGGTCCCCCGGCCGGTGTTATATACCCGCAGTGTGTACCGTTCTCCCAGCAGCAGCGAAAGCCTTTTTCGGATATTGATAAGGCCTATCCCCTCGTCCGCCCCCGCCGGGTTCTCCAGTTTTTTAAGTGTATCTTCGTCTATCCCCGGGCCGTTGTCCTCCACAAACAGCAGCAGCTCATCGCCGCTCTCCCCCGCGCCGATCCTTATCACACAGGGCTCCAGCATATTCTCCAGAGCGTGCTTTATGGAGTTTTCCGCCAGGTTCTGCAGGGCCATCGGCGGTATCATGGCCCCGCCCCATTTCTTTGGCGCCTCTATCAGCACGCTGAGCCGCTCGCCGTATCTGTACTTCTGTATGGAGACATATCCTTCAACTATCTCCAACTCCTCCCGCAGGGGCACCAAAGTCTCCTTTTTATAGAGAGTGTAACGCAGTATCTTTCCCAGGGCCTCGGTAATATGGGATATCTCCTCCTGCTTGCCCGTCTTCGCTTTCCAGTTGATGGTCTGCAGGATATTAAACAGGAAGTGGGGGTCTATCTGGTTTTGCAGAGATTTCAGCTGGGCCTCCTGTACGGCGATCTTTGTCAGATAATTTTCCTCCACCAGCCTTTTCACGTCCCCGGCCATCTTGTCAAAGGAGCGGTTGAGATAACCCACCTCGTCTTTGCGGTTGTCGCTTCTATACCTGTCAAGCTCTTCATAGCGCCCCGCCTGGAACAGGCGCATTTTAGTGACCAGCACGTTAAACTGCTGTATTATCTGGGACACAAGCTTTGAGCAGAACAGGGTATTCACCAGCATGACCAACACCGCCGCGACAAAGGTCATGGTTCTCAAAAGCCGCAGGGAGCGGGCCACTGAGTCGAAGGGCAGGTACATGGCGTAGCTCATGCCAAAGGCCGAGTGGGTCGCGTAGCTGACAAAGTAGTCCCGTCCCTCCAGGCGGCAGACCCGGTATCCGTTTTCGGCGGGCTGGACCCGAAATTCCTCTCCTGCCTCGGTGAAGCTGGTGAAAAGCAGGCCGCCGTTCTTTGAGAATATGACGATCTCCGGCTGGTAATTCAGGTTTTCCCGGCTTTTAAGGCTGTCGGACACGATCCTCTGCAAATCTACCTGGAGCGCCAGAAGCCCTATGGGCCGCATATTCATCTCCCTCATGCTTACAATGCTGCGCACATAAAAGAGCCTGCCCCCGCTCTCATGGAGCACCGGCCTGCCCCCGCCCTTTGAGGCCTCCAGAGTGAGCTCCTCTATAAGCGCAGCCTCCATGGCATAAGCGTCTCCTATGCCAAGGCTCTTCCCATTAACGCAGACCGCCGCAGAGAGCACGTAGGGAAGCCGGCCGTAGTGGTTTAAAAGCAGGTCGTTCAATGACAGATAGGCCCGCCCGAATGGATAGACCGGCTCCCTGGTGGAAAAGTCAAGCCCCGGGTCCCGTAGTATATCCTGCACCACATCTCCCGTAACCACATAGGCGCTGGTCTTGTCCACAGCGGAAAGCTCCTGTTCGATGGAATCTATGCTCATGTTGAGAAACTGGGAGGTGTTCCTATAGAGCTCCTCCTCATACTGGCGGAATACATACACCGACGTAGCCAGCACCGTCACCACCGAGAACAGCATAAGCGAGCAGAACACCAGCATGAACTTTGGCTTCAGGCGTATATTGAGCAGCTTCATCTAGTCCGTAAGCCTGAATATCATCCCGGCACTTTTATGCTCACAGTAGTGCCCGGGCTCCGTGAGTATCTTCTCCTCCGATATCTCCCCGGAGAGAAGCCTTTCACACAGCTCCTTCATATCCCTTATTATCCCCCCGGAGATAGGCAGATAATACGAGGACTGGCCGCTGAGATAATCCTCCTGCCGGTCCAGGTCGCAGCCGTTCTCCTGAAGGAAATGTCCTCCGTACCAGGCGAAGTCCTCAAGGCCGGGGAGTCTTTTCATAAAGCGCCCCAGTTCCTCTTTATAATGGGATATAACCTGCCGCCACTCGTTCCTGCCGCAAATCATCAGCACAATGAACCCTGACCCAATGGCGTCCCCTGTGAAGATGCTCTTATGGGCCCGGTCTATGAACACCACAGAGTTTGGCGTATGCCCTCCAAGCTCCACCGCCTCGAGCTGCACTCCACCGCCCAGGTCTATCACCGTGCCGTCCTCAAGGGGGCAAAACTGTTCGGCCTTCGGGGCGGGGGCCAGGGTCCTGCCGAATACCTCCTCCATCTGCCGCCTGTTCCTTTCCATAGACTCAATGTCCCGCCGGTGGAGCCAGGTTTTGGGGAAGCAGTGCGCCTGGGCCATATGGTCCTCGTGTGGGTGAGTCACAGCCACCTCCACCGGCAGGGGCGTCAGGCTCTCTATAAGCGCGGGCAGATCACCCTCGCCAAGGCCCGTGTCTATTAGCAAGGCCCTCTCGGTGCCGCAGACCAGATACGCCGACGAGGTAAAATAATCGTCAATGCGGAACAATCCCGGGCAGAGGTAAGTCACCTCGAACGCGTTTTTCCTGTCCTGCCGGAACAGCCAGTCAACCACCGCATCATTACCAAAACAGGCTGACCAGACATCTCCCTCCGGCACGTTCGTATACCGCACACATTGTCCCCCGCAGGTGCGTATGGCGGCGGCAAGGTACTTTGGTGCTGCGGGCACCTTCCTGTCCTCCGGCTCACCCTGTCCAAAGGCCCACACAGGCGTGAACTTCATGTTCCTGGCGGCATAAGGGTCACCCCGCCCTCCAAGAGCCAAAACGCCGGCAAAGAGCCTGGGAAAGCGGGAACCGATGGCCCAGGCAGCGGCTCCGCCCACCAGATATCTTCTGCACCCGTCCGTCTCCTGCTCCAGCTCAAAGAGGAGCGTGCGAAGGTCCCGCCCCTGCTCCCATTCCGTCAGGTCCTCTTCGCTCTGCACCCACAGCAGGGCACAGGGGTGTCTCTCCTGGAATCTCTCGTCGAGGAATATCTCGGGCCGGGCCCTATACTCCGGCTCGTCCAGTACCACCAGCAGCGGCAGTCCCGCCTCCCCGCTCCAGAACCGGCAGTTGAGCTTACCTATTTTGTACTCTTTAGCTTTCACAATATGATCCTCCGTTTCTATAGTTTACTCTTTCACGGCGCCCATCACTATACCTGTTACAAAATATTTTTGAAGGAAGGGATATATCACCAGTATGGGCACCATAGACACCACGACCTTCGCCGAGTTGAACGTCAGGCTGGACATGGCCAACTTCTCCTTTATCTCCTCCGGGGACATGGTTGCCATCTGCGTCGGGTCCAGGGTGGCCGAGAGGGACTGGATATATGTCTGTAGCGGCAGCTTTGAAAGGGAATTGATATAGAGCTTCCCGTCAAAGAAGCTGTTCCAGTGGTTCACCACCGCGAACAGGGCTATTGTGGCCAGCGAGGCCTTGGAAAGGGGCACGAAAATATGCCAGAGGATATACCAGGGACTGGCTCCGTCCACATAGGCCGCCTCCTCCAGGGCAGCGGGTATGTTCTTAAAAAAGTTCATCAGCAGTATCACATTGAACACCGGCACCGCCGTGGGGAGCACCAGGGCCCATATGGTGTCCATTAAGCCCAGATGCCGTATTACCATGAAGGTGGGCACCAAGCCGCCGTTGAACATCATAGTGAACACCACGAACCACATATAAAACTTCTTGCTCTTAAACACCCTGGGGCTCTTTGACAGGGGATACGCCATGAGTATGGAGAGTATCATATTTATGGACCCGCCCAGTATCACTCTCAACACTGATATCATAAAGGACTGCCCGAACTGCCGCTCCTCCATCATGGCCTTATACGAGGATAGGGTGAAATTCACCGGCAAGAAGCTGACCTTCCCCAAAGCGGCGCTGGTGCGATCGCTAAAGGAGATGGCCACAGTGTTGAGTATGGGCACAAGGCATATGAGCCCGCAGAACAGCAGGGTCGCCCCGATAATTATGTCTGCCGCCGCAGGTTTCCGGCGTTCCGGCGTTTCTTTTTTCTTCATGTTAAGTCCCCTCCCTAGAATATCCTGTACCCGCAGAACTTGTCCGCAAGCTTATACGCCAGGGCCAGCAGGCCGAAGCTTATTACCGATTTGAAGAGCCCCACCGCCGTGGCGAAGCTGTACTGTATATTCACAAGGCCCTCCCTATAGACATAAGTGTCGATAATGTCCCCGGTGCGGTAGACCAGGGGGGAATACATATTGAACACCTGGTCGAACCCGGCATTGAGCACATTGCCGATGCTTAAAGTCCCCATGAGTATTATAGTGGGAAGTATCCCCGGTATGGTGATATTCATGATCTTCTTCCAGCGGCCCGCGCCGTCGATGTCCGCGGCCTCATAGAGGGTGGGGTCAATGCTGGTCATAGCCGCCACATATATCACCGCGTTATAGCCAAACTCCTTCCAGACGTCCGTGCCAATGATAATGGGCCGAAACCAGGTGTTGCTTATCATAAACATCACCGGCTCCCCGCCAAAGGCCATTATGATCTGGTTGATTATGCCGGTATAGGAGAAGATATTGCTGAACATCACCGCCAGTATGACCCAGGAAAGAAAGTGCGGCAGATACACCGCCGTTTGAATGAACCGCTTATACCGCACGTTTTTGCACTCGTTGAGCAGCACCGCGAACACCACCGCCAGCAGTGTGCCCAGAAGGATCTTTGACAGGGCGATTATCAGGGTGTTCTCCAGGATCTGCCGGAAATCCGGAAGCATAAACAACCGCTGGAACTGGGCCAGTCCCACGAACTTTGAACCGAAGATGCCCTTTGCCGGAACAAAATTCTGAAAAGCCATGACTATGCCGAACATAGGAACGATGGAGAATATCACAAGAAATATCATTCCCGGCAGGAGCATGGCGTGATAGTATCTGGCATTTTTCTTATTATACACTAAGTAAGACCTCCTTAAAAGCCCGCCAAAACGGCAAGGGCACGCCCGGCAACCCAGGCGCACCCTCCCCGCAGGCAATTTTTATATTACCCCTTGTCGACTATGGCCTGAACTTCCGCGGTCAGGGTGTCGCCGCCCAGAGCCTTCCACTGGCTGACAAACTCGTCGAAATAATCCACCGGCTTGTCGCCCACTATTATCTGAAGGTACATCTCGTCCTCCAGCTTGTCCAGCGCAGCCTTTAATGTGGTGGAGGATTCTGTCTCGTAGTAGTAGGCGGGGTAGACCGGGCTGCCCTCCTTGGTGACGTTGCCGCCCACATAACGGGTCCAGTAGGCCCAGAAGCCCATCTCGTCCTTGTCGCCGTCGGCAAACTTCTTGGCGGCGACGCACTGGCTCCTGTCATAATCCGTCATGCCGGGATATTCTGTGTAAGAGCCGTTCTCCACGTTATCCTTAACGCAGACGCTCAACTTTGGTACCACGTCGAAATAATCGAAGGTGAGCGCCCCCAGGACATTCAGGCTCCTGCCGCCCGCGTCGTCCACAGCGCCGCTGTTGCGCATTTCCAGACTCTGTGCGGCATACTTGCAGGCTATCTCGTCCTCCGGGTCCTGCGTGCCGCGAACGACCTCGTTGTTGGCTGCCAGGGCTATAACGGCGGCCTCCGGGTGCTCGCAGTCCTTGCTCACAACACAGACGCTCTCTGTGGGGGAGCCGGTCATATAGTTAAACTCGCCCTTGCTGTTCACCGGGCCGGGTATCGCCACATACTCAATATCGGGGGTATTGGCCAGGGCGTCGTTGGCAATGGCCCACCAGGCCCCGAACTTAGCCCCCGCGGTGCCCGAGGTCCATAGAGCCTCCGTCTCCCCGGAGCCAATGCGGGTGGGGAACTGCTTGTCGATAAGCCCCCGCTGATACCAGTCGGCCAAGAGAGTGAGGGCCTCCTTCATCTTGGGGTCGGTGGAGCCGTAGTAGACCTTCCCCTCCTCGTCCTTGAGCCACTGCGTGGGGAACACGTCAAAGGCGTTAAACACAGACTCCAGGCCGTAGTTATTGGCGTAGCCAAGCACGGGCTTCGTTGCCTGCACCACTAGGCCTACAGTATCATCCTGTCCGTTGCCGTCCGGGTCCCTGGTTACAAAGGCCTCCAGGGCCGCCGCGATCTCGTCAAGGGTCTTGGGCACCTCCAGTTCGAGAGCGTCCAGCCAGTCCTTGCGCATCCACAGCAAATTCTGCGCATAGCCCAGGTTGCTTCCGGGAATGGCCAGCTGTTTGCCCTCCACTGTGACCGCCTCAATGTTCCTGTTCTCAAAGCTGTTGTCCACCAGCTCCAGGGTAGCCCCCCGATACTTAGGATAGACCTCCGTCAGGTCGGCCAAAAGGTCGTTCTCGGCCATCTGCCGGAAGGTGAGGTACTTGTCCACATACATCAAGTCGCAGAGCTCGCCGGAGGCGATATTGATGGAGAGCTTGTTGTTGTATTCGGAAGCCTCCGCGCTCCAGGCCAGCTTCATCTCGATATTGTAGCGCTCTTTGAGGAAATCGTTGATGTAGTTCTGCTCCGGCGACTGGTCTGCCGGGAATTTCGCGCCGGGGTACATAACCTTGCTGTAGGTAATGGTCACCGGCTCCTTATACCTGCCGTCCTCGTCGAAGGGGCTGTCGCCAGCCGTGTCCTGCTCCGAAGGGGAAACGGCGGACGAGGTCTCGCCCGAGGAACCCTTTTCCTCCTCCGAGGAGCCGGGAGCGTCCCCGCCGCTGCATGCCGCCGCCGAAAGCGCCAGAAGTGCCGCTATCAGCAGGGCTGCCAGTTTTTTCATTCCTTTCATTTTACATCACCTTTCATTCGTTGTCCCGCCGGTTTTTTTATCTCCGTGGGCTGTAGTTTTAGTATACTATATCTCTAGGAGATAAAAAATAAACAAACCCGACATAAATTGTGCACAAAACCGATATAAGTTTATACGGCAGAATATAGCACGACGCTATGTTTGAGAGATGGCGTGTTAGGGCAAATATGTGCATCTCTATTGCAACACCCATACTCCACTGTAACGCTACACAAGCGAATATTAAAGTCAGCAGGATTGAGTTATATAAATTCTCACGCACTTCGTCACACTTTTGGGACAAGAATGTGCGAAGCAGGAGTGAATGTGAAGGTAATTCAGGACACTCTTGGTCACAAGGATATTTCCACCACGCTTAATATCTACATCGATGTGACAAAGGAACTCAAGCGTTCCGAATTTGAAGGTCTTGACTTATACTTCAAAAATGAGTAAAATAATATAGTCCTGATGTTCCCGTATCGGGAATGTCAGGACTTCTCTTATAAAATCAGAAGTTAGTCATAAGAGCATACATCATTTACATCAAATCGTACACATACACGATGTAAAAGTGATTCATAGTATGACCTGATTGAAGATTGACATTTTCGAGAATCGAGAAAATAGGACAGTAAATCAGGTTATAGAGGGACTATATCAATATGACCGATTTCATCCCGACGATGAAGTCCTTACCGAACGAAAAAGGCTAAAAAGTCCCTATTTATGCGGGTTGCGGGACTTGGCAGAACGCCGAAAATTACATCTTTACATCAAACTTACATCAAATGGTGCAGGATTTCGTGCAGAGGTGAAAAAATCGCATAATTTTGTATTTAAGACCTTGAGAGGACAACACCTTTCAAGGTCTTTTTTTGCGTTGTACGGTGTATCCGGTCGCAAACTACAAGTTTTCTTTGATTTCCAATACAATGTAATTGCAAAGGAGGTTGAGGTTTGATTATGAGTAACAGTTTATCGGCTATGCGCCCGGAGCTTGTGCGTGAGTGGTCGGACAAAAATCCTCCGCTTACGCCGGATATGATAAATGAGAAATCCCGAAAAATGTATGGTGGAAATGTAAGACTTGCGGCAACGAGTGGAAGTCGGTTGTTTATGTCCGAATAAAAGGTGATGTAGTAATGAAAGAAACAAAATATCATCTTTATCTAAGAACCTGTTTAGTATCTAGCCAACCATCCGGTCCAGTGATAAAATAGAGGGGATGAGGGGGGAAGACAGGTGAGGAAAAGCTATCCAAGTGACATCAGTCGGAAACAATTTGAAGAAATACGCGAGGAATTGTCCAGAGTCAAAAAGCTAACACATCCCAGAAGCTACGACCTGTATGACATATTTTGTGCAGTTTTGTATCTGTTGAAAGAAGGATGCACATGGCGAGCCATCCCACATGATTTCCCTAAATGGCAAAATGTGCGGTATCATTACGACATATGGTCAAATCCAGATGAAAATGGAGTCAGTGTTCTTGACAGGGTTTTACGCAAACTGGTGGAAGCAGAGCGGGAAAAAAACGGACGCAAGGCACAAACAACAATGATAATTGTCGATTCCAAAAGCATTCAAAATGCTGATACCGCAGAAGAAAAGGGCTATGACGCGGGGAAAAAGTATCTGGGATAAAACTACATATTGGCGTGGACATTTTGGGGCTACCCCACGCAATTATGGTGACGACCGCCAATGTAACAGATCGAACCGGCGCAATTGATATGGTTGATTATTATTGTGATGTAACCGACCATCTGTCTGCGCTCAAAAAGATTATGGCAGATGGAGGCTACACCGGAGAAACATTTGCAAACTCAATCAAGGATCTTTCTGGTGCGGAGGTTGAGGTCGTTAAGCGCAACGAGCTCCATACTTTTGCTGTCCTGCCAAAGCGCTGGATTGTGGAGCGCTCTTTTGCCTGGCTCGACAAATGTCGGAGACTCTGGAAAAACTGCGAACGTAAATTACAGAACTCTTTTCAAATGTTTTCTCTTGCCTTTATTCGTCTGCTCTTAAATAGATGCTAAACAGGTTCTAAGGCTCCATACAAATTATAATACAAATCTTCTGTTTCCCGCGTGTTATGTGGTTTTAAAAACTCATGATATTCGTCAAGGCCATCTAAAAATAGTATCGTTTTTTTGCATTTGGATCATTTCTCAGCTTATCAAAATTTTCCAACTCACTGGCATTGAAATACTTCAAACGATGTTGTTTTAACACAGTTCGCAAAATGAGACGGTGATAGGCTTTAACACATAAAAACGATTTTCCTACTCCACTTTCTCCTAGCACAAGCACCATACCCACTTGACGGTTTTTAAATAGCAGTTTCGGCAGTAACCTATCTATTTTTCCTCTTTTCCCATTCCATCCTTCAATGGTGTATTGGCAGTTAATGTAATCCTTTATGTTCCCATGATAAGCAAGGTTCCTTAAATCCTCAGAATTTGTTTTGATGTGGAACAGCCATTTAATCCACGCAAAAAGTGCGCCTAAGATAGCAAGCGCTGAAGCTATTGCACCTAGATATTTATCCCATTCCATAGTAAGATTTGTTCCTTTCTGTTTATTTTTTGATAACAACTTTGAGTAGCCCAGTTCATACTGTAGCATGGACCCAGAACAGTTCAGACTGACTTGTTCATTCCATTCTTCATCATCCTCAATATTCCGATTTGGATTTCTACACCGACTAGATTTCATTTCCTCTACAGCAAAGTACGTGGCGTGGTCAATAATACCAAACGTGTACTTATAGTTGTTTAATAGTTTATTTAGCACATCACGGCTCCACACCGTTCTTCCAGATGGAGAAGGAACTCCTTGCTTGTGTAAGTGCTCCTGAATTTTTTCCAGACTCTTGCCTTCCAGACAAAGGTCAAACATCTCCCGCACGATTTCCGCATCCTGCTCAACTATTTCTATCCGCTTGTTCTTGTCACGCCGAAAGCCATAACATACCTTGCCAAAGATTTTTGATTCTAACGAGGACAACTTCACGATTATCTTCCTTTCTTACATTGTAGTGGATTGCTCGAGCATTTTCAAGTAGAACATACAAATTAGTGTAATTAATTTCGCTTTTTCTTCTGTTGAACATGATTATTAGTGGATTATTAGGTGTTTCTTACAGATGAGAACAAAAAAAGCGTGGATTATGACGCTATCCACGCTTTTTTGTTTCTGCAATAGAACTTTAGAGCATAAAAAAGGAGGCAAAAGCCTCTAAATTGCTTTTGTCTCCTTTTGTGAACCCACGACGAAAAAGATATTTTTGCCAAATCTGTATGCGTATCTGAACCCTCACATCAAACTGGTATCGTCTGCTCAACTTCCAGACCTCCCGCAAAAATCACCTTAATCTTCTCCTTCAACTCCACCACCACACATTCCAGCACCTGCCGTACCAGTCTGTCATCATATTCCATGGGGTGGTTTTCCAGCCCATCCAGAATAGTAAAAATCTCATCCAGCCGGGACTCTGCATTCTCCTTTTCCTGCTGTGCATTGTCATATTGAGCCAATTGTTGCTCCAGGCTATTTTTCTCAGCCATGAGCGCTGTTGCCCTCTGCTCATCGAATTCCTCAACTGTATCGGTAGCTATGGCCTGGAGCATGGCCTTGAATTCCGCATCGATTTCTGCTATCCTTATCTGGATATCCAATCTATTATTCTCACCATCATCATTCTTCAGCCCCATGCCGATGTGAAGTTTCAAAGTGCCCAGCACATCGGCACTCTGTTTCGCCATACGCATGATCGCCGCCATGACAGCCTCTTGCAGTACACCTTCCTCCATCGTGGGCGAATGGTGGCAGTATTTCTTGCCGAAGTCCAGCCGGTTGATGCAACGCCAGACTGGTTTCTTTTCTCCCTTGACCGTCCAGGTGCATCGGCGGTAGGGGGTACCACACTCGCCACAGACCAGCAGTTCTGTCAAAGCATACTTGCTGGAATACCGGCCCTGCTCTGTCTTAGTGCCCTTTTGCTTGACCTTCCGTTTCCCGGTACGCCGCGCCAGTTCTTCCTGTGCTCGACCGAAGGTGGCAGGATCGATGATGGCGGGATGATTGTTCTCCACAAAGTACATGGGCCTGGCCTTACCATCGTTACGTTTGACTTTCTTGCTCAAGCAATCCACAACGTAGGTTTTATTGATAATTGCATCGCCTTTGTATCGTTCATTTTGCAGGATCGAGCATATCGTGGAGCGGTGCCATTTTCCTTGGCCGCCAGGGATGGGAACGTCCATATTATCCAGCATTTCCACGATCCCTCTCATGCTGTCCCCGGCCAGGAACCGCTCATAAATCAGCTTGACGGTCTTAGCTTCTTCGGGGTCAATTTCGGGCTTGCCATCTTCGCCCCTGCGGTAGCCGAGGAAGTTTTTGTAGTGGAAAGCAACCTTGCCCTCTTTCGCACTTTGATTTTTGCCCCAGATGACGTTGGCGCTGATATTCTCCGATTCGCTTTGGGCGATGCTGCCGTAAATCGTGATATAAAATTCAGCCCCAGGCTGGGTGCTGTGGATGTTCTGTTCCTCGAAGAAGATGTCCACGCCAATCTCTTTCAGCATTCGCACATACTTCAGCACGTCAGCCGTATTTCTCGCAAACCGGCTGATGGACTTCGTGATAATCATGTCGATTTTACCGCGCCGACATTGCTTTATCATCTTGTTGAACTCGTCACGCTTTTTGGTGCTTGTGCCGGAAAGCCCCCTGTCCGCAAAAATGCCCACAAAGGCCCATTTCGGCTCGCTTCTGATCTTCTCGGTGTAGTACCTTACCTGCACGTCATAGCTGTTTAACTGCTCCTCCTGGGCGGTGGAAACACGGCAATAAGCCGCCACCCGGAGCTGCCGGTGGGCCTGTTTGATTTCTTCAGCTATGTTGATTTTCGCCGGGATTTTCCGCACTACTTTCTGCGGAGTAGCTGTCGTTGGTTGCATCTTCATCTTCCTTTCTGATGGTTTGATTGTTTATTAAGGTGATACTTACTGTGCCGTCTTTTTCGAGGCGGAAGGTCTGAACTGTCCTCTTAAAAAGTGCCAGTGAAAAAGCTGAAAGCGGCTCCGCATCGGCAAGAGTCGCTTTCAACCTATGGGCTATATATGGAGCGGAATCAATGTCTGTATATTTCAAGGACACACATTCCAACATCTTTTCTCTCAAGGTGTTTTTATCGTAATCGAGCGTGTCTAATGTCCGCGCAATCTCATTTCCAGCTTTTAGAGTCTGCACACTTATGGACTCGTCTACAAGTGGAATTTGCACCAACCCAGGATTGACAATCACCCGGTTTAGCAGTACAGTTATATCATCCAGCAGGTCGCTGTCTGCCTTGTAAATTGCCATGTGGCACTCCGCATTTGAACATATCCATCGCTGCTGGCACTTCTTGAACCGGCTGTCATGCCTACGGTTCATTTTGGAACCGCAAACCGGGCAAATCACCGACACATCTATATGGAAAATTTCAGAGCTGCGGTCGGTACCGTGCTGGGTGTTCTTGTGGGCTTTCATCTCGACTATGGCCTGGTGCGTTCCCTTATCAATAATTGCTGGAAAATTGTCCTTGCCGGTGTATCGCTCATCCTCGATCAGGCGCATGATGCGGGATTTGTTCCAGCCGGTAACGCCGGGCTGGTACTCGATATTTTCATCGTTCAGTTGGTTAGCGATATCCAGCAGAGACAAGCCTTTTTGGTACTCACTAAAAATGCGATTCAGCACAGCAACCTCTTGCGGATGGGTAGTTATCATGCCGTTCTGATACTGATACCCGAACGGAATATTCCTCTTTTTCATGCAGTGCGACACCTCGCATTCTCTGGAATCTGCTCGGTGAGTGCCAGCCCGCCAATGAGATGAAAGTTCAGTTTTGAGTTGTCCACAACCGTGATGCTCTGCACGATTTTCTCGAACAAGGCTTGGCTAAAAACTGCGCCCGGTACGTATCCTGCCAGGGTATCATCCAACGATTTCATCGTGTATATCAACTCATCGTCCTCATCTTCAGCTAATGCCTTTTTGCGGTCGAGCCGCAGGGCGTTGATTTTATTGCTGATTACCGAGGATTGTGCGGCAAAGTCGGTAGCGTTCAGAACTCCATTGGTATGGAGCCGGGCAACTACCAGATTCTGTGCGCTCAAATCCGCTATCTGTTTGTCAATCTGGCGTATTCTCTCCTGGTTTTCGCTGCCACGATTCTGCATCACCTCCAGTTGATGGATAATCGTGCCCAGCAGGTCTTGCCGGTGGGAGGCCAGCTTGTCCACCATCAAGCAGAAGGTGTCGTAAACGGCGTTTTCTCGCACACGCCTGCTTTGGCAGTTTGTCGCACCTGCTGCTTTATCACTGCACATCCAGTACATGGTTCCGCGCAGTAGCTGTCGGCGGAAGGTGCTCCCGCAGTCGGGGCAGCGCAGGATACCAGACAAAATTGAGTTGTTTTCGCGACTTGTGGTCGTAATTCTGGATTCCTGCAACCTTTGTGCTGCTTGGAAAACTTCCCGGCTGACGATGGCGGGATTACTGTTTTCCACGTAGTATTGAACTTTTTCTCCATGATTGCGCTTTTTGCGGAAGGGCACCGTATCCGTAGTGTACTCCTTTTGCAGGAGTGCATCGCCCATATACCGTTCGTTTTTGACCACATAGTCAACCGTAGTGTGGTGCCATTTTTTCTGTCCATATCGCCGTGGAACTCCTTCTGCATTGAGGATATTCGCAATGTTTTGCTTTCCCACGCCTTGCAGGTAAAGGTCAAAAATGCGGCGAATCACAGCCGCCTCATCCTCTTTGACAACCATCTGACCATCCACTATCTCGAAGCCATAAGCAGGAGCATTACAGTTAAACTCCCCGGACTCCATGCGCATTTGATAACTCCTTCGAAGGTGGTCGGAAATGTTCACGCTTTCTTGCTGGGCAGCCATGCCGGGGAAAGTCACCAGCATTTCCATGTTCATCTTGTCGCTGTCGATGCCTTGTTCCTCGAAGTAGATGCTCACGCCCAACTCCTTGAGGGTGCGCAGGGCCACCAGTAACTCCTGCGTGTTCCGGGCGAACCGCGATACCGATTTTGTGATTATCCGGTCGATTTTTCCCAGCTTACAGTCACGGATGAGCCGGTTCTGTTCATCGCGCTTTTTCATGTCCGTGCCGCTCAAGCCCTCGTCAGCGTACACGTCCACTAGCTTGTATTGCGGATTCTTGCACTCGTAATCCTTGTAGTAGCGAATCTGAGCGGCAAAGGAGTGTAGTTGGTCGGCAGACTTACTGGATACCCGGCAGTAAGCTGCAAACCGGATAATTTCAGGTTTCTGCGGTTCACGGCTGATGTCGGTTACAGTCATTTGCACCATCCCTTTCTTTAAATTTTTGCCTTTCGGCACCACCAACAATACCACAAGAGTTCAGATACATCCAGCGAAAATGGCCAGAGTTTTCACTTCAGACATATCTTTTTGCTCCATCCTGCAACGCTGATCTGACAAATTAAACTTTTATATAATGAAGTGGCCGCCCAAAACGGACGGCCACGTTATCCTATCAATCGTTTTGCTTGTCCATATTTGTTCTCAACTTCCCTGGACAGGGAACACACCTCCCGGCTATGCATTTAACCTCATTGGAATCTCACCACCTGCGGGATCTCCGCAGGGCGCCCTCCTTTGCTGCGACGGGTCACGCTCGGCTTTAGGACTGGACGCAAGTATCATTATCCCTTCTGCTGGTCATCGCCGTTGATGGATGTGCGTTCCATCGTCTGAGCCTGGAGGCCAAACTAGTGGCGTCCGCTCATGTAGCTTGCCGCTCCTCACGGCGGCAGAAGGAAAGTAAAAGATGCGCTGAATATTCAATTTTCAAAGAGCAACGGAGGGCAGAAAAAAGTCCTCTCGCTTTCCATGCCGAAAAACGAAAGGGCTGACAACCAATTATTTCAAATTTTTGGCTTTCCGTAGCTTCGCCAGAATCTGTACTTTGCGCCGGTGGATGGCGTTCTGGGATACATGAAAACGCTCCGCGACAGCCCGTTCACTAAGCCGTTGACCATAGATGAGATATAGGATTTTCTGCTCATCCTCAGACAACCTCTTGACCTCAAGCCGGAGGTTGTCCAACATGATTTCATTTTCTACGTCACCAGCCGTATCGGATGCCATGTCAACCAGAATATCCTCACCATTGAACTCATCCGTGGTGAGCATATCGTAGGAAAAATCGCCGTTCTTTGCAGAGCGCTCGTCCAGATATTTCTGGCGGCGTTTGTCTTTGTAGAATGCTTTATAGTCACCCTCAGACACTTCCATCAGCATACCGTGCAGGGGTATGAATCGCCTGCCTTGGTATGTATCTTCTCGCTGTCGGAACTCGATATAGCTGAGCTCCTCATACACTCCATCTTCTAAAACAAATACTTTTCTTGGTGGGTATTTCACCGTTGATTCCTCCAATCAATCTGTTTTGGGTTTGGCAAAACGATTGATTGGGGTGGGCTACGACAGCCTACAAAAGAACAAAAAGCAAGGCCAAAAACGGCGTTCTTGCGGGAAATCAAACCCGTAAGAACGCCGTTAGTGTACTGTGATGCGTATTTAGATGTGTGGAACCTTACAGCATGGAGACGAAATGTACTTCAATAGCACAAATATGCAAGAGTGATTTCCCTTCCTTCGTAGTGAATTAAAATACACTATTAAGCGTATTTACAAACATTCCATGTTAGCATAGTGTATTGTAAAATGCATATGAGGTGAATTTTAATGCCAGAGTATGCAAAACCATTAGGAGATACTATCAGACAGGCCCGTGTCAGCCACGGATTTTCCCAGCGAGGTTTAGCGGAGCAACTCGCTATTGACTCCCGCACGATTCTGAACATAGAAAACTATAACGGAAATCCAAAGATGACAATTCTCTATCCCTTAGTTCGGGAGTTGGGGATAGATCCATGGGACATCTTTTATCCCGAACTAAAGCAGGACGAGTCAGCTTTCCGGAAGATGCAAATTCTGCTGAAAGAGTGCAGCGATGACGAGATCGCCGCACTGATTCCAGTCGTTGAGGCTGCGCTCAACATTGTAAAGGCCAAGCGGGGTCAAAAGGTCTAATCCACGTTCTTGCCCGGTTCATTATTTACAACCATTTTAAGGTTAATCACGCCAATTCGGATACTTCTCTTGCATTTGGAGCAGTAGAGCGGGAAGTTCAGCAGAACTGTATCCGGGTCAACTTTGGTATGCGTTTTTGCTCTACAGATGGGGCAATGAATCCAATGTTCCTCTTTCTTTTTGTCCATATTCACACCTCCTGCGGCGCTGGCTCTGTATCTGGTAACTGGCTCGGGCCGCAATCTAGAAGAGCGCCTCATCAGGCTATTTCTAGAATATCTAAAATACCTTTCTTCAGCCGCATAACCACATCCGCTTGCTTTGCCAATTCTCTGGAGTGCGTCACAATCACCACGCATTTGCCGGATTTATGCGCGCTTTCTTTTAGAATAGCAGTAATTTCAGCGGCGGTGTCCTCGTCCAGATTTCCAGTCGGCTCATCGGCAAGAATAACCTGTGCGTTGCTGGCCAGGGCGCGGGCAATGGCTACACGTTGCTGTTGACCCCCGGACAGTTTCAGCACATTACGTTTGCTTTCCTCTGCGGTCAATCCTAACTGCTCCAGGATGGGCAATGGCGGCTGTTTGGAAGTCAGTGCTACATTTTCCATCGGCGTAAGGTAATCGATCAGGTTGTAACTCTGGAAGATAAACGCCACATGACTGCGCCGGTGGTCGGCAAGGCCTGTGCTTGCAATGTCCTCTCCCTGGTACAAAATCTGCCCATCAGAGGGGCTGTCCAGCCCGCCCAACAAAGACAGTAAGGTTGTCTTGCCGCACCCGGAGGGGCCAAGGATAGCGTACATCTTGCCCTGCTCCATCTTCGCGTTGATCCCCCGTAGCACAGGCTTATTGTTTTCGTAGGAATACTTGAGGTCTTTAACTTCCAAAATGCTCATTCGATTGTCCTCCTTTAGCTCATTTGTGATAGGATATTTTTCGGCTGCATTTTTATCACTGGCAGAGATGCCAGCGTGACAGCGGCTGTGCATATGACGATTCCCAGTAGGGTGACCCATAGCAGGCTGGCTGGCGTGACATGGACTTCCACATTGTCAGGCGTTACCATATCAGATGTGTCATAAGGGATATACTGGCCCGTAATGTCCAGATATTCCGTCCCATCATCGGGCAGATCAATTTCTACTTCCGGCTGGTTCTGTATTGCCTGTGCGAACAGCAGATTGCTTGTGCCCTGCGCAATTGTTCCACTGGTAAAGTTGGATAATCCGAAGGCGATTATGGCAATCATCAGCGTTTCAAGGATATACTGCGCCACGATTTTGACCTTGCTCACGCCAATAGAAAGCAGTATGCCGGTTTCGTGAGTACGTTGCTTAATCCACATATTGAGTATCAGCGCTAATATGCCAATGCTGACAATCACAATCCCGATAATCAGCCCTGCCACCATGCTCTGCATAGCCGTTAAAGGGGACGCGACCGCCTCATACGCCGTATTGTCCACCGTCAGTTTGAAACAGTTCCAGCCCAAATCTAATTTGCGTATTTCAGCGGCTATTGTGTCGATGTTCTTAGGGTCGTCCACAAAAAACTCCACGCCGTTGTCGTACTGTATACTGTCGCGCTGCATGATTTCCTGCATGGCCTTGTGGTCGATAATCAGGCGATTCCGTTTGTCTGTTGACGTGGTGTTAAATTGTCCATCGCCCATAGTAACTTCATATATACCGACAATTTTCAGTGACACGTCAGGATAGCCGCCTGCGTCATAGCTGCATTGCACCGTGATGGTATCACCCAGCTTCAAGCCGTTTCTTTTAGCAAGTGCGGTGCTGATCAGGACGACGTGATTGTCCTCCGGGGTGATGTGACGGCCCTCGACCAGTTGGAAAGCCCCTCGCCGGAAGTAGTTGAAATACTCGGAATTAGAAACGGAGGGGAGGCGGCTGTAATCTCTCGTTTGTCCGAAGTTAATGCCTGGAATAAACGAAAAATCCATTGCAAAGACGCTGCCATCACCTATACCGTTATAGTCACGGATGCCTTTGACGCTCATAACCTTTTCAATATCTGCGTCAGTGATCGGCGCACCTGTGTAGTCTACCAGCACACCGCCAACGCCCTGCTGGTATGTCCAGTTCGGGCTGTTTTCGTCCAGCTCCAGCTTGATACTCCCGCCAACAGACTGCCGTAGGCTCAAGGCGGATTGCTCTGCCGCTGTCAGTATAGACAGCCCGGTGAGGACAAAGGTAGAGATAACCAGCAGTGTGAGAAGTAGGATTAGTGATTTTCCACGCTTTCGGAATATGTACAGAAATGCTCGTTTTGTGATGTTCATGGCATGACCTCCTAACTCATTTTTGATAAGATTTCTTTGGGTTGCAGCCGCATGATAGGATAGCCAGTTACCAGTATTGCCACCACTACAACTGCCATTTCGACTGCATATTGCAGCAGGATATTTCCCGCCGGAATTGCTACGGTGACTGCTCCTATCATCTCCCGCAAGTATACTTGAAACTGTGCTGTTGCGGCGTAACTGACCGGGCAGGACACCAGCATAGCCACTGCTAAAAGCAACATGGTTTCCATGATCAATTGTGCGAGAATCTGGCTTTTGCCGATTCCAATGGCTATCAAGATTCCCACCTCATGGGTGCGGCCACGGACACGCATAGCTAGTATCAGTAGCAGTACCGTGGCGCTGACCGCGATGGCGGCAATTATCAGTACTGTGGTAAGCCGCCCTATGGTGGCAAGCTGTGTGGAGATAGCGTCATACTCTGTTGTGTTCGCTTGCAGAGTGTAGTTATCACTCTCAATTCGGGCCATGACGGTTTCCAGTTCGGCGGGGTCAGTGACGAAAAAATCTACTCGCTCTATGCTGCCACCAGCCCATTCGAGGTCTGTAAAAATCGTGTCAGTATCAAATTCCATGCTGGGGTCGCTCTCATAGATGCCGATGATTTTTACGTTTGTTGACGGCTCAGCAAATGACAGTTCATCACCCAAGTACAAGCCATTTTCTTCTGCAAGTTCCCGGCTAATGAGGGCTGCATCTTCATCTTTTCGATTGATGTGCCGCCCCTCTGCCAGCGTCAGAATGCTGCTGGTAAAACCTTGATTCCATGCGGATTCTGTGTTCCCGGAAACCGGGCCGGAGGGCATACCCGATGGATAAATAAACCCATCCGCCGTTGCCAAAGTAGTGCCCTGGGCATTGCAAGCCTTGATTTCGGGATTACTTGCAATCTGCTGAACATCCTGTAGGGAGATTTTTGCAAACTCCATGGAATAGCCGTTGTCGTCCGCGTCAATCTCTAATGGCTTTCCCCGCAAGGTAAAGGATGCGCCCGCGGTTTCCCGCAAGCTGCCGGCGGCGTTCTGCACTGCGTCCAGCACGGCAAAACTCATGGTGCAGAATAGCGTTATCAGCAGAAAAAGCAGGAACAGGGTCAGGCTTTTACTGGGCTTGCGTATGTCGTACAAAATGGCTCGTCTGAGTACGTTCAAAAAAAGATACCTCCAATCTTTTGGGTTGAAGGTATCATATCACGCCAATATGGAACGATTATGGAGCAAATGTGGAGCTAATATGGAGTTGGCTCAGAAGTTGATTTCAAATGACATTCCGGTCATGTTTTCAGATGGGGAAAATGTGAATGGAATGTCTAGCGATTTCAATATTGTTGCGACGAGATATAGTCCTAAACCGTTCCCGCCGGTTGCACGGTTGCGGCCATAATCAGGGCGGTAGAACGGCTCAAAAATGTGGGCAAGATGTTCCGGCGGGATGGGCGTACATTCATTTTCTACCACAAGTTTTTGCCCACTGCAAGATACGATGATGATACCATTAGGCTTTGTATAGGACACCGCATTGGCCAGAATATTGGAGATGACTTTTTCAATCATTCCCCGCGGCAAGTGCACGGTATCAGTTTCATCCAGATTCACATTCATGGTAAGCCCTTTGGCTTTTGCAATGATTTGATACGGTTCAATCACTGCCCTAATCGCCTCTGCTATGGGAAAATCTGTGCATTCCTGGTTCCCGGCAAATTCAGCTTTGGAAGCGTCGAGAATCTCCTTTATCATCAGCGCCAGACGGTCAGTCAAATCCTTGCATTTAGCGAGATAGGTATCCCTATCCTTGTACTTGCCCACATTAAGAATCATATTTTCCAACATGGCGCTGACGGCGGTAACCGGCGTTTTCAGCTCATGGGACGCGGCCCGGAGGAATTTGATCTGTTGGGCGAAGGCGGCTAACAAACTCTGATACAGATTGTTGACGTTTTCAGCCAGCATACCAATTTCGTCCTGAGTATCTGTTTTACAGCGCACGTCTGGTTTTAGGCTCTGCATTTGCTCTGTTGTAGCGCTGATTTGCTTGATTGGTCTAGTGAACATTTTTGAGTAAGCCAGAGCGAACGCGACAGAAATCACAACACAGAGGACAGCAGTAAACGGCAGTATCATCAGCACTGCGCCAACGGCATCTTCAATATGCTGGCGGGAAACGGTGGCGGTAAGGCTCCCGGTTCCACCTGCAAAAACCTGTTCAACCCTAAAGAAGTCTGCCCCACCGTAGGGGTTGTTAGCAAGAGTAATTTTTAGCCCATCTTCCGTAGTGTCGGCTATAATGGTAAAGTCAGATTTACCATTTGAATTTGGAGGAGCACCGGGTTCTGCTTTCAGCAAATCCACAGTAAATGAAAAATCGTCATAGGTAATGGTGACATTGGAGTTCCATTTTGCGGCGAAATCTGTGACACAGGTTACCCTCTCGTCTGGCGTAGCAGATATGATTTTATCAGCCAGCGCATTTGCGTCTGCCTCCAACGTCTTTTCCTGCTGGTAGTTATAGGCGCGCGGCATGAGAAAGTATATCAGCGCGTGGGACAGCAGCACAATAATCAGCATGAGCCCCAGCGTATAGAGGAATGTTTTCGGGAAAATCTTTAGCTTTTTCATGGGTCGACCTCCAGCTTGTACCCGATTCCCTTGACTGTTTTGATGCAATCCAGGTGCAGTTTCTTCCGCAAATTTTTGATATAAGTGTCCACAAGCCTGTCCAGGACTTCTGCGTTATCTCCCCACAGATTGTCCAGGATTTGCGAGCGCGACAGCACAAGCCCTTGATGCTCCACCAATAGCTTGAGCAGGTCGATTTCTTTTGCGGTGACCTCCAGTTCGCCGGTAGAATCATGAGCAGAGTAGCCGGAGAAATTGACGGTCAGGTCGCCGTGCGTCCATACGTTTACTGGCGCTTGTGGACTGCTCCGGCGTAACAGAGCGGCAATGCGTTTCCCCAAAATCACCATGGAAAAAGGCTTTGTCATGTAATCGTCCACTTGGCTGTCAAAGCTGGTAACTTGTGTATATTCGTCCTCCAGGGCTGTCAGCATGAGCACCGGGACTTGGCTCGCTTTGCGGATGGAGTTCAGCACCACCAGTCCGGTAACGGTGGGGAGCATGATGTCCAGCACAACAAGGTCTATTTTCTGCGCGGCAAATAAGGTGATGGCTTCGTCCCCGTCAAGGGCGGGAATTGTGGTATGACCGGCCTCTTGCAGGTATTCGCAGATGGCTTCGTTGGTGTCGATATCGTCCTCGACGATCAGTATGGTTGCCATTGGCGCACCTCCTTTTTACGTAGTATAACATGGCAATGTGGAGCCTGTATGAAATTTCTCGATTTTTACAAGGATTATAGCCGCAGGCGGGTAATAAATCAAGTGGCTAGATGTTAACAAAGGGATAAATACTTACTGATTTTTCAAAGCGACCGAAGCCCCTGCCGGTATCCCAGCATTTCATCTTCCTCCGTACCGTCGAGTACATCTTGCAATTCGCCAATCGCCTTTTCTCTCTCATATGGCAGACGTGCCGTAAAGGGAAAGTAATTGGACACGGAGTTTGCAAAGAGATGGGTGCGAATGTGCAAATTTTCAATCAGCGTTTGCAGTTCTTCGATGCGCTCTTTTTCATCTGCCGGTGTAAACTTACCCTGCTTTGCCAACTGGTACAGCTGCGTATCCGGAAAAAGCGTCAATGAATCTACCGAGATAAAATATGGGTTAAGCTGACTGAACACCTTTGCAGAATTGACAGCGTTGCGCCGCCCATTACCTTTCCCAGCCAGCCCGGTCATATAGACAAAATAATACTCGATGCCAGCCTCGTCCAGCTTGCGGCACTGCTCCAAAATATCATCGGCGGTATAGCCTTTGTTTGCCAGCGCAAGGGTGGCCTCATCGCCGCTCTCCGTGCCGATACTCAGCCCATTGATACCCATGGCCCGGAGCTTTTTGAGTTGCCAGACCTCCTTGTTCTTGATGTCCCGGATACTTGCAAACATGGCGATGGACTGACACTTAATGAGATACTCGCGAACGGTCAGGGCGCGCAGCTTGAGGTTCTCATAGGTCATAGCAAAGGGGTTCGCGCCAGTGAGAAACACCCGCCGGGCGTTGGGCTGATAGCTCTTGACCTCCGCTAAATCCTCCTCAAACTCATCCATCGGGGACATCCGAAACTTCTCGTCTTTGTAGAGGCTGCAAAAGGTGCATTTGTTGTGGGTACAGCCGGAGGTTGCCTGCAAAATGACAGACTGTGATTTATACGGCGGCCGCCATGTTCTTCCTGTGAAATGCACGAGAATACCTCCTTACAGATGTCGAAGATTTTTGCGGTAATCCCGCAGCTTTTCTTCGCCTACTCTATCAATAATTTGGTCGATTGCCGCTACCAAAGCGGCTTTATCTTGGGGCAAAGTGCCGTGAAGTTGAAACGCATTGGAGGCTCCCAGCGCGGCAAATTCTGTTGTAATATCCAAACTTTCAATCAACGTGCGGATTTCATGGTACTTCTCCACTTCGCTTTCCTCCTGCCAGTTGCCCCGCTGGATCTCCTGATAGAGTTCAGAGTCTGGATAGATGGTAAGCATATTGGCACCGATGAGTTGTGGGTGCAGCTGATTGCACACAGCGGCGGTAGCTTTCGCGCTGATCTCGCCCCGTCCCATACCGGAAATGCCCACCAGATAGAAGAAATTGTAGTGAATACCAGCTTTATCCAGCCGGGTGCACTGTTCCACAATGTCGACAGCAGCGTAGCCCTTGGTCATAAAGCGCAGAGCCTCGTCATCGCCGGTTTCGATACCGATGGTCAGGCCGTCAAATCCCGCCTGTGCCAGCGCGTTCAGGTCGCTGTCAGACTTTAAGGTTACATCGGCAATCCGCGCAAAACAGCCTATGGTCTGCACCGTGGGTACATATTTGCGGATAAGTTCTGTGATTGCCAGCAGACGCTCGGTTTTCAGCACAAATGGGTTCGCTCCGGTGAGGAAGGCCCGGTCAAACCGAAAGCCGTGCCACTGTTTCAGCGTGTCGGCAACCTCCTGTAAATCGCACTCGATATCCTCCATTGGTGACATTCTAAACTTGAACGGCAGGTCGTTGTATAGCGTACAGAATTTGCACTTGTGATGGGTACAGCCTGCCGTGACTTCCAACAGCATCGAGGACGCTTCATAGGGTGGACGCCAAATAGTGCCGGTAAATTTCATTGTGAAAACCTCCCTTGTTTTCACCCATTATAGCCTGATACAGAATTAATTCAAGTACGGTACTTTTTTGTAGTACCTTGATTCATGCGGCCCTATGCGTTATAATGTTAGCAAAGAGGTGTTGTCCTATGAGAAAAACCGAGCAAGCGGTTGAACGCTGCAAGACCATGTCCACGCTGCAAAAAATTCTTGGCGGCAAGTGGAAGTTGGAGATTCTCTATTATATTGCCTTTCATGATATCCGGCGCTTCGGCGCGTTGCGGCGGCAGTTGGGGGAGATTACGGAATCCTCGCTGACGAAGCAGCTGCGGGAGTTGGAGGCGGATGGGTTCCTTGTCCGCCATGACTTCCATGAGGTACCGCCGCGTGTGGAATACACATTGACGGAGTTGGGCAGGAGCTTTATGGATGTGATAGCCTATATGAAAACATGGGGCGATGAGAATTTGCCAGAGAACAAATGATAGGGGGATATTGTTGTGGAGGATGGGAGATTCACAAAACAGGACTGGAAACTTTTCAAGGAAAAATTATCCGGTTGGCAGGAAGCCTACATGGACAAGCTCAACCGAGAGTACATGGAGATTTTGAACGGAGAAGGTAATCCGTCCGATAAATTTTGGCACTTGGAAAAGCGCATAAAAACGGATAAACGGAGCCCGGGTGTCCAACTACAGTTGACCCGGACTGATATGGTTTGGAATATTATTGCGCTGATAAACAATGAGGTTATTTCCTTGGAAGATTTGAATGGGTTTAGTGATACGCTCAAGGAAACTGTTGACCGCATTTTAGCTTGATAGCGAATGCTTAATCAGGTTGATTGTATGTGGTTTTTCTTTTCTGCAGTATACCTTCTTCTATTGGGTAGTTCACTAGACCTATCATGGTGACAGGTACCACCTTCCACCGAGAGGGCGCACTCCACTCTTGGCGGGAGGTGTTTTTTTCACAATTTATATAGCAACCCTATTTTATTTTGCAATCCCGAAAGCCCGGAATCCCCTGAAACGACCGGCGTTGCCGGACGTTGTGACCCGGAGGTGGGGAGCATAGCAACCCCACCTCCTTTCTCCTGCTTGCTTTTCGGCCTTGCCCAAAGCCGGTCAAATCCCCTCGAAATCAGTGCCTTTCCAAACCGGGCCGACATTGCCCCGACACGGCCCTCGCCGGTGCAGGGCCGTGTGTTTTCCCGACCCAGCCCTGCAAGCCCCGACACGGGGCCACGCAGGGGCCGACAGGTGGCGATGAGTAGCAAAGAAAAAGTGCACCGCGATTTGCGATGCACTCAGGGCTGGCATTCATTTTTCTGTCAAGCGTACCCGATATAGATGTCGTAGCAGTTCCCATCAGTGGACTCATACAGAGCAAATCTTCGATTTGCTCTTATCCACAACATCGGTGATGTCCTGGTCGTTGGCATACCGGTTCAGTCTGCTGGCGATGTCCCTCTCAAGACAGGTGCTGTGCGGCCCGGCCCCTATGGGGTTGTCCCAGCAATCTACCGCGCTGCTCTCCAGCCGCAGGCCAAGGCCCTGGGCATAGCTTTGTGCGTAGCCTATCCAGTAGCCAATGTCGAAGGAGGGCTCCTCTATGACCGGCTCCGGGGTTGGAGCGGGAGGTATAGGAGTGGGTGCTGGTGGCTCGGGTGTGGGCGTAGGAGTGGGTGTAGCTACTGGCGTGGGAGTTGCTCTCACGGTAACTGTCAGGGTGGCATCAGGCTCGGTGTCTGGCTGCTTTGGCGCAGGCGTTGGGTCTATTGTCTTTGGTTTTGTGCCCTGCGTATCGGTGTCTTCTACGCTGGAGGTGGATGCGTGTGCGCTTTCTTGTTTCGTGTGTGGAGAGGTGGTTTGACTATTGTTTTCATCTTTGCTGACGAATTTTCTGCGTACGGATACCGTCGGTTTGAAATTTATTCCAGCGATGATCTGCTCAAGGGTGGCAGCTATATTGATAGCAGCTTGGTCAGATTCCGTGGTTGATTCTGACTTTACTATGAGGGTCTGCTGTGCAGGCTCATAGTCTGGAGGTGCTGTCTTGCACCCATTAACGCTCACTAAGAGGGCTGTGGTCAGGAGGCAAGTTAGGATTTTCTTCATGGATCACATCCTTTCTTGGATTTTTTCTTGACCACAAGGATACCACAAGATTTTGAGAAGTCCAGACCGAACTCAAAGAAATACCCACTAAAGATGCTTTTGAATCTCTTGTCCGAATTGGGCAGAGCGCGGGCAGGGAACAGACAATGCTTTGCGGTTATCTTGATTTTTATCAACGCCTTTCTCTTGAAAATGAAAAAGCTGATCGCTTATTTGTGAGAGCTAACTCCCAGCGTCCGACTATGTATTTCTCGCCCTATTCTGTCATTGTGAGGGTTCGAATCTATTTTTTGCTGACTTACATCCGTAAGCGAAAAATAGATACGAACCCTCGTAAAAAAGGAAAAAAGCAAGAGCGGTTCCCATAAGGAGCCGCTCTTTGAAAGAATTAATGCATTAAATTGGCCAACTGGTTATCGGCACAAGTCTTGTGCCGCATCATTCCAAGGCGCGCAATCGTCAGCAGAGGTTCCTACCGGCAGCCGTTCCAATAAGAATTGGAAGTACCGGAAAGGCCGCAGGCCGTTGGCTTTAGCAGTCTCCACAATAGAATAAGCGACTGCACTGGCGCTGGCTCCTCTGGGCGTGTTGGAAAACAGCCAATTCTTCCGGCCCACGGCAAAGGGCCGATAGTAACCGCAAGGTTACTATTCAGCCCGCTCCGCACGGTTGTTGGACAGTTCCAAGCGCCCATCCAGGAACACGTGCATCAACCACTCTTTTTGCTTTACGGTATAAGTCAGCGCCGCGCCATAGGCAGACTTTGGCACGGGGTTGCGGTCATATTCATTTTTAGCCCAGGCAAAAAACTCCTCTGCTATGGGTACAGAATACTCTTTCCTTGCCTGGAACCGCTTGTGGAAGGAGAGCCTTTTCTCCGTGTATCCAGCTTCCAGCTCAAACAATTTGTTGCAGTAACGCAATCCAGTCTGTGCCGGATGCTTTTCCCTCGCGTCTTTGGGCAGAGTTTTGAGAGTATCTGTGAATTTTCTCCTCATGTGGGCCCAACACCCAACCGCGGTTATGTCCGGCGGCAGCTTACAATGGTAGGCCTCATACCCATCGGTGTGGAGAAATCCTGAGAAACCCGTCAAGAAAGCCTTGGCGTGTTCCCCGGTCCGGCTGGGCTGGTAGTCATACAACACCACCGGCCTTTCACTGTCCCCAGAGGTCCGGTAGACCCACACATAGCTTTTTTGTGTAGCTTTCCTGCCATCCTCCCGCAGCACGGTCAGTGTGGTCTCGTCCGCGTGGAGTATCTCGTTAGAGAGCAGTTCACTGCGCAAACGCTGGAAGAAATCCTCAAACCATCTCTCGTGGGTGGCGATCACCCAGTTTGCCATTGTCTGCCGGCACACCGATCCGCTGAAATTCCTGTTCCTGCCGGTACAACGGCAATGCCAGCGCATATTTGTTGTTCAAAATGTGCGCAAGCAGGCTGGGCGAAACGATCCCGCTGCCAGGGAGGAGCCCCGCTGGGACTTCGCTCTTTTTCATGGGCGTGGCTAACGCGTTTTTCTCGCAATTCCGGCAGCTGTAGGCCGTCTGGACGTGCTCCACTACCTTATACTGCGCCGGGACATACCGCAGTTCCCTCCGAACAACCTCGTGGCCGCAGGCGTGCATCTCCCCGCCGCATACCGGGCAGACACGTTCTTCCTCTGGCAGCTCGTGAACAATTTGCTCTGTTGGCAGCTTAGAAAAGTCCAGTTCCCGTTTCCCAGCCTGCTTTTTCCTCTTGTATACGATCTGCTCTAAATCAGGCTCCCCCGTCTTGGGGGTGGGGATTTTTTGCTGGCCTCATGCAGCTGTTCCTTCCAATCCTCCGCACTGGTGTACCGGATGCGCCTCATGCCCCGTTTGTGGCCAGGGTCATGCCGGGCTGCTGCCGCGCATTCCCGGCTGCAGTATTTCTGCTCTGACTTGACAAACGTGCTGAATCCCTCTCCGCACCAGCCGCAGACCCTATCCTCCCTCGTCTGTGCCATGGCCTGCAAATAACACTCCCGGCTGCAGTATTCGCCACCCTGCCATCTATCGCTGCTAAACTCTTTTCCACAAAACGCGCATGGGCGGTATGTAAAAGGAGGTTTTCAAGATGAACGAATGGGATAGACTGCACAGGATGGCAGAGTATTACAAGGCCGAATACCCCATCGGTACCAGGATCATGCTGAAAGTTAAACAAAGTTTAACTTTTGAGTATCTGGGAGAGGATATGCACCGGGTCGATGACAACACCCGCGGTACAGTGCTTACCGTGGATGACACCGGCACTCTGCACTGCAAGTTTGACAATGGCCGGTCGCTGGGGCTTATCCCCAGCGAGGATTCTTTCCACAAGCTGACGGAGGAAGAACTGGCAGAGGAACAGGAGCCGGACATGGATGAGGACGAAGATGAAGATTTCGGCATGAGATGATGTGAAAAAGATTGAAAAGCTGCGCTTTTCAACTTTCCAAGTTTTATCTCCACTCTTTGCAGAGTGAAGATAAAACTTTTTGGCGCAAAAGGAAGTGGATATGATAATTCGATTTTTTGATATGTTCGCGGGGATCGGCGGTTTCCGCTCCGGCCTGGAGGCTGTAGGCGGCTTTGAGTGCGTCGGTCACTGCGAGATAGATAAGTATGCAAACCAGGCATGGCGAGTGCTGGCCTGCCATTCCTACTATTGCCAGGGAACTAAAGCTATCGCAGTCTACGGTGCGCAGGGCATTGCAGGATTTGAGGAAAGCAGAACTGTTAGACACGGAGCAGCGTTACCGAACAAAGGGCGGCAAAAGCAGTTTGCTTTTTCGACTGAAGAAGATATGACAGAAAACACCTGCCGCCAAGGGGGTACTATACTCTCTCGGTGGCAGGTACCTCCTGTCATGGTGGCGGGTGTAGGAAACTATCCAATTGAAGAATGGAATACAGCAGAAAGAATAGGAAAGCTCACAAGATGACTCTGCTCACGTCATCTCCAACCTTCCATCCCGCATGGCCAGATCAATCATTCGGGAATCCAACTCCAGCCGTTCTAACTCCTTCGCGTCTGCATAGCAGATTTCAGACGTGACCTCCAACCCTAACAACGTGTGCCCGATCACCGCCGCCGAAAGGGAAGCTCCTAATACAGAGCTGTGTTCGCCATCGGCAAAGTAAAGTTCCTCGTCCGGATGGGCGCTTGCCACCTGCCACCAGATGCGCCCCACCGGGCAGACAGCCGCGCCTATCTTCTCTGCCAGGGCCTCGTAAGCCTCGCTCATAACTGCTTGGCCCTGGGGGTTATTCTTCTCACTCCAGGTCATGTACAGATAAATTCTTGTGCCTTCCGGTGCCAACGCAGCCATTTTCTCCCCGGCTTCCAGCAGGGAATCTTTTCCGGGAAACGGGTGGGCGTTGTGCTGCAAAATCATAGCATCATAACCGCCGCACATAAGGTTAAAGTAAGTCTGGGACTGCTCCAGGTGCCAGTCCAGGCCAATGCCGGGGTGGGTGAGCATCACCGGCTTGATGGGCTGGCCGTGGCTTTCACAAAACGCCTTCACCCGGGCGGGTACATAGTGTACAAAGGTGTGGCTGTTGCCAATAAATAACACTTTCATAAGCGGCTCCTTTTTAAGTAGATGAGTTCCGCCTGCATCATAACACATGAAGCCCACTCCATGTCAAGGATTTTCTCAAAGACTTCATATACTTTTGAGGCATACCGTGCTATAGAAACTAAGTATTTGATTTTCCCCAACTCCGTTGTTATAATGAGGAAAACAGAGGACAGGAAGGATGGATGGATACCATGACAAGGCCCTACACCATCTGCTATCTGAATGTCAGCGCCGAATGCCACATCGACGGCGATTTTGGGCGACTGCCGGAAGCTGCCCCAGCTACGGAAATTTTCCGGCAGCGTTGGTTGGATATGTACGCGGACGCCACCATCTACGGCGCGGTAACGATGGCGCTGTTCACAGCCGGTCGGGTAGTCGAGCTGCCTAAAGCAAAGCATACTTATTCCTGCGAGGACTATGCCGCCCCCTGTGAAACATGCCGCTACTATGTCTGCATCAGCCCGGACGGCGGCATTGCCTACGACAGCCCTACTATCGAAGTGCGGAGTCGGGGCGTGCATGGCATTATCCATGTGCTTACCGAGGACATCTCCGATGATTACCTGGAGTACCTGCGGGAGCAAGGCATCTCCTACATTTTCTGCGGGAAGGAAAAGCTCGACCCGGTGCTGATGATGGAAAAACTCTACAGCAAATTTGGTATCAAAAAAGCCATTATTTCGGGCGGCGCTTATGCCGATTGGACGCTTTTGCCCCACGGCTTGATTGACGAAATCAAGACTATGCTGGTGCCCGTTGTGGACGGTGATCCCCACTCCAACACTCTGTTCAAGAGGTTCGAGGGTGATGAATCCCAGCCTGTGGCACTGTCCCTGGCGGATGTGGAGAGAGTGGAGGGCGACGGCCTGATGATCACCTACAAGCCCAAAAACGTGCGTGAAAACTGAGGAGGATGCATTATGAAAATCGGCATTATCCAAACCGCCCCCAACAACTGTGCAGCGCTGGACAAGATTGCAAAGAAGCACCCTGGCCTGGAGATCGTCCACTATGTAGACGGCTGCCTGTGGGAGCACTTCGAGGCGGCGGGGAATACGGTAAATGACAAGGTAAATGAAATTCTGGCAGGCGACTTCAACAAACTGATAGATGCAGGATGCGGGAGCATCGGCCTGCTATGCAACCAAATCAAAGGCGGTATCGAAAAAGTGCAGGAGAGCGTGGCGCTGCCCATTTTGGTCTATGATGATGTGCTGGCCCGGCGCGCCGTGGCGGTCACCCCAGAGGGAGGCGAAATTGCAGTGGCGGCCATGAATACCGCAGCTCTTGGCCCCACCAAGTTGGCAGTAGAATTTGCCGCCCGGCAGGTAGGAAAGAACATAGAAGTTGAACCCGTCTGCGTAGAAGCTGCTAAAAACTGCCTTGCGGAAACCGGTAGTACCGAGCTGGCAGACCAATATTTCGAGCGCTGGCTGCGGACGAACCAGCAGAAATATAGCGCCTTCCTGTTGCCCCAGGTGCCGCTGACCCGGCTCATGCCCCGCCTGCGCGACATGGCAACGCCAGTGTTTGACAGCATGGAACCGTTTGTGGACGAATTGGCAAAGATGTGATATTATTTTGGAGGGGTATTGTGTTCGCAAAAATGTTTTCCCGGCGCTTGTGGAACCGAGACTTTATCCTGGTGCTGCTGGTCTGTTCCATTGCGTCCTACACCAACAGCATCTTCATTTCACTGCTGCCGGTCTATGTACTGGACTTGGGCGGCACCAACGCCCTTACCGGCATGATGATGACCGGCCTGACCCTGCTGGGCATGGCCACCCGTGTGGTGGTCGCTCCGCTTATCGACAAGATAGGCCGCAAGAAACTGCTGGTCATCGGCAGCGGGCTTTACGCGCTGAACGCCCTGGCCTTCTGCTTCACTAAAGATTTGAACGTCCTGTTCGCCCTGCGGGTAATCCACGGCTTTACCCAGGGCATCTTCTTCCCGGTGCCGCCCACCATGATAGCCGACATCTCCCCGGAGGATCTGCTGGTGGACGCCATGGGATTCTTCGGCATCAGCAGCTCCCTGGTGTTTGCGGTGACGCCTACAATCGGCCTTGCGATTTATAACAACCTCGGCCCGGAGGCCATGTTCTGGTCGGCGGTGGTGATGGGGGTTCTCTCCTTCGCTCTGACCCTGCCCATCAAAGAACACTACCAGCGCCCCGTTCAGCCCGAGAAGGGCGAATCCAAGCCCAAAATTGGCCTGCGCTTGGATAAGGTTTTCCTGACCTTGGTGCTGCTGCCCTCCATGATAAGCCTGTTCATTTACATAGGCAATTCCTCCATCATGAGCTTCCTCACCCCCTGCGGCCTGGAGAGAGGCATTGAACAAATCAGTCTCTATTTTCTGGTGAACAACCTGGCGGTCATCGTCTCCCGCTTGACCGTAGGCCGGGCAATCACTTACATACCCAAGCGCACCTGCATCCTGTTCGGCATTATCCTGTGCGGGCTGGGCACAGGGCTGATTGCAGTGGCCTACAACCTGGCGCTGATGATGCTCTCTGCCGTGCTGGTGGGCGTGGGTATCACGGCGGTCACCCAACTTTTGCAGGTGGAAGTCATGCTTGCCGTGCCCAGCGAGCGCCGGGGACTGGCCAGCACCATCTTCATGCTCATGGGCGACATCGGCAACGGCGCAGGCGCGGCCATTTGGGGCGCGGTCTCCGCCGGGGCGGGGTATGTGCTGACCTACGCGCTGGCGGGGGCGTCTACTTTGATGGGGTGCTTGTTCCATGGGGTGTACTGGAAGAAACGGGGATAAAGAGGCAAAAAGAAAGAAGCTGGCGGTTATGAAATCTTTTAACCGCCAGCTTCTTTCTGTTCTCACCTAAAATACTCCACGCCAGGCTTTTTTCCACAAAACCAGCGCCAAGGGAATCCCCGCTAATTCCGCCAGAATGAACCCAAGCCAGATCAGATTCAAGTTCCCGAAAAACTGCAAAAGCAGCGCGAACGCCACCGGCAGTATGGCCTGGCGGGTCATGGTCAGCACCATGCTGTAGGTGCCCAGGGAGAATCCCTGGAAGGACGCCGCCAGCACCAGGCTCGGGATGGACGCCAGCCAGGACACGGTCAAAATGCGCAGGGCGGGGACGGCGATCTGGCGCATATGCTCAGAGGTTTCAAAAATTTGCAGTACCAGCGCGGGGGCAATTTCCAGCACCGCAAAGAACAACAGAAAGAATAACGCGGAGTAGATCATCGCCCACTTTACCGCCTGGGAGATGCGCTCTTTTTTGCCCGCGCCATAATTGTAGGCCACGATGGGGATCAGGCCGTTGTCGATGCCATGCACCCCCACAGTCGATATGCCGAAAATGCGTATGCACACGCCGTATACCGCCACTGCCGTGGAGGAAAACCCCAGCAAGATCGTGTTCATCACCATGCTGACGAAGGAGGTCAGTACCTGCACCAAGGTAGATGGTACCCCCACCTTCAAGATGGCTTTCACACTGCCAAAATCCGGGCGCAAAGTGAAACCAAAGGATATTTCCGGGTTCCACCGGCGGTTGATGAAAATCCCCGCCAGCATCCCCATGCACTGGCCTATCACGGTGGCGATGGCCGCCCCCATGGTCTCCATCCGCGGCAGGCCGAAATAACCAAAGATAAAGATGGGGTCCAGAATCAGGTTGGTGACGGACGCCGCCGAAAGGGTGAACAGGAACAGGCTGGAACGCCCGCTGGCAATGACGTACCGGTCAAATACCCACTGGCCCATCTGCCCGAAGGAGAACAGCATACAGATGGTCAGGTAGTCCCTCCCATATTTCGCAATGGCCTCGTTGCCGCCGGACTGCCATTCGAAGTAAGGCCCCACCAGCGCCAGGCACATCACCACGATCACGCCCCAGGAACACAGCGCAATGAAAATAGCGGCGTCTGCGGCCCTGCGTACCTTTTCCGGACGGCGTTCGCCCAGGGCTTTGGAGATAACGGCGTTTAATCCTACCGCGTTCCCCAGCCCCAGGGCTGACACCAGCGTTTGGATGGGCGCCGCCAGAGAGAGGGCGGTCAACGCATCCTCAGACACCCGTGAAACGAAAACGGAATCCACAAAATTGTAGAGGGAATTGATGAGCAGGCTGAGCATTAGTGGGATGCCCGTGGTCAGGATAAGTTTGGCCATGGGGGCGTATCCCATGGGGTTTTCTTTTGCCGCAGAGGGCTGGTTCATAGCTGAACCTCCTTATCTTGAAAAATAGAGCGGGACAGGTATGGTCCGCCTGTTCCGCCCCGTTGAATACATGGCTTTCAGTGGTCAAAATGCGCCGAAACTTCTTTCAGCTTTTCGATGATTGGCAGGTGCTGGGGGCACATCTCCTCGCACTGACCGCAGGCTACGCAGTCTGCCGCCTTGCCGAATTTCTCCGTCAGGTTGGCATAGTTGCTGAAATTTACCGTCCAGCCCTTCTCCTCCAGATGCTCCCGCATATCCTCGTTGTACAAGGAGAAATACTGGGGGATGGCGATCTTCTGGGGACAGCCCTCTGTGCAGTAGGAGCATCCGGTGCAGGGCACGGCAATCTGGCTGTTTATGATGTCTGCCGCCTTGAACACCATGGCCTTCTCCTCCCCGGTCAGCGGCTGGAAGTTCTCCATAAAGCTGAGATTATCCTCCATCTGCTGGAGATTGCTCATGCCGGAAAGCACCATCATCACACCGGGCAGGCTGGCGGCAAACCGCACGGCCCAGGACGCGGGCGACGCGTCAGGCGCGTACTCCTTAAAGAGCTTCTCCACATCCTCCGGCACCCTTGCCAACGTACCGCCCTTGACCGGCTCCATAACGATGACAGGCTTATTGTGCTTGACCGCCACCTCATAGCAGGCCCTGGACTGTATCCACTGGCTGTCCCAGTCCAGATAGTTGATTTGAAGCTGGACAAACTCCATCTCCGGGTGCTTTGTCAGGATTTCGTCCAGCAGCGGGGCGTCGCCATGGAAGGAGAAGCCAGGGCTTTTTATCAGGCCATGGGCCTTTTTCTCCACCATCCAGTGAAAGCAGTCAAACTTCTCGAATTTGGGATAGGAATTTCCGTCGATGCCGTGGAGCAGGTAATAGTCGAAATAGCCCGCACCGGTCTTTTCCAGCTGCTGGTTGAAAACCTCGTCCCTGCCCTCCAGGGAATCAAAAAAGGCGGCGTTCAGCTTTGTCGCCAGAGTGAACTTGTTTCTAGGGTGGCGGCTGGTGAGCACCTCCTTTACCGTGGGCTCGCTCTGGAAGCCGCAGTACATCCAGGCGGTGTCGAAGTAGGTGAAGCCTTTTTCGATGAAAAGGTCTACCATCTTCTTGACCTGCTCCACGTCAATAGCAGCGGCATTGGCCGGGTCGGTGGTGGGCAGGCGCATCAGGCCGAAGCCAAAATTTTTCATAGTGTGTACTTCCTTTCCAAATTTTCTCAATTATACAAATTAGAGCCTACTCCATGTCAAGGCTTATTTCCCAAAATATCCGTCAATTCCCTCCATCCTCGCCTCCTGCTTCACATGGAAGGGGCACCGGCTCTCACAGTGTCCGCACTTTACGCAGTCGCTGGCATGGAGGGGCAGCTTCTCATAGTGGCCCTTTGCCAGCTCGTCACCAGCCAGAGCCAGGTCGTAATATTTGTTGATAAGCCCCACATTCAAGCCCTTGGGACAGGGCTGGCAGTGGTTGCAGTAGACGCAGATACCCTCGGCACTCTTGGGCGTGAACTCACCGATGACGGAGTAATCCCGCTCTTCGGAGGTAGAATCAACATACTTCAGCGCCACCTGCAAATCCTCCACGCTGCGCACGCCGGGCAGCACTGTCAGCACGGCGGGCCGGTCAAGGGCGTACTGGAGGCACTGGGTATGGGTAAGCGTCCGCCCAAAGAGTGACGTTTTCTCGTCCAGCAGTTGGCCCCCGGCAAAAGGCTTCATGACGGTGATGCCCACGCCCTCTTTCTCGCAGTCCCGATAAAGCTCCAGCCGCTCGGCAACTTCGCCCTTTGCATACTCCCCTTTTTGGTAGTCGTAGGCCGGGTTGATGCTGAACATGAACAGGTCAACAAGGCCCGTGTCCAGCAGGCGGCGGGCGATCCCCGGCTCGTGGGAAGAAAAGCCCAGGTGGCGGATTTTGCCCTCTGCCTTCAGAGTTTTCATGTACTCCCACACCCCGCCGGGTGCCAGGGCCTTGTCCAAGTCCTCGTGGGTATCGATACAGTGCAGGTAGCCGAAGTCCGTGTAGTCGGTGCCGATGGTCTTAAAATTCCAGGCAATCTGCTCCTTGATTTTGTCCAAGTCCTGCGTCCAGCCGTACTTGCCATTGCCGTACACCGCGCCGAAATGCATTTGGGTCAGCACCTTGTCCCTGCGACCGGCAAAGGCGTTGGCGAATGCGTAGAACGGTGGCTGGTAGGACGGGGCCAAGTCAAAGAAGTTGATGCCGTTGTCGATGGCGGCGCTGACGATCTCCGCCGCCTTGTCGATGTCCTCGGGCAGACTGCCGCCGCCCAGACCGATGACGCTGATTCGCTCGTTTCCGTGGGGCAATTTTCTGTATTCCATTTGAAACCCTCCTGTTTATTGCAATTTCCGTCCGGCTTCCCGCAATTCTGCCAGCTTTTCGTCGGACTTGTTCTCTTTCCCGTAGGCAGTAAAAATGCCCATATCCTCCAAATGCAGATAGTTGAGAAAGGACTGTTGGTACTCATAGAACGCGCCGCAATACACATGATTGCTACCGGAGCTTAAAATCAATGCCGCTTTTTTGAGGTTTTTCGGCTTATCCAGGGCATAAATGCGGTGGATAGCGCACTGTAACTGCCCGGTAAAGCTGTGATAATAGACCGGCGAGGCCAGCACGAGCATTTCCGCTTCTTCCAGCAGGGGGTAGACCTCCTGCATATCGTCCTGCTGAACACATTTGCCTTCGCCTTTCGTGTGGCAGTATTCACAAGCCAGACACCCGGCGATTCTCTTTTTGCACACGTCAATGACGGTGACCTCGTGGCCTGCCTCCCGGGCACCATCGGCGTAGGCGGCAACCATAGCCGCGGTGTTGCCCTTGGGCCGCGGGCTACCGTTCAGTATCAAAATCTTCATGAATAATCCCTCCCTGGTATGAATAGTTAACGCAGTTCAAAAGAGACATTCTGCCTTTTTTAACCAGGCGACAAAGTCACCCAGCTTGAAAATCGGTACATACCGATTTTCAAGTGCATTTACTATAATAAAACCATTCTATCACCAGAGAGGGAATAAATCAAATACCTATGCGCTATACCAAGATATACTCAAAAGGCATATATCTGTTTTCCCTACTGTATGCTCTTTTTTACAAAATCCAACGACAACTGGATTGCCCTCTCCTCGTCCACGCCGGAAAAACCATGCCCCGCGCCCTCAATCTCCACCAGTTCCGCCGAGGGGAACACCTCCGCCGCCCGGCGGGAATAGTCGATGGACACCAGCTGGTCGGCAGTTCCGTGGATGAGCAGTACCGGGCCGGGGTAATCCTTTATCACCTCGTAGATGTCAAAGGACAGAGCGTCCTCGGCATAGATACGCCCCAGCAGCAGACCCATGATCTCCTCGGTCTCCGGCAGCTCCCGGCCCTCCATGCGCTTTCTCGCGTCGTCCTGCAAAACGTAGGCCGGGAAAATGGCCACCAGTCCCCGCACCCTATCCGGCTGGGTGCCAGCCAGATAGGACGCCACAAAGCCGCCCTGGCTTTGTCCAGCTAGGAAGATATTCCGGCTGTCGATCTCACCCATAGCCGCCAGGCCGTCCAGCACCACCGCCATGTCCGCCGCCTCGGTGAGCACGGACATCTCTGTGGCCTTGCCATCGCTCTGTATGTCATTGCCCCCGCCGATGAAATCAAAAATGTAGGCGGCAATGCCGTTTTGGGCAAAGACCTCCGCATAGGGCCGGTTGTGGGCACAATGCCCGCCGAAGCCGTGGGCCATGATCACGGCAGGAAACGGCCCTTCGCCCGCTGGCAAATACAGTTCACCGTAGATTTTCTTGCCGTCACGCTCAAAAGTCATAATTTCCATTTTGCGTTCTCCCTCCATTTGTGTTTTTTCTGGCTCGGATGATTCTATCACAGCGGGTATTTGTGTGGAAGAAACAGGCGCTGGGCTGGACTCCGGCCGTGATTCGGGTGGGGCTTTTGGCTCTGTGCAGCCGCCCAAGCTGAACAGGCAGAATACCGCCAGCGCTGCAAAAATCCGTCTCATTCCTCCATCCCCCGCAGCTTCACCAAAAACTTCTCCGCCGCCTTCGTAAACACCTGATACTTCTTCCACAGCACGAACATAGGTGACTCATTCTGCCTGGACAGCGGTCGGAAGCACAGCTTGCTGTCCCCGCTGGTGTTGACGATCTTGTCGAAGGACAGCGCATACCCCATGCCCTCCTCCACCATCAACGAGCCGTTATAGAGCAGGTTGAACGTGCCCACCACATTCAGCTTTTTCTGGTCGCGGCCCAGCCACTCTTTCGTATCCTGGTCGCACATGGCCTGGCGGGAGAGGATAAGCGGCTTGTTCCACAGCTCTTTGGGGTCGATGGCTTCCTTCTCTGCCAAGGGGTCGTCCCGGCGCATGAGCACGCCGTAATGCTCCGGGCAGGGTATCTGGATAGATTCATATTTCGACGTGTCGAAGTCGCCGAATACCACGCCGAAGTCAAGAAGCCCGCCATCCAGCTGCTCAATGACGGAGCACTTGTCCCCGCTGACCACATGGAGGTGCACCTCCGGCCATTCCTCCCGCAAAGCCTGCACCGCCCGCACCAGCACCCGCAGGCCGTCCGTCTCCCCGGCTCCTACGGTGATATTCCCGGAAACCGGCTCCTCTGCCAAAGCGATCTCATCCTCGGCCTTTTTCACCAGTTCCATGATCTCCTCGGCTCGCTTGCGTAAGATCATGCCCTCTTCCGTGAGGGTGATGCTCCTGCTTCCCCGGATGAAAAGCTGCTTGCCCAGTTCCGCCTCCATGTCCCGTATCTGGCGGGATAAAGTTGGCTGGGAGAGGTTCAGAGACTCCGCCGCCCGCAGGATATTCTGCTCCCGGGTGACGGCTAAAAAGTATTGCAAAACCCGCAATTCCATTGAATTTTCCTCCTTTATATTGATTCATAAGAGTTTTTCCTGAAGTTTTCGGAGAAAAGCGAACCGTTTCACGGTTCGGGGAAAAACTTGGAATGCACACCCCATGTGCATTATATCATAGCAGAAAATAATATAGCTGTCAAGCATACCATGGTATAACTTCAAAGTATTTGCTTTTTCAATTTCGATGGGTTATAATAGGCCCATCAAGCAAGGGGGGTGGCAAAATGGGAGCCTATCAGACGAAAGAAGCCCTTGAACAGAACCTGCGGGACGCAGGCTGTGAGGAAAGGTGCGTCCGAGAATTCATGCAGGACCTGGAGCAGGACAGGATGCAGGCCGGGCTGCGGCTTTTGAACCAGCACCGCCGGTCGCTGCTGGACGCTATGCACCGGGAGCAGAAGCGTATCGACTGCCTGGACTATCTGCTCTATCAGATCAGAAAAAACAATATTTGACTCAGAAAGGAAGAACCTGACATGAGAGAAATCATTGAAAACAAGACATTTGACGAGGAGCGCGCCCTTTACAATTCTGACGGCTTGCTGCTGAAAAGCTGCCGTTTCGACGGTCCCGCCGATGGGGAAAGCGCCCTGAAAGAGAGCCGCAATGTGGAGTTGGAGAACTGCTTCTTCAACCTGCGCTACCCCTTCTGGCACGATGACGGTGTGAAGATCACCGATGCCGAAATGACCGAGATGTGCCGCGCCGCCATCTGGTACTCCCGGAACATGGAAATTGCCCACTCGAAGCTCTATGGCATCAAGGCCCTGCGGGAGTGTGCCAATATCAAAATGCGGGGCTGTGATGTGGTATCCCCGGAGTTCGGATGGTCTGTCCACGGCATGGAAATGCTGGACACCACCGTGCAGGGCGAATATTTCATGATGCGCTCAGACAATCTGCGGTTTGACAATGTGACGCTGAAGGGCAAATATTCCTTCCAGTACATCGAAAATTCCGAGTTCGACAACTGCAATTTTGACACCAAAGACGCTTTCTGGCACGCGAAAAACGTCACTGTCCGCAACAGCACCGTCAAGGGCGAGTACCTGGCTTGGTACAGTGAAAATATCACATTTATCAACTGCAAAATTATCGGCACCCAACCCCTTTGCTACTGTAAGGGCCTGAAACTCATTGACTGCGAGATGATCGACACAGACCTGAGCTTTGAGAAGTCTGAGGTGGAGGCCACGCTGACCGCACCCATCGTCAGCATCAAGAACCCGCTGTCAGGACACATCTATGTGCCCTGTGTGGATAAGATCATTCGGGACGATAAGGACTCCCATGGGGAGATCATCGTACAGTGCCAATGCCATTGTGCCTGATATGGGTTACCTGTTTCGCGGTATTTTGATCGGCCTGTTATTCGGCGTACCAGCCGGGGCTGTGGGTGCCATGACCGCCCAACGGGCGTACAGCTCCGGGCTGCGGGCCGGGCTGCTTACCGGGCTGGGCTCTTCGGTGGCAGACTGCATATACGCCTGTGTTGGAGCATTCGGGCTTTCGCTTATTTCCGACTTTCTGCTGGCACATCAGACTATTATCAACCTGCTGGGCGGGGCGCTCATCCTTACGATGGGCCTGGGGCTGTTGTTGAAGAAGAACCGCGCTGACACGCCTGAAACCCCAAATGGACAGAGGATAAAGCTGTTCCTGTCCTCCTTCGCGGTGGGCATCACCAACCCGGCGGCGATACTGACGTTCCTGTTTACGTTCTCATGGTTCGGGCTGGGCGGTGGGATGGCTCCGCTAGATGGGTTCCTGTTGGTAACCGGGGTGTTTACCGGGACGTATATCTGGTGGACAGCGCTATCTGCCGGGGTTGTCGCAATAAAAAAGCGAATGAAAAGATACAGCCTGCGGACGATAGAAAAGTGCTTTGGTGTGGTGCTGCTGGGGTTCAGTTTGGTGGTATTTGCCCGCGGTTTTTTATCTTAATAAGGAAGGGGAACGGCATGAAAAGACACATTCAAAAGCTGGTCAGTTTTATTCTGATTTTATCCATAATATGTGGCTTAGGACAGACTGCCTTTGCCGCGGCTTTTACAGATGTCAGCTTGTCTGCTTGGTACGCCCAGGCGGTGGAGTATGTTTTTGAAAACGGCTTGATGTCCGGCACCGGCGGCGGTAAATTCTCCCCTGGTGTACCCATGACCCGCGCCATGCTGGTAACGGTTTTATATCGGATGGACGGCTCTCCTGCCCCGGCTAAACCCCACGGTTTCTCGGATGTACCGAGCGGCGCTTACTATGAGCGGGCCGTGGCTTGGGCGGCGGAGAACGGGATCGTCAGCGGCATAGGCGGCGGGCGGTTTGGCTCGGAAAGCCATATCACACGGCAGGACTTGACTGTGATGCTCTACCGCTACAGCAATTTCAAGGGTTATGATATCTCCGCCGCTGACAGTTTAGCTGACTTTTCAGACAGCAGCCGGGTGGCGGGATACGCACGGCAAGCCATACAGTGGGCTGTAGGCGCTGGCATTATGCACGGCGATTCCGGCAGGCTGATGCCTTCCGGGGACGCAACCCGGGCACAGGTCGCTGTCATGCTCATGCAGTTTGCACAGAACGTGGTGAATGCAGAGCCTGCACCGGCCCCAGAGCGGAATCAACTGCAAATCACTGTGAATGGTCAGAGTTTCCACGGCGAACTTTACGATAACGAAACCGCAAAAGCATTCGCCTCTATGCTGCCCATGACCCTCAGTATGCAAGAGTTAAACGGAAATGAGAAATATCACTATTTCGACTCCTCCTTCCCTGCCAATCCATCCCGGCCCTCGGGCATCCATACCGGCAACCTGATGCTTTACGGCAACAACTGCCTGGTGCTGTTCTATGAGGATTTTACTACTTCCTATAGCTACACGCCCATCGGGCGGCTGGATAACCCCACTGGGTTGGAAAGGGCTTTAGGCTCTGACGGCGCACAAATCACTTTTTCAAGCGAAAGGTAATAATTTTCATGAAGCAAAAGATAAAAAAGCTTTCCACCCTTGTGCTGGCCTGCCTGCTATTATCCGGCTGCACAGGGCCAGACAGAACGGGGAATGGCACCCCACAGGAAGCCAGTTCCATGATTTCCGCCAGTGCAGCCGCGCCGGAAGATACTGTAAAGCCCACATTGGAAGTCGCTGAATTGAAGAATGGCCTCTCCGCCATCCGCTTCGAGGGCGATTCCGGCTTTGATACGTTTTTGGAGCAGGGCGGCGCGGCCTCCGACCAGGAGGCGGCCCAATACCTGACCGGGTTGATCAAGGAGAACATCTCCATGGGCGACCTGCTGTTCGGGTGCAGCACGATTTCTGTTCAGAATACTGAGGGCGGCTACTTCTTCGGACGAAACTTTGACTGGGAGCCCTGCAATGCCATGATCGTCCAGTCCGCCCCGGAGAGCGGGTACAAATCCATCTCCACGGTCAACACAGATGTCATCACCATGAGCGGCGTGGACTTATCCCAACTTCCTGACAAGTATCAGGCGCTCATCTGCTTATATGCGCCCCTGGACGGCATGAACGAAAAGGGCCTTGCTGTGTCCGTCAACATGATCCAGGACAGCGCCACCATCGCCCAAAACACCGGCAAACCGGGCCTGACTACTACCACTGCCATCCGTTTGCTGCTGGACAAAGCTGCCACCGTGGACGAAGCCCTCGGCCTGCTGGAACAGTACGATATACACGCCTCCATGGGCTACATGATGCACCTGGCCATTGCCGACAACGCGGGCCGGAGCGTGGTGGTGGAATATATTGATAATGAGATGGTTGTCGTGGAAACGCCGGTTGTCACAAACTTTTACTTGGCAGAAGGGAAAAAGAACGGCATCGGTACAAGCCAGTCCCATGAGAGGTATGACATCTTGATGGATGCCCTTCGTAATCATGAAACTATGAATGATGAAGAAGTCCGGGACACGCTGGACAGCGTGAGCAAAGATAACTTTAACGAGTTCGAGGCCACCGAGTGGAGCGTGGTCTTTGATTTGGGGAATTTGACCGCCCGGTACTACCATCGGGAAAATTATGCAGAAAGCTATACCTTTCAGTTAGATTAGGAGGATTTATATATTGATCAGGCCGAAATTATTGATAGAGCTGGCAAGGCTCAAGAGCCATGAGCACATGAAACCAGCCCGAATAAAGCGATATCAGGAAAAAAAGCTGCGGAAAATTCTGGTCTATGCGTTCCGGCACTCCAGTTATTATCACCGGGCTTTCGTAAGGGCTGGCATCGACGAGAGCATTATCCGCACCGCTCCTCTGTCTGCGTTTCCTGTTATAGATAAGCAAACCCTCCTGCACAACTTCGACCAGCTTATCACCGTACCCGACCTGACCCAAGACGAGCTGCGCCGCTTTGACGCGGAAACCGCCGCCGACAGGAGAGCTTACAAAGGCAAGTACCATGTGGTTCACTCCTCCGGCAGCACCGGAAAGCCCGGCTATTTTGTGTATGGCGAGGCGGCATGGAGAACTATGCTGTTGGGCATCATCCGGGCAGCGCTGTGGGGGATGCCCATGAAAGAGATCATAAAACTGCTGGGAGCAGGGCCGCGCATCGCCTATATTGCCGCCACAGATGGGCGCTACGGCGGGGCTATGGCGGTTGGAAATGGCATCGATGGAGTAGGGGCCGCTCAGATACACCTGGACATCAAGCAGCCTTTGGAGCAGTGGGTGGCGGAGCTGAACAAGTTCAAGCCCGACATCATCATCGGCTACCCATCAGCAATCAAGATTTTATGCGAACTGGTGGAGCAGGGCCGGGTGAAACTGTCCGCCATGCGGGTGATCTCCTGCGGAGAGCCTCTGGGCGCGGGCCTGCGCCGATATCTGGAGAAAGTGCTGGGCGGGGCGGTCATCAATGTGTACGGCGCCAGCGAATCCCTGGCCCTGGGGGTGGACGATGGCAACTGGATGCTCCTGTTTGACGACCTGAACGTGGTGGAGGTAATAGACGGCGAAATGTATCTGACCAGCCTCTATAACTTTGCCCAGCCGCTTATTCGCTATAGGATTTCCGATTCTTTGACATTGGCTGAACGGGTGAAAGGCAGCCCCTTCACCCGCGCCGTTGGGCTATTGGGCCGCTGTGAGGATATGCTCTGGTTTGAAGATGGCTTCGGCCACCGGGATTTCCTCCATCCCCTCGCCATCGAGGGCTTCTGCGTGGAAGGCCCGCGGGATTATCAGTTCTTGCAGACCAGTAGGGACAGCTTTGTCATGATAGCGGAGAAAACCTCTCAGGGGACGGAAAGCGTGATTCAAACGGAACTAACCGCGCAGATGCGGGGGATTCTGGAAGAAAAGGGGCTGGAATATGTTCGGTTCCAGGTGACATTTGTGGAGGAAATTCTCCCTGACCCGCGCACCGGCAAGAAACAGCTTATCGTGAAAAAAGACGCAGAAAGGTGGCGGGTCGCAGGATGAAGGATACGATTCTCAGGGGCAAGAGCCTGACAAAAAATTTTGGCGGCACTTCGGTTTTGCAAGGAATCGACGTGGATATTTACGCCGGAGATTTCACCGTAATCATGGACAGTTCCGGCGCTGGAAAATCTACCCTGCTGTACTGCTTAAGCGGTATGGACAGCCTGACCGGCGGCGAAGTGTTCTTCAGGAATCAGCCCATTACCGGTCTGAGCGAGAAGAAGATGGCGGAGCTGCGGGCCAAGGAGTTCGGCTTCGTGTTCCAGCAGACCCACCTGGTAAGCAATCTGACCCTCTTTGAGAATGTGGCGGTTGCCGGGTACGCAGGAAAATCTGCTGATGTAAACACCCGCACCCATGCCCTGCTGGAGCAGATGCACGTTGGGGACGCGGAAAGCCGCCTGCCCAACCAGGTCTCCGGTGGCGAGGCCCAGCGGGCCGCCATAGCCCGGGCTATGATAAACAGCCCCAGCCTGCTCTTTGCCGACGAGCCCACCGGGGCGCTGAACAAGGCGAACGGCCAGGAGGTCATGAACCTGCTGACCGAATTGAACGCCCAGGGACAGAGCGTCCTCATGGTCACCCACGACCTGCGGGCGGCGCTGCGGGGAAACCGTCTGCTCTATTTGGAGGATGGGAAAATCTTGGACGAATTAGTGCTTCCCCGCTACCGCACAGAAGAAAAAGAACGCGAAAACCAAGTCAGCAGTTGGCTTTCGGAGTTGGGGTGGTAAGCATGGAGAAACAGATTCTGATATGCGCCGGGCTGAAACGCCACCGTGGCGCACTTTTGGGGATATTCCTGCTTATTACGCTGACTGCAACTGTTACCGGCACAGTGTTGACCCTATGGGCCAACGCTGCCCACCATGAAGAAACCGGGCTGACCCAGGCGGGCTTTGGTGAGTTGACTGCCTGGGTATCCGGCGAAGCCGATACAGAAAGCCTGACAGAAGAAATAACCAATCTTGACGAGATAGACAGAGCGGAAACCCAAATGTTAGTGTTCACCAATTACACCGCCCTGGGGCAGGAATCTGACAGCGAGGGACAGCTCCTCCTCTATGAGCCGGAGCGTGAGCGCTACCTCTTTTTCACCGATGATTTGTCCGGCTACCAGCACGCACCTGAGAATATCCCGCCTGGGGAAGTGTATGTTTCCCCCTCGCTGGTGTCCATGTTCGGCCTGGGTATCGGAGATGAGATCACCTTCCCCATCGCCCGCTCCGGACGGGACATGGTACTGAAGGTGGCGGGATTTTTTGAAGACCCGGTGATGGGCAGCAGCATGATTGGCATGAAGGGCTTTCTCGTAAGTGAGCCGGACTATCGCGCCGCGCTGGATATCATCGAAAGCTCTGGTATTGCCATCTATAAAGCCATAGGCTTTGCCGATTCTGTCCAGAGGCTGGCCTTTGCCCTACGTTTCGGGGTGACGGCGCTGATAGGCTCGCTGGCAGGGAAAATCAAGCGCACTCAGCTGACAAGCCTGATAAACGAATAATTTATTTGGAAAGGAAAATCAACATGAAAAAAGTCCTTGTCTTTATTTGCCTGACCCTCTGTGCTTTAATTGCGGCAGGGTGTTCACAAACAGGGGACACAAGCTCCGCTCCTACCTCGACTACGGCTACGGCCTCCTCCACAGCGGAGAGCCAGCCGGAGAGCGGCCCGGAATCTGCCCCGGAGACCGCAAGCGCCGCTACGCTCACCGTCCGTTTTGGCGACCAGGGTGCTCCCTTCACCCTGCACCTCTACGATAACGACACCGCCGCGGCTATTGCCCGACACGTGGGTACTGCCGACTGGAGGCTGCCTATCTATCACTACGATGACTTTGAAAACAGCGAGGTCATGCAGTATTACGATATCCCCAGCCGCTATGAGATTCCCTCAAATCCGGAGAAAATCGCCAGCGAAAAGGTCGGGGAGGTCTACTACTCCGAGCCGAACCGCATCGTGCTGTTTTACAGCGAAGCACAGGTAAGCGGGGAGTATACCCCGGTTGGGTACTTTGACGCTACGGAGGATTTTGTCCGGGCGGTGGAGGAAAACCCGGTGCTGGAGGGCTGGGGGAACAAGATCGTGCAGATCGCGCCCGGTTCGAACGAGCCGGAGGTATCGCAAACATCCGTGATTACAACAGAAGAACAGGAGGAAAGCAACATGATAAACTTGCAGATTGGGGAACGGAATCTGACGGCGGAGTTGGAGGGCAATTCTTCGGCGCAGGCTTTCTTGGAGCTGCTTCAGGAGGGGCCGGTGACTGTGCAGATGCACGACTATGGCAATTTTGAAAAGGTTGGCCCGCTGCCCACCAGCCTACCGGAGAATAACCAGCAGATCACTACCGAACCGGGGGATATTATTTTGTATCAGGGCAACTCCATCACTGTGTACTATGATGTGAATACCTGGAATTTTACCCGGCTGGGGAGGGTGCAGGGGGTTACTCAGCAGGAGCTCAAGGATATTCTGGGAGAGGGGGATGTGGCGATCACGTTTACCCTTTCCAATTCATAACAAGGTGGGATTCTTTTGCAAAAACTGTTTCACACTATTTTCGCTTTTTGCTAATTGGTTTGTTGCTTACAGGTTTCGGGCAGTCTGCTCAACCCACAGCTAATTATTTACAGCATGGCCCTGGGGCCGACTGCCCTTGTTGTGCGCATCGTGTCTTGCTTCTTGTGCGGGATAGCTGCCGGGTTGCTGGTACGGTTCTTCTACAAGGACAAGGGGTTCTTTAACTTTACCGGGTTCGCCGAGCCTATACTTCTTGATTGGTATCATCCTGTCCGCCATATTCTAGCGGTATGTTCCCCAGGAGGCCATGACAATCTCGATATTGATACTTCGTATTATCTCAATAATGATGAAGTGGGAATGTTGAATGTTTTTGAAGAATATATGGTGCGTGTACTTACAGATGCGATTGTCAGTGGTAATGTTCCCGAAACCTTGGAGGTGTTTTTTGATCAAGAGATAAATCAATTCATGCGAACACCGCAAGTTTAACAGGTTGTCCAATGAACGCAATACACTGAGTACAAAACGTAGACTTGTGCGCGGGGTGTATTTCGCTCTCAAACGTCGAGAGCTTATTACCCGCCGAAAATGGTCCGACATTCTGATGAATAGTTTCCCTTGTTTCGGCTCATAAGGGCAAAAACAAGGGAATATATATCAGATTTGCACATTTAACAGGAAAAGCGCCCTGAAAACACAGGGCTTTCGGAGGATAACTAAGATAAATTAGAATTTGTAGAATTGCAGCCAGTTAAAAACTGAATAACCGCCGCTACATAGGACGGCACACCAAGACAGAAAATCAAGAGAAGGTTTCCTGTGTTTTTTGCGCCCATTTTTGGCATTTTTAAAAATCGCCAGTATTATGCCGTGCAAAGGGGATAGAAAGAAATTCCCTCTCCTGTTTGGCAAATACGCAAGTTATTTGTGGAGGGCGGGCGAAAAGAAATTTTCAAAAATTCCCGCCTATTCCGGCTTGTCCGACACAGCCCTCACAGGGGTTACAAGCGCTTATCTCGATAACAGGCACTCGTTGTGTTACTCAATTGCCCCTTGAATAGGGAGAATCGTAAAAACCAGATTGCAGTAGAGGAATTATCCCGCTGCCGCAGGCGTAGAGCGCTACTCCGATAGTCGCGGCCATCAGCACGCCAAAGGCTTCGTTGCCGCCGAACAAGGTTGGTAAAATTGCAACACAGAATTTCATCTTTCCGGTTCTCAACAATAGGGTGTACTATATGATGTATAAATTCGTGTATTACAGCTTCTTCTCTTAATGAACCTGAACAAAAAATAAAATTATTATCTTTTAAGTGATAATCTGCGGAATATACGCACTTTATTGGATTAAGAACAACTTGTATATTCTGAATAGGCGACTTAAACTTTTCCTTGCAAAGTGCGAGGATATTCCTAATTCTCTCTAATTCTTTCTTGTACTTTAGGTTCTGTTCTACTATCCAATCGTTTTCCCATTTTAGATAACGACTAAAGCTATTACTTTGCAAAACGAGTTTTAAGGCTTTCGGAAATTGAATAATCCAATCCCAAAACAAATGATTTCTTTCTATATCTGATATGTTTTTTGCTGACATAATACTGTTTTTATACGCATTAAAATCAACGAATTGTTCATGAGGTAAATCAATATAGAAGGTCGCTGTTTCCAACATAGCTGCTCTTGGCCAATATGGGTAAACTTCACACGTATTTTGTTTCACGTCAAGAAAGAAGTCACATTCCCTGCAATCAGATATGATAAAACTGCGCAGTTTATCTATCAGTAAAGTATCTCGTTCAATAGAATAAAAATCATATTTACATTGTAGCAGAGAAAAATAAACAGCTGAAATAGCCGGAATATTTGTAATAGAGAGTTCTTTATACTCCATTTGATAATCCCCCTTTTGAATTTTGCTTCCCTTGTTTTTGCCCTTATAAGGTGAGAGAGCAAGGGTAAACTTGTGTGAAATTGTATAATGTGATAAGGTGGCCAAACTGCGATAAATCCTTTGTCTTCAAGGTCTTTGGAGGATTTTAATATCACCTTATAACGGGCGGTGACAGCCTAAGATTTTAACGGGTTCAAATTCCGATTTGTCGATGGCTTTATTATAGCACTTCATTCCCCAAAATAAAATAGCTTTCTTTGCACTTGATAAAACAAAATTAAATAGATATGTGAGTGAGATTCCATAGCAGTCGGCATTCGTGGGAATGTGTATAACTGGTTGTCTTATGGAATTGTGAATAGAGTTATCCATGATTCCATAGCCTGTTATGCACATTTCCACAATGCTTGTCTTTTGGTCTCCAGCTACTTCGGTCCCGTCAGGCGACACAGGACCTCCACCTTCGTGCCCCTGCGGGCGATGCTGCGCACTCTCAGGCCCGAGCCCTCTCCAAAGGCAAAGCGTATCCTTCGGTCCACATTGCGCATCCCATGATGTCGGCGGCGTCCTTGTAGATGCTTTTCAACTGCGATTGACTTTGCAAAATAATAGAAGCCGAGATTTCCCGGCTTCGGATGGTGGCGATCAGCTTGTCAAAGTTGGGTATCTGCCCGATGTTGGCAAACTCGTCCAGTATCAGACGCACATGGACGGGAAGCCTCCCGCCGTACACGTCGTCGGCCCGGTCGCACAGCAGATTGATAAGCTGGCTTTGCAGCATCGCCAGTATGAAATTGAATGTCGTGTCTGTGTCGCTCATAATCAGGAACAGCGCCGTTTTGCGGTCGCCCAGGGTGTCCAGCTCCATTTCGTCGGTTTCCATCAGCTCACGGACTTCCCGGATGTCAAAGGGCGCTAATCTCGCCCCGCAGGAAATAAGGATAGAACTCCGTGTTTTGCCAGCGGAAAGCAGAAATTTTTGATATTGCCGGACGGCGAAATGCTCCGGCTCCTTTTCCGCAAGCCGGGCGAACATTTCATCCACGGGGCTTTGAAATTCGGCGTCGTCCTCCCTCACTTCGCTGGCATTTATCATTTCAAGCAGGGTGGTGAAATTCTTTTCGTTCTCCGGGGCCTCGTACCAGATGTAGCCGATCAGGGCGGTGTAAAATAGCCGTTCGGACTTCACCCAAAAATCCTCTGCGGATTTATCGCCGTCGCCCTTGGTGTTGGCGATGATGGTATTTACCAGCTTCAAGATGTCCTTTTCGCTGTGCAGATAGGCAAACGGGTTATACCGCATGGACTTGGAAAAATTGATGGTATTCAGCACTTTTATCCTATATCCGCCCCGTTTTAGGAGCTGTCCCACCTCAATCAAGAGGCTGCCTTTTGGGTCAGTGATGCAATAGCTACTGTGCATTTGCATCAGGTTGGGCTTGACAAAAAATCTCGTCTTGCCGCTGCCGCTCCCGCCGATCACCAGCACATTCTTGTTCCGGGCGGTCTTGGGGTCTTTGGGCCTGCCGTTCATCGTCAGCCGTTCGGTCTGCGTGAGCAGGATGTTGTTTTCAAACACGGGGGCGATATACGGCGCTATGTCTTTTGGCCCGCCCCATCTGGCCGAACCATATTCCATCCCGTGGCGGTATTTCTTGGCATTCTTGCCTTTCAGGTACACCGCCAGCCGCACCAGCACAGCGCCCCCGATGCCGATGCACAGGTCAAAGGGGTGGAAGCTGGGCAGGCCGTTGGCGAACGCCGCCGCCAGGCTGTCCATGAAGTGGAGCATCTTTTGGGAGGCGTCCGCCCCCGCCGCCCGCCGCCACGCCTCACCCACCTTGCCGAACAGCCACACGAACAGCAGATAGGGCAGGTTGGTGATGATGATTTTCTTTACATCCGGCTTCACAGCTCCATCCCCCTTTCCCTGATCTTCTCCTTGGCCCGCTGGACACTCCGGCCAGCCGCTTCCCGCAGGACGGACAGCGCCTTGCGGATGGAGGGCTTGGCCTCCTGCGACAGCTTCTTGGCGGTGAACTCCTTGAAAGCCTGTTCCAGGCTGTTCGTGGATGATGTACTCGTTGCTGCTGAACTTGCCACCCTCGTCCGTGGTCTGGTGGCGCTCGATGTACCCGGCCCGCTCCAATTCGTTGACAGCGGAACGAATGGCGTCCTTGCTCTCCCGGTTGATGTAGCACAGGCCGGACAGGGTGTAGTCCCAATCTTCCGGGAGTGAGAGAATTTGCGACAGCAGGCCCTTGGCTTTCAGGGACAGGGACTTGTCCCGCAGGTGGTAGTTAGACATGACCGTGTAGCCCTTGTTCCTCTCCACGCGGAATACTGGCATGGCTTTCCGCTCCTTTCGGTATCTGGACATGAAAAAACGCCGCAGACTTTTTTCAAAATCTGCGGCGTCTGCCGGGGCGCAGAAACGGGCGATGCCTTGCCGACATCGCCCGCTTTCTGTGCTGTTGTTCACTTGTTTGCGCCGCCCCGTTTTCCGCTGCCCTTAAAAAACATTGATTTTACTTGGTTTTCTCATGTTTTCTTATGTCAACGCCCTTAAGCCGGAGGCTTTTTTTGCTAAAGCCACAATCAAAAGGCCCGGATAAGCGCGGGCCTTTCAGCCTGCCCTCCTATCCGAGCCTCACACTTCCTGTGAGCGTTTGCCCTTCGATATTCGTGTGTATTTGTTGATTGCGGCGTGGGTGCGGTAGCTCAGCCCTCGATTTTCTCCGGTGAGTAGAAGAGGCCCAGCATCTTGCCGTGGCTCACGATTGCGAAGGGGAAGGATATGCCGTGCATCTCCATCTCCTTTGTCTCGCCGCTTAGAGAGCCGTCCCTCACGCCGCGCACAGCGGCAAGCAGGTCGCAAAGGTAGTCCATGTGCAGGGGCTCCGGAGACTGGTTCCGGTGACCTGTGAGCAGTAACAGCTCTGGGAGCTCCTTCAGTTTAGCGATGGCCCGCTCGAGATTTTCCTGATATTTGCTAAGGGACAGGCTGTCCGGAAGCTGGAGCCAAATGGGGCCGGAGCCGAAGCTGTCGCCGGAGCAGGCAACACCTGCGGCACGGTCAAGGAGGAGGGCACTGCCGGGGGTGTGGCCCGGAACCATTATGGTCTCAAGGACTCGGCCGCCAAGGTCGAAGGTCTGTCCGTCCGCAAGGTCGGTGAAGATGTCCTTCGGGAAGCTCCGCCCGCTGTAGCCAGTGAGCACGGGGTAGTCGGCCATGGCCATGTAAATTTTGCACCCGGCGTCGGCAAACTCCTGTGTCGAGGCCCCGGCATGGTCAAAGTGGCCGTGGGTCAGGATAAGATCAAGTGGCAGATCGGTGAGCTCCCGGGCCTTGGCGTAGAGACCGGTGACCTCCTGGAGGGCGTCTATCATCACCGCACGCTGGGAGCCGATCACAAGGTATGCGTCCACAGCGGTGCCGGGGGCGTGCTCGGTGAAATTCCAGATGTTGTCTTGGAGCTGGGTTATGGTAAGTTCGTTCATTCTAGTCTCTCCTTATGGGTATTTTTCTAATTATATCATACTTAATTATAAATTGAAAGGGCCGCGTTTTTACGGCCCTTTCGTGTTTATAGGCTTAGCCCAGCTTTTCGTTCAGCTCGTCCAGAACTGGCTGGATGGTGGGCATTTTCTCGTTGACCCACGCCTGCCAGTTGGCCTCGATGTCCCCAGCCTTAACGATGAGGGCCGCGTACTCGTCGCCGTACTCCATGGAGGCCAGGTTCAGAGCCTGGGAGTCGTGCAGTTCCACGTTCCAATCGGGCTCCATGGGGAAGGTCTTGTCCGTGGAGTTCTCCTGATGGTCAATATGTATCTGCTTTACCTTATCCCTGATTTCCTGCTTATAGGAGGGGTTCTGGAACATGAAATCGTCAGAGAGCACCATCATGTTTACATATACGGGCATCAGCGCGTACTTATCCCAGAGGTTCTCGTCGGGACCCAGGTTGGAATAGAGCTCGCCCTTCTCGTCGAAGTCCCAGTCAACGCCCTTTATACCGCAGCGTATCTCAAGCTGGCCCTCGTCGGTACAGGAATAGTCCAGCATGGAGAGGATACGGTCAAGCTTCGCGTCGTCGATATGGGGTGAGAAGATGTTTGCGCCCCAGAAGTTTGTGAGGGGAGTGCCGTGGAAGTTGCCGTCCTCGTCGGCGATGGTGACGATTTCAGCTACATCTAAAAACTCCACACCCAGGTCGGCGCGCATATGCTGTTCAAACTCAGCCAAGGTGGACACCATGCCGCCCGCAATGGTAGCCGCGGAGGTGCCGGTGGTGTAGAAGGTGCCGTGGTCATCAGGCTCCTGGAAGGTATAGAACTCAGGGTGGAGGAGCCCATCGGTGTACGCCTTGTTGAGCACCTTCAGAGCTTCGAGGGTCTCAGGGTCTGCCGCGTTCCAGTGATACTGGCCGTCCTCGCCAAGATAGAAGGGCAGGCTGGAGCCGTGGTAGTTGTATGCGCCAACAAACTGTGCAAGGTTGCCGGAGGTTGTAACCAGTGGGTAGAAGTCGCCGCTGACATTACCCGGATTCTTCTCCTTCACCTTCGCAAGATAGTCCATGATCTCGCTTACCTTCATAACACGGCTTATCTCCACGTCAGCCGCCTCTGCCCAGTCCTTGCGAAGGAACAGGGACATATGTGTGGCAAGCTTCTCAGTGGGACGGTTGTTGGAGTAGATGGGGCGGAAAAGGTAGAAGTCGCCGCCGAAGTTCTCCTCGGCCATCTCGCTCATGGGGCAGTCGCTGTTGGCCTTGGCAAGGTTCGGGTACTTGTCCTTCCAGCCGTCGGGCAGCTGCTTGACAAGGCCCTGGCTGGCGTAGTTGGCGGCCTCGCCGTTGACGTAGTTCCATACGGCCATCTCCGGCATATCGTCGGAGTTAATCCAGATGCGCAGGCGCTCGGCCCAGTTGTCCCAGGTGAGGGGAATGATGTCCCACTCCACGTTGAAGCGGTCAGTCCAGGACTTGACCCAGTCGTCTCCGGCGGTGTAGTCATAGCCGTCTTCTATCTGCACGGAGGCTAGGGTGATGGTCATTTTTTCACTGAAATCCTTGCCCTCGAACCAGTCGCCGCCCTCGGTGGAGGTGCCGCTCTCCTCGAGAGCACTGCTGTCTTCGGCAGAGGAGCTCTCCGAGGAGGACTCCTCGGTTTTCGAGGAGGTTGAGGACTCGTTGTTTCCGCCGCATGCCGCCAGTGAAAGTACCAACGCCAAGCACAGCAGCAGAGCTGTCAGTTTCTTTAGCTTCATACTGATTTTCATCCTTTCTTTAATGTCTTGATTATATCTGCCAGGCCGGTCTCCCGGCCCTCCGGCCTTATGCCTTGATGGCTCCCACCATGACTCCCGCCGCAAAATGCTTTTGCAGGAATGGGTATATACACATTATGGGTACCATGGTTACCACCACCGCCGCCATCTTTATGCCGCTGGTGAAGGGCCTGTCCTCAATGGACACCAGAGCGCTGGCCTCGCCCATGGCCTGGGAGTCCACTATCATGGAGCGAAGCACATTCTGCAGGGGCTGTATATCCGCGCTTCTGATAAAGACCATGGCGTTGAACCACTCGTTCCACTTGTCCACCGAATAGAACAGCAGCACCGTGGTGATTATGGGCATGGAAAGAGGCAACACTACTGTGTGCCAATTTTCAGCACCTCCCCGCCCTACACCTCCAACAGGATAATCGCCGGGGTGCTCTGTGACATGAGCGCCCTCACCCGCTACGCGGCGGCTATTGAGGGTGAGGGCCAAGCCGCCACCGCTCTCTTGTACGGCGGTAGCATCATTTCATCCACAAGAGAGCTTGACGAAAACGAGCTGGATATGCTCCCGGAGATACCACAGGGGCATGGCTCGGTGAGCAGGCGCGGCGGGCGCTACCTTACCACTCGCGTATCCATGCCTGAGAGGCACTGGGAGTTTATACACTTCGTGCCGGAAAAGGAGATAATCTCAAAGCTTTTCCACTCCCTCACTCCCTGGCTCATCCCGATTTTTGCTATGGTACTGCTCATGTCCCTGTTGCTTATCTTCCTTCTGCAGTCAGTGAACAAGAGCATCGGGCAGATCACCATGGATCTGAACTGCCTCGCCTGGGAGCAGGGGCTCACTGAACATATACATGAGCCGCCCTTGGTGGAGCTGCAGCTCATTGCCCGCTCCGCAAACCGTATGCTTGACCGCATCGACCAATCCTTCCGGCAGGAGCAGGAGACCCAGGCCAAGCTCTATCAAGCCATTAACGCCCAGAGCCAGGCCGAGTTCATGGGCTACCGCAACCAGATAAACCCACACTTCCTGTTCAACACGCTGGAGTGTATGCGCTCCATGGCCCACAGCCGTGGAGAAAGGGAGCTGGAAACCCTGGTCTCGGCCATGGCCCTCACCTTCCGCTACTCCCTCTACTCGGACAGCATGACAAGGCTCGCCCAGGAGCTAAACCATGTGCAAAGCTACTTCCAGGTGGTGAACATCCGCTTTCCGGGGCGGTACTCCCTTAAAATATCCGCCGCCCCGGAGACCCTGGAGCACGCCACTCTCTCAATGGTGCTACAGCCCATTGTGGAGAATGCAATAAGCCACGCCTTTTCCAGTCGGGAGTCCGGCTGCCGGGTAGCCATACAAGCCCGCCGCCAAGAGAACGGCTTCCTGCTTTTGAGGGTGGCGGACAACGGCCAGGGCATGAGCCCTGAGGAGCTCCGTCAGCTGGACAGGCAGATGCGGCACAGCGAGCCTCAGGGCGGGCGCTCCAGCATCGGGCTTCACAATATCTACCAGCGGATGAAGCTGACCTTCGGCAGTCATTTCCACATCCGCTTTCACTCAAGGGAGGGCTTCTATACGGTGGTGGAGCTGGTAATACCCCCATCGCCCCAGGTACCGCCCTTTCAAACCTGAAGCCCGCACACAAAGAAGGGTCGGTCATATTGAGAAAGGAGGAGCTATGTACCGTGTAATTTTGGTAGACGACGAGCCTTGGGCCCTTACGGGCCTTGAGGAGATACTTGATTGGGAGAAATACGGCTTCACAATATGCGCCCGCTGTACAAGCGCTACTCAGGCTTTGGAGGAGATAGCGCGGCAGAAGCCGGATGTAGTCTGCACAGACATCCGTATGCCGCGCCTTAGCGGGATAGAGCTCATATCCCAGGTGAGAAGTCAGCCGGAGCAGGACGTGGAGTTTATAATCATCAGCGCCTACAGCGACTTTGAGGTGGCGCGGAAGGCCATAAATTACGGCGCGGCCGGGTACATCCTGAAGCCCCTGGAGCAGAGCGAGGTGTCCGCAACCGTCCTCCGACTGAAGGAGCGCCTGGACAGAAAGCGCACAAACGGTCCCGTCGCTCTGGATCTTGGGGACTCAAAGTCCGTGCTTACTGCCGCCGCCGGACTGCCCTCCAGCCCCGGGGGTGAGCGACAGTGCTTTATCATTGTCACGGAAAAAGCCCGTCCCCACTCCTGGGAACCGCCCCGGGAGTGGGCGCCGATTCCCATTGAGCTTGCGGGAGTAGACCGCTCAATCTGGTTCTGCATAACCGAACCCCAGGCGCTGAAGGGGCTTACAGGCAGGGTCGGCTGGAGCCTGCCACGTCAAAGCGCCCAGGAGCTCCCCGATATGCTCCACGAGGCGCTGGCGGCCTTTAACGGAGGGTTTACCTATTCGCCCCATCCCATTACCGCCGGAGTTCAGGCGTATCTCGGGGAAAACTTCGCCCAGAACATCTCTCTCGGCCGCCTGGCGACCCATTTCTTCCTGTCGGAAACCTATCTGTGCGAGCTCTTCAAAAAGCACACCGGCTGTACGGTGCTGAATTTCCTGATCCAAATACGCCTCTCCAATGCCTGTTTGCTTCTGGAGGAGAGCCATATGAGCATAAAGGAGATCGCCGCGGCGGTGGGGTTCAACGACTACAGCTATTTCGGAAGGATATTCCGGCGAAAGATCGGGCGGACACCAGATCAGTTCAGGTCTGGCGGGCAGGGGTAAGGAGGGGTGGCTTATAAGGCCAACTTTTTTACATTGAAATAGGCTCCGGAGGGATTTGGCCCGCCTTTGGGGAACCGTGTGCCGCTCATGGTTCTTCCTCCTTTTGGTTACATGACTTCCCTCAACATCTGGAAAATCTCCTCCCTGGGCAGCACCCTGGGCATACTCTCGTTCACGCCGCAATTCTCCGCGACCTTGCGCAGAATATCCTCGTCCACCTTCAGCCCAAGCTCCGTAAAGCTGCTGTCCAATCCCAGCTCCTTTACAAAATCCGCCACAGCCTCAACAGCCTCGTCCGCCAGCTGCTGAGTGGTCTTCCCGGCAGGGTCTAAGTCGAACACCCTCTGCCCGAACCGGGCGAACTTCTCGGGCATATCCTTCACGATGTGCCGGTAGTAGCTGGGGTGGATAACGGCAAGGGCCATGCCGTGGTTGCTCCCTGTGTAGGCGCAGAGCTGGGCCTCGATGGGGTGGCACTGGAAGCCGCCCTCTTTGCCACAGTTGAAGAGGAAAGTCTGAGGGAGGGACGAATCCCACATAAGGTTGCCGAGGATGTCAATATTTGTGGGGTCCTTGCGCCAGGCCCGGGCATTCTCAATAATATCGTGCATGACGGCCTCGTTCATGGCATCGGACACGCACTCTCCGGGGCCGAAGTAGGTCTCCATGCAGTGGCTGAGATTGTCGAAAATTCCGGAGGCCAGCTGCTTTTGCGGTACTGTCAGCAGATAGGTGGGGTCACAGATGGCGAAGCTTGCGGGGCTGCCCGGCAAGGTGGCCTTTGTATTCAACGCCTTATTGCTGATGCCGCCCAGTCCGTTCATTTCTGAACCTGTACCGGAGAGGGTTACAATCGCGCCCCAGGGGGTGCCGCTCATGGGGTAGTAATGGTCTTCAAAAATCAGCTTCCAGTAGTCGCCGGAGGCCTTTGCCGCCGTGGAAATGACCTTTACGCAGTCCATAACAGAGCCGCCGCCCACAGCCAAAATGAAGTCCACCTTCTCCCGTCTGACGGTCTCGACGCCCTTCAGCACCATATCATAAGTGGGATTCGAGGTGATGCCGCCAAAGTCAATGACGGTCTTGCCAGCCTGCTCCAGAATGCCGGTGAGCTGGTCATAGAGCCCGCTCCGCTTCACGGAGCCGCCGCCATAAGCCAGCATGATATTTTTGCCGTAAGCCCGCAGTTCCATACCTAAATGCCGCTCTACGCCGCCCTCGCCGAACAGTACCTTTACCGGTGCGTGATAGAAAAAGTTTTTCATAAAAATAACCTCCTGTTTTTGTGTTGACTACATTATAACAGAAGGTCATTAAAATGTGAAATATCTATTTTGAATGAGTTATCATTCAGAAACCGCATGAGTGATGTGCTCAAGGAACGCCTCCAGCGCTGGACTCTGCACGGGCTTTTTCTTCCAGATAAACGAGGCCGAGGCAGTCTTTTTCCTGCTGAATGGCAGGAAAACTCTCCCCTCCTGACGTTCCCCCGGCACACCCAGACAGACTATCAGCGCGCCCGAGGCCCGGGCCAGGGGGAAGGCGTTGAAGATGAGGTTGTAGGTGGCCCCCACCCGGCTCTCAGCCCCCGCTCCCAGCCACTGCAACAGTTCCTGCTTGAACACAGTGTTTTCCGGTAGAATCAGCCTCTCCTGCCGGAGTAGCTTGCTCGAGACCTCCGGCTCCTTCGCAAGAGGATGGCCCTCTGGCACCAGCACGCCCCAGGTCTCCGTCAGGCCCAACTCCAGTATCTCAAAGGTGGACGGATTCACATTGCGCATGACAAGCCCCGCGTCCAGCAGCCCCTTCTCGATATCCTCGCATATGCGGTCGGCGTTCTCGGAGATCAGATGGAAATGCACGCCCGGGTATAGCTTCTGAAAAGCGGCAATCTCCTGGGCCAGGAACTGCACCGAGCCGGTCTCGCCCATGCCCAGGTACAGCTCGCCGGAGAGCTCCGCGGCGCCGGTGTCTTCCCGCACGGCCTTCTGGTAGAGGGCGAGAATTTCCCGGGCGGTCTCACGAAAGAGGAGGCCGTCCTTTGTGAGGCTGACGTTCTTTTTTGTGCGGATGAAAAGTGTCTTGCCAAGCTCACGCTCCAGGTCCATCAGCTGACGGGAGACCGTGGGCTGGGAGACGTGGAGGAGCTCGGCGGCGTGGGTGATGCTGCCTTCTTCGGCGGTCATCAGGAAGTATTCGAGAACGCGTAAATCCACTATGTTTCTCCTTTTCGAAAAGATGGTATACCGCAGGAGTAGCTACCTGCAGTATAATCAGGTAAGCACTGCGGATTTGTTTCTAAAATATTACAGCGAGACTGTTCAGGAGTGACTCAAACCGCAGTGCCTTGAGTCCACCGGTCACTATGGGCAAAATCTGAAACTGTTCCTTGAATCCAACGGTTTCACGTTTATGGAGTTCAACCCGCTCCTGATTTTCCGATTCGTTCACAGCAAATCACTCAGGAACACAACGAATGATTCCATCTCCGCACAGAACATCGCCCGCTATGTGATGGCGGTAGAGTACAAACCCTATCCGCCATCATTTTACCACATGGACAAGCTTAAGTCACTAACAAGATCAGCCTGGTCCGCCAGCGCAGCCGCTTCACCATGAGTATTATTCCTGAAAAACGACCTAGAAAAAAGCAGTAGAAAGTGGTAAAATAGAGAGTATGGAATACATAGATTTACGAAAACTGAAAAGTGGAGAACTCAAGCAGATACGCCGGCAGGTCGTACGCCTCAAAAAGATGGGGAAAACCGGGAAAGAAATAGAGGAATTAACCGGAGTACGGCAGTGTCGCGCCAGCGAAATATGGACGGCGTATCAGCGGGAGGGCGAAAGTTCCTTAGAACCGAAGAAACGGGGGTTCCGGAAAGGAACCCACATGTTGCTGACATCGGAGGAACAGGAGGAAATACGGGAAACGATTGTTACCCGCCGCCCAGAGGAATTCGGTATTCCCGGGAGTTTGTGGACGCTGAAGAAGGTGTGCGCATACGTCTGGAAAAAGTATCGGAAGAAGATGTCGGACGGCAGTGTGTCGGACTATATGCGGCGCTGGGGCTTGACTTGCCAGCGTCCGGTCAAGCGCGCCCGGAAGCAGGATCCTTCGCGTGTCTAAAAGTGGCGCGAGGAGGAATATCCGGCCATCGCCCAGCGGGCCAGGGAAGAAAACGCTGTGATTTACTGGGGAGACGAGACCGGGATCGACAACGGCTCGAATTGTGAGCGTGGGTTTGCGCCCAAAGGGCAGCCTCCGGTCCTGCCGGTGGAGACGAAAAGAGAGCGGCTGAATATGCTTTCCGCCTTGAGCAGGCAGGGGGACATTCGCTTTATGCTGTATGAGGCTTCCATGAACCAGCAGCGGCTGATCCAATTTATGGACCGGCTGGTTCGAACCTCCAAACGAAAAGTTTTCCTGATTTTGGACAACTTAAAGGTGCACCATGGGAAGAAAGCTGCAGTCTGGCTGGACAAGCATCGGGACAAAATAGAGCTGTTCTTTTTGCCGCCCTATGCCCCAGAGAGCAATCCGGACGAATATCTCAATCACGCGCTGAAGCTCTCCGTCCATTCCGGCGACTTACCTCGAACCCAATGCGATATCCGCCATAAAACCGCTTCCTTCATGCGAGCCTTACAACATTCTCCCGATAAGGTCTCCGCTTTCTTTCAACATAATCAGATTTCCTATATTCTTGTTCGGGGGTAATAACTTTATTCAACTCAAGGCCTTGGCAAAAAACACGGTCGGCTCCTCCTGCGATTACCTGATCGATCTGATGCTGATCCTGCTGGAGCTGTATGACCAGTTCAACTCCAAGGTGGATCATCTGGACAATCAAATCAAAGAGTGTATTCGGGGTATCGATCCGCCCTGCCTTTCCCTGCCCGGCATCGGCGAACTGTCCGCCGCTATCCTCCTCTCGGAGTCTGGGGATTTCAGCAAGCTCCAGAACCCCTCAAAAATGCTCTCCTTTGCCGGTTTGGAGCCTGGACACTTCCAGTCAGGACAATCTGAGTCTACAGGCCATAGGGTTAAACACGGCTCTTATCCGTTAAACCTTCTTTTTTCTCTGCTTTCCATTAGTCCTCTTACGAGGGCTTGCTTTGCTGTGCTTTTTCTTCTCTTCAAAATTTCCTGCATTTTCCTATTGACTTTTTATAGTTGGTCACTCCGACAAGAAATTGGCACCCGGTTTCTATCCAGGAAATGCTGCGGAATACCCTCATAACCCCCGCCTCCAAACCCACTCCATCAGACTGTCCTTCCCAAGGCGCAGGTCCTCTATATCCTGCTCCACAAACACGTCCGGCAGCACTGTGTTCTCCCGTTCATAGAGTTTCCCCTCGTCATCATAGACAGGCTCCATGAGCCCCTCTACCTCGTGCCAAGTGCCAGATACCTGGACGGTTATCTGTGAGTTTGGCAGAACTATATCGGTATTCATTCCTCTGGGGCAGAAAAACTTTGTAAATTGGCCCGTGGGCGCGCCCACGACTGTGGCCCCTAACTCTGCCTTGAACACAGACATACAGAAAATCGCCGCCGAGGCCGTTATCCGGCCGGTGAGGACATAGGCCTCGCTATAGCCGCACCCGGCCCAGTCTAAGAGGGAGGGGCAAAGTAGAATAGATAAAAGTTCTCTATGATAGCCATAAGGCCGACACTCCGTAAAGAAGTTTCGGCCTCCTTTGGCATATTCTTTTAACGTCTACTCCTCGCTGTCGTCAGGCTGGTCGGGCTTCTGCATATTGCGCTCCAGCCACTGGGTATAGGTCATAAGCACCTGGCGGGGCTTGGAACCCTCGTGGGGGCCCACTATGCCCAGCTGCTCCATCTCGTCGATAAGCCGCCCGGCCCGGGCATAGCCCAGGCGCAGCCGCCGCTGTAACAGTGACGTGCTGGCCTGGCCTGCCTCCACCACCACCTTGATGGCCTCGTCCATCATGGGGTCGGTCTCGCCGGAGCGCTCGCCGTCGTCCTCCTTCTGGTCGCCGGTGTTGGCGGCGTTGCGCTCAATCTCCTCGATGATCTCAGTATCGTACTCCATCTGCTTGGTCTTCTTCACAAACTCCACTATGGAGGAGATCTCCTCGTCCGACACATAGCAGCCCTGGACCCGGAGGGGCTTGTTGCTGCCCACCGGGGCGAAGAGCATATCCCCCTGGCCCAGCAGCTTGTCCGCGCCCACGGTATCGATAATGGTGCGGGAGTCCACCGCCGTGGAGACGGTCAGGGCTATGCGGCTGGGGATATTGGCCTTGATAAGGCCGGTGACCACGTCCACCGAGGGACGCTGTGTGGCCACCACCAGGTGCATACCGGCGGCCCGGGCCAGCTGGGCCAGACGGCAGATGGAGTCCTCCACCTCCTTGGGGGTGGCCATCATCAGGTCCGCCAGCTCGTCGATTATAATAACTATCTGGGGCATGGCGGGCATGGGCTGGCCGTTCCCGTCCTCATAGTTCTGGGCCTCGGCCAGGTTATTATAGCCCTGGAGGTTACGGACGTTGTTCTCTGAGAATATCTTATAGCGCTTCATCATCTCGTTCACTGCCCAGCCCAGGGCTCCCGCCGCTTTATGGGGGTCGGTGACCACGGGCACCAGCATATGGGGCAGGCCGTTATAGCCGGTGAGCTCCACCGCCTTGGGGTCTATCATCAGGAAACGCACCTCGTCGGGACTGGCCTTATAGAGCATACTGATTATCATGGAGTTGGTACATACAGACTTACCGGAACCCGTAGTGCCCGCTATAAGTATATGGGGCATCCGGGCAAGGTCGGCCACCACCGGCTGGCCGGCTATGTCCCGGCCAAGGGCCACGGAGAGCTTGCTCTTTGAGGTCTGGAAGGCGTTGGACTGCACCAGGTCCCTCATGCGCACCGAGCTGCGGGAGCGGTTGGGCACTTCTATGCCCACCGCCGCCTTGCCGGGTATTGGGGCCTCTATCCTGACGCCTGTGGCCGCAAGGTTCAGGGCCAGGTCGTCGGAGAGGGAGGTTATCTTGCTTATCTTCACCCCCGCTGCAGGCTGTATCTCATACCGGGTGACCGACGGGCCCCGGCAGATATCCATTATCTTTGTGCTGACCCCGAAGCTGTTTAAGGTGTCCACCAGTATCTTCCCGTTTGTTTGGAGCTCCTCGGTCTCCTTGGCCCGGTCGGCCTGGGGGCTCATGGCCAGCATTGTAATGGGCGGGAAACAGTAGCTTCCCGGGGTCTGGAGCTGGTCCAGGGCCTGATACAGGGCGTTCTCCTGTGGGGTGGCCTGGCGGGGCTCGGGCTCCTGCATACGCGGCTTCGGCATGGGGATATCGAGCTCTGGCTCCTTCTCGGGTTCGGGCGCGCTCTCCTCCTGCTTTGGGGAAACCTCCTCTGGCTGGGGCTCCGGCTCGTCTATAATTGGCGCGGGCGGGTTCGGGGAGAATACCGGGTTTGCCGGGAGACGGTCCTCGGGGGCCTCCTCGGGTTCGGGCTTCTCCTCCGGCACGGGCTGAAGCTCGGGCCGGGGTGCTTCTATACCAAACACCTTCTCCAGCTTATCCAGCTTCTCGCTGCGCTTTTGCTTTTTCCTGGGCTCCACCGGCGGGAACAGGGCGTTGGAGCCGCTGGCGGCGGACCCCATGGGTATAGAGGGCTCTAAAGGCACATCGATGGCGGAGCGGGCCTCCCAGTCCTCCTGAAGTATCACCCGCTCCTCCTCCCGGCGCTGGCGGGCGGTCTGGAGGCCCTCGTTCACCACTTCAACCGGCTTCTTGATGGTTCGGAACAGGCCGATAAGGGTGGTGCCGGTGAGTATCATCACGCTGACGAACAGCAGCAGCAGGATTATTATTTTCGCGCCGGTCTTCCCCGCCGCGCTTATGAGCAGCTGGCCCAGAAGCCCGCCCATCACGCCGCCGCCGACGCCCGCGTTGGTGCGGTATAGGGCGGTTATGTAATCGAAGACGGAGAGGCCGTCGGATATCTTTGCCCCGCCGAAGATGAAGCCTGTGGCGCAGAACAGCAGTATCACCACCGCCGTCAGCCATACCTTCCCGCTTATAGAGCCCATGGGCCGGTCCAGTGTGGTTATAACCGCCACGTATATCATCAAAATAGGCCAAAGCATGGCCCAGCCGCCGAAAAGCCCCAAAATAGCGTTATGGGCCCATTCCCAAAGACTGTCGCCCTCAAATATTGTCAGGCACCCGATAAAGATGGCGCAGGCAAACAGCACCACCGCCCGCACCTGATTCTTCTGCCGGATCTCCTCGGCGGTGGGCTTCGGCGGAGCGTGTTTCCTGGCCCCGGCTTTCTTATTCCCGGCCGGCTTGCTCTGCGCGGTTGTAGCAGGCGCGCGTTTCTTGGCTGTGCTTCGTGCACCCCCGCCGCGTTTAGCCTGGGTGCTCCCGGTTGATGGCTTTTTTTGTTCGGACAACTGACCTTCCTCCCTATCCCTCGGTTTTTAACGTCTCTTAATTTATGGTTCTAAAGCGGCTTGCCGGTAAAAAGGTTCTGCCCTGTGCTCATCTCGTACAGCGCAATGCCTGTCACCGCCAGCCCCGCGATAAGTGTGTAAACAGCAAAGATACTCAGCTTATTCGTGGTGACTATCCATTTGAGAAGCTTAATGGCCAAAAAGCCCACGATAGCCGCGGTTATCACTCCCACTATCAGCGTCACCGTGCCGATGGCCTCCCCCTCTGCGCCCGCGTCCTTTATGGACAGCAGGGCCGCTGCGGCTATTGACGGTATACCCAGCACAAAGGAGTAGTCAAGAGCCGTCTGCTGGTCTATGCCCCGCATGAGCCCCACGGACATAGTGGAGCCCGAGCGGGAGAGCCCCGGGAACACCGCCGCCAGACATTGGGTCACGCCGGTTATAACGGCGTCCGCCACAGTGTACTGGGTGCGCCCGGCCTTTGCCCCCCTGGCCCAGTGCTTTCCGGGGGCCCTGGAGGCGGCTGTGCGGCGGCTGGCAAGTATACCCAGGAACAGCATTAAGCTTGTGGCCAGGAGGGCCAGGCCCTCTACTAAAATACTGCTGTCCGAGGCAAGCTGCTCCGACAGGTCCTTTATCTTCATATCCGTGCCCGGTATGGGCAAAAACAGCAGGAACAGAGGCAATAGGCCTATCACCAGCATGAATATCAGCCGCCTGTCACCGTTCATCTCGCCCCATTTAAATCGGCCCCGGAACAGGTCGGCTATGAGCAGCCCAAATTCTTTAAGCAGCCGCCAGATAAGCTTGCGGTACACGAATACCACCGCTATCAGCGTGCCCAAATGCAGCATAACGTCAAACAGTATCCCCGGCAGCTCTATGCCGAAGATATGCTGGGAAATGGACAGATGGCCGGAGCTTGAGACCGGCAGAAATTCCGTGGCGCCCTGTATAACGCCCTGGAGTATCGCGTCAAATATTGTCATGGTTTCTCCTTATGTAGGCGGACATAGTTAACGCGGTCCCGCGTTTACTATAACGCCGCCTTATTTCAGTCTTGTTTCTTTTTGGGCCGCCCGGGCCTGCGCTTCTTTTTCTCCTTGTCTATCATGGAGTTCAGACAGTCCATGGCGTCCGAGAGGGAGCCAAGGGAATCGATAAGCCCCTCCTCCACCGCGTCCGGGCCGTCTAAGACCGTGCCCACATCCATCACCAACTCCTGGGTGTTCATGGAGAGGGTGGTGAAGCGCTCCTTGGTGATGTTGGAGTTCTGGGTGACGAAGTTAGTAATGCGGTCCTGCATACGCTGGAAATATTCCAGGGTCTGGGGTATGCCCAGCACCAGGCCGTTCATACGCACCGGGTGTATGGTCATGGACGCGGACTCGGCGATAAAGGACTTCTTCGCCGCCACAGCCAGGGGCACCCCGATGGAGTGGCCGCCCCCCAGCACCAGGGAGACAGTGGGCTTCTTCATGCCCGCCACCAGCTCCGCCAGGGCAAGCCCCGCCTCCACGTCGCCGCCCACGGTGTTCAGGAGCATTAAAAGGCCGTCTATCTCCGGGTCCTCCTCCACGGCCACTATCTGAGGTATCACGTGCTCATACTTGGTGGTCTTGTTCTGGGAGGGGGAAATATAGTGTCCCTCTATCTGGCCGATGATGGTAAGGCAGTGTATGGTATGCCCATGGTTGTGGGTCACCACCGAGCCGCTCTCGTTTATCTGCTTCTGCTGGTCGTTCCAGCCGTCCTGGACCGGGGCCTCCTGCTCCTCGCCGGAGTTCTTCACGGCCTTTACACTGGTCTTCTTTGATACGTCTTTTTTCATAGCGCAGCACTCTCCTTTGTATCAGAAAGTGTGCCCATTTTGCCGCTAAACATACCGCCGTACTAGGCCACAGCGAATATTATACCACTTTTTTCCCTATTGGGCAAGTCCGTGGAGCCATGAAAAATAAATGAAAAAAATTCGTAAGAAAAATGAGGGGCCGAAGCCCCCCACCAGCTTATTTCCCTCCGCCGATAATTTTGATTTTGTCCGCAGAGAGCCCGGTCTGCTCCATAACGGCCTCCTGGATAATGAGCATATCGCTGTCCCCCAGGTCCCCGGAGACCAAAACGCTGCACTGCTCCTGTGCTATGTACGCCACGCATTCCTCATAGCCCTTTGCCTTTAGGACCCCCTCCACGTTGGTCTCCTTCAGGATGCTCTGGGCCATGGCGGACGCTTCGTCCACGGCGGCCTTCTTGGCTTCAGAGTCGGCCTCTACGTCCTCGAGCACCTTATCAAGAAGCTCCAGCGCCTCGTCCCGGGAGGCCTGGCGGTTCATGCGGGCCTCGGCAAAGCTGTCGGCGGAGGCGTTGGCCTGCTCCGAGCCCAGAAGGTCGTCGGAGACCGTCTCCACATAGGCGTTGTTCACCAGCTGGGCCGCCCCCAGCTGGCTGCTTGTGTCCCCGGCGCCATCGCCCACAGGCAGCTTGTTTGTCCCGGCGAACTGCCAGTTCAGATACACCGCTGCCCCCAGCGCCAGCACCAGAGACGCCAAAACTAACTGCTTTCTTCCTAGCTTCTTCATCATTGAATGACCCACCTTTTACTTTGATAATTTCGCCATAGTTAACACAAAGTGTTAACTATTCTGCTCCGTCTACCACGCAGACCCGCCCCGCTGAGACCCCCAGCAGGGCCCGGGCGGCATTGACCAGCTTTTCCCGCACAGCGGGGTCTCCCGCCGCCCGGCTGACTATCACCGCCCCCTGTACCCGGGGCTGCCGCTGTTCGAGGGCCAGGCCGTGCTCAGAACCGCCGTTGTCCTTGATGATGACGTAAGAGCTCTCCCGCTGGCCACCGCCCTCCCGGCTGTCGGCGGCATATACGCCGCTGCCGGAATCCTCAAGGGTTATCATCACCTGGGGGTTCTGCTCGCCGGTCACCGCCCGGACTATGCGGCACAGGTCCTCCTCCAGTTCCTGCCGGTACTGAGAGCCTGTAACCTGCGGGGAGGAGCTCTCCGGGGCCTCCGCAGCGGGCTCCTCTCGGGGCGACAGGCTTGAAAGCCATATGAGCACAATGCCGGCCATGCCCAGGATAACGGCAGCCCTCACCAGCCTTCGGTCCTTCGCGGCGTTCTGGAGCCAGCCCTTGAGTTTTCCAAGCTCCGGCGTTTTAAACCCAAGCTTATCAAGCCCCATCCGCCGTCACCTCCAGAGGTACGCCCTCCAGCACGCTTTCCAGCAGGGCCCGGGCGCGCCTGGCCTCGCTGTCAAAGGCGAAAGTCAAGCTGGCCTTTGTACATGATATGCTGTTATCCTCAGTTATATGGATATCCGCGCGGATTTTTTTCGCCTCGATCCCGGCCGAAGCCAAAAGCCCCTTTATATAACTTTCTACCTCCTCCCGGGCAGCGGCGATGTATTGGTCCTCCATATACTCGTTAAGCTCTTGGTTTTCTCCCATTTCATCAGGAGCCACAGGCCACTCCCAGTCCACCGATATCACCGCCGCGCAGAGCGAAGCTATCAGCGCCAGCGCCACAAGCCCACGGACAAAGCCCAGCATCTTATCCTTCGGACATAGCCTGGAAACCAGCCCGGCGGCAATGAGCACGCCGCACATCGCGCCCGCCGCCCGCAAAGTGTCTGCCATAACGGTACCTCCTTTCTATTATCCGCCGGCCAGCAGCACAGCCGCCGCGCTGGCAACGCATGCGGCGCATATACTGCCCAAAAGGGCCAGCACCATTTTCACCGTGGAAACCGCCGCCTCCATAAGAGCGCTTATGGCTTTAACCCGGAACAGCTCTCCAAATCCCTTGCCTATCATGCACACCCCCGCCCACAGGGCGCACTCAGCCATGGCCGGGGCAAAGATGCACATCGCGGCCAGTATGCCAAAAGCCCCCGTCCCGGATTTTACGATATGTACGCTGTTCTGTATGGCGGCCACCGCGTCCCCAAGGGCCCCGCCCACTATGGGTACTCCAGCGGACAGGGCCAGCTTCGCGGCCTTTCCTGCGGCCGCGTCCACCTGGGCGTTCACAGCGGTCTGTACAGAGAGTATGGCGGCGAAAAGGGTCACAAGGACTGTCAGCGCCCATTTGCCCAGTCTGTACAGCGCCTCGGCCAGCCCGCCCAGCTCTGTGCCGGAGACCGCCCCAGCCACTGATAATCCCAGATAGATTTGCAGCAGAGGAAGAAACACGCCTCCCGCCAGAACGGGCACCGCCGCCCCCGCCAGCATCGTGAGGAAACTGTAGCCGCCGCCTGTGGCAAGATTCCCGCCGGCCACAAGAAGCCCGGCGTACACCGGCACCGCCGCCGTCAAAAACGCCGACGCGGCCCCCGCCACCCGCTGGCACCCAGTGAGCAGTCCCAGCACCGGCGCGGATAGTATCAGCCCGCAGGCCGCGGCTCCCACCAGCGGGGCAATGCCTTCGCCCTCTGAAATGCCGTCCGCCAGCCTGCAAAGCGCCGCCACCCCCAGAATTGCCGCAAGAGCTTTAAGGGGCGCTGAAAGCTTGTCCCGCAGAAGGGTGGATACCATCCCAAATATCCTCTCTCCCGATAGCCCGCCGGTCACCTGGCCGCCGTCCACCCCAAGACCCCGGAGCAGTTCCTTGGTCTCGTCGTCCAGGCTGTCGAAAAGCCCCGGGGCCCCGCTTTTTTCATATATCTCGCCGCCCTGGGCCCGGGCCGGCGATGGGCACAACACCATAAACGCCGCAAACGCCAGCACAAAAATTAAAAGCTTTTTTACCTTTCCTGCTCTCATAGGCTCATGATCTCTCCCAGAAATTCAAACAGCTTCGAGAGAACCGGCATTGCCGCCCCCAGCACCGCTGCCCGCGTTCCCAGCTGTACAGCATAGGCCAGGGCGCTCTCCCCCGCGTCCTTGCACAGCCGGACGGCAAGCTCTCCCACCACCGTCAGTCCCACGGCCTTCAGCATTACCGACATACAAAGCTCAAAAATTCCCTCCATATTCATAGCTGGAAGGTGGTCTTGATGGCCTGGAACAGGGCGTCTATCTCGTTTATTATCATCATCAGCACCACGATAAGCCCCGCCAGCGTGGTCATAAGGGCCTGCTCCTCCCTACCCGAGCGGATAAGCAGCTGGTTTAAGACCGCCACGATTATGCCTATGGCGGCTATCTTGAAGATGAGCTCCACTTCCATTGCTTTCGGCCTCCCGTGTCTTATATTAGGAGCACCCACGCCCCCAGCCCAAAGAGCACCCCCAGCCCTATATAAAGCCGCGAACGCTCCCTTTGGGCCTCCCGGGCCTCTGTAAGGTGCTGCCGGGCCCGGGCCATGCACAGCCGCAGATGTCCCAGCTGCCCCTCGGTGCCGCTGGCCCCAAGACCGGCGGCAAAGTCCCGGAACAGTTCCCTGTCCTTTTGGACCCGCAGGAGCCTTGCCCCCGCCCCAGCCAGCGCGCCGCAGGGGTCCGTACAGAACCCGGGCTCCTCTGCCGCCTCCCGGCAGAAGGGGCTGTTGCTGGCCCTTATCAGCTCCGGAAGCGGGCGGGCGGAATAGGGTATCTCCGTCATGAGCCATTGCATAAGCGCCTCAAGCTGTGTCAAGAGGCCCACCCGCGTATGCAGCTCCCATGAGCGCCCAATGCCCCAGATAACTCCGGCTGATATCAACAGTACAGAACCTGCCAGTCTCATTCTCCCGCACGGCTCTCCACTGGCAGGGCATTCCCTATGATCTCCACCGCCGCCGTCTCACAGGGGCTCTCGCGGCCCCTTAGGGTGACAAGCGTGCCGAAGGCCCCGGTGGAGAGCAGCTCCTGACAGATATAACGCCCGCGTGGATTTTTGCCGCTGTGCACAGTAGCTATAAGCCCAACCCCCGCCCGGGCCGCGCTTTTCACCGCATCGATGTCGCCCGGGGCCAGCTCATCACAGAGGAGGATCTCCGGGGACAGGCTCCTGACGGCCATTTCAAAGCCCGCCGCTTTCGGGCAGTTTTTCAGCACGTCCGCCAGGGGTCCCAGGTCAAAGGCCGAGAGTTCCCCCCGGCTGTCCAGCACCGCCACGCGTCTACCCGGCCCGAAGCGGCCCATGGAGAGGGAGCGGGCAATATCCCGCAAAATTGTGGTCTTGCCGCTGCCGGGCTCCCCGGCAATGAGGACCCCGTCTCTGAAATCCACGCCGGAGAGAAAAAGCCTGTCCCCACAGCCGGGGCTGTCCCGGGGTATGCGGAACACTATGGAGGTGATGTCCCGCAGGGCCTTGACCCTGCTCCCCTCCAGCACCGCCGTCCCACAGACCCCGGCCCTGCACAGCCCGTCCACCTGGACATAGCCCTCCCGTATCTCCTCCTCGTGGCTGAACACGGACTGGCCGCAGATATGGAAGAACAGCTCCTGAAGCTCAGCAGCGCTTACAGACAGCAGGCCGGGAGACGGAGCTCTGTCCGCTCCGCCCCGCTTCAGGAAAAAGGCCCCCTCCCGGCCGCAGACGGATATAGGCTGTCCGGCCTTGAAACGGAGGTCCTGGGCCTGGGCTTTTATTCGGTCCGACAGCGCCAGAAGGTCGTCCCTATAAAGGGGTATATGACTGGCAATACGGTCAAATGCTTTCATTCGTGATACCCGCTTTCTCGTTTTATATAACTAGTCCATATGTATGGGGCAGGAGGAAAAAATAGAACAGGCCCCGCCAAAAGCAGGAGCCTGCCATGTATCAGCTTTACTATGTCATTTCTTTTTGCGGCGATACCAGTCCACAAAGACCGCAAGCCCCGCCGACGCAATTACAGCGACGGCCACAAAGCCCCAAAGCATATAAAAGAATCCCACACCCTCCCCCTTATGCCGGAGAGGAGCATTTGACGCGGTTTAAAACGCGTCTACTACCGTCTCCTGCCAGGGGCCCTCCCCCTCGTCCCGGGCCTGGGCAAGCACATACAGCTGCTGCTGGGGGCTGATGTCCCTCAGCGCTGTCAAAGCCTCCTGGCCGATAAGGGGGTTTAGGCGCACCGCCGTATAAAGAGGCGGGGTCTCCTTGCCCGGGGGCAGAAAATCTCCGGTCCGGCTGTTTTTATAGTATAGGTATGCGCCCTTGGCTGTCCAGTATTCCCCGCTGTCCTCCGTAAAGCCGCCAGAACTCACAAATCCCCCCGGGGTCATGTGCCCTGCCTCAAGCACCGGCTCGCCCTCCACCGACGGGACGCATACCCTGACCCGCAGCTTGCAGCCGGCCAGGCTCTGGTTCCTAAAGCTCAGGCTTGAATCGGTACATTCCCCCGGCCGCAGTACGGGCGCGGCTTCGCCGTCCTCCGAGCCTACTGCCACCGCTTGTATAGCGGCAGGCTCCTGACTGGGGCCAAGGGTGGAGCAGAGCCCCCACACTCCGGCCAGCAGGGCCAGCGCTATGGCTGTGAGCCATTTCCCGGTCCTCATACGTCCGCCCCCAATCTGAAGCTGCCGCCCGCCGCGATGTTGGGGGAGCCGCCCAGGGTGAAGCGCAGGGTCTCGCCGCTGCGGGAGGGGTCGACGGTGTCGTTCTCCTCACAAAGTCCAAGGCGACAGACCTCCTGCTCCTCCTGCCCCACGGCGGTGACAGTATAGGTACCAAAAGGCAGGCCGGTGAATTCGGCCAAAAGACAGGGCGGCCCGCCCTGGGGGTCCGGGTCCGGCCGGGCCTCGGCATACATACTCAGCCCCCTGCCCTGAAGCTCAAGGAGCACCGTGCCGGTCTCCACACAGGGGCCCTCTGCCCGGACACGGATAGTCCCGCTCTTTACCCGCACGCGGTATATGAGCTCCAGCCAGGCGTCCCTGCCGTCCTCCCTGTGGAGCACGGCGGAGATGTGGTAGTCCGTGTCCTGGCGGGGCCTTTCCCCGGCAAGCTCCTCCAGGTTTCTCTGACCCTCCGGGCTTATCCACCAGCACTCTATCTCTCCGGGCTCGTCCCCGAAGGCCCTTGCCGCCTGCTCCTCCAAGGGGATACCGTTCACCCGAAGGGGCACCGCCTCGCCCAGGAACAGGGTCTCCTCCAGCCACACCGCGTCCATGGCGGAGCTTTTGGGGGATATGTATAGGAGCGCCGCACACGCCGCCAGTGGCAGAAGCCTTATAAATCGCTTGATGTTTGCCTGCATACATACTTCTCCTCTCTGGGAATATTTTATAGTAAAATACCATGCCTTGCCCGGGAAAACTGTCAAACTTTGGCCCAAGCGCCGCCCAAGCCGGAAAAAGCTTGCAACCGGGCGGGTTTTGGGCTATAATATGTCAGATACTGGTATAAGAGGTGCTACCCATGTAGTTATTGAGTTACTATAATTATTATATTATTTGAAATAGAATGGAGAGTATATCATGCCTGATAATAGAGCCGAAATAGAAAAGCGCCGCACCTTTGCCATAATCTCCCACCCGGACGCGGGCAAAACCACCCTTACGGAAAAATTCCTGCTCTACGGCGGGGCCATCGCCCTGGCGGGAATGGTCAAGGGCAAGCGCAACTCCCGCCACGCCGTGTCCGACTGGATGGAGATAGAGAAGCAGCGCGGCATATCCGTCACCTCCTCCGTAATGCAGTTCCAGTATGACGGCTTCTGCATAAATATCCTGGACACCCCCGGCCATCAGGACTTCTCAGAGGACACCTACCGCACCCTGATGGCGGCGGACTCCGCCGTGATGGTCATAGATGCGGGCAAGGGCGTGGAGGCCCAGACCAGAAAGCTCTTTAAGGTCTGCGTCCTGCGGGACATACCCATCTTCACCTTCATAAACAAGATGGACCGGGACTCACGCAGCCCCTATGACCTCTTGGACGAGATAGAGAAGGAACTGGGCATAGGCACCTATCCCATGAACTGGCCCATAGGCTCCGGGGTGGACTTTAAGGGGGTCTATGACCGGGAGAAGGACAAGGTGCTGAGATTTATTCCCGAGGAGAGCGGCGCGGGCCGCCGGGAGGTCCAGGAGCAGGACTTCTCTCTGGACGACCCGGCGCTGCCCGGGGCCATTGGCGAATATCTTTATGATGCCCTTAAAGACGACGTGGAGCTCCTGGACGGGGCGGGCTACGAGTTCGACCTGGAACGGGTGCGCCACGGAAAGCTCTCGCCGGTGTTCTTCGGGTCGGCGCTGACGAACTTCGGGGTGGAGCCCTTTCTGGAGCAGTTTTTAAAGCTCACGCCCCCGCCCCTCTCGCGCCAGGCCGAGGGGAGGACTGTCGACCCCTTTGCAGAGGATTTCTCCGCCTTCGTCTTTAAGATACAGGCCAACATGAACAAGGCCCACCGGGACCGCATAGCCTTTATACGCATATGCAGCGGCAAGTTCGAGAAGGGCATGGAGGTCGAGCACGTCCAGGGCGGGCGGCGCATGAAGCTGAGCCAGCCCCAGCAGCTTATGGCACAGAGCCGTGAGATAATCGACGAGGCCTATGCCGGGGACATCATCGGCGTATTCGACCCTGGAGTGTTCTCCATAGGCGACACCCTGTGCGCGCCGGGGAAGAAGCTAAAATTCCAGGGCATACCCACCTTCGCGCCGGAGCTCTTCAGCCTTGTGCGGCAGAAGGACACCATGAAGCGCAAGCAGTTCGTCAAGGGCGCAAACCAGATCGCCCAGGAGGGCGCTATCCAGATCTTCCAGGAGATAAACTCCGGCATGGAGGAGATCATCGTGGGCGTTGTGGGCAGCTTACAGTTCGACGTGTTCCAGTACCGCATGGAGAACGAGTATAACGTGGAGGTCCATATGCAGACCCTCCCCTACTCCTTCATACGCTGGATAGACAACGAGGGGCTGGACGAGGCAGCGCTTAGAAAGCTTAACCTGACCTCTGATACCAAAAAGGTGCAGGACCTTAAGGGGCGGTATCTTCTGCTGTTCTCCAATCAGTGGAGCATCAACTGGGCGCTGGAGAGGAATGAGGGATTGCTGCTTTCCGAATTCAGTGAAAACTAAAAACTTAAAAACTGCCCCCTCCGGCCAACGCCGAAGGGGGCAGTTTTTCGCTATACTCTCACTTATACACCTCATTAAGATACCCATACGTCGCGGGCATCTCCTTGGTGACGTGTAGCGCGTTGTGCTGCTGCATATGGCTGCCGCGCTCATACTCCGCCAGCGTCAGCCGCTTGCCCGCCGCCGGGACAAATTCGCCGCTATCCGGGTCCAGGAAAAAGCCGCCCCGGGCGGTGAACTCGCCGCTGTATCCAAGCTGGTATATGGGATAGTCCGCGTCCAGCATACCATCCTGGGTGGTGAAGCGGCCGTTTTTGAAGTCCTCGCGCATGGCCTCCTCAAGGCGCTCCCGAAAGTCTTTTGGCAGCTCCTCTACCGGGCGGGGGTCCTTAACCTCCGCCTTGTCCTCCGAGTCCATCACTCTATAGTAGCCCGCTTTCGGCTCCACCCAGCCCAGCGACGACACCGCGTCTATGGCGCACATCGGCTCAAGGCTGTTTACAAACTCATCGCTGGAGATTATCTCCCGGCGAAGGTTCCGGACCTCCTCAAGGATGGGCTCCGTCTTGGAGTTCACCGGGCCTCTATAGAGCACCGACACGCTCTCATATTCCGGCAGGGCATCGCCGTCATTGTCATTGATACAGTAGCTGATATAGATATACTCCTGCAAGCGGTAGGCCCCCCGCCCGGGCAGGTATGGGTACTGGGCGGCGCGCTCCAGCTCTAAATACTTCTCATGGAGCTTGCGCACCTTTTCCAGCATCTCGGGGCTGGTAAAGCCATCCCTTAGATAACTGGATTTATTCTCCGGCGAAGCTCCGGGCACCTCCAGATACCAGGGGCCGTTCATATCTATGTTGTTTATCGGGTACAGAAACTGCAGATCTACCAGCTCTATCTCCGACGTCTCAGGGATGTCTGTTTCCACGCCCATGCCGGTGCCCGTCAGCACCAGCAGCACCGCCAGCAGCGCCCCGGAAATGATAATGGACATGGAGCTGCGGCCCAGGGCCTTCAGCTTTCGGTGCCAGACAAGCTCCAGTATCAGGTGCGCCCCGAAGACCGCCAGCACCATGGACCCCAGGGTAAGCGGGATGCCAAGGCCGCCCAGCTCAAAGCCTACGGCCGTGGCCGTCATAACGCTCAGCGCTCCCACACCTGCGGCCAGGGTCATCTCCGTGCGCAGGACCCGCTCTAAGATCTTGCACCGTCCGAAGTTCCCGGCCCACTCGCTTTGGCGGCGCTTATAGAGATGATAGCCCGCAGCGGCGCATAGGGCCCCGAAGATGGGCAGCCAGATATATATGGCGATCATGAAGGGCGGGGATAAGTTTTGGCTGGTTATGACAAAGGGCGAGCCAAAAAACATTAGAAAACTGCTTAACTCATGGAGTTTGACGTTTGCCACGGGTATGGTGGTGAACATTGTATAATATCCGCCAGAAGTGATGATCCGCCAGCATACCAGATGGGCCATGGACGCCAGTATATATCCGTGCCAGGTGCCTGTAAGCGCCGCCATCATAAACGCAAATCCCACCAGGGCCACGGCTATGAGTGTAAAATCGCGGATATTGTACTCGATATACATTAAGTGTGCCAAACGCTGTGCGTACCCTGTAAACAGCCGGCAGGGTATTATGGGCAGCAGTATCTGCCAGAAGACATTCAGCACCGCCGCCAGGTACATCTGTCCCCGGGGAACAGGCAGGGCGTGGATAAAGTCCGCCTGCCGCCGGGAGAAGCAGTCGCCCAGGTATATAAAAGGCGCAAGGAAAGCGAAGCCGGTGATTACCGCCTCCATGATATACCTATCCTCTCCGTAGCCATGGCCCAAAATGTAATTCCAGACCGTCAGCCCCACCATCAGTGCCCAGTACAGCAGGGCGGCGGGCAGGCCGCGCCGGAGCTGCCAGAGGAACACGGCTATAAAGCCGCCGCGCTTATCCAAGGATCTTGTCAATGTCATAACCAGCCGCCTCCATTTCGCTGATAAATACCTCCTCAAGAGACAGTGGCACCGTCTCCTTAAAGGTAGGTTCGAACTCGTCCAGGGTCTTTAAAACGTCCTCCCTGGTGCCCCGGGCCACGAAGGTGATAAGTGAGCCTGTCTGCTCAAAGGTCGTGATGCAGAGCCTTTGCTTTAGCTGCTCTATGGGCGGCGCTTGGGTAAACACTGCCTGTACCCGCTGTAAATGCAGGGAGAGCTCGTCCAGCTCCTTTTCAAGTATCAGCCCGCCCTTGTGCAATAGGGCCAGGGTGTCGCAGAAATCCTCCATCTCCCGAAGGTTATGGGAGGCCAGCACCACCGTCATCTGCCGGTCGGCCACCTCCTGGGCGATAAGCTGCTTCACAAGCTTGCGCACCACCGGGTCGAGGCCGTCGAATATTTCGTCCAGGAGAAGCACCTCCGGGCGGCTTGCCAGGGCCAGTATCAGCCCCGCCTGGCGCTTGTTGCCCTTGCTCAAGGTCTGGAAGCGGGCCTTCTCGTTCACCGGGAACCGCATACAGAGTTCCGTAAACCAGGCCTCGTCCCAGGCTGGGTACAGCCCCGAGAGCTGCCTGCCCATAGAGAGCAGCGTGCACCCCCGGGGCAGTCTCAACTCGTCCGGCACAAAGCGGAGCTTTGACTTTATCTCCCGGTTCTCAAAGACCTGCTGGCTGTTGACGGTGGCCTCTCCACCGTCCGGGCGGTACACCCCCGCAAGGGTGCGCAGCAGTGTGGACTTGCCCGCTCCGTTGGAGCCCACCAGCCCGAAGATGCTGCCGGTCTGTACGCTGAGATCCACGCTGTTAAGAGCAGCAAACTCACCGAAGCGCTTAGTAAGCTGTTTGCATTTGATCATGAATTCCCCTCCTTTTCTGGGTCTGTCAGGCCTGAAAGCAGCTCTATGAGCTCCTCCCGGGTTATGCCGCAGGATATGGCTTCCCTCATGGCATTAGCCGCCATATCCAGCGCGTTACTCCTGCGCTTATCCATCGCCGCCTGGGGCTTTGAGAGAAACGAGCCCTTCCCCGGCAGGGAGTGTATAAGGCCGTCCCGCTCCAGCATCGAATAGGCCTTCTGGACCGTGTTTGGGTTCACGCCCAGCTCCTTTGCCACGGCCCGGACCGACGGCAGCTGGCCGCTGTCCCCGAAGGCCCCGGCAGCCCCCAGGGTGATGACGCTGCGGTATATCTGCTCAAAGATAGGCAGGCCGCATTTGTAGTCGATGACAAACATTTTGACACCTCCATCTGTACTAGTTCGATTAGTACAGTTAAATCATACACCCATACACAGGATTTGTCAAGGGGTAAATAGATAAAAATTCCAGGCCCCTGGTTTTTGTAATCAGGAGTCTGGAATTTACAAAATTATGTAAATCAAATATGGTTGCGGTAAACTCTCAGCCCTTAGGGTACATCTCCCGAAGGAGCGGTATCTGTGAAGCTCTTGGCGTACCCTCAAGGCGCTTGATATAGCTCTCCAGCATACCCCGGGCGTGCTCGGGGCCACCCTGGCGCATTACCGTCCACATGGGGTCCGTGTCAAACTCGGATTTCTTCATCTGCTCGTCCACCCAATCGAGGATAAGCCGCGCGCCCTTATCGCAGAGGTCCGGGCGCTCCCCGGCCAGATTGTGGAGCTGGTGTGGGTCCTTCTCCACATCGTAAAGCTGCTCTCTGGGGAAGAGATGGTAGCCGCCATGGACCGTGCGTATATAGAGGTAGTTGTCAAAGCGCGCACTCCGCTGGCAGACATGGGCGCACTGGGTGAGCACCAGATGGTCCTTGCCGCAGTCCTCCCCCTTGGTGACGGTCTTGGCGTAAGATACGCCGTCATAGTCATATTCGCCCACAAATCTTGTGCCCAGAAGCTCCTGGATCGTGGGAGCCAGGTCCACGTTGTCGTGGAGGCCCGGGGCCTTCTTACCCTTCGCCCCGCCGGGCCACTTGATTATCATAGGTATATGGCAGGTGGGCTCGTCGGCAGTGCCGTGCTCGGCATAGAGCCCCTGCTCGCCCAGGTTCTCGCCGTGGTCGGAGGTGATAATTATGGCCGCGTCCTCATACAGCCCCTTCTCCTTCAGCCAGTCCAGAATCTGCCGGATATTGTCATCGGCATAGCGTATACCGCAATCGTAGCTGTCTATAAAGTCCCGCATATCCTGCATGGTCCGGACCGCGCCGGGATGGCGTGGGTACTGCTCAAAGTGGGTATCATCCCACATATTGATCTCATTGGCGCCGTGGGGCCCAACATGCAGAAGGTGCTGGGCGAATATCTGGTCGTCAATCCAGTCGTCAGGCAAGGGCGCGTCTTTAAAGGGGTTGCCGAACTCCTCCGGGGCCCTATAGGGGGTGTGGGGATCCCAGTAGTTCACGTGCATGAACCAGTTGTCCTCCTCTCCCCTGCGCTCCAGCCAGTCCAGCACCCGGGGGGTTATCTCCCCGGCCAGCTCGTTGCCGCATTTGCCGAAGTTCATACACTCGTTAAAGCCGGCGTTGAACCACCAGGATGAGTGGCGCTCGGCAAAGGAGGAGAAGCTGACCGTGTGCAGCCCCGCCCGCCTAAACTGCATGAACAGGCCGTTCTCGCTGACAGCGTCCCTAAAGTGCCGGGACTCCCCTTGCAGACGCATATCCGCAGCCGTGCCGCCGTGGCCCACCACCCCGGTGCGTATGCCGTAGCGCCCGGAGATAAGGGAGGCCCGGCTGGGCAGGCAGGGGGCGTTTGGGCAGTAGTAGTTGTCAAAACGCAGACCGTCGGCGGCCACGCTGTCAATGGCCGGTGAGGTATCCCTCAAATAGCCGTAGCAGCCCAGGTGGTCCGGGCGCAGGGTATCGATGTCGAACATGATTATACGCATAGGCGCACGCTCCTTCTGGGAAATTCCCCTTTTCTTCATAAAGTATAGCATATTTAATTAAAAAACGCTATAATAAATGGAGAATTTTCCCAAAAAGAAAGGAGCCACCCCCATGCCCCCACTCTCTTTGCTCATAAAGCCCGCCTCTGGCGGGTGCAATATGCGCTGTGTCTATTGCTTCTACCACGACGAGGCCCAAAACCGCGCCGTTACCTCCTACGGTATGATGTCCGAAGATACCCTGGAGACCCTTATACGGAAAGCCCTGGACTACGCCGGCGGTCAATGCACCTTCGGGTTCCAGGGCGGCGAGCCCACCCTTCGTGGGCTGGACTTCTTCCGGCGGGCCGTAGAGTACCAGCAGAAATATAACGTGCATAACGTGCGCATATATAACGCTCTACAGACCAACGGCCTCCTGCTTGACAGCCACTGGGCCAGGTTCTTTAAGGAGAACGGCTTTCTTGTCGGCCTATCCCTGGACGGCGGCAAGGCCCTGCACGACTCCCTGCGCCGGGACTCTCAGGGCCGTGGGACCTTCAGCAGAACCATGCGGGCCGCCCGGCTGCTGGAGAGCCACGAAGTTGACTTTAACCTGCTGACGGTGGTGACCCGGCAGGCGGCGGAGAACATCACCCAGGTGTACCGCTTCCTCCGCCGCGAGGGCTTACTGTACCAGCAGTATATCCCCTGCCTGGACCCCCTGGGGGAGCCCAGAGGCAGCTCCCCCTACTCCCTTACGCCCAAGGTCTTCGGTGGATTCCTAAAGACCCTCTTTGACCTTTGGTACCAGGACGTAAGGGCCGGCCGCTTTATTTACATACGGTATTTTGAGAACCTGCTGGGTATGCTTTTGGGCCGGCCCCCGGAGCACTGCGGACTGTCGGGCCGCTGCGCCCTACAGCACGTTATCGAGGCCGACGGTTCGGTGTACCCCTGTGACTTCTACTGTCTGGACCAGTGGCGGCTGGGGAATATACTTGAGGAGGATTTTGCCGCCCTGGACAGCGCCGCGACCGCTCAGAGATTCCTGGAGGAATCCCTGGCCGCGCCGGAGTACTGCGGGGGCTGCGAATACCGTTTTATCTGCCGGGGCGGCTGCCGCCGGGACAGGGAGGGCCTGGGGCTCAACTACTTCTGCCAGGCCTATAAAGAATTCTTCTCCTATGCCCTTCCCCGGCTGAGGGAGCTGGCGGGGATGTAGAACTCAGCGCCCTCTATATCATCTTCACATACCCCGCCCACTCCAGGGCCCTGTCCATAGCCTTTTTATATCGCCGGGCGTATACCTGAGTGAATTCTCCGGCGTAGATCTCCAACCGGCCGTTGAAGCCGGTCTTAAATCTATACACGCCGTTATTGGGGTGGTCCGGGTCATACCAGTGGGGCACGCCGCCAAAGTCATAGATGCGGCAGCCGCCCTCCACAGCCCACCGTATCATCTCCCACTGCATAAGGTAGTTTGGCATGACCTCCCGGTGCACAGAGGTGGACGCGCCGTACAGATAGGTGGTCCTGCCGCCGTACTGCACGCATATGGCCCCGGACAGAGCCTGTCCTTGATACTCGCAGAGGTACAGCCTGCAATGCTCCCCCAGGGAGTCCATCATCCTGGCAAAATACCCCTCTGTACGCATATCAAAGCCGTCACGCTCCTTGGTCTCCTCCATCAGGCTGCAAAAATCCGAGAGCCGCTCCTTGCCGTAGACCTTGCAGGTGACCCCCTTTCGGTTTGCCAGCCTGATATTATACCGGCACTTGCTTTTGAAGGAGCCTAAGAGTTCCTCCTCAGAGCGTCCGTCTATATCCAGCACGTAGTTGTTCCTGCACTGTATCGTCACGTCGTCCGGCTGCCAGGGGGTAAAGCCCAGGCCCGCAGCCCTCAGCGCGTACACCGCCCTACTGTCCGTTTCGTCAATGGGCGGGTCCAGCTTGCAGGTGTAGGCGTGATACCTGTGGGCAAGCTCCTCTAATCCCTGAAGGAGGTCCTTCAGGGATTCATGGTCTGTGGGGTCACAGACCGGCCCCCGTGGGCAGTAGAGAAAAGGCTTGAAGGGCGGCGGGAACCGCTTTATCAGCACCAACGCCGTGGCGCGTATACTCCCCTCCCCGTCCCGGGAGATTATCGCCTGATGCTTCCACCTGTGCTTTACCCCGGCCCATAGGGTAGACTGTAAAAAATGGGCCCCGCGTTCCATTAAAAAGGCCTCGTACTCCCGCACTGCGGCCACATTATCAAAGTCAAGAAACTCCATCACTTACCACTCCTTTCACCTATTAGACGCAAGGGGTGCAAAGATGGTAAGCCGCGGTATGTAAACAAGTTGTAATACTTCTATATTCAAAATATAAGAGCCCGGGCAACCTGCCCGGACTCCAAAATACTAAAGATGTCAGCTCTCAATTATTTGCTTATACAGCTTGATGTACTCGCCCGCCGAGCGGCCCCAGCTGTTGTCGCAGCCCATGGCCCGGTCCACCAGCACGCCCCAGCCCTCCTTATCGGAATTATAGGCGTATATGGCCCGGTGCAGGCTGTGGAGCATATCCCCGGCATTGTAGGTCATGAAGGTGAAGCCGTTGCCCTCGCCGTCGCCGCTGTCGGTGATGGAGTCCTTCAACCCGCCGGTCTCCCGGACCACCGGGATGGTGCCGTAGCGCAATGCTATCATCTGGGACAGGCCGCAGGGCTCGGACTTGCTGGGCATAAGGAAGATGTCGGCCCCGGCGTATATCTTCCTTGAGAGCTCGGGCACAAAGCCCAGGCACAGCACAAACCGTCCGGGATACTTCTCCTGCATCCACTTGAAGTAGTTTTCATACTCCAAATCACCGCTGCCCAATATGACTATCTGGGCGTTAGAGTATTCCATAACATTGTCCACGGCCTCCTTCACCAGGTCCAGGCCCTTATGGGACACAAGGCGGGTGACCATGCCCACCAGCGGCAGATCCGGGTCCACCTCTATGCACAGGCGCTCCTGGAGCTTTTTCTTGTTCACGGCCTTATTGGCCTTGTCCGCCCGGCTGTAGTTGGCGAAGAGGTCCTTGTCTGTTTCGGGGTCGTAGCCCACGGTATCTATGCCGTTCAAAATGCCCGACAATTTCCAGGAGCGCTCTCGGAGAATCGGGTCCAGCTTGTGGGAGAACCAGGGGTCCAGTATCTCCTGGGCATAGGTGGGGCTGACGGTGGAGACCCAGTTGGCGCACTCGATGGCGCCCTTCATCAGGTTCACGTCCCGGTTGAACTCCAAAAGCTGGCTCTCATAGGCCGGGATTCCAAACACGTCCTCCAAGATATCCTTGCCGTACTGGCCCTGGTACTGGATATTGTGGATGGTAAACAGGGTCTTAATGCCGGAGTACCAGTCGTTATTGGCATAGAACAGCCTGTAGTACACCGGCACCAATGCGCACTGCCAGTCGTTGGCGTGGATAACGTCCGGCTTATAGTCGATATAGGGCAGCATCTCCAAAACGGCCCGGGAGAAGAAGGCGAAGCGCTCCGCGTCGTCGAAGTGGCCGTAGAGACTGCCACGCTTGAAGTAATACTGGTTGTCTATAAGGTAATAGGTCACAGCGCCTATCTTCGCCTCAAAGATGCCGCAATACTGCCGCCGCCAGGCCACCGGCACGGAGATGCTGGTGACGAACTTCATCTTGTCTCGAAGCTCCTGGGACACGTTGTCATACAGCGGCACCACCACCCGGCAGCCGACCATGCGGGCGCGCAGGGCCTGGGGCAGCGAGCCGGAAACGTCCGCCAGACCGCCCGTGGCGGAGAAGGGCAGAGCCTCACTTGCACAGTACAAAATCTTCATAATCAGCAGTTCCTTTCTGTCTTAAAGGTTTTTCGATAGGTCCGGCGCTCAGACCCTGCTCCCTTTGGAAACGTATACAGGATAGCTGGAGGAGCCGGCCATATTGCGGTTCATATCAAACTCCACATTCTTGTCGGCCACCACATAGTCGAGCTTTGTGCCCTCGCCGATAACACAGTCCTGCATGATGACGCAGTTTTTAAGCTTCGCGCCCTTCTTTACCCGCACGCCGCGGAACAGCACGCAGTTTTCCACCTCGCCGTCTATGACGCAGCCATCGGCCACTATAGAGTTCTCCACCGAGGAGCCAAGGCCGTACTTTGCGGGCATATCGTCCCTGACCTTGGTGTAGATGGGATGGGCCGCCGGGAACAGCTGAGCACGAACCTTGGGGTCCATCAGGGCCATATTGGCCTCAAAGTAGTCCTTGAAGGACGTGATAGTATATGCCGCCCCGGTGTACTCATAGCCGTAGACCTTCATATCCTTTAGGTTGCGCTGCATAATGTCCCTGTCAAAGTCATACAAGTTGCGGCTCATGGCCTCGTCCACCAGGTCCATAAGCTTCTGTCGGCGGATTATGCATTTGCCGATGCCGTAGTTGCAGTTCTGGTCGCTGCCGCGCTTGATGAGCATATCCCGAACATACCCCTCGGGGTCCACGGTATAGACCACGTTCTTGTCAGTATCAGGAGAGGTGCCGTGGCGGTAGATAACGGTGATATCCGCGTTCTTCTCAGAGTGGAAACGGAAAACGTCTCTATAGTCGATATTGGACACCGTGTCACAGTTGGAGATGAGCACATACTCCTCCTTGGAATTCCTTAAGAAGCGGTGGATAGACGCAAGGCTGGAAACAAGGCCGTCCGTGCGGCTTATCTCCGCGCCAAAGGGCGGCAGAAGGAACAGGCCCTCGCGCTTTCTCGACAGGTTCCAGGTCTTGCCCGAGCCCAGATGATCCATCAGGGACTGGTAGTTCTGCTCGGTGATAACGCCCACCTTGTTCACCCCGGAGTTCACCAGGTTGGAAAGGGCAAAATCCACCAGCCTGTAGCGCCCGCCATAGGGTATGGAGGCCATCACCCGGTTCTCCGTCAGTTCTCTTACACGCTCCTCGTGCACATATGCAAAGAGGATGCCGATAACTTCATTGCCGCGCATCATATGGACCATCTCCCTTTCGTTTCAGTCATAGTATTCAGCAGTTTACTCATTTAGCGGCCTCCTCAGCGTCCAGCATTTCCTTGGGGGCTACGCTGCCGCCGGGGGGCACCTTGCAGCCGGGGCCGACTACCGCCACGCCCCACTCGTCCTTGTTCTCCACGTCCTCGGGCTTCTGGCCCACCACGGCCCCTGCGCCCACCACGGCGTCCTCGGCCACTATGGCATACTGGACTCTTGCGCCCTCCTCAATCCGGGCTCCCGGCATGATGATAGAGGAGTGCACCTCAGCGCCCGGGGCAACATACACTCCCGCAAAGAGCACGGAGAATTCCAGGTTGCCGTACACGTTGCAGCCCTCGGCTATGGTGGAATTCTGAACGTGGGCTCCCTTGGCTATGTAGTGTGGGGGCATGACGGGATTGCGGCTGTAGATACGCCAGTCGGGGTCACTGAGGTCCAGGGGCACGTTGGGGTCTAATATATCCATATTGGACTCCCAAAGGCTGTCTATAGTGCCCACGTCCTTCCAGTAGCCGTTGAAGCGGTAGGCGTACATACGCTCACCAGCGTTCAGCATGGCGGGCAGCACGTTCTTGCCGAAGTCGTTGGAGCTCTTGGGGTCCTCCTCGTCGGCCAGCAGGAACTTTCTGAGCTTCTCCCAGCTGAACACGTAGATGCCCATGTTGGCAAGGTCGTTCTTGGGCTTCTTGGGTTTCTCGTCGAACTCATAGATAGAGTCGTCCTCGTTGGTGTTAAGGATGCCGAAGCGGCTGGCCTCGGCCATGGGCACCTGCTGCACGGCGATGGTGACGGCGGCCTCCTTCTCTTTGTGGAAGGCTATCATCTTAGAGTAGTCCATCTTATAGATATGGTCGCCGGAGAGCACCAGCACATAGTCGGGGTTATATCGGTCGATAAAGGGGATATTCTGGGTGATGGCATTGGCTGTACCCTTGTACCAGTCGGTCTTTTTGCGCTTCTCATAGGGCGACAGTACGTGAACGCCGCCGTTCATGCTGTCCAGGTCCCAGGGCTGGCCGGAGCCGATGTACTCGTTGAGCTCCAGGGGCTGATACTGTGTAAGCACGCCCACCGTCTCAACGCCGGAATTGACGCAGTTGGAGAGAGGGAAATCGATGATGCGGTACTTCCCCCCGAAGGGCACCGCAGGCTTGGCGATGTTCTTTGTGAGCACGCCCAGCCGGCTGCCCTGGCCGCCCGCAAGCAGCATGGCTACGACCTCTTGTTTGGGTAACATTGTTCGTCCTCCTGTATTATCGTTTTTGGATATGATATCATGAAAAGCCTCCGCAATGGGAAACGGCGCTTTTTTGCCTGGATATTTACGCGCTGACAGTAGCCGCGCGCCTGCCGGTCTCGGTGACCACCACCGGCTCTGGCTTCTCCTTTTTCATCTCCTTGGGCTTTGGCTTTACTCCGGGCTTTGTACACTCAAGGAAGAACACAGTGTTGGCCGGAAGGGTCAGCTCGACACACTGTTCGCAGCCGTGCATGGGCTCGTCGATGGTCTTTATAATCTTGCCGTTTGTCACGCCGCCGCCGCCGAAGCTCTCGTCGTCGGAGGTGAACACCTCGCTCCAGATACCCCACTGGGGGATGCCTATCTTGTAATGCTCCCGCTGGACGGGCACGAAGTTGCAGACGCACACCAGCTCTTTACCCTTCTTGGACTTGCGCCTGAAGGCTATGACGCTCTGGGTATAGTCGTCGTTAGATATCCACTCGAAGCCCTCCCAGGAGAAGTCCACCTCCCAGAGCTCGGGGCGGCTGAGGTAAAAGTGGTTCACAGCCTTAAAGAAGTCCTGGGCGTCCTTATGCTCCTTGTACTGCAAGAGATACCACTCCAGCTCCTTCTCATAGTTCCACTCGTCCTTCTGCGCGAACTCCGTGCCCATGAACTGGAGCTTTTTGCCGGGATGGCCCATCATATAGGTAACGAAGCATCTCATGCCCGCGGCCTTCTGCTCGTCGGTGCCGGGCATCTTATTTATCAGCGAGCCCTTGCCATATACCACCTCGTCATGGGATATGGGCAGGATAAAGTTCTCGGAGAAGGCATAGAAGAAGGAGAAGGTCAGGCTCTGATGGTTGCCGCTTCTAAAGAGGGGGTCCATGGACATATATCTGAGCATATCGTTCATCCAGCCCATGTTCCACTTGTAGTTGAAGCCAAGGCCACCCATAAAGGTGGGCTTTGACACCATGGGCCAGGAGGTGCTCTCCTCGGCTATCATCATGGGGTCCAGGACCTCGGCGAAGGCCGCCTCGTTTAATGCCTGTAAGAAGGCCACGGCCTCCAGGTTCTCCTTGCCGCCGTCCTTATTGGGGACCCATTCCCCGTCCCGGCGGTTATAGTCCAGGTACAGCATAGAGGCCACCGCGTCCACCCTCAGGCCGTCCACATGGTACTCCTTGAGCCAGAACACCGCGCTTGAGACCAGGAAGCTTATGACCTCCGGCTTGCCGTAATCAAACACCAGGGTCCCCCACTCCTTATGCTCGCCCTTTCTTGGGTCCTCGTACTCATAGCAGGTGGTGCCGTCGAACTTGGCAAGGCCCGCCGCGTCCCTGGGGAAGTGGGCCGGGACCCAGTCCATGATAACGCCTATGCCCGCCTGATGGCAGCGGTCCACAAACCTCATGAAGTCCTTGGGCTGGCCATAGCGGGAGGTGGGGGCGAAGTAGCCCATCACCTGATAGCCCCAGGAGCCGTCATAGGGGTACTCCGTCAGTGGCATGAACTCGATATGTGTGAAGCCCATCTCTTTTACGTAGGGTATGAGCTCGTCCCCCAGCTTATCGTAGGAGAACACCGAACCGTCCTGATACTTGCGCCAGGAGCCCGCGTGCATCTCATATATGTTTACAGGCTGATTGTAGTGCTTCTCGGTCTCCTTCTTCTTCTGCCAGGCGGAGTCCCCCCAGCTGTAACCCTCCAGTTCATACCAGCGGGAGGCCGTGCCCGGGCGGGTCTCCGTGTGCCAGGCGAAGGGGTCGGCCTTATAAGTGTCCTCGCCCGAGGCCGTCTTAATATAGAACTTATACATCTCATATGGCTGAAACTCAAAATCAGTATAGCATTCCCAAACACTGTCGTCCACCTTTTTCAAGGGGTACTTGGCGCTGTCCCAGTTGCAGAAATTGCCCACCAAGGATACCGCCCGGGCCTTTGGAGCCCATACCCTTGCCACCATGCACTTCTTTCCCTTATGGGTGGCCTTGTGCACGCCCATGTATTCATATAGGCGGCGGTTCTTTCCACTGTGGAACAAAAATAGAGGCACCCGTGCCGGATCGTCCTTCTTCTGTGCGCCGGCGGCTAGCTTTTTCTCACCGGTCAGTTCAGTGTTCATATCACCGATCACATTCCTTTCTTTGGCTGGCAGCGGCTGATCTTACAGCCAGCCGTACTAAAGGGTAGATTTCCCTGCTCTTATAATACCATATATAAAAAAAATTTCAAGTGGTTTTTAGTTATTTCTTGGAAAGTTTGAGAATTTATACCCTAAACTTTGTAAAAGTTCACAAAATCCGACCAGATTCTATGTATAATACGCGGGGTGTGCTTTTGCCGAAAGCATGAAACCGTCACGGCCTCTAGCGTATCAAAACAATAAGAACCTGTATTCATAACCGAAAAAACCGCTTAGACGGTGCTTGCAGCTTGTGAATACGGGTTCTTAACTTATCGGGGAAAATGTCGATTTGTGTCAGTGGAACTAAAAAGATAGCTCCCCAGCAGGGCGAAGGAGGGCCAAAAAAAGTGGGGCGTAAAGGGGCGTGTCCTTTCTCAATTATTTCTTCTTAAAGGACGGCTCGTCATTTCTTTAATCACTTCAACCGTTTCCAAGCCAAATATATTCTCCATACGTTTCAAATATCTTGGATTGGTAAAATATGCCTTGAAAGCATAATCGCGAAACGCCACAACCTCCTCTGCAGATAGGTATTCTGTATCCATAGGCAGACAATCTGCCGCATACTGCGAATAGCCCTGCCATGTTTCCGGCAATCTGCTGCCACTTTTAACGGCATCCACATATAAACCTGAGCCCGGATATGCCATAACGGAGTTAAAATTCGCCCATTCAGCATTTATATCAAAGGCCATCTGTAACGTCTGCTGCATAGAGTCATAATTGTCTTTCGGCAGGCCAAACATAAAATTGGCAGCGATATGCATACCAGCGCCATAGGTCATTTTTACAACAGCGTCCACCGTATTAAAATCATACCCCTTTGATACCTCCTCCAGCACCGTCTTATTTCCAGATTCAAAGCCATAAGCTATCCAGTTTATTCCGGCTTTCTTCATTATTTCGAGCATAGCCGGCGTAACGGTATCAACTCTGCCATACGTCCAGATATTTAAATGGTAATTACGCTCGATCAGCCCCTGACAGATTTCCGCGACCCTCTGCTCCTTCATAGCAAATAGTTCATCTGCTATCTTAAAATTATGAATTCCATAGGTATTCACAAGATAATCTATCTCTTCCAGTACCTTCTTCGGGCTGCGGAACCTGATACCGGGGCGGCTATTAAACATTGTGTTTATACAGCAAAAATGGCAGTGGAACGGGCACCCCAGCGCAGTCCAAATAAGGCCATACGGCTGTCTGTGATCGATATCGCCAAAGCAGTGCCAGTTATGGGCCCTATACTTTTCCATAGGCAGCAGATCCCATGCCGCCATAGGAAGCTCATCTAAATTTTTGTACAGCGGCGCCGCTTCTGTTTTAACCGGCTTATCCTGGGTCCTAAAACATAATCCCGGTATATTCCGCAATTCCTCTGCTGAAACCGCGCTTCGCTTTATTGCCTCGACTAACGGTGTTATAGTATAGAAGCCCTCTCCACAACACACAAAATCAAGCTTTTCCTCCGCCAGGGTGCGCTCAGGTAGCGCAGAAACGTGGATGCCCTGCGCCGCAATATACTTATGTGTATGTTCCAGCTCCCTGCATTTATTCACAATTTTTCGTAACGCAAGCATATTTTGCGTTGATGCCGACGGGTTTGTCCCCGACACGGAAATTACCGTCAGCCGCGGATCCAGCTCTATGATACGTTTCGCGGCCTCCTCCGCAGAAAGCTTTTCAACCTCCACATCCAGCAATTTCACGCTGTAGCCGGCGCCGCGTATATGCCCTGCCAATAGAGCCGTCCACAGCGGCGGCTCATATGCGGTCAACGAAAAGGCGTCCAGTCCTCCATACACATTTTTCTGGTCTGCGGGCTTTACAATTAACACGTCACATTCCATTTATAGTATCACTTCTTTCAGCTATTGTTTTAATTTTTTGCACCGTTTATGGAATAACCGCATATAGCACCGTCTCCTCCGGAACATTAGAGTGGTGCCGCACATACAGCTTGTATTCTGGCACAAGCCCTTTAATGTAAAGTGGCAGCGTGATCAAATCCTCAGGTTTATGGTATAAACAAACTGCCAATTTGGGCTTATATTTTTGAATTGTAATTCTTGCTCCCTCCAAAGACTCCAATTCCGCCCCCTCTACGTCAAGCTTAATATAAGTAATCCTATCTTCTGGCATAACGGTTTCATCTATCGTTACAACGGGTACGGAAATTTCACCTGTTTTTGCCAAAGACGAGCCCCCGTCGTTACCTATCTCAAAAGAAAGCGTCGTCTTGCTATTCCACGTACCTGCTTGTATCATCTTTACCTGCTCAAACCCTGTTTCTTGCTGTACAGCAAGACAATGCTTATAGCTTATCGGATCTGGTTCAAATGCGTAAACCTTCTTCAAATTTTTACAATGACGGCGCATTTCCAGCGCAGAATCCAGATTATAGCATCCCCCATCTATCAATATCTCCTCCTCCTGATACTTTATGAAATCTGGAGCAAAATATTGGCTTGGGTCATAGCGCTGTATCCCCTCTTTTCTTTTGTCAAATTCATAAATCTGCTCCCCGGGATATCCGCCGTCGAGTAATATCCTCCTTATCTCTGTCCGGTTCCTCCTCTTTCCACAATCATCGGCACTAATTACCACGTTAAAGCTTTTTTGTTTCAATAATTCTTCAGGGGCCATGACCGGATACCCTAAAAAGCCATATTTCTGCTTTTCTTTGTTACGGCTGCAAAAGCCAATAAATCGCTTATCATCTTTATAAACTGAATGGAATAATAATCTCCCTACATCGCCGGTTCCATATAGCACAATCTTGCGCCCATCTGCCGCTGGGGGGGGTGAGAAGGAGCTCATCAAATGCTGTTCCATTTATCGGCGGTACATCTGCCAAGTATTTGTGTATAATCCGCCGGTAATACCCGAAATCGCCGGTAATAAGATAATGAATACGCGCCATATACGTTTCCCGGGACTCTTGGTCCTCTAAAAAGTTGTATATCTGCCCAAACTTATCAATAAACTCTTTCGCACAAATCATATCGCAACTCTCCCAAAAAAGTAATGTGTACTATTGTAAGGTTTCGCTTTTAATTCATCTAACATTGATTACTCTTTTCACATGGCACCCAGCCCTTCTCCCCGCCTCCATATCACTCTCACTATCCCCCACCATCCAGCTCTCGGAAAGATCAATATTATACCTCTCGGCAGCCCTTAGCAGCATCCCGGGCTTCGGTTTCCGGCAGTCGCAGTCGACTTTATACTCGGCTACCTCCCCGGGGAACCCCCTGTCTGGATGATGGGGGCACACAAAGATATCCTCCACATAGGCGCCCTTTTCGCCCAGTAAGGTCTCCATCTTGTCGTGTATCTCCCGAAGCTGCGCCCAAGTCACCTCGCCGCGGGCAATGACGGGCTGATTTGTAACCACAATAGCCAAATAGCCGCTCTGATTGATTTTACGAATCCTCTCGGCCACGCCGTCAATCAACTCAAAATCATCAATATTTCGTAAAAAGCCGACGTACTTGTTAATGGTCCCGTCCCTGTCCAGAAAGACCGCTCTCTGCTTACGGCAAAGGTTTTTCCTTGCCACCAGCCCGGACCGCAAATCCTTTTCCACCTGGGCTATGCGCTCCGGCGTTCCCATATCCTTCACGTATTCGGGAGAACGGTAGGCATATACCTCGCCGGAACGAATCCTCGGCTTTAGCAAATCCCTGTCCAAGTCCGTCTTTTGGGGCGCGTCCAGCTTATCCAGCAGCCGCGGAGAGAGAATATGTATCCCCGCGTTGGCGCAGTTTTGATACCAGCCGCGCTTGTCCTCCTTTGAGAGCCAGCCGTTCACTTGCCCGGTCTCACCCGCGGCTATCAAGCCGCTGTCATACGGGTGGTCGTTAGGGTGTACCAGCAAAGTCGCCGCCGCGTGACGCTCTTTATGAAAGTCCATCATGCGGTGCAAATCCACATCAAAAATCAGATCGCCGTTGATCAGGAGGAAATCCTCCTTCACTCTATCCTTTAAATAGTACAGCGCCCCCGCCGTACCCAGTGGCTCCTTCTCCTCAATATAATCAATTTGTACGCCGAACAGACTCCCGTCTCCAAAAAAGTCGCGAATCTGCCCGCCTTTATAGCCAATAGTAAAGATTATCCGATCTATTCCCTGCCGCCGCAAACCCTCCACCTGGCGCTTTAATACCGGCTTTCCCGCAACCGGCAGCATAGGCTTTGGCACACTACCGTCCACACTGGCAATGCGCGTCCCCCTGCCTCCGGCAGTTATTACAGCCACCATGATCAGTCACCCCAAAGCTCATATTCTACCGCCGCGCAAACCGCGTGGTACAGCTTTGAATGCAGATCCTGTACGTCCTCTGTACAGCCGGCGCCGGCACATAAAATCAAATCAAATTCCTCCGCCATTTCTCCGCCGGTCCTTCCCGTCAAAGCAAGGGTTTTCAGGCCCTTAGCCTTGGCGGTTTTTCCCGCCAGCAAAACATTCCTGGAATTTCCTGACGTACTGATTCCAAGGAAAACGTCCTCCGCCTGCCCATAGGCCGCTACCTGCTGGGCGAATACATACTCGCTGCCCACATCATTATCCATCGCTGTCATGAGGGCGGTATGGCTGCCCAAATTGATGGCCGGCAAGCCCCCCTGCAGCTTTTGGGCAAGCAATTTGCCGTCTGCCCCCAATCTCTCCAGCGACGCCGCAAACGATGAATCCAGCGGGCGCTCTATGCGGAAGGCCTTTACCAATTCGCCTACAATATGGTCGGCGTCCGCACAGCTGCCGCCGTTGCCGCATACCAGCAGCTTGCCGCCCCTTTGAAAGGTTTCAACCAGCACCACAACGGCCTGCGTCAGCGATTTATGTATTGCCGCAATAGCAGGCTCATTTTCACAGTACCTATTAACGATAGCCTCTGTACCCGGCTTTAACATACTTTGCCGCCTCCCTTTATGAAATCCTCGGGCAAATAATAGAGCACTCTGGCGCCGCCGCTCTCAAACTTAAACGGTATCTCCTTTAGCTGTTCCAGCGCCTTTCTCACGTCTGCCTGCCTGTCCGGCTGGACATAGAACAGCAGGAACCCGCCGCCCCCTGCCCCCAGAAGCTTTCCGCCCAGAGCGCCGGCCTCCCTTGCGGCGTTATATATGCTGTCTATCGTGTCATTGGACACGGCCGCGTTTACTCCGCGCTTGAGCCGCCAAGTATAATCCAGCAGCCGGCCAAACTCATCTAAATCTCCTCCCACAAGGGCCGCCTCGGCCTCATCTACCAACGCCAACATTTCCAACAGCTGTTCCTCCTTTGACCGGAGCGCCTGCTCATGCTTTTCCTGGATTTGAGAGGAAAATCTTGACACACCGGTAAAGAACAGCAGTAAATTATCGTTGAGACATTCCTTCTTCTCATTTGAAATTACCACCGGGTTTACCTGAAACCCCTCCGCGCTAAAGTCTATCCTGTTAAACCCGCCATAAGCCGCCGCAATCTGGTCCTGCACACCGCCGCTCTCCCTGCACAGCTCCCGCTCCAAGTATATGGCCTCCTCAGCCAAACGGCGCTTATCCGCATATTTGCCCTTCAAGGCATAGAAGCCCATAAGCAGCGCCACCGCAAAGGCGCTGCTTGTCCCCAACCCGGTCCGGGCTGGAAGGTCCGCGTCATAGCTAAGGGACAAATCGTGCATATCCAAAAATTTCATGGCCTCACGAATCGCCGGGTGCTTGATTTCCTCCACGGAATTCACCTGTTCGCGCAGGGAGTAGGTGATATTATTGGTGTACTCGAAAAAGGGCGGCAAATGGCGGACATTTACATAGCAATACTTATCAATAGTTGTAGACAGCACTTTGCCGCCGTGCTTTTCGTAAAATCCGGGAAAGTCCGTGCCGCCGCCGAAGAAGGACATTCGAAAGGGGGCTTGCGTGATAATCATAGTTTATATTCCTTTTTAAATTTTAGATGTTAGAATAGGTCTTGTTCTTAATAATGGTAAAAACCTTCTTTAGCTCTTCAATTCCGTCATCTAACGTATATTGGGGCCGCCAGCCAGTGGCCTCCAGGCGCTCGTTTGAAACGATATAGTCGCGCTTATCGATATCCTCCCCAATCGGCGCCTCCAGGAATACAAAGCCAGGTATATGCTCCTTAATTTTTGCGCATAGCTCCAGCTTAGACAAATTCGCGCTGGACAGCCCGCAGTTATATGGCCGCCCCTTCATTTCATCAAAATGCTGGATACCCCACAAGAACGCCCCTGCCGCATCGCGGACATGGATATAGTTTCGCTTGAAATTCCCTTCAAAGACAACCGCCGTCCGATCATATACGGCGCGATACACAAAATCGTTCACCAACAGATCCAGCCGCATTCTTGGGGACGCCCCGAATACCGTAGCGAAGCGGAACGAGAAAGAGTTTTCTGTTTCCAGCACCGCCTTCTCAGCCGCAACCTTGCTGGAACCGTACAGCGAAATCGGCCTTAAAGGGGAATCCTCTGTGCAGAAATCATCTCCCTCTCCTACCCCATAGCCGCTGTTTGTGCACGGGAAAATTATTTTTTGCTCCGGCTGGCGCAGGCGAAGCAAAAGTTTTATCGCCTCTAAGTTTGTTGTGCGGGCCGCCGTTTCATCGCGGTCGCACAGGGGGAAACCCACCATAGCAGCCAAAGGAAGGATAAATTCCTTCCCCTGCATCGCTTTCTTTAAGACCTCTTCCTTGCGGCAGTCGCCATTGATAATGTGAAAGTTCGGGTCCGCACAGCAGTCCAGAAGAGTCGCTTGGTTGAAATACATAAAATCGAGGACGGTAACATCATAGCCCTCCTTCAACAGCATGGGTGTCAAAATAGAGCCGATATAGCCGGCGCCGCCTGTTATTAATACTTTTGCTTTCATGATTTTTCTCCTTCCATCAAATGGCGTTTAATAGTTTGCATAAACTCAATATTTTTTCCTCGGACAGGTCGGGGTAATTTCCCGTGTAAAATCCATAGGAATGAACAAATTCCGCATTTTTAAGTGACGCCGGGTCAAATCCAGGCAGTCGTTCCCGCACAAAAGGCTGCCGCGCCAAATTTCCCCCGCCGGCAGTCCCACGGCGGAACTCCACTCCATTTTCCCGCAGGGCCTCCGTTACCCTTTGGAACATCGCATCATCAGGTTCGCGCAGCAGGAGCACAAAGGCATAGTTGACCGCGCCCTCTATATCAAAATCCGTAAAATATTTTTTGGGGTCCAGGTTATCTAAAAATAGCTTGAAATTTTCGGCACGGCGCTTATTATTGGCGTCCAACCGCTTAATTTGATTAAGGCCAATAACCGCGTTTAATTCCGTGCTGCGCATATTGTATCCCGGCACCAAAAATAGGAATTCCGGGCGCAAATCCGGGTACTGCCGCGCAATATCCGCCTTGAAATTTTCGTCTGTGCTCTCTCTCACCATGCCATGGCTGCGGTATAAACGGCAATATTGGTAAAAGCGGTCATCATTCGTGCATATCATGCCGCCTTCGATCGTGCTCATGTGGTGGGCGTAATAAAAGGAGAAGTTGGAGGCAAGTCCAAAGGTTCCGCACTTTTGGCCGTCCATCATCGCGCCGTGTGACTCGCATACATCCTCAATAAGGGGAATATCTCTTTCCCGCAGCGCTTTCAACAGCGGCCCGCTCAGCCCCTTGAACCCAAGAACATGGGTTAAGAATACGGCGCGGGTTTTATCCGTAATATGCGAGAGTATCTCCTTTTCCTGCATCGCCAGATTCTTTTTCTCTATGTCAACGAAAACCGGCGTATGGCCTGCCGCAAAAACAGAGGCTATATCGCTGCTCCAGGCAATAGGCGGCACAATTACTTCTCCCTCGCCATACAAATCACGTAAAACTGCCATCGTAATATAATTTGCGGAGGAACCGGAGTTGACAAATAAACTGTGCTTCACACCCAGCCATTCACTCCAAACCTGCTCAAATTCCCGAACCTTGGGCCCTTGGGTGAACCGATTGGTTTCTTTAAGGAAAGATATAAGCGCGTTTACATCCTCCTTCTGTATATTGTCGCTCATTAGGGGTATGTTTAGCATTTCTATTTACTCCTTTCCACATTTTCCAAATACCATTCATACTCTCTTTTCAACCCCTCCTCTAATTGGATAGACGGGCCCCAACCCAAAGCGGTGATTTTAGAACTGTCCAATAAGCGGCGCGGCATCCCGTCCGGCTTTGAGGTATCATAGCGAATTTCCCCCTGGTAGCCGACAATACGGCATATTGCTTGTGCCAACGCGCGAATAGATGTGGTTTGACCCATGCCGATATTGATCGTGCCTGCCCCATCAAACTTTTCCATCAAAAATATACATGCAGCCGCAGCGTCATCAATGTGCATAAACTCCCGCTCTGCACCTCCCGTCCCCCAAATCTCCACATAAGGCAGTTGGTTTACTTTAGCCCGGTGAAATCGCTGTATAAGCGAGGGGATCACATGGTTTGTGTTTTCATCAAAGTTATCGTTTTCACCATACACATTTGCCGGAATGCAGCTAATGAAATTGTCGCCATACTGCCGCCTGTAATAATCACATAAGCGCACACCCGCTATCTTTGCAAGGGCATAGCCCTCATTGGTGGGCTCGGGCAGCCCCGTGAGCAGGTAGTCTTCTTTCACCGGCTGGGCAGCCTCCCTGGGGTAGATACAAGATGACCCAAGGTAAAGCAGTTTTTTTACCCGGGCCTTGTGCGCGGCTTTCAGCACGTTGCAAGTAATAAGCAAATTCTCCATAGCAAAGTCTGCCATATAGGCTTTATTTGCCTGTATTCCGCCCACCTTCGCCGCGGCGACATAAACATAGTCTGGGCGTTCCTCCAAAAAGAAGCTTTCTGTTTTTGCTCCGTCGGTCAAATCAAGGTCCTGGTGAGAGACAGTTAGTATATTTTCGTGCCCTCTCTGTCTTAAGGAACGTACCAGGGCAGAACCGAATAAGCCGCTGTGTCCTGCAACATAAATTTTGGCATTTTTACCGTAGGGATTCATACGCTCGTTTTACCTCCTCTCCTTTCGGCATATATCCATGCATAAGCGGTTTGTCCACCAGGTACTCCAGCCCCTTCCCTTTTTTCGTGTTGGCAATGATACACTGGGGTTTTTCATGCTTACGCTCAGAGGCCTCTGTAAGTGTCTCATATATCTGCTCTACGTCATGTCCGTCTATCTCATAAACGTCCCAGTTGCAGCTTAGCCACTTGTCCTTAAAAGGTTCCAATTTCAGCATATGCTCTGTGAAATCCGAGCACCCCAGTGAATTCCTGTCCACAAGGGTAATCAAGTTGTCCAGTTCATTATGGCCCGCAAAATTCATGGCCTCCCAAATAGAGCCCTCATAGCACTCCGCATCGCCAACGACACAGTAGACTTTCCAATCTGCCCCCTGCAACTTGGCTCCCTTTGCCATACCTGCGGCCAACCCTAGCCCTATACCCAGAGAACCGCCATAAAAATCAAACCCCGGGTAATACAATCTGCGAAGCTTTTGATTTGATTCCCCCACCCGGATCGTTTTTTCCAATTCTCCTTTTGAAAAGTAGCCCAAATCCTCAAAGATTGGAAACAGCATCCCCACGCCGTGGCCTTTGCTCACCACCATCTTGTCAAAGTCCTCCGACTCTTCCCCGGCCGGGGCAACGCGCATAATTTCATTGTAGAGCACCGCCGCAATTTCTGTCCAGGAAAACGCAGTCGTTAAGTGTCCGTACCCTAACCCGGTAAAAATTTCTAAAAACCTTTTTCTGTATTGATATGCTTTTTCCTCAAGTGCCTCTATGCTATGCTTCATAATGGTTATCCTTATTAAAATTTGTTTCCGTTAACCGACCATTTCTCGAATTGCTTTTTCTATACTCGCTTCAGATAAGCCCTGTTCCTCCCGAACATATTCCCTGCTGATAAATTTGTCATAATAACCATTTTTAAACTGAAGGCCCAGCCGTTTTACCGGCTTAACCATTTGATTATCAGATAGCAGTTCCAGTATATATGAACCCATTCCTCCGGCAAGTACATTTTCTTCAATCGTTATAATCTTTTTGGCCGCCTGCAAATGCGTTACCAGCTGGGCGGTCTCCGCCGGTAAAGAAAACAGGTCAATAAGCTGTATCTTTCCCTCCTCCTGTGTAAACTTGTCTATCCTCCTTCGTATAGTTGAAACAAAGCCTCCAAAGGTCACGATACACAAATTCCCAGGTTCTCCATATGTGGTAAAGCCCCGGTCAAAATCAAGGTCCCGTTCAGCATAAAATCTCTCCTTGACCGCCTTATCAAAACGGATATACCGTGGATAGGCGCATACAGAAACCTCTTTTGCCAATTTTTCAGCCATACACACGTCGGACGGATTAAACAGCCGGATATTTGACAGCGTCCTTACCATGCCCATATCTTCAATGGGCATATGAGTATAGCCCGCCACGGCAGAACACAGCCCCGCGTTAAGGCCGCAGAGTGTTACCGGGATTTTCAGCTCTGCAAGCAGAGAACGTATTTGGTCAAAGGCCCGTGTAATGGGAAACGGATTCAAGCCATAGGCAACAACCCTAACTCCAGTTAACGAGAGGCCGGCCGCAACAGATATCAGGCTCTGCTCCGCTATGCCAACGCTAATATATCTCTCCGGGTAATACTTACGAAAATCGTCCAGGCTCGGCGCGCCCAGATCAGAGGTGATTACGATGATGTTTTCGCCTTGGGTGACCTGCTGAAAAATTTGGTTGAAAAAGGCGTCCCTAGCTGAAAGCATAATTTTTCCCTCCACAAAGTTTCCGCTGTTTTGAACCGCAAAATATGTTCATGGTACGAGTCGTTTTCCCAGACTGTTATACATTGAAAAAAACTGTTGGGCCTGAGTAGTTAAGGTACTGATTTTATAATCGCATAATGGGTCTGAGCTGTTGCACTTAGGGCAAATCTTGTAATCAAATTCCAGCTTCGGGTCAAGCCAGCCAGCCACCTGAGAAAAAGAACTTTCCGCATTACGAATCATTCCATTGCACATACTTAACAGCTGCATATCAATGTAATTATTCGGCTCAACATTACCGGTGACATAGGTCGTTGACGCCGCCAAATTAAATCCACATAATTCGGCGTTCTCTTTGCACCAAGCTATATCATCTGAAAAAATGAAGAAATTTGCGTCCGGATACCCCTCCAATACCTGCCTGCAGGCTGTTTGGTATTGATCCGCTGATATATCCCAGCTTGTGTCCAAGAAGCCTGTTCTTCGAACATGGATACCCACGGAATAGGAATTGTTAATCATATCCGCGTATTCGATATTTTGCTGCTCCTGCAGGGGTGGGAAGCGGAGCTCCTGCCGATTCTCTTCAGCATAGGCGTCAAACCATTTTCTACTGGCCCATTCCGCGTGGTAGTAAACATTCTCATAAGGCAAATCAATGTATTCGGGATGAAAGCCCAGGTGCTCTCCCTCGGCCAAAATCGTTTTGCCGGAGAACCTGGCCTGGTCAATGTACAAACGTCCCTCAAAAAGCACTATTGGCGTTCCCATATCTAACAAGGTCTGCGGTAGTATTACCCCACGCTTTCTCTGTTCAACAATCTTTTCCCAAGTCCTTCCGTCGAAAAAGTCGCTTAACAAATTCAGACGAGCGCCAAAGAGCCTCTCCATTTCATAGCCATTGTGGTCCTTGTGCGTATAGAAATAGGAATCGTCGAACCACCATTCCGAGCCTGGGCGGTACCTTTCGGCAAACCTCACAAAAAGGTAATGGCGAATTTGGTTTGCCAGTCCTCCGGCCAATATTTGTATTTTCACTTCATTTATCCCCTTTTCTCAAAGCCCTTCACAAATTCCTCCACCGTCAGGAGGGGTTTCTCAAAGCCTAACGCTTTCAAGTCCTTAAACCAATACCCGCCCTTGAAGAAGTCAATAATGACCATGGCGTCCGCCATATCCGGCCTGAACTCCTGCTTTGCAACCTTTGTGAACTCCCCGTCGCAATCCTCCGGCACCCAAGTCAGCTGGAAAACCTCCGCTCCTGTCTTCTTCAGCAGCCTTGCAAAGTCCAGAGAAAATTCATTCTTTCCATAAAATCCAATCCGCTTCGCACCTAAAGCGTCTACACACTTTTTCAGGTATTCTACCGGCGAAAGCCCCTCTTTATTGTTATAAATTTTGGACAGAATCTTTCGGTAAATTTCCTCCTGCTTTAAGGGGTGCGGCATAGCCTCCCTGATATTGTGACAACCCCAGTCGTAAACCTTGGGGTCGTTCCAGCAATCGTCCGCCAGAATTTTGAGATACTCCTTGTGATAAGGGTGCATGGGATTGAGAATGTTCTTAAACCAGTAGGTTTCCTCCTCCATCTTCCACCATTTATACAAGGGCTTCATCACGATTCTATCCACCGCGTATTCATCAGACTTTGCAAACGCATGGATGTAATCCGGCACCTCCCAGAAATTGCACTCCTGCACCACCATGGTCACATCAAGTTGATCAATTTCCCCGCTTCGACGCAAATCGCTGAGAAATCGCAGGTTTTTCTTGACGCGCTCCATATGGTCAAATCCGCCTGACAGATACCTATATACTTCTCTCCGTAAGCTGTTCAAAGTCACTGTAACTGAAATATGGTATCTCCCTAAATGCGAAAATTTCCTCCAATGCTCCTCGTCAAACAGAATACCGTTCGTTTCAAATTCAAGCTTGAAGTCCTCACGCTCCGGCCGCAAATCCTTCAAAAATTCAATGAAGCTTGGGTTCGCCAAAAATTCCCCGCCGCCATTCATGCTTATTGTTTGCAGCTTATTTGCAAAAGGCAGGAAACGCTTGAGTGCGCCGTCAATTTTCTCCCTTTCCCCCTTCTCTGGACAATAGATAGTTTTACGGCAGCTGGTACAGGCAATATTGCAAATGTGATCATTCGCAATATTCACCTCCAACGGAAGTTCTGTAGGCACAGCTTGCCGCGCTATCTCCTCCTCCGACAAATCTAGCAGCTCTCCCCTTTCGCAATAAGGGCAGGACGTTTCCCTGCAAAACGCAAAAGAGCCGTTTGTAATTGACTGCCGCGCCTTGTCGGCCGCCTCGCTATGCCATATCTCGTCAATATCCTGCTCATATAAATTGCCGATCGTATAATGCATCCATCCGCAGGGCCACACCTCACCCTTATCCCCAAAATAGGCATACGTAAACGGTTTATTACAAAATTTCATGTTATATCACTCCTCTAATCAAAATATCAAGCAAGTCTCCTGCCGCATTTATTTCGCCGGTCTGCCGGACGTGGACTGCCCCCGCCATTTTCGGATTCCATGCCTGTCCATCAGCCAATCTATAACCTCCTCCAAGGTAACAATGGTCCCCGCAAATTCCTTTTGGGCTATGGCGGCCTTCTCGGCGGTTTCATTTAAATCGCATACTGCCAGGCAGTCCGCCGGCGGCAGCTTATCTTCTCCCAGCCGGTAGACAAGCAGACTTTCATGCACAGAACCCAGGTAGTCTGCCTCCACGCCATAGACTGCTGAAATTTCCTTCTCTTCTATCAATTCCTCCAACAGATAGCGTCCTTCCCGTCCCATTCCGAGTACCGCCGCCGATTGTAAGTTGTGCCCGGTGAAATATTCGCTGAGCCGAACGCCCTCCTGCTTCAGTTTCAACAGATTATAAAGAAGTTCGCCCTCATGACGGGAGGCCGCACCCTCCTTCTTCTGTTTCCGACATTTTTCCAGCCAGACCTTTTTGACAAGCTTTCCGCCTGTTACAGCGCCAATCGCCGCTCCGAACAGCAGTGCCGCCAGATTTAATTTTCTCATACCGTCACTCCATTTCTATCAGGGCCTTCAGCACATACCAGCTATATTTTAGGGGCTGATGGCTCTTACCTATCATCTCGGCTAAATACTGTAACCTCTGCAGGCTGGGCTCACGCACGCACTCCTCCACAAACCGGGCAAACCGAAAGGCATTGCGCTTACCAAGGTGCTTTCCCCTGGGCAGCTTCATATGTTTGCGCGCCCAAGTCTCTAAGTTGCAGGGGTACATGAACATATCGTAGTTTCGGTAAATATTTGCGTGGTGAATAGAAAACCAGTTATTTTCTCCCTTTTTATCCACAAAGCGATAGGCGGATAAAACTTCGTTGCTGCAATAATACGGGCCTCTGTGAAGGAGCAGCAGGGCTTCCGTCTTGTCAGTCACCATCGGGTGGACCTTGTATAGAATGTCGTACTCCTCCGGCTTCATCTCCCGATAGATATTGCGGGCCATAACGGTCCCCTCCTGCCCGGGGAGCTGCCAACTGTCCAGCAGATCCTCCAGCGTAAAGGTCCTTTTGTTCCATGCGATATGACAGCTGCGCTCATAATCAGGCTTACCGTTCTCATCTACGATCAGACACTTACTGCAATGGGCCGCATACTCCGGGTGGCTCTCCAAAAAATCAAACTGCTTTTGCAGCTTATGGCTGTCCAGCCAGAAATCGTCGCCCTCTAAAACAGCAATATATTTCCCTTTGGAACGTCGGAGCAGATCAAAAAAATTGTAGCTGGCGCCAACATTCTTTTCTCTTAATATCAACTGGAGGACCTCCGGATTTTCCTTCGCGTAGCTTTTGAGAATATCCGGCGTACCGTCCGTTGAGGCATCATCTCCCGCCAAAATCTCATACTTCAGATTCGTTTCCTGCATAAGGATACTGTCTATTGCCTGGGAAACATAATTCTCTTGACAATATGTCAGGACAATTATACTTACATCTATTTGCCGCTCTGATTTAAGCTTCTGCATCTTGTCTGCCCCCATACATCTTAGCGTAATACTCCTGATATTCCCCGGAAACGATGTCCCTCCACCACTCCCGGTTGTCCAGATACCACCGAAGCGTTTGCCGCATACCCTCCTCAAACTTTGTCTGCGGCAGCCACCCCAATTCCCGGTGAATCTTTGCCGGATCAATCGCATACCGCTGGTCATGGCCTTTGCGGTCGGCCACATAAGAAATCAATTCCTCCGATTTATCCAGCTCTGTAAGAATCCACCTGACAACGTCTATATTTCGCCGCTCGTTATGCCCGCCCACATTATATATTTCGCCGGCCTTGCCTTCCTGCAAAATCAGCTCAATGGCCCGGCAGTGGTCCTCTACATACAGCCAGTCCCGCACGTTGCAGCCATCGCCATAAACAGGCAGCGGCTCGTCCTTCAGCGCGTTAATAATCATCAACGGGATAAACTTTTCCGGGAACTGATACGGTCCAAAATTATTAGAGCAGCGGGATATCGTGGCCGGCAGACGGTACGTTCGCACATAGGATTGTACAAGCAGGTCCGCCGCAGCCTTTGACGCGCTGTACGGCGAACTGGTATGCAGCGGCGTCTCCTCCGTAAAGAACAGCTCCGGCCTGTCCCGCGGCAAATCGCCATAGACCTCGTCGGTTGACACCTGATGATACCGCTTTACGCCAAATTCACGGCACGCGTCCAACAGCGTTGCCGTGCCAAGAAAATTAGTGTGCAAAAACGCCTCCGGACCTGTGATAGAACGGTCCACATGGGACTCTGCGGCAAAGTTTACTACATAGCTCGGAGACTCTGCCCGGAACAGGTCAAATACCGTCTTTTTGTCGCAGATATCACCCTTTACAAAGTGAAAATTTGGTTTGTCCATCACTGATTTCAGGGTGGATAAATTCCCGGCATAGGTTAATTTATCCAGGCAAACAATCCTGTCGTCACAATGGTTTTTCCTCCAATAAAAGATAAAATTTGCTCCGATGAATCCGGCGCCGCCTGTCACCAAAATGGTCATATATTTCTCCCCTTTAATTTGTTTTCAGAATAAATCCGTCCTATACCGCAAAAAGAGTTAATCCCTGAGGAATACCGATTGTATATCGAAAAAACAATTTATAGTCCCCCCGCATTTCACGAAGTTTAAATATCACCGCGCGCATCACTTTTTCATCAAAACCGATCCGAATGATGAGCTTGGGCTTTTCCGTATCAATAAGGTTTGTCATACCTTCTAAAACCTCAATAACAGAGAAGGGGAAATTGATCTTTACAATGCTTACCGGCGTTTCCAGCTGAAGCTCCCTGAGCAGGCTATCAATACGTACAGCGGGATATTCTATAAAGCTGTCCGCCTCGTCAACCACTCCGCCCATCTCGCCTGTTCCGCTGAATTTGACCGTCCTGTCCTCATTAAACGCGCAGACAGCTTGTGCATATACCTTTTCCCACCCGTTTTCCGCAATGGTCTTGCAAAGCTCACGATAATTATCCTCCTCCGGCTCCAATGCAATAATATTACCGTATCTGCCCTGCACCGCCTCAACAAATTCTTCTATGGTCTTTCCTTCGCAGGTCCCGACGTCCAGGAGAGTTTCCTTGTCCTGCAGCTTAAGTAAATCATTGCGGTAAAACCCCTCCCCCAGGTAATGGGGAAACATAAAATCCGCACAATCGTTTATTCTACAATTCAAATATGAGATCAGGCACTGCCGGGAAAACTCGTCCGCCAGCAGATGAAATATATTCATATATTCCTCCGAATGTTCCTCCACATACTCGGCGGGAAGCACCTCCCAGTTGCCATAGGCGCAGCTACCAAGGCAATAAATATTAGCAACACTGCAATCTGCCTTTAGCTTTGCAACGCCGTCCGGATAATTGGCATAGCCTAAAATCACACTGAAGCGTCCGTATTTTCTTTCCGCCTCCTCAATTTGATAAACAGGCTTTTCACAGAAGCTTGACGCTTCGGCTTGGATATTTATCAGGAAGCCCTCCACTTCAATGTTATAATTATCGCAGTACAAAAGAACGTCCAGAGCATGTGCTCCGGCCCCAAAGATAAAAATAGGATTGGGGTCGGCCTTAATCTTTAAAAACTGCGGTTCGATATTACGGTTAAGAGCCAATTTCTGCAAAAATTCTTCCTTCATGCCTGCCCCTCCGAGTTTATCACTGTATAATCTCCCAGCATTTTTTTAATTTCCTCCGGCGAATTGAACATCATTACATCGATTATAGATAGATTTGGAACAAATTCGTTGTTAAATTGCGGATATACAATCTCCTTCATTTTCAAATACCTGAGAACAATTCCATTGGCCAAAAATTCCGCCCGATGCGGCTCGTATAAGTCAAATCCTCCAAAGGAGTTGAGGTATTCGGTTCCGCCTAACACTTTGCTAATCTCAATTACCTTCTTATAGCCCTTTAAAGAATTGTCTTTTGCAATCTGCGAGGAAAGCATCAGCTCTGTATGTATTTGAAGATATGCCGCCACAGCCTTAATAGACTCAAAGAGATATCTTGCCAAGTTAGGCTCCTGAGAAAAAATTATTTTTTCCAGAATCGGTTTGACCTGGGCGTAAAAAGGCGCTTTGCTATAATATTCCGATATTGTCTTAAACAGTTTTTTCTGCACTCTTTCATCTGTATTGACACAAATTTGATTTATAAGCTTATTAGGACTTGCCGCAATCAAAATCACGTTAATATTGTGCCTTTTCCCCTTTACCAAAACTGCGTTGCGGTTGATCCAGCCTGATTTAATATAATTAACATCATCATAAACCACATACTTATCAACTGCCTTCATCAACTGCCAATAGCCTAAGTATGGAAAAAAATATGGCTGCATTATCCCAATTTTCATTAAAGTGATCCGTCCTTCTCTATCGGTGCCGACCGGTTACAGTAATTGATATCCTCTTCAGCATATGAACATATCTCTTGCTACTCCACGCAGATGCTCCCCATACGCCGACTTTCCGTACAGCTCCGCGCCCTCAAGCAGCTCTTTTTTGCCAATCCACCTGGCGTAATAAGCAATCTCCTCCGGCGCAGAGATAACTACGCCCTGGCGTTCCTGCACAGCCTGCACAAACACCGCGGCCTCCATTAAACTGCCCACCGTGCCTGTATCCATCCAAGCAAATCCCCTGCCCAAAACCTGGGCCTTCAACCGGTCTCTTTCCAAATAGAGCCGGTTTAAATCTGTAATTTCCAGTTCACCGCGCTCAGAGGGTTTTAACTGTTTTGCCAGACCGCAAACCTGGCTGTCATAGAAGTACAGCCCCGTAATTGCATAGTGTGATTTAGGGTTATCCGGCTTCTCCTCCACGGAGATTACCTGTTGTTCCGGGCCAAGCTCCATCACTCCAAACCGCTTTGGGTCCCGGACATAACAGCCAAAAATTGTGGCGCAGCCTGACTCGGCATTGCTTATCGCCTTTTGCAGATTCGAGGAAAACCACCCGCCATAGAAAATATTATCCCCCAAAATCAGCGCGCAAGGCTCGCCGCCAATAAACTCCTCACCAATAAGAAACGCCTGGGCGATCCCCTCCGGCTTCAACTGCTCGGCATACGAGAGTTGGAGGCCAAACTGACTGCCATCGCCTAAAAGCTCTCTGAACCTGGGCAGGTCCTCCGGCGTTGAAATAAGCAGAATTTCGCGTATCCCTGCCAGCATTAAAGTAGACAGAGGATAATAAATCATCGGCTTATCGTACACCGGCAGCAGCTGTTTTGAAACTACCTTTGTCAGCGGATAAAGCCGTGTGCCAGAGCCACCTGCCAAAATGATTCCCCGCATTTCGCTCGCCTCACTTTTCACATGATACAATAATGTCACAAATCTTATCTGCCGCCTCTACCGGCAAATCCGGGTATAAGGGCAAGGTTATCACCCGCTGGCTGATCCACTTTGCCAGCGGCGTCCGATCAAGGTTAAAACGCCCCTGATAACAGGAAAGCTCACTGGTCAACGGGTAAAAATACTTACGCGCATGGATATCTTCATTTTCCAGTGCCGACAGGATTTTGTCCCGGCCCGCGCCAAAAATTCCCTCATCAAACACGACCGGAAAATATGCGAAATTGGGTGTTACTTCCGGCTGAATCGGGCCTAACTGAACGCCGGGAATGTTTTCTAATCTCTCCCGATAACGTTCTGCAACGCGCCTGCGCTTTGCAATCACCTCATCAATGTGCCGCAGATTGCACAACCCCATAGCCGCCCTAAACTCATCCAGTTTAGCGTTGCTGCCGACTTCGACAGCGTCCTCCTGCCCCTCCAGCCCAAAGTTGCGGAGCCTTGCAAGCTCCCGGCCTAAAAATGCGTCCTTATACGCAACTGCGCCGCCCTCAATCGTGTGGAAAACCTTAGTGGCATGGAAGCTAAAGCAGCTGGCGTCACCGAAATTTCCGATTCCCCGGCCCTTGTACTTTACGCCGAAGGTATGGGCAGCGTCATAGATTACTTTTAGATTGTACTTATTAGCAATTTCCTGAATAGCCTCCACCTCGCAAATATTCCCATACACATGCACCGGCAGGAGCGCCGAAGTCTTCTCAGTAATCAGCGGCTCGATTTTGCTTGCGTCCATAGTAAAATCGGCCGGGTCCACGTCACAGAAAACCGGCTCCAGGCCGCAGCGCACAAGGGCGTGGGTCGTGGAGGCGAAGGTAAAGGGCGTGGTAATAACCTCGCCGGAAAGCTTGAGCGCCTGCAGTGTAAGCTCCAGCGCCATATGGCCATTTGTAAGCAGCTCTATATTGTCTACGTCAAGATATCCGGCAAGCTCCGCCTGAAAGCCCCTATGCTTTTCGCCCATGTTGGTAAGCCAGCGATTATCCCACATATCCCGAATCTCCGCGCAATATTCCTCATATGGCGGCAGACTCGAGCGCGTTACATTGATTTTATCCATTGGCGCACTTCCTCAAAATTGTTATTGTTTCTGCCACTCCAGCCCTTATAGAATATGACGCTCTCCAACCTAAGCCCTTCAATTTTTCAGCGTCCAGCACCGCTCGCTGCGCCTTGGAAAAGCCCTTTTTCTCCATCTCCTCCGGCAGCTCAAACACAACCTCTGTCCCCGCGCTTTCCGCCGCTGTCCGAGCCAAATCTCTCAGCGTAATATCCGACTGCCCGTCCGCCAAATTATACGCCTCTCCCTTTTCCCCCACACACAGCGTCCACAGCATTCCCTTCACCGCGTCAGCCGCGTGCGCGTAGGAATAAAACTGTCTGCCCTCGCTTTTCAGCACGATATTCTCGCCCCGCACAGCCTTCTTAATAAACTGCGCAACCGCCTTCGAGTCCGTCATCTGCATGGTAGGGCCATAACAGCGCGGCAGACGCAGAATCACCGCGTCCACCCCGTGCTCCTCACTATATGCTTGGCACAAAGCCTCGCTGACCCTTTTAGCCTCCGGGTACCCGGCCCGCAGGGTATTACAGTCAATATAACCACAGTAATCCTCGCTGAAGCGCTCCGCATCGCCCCGGTTCCCGCCGTATACCTCCACGCTGGACAGCAGCAAAAACCGTCCGCCCAGCTCTGAAATCCTATCCAGCATATTTCTGGTACCGAGAACATTGGCCATAATCGTGTTGACTGGCTCAGTAGAATACGCTACCGGGTGGGTGGTACTGGCGGCGTGTATCCAAAAGTCAGGTCTCCCCGGAAGCTCCGGCAAGGGTTCGCATACATCGTGCTGTATATAGGTAAGCTCCGGTCTGCCGCTCCACGGCGCAAACCGAGCCTTCGCCCTTTCCAGATTTCGCACCACACCAATAATGGAGCAGCGCCCCTGGTCCGGCCTTTCTTCGTTCCATAGCATAACGGCGTCCACCAGCAGGCTGCCCAGCATACCGGACGCGCCGGTAATCAGTATGGTCTTGCCGGATAACCGGTGCCAAAAGGGAAAGTCCTCACGCAGCTTTTGAAGTATGGCCCGGTACTCGATGATTTCCAGAATACTCATCCTCTCACCTACTTCAGCCACGAGTCTTTATTCATCTTCATATACGCTTTGAAAAGCTCCAGATCGTCCTTGGTGGTCAGCTTAATATTCTTGTCCGAACCCGCCGCAAAATACAGCCGTTCGCCCAGCTCCACCATCAAAGTGTTGGTGTATGTAGACGCCTGAATCCCAATACCCTCGTCAAAAGCCTTCTCATACGCCCACAGCAGCTTCTCATACCGATATGCTTGAGGAGTGGATACCCGGCGGAGCGTGTCGCGGGGTACATACTGTGTCGAGGTTTCCCCGTCCTCCGTTACAAAAATCTGTTCATTATATGGCATGGCGGTCACCGCGTTGCCATGCTTTTTGCACTGGACCAGCACATCCGTCAGCACAAAGTCCTCTACCAGCGGGCGAATGCCGTCATGGATCACGATAATATCCTCCGGGCCGCACTCCTCCCGCAGATGGAACACTCCGTTTCGGAGGGATTCCTGGGCCGTTTCACCCCCGGATATCACCCATTTGAGCTTGTCTATGCCAAACTGCTTGGCATAGGCCCAAAGGATATCGTGCCAGCCCTCCAGGCAGACCACCTCAATAGCGCCTATTTCCGGGTGCTTCTGAAAGCATTCCATGGTGTAAATTATAATGGGTTTGTCGTTTACATTGAGGAATTGCTTGGGTATCTCCTGGCGCATACGATGACCTTTACCGCCGGCGATAATGAGCGCTATATTCATGCCCGTCCCCCCAAACCGAAGAAGGAAACTATTCTGTCAACAATGCTCTCAGGGGTTTCACCCTTATCATTCTCTATGACAATATCCGGCGTTTCCGGCTCGTCCCACGGTAAGTCGACGCCCACCACCTGCTTGACGCCGGTGGTGTAAAGCCCCTTCTGATCCCGCTGCCGCAGGGTATCCATGCTGACTTTTATGTAAACTTCCCTGTAATTTTCGATGTTCGCGCGGTTCCAGTCCCTGATCTCTTTATACATGGAGATACTGCAAACCACAACGTCCCTCCCTTGGTCCGCCAAGTCCCTACAGTCCTCGAACAGCCCCCACGCGCCCTTTTTGCGGGACTCCGTGGAATAATCCCTGTGCCCGGACATAGCGCGCAGTTTATCGCCATCCTTCAACACGGCATTAGGACTGATTTCATGGAGCTTTTGATAAAACAGCCCCCCGATTGTGGTCTTGCCGGCGCCGGCCAGCCCAGTAAAAAAGTAAACAGTTCCCTTCTCCATATTGTCCTCCTAGTAATACAGTGGCCGCTTCCATTTTCTTAATTCCACCGGCTATGACAAAACCGCCAAGGGCCAGTCTACACTCCCGGCATGTGTACCCTGTTTTCCCCATACCCGCCAATTCCTTTACGGGCTCTATCGGCGGCATATACTTCCTCATCTTACAACAAAAGGAATCGGGACGGGCGCATACCCGCCTCAACACCTTTTCGCTCACTGAATTCAGTTTTTATAGAAATGGGTTGGCGAAATTTTACAGAAAACAACTGCAAAATGTCCTAAGAAACAGGAGTAAGCCAGCATAATACGGACCAGCCACATCGCCCCGGTCCAAAGTACCCAATTTTATGCAAAACGACAAACACCTAGACTTTTTCTTCATCTTGCATAATATGTATCGGCTGTACACAAGTAAAAGATAAGGCTTTTTCCGAAAAAAATTACCGTCCGGTGTTAGGAGCCGTATTCATAAGCGTTTGAGCAAGGTGTGAAAATGAGAAATTTTGACCATAGCGTCCATGCGCTCGTTTCGCTACAAACATCCCGCCTTTTGTGTCATGAATATTGGCTGCATGGACTGCAACAGACAGCAAACAACCCAGCACCTCCACTACGATGTGCCGTTTCCTGCCTTTCGTTTTTTCCCACCGTCAATTCCACCTTCCTTACTTGCCGCTGCTGTTTTCACACTCTGGGAATCAATGATCGCGTAGCTTGGACTCTCCTTGCGCTCGGTATTTGTTCGCGTCTTTTTTACAAGATGCTCCGTATTTTATCCCACAACCCGCTGATTCAGACTTGGCGGTAAAAACTGTGTACTATTGAATACGGTGGAAAGTCTTGAGGCAGCTGCCTCCATTTACACCCTGAATCCACCAAATGCAGTACCGCATTTGTCAATTCTCTCTTGCTTCATATACAGTTGCGCACTCCCTCATACAGTGGCTCTATTTCTTACCACTGTTTATCTGGCAAGTCGCTAGGGTACGTCTTTCGCACTTCTTCCATATCCTTATTTTACCATAACTTTATCCTTTTGCGAATACAGGTTCTAAATCTTTGGTATCATCCATCGCCATAACTAACTTTTCTTTAACTTCGGCCTGGGTCTTGCCAAGCACGTTTTTGATAATGCGCTTGTCAGTAGCTGGGCATAGCCTGCGGTGTAACGGCCCTCGAGGTGGTTAGTCGCCGTAATATCCTGCCAAAATATCCTCCAAACTCACCTTACCGCGGGTGCGGCGCACATTATTTATAGCCTCGCGACGCATTTCCTCCACCTGTTCTTATTGCTTTGCCGATTTTTTATTCATCTTTTTTGCGTTTCTCTCTTGACAAAGTCTTAGCCGGCTGCTTGTCTTTCGGCAGGTTTTCTTGAGCCATTTCTGGCTGGATATTCTTCCATAACCTTGCATAATCCTGCGCTCTTCCTGGGAAGGTAGCTGCTCCCCCTCACAAACCGCCACGGTAGTAAGCAATCGCCTTGCCGTTCATATTTGCCGCCCAGTTCCTCAAAAATCGTCTTTGCCATTGTCTATTATCTCCACATTCTTTTTATTTTGAATGTCCGCAAAATCCGTCCTACATCATAAGGACAAGCATCAGAGCCAACAGAAGGACAACTGCACCACGCAAAGCATAGGCAGTCACCAGCCTTCCTCCACGTTTTTTCGCCTTGCTCTGACGGAGGCCTGGCGTTCCTGCACCTTCATGGATCAAAAACCACCTCCTTCCCGTCCGATTTCAGAATCATGGTAACTTTCTCGCCATCATAACCAACAGACAGGGCCGGGTCATTTGAAACCTTCAGACTGTGGGCGCCCTCCCTGCCGCATAGATAAACGCAGTCGGAATCCATGCGGTTGATAAAATACAGCCCCTGCTCTGTCAGGCAGAAGTCGGAGGCAACAACCTTCCGAAATGGCCTTTCCTTGCGGGTCTTGGTGTCATATGCTGTCAGCAAAGAATTTTCGTTGATAAAGTAGATCGTCCGCCCATCAAACGCTATATTCCCCCTGGTGGGAATGTCCAGCACTTGCGTTTGCTGGATCGTCCTGCTCACTTCCGTAATCCCATCATTCGTAATGAAAAAGAGGCTGTCGTTGTTCAAGAAAAAGCCATAGCAGTATTGTAGAAACCTCCAGGTATCCCCCACGTTATAGTCAATTCCCAGCAGAGATCGCCCGCTGTCAGTTATTTTCTCAAAAATAACCTGTTCCTCAAAGGTTTCTGTATCAAGCTGGACGATGGACACCTGGGTAGCTGTGCTGTTGTAGCTGCCGACCCGATCCACATACTGTTCTGTGCGGGAGGCCATATAATAAATGTACGGAGCCTCCATATAGACGGCTTTGACGGCTTCCCCCTCCGAAAAGGCCCCGAACAGCGGAGAGAGGGCCAAATCCGTCAAAATGCCGGTTGCCCGGTTTTCAAGAGCGTAGGTCCGCGTCTGGTCATCGTAGACCACACTGTAAGTCGCACTTTGCGAAGATGAATTGAATATCTCATTTGTGGATTCTGCGACAGAGCAGCCGGACAGCGAGAGCAGTACCAGCAGGCAGAGCGCGGCAGCCCCGCAGCCTCTGACGGATTTTCTTCCAGACTGCCAGCGATTTGTGTTTTGCCGCAGCACCCACCATACCATGAGGGCGCAGCACACAGCGGACAGGCCCAGCAGGGCCAGCAGTTCCTGGGGGGAACGCTCTGAAAAAGTCACGATGGGTTCTCCTGTCAACGAATCCTCCACAGAGGAGGCCCCCTCCAGAAAGCCGGTTGCCAGCAGGAAAGGCAGGGGCATCGGCAAGCGGTAGCAAATCTGTCTGGACAGTCCGATGTACGGTATCAAGGTGGAGGCCACTCCGATCACCACCGTCAAAGCATATTTCTTCACCAAAACGGAAGCAAAGAGCAGCAGGGCGGCGAGATACACCGAGCCAAAACAGCGCAGGACGGTCAGAATCAGATACGCAGCCAGCAAAGAGATATTTTTTGTACTGCCCCCGAAACTGGCGATACTCTGAACAGGGTACTCCCCGTGGGGCAGGCCGTATTTTATACCGAAGAAAGCAAAACGAATCAGGGCCAGCCCTCCGCAGAGAGCGAACACGGCGCAGAGGGTTATCACGACTTTGCTTCTGGCGCTCTTGCGGCTCTGGGGAGCCGTCCGCAAAAGCGCGTCCATCTGGCAGCTATACTCCGAGCAAAAAACCGTAGCTGCCAAAATCAAAATGACAAGGAACAGCGGAAAGTCCAGCGTTTGGGCGGAAAACAGCCCCGCCCAGCCGTTTGTGTTCAAAAAGTAACGATTTCCGGTGTTCTCGCAGATATATAAATACTGCTGATACACAGCTTCAAAGCCATGCTCATGGGCCAAAACCGTATTGACCTCCGCGGTCTGCCGCTCATACTGTTCCGCTGTGATCTGGCCGCTGTAATAGCTTTCCTGGGACCCGGAGCGGGCATAACGGGCCTTTGTGATGGCCTGGGCCTCCTGCTCCAGCCAAGCGGCTTTTTCCTCTGTGTACGCCCCGTCCAGCCGTTCCAGATACCACTCGTATTCCTCACGGTATTCTTCCATCGCGCCGTTCTGCGGCCTGTCGGCTGCGGCCAGCCAAACCGTACTGACCAGGAGCGCGGCCAGGATATAGAGCAGTCCACGCTGGTAAAGCATCAGTTTTTTCCATTCATAAGAGAAAACACTCATTTTGCCCTCCGAACACAGCGGTGACAGTTTTCCGCTGACAGAAAATAGATTGCAGCTGCAAGAACAAGACCCGTAATCAGAGCAAACCATATTGCGGCCTGCCAAGTCAGGACGGGGAATCCGCCCAGGTTTATAAACTCCGTTTTGCCCAGAAGAACACGGTTTGTCAGCAGAGAATAAGGATTCAGCACCTTTGTCCAGAAGAAATTGGAGTAGGCACAGGCGGCTCCGCTGACAATCAGCGCCATACAGAGGGCAAAATTGATGACAAAGGGGAGCAGGGCATTTTTCCAAAACATCGAAACCAACAGCCAGAGCATCCCCATCACCCATGCGCCGGCGCATTTGAGCGCCGCGGACAGGAGGACATACTGAAAAATGCTGAGATTGACGGAGCTTTCCGCAAAGCTCGGAATTGCGAATACCGGCAGGGCCAGCCCTTCCAAAGTCTGAAAGGAGGCCGCAAAGCCAATCAGGTCAAGGAGAGAAAACCACAGCGAGGTCAAGAGCAGAAACAGGGTAGCCGCAAGGATTTTCGCCAGGGCTGTTTTTCTGCCGCCGCCCGGACTTACCAGCAGCAGCATATCCATCTGTGTTTCCCTCTCGCTTACAAAGGTTCCGATGATTCCATATAGACAGAGCAGGAGGGTCAGGACGATGGAAAAATCATAGTTCAGATAGTAATTGCACATTTCCCGGTAGGCAAAGGCAGGGATGGTGCGGCCAGCATAAAGATTATAGATCGCGCCGCTCTCCCTCTGCTGATAGACTGCTCCCCGTTCCCCATAGAGCGCGGCGCTTTGCCGTGCTCTATTTGCCACTTGCTCTGACCGGCCGCTGTACTCATAGAAATACTGCATAGGCTGTACAAAATACTTGTCCAGCAGGTTTCTGTCGCTATACAGGTTCCCGGTCATGGTGTTGGGGTCATCGGTGGCTGTGCTTGCGGTCATATCCGATGTGGCCTCCACAAGAGGCGTATACACGGCCAGCAGGCGCTCCACCTTCTCCCGGGTGATTTTCCCCTGGTATTCCTTATAGAGCTGCCAATGGAGCGTGTGCCAGCAACCCTCTCCGTTCCCGTCTGCCAGATAGGAGTAGGATTTGTATTCGCCGTAGATTTTGAACAGGTTGGCAAGGCTGAACACCACAAAGAGCACCAGAAGGGAGCGTTTACAGAACTGCTTGATAAATTCATATCGTATCAGACGTATCATGGCGCTCCCCCCTGCAATAGTACAAGAACACATCCTCCAGGTTGGGCTGGATAGGCTGTGCGGTCTTAATTGGACCTCCCTCCTCAACAATGCGGAGGGCAAACTGTCCGTCCTCCTGTTTCATGTTGCTGACGCAGTACATATCGGTCAGCAGCGCGGCCTCCTCGGCCCCGGCGGTCACCTTCCACACCTTGCCCTCAATGTTCTGCTCCAGCGCGGCGGGCGTTCCCTGCATGAGCAGCGTCCCCTGTTTCAGCAGCAGGATTTCCCGCGCGATGCACTCAACATCGGAAACGATGTGGGTTGCCAGCAGGATTGTCCGGCCCTGGGCAAACCGGGAGATCAGGTTCCTAAACCGTATTCTCTCGCTGGGGTCAAGACCGGCGGTGGGCTCGTCCAGAATCAAAATTTTGGGGTCGGACAGCATGGCCTGTACAATGCCGACGCGCTGGCGCATACCGCCGGAGAGCGCGCCGATCTTCTTGTCCTGTGCGTCCGTCAGGTTTACCGTGGCCAGCAGCTCCGAAACTCGGGTCTGCGCTTCATGGGTCGAAATTTCTTTCAGCGCACACATATAGAACAGAAAACCCTTGACGGTAAAATCACGATAGAAGATAGGATACTGCGGCATATAGCCGATTTGGGACAGGAACGCTTTGCCCAGCGTCCTCACATCCTGGCCGTCCACCCGGATCGTGCCGCTGTCCCCGCGCAGGAGGCCCACAAAGGTATTGATGAGCGTGGTTTTTCCGGCCCCGTTTTCACCCAGCAGGCCGTACACGCCCTCGCTCAAGATGGCGGTAAAGTTTTTCAGGGCATACTTGTTTTTGTATCGCTTAGATACGCTTTCAAATGTGATTTCCATGTTATGCTCCAAACTCAAATGTGGATACCAGCGTGTCAACTTCACTGATACTGCCCCCAAGAACGACTACAGCAGTTTTGGCCTCGTCTAAAAGGTAGATTCTGGGGATGCGATTGAAATATGTGGAATCGGAGTCTTCCATCACTTCGGTGGCAAGCAATTCGCCGGAGGCCACGTCATAGACGCGAACGGTCAGACTGCCGTCCAAAACGGCGGTTGCTACATAGTTCCCCTGCTCCGAGCCGTACACGCCGTCTTTGCCCTCACCGCTGGCGGAGAAGGAAAGCGTATTGGCGCTGCCCGTTGCCCGGTCAATCCAAAGCAGCGTACCGTTGGCTTGGGTAAACGCCTGCGGGAAAAACAACCGGCTGACGCTGCTCTGCATTTCTTCCATTTCATAGTCGGACAGTTTTGTGAGCTTCAGACCGCTGCCCTCCACGGATATGCTGCCGTGGAGGGAAAAGCCCTCCTCGCCATCTACCACGGGAATTGAGTTGCCGCTGCCAAAGAACACGATCTGGCTGTTATCCTGGGCAAAGGCAGCGCCGTTCAGCATGGAAACACTGATGCTGGCCGTCCCGGCGTTTTGGGCCATGTCCAAGAGAGTCGTCAGATTCCCGCTTTCCAAGTCATACAAATACAGCCCGCCCATGGCGGCGAACGCCAGCTTCTTTCCATCTGTGGAGGCCGCTACGCCCCCGGTTTCGCTGACAACAAAATCTCCCTGCAAAAGCTCCTCCACCGCGATCTCCTTGTTCAGAGAAAGGGAGCTGTCGTAGATGTACGCCATCATGCCGCTGTCGCCCATGCCGGACAGGACGTAGCCGCCGTCAATGGCCTGCGCTTCAAAGTCGCGCAGGGGAGCCTCTGCGGTGGCCAGCACCGAGGAGGTCCCTGTGTCGTAGAGGTACAGCTTGTCCGCCAGCACAAGGAGCGTCCCATTCCCGGCATAGGCGCAGCTCTGGAGCTTGCCGCCAAACAGGGCAGGGTCGAAGGTGCAGGAGGAAGGGGACTGCCCCGGCTGTTCGTCAGGGGCCGGAACAGAAACCGCAGGAGTGTCAGAGGGGGCGTTTCCCGAAACCGCAGGAACCGGGGAATCCGTCTTGCCGCAGGCGGACAACGCCAGGGTAAAAAGCAGCGCCAATGTGATGCAGGATGTCTTTTTCATCTTCAGTTCTCCTTATACAATAGAATAGAATTGGTCTTAAAGAACGGGGCGGAGGCTCCGTCCTGGGGGACGGCCACACAGTAGAAGGTGTTAAACTGCCCCAGCTTGTCTGGGTCGATCACGGCCTCAAGCTCTATGACGCCCCCCTTGCTCAAGGTAATGGAGCGGCAGGTGCTCTCGTCAAGTTTCACCGGCTGATGATCCAGGAAAAAAGCGATGCTGTAACTTGTTCCGGCTGTGCCACACATGGTAAATTGCAGGGGAACGGGAGCGGAGACCCGCAGGTTGTCATAGGAGATGCCGCCGTCACAGGAGAAGGTATAATAGATTCCACTGTCCAGCGTGTCCATGCTCACACCACCCCAGCCGTATTTGGGAAGCTCGTTTTCCACATACTGGGCTGTGACCTTTTCCTCCCGCACATCGCTTTGTGAAAAGATTTCCCGGGCAGGCGGAAGGTCTGAAGGGGCGGCGGGGGCGTCCGCGTTGAACTGCAATTCAACACGGGAATCCAGCGTCTTATGATACCAGCCATAGCTGGAGGTGGATTCCATATCCGGCTGGAAATCCGGGTTGGTGATGCTCACCACGGTCAGGGCAAGCGTATCGCCGGCGCTGCCGGTCACAGGCTCAAAGAGGAAGGAAAAGGTCTGATCCTCCTCTGCGGGGAAGCTGTGACAATACTCATACTCCGCTGTGGTATCGTTCACCTTATAGGGCTGGGGCTGGCCGTCCAGAAACAGGAGAAATCCAACGGTATCCATCTTACCGGTGAGGGAAAATCGGTAGTCCAGCCGAAACTCGCCGCCGTCATAGTGTAAGGGCAGACGCTCCCCGCTCTCGGAGAAATCAGCCGAAGCAGCTTCGTGGGTGAGCATTGCCATAAATCCGGCGTCCTCCTCCGCCGCCTCAAAGGGGTTTTCGGCAACAGCCTGTGACGGCGGGGGCGTGCTGATGTCATAGTTCCCGCAGGCGGCGAGGGATAAAAGTGCGCCGCACATCAGAGGAACGGCAATCAATCGTTTTCGCATATATGGCCTCCTTTGCTTTGATGGACTAAGCATAGCGGGCAAAAGTCAAGATTCGGTCAAGAAAAGCGAAATGCCGCCCAAGTTTTTGGACGGCATCCGGGGGATTTTGCCAGAAAGCAAAAACTCTGTGAAACCAGGAATCTACATTTTTAAGTTTTCCTTTTCATATGATCTAAGATCCTAATGGTGACTGGTTTGAAAAGAACATAAAGAACATAACCGAGCATTCCGCCAATCACGTTCGTGATTAAATCTGTCACATCCGAAGACCTGAAGCCGCCAATGAGCGGCTGCAGCAGCTCAATGCCCAAACTCATCACAAAACAGAAAAATGCTGTTATAAAAAATCCGGCGCTTTTCTTCCGGGTCAGTGGAAACAGAAAACCAAATGGCATGGTCATGACAACGTTTAACACAACCTGCTTTACAAAGTCCCCTCTTTCCATCATAACATCAATAAATGGCACCATGTTCATGGGAGTGTAAGGGTGATTCAGAATAAACGGGAGTTCTACTATAATTGGCATAAGCGTGAAATAAAGCACAAAAGAAAGATATATATACATCAGCGTATTGACAAGCAGCACATCGCGGCCTCTGCTTTTCCATTTCTTCAAAAAAACGAACGCATATAAGAAGGCCAACGCCGTAAAATCGATCAAGTATTTCATAATATCCCTTCTTTCAAATTTCGGTTTATTGTTCCTGCATTATACACCTCTTTCTCCCAAAAAGCAAGCAGCCCCTTGCTCATTGTCACAGTGAGGGTTGTTCGATTTTTATGGACGCTTTCACACAGGCCCCGTGGGGCGGTTGGTTAGACACTTCTATGGTTCCCCCATGCTTCTGGCACAGCACCCGGCTCACCGCCAGCCCCAGCCCCAATGTTACTTCGTTGCGCTGGGAGTAAATTTTGATGGTCTTGAGAAGAAAAGCAAATATATCCCGCATATCAATTTAGCTGCTGCATCGGCAATGCAAATAACGGAAACCGATATAGCGGGGAATACATAGCCTATTGCTGCGATAATGATACATACAATCCCCAGCACAACCATGCTCCAACCATGTATAAAGAACCACAAGAAAAAATGTATGGCTGTTGCCATCAGTACACCCAACCATATTTGCCTCCAATGCCACCCGGGGATAAATGGGCCAGCAATGCAAAACATCAACAGGAACAAAGCAGCAATTGAAAAATAGATCATCTTTATCTGCTTTTGGGAAATAGCCCCCTGGGAGAGCCTTTCCCTGACTTTTTTGTTCGCGTTAACGCTAAGAAAACAAGCATAATAGCCTATTAGAAACACAAACGGGTTCACAAGGAATTTCCCGCCGAAAATAACAGCTATGATAAGTACAATTCCAATAAGGATCAGCCATAAACCACATTGCTTTTTATGATTGAACTCCAATGTCTCTTTCATTTTGCCCTCCTACAATAAGCAGAATTTGCTGTTGCTCTATTATATATCTGTCTTCCCCCAAAGTCAATTTCTTGCCTGCGCCGCCGTAATAGGGATTATTTGACCGCAATGGAGGCTTTCACACAAGCCCCGTGGAGTGGTTGGTTTGACAGCTCTATGGTTCCCCCATGCTTCTGGCACAGCACCCGGCTCACCGCCAGCCCCAGCCCCAAGTGCTGGCCGGAGGTATCCTCGGAGTAAAACAGGGCGGTTTTCTTTTGCAGCAGCTTGAAGCCCGGCCCGTCGTCGGTCACGGTGGCCGACAGAATTCCATGCTCCAGGCAAAAGGTGAGTCCGATTTCCCGCTCTGCAAAACGGAGGGCATTGGAGATCAGATTTTCCAGAACACGGTACAGCAGCTCCCCGTCAAGGACGGCCCTGCCCTTCGGCACATGGAACTCGTAGGAAAAATGCACCTGGGTATTCTGAAACAGGAGGGATAAGGAATCCGCCATGTGCTGTAAAAAATCATGAAGCTCCGCCTCTCTGCGGTGAACTTCTGTTTCTTCAATCGCGCCCAGGTCGCGCATGGTATCGGTATAGCGGCCCATGCGCTCTGCGGTGATGCCGAGATTGGAGAGCGCCTTTTCCAGTTTTTCCTCCGTCAAGGTTCCAGCCTTGTTGTTCTCCTGCAAATATTCCACATAGCCGGTCATAATGGCGATGGGGTTACGCAGATCGTGGGCCACAGATGCCTGCAATGTGCGGCGTTCCTCCAGCATACTCCACATCCGACGGTTGTTCTCATATAGGGTCTGTCGCATTTTCTCAAAGGCGGTACAGAGCTGGCCCAATTCATTCTGTCCACCAAAGGTGATCTGAAAGTTCAAATCCCGATCTTGAATATGGGCGGTGGCGTCCATCAGGACAGTGATCGGCGGCTCCAGTACCCTACGGTAAAACCACCACGCACACAAAGTAGTTCCAATAACTGCAAACAGGAACGGCAGCAACACCATACAAATTTGCGAGGCGCGGTAGGCCATTTTTGCTTTGGAGGAAAGCATGGAGTAGCTGGATTCAATACGCTCTATCATGTAGCTCGTCTGCCCCTGACTCTCGCCCCGTTCCTGACCGTCCGTTACCAGTTGGCCGAAGGGCTCTGGCGAGCCATCAAGGACATACCTCATCTTTGTCTCTGTGACCGTCCCCTCCGGGGCGGTCGTCTGCTGCGTCAGCCAGACCTCATTGGAATCAGGGAGGATATGTTTTTGGAAACGATAACAGCCGAAAACCGCAAGGCTACTGCACAGGAACACGATCAGCATCGTTACCGTCACAGCGTTCATAAAAGAGCGTTTCAATGACTGCCTTTTTATTTTTTCCATCGGTAGCCCATCCCCCAAACTGTTTCGATGTACTCGTTTCCGCTGGCCTGCATGAGCTTCGCGCGGATTTTGCGGATATGCTCTTTAATCACGCTGCTGTCGCCCTCGGCGTCATAGCCCCATATCGCCTCATAGATACGCTCTTTGTCAAAGACCTGATTGGGGTTAGAGGACAGAAATTCGATGATGTCAAATTCCCTCTTGGAAAAGGAGAGCTCCTGCTCGTTCCAAAATACTTTTCGGTCAGAAAGGTTGATAATCAGTCCCTGGGAGGTCACGACCTCCGGCGGGCGGTTATTTCGCTCGTCCCGGCGCAGATGGGCCTCAATGCGGGCAAGCAATTCCTGCAAGCCGAAAGGCTTGGTGATATAGTCGTCCCCTCCGGCCCGCAGGCCGTTGACCTTATCCTGCTCTGTGATCCGCGCCGTCAGAAACAGGATGGGGCATACGATATGATTCCGAATGACCTTGCACAGCTCCAACCCATCCCTCCCCGGCATATTGATGTCCAGAAGGATAAGGTTTGGCTTTGTATTCAGCTTTGCCAGAGCTTCATCGCTGCTGTTTGCTACGGAAACCGTATATCCGTGATCCTGCAAATGGGCGGAAAGCAATTCGGTCAGGATAAGTTCATCATCAACGATCAAAACTCTGTATGCCATGGGAACACCTCCAGTCTTTTTCATCATATGGGGAAAAAGTCAAAATTTGGTCAAGGTCATATACTATGCTTTGAGAATTAGCAGATTTTATTGATATAGCCCGCCCCTCGGATTGCGCAAAAATAGGATCGGTAAATTTTGTAGCTTCGGTAGAAATAAAAGAAACATTGTGTAGATTGTATCACGGTTGCAGAAGAATTGCAACTGGATTTATAGGCGTGATTTACACTTGACATCCCCTCTTTGTATATGGCATACTTAACGGAACTTCGATAGAATGGCAGAGAAAAATTATGTTGTGCCTGTGTCTGTAGGGAGAACTTTTCATTAGCTGCAAAAGCTTTCTTTGTTTAGCGGCACAACTTTTGAGGGGATTTTCTGATTTTCCCTGGTTCCCCTTTCTGATTGCCCCATACCCTGACACACACGGGGAAAAACTGTGTGGCTGAGCATTTAGGATGTACCGTCACGGAGCTGGACGATATGCCGGAGCGCATACGGCCCACTAGAAAGATGGCTCCACCCAAACAGGAGGAAAGGAAAATCGACCTGACCCCACCCGTCGCCAACGGAAATATGCGGCGGGTTTTTGCATACCTTTGCCAGACCAGGGGCATCGACCCGGAAGTGGTGTCGGCCTTCGCCCATGCCCATCTGCTCTATGAGAGCGCCGATAAGCACAATGCTGTGTTTGTTGGCAAGGACGAGCATGGACGGGTCAGACACATCCATATGCGGGGGACGCTCACCGGCTCTGGGTTCCGGCAGACCCTGGGCGGCAGCGAGAAGGCGTACAGCTTCCACCATACCGGGAGCGGTCGGCAGCTTTATGTATTCGAGGTGCCCATCGATATGCTGTCCTACATCAGCCTGCACCCGGAGAACTGGCAGGAGAATTCCTACGTTGCGCTATGCGGCGTGGGGAGCGCGCCTATCCAGCGATTCCTGGAGGAAGTACCCCAGTTAGAAGAAATAGTCCTCTGTCTGGACAATGACGAGGCCGGGCATACCGCCACCCAGCGAATTGCGTGGGAGCTGCTGGAGGAGTGGGAGGTGCAGGTCAGCGCTCATTTCCCCGAGCAGAAGGACTGGAATGAGGAACTGCTATCCCCTTTCCCCGAGGAAAGCCTGGAGCCGGTGATGGCTATGTAGGCAAATATTATAGTTCGATTCCCCTGGCGGCCTCCGCCAGCCACCTCACCCGCTCATAGGGCAGCTCCGTGGGCAGAGTACAGTCCGCGCCGAGAATAAAACGGGTGGGACCAAACTGCCGTATCAGCCTCTGGGCCTCCCCGACAAGCTGTTCTTTACTTCCCTCCGTCATCACGCTGCTCCGATTGGGGAGCCCGCCCATCAGCACCTTCCCCGGGAACAGCTTTTGACCCTCCTCCATCGACAGCGGAGCCTCATAGACGCCCCAATTCACCACATCGCACAGCTCTCCATAGCCCCGGTAGCGCTCCATCTGAAGCTGCTCCTTGCAGATATGAAGGAAAACGTCACACCCCGCCTTGCGTATCTCGGAGAGGATCAGCCGGTCAAAGGGCTCTATCCACCGGGCAAATTCTTCGTCGGTGAACCACCGGCTCTCGCCGCCCAAGGCCGCATAGTAGATACCGTCCACACCTGCCTCACGATATCCCCAGGCAAGCTGGCACATGCCCTCGGCGATGCGCTTCATGGCGTCCAGCACAGGAGTCTCGTTCTCCCGAAGGTGTTCCACCAGCAGGGTCCTGGAGCCTTCATACCCATATGCCTGCTCGATGGGGTGAATGGAAGAAGCGGTAATGCCGTGGAGGGTCCCGAGGGGATATCCGTCCCCATCGTATTGGTCCAAAATATTCTTGGTAAAGTCGAGTTGTTTCTTTATGAAAGGCGTTTCTTTATTGATGGGCGCGATGCAGCTCCAGTCATCCGGCCCGGAAATCGTCCCCTGGACAGGCACAAGATTCTCATTCATGATCTTCACCAAGTCGGCGTCCGTCTCCCGGAAAAACTCCAGATGAGCCAGAACACCGGCTTCCCCGGCGTTCTGGTCTGCCGGGAAATGCAGAGAAAAACCTACCGGGATATGGTCGGGCTTTTCACCGTGCAGCACCGCCAGGACCCTTTGCCTTTTCGTCATATGTATCGACCCCTTTGAAAAAGTATAATTGACAGTTCAATTATAGCACAAAAGGCTGCATGAAAACAGCCTTTTGTAAATTAAGAAAGGAGCTCTTTTTATGCCTCAAAACATATCCGGCCTGATTATTGCGGCGGGCGTCATGTTCGCCGTCCTGGCCGGAATCACTGTCCTGAGTAATTTCTACTCGCTGAATATAAAGGCCAAGACCGTGGGCCACGGTCAGCATGGCACAGCTCGCTGGGCTACCAGGGGTGAGATCGCCCGCACATACACCCATGTTCCGTTCACACCGGCCTTGTGGCGTGAGGGTAAGAATCTTCCCGACCAGCAGGGCATTGTGGTGGGGTGCCAGGGCGGTAAAAAAGGCACCACAGCCCTGGTAGATACCGGCGAGGTCCACGCCATTATGATAGGCGCGGCCGGCGTGGGAAAGACTGCCTACTGGTTATATCCCTGCCTGGAATATGCCTTGGCGAGTGGGATGTCATTCGCCTCAACGGATACAAAGGGCGACGTTTTTCGGAATTACGCAGGCATCGCCCGGGACTGCTACGGCTACCGGGTGTCGGTCATTGACCTTCGCAACCCCACCAAAAGCGATGGCTTCAACCTCCTGCACCTGGTCAACAAATACGCTGATTTGTACAAGCAAGAGCATACGCTGGCCTATAAAGCCCGCGCTGAGAAGTACGCCAAAATCATCTCCAAGACCATCATCATGTCCGGGGGCGACAGCGCAAGCTATGGTCAAAATGCCTTTTTCTACGATGCGGCGGAGGGTCTTCTGACGTTGGCTATCCTCTTGGTGGCAGAGTTCTGTGAGCCTGCGGAGCGCCACATTGTGTCCATTTTCAAAATCATCCAAGAACTGCTGGCTCCCAGCGGAGTCAAAGGGAAAACCCTGTTCCACCTCCTCATGGACAGTCTGCCTTCCGACCACAAAGCCCGCTGGTTCGCCGGGGCCGCGCTGTCCTCCAGCGAACAGGCCATGGCCTCGGTTATGTCCACGGCGCTGGCAAGGTTAAACAGTTTCCTTGACAGTGAAATGGAGCAGATTTTATGCTTTGGCACGGCGGTAGACGCGGAAACCTTCTGCAACAAAAAGTCCGCGCTGTTCCTGGTAATGCCAGAGGAAGACCCCAACAAATTTTTCATGATGTCGCTGGTAATCCAGCAGCTCTATCGGGAAATCCTCGCCGTAGCGGATGAGAACGGCGGCAAGCTGAAGAACCGGGCGGTGTTCTTTGCCGACGAGTTTGGCACGCTGCCAAAAATCGAGTCCGCTGAGATGATGTTCTCGGCCTCACGTTCCCGCCGCCTGAGTATCGTGCCGATCATACAATCGCTGGGCCAGCTTGAGAAGAACTACGGCAAGGAGGGCGCTGAAATTATCATAGACAACACGCAGCTCACGATTTTTGGCGGCTTTGCCCCCAACAGCGAGACCGCCCAGGTGATGAGCAAATCCCTGGGCAGCAGGACGGCGCTCTCGGGCTCTGTCAGCCGGGGGAAGAACGACCCCAGCCAATCCCTGCAAATGATCGAGCGCCCCCTCATGACCCCGGACGAGCTGAAGTCCATGCCCAAGGGACAGTTTGTGGTGATGAAAACCGGCACAAATCCCATGAAGGTAAAGCTCGAGCTGTTTTTCAAGTGGGGCATCGAGTTTGGAGAGCCGTACCATGTACCGGATCAGGGCAGCCGCCCGGTGCGCTACGCCAGCAGGCAAATGTTGATGGAGGCCATCCACGAAACCTATCCGCACTTGCGGCCCAAGACCCGTCCTGCGGCGCCGGCATCGGAACAGCCCGCAAAAGTAATTACGGAAAGAAAGACCAACTACTAAAAGTCAAGTAGATAATTGAAAAAAATCAAAAGAAATTTTTATAGAAAAAAGAGTACGACAACAAGACCTGCTGTCAGGCAGGCTGGAAAGGGAAAAAGATTTAAGCTTTTGGAACATAAGGCTGATTATTTTTCACAACAGCATAAATAATGTTGCACATTTTTCTTGCCACAGCACCAATACAGGTTAAATGATGCTTGCCTTCGGCCCTCTTTTTCTGGTAATAGGCACTTAATACAGGGTCTTTAAAGGCGGCGACCAGGGCGGCTTGAAAAATGGCTTTCCGCAGGTATGGTGATCCGCGTTTGCTCATTACATTGTGGGCTGCTTCAAATTCGCCGGACTGCGTGACCGTGGCGTCAAGTCCGGCAAAGGCCACCAGTTTTCTGGGACTGTCAAATTTAGAGATGTCACCTATTTCACTGATAATAGCAGCATCTGTGACATTACCGATCCCGGTAATGGTTGTAATAGAGGATGGGGAGAATACAGTTGCATTTGTGATAATACGATCATGGTACATATTCGCCATATCAGAGAAAAGATTGAGGATACTCCGTCTGCTCCAAAGCAACTGATTACGATAAAAGGCTTGGGCTACAAATTAAAGAAAAGGACTGATTAAATGAAGCAATCCGGCTACCGTACCACCTTTCATATTTATTTGATATTTTTCTTATCACTTTTAGGAACCCTCATTGCCGTGTGTTGCCTTTTTGCAATGCTGATTACTGCGACAAATCCAAACGGTAAAAATGTCCGTAGCGACCAGCCTAAAATTTTTACGCAGGATTTTTCAAAATACATTGTTTTCGTAAACGATACCCCTAAAATAAAACAGACAGGGCTTGAATTATTACAGGAAACCCATGTAGGGCTGCAAATTCTGGACGATGCCGGAAATGAAGTATATGCGTATCAAAAACCAAATAACGCACAGGACTATTATTCTAATACCGACCTTTTACAGCTTTATCAGACGGGACACTTTGACAATGCAAGCCCGGAAGATATGACTGCTTTTATTGGTGTCATAACAGGAAACGAAAAAGACTATGCCTATGTTCTGTATTTCCCTATGAACATTCAAAAAGTAACCATGTATTTAAACGGAGAACGGTTTGCAGGCGGGAAAAAGGTAATCATTTTCATTATCGGCATTTTATTAGATTCTGTTCTCACTATAGACAACTCAAGGAAAAAGTGATAAAATAGGAATATGGAAATCACAAAAGAGCAATACAGGAAAATAGAGAAATATCTGCCGAAACAGAGAGGAAACGTGAAAATTGAGAATCTCCAACTGATAAATGCGATCCTGTATGTGGCCGAAAATGGGTGCAAATGGAGGGCGCTGCCGGAACGGTATGGGAAATGGCATACAGTATATGAGCGGATGAACAGGTGGAGTAAAAACGGTGTGCTTCAGCGGGTGTTTGAAGGACTGCAGGCAGAAGGCATCATCAGGATCAAGATGGAAAACGTGTGCCTGGACAGCACTGCAGTGAAAGTGCACCCGGATGGGACGGGTGCTTTAAAGCAAGTGGCCGGCAATCTATCGGACGCTCCAGAGGGGGACTCACCACAAAAATTCATATGGTCACCGCGTCTGACCGGGCTGTAGTCGGCTTTTCCTTGTCTGGCGGCCAGGCCCACGATGCGCCGGAAGGAATAGCGTTGCTCTCGGAGATCAGTCGGGCAGAGGAGCAAAAATACTTACTGATGGATCGGGCCTATGAGGGCGAAAACGTGCGTGTGGCGGCGGTGGAGATGGGCTTTGTGCCTGTGGTTCCGCCGAAGAGAAACCGCAAGGACCCATGGGGCTACGATAAGGAGCGCTACAAGCGCCGCAATGAAATTGAGCGATATTTCCTGCGGCTAAAGCGTTTTCGCAGAATATTTACCCGATACGATAAGTTGGACATCCTTTTCTGCGGCTTTATTTATGTCGTCATGATTTGTGATGCTGTTTTGTGAGAACAGACTCTAGTAATCGTCCTTTTCTTAGGATTGGGCTATGGACTATTGGTAACAAAAGCAATCAGCAGATTATCCGCTTCCATTCGGGATATTTCGGGACGCTGCTATCTGCCCGCCAAAGAAAAAGGCGCATTTCGAGATTTGATAAAAAGTCTGAACGAATTGGACGGGGAAGTAAGGGCGAGTGATCGTCTGCGTGAAAAAACAGAAAACCTACGCCGGGAATGGATTTCTAATATTACCCATGACTTAAAAACTCCTTTGTCCCCGATAAAAGGATATGCGGAGATTTTATGTGATGATACAGAAAAGACAATCCCCCAATGTAAGCGGTATGCAGAAATAATGCTAAAAAACGCGGCATATATGGAAAATCTGATTGACGACTTAAAATTAACATGGCAATTAGAAAATGATATGCTTCCAATCAACAGGCAGGAACAGAACATTGTCCGCTTTTTACGAGAATTATCCATTGACATTCTGAACCGCCCCAAATACGAGGAACGCACGATTGCATTTCAGTGTAGCGAAAATATAACAGACGAAACGGCTATATTTTCGTTTGATAAAAAGCTTTTCACACGGACATTTCAAAATCTGATTATCAATGCTTTTGTGCATGGCGGCAAAGATACGGAAGTAACCGTGCAAATTTCCGTTTCTGATTGTTGGCTGAATATAAACCTATCAGACAACGGAATAGGTATGAGTGCGGAAGAAACAGACCAATTATTTGATCGCTATTATAGAGGAACAAATACAGAGAGCAAGTCCGAAGGAACAGGCTTGGGGCTGGCGATTGCAAAAAGCATTATAGAACTTCATGGAGGTACAATTTCTGTTACCAGCAGTCCCGGAGCCGGAACCGCTTTTCTTATCCGCTTTCCCGGCATTTAAGGTTAATTAAGATAGAATGAAAATGAGATTAAGGTTGACCATCTACTATGTGAAATGTAGTGACGGTCAACCTTTTTTGATTACAGGTAAGGAGGTGGAACATGAACATAAAAAAGGTATTTCCATTTTTGGCAGCTATATTGGTTACAGCTTTTTTGTGCTTTGCCGTTTTCGCCCTGCTGCTGCGCCCGCAGGCTTTGGAGATTGGCACGGTGGACTTAAACACAGTGGCAGATGGTGAGTATATAGGCGTATGTCAAAACAAAATTTTAATAGCCGTTGTTAAAGTCCGTGTACAAAACCATGAAATAATGGATATTGAAGTATTAGAACATAAGGCTTCTTACATGGGACAAGCTGAAAGGATTGCCGGAGAAGTATGTGCCGGACAGACATTGGAAGTTGACGCAATATCCGGCGCAACATTTACCAGCGATACCGTTTTGAAAGCAATCGAAAATGCGTTGAAATAGCGCATAGAAAGCAGGTGTAAATTTGAAAATCATTCTAAAGTATATCTTAACAAACATACAGGAACGCAAGGTAAGAACCGCCGTTATGCTCCTGTCAATACTTCTGTCCGCTATGCTGTTGTTTGTATCCTTTTCTATTGGGGTGTCTTATGAAAGCGCACAGCGTAAAATGGCGCGTGGTATGGCGGGGAGTGCCACTGTTTCCGTGCAGAATGTGACGGGCGGCATTTATGCAGGGGATATTCCCACCCTGCCTGTCATACAGACAAAAGCCGGGATATTAGAGGGAACTTCCCTTTACCATGAAAACGGATATTACGAAACCGTTGATCTGCTTGCCGCTGATATAGACGCATTAAATCAGATCAACAAGCCGCGTCTGCGAAATGGCGGTGAAATAACGAACTTTGTGGGCTATCAGATTATTCTGCCAGACAGGTTTACATCAAAGTATGGAATAGAAAAAGGCGATACTATCACCTTACAGATAGGCGGTTCGCCCATAGATTTTGAAGTGCTGGAAATCGCCGCTTATGATACGGTTTTCCTGCGCCATACAAGGGGAGCGACCGCCCTTTTACCTTTGGAAACCTTAAAAGAGATTTTGGGGCAAGACAACGGTTACAGTGAAATTCTGATCGAAGCCGCCGGGCATACCACTACAAACGATTTAATCTCTGAATTGCGAAATGCCCTTGATACAGAAAAATACCGGGTATCAGAGATTGTCAATGAAATGCAGATCGCTGCCGACGCAAGACAGAAATCTATGCCGTTTTTCCTTATCAGCTTTTTTTCACTGACTATGAGCATTTTCATCATTTATAGCAGCTATAAAGTCATTACCTTAGACCGTTTGCCGGTCATAGGCACATTCCGCAGTATCGGCGCAACGAAAAAAGCCGTAACCCGTATTCTGCTTTTGGAAAGCCTATTTTACGGTTGTATAGGTGGGCTAATCGGTATTCCTGTTGGTATCTTCGTATTAAAAGCTATTTTACAGGGAATGGGAAAGACACTTTCACAGGGAATAGAAATTCCTGTTATTATTTCTCTCCCCGGCGCTTTCCTTTCTTTTACCGTTGCAGTCACCGTATCGTTACTTTCTGCATGGCTGCCAGTCCGCAGGGCAAGCCGTCTGCCGATAAAAGATGTTGTTTTAGGCACAGTGGAGGAACGTCATATCCCGCACCCGCTGATGGTTGGAATTGGAACCATTCTATTTGCCATATCAGTATTTTTGCCGCACCTTGCATCGGGAAATATGCTCTATCTTGCAGGCGGCTTTTCTCTGCTGGGACTTATTGCGGCGACAATCCTTGTAATACCGATTTTTACCAATATTTTAAGCGGAGTTTTTGAACGCTTTTATGGAGCGATAGCCGGAAACGAGGGCAGGATAGCCGCCCGTAACATGAAAGATAATAAAAACACTACACAAAACGTAACTCCCGCTTTTGTTGGACGGAAAGAAAATGCGTGACTATAAAAATGAGCTTGCTGAAATTTTAGAGGTTGTCGGCTTATCTGACAGGAGAAAACACACGCCCCGCGAGTTGTCCGGCGGGCAGCAACAGCGTGTTGCAATCGCCCGCGCATTGATCGGCAAGCCCCAAATTTTGTTTGCTGACGAGCCAACGGGAAACCTTGACAGCCGTACCGGGGCAGACATTATGAATTTGTTGCAGGAGATCAACCAGGAAAGCAGACAGACAATTATCATGGTTACTCATTCGCCGGAAGCTGCAAAAAGCAGCAGCCGGATTATTACAGTGAGTGACGGAAAAATATCATAAGTTCTTGCTGAATATTCGCAGAAATTTACTTTATACTTATCAGCAACCATTTGACAAAGTAAAGTTATCTCTCAAGCGTCTTTCTCTTATTTGATATTTTTATTTGCGTTTTTATGTTGATCTTGCATCTGCTCTACCATACAATCGAGAGTTTTTAACAGAAACGCACGTTCCTCTTCAGTACAGGCCGCAAATTTGCAAAGTAATTGCTTTGTCTGCTGTTCTATCTTCGGCATTTCGGGGTAAAACAAGACATCTGCCGAAAGGCCAAGTCGGTAGATTACATCGGCAAGGACTTCGATAGACGCATTGACCCGTCCCTTTTCTATGTTTTGGATATGCCGGAGTCCTCTGCCGGTCTGCTGGGCAAGCTGCTGCTGCGTCAGGTGTTCTTCATTCCGTCTGCCGCTGACTATGGCCCCTATGTGCTGTAAAATATTTTTACGCATTTTTAATCACCTCTACTACATTCTATCGTGCGTAAGCGTTTCTATAAATTCCCTAATAGAACGTGCTAATAGGTGCTTATCATGCGCTTTGCAAATCAGATAGATTTGTCCTCATGTGAAGCCAAAAAAACGGCTTTTCACATTAGGGCTTTCTTCTCTTGCCATCTGTGTCTGTCCGTAGAAAGGGACAGGTCATGGATGGCTTTATTTTTAGATATACGGCAGGAATACCGTCAAAAAAAGCTCAGCACAGTCTGCGCCCCCTCAGCACTTTTCAGACGTATTATTAAACGTATCTAATTGTGCTAATCAGACATTGAATATAAGTGTGTAAAAAAACGTCACTGTGTATGTGATGCCATGCCGTACTCCGGCAACGTCCGTATATTTCTCCGATTTCCTGTTGTGTGTAATGCCCGAAAAAGTAAAGGTAAATGATTTCTCTTTTTTCTCCGGCAGAGAGGACAGGGCTTCGGCAAGCTCCCCATTAGTAAGGATAACCCTCTGACCGCATATCATAACAGGGTATTGCTTGTAGGGGTCTATGAAATAGTTATCTGACGTATAAAACGGATAAAACTTTTCTTCTGTGAGGTATTCAAAGGATATTTCCCTTTGCCGCCGCTTATCCCTGCCACGCCATGCGTTGATAGCGGCATAGTGTATGACAACTCTGGAAAAGGCATTAAATGTGCATTCGATATGCTCCTTGTATTCTTCTGTACAAATCATAGGCAATTTCCCCTTTCTCCCACATAGGGTATTGCATGGTTTATAGTTATGTCTGTCGCACCTTGTTGTCTAAACTATTCAAACTTGCAGTCATACAATAATGCTGCAATCAGCACAACAAAACATGAACCAGCATTGTGGACTAATGCCCCGGTAGTAGGGGTTAGCATACCCAAAACAGAAAGCGTAATAGCCAAAAAGTTAATGCACATAGACAGCGTAATGCTGACCTTAATGGTTTTTACTGTGGCATTGGATAAGCGTTTCTATTGTGAAAACAATAATCAAATCAATCACAATGTAAGATACGGAACATTTTTAAAAATTTGTACGGGGGACATTATGGATAGACGACAGCAAAAAACAAGAACAGCTATTTTTAAGGCTTTTGGCACTTTGTTAGGACATAAAAATTATAACAACATTACAGTTCAGGAAATTATTGACGAAGCAAATATAGGGCGCAGCACCTTTTACGCCCATTTTGAAACCAAAGATGATTTGTTAAAAGAACTTTGCAAGGAATTATTCGGTCATATTATCGACAGTGCTATTGATTGCAGTCATACACATGGTTTATACTCTGATAACAGTGTGCCAAACTCTGTATTCTGTCATCTTTTACAGCATTTAGAGGAAAATAACAATAATGTTCTTGGTTTGCTTTCCTGTGAAAGCAGCGAAATCTTTTTGCGCTATTTTAAGGACAGCTTAAATGAATTAGTGCAGACACAATTTGTTAATCAACGCCGGGAAAAGAACATATTGCTACCCAACGATTTTTTAATCAATCATATTTCCAGCAGTTTTGTTGAAATGATTCTGTGGTGGATAAAAGGTCATAGAAAACAGTCACCAACTGAATTAGATCAATATTTCCGTGCGGTTATTGAACCTATTTTGTAAGTAATAAAGATAAAAGGAATGAGAGGGATTCCGTCGTCGTCGGCATTGTGGGAATTTGTATAACTGGCTATCTTATGGAATTGTGGGTAACTCTGTTTGCAGGACGTGGGAAAGCTGCACTTTAGCTTTTCCATGTGCTGTGAATAGAGTTATCCATGATTCCATAGCCTGTTATGCACATTTCCATAATGCTTGTTCTTTGGTTTCTTTGGTTCGGAATAGTGTGGTGCTGGCGGTCTATCTCTTGTTTTCGGTTGCTTGCTTCTTTACCATACATGAGCATTTATTCCAGGAATATATAATGAATTTTATAGATAATCTGCAAAAATAGCGTTTTGAATGCGAATAACAACTGGACATATTCTTTTAGATATGCTATACTTAAATAAAGACTTGCGTACTAGTTCTATCGGAGGACATGGCAGAAGGAATGGATAAACTTGATTTATTGTATGATCATTATAAAGAGTCTAATACATTGAGGTTGGAAGCCCAAGGCAGACGAAATAAGAACTTTATAATTCTCTGTTGTTTAGAGGCAGTATTGTTTTGGATACTTATCAGGCCGGAAATAGCTTTTTCCTCACTACTTACTGGTATTTCTGCAGCTTTGGGAACGCTATTCGAGTTAGGAAATGAAACCATCCAGACGCTTGTTTGGACTTTGGTTGTTTATATGCTTATAAGATACTGCCAGGACACACTATATGTCGAACGACAGTATAAGTATCTTGGCAAAATCGAAAAAAGTATTTCTAACGAATTGGATGTAAGTGTATTTGATAGAGAAAGCGATAACTATCTTTACGAATTTCCTATGGTCCTTAATTTTATCGAATTATTTTATAAAATGCTTATGCCTGCCATTTTCTTTGTGATTAATATAGTTCGAATAGTGCAAGAGTGGTATGCGTTTGACCATATCACTCTGGTTCTACTTTGTGATACAGTAATGTTTTTTACCGCGAGTATTATCATTTGGTTTTACTTCTTTGAAATTCATAGCAAGATTACCACTTGGTGTAAAAAGCATATCCCTTTGGTGGATAAGATTGCTATTGGGTTACGAAAAGTACTTAAGGAGGTTTGAACTATGGCAAAGAAGAAAGTGTGTGTGTCATTTGATTATGAGCATGATAAGGAATATTATCGTTTACTTAAGGCATGGGACGCTAATCCAAATTTTGACTTCATATTTTCAGATTGTACTCCGAAGGAGATACAGTCTGATGCCATTTCCGTTGTAAAGCAAGTATTGAGTACCAAATTTGGAGAAGCCAATTACATGATTGCTATTATTGGCGCACACTCAAATGACAGGCATCCTGATTCTGCCCAAATTGGCTACAAAAATTGGCAAGCCTATGAGATTGCAAAGAATAACGAGAAAGGGAATGGTTTAGTCGTTGTAAAGATTGACAAATCGTATGATGCACCTGATGAAGCATATGGAATTGGTGCAGAGTGGGTCAATTCCTTTAATCAGAACGATATTGTTACTGCATTGAGGAAAGTTACAAAATAGCAAAAAGTCTCCCGGATTTCGCAAGAGAAATACGGGAGACTTTTCACATCATAGCATGATTTTAAAATCACCTCAAAAATGCCGGAATGATATATTTTCTTGAATCAGGAGGGAAATTTGGCGAAGATTCGTCAGCGCTAGACAACCACTTCTTATTCCATTTTTTAAGGTGTTCATCAATAGCAGCCTGGGAAAGCCGGGCATAAATTTCGGTAGTATCAAGATGTTCATGACCCAAAATGTTTTTTATAACATTCAGTGAAACCCCAGATTCCAGCATATGACATGCTGTTGTATGCCTCATGACATCGAAACAAAGTTGGGTTTTCTTTTCTGGCAAGGGCTATATATTTTTTGAATACTTCTTCTATGCCGGAAACCGACATATTTGGATGGCACTGACTTGAAAACACACAGCAAGCTGAACGTGTTTCAATACCGCGTTTTTTAATGTAAGCATCCAGCATTCTGGATGGGGCACTGGACAGTTTGACCCTTCTGCGTTTTCGCCCCTTACCTAACAGGTTTAATATCACGTCGCCAGCATCATTGTGCAGTACGTCCTCTACAGTCAGATCACACATTTCCTGAGCCCTTGCGCCGCTGGCATACATAACAGAAAAAAGCACTCTATCTCTATACCCCAAAGGAGTCTCAGGATTCGGTAAGTTCATTAGAATTTTGACTTCTTCGCGACTCATAACGGTTTGCTCTTTTGTATTTCCCTTTTTCAGTGGCAACGTATATAATGCCTCTCTAAAGGTTACCGCAGCAGAAAAATCGCGGTTTTGGGCATATCTTGCAAAGGACAATAAGGCAGCCTTCCTCTGATTCCTAGTAGAAACCGAGCATTTGCGTTCTGATTCCAACCATTGTAGAAAGCTGGAAACCGTGTCTGCATCTAGTTTTTTCAAAGGTTATTTTATCAGCAGGCATCCCTTTCTTCTCATATAGGAAAATGATAAAAAGAGTAAAGGTGGTCTTATATGAATTAACTGTATTGTTTGACAATCCTCTCGATATTGGAATATATACTGAAATAAAGGAATCCAGCAACTCAATAAATTTGGACTTCGCCATCTACAAATACCTCCGGGAAAAGACTGCCGGAATACTCCGAAAATTTTGCGACCTCATCTGGAAATAGCTCGTTGGAAAGTTTCAGATATTTTTCTGTAGCATTCAAATCTTCGTGCCATAGATATACTGAAAGGTATGGAATCGAGTTATCCGTTGATTCTCCTGACTTTATCGTCTGCTTGAAAGAATATACGGTAAATGTGTGGCGAAAGCAATGTATGCATGGACCCCTTTGAAATTTCTTAGTTGACATTGGTACCCCTATTCGCAACAAAATATCTTTCAATAACTTATTAGGTATGTTGATATTATTCTGTCATTTTCATCTCTCCCAGGAAACACAAGGGCCTCACTTTTATTGTTTACGCCTATTGCAATACAGTACCGAATGAACACCGGCGCTAGATTAAAATGTAAAGGGACTAGACGATCCTTTTCATTTTTGGCATTTCGAATGGTTATGATTCCATTCTCCAAATCAACATCCTTCATTTGCAAACTTAGTACTTCACCTATCCGCATTCCACATCCAAATAAGAGGCGCAAAATCATCGGAAACTCATATTGCATATAGGGATAGTTGGATTTGGGTACAAGTGAGTCTGCACAGAGAAAAATTGACTCCAATTCTGCTTCAGAAAATATGTAGGGTATGTAGTCGTCTTCTGATTTCATTGTTTTAGGCACATAAGCAGGAATGCCAATCAAATTTAGATAAGCGAAAAAGCCCTTTCATTTGAACACAATCTGCATTTTGCTACCTGTTTTCATCTGCATTGATTTCAGCCAAGAATTTATTGCTTTTCCATCCAAAGAATTCCTTGAAATTTGGTTCTTTGCCAGAAAGCGATCCAAATGCAGAAACGCATTCCGACAATTCTTCACATACTCGGGTGTTCTGGTTTCTTCTATATAGTTAAGGTACTGGGACATTTCCACTTTTAGTCTGCTTTGAAACTCAAGCTTGCGTCTATTATAACTTATCGATACTGAGTGATATTGTATTGGTAATCGGGCTAAATAAATATGTTGTTCCGAAAAATTGCAAATACCTTTATGAAAAAGAAAATCCAAAAATCTTCTCACCAGGCTTAATTTTGTTATTATGGTACGACGCTTACATCTCTTGACAAGGGCACACAGCCCATAGTCAAGTGCGATGGATCGTTGAAAGTCAGATTTTCCACTCAATAGCGACACATTCACCTGTGGCGCGGATTTGAGAGATAAGGCCGTCAGCCACCTGCCGCCTGTCGTCAAAGTCAATCTCTTCCCAGCGGTTCAGGTACACCGACAACCGCTCAATCTGTTCCGGCGACATGGTTTCCGCAGACAGGGCCGCGATTTCCTTTGACAGCGTTTGCCGCTGTGCGTCCAATTCCTCAATCTTGGTGTTGGCGTAGGAGATTAAAACTGCGCTGGCCCCGGTCAGGGTGTTCAGCAGCTTTTCAATTTCATCCTCCACACGGGCCAGCTCCACATTTAAGGCGGTGAGCTTGGGATTTACCTTTTCCCGCTTGCCCGTTAGGGTTTGGAATTGCGCCAGCTTCTTCACCATTTCGCCGTAAATAAACCGCTCAAATTCCCTCGTGCGGAGCGTTCCACAGCCCGGACAGCTCTTGTTGTCCGCCCGCTTGGAGCATCGCAGGTATTGAACGCCTGACGGGTTCCCCACGCTCATTAGGGCGTACCCACAGCGGCCACACTTCACTTTCCCGGCCAGCCAGGTATTTTTCGCCTTACGCCCATTTTGGAACGTGGTATTCGCCATCAGCTTTTTCCGGCAATGGAGCCACACATCCGCCGATACCAGCCCCTCGCTGGGGGCCACCACAAGGATCTGGTCTTTCAGGTGCTTGTTTTTTCGTTCCTGCACGTCCCGGCCCTGGTAGAGATAACAGCCGTTTGTCCCCGCGAAGTCCGCCGCCTCGTTGATCACCACCGTCCCCTGGCTTTTGAAAAACTCGTACATATCCAGGTCGGCCTGGGCGTAAATGGGGTTGCGGAGCATTTGGGAGATAAAGCCACGGGTCAACTCCTTGTCATAAATCAGGATGCCCTCGTCCGCGAAGTGCCGGGCGATGTCCCCGAAAGAGGTGGAGGGCTGGGCGTACATTTCAAACATCAGCCGGGCGATGTCCGCCGTTTCCGGGTCGGGCTTCATCATTTTCGTGCGGATGCCCTGAATGGTGGTGGGTTCAAGCTGAAAGCCGGACGGGGCCGCGCCGCTCATGTGAAAACCGCGCTGGCACCGGGAATAGTAAGCGTCCGTCACCCGCTTCTGAATGGTTTCCCGTTCCAGCTGTGCGAACACGATACAGATGTTCAGCATGGCCCGGCCCATTGGCGTGGAGGTATCAAACTTTTCTGTGGAGGACACAAACTCCACGTTGTACGCCTGAAAGGTTTCCATCATGGTGGCGAAGTCCAGAATGGAGCGGCTGATCCTGTCCAGCTTGTAGACCACCACCCGCTTAATCAGGCCCCGCTTGATGTCGGCTATCAGCTCCTGGAATTTGGGGCGGTCGGTGTTCTTGCCGGAATAGCCTTTATCGGTGTACTGGCGGAAGTTACCCCCTCTCAACTCATATTTGCAAAACTCAATTTGACTTTCAATGCTGATACTGTCCTTGCGGTCTACCGACTGCCGTCCGTAAATTGCATCTTCCCGAATGTTCATTTGGTACTCCTTTCCGTTTCAGGAGCTACCAAACCTTACACCTATATTATACCTCTGGTAGCCCTATTCCACAAGGATGCCTCGCATTACACCACCTGCGCCCGGCCCGGCGCGTACTTGATAAAGACCTCGAAAAGACAGCTCTCAATTTCCCGCTTGCGCTTGTCCTGCGCTTTGGGGGACAGGATGGGGGTCAGGTTTTCCAGCGTGATCGTCCTGCCCTGAAAAGAAGCCGTCTTGACCTCTTTGTGATAAGAAATTCTCGTTTCTGCCATCGGTGCCTCCTTTACAAATCAGTGAACAAGTGCATACAGTTTCCCGCTGTCCTGTGGGGAAACGTCAAAAGACGGTAGAAAAACCGCCGCCCTTTGACCTCCCCCCACCTCTGGCCAGGATGACCAGAAGCAGAGGGGGACTGTATTCCATTTCAATCTGCAAAGGCCAGGGGCCGCCCTGCCGGGCTAATTTGGGCTGTCGCAAGACAGAACGCCCCGGCTGGGGCGGCCCCCTTGATTGCATTGATACTGCGCCGTATTTGCCACGCATCCCCGGCGCGGGGAGTATTCCAGACCGCCGATGGCTCCGGCTGCATAGCCCCGCAATACCGATTGCCGCATACCGCAGGGACTCCCCCTCAAGTCTGTGGGAGGGCGTGAACAAGTTTCATTATCCCCCGCGCTGTCCTCGCGCCCGGCTTGCCACAGCCGGATCAAAGGCTTACGTTGATCGCTCGGCCAGCTTATCCACTCACCTCCTATAAGCTGTCCATCCTGGCGGCGCGCCTTTTGCCGCTATCACGCGGGTTTTGTATCTGGAATACTGTATATTCAGTTGTCAGCGGGGAGGAAAACCCTCCTCTCAACTATCAGGCGGAAAAGAGGGGGAAAGTCCTCTCCTCTAAATGGGATTTTCTAAAATATTTTTCAGGTTCAGCAAACCACGGTCAATGGAGCCGCTGATCCGGCTGATCCCCACGCCCTCGGCCCGCGCAAGGTCGGCCCTGCTGATACCGAGTATGTAGTGGGCGTAGACCCGCCGGGCCTGGACGGGCGGGAGCTGGCCGATGGCCGCATAGAGGGCGGCCCGGTTTTCCCTGTCCTCCAGCACCTGCTCCGGGGTCAGCGGCGAAAAGGTCACGTCCGCTTCAAAGCCGGGGGTGCTGTCCAGGGAACACTCATCATGTTCCCGCTTGCGACGCTTGTAGCTGTCGCACAGGCGGCCTCCGATGGAGAGGGTCACGGCGATCTCGTCAGAAACCTCCAGCATGACGCGCTCGGTCAGGTGGGGGTAGTAGTTATTCAGAATGATGGTTTTCATATTGCCTCCATTTCGATGTTGGGCGGTTGACGGGTCGGCAGATCGAAATGGAGGGGACGGCGGGGAGCGGCAACCGGGGGAGCCGCTCCGCAAAGCCTCTGGCCACGATGACCAGAAGCGACAGGAAACGACAACGCCCGCACAGCGTTGTACTGTGCGGGCGCGTGAAGTGACATAGTTTCTTGGCCTTTTTCGCCTTGCAGTAAATCAGAAGCCGGATGCCAGCCGCCCCCGCGATGCCTACCAGCCAGTCAAAGGAGTTCAGCCCTGGCGCGAAGTCGGCAAAGGCTGGGCCGAGGGCCGCCGTCATCCCCACCAGCTTGTGCGCCAAATCCGTCCCAGCCGCCAGACGGTAGGCCGTCCCCGCTTTCAGACAGGCCCACAGAACGAATAGATAGGGGATATTGGGTAAAATGTACTTGCGGATATTATCTTTCCTCACGCTCCGCCTCCTTTGTCCGCTCCTTTTGCCGGGGCTGATCGCGTACCAGCTCCTGGGCGCGTTTGAGCTGTTCCCGGAGGGGGATGTGCCGATCCCGGCCCCGGTTCATCATCCGGCGGGAGTATTCCGAAAAACAGCCCGTGATGGCGTCCGCCTGTTTCGCCTTGAACAACAGCAGGTATTTTCCCTTTTCCACCCGCTTGATGGCGTAGTCCACACCCCAGCGCCGGGCCACCCGGTCAAAGTCTTTCATCCGCCCCGGCAGGTCGATGGAGCTGGCCTCCCCGCCGTGGCGCAGTAACTGCTTTACCGTCTGCTTGCCCTGGGGCGCTTGGGCCTTGCGGATTTTCCTGGCCGCCTCCCCCAGCGCGTAGGCCAGACCCCGCGCCGTCAGCTTGCTGGCCCGGACGGAGATTGCGATGGTGCTACGGGAAATTTCTTCATCTATCATTCAAACGCCCCCTTTCCTGCGCCTCTGGCCAGGATGACCAGAAGCTACCTGTCCTCCCGGCTGACGGATAGCCGCTGTTTCCCCTCGTTCAGCGCGGAGCGGTCAATCACCTCCTGATAGGCCGCCATCTGCTCCCGGATATTGAGCTGGGGATAGGCAAACACCCGATGCTCCGGGGGTATGTCCTCTATGCCGTGGTAATGCTCCACAAAGGAGCCGTGGTTGCTCATGACATAGCCGCCGGGGGCAAAGTGGCCGCCCTCGTTGATCCGCACGTCCCGCCCGTATGCCTCGTAGTCGATGTAGTCAATCAAATGCTCCGGCACTTGGATAGCTTCAAATTCCTGAATATACAGACGGCCCAGGGCTTCCTCGCTGTCAACATCGGGGTAAAAATCGTAGTTGTCCAGATTTTGCGTCAGGTTGATTAAATCCTTGACGCTCCCCGTGTACTCCCCGCTGTCCATCACGGCCTCCAGCTTTGCCAGCGCGTCACCGTCCTTGCCGGACAGCAGGTGAGCCAGATGGTTCAGCTCGTCAATGCTCTCGTACTCGCCCAGGTGGTCATACAGGCCCAGGATGTCGCTTTCAAAGTCGGTAATGAAGATTTCCTCATACCGAACGCCATCCACCCCGATGCGCTTCAACAGGGCTTGCACGTCCTCGGTGGTGGTGGGGAAGTTCAGGGGCGCACCTACCAGACGGCCCTCGTTGTATTTCCCCAGGTTGGTTACATGGGCTTCAAGGATTTTGCCCTCCATATCAGCGCCGCCTGTGGCCCTGACCCTTGACGGTGAGGATGCCCTCTAACGTAGTGGCGGTGATCCCCAGCCGCTGGGCGGTGGCGATGTCGTTTTTCATTTCCTCGGTGACGGGGCCGCCGCACACCACCAGGACGCGGGAGCGCCGGAGCAGGTCGCGGCCCATGTCGATGCCGCTCTTATGCTCCTCCGGCACAGCGTCATTGAGGAACAGGGGCAGATACAGCGTGGGGCAGATGGGGGAAAAGCCAGCGTCATACACGGCCCGGCAATACTTGGCCGCCTGTTCCGTGATTTCGCAGGGATCGCCGCGCCATGCGGCGGTTACATAGGCGAGGGGTCGCTTCATATCAAAAATGCCTCCTTTTTATGTTCAGTCGGTGGGGGACGGTCAACCCTATCCCCCCGCCCTTTCCCATTCATGGGAAAGGGGGCGGCTCTGGAGGATATACCCCCGCCGCGCCGCAGGGGATAGCACAGCCGGGGCCGCCCGTCAAGGGCAAGCCGCCGCAAGCGGCGGGGCGTTCCGCCCCCTTGACAGCCGTCCCCGCCTGTGCTTTTACGACGGCGGCGACGGGGGATATACCCACCAGAGCCTGGTTTTCCCCTGCGGGGGGACGAGGGACGCGGGGACGAAAAAGCCTCTGGTCAGGATGGCCAGAGGTTACTTTTCCATATCCACTTTTTTCTCGCCCTTGCCCAACTCCGGGGGCTGTTTCTCTTTCCACCCGTCCAGCAGGGCCATGATCTGGTCTTTCATCTGACGGGGCGTGGCCTCCTTGCCGAAATACTTCTCCAGTTCAGCGCCGGAAATAATCACAGAAATATCCTCCTTTTTCTTTTCTTCGCTCAAAATCGCGTCTATGGCGTCCGGGTTCAGCTTGTTGTCCTTGTCCAGCTCCCGGAGCCGCTTGGCCTGCCCCTGGGACGGGGAGGACTGCTGGCCCTCAATGGAAACGGCAATATACTTCTGGTGCTTGGGCCGGATGCGGGAGATTTCCACGGCGGGGGTGAACGACAGCTTGCCAGCGTCCATGACCTCTTGCAGTTCGGGAACAAGGTCGTTCAGCCAGAGATACCGCTGGACGATTTTCACGCTCATGCCGTTGCGCTGGCCCACGCTTTGCAGGGAGAGCTTGCCCGCCTCGTCATCGTCACCCTGCGCCCCCTGGTACTTGATGGCCTCATACTGCTGTTGCAGGGCCGCCGCCTTTTCGCTGGGCAGGAGCTTTTCACGGTGGCGCAGGTTGTCATCCGTCATAGCGAGGACGGCCTGATCGTCCGTCAGTTCACGGATAATACAGGGCATATTCCCAAACCCGGCCAGCTCACTGGCCCGCTGGCGGCGGTGGCCCGCGATGATTTCATAGCCCCCGCCCTCCCGGGGACGCACCAGCGCGGGCTGGTTCACACCGCCGGAGCGGACGGACTCCACCAGCCCCTGCATTTCCGCATCGTCCCGCACACCAAAGGGATGATCCTTGAACGGGTGAAGGTCGGAGAGGTTCAGATAGACAACTTCCTCTTTCACGGCGCGGGTCGCGTCACGGGGCTGAGCGGGTTCAGGCGGAGGGGCCGGGGCCTCTTCCTTGGCGGGGGTCGGGGGAGCGCCCTTGCTGGGGGCGGCCCGCTTGCCCTTGCCGGGGGCTTTGGCGGTCTTGCCGGGCGCGGCCTTGGTAGCGCGGCCCTTGCCCGTTTTCTTTTCCCCAGCCTCCGGCGCGGCCCGGTCTGCCTTGGGAGGGCGGCCACGGCGGGCCTTCTTCTGCTCCGCTTCAATTTCCTCCAGGGGCCGCTCCCATTCCTGTTTGGTGTACTCGGTAACGGAGCCAGCAGCGCCCTGCTCCGGGGGAACCTCCCCAGGGATGGGGGACTCCGGCCCGGTCTTGCCAGACTCCGCCCGCACGTCCGACAGGTCGATCACCTTGCCGGAGGGGGCAGGGCCGCCGTCCATGCCGGGGATCACCGCCTGTTCCGTCTGCTCCGGCGCGGGAGGGCCGCCCGGCGCTTCCGGCGTGGCGTTGGTCTTGGTTTCGTCTGCCATGCTTGCAAATACCTCCTTGTCTCGATTTTGGCCGCATACCCTGGCGGCCAGTGTTCAGGGATTTTCCGCCGCATACAAAAACACCGCCTATTGTCCCGTTAGGCGGTGTTTTGTGTAAGGTTGGTAGCACTTTTTTGCTTCTTTTCCCTGTATGCCCTTGTCAAGTGACGTTTTCCTTTTTGCTGAGAAATCCATCTCCATATGTGCTCCTCTGCGAATTCTCCGTTTTTTACATCACGTTCTGCAAGAAATGTATCAAACGACCGTAAATGAGAACGACGGCTCTGTTCAGCCTTATTATGAGGATAGGTATCTAGAAATTCCTCCATCTCCTTGTTGAATACGCTTTGAAAAGATTTCATTTTCTAAATCCTTTCTCAACAAATTCCGCAAAATCCCCTTTAGGAGGTGCAGGGTTTAACGCATATCTGCGAAGGGTTTCAACATCTAATCGGGCATAGTGCTTTATGACATTAGGATCCATATGCCCAAGAATTTTCCGTACGGCCTCATAGGGATGTCCATCGTTTACCATTGAACTGGCCAAGGAAGCACGCAATGCACAAGGCCCATTTAATTTCGACTCCAGATTTTCTGATTGCAAATTTAATAATCGTGCTTATTTCTGCTCGGCTCAAGGGACGGTAGGGCGCAAATGCCGTTAGAAAAATGCAGTCAGAATTGTTCTCGGCTTTTCGCACTTGCGCAATGTAGTCTTCCAGTGCCAACTCCACAATCTCAAGCAATGGTAAGGAAAGAAACTCTGTAGTTTTCACTTGATTTATCATGATTCGCTTAGCTTGAAAGTCAATATTTTGAAAACGCAAATTTACTACATCTGAGGGCCTCAAGCCATAACGGCTTATGAGAACAAATGTTGCATAGTCTCGCTTTCCGTTTGAACGAGAACGGTCAATTGATTTTCGACGATTTCAATTTCTTCTGGACTATATACTGATGGGATTGGCCTTGGAAGAGTAATATGTGGAACCAGGATTGAGTAATCATGGGGCAACTTACCATGAGAATAGAGGTAAAATGGAAAAAGCTTTATTTACTTCTGTATTGAGACCACACCTATTGACATAACAGCTTTTTGAATAATATCTACAGTAAGATTGCTAAAAGAATTACAGCCAAAACTCACTAACCGTTTTATAAACACATCACAAGTCCGTCGTTTTTTTGTTATGGTTGTCTCCGCGTTACCTTTTGACTGGCATAAAATCAAGTAATCGTTCATTGCTATCTGAAATTCCTCTGGTAATGTGGAGATTGTTGTTTGTGGGGTTTGGTGATATACTTCGCTGCAATAACGATACAAATAGTGGATTGCTTTTGCCTTATCTTGAACCGTTCGCTTTGAGAGGTGTGGTTTTAGGCTATTTATGAAGTTGTAGCAACATTAGAGGTATACTCTAGAAGCCCTTGCTCATCCATATAGCGGTGAAGATGTCTTAGTGTCCATGTGTACTACTGTAGGGAGAATTTGGAATAATTCTCGCACTGTAGTCGCTCCAGACAGCCTTCAATTAATGCATCAAAATTTGGCATCTCCTTATCGGTAATAACTTCATCCATTATCTGCCTCCTTTTCTCTACTCAACGTAATCTAGGAATTGAAAAGATTATACTTCACTTTCTGCAAAAGAAACAGACTTTTTCTTGGGAGAAATTCCACGTATAATAAAGAATTGAATATTTCGTACATACTTAGTTATTCCAGTGTATTTATTGACCCATCCCCTCTTAATATGGAACGCTCCAGCATAATCTCAAATAACAGACTGGCTAGAATAAGCATAATACGATTTTAAGTCTATGGCAAGGTACTGACGCACCATCATCCCCCCTCTTGATCGAACGTATTTTCTGACACGATTCATTCTAGCAGAACGCACGTTCTTTTTCAAGGGGTAATTTCTGGAAATTTGCAGACCGATGCGAAGCGTACTCCTTCCCAAGTGGGACCAGTTGATTGCGGCAGAACTGTACCGGCTTTGAATAGTGGCGGTGCATCGTATAAATCTGTACTTGATATTTCTCGTATTCGTGGTAGAACAATAACACATTTTTAGTCTGTATGGTATTCAAATTTGCCCAAACACATGAAGGGTAGTTTCAATAGCGATTAACTTCGACGCCCTGATGACTTGGCGGGAATTCAAGGTTTTGGGAAGGGAAGAACAGCACGATTATCTGCAGTACCTGGTTGATGCCTACGGAGCCAACGCGGTGTCTTTTGCGAAAATGTTCCAGAATAACGCAAACACTGTGCGCCGGTATATTGCGGACAATGATATCGGCATCACGCTGAACCGCGGGAACCGGGTGGATCATGCCCGCTGGAACCAGTTCCTAGGCATACAAGAAACCGGGGAAGGCTCTGCCGCGGAGTCCGTATCCCCGGAAGTTTCCTCCGGAATGCGGGTTTCATCTGCCACCATACGGTTTTGCGGGACGATCGATGTGGACACGATTGCCGCAGAACTCAGGCGGCTCTTTGATGGAACTGCCCAGGGAGAAGTTGAAATTTTCTGCACAATAAGCGGCGAATAGACGAAATCCGTCCCCGGAACAAAAGAAGTGAGCGGTGCGGTGCGCTCACTTCTTTCGCTTTTAATCTCGCTCAAAATATTCCAGCAACCTCCACCCGGTCCGGCAGATAATCCTCGCCGCTGACCTTGCAGTAGTGTCCATGGGGACGGCTCTTGTGCTTCTTCCGCATTGTTATGCCTCTTTCGTATTGCCTTTTCTTCTACACCAGTTCTTCACAGCTTTCAACAGTTTTTTCAACAGTCAGGTTTTAGTCATGCAGAAAAAAGAAAAAGGCTGGCCCACGAACTTACATTGCCGATCCTTCCTTGTTAAAAACTTACCTCTAAGATATCCCAGGCTTTCTCTTTTTTTCTTTCTGTCTTACAGTAACCTGGTAGGTTAACATTCCCCTGTCACCATGACGCCCTCCCGGTGTCACCAAAGGCCGAGACTGCTCCCTTGTGAGTATCTTTTCTTTCAAAATCACCATCCCGGCTCGGCGTTCGTCAGGGTGTAGAGGTTGGACGAATCCGTGCCATTGGGCCGCTGGCGGCCTGTGACATAGAGGAAACCTCCTTGGATAGCGGGTAGTGCCGAAGCACTGGCAGACAGTGATACGGTCGCCCTCTTGCAGGGCGGTGTTGGATATGGTCACGCTGGCGTTTGTATATTCATTGTCTACGCTGAACAGCACCCGGGTCACCTCCACCTCCACCGGCGCGCCGTCCTCCCCCACGGGCTCAAGGGGGGTGAACTCAACCACATGAAATGTGCTGTCATAACCATAACTCGAAAACTTAGGCTCGTTGAAAACGTAGTAAGGGCGAAACTCCGGCTTCACCACATATTCTGCCCCGGGAAAATCCAGATTCTCCGGGAAGATATACTCTCCATAGTCGGTGGTGGTCACAAAGTCGGTGCCCATGCAGGGGTTCGGAATGGGCTCGCTTTCGGTATTTACCGGCAGCTGCTCAATATAGCCAAAAGTGGAGTAGGTTGCCGCCAGAATCTCTATCTGCTCCTTATTCTCCGCAGTAAGCATGGCCCCGGTTACCACCATGGCGGTACTGGCCGCCATCAGCAGGAAGAATAACAGGGCCTTCCCCGGCTGTCTTATAAGCTGTTTCATACTATAGCCAAACATTTTAGCCCCCCTATTCTACCGCCGTCAGCAGTGTAAAAGCGTCAAAGCGCAGTATCAGCATAAGGGCCGCCGCATTCCCCACACAGGCGCAGAGCATGAACTCCAGGCATATCATAACGGCCCCCTCAAGGGACATCCCCGGCAGGAGCGTCATGGCCGGGAACACCAGCGCACAGCCTATAATTTCCGCTATAAATGCCGCCAAAAAGCACCCCATAGCACAGAGGAACCTTGGCCTCCCCAGAGAGACGGATATTGCCATAACCCGGCGGGAGCCCCGCATGATAAGGAAGATAGCAAGGACTATCATACCTATCACCAAGGCAAAAAAGGGTATCTGAAAGCGTCTGAAAAGCACCACGGTCTGGCCCAGGGGCTCGGCGGCGGTGATGTATTGCTCGTCCTGCACCGTTATCGCCGCGCCGGTAAAGTCCATATAGGCCTCGGGGTTGGGCTCCAGAAAGCCCAGGTCCTTTATGCTCTCCTTAAAAACGCTTAGCTGCCTGGGGTCCTTGAGGAAACCCGACATATCGTTATAGTTCACGTCAATGCCCCGGGACTCCATCACCCCTGTCACCCACCGGGCCGGGAAGAAGAACTCGGTTGGGTTCTCTCGAGAGTCATAGGTCCCCACCACCTTAACGGTCTGTTCCCCCAAGGGGCTGTATATGATGTTCTGATGCACATCATAGGTCAGTGAGTATAGGGGCAGGGATATCTCGTCCCCCACCTCTATGCCGTTGCGCCGTGCCACCTCCAACATTATCACGCAGACCGCCTCATCGGTCTCAAATACAGTCTTGTCATAGCCGCCAATAAATGCAACTTCACTTTCGGTCGCAGTGACATAACTAAAGCTGCTTACGGCAAAAAAACCGCAGTCGCCCCCGCCGTATGGGACCAGGCCCTCCTTGCCCCTGTTCTCCTCTTTGGCGAAGGGGCTGTTGGCCGGAGCCTCCTCGCTGAGTTCACCCACAACACGGATACCGGTTCCGGCATCTCTTAAGTATGGGCTTGAAAAGAATTTTTCTTTGCGGTTCTCGTTGATGTTCAGCCCCCAATTTCTATCTCCGCCTGGGTTCGTCACCCAAACCGCCACGGGTATATCCGTCGCCAGCCGCTCAATGGCCTCTTCGTTGGCAGTGATATTGGCCATATAAAAAGGCCATGCACCCGACAATCATAGCTGAGGCAAGCACAAGTATCAGGCAGCGGCCCTTATTTCGCAAAAGCTGCCATAAGGTCTCCTGTATTGTCAGCATATTTAGACCTCCCTCTCTATTCTGCCGTCCCGCATACGGTAGATAACGTCGGCTTCCCGGGCTATTTCCCTGTCGTGGGTGATGACGATAATGCAGCGGTTGGCCTCCCCTGCAAGGTATTTTAGCAGGGCGATGATGTTCCTGCCGTTTTCACTGTCCAGGTTGCCGGTGGGCTCGTCTGCCAAGAGCACCTTTGCTTCGCTGGCAAGGGCCCGGGCTATAGCTACACGCTGTTGCTGGCCGCCGGAGAGCATGGCCGGGCTCTTCCTGGGGTCCACATCCTCTAGGCCCACGGCAGCCAAGAGCTCCTGGGCTCGGGGTATGGCTTCCCGCATGGGCACTCGAACCTCCCGCATGGGGTAGGCTACATTCTCAAGGACTGTAAGGTGGGGGAACAGATTAAAGGCCTGCTGGATGACGGAGACGTTCTCCCGCCTATGGCGCTCGCTGCCAATCTCCCGGACAGCTTTGCCCTCGGAGACCACCCGGCCCTCGTCGGGATCCCCTAGCCACGCCAGCATGGACAGCAGCGTTGTCTTGCCGCTGCCGAACTGGCCCACAATGGCATAGAACTTACCAAGCTCGAACTCACAGCTTACATCATCAGGGCACGGACCTTCTGGTACTTGCTCTAATAAGTAAAGGACAGATTTTCGGCACTTAAAATGCTCATTGTAGACCCTCCTGCTCAAAATGGAATGATACTTTTTAATTGCACTGTTTTTCAGGCGGCAAAATCGAGTTTTTTCTTTACCTCCCGCTTTTCCAGTATACCACACCTTTGTCAGATCGTCAATAAATAGAATAAATTTTTTCCACTATTTCTCCCTTGACTTTTTCGCAAATATAGAATATAGTATTACTATATCTTCCCAAAGGAGGGTTTCTCATGTCAAAGCAGCCGAATTCGCCGGTAACTGCGTCAGAGATGGCGTTTCTGCAAATTTTATGGAGTGCCTCCAGGCCGCTGAACAAGCAGGAGATACTTGAAAAAGCCAACGCCGAAGAGCCACTGTTCGCAAAAAACTCCTTCCACTTGCTGGCAAACGAGCTGATCGCCAAAGGCTACCTGATCCCCATAGACAACGGCGGCATAGGGCGAAAAAACGCCCGGCGGTATGCCCCGACGGTTTCCTGTAATGAATTTCTGGCCATGCAAATTTTCTCCGCTAAAACCTATAAGCCCTCAGACATACCGGAAATACTTACCGCACTTTTGAATCTATCTTCTTCCGTTGATTTAGAACCTATTTTGGCAAAAATGGAAGTGATGATATCAAAGCAAAGACTAGGTTTTGAAAAGGAAGACTCAGCTCTATAGAGAGATAAAGGACATATATTATTCAGCAGAATAATAGCAGGACAAAAGTTTGTTTTGTTTATATGCTACGTATATAAAGTGCAACAATATTTTTTATTCAATCTGTATTTAGCAAAAAGGCAATTAAAAATGTCTGGCATACATATTCGATTTTAAAAGAATTAGTTATAATTCTTATTTTTCAGCACCCAGCTTTCAATATCATGCTTTGATTTCTGGTCATGTTGTATCATTCTTCCATTCTCCAGCTTGTATATCCGATCCATCCCATTCAGATTTTCATAACGATGAGTAATCATGATAACTGACTTTCCTACCATCTGGTTTACAATCATATCGTGTAAATAGGCCTCCGATTCCACATCAAATCCCGAAGCTGCTTCATCTAAAATAACTATTGGAGCATCCTTTAGTAGAGCCCTAGCTACGGCTAACTTTTGTTTCTCCCCTCCTGAGAGGCGTGCGCCGTTGTGCCCTATTTGAGCGTTTAATCCCTCCGGTATACGCTGTATATATCCGGCTACGCCACTGGCCTGCATAGCGTCCCTTACCTTTTCGGGTGGTGCCTGCCCGGTCAGGTCAATATTCCCCGCTATATTATCTAGAAATAAATAAGGCTCCTGGCTCACCACTGAGAAAAGCAGCCTGTACTCTGTCAATGGAAACTGAGAAACCGATAATCCGTCTGCGGTAAGTTCACCTTTATCCGGTATATAAAACCGTAACAATAGGTTCAAGATGGTGGACTTCCCACTGCCGTTTGCCCCAATAATTGCGACTTTTTCTCCTGGCTCCACATGGAAATTAACACCTTGCAGAATAGGCTTATTTTTTTGGTAAGCAAATGTAACGTTCTTAAATTCCAGACGAGGTGGGCATCCTGTTATGTGAGCTGTCCCTTCGTCTGTTTCTAAATCCATATCCAGGAACTTGAACAGCCGCTTAGCCGACGGCATAATACGGGCAAAAAGCATTTTTAGATTCAACAATGCAGAAACCGGCCCTGTCACATACCATGAATAGGACACGAACGCGAACACAGCTCCGATGGTCAACTCGCTGCGGCATATAAGTATACCACCTATAAGATAAAGCATGATTGTAACGCTCCATTCTAGTAACGCTTCCCATAGGCTGTTCCATGCATCAATCATCGAATTGTCTTTTTGCAATTTTAACAGAACTCTTTGTTTCAGCCTAAAATCTTCTTCCCGCTTTGCAAATAAATTCCACAGCTTAACTTCTTCAATGCCCTCTAGATTGTCTCCGAACCAGCGGGAAAAGTCCCGATTGCTTTCAATCACCTCATTCATCATTTTTTCCTGTCTGGATGAAAATCCCCGAACCAGAAACGCCTTTAACGGTACCATAGCCAGCACAATAAAGGTCAATTTCCAGCTGATAATAAGAAGCCCTGCAAGCCCACTTATTATACGGAATATATAGAAGAAACTCATCACCGTATAGCGGTCTGTAACGGAAGCTACCTGGGAAACATCCATCTGTATGCTGTTAAGGACCTCAGCGTTGTTCTTATCTTCAAAATAAGACTTTTTCAGTCTTAATAGTTTCTTAAATGCTTGTTGAAAAATTGTATAGTAAGATTTGATATGAATTGTTACAAAAAGTCGAGTTTGAGCCATTTCTACAATTTGTCCTAGTATCACCAATATTGCCAATATCAGCACTGACCCAACTAATACCGAAAAATTATTGCCCAGCATTCCCTCATCAGTAATTTTCTGAATCACAAGAGGCTGTAAGAAACCAATAATTGTTGAAAAAGTAAGATAGAGCCCCGCAATAGCGAGCTTCCATTTGAATGGGGCTAAATAGGACAGGGTACGGTTTAGTATAGAGCGGTTTTTCATTTTCAATAGGCCTCCTCGGGAAACTTCTGCAAAATCATATCACAAAGTTCGGACTGATGCTTATTCCACCATTTAGGAATACACCAATCAACCATTTCTTCGCTAAATAGCTTTTCTTTTGCAAAAAGTAAAAAGAGGTTTTCGGATGTGGTACTTTGATAGTAATCAATACTCTCGGCAATATGAGAGGAATTCAGACGATACCTCCCCTGCAGAAAATCACTGACTGCAAAAAAATCGCTTATAACACCACATGTATACCCTCTAGCCTCAAAGTGTTTTTGCAGTGCAATGATTTTATTTATCTGCTCATTGTCAGTATTGTCTACCGGCAAAAAGACAGTTGGACATTTATCATCTTCCGCTTTTCTCATTGCATACGGCACTTGAAAACCTCCCTTGTCGATAGTTCCTCTCTTAGCTAGCCATTCAAGTGCTATTTCTTTTGTTAAGGGTTTTCCGATTTTTAATTCTGCGGCAACAAGTTCTGCACATACTCTTGGTGCAACCGCGCTATTTGACTCTTGAGTCCTTATTCCGTATTTTTCTTCTATAAGTTTCATTACCGAAGTTTCTGGGAGTCTTGCATCTATGTCAACGCCATCTGAAGGTGCAGATGATATCTTATATACACTCTTTATCTTATCTCTGGCATACCTTACCCCCAAAACTTCCGGCATAGAAGCCGGATAGGTTATAGTGAAATCATTTGCTGTAGCTGCAACATATAGTGATTGGTTGTTAATATTATTTGCCAATTCGATGCCCAAACTCCTTTGGAATACGCCGATACTTATAGATACAATATCTACATGATGTTCCATGCAATACTTTATTGCCTGTAGCATCTTAGAGTATGATCGAAGTTCTCTGTCCGTCGAGACCGATAAATGGATTAGGTGCACACAGTCCAGCAATTTGTATTCTTGTAATGCTTCAACCAATAGCGACATACAAATTGTACCGTGGCTAATCTTTGGGAAAGCCGGGTCTGTTTTTTCGCCGCCAATATATTCAATACTTACTGTCTCATTTACAATTTTGCTCAACAAATTCCCATCCAACCACTCATCAATTACACATACTTTCATTGCTCACTCCCTTCCGCCCAGCAGAATTATAGGCTCTATCTTCAGGTTTCTGTTTACTATAAAAACTGTCAGCAACAAGACAGTCAAAACGATGCACAATGGAACAAGAAAATAAGACAACATCTGAAAATATATGTCCACTTCCTCAAACCCTATATCCGTCACAGAGCTCTCACTTTCTGCCCATAGGCTATATTCACGGCTGAAGGATACCGTTTCGATATTGTCCTCTGAGTGTCCGCCCTCCTGTACGGGTACGGCCTCAATATTCATCATGCCCCAGCTTATCCAGCCCCCTAAGAGCACCGCCGGAACGGCCAATGCCATAAGCCCGGATAGTATCGAGGCTCTGCACTGATTTTTTGTCATTCCTAAACTGCGTTCGATGGCAGTCCGCTTCTTTTCCTTTACCACAAAGAAGTACAATAGGAGGAGTATCACCACCAGCCCTGCCAGGATACTTGCCCCCAGAAGAAGGGCTGTACTTAGCCGCGCATTGTATAGGCTTGCCATGACCTCCTCATAGCCATTGTCGTTATACACGATTTTTAGTTTCGAGGCCTCCGGGACGGCCTTATGCAGGGCTGTGTTGAACTCGCTGATCTTGCCGTTAGGTATCTGAAAAGATGTACTCCAACTATTCATGGGGGCATAATATACGATATTGTTTTCATCTGAAACGGTGACCGACTTACTTGGGATTATGACAGCTTCCCCATATAATTCTCCCGCTCCGGGGGTCAGCTGCCGGTATATGCCTACGACCTCATACTCCTTTTGCCAGAACGGCCCATAAGCTTCACCTTCCGCGTTTAATGGGCTAAAGTCATAGGCGAACGGGAACTCAAATGTATAAAAGCGGTCTGGCTGGAATCCATAAAAAGCCATATACATTGGAAGGTTTATTGTATCCCCCACTTTTATCCCGTTCAATGCAATCTTATCGGAGATCATACATACATTGCTGCCCTTCTTAAACTCCTCAGCCGTAATTTCACGCCCACGATCCATGTAGGCGTTTTTCGAGTGGAATGTGGGAAGGAGCTGCACTCCGTTAGTGGGTATCACCGGGAGCCAATTACGGTCCCACAATTTGAGTTGCTCTATCCATTCCGTCCATATCATCCCAAGGCCTCCCGGTCCCCAGAAATCTTCTGTAACCTCGTCAAAACGGCGGCATTGGGAAGGCATCACTGTGCTTTCGATCTTTTGCCCCAGTTCCCCCTCGCGTTGAGTCGTGAACGGCGCCCCGCTCACCGAGTATACAGGGATACCGCTCTCCTGGCTGACGCTGTCGTCATATTGGAAATTGGCAATATAGGTTTTCCCTTTTTCATAGGAGGTTGGGGTTTTGATGTAGTCTTGCAGGAAGTACGCCACGTCCCCGGCCTCCAGGTCCTTTTCCTGGGAGCCAAAGCCGATCCAATTTGCTTTGGTATGGTCATACTTATCGTAATAAGACTTTACTATCTGCATTTTAACCGGCTCGGTATACCCGCCGCTTTCCACTGGGGTAAACTCCGCAATATGAACGCTTGCCGACTCAATGTGGGAATGGAGCCCTGAATTGTTGACGCCAGGCACCCTCGCAAGATAATAGGGCCTCGTCTCAGGAGGATTTACATACTCCGCGCCCTCGAAATCAAGCATATCCGCATGTAAAAACGCGTCGCCGGGCCGGAGCTCCTGCTCCACCGTGGCGATGGTAGAAAACTGGCCCTCCACAGTGTCGATGCGCTGGTTGGTTTGCAGCATACTCACCGTAGAAAAGGACAACAGCACAGTCACTATAATTATAAGTAAAAAGAAGATCAACGCCTTCCCCGGCTTTCGGATAATCTGCTTTATGCTGGTCATCATCTATCCCTCCAAAAGGATGTACACAAAGCAGGTCCATGTTGAATGGACCTGCTATTCCATGCAGTGAGCAAGTTATTTGTTTTATGGACATATAATTGCTTTGTCCATATACGGAGATTAGTGCATTTAGCTCAGACCGTTCTGCTTCCGATACGGTCCATCGTAGCCGCGGTTGTAAGCAGCCTGTGCCCCATCTCTGTTGCCAATCATGTTGGATGAACCCGTGCAACCGCACCCCCTGCAAGAACATCCCGTGCAGGTAACGATAAATGCGCTAACGGATTGCGCACCATTGGTCTGGTCTTTCCTAATTCGTTTCATTGTTTGAAATCCTCCAATTTCTTATTTCTGTTCTTAAGTACAGTTTGTATCTGCTCACTGTAAAGGAATCAAGTTAAACTATCGTAGACATTTTTTGTATATCAGATCGCTGATACTTTGAATAGTACGAAATCCGCCTTTTCGCAGTTCTTCAATAGTGAAGACAACTTCGAATGCCTCCTCTACGCACATCATATACTCAATCATATGCGTATAATCTAGTCCTATTTTCTGTGAAGTCAACAACACGTCATAATCGTCTTCAGCGACTACTTCCCGAAGCATTATTCTTTTGTTAAGAATTTTTACCAACGTACTAATCACGAGTTCTGATGTCATAATCATATCACTCCATAAGGTAACTCCAGATATTCATTTAATAATTTCTGATACAACTCTTGCATATCATTTTCATTGTACAGATGGAGAAATGGAATATCATTTATTGCTCTCATATCCTTTACTCGGGAAATGACTTTATTTTCCGGAATACGCAATGAAGATAGATGGATATCTCCGGCATTGTCTATTATTCGGTTGCTAACATTAACGCAAATAATTGGATACCCGAACTTCGCAATAACTCCCTCATTGAATGTCTCCCAATATGTTCCACCGCTCACTTCTGCATGTGTACAATAAATGCACCCATCTCCTGGAATGGCCTGAGAAAGGATATACGCTGTTCCACCACAATCAAACAAGCTTTCATCGTCATACTTCATCAATGGGTGAGGCAATTTTATCAGGATAATATCAGGATGCTTTGCTTGGTACAACTCATAAGTCAAAATATTGAGTCTGAAAATTTGATTTCCTACTTCAGTATTTCCCCCAAACTTCATGCACTCATATCCCAAAAAGGTATTATATACATCCTCGCTGATTGCTAACACGTTTTTTCCTTCGATTGAGAGTTTTTCTGCTAGCATAAGAAAAATTTCGTATCCATCGCAATCCGGCACCTCTTCGCTTACATATATCACTGGTACATCAAATTTGTGAAGCCTTGTAAGATCATAGATTTTATCGTCACAAACAGCGAATGTATAGTAAGCAATCGATGTTTGTGATTTCTCACACGCCATATTCACTGCTTCCTTTTCATCATTAGTCAATTCAAGAAAACAATGGATTTCTTTCCTGCTATTTGCAGCCATAAAAAGGGCGTGTAGAGCGTATTTGCGTAAGGACTGATACCTGCTTGGAACATATGAAACAAAAACCACGTCTGTTGAGCCAACCGCTACATCTAAATCATCAGTAATTGTCTGTCCCATCGGATTCATGTTTTTCAGCGCCCCCACATCTTCGCCTTCAAAAGCAATCCCTTTCGGTGCCACAAGGTCTGATATTTGGTAACCTTTTCTCAATCCCGGAAGCATAGGAAGTTCCCGTCTTGTAAATGGAACCACACATATCTTTTTCACAGTCTTACTCCCCCCCTACTAAGCCGATTCATTTTCCGCATATGACGTTTATCCTCAAAAAGCACTATCTTATCCATGATGCTTCCATAGGCAGAAGACCTTGTTTCTTGGCACGACTTTCTCCTACGTTCAAGCGAAAGAGATTTATTCTCACTGGATCTTTTTACGCATATATTACACAACGAAAATGCCCAACATGATTTACAATCGTCTGCCCCGATACTACCGACATTCAGGACTTTTGAAACCTTCTCAATATCAAATCCCGTATCAACTGTTCCGATAACCGCTCCCTCATTTTCGTCCACTTTCTCACACGGATAGAAATTTCCAAAACAGTCAATAAAGAGCTTCAACTTTCCCGGGATACACGGTCCGGAAGGTGCGGTTGATGGCGTTAACACAATTCTTGCAAATGAATCTAGTTCTTTATCCACTGCTTTTATTGTTTCTACCATGAGTTTGTTATATTTATCTTCTGAGACTTCGGCACTTCCCCTGATTCGATCCACAAATGCTACGAACATTTCATAGTTGAATTCCTCAGAGTACTGGGGGGATGGCATCTTTATCGTCGAATCCTCCTCCACCATAGTGAAAACTAAGTCTAGATTTTTGAGTGCTGGTTCATCAAATAATGGCAGGATGTCCCGATAGCCTTGCTCCTGATCGATAACCATACTTACTAGCGCACCTTTCAGTGCTTCTGGGTCTTTCTCATATATTCTGTTGATGTTCCGCATTACCATATCGTATGAACCGGAACCGTTAGCAAATATCCGGTTCTTATCCTGGACTTCCTTGGGACCATCAAGGCTAAACGTCAATTTGAAATGATGGTCTAAAAGGAAGTCAATAATTTCATCTGTAAGAAGAGTTGCATTGGTAGTGATATTAAACGATATATCTACCCCTGCAAAAATTTCCTCAGCATACTTTACAGACTCAATAATCAGGGGAAAAGCAAGGAGCGGCTCACCTCCATAGAAGCCTATAATTGCCCTATCCTTGTCCCGCGAATGTTCCCGATAAAACAATATTGCTTTTTTTGCTGTCTCAAGCGACATGGTATTGGAGGAATGCGATCTTTGTTCATGATTGCTATTTTCCGAATAAATACAGTACTTACACCTTAGGTTACACCCCTGCGTAACTTGTAGGGTGATTTTCTCCAGCCCTCTGTCCAGTAGTTCCGGCAAACTCTCTGTAGCCGGGTGGATAACCTCTTGCACATGATTTGAGGAAAGATATCCACATTCACGTAATTCCTTGTACTGAGCCATCACATTCTCTGGCACATCGAGTAAGTTTCCATCTTCTGACGAAAGAGCCTTTTTGATACACTCGAAGAGATCATCATTGACTGCCACGATCTCGTTGCGATTCACTTCGTAAAAATACTTGCCCATGGGAGTTTCCAACGGCAAAACAAAAGGTTTTTGATTCATTTGCTTCCTCCAAAATCATCGAACCATCTTCCTTTTGAAAGATAGCATCGGTTTGAATGGCAATACTAACCATGGTGCTAAATCAGCGAGACAATACTTTTCGTTCGCCCATGTCCCTTGTCATTTCTACAAAACTACAATGTAATAACATTTTTCCCTCATGCGCCCAATTCTCCTGATTTTGTCAGAAGTGTAAGGGTGTCAAAGCGGAAAAGCTGAACCAGAGCCAAAATAGTACCAATCCCTGCGCATATCAAATAAGCGGCAAGTATTTGCAGGGAGTCCCATGGCGTCAGGCTAAATTGGGAAACCAGCACCACCTGGGCGGCAGCCCCTCCCGCAAGCTGGGTCGCTAAGATGCCGACAAGGTGGACTCCGCCGATTCTCCTCCTTGACTCCCCCAAAGAGCTGGCTATCGCCATATCCCTCCTGCTTCCCCTAAGTGTCAAAAACACCGCCAGCACCACCATCAGGGTGACGAGCATATAAAAGAGGGGCTGAAACCTATTGTAGATCCTCAGGTTCTCCTGTAACTCCTCGGCTGCTTTGATAAAGAGCTCGTCCTCCATGGAGACCCCGTCACAGGACCAGAAAACGTCGGCACCCATACTGTCCACAGGGTAAAACCCCATTGACGGCAGCGCTTCCTTAAAAGCGTTCAGGTCCATGGGGTCCTGAAGCTCCACCGAAAGGGAGCTGTAGTAGAACTCCTCATCCGCCTGCTCCACGGCTTCCTTCAGCCATTCCACCGGTACCAGCATATTGGGCGACCTTTCCCCATTGACCTCGGTGTACGGATAGTGCGCAATAACTTTTACCCTCAGCTTGCCTATATCAGAATATTTCTGCCCATAAGCGGAGCATACGCCCAGGCAGAAGGGTAGCTCCAATTCATCCCCCAACTCAAGGCCGTTTGCCTTGGCAAAGCCCCCTTCTACTGCGCATAGGGGCTCTGTGCCGCTAAAGGACGTCTCGTCAAAGCCCTCCAAAAAGCGCATTTCCTCCTTTGAAACAGCCGCAAAAGCGTCGGGGCGACTCACCCCCATTACCGTCACGTCCCCGCCATACGATGTGTCCAGAGGGGCGTGCAGCGCGGCAGCGGCCTCAGCTGTGCTCAGCACATTGCGAACATTGGCCGATACTAGTGCGTCATAATGTTCGCTTGTAATGGAAAGCCCACTGTTTTTGCTTCCATCCCGGCTCACCACCCTGGCCGTTACAGGTATGCTCTCCGCCAAGTTATCCAGCGCCCCTTGGCTGGCATGGGCGTTCCCCTTATACGCGCCCATGCTGCAAACTAACATCAACGCAACTAACATCAATATAGCTGAGCGACCCGGTGAGCGGGTAAGGAGATACTTAATCTCGGTCAATAGAAACATTTTTGCAATGTCTCCTCTTTACAACTTAGTGAATGTCCATCCAGTATGGATCAACCCAGTACCCCTGAGTTTCATTCCAACGGCGGCACTGGAGCCGTCCTTGGTAAGTTCTAACCTTTACCACGATAACATCAGCTAATGGCATTATTCCATTCATATAAAATCTCATTCCTTTCGTATTTCTATACCAGAGTCAATAAAGAATTGTAAAAAAGGCTCACTTATTGGTTGAGTATCACCATTCTCCAAGACTAGAGAATAGGTCCCATCATGGTGCTGGAGTATGTAAATTTCTTCGGAATACCATTCCACTACGGTATCATCCGTATAGATGTCCTCCACCGGCGGGTCAAATGCTGGCTGTAACACAAACGAATATGAAAGCACCAGCAGAACCATCGAACAACTCAAAAGGATTGCCTGGTACTTCCACTTTACCTGATTTGCGGCCTTCATAATCAGTTCAAAGCGCTCCTTCGTGTTATCTCCCTTCGTCCTGGAAATCAAGCCGGTGGCGGTCAAAGGCGAAGGTGAATTGCCTGGGGCAGGATTTCCTTTCAACACTCTGAGAATAGTCAGCAAATACTCCAACCGTTCCTTTTTCGTAAAGCTCTGAGTGGCATAAACATCACATTTGATTTCCAAAATTTGGGAAACATCCTTCTTCAATATGTATACAGCAGGATTCCACCAGAACACACAGCAGAACAGCATCGTTAGAAGTTTGACTACTCCATCACGATTGCAGAAATGCGTGTACTCGTGCATCATGATGTAATACAGTTCTTCCTTTGCAAACTTTTCGTCAGGCAGATATATCCATTTATGGAATAATCCAAGCCCCATGGGGATATCTATACTCCCGCATACGCATACGTTTACAGGAAGCTTCCTTGAGGAAACCGCCATTGCTTTTGAAAGCGCTTGTTCCGCGTCTTTGTTTTCATTCCTATGGCATAGGGCAAGTTCCTTTTTAACAGCATGGTCCCGCCAGATAAAGCGGGTGAAAAGGACACCGGCGACAACGGCCCAAATGCAGCATAAAAAAGCAGTAAGCTCAATATCCTCCTTTCCAACCGGCATTTGAAATTGACGTACTCGGTCATAAACTCGGCTGAACGCCCCTCTCAGTCCAACGGGGATTGTAAATGGCAGCTCTATCACAACAACCATGCGGAAAAGGCACAATCCATACAAGGTCAAGAGGGTATGGACTTCAAAAGACTTGAGGAAAAAAGGGCGGTTTCGCAGAACATGAATCCCCAGGATAAAAACAGTGCTGAACATCACTGACATCAAGAACGAGAAAAGAGATATGCTCATTCTGCATCATCATCCCTTGCACGGTATTCTTCAATCATACCTTCAAGTTCCAGAATAAGGTCGTCCATTTCCTGTTTATTCCCCTTTTCGACCATAGCAAAAGCTTCAACCTGGAACATCTTGGTTACCGTTACGCCGTTACGCATCGCCAGCTGGGAAAAATATTCTTCCCTGGTCAGGACTGTCCGAAATCTCCGGCCATAATTCTTGCCGGTGCGCTCCAAGTTATAAAACTCTATCGCGCCCTTTTCTTCCAGTGCCCGCATAATGTCCCTGGTATAGCTTTTCGTCCAGGCATTATCCTTCCACAATGCCTGAATCTCAGAAGCACTGAGCGGCTTGCCCTGTTCCCAAAGGAACTGCATCAACTTTTCCTCACTTTTGGTGAGGGGTATATACGCCACATATCCACCTTCCTTCCAGCTAACTATTTTTTCTACACAAAGAAAAAATCTCTTTGTTGTGTTTTTAGTATACTTTATCAAATTAGGATTGTCAATACTATTCATTCAAAAAAATGGGCATTTTCACGAATTTTTATTGGGTTATCATTGTCCCAGTAGGCGTTATTGTTGAAAGGTTACTGTTTAAGGTGAACTTTTACCGTTTTGATAAATTGTACTACGCATCCATTGTCGAGGATGAAGCTGGCGAAGAAACCTATGACACTCCCGTCCAGCTGGCGAAAGCAATCTCGCAGAACTCTCCGTGGAGCTGGCAGAGGCAACGCTTTATGCCGATGATGGCGCTGCGGAAATTGTGAAGGAGTTTAAGTCCGGCACTCTCTCCCTCGGCATCGACGATATCGGTTCGACTGCTGCTTCCGTTCTTACGGGAGCTACCATCGACGATAATAAAGTGCTGATTTCCGGCGGAGAGGACGTCGGCATTCCTGTTGCTATCGGCTTCAGAGCAAAGAAGTCCAACGGCAAATACAAGTATTACTGGCTGTACCGTGTGAAGTTCGGTATCCCTGCTACCAACCTTGCTACCAAGTGTGACAGCATTACCTTCTCCACTCCTACCATCGAAGGTACGGTCCTTACCAGAAACAAGGCAGATGCCAGCGGCAAGCATCCTTGGAAAGCGGAGGTCACTGAAGGCGACACCGGCGCTTCTGCGGACATCATCAGCAACTGGTATTCTACCGTTTATGAACCTGTCATTACGACTACAGAGGAGGGCTAATCGATGGATAAGGAACGCAGTGCAATGATTACTGTCGGCGGTGAGGAATATGAGCTTATCCTCACCACCAAAGCTACCAAGAAAATCGCAGGCCGCTACGGTGGCCTTGAGAACTTGGGTGAAAAGCTCATGAAGAGTGAGAACTTTGAAATGGCCATCGGCGAAATCGTATGGCTCATTACTTTGCTGGCAAACCAGTCCATTCTCATTCACAACTTGAAGAACAAGGAAAATCAGCGTGATTTGCTGACAGAGGATATTGTCGAGCTTCTGACTTCTCCTCTGGATCTGGCTGACTATAAGGCGGCTATCACCGAGGCTCTGTATAAGGGAACCAAGCGCAACGTGGTCAGTGATGACAATTCAAAAAACGCAGTGGTCGAGTAAGTGACGCAGAGTTATTTACTCGACTTTTATATTACGGCATCGCCCACCTGCATCTGTCACAGGATGAGGTGGGGTTGATGCCGTTTAGCTTATTACTGGACCTTTGGGAATGCCATAAGCAGTACCACGGTATGGCAAAACCGAAGCGTGAAATGTATATCGACGACATTATCCCGGACGAAATCTAATACACTCACCTCAAATTTGCGACGCAAATGTCGTAACTTTATTAGGAACTTTCTGCAGCGCTATTGATAATTTGAGAAATTCGTGATATACTATACAAGAAAGTAGCGACGCAATCGTCGCAAGTACGAGGTGACTATAATGCTTAAACGAGATTCTTATTTAAATCGTATGATTCATCATATGTGGAACGGCGAAGTCAAAGTAATCACTGGAATCCGCCGCTGCGGAAAGTCGGTATTGCTGTTTGACCTGTTCTATGAGTACCTTCTCTCACAGGAAGTTCAGGAAGACCATATCATAAAAATCGAACTGGACCAGAGACGTTACTATAAGTTCAGAAATCCAATCACGCTTTGTGAATATGTCGAAGACCTTGTTTCTGGAAAGAAAGACGAAAAGTTTTATCTTTTCATTGATGAGGTCCAGCTTACCACAAAAGTGATTGATAAAGAAAATGGCGACATCGAGGTTTCCATCTATGATATGCTGAATGAACTTAAGGCATATAAGAATTTGGATGTATATGTGACCGGCAGTAACTCGAAAGGATTGTCTAAGGACATCGCAACAGAGTTCCGTGGCCGTGCTACCCAAATTCATGTATTCCCACTGTCCTTTGAGGAGTTCTATTCTCATGTAGGCGGTGACGAGCGAAATGCTCTGGATACCTATATGCTTTACGGAGGCATGCCACGCCTGCTGGCATTAACAGATGAGAAGGACAAAAAGGATTACCTTTCCTCCCTCTACAGCGAATTGTATGTCAAGGATATTGTAGAGCGCAACGGTATCGAACGTGAGGATATTCTGAATGATATTCTGGATTTCCTCGCTTCACAGATCAGCTCCCTGACCAATCCTACGAATATTGCCAATGCGCTAACCAGCATGAAGAACGAAAAGGTCAATTCAACTCTGGTTTCCAACTACGTGCAGCACATCATCGATTCGTTCCTCATTTCGATGGCAAAGCGCTATGATGTGAAAGGAAAGACCTATTTCAAATATCCGAACAAATACTACTACACGGATATCGGCCTTCGTAATGCTCGACTGAACTACCGTCAGTACGATCCCGGCCACATTATGGAGAACATCATCTACAATGAGCTTCTGCGCAGAGGATATTCCGTTGATGTTGGTGTTGTTACTGACCGTACCGGCGGTGCAAATGTGCAAAAAGAAATCGACTTCATTGTAAACGATGCAGATAAAAAAATCTATATCCAGTCAGCTTTCCAGATGGATACGGATAAAAAGGAATCCTCTGAACTTGCATCATTGATACTAACAAAGGACTTTTTCAAAAAAATCATTGTTCGCATGGATATTCCTCACAATTTCTATGATGACAACGGAATTTTCCATTGCAATCTGATAGACCTACTGCTTGGTCGTGTAGAACTGTTCTAACCAACAAACCAAGCTGACACTGCAAATACCATTCAGGAGTAGCCCTTCGGGGTTGCTCCTATTTTTATACCGTTTGGCACCGTCCACTGTATTCTTGCGTCGTTTGCGTCGCAACTTTCTGGTGGAATGGTGCTTTTTTCATGCCATTAAGGAGGTGATATCGCATGGCAGATAGCTTCGGATTAAAAATCGGTCTGGAAGGAGAAAAGGAATTCAAGAAAGCGCTGTCCGAAATCAACCAGTCCTTTAAGGTCCTCGGTTCGGAAATGAAAGTGGTGTCCTCGCAGTTTGATAAAAACGATAATTCCGTGCAGGCGCTTACGGCCAGAAACCAAGTGCTGAATAAGGAAATTGAGGCACAGAAACAGAAAATCGAAACGCTCCGTGCAGCGCTTACCAATGCCGCTGAGTCCTTCGGCGAAAATGACCGCCGCACTCAGAACTGGCAGATTCAGCTGAACAATGCAACTGCGGCCCTCAACGACATGGAACGTGAACTGGACCGCAACAATACGGCTTTGGATGAAGCCGAACGTGAAATGGACGATGCCGCCGACAGCGCCGATGATCTGGAAGAAGAAATCGACGAGGCCGGTGATGCCGCAGATAAATCCTCCGGCAAATTTGAAAAGTTCGGCAGCGTCTTAAAAGGCATCGGTGCCGCAATGGGTGCCGTTACTGTGGCGGCTGGTGCGGCGGCAGTGTCCCTCGGCAAAGAGGTCATTGCCGCTTATGCCGATTACGAACAGCTGGTGGGCGGCGTTGACACCCTCTTTAAGGAATCCTCGCAAGAACTCCAGACCTACGCTGCCAATGCCTATAAAACAGCCGGTATGTCAGCGAATGACTACATGGAGACGGTCACTTCGTTCTCCGCTTCGCTGATTCAGTCCCTTGGTGGTGACACTGAAGCTGCTGTGGAATACGCAGACATGGCTATCACGGATATGTCTGATAATGCCAATAAAATGGGTACGGACATCTCCCTGATTCAAAACGCCTATCAGGGATTCGCCAAGCAGAATTACACCATGCTGGACAACCTGAAACTTGGCTACGGCGGCACCAAAACTGAGATGGAACAACTGCTTGCTGATGCGCAGGCCATTTCCGGTATTGAGTACGATATTTCTTCCTATGCCGATGTGGTTTAAGCTATCCATGCTATCCAAAACAGTATTGGCGTGGCCGGTGCTACTGCCGCAGAAGCAGAAAACACCATCTCCGGCTCCATCAACTCCCTGCAGACAGCGCTACAAAACCTGCTTGTCGGCTTTGGTAATGCGGATGCCGATATGGAAATGCTCTGCCAGAACATGGTGGACGCTCTCCAGAATGTTATCCGAAATGTAACTCCGGTCATTGAAAATATGGTCAAGGTTCTGCCGACGGTGACGGATGCGCTCTTGACTGTTTTTGCAGACCTGCTTCCGTCTCTTCTGGACACCGTGACCCAGCTGTTCACACAGCTTTGAACACAATCCTGACGCTCCTTCCGCAGCTCATTCCCGCAGCGGTGGAAGCCATTATGACCATTGTTCAGGCGCTGATTGATAGTCTCCCACTTCTGGTGGATGCCGCCGTTCAGCTGGTGGTGGCTTTGGTGGAAGGCATCGGAACCGCACTGCCACAGTTAATCCCGGCTGCAGTTCAGGCCATCGTTACCATCGTGCAGGGCCTGATTGCAAATCTGCCGCTGATACTGGATGCGGCGCTGCAGCTGATTATGGGTCTTGCAGAAGGCTTGCTTACAGCAATCCCTATGCTGATTGAGGCACTCCCTTCCATCATTCTGGCTATCGTAGATTTCATTATCGGTGCCATTCCGCAGATTATCGAGGCAGGCATTCAGCTTCTAACCTCTTTAGTATCTGCGCTGCCGGATATCATTACGGCAATCGTGGCGGCGATACCACAAATCATCGAAGGTATTATTACGGCGATACTGGATAGTATTCCACAGCTGATTCAGGCTGGCATTGACCTTCTTGTGGCGCTCATTCAGGCCCTACCGGAGATCATCACCACTATCGTTGCTGCTATCCCAGAAATTATAGGCTCCATCGTAAATGCCTTGATTGGTAGCATTCCGCAGATTGTGCAGGCCGGTGTTCAGCTACTGATTTCGCTGATTAAAAACCTGCCGACCATCATCGCTGAAATCGTAAAAGCTGTGCCTCAGATCATTTCCGGTCTTGTGAATGCACTGAGCAAAGGTGTATCGCAAATGGCGCAGGTCGGCGGTAACCTTGTCCGTGGCCTGTGGCAGGGCATCCAGTCCCTTGCTTCTTGGCTCTGGAATAAGGTGTCCAGCTGGATTTCTACTATCTGGGACTGTATCTGCGACTTCTTCGGCATTGCCTCTCCGTCCAAGGAAATGGGCTGTGTCGGTGAAATGCTGGTGGAAGGTCTCGCCGGTGCCATTAACAGTAACGGCAAAGACGCGGTCGTAGCTGCAGAAGGCATGGCCGAGGACATCAATTCCGTGATGAACGGACTGGCCAAGGATATGGAAACCTCTATCCCGACTGACTTTACTTTGGATGCTGGCGCTGCCAATGCGCTGACAGAAAGCAGTGCAGATGGCCGTTCCTCTGTTATGGATGGAATGTATGGCTCCCTTGTAACTGTGCAGCAAATGGTAGTCCGCATCGAAAAATATGAAAATCAAAGCAAGGCTGACCTCTTGGCAGGCTTCACCGGCTTTGCGTAACTTTTATGAAACCGTCCCCGGCAAAGCTGGTGTGGCGGACTTTGGATGCGACAGCGGTGAGCGTATTATCATGCTCACTTGCTACATCTATCCCCAGAAGGATTTTGCTGCACTGGTCTCTGTGCTGAATGCTATGGCACAGTGGCTCGACCCATCCAAGGGTCTGAAGCAGCTGGTTCTTGATGAAGTGCCAGACCGATATTTTATGGCAAGATTGTCGGAAGCTGTGGACTGTGAAAGACTGCTGCGTTCTGCCGGTACATTTACGCTGAAATTCATCTGTCCTGACCCACATGCCTATGCGCTGGAGGATGAGACTTTTGTGATTTCCGAGGAAGGCGAACATGAAATATCCCGCAGCATTGGCACCACAATTTCCGAACCGGTATATTCCATTCAGGGCGTGATTTCTTCCGATACCGACAGCTACATTTCCATCATAATAAATGGCGAGGAGCTTCGTATCACCGGCGCACTGGCCGAGGGAGAAACGCTGATCGTGGATTCCAACCTTGTCACAGCAAAGGTGGTCGACTCCGTTGGCGACACGCTGCGCAACGGCCTGCCGCTCTTATATGAACTGAACTTCCCGGTACTGGAAACCAGTACAAATACGGTGGTGGTCGCTACTTCCAATGCCACCTTCACCGAACTTAATATAGAAGCCAACAGCAGATGGAGGTGATACAGTGGCTGTTAAAAGTATCCTTACATCCCAGACAGATTTTACAGGTGAATTTCCTTATATTGAGGGTATGAGTGGCTTGTGGCGTTTCAACGAATCTGCGCCAGATGCCGATAACAAGCTGTTGGATTCCTCCGGTAACGACAGGAAAATGCTGATTGTCAACTGGAGTGGCACTACGGCCAGTCTCAAAAGCAGCCAAAAAGGTCGCCAGTTCCGTATGAACATCAATAATCCCACATCCGATAAAACTCACCTGCGGGTGACCAACGATGGTAGCATCTTTGCAAATCTTGGAGAGCGCATCGTCGTGGGTGGCTGGATGAACCCGACGACCTACTCCGTCGGTAACACCTTCTGTCCGATTTTTAATACTCGATATGGTCCCGGTCAGCCAATCTTCTATTTGTCTCTGTATTCCGGCAAACCGAGAATTATGCTTTATAATTCTTCCGGCTCTCTAATCCTTGACCAGACAACTACACCATCGTTCAAACTGGTCAACGGCGGCTGGTACTTCATCGCCGGTGTGATTGAACCGAACAACAAGCAGTTCACTTATGTTGTTGGTGACCGTGACAGCAGCGAAGTATGGAAATCTGATGTATTGACCTTTACCGGTGAACTCAATCGCAGTTGTGTTGCTGACCTTATCATGGGTATGCATGCCGGTTCCTACTACTATGCCGGTGGTTTTGATGACTGGTTCTTGGATTGTGATTCTGATATGACCGCAGATGACCTTGTGGACTATTTCCGTGGTTCCCTCTGTGCCAACGGCGGTGATTTCACAGGAACCGTAGACGCACTTACAGAACCGGGTGCTGCTACGCTTCTGGCCACAGATGGTGTCTACCCGGAAAGCGGACAACTGACTACCATTCCCGCCATCTGCGCTCTTGCTGGCAGCGGCAGAGTTTCTGTTACCAGCGAATACACTGCCGGTGTCAATGCGGTGTCCCTTGTGGAAACCTCCACCTCTGCGGATATGGTGGATTGGTCCACTTGGCAGTCCATAGGCTCCAGCGGCGAACTGCAATCACCCAATCAGAAATATATCCGCTACCGTATTACTTTGACTACCACTGATACCAGCAAAACGCCAAGGGTGACGGACATCCAGCTCCACGATATTCCCAAGGCTCCTTACGACAGGCTTGGCTTTGCAAGACCGGTTCTGTTGGATGAAAATAATGCATGGGAGGCCGTGTTGGAGAATGCTTTTGATATTATCGTTACCAGCGAGGTCAACGGCGCTGATACGCTGGAATTCAAACTCCCATTTCAGGATGCCAAGCGCAGCTATCTGGATAACGAAAAGCAGGTACAGATTGTAAATGATGTATATCGCATCCGTACTGTAACCGATGATAAGACAACCGATGGCCGAGTGGTCACTACTGTCTATGCGGAAGCGGCCTTTTATGATCTGGCCTTTTCCGAAGTAAAAGAAACCGTCAGCTTCAATGCTGATACTGCGGAAGCACCGATGACTCATGTGCTCTCCGGCACTGATTGGGCCGTTGGTACCGTCAATGTCACCAGCAAGCGTACGTGGGAATGCAGTGAGAAAAATGCGCTGGTGATTCTGCGTCAGACACAGGTTATCCACGGTGGTGACCTGATTTTCGACTGCGCCAACCGACTGGTGCATCTTCTAACTTTCAGCGGTAATGACAACGGTGTGCTGTTCTGCTATCGAAAGAACATGAAATCCATCCAGCGCGTGGTGGACACCCGAAGCCTCGTCACAAGGCTTTATGCTTACGGTAAGGACGGTATGACCTTCGCCCCCATCAATGGTGGCAAGGAGTATGTGCAGGATACCACCTACACGAGCGAAATCCGCATCTCCACACTGGACTGCTCCAACTTCACCAATCCTTATCAGATGTTGGAGTACACCGAAAACAAGCTGGCCGAATATGCCTATCCTCGTATCTCATATGTACTTTCCGCAATGGACCTGTCTGTGCTGACGGGCTATGAGCATGAATCATGGGCGCTGGGCGATATCGTTACTGTTGATGATAAAGACCTCAACCTGTCAGTCAAGACCCGTGTTGTCCGCAGGCAATATAACCTGCAGGAGCCTTGGAACACGGTGCTGGAACTTTCCACAACGCTTCGTGAGCTTGGTGATTCTTCTGCACAATGGGATAAGGCCGCTGATGTGCTGGCCTCCACCGATGTTATCGACAGGCAGGAAGTAAAAGACCTCGTTCCGTTCAATCATCTGCGCAATTCCAGAGCCGACAGCGGCTTCTCCTATTGGGTGAACTCCGGTTTTGAAGTGGATGCAGAAAACGGCGTGTCCGGCACTGCTTCCTTTAAGGCCGAAGGCGAATCCGGCATGACCAAAAGCCTGATGCAGACGGTCTATCCGGCAAACCGCAGTAGCTACACCTTTTCTGCACAGATTGCCTCTGAAAATCTGGAAAAAGGCACTGCCGGTCAGGTCGGTATCGAGGTGGTCTTTGAATATGAGGACGGTACCACAGAAACGAGGTTGGCAGGCAGTCCTCAAAAAGCTGCTGGAGCACGGCTTGGATGTTACTTTGGCCCGGCCGGAAGAATCCGGCAAGAGGTATGAAGTCATACTGTCACGCACAGCGGCAGAGTATATTCCCATCGGCTTGGAGGTGGAGGCCGATGGGCGGCGCGCTAAAATTGAATCCGTTGATTTTGACAAAAACATTGTGCGGCTAAAACTTTTGGACACAAATTACTCCCATCTATTAGAGCCGGTCGCCTATGTCCGGGAACTGGTTGAGGAAGCCAATGACCGTAATATAGAGCGAGATATGGCCGCAATGCTTACTGAGTTCACTGTAGAAAACGGACCTGAGCCTGTACAGCCCCAGCCAGAGCAGGCCCCTACGGTTCGCGAACTGTATGACCACTACAAATCCGTCCTCCTGCCAAAGCTGATGGAGGATGAAGCGTACCGTAATGCCTGCCAAAACTCGGACCGTCAAAATGCTGTAGACGAGGGGCGTAACGCGGTAGAACGCGCCGCAAAAGACCTGGGCATTACCCAAGGGGATATGCAGTTTTATCAGCTTTATTTTGGCGATACGGCGTTCCACAACAGGCTAAAAGATGAACTGGTGGAGGAAAGCTATCTCCTTATGTCGGAAAAAGTTTTGCCCGCTCAAGAAGGGGCGCGGTATGCTCCAAAGGACGTTCCCTACATTTTCTGCGAGTGGAGCGAAAGCGATGTATTCCAGGACAAAACGGCGTATTCGCTGGCTGAATTTGACCGGCTCATGAAAGAGAGGGACAGCGCCTACATTGAGAAGCGGGAGGAGGGTGTCGAAAAGTACGGCTCGTGGCAGGAGATGTACGATTCGGATGACCCGGAATATGTACCATACTTGGGCTATGAGAAGGTAAAATTTACTCTTGTCATGCCGGATGGCCGTACCTTTTCAGAGCGCCAGGATATTGGCGATGGGGATGGCGGCGTGGTGGATTTTCTTGGCAAGTACGACGAATATCAAGATATTCTTCCTCAGCTTCAGGAAACCTTGGGGCAGTACCGCGACCCACTTGCCCCCGCATACAAGGTGGGAGATACGGTTTATCTGGACAACACGGCGTTTACCATTACTAATGTTGGTCTGTTCGACGTTCAACTCCGGGACCCCACGCTTACCTATTCGGTTCTCCGCTCCGAAAAAAATCTAACTTTGAAAAGCTGCTTCGCCGGGATGAAAGAAATCTGCCCATTACGGACTACTTCCCAATTACGGAAATCGGCCCTGCCGATAACGGCGACGACCTTCGGGATGTTCTCACCAGCAAGGGTGGACTGTTGGATGTGCAGGCAAAAAATGAGGTTGCAGGCTGGCTGCAAGATGGCCTCGGTAACACGGAAAGCGCCCGCCACCTGGGTGAAAAATATGAAAGCACCATTGAAACCATGACGCTGGAAACCGGGGAGCAGGTGGATTACAGCATATTCGCTGACAGATTGACGCTGGACATTCAGGACAATTCCCGCGCTGTGATGATGTATGATTTGCGGACGGCTGCCGGTGTACTCCGTGCTATGTATCAGCAGGAATTGGGCGGTTTCCGTCATGACCTGCCTTTGCAGGAACCGCCTACCGCAGAGGTTTCTCCTGTGGCGGTTCAACCGGAAATGGATGCTCCACAGAATACCGCTCCTGCCAGCCCCAACATTTCTACAAAAACAGTTGCTGTTTACCCTGCCGAGAAAAACAATCTCCCCTTTGATGTAGTTATAGAAACACTGAATATTGAGAAGCCCGAAAACTTCCACATTACCGACGATAATTTAAGCGCTGGCGGTGCAAAAGCCAAGTACCAGATGAACATGGCGGCACTCAAAACCTTGCACAATATTGAGGCTGAAAGCCGCACAGCCACGCCGGAGGAACAGGCTATTCTCTCCAAATACGTGGGCTGGGGCGCTCTTGCAGATGCCTTTGACGAGAGCAAGCCCTCCTGGGCCGCTGAGTACAAGGAACTTTTGGAAACCCTCACTCCCGAGGAATATGAATCGGCGCGGGCTTCCACTTTGAATTCGCATTATACCTCCCCCACCGTTATCAAGGCCATCTATCAGGCGCTGGAAAACATGGGCTTTCACGGCAGCAACATATTGGAGCCCTCAATGGGCGTCGGTAATTTCTTCGGTCTGCTGCCGGAAAGTATGGCGAGTTCCAAGCTCTTTGACATGGAGTTGGACGGCCTCACCGGGCGCATCGCACAACAATTATATCACAACGCCCACATTGAAATCAAGGGCTATGAGAGCACCAACTTCCAGAACAATTCCTTCGATATTGCCATTGGCAATGTGCCTTTCGGCCAATACAAAGTATTCGACCCAGCTTACAACAAGCTGGTTTTTTCCATTCATAATTATTTCTTCGCCAAAACCATCGACAAGGTGCGGCCAGGCGGGATCATTGCTTTCGTGACCTCCCGGTACACCATGGATTCAAAAGCTACCCAGGCCAGAGAGCACATGGCTCAGAGAGCCGAACTGCTGGGGGCCATCCGTCTGCCCAACAATGCTTTCCTCGCCAATGCCGGGACCGGGGTGGTGACGGACATCCTATTCCTGCAAAAGCGGGAGCGGCCCATCGTGGACCTGCCGGATTGGGTCTATACTGAAAAGAACAAAAACGGCTTTACCATCAACAGCTACTTTGTGGACCACCCTGACATGATCTTAGGCGAGCAGTCCTCTGAAAGTACACAGTATGGGGGCCAGGATTTTACTGTGAACCCTCTCCCCGGCGCGGACTTAGGGGGACTGCTCAATGAGGCTATCATGCACATTGACGGTCAGTACCTGGAGGCTGAGACCGTGGTGATGGAGGACGAAAAGAAGCGGGAGACTATCCCCGCCGACCCGGATGTTAAGAACTTTACCTATACTATTATAAAAGGGGACGTGTACTATCGCCAGGATTCTGTCATGGTGAAAATGGAGCTGGGCGCGACCGCTAAGGCCCGCACCATGGCCCTTATCGACCTTAGAAATTGCACCCAGCAGCTTATCAACGAGCAGTTGGACGGTTATGCACCGGATGAAAGTATACGGCATACCCAAGAGGAATTGAACCGGCTCTACGATAATTTTACTGCAAAATTTGGCCTTATCAACGACAAGATGAACGAGCGGGCCTTCTCTCAGGATTCATCCTACTATCTGCTGTGCGCTCTGGAAATTCTGGACGATGAGGGAAAATTCGTCCGCAAATCGGATATGTTCACAAAGCGCACCATCTACCCCCACCAGGAGATCACCCATGTGGACACTGCGACCGAGGCCCTTGCCGTGTCCCTGGGCGAACGTGCGCGGGTGGATATTCCGTTCATGGCGGAACTTACCAGCAAGACAGAAGATGAAGTTATCGGCGACTTGCAGGGGCAAATCTACCGCGTCCCTCTGAAAGAACCGTCTGTGTACCAGACCACCGACGAGTATCTCTCCGGCAATGTCCGTGAAAAGCTGAAGGTTGCAGAGGCGGCGGCAACCACTGAGCCCACTTACAATATCAATGTCAACGCTCTTGCTGCTGTGCAGCCCAAAGACCTGGACGCTTCCGAAATCGCCGTCCGGCTGGGCACGGACTGGATCGACCAGGAATACATCGAGCAGTTCATGTACGAAACCCTCAATACTCCCGCCTATGCCCGTGGTTTTGTTCATGTGCAGTATTCACCGCAGATCAACGTGTGGAACATCAGCAGTAAGGGGTGTATCAGGGAAAATGACGTGCCGGCATTTACCACTTATGGCACAAAACGAGCCAGTGCCTATAAGCTGCTGGAAGATGCGCTGAATCTGCAAAACACGCAGATTTACGATACTATCCAGGATGTTGATGGCAACGATAAGCGTGTCCTAAACGCAAAGGAAACTACTCTGGCACAACAGAAACAATCCATGATAAAACTTGCATTTCAGGACTGGATATGGCGCGACCCTGACCGCCGTCAGAAGCTGGTGCGCAAATATAACGATGAGATGAACTGCATCCGGCCCCGGCAGTACGATGGGAGCCATCTTGTTTTGGCAGGCATGAACCCGGAAATTCAACTTGAGGAACACCAGAAAAATGCTATTGCACGGGCAGTATACGGCGGTAATACCCTGTTTGCACACTGTGTGGGAGCAGGGAAAACCTTTGAAATTACCGCCTCTGCTATGGAGATGAAACGGCTGGGGCTTTGCTCCAAGTCCATGATCGTGGTGCCGAACCACCTGACCCAGCAGTGGGCCAGCGAGTTTTTGCGGCTCTATCCCAATGCCAATATCCTTGTTACCACCAAGCGTGACTTTGAAAAAGATCGGCGCAAAAAATTCTGCTCCCGCATTGCCACCGGAGACTACGATGCAGTTATCATCGGGTACTCGCAGTTTGAGAAAATACCGGTCAGCAAGGAGCGGCAGATGGACCTTTTGCACCAGCAGATCACCGATATCATGACAAGTATTTCTCTCGCAAAAGCAGAGGATGGACAGCATTTCACCATAAAAAGTATGGAACGGACAAAGAAAAGTTTAGAGGGGCGGTTGAAAAAATTACAGGCCGATCACCGCAAGGATACCGTGATAAACTTTGAGGAATTAGGCATTGACCGGCTGTTTGTGGACGAGGCGGATAATTTCAAAAATTTGTTTCTCGCAACTAAAATGCGAAATGTGGCTGGTCTTTCCACCAGCGAGGCACAGAAGTCCATGGACCTGTTTAACAAAACCCAATACTTGGATGAAATAACCGAATATAAAGGTGTGATTTTTGCCACAGGAACGCCCATCAGCAACTCCATAACAGAGATGTTTACCATGCAGAGATATCTTCAAAACAACGCCTTAAAAGCTATGGGAATGGGGAGTTTCGACAACTGGGCCAGCCGGTTTGGAGAAACTACAACCACTATGGAATTGGCCCCAGAGGGAACCGGCTACCGGCCCCGAACCCGGTTCGCTAAGTTCTTTAACCCGCCAGAGCTGATGAACATCTTTCATGAAGTGGCCGATATCAAGACGGAGGATATGCTGAACCTGCCCACGCCCGATGTGGAGTTTCACAACATCGTTGCAAAGCCCACTGAGTTTCAGAAAGCCTATGTGCAGGAGCTATCGAAGCGGGCCACTGCCGTGCGTATTGGTGACGTGGAGCCTGCCGAAGACAATCTTCTGAAGATTACAAACGATGGCCGGAAATTAGGGCTTGACCTGCGCTTGATCTCCCCTTTTGCGGAGGACGATCTGGCCTCAAAGCTCAATCTCTGCGTGGAAAACATTATGAAATTCTGGCAGGAGGGTAAGGAAGAAAAGCTCACCCAACTGGTGTTTTCTGACCTTTCCACACCCAAAAAGGACGGTAGCTTCAATGTGTACGATGATATAAAGCAAAAGCTCATGGAGCGCGGCGTCCCGGAAAATGAGGTTGCTTTTTTCCATGACGCTGATACAGAAGCTAAGAAGAAGGAACTGTTTGGAAAAGTGCGCAGCGGCAAGGTTCGGGTGCTGATTGGCAGTACACAAAAACTCGGGGCTGGGAGCAATGTGCAGGACAGACTTATCGCGTTGCACCATTTGGATTGCCCGTGGCGGCCCCGAGATGTAGGACGGATTTTGCGGACATTCAAAATAGAAAAGAATGTGGAGGTAACAGACAATGGCAAAGACGATTTTTGAGGAATTGGGCGGCAAATACGAAAGGCAAGGTGACTATTTAATCCCATGTATAGCTTTACCCGCCGAAGAAAAACAGCCGATAGGCACATGGGGACAGCGGCATCTGGACTATCTGAAGCAGTACCGCAAAGTTACATATACCAATCTTCTCACAAGCGGCAGGCTCAACGCTTATCTTGCCGACATTGACAGGCAGGCGCAGGAACGCTTTGAACGGCTCATAGAGGGCATGAAACAGGCACAGGGCATAACGGAACGCCTAAAGGAAGAAAACGCCTTAGAATGGACGGGACGGCTCAATAACATAAGGGCGTATGCGAGGGAGGTTATAGAGAGGGAAATCATATACATATAAGTGAAACGCATAGCAAGCCAAAATTGGAGGTAAGGTTAAATAATCCTACCCTCTTTATCTTTTGTCTTAAAATTGTTGGGGATAAAGGCGATATAGCAGAGAAAAGTATTACCTACTATTTTTCGGACGGTAATTTTGTGTCAATAAAATTTGTAAACTTTTATCTAGATGGGTTGACAAACATTGGATTTAGCTATAATATAAATTCAATTATATAAACGAGATTATGGGAATTAGAGGTGATAATATGGCAAGGAAAACGCAAATTTCAAAGGAGGTCATTTTGGAGGCAGCATTGAAAATGCTTATTCGTGATGGGTACGCAGCTATCAATATCAAGACATTATCAAAAGAAATTGGTTGTTCTACACAGCCCTTAGTATGGCACTTTGAAAATATGGACGGACTTCGTAAGGCTTTGGCTAGTTATGCTTTGAAATATGCCAATGAAAAAATGCGGTCTCGCACTCAAAACGGGGTGGAAGCCTTTGCGGGTATTGGAATGGCATACATAAATCTTGCATTTGATGAGCCAAATCTTTTCAAATATCTTTATATGAGTGGAGAGTGCGGACTTCAAACAGGTAGATTTGACGTTTTGGTTAACGCTGATGAAAATGCGGCTATTGTTGAACAAGTTGCAGATTATTTGAAAATATCAAAAGAAAATGTCTGCTATTTCTTTCAAAATACAATGATTTATACGCATGGGCTTGCTTCATTTATCGCTTCTGGAATTATAACATCTTCAAAAGAAGAAGTAGCAGCGATGGTGAAGCAAACCGCCAGTGCTTTTTTATCACAGGCAAAAAGATGAACAAGGGAGAAATATATTACCCCCGAACAAGAATATAGGAAATCTGATTATGTTGAAAGAAAGCGGAGACCTTATCAGGAGAATGTTGTAATGTTCGCATGAAGGAAGTAGTTTTATGGCGGATATCGTATATGGTCCGAGGTAAGTCGCCAGAATGGACCGAAAGTTTCAGCGCGTGATTGAGATATTCGTCCGGATTGCTCTCGGGAGCATAGGGCGGCAGAAAGAACAGCTCGATTTTATCCCGATGCTTGTCCAGCCAGGCTGCGGCTTTCTTCCCGTGGTGCACCTTTAAGTTGTCCAAAATCAGGAAAACCTTTTGGTTGGAGGTCCGAATCAACCGGTCCATAAATTGGATCAGGCGCTGCTGGTTCATGGAATCCTCGTACATCATAAAGCGAACGTCCCCCTGCCTGCTCAGGGCGGAAAGCATATTCAGCCTCTCTCTTTTCGTTTCCACCGACAGAACAGGAGGCTGTCCTTTGGGTGCAAACCCGCGCTCACAGTTCGAGCAGTTGTCGATTCCAGTCTCGTCTCCCCAGTAAATCACGGCATTTTCTGCCTTGGCCCGCTGGTCGATGGCCGGATATTCTTCCTCCCGCCACCTTTAGATACGGGAAGGATTCTGTTTCCGGGCACGCTTGACCGGACGCTGGCACGTCAAGCCCCAGCGCCGCATATAATCCGACACACTGCCGTCCGAGATCTTTTTCCGATACCTTTTCCAGACGTATGCACACACTTTCTTCAGCGTCCACAGACTCCCAGGAATGCCGAATTCCTCTGGGCGGCGGGTAACAATCGTTTCCCGTATTTCCGCCTGCTCCTCCGGTGTCAGAAGCAGATGCGTCCCCTTCTGGAATCCGTGTTTCTTCGGTTCCAGCGCTTTGTCTCCCTCTCGCTTATATGCCGTCCATATTTCGCTGGCGCGACTCTGCCGTACTCCGGTTAATTCCTCTATTTCTTTCCCGGTTTTCCCCATCTTTTTGAGGCGTACGACCTGCCGGCGTATCTGCTTGAGTTCTCCACTTTTCAGTTTTCGTAAATCTATGTATTCCATACTCTCTATTTTACCACTTTCTACTGCTTTTTTCTAGGTCGTTTTTCAGGAATAATATGAAAAGAGATAGATTTAATTTTCATCAAATTGAAACCAAAAGAATTTTTGTTTATTTAGCAATCGTTTTTTGTGTGTATTATGGCTTGTGGCTGATTGCGATTCTTTTACCTGATAGTGCGGGTAATGCTATTTATTCTTTTTTGGGCTTTCCCGTTATTTTTATGGGAACTCCAGCTTTATCAGTATTTTTCACAAGGAAAATCACATGCGATAAGTCTGCCATAGCATATAACATCAAAGTGTGGAAAAGCAAAAAAAATGCTTTGGTTGCTATGTTTGTGCCTACTGTTTTAGTTTTTGTGGGAGCTGTTTTATTTTATTTAATATTCCCCAATGATTTAGATTACAGCGGAAATTACATAATCCAAACTTTTGGCAGTTTTGGTGTGCCATCGGAAATTAACTTTACAGTACCTTCCTTGTTAATCATAGGAATGGTAGTTTGTACTATTTCAGCATTTTGTGTTCCGTCTTGGTTTATTGCATTAGGTGAGGATATAGGGTGGCAGGGATATTTATTGCCGCTTCTTTGCAAAAAAATGACTATCAGACAGGCAGTGCTATTAATCGGAGCGTTATGGGGAATAGCTCATGCACCGCTTATATATTCTGGAATGAATTATGGTTTGGATTATGCAGGCGCACCGTACAGCGGTATTGCTATGATGATATTATTCTGCATGACAATTGGTATATATATGTCTTTTGTAACGTTAAAAACTAACAACTGCATGTATGCAGCCATAATTCATGGAGCAGTAAATATTATTGGTGAAACGCCGATTTTTATATCATTGTCTACACAAAGCGTTTTGCTTGGGCCAAACCCATCTGGAGTTATTGGTATGAGTGTGCTATTGATAGGTGCAATTCTACTCTTATTTAAGTTGCCCAATCATAAGATGAATAGTTGAGGTGATTTTATGTGTAAGACAGAATGGATACGCTGTCCTATCTGTGGAAATAAGACAAGACTACAGATAAGGACAGATACGGAACTAAAAAATTTTCCGCTTTACTGTCCGAAGTGTAAGCAGGAAACACTAATTGAAGCAAGGAATTTACAAATAACAGTTATCACAGAGCCAGACGCACAGACGCAGAGCCGATGAATTTGTGAAATAAAATCACAATTCATTGGCTCTATTTTATTCCATAAGGTTTTAAGGCAAACGCCCACCAAATAAAAAAAACGAGGTTCGGTGGGCGATATTGCTATGCCCGAAAAGACTTAACAGACACTCTCCAGACCTGTTTTTAAAGTTTGGAGGGCGTTTTAATGTTCTTTTTTCGGGCAGTAACCTATCTGCTCATGCAACGCAGATTTGATTTATACATAGCATATCGGGGAATGGCAGGAAGCCAGTTAAAAAAATCCCTGTCCATGCAACGCTACTTCTCACCATGAAACCAGAAGTAGAATCTCTGCTTAATAGAATTAGTATCACTTATAACCGTAGAGGTCACAGAGCCTTTGCGGTTTTTCTTTTGTCGTTTTTTATCAGATTATGCCGCAGGGCTGTTTCTGCTGTTGGCTGTCGCTCCCCGCCTCTCTCCATCTGGATTTCAGCATTTCAAAAATTCAGATGGGAGGTACTTACGGTGAAGTATGCACCAAGAAAAGTATATATCAAAGAAAACAATGTCTATGTGGAGTTGTCCTATCGGGATTTCTGCCGCCGCAGGGAATCCGACCAGAGATACATGGACAAGCTGTTTATCCCAGTGCAGGGCTGTCTGCTTGAAGTCGTTCGGGAACAGTATGCAGATTTCTATCGAGATAAAGAACGGTGGCGTTATCTGCAAAAGCTGGACACGAACCACAAGCTGCTGTCATTGGAGGGATTTACGGACAGTGAGGGAAATGTGATTGACTTCGTTGTTGATGAAGTGGTGGACGTTGCGGAAACCGTTGTCCGTGCGGTGATGGTGGACAGGCTGAAAGCCGCCTTGCTTTTGTTGTCGGACAGTGAACAGACGTTGATAAAAGCAATCTTCTTTGAGGAACTTTCCGAGAGGGAAGTCGGGTTACGGTTAGGCGTTACACAGAGCGTTGTGAATAAGCGCAAATCCAAAATCCTTGCGAAGCTGAGAAAGATAATGGAAAACAAAATTTAAGGCGTTCAGCCCCCTTGTTTTTCCTTTGGGAAAATGAGGGGGCTTTTGTCTGCCCTCTCAATCAATTCAGATTGGAGGAAATAAGGATGGCATACAACCTTGGACGGGAGGACAGGAAATGGCGCATCTGGAAAGAAGCCGAGGAAAAGGTTCTGCGTGAGTGCGGCGTTGATGAAGAAACCATTGAGCAAATCCGCACAGACGACAGGGCAGATTTTAATTCCAACAGGCGGTTTTACCGATGGGCGAGCGACTTCGGCGAATACCTTGAGGGCATGGCGGACAGGGAGAAGCAGGCAGAGGTAAAGTCTGTTGCTGATTTACTGGACGAGATTGAGAACGAAAACCTGTACCTTGCCTTAATCACGGTGGACAGGCGCACCTTACAAATCGTCCTGCTGAAAATGCAGGGCTATTCCACAAAGGAGATTGCCCCGCTTGTGCATTTAACGGCAGGGGCTATTTATGCAAGGCTCAACCATCTGCGGAAGAAGCTGCGGAAAATTTTATAAGCGTCTAATACATCCTGCTTTCCTATGGGCTATCGGGTGGGGAGAGAAAAACTCTCTCCTACTTTTTAGCAGGAGGAAAGGAAATGGCATACGGGGCAAAGACTTACACGCTTCGGGAGGAATCCACGGAAAGCGGCAAAAGGTATTTTATCAGCTTTAAGGACGAGCAGGGCGAACACCAAGAACTAGAAGTGTCAGAACAGCTATTCATTGAATTTCGTCAGATGGAGCGCAGGAACAGAAACCTTCAGCAATGGAATCAGCGGCACAGGGAGTTTAACGAGGTGTGGGACGAAACGCTTTACAGACGTGCGTTAAGAGTGCCTAAAACGCTTGATGAAAGAATGATTGAAAAAGAACGGAATGAAGTGTTTTACAAAGCGGTTGCCCGACTGCCAGAGATACAAAGGCGGCGTTTCCTGCTCTATTACGAGTATGATTTCAACTTCTACCAAATCGCAGAGATGGAGCATTGCACCGCTTCCGCTGTCCAGAAGTCCGTTTCGGTTGCAAGGGAGAAAGTCAAGGCGGAAATGAGGAAGTATCTCCAACCGTGACCGCCACCATCCGAAAAAGAAATCCGTTTTGCGTGGGATTGGCGGCATTACATACTCTCACTTCTTTTCGTGGGAGTAAATTTATTTTAAGGAGGTCAACGCCTATGCGTAACAAAACCAAAGACACCGCCCGAAAGGAGGAATCCCATGCAGAAGCTTCAGACAGTGGGCGCAGACACGCTCATCTATGAGCCGCTTGAAAAGCCGTCTTTTGTGGTGGACGGTCTGATACCCACGGGCTTAACCCTGTTCTGCGGCGCACAGAAAATCGGCAAGAGCTGGCTAATGTTAAAGCTCTGCCTATGCGTGTCGCAGGGAATCCCCTTATGGGATATGCCGACACGGGAGGGTGACGTGCTTTACCTCTGCCTTGAGGACACGTTCTGCCGCATTCAAGACAGGCTGTTTCGTTTGACGGATGAAGCGAGCGGGCGGCTTCACTTTGCCGTGGCAAGCGATAAGCTGTCAGACGGTCTTGCCCCCATGAGCTTCCTCCCCGCCCCGGACTACTTCAAAATTGGAAGCCGCTATGTGCGGGTACTGGCTATGACCGAGTACGCAAGTTGGATTCACGATGATACGGTCGAGGAGCTGATAAATCTTGATACGGAGATGATTCTCTCCGTCAACTTCATGCCCGTACACACCGAGGAAGCCGTGAAATACTACACCAAGAAGCTGGATTCCTTGGAAGCAAACTCCATGCGCTTTCAACAGAAGCAGCTCCAGCGGATGCAGGTTGCGTCCCCGGAGCCGTACAACTTCCGTAAGGACCGGGACGCTATCACGGACAGCCTTAACGACATCATACAGAAGGACTTGGGGATGGTGGTGGCGACCGTCACCATAGCGCATATGGCGGATTCCCTGGAACAGTTAGATTCCGACACCGAGCTTATCCGCAACGTCACCAGGGGCAAGAACTGCGAGTTCAATATCTGCACCGAGCAGCAGCTTGACGCTCTCAACACCGCCCTGCCCTATGGCCTGGACCGTATCTCCATGGACAGGAGCCTGACCACCGAGACCCTGGCGGCTTTCGTGCCATTTTCGGCCCAGGAGATTTGTGACCCCACCGGGGTACTGTATGGGCAGAACGCTGTCACAAGGAATCTGGTAGTCGTAGACCGGCTGGCAAAGTCCTCCGGCAACGGCTTTGTGCTGGGAATGACGGGCGGCGGCAAGTCCTTTTTCTGCAAAAATGAGCTGGTTTCTCTCCGGCTGAAATATCCCCCGGACAAGGCCGATTTTCTGCTTCTGGACCCGGAGCAGGAGTACGGAAAGGTCGTTACGGAGCTGGGCGGCGAGGTCTACCATGTGGGGCAGGATAGTATCAACCCCTTTGACCTGGAAATTGACTTGGGCGAGCGGAACCCTCTGGCCTACAAGACCGAGTTTATCACCACCTTCTGTGAGAAGGTCAGCGAGGGGGGTGGGCTGGACGCGCAGACAAAATCTCTCATTGATCGGGCAGTCCGTGCCGTGTATAAGGACTACATCAAGTCCAAGGGCCGGTATCTGCCGCCGCTGCTGGGTGATTTCCGGGCGGCGCTCCAGAAAATGAGCAATCCCCGGGCCGAGGAACTGGCCCTCTCCCTGGAGCGGTTTGTGGACGGCGCGCTCAATACCTTCTCCAAGCCCACCAACATCGACACCGGCAACAGCCTGATTTGTTACTCTCTTAGCGGCCTGCGGGACCAGATGAAACCCATAGGGACGCTCATCACCCTGGACCACCTGCTGGGCCGGGTCATGCGGAACTACAAGGCCGGGAAAATTACTTTCGTCTATGCGGACGAGTTCGCCCTCCTGTTCCAGGACGAGGACACCGGCAAATTCTTCTCCAACCTCTGGCGGCGTATCCGCAAATATAACGGCTACTGCACCGGCGCGACCCAGAACTGTGAGGAAGTGCTGGACAGCGAATCCGGGCGGGCGATGCTCTCCAACACGGATTTTGTGGTCATGCTGAACCAGTCCCCCTCCAACGCCCAGCGGCTTTCCGAGCTTTACAAGATCACCGAGAACCAACGGACCTACTTCACCAACACCCAGCCAGGGCACGGCCTCATGAAGATCGGCGGGGCCATGATTCCCTTTATCAGCACCGTACCTACAGACACCAAGCTGTACCGGATGCTCTCCACCAACCCGAGAGAGGGAAAGTGGAGTTAAAAAGAATTTAGAAAACGAACCTTAATAAGGTTGCAATTTGTGTTAAAGTGTGTTATACTATGGTCAGAACAGAAAGGAGATGGCCGATATGCAAGCAGGAAACACACTGCAATACAAAAAATACACCTGTCTTGTGTCCTATTTCAATATCAAGGACTGTTTGACCGGGCGGGTCCTGGGAATGAGCCAGATTCCTTCCTTTACTTCTAAGACCATAGAGGGAATTAAAGGGGAATTTCATCGGGCGGTAGATGATTATATTGCCGCCTGTGAGAGTGAGGGGAAGAAACCCGCCCAGGCTTTCACCGGGAATTACACCGTTCGAACTTCTCCAGCCATTCACGAGGCGTTGGCGCTGTATGCGGCCCAGCAAGAAGTCAAATTTTCTCAAATCATGCAGCAAGCCATAGGCGAGTTTATAACAAATCATAACATTGAAATACCAAACAGGGAGGAAAACTGACATGAAAAAACTGATGGCAACTTTATTAACTCTGGTTCTTATGGTATCTACCGTGACTGTCAGCGCTTCTGCAGCGGCAGAGAAATTCACGGATGTAAAGCCGGGAAATTGGTACTACACGGCGGTGGACTACGCTGTAGGCGAAGGACTGTTCAGCGGAACCTCCGCCACCACCTTTGCCCCGACGGGTCCATGACCCGGGGAATGTTCGTGACCGTGCTGGGAAACAAGGCAAAAATTGACCCGGCGCAATATACGGAAAGCAGCTTCTCGGACGTTAAGGTCGGGAAGTGGTACGCTCCCTATGTGGAGTGGGCCTCGGGGAACGGTATTGTCAACGGCATAGGCGGCGGGAAGTTTGCCCCTGAGAGGAATGTGACCCGGGAGCAGATGGCAGTTATCCTCTACAACTACGCCAAATTCACGGAATGCGATTTGACAGTCCAGGCCGGTCTCTTGGAGCAGTTCCCGGACGGAGACAGGGTGTCAAAGTACGCCAGGTACGCCAATGGAGTGGGCTTTGACCCATGGGGCTATTAACGGTAACGGCAACAGGCTGGACCCGCAGGGGAAAGCTACCAGGGCCCAGGTGGCGCAGATATTCTATAACAGCCGGGAGCTGCTGGATAACTCCGGCAGTGAGGACCCCCAGCCGCCTGCCCCCTCTCCCAGCCCTTCCACCTCGCCGTCTCCCTCTCCCTCGCCGGCACCCGACCCTGACAAGCCGAGAATTGAGATAACGGATGAGGTTAGGGCCAAGCTCAAACCCAATCAGGACCCGGAGAAGATTCTGGATTATGTGCTCAACGGAAAGCATGATGACCCGACCTTCTCATATGATGGGACTATCGCTAAGTGGGACCCAACATTGAAAAACTCTGATGATTTTGGTGTGGAATCGATAGGTAGTTGGGAGAACATAGAAGATGAATCCAGGAGCAGTTCTGCCATCGGCAATGGTTGCGTGAAAATCCTAACCTGTACCGCCAGCGACCGTTTCTATATCACCGCGAACGATGAGGATGGATGCTTTGTCCTCTACTACCACCCGGCAGAAGTAGAGGACAGCGCCAAAATGCGGGAAATCAAGGCTCTTTTGAATCTGCCAAGCCATATCAAGTATGACCGTTCACTTTGCTATGAGGGCGCAGGCTGGGCCGGTCCCATACGCTGGGAGCTTTACGGGGCGCAGGGGATAGCCGAAGATATTGAGTATGTGCTGACAGAAATGCACCAAGCAATCCAATACTATATCACTGAGCCCACGCCGGGGAAGTCCTATAATTAAAGACATGAAACGCCCACGCTTAGTAATTACCCGCTAAACACACCTTTGGAGGATTTATAAAATGGAGAACCAATTATTTGACGAAACAAATGGCCTATGGTATGAGTTGAAAGACGGTTACTATTACCCTTGCCTGACAGTATCAGAGGAAGAAAAGCAGCCCATAGGCTTATGGGGTCGACAGCATAAGCAGTACCTAAAAGAGCAGCACAGGCCGATAATTTACAACTCCCTCCAATTGAACGGTAAGCTAAACGCCTACCTTGCCCACATCGACCAGCAAGCGCAGGAGCGATACGAACTTCTTGTTAAGCAGATGAAACAGGCTCGCGGTATTACCGAGGGGTTGAAAGCTGCTGACCCAATGTCATGGGTCGGCAGGATGAACACTATCCAATCTTGCGTGAAAGATATCATAAATACTGAAACTGTTTTTGCATAAGCGAAAAATATAACTTGGTTACAAAGAAGAACCGCGCGGCATACCGTGAGGTTCTTTTCATATATGCTGTATGAAGATTTACTTGAAATTATCAGAAATACTCGGTTCTCTGCCCCTCAACGCGCTCCAGCTAACCCAGCCAGGTCATACTTTCTATCCACTCCTGATACTGTGAATAGTCCAAAGCTGTGCCGGAGCCATTGACTGTCCGAACTATATCCGTTTCGCCGGGGACGGTTGAGTTCATCGACTGGATTCGATATGCTACCTTCTCACTTAACGTCAGCTTGCCGCCTAAAAGAGTATATAGCTTGATTTCCCCTGTGTTGCTGGTGTAGGGATGGGAATACCCGGAGTTCCAACTGCGGGTGCAGATATATTTTTTGCCCTGCTTGCTTACCACTCCGATGCGGCCGCCGGGGACACTGGCCATGCTCATGATCGTTTCATTGTCCATCAGACCAATGGCCCTGCCATCCTGGACTGTATAAACTGAGCCGCGAATGGCGGTTTCATCGGTGCGCAGCACGATCAGTTCCCTTATTCCATCACTATCGACGTCGTACAAGAAATAATCTTTGTTGCTCAAACCCTTGAGGATATCCTGGTATGCCGTGTCCTCCGGCTTGGGTGGTTTCACATCGGTGGCTTGCACATAATGACGGTATAGGAAAGTAACAATCTGTCCGCGGGTGCAGGTCTTACCGGGGCTAAAAGCTGTCTTGCTGGTGCCAGAGGTAATACCATTCGCAACGGCCCAATTCACTGCTTTCTCATAGTAACTTCCCGCCGCCACGTCTTTAAATGAATTTCCTGTAGCTGAGTTAGGACTCCCCGCAGCCCGCCATATGAATGTTACTGCTTGGCCACGAGTGCAGGAGTTGCCTGGGCCGAACTTGCCATTTCCAATGCCGGAAGTAATATTGTTCTCTACCGCCCACAAGACCGCCTTGTAATAGTAGTCTGAGGGCTTCACATCGGTAAATGGATTTGTAGCTGTTTTGGGGCTGGGACTCCCCGCAGCGCGCCAAAGGAAGGTTACGATTTGCCCACGGGTGCAGGAGCTTTCCGGGCCAAACTTGCCCGTGCCAATACCGCTGGTAATTCTATTCTCAACGGCCCACAAAACCGGCTTGCAGTAATACTCTTGTTCCTTCACGTCTAGAAAACCGCCGGTTTTAATAGGGTCCTGGCCGTCCTTCAGCTCGGTATTATAGTGCAGGGACCAGTAGCCCTGGCCGTCGATGACCTTCCACTCCACGATGGCGTAACGCGGGCGTCCGGTAGTTTCATACATACTCTTGAGGCTGTAGGTGACTCGATACTTCCCATCATAAGGCTGGATATTCGTGACAGACGCGCTGAATCCGCCGCCAACGCCGCCCAGTTTATTGTAATAATACCCATCCAGGTAATAAATCGTTGGGTTCTCTTTCAGCACAGAGGACTTCAGTGCGGCAATATGGGAGTCGGAGCAGTTGAATATATGGCTCAAGATCCATTCCATCTTTTGGGCGTTGGTTTTCCGATACCCATTCCACTTGCCCCAAGGGTCCTTTCCGTCCCATACTTCCTGGCGGGCCTCTCCTGGGTAGAGGGTATCATTGTAGCAGTAGCCGGAGCCGGTGGACAGCATGGCCTCAAAAATATTCTTGGCTCCATACTGGGCAGGGCTGCTTGCTGTGGCACGCTGGGCGTCGTAGGAGGAGCCGCCGGCCCACCAGCCAAACTGAGCCAGGAAGTTTTCCAGCGCTTTGATATCCGGCGTACTGCTTGGGGGTGGCGCGGTGGTGGGCTTTGCGGTGGGTGTGGAGGTTGGAATAGGCGTGGGGCTTTGGGTCGGAGCCGGACTGGGCGACGAGGTAGGCGCGGGGCTGGATTCCCCTCCGGCGCTGACATAGAAAACATAGGTGTTTGTGGAGTAGGTGTAAGAGCTATAGGGGGTGATTTTCACATAATAAGTCCCGGCAGCCAGATTGCTGGGGCCGAATAAATTGCGGGTGTCCGTACCCTTGGAGTCGTACTGGCTTATCTGCTTGAGCGCATTATTATACAGATAAACCCGCCAAACCGTACCGGAGTTGTCCAAATAATCATGCTTAAACGTAATGCTGACCGGCCCCTGTTCATCCAGTTCAAACCGGCAAAAATCTTCGTCTGAGTCGCTCATGATACTGCCGCCGACAGACTGATTCACTGGAATGACGTCCGCGTCGGCAAATTGGTCGTTGAACTCCGTTTCCCACGGACCCGCCTCCGGGCCTGATTGCGTGTAGTTTACGGTCAGGCGGTAGGGGATGGTCTTGTATGTATAGGAGCTATACGGTCGAACCCGCACATAATATGTTCCAGCAGGTAGTCCGATGATACCGGACTTACCGTCAACGATATCACCGGTACTGCGGTATTCATTCAATAGCTTATACTCGCTGTTACAGATATCTATATACCACAAGACGCTTGAATTATCCACATAGTCGTGGGCAAAGGACAGAATAACAGCGCCGTCAGAGGGCAGCTCAAAGCGGTAGAAGTCCTTGTCGCTGCTATTCATAATCGCGCCATGGACCATCTGATTTGTCTGTATGGCGTCAGCAAGGTCAAAGGCATCGTTAAACTCTGTTTCCCATTCTGCCGATGGGGTGAAATTAACTTTCATTTTGTACGGCTTTGTGGAATAGGTATTTAAACTATATGGGCTTATCCCCACATAGTATGTCCCCGCGGGCAGGCCCACATAGCCATATTCATTTTTTATGTCCTCTCCAGCGGCGCTGTAGCGATTGATCAGCCGGTATTCAGCGTTGTACAGATTGATGTACCAGAGGGTAGAGGAATCGTCTATATACTCGTGGTCAAACGAGAGGTTGATATACCCCGGTTGGGATAGGCTGAACTGGAATAAATCGGTATCGCTGTTGTGAATCATGCTGCCATTAACGGTTTCATTCACGTCAATCTGGTCCGCCCTGCTAAACTCCCCGTTGTCCTCTGTTTCCCAATCACCAGCGGGGGTGTAATTCACCGTCAGATTGTAGGGAACCGTAGAGTAGGTGTTATGGCTGTACGGCGCGACCTCTATGTAATAGGTTCCAGCGGGCAGGCCAACTGGGTCGTATGTATGGTTGACATCCTTGCCAGAGCCAGTCTTCTGATTGATGGCTCCGCAGTTTGCGTCAAATAGGGTGAGTTTCCATAGGGTTGAGGAGTCATCCACATATTCGTGCCGGAAGGAGAGGCGGATATAGCCGTCCCTGTCCAGCCGGAACGTGTAGAAGTCCAGGTCGCCGCCATCTGGTATTGCCCCCGTCAGAGCTGCATTGACGTTGATTTGCTGTGCGGTAGCAAAGGAGTTGTTCTCCTCCGTTTCACTGGCTGCAGACGAATAGACCGGCAATACACCTACTGTCAGGCATACTGCCAGCAAGATAGCTAAAACTTTTTTCATGTTTCACCCTCCTTAGCTCATTTTGAAATCAAAAGAGTAAAATGATAGCGTTTTCTGCGTGGCTTTTCACCTCCCAAATGCAGAAAAGTTTAACTTATTGATAGCATACATATTTTGTATATATTACCACAATTATCTTAATGTTGCAATAGGCTTTCGTTAAACTTTTCTGTTCTACTTCCACTTTTGCGGTAAACATCAGCATTTCTCAAAAGGAAACTTTTTGAGAGTATACACTTCTAGATTCTGTTCTCACTATAGACAACTCAAGGAAAAAGTGATAAAATAGGAATATGGAAATCACAAAAGAGCAATACAGGAAAATAGAGAAATATCTGCCGAAACAGAGAGGAAACGTGAAAATTGAGAATCTCCAACTGATAAATGCGATCCTGTATGTGGCCGAAAATGGGTGCAAATGGAGGGCGCTGCCGGAACGGTATGGGAAATGGCATACAGTATATGAGCGGATGAACAGGTGGAGTAAAAACGGTGTGCTTCAGCGGGTGTTTGAAGGACTGCAGGCAGAAGGCATCATCAGGATCAAGATGGAAAACGTGTGCCTGGACAGCACTGCAGTGAAAGTGCACCCGGATGGGACGGGTGCTTTAAAGCAAGTGGCCGGCAATCTATCGGACGCTCCAGAGGGGGACTCACCACAAAAATTCATATGGTCACCGCGTCTGACCGGGCTGTAGTCGGCTTTTCCTTGTCTGGCGGCCAGGCCCACGATGCGCCGGAAGGAATAGCGTTGCTCTCGGAGATCAGTCGGGCAGAGGAGCAAAAATACTTACTGATGGATCGGGCCTATGAGGGCGAAAACGTGCGTGTGGCGGCGGTGGAGATGGGCTTTGTGCCTGTGGTTCCGCCGAAGAGAAACCGCAAGGACCCATGGGGCTACGATAAGGAGCGCTACAAGCGCCGCAATGAAATTGAGCGATATTTCCTGCGGCTAAAGCGTTTTCGCAGAATATTTACCCGATACGATAAGTTGGACATCCTTTTCTGCGGCTTTATTTATGTCGTCATGATTTGTGATGCTGTTTTGTGAGAACAGACTCTAATACCACCTTTACAATTTGCAAATTATTGCGAAAAATGTTGTAAAATATCGGCAATCAATATCCATTGCGCCTGTGTGTCAGTTTGTCACACAGGCGCTTTTGTTTTTCTTTTAGACACTCTAAAACTTCTTGAATTTGATATTTTCCCACGGTGCCGCGCACCGCCTTCATTCGATTCGCCCATCACCTAAGACCTGTGAATCGAAATGGAGGTACATAATGCAGAAAATCAATCTTTCTGGTACATAACCCATGCACGAGCGAATCAGGCGCGCCGCCAAGAAGGACAAGCCAAGGAGGTGATGAACTGGCTGTCCTGAGCGATCAACGTAAGCCTGAAACCCGGAGATGGCACTCCGGGGCGCGGTGACTGCATGGGGGCTTAAAGATACTTCCTCACGGCCTCCTAAAGACTTTGGGGGAACCCTGCGGCGCACGAGAAAAACGACGCTGCGGAGTTATGACAGCCGCGCCAGCGGAGACCAGGAATGTCCCTATCGTCAGGGGCGCATGGCAAATGTGACGAAAGCAACGGAAATAATCTGAAAGGCTGCGTCCATTTGCTGTTAGCAATAACAAGGCATCATTTGGGTGCGGTCCTTTCTTTTCAAAGTCAGATACCATGAGCTGGCAGCTCCGGTTCTTGGCGTTGAACGCCCTGCTGTTGTGTTTCACCGAACCTTGCCCCACCATCGCACTAATCGTCCTTTTCAAATCAACTCTCCTTTCGCCGCGCCAGCGGCGGCCTTTGTTACTTTCTGCGAAAGTAACGCAAAAGCACTTTTGACGGCCTTGCGGCCATCAAAAGCGCATTTGCGCCCTACGGGGTGGAGCGGGGGCGTTGCCCCCGCCGTCTGCGGACGGCTCCCCCAGCAGGGCCGCCCTTTGAAAAGGACACCCTGCACCCCGCCTAAACTTTGACACTCGCCGTTGGGCAGGGGGGAAAGGCACAGCCTTTCCCCCCAACCGGCCAGTGTTTTCCGTGGGCCAAAAGTCAAGGGGTTCGGGTTGTATTGCCTTGCGGCAATCTCCACCCCCAGGTATGGCCCCTTGACTTTTGGCCCCGCTCCCCGTGACGCCTGGGGCGGTTCCAGGGTGAGGGTGATACTTCTCCCGGCGTGGCTCCTGCTGTTCTCATAGCGGATATGGTACTCCGCCGCCAGCCTCCCGGCCCGGACATTCAGCCGCATCGCCAGGGCGTTGGGCTTCATGTCGGTCTGGATAGCCGCCGCCAGCTCCGTGGCGGTGCCGCCCCAGGCGGGCCTGTCCGCCGTTACAAGGGCGGCAACGGCCTCCAATACCGGGTCGGGCGGTTCCACCCACGGCTCCGTTTCCAGCCGCTCCAGCTCCCACACAAGGCGCTCTCTGTCCTTGGTGAGATACATCCGCTGGTCTTGCTGGTCACGCCCTGCCACGTCCAGAATGGCGCTGCCGTCCGTCCGCTTCTCCTTTTGAAGAAGAAAGGCCCCGTCCGCCGCCCCCAACAGGCCGTTGGTGCCGGAAATCATGTCAAACTTATCATCTGCCTGTTGCTTTCGGGTGTGGTGTACCAGCAGGAGGCAGATACCGCAATCATCGGCAAGGCGTTTCAGCTTGCCCACTACCTCGTAATCGTTGGCATAGCTGTACTTGTCCCCGCCTACCTCCCGGACTTTCTGGAGGGTGTCAATGATAATCAGTTTGGTGCCTGGGTGTCGGTGGACGAACTTCTTTAGCTGTTCCTCCAGGCCCAGGCCGAGCTGTTTGGCGTAGATCGCAAAGAGCAGGTCGTTGGTGCCGTCCATGCCGAACATCCGATACAGCCGCCCCCGCAAGCGGCGGTGGTCGTCCTCCAACGCCAGATAGAGGACGGTGCCCTTGTGGACGGGGTAGCCCCACAGGGGGAGGCCCATGCTTACATGGTAGGCAAGCTGGGCCATCAGGAACGACTTGCCCACCTTGGGCGCTCCCGCAAAGAGGTATGTCCCAGGGTAGAGCAGACCGTCAATGATTGGCGGTCTGCTCTGGTAGACGTTCTGGTAAAGCTCGTTCATGGAAACCGTGTGGAGGTAGGCCGGGTCGCTTGTCCGTTGAAGCTCCCGAAGAATATCCTCCATACTTTCATCCTGGGACTTGTTTTCAGCTGGTTCCTCTGCTATACTTGGGGTGGTTGTTTGTGAAATGGGCTGTTCCCCGTCTGCGCCAACAGACGGAATCGGGACAGTCCTTTTCGTCTCTCTGGAATCCATCAATCTATCAATCCTCCTTCATGCCGTCCAGCGTCACGGCGATAAGGCGGATGGTGGCGAGAAGTTCATCATCCACCCCGCCCCCGGCCTCCATGCGCCGCAGCTCCCCCAGGACGGCGGCGAGCTGGTTACGCAGGGCCTTGTAGACCCTGGGATTGCCCTGCACCACAATGTCCCGGTTCAGCAGACGTCGGGTGATGTAGTCCTGTTTGGTCAGCCCGGACAGACGGACGGCAATCTCAATCTGTTCGTTTTCCTCCGGGGACACCCGGAACGCTATGGTCTTGCTTCTCCATCGGTTGTGGTTGTCGAGATTTTTCGCAGACATGATTTAAGCCCCCTTTCGCTCCATGTTCAGCTTGTCCGCCATCTCCGCCTGCCGGGTGGGGAACAGGTGAGCGTAGCGGTAGGTGATGTCAATGCTTTCGTGCCCCACCCGGTCAGCGATTGCCAGGGCGGTAAAGCCCATGTCAATCAGCATGGAAATGTGGCTGTGCCGTTACGGTATAATAACGACAAACGGAAAAAGCCTTTATTTTCAAGAGGTTTGAGCGTTTGCCGTCATTTATTCAATTCCTTTTCCAAGTTGAAATCTGACGAGAAAAATATCGAAAAAAAGGAGGCTGTTTCATTAACGACAAAATTTAATAGCGCCAGCGGTCCGGTGTATGCCTGGCCGCTGATTGCCGTGGGCGTTTCACTTTTATAGGTGGGCGTCCTTTTTTTGTACTCATTTTCAGGAGAAAGGAGATTCACATGGAACTGAACGAAATGGAAAAGCGCCTGATATTCCAGACGGAAGGCTATGGGAAATCAGATGTCACATATGAGCTGCGCATGTGTCTCCCCTATATACCGGACCCGGTAAGGAGGAAAACGGCGGCGGAGCTTGTGCGAAAGCTGGATGCCATGCCGGAAAAAGACTGCCTGGCTCTTATTCAGGATATTCGGAAAAACTACCGGATTCCGGCAGGCCCTAAGACGATGGGGGAACTACTGGCGGAGGCCAGGCAGAAATCCGGTGCGGAGAAATTGAAGGGGCATGACATCATGGCCCTGGAACGCTTCGACCCGGAAGTAAAGCACATGATCGTCTTTGACGTGCTTTCAGGTAATGCCCCTGTCGGGGATAAAGGAGATAAGATGCGCCTGTTCCTTACGGATGCCGGCTATCAGAAATTCTTAGACAGCCAGGAACGGGGCGAAGTCAAATTGAAAAACCATGCGAAGGTTGCGCCGGGCGGCCATCTGCACTATGACCGCAAGGACCGCGCCTTCTCTATTGTAGGTATCTACGAAATCAAGGAACCACAACTTAATGCGGGGCTTGTACCGCCACCCTCTCTTTATCAGAACCGAATTTTCATTGACGATTCCAATGGGGAATCAGGAGAATATCAGCGACTGGAATTTTATGTGAAAGATCCGGCTCAGCTTAGTAATACCATTGAATCTGCAAAAGAAAACGCCAATATTGCATGGGATGATTTTGCGGTAGAAACTGCCGATGAAGAATATCAGCGAACAGCGGCACCTTTGGAAAATATGTCTGTCCTGGTATCGTCCTTGTTGATCTGCTTAATTATTGGCAGTGCCCTGGTGTTGTCTTTAATTCTAAGTCTTTGGATTAAGGGCCGTATTCATGAAACAGGTATATTGCTGGCTATGGGATACCGAAAGACGCAGATATTTCTGCAACATTTTGCAGAGGTCATGATGATCGCTGTGCTGGCATTTGGCATTTCTTTCTTTGCTGGCCAAGTCGTTGCGGATGTAACGGGTGATCTTCTCCTGCAAAATGTCTCCGCGCAAACCGAAACAATCGCCAGCGATACCGCCTCTTCTCTGGAAGTGGAAATAACTGTTCGTAACTTTGCGGCTGTTTGTGGAATTGGAACCTTAGTTGTAGCCTTCTCTGTGGGAATGTCTAACATCCCAGTGTTTCGCTTACAGCCCAAAGAGATATTAAGCAAAATGAGCTAAATGGAGGATTTAAGATTATGAGCATTTCGGAATTACCAGAATTGTCAAATTCATTTGATAAAAAAAGCAGCTCCCAAATCGGAGCGGGAAAAAGGTATGCCGTTTCCGGCCTTTCTGGATGTGGAAAGACTACTATGAAGCGCACAAGAAGAATAGTTATGCTGCTTTGTTCGGCTCTGATTTTCACATTGATCTTATCTGCCTGTGGAAATTCCTCATATAATGATCGCAACTTGATCCTTTCTAATGAGGATAGTTATACCTACCAAAAATGTGTAGACACCGGAAGTACGGACACTTCTCTGAAAAGAGAATTTCAAGGGTTCAACGGAAAAGACACCATTTGGATGCTCAATGCAGCAGAAGATACATCTATTTCTATTGACCTTTCGGCAGATTTGTCCAGCGGTAAATTCAAAGTCCTGCTTGTTTCCGAGGACAATAAAATTACCACCCTTTTAGAAGGTGATGATACGCAAAGCACTTCCGTCGATTTGAAAAAGGGTACAGCAAGAATCATACTTGTTGAGGATGGCATAAGCGGATCGTGTGAAATCACTTTAAGCGATATAAACAATGTAAGCGTGGATTCTCCTTCTGGGGGCTTAGATTCCGAAGAATGGATGAACGATTTTTTTGATGACTGGATGTAAGGAGATGTATGTTGATATGAGCATTTTAGAATTTTCCAATTTGAAATATATTATTCCTGAAAAACGACCTAGAAAAAAGCAGTAGAAAGTGGTAAAATAGGGAGTATGGAATACATAGATTTACGAAAACTGAAAAGTGGAGAGCTCAAGCAGGTACGCCGTCAGGTCGTACGCCTCAAACAGATGGGAAAAGCCGGGAAAGAAATTGAGGAATTAACCGGAGTGCGGCAGAGTCGCGCCAGCGAAATATGGACGGCATATAAGCGAGAGGGAGACAAAGCGCTGGAACCGAAGAAACACGGATTCCAGAAGGGGACGCATCTGCTTCTGACACCGGAGGAGCAGGCGGAAATACGGGAAACGATTGTTACCCGCCGCCCAGAGGAATTCGGCATTCCTGGGAGTCTGTGGACGCTGAAGAAAGTGTGTGCATACGTCTGGAAAAGGTATTACCCCCGAACAAGAATATAGGAAATCTGATTATGTTGAAAGAAAGCGGAGACCTTATCAGGAGAATGTTGTAATGTTCGCATGAAGGAAGTAGTTTTATGGCGGATATCGTATATGGTCCGAGGTAAGTCGCCAGAATGGACCGAAAGTTTCAGCGCGTGATTGAGATATTCGTCCGGATTGCTCTCGGGAGCATAGGGCGGCAGAAAGAACAGCTCGATTTTATCCCGATGCTTGTCTAGCCAGGCTGCGGCTTTCTTCCCGTGGTGCACCTTTAAGTTGTCCAAAATCAGGAAAACCTTTTGGTTGGAGGTCCGAATCAACCGGTCCATAAATTGGATCAGGCGCTGCTGGTTCATGGAATCCTCGTACATCATAAAGCGAACGTCCCCCTGCCTGCTCAGGGCGGAAAGCATATTCAGCCTCTCTCTTTTCGTTTCCACCGACAGAACAGGAGGCTGTCCTTTGGGTGCAAACCCGCGCTCACAGTTCGAGCAGTTGTCGATTCCAGTCTCGTCTCCCCAGTAAATCACGGCATTTTCTGCCTTGGCCCGCTGGTCGATGGCCGGATATTCTTCCTCCCGCCACCTTTAGATACGGGAAGGATTCTGTTTCCGGGCACGCTTGACCGGACGCTGGCACGTCAAGCCCCAGCGCCGCATATAATCCGACACACTGCCGTCCGAGATCTTTTTCCGATACCTTTTCCAGACGTATGCACACACTTTCTTCAGCGTCCACAGACTCCCAGGAATGCCGAATTCCTCTGGGCGGCGGGTAACAATCGTTTCCCGTATTTCCGCCTGCTCCTCCGGTGTCAGAAGCAGATGCGTCCCCTTCTGGAATCCGTGTTTCTTCGGTTCCAGCGCTTTGTCTCCCTCTCGCTTATATGCCGTCCATATTTCGCTGGCGCGACTCTGCCGTACTCCGGTTAATTCCTCTATTTCTTTCCCGGTTTTCCCCATCTTTTTGAGGCGTACGACCTGCCGGCGTATCTGCTTGAGTTCTCCACTTTTCAGTTTTCGTAAATCTATGTATTCCATACTCTCTATTTTACCACTTTCTACTGCTTTTTTCTAGGTCGTTTTTCAGGAATAATAACCATTTGAATTGCTCGTTCACGTCATGATTCATGGTTCTTATGCTTGCTTTCTTTCCGCAGTACAACGCTGCTGATAACGCTGATGCCGCCCAATAACGCACAAGATTTTGACGGGAAAAGGATTCCTGCCGCCACAAGACCAGCGCCGACAACTAAGTTACATACCGCTGCCGTTTTTAACGCTTTCTTTTTCGGGTTGGGAAGCTCTACGGATATTCCCAGTGTGTCATTCAGCTTTTCGCAAGCCCTGTTTACTTCTTTAATCATTTTGCCCTCCTAAAATAATAACTGTATGCCGTGATTTGCAATGAGTAACACGCCAATGCCTATGACAACCCATAAGGCTGTGGCTTTCTTTTCTTTCCCTTTTTTCTTGTTCAGAAACAGGAAAAGCAATCCCACACCCACAAGGCAGATACCGACAATCAATGATACGATTGAAATAGTATGCATGATTTCCGCACTTGGAACGGGTACAAAGTCGGGAATTGGAAAGTTCATTTTATAGCCCCCTCGTATTATAAAGTAGTAGTGTTTATAGTCCCTCTCCAAGGACTGTATGCTATACTGTTGGAGATACTGTGGATTGTTTTTCACCCCCTACCACCTGATGGTTTAAGAAAGGCTACAACCACAGTCTCTTTGTATAGTTGTTAATCAGTTAGATACCGCATGACGGTTTATTTAGAACGAGGTTACAATCGCAAGGAGTACCTGTGGCTCTAAACAGTATCAAATTTATTCAAAGGAGATTTCTTATGATTTACGTTGGAATTGACGTTGCCAAAGATAAGCATGACTGCTTTATTACGAACTCAGATGGCGAAGTATTATTTAAGCCCTTTACCATCTCTAATAATCGCGAAGGTTTTGAAACCTTATTTCAAAGAATCTCATCCATATCAGATGATTTAGACAAAGTAAAAGTAGGACTGGAAGCCACCGGACACTACAGTTACAATCTTCTGGGATTTCTTCTTGATAAAGGTTTGCCGACCTACGTTATCAATCCGTTACATACCAATCTTTACAGAAAAAGTCTCAGCCTTAGAAAGACGAAAACGGATAAAGTTGATTCCCGTACCATTGCTACTATGATGATGTCTGACATGAACTTACAGTCCTACTCAGATACATCTTATCACAATGAGGAGCTAAAGTCACTCACTCGTTATCGTTTTGATAAAGTCAAAGAACGGGCAAAACTGAAAAGTTCTGTTTCAAGACTTGTGTGTATTCTTTTCCCAGAACTGGAAAAACTCGTTCCTACACTTCATATGGTGTCCGTTTATGCGTTACTTTCTGAATTTCCAGGTGCAGATGCTGTTGCAAACGCACACCTTACAAGACTTTCCAACCTGCTCTCTGAAAGTTCTAAAGGCAGATATGGGAAAGATACTGCTGTCATGTTTCGTGACGCTGCAAGAGGTTCTATCGGTTCTCATATGCCTGCAAAGTCCTTGGAACTAAAACACACCATCAAGCTCATTCAGGAATTAACGGTTGAGATTGATGAAATCGAAGCAGCCATCAAACGAATTATGGACGAAGAAATCCAGTCTCCCCTCCTTACCATTCCTGGTATCAGTTACCGGATGGGTGCAATGATCATCGCTGAGATTGGGGATTTCTCTCGTTTTGATTCCGCAGATAAGATACTCGCATATGCTGGAATGTCTCCTTCCACTTATCAATCGGGACAGTTAGATAACTGTTATTCCCATATGGAGAAACGAGGTTCCAGATACCTTCGGTATGCCCTTTACAACGCTACGAAATATGTCTGCCACTGGGATAAATCCTTTGGTGCATATCTTGCAAAGAAACGCTCGGAAGGCAAGCACTATAATGTCGCATTATCTCATGCCACAAAGAAGCTTGTCCGATTGATTTTTGCAATGGAGAAATCCGGTAGAGCATATCTGCCAACAACTTAATTCTTTTCTGTAAATATCTCCTTTTAGAGTGCCAGCAATGACACTCTGTTTGTCATGCAGTTTTCAAGGTTCAAATGTATCTGAACTGCATTTCTGCAATTCATTCAAAAAACTTTCATTTTGGACTTGACTTTTAATAGTTAGTCTTTCTTTTAATTACTCAAATCTGATAAAATCATTTTTCTCATTGCGATTGCTGAAAAAATGATTCCTATGGTACCGAAGATAATTGCCGCAACGGGAATTGACATCAATCCTGCGCTGCTTCCCTGTGAGTTTGACGCTATGGCAACAATGATGATAGACGAAACAACGGTTGCAATCGCTGACTTCTTTATCATTCCAACATACAGCGGGAGAAGCCCCAATAGGATTGCGGATATTGTTGTAACTGCCTGTGTCATTATGTTTCCAAAGCTGAACGTGACAAAATCAAAACATTTTGCCGCAAGAAAGATTGTGGCATATTGGAAGATATTTGATAGTACATGGAACAGGAACATGATACCACATATCAAAATGAGTTTTGCCGTAATCAGTTTTGTGCGACTGATTGGGTAAGTGAAAAGCAAACAGATTGTTTTGTTTCTGTATTCTTCAATCACAAATACGGAAATCAGTACCGCTTCCCATACAATCAGAGTAGCCCTTACAAGCATTGCCGCTAACGTAACTGTATCTAACTGGACAGGGGCAAATCCCGGAAGCGTGGATATATTGCCGCTTGCGGTTAAAAGGCTGGACGTAAAGACGGAAAGCAGAAAGATAATAAAGTTAGCGATTAACAATCCGGCAATATGCGGCTTTAACGGTACTTTCTTAATTTCCATGCGGATAAGGTTCCACATTTTTTTCACCTCCTCCCAATAAGCCTAAATAATAGGTTTCAAGGTCTATCCCTTTGGCTGTGAGTTCTTTCATTGATACTTCCGCAAGCATAGCCCCGTGGTCAATAATTCCGATTGTATCGGCAATTTTAGATAGTTCGTCAAGGATATGGCTGGATATTAAAATGCTTGTGTGGTATTCATGGTTGATTCGCAACAGCAGCTCCCGCACTTCAATAATCCCCTGTGGGTCTAAGCCGTTTATTGGTTCGTCTAAAATAAGCAAATCCGGCTTCGTGAGCATTGCCCTTGCAAGCGCAAGCCGCTGTTTCATTCCCAAAGAGAATTTCCCTACGGCTTTTTTGCCCGTTTCTGCAATCCCTAACAGTGACAGCGTTTCCATGATGTTTTCATAGCCTGCGCCCATGTACCGGCAATGGAGTTCCATGTTCTCGTATGCGCTTAAATGGCTGTAAAAAACAGGGCTTTCAATAATGCTGCCGATACGGGAGAAAACGGGATTGTTCCCCTTGTTGATAGTTTCGCCTAATAAACATACCGTACCTGTATCGGGGAAAATGATGTGGTACAGCGTTTTCATCAGCGAAGTTTTTCCTGCGCCGTTCGCGCCCAAAAATCCGTACACTTCCCCTTGCCTTACATTCATGCAAATATCATTCAGTATGGGGCTGCCCTCTATGGATTTTGATAAGTGCCGGACTTCAACCGCATTTGTCATTCGCCCGCCCCCTTTTTGGGGCATAGCCGCCTTTTGAATATCAGAGTTGCTTTCTGTGCGATTCCGATAAGAGAATATTGGGAGCTGCCTATACACGGATAGGCGAAACAAGTAACCAGCTCCCAACCGTCCTTACCGTAATGATTCAGTTTATCAGACAGCGACTTTTCGGAATGTTCTGTTTCCTTGCTGTCAATTACTATCGTTTTGTACTCAAATTCTGTCATAACAATCTCCTTTACTCAAAAATATCTGCCACAAGGCTATCCACCATAAAATCAAAAACAGCGAAATAATCACAAGTGACGGAAAGCGTTTCTTTTGCATTGATTGTTGACAGCAGCGCACTCAAAATTCCATATGCCTGTGCTTCCTCCATTTTCAGATTGAGGTTTGCGGCATGGATAACCTGTCTGAAAAAATCGAAACTGTCAAACTTGATTTTCTTAATCGTTTCTTCCGGCAGCTTTGTTACAAAAGACTGAAAATCCGGCGTATTGACATTGTAGAGGAACGGCTTGCTGTCGTATTCCCGGAAAAGCCTTTTCATGGACTGTGCAAAGCCCTCTTTCGTCCGGCTGTTCCTGTTTATGTCGATAATTTTTTCTGTCAACCTCCTTTGTATGTCTGTGATTGTTTCAAGGAATAAATCTTCCTTTGTCGGGTAGAGCGTATAAAAAGTACCGATAGATATAACTGCCTTGTCGCATAGATTCTTAATGCTTGTCTTTTTGTACCCTTGCGCTATCCAACATTCCTCGCATAGTTCTTCCAGCTTTTTGCGGATTGCTTTTTTATCAGCGTCCGAAAGGACTGGCTTTGACGGCATAGCTTCACTTCTCCTTTCTTATGAATTGTATTTACGAATATTCGCAATAAATATTTACAAAGCAAATAATAGCACGATTGATAGCTGTTGTCAAGTAGGGAACTTGATTTAGCAATGCCGTATTTCTCGACAAAAAATAAGTTTTTTTATAAAGATAGAATGAGTGAGAGGGATTCCGTAGTAGTCGGCATTGTGGGAATGTGTATAACTGGCTATCTTATGGAATTGTGGGTAACTCTGTTTGCAGGACGTGGGAAAGCTGCACTTTAGCTTTTCCATGTGCTGTGAATAGAGTTATCCATGATTCCATAGCCTGTTATGCACATTTCCATAATGCTTGTCTTTTGGTCTTTGGTTTCTTTGGTTCGGAATAGTGTGGTGCTGGCGGTCTATCTCTTGTTTTCGGTTGCTTGCTTCTTTACCGTACATGAGCATTCGCGCCAGGGTTATCATTGCCGTAACCTTCCGGCAGGTTGATGACGCCCCAGATTCCAAGGCCGGCTCCGAGTGCGATAACGAGGGTCTGCAAAACGTCGATTGCGCTGTTGAAAAATTCCATACTTTAATTTAGCCGGAATCGCTTTGTGGTTAGTGTTGGTTCATAGGCATACAAAAGCCGGACAACAAAACCGCCCTGAATTTTGGGCGGCTCGATTCCGGCTATCCTCCTTCTTCATTTTTTTGTTGAGCTGTCCGCTTTGTACGCCAATGGCCTCAACCGAGGCAGGTTTCAGGGACCCTGGCGGGTAGATAAGATCACTCCTTTCTTGCGGAACGGGATTATTCGCCCTCGGTGTCTACGTCAACTTCAAACACATCGTAGACCTCGTTGGGTTTTGGTTTGAGCCGGGTGGACAATCAGGAAGTTAAAGCTGTCATCGGTATCGCTCATAATAAGGAACAGGGCGGTTTTTTTGTCCCCCAGGGTGTCCAGTTCCAGCTCATCATAGGCTGTGACCTCCCGTAGCTCGGCAATATCGAATACCGCCAGCCGCGCGCCGCAGGAAATCAGTATAGATTTTGCGGTTTTGCCTGTTGCTTGTTGTCAAGGACTTTTTCATCATGTTTACAGAATGTTCACAAAATGGTGCAAAAATGGCCGGGAGCCTGTTACGGTTCCCGGCCTGTCTGCGCTGTCACTCGTTTTCCATCGCCTGACGGACTTCCTCACGAAGCAGGCGCTTGATTTTGTCCTCCATCGTCTCGGTGCTGGTGGTGCTAAAATGTACCCGCACCCGGTAAGTAGTCTTGCCGATTTTCTTCACCAGCGCGGGCGGGGTTTGCGGCGTGGCCTTGGGGTAGGTGATCGTTTCGGTGGTGCTGGTTTCGTTGCTCATAGTTCTCCTTTCTCGGTGGCGGTCTGCCGATGGCTGGCCGCAGTTGATGTGATAATCTGCCGCGCCGCCGCCTTGGTGCTGGCGGCATTGTCCTCCCGGAAGTTCTTTCCAGCAAAGAGGATGGGGGCGCAGCGTTCTAAAATCCGGTCATAGATACGGGCGTGGGCGAGGTCGGGCGGGTGTTTCAATTCGTCCAGCTTCAGATTTGTGGTCACGATCAGCGGCTTGTTACAGCGATACCGACTGTCGATGATGCTGAACATCTGCTCAAGGGCATACTCGGTGTTGCGCTCCGCGCCCAGGTCGTCTATAATCAACAGGTCATAGTCCCCCAGGCTATCCAGAAAGCCCGTCCTGTCCTCACCGAACGTCCCGCACAGGCGGGCCAGGATGGTGGGGAAGTTGGTCATGAGTACGGGTATATCCCGGTCGAGAAGGGCGTTTGCGATGCACCCGGCCGCGAAGGATTTACCAGTCCCCACGTCACCGAACAGCAGCAGTCCGATGTTCCGCTTGAACGCCTGGGGCCAATGGTCAACGTATGCGTGGACTTTTGCCATAGCGGGGTTCCCGCCGTTATCGTTGGCGAAGGTGTAGCCGTAGAGGTAACGCTCTTGAAGTCCCTGGGCCTTTCGCCGCTTGATGCGCTCCATGCGCTGACGGCGTTCCTCGGCCTCCTTACGGCGGCGCTTCGCTTCCTGCTGGCAGGAGCAGACACACCGGGGCTTGAAGCTGCCGCCCTTGAACGGATCGGGAATGACGGCCTGCCGGGGGCCTCCGCACTTCCGGCAATGGAGCAGGCCGTCAGCGGGGTCAAGGTATTCGTCCTCGCGGATCTCCGTCATACCGTATCACCGTCCTTCACGCTGTAATCCCGGTCACGGGCAGGGGGAGCGGCCTTGCGGCGGTCATCCGCTATCCAGCGGCAAATGGTGGCTGCATGGCTCTTGTATGTCCTGCCAGTAGATGCCATGTACTCGGATAGCCGTTCGATGTACTCCTGCCAGACGGTGGGGAAGTCGGCTTGCAGTTCGGACAGTTCACCGGCAGACAGAAAAACATTTTGATACCGGCCCAACGTGCGGGCGTGTTCCCCCTCTCTATTCTCTAAACTCTTATCTCTATACTCTTTATCTCTAATCTCTAATATAGGGGGACATTTGTCCACCTGGTCTATGGGTGGACAAATGTCCACTTTGCCAGAGGGCAGCAATTTTTGACGCTGCAACCGCGTCCGCTCCCGCTTCTTTCTCTCGCCCTCGGTGGAGGACTGACCAATCAGCAGTTGAATGTCAGCCATGTAGAAAGCGCCGTCGGTCAGGACTTCCACAAGGCCAAATTCCATGAAAACTTTAATCGACCTCTCTACCGTCCCAATCTGGTGCCGGGTGAATGTGGCAATGGTCTGGACAGTATGGGGAAGATGCTCGTTGAGCATGAGGATTCCGCCGCTTTTCAGGGACATAAGGTACATTTTCAGCAGCAGATTCGAGTACAGCAGGCCATCCGGCATACTTTCCAGGACGACCATAGTCTCGCTGTTGTAGAAACCTTCTTTCAGTTTGAGATAGTAAAATCTCCTGTTTTCAGCCATAGGATAAAACTCCTTTGTAGAATCGCCGTTACGGGCCGTCTGAGGGCCTTCCGGGGTGCTGGATAGGGAATGTATCAGGCCTCTATCGAGCCACCCTCGGAAAGCCTTGCAAATCAAGGGCTTTTTCGGGCCTAAAGCGTTACATATCAGCCCTATGGCGACGTACCCGGTCACGGGTCTTTCGCCGCCGCTCCTGCTCGGCACACTCCGGGCAGTATTTCGCCCTGTTAGAATTGGGTAGAAAGTATCCGCCACAGATGGCACAGGGCTTCATGCGGTCACGGTACAGCAGGGCGGCGCACAGGCCAGCGTCCAGTGGCATGACAGCAGCGCGGAACCATTTGCAGATCAGCGAGTAGGTGATGCTCTGCGGGCAGATACATTCCTCGCCGTTGTCCAGAAGCAGACAGTTCCCGCAGTCATAATTGCAGCAGCTATGTACCAGCCTCCGGGCGGCGCGGTACTGCTGGTAGTTCATGTGCTGGATCACGGATCGTTCTCTCCTGCCGGTAACTTGATGTAGATGTGATAGGGGGTATGGAGGGCTATCAGCTTCTTCTCCACCAGCCCAACATCCTCCAACTCCCGGAGGGACTGTGCCACGGTGCTGGGGGTACGGTCGATGATCTCCGCAATGGTCTTGTTGTAGAACGCCAGATACCGCCGCCCGCGCTTGTCGGTCTGCGCGGCCTCGGAGTTCAGTGTCATATCCAGCATAATTGCGTACACTTCTTTCGCGGTCAGCCGGATATTCATACCCAACAGGAACCGGGGATAGGCCAGATAGGGCGGCAGGGTGGAGCCGTTGGTGATGTAGTCAGCTTTCATTTTCCTTCTCCATTTCGTGTCGGATTTCATGTACTTTCTCAAAAAATTCTTTGATTGCAGTCGTGACAGAATAGGCACTATCGCCCAATGCGTCAAATTGGGAAATTGTCATTCCGGCAAAAATGTCTGCCCGGTGATGGAGGGCTTCGATACCGGAAACATAGCGGGCGCATAGTGCCTTAAACTCGCTCAACGCTGATTCACTGTCCATCATCCCCTGCCGCTTCGGTGCGGGCGGCGCTATGGTCAGAACGGCAGCGGCTTCCTCCTGCTGGTCAGGGGGCAGTCTGGAAATTTTCAGCGCGGCCCCTTTGCTAATCTTATCGCCAGCGTCCCGAATAGTTTTCTTTGCCTCCGGGGTCAAGTCGCGGGCGGTCTGGACAAGCTGCTCCACGGTGCGCTTGCTGACACCCAGCTTGTCAGCGGTGTCCTGGGCAAAGGACTTTGTTTCTAAAAGCGAAAAATTTGCGTTTTTAGCCGTCTGCCCATTTCGCTGGCCTTGCCGTTTTTGTCCCGGTAGTTCAGCATTTCGCTCTGCCACGCCGTGACCTCTTTGGAGTGGATTTCGCTCATTTTCCGCTTTCCGAAGTAGGGCACCAGCTTCTTGTAGAGGATATGCTCTTTCGTCCCCCAGGTGTTCTCCTTGATACGGCCTTTCATGTCTGCGGCGTAGAGCGCCACGAAGCTCTCAAAGGTCATATCCAGGTCGGCGGTCTGCTGTTGCAGGAACGTCCGTTCCCATTCCAGCGCCTCCCGCTTGGTCTTGAAGCCCCGCTTCATCTTCTTTTCCTTTTTCCCTGTCCAGTTCTCAAAGTAAAAGGACGCATACCATGTCCCCTTGGCCTTGTCTTTGTACGCTGGCATTTTCTTCCCTCCTTACTGATTTTCCCGCAGTCCATAGAACTTTTCCTCGAAGTAGCGCCTGCTCACCCGTCCGGGGATGGTGAGGAAACCTTTCTGCTTCAGCTCCTCGTTCATCTCCCGCACCAGCTTGTAGGCGTAGGGCTTGGAGATACCCAGCGCCCCGGCCACTTCCTCGGCACGTACAAACAGCTCTTTGCTCAAATACAACACCTCCTTATTGTTAATGCTGACATCCTTATTATACATTCGCATGGTTGTTAATATCAAGAGTTTATTTCGCAATTTTGTTAATTTTCTTCTTGCATATTTCGCTTATTTGCGCTATACTATTTTCAAAGGCGGTGGAACATATGACAGTAGGAGAAAAAATCAAGAAAATCCGCACATTTCGAGGTATGACGCAAAAGGAATTGGGGCTGGCTATCGGCTTTGAAGAAAAGGGAGCGGATAACCGTATTGCCCAGTACGAAACAAATTACCGTGTGCCAAAAAGGGAGCTGCTGGACAAGATTGCCCAGGCCCTGCGAGTAGACCGCCAGAACTTCTATACGGTTCAACCCGGCTGTGCCGAGGACTTCATGCGGACGTTCTTCTGGCTGGACGAGGACAGCCCCGGTTCCATCCGCCTGTTTCAGCTCGTCCGCAACCCCGGCAAGACGGGGGCCTCCGATGATACCGCCGTCCGCTACAACGATACGGACGACTGGCCCGTTCAACCTCCCGTGGGTATCTACTTCAACTATGGCCTTGTGGACGAGTTTATGAGGGAATGGCTCTTGCGCCAGCAGGAGCTACACGCCGGGGAGATTACCAGGGAAGAATACTTTGAATGGAAAATCAACTGGCCGAGTACCTGCGATGACGGGAAAGAATCGAAATACTATGTACCCTGGAGAAAAGAAAAATAGGGCAAGCAAAACCGCCCTGCTGAATTTGTCGTTCAGCAGGGCGGTTCGCTTGCCCTTTGCAATCATTCTCTTGTGTGACCGGGTTGAAACGAATAGTATCAAACCAGTATCACAAGGCAAAGTGACAGGTCAAAAGCCCTGTATTCATGCGGGTTTGCGCCGTTTTGACGGTCATTCCCACTCAATAGTAGCCGGCGGCTTACTTGTCACATCATAAACCACCCTGGTCACCCCCGGCACCTCATTCACAATCCTATTGGACGCTCTTCCCAGCACCTCATAGGGCATCTGGTACCAGTCCGCCGTCATAAAGTCTGTGGTGTTCACGGCCCTGAGTGCCACGGTTTCCCCATAGCTGCGGCCGTCGCCCATGACTCCTACGCTCCGGGTGCCGGTGAGCACGGCGAAGTATTGGCCGATTTCACGCTCAAGCCCGGCGTTTGCGACCTCCTCGCGGAAGATGGCATCCGCCTCCTGGAGGGTCTTCACCCGGTCCTCGGTTATCTCGCCGATGATACGCACCGCAAGGCCCGGTCCCGGGAAGGGCTGCCGCCATACTAGCTTCTCGGGGATCCCCAGTTCCATGCCTACCCGGCGGACCTCATCTTTAAACAGGTCCCGAAGGGGCTCCACTATGCCCTCGAAGCCCACGTCCTCGGGCAGCCCCCCCACATTGTGGTGGCTCTTTATCACTGCGGCCTGACCGCTGCCGCTCTCTACCACGTCTGGATATATTGTCCCTTGGCAGAGGAGCTCGACTTTGCCCAGCTTTGCCGCCTCAGCCTCGAATACACGTATAAACTCCTCGCCGATTATCTTCCGCTTGCGTTCCGGGTCGGTTACCCCCCGGAGCTTTGAAAGGAACCGCTCCCCGGCGTTCACTCGGAGGAGGTTTATGTCAAATTCTTTTTTAAACACCTGCTCCACCAGGTCCCCCTCGCCCTTGCGCAGCAACCCGTGGTCCACAAATATACAGGTGAGGTTTTTCCCCACGGCCCTGTGCACAAGCATTGCCGCCACGGAGGAGTCCACGCCGCCGGAGAGTCCGCAGAGCACCTTTTTATCTCCGATAGTCTCCCGAAGGCTCTCGATGGTGTCTTTGGCAAAGGAGCCCATTTCCCAGTCCCCAGCGCAGCCGCAGACCTTATACAGGAAGTTTTCCAGCATCCTATTGCCGTGCTCCGTATGGGCCACCTCCGGGTGGAACTGCACGGCGTAGAGTTTCCTTCCCGGGTCCTCCATGGCGGCCATCGGGCAGTGGGCGGAGCGAGCACTGGGGGCGAAGCCCTGGGGCGCTTCGGTGATGCCATCGTTATGGCTCATCCAGACCACACTATCCGGCACACCGTCAAACAGCGTGGATTTCTCGGAGAACGCCATCTGCGTCTTGCCGAACTCCGGGGCCTCCATGGGCCCGACTCTGCCACCCAGCACCTGGGCCATGACCTGGGCACCATAGCATATTCCCAGGACAGGCACCCCCAAGCTGAAAAGCTCCGGCCGACAGAGGGGCGCGTCTTCGGCATATACGCTGCCGGGGCCGCCGGTGAATATTATCCCCATGTACCCGGAGAGCTCCCGGGGATCGGTCCAATAGGGCTTTATCTCGCAGTAAACTTTCCGGTCACGCACGCGGCGGGCGATGAGCTGGGCATACTGCCCGCCGAAGTCCAGCACCACCACCGCCTGATGGCCTTTGCCAGCTTGAGGCATGATCTCACGACCTTTCTGAAAATATAGTATATAATAGCACAGAAGCGTTCTTTTTGCAACAAAAATCGCTTTCAAAGGGCCCTAAAAATCTTTTTTGTTCCGGGCTTGTAATCCCGCTGGAACTGTGTTATAGTGGGAGAATATGCGAAAGCAAGGAGGAAAATAGATGAAAAGCTTTAAAGGGCTCAAAGACCCCTTCTACGGCCAGATAGCAAAGCTGGTCATACCCATTGTGCTGCAAAACCTATTGAGCTCCCTTGTGAGCTCGGCGGACGTGGTAATGCTGAACTTCGTGGGCCAGTCGGCCATCTCGGCGGTGAGCCTTGCCAGCCAGTATGCCCACGTGCTGTTCATGCTGTTCTACGGCCTGGGCACCGGGGCCACCATGCTCTGCGCCCAGTATTTCGGCAAAAAGGACTTCAAGGCCATCGAGGTGGTCCAGGGCATAGCCCTGCGCTTCTCTTTAAGCGTGTCCATAATAGTAGCCCTCCTGGCCCTGACTATCCCGGAGTATATGATGCTGGTCTTTACCAATGACCAGGAGCTAATAGCCCTTGGGGCCGGGTACATAAGGATACTCAGCGTGTGTTACCTGTGCTGGGGGGTTACGGAGGTGTACATCGCCATACTCAGAAGCGTAGGTCGCGTGGCTATAGGCACAGTGCTCAACTCCATCGCCGTGGGGCTCAATGTGGTACTGAACGCTATATTCATTTTCGGCTGGCTGGGCGCGCCGAAGATGGGTGTCATGGGCGTGGCCCTTGCCACCTCCATCTCCCGGCTGGTGGAGCTGGCCCTCTGCTTTGTGGTCTCGGCCCGGTCGGAGCATATCAAGCTGCGCTTTCGCACCATATTCATCAGGAACAAAATACTCTTTGGGGACTTTATAAAGCTTTCTCTTCCCGCCATTGGCAACGATGTGGTCTGGGGCCTGGCCTTCTCCATGTATTCGGTGATTATCGGACACCTGGGCACGGACGCAGTGGCCGCAAACTCCCTAGCCACAGTTGTGCGCAACTTCGGCACCATACTCTGCTTCGGCCTTGCAAACGCGGGCGGCATCCTTCTGGGCCAGAAAATGGGCGAGGGCAAGCTGGAGGAGACCCGCTCCGACGGGCGCAAGGTGCTCTGGCTGACGGTGGCCGCCGGGGCCATAGGCGGCGTTATCGTGCTGATAGCAAGGCCCTTTGTTCTGATGTACGCGGGCTCCGGCAACTTTACACAGACAGCCTTGGAATACTTGGGAGTAATGCTGCTTATCAACAGCTACTATGTAATGGGCGCCGCAGTGAACACCACCCTCATAGCCGGCGTGTTCCGTGCCGGCGGAGACAGCCGCTTCGGGCTTATCTGCGACGCGATAGTTATGTGGGTCTATGCCGTGCCGGTGGGTTTCCTTGCGGCCTTTGTGCTGAAGCTGCCGGTGCTGTGGGTGTACTTCATCCTCTGCCTTGACGAGTTCGTGAAATGGCCCGCGGTCATACACCGCTACCGCTCGGGCAAGTGGCTGAAGAACATAACCCGGGACAACCTGTTCGAGAGCTGAGACGGTATATTGAGATGGTATATATCACCTCCCTGCCCCCGGGAGAACCCCGCCGCCGGGAGCACTATGCCGGTTGGGCCCTGCTGAGGTATGGGCTCGTTAAGCTGGGCTTCTGCGGGCCCGGCGAGACCGTAGAGGAAATAATGGACCGGGCGCTTAAAGGGGCGCACGGCAAGCCCTATCTGCCCGGCGGGCCCCATTTCAGCATTGCCCACAGCCGGGGGCTCATAGCCTGCGCCATAGAGGACGTGCCGGCGGGCCTTGATATAGAGCGGGTGCGGGAATTTTCGCCGGCCATGAGGGAGAAAATCTGCACCCCCGGAGAGCTCTCCCTGACCGCCGGGGACAGCCGCCTTTTGACACAGCTCTGGACCTGCAAGGAGAGCCATATGAAGCTGACGGGCCGGGGTCTCTCCCAGGGGCTTCATGAGACGGAATTTTCCTCTCTGGGCGGGAGGCCGCAAAGGACAAATGAGAGCGGAGTCTGTTTTTACAGCATACCTATAGAGCGCGCCGGGCAGGAGTTTTGGCTGACCCTCTGTTCCGGCGGGACGGTGAAGTTTAGGACAGAGTGGACAGATTATAATATTCTTTAAGTATACCGGCCTTCCTCACTGCATACAAATTGAGCAGGAACCCACAGAGAGGAACGGTGTATATGTTCGTATCTTTAAAAGCCAACAAAAAACGTATTATTGCCTTTGCCCTCCTTGCCGCCGCAGTAGTGGCCGCGTGCCTGTTCCTGCGCTGGCAGAAGCAGGGTGAGCCCCAGAAGCCCCAGGAGATCGTTGGCGAGACCAACGAGGAGCGGCTTGCCTTCCTTGCCAGCTTCGGCTGGCAGGTGGAGGGGGAACCCGCCGAGACTCGGGAGGTAATGATCCCCCGGGAGTTCAACGACGTGTACCAGAACTACAACGCTATGCAGCAGGCCCAGGGCTTTGACCTTGCCCCCTACTCGGGAGAAGTGGTCACCCAATACAAGTACCTCATCACCAACTACCAGGGTGAAACCGAGGTCTATGCAACGCTGCTGGTGTACGGCCGGCTTATAATCGGCGGGGACGTGGCCTGCGGCAAGGTGGACGGCTTCATGCACGGCTTCGCAAAGGACAGCGCCCGCTATGGCGAAGCCACCCCTGCCCCCCAGCCCACCGCCGGCCCGGACTCCCAGCCGGAGAGCGAGAGCAGTTATGTAACCCCGGAGGCTGTGGAAAGCGGCGCCCCGGAGAGCGCCTCCGCCGATGACGCCAACCCGCCGCAGGAGAGCCAGAGTGAATCCGGCGTCCAGTCAGAACAGGCCTCGGACGATACCGCCGCCACACCCGAGGAGGCATGGCCGACAGATTGAGGTTTTCCACTTTTTTGTGTGGAAAACTATGTTGAAGATGTGAAAAAGCCGGTAAATGTAAACCCGCGCGGCCAGGACGTCACCCGGCCGCGCAGGTTTTTGCTCGGGGAACGCCACGCTATATAGAGTGCATTAAAGCCCATATAACCCAATGGATATGATGCAAAATTTTTATTCGTCAAAATACACATAAATGAATTAAGAAAATTGTTTTTTGGTAAAAGCGTCTAAAGCTGGGGATAAATCTTTGGATATATCACGACTTTTCAAGAAGGTTCTTTTCTGGTATAATACAGATAAATCATTAAGGCTCCCATAGCCTGACAGGAGGAAAACATATGGCAAGCTTGAGTTTGAGAAATATCTATAAGATCTATTCCGGTGGCGTAACTGCTGTTACGGACTTTAACCTGGAGATCGAAGACAAGGAGTTTATAATCCTGGTCGGCCCCTCCGGCTGCGGCAAGTCCACTACCCTGCGCATGATCGCCGGCCTTGAGGAGATCAGCAAGGGCGAGCTGTACATTGGCGACACCCTTTCTAACGACATCGCCCCCAAGGACCGCGATATCGCCATGGTGTTCCAGAACTACGCTCTGTACCCCCATATGACTGTGTATGATAATATGGCTTTCGGCCTGAAGCTGCGCAAGACCCCCAAGGACGAGATCAAGCGCCGCGTTGAGGAGGCTGCACGCATCCTTGACATCGCCCACCTGCTGGACCGCAAGCCCAAGGCTCTGTCCGGCGGCCAGCGTCAGCGCGTGGCCCTGGGCCGCGCCATCGTCCGCGACCCCAAGGTCTTCCTGCTCGACGAGCCGCTGTCCAACCTGGACGCTAAGCTCCGTGCTCAGATGAGGACCGAGATCTCGAAGCTCCATATCAAGCTGGGCACCACCTTCATCTACGTTACCCACGACCAGACCGAGGCTATGACCATGGGCGACCGCATCGTGGTCATGAAGGACGGTTTCATCCAGCAGGTGGACACGCCCCAGAACCTGTATGAGTTCCCTGTAAACGAGTTCGTGGCCGGGTTCATGGGCTCTCCCCAGATGAACTTCATCGACGCCAAGGTGGCAAAGTCCGGCAGCGACTATACCCTGACCTTCGGGGCCTGCACCATCACCGTGCCCCAGAAGAAGGCCGAGGGCACCGACATCGGCAACTATGTCGGCAAGGAGGTTGTCTTTGGCATCCGTCCTGAGGACGTACATGACGAGCCCGACTTCATTGAGAAGGTCGGCGGGGCCCACGTCACCTGCGAGGTGGAGGTCACCGAGCTTATGGGCGCCGAGACCTATCTGTACCTGAACTGCGAGGGCAACGCTGTCACCGCCCGCGTGGAGCCCACCTCCACCGCCAAACCCGGCGACAAGTGCAAGATTGCTTTCGACCTGAACAAGATGCACGTCTTCGATAAGGAGACCGAAGTCACTATTCTGAACTAAAATCTGCCATATGTTTGGGCCGGCGGGGAAACCCGCCGGCTCTTTTTTGCTGCTTTAGAGTAAAGGAAAGCACAATTTACCCTTTAATTTCCCGTCTTGGGAAGTTTTTATTATTTTCCCCCTTGACATACGCGAACACATGTTCTAAAATAATATAGAAGGGGGGCGGCTCTATGGAAAACGGCATACTGCATGTGGACATGAACAATTTCTACGCCTCTGTGGAGACCCTATATGCACCGGAGCTAAAAGACGTGCCTATGGCCGTGGCCGGGGATAAGGAGAGCCGGCACGGTATAATACTCGCCAAAAATATGCTGGCCAAAAAGCGCGGCGTGCAGACCGCCGAGCCCATCTGGCAGGCTATGCGTAAATGTCCTGGGTTAAAGCTCGTGCCGCCCCACCACGAGCGCTACTCCATGTTCTCGGCCCTGGCGAAGAAAATATACTGCGATTATACCGACCTGGTGGAGGCCTTCAGCCTGGACGAGTGCTGGCTGGACGTGTACGGCAGCCAGCGGCTCTTTGGCTCCGGCCGGGAGATAGCCGAGCAGATACGCGCCCGGGTGAAGGAGGAGCTGGGGCTCACGGTGTCCGTGGGAGTTTCCTTCAACAAGGTCTTTGCAAAGCTGGGCAGCGACTATAAAAAGCCCGACGCCGTTACAGAGTTCGGCCGCGCCGAGATGGAGAGCATTATCTGGAAACTGCCCGCCGGTGAGCTGCTGCTGGTGGGCCCCACCACCCGGAACACTCTGAAGAAGTATGGGATCAACACCATCGGGGATATCGCCAAAATGGAGCTTACCACCCTTCGCCGGCTTATGGGCCGCGCAGGCGAAACTCTGTGGAGGTACGCTAACGGCCTTGACGACACCCCTGTACAGAGCGTAGACGCCCATGAGGACCCCAAATCCATCGGCAGCAGCACCACCCTGCCCCGGGACATCACCACAGACAGAGAGGTTAAGGAGACCCTTTATAGTCTGTCGGAGACAGTGGCCGCAAGGCTGCGCAGAAGCGGGCTCAAGGCCGGAGAGGTCCAGATAACCATACGCAACCCGGAGTTCCAGGAGATCCAGCGCCAGCGGCAGCTGGCGGCGCCGGTATGCGACTCCCGGTCCATATATGAGGCTTCCTGGGAGCTGTACCGCCGGGAAAATAAGCGCTGGGCCATAAGGCTGCTTGGTGTGCGTGCGGGAAGATTGGTCCCCGCCGGGGAGAGCCAGATAAGCTTCTTTGAAGACAGCGACGGCATAAAACGCCGGGAACAGCTGGAAAGCGCTGTGGACCGGGTGCGGGAAAAGTACGGCAGCGGCAGCATAAACCGGGCCTTTGCGTTAAAACCCCATAGGGAGGACAGGCATGAGTGAATATGACATCTTCCAGAAGCTTGAGATACTGACGGACGCGGCCAAGTACGACGTGGCCTGCACCTCCAGCGGCGTGGACCGCCCCGGCATGGAGGGCAAGCTGGGTACCGCCGCCAAGGCCGGCATCTGCCACAGCTTCGCCGCCGACGGCCGGTGCATCTCTCTTTTAAAGGTGCTCATGAGCAACGACTGCGCTTTCGACTGCACCTACTGCGTCAACCGCCGCTCCACCGACTGTAAGCGTGCCAGCTTCACCCCAAAGGAGCTCTGCGAGCTTACCATGCAGTTCTACCGCCGCAACTACATCGAGGGCTTGTTCCTGTCCTCGGCGGTGGTAAAGAACCCGGACTACACCTGTGAACTGATGCTGTCGGCCATAAAGATGCTCAGAGAGGAATGTGGGTTCTGGGGGTATGTGCATATCAAGGCCATACCCGGTGCCAGCCCAAGGCTCACGGAGCAGCTGGGCCGCTATGCCGACCGCATGAGCGTGAACATTGAGCTGCCCTCACAGACGAGCCTGAAGCTTTTGGCCCCACAGAAGTCCAAGGAGAAGATACTCACCCCCATGGCCCAGATCCGGGACGGCATCGCCCAGAACAGCAAGGAGATCGTGAAGTACAAGGCCGCCCCCCGCTTCGTCCCGGCGGGCCAGTCCACCCAGATGATAATCGGCGCCAGCCCCGAAAGCGACCGGCAGATACTGAACCTCACCGAGGGGCTCTACAAGAAATACAGCCTTAAGCGAGTTTTCTTCTCGGCCTATATGCCCGTGGTCTCTGACAGGGCGCTGCCCGCCCTTGACACCCCTCCCCCGCTTCTTCGGGAGCATAGGCTCTATCAGGCGGACTGGCTCCTTCGGTTCTACGGCTTCTCTGCCGGGGAAATACTGGATGACGAGCACCCGGACTTTAACCCGCTTCTGGACCCCAAGTGCAACTGGGCCGTGAACCACATGGAGCACTTCCCCGTAGAGATAAACGCCGCCCCCTATGAAATGCTTCTGCGGGTGCCCGGGATAGGCGTAAAGTCCGCCATGCGTATACGCTCCGCCAGGCGGCAGGGAAAGCTTGACTTTGACGGCCTTAAAAAGCTGGGCGTGGTGCTGAAACGCGCCAAATACTTTATAGTGTGCAATGGCAAGAGCGCCTCTCCCCTGCCCACAGACAACCCCGCGGTGATAGCCGGAGCCATCAGCGAGCGGGGACTTGGCCAGCGGAGGATAGACCCGCCGGAGCAGTTATCCTTTTTCGCTCCCATAAGAGAGGACGGTGTAAAATGTCTGACAGGGCAAATCTAGTCTACCGCTATGACGGCAGCTATCAGGGCTTTCTCTGCTGTGTGGCCCAGTGCTTTAAGGATAAGGCGCTGCCCCAGGGCGTCCAGCTGCTGGACGAGCCCCAGGGCACACTGTTCGGTACAAAGGCCGTAGCCACGGATAATGAGCTTGCCGCCCGGGTGGAGCGGTCCCTTTCGGAGAAGATATCCCCCCTGGCCCAGGGTATGGTGCGAAGGGGTTTCCTTACCTGCATGGAGGAGAAGGAGCTTCACCTTATACGCTTCATATTAAAGGGCTACCGCCACGGCTCCAGGGTCACCAGAAGGAGCGTGGACCCGGACGTGCACGCCATAGATAAGGCCCTTCTGTACCTTAAAAACGAGGCCCACTACCACGTGGAGTTCATGCGCTTTTCCGACTGCGGGGGCTTTCTGGCCTCTATGATAACCCCCAACAACACCGTCCTGCCCCTGGTCGCTCCCCATTTCTGCGAGCGGTTCAACACGGAAAACCTGGTAATATTTGACAAGTCCCACGGCATGGGCTTTTTGTACCAGTCCAAGGGGCACAAGCGGGAGTTCTTCCAGGCCGACAGCTTAGAACTGCCCGAGCCCTCTGAGGAGGAGACGCGCTTTCGGGAGCTCTGGCGGCTCTTTTATGATACCATTGCCGTGGAGGGACGCATAAACCCCAAGCTGCGCCGGGGGAATATGCCCATGCGCTACTGGCAGAACATGACCGAGTTCCAGCGGGACAGCTTCATTTGACCTCCTCCGCCCTCTCCGTCCCCGGCTCTGCCTGGGGCCGTTTTGGCAGCCGGGCATATACCTGCTCTCTAAAGAGCCTGTAGAATACCGCCGTCAGGGGCGTGCCTATCCATATGCCCACTATGCCCATCACCCCGCCCCAGAAGGTCACGGCGAAGATGGTCCATATTGGAGGCAGGCCGATGGAGGACCCCACCACCCGTGGGTATATGAGGTTGCCCTCCACCTGCTGGAGTATCACCAGGAACACCACAAATATCAGCGCGTCGATGGGATGCACCAGCAGCAGTATAAAGGCCCCCACTCCGGCCCCGATGTATGCGCCAAGTATGGGTATCAGCGCCCCCAAGGCCACCACCGAGGATATAAGCAGGGCATAGTCCAGCTGAAGCAGGCTCATGCCGATATAGCAGAGCACCCCCAGGATGACGCACTCGGTAAGCTGTCCCCGGATAAAGGAGAAGAACACCCGGTTTGCGAGCCTTGCCACCCGGGCGACAACTGTCGCTGCCCGCTTTGGCAGAAAGGCCCTCAGAGAGTCCTTCACGCCCCGGATAAGCTTCTCCTTGCCGGAGAGCATATATACCGAGAAGATGAAGCCCATTATCATGGCGAACACGCCGGAGGCTACGTTCGCCGTCATATTGAACACCTCGGAGAGTATCTCCGTTGTGAATTTCGTGGCGTCCCCCAGCACGTTCAAAAGAGAGCTCCAGTTGAATTCGTTCAGGAACTCCTGGATAAAGGTCAGGTCATACCTTTGGGCTATGTCGTTGGCCCAGCCCATGGCCTGGTTTGCGTATATGGGGAGGTTGCGCTGTATGGTAACCGTCAGCACACTCATGGAGTCCACAAGGCTTGGTATGATGAAGCATACTATAAACACCACCAGGAGTATCACCACAAGATACGCCAGGGTCACCGACACCGGCCGCCGCAGCTTTTTCCACACTTTTGACTTTGAACTTTCAAAGGGCTTGAAGGCAATATCCTCGAAAAAGTGCACGAACACGTTCAAAATATAGGCTATCACAAGCCCCCCCACCACCGGCGAGAGGGTATTGCCCAAGGTGTTTATCGCCCCCAGAACCTTGTCAAAGTGCAGCACGGCCATTGCAAGCAGCGCTGTCAAAACCAGCAAAATGCTGCCCACTTTAAGCCGGTCCCGGCTTTTTTCATCTGTAAACCTCATTTTCTCCTCCCTCTCTCACGGTCAGGTCTTTGTGCGGAATACGTTATGGCATTTCTGACAGGTGACCTCTATCTTTCCCCGGCCCCTTGGTGCACGCAGCTCCTGACGGCAGCTGGGGCACTTGAAGTATTTGTACTGTTTGCGCTGGGAAAAGCGGACCTTTCTTGTGCGCAGCCAGCCCTCTATGGGCGACCAGAAGCGCAGGAAAGCGGCATACTCCCGCTGGCGGGCGGGTATGTTCCGGGAAAAGGTGCGGAAAAGGGCCCAGATATAGAGCGCGTCGGCAAGAAATGTCACCGGCCAAAACAGAAGGCTGCCGATAAGGGACAGCAGGAGCCCGACTATGAGCAGGGCGAGGTTCAGCTTATCCGTGCCGTAGCGGCCGTAAAGGAAACGCTGTAGACGTTCATACATAAAAACACGACCTTACATAAATATATTTTATGTTTAGTATACTCCCTCCTCCCGGGATTTTCAACACCTCGGCAGGGCTTCACGATAATTTTACAATTTTTCCCGGCTCCCATGGACTTTTGGGGGAAATCGGGCTATAATAACCTAAGAGCAGCAAATAACTTATTCCACAGGAGGTACGCAATATGCCAGAGCTAAAGGGCAGCAAAACAGAGGCCAACCTGCTCACCGCCTTTGCCGGGGAGAGCCAGGCCAGGAACAAGTACACCTACTTTGCCTCAAAGGCCAAGAAGGACGGCTATCAGCAGATAGCCGAGATATTCCAGGAGACCGCCGACAACGAGAAGGAGCACGCGAAGATGTGGTTCAAGCTCTTGAACGGCGGCATAGGCACCACCGAGGAGAACCTTAAGGCCGCCGCCGAGGGGGAGAACTACGAGTGGACGGATATGTACGCCCAGTTTGCCAGGGAGGCCAAGGAGGAGGGTTTCGACCAGATAGCCGCCCTTTTTGAGGGTGTGGCGAAGATAGAGAAGGAGCACGAGGAGCGCTATCGCAAGCTTCTGAAGAACCTCGAGGATCAGGTGGTTTTCTCCAAGGACGGGGACGCCGTCTGGCAGTGCATGAACTGCGGCCATATCTGCGTGGGCAAAAAGGCCCCGGAGGTCTGCCCGGTGTGCGCGCACCCTCAGTCCTATTTCCGCGTGAAACCCGAGAACTACTGACAGCAAAAGCCGAGCTGGAAAACCAGCCCGGCTTATTTTTTATCCGTTCACTTCCCAGTACATCCTGGTCTTGGTGTTGACCTCGCCCTCAGCCAGCTCGAAGCTAAGTTCCGAGTTCTCCACATCACCAAGGCTCATGGGCTCAGGCAGGGTGGGCGTGCCGGTCACGTTCAGCCTGCTACCGCTGAACTTAAACAGGAACCGCTTGCCTCTGACCATCCTGGTGTTCACCAGGTGCACCTCCAGGGTGTCATGGGCCCGCCAGCTGGAGTTGGCCCCAAAGGGTACGCCGTGGACCAGGGTGGTGGCAAAATGCCCCTCCATGCCAAGGTCCAGGACGTACTCGCCACGGTCCTCTTTGCAGACGAGCCGGGCTTTCGTGCCCTCAAACTTAAAGGCTATGCTCTGAAGCTCGCCGCCCTCCGGGATAAAGCAGCCGGGGCCGCCCACTATATCCCGAAGCCCTGGCGCCGGGGTCTTGGGCACATACACGGCGCCGTTTAGGGAGGCCTCCGCGCCGGGATTATGCATACCCAGCATAGAGTTAAGCTCCAGTTTTTCCAGCCGCTTTTGAAGCCGGTGGTACGCAACCTGGTCCTCGGGCAGGGGAGCCTCCTGCACATTGGGCAGGATATTCTCCCATACCGCCGTCAGCACCGCCTGTAGCTTCATGGAGGCGGAATGTATCACCAGCACAGCGTCCTGCTTTGTCATCACAACGCCGTACTGGCCGTAGGCCCCGTCCCCGCGGAAGACACCCTCCGGAGCGCAGCGCCAGAACTGGAAGCAGTACCCCGCCTGCCAGTCCGGGTCGCCGCCCCAGCCGGCCCCGGCGTTGCCTATCTGCTTCCTGGTAGCCATATCAAACCACTCCGGGTTCAAAAGCTGCCTGCCCTCCCAGCTGCCCCTATTGGCGACAAACTGCACGAAGCGGGCCATCTCCTCGATGGTGACGGACATACCAGCGCCGCCCATCTCGATGTCCCCGAGCATCTTGACGCAGTGGATCTCCCCCATCCCCAGTGGCTCGAAGAGGCGTGGCTTCAAAAACTCGGTCATGTCAAGGCCGGTCTTTTTCTTAAGTATGGCGCAGAGCATATTTGTTCCCGCCGTATTGTACATAAAGTGGGTCCCCGGCTCGTACACAAAGGGGTGATGCAGGAACTGGCTCACCCAGTCGCCGTCGCCGCCGTTTGTCCAGCTTATCTCCGTCTCGTGGCCGCAGCCCATCATCAGAAGGTGCCGCACTTGGCACTTTTTCAGGTTCTCGCTGGGGTTTTCCGGGGACTTCTCCGGGAAGATGTCGATGAGCCGCTCGTCAAGGGAGATGATGCCCTCTTGGACGGCGAAGCCGATGGCGGTGCTTGTAAAGCTCTTGCTGAAGGAGAACAGTATATGCTGTGTCTCCGGGGTGTAGGGGGCCCAGGAGCCCTCGGCGCAGACCTTGCCGTGGCGCAGGAGCTTGAAGGCGTGCATCTCGATGCCCTCCCGGTACAGCTGGTCCAGCATATCCAGTATTGCCCCCGAGGGTATGCCCACTGACTCAGGGGTGACTCTTTGGAAGTTCATTGTTATTACCTTTTTTCTGTATTTTTATGTGTTGAGCTTACTGTAAATATATGTGTCCTTCCAAAGGGGGCTGCCGCTCTCGTCCGTCCAGAAGTAGACGTTCTGGCGAAGATGCCCCTCCCTCTGAAAGCCCAGGGCCTCCAACAGCCGCCAGGAGCTTTCGTTCTCCGGGTCGCACTCGGCGAAGATCCTGTGCGCGCCCTCCTTAAAGGCCCGGTTGAGTACCGCCCGGCAGCTCTCGGAGGCGAAGCCCCTCCCCCAATACTCCCGGTTGAAGACAAAGCCCAGCTCCTTTGTCTGGAAGTCACGCTCCCCCAGGTATACGTTGCCGATGAGCTTGCCGCTCTCTTTAAGCTCCACGGCTATCATCTCGTCTGAGCTTGCGCGCCGTTTGAGCTCCTCCCCTGTCTCCTCACGGCTCATGGGGCGGTAGGGCTCGAAGCGGACCACCTCCGGGTCGGAAAGGTACTGATACAGGTCCTCAAGGTCGCCGTCTTTATAGCGGCGCAGAATGAGACGTTCGGTTTCTATATGAAAATCCTTCTCTGTCATAAACACCTCCAGGCTGTCTGATGTTTTTAGTTTACCATGGTTTATTTTCCCTGTCAATGTGCAATACTGAAAATACGGAAAAAAATTTGGAGGGTGAAATTATGGTTAGAATACAGAAGGTATACGGCTGTGAGATACTTGATTCCCGGGGCAACCCAACGGTAAGCGCCACAGTACAGCTTACCGACGGCACAATGGGCACCGCCGCCGCCCCCTCCGGGGCCTCCACCGGCAAGTTCGAGGCGGTGGAGCTTCGGGACGGGGACGACAGGCGTTATCAGGGCAAGGGGGTATTAAAGGCCGTCAGGAACGTTAACGAGATAATCTCCCCGGCTCTTGAAAAGCTCCACTGCCTGACCGTGCGGGATGTGGACTCCCTTCTCCAAAAACTGGACGGCACACCCAACAAGTCCCATCTTGGGGCCAACGCCACCTTGGCCGTATCCCTGGCCTGCGCCAGGGCTATCGCCGCCCACTATCGTATGCCCCTCTACCGCTTCTTGGGGGGCGCGGCGGCATATAAGCTGCCGGTGCCCATGATGAATATTTTAAACGGCGGGGCCCACGCGGGCAATAATATCGATATCCAGGAGTTCATGATAGTGCCCACCGGGGCGGAGAACTTTAAAGAGGGCCTGCGCTGGTGCAGCGAGATATACCATACCCTGGGCGCGCAGTTAAAGGCACGGGGCCTCTCCACCGGCGTTGGGGACGAGGGGGGCTTTGCCCCGGACCTTGGGAGCGACGAGGAGGCCATCGAGGTCGTCTTGGACGCCGTGGAAAAGGCCGGCTACTCCGGGCGGGTGCATATCGCTCTGGACGCGGCGGGGAGCGAATGGGCTGTTGACGGCGGCTATCGCCTGCCCAAGCGTGGCAAGAACATGGACCCGGAGGATCTTATCGAGTATTGGACGAACCTTGTGAGCAAATACCCCATCATCTCCATCGAGGACCCTCTGGGGGAGGAGGACTTCCCCGCCTGGACACAGCTTACCGAGCGCATCGGCAGCCGGGTGCAGCTGGTGGGGGACGACCTGTTTGTGACGAATATTGACAGGCTCCAGCAGGGCATAGACGCAGGCGCGGGCAACGCAATACTGATAAAGCCCAACCAGATAGGCACCCTTACAGAGACCCTGCTGGCCATAGACCTGGCCCGCAGGAGCGGGTATAACACCATCATCTCCCACCGCTCCGGGGAGACAGAGGACACCTTTATCGCGGACCTTGCCGTAGCGGTGAACGCCGGACAGATAAAGACCGGAGCCCCCTGCCGGACAGAGCGGGTGGCGAAGTATAACCGCCTGCTGCGCATAGAGGAGTGCTGACGAAGTCAGGTATGGGGGTCAAGCCGACTTTGCAAGCGAAGTCGCAGAGTTTTGCAAAGCAAAACTCTTGGGAACTGTGTTCCCCTTGCAGGGTGTGGGGCGGCGCCCCACGGCCTTGCCGAAGGCCATAAAATAATCAAAGAAAACACCCGCTTCTGCAAAGAAGCGGGTAAATACTTACTGGCAATTATTACTGCGCTGCTCCCAGAGCCACAGCTTTCCTGTTCAGCTCCAGCATGGACGCTTTACGAGGCGGTATGCACTTTGTAATGGCCTCCTCCAAAACCTCCTCAGAGCAGAAGCTCAGCTCATGAAAGAGCTTTCCCACAAGTATCATGTTGGAGAGCCCCTTGAGCCCACTCTCCTCGGCCATGCGTGACGAGGGCACCCGATATACGGTAATATCAGTGCGGGTTATCTCCTTATCGATAAGGGAGCTGTCAAGTATCACCGTGCCGCCGGGCTCAACAGCGTCAATAAACCGCTCCAAAGAGGGCAGGTTCATGGCGATAAGGTAGTTCGGCGCGGTGATGAGGGGCGAGCCGATGGGCTGGTCGGAGATGCAGACACTGCAATTAGCCGTACCGCCGCGCATCTCCGGGCCGTAGGAGGGCAGCCAAGAGATCTCCTTGCCCTTTATGAGCCCGGCGTAGGCGGCAACCTTGCCCGCAAAGAGCACGCCCTGGCCGCCGAAGCCCGCGAATACCATGTTCAGGTCCTTCACTCTGACGCGCCCCCCTTCTTCACACCGGCATCTATGTCCTTATAGACCCCCAGGGGGTAGTAGGGTATCATGTTCTCCCGGAGCCACTGGAGGGATTCCACCGGGGTCAAACCCCAGTTTGTGGGGCAGGTGGAGAGCACCTCGACAATGGAGTAGCCCTTGCCGTCCAGCTGGTTCTGAAAGGCCTTCTTTATAGCCCTCCTGGCTATGTTCACGTTCTTCACGCAGTCCACCGTCACTCGCTGGGCAAAGGCCACGCCGTCCAAGGTGGACAGCAGCTCGCAGACCTTCACCGGGTAGCCGGCGGTGTCCGTGTCCCTGCCGTAGGGGGTGGTCTGGGTTATCTGCCCCGGCAGGGACGTGGGGGCCATCTGACCGCCGGTCATACCGTAGATGGCATTGTTTATGAAGATGACGGTGATGTTCTCGCCCCGGGTTGCCGCGTGGACGGTCTCCGCCGTGCCGATGGCGGCAAGGTCCCCGTCGCCCTGATATGTAAATATCACGTTCTGGGGCTTCGCCCGCTTGAGCCCGGTAGCCACCGCCTGAGCCCTGCCGTGGGGGGCCTGGACCATGTCGCAGGCGAAATAGTCGTAGCACATCACCGAGCAGCCCACCGAGGCCACCCCCACCGTGCGCCCCTCGACCCCCAGCTCGTCGATGGCCTGGGCCACCAGTCGGTGCACAATGCCGTGGGTGCAGCCCGGACAGTAGTGCAGGGGGGCGCTGGTGAGCGCCTTTGGCTTTTGAAATACTGTTGCCATATATCAATACCTTCTTTCCTTATATTCCTTACAAGAGCTTTTCGGCCTGGGCCAGCACCTCTGCGGGTGTTGGGAGGATGCCGCCCGTGCGCCCGAAGAAGTGGACCGGCACCTTGCAGTCGATGGCCAGCTTCACATCGTCCACCATCTGGCCCATGCTCATCTCCACGGTCAGGAAAGCTTTGGCGTGGTCCGCCGCTTTTCTCAGGGCGTCCACCGGGAAGGGCCAGAGGGTCACGGGCCGCAGCAGGCCCACCTTCTCCCCCTTCTCCCGGGCCTTGTTCACGGCGCTGCGGGCCACTCTTGAAGACGCGCCATAGGCCACGATTATCACCTCCGCGTCGTCGCAGAGGTACTCCTCCGCCCGCTGCTCCTGGGCCTTTACCTGCTCGTAGCGCTTATAGCGTTCAACTACCAGCTCCTCCAGCTTGTCGGGGGTCAGGTACAGAGAATTTATCACGTTGTGCTCGCGCTTATCCTGATGTCCGCTTGCCGCCCAGGGCTTGTCTGCCTGGGCGCTCTCCCCCTCCTCGGGGAGCTCCACCGGCTCCATCATCTGGCCCAGCATACCGTCGGCCAGGATCATGGCGGGCATACGCCAGCGGTCCGCCGCGTCAAAGGCGTCTGACACCAAGTCCACCATCTCCTGCACCGTGGACGGCGCGAAGACCAGTATCTGGAAATCCCCGTGGCCGGTGGCCTTGGTGGCCTGCCAGTAGTCGGCCTGAGAGGGCTGTATGCCCCCAAGGCCCGGGCCGCCCCGCTGGACGTTGATTATCAGGGCCGGTAAATCAGACCCGGCCATGTAGGAGATGCCCTCGGACTTCAGGCTTATGCCCGGGGAGGACGAGGACGTCATGGCCCGCACCCCCGCCGCCGAGGCCCCCAGCACCATGTTCACCGCCGCAAGCTCCGACTCGGCCTGGAGATATGTACCCCCTATCTTGGGCATACGCTTCGACATATAGGCGGCAAGTTCCGTCTGGGGAGTAATGGGATAGCCGAAGAAATGGCGGCAGCCCGCCCGGAGGGCGGCCTCCCCCAGGGCCTCGTTGCCTTTCATTAACACTTTCATCTGGCTCTGACCTCTTTTCTCTATTATTTTTCAATTATTTTTCCACAGTTATGGCCGTGTCCGGGCACATGGCCGCGCAGGCCGCGCAGCCCACGCACTTTTCGGGCTCCATAAGCCTTGCGGGGTGGTAGCCCTTGGGGTTCAGCCTCCCGGTATCCAGGGAGATGATCTTTTGCGGGCAGGCGTTGGCGCAGAGCCCGCAGCCCTTGCAGACGCTCTCGTCCACGATTATCCTTGGCATGATGTTACCTCCTTAATATATAAATCTTGCTTATTCCCACGCGAATTTTACCAGCCGCCTGACAGTCCTGAAACCCTCCGGCGGTTCCTCACCGTTCAGCGCGAAGTCCGGCACGGTGGAGTATAAAAGGGGCAGGCCGGTAAGCTCCGCCGTTCTTTTTGCAAAGTCCAGCGCGTCCAGTACATGCTCCATTTTCGTCTCCACTCCCAGGTGGGAGTTGTTGACTATCCCGGAGGCCCGAAGCCGCGCGGCCCCCTCTATCTCGGAAAGCAGCGCCGCGCACTCCTCCGGGGTCTGTGACAGCGCCCTATAGCGGTTTATCACGTATATCAGCTCGTACCCCGCCTTTATCAGTCCGGGGCTCAGCCCCCCCAGGGCCGTGGCTCCCGCGTCGTCGCCGCCAGCGTCGATAAAGATCCTCCCGGCCTCCGGGGTGAAAACAGACTGTACCTCCGGCGGCAGCGTCGGCGTGTCCAGGGTGGTCCCGGCGAAGACCGGCGCTATCAGGCGCACGCCCTTATTCTTTAATATGGCGGCATAGTCTGAGGAGCGGAAGTAGGGGTTCACTATGTCCAGGTCCACAAGGGTTACTGTAGTACCCTGGGTTACAGTAGTACCCTGAGTGGCTGGCCCGTCTCCGGCAGCCTCCAGGGCAAGGTTTAGGGCAAGGTTGGTTTTACCACAGCCGTAGTGGCCGCAGATAACGGTGATGGGCATAATGCGCCTCCTTTCGCGATTTTGTGCGGTTCTGTGATAGTATAGCACATATCGGGGAAAAATTCAACTGCTGCGGCCTTTACCATTGCGCCTTGACATATGGTCCGGGGGAGGTTATGATTTATATATTAATATTATATAAAAAAGGAGATACAGTTATGCTTGACAATAAGGGCTTCGACCTGTGGGCCGACGGCTATGATAAGGCCGTGGGGCTCTCGGACGAGGAGAAAAGCTATCCCTTCGCGGGCTATAAGGAGGTTCTCGGAAGGATATACCAGCTTGTAATGGTTAAGGGCCGGGCCAAGGTACTTGATATAGGCTTCGGCACAGGCACCCTTACGGCGAAGCTGTACGAGGGCGGCTGCGAGATATGGGGGCAGGATTTCTCGGAGAGGATGATAGAGCTGGCAAAGGCCAAGATGCCCGGCGCCCGCCTGTTCCAGGGGGACTTCTCCCGGGGACTTGCCGGACCGATACTTTCGGAGCGCTATGACTTTATCATCGCAACGTACTCTCTGCACCACCTGACGGACAGCGAAAAGATAAGCTTTATAAACACCCTGACTGGGCTTTTAAAGGAGGGCGGCGCCATACTTATCGGCGACGTGGCCTTCGAGAGCAGGCAGGAGCTGGAGCAGTGCCGCCAGCAGGTGGGCGAGGGCTGGGACGAGGACGAGATATACTTTGTGTACGAGGAAACACTCGAGGCCTTCCCGGCAATGGAGTTTGAGAAGTTCTCCTATTGTGCCGGTCTGCTATCTTTGCAGGGATAAGCTTTGTGATTTTTGGCGGACATATTCAAAAACCGTTCATAAAAAACACACAATTCTTTTATATGGTCTTGATACGTTTTTCATAATTCTGCTGTATACTAAGACCATCGAAAGGAAAGAAGGTGATAAGAAAAGAGAGACGATAAAAGCCTAACATACTTTGTCTAATATCATCGTATACTTATTTTATGCAAGTTTACTGTCCCTTCTACCGGGCGAGACCGGCAATAGCCGGAGCGCGGGCCCAAGAGTTTGCTCATTGGCATTCGCGAACTCTGCGGGATTGCCACCGCTGTGCCCGGTAGTTGCGGCAGACCAAAAATTCTCGCTTCTGCCTTCCTTGTGCATAAGAGCACATGGAATACAGAAGCGTTTTTAATTTCCATCATAAATCCTTCTCCCTGTGGCAAATTAAACTCGGGGCCGAAAGCCGGATTTTTTCGTTAAACCCTTTCAGTCTTGCCTCGGAGGGCAGGTGAAGCATTTGGAAAAACAAGAAAAACAGAAAACTCTTATAAGCAGGTCACAAAGGCGGTCCTTCTGCGGGGCTCTTCACACCTTTGCCATGAGCGTTGGCATAACCGCAGTATGTATGCTCATGACAATAGGGGTGCTGGGCCTGGAGGAGCCTGCCGCTGAAGCCGCCGTACAGGAGGCCGCAGCCTTTAATACCGCCAGCCAGACTCCGTCAGAGCCCGCGCCCCCTGCCGCAAACGGCCAGGTGATACCCATGGGCAAAGCCTTTGGCATAAAGCTCTTTACCGATGGGGTTATTGTTGCCTCGCTCTCGGATATTTATACCACCGGCGGCATATGCTGCCCCGCCGCCGAGGCGGGACTGCGGCCGGGGGACTATCTTGTCCAAGCAGACGGCATGGAGATCCAGAGCAACGCGGCTCTTGCTGCCTATATCGGCCGCAGTCAGGGTGAGGGCGTGACCTTCCTGGTGCGCCGGGGAGATGAGGAGTTCGAGGCCACGGTCACCCCGGTGTTCGGCGAGGGAGCCTTTAGGACCGGCATGTGGGTGCGCGACAGCGCGGCAGGCGTGGGGACGCTGACCTTTTACGACCCCGGAACCGGTATGTTCGCCGGCCTGGGCCACGGCATCTGCGACTCAGACGCAGGCAGCGTAATGTCCCTTAAAACAGGCGAGCCCGCGGCCATTACCCTGTGCGGCATCGTCAAGGGTATCCCCGAGGAGCCCGGCCAGCTGCGCGGATATTTCTCCTCAGACGATTCCATGGGCGAGCTGCTGGCAAACAACGAGACCGGCGTTTACGGGAAATTGGCAGAAGTCCCGGAGGGCACGCCTATTGACGTGATGGCCCGAGAAGAGGTAAAGGCCGGACCGATAGAAATAATTGCCAGCATCGACGAATCAGGCCCCCATGCCTATGCGGCGGAGATACAGAAGGTGAGCAATACCGACCAGCCTACCAAGAATCTGGTCATTAAGGTGACGGACCAGAGACTGCTGGAATCCACCGGGGGGATTGTGCAGGGCATGAGCGGCGCTCCCCTCCTTCAAGATGGCAGGCTATGCGGAGCTGTAACTCATGTGTTTATGGACGACCCCACAAGGGGGTATGGAATTTTTGCCGAGACCATGGTGGAACAGTGCCGGAATATAGAAGAAGCGAACAAATCAGAGAAGGACTGACCCAGATAGCGATAATGAGCAAGCGGAAGGAATTGCACTACGTTGTCCGCTTGCTCATTTCCTATATAGGCTTCTACAGAAAGCCGCCCAGCTTCGGCGGATATCCCGAAGGTGGGCGGCTGATATTAAGTACGCGGTTTTTATACCTCCTCTACCTTGTGTATCCCATAGAGCTTGCGTAAAAAGAAGCCCCAAAAACCTTTCCGTTTTTCAACAATTACGACCTTCATCCTGCTGCCTCCCATTCAAATACGTAGTAACGAGAGTCCAAGGGCCACCAAAATCACCGCCGAAAGAAACAGCGCAAAGCCCACGGGACAAAAGCAGGCAATGGACATACCCAGGCCAAAGCTGACGATACAAAGGTTCCTGCAATTTCGATCCTTTATACAGGTACAGTTGAATTTCCGCTTTGACATGGCAATACCCTCCCGCCGTTTTTCAGTGGGCCCGGTCAAGCCGCGCTCACTTAACTCGTTATTCCAGTATACACAGCAGAAGAAAATATGTTACTGCCCCACCACTACCAGCGCGCAGCCGCTATGTACCCGGACCTCTGCCGGGTCACCGGTCACCTGGTTGCTTACCCCCATTGGAAGGCCGCCGCAGGAGAGCTGGCCGCGGTTTAAGGGGTATTTCAGCCCCGAATAGCTCACTATGCAGTTTGAGCCATTATATGGGAACACTGAGACTATGGCCCCGGCCATGCCTGTCATCTTCAGCCTTTCCTCCTGTAGGAGGAATATTTTTGTGTGGTCGCCGGCCATTATCCCATGCCCCCCGTGCTCCCGGATATACTGTAAGACCTCCAGGTTGGCCAGAGAATGGTCAAAGCGCTTTCCACCAAGGCAGCCCAGCAGCAAGAAGCTGTGCAGCCCCAGGTTAAAACCCTTCATAACCGCGAACATGGTGTCGGTCACATCCTTGTCTACCGGCAGGCTGACGCACTTTATTTCCTTTGGCGGCGGCTCCTTGGCAGAGTCAAAGTCCCCCACCACCAGATCCGGCTTTATCCCGGCCTTCATGGCTGTCTCATAGCCGGCGTCTGCGCATATAACATAGTAGTGCCTTGGGTCAAACTCCTTGAAGACCTTGCGGCCGTCCAAGGGCGAGGCCCCAATAATCATACATGCTTGCTTTTCTGCTCCCATTTCTTTACACCCTTTATCTCTTGATACATTGCCCCATAGTTTTCTATGCGCGATCCGGCGATTTTTCCCTCGTTCGCCGCCTTGAGGACCGCGCACCCCTTTTCGCAGGTATGCGAGCAGGAGGTGAACCGGCAGTCCTTTGAGAACCTTTCGATTTCCCGAAAACCCCTCACAAGCTGCTCCTTATCGGTAAGCCTGTAGCGTTCCAGGTCAAAGGTCGAGAAGCCCGGCGTGTCCGCGGCATAGCCGCCCCCCGGCAGAGGATAGAGCTCCACATGCCGGGTGGTGTGCCGGCCCCGGCCCAGCTTGCGGCTTATCTCGCCGGTCTCAAGCCCCAGCCCCGGAAACAGGGCGTTCAGCAGGGTGGACTTCCCCACGCCGGAGTTCCCAAGGAAGGCAGAGACCCTCCCTGCGGACAGCTCCCGCACCTGCTCTATACCCTCTCCCCTCTGGGCGCATACCTTGCAGCATTTTATCCCCGCCAGCCGGTATATCTCCAAAAGGGGCCCCGGGTCGTCCAAGTCCGTTTTGGTGAACACCACCACCGGCTCGATATGGTTTATCTCCGCCACCGCCAGGGTCTTATCCACCAGCGCAAGATTTACCGCCGGGCCCCTGAGAGACGCCACCACGAACAAGCGGTCCAAATTGGCCACCGGCGGGCGGACCAGGTGATTTTTGCGAGGCAGCACCTCTGAAAGCGCCCAGGAGCCGTCCGTCTCCCTCTGCACCCTCACCCGGTCCCCGGCACAGGGGGAAACCCCCTCCTTGCGGAAGCGTCCCCTGGCCCTGCATATGACTGGCTCCTGCGCTGTGTTCACTGTATAGAACCCGCCCACGCACTTTATTACAAGTCCCTCAAGCTCCATATTTTCCATCAGTTTTCAAAGTTATTGCTTATTCCGCCGCCGCCGGTACCCAGACCCTCGCCGCCGCTGTTGTCGCCGCCGCTGGTGTCGGGCTCGTCACCGCCGCCGCTGCTTGGCGGTGTAAACTCAAAGGTCTGGGTTATAGTGGCCTCCTTGGCGTCGTAGTCGAAGGTCAGGTACATATAGTCCTTGCCCTCCAGCTGCACCACTACGGACTCCTGGCCGGAGGTGCCGGTATAGGTCAGATTATAGGTGCCGCTGTAGGCGGGGTTGACGGTGCGCTCATCCACCAGGGTGCCGTTCTTATACACCTTAAGGTTCAGGTCCATATTCACCCCCGAAGGCAGGGAGATATCTTTGCTTACGGTCTTTGTAGAGCCCTTGCCGGAGCTTATCACTATATCCACCGCGGCCCCCTCTGAGACCTCGGAACCCGGGGCGGGGTTGGTGCTTACCACCGTATCGGCGGGCTGGGTGCTGGTGTCGTCGGTTATGACGTTCCCCACCACTAGCTTCCTCTCTTTAAGCACCGACTCCACGTCGTATCGGGTCTTGCCCACAAGGTCGTCGGGTATCTTTACCTTCTTTGTGGCGGGGCCCTTGCTTATTTTAAGGGTCACCGTGGTGCCCACGTCCACCATGGTCTTTTCCTGGGGGTCAGAGGATACTACATAGCCGACTTTAATCTCGTCGTGGGCGACCTCCTCACACTTGACCTTTAGCTCAAGTTCCTTCAAGAGTGCCGTGGCGTCGGCCCGGGAGTAACCCTTCATGTCGGGCACCTCCACCTGCTCCACCTTGCCGTTGACCAGCAGCGTGACTTCAGAGCCCTTCTTCACCATGATCTTCTGGTTGGGGTTCTGCTGCATGACCTCGCCGGGCTGCAGGTCCGGGTTATTGCCCTCTGTGCGCTTGAACTTGAAGTTATCGCTGTATTCGGGGTTGTTGAGGATATCGTCGTAGATCATCCCCACAAAGTTCGGCATCTCTATCTGCTCCTCCTCTTTTGGCTCGAAAAGGGCGTCGCTGTTGTTCCAGAGCCATACGGCCCCCACCGCCAAAAGCACGATAATGGCCGCCGCGATAACGCCCTTCACGGCCATGGCCCCCCGGGCCCCCCGCTGGGAGCGCACGTATTCCTCCTCATACTCGTAGCTGTCGTTATAGCTGGGCTTGAACCGGGCGGAGTCGTAGGAATCTATATTCCGGGAGGAGTCGTAGTCCGCCCTTCCGGCCTGAAGGTCATAGTGGAACACTATCCCGGGGTTGCGGCGGAAACGGTCGATATCGTCCAGCATCTCCCCTGCGGACTGGAAGCGGTCCACTGGGCTCTTTTCCATGGCCCGCATGGTGATCTGCTCAAGACCTCTTGGCAGGCTGGGATTCAGCTCTCTGGGCATGACCGGCTTTGCCTGCAGCTGCATAAGGGCCACGGACACGGCGTTATCCGCCACGAAGGGCAGGCGGCCCGTGGTCATCTCGTACAGCATCACGCCCACGGAATAGATATCGGCCTTGTCGGTGATATAGTCGCCCCTGGCCTGCTCCGGCGCGATATAGTGCACGGAGCCGATGGCCTTGTCGGTCATGGTCTGGGTCTCGCTTTGGGAGAACCGGGCGATGCCGAAATCCGTCACCTTGATGGAGCCGTCCTGTAAGAGCATCACATTCTGGGGCTTGATGTCCCGGTGGATTATCCCCTTTTCGTGGGCGTGCTCCAGGGCCATTAGTATCTGGGTGGTAAAATGCAGGGCCTCGTCCAGGCGGATAACGCCCTCCTGATCGATATACTGCTTAAGGGTTATTCCGTCGATATACTCCATGACGATATATTGCAGCCTGTCACCAAAGCTCACGTCGTACACATCCACAATGTTGGGATGGGACAGGACGGTTATGGCCTTGGCCTCGTTGCGGAACCGCCTTAGGAATTCGCTGTTGTTTGAAAATTCGTCCTTGAGTATCTTGATGGCCACCCAGCGGTCCTCTACCCTGTCGTAGGCCCTGTAGACGCAGGCCATGCCGCCCACGCCCACCAGATTGTGTATCTCATACTTTCCATCCAAACGCTTGCCAATATACTTATCCATAAACGCTTATCCCCAACTTTCTATCATATATTGTTTACCACGGCAATGGTGATATTGTCCGAGCCGCCGCATTTTAAGGCAAATTTAATGAGTTCCTTCGCCAGGGCGCCGCCGTCGCCGCTGTGCCTGTTGATATACTCCTCCAAAAGGTCCTCGTCCATATAATTTGTCAGCCCGTCCGTACAGGCCAGGGCGATATCCCCGGCGGCGAAATCCCAAACGGCATAGTCCACCTTCACGCCCTCGTGCACACCCAGCACACGGGTGATGATATTTCTGCGCGGGTGGGTACGGGCCTCCTCCTTGGTTATCTGGCCGAAGTTCACCAGGTCCTGTACATAAGAATGGTCCATCGTCAGCTGCCTTATGCCGCCGCTGTTCTTTAAATATGCCCGGCTGTCCCCCACATGGGCCACGTGCAGCCGGCCGGCCACCGCCAGCATAACCACCGCCGTGGTGCCCATGCCCTGGAGCTCTCTGGCCTTCAGGGCCCTCTCATATATCGCCCCATTTGCACGGTATATGGCGTTGATAATCATGCTTTTGATGTTGCCCGGGCTCATATTCTCCCTATAGCCGCTCCTCAAAAGCTCCTCAATGCTCTCCACGGCGATGGCGCTGGCCACGTTTCCTCCGTTTGCCCCGCCCATACCGTCGCAGACCACGGTCCAAGCCCCTCCTCCCGGGAATAACCCGCATTTGCAGGCGTCCTGGTTCGAGCTGCGCACCGCGCCGGTATCCGTAGCGAAATCAACCCTCATATCCGTTCCCTCCTTTATGTTTTCTGCGAAGCTGCCCGCAGGAAGCTTCGATGTCCGATCCAAGTGTCCTCCGTACCGTAGCCGTACAGCCGCCCTGCTCAAGGATACTTATAAACCGTTTCTGACTTAGAAGGCCGCTTTTCTTATAACCCGCGCCCGTAACGTCGTTTACCGGGATAAGGTTCACGTGTGCGGGCATACCCCGGAGCCTTGCTGCAAGCTCCCCGGCGCACCGGGCGCTGTCGTTTACCCCGCTTATCATGGCGTACTCAAAGGATATGCGCCGCCCGGTCCTTTGGGCGTAATACCGGCAGGCCTTAAGAAGCTGCTCAATATTCCAGCGCCTGTTCACCGGCATGGTGCGGTTCCTTATTTCATCGTTCGGCGCATGAAGGGAGACGGACAGGGTAAGCTGCAATTTTTCCTTCGCCAAATCATAGATGCGGTCCACCAGACCGCAGGTGGAGAGGGAGATATGCCTCATGCCGATATTCATGCCCTCTGGGCTTGACACAAGCTTCAAAAAGCGCAGCACATTCTCATAGTTATCAAGGGGCTCTCCCATGCCCATGAGCACCACGTTCGATATTCGGATATTCCCGTCAAGCTGGGCCGCCTGTATCTGGCTGAGCATCTCAGAGGGGAGCAGATCCCGGGAAAAGCCGCTTTTGCCTGTGGCGCAGAAGCTGCAATTCATTTTACACCCAACCTGGGTGGAAATGCAGAGGGAGTATCCGTGGTGATAACTCATGAGCACCGATTCTATCAGTTCTCCGTCGTTCATCTGAAAGAGATATTTTACCGTGCCATCCTTCGACACCCTTTTCCGCACCGCCCGGGCACAGGCGATTTCATACGCCTCTGCAAGCCGCAGGCGCAAATCCTTCGGTATATCCGTCATTTCCTCAAAACACGACGCGCCCTTATGCAGCCAGCTGAACACCTGTCCCGCCCGGAATTTTGGAAACCCTGCGGACCCAAGCTCTGCTTGCAGCTCTTCGAGTGTCATAGATTTGATGTCCCTTTTCTCCAAGCTTTTGCACCTATCCTGTCTTTTTTCGGAAACCCGCCACAAAAAACCCGTCCGAGGCCTCCGCGAAGGGCATCATGGTTAGCATATTTTCCGGCTCCTCTATAACCCGCCGGAGGCCAATATCTATTGTCATCGGCTCAAAGCCGTTATTTTCCTGTAAAAACCTCTTTGCCACAGCGGAATTCTCCGCCGGGTTAAGGGTACAAGTGGAGTACAGCAGCAGGCCGCCGGGCCTTACGTACCGTGAAGCGTTCTGTAGTATATTATATTGCAGCTTTGGCAAATCTTGCAATGATTCTAAATTCTTATATCGTATCTCGGGCTTTCTCTTGATGACCCCAAAGCCGGAGCAGGGCACGTCGCACAGCACCTTGTCGGCTTGAATTACTCCTTCAAGCACATCTGTAGCGTCGCCAACCCGGGCGTATATATTGTCAAGGCCCAGCCTGGCGGCCCCTTCTTTAATAAGGCCCACCCTTTTTTCATGCAGGTCAAAGGCGTATATCCTGCCTTCAGTACCCACCTCCTGGGCAAGGGTAAAGGCTTTTCCACCGGGGGCAGCACAGCAGTCGCAAATCGTCTCGCCCGGTCTTGGGTCCAGGGCCCGGCACACCAACTGGGCCGAGAGGTCCTGTACATGGAACATACCCTTTTTGAACTGCTCAAGGCCTTGGGGCGCGCCGCAGTTTTCCAGAACCGCCGCATACTGCGGGTGCTGTAACGAGCACATTTTTACGCCGCTCTCCTTTAAGGAGGCTTCAAGCTCCTCCGCAGTGCACCGCGCTCTGTTGACGCGAATAAACAGCTCTGGCTTTTCCGATAGGCTGTCCAGTATCTGAACTGTAGCCCGCCTCCCATAGCCCTCCGTCCAAAGCTTAATTAAATCCTCCGGGACAGAAAACCTGACGCTGAGCGCTTTCAGGCTGTCGCCGCCCGGCAGCTCTATCTGCCCCTTCTTTCTTACGAGCCCCCGAAGGACACCATTCACAAATCCGGCCAGCTGAGCTCTGCCAGCCGACTTTACTGCCTGGACCGTCTCATTTACTGCGGCTGAGTCGGGGACCCGGTCCATATACAGTATCTGGTATGCCCCGCAGCGTATTGCCTCAAGGGCCATGGGGTCCGGCTTTCTCCCGGGGCTGCTAAGACACCGGACAATATAGTAGTCCAGAGTCAGCCGCTTCTCCAAAACCCCATAGAAAATAGCCGCAGCCAACGCTTTATCCCTTCTGTTCAGGCCTATGTCCTCCAGAGAATGATCCAAAACGATATTTGAATATCCAAAGCCCTGTTCGACCTGTATAAGCGCCTGTAAGGCGACGGCCCTGGCAGTTTGATGTGGTTTTGGCATTTTGTACTATAGTCCTTTCCGTGTCCTTCTGCAAATTAATGTGGCCCTCCGGCGGCCCTATTCAAACCTTGCGCCCTCTTTAAGGGGGTGCCCTAAAAGATAGTCTTTGCCGCTCATGCGCTTTCCTGTGTCCGCCTGCAGCTCTGTTATCCGAAGCATTCCCCGGCCGCAGGCCGCTGCCAGCTCTCCGTCAAGATTATATGCCGTACCGGGTACACCCTCGCCCTCTATGACCTGAGAGGCCAGCAGCTTCACGCGCTTTCCGTCTAAATCAGCCGCCGCGCAGGGCCAGGGGTTCAGCCCCCTTATCCTGTCATGTATACGCTGTGCCGGCTCGCTCCAGTCGAGGGCAGACATCTCTTTTTTCAGCAGGGGAGCCAATGTCGCCTGTGTCCCGTCCTGGGGTATCGCCTTTAATTCGCCCTGCTCCAGCTTATCAAGGGTCTCGGTAAGCAGCTTTGCACCCAAGAGCTTCAGCCGGTCGAACAGTTCCCCTGACGTCTCCTCCGGGCCCACCTCCGTCTCCGATTTTAAGAGCATATCCCCGGTGTCCATACCCTCTGCCATAAACATAGTGGTGACCCCTGCGGTCTTCTCCCCATTGATGACCGCCCACTGTATGGGGGCCGCGCCCCGGTACTTGGGCAACAGCGAACCGTGCACGTTTATGCACCCAAGCCTTGGCACAGAGAGCACCTTCGGCGGCAGCAGCTTACCGTATGCCACCACAATTATTGCGTCGGGTTCAAGCTCCGCTATGGACTCCTGTACGGCTTCGTCCCGCAGAGTATCCGGCTGGAGCACCGGCAGGCTGTGCCGCAGCGCCAGCTCCTTTACCGGCGGCGGCTGTAACTTATGCCCTCGCCCCTTGGGCTTGTCGGGCTGAGTAAACACCGCGCATATGTCGTCCCCCCGGTCCAAAAGGGCCTGTAGGGAGGGTACGGCAAAGTCCGGCGTACCCATAAAAATAACCCGCATCGCTCTCCTCCTCTACTGCTGTTCCTTTTGAAGCTGCTCGATCTCCTCGGGAGTGAGCATCCTGCTTGCCTTGTCCGTGAACACCGTGCCGTGCAGATGGTCCACCTCGTGGCAGATGCACCGGGCGAAAAGGTCCTCAGCTGTGGTCTTGAACCACTTTCCCTTTCGGTTCTGGGCCCTTACCGTCACCTTCTGCGGCCTTGTCACCATACCCCACTCATTTGGCAGGGACAGGCACCCCTCGGCCCCGGTCTGCTCCCCCTCTACGGATAAAATTTCCGGGTTGATGAACTCCACCAGGCCATCGCCTACGTCGATGACGCATATCTGCCTTAATACTCCCACCTGGGGCGCGGCAAGGCCAGCTCCGTTGGCCTCGTACAGGGTATCCTGCATATCGTCCAGCAGCTGGCGGAGCTTATGGTCAAACTTCTCCACCGGGCGGCATTCCTTCTTCAAGATATCCTCCCCAAACTGGACTATGTTCCTGATTGCCATTACAATGGTCACTTTCCTTTCTCAACTTGATCCTCTATATGATGCGGTTCGGGTTCGGGTCCGCATAGACCGTCACCTGCCGAAACTCCCTGAGCCCCGCGAAGGCGGTAAGCAGCCTTGCGATCATCTCCCGGAACCTTGGGCCGTTTTGGCACTTTATTATGAGCTTATAGCGGTATTTGCCGCTCACCCTGGCTATGGCCGCCGGGGAGGGTCTCAGCACCCGCAGGGGCAGGCCCGCGTATTCGCCCCTTGCAAGGCCCTCCAGCTCCTGTAAAAAACGTTCTGCGGACCGGCGCGTAAGCTTTTCGTCCCCGCCCACAAAGCCGATGACCAGCAGGTCCACAAAGGGCGGGTAGAGCATGGCCTTTCTATAGGCAAGCTCCCTTTCGGCAAAGCCGAAATAGTCCTGCTTCGCCGCAAGCCCCAGCACCGGGTTTTCCGGCGCGAAGGTCTGTATCACCGCCCGGCCCGGGAGCCTGCCCCGTCCCGCCCGGCCCACCACCTGGGTCAGCAGGTCAAAGGTCCTTTCGCCGCTTCTGAAATCGTCGCTGTAAAGGGTCTGGTCGGCCGATATCACCCCCACCAGGGTCACGTTTTCAAAGTCGAGCCCCTTGGCCACCATCTGGGTGCCCACCATAACGTCGTACTCCCCCCGGGCGAACTCATGAAGGCTCCGCTCCAGGGAGTACCGGCCCGACATGGAGTCGGTGTCCATCCGCAGGATCCTGGCCTTTGGCAGCAGCTCCCTTAACTGTTCCTCGGCTTTCTGGGTGCCCAGCCCCCTGAAAGCAAGTCCCTCGCTGCCGCAGGAGGGGCATTTTTTCATAAGCGGCGCCGAATACCCGCAGTAATGGCACATAAAACGGCGGTTGGCCGTATGATATGTCAACGAAATACTGCAGTTTGGGCAGCTTACTACCTCCCTGCAGCTCCGACAGCTGGCAAAGGTGTGGTAGCCCCGGCGGTTCAGCAGCACAATAGACTGCTTGCCCCGCCGGAAATTTTCTATCAGCGCCTCCCCCAGAGCCATGCCCACCGCGTGCTCGCTGCCCGGGTGGTCCTCCCAGTTCATATCCACCAGCTGGACCTCCGGCATTACGGCCCTGCCGAAGCGGTCCTCCAGCTTATGAAAGCGGAACCTCCCCTCCCGGGCCATATGGAAGGTCTCCACCGAAGGCGTTGCCGACGAGAGCAGGCAGAAAGCGTCGGACCTGGCGCAGCGGTAGCGGGCCACCTCCCTGGCGTCGTAGCGGGGGCTGGCTTCAGACTTATAGGTGTGCTCCTGCTCCTCATCGATGACGATAAGGCCCAGCTTTTGCACCGGCGCAAAAACCGCCGAGCGGGTCCCCACCGCTATCCTGGCCCTGCCCTGACGCACCCTCCTCCACTCGTCCATGCGCTCGCCCAGGGACAGGCCGCTGTGGAACACGGCCACCTGATCCCCGAAGCGGCTCTGGAACCGGCGCAGGGTCTGTGGGGTCAGGGATATCTCCGGCACCATCACGATAACGCCCCGGCCTTTTGCCAGCACATGGTCTATAAGCTTAAGGTACACTGAGGTCTTGCCGCTGCCTGTCACACCGTACAGCAGGGCGCAGCGGCTGCCCTCCCTGGCGTTCTCATATTCTTCGGTCAGTTCCTCCAGCGCCTTCTGCTGGCTTTCGGACAGTATCAGATCATCATTGTCCTCCTCCGCGGCAAGGGCCTCGGGCCGCCGGTAGATCTCGTACTGGAATACCTCCGCCGCGCCCTTTTCGCAGAGGGCCTTGACTACCGCCGGAGATGCCCCGGTAAAATAGCACAGCTCCTTCTCAGAGACCTCGCCCACGTCGCAGAGCACACCGTACACCTCCCTCTGCCTGGGGGTCAGCCTGCCGTCAAAGCCCGGTATGGGACGCACCATCTTGGAGACGGCGTCCTTTACCCGGTTCATGGCAAGGTTTACCCGGCATACAACGCCCCCGGCCTGTAAGGCCTTAAATTCCGGGCAGTCCCGGGTTATGCCCAGAGCCGCCGAGAGCTTTTCCATGGGCATCGCCCGGCCGTGGGAGCGAAGGGCCATGATTATTTGCCAGGACAGTCCGTCATAGTTCTCCCGGTCAAAGTCGGTAAAGCCGGCGCTTAGCACATAGCTGTCCTTCAGCCTGAAGTGCAGCCCCGCCGGGATCATCAGCTTGACCGCCTCGAAAAGGGTGCAGTAGTACCTGTTCTTCATCCACAGAGCCAGCCCAAGGCCCTCCCGGTCCAGGACAGGCTCGCGGTCCAGCACGGATAAAACCGTCTTTATGCCTTCGCCCTCTTGGCCGTCCAGATCGAACACCATGCCCACCCTCTCGCGGCTCCCCGCTCCAAAGGGCACCGTCACACGCACGCCGGGCCGTACCGTCTTGTAAAGTTCCTCGGGCACCAGATAGGTGAACAGCTTATCAAAATGATAAACCGTATTTTCCACCGCTATTCGGGCAAGCGTGCTCATTCCTCCTCTGGGTTCTCCGGCTCGACGATACGGTAGCGCTCCTGAATAAAATCCTGCACAGCCATGTCCACCGGCTTGTCAATAAGCTTGACCCCCTCGTTCTCCGCCTTTTCGGAAATCTGCCGGGCCCGTTTGGCCACGGCGATAACCAGGGAATACTGGTTCATATGCGGAGTCTTGATAATATTCGCGGATGGTTTTAGCATACCTGCAACACGTTCCTTTCACAAATAGTTTTATTCAGCCTGCCTTATAGGCTATGCCTTCGGGCCGGCTAATAATCCTTTTATAAAGTCTGGATCTCTCATATACCGCAGCTTTTCACTGCGCAGTATAGCCTGCATATCGTCAACAGCGTCCTCCAGGCGGTCGTTTATAACCACATAATCATAGTTTTCCGCCTGTGGAAGCTCCCGGCGGGCCGTCTCAAGGCGCTTTCTGATGGTCTCCTCGTTCTCCGTGCCCCGGCCCCGCAGGCGCTTTTCCAGCACCTCCATAGACGGCGGCGTGATGAATACCGACACACAGTCCGGCGCCAGCTTTTTGATCTGGGCCCCGCCCTGCACCTCTATCTCCAGCACCACGTCGTGCCCCTCGGAGAGCCACTGCTCAACGGGCCCCCTGGGCGTGCCGTACAGGTTTCCCACATATTCGGCGTACTCCAGCATACTCCCGCTGTCGATAAGCCCCCGGAACTCCTCGCGGCTGATGAAATAGTAATGCTTACCGTGCTCCTCGCCCTCCCGCGGCCGGCGGGTGGTGGCGGAGACGGACATCCTGAGGTTCCCGTCCCGATTAAACAGTTCCCCCAGTATGGTCCCCTTGCCGCCCGCGGAGGGCGCGGACACCACCAGCAAAATCCCTCTACTCATTTTCTTCCCCTCCCATATCCTCCCGGCCGTTAAAGCGACCGGCCACTGTCTCCGGCATAATGGCCGACAGCACAATGCTGCCGCTGTCCATAATTATCACGGCCTTTGTCTTCCTTCCAAAGGTGGCGTCGATAACGGCGCCCCGCTCCTTGGCGTCCTGCACCATGCGCTTTATGGGGGCCGACTCGTTGCTGACCACGGCCACCACCTTTGACGCCGAAACCATATTGCCAAAGCCGATATTTATAAGCTTCATATGCTGCCGCCCCTCTCCCTGCCGTCACTCAATATTCTGTACCTGTTCCCTGATCTTTTCTATTTCCGATTTTATATCCACCACCAGGTAGGCTATCTCGGTATTCTGTGACTTGGAGCCGATGGTATTGGCCTCGCGGTTCATCTCCTGCACCAGGAAGTCTATCTTCCTTCCCACAGGGCCGTCGGAATTTGCAAGCTTTTCAAGCTGGGCAAAATGGCTGCGAAGGCGCACGGTCTCCTCGTCCACCGCCACCTTGTCCGCAAAGACCGCCACCTCCGTAAGGACCCGCTGCTCGTCAAACCTGCTGTCAGAGAGAAGCTCCTGTATCCTGCCCTGCAGCCTCTCCCGGTACTCGGCCACCGTGCCCGGGGCCAGCTCCTCTACCTTATCCACCAGGGACAGGATATTCCCGGCCTTCTCCATGATATCGGCCCTAAGCCTTTCGCCCTCGGCCTCGCGCATACGCAGGAAGGAATCCACCGTGGGGGCCGCAATCTCCAGCACCTGCCGCCAGACGGTCTCCTCCTCAGGGGCCTTGTGCACGGTGAATATGTCCTGATAGCGGCAGAGCAGCTCCAGGCTTGGGCCGTCGGGAAGGCTGTAGCGCTCCTGCAATTCCGAAAGCGCCCTATAGTACCCCGCCGCCAGGGAGTGGTTTACCCCTACCTCCACCGACGACTCCCCAAGGTTCTCTATCTGTAAAAACAGGTCCACCTTGCCCCTTGATATGCGCTCGTGCAGATAGGTCTTGAGCCTGTCCTCTAAAAACTGGTATCCCCTTGTGACCCTGGGATTAATCTCGAAAAATTTATGGTTCACGGACTTTAGCTCGAACACGATATGCCGCGTTTCTACTATACCCTCTCCTCTGCCATAGCCTGTCATACTTTTTAGCATATCTGCGGTTCTCCTTCTGTCTGTTTTACTATAAACCCCTAACCAAGAAATTTTACCATTTCCAAGGCTTCAATGCAACTGATTTTCAAAGATTTCATACTTTTTTAAGAAAAAACCCGCGGGTCCCTCTGCAAGGGCCGCAGGTATCAGGTCAGTGGAACTCGTATTTTACAATAGTGCTCATGGGCGTAAAAGCATGGGTGTCGTCGCAGTCAAAGCCCCTGGCCCTGAAAAAGCCAAAGAAATCCGGGAAAGCCGTCTCGATGCTTACGGCCCCGAAATTCTCCCCATATGACGCGGCGGAACGCATAAGTGAGTCAAGAAGGAACACGGTCTCACCTCTGGGCGCTTCTGAAAAATCATAGTCCTCCGCAGTCAGCTGTAAGATGCGCAGCACAGAGCCCTCCAGCTCCAGCGCCGCTGTGCCGAGAGTCTGTCCCCGCTCGCACATAGCCAGTACCCTTGCCTGGGGTCCCGCGCCTTTTATCCCCTTGAGAATCTCCCTCTCCCTCTCTCTGTCCTGCATTGGCAGTATCTCTATCATAGCTCATACTCCTTACTGTGAAGCTTGTGTAAAAACCTGCTGAAATATTCCGGCAGCTCTGCCGAAAGCTCGACATACTCCCCCGTCCTGGGGTGGACAAAGCCCAAGAGCCCCGCGTGAAGGCACTGGCCCCGAAGCTCGGTGATGACCTTTTTAGGGCCGTACACCGGGTCCCCGGCCACAGGGTGGCCGGTATAGGCCATGTGCACCCGTATCTGATGGGTGCGGCCCGTCTCAAGCCGCAGGCGCAGATAGGTGAACCCCGGGAGCCGCTCCTCCACGAAAAAATGCGTAACGGCTTCCCGGGCCCCCGGGGCGTTATGAAGGACCGCTATTTTCTTGCGGTCGGCAGGGCTCCTGCCTAGGGGCGCGTCCACGGTGCCCTTATCCTCCCTGAAGCCGCCATATACCACGGCCCGGTACTCCCTTTTGAGGCTGTGGGCCTGTATCTGTCCGGCCAATCCCCTATGGGCCATGTCGTTCTTTGCCACCAAGAGCAGGCCGCTGGTATCCTTGTCAATGCGGTGCACAATCCCCGGGCGCAGCACGCCGTTTATCCCGGAGAGGCTTTCCCCGCAGTAGTGCACAAGGGCGTTTACCAGGGTGCCGGTATAGTTCCCCGGCGCGGGGTGCACTACCATGCCCTTGGGCTTATTTACCACCAGCAGGTCCTCGTCCTCATAGGCGATATCAAGGGGGATATCCTCCGGCAAAACGTCCGGCTCCGCCAAAGGGGGCAGAGTCACTGTGACGGCCTGCCCGGGGGAAAGCTTTGCGCTTTTGGCCAAAGCCTTTCCCCCCGCCGTTACAAAGCCCCCGGAAATCAGGTTCTGAAGGGCTGAGCGGCTCATGCCCTCGAGCCGCTGGGCCAGCAGCTTATCCAGCCGCAGGGACGCGTCCTCCACTATAAGCGTGAGCTCCTCCCCAGCCTGGACCATAGCCCTCAGCCCTCCTGCTCGGCAAGCTGCTTTTCCCGCCGGGCTCCTATTATGAAATGGATCACCAAAAAGACCGCTCCGATCGTCACACAGCAGTCAGCAAAATTGAATATATAGGGAAAAAACAGCACATGGATAAAGTCCACCACGAAACGCTCGCCTGTGGGCCCCAAATTTATTATCCTGTCAATTAAATTCCCCACACCGCCCGCAAGCAGCAGCGTAGCCGCCGTATAGCTTGCCCAGGTGTGCTCCTTATAGAGGAATACCGCCGCAATTATGCCTATAGCCACAAGAACGCTTAGAACCATGACCAGCCATATCAGCCCATCAAACAGGCCCATGGCGGCGGCCGTGTTCTCAAGATATCTGAATTCCAGCAGCCCGGGTATGACTGTCACGGACCCGCCCGCGCCCTCCCGCAGGAGGGTAGCCGCCAGGTGTTTCGTGACCTGGTCCACAACGATAAGGGCGGCTGACGCCATAATGAGCAGCACCCTTCCCAGTTTTTTACTCAAGGTTCTCTCCTTTCAAGCATCTCACCGCCTGCGCTTCCTTCCGTCCACGTCAATGCCGTCTCCGAAGGGAAGGTTGCTGTAATTTGTGCTCTTCTCCCGGCGCAGCGCTTCGGGGATATTGGAGTGGGCGTTCAGGTCGATGCCCACTGAGCTCAGGTCATTGTCCTCCAGATAGCTCTCCGGCAGGCGGGAGGGCTGCAGCTGCTCCTGGACGTAATTATACGTGTCGTTCAGCGTGCGTATCTGTGACTGCTCCTGCCGCCCTGTCCCCTCTCGTGGCGCGCCCCGGGAGGGCTGGGGAGCCGGCCTTTCCCTCACTGTCCTTGGGGGCTGGGGCTGGCGCGGGGCGGGCTGCTCCCTGTACTCCTGCACCGGCAGCATATGTCTTGGCTCTGGCTCTGGCCTTGGCTCCGGCGCAGGTTCCGCTATTGTCTCCGCTTCTGCCTCCACAACAGGTTCCTCCGGCGGAAGTTCATACAGAGGCTCCGCGGTCTTTATAGGTTCCGGCTCACGAATCGCAACAGGCTCCGGCTGGGGTACGGCCGCCGGCTTTTCGGGCTCCGGCTCGTCCTTCTGCCTGAAGGTGGGTATATGGTCTATACACTCCAGATGCTTTTTATACATCTCCAAAAGCGAGGAACGGAAAGCCGTCACCTGCTTCTTGATTTCCTCAAGCTCGGTCTTCTTCGTGTCCGCCATCTGTGAATATTCCTTGGCGGCCTTTGCCGCGTCGCTTTCGGCGTTCTGAGTGATCTTGCGGGCCTCCTCGTTGGCCTCAAGAAGCTTTGCCTCTGCCTGGGCCCGGGCGTCGCTGACTATGCCCGCGGCCTTCTCCTCGGCCTCCTTCACCATGGCCTTGGACATACGTTGGGCGCTGATGATGGCCTCCTTGATCCCCTCCTCGTCCGTGCGGTAAGTCTCGATCTTCTGGGCCAGGACAGAGAGCTTGCGCTGGGCGTCCGAGTTCCTGGCGGCCAGTTCAGTGTTCAGCGCGGCCAGCTCCCCGGCCTGTTTTACCGCCGCGTCCCTCTCTGCCAGCAGCTCCTGGAAAGAAGCGGCCACCATGTCGATAAAATTATCCACATCCTCCGGCTTATAGCCGGAGAATCCCGCTTTCCCAAAGCTCACCTCATTGATTTCCTTTACCGTCAGCATCTGGAAGTTCCTCCCCTATTGATATTTCCTACATTTAACGGTCAGCCGGCCCTTGCCGGTCAAGGGCCCGAAAGAGTCCAATATAAATTTCCCGTGCCCACGAACGGAGATAATGTCCCGCTCCTCCAGCCGCCGGTCCACGCTGAGGACCTCCTGATGGTTCACCAGCACAGCCCCAGAAGCGATAAGCCTTGCGGCCTTTTCCCGGCTTGTGCGGCATAAGAGCGCCGCGAGGCAGTCCAGCCGGTCCGAGGCTATAACGCCGCTGATATCCTTATACTCCCGAAGGACTGGCAACGGCCCCTGATATCCGGCTGTTATCCTTACTCCTGTCCGGCCTATTTTCCGAAGGCTCTCTAAAAAATACCGCTCCATCTCCCGCCTGACAAAGGCCACTGTGCGGCCCTCCTCCACCAGGAGGTCGCCTATTACGCTTCTCTCAATGCCCAGCCCCATAAAGGACCCCAAAAAATCCCTGTGGGAGAGCTTATCTCCCGGGCGGTAGATGAAGGTCAGGGCGGAAATGGGAAAATCTTCATAAGCGGGCTCCATATAGTCCGGGAAAAACCCGGCCATGACCCTCTCGGCTCCCTCATAACCGCCCCAAAGCAGATACTCCCCCGGCTCCCTGCGAAGGGCCTCCCGGCAGAAAGCCGCCTGACTCTCGTCAAGAAAGCCAAGAAAGCAGGGCCTGCGCCAGGCGGTCCTTACAGCGTCCCTCAGCTTTGCAAGGAGAAGCTCTCTTTCTCCGCCCATGTTAGAAATACAGCCCGTTGCTTTCCAGCTCGTCCAGCACGTCGTCGCCGGTCAGGTCCACAGTATACGGGGTGATGATAAAGGTGGAGGTGGCTATGCGCTTTATCTTGCCGTTATTTGCATAGGCCACGCCGCTGAGAAAATCCACGATGCGCCTGGAGGTCTCCTTATCGGTCTTCTCCAGATTCAGCACCACCGTGTGGCGGCGCAGCAGCTCGTCGGCTATAGAGCGCACCTCCTCGCCAAAGGAAACCGGGTTTCGGACCACCACCTGAAGCTGGGTCTTTGCGTTTATATTGACCACCTTGCCCGGGCTCTGCTCCCTTGGGGTATAAGCCCTGGCCGTTGAATACTCCCTTACATTATTCTCCCTTGGCGTATAGCTGGAGAACGACGAAAAGGACGACACCGGCGCCGCCCGCCGGGATTCCTCCCGGGAAGAGCCGTAATCCTGGCTCTCCTCGGGCTCCTGCTCTGTCTCCTCCGGATAGTCGTCGTACTCGTACTCATCCTCCGGCGGATTCCACATCCTCTGCAGCTTATCCATCAGCCCTGCCATAATACAAACGAACCTCCCTTATTGTTACGCCCTCGCTCCGAACAGCGACGAGCCCACGCGAACCATCGTCGCGCCGCTTTCAATGGCCTCGGGGAAGTCGGAGGACATCCCCATAGAAAGACATACCATATCTACATTATCCATGCTTTTCGCCCGGATGTCAACATAATATTGCTCCATTGCCGTAAAATAGCGGTAAAGAATTTTTTTGTCACTACATATTGGGGGTATAGCCATGAGTCCCTTGACGTGCAGGCCGGGGAAAGCGCGTATCTCATCGATAAATTCCACAAGTTCCTCCGGCAGGGCGCCGCCCTTATTCTCCTCCCGGCCGATGTTCACCTCAACGAGCGCCTCCATTATAAGGCCCTCCCTCTCACAAAGCCGTGATATTTCACGGGCCAGCTTTACGCTGCCCACCGACTGGATACAGCTGACCTTGCCAATAAGGTACTTGACCTTGTTGGTTTGCAGCTGGCCGATAAACTGTAGGTCGCACTCCTCTTTATCCAGACGGTCATATTTATCCAGAAGCTCCTGCACCCGGTTTTCCCCAAGGCACCTGAGCCCCCTTGCTATGGCATGGTTTATCACCTCTACCGGCACGGTCTTTGTGGCGGCCAGCAGAGTTATGTCCCCGGGGCTCCTCCCCGAGCGCTCCGCCGCCCGGGCGATCTTCTCCAGTATCTCCTGATAATTCCTGTCGAACGCCCCAAAGCGTTCAGCGAACGATCTTTCCGTCATAAAGGTCAACTCCTCCCACTACTACCTGATCATACATACGTATAGTATGGTCCGTCACCAGGTTCTCCTGCTCGTCCTCGCTAAGCTCCAGCTTGCATACCGCATAGCCGTTAACGTCTTTTTCCGAGAACACCTGCACAAATTCCAGCCGGCCGCCATAGACCACATAAACGCCCTTGACGTTTTCCTTTACCTTGGTAACCGTATTTCCGTCCTTGTCTTTCTCCTCGTATTCTATATCCAGAAAGCGCAGGGCCTTCTCGTTTACCAGCACGCCGGAATATGTTCTCACATTCACCTGCACATTTTCGTTGCGCACAGCGGCCAGGTCCGCGTCCATATAGGTGCACTCAAAGACCACCGCCGTCTTACCCGTGTCCACGTCCCGGTTCTTTGCCACCACTCTGGCCGGGATGGTGGCCGTGCTGGCATAGGGGATATCCAGGGTCACGTCCTCCACGCCGTCAAACTTTCCCATAGAATCCTCGTCAAACAGGCAGGCCATGTACCACTTGAAATCCTCGCATATTTTGCCAATATACTGTTCGGGGAGATCCCTACCCTCCAGGGCAAACAGCTTCTCCAGCTTTTCGGGGGTCAGCTTTTTCACCTCGTCTATTGATACCGTCTTTTCAAGGCCGTCCGCGAAGGTGACAAAGCATCCGGAGACGGGGGCCTTGATCGAATTCGTCGCCTGGTCCGTGGTCAGCGATTCCTTTTCCGCTCTGAGCTCCTTCACCCGCTGGGCATAGTCCTCATGGCTCTCCTGGCCTGAAAGCACCTGCTTGCGGCTTAAAGACAGAAGCAGCGCCTCTTTAGTATTGGCAACGCTGGAGAAATCACCGCGCTGTACGTCCAGCACGACGCTGCCCAGTTCCTCGTATATCTGCTCGCCAAGGGCGGCGCTTGCCGACACATAGGCGTCCAGCGGCCGGGAAAGGGCCGACAGGCTTTGTATCTCCCTTTCTATGCGGTCCGCCATGTTCTGGGCGGCGGCGTCGCTCTCGCTTTGAAAAATATCGGCTATCACCCCGCCCTTGGAAACACGCGCGCCGTTTGCCACGCGATAGTTCAGCACCCCGGTATAGTTGGGGCTTATTAGGCTCTCCTCACGAACGGCAAAGCCCTGGGTCTGTATGGAGTCCACCACCTCGCCGTAAAGGGCCTCCTCCGTCACAAGGCTGTTGTTTGTAAAGGAATCCGCCCGGCGGTTAACGGCGCTGAAAGCCACTGAGAGGAGCACCAGCAGCGATATGGTTATAACGGCGGCGGCATACAGCTTTCGGTTCTTCAATGGGCGCCCCCTCCTTCCCTCAAGCTGAGTTCAGTATAAAACTCACAGCTTTCCAGTATTTTCATACACTCCTCCAGGGCCGCGTCTGTGCCGCAAAGCCCGTCCATATACAGATATCGGATCTCCGGCTCCCGGGCAAACCATGTAAGCTGGCGCTTGGCGTAGCGGCGGCTCTCACGTTTGATATTTTCCACAGCCTCCTCAAGAGCTATTTGCCCCTCAAAGTACGGAAAAAGCTCCTTATACCCAATGGACTGGGCAGCGGTGGGCGGCTTTGGGGCGCTTTTGCAAAAGCTGTAGAGCTTTTGCGCCTCCTCTAATAGTCCCTTTTCAAGCATCCTGTCCACACGGGCGTTTATGCGCTCATATAAGCGCCGGCGGTCCCTAAACACAGGACAGATCATCACATACCTATATGGCCCCTCGGCCTGTCTTGACCTCTCCGTCTGCCGGGAAAAGGGCTCCCCTGAAAGTATACAGTATTCCAGCGCCCGGAGTACGCGCTTTAAGTTGTTGGGGTGTATCTCCTCCGCTGATACCGGGTCAAGCTCCGCAAGCTTTCGGTGCATCTCATCGGGACCCAGCTTCTGGGCCTCTGAGAAAAGCTTAGCCCGAAGGTTGTCGTCCCTGCACTCCTCCGTAAAGGTGAAGCCCCGAAGCAGAGAGCGGGCGTACAGCCCCGTACCCCCTACCAGCACCGGCAGCCTTCCCCGGCTGTCTATCTCTCCGATAGTCTCTCCCGCCAGCTTTACATAGTCGGATACGCTGAAATTCTCCTCCCACCCAAGAAATCCTATAAGGTGGTGCCTGACCTGTGAAAGCTCGCCCTCCTCCGGCTGGGCTGTGCCTATTTTAAGCCCTTTATATACCTGCATAGAGTCGCAGGAGACTATCTCGCCGCTAAACTTTTTCGCAAGCTCAATGCCCAAAGCCGTCTTTCCCGTGGCCGTGGGCCCTGTGACCGCGATAACAATAGGTTTCTCCGCCATTATACTCTCCCAAATTGTTTCTCTATCTCCCGCCGGCTAAGCAGAATGTATACCGGCCTGCCGTGGGGGCAGTACCGCACCTGGGGGTTCCTCTCCAGCTCCGCCGCAAGGGAGATAAGCTCCTGGCGGCTGGTGTGGTCCCCGGCCTTTATGGCGGCCCGGCACGCCACGTTGTGGTAGACCCAGTCCATATGCTCCGTAGCAAGCTCCGTCTTGAAGCTTGCCAGGTACCCGGCGATTTCCATCACGGCAGCCGCCGCGTCCCCGCCCTCCAGCAGCAGCGGCGCCGAGCGCACCAGCACCGTGCCCGCACCGAAGTCCGACACCTGGAACCCGGCCTCTGAAAGCTCCTTTTCATGGGCCAGCACGGCGGAATATTCGTCCATGTCCAGGCTCACCGCCACCGGCTCCAAAAGAGCCTGGGCCTCGCAGCCACCCCGGTCGGCCTTCAGCCGCTCATAGAGCAGCCGCTCGTGGGCGGCGTGTTTGTCGATAAGCATGAGCTTGTCCGGGCCGTACTCTACGATAATATAAGTCCCAAAGGCCTCGCCGATTATGCGCGAGGAAAATTCGGACACTATCGGCTTTGGCTTTTCCTCCGGGGGCTCCTCGCGCTCCGGCGGGGGCAGAGGCGAGTCCTGCGGTGAGAGGGACTGTCCGGGCTCCGGCTTTGCGGCCGAGTTTTCTCCCGGTTCTATGTCAATTTGCCTTGTCCTGAACACTGGCATTGGAGCTGTCTCAAATACCCGCTTTATTGCCTTTGGGAGCTCGGGTACCTTGGGTTCTTCGGCTCCGCTGTCGTGCAGGAAAAGCGGCTGGTTGAAGCTTTTTGCGGTCGAAAACGTCAGCTGCTCCTTCTTTTCCGGCACAGGCGCATAGGGCGACACAGGCTGCTTTTTCAGCTCCATCTCCTTGGGCCTGTCCCCCGCGTTCAGTGCCGAGCGTGCGGCGTGGTACACCGCGTCGAATATGGGCCGCTCGTTGACAAAGCGCACCTCCAGCTTCGCCGGGTGCACATTCACATCCACCGCCTCACAGGCTACCTCTAAATGCAGCACACAGGCGGGGAATTTTCCCGCCATAATGGAGCCCTTATAGGCCTCCTCCAAGGCCGCCATGGCCGTTCGGCTGCGGATAAAGCGCCCGTTTATGAAAAAATTCTGCATACTGCGGTTTGGGCGGCACCCGGCGGGAGCGCTGATAAAGCCCCGTACCTTTACATGCCCCAGCCGGTAATCCACAGGTATCAGCGTGGAGGAAAACTCCCTGCCGCAGACGGCGTATACTGCCGAGGAGAGCTTGCTGTCCCCGGGACTATGCAGCTGCTCCTTGCCGTCCCGGATAAAGCGTATGGATATCTCCGGGTGGGACATGGCCAGCTTGTCCAGAATACCCGCCACGGAATTTCCCTCTGTCACGTCCTTTTTCAGGAATTTCATCCGCGCCGGGGTGTTGAAGAACAGGTCCCTCACCACAAGGGTCGTACCCCCCGGGCATCCCGCTTCGGTAAGCTCCGGCTCCTCCTCCCCGCCGCAGGCATACCTGACGCCAACGGCTTCCCCCTCGGCCCGGGTAAATAGCTCCACATGGGCCACCGCCGAAATAGAGGCCAGGGCCTCCCCCCGAAAGCCCAGGGTGCCTATAGCGTTCAGGTCCTCCTGCCCCGCCACCTTGCTTGTGGCGTGGCGCAGGAAGGCGGTGGGCACGTCCTCCGGCGCTATGCCGCAGCCGTTATCCGTGACCCGCATATATGTGACGCCGCCCCGGCGTATCTCCACGGTGATGACCGTGGCCCCCGCGTCCACGGAGTTTTCCACCAGCTCCTTTATCACCGCCGAGGGCCGCTCCACCACCTCGCCGGCGGCGATAAGCTCGGCCACCTGTTTATCCAGCACACGAATTTTCGGCATTCCATGACTCCTTCATTCTTTAAGACTTTTGCGCAGAATTATCTTCAAGGGCTCCTGTCTCTGCAAAATAGTCGTCGCAGAACTTGTTCCACAGCACTTCATACTCGTCATGAGTTACACGCCGCATATCATAGGGCGTATAAATCCCGCGCTTTCTTGCCTCTGCCACAAAGCCCTCTACAGGCGGCGGGTCCTCATCAATGAACGCGCGTACTTCGCTATACCCCGCGTCAATGGCGGCGGCAAGCCGGGTGTGGCCGTCCAGAGAGATATACCCGCCCCCATCGGGTATCACAGGTATGACGATATCCTCCGGACCGTGGATAAAGGTTCTGACCGCCGCCAGCTTGTCCTGGTCCACGTAAAACTGTGACGGCTGAAGCTTCTCAAGCTTTACTTTAAATATCTCCACCGGCGGAAATTCCCGCACCAGCTCCCCCTTCACGTCAACAAAGCGTGTGATATGTCCCGCGTAAAACCTGAAGGCGTCGATTATCTCAGGATAAAGCCCTGCGTCCTCTCCGCGTATAACCGCCGAGTTCCCGCCCGTCACCTCAACTTCACAGGGCTTTCCGTTTACCAGAAACGCTCCGTGCTGATAGAGCACGGTTTTTGAAAACCTCTCGTCTTCATAGCGGTCTATTCTCTCAATTTCCGTCTCCATTCTCTACTCCTTCACGGCTCTCGTCGCCAAAAAGCATGGGATATTGTGCTCATGCAAGGTTCCCGCGCCGTTGGTGTCCTCATATAGATGTGTCAGCCGGAAGCCGGCCTCCAGCTGGCCGCCCACCTGTTCCTCCATGGTGTGGGAGAACTGGACGCCGTCGTCGTCCCGCTCAAGCTGGGCCCTCTGCTCCGGGTTCTTCAAGGGGTCAAAGGGGAAACGGCAGAGCTCCGACCTGTCGTCCTCGTCCACAAACAGGAAGTTTATACCGTTATCCAGCCCGCACAGCAGAACGCCGCCCGGCTTTAATATACGCCAGCACTCTTTAAAAATGGGCTTTACCTCCTGCACATAGCAGTTGGAAACCGGGTGGAAGATAATGTCAAAGCTGTTGTCCTCAAAGGGCAGCGGTTTTGTCATGTCCCCGCGAAGAACGTTTATCGCGTACCCCTCCCGCCCCGCCACAAGCCGCTCGCTCTCCAGCTGTTTCGGCGAATAGTCCAGCACCGTGCACTCTGCTCCCAGGGCGGCGAAGATGGGCATCTGCTGCCCGCCGCCGCTGGCAAGGCCCAAAAGACGCTTACCCTTCAAATCCCCGAACCACTCCTTCGGAACCGGCTTTGTGGGCGTCAGCAGGACGCTCCACCGGCCGCTACAAGCGGCTGCATACTCCTCATGGGATATGGGCTTTCCCCACTCCCAGCCCTCCTCTATCCACTTGTCAATAGTGGACGCGTTTATGTCCTGATAATTTTCCATAATGAATCTCTCTTATCTCTCAGTCTTTAAGCATACTGTTGAGTTCAAACAGCGCGTTCATGCACTGCATTGGCGTCATGGCGTTTACGTCCAACTCCCGAAGCCTTTGCAGCACCTGGCTGCCGGTATTGTCCATGGTCAGCTGCACTGGCTCCTCATTATCCCTGAAGGCCCGGGGGGACATCTCGCCGCCGGAATTCTCCAGCTCCCCCAGCACCTGCTTTGCCCGCCTTATCACCTTGTCCGGCACTCCGGCCAGCTTTGCCACCTCGATACCGAAGCTGTCGTCTGCTCCGCCCCGCACTATACGCCGCAGGAAGGTGATATCGTCCCCACGCTTCTTCACGGCGATATTAAAGTTCTTCACCCCGGGCAAGAGGCTCTCCATCTCCGTAAGCTCGTGATAGTGGGTGGCGAAAAGGGTTTTCGCCCCCACCAGCTTCGGGTCATGGACGAATTCCAGCACTGCTCGGGCGATGCTCATGCCGTCAAAGGTGGAGGTGCCCCGGCCTATCTCGTCAAAAATAATAAGACTCCCCTGAGTGGCGTTTCTGAGGATATCAGCCACCTCGCTCATCTCTATCATAAAGGTGGACTGCCCGGCGGACAGGTCATCCGACGCGCCCACCCGGGTGTATATGCTGTCTACAATGCCCAGCTCCGCCACAGCCGCCGGGACAAAGCAGCCTATCTGGGCCATTATTGAGATAATGGCCGTCTGGCGCATATAGGTGGACTTTCCCGCCATATTGGGCCCGGTGATAACGGCCACCCTGGTGTCGTTCATGTCCATGTCCACGTCGTTCGGCACAAAGGGTGTGTCCTGCGGCAGGGCCTCCACCACCGGGTGACGGCAGTCCTTCAGATATATCTTGCCGCTCAGATTCACCACCGGCCGGGTATAATCATTCTTCACCGACACCATCGCGAAGGAGGCCAGCACGTCCAGGGCCGCCACGGCCCTTGCGCTCTGCTGCACCCGGTCAAGCTCGCTCGCCACCTGCCGGCGTATGCCGTCGAATATCCTGCTCTCCATCTCGATGGAGCGGTCATGGGCCCCCAGCACCCGGTTCTCAAGCTCCTTGAGCTCCGGGGTGATATAGCGCTCGCCGCCGGTGAGGGTCTGCTTTCGTATATAGTCCTCGGGCACCAGGTCCTTATAGGAATTGGTAACCTCTATGTAATAGCCGAAAACCTTATTAAATCCCACCTTCAGCTTGGGTATCCCGGTGCGCTCCCTCTCCCTCATCTCTACAGAGGCGATAAGGCTCTGGCCGCCGGTCATGTCGCTTCTTATCTCGTCAAGCTCGACGCTGAACCCCTTCTTTATGAGCTTGCCCTCGCGTATGGTAAACGGCGGGTTCTCGTCGATGGCTTCATCAATAAGCCCTGAAATGTCCTCAAGGTCATCTATCTGTCCGTTCAGGCCGCAGAGCATGGTGGCTTGGCACCTGTCCAGCACCCGCTTTAGCCCCGGAAGCTTCTGCAGCGCTGCGCATAACGCCCGCAGATCCCGGCCGTTGGCGGAGCCGTACACTATCCGGGTCATGATACGCTCCAGGTCGTGTATGCCCGTCAGCTGCTCTGTCAGCTCGTCAAGAAGCTGTCTGTCTCCCGCAAGCTCCTCCACGGCGTTCAGCCGCAGGGTAATCTTAGCCGGGCTCATCAGGGGACGCTCCAGCCATGCGCGGATAAGCCGCTTGCCCATTGGGGTCTTGGTGCGGTCCAGCACCCATAACAGAGAGCCCCTGCGCTCCTTGTTCCTCATAGTCTCAATAAGTTCAAGATTGCGCACGGTGTTAAGGTCCAGGGTCATATAGGCCGAATCGGACTCCAGCTCTATCTCCCTCAGCCGCTCAAGACCCGTTATCTGCGTGCGGCCCAAATAGACCAGCAGCGCCCCCAGGGCCGTCACGGCCATGGGCCTGCCCGAAAGCCCCAAGTCCTCCAAGCTCCTGCCGCCAAACTGCTTCGAGACGGTCTCCCCGGCCCGGGACAGATTATACTCCTCTTTGTCCAGACGCTGTACCGCTGCCTGGAGCTTGTCGCGGAAAAACGCGCCCAGCTCCGAAAGCTCCCCTATACCCTCGTCTGTCAGGAGCTCTTTTGGGGAGAAGCGGCTTATGCGGTTCTCAAGCTCCCTTATGAGCTCCCTTACGTCCTCCATGGGCTCCAGCTGCTCCGCGTGGAGCTCCCCCGTGGAAACGTCCGCGAAGCAGAGCCCTACTCCCTCCTCGCCCCGGCAGACCGAGCAGATATAGTTGTTCCGGGATTCGTCCAGCATACTGCCCTCGAGAACGGTGCCCGGGGTTATCACCCGGACTACCTCGCGCTTTACAAGCCCTTTTACTGTCTTCGGGTCCTCCACCTGGTCGCAGATGGTCACCCGATAGCCCTTAGCAAGGAGCTTTGTTATATACCCCTCGGCGCTGTGGAAGGGTATGCCGCACATGGGGGCCCTCTCCCCCTGGCCGCAGTCCCGGCCCGTCAGGGTCAGGTCCAGCTCCCGGGAGACGGTCTTAGCGTCGTTAAAGAACATCTCATAGAAATCCCCCAGCCGGAAAAACAGGATGGAGTCGGGGTTTTCCTTTTTCGCTTCAAAATACTGCTTCATCATGGGGGAAAAATCCGCCATGCTTGCCGCCCCCTTATCGGTTCATTTTCCCGCAGAGCCTATCCATCAGTGGCAGCCGCCCCCGCAGCTGGAGCAGTCGCCGTTACAGCTGGCCGCGTCGTAGTCGCAGGTCTCCGGGTCCGCGCCCTCAGAGCAGAGGTCCAGAATACCCTTCACCCGCTGGAACATAGCGTCAAACTCGGTCTTGGCCGCGTCATACCGTTTCATATGCTCGTTTGCCATTATCTTGGCGTAGACCTCTCTGAACTCCTTATTCAGCCGCTGCAGGGTCTCGTCATTGCGGTCGGGCTTGGCGGCCTCGTTGCTTATAGCCATGCGCTTTAAATTGAACTCGCCTATAGCGTCCTGAAGCTCCTGGTCCTCGTCGCTCTGCTGCCGTGCCAGCTGCAGCTCCACAAACCTCGGGTCAGCCTGTATGGCGCGGCCCAGCTCTCTTGTCAGCTCGATGATGTCCATTGAAATTACCTCCAAAAGTTTTTTATATTATTCTACAGTAAATTCTGTCCAGTAAATCTTGTCGTAAACCATAACGTCCTTTGGCCTTGTCATGCCCAGCTTTTCATAGAACTCCACGGCCTTCAGGCGCTCCTCCTGTATGGTATAGTTCACAGTTCCCCTCACTTTACCCTATATTTTTTCTCTATCCGCTTATAGATCAGCACCAGCAACACCGCACCAGCCGCTCCCAGCACGCACATCAGAACTGTCGCCGCCATCGGGCTCCACAGTGCAATAAGCCCCGAAATGAACCAGACTGCGCTATACCCGCCCCACAGCCTGCTCACGGCCCGGTTATACGCGGGAATATCCGAGATGCTCTCGCTGGGGACCTCAACGCCGGACCAGAAATTCATCGGGGTCTTTCTTCTTGCGCCATAACCGCCAATACCCAGGAAAATGGCTCCGCAGAGCATACATAAAAAAGCCAAAATAAGCTTGCCCATAGTACGCCTTCCCCTCTCTAAATTTTCTGTCCTCTCAGACTCCATCCCTTCGCTTCGGTGACCTCCACCTCGGCAAACTCTCCTATAAGGCTGTCGTCCCCCGAAAACAGCACCACAAGGCTCCCCTGGGTCCTGCCGGAGAGCAGGCCGCTCTTGCCGTCACGGTCCTCGACCAGCACGTGCTGGCGGCTGCCCACCAGCTTTTTGCAGTTGTTTACGGCTATTTCCTCCTGCACCTTCAAAAGCTCCGCAAACCACTCAGTTTTCTCCTCGTGTGGCACCGGGTCGGGCCTCCCCGCCGCTTTAGTGCCTGGCCTTGGGGAATAGATGAAGGTAAACAGGTTCACAAACTCAACCTCTCTGATAAGGCTCAGGGTATCCTGAAACTCCTCGTAGGTCTCGCCGGGAAAGCCCACTATCACGTCCGACGTGAACGTCACGTCCGGCATAACCCTCCTGGCATATTCTATCAGTGAAAGGTATTTCTCCCTGTCGTACCTGCGGTTCATCTCCCGAAGCACCCGGTCATTGCCTGACTGAAAGGGCAGGTGTATATGGTGCGGGATATGCTTACTCCCCGCCATCGCGTCAAAGAGCTCCTTGGACGCGTCCTTGGGGTGGGAGGTCATGAAGCGCAGGCGAAAGTCGCCGTCAATGCTGTCAAGCCTCGAGAGAAGTCCGGCAAAGTTTATCTTCTCCGAAAGCCCCTTGCCGTAAGAGTTCACGTTCTGGCCCAGCAGGGTTATTTCTTTATACCCGGACTCCACCAGAGTCCTGCACTCGCTGTATATATCGTCAGGCCTGCGGCTCTTCTCCCGGCCCCGCACATAGGGCACGATACAGTAGGAGCAGAAGTTGTCGCAGCCGTACATGGCCGTGACCCAGGCCCTTGATTTTCCGTCCCGCCGTATGGGAACGTCCTCACGAATAGTCTTCTCCTCATGGCCCAGGAGCAGGACGCGCTGGGACTCGGACAGGACCTCATAGAGCATCTCCGGCAGCCGGTGCAGCACATGGGTGCCGAAAACCAGGTTCACAAAGGGGAAGGTCTTTTGCAGGCGCTTTGCCACCTCTGGCTGCTCGGTCATGCAGCCGCAGACCCCGATGATGAGCCCCGGTTTGCGGCGCTTCAGGTTCTTCAGCGCCCCCACGTTGCCGAACACCCTGTCCTCGGCGTGCTCCCGGACGGCGCAGGTGTTGAAGATTATCAGGTCCGCCTCACTGTCGGAGTCAGTAAACCCAAAGCCCATCTCATAGAGCAGGCCCTTTATCTTCTCCCCGTCCGCCACGTTCTGCTGACAGCCGTAGGTGCGCACATAGGCCAAGGGCGCTCCTCCGGCCCGGACACGCATAAGCTCGCCCACGCCGGAAATATATGCGGTCATATCCTCGTTCATCAAGCAGCGTCCTCTCTCCGAATTTATTTCACTACAAAATGTAATCAATGTATTTTATCATAAAAAAAGGAAAACTGCAAGTGATTTGATGGGAGGACGCATAAATCCCGGCTGGCAAATTGTTTTACTTGACTTTCCCCGCCTGTGCGGGTATAATAAGCTCAGATTCGATACCTGACCCAAAGGGCGGCGGTCCTGCGTGAAAGGTGCGGCATATACTGCGCTTTGCTTCGCCGTACCTTTTTTGAGGTACGGCTTTCCTTATGCCAATAAACGGAGGTATACCATGGAGACACGGGTGGCTGTCATAAGCATAATAGTCGAGGAGCCGGAGACAGTTGAAAAACTCAACGGCATTTTGCACGAGTACGGCGAGTATATAATCGGCCGCATGGGGCTTCCATACCGGGCCCGGAACATCAGCATTATCAGCATTGCCCTGGACGCGCCGAAGGACACTATTTCCAGCATGGCGGGCAAAATAGGCAACCTGCATGGGGTCAGCGTCAAGACGGCCCTCTCGGGGGTGACCGGCCATGAATGAGCATATTCTTTCACTTATAAACGCTTTGGCCGACAGCCACAGCCTCAGCCTGGAGCAGTACGCGGAGCTGATAGAGGCCCGCGCCCCGGAGACCGCCGCCCTCCTTGCCCAAAAAGCCGTGGCGGCGCGCAAGGCTATATACGGAAACGATGTATACGTCCGGGGGCTTATTGAGATAAGCAATATCTGCAAAAACGACTGCCTTTACTGCGGAATAAGAAGAAGCAACAAGAACTGCGACCGCTACCGGCTTACCAAGGAGCAGATAACGGACTGCGCCGCCGAGGGCTATAGGCTGGGCTTCCGCACCTTCGTGCTCCAGGGGGGCGAGGACCCGTACTATACTGACAATGTGCTGTGCGATATAGTCAGTGAGCTCAAGTCAATATATCCTGACTGCGCCGTGACTCTCTCCATGGGCGAGCGCAGCCGCGAGAGCTATGAGCTTCTTCGCCGGTCCGGGGCGGACCGGTATCTCCTGCGCCACGAGACGGCGGATAAGGCCCATTACGAGAGCCTGCACCCAAATGATATGTCCTTTGAGAACCGTATGCGCTGCCTTCGGGACCTGCGGGACCTGGGCTATCAGGTGGGCTGCGGGTTCATGGTGGGCTCGCCAAACCAGACGAGCAATACTCTTGCGAAGGATTTAAAGTTTATCGAGGGGTTCAAGCCAGATATGTGCGGCATCGGCCCCTTCGTCCCCCATAAGGACACACCCTTCCGGGACCACCCCCCCGGCACGGTGGAGCTGACCTGCTATCTTCTCTCAATTATCCGGCTCATACACCCCCCTGTCCTTCTGCCCGCCACCACCGCCCTTGGCACCATTCATCCCGAGGGACGTGAGATGGGCATAAAGGCAGGAGCGAACGTGGTAATGCCCAACCTGTCGCCGGTGTCGGTACGTAAAAAGTATGAGCTTTACGATAATAAGATATGTACAGGCGAGGAATCGGCTCAGTGCAAGGACTGCCTGAGCGCCAGGATGGAGTCGGTGGGGTATCATATTGTGACGTCGCGGGGGGATGTGAGGCGTCAAAAATGACTGTCAATATGAAGTTTATAGTGAATCCCGATATCCGTCTGGAATCCATTACAAAAGAAACCACAGAAGCGCTTTACCCACTGTTTATGGAAGATATCCGGGAATTGAACCGATGGTTCGGCTTCGACGCTGATTACAGCATACAAAACGACTACCACTATCTCGATAATCGAAAGCCGCCCTATGACAATGCAATAGTTGTTTTTTACCGCGGTGTCCCCTGCGGCAGATTCGGGCTTTATGACTACTCCCCTGGCGAAAATTCTATCTATATGTACTACTGGATATCCTCCAGGTTCCGCCGGAAAGGGATTGCCCTCGCGGCTATGGGCGCAATGCTGAAGTATCTGGGCGGGTTAGCGGTCCGGGAGGTCATGTTTGACGTGGACAGGGAAAATCTTGCCAGTATTAAGCTGCTTGAGAAATACCCAGATATACGGCTGAAATCTGAGGGAAAGCACATGATTTTTGCCTGCGATTTGCAGGCAGGGAGGTATAAAGATGGGCAAACTGTATGACAGGGCAGAAATCTACGACCTTATCGAAAGCGAAGATAGGTGCAAGGTTTTCAAAACCCACTGGGAGCATATTCTCAGCGGCAGAGACCTCCGCTCCCTGCTGGACGTGAGCATCGGCTCGGGCAGCGCGACACTGCCCCTGGCGGAGCTTGGGGTGCGGCTTTCCGGGTCCGACCTGAGCGAAAATATGCTTGCAAATTGCAGAAAAAAGGCCGAGGCGAGGGGCTTTGATATTGAGCTGAAATGCTGCGATTTCCGGAATGTCGCGGACAATTTTGACGGCGCTTTTGACTGCGTCGCCAGCACAGGGAACTCCCTGCCCTATGTAAACAACGAGGACCTACTCGGGACCCTGGAGCAGATGGACTCTCTAGTGAAGCCCGGCGGATATCTCTACTTTGAGATACGCAACTGGGATAAGATACTTACGGACAGAAAGCGCTTTTTCCCATACGCGCCCTTCTTTGACGGCGACACGCGTGTCAATCTGACCCAGATATGGGATTATAACAGCGACGGTACGATCACCTTTAACATTATGTATTTGTTTGAAAAAGACCAGAGGTATGTCCAGATGGAGGTCTTTGAGGAGCACTATTTTCCAATAAAGCGAGACCTGTTTTTAGGAAAGCTCAAGGCCATGGGCTATAGTGACATACAGTTGCTGCCTTACCCCTCCCATGTCGATACAAAGGGAACGCCCGTTGAAGATTTACCCTGGTACTGTGTAGTTGCCCAAAAGCCATAGGCTTTAAATGTAAGCTTTTAAAATATTTTAATCTGAGGCTAAGAGAAATCTGCCCCAAAGAAAAGGAGTAATGCAAGATGGCAAAGTACGACCCCAGATCCCTGCACGCGGAGGAGTTCATCAATGATGAAGAAATACAGGAAGCCCTCCGCTATGCCGAGGAGAACAAGCGCAACGTGGAGCTCATTGACCAGATTCTCGAGAAGGCCCGGCCCCAAAAGACCGAGACCGGCTGCGTCTGCTCGGGACTTACCCACCGGGAGGCCTCGGTGCTGCTGGCCTGCGATATCCCGGAGAAGATCGAGAAGATGTACGAGATTGCCGAGGAAATAAAGCTGGCCTTTTACGGCAACCGCATAGTCATCTTCGCGCCGCTGTATCTCTCAAACTACTGCGTCAACGGCTGCGTATACTGCCCCTATCACGCGGTGAACAAGCATATCCCCCGAAAGAAGCTCACCCAGGAGGAGGTCAAGGCCGAGGTCATAGCCTTACAGGATATGGGGCACAAGCGGCTGGCTATAGAGGCCGGAGAGGACCCGGTCAATAATCCCATCGAGTATATTCTGGACTGTATCAAGACCATTTACAGCGTCCACCACAAGAACGGCGATATCCGCCGGGTGAACGTAAATATCGCCGCCACCACCGTTGAGAATTACCGCAAGCTGAAGGAAGCCGGTATCGGCACCTATATCCTGTTCCAGGAGACCTACCACAAGAAGTCCTATGAGCAGCTGCACCCCACCGGCCCCAAGCATAACTATGACTACCACACCGAGGCCATGGACCGGGCCATGGAGGGCGGCATTGACGACGTGGGTCTGGGGGTGCTGTTCGGGCTGGAGCTGTATAAGTACGAATTCGCGGGACTCATTATGCACGCCGAGCACCTGGAGGCCGTCCACGGCGTGGGCCCCCACACTATAAGCGTGCCCCGTTTAAAGCGGGCCGATGACATCGACCCCGACCAGTTCGACAACGGCATCGACGACGAGACCTTTGCCCATATCACCGCCTGCATACGCCTTGCGGTGCCCTATACCGGCATGATAATCTCTACCCGGGAGACCGAGGCCGTGCGCTCGAAGCTTCTGCGCCTGGGCATCTCCCAGGTCAGCGGCGGCTCCCGCACCTCTGTGGGCGGCTACACCCAGGAGGAGCGCCCCCACGACACCGAGCAGTTCGACGTGTCCGACCAGCGCACCCTGGACGAGGTGGTCCGCTGGCTGATGGAGAACGGCCATATACCCTCCTTCTGCACCGCCTGCTATCGGGAGGGCCGCACCGGCGACCGCTTCATGAGCCTTTGCAAGAACGGCCAGATACTCAACTGCTGCCACCCCAACGCCCTTATGACCCTCTCAGAGTACCTTGAGGACTACGCCAGCCCCGAGACCAAAGAGGTGGGCTATAGGATGGTCGAGGAGGAGCTTAAAAGGATACCCAAGGACAAGGTCAGGGAGATAGCGGAGCAGAACATTAAAGATATCAAAAACTCCAACAGAAGGGACTTCAGGTTCTGATATGCTTGTCAAAACTGATAACGGCAGCGGGCTGCTGGAGATGATTTCAGAAGATTGCCGCCATTGACGAGAAATTGTTGGAGTTTTGGAAGTGAAGAACGGAGGGATAGTATGAGTCTGAACGATACCGTATCGGCGGAGCGCCCCCATATCGCCTTTTTCGGTATGCGCAACGCCGGGAAGTCCAGCCTTGTGAACGCCGTCACCGGCCAGCAGCTGGCGGTGGTGTCCGACGTGAAGGGCACCACCACCGACCCGGTCAGAAAAGCCATGGAGCTGCTGCCCATTGGGCCGGTGGTTATAATCGACACCCCCGGCCTGGACGACGAGGGGGAGCTTGGCGAACTGCGTGTACAGAAGGCAAGGGAGATACTGGCAAAGACCGACATAGCCGTGCTGGTGGTGGACGCAAAGGAGGGGCTCAGCGTGCTGGATAAGGAGCTGCTGGGGCTCTTTAAGGAGCGGGGCCTCCCCTACTGCGCGGCGTATAATAAGGCTGATTTGCTGGGCGAACGCCGGGAACTTGGTGCGGATTCGCTTTACGTAAGCGCAAAGACCGGGGAGGGCGTCACCGCCCTGAAGGAGAAGCTGGGGGCCTTTGCGGGCAAAGCGGGCAACGAGCGGCGCATTGTGGCGGACCTGCTGGGCCCCGGCGATTTAGTAGTGCTGGTAACGCCCATAGACGCCGCCGCGCCCAAGGGGCGCATGATACTGCCCCAGCAGCAGACCATGCGAGACATTCTGGACGCACACTGCGCGTTTGTCACCTGCCAGACCGGGGAGCTGGCGGCAACGCTGAAAATGCTGGCGAAGAAGCCAAGGATAGTGATAACCGATTCCCAGGCCTTTGAGAAGGTGGCGGAGGTCACCCCGCCGGATATACTTCTGACCTCCTTCTCCATACTGTTCGCACGGTATAAAGGCAGCCTGCCCACCTTGGTACAGGGGGCTGTGCAGCTGTCAAAGCTCAAGGACGGCGACCCGGTGCTCATCTCCGAGGGCTGTACTCACCACCGGCAGTGCGGGGACATCGGCACGGTGAAGCTGCCCGGGTGGATAGAGACGTATACCGGAGTGAAGCCCCGGTATACCTTCACCTCCGGCGGGGAATTCCCGGAGAGCCCGGAGGGCTACAAGCTGGTGGTGCACTGCGGCGGCTGTATGCTCAACGAAGCGGAGATGAAAAGCCGGGTGGCAAGGGCCAAAAAGGCCGGAGTGCCCATTGTGAACTACGGCGTGGCCATCGCGCAGATGCACGGCATACTGCGCAGGAGCTTGGAGGCGTTCCCGGATATTTTGGAGCTGCTGGCATAGAAAGAAGGAGAGGGCTTTGCCCTCTCCTTCTTTGCCTCAACATTTTGGATAGCAGTAAAACCGGGTGGACGTGTCACGGGTCTTGCGCTAGTTCTTTAGGTGAAAACCGGGACGCCTGAACCTTCGCTATATCCCTTTGGAAAGTCGCCTTATGGACGATACTGAGAGCGATACGGATTTTTTATATACTTAATATGGAATATGGCACAGGTGATCTTGGAAAAATATTTCCAAAAATTCCGACACTCGCCAAAGACTTTCCAAACCTTCAATTGAAATTCGTATTGTATGTAGCACTTCCTATGATGTAAAAAAATTACAGGGTATTCACTTCTGCTATTTATGCTCTTGGAATACTCAGCCCGCGCCCAGCCCCCTCCCTCCTGGGAAGGATTCCGAAACATGGGTAGATGATTCTTTTTACACAGTAAACTCCAAATAGTCTGATCGTGACGGTTTTCTAAAAACTCAGGATGTTCCTCACCCAATGTACTTGGAAGATCTGATATTATTCGGCTGTCGCAAGCAAAGTGGAGAAAATCATCAATAAAGCTGCGGCTTTTCTCAGTGTTTCTAAAAATCATATAGCCCCCGCAACATTGCGGAGAAAGCTTATAAAAGTCATCCTCGCACCCCATTAAAACAAAGGCGTCATGTTTTGTCCACCGATATTCAGACGCTGGGCTGGCAAAACACATGATATCCGTATGTTCCTTTTGCATCGCTTCTAATAACCATGTCACTGATTCTTCATATGCCACCCCGGAATCTGTATATATTAAATAATCTCCTTCATTTATCTTTGAAAGTGCATCTTTGAGGATATAGGGCTTCCATATCCAATAGCCCGCGCCACGCGGCGCCGAAAAAATCTCCTTATTTGCCGCTTTAAATTCAGCAGAAATACTCTCAGGGGAATACTCTATCACTCTATCCACACCGTGTTTAAGCGCAGTTTTTGTATTCAGTTTTTGTGCAGGTTTGAAGCGGTCCTCCGCATAGTTTATTCCAACTATCATTAATAATTTCCCCTCCTAAATAAAACCTTTAATACCCAACCGGGAATGAAGTTTGAAAATGTATACCATTTGAAAGCTCGGGAATTTTAGGATTGGGAAGAGAAAATTTTACTCGAAAATCATAAATTTGTCTTGAAATAAACACGGCTTTATGTTAGAATATTCAGAAAAGTGGGAACTATCAAAAGGTATGCTTTTTGATAGTTCCCACTTTGTGTATATAGTCTAAAATTTAGCTGTCACACGGAATATGCTTGGCTGTTTTATTTTGCGTCTGCTCATTTCCTTTTGAGCGGAAATCTGTTATACTTTATTGTGCTAATATTTTAAAATAATTGGGAGATGAACATAATGAAGCCCAAACGTATGGTGGTCAAGGTGGGCACCTCTACCCTGACCCACCCCTCCGGCAGCCTCGACCTTAGAAGCATGGAGAGGCTGGTGCGTGTGCTCAGTGACCTGTGCGGGGCGGGGCACGAGATTATCCTGGTGACCTCCGGGGCCATCGCGGTGGGGGTTGCGCACCTCGGACTTCCCGAGCGGCCCTCCTCCCTCAGGAGGAAGCAAGCCGCGGCGGCGGTGGGCCAGTGCCGTATGATGCACATATACGACAAGCTTTTCTCGGAATACAACCGCACCATGGCCCAGATACTCCTCACCGGCGAGGACGTGGAGGACCCCGTAAGGGCCGAACACCTTCGCGGAACCTTTTCCGCCCTGCTGGAGCTGGGGGTCCTCCCGGTGGTGAACGAGAACGACTCCGTGTCCTCCGCCGAGATCGAGACCGGGCGGCACAAGGTGCTGGGGGACAACGACACCCTCTCGGCCATTGTGGCCTCCCTCTGCGGCGCAGACCTGTTGGTGCTTCTCAGCGATATAGACGGCCTTTACAGCGCCGACCCCCGGGTAGACCCCGGCGCAAAGCTTTTGCACCGTGTTACGGAGCTTACCCCTGATATCCTGGACATGGCCGGGAATCCCGGCACTTGGCGGGGCACCGGCGGTATGGCCACAAAGCTTTCGGCGGCGAAAATAGCCCTGGAGGCCGGGTGCGATATGGTGATAACCAACGGGGCCCGCCCCGAAGACCTTTACGGCATTGTGGAGGGCCGGGAGACCGGCACAAGATTTATTGCAAAAAGAAAGGCGGGCGACCAATAATGACTAAGCTAGAGACTCAGTGCGCGGCAGCGAAAAAGGCCTCCTATACCCTGTCCGCCGCGGGAACCGACCTAAAAAACATGGCCCTGGAATCCATCGCAAAGGCGCTTATAGAGAACCAGGACAGGTGGCTGCTGGCAAACTCCCAGGACCTTGCCGCCGCAAAGGCCGCCGGTATGCGCCCTGCTCTTTTGGACCGGCTGGCCCTCACCCCGGAGCGTATTGCCGGGGTGGCGGAGGGACTTAGACAGGTGGCGGCTTTACCTGACCCTATAGGGAAGGTGGACCGTATGGAGACCCGGCCCAACGGGCTTATTATCGGCCGCCGGCGGGTCCCACTGGGCGTGGTGGCCATCATATATGAGGCCCGGCCCAACGTGACCGTGGACGCCGCCGCGCTGTGCCTGAAATCCGGCAACGCCTGTGTGTTAAGGGGCGGCAGCGAGGCCATACACTCCAATATGGCGGCGGTGGAAATCATGCGGAAAACACTGGCAGAAGCGGGGCTTCCCGAGGACTGCACAGCCCTTGTGCAGGACACCGGCCGGGAGACCGCCAACGAGCTTATGCGTCTTGATAAGTATATTGACGTGCTTATTCCCCGGGGCGGCGCTGGGCTTATCCGCTCCGTTGCCAAGAACGCCAGCGTGCCCGTTATCCGCACCGGCGAGGGGGTCTGCCATGTCTATATCGACAGGGAAGCCGACCTGCAAATGGGCGCGGAGATTTTATTCAACGCCAAATGTTCCCGGCCCTCTGTGTGCAACGCGGCGGAATGTGTTGTCCTCCACCGGGATATCGCAAGGGAGTTTTTGGCTGTGGCCGTGCCGCTGCTGGACAGGCATGAGGTGGAGCTCCGCTGCGACGAGGAGGCCCTGGCTCTTTTGGGGAGCAGAGGGGTCCCGGCTACAGAGGACGACTGGAACGCGGAGTACGGCGACTATACCCTGGCCGTCCGCATTGTGGGCAGCGCCGAAGAAGCCATCGAGTTCATCAACGCCCACTCCACCGGGCACTCTGAGAGCCTTGTGACAAGGGACTACTTCACCGCCCAACGGTTCCTGGACCAAGTAGACGCTGCGGCGGTTTACGTAAACGCCTCTACCCGCTTCACCGATGGCGGGGAATTTGGGCTCGGCGCGGAGATAGGCATCTCCACCCAAAAGATGCACGCCAGAGGGCCCATGGGCCTGGAGGAGCTCACAAGCTGCAAGTATATTATCTACGGTCAGGGACAGGTACGGTGAAAGGAGAGTATAGTTATGTCAACTCAAGATAAGTGGCCAAGATTCGGATTCATCGGCACGGGCAATATGGGAGGAGCTCTGGCCAGGGCCCTGCGCCGCAGGGTGCCGGGAGAAAATATTCTCCTTTCTAACCGCACATATGAAAAAGCCGCCGTACTGGCGGCTGAGCTTGGGTGTGCGGCGGAGAGGGACAATCAGGCTGTCGCCGCCAAGGCGGAGTACATCTTCCTTGGTGTAAAGCCCCAGGGCATGGCCTGTATGCTTGGGGATATCGCCCCCGCTCTCCGCGCCCGAAGGGACCGCTTTATCCTTGTGAACATCGCTGCCGGGCTGAATATTGAGGACCTCCGGCGCATGGCCGGCTCAGACTATCCTGTGATAAACCTCAAGCCCAACACCCCCGCCGCCATCGGCCAGGGCATGAGCCTATACCTTTGCAGCCCTGATATCACCAAAGCCGAGGAGGCCCTATTCCTAGAGGCCCTGGAGGGTTCGGGGCGGCTTCTATCGCTGCCGGAGAAGCTTATGGACATTGGCGGTGTCTTGGCGGGCTGCGGCCCGGCCTTTGTGGATATGTTCATAGAAGCCCTTGCCGACGGCGGCGTGGCCTGCGGCCTGCCCCGGGCCACGGCAACAGAGCTTGCGGCGCAGATGGTGGCCGGGTCCGCGGGGCTGGTACTGGAGAGCGGCAAACACCCCGGACAGCTGAAGGACGAGGTATGCTCACCGGGCGGGGTCACTATCCAAGGCGTAAGGGCCCTGGAGCGCTCCGGGTTCAGAAGCGCTGTGATAGAGGGTGTTATTGCCGCCTATGAAAAGAACGGCTCGCTAAAATAGATCACCCCTCAATCTCCTCGCCCCCCCTGATTGTCCAGCCCGTTCATGGGCTCATCCAAAAGCGGCAGCGCCGGGAGTAAGGAGACTCCCTAATTTTACATAATTTCAATTTATTTTACAGGTTTTATGCGCCGATTTCTCCTTGCAATTAGCTGAAATTCGTTATTTTGACAACAACAGCTACACTTCAGCCGTTGTTTGTTAATAATTTTGTCTCTTATTCACGAAAAATCCGTGTTTTTGAAAAGCCCCTTAATTAAAGCCGCCCTCCTGCCGAATAACATAATATATAAGGAAAATATTGGATATTCTCTTATATGGAGGACACCAATGAAAAGAGGGACAAGGGAAACCACACAAAGTCGGACGGCTGAAAATAAGGACGGCCCCCAGCGCAAGACTGCGTTTATTGCGATATTTATCGCATCGATCACAGTCTGCGTCTATCTCGTTGTCTCACTATTGCTCCACCTCCCAGGAGAGTTGCATACAGTCCTAATTGCCGCCATAGCGGTGTTTATGGCCGCCTTTGGGGCTATTTTTGCCTTTACATACAAGCCCGAGAAAAGCGCTGACCCGCTGGCAGCCTTCAAGAAAGCCGTTGCCGCCTTTTTTTCCTGGTTCCCTGTGGCGGCCTGCGCCGGGCTGCTTGTGGCCTGTGTGCTTGCAACAACCCTGACCGCCCAGATTACCTCCGGGAACGTTAGCGCTGCCGCCCCCCCTGCGGAGGAGCCACCCTCTCCCCTGGACCCTGAGCCTACCCCCTGGGAACAAAGCCGCATTCCCCTGACCGCTTGGGCGGAGGACCCCTTTTTAGCAAAAACGGACGAATATATGGGGTACCACGTGGAGATGGAGAAGCTGGAGGACGTTCTGTTTGCTCAACTGAGCATGACGATGGAGTTCATACAGATCGTCGGCCCGTATAACCCTGACGTTCTCGAGGCTTCGGAATACGGGAGAAAGGTTTATTTAGCTACCCTCTCCGAAAGCTGCTATGAAACATTTGCCAACGCGAATGAGCGTCGGGACAAGCAGATAGAGATGCTTCTGGACGCCAACCAGCTCCGCACAGAGGCAAACAGCACCTATATGGTCTGCGAAAACCTAAAAATGATGGGCGGCAACGCCATACATCTCGGGGACCTGCACGAGGACAATAACGAAAAGCTGGAATACTATAAAGAAGCCTTCGGGCACTATCGGGGAGCCTACTGCTGTGCCATATCCGAGTGCCTTTCCACAGAGGAACTGGGCTATATTGTGGAGCAGCTGGAATTCATCAGCACTAAGCTGGAGGGACTCAATATGCATAACTGGGAACGGTCCTCGGCGCCGCACATAGTTGCGGCGCTTCGGCGGGTTATGGAGAGGTATTGACCGGCAGCGCCCGGAGGGCTCAAAAACCAACAACAAGGATAAAATTCTTTCTTATCGGTAAAGCTTCGTGCCGAGCAAATAGTTCATCAGGTGGGCGGCCGCCTGTCGCAGATCATTGATACTGACCCTGCCCTCCTCATAGCCCTTCAGCACCTGGGCTATAACCGGCGGGCCGCCGGGCATTATAACATCGTTTCCGGCCCTTACCGCCTCCGCGCCGTCCACAACCATATCCATGTCGCCCCAGTCCGTGATTACAACTCCCTCATAGCCCCACTCGCCCCGCAGTATCTCAGTGCACAGGACGTGGCTGCCCGCGGCAAATTTGCCGTTGACCTTATTAAAGGAGGTCATCAGGGTTGTGGGCCTTGCCCTGGTGACTACCATCTCAAAGGGGCGCAGATAGAGCTCCCTTGCCGCCCGGGCGCTGACGATGGAATCCACGGCGTCAATGTTCTTCTTGATGCTGCCCCGGCGGTAGGTCTCCTGTTCGTTTAGGGCAAAATGCTTTGGACAGACGGTAATATTGTTGTTCTCCATCGCTCCCAACGCGACCTGGACGCCGAAAAGGCCGCACATAAAGGGATCCTCGGAGAAATACTCGAAGGCGCGGCCCTCGATGGGGCTGCGGATAAGGTTCAGCCCGGGGGCCAGCCAGCTGTCCACGTGACACATCTCTGCCTCACAGCCGCAGGCGCTGCCGAATTCATAGGCAAGCTCCGGGTTAAAGGTGCAGGCTATCATCATGCCGGTAGGCCACGCCGTTTTGCCCACGCTGGCGGGGCCATCTTTATACACCGAGGACATTATTCCATATTTTTCCAAAGCTGGGTTGCAGTATCCTGGCATGGCGTGGGGATTGGAGCAGGAGCCTATGTCCCTGCCCTCCTCGTCCTTTATAGTTACGGGGACGTCCTTCTTGCCCATGCCGCCAAAGGGCAGCCCGGGTCCAAAGCCGTTACAGAGCACCGCCAGCTCCCTTACGGTCATCTGGCCCACAAACTCCTCCCTTGTCACCCTGCCGGCGGCCACGTCCTGGAGTGTAGAGGCCACAGGCTCCGCCTTATGGTTATAGCCGCCGTATGCCGGCCGGCTTACCTCCACGTCCCTTTCTGTAAAGGCAATGCGCGGCAGGCCGTCAATATTCTCTATCCGGCGCTGTGCTTCGGGCTCCATAAGGGCAATCCTGCCCTTATTGGCCGGGGTCATGCCGATATCGGCCGACACCGTGCGTGTGACTATCTTTTCCCCAAGAGCCAGTATCGCCGCCGGGGCCGAGTTATGGGAGCCGGTCCCCACCATGGCAACATAGTCCCCGGGCTCCAGCATATAGCTCATGGAAGCCTCCTCGAAGGAGGCCATGTCCGAAAGGGGAAAGCTCAAAATAAGCTTACAGCTCTCCATCGGCTGTAGAAGCGGCGTTTTTGCGATGGCCCGCAGCTCCTGCCAGGGCTTTTTCAGCCGGACAGAGGGCCCGTGGATATAGAGCTGTACCGCCTCCTTTCCCGGGAACTTTTTAGAGATATCAGTTTCCCAGAGGGGGTCGCCCTGCCTGTGATAAGGTCCGCCAAGGCCCCTGCGGCCTGTTCCCCGGCGGTCCCCATGAAAAGCGCCGCCTTTATATTGGGACAGGTTTTGGTGCAGCTCATATCCACCATGCCGTTGCAGTTGAATACCGCCATCACATTTTCAAAATGCCCGCAGGCCAGCTCAAGCAGCCTTTTCTCAGAAGGCGTAAGGTAATAATCGTTCTCCACCCTGCGGTCGCACTCCTCGCCGCCCGTTGCCCGGCCAATAATAATTATGGCCGTGTCCGCAGCCTCCCCAGCGGCCCGCCAGAGCTCCTCGCCGGGGATTGGCTCCTCCCGGGCCGCGCTGTACTGCCCGAAGATTTCATATATAAGGCCGCTGGCAACTAAGCCTTCAAAATCCGCAAAAGGCGAACGGGATTTGGAGCTTTCCTCCCGGCGCTTTTTTGACAGTTCACGGTAGAAGCCGTCCATAGAGGCCTCCACGGCGAGCCCAGCCTTTACCAGCTCGTCGCGTATCTGTAGGGTGCCCTCGCTGAAGGAGGCCCCGGAGCCACCGCCGCCGATAACGGTATCCAGCTGTGTCTGACCCAAAAGGGCCACCGTTTTTCCTTTGGGCAGCGGGAGGAGCCCGCCCTCGTTTTTAAGCAGCACCATAGCCTCTGCCGCAAGCTGCCGTGCAAGGGCTGTCCGGGCTGTCTCTGCTTCACAGGTTTTGTTCATTGTTATTCTCTCTCCTGTGCTTCTTAACTCATAAACTAGCACATATGCGGGAAATAGTCAAGCCGCGTTTTACTATACCTAGCCCCTTCGCACCGCCTCAAAGCCCTTTTCCAGGTCGGCGATGATATCGTCAATATGCTCCGTGCCGATGGACAGCCTTATGGTGCTGGGCTTTATGCCCTGGTCCAGCAGTTCCTCCGGCGAAAGCTGGGAATGGGTGGTGGTGGCCGGGTGTATCACCAGGGACTTCACGTCCGCCACATTGGCCAAAAGCGAGAATATCTCCAGATTATCGATAAATCTGTGGGCCTCCTCCTGCCCGCCCTTTATCTCAAAGGTGAAGATGGAGGCGCCGCCATTGGGGAAGTACCTCTCATACAGGGCGTGGTCCGGGTGGTCCGGCAGACTGGGATGGTTCACCCTCTCCACCTGGGGGTGCCCCGCCAGGAACTCCACCACCCTCCTTGTGTTCCCGGCGTGTCGTTCCAGGCGCAGGGAGAGAGTTTCAACACCCTGTAAGAGCAGGAAGGCGTTGAACGGCGAGAGCGTCGCGCCGGTATCCCGCAGGAGAATTGCCCGGATATATGTAACGAAGGCCGCGGGACCTGCCGCATCCACAAAGCTCACGCCGTGGTAGCTGGGGTTGGGTTCGGCTATTGGAGCATATTTCCCGGAGGCCCTCCAGTCAAATTTGCCGCTGTCTACTATAATTCCGCCCAAGGTGGTGCCGTGCCCCCCAATGAATTTGGTGGCAGAGTGCACCACTATATCAGCCCCGTGCTCAAGGGGACGGATAAGGTAAGGTGTGCCGAAGGTATTGTCGATGACCAGGGGCAGGCCGTGGGAGTGGGCAATCCCGGCTATAGCGTCGATGTCCGGGATATCGCTGTTGGGGTTGCCCAGGGTCTCAAGATAGACCGCCTTGGTATTCGGCCTGATGGCCTCCTCGAGCTCCTTGAGGTTGTGCGCGTCTACAAAGGTAGTCTCTATGCCGTACTGGGGCAGAGTATGGGCCAGCAGGTTGTAGCTGCCGCCGTAGATGGTCTTTTGCGCTACCACATGGTCCCCCGCCTGGGCCAGGGCCTGGAGGGTATAGGCGATAGCCGCCGCGCCTGAAGCGGTGGCCAGGGCCGCCGTGCCGCCCTCCAGGGCCGCCATGCGCTTCTCCAGCACCTCCTGGGTGGAGTTTGTCAGCCGTCCGTAGATGTTTCCCGGGTCGCTGAGCCCGAAGCGGGCCGCGGCCTGGGCAGAGTCCCTGAAAACATAGGAGGTGGTCTGATAAATCGGCACTGCCCTGGCGCCGGTGGCCGGGTCGGGGCTCTCCTGCCCCACGTGAAGCTGTAATGTTTCAAACTTATAACTCATGATTTTTGTCTCCTCTCCGCTTAGTGGTACCATTATATACCTATAAACCCAGTTTGTCAATGGGAATATCAGAAACCCCTGTTATATTTCGGGGAAATAAAGAAAACCCCGCCGGACTTTGCAGGAGCCCCGGCGGGACAATTATAGGTTTTCAGGGCATTATCTCATATCGGACGAAGGCAAATCTTCTGCTGTCCGGGGCCCAGGAATTTACGTTGATGGTGCCCTGCCCGCCGAAGAGGGCGGCTATGGTTGTCAGCGGGCCCCCCTCCGCCGGCATGAGCTTGAGCTCCACGTCCTTATGGGGCAAATGCTCCTCAGGCCTTACGTCGCCTTTACGGTATCCCAACGCCACCACCCACTTGCGGTCCGGGGAAATATGCGGGAACCAGATGTTCCAGCCCTCCTCAAAGGTCATCTGGGTCTGTTCGCTGCCGTCGGCCCTCATGCGGAAGGCCTGCATAAGCCCCGAGCGCACGGAATTGAACCATATGTACTCCCCCGCGCTGTCATACTCCGGCCCGTCATTCAGCCCGGGCGCGTATGTCAGCCTAGTCTCCTCGCCGCCCTCCGCCGGAATGGTGTAGATGTCAAACTCACCGTCACGCAGGGCGCAGTAGGCTAGTGTCCTGCCGTCCGGGGACCAGCCGTGCAGGTAACTGGGGGCCAAGGGCGTTATCAGCCGGGGCACACCGCCGGATATGGGCACGGTGTATATTCTCGACTGCCCGTCCTCCTTAGTCCCATGGCTCACGGCGACGCTCCCGCCGTCGGCGGAGAGCACGTGATCGTTATTGCAGTTCCCCACAAAGTCCGTTTCCAAAAGGGTACTCCCTTTCGTCTCCAGGTCGAAGCGGTAGACGCGCCCCTTGCTGTTGTACAAGAGGAATTTGCCGTTTGGGGACCAGTTTGGGGCTTCTATAAGATAGTCAAACTCCGCCAGGGTCTCTATGCAGCCGGTCGCAAGGTCGTATACCTGTAGGAGGGACCTGTCCCGGGAGCGGTCCCAGGGGTCAGTATCGGTTTTTGTCAATGCCTCTATTCAGCTCCTTTATGCTCTTATTATAGGCGTCATTATAGCATAATAAGTATGTGTTTACAAGACGTAAAAAAATGTGCCTGCCGCACCACCGCGCCAAACAGATATGACTTTCCCTGTACTATTTGTATATCGCTTTCCTCCTGTGCTTTGGAATGAACGCGATATGATAACTACGCCTCCATTTGGCGAGGCCAGGCCTTTGCGTATAATCGTGTTTAGCGGCTTGACAAGCAGTTCCTCCCCTTTGGCTAAAATTTCTTGCCAATATAACAAAGTTTCCCTTGTCAAAAGGGCGCTGAAAGAATATAATATAATTACAGAAATATATGCTGAAATTTTCTTCCAGAAAGCGAGGCGCAATTATGGCGGCCCCAATTTCTTTCCTATCAAGACTTTTCGGTTCAAAGCTTTTCAAGTTCCGACGCAAAAAGAAGGCCCCAAAGGAAACCCCAGGCCCACGGCCCCGCCCCGGCGACAGGCCTCTAAAGCTGGCCGATGCCCAACGTCCCGCAAGGGAGGCCCCCAAGGCTGAGCCCGTGGACCCCTATACCCTGAGCCTGCCGGTGGACCACGTTATTTTCGAGCTTTGGCGGGCCTGCCGGGACCAGGGGCGCCAGCTGCCAAGGCCAGAGCTGAGCTTTAAAACAGCGGAGCCACAGGTGTTTGACCCCAGGACCTCTATGGCGGAGCTTACAAAGCTGCTGATGGCTGTGTCCTCCTCGGCGGCGGCAAGGCTCTCGGCCATGACCCCGCCGCCACTGCCCGCTCCGCCGCCGGCCCCGGAGCAGCAGCCCGCCCAGGGTCCCCAGGACCCAGAGCCCGCCCCGCCCGCGGACCTGGATGCCCAGGCCACCGTCTTTATCTCCGGGGACAAGCTCAGCGCCTGGCTGCTGCTCTATCCCCCCTCTGGAAAGGGCGAGGGCGTTACTAAGGGCATTATCATGAACTCCCTGGGCGCCGCCGGGGTGGCTTTCGGCGTTGACCTGGATACCGTCAGGGCCATACCCGAGATGGAGTCCCCCTATTTCCGTATGCATTTGATCGCCCGGGGCAAGGCCGCCGTGCCCGGAAAGGACGGCGCCATTATAGACCTCTATCCCAGAGAGGCCCACAGGGACCTGCCCGTGGACGATATGAACCGGGTGGATTTTACCGCCCTGCGCACCACCCAGAATGTGGAAAAGGACGCGCCCATCTGCCGTATAAATCCCCCTACGCCGGGTATAGCCGGGCGCACCGTTACCGACAAGGAGCTGCCCACAAGGGACGGCGTGGCGGCTGTGGCGCCCATGGGCCGCAACACAGCCCTGAACGAGGACGGCAGTGCCCTTATCGCCACCAGAGACGGCGGGCTGGAATTTTCCGGCAGGGCCTTCCAGGTGAACCCGCTCTTAGAGATAGACGGCAACGTGGACTATTCCTCCGGCAGCGTGAACTTTTTGGGGGACGTGCACATCCACGGCGACGTTTGCAGCGGCTTCACCGTGCGGGCCATGGGCACCGTCAAGGTGGACGGCGTGGTGGAGTCCAGCACCATTGAGGCCGGGGGCGACCTGATACTCAGCAAGGGCGTGCAGGGGAACAATCAGGCGGTCATACGCTCCCATAGGGACATATTCGCAAAGTACCTGGAAAACTGCATCGTCCACGCAAAGGAGAACCTCAATTCTGAGTGCATAATCAGCTGCGAGGTCTACTGCGACGCGGGCGTGTATGTACAGAACGGCCGGGGGGCCATCGTCGGCGGGCGGATATGGGCCGGGAACGAGGTGGACGCCAACACTGTGGGCTCAAAAACCGAGGTGCGCACAACTGTGGTCCTGGGCGGCCTGCCCTGTGAGAGCTATGAGAAGGAGCAGCTGTTAAAGGAGATAGCGGAGCTGGAAAAGAGCCTCGAGGAGACCGAGCGCCAGCCCTCAAGCCCCACAAAGCTCAGCCGGATGTCCAAAATGCGTATGCAGATATCTGTGGACCGCTTAAAGCTCAACCAGCACCAGAAGAGCCTTGACGAGCTCCAGGAGGATACGGAGCGCCGGCTCGCGGGGCGTCTGACCTTCAGAACGGCGCACCCAGGCACCCTGGTGGAGATAGGCGGGGCGCAGCTGAAGCTTGAGAACGAGACACGGCACAGCATTGCCACGCTCATAGACGGCGAGGTAAAGCTAATAACCTGACACAGGAAAGGGGGACGCTTATGCGTCCCCCTGGTTTTTGCCGTATCTCTCCAGAAAGCTGTGCTCCTCCCCGCCCTGGATATAACCCGGGAAGGTGTCAAGGCATACGGAGTGTATGCTGTTGAAAATGCGCTTCTCTATGTCCGGGTCCTGCTTTTGAAGCTCCAACAGCAGCTCCTTTATCTCCTGCCGCTTGGAACGGCCCGTATCCCGGGCGGCGCTTTCGGTGAAGCGGCAGGCGCACCCTATAAACTCCAGATTATTATAGCGCCTCCATGAGAGGACGTCCTCCTCCCGAATGCAGTACATGGGCCGTATAAGCTCCATACCCGGGAAGTTCCTGCTTCTTAGCTTCGGCATCATGCCCTGGAGCTGGCCGCCGTAGAACATTCCGAGAAGGGTGGTCTCCACCACGTCGCTCTGGTGGTGGCCCAGGGCTATCTTGTTGCAGCCCAGGTCCTTTGCGAACCGATAGAGATACCCCCGGCGCATACGTGCGCAGAGGTAGCAGGGGTTTTTCTCCGTATTATTGGCCACCTTAAAGACGTCCGTTTCAAATATCTTTATGGGTACACGCAGAAGCTCCGCGTTCTCCTCTATCCTCCTGCGGTTCTCCGGGTTATAGCCCGGATCCATCACTACAAACTCCAGCCCGAAGGGCACGTCGCTGACCCGCTCTAAAAGCTGCATAAGCTTAGAGAGCAGCATGGAGTCCTTGCCGCCGGAGATGCACACGGCTATTTTGTCGCCGCTCTCTATGAGACTATAGCGCTTCAGGGCCGCGATAAAGGGCCCCCAGAGCTCCCGGCGGTACTTCTTTATTATGCTGCGCTCCGCCTGCTCGTGGGGCTCAAGCTCCCGCCTCATAGGCCCAGCATACGGATATAGTCCGGCAGTGCCTGCTCGAACTTCACGCCATACCAGTGGCTCTGGTCCCCCCGGGTCTTTTCTATGCAGAGCACCGTGAAGTCGGCGGCAATCTTCGCCGCCTCAAACAGCGGCCGGCCGCCCAGCATCGCGCCCACAAAGGCGGAGGCGTAGATATCCCCGGTGCCGTGGCAGCCCTTGGCGATTTTCTTGTGCTCATAATAGGAGCGTTCTCCCTTCTCGTCCACCAGCACCCCGGTGGTATCGGGCTTAAAGCTTACGCCGGTGAGAATTACAGTAGAGGCTCCGGCACTCTCAAGGCTCGTGAGCAGGCCGTCGATGTACGCCCTGTCATAGCTCTCCCGGTACTCCGTGCCGGTGAGCAGGCAGGCCTCGGTAATGTTGGGCAAAATTATGTCGGCGGAGAATACGAGGCTCTTCATGGCCTGTACAAAATCCCCGTCAAAGCCAACGTACAGCTTCCCGTTGTCGGCCATGGCCGGGTCCACAATGCTCAGGGCGTTATCGGCCGAAAGCCTGTTTGTTATGTCCTTAACATATTCTATCTGCCGGGCACTGCCCAGGTAGCCGGAGTATACCGCGTCAAACCTGATGCCCTCGCTCTCCCAATGGTCCGCAATGCCGGGGATATCCTCCGTAAGGTCCCGAAAGGTATAGCCCTTAAAACCCCCGGTATGGGTGGACAGCACCGCCGAGGGCAATATGCAGGTCTCGACCCCCGAGGCCGACAGTATGGGCAGGGCCACCGTCAGGGAGCACTGGCCCACACAGGATATATCCTGTATTGTCAGTATCCTTTTATATGACATGATCGCTTCATTTCCTTTCCGATTTATTATTCTCCTACAAATTCGGTATGTTGGTAATTATAGCACAGGAGCTTTCGCGTGTCAACTTTTCCGGGGCTTTACAGCGGGGCCGCTCTGCGCTATAATATGATTAAATAATTCATGTACCCAAAGGAGGGGCTGAAAATGGACCTGGAGAAGATGAAGCGCAAATACGCCTATACCCTGGCAAGGGTGGGGCTCAATGTTCAGAAGGGCCAGACCGTACTGGTAGAGGCCGCGGTGGAGGGCTGGGAGTTCACCTCTATCTTTGCCGAGGAGTGCTATAAGCTGGGGGCCGGGAACGTAGTGGTACACTACCTGGACCTGCCCAACATGAAGGTGGGCGCCCAGTACCGGGCTGATGAGGACGTGCGCCGGGTAGAGGACTGGGAGTACGCCATGCACCAGGGCTACCTGGACAACGGAGCCTGCTATGTGCGGCTGGAGGGGGTGAACCCGAGGCTCATGGAGGACGTGAGCGAAAAGAACTCCAACGCCATCTTTGCCCATGTGGACGCGGTGCGGAACATCATGCGCCGTGCCAGTCGGGAGAAGCACTGCCAGTGGCTTATCGCCATGGTTCCCACTATACAGTGGGCCGAGTACATACTGGACAAGACCGGCGAGGAGGCTCTTAACGAGCTGTGGGAGATACTCCTAAAGCTCTGCTATATTACCGAGGACAACGACGTTGTAAAAACCTGGGAGGAGAAGGGCAGAAGGAACGCCGAGAGGGGCCGGGCTGTGGACGCTTTGAAGCTTACAAAGCTCCACTATACCGCTTCTAACGGCACAGACCTGACGGTAGGGCTTACCCCCTGGTCCAAGTTTGGCCACGATGACAGCGACCTGCCCGCCGGGCAGGTCCCCTTCAACGCCAATATACCCTCCGAGGAAATTTTCACCACCCCCGACAAATTTGGCACCAACGGCATAGTCTATGCCTCCCGACCCCTCCTGCTGGGTGGTAAAAGCATAGAAAACTTCGGCTTCAGGTTCGAGAAGGGCAAGGTGGTCGAGGTTTTGGCAGACGAGGGCAAGGAGATGCTCGAAGCGCTTATAAACACCGACGAGAACGCCGGGTATCTGGGCGAGGCCGCATTGGTGGAGTACCACTCCCCCATCAGCATGAGCGGGCTTGTGTACTATACCACCCTGATAGACGAGAACGCCAGCTGCCACCTGGCCCTGGGCCGGGGCTTCGGCCAGCGCCCGGAGTTCAACGATTCCACCATACACGTGGACTTCATGATAGGCACACCGGACCTGTGCATTGTGGGCACCACAGAGGACGGTCGCGAGGTAGATATTTTCAGAGACGGAGACTTTGCCCTTTGAAAAGATACCGAGATTTTTTATATTCAGAAAGAGAGGTCTTTTATGAGCGACAACATGATGTGGGCTCTCGTCAAGGAAAAACCGGAAGCAGGACTTTGGATGAAGCGTGTACTCATCCCTGAACTCGGTCCCAACGACGTGAAAATCAAAATCAAAAAAACTGCCATCTGCGGCACCGACGTGCACATCTACCAGTGGAACGACTGGGCCCAGCATACCATCCCGGCGGGCCTTACCGCAGGCCACGAGTATGTGGGCGAGGTAGTCGAGGTGGGCCCGGGCGTGGAGGGCTTTAAGCCCGGCGACCTGGTCTCCGGCGAGGGGCATATCACCTGCGGCAAGTGCCGCAACTGCCTGGAGGGCCATAAGGAAAACTGCAAGGACGCCAAGGGCGTGGGCGTAAACAGGAACGGGGCCTTCGCCGAATATCTGGTGATACCCTCCTCCAACGTCTGGCCCTGCAACCCCAACGTGCCTGAGGAACTCTATGCCATCTTCGACCCATTGGGCAACGCCACCCATACCGCCCTGTCCTATGATATGCTGGGCGAGGACGTACTTATCACCGGCGCAGGGCCCATTGGCATTATGGCGGCGGCCATTGCCAAGTTCTCCGGGGCCCGGCACGTGATAGTCACGGACATGAACCCCTATAGGCTGGACCTTGCAAAGAAGCTGGGGGCCACCGAGACGGTGAATCTAAAAGAGCGCAAGCTTACCGACGTAATGCGCGAGGTGGGCATGACCGAGGGCTTTGACGTGGGCATGGAGATGTCCGGAAACGCGGCAGGTCTCTCCGACATGATAAACAACATGAAGCACGGAGGCAAGATAGCCCTTCTGGGACTGCTGCCCAAGGACACCCATGTGGACATGGAGACCGTCATCTTCAACGGCCTGAACCTTCGGGGTATATACGGCAGGAAGGTCTGGGACACCTGGTACAAGATGACCACCATGATACAGTCGGGCCTGGATATTGCCCCGGTAATAACTCACCGCTTTGATATCCGGGACTATGAAAAGGGCTTTGAAGCCATGATATCCGGGCAGTCCGGCAAGGTCATACTGGACTGGGCCCATATAAACGATTAAGGAGGAGCTGACTATGCCGCGCAAAAATGATATCCTGAACATATACGCAAAGGAAGTGGAGTCCATTAAGGAGGCCGGGCTCTTTAAGGGCGAGGCCCCCTTCATCTCCCCCCAGGGCGCAAGGGTGCGCATGGAGGACGGCAGGGAGCTGCTGTGCATGTGCGCCAACAACTACCTGGGCCTTGGCAATAATCAGCGGCTGATAGACGCCGCCAAGCGCACCTATGACGAAAAGGGCTACGGACTGGCTTCGGTGCGGTTCATCTGCGGTACCCAGGACATACACAAAACTCTGGAAAAGAAAATCTCCGGATTTCTGGGCACTGACGATACAATACTCTACTCCTCCTGCTTCGACGCCAACGGAGGGCTCTTTGAGACGCTGCTCACTGCTGAGGACGCTGTGATAAGCGACGAGCTGAACCATGCGTCCATTATAGACGGCGTGCGGCTCTGCAAAGCCAAGCGGTTCCGCTATAAGAACAACGACATGGAGGATTTGGAGTCCCAGCTGAAGGCCGCAGACGAGGCCGGGGCCAGGATAAAGCTTATCGCCACCGACGGCGTGTTCTCTATGGACGGCATTATCTGCAACCTAAAGGGTATCTGCGACCTGGCGGACAAGTACAATGCCCTGGTGATGGTGGACGACAGCCACGCCGTGGGCTTTGTGGGAAAGACCGGCCGGGGCACTCCCGAGCACTGCGGTGTAGAGGGCCGGGTGGATATTATCACCGGGACCCTTGGCAAGGCCCTGGGCGGGGCCTCCGGCGGCTACACCAGCGGGCGGCGGGAGATAATCGACCTCTTGCGCCAGAGGAGCAGGCCCTACCTGTTCTCCAACACTTTAGCTCCCGCCATTGCCGGGGCCAGCATTGAGATGCTGAATATGCTCGAGGAGAGCACCGAGCTCAGGGACCATCTCGAAGATGTGACCGCCCACTACCGCAAACTGCTGGTGGATAACGGCTTCGATGTTATCCCGGGAACCCACCCCTGTGTTCCGGTGATGCTCTATGACGAGAAGCTGGCCGTGGAGTACGCAAAACGCATGATGGCAAAGGGCGTTTACGTGGTGGCCTTCTCCTATCCTGTGGTGCCCAAGGGCAAGGCCCGCATACGCACCCAGGTCTGCGCCAGCCACTCCCGCAAGGATGTGGAGTTTGCGGTGCAGTGCTTTAAAGAGGTTCGGGACGAGATAGGCAGGTAAAAGTCAGATATAAAGCGGAGGCCCCCGGATAAAACCGGGGGCTTCCTGCGGTCATTCAAAATTTCCCGGGGCACTGGGCAAGTCGCCCAGGTTGTTGCTCTCATCGCCGTCTGGCAGAGAGCGCAGATACTCGCTGCCGTTGCGGCTGGCGATGGCCACGCCCCTGATGCCCCCCTGCTTGGCAAGGGCCACGCCCTCCCGCTTGGAGAGCACTGTGCCGTCCGACAGCCGGTAGCCGGCTATCTTGCCGTTCTTTCGCACCAGCTGGGTGATGGACTTTGCGTCCTTATTGGGCACTGGGTTCATGATGTTGATATTCGCCGGCAGGTTCCCTATCCGGCCTTCTGAATGATGGGACATTTGGATCCTTCCTTTCAGGGAGGTATAAGGTCTTTTGCATATCCATATTGTGCTTCTCATACCCGGAAAATATGCGCGCGGTGAAAATCCTGCACAGAATAATTCTTTAGTTAAATTTGCTATTGCCAAAAACAGACATATGGTATATAATGTCATTCATATTTGCATTTTCATATAAGGTGGGGTCTCTATGGTAGCAAGAACATACAGCATGGGCGCCTTTGGCCTGGAGGCCTTCCCGGTGGAGGTGGAGACCGACCTTTCCACAGGGCTCCCGGCCTTCGAGGTGGTGGGCCTGCCGGACGCGGCGGTAAAGGAGTCCCGGGATAGGGTGCGGGCCGCCATGAAGAACTGCGGCTTTGACTTCCCGGTGGGAAGGATAGTCATGAATCTGGCCCCCGCCGACAAGCGTAAGGAGGGCCCCATCTACGACCTGCCGCTGCTGCTCTCCCTATTAAAGGCCTCGGGCCAGCTGGCCTGCGATACTGACGGCGCGGCATTCCTGGGGGAGCTGTCCCTTTCCGGCCAAGTGCGGCGGGTGTGCGGAGTGCTGGCTATGGCGGTGAAGGCCAAGGAGGCCGGCTTTAAGGAGCTCTTCCTCCCCGCCGCCAACGCCCGGGAGGGTGCCGTGATACAGGGCTTAACGGTGTATCCGGTGAACGATGTGCAGCAGCTTGTGGGGCACCTCACCGGTAAAAAGCCCATCTCTCCCGAAAGGCCCGGCCCCAGGGAGCATATTGTGGAGGATATGCCGGATTTTGCCGATGTGCGGGGCCAGTATGAGGTAAAGCGGGCCCTGGAGATTGCCGCCAGCGGCGGGCACAGCGTTATAATGGTGGGCACTCCTGGCTCGGGCAAGAGCATGATGGCAAAGCGCATACCCTCCATACTGCCGGAGATGACCTTTGAGGAGGCCCTTGAGACTACCATGATACACTCCATCGCCGGAAAGCTGCCCGAGGGCAGCGCACTTCTGAGCTCCCGCCCCTTCCGGGCCCCCCACCACACCATATCCCCGGCCGGGCTCTCCGGCGGGGGCAGCTCCCCGAAGCCCGGGGAGATCTCCCTTGCACATAACGGCGTGCTGTTTTTGGACGAGCTCCCCGAGTTCACCCGCCCCGCCATGGAGATACTGCGCCAGCCCATGGAGGACGGCGTGGTAACCATCTCCCGGGTGGGCGGCAACGCCGCTTTTCCCTGCCGGTTCATGCTGGTGGCTGCCATGAATCCCTGTCCCTGCGGCTATCACGGCCACCCCACCCGGCCCTGTACCTGCTCCCCACGGGCTGTAGAGCGGTATCAGTCCAGAATATCCGGCCCCCTTATGGAGCGCATCGACCTGCACGTGCAGGTGCTTCCCGTGGAGTTCCAGCAGCTTTCGGGCAAGAACACCGCCGAATCCTCCGCCCAGATACGCAAGCGGGTGAACACCGCCCGGCAGCTTCAGGTGGAGAGGTACAAGGGACTGGGATACTCCTGCAACGCCGGTATACCCTCCTCTCAGCTTGAGGAGACCGTTAAGGCGACCCATGAGGCCCAAAGCCTGCTGGAGGCCGCCTTCGACCGCTTCGGCTTTTCTGCCCGGAGCTATACCCGGGTGCTGCGTGTGGCAAGGACCATTGCCGACCTTGAGCGCAGCGAGAACGTACAGGCCGACCACGTGGCCGAGGCCGTCCAGTACCGCACCCTGGACCGCAGACTGTAGGCGGCTCTATGAAGTATGATAAAATAGTGCCCGGCATCTTCCGCCGGCGGCCCAACCGCTTTATCGCCCATGTGGAGACCGCCTGGGGTATGGAGGTCTGCCATGTGAAGAATACCGGCCGCTGTAAAGAGCTCCTTGTGGACGGCGCGACGGTCTATCTCTCGGAGAGCGATAACCCGGCGCGAAAGACCCGCTTTGACCTGGTGGCGGTGGAGAAGGGGCCGCTGCTCATAAACATGGACAGTCAGGCCCCCAACAAGGTGGCCGCCGAGTATATGCCCCTCCTGCTGCCGGGACTCAGTCTTCTGCGGCCCGAGACGAAGTTCGGCGGCTCGCGGTTCGACTTCTACGCCGAAGCGGCCGGGGAGAGAGGGTTTATTGAGGTCAAAGGCGTGACCCTTGAGCAGGAGGGCCTTGCCCTGTTCCCGGACGCACCTACAGAGCGGGGGACAAAGCACCTGCGGGAGCTCTGCGGCTGTGTAGAGCAGGGATATAGGGCCTGCGCCCTGTTCGTGGTACAGATGGCCGGGGTCAGCTCCTTTTCGCCAAACGCCAAAACCGACCCGGAGTTTACCGCCGCCCTCTGTGAAGCCGCTAAAAATGGGGTGCGGCTTGAGGCAGTGGACTGCATAGTTACGCCGGATTCTCTTACTATTAGGCAAAAACTGCCAATTTCTCTGCCGTTTTGAAATAAATATTCAGCCGTGTTGAAAAATATTTTTAAAAATTGCTTTTATTTCTAAAAGAGTAATTGACTTTTGGAAGTATTGCATTTATACTACATATAAGTAAGAAGGATTTCAGATTTTTCCACTATTTTTATACCGGGAGGTCTATATCATGAACACCGAACATCCGCGCTATTTCAGGCTCACCAAATCCGAGAATGAGATCATGGAGCTGATGTGGAAGGAAGGCCATCCGCTCTCCCGCTCGGAGATCATCGAACTTACTCCCGAACGCACCTGGAAACCCTCCTCGATCCATATCCTGTTAAATTCCATGCTGGAGAAAAATGCCATCGAGGTCGCGGGGTTTGTCCAGAGCACCAAGAACTATGCCCGCACCTTTGTACCCTGCGTCTCCTCAGACGCCTATGCAATCATGCAGATAAAGAGCAGCCCCACCTTCTCTCAGAAATCAGTGCCCTCTCTGCTGACGGCGCTGGTGGAGGAGGTGACGGAGCTGGACATCCTGGGGCAGCTTGAGGACATCATCAAGACCAGAAAAAAAGAACTGTAAGCTGAGAAAAATATTGGATCACATGAAAAATTGGACAGGGCAGCCCTGTCCAATTTTCCTCTTTGCGCCCCGGCTCAGCGCCTGAGCATGAGCTCGTCTATAAGCCGGCGCATATCGGCCTCACTGTGGATCTCCTTCTGGCGCTCCTCCAGGGCGGACCTTATCTCCTCTGGCAGGTCCCGGTAACCCGGATAGTCCACGGGCAGCAGCCCCGCCATCATGCCGCTGCCTGGATACCCCATGGCGGACACGCTTCCCCACTGATACGGAAACATAAAATCACCCCCGGAACCTAGTATGCGCAGGTTGGGGGTGATTTTGTCTGTGAAAATTTACCGCATATTTCTGGCAATTACGCGCTATGCTGTTGTTTATCCCCTCAGTTCTCAAAGAACTTGGAATGTATAGCCTCCACCGCCCTGTCGCTGTCGGCCTTATGCACCAGGACAGAAATTTTGATCTCGCTGGTGGAGATCATCTGTATGTTCACGTTGCGGCTGAAAAGGGCCTCGAACATCTCCGCTGCCACGCCGGGGTGGGTCTCCATGCCTGCGCCCACTATGGACACCTTTGACACATTGTCGTCGGCCACAAGGCTTGTGGCGCCCAGCTTCTCGGTGTACTCCTTCAGAAGCTCGATGGTGTCCTCCATGCGGTCCTTCTCCACGGTGAAGCTGATGTCTTTGGTGCCGTTGCGGCCTATGGACTGGAGTATTATGTCAACATTTGTACCCTTTGAGGAGAGCTTCGAGAAAATTTTATAGGCAAGGCCGGGCTTATCCGGCACGCCGATTATTGAAATGCGAGCGATATTGTCGTCCTTGGCCACGCCGCTTAATAGCATCTGTTCCACGCTGTTATCCTCCTTCACGATGGTCCCCTTGGCCCCTGTCAGGCTTGAAAGGACCTCCAGCTCGATATTGTATTTCTTCGCCATCTCTACAGAGCGGTTATGGAGCACCTGGGCCCCCAGGGTTGCCAGCTCCAGCATCTCGTCATAGGTGATGCTGTCCAGTTTTTTTGCCCCTGGTATTCTCCTGGGGTCGGCGGTGTAAACGCCGTCCACGTCCGTGTATATCTGGCACAGGTCTGCGTGCATTGCCGCCGCCATAGCCACGGCGCTGGTGTCTGAGCCGCCGCGCCCAAGTGTAGTCATGTCGCCGTAGCGGTTCACCCCTTGGAAGCCGGTTATCACCACTATGCGGCGCTTATCCAGTTCCTTCCTCACCCTGGAGGTGTCTATCTTCTTTATGCGCGCGTTTCCGTAGTCCGAGGTAGTGTCGAAGCCCGCCTGCCAGCCCAGCAGGGAGACCACGGGATAGCCCATGCGCTCGATGGCCATGGCGAGAAGCGCCGCAGATATCTGCTCCCCCGAGGAGAGCAGCATATCCATCTCGCGCTTACTGGGCCGCTGATTCACCTCGGCGGCCTTGGCGATAAGGTCGTCTGTAGTGTCCCCCTGGGCGGAAACCACCACTATCACATCGTTGCCGCCCTTATAAGCGGTGGTGACGATATTGGCCACATTGTCAATGCGCTGGGCGTCGCGCACGGAGGTGCCGCCGAATTTCTGTACGATTAAAGCCATATACAACCCCTCTATGCTTTATTTTTGTTTTAGCGTATTATAGCGCTAAAAGAAATAACTGTCAACACGGGCCGGTCAATTCAGGCGATTTATACATTCGTATGCGGTGAACCGGGAAATTTTGCGGTTAGGTTTTACTCAATGACCACCTTCGCGCCCTCCTGGTCCGCCTGGAGTGTCTCCACCCGCCAGCCGGTTATGCCCTTATCCTCCAGGTGGGAGATGCATTTCCTCCCAAAATCCTCGGCGTTCCAGCTCTCTATCATGGCGATGATGGTGGGCCCCGCGCCGCTGACGTAGGTGCCCAAGGAGCCCAGCTCGTAGCTCATGCGGAACACGTTGTCATAGTTCTCGATGAGCCCAGAGCGGTAAGGCTGGTGTATTCTGTCCTGGACCGCCACTCTGAGGTTGTGCAGCTCACCCGAGAACAGGGACGCCGTCATAAGCCCCGAGCGGGACAGGTTATACACCGCGTCCTCACGGCTGTACTCCTTTGGCAGCGCGGCCCGGGCCTTCTCCGTTTTCAGCTCGAAGGGGGGTATCATAACCGCGAAGCGTATCTTGTCGCTGACGGGCACGCTGACGCTGTACACCCTCTCCCCCTCCATGGCCGAGGCCACAAGGCCCCCGGAGAGGGCTGGGCTGGTGTTGTCCGGGTGGCCCTCTATCTTAGCCGCGAGATTTATCAGGTCCGTATGCGACAGAGGGTTGCCCATAAAGCGGTTCGCCGCCAAAATGCCGGCAACTATACAGGCGGAGCTGCTGCCAAGGCCTCTGGCCATAGGTATGTTGTTCTCCTGTATAATTTTAAGCCCCGGCAGCTTTTTGCCGCAGATATCGTAGAGGTGGCTGGCGGCCCAGAAGATAAGGTTGCTCTCGTCCTTTGGCACGTCCAGTCCGTCGGTGCAGCTTATGTCAAGTCCGTCATACTCCTCCACCCAGACCCGGTTCTTCATGGTCAGGGCTATGCCTAATGAGTCAAAGCCGGAGCCCAGGTTGGCACTGGTGGCCGGCACGTCTATGCGTATCATTTCCTGCCCCCTTAAAAGTCCGAAATCCTGATGCGGTCCAGGACCCTTACGCCGCTCTCCTCAAGCCGCAGAAGGCGCTCCCTTATCCCGGCTTCGCTTATGTTCTCCACGGTGACCCCCGCTTCTCCCTTGGCCTCCTCCCTGCGGACTATCCGCGCCGCGCCGGGCAAGGCCTCTGCCGCTTTGGCAAAAGTCTCGTCAGAGGAGCAGTCTCCCTGGATCCTCAGGAAGAAGTCCCCTTTAATGCTCTCGAAGGGCTCGATATAGTCTGGCCTCGCCTCCTCCCAGAACAGGTATTTTCTCGCTTTCATATGCTTTACGCAGTCGATAACGTCCGCCACGACGGCGCTGGCCGTGGGAAGCTTCCCGGCTCCCTTGCCGTAAAACATCACGTCGCCGGTGGCGTCCCCCCGGACCACAATGCCGTTGAACACGTCGTCCACGTTGGCAAGCTGGCTTTCCCGGCTGATAAGCATGGGGGCCACCATGATGGCTATATGGCCGTTTTCCAGCATACTCACCTGTCCGATAAGCTTTATCACCCCGCCCCAGGCGTCGGCATAGGCCACGTCCTCCAGGGTTATCTTCGTAATGCCCTCGGTGTGCACCTCCTCGGGGTACACATGGGTGCCAAAGGCCAGGCTCGCCAGAATACATATCTTCCGGCAGGCGTCCGCGCCCTCTACGTCGGCGGAGGGGTCCCGCTCGGCATAGCCCAGCTCCTGGGCCAGCTTTAAGGCCTCCTCAAAGCCCATATGCTCTCTTATCATCTTCGTCAAAATAAAGTTGGTGGTGCCGTTGAGGATACCCGCTATCTCTCCCACCTCGTTAGCCGCAAGGCACTGGCTGATGGGCCGGATAATGGGTATGCCGCCGCCGACGCTGGCCTCGAAAAGGAAATTGAGGTTGTTCTTCTGGGCCAGGGCCAGCAGCTCCGCGCCCTTGGCGGCCACCAGCTCCTTGTTGGAGGTCACCACGGACTTGCCGTTTTCAAGGCACTTTCGCACGAAGGTGTATGCCGGCTCAAGTCCCCCCATGCACTCCACCACTATGGTGACCTCCGGGTCCTCCAGTATAACCTTGAAATCCTTTGTAAAGCTGCCTGCGTATGGGAGCTCCGGGAACTCCCTGAGGTCCAGGATATGCTTTACCCTTATCTCCTCCTTGGCCCGGCGGGTAATGCTCTGTGTATGGGTCAAAAGCACCTCCAGCACGCCGGAGCCTACCACTCCGTGGCCCAATACCGCGATGTCTGCCATGTTTCTCACTTCCCAAAATATATTTTATGCTGTTATAACTGTCTATTCCGGTACGTCCGGTGTGTGGTCCGGCGGGGGATCGTCCGTTGGGGCCTGCGTGGGCTCTTGAGTGGGCTCCTGGGTAGGTTCCTGTGTCGGCTCCTGAGTGGGCTGGTCAGAGGGCGTGGGGTCGAAGCTGGGCGGCGGGTCCGGGGTTACTGGCGTATCTGTGGGACCGGCGCTGGGGTCGGTACTGGGAGAAGCGCTGGGCGATACCGAGGGGACCACCGACGGCGCCGCGGACGGCAAAGCCGAGGGCGAGGGCGAAGGTCCTGTAATATGGTCCGAACCGCCGTTACAGGTGCCCGGGGCGTTACCCGACTCATACCAGCCGGTGGCCGTGTCAAAGCAGCTAGGCCCGGCCAGCTTTCCGCTGCTGCGGCAGAAGGCCAGCTGCTGGACGTTATCGCTTAGGATCCAGTTCCTGTCGCCCCAGTCGTAATTCTCATAGAGATAGTTCATCACCGTCTTCCAAATGCGCATGGACATGCTCCCGTCCCCCAGCTCTCTGGAGTAGGTATAGCCGTTCCAGACCCCCGCCACGCAGAAGGGTGTGCCCCCCACGAAGTACAGGTCATAGTCGTCGTCTGTGGTGCCGGTCTTGCCGAAGACCTCCATGGGCATATCCGCAAGGTAGCCGCCGGTGGAGTTGGCGTAGTATATGGGCTTATGCAAAAGCTTATTCATGATGGTGGCGCTCTCCTCGCGCATGACCCGCTCGCCGTTCTCCATTCCGTCCCTATTGTCCAGGATAACGCTGCCGTTATGGTCCTGTACATAATAGTAGGTGGCCGGCTTGTGGTACACGCCGCCGTTGGCAAAAATCTGATAGCCCGCCGTCATGTCCGCAACGGTAACGCCCCAATACTGGGTGCCCAGGGCCATGGCCGAGCGGCTGTGGGCGTCCACGTCGACGGTAAGGGTGGAAAAGTGCAGCTTCTCCGTCAGCCACTCATAGCAGGCCTCGGGGGTAAGGGTGGTGCACAGCTGGGCCGCCGGGGCGTTCATGGACATCTCTATGGCAGTGTCCACGCACATATAGTCGGTATACCTGCCGTTCCAGTTGGCGGGCCCGGGCTCGCCGCCTATGCCGTTCCAGTCCGCCAGGGGCTGGTTCTTCAGCAGCGTGCCGTAGGTTATTGTGCCGTTCTCTATGCCCAGAGGATATGGGCTCACTGTCTTCATGGACGAGCCGCAGGGGCGCATGGCCTGGGTAGCGTTGCTGTAGAGCAGCGCGCCGTTGCGCTCGTACCTGCTGCCTACAGTCACCAGCACCCGGCCGGTATAGGGGTCCATGACGAAAAGGCCCGTGTCAATATCGTCGTCGGCGGGCAGCATATCTGTGTTTGTCAGAAACAGCCGCTCGACGGCGCTCTGCATCTCATAATCCATGGCGCAGTAGATGGAAAGGCCGCCGTTATACATGACGGTCTCGGCATACTCCTCGGAGTAGCCGTACTTGTCCATCAGGTCCTCCTTCACCTGATTAAAGAGGTAATCAATGTACCAGTTCCACTTTCCCAAATCCAGGTCGGCGTCGTCGTCCTCCTCGTCGATGTCCGCGCCTATAAAATCCATGCTCTCAAGCTCCGCTATGGCCTCGTTATATTCCGCGCGGGTGATGCGCTGCAAATGCTCGGCGTCAAACTCCTCAGACTCCGAAAGCTCCAGCATACGGTCAAGGACTGTCTCGGCCTTTTCCTTGCTCTCCTCCGGGAATATAAGAGGGTTAAACTGATAGGGATTCTGGGTTATGCCCGCAATAAGGGCGCACTCGGCCAGGGAGCACTCGGTTATGCTCTTTTCAAAATAGCACTGGGCGGCGGATTCCACCCCCTGGCAGATGCCGCCGTAGTTGACGATATTCAGGTACGCCTCCAGTATCTGGGCCTTTGTATACTTGTCCTTCTCCATGTTAAGGGCGGTAAATATCTCCGTCACCTTGCGCATAATGCTCACCTGGTTCTCGCCGGTGATGTTTTTTATCAGCTGCTGCGTCAGGGTGGAGCCGCCGCGGCCGGGCTGGCCGGTCATCAGGTGCAGGACGGCCCCCGCGGTGCCCCTCCAGTCCACGCCGTGGTGCTGGTAAAAGCGGTGGTCCTCGATGCATATCTGGGCGGTCTGCATTTGCAGGGGGATATCGGAAAGGGACATCCACACCCGGTTCTCGTTGCGGTACAGGGGCAGGTACTCCGTGGCGTTGCCGTCCTTGTCCATCAGGTATATCTCGCTGGAGTAGTTCAGGTTGCCCACGTTGATATCCGGCGGCTCGGCGTTTCGGAAGCTCAGGATGTAAGAGGCCACGGAGAAAAAGACCAAAAGTCCCGTAATGGCCGCTATCCAGAACACGGTCTTAAACACCTTCCATATCATGCCGCACATGGTGGCCACAGTGGCCCCGGCGGACTTGGTGAACTCCCCCTCCGTATGCTGGCTGGGCACGCTCACAGACGTGGTGGTATACTTGTTGATGTCTTCTCTTCTCATAGGCTGTCCCTCCATGTTCGCGGAATGTTCCGTTTCTTCTTGAAAATTATGTTAATTATTTTGATAGCTTGTCCAAATACTGGCATAAAATGCGGGCATACGTGGCAGAATAGGCGTATCTCAAGCTTGTAAAGGAAGGCGACGGATATGACATACAGACGCTATAAGACCCTGACCATAATCCTGCTGATAGTCACGGTAATCGCCCTTTTGCTCTCGGCCGTCATGCTCACGCTGCGGCGCAGCGGGTTGGCTGTTTCTGGGGAGCCGGAAAGCCCGCCTGAAAACCCCGCCACGGTATATTATACCCCAAAGCCCGCCCCAAGTCAAGAAAACAGCGAAACTGAAGAAAGTAAGGCGGAGGATAAATTTCTTGTCACAATTTACCGTGGCGGCATAGGGGTGTTCCAGCCGGGCAAATCCGTGCCGGTGCTCACAAAGCACACGGAGGTGTATCTGCTGCCCGAGGAGGACATCAAGCTCCTGCGCGACGGTATTTGGGCCAGGGACCTCTCCCACGCCAAGGAGATCCTTGAGGATTTTGACTAAATCCTCTCCCGCGTGAAAGGAGCGCCCTGCCGGTTTAACCCCGGCAGAGCGCTCCTTCTTTGGCTTGAGGACTTCGCTTACTTCAGGCCCTTCTCGTAGCTCTCGATCATCTTCTTGAACGTGTGACCCGCACGACCTCTGAGATTCTGAAGGTACTTGTCCGTGGTCTCCCCAGTAAATATCTTGATTTGCAGAAGCATCCGGCCCTCCTCCGGGGTCACATATATCTTGTCGATGTACTTATCCACAAACTCCTTGTTGATGATACCCTCCGCTGCGTCCCTCTTGGCCTCGTGGAGCACCCGGCGGATGGTGTCAATATGCTTTTTCAGCTCACCTCGGGAGAGCTGGCTCTGCTCTAACTCATAAATCTGTTTCTCAGCCTCGCTGATCTCCTGGTCGCAGGCCTTGTTCATTGCAAGGAAGTCCCGGTCAGACAGCTCACCCATCGCGTTGAAACCCAGCAGCTTGGACTTCTTCTTTTGGGCCAGCTCGATCCTTTTTCTCATATCTTCTATCTGCCGGGCCGTGTCCCCATCGTCCTGCAAGGACTTGTACACCTCTACATATTCCTCAACGAGAGCCTCGGCATCTGCCTCTGTCTTGCTGAACACCTGGAAAAGCAGAGGTTTTATTTCCTCCTCATAGATCGCAAAGGAAGGGCAGGCATCCGCGCCGTTCTTTATTTTACCGGAGCAGACCCACTTGCTGTTCTTCTTTCCGTCCCGGCTGACAGAATCCCGACGGTAGTAAGCCACGCCGCAATGGGTACAAATGAGCTTGCCGGTCAGGAGGTTGGCGTGGTTGCAAATGCCCTGGCGGTTCTTTACGTCCTCGCTGCGCTTGTGGAGGACTTGGTTTGCCTGCTCCCAAAGCTCCTCGTCCACGATAGCGGGCACTATCTCCCCTGTCTCGTCCTTGAACATGACCCACTCCTCTGGCGGGAGGAACTTCTGTTTCTTGGTGAACAGGTCCACCACCTTCACCTTGTTGCCCACATAGTAGCCCTTGTATTTGGGATTTGATATTATCCCCGACATGGTAGTGTGTGCGATGCGGTTGCCGTTGTGGTTGCGGTAGCCCTTCTCCCAGAAAATGGTCTCGATCTGCTTCATGCTGTGCTCACCTGTGGCGTAGAGTTCAAAAAGCTCTTGGACCATCCGGGCTTCGTCTTCATCTATCACCAGCCGACCGCCATCTTTTATATAGCCGAAAATGCGGCTGTTGCCCAGCACCACACTGTTTTTTATAGCCTGGGCATGACCGAACTTTACCCGGCTGCTGAGCTTACGCAGCTCGTCTTGGGCAATGCCGGACATGATGGTCAGGCGCAGCTCGCTGTCCTCGTCCAGGGTGTTGATGTTGTCGTTCTGGAAGAATACGCCAACTCCAGCGTTCAGCAGTTCTCGGGTATAGCTGATAGAGTCCAGGGTATTTCTGGCAAACCGGCTGATCTCCTTTGTGATGATGAAGTCAAAAACCCCCGCTCTGCCGTCCTCCACCATGCGGTGAAAGTTCTCTCGGTTCTTGGTGGTGGCAGCGGAAAGGCCCTCGTCGATGTAGCCCTCCACATATTCCCAGGCGGGATTTTTGCGGATGAGCTCCTGGTAATAGGCGATTTGGTTCCCCAGGGAGTTCAGCTGCTCGTCCTTTTCGCTGGATACCCGGGCGTAGAAGGTGACTCGCAGGGGCAGGTCGTAGATGGGCCTTGTCTTCAACTGTTGGCGGATGGTATGGATATCCATATCTCGCACCTCCGTTCAGTTCGTTATATCATGATTATAGTATAACAGAAAGAAATCGAAAAGGCAAGAGCCTAACCGATCATACGGCGCAGCTTTTGCCTCTCCTCTTCTGTTATCAGATTGTGCTGGTACAAGTAGTCGTTGAAGTAATTCAGCCAGATTTTGCGAACAACTGCATCGGCTGTCTGCTTTCCTTTGTGTTGATTGCGGGAATCACTTGAGTGCTTAGGGTTATCTTTCAATGTACAGTTATTCTCCTTTCTGACAGAGGACATCATTTTTAGTTTTTCATAGCGAATGTCATAATATACCATGACGTTAGCCAAAATCTGATTGTTTTTCCACTGGTTCTCTGCTGCAGCCTTCAAAATTATGCGCATTTTTGAGCACAAAAAAAGTCATTTATGCCTATACAGACACAAATGACACTTTGAAACTCTTCAACTTTGCTTTATCCAAAAGCCTTGAAACTATACATATATAGTAGCATATATTGGTTCTCATGTCAAGTGCGAATGAAATATCTTCGCCGGCGTCCGTAGCTGGCGGACAGCGGAGTGGTCGGTTCTCCCATATCCTTTGCAGGGTCTTCGCGTTGGCATAGTGCCGCCATGCCATATGTACTCTTGGCCTACTTTCCAGATAGGTGGATAGCCGCTCTCTCGCAGGGATATGTACCGGGTCAGACTGTGAAGTTGTCAAGGTTCGTGGCATGGGGAAATTGCCTTTCATCCTATAAAAACAACTCAGATTTCGGAAATCTTCCCTCTCAGAGAGAAAATTTTGAAATATTTTTGATAATGTGCAGCAGGATATACTGACGCAAGTCTTCGTCCAGCTCCCCATCCACATAACTTCTGCTGTTTATCAGAGGTATATATAACTCGATTATATTGGCGAGGGCATCATTGTTCCCATTTACCGCCGCCGTAAGCGTAGTACGAAATTCGATGGCGTTCAATGCGCGTCACCGCCTTCCAGTGCCTCGCGGAGCCTCTTTATTGCCAGGGACTTCTGCTTATAAACGTACTGTACTGTGCAACCCAATTCTCCTGCGATTTCCTCTGGCAACATATCCAAAAGGAACAGCATAGTTATTATCCTCTTTTTTGCGGCAGGCAGCTGGGCAAACGCTTCCGCGAGATGCTCCTCCGCAAAATCGAAAGACTCACCGGTTGGCATATCCTGGCAGCTTAACTTGTCCATAGGAGCTTCCTCCAGGGGAACCGTATCCACTCTACGGCTTTGCTCTTTTAGGTAATTTAACCTCGCCCTGTAAACAGTCACCTCCATCCACTTAGTAAACCTAGCCCTCAACTCGTCCCGTTCCTGTTCTTTGCCGCACATGGTGCGCTCCTTTCTTCCAGGGCACACCAGCAGGGCAAAGTGCGGAACGAAAAATCCAGACACACCTGAATGGTATGCCTGGACAAAATGATTTGAAAAGACAAAAAGGCCGGGCTACATTTCTGTAGAACAGCCTTTTGCGAGCGGTCAGGAAAGATGTCTGCCAATATGCTGAACAACTTGCCAACATATCGTCTGACGCTTATTTTTTTAACCGCATTATAATTCTACCATTTTTACCTCCCCATTAAAATAGTTGTAAAGATGTATTGTAATCGTTTTAGGATGAGTTATGTCAAAAATGTTTAATTTACTGAAATGCCTCTATATTATCCAACATTTCTGTTATATTGCCATTAAAATCTACGTCATCTCCAGTATCACTCCCATCTTCATGAACAGCCTCGAGCTGTTCTTTCAGCACATTACGGACCATCTCCTCAAGAAAATTCTGTGATAGGCTCTGCACCGCCTTGATTTCCACCCTGCACTCCGGGCTAAGCAGTGCCGGGTGAGCTGCCAAATACTCCCCCAGCGCCGCCACCACGACCGCGCTTTTTCGATTGCCTAACCGCTCCAGCAGTTCACCGGCCTGTATCTGCTCCTCGGTTTCAGCCGGAAATTGCAACGAAAAACGGTACTTTCCATTCTTGCGCATAAGATTACCCCCTCAATCGGGCCAACTGTTTCTCCCCGAGCATCTCATACCCCACAGCGTTGGCATTGGGCGAGTCGATAAACTCCGCCTTGCCTGCCAGCGGTGATTCACTCAGGTAAGGCTGAAGGAGGATGCTGCCCCCGCCGATGAAGATAGCAGGGTTGGAGCGAAGGTCAACCTGAAGCTCCCGAAGCTGGTTCAGAATATCGTTGGCATGGAGTTTCGCGGCAGTGTAGATTACTTCCCGGACTTCATCGGACAGATATTTCTCCTTGCCCTGTAGGACGTTGGCAATGTGCTCGTCGTCAATCTTCATATCATACTGAGAGCTGACCTTGCGGATGACCTCGTTGTTCATGGTGATGACGCCGGTTTCCAGGGAGCGGCAGAACTGCAAATCCGGCTTACCGTTTTGCAGGAGCAGCACATCCGTGGTGTATCCGCCAATGTCGATGATGAACAAACGTGAAGTATTTAGCACCATATCACTCTTGGGCACCACCGCCGCGAAAGCCTGGGGAAACACCATCACATGGTCGATTTGAATGGCGTATGGCTTGTCCCGGTAAGAGAACCGCACGGGCGCAGAGCGCTTGAAGTATGAGGCAAACTTCTCTTTCAGCCCGCCGTAATGCTCCGGCGGCAAGCCTACCGCAAGCTGGACGCGCTCAACCGGGGAATACTGTCCCTTGCGCTCCAACTCCTTGGCGATAGCAAACAAGGTCAGGATGAAGAACCGCTCGTCCTGGGTTTTGTCCCTCATGTAGGGCAGGCGGTGGCTTGTCAGCGTCCAGAATTTGCCGGCGTATTCCAGAATCTCGTCGGTCATGGGCGGCTTGACAGAGTGCTCGGTGAGACCGGACACAAAAGTGAAGCGGGGCGTTTTAATGGCATAGTTGCCGTGGTCGATGGCGATCAACATTGTAAGTACCTCCTGAGTTTCATTTGCAGGGATCACACCCATTACTGTGCGCATTTACAACTGAAATACGCAATATTTTTTCAAAAGCAAAGGGGCAACGCAGCGCGTCACCCCTCGTTCGTCAACTATTTCTATCCAGATCTGCTTTCAGCCGGGCCCAGATAAAGTCATCCAACCCCTTGTATCGTGGATCCCAGACATAGGTGCCATACCGGAACCCCATCCGGCCCAGCAGGGCCATTAACTTCTCGTAGGCGCTCTGCACATAGCAGTTGGTAACATAGTCCATATCAAAGGCCGTCTTGATTTCCCTGACGCCCTGTTTTCGTAGTTCGGTAAGAGCTTCTTCCAGCCTTTGCAAGGCGTTCACCCCCGGCACCGCCAAAACGGTCAGCCCGGAGAGGGCATGAATCACATCGGCCTTCATGGGGCCCTCGGTTAGAACTATCATCTTGCCTGGTTTCCCAGCCAAGTGCGTCCAGGCTGGCGAACAACAGCCGCCGGTAAGCTCCACGCTGGATATCCAGCGGAACTTACGGTTCTCGGTGTTGTCCAGCCGGAGCTGTAACCCTTGAATCCGGCCCCGCATATCTCGGACGGGAATCAATATCCCCGACCGCTGGTGTACAAACGACCACCACCTGGCTTTTGTGCGGAAGAACCCCGGCACGCCTTGCGGGTCAGCGCCGGTTTCCAGTACGCGATGGACAAGCTCGGAGTTGTTTGACAGCGGCATAGACTTGTAGTCCAGCTGGGCTATATCACGGTCACTAAGTCCGCGGTTGTGGAGGTTGTCACGGTGGGCGTTCGCCAGTCCCAGGACAGAGAGGAGCGCGGAGTAGGTGCGGTGGCGCATAGAAATATCGGCGATAGGAGTTTCAACTGGTTGTTGATAATCTCTCGATTCTGCCCGCATGGGCCGCTCGTTCAAGCGCAGCCGCTCCGCCAGCTCCCGCCACACCCTATCACGGTCGGTGCTGGTGAAAAGGGAGTACAGGTCGAAGATACCGCCTGACACCCCGCATTTTGCGCACCGAAACACCTCTTTCTTGAAGTTGATATTCAGGTGCTTATCCCGCTCACCATCACAGCAGGGGCAGCGAACATAGCAGGAGATCCGTCCAGCCGAGGGCTGGGGCAGGCCCAGCAGGGATACCACGTCCGTCATGCGGATCCGTTCCATGCGCTTCACTCCTTATGCTCTTTATGCGGATTGCAGGGCAAAGTCCCTGATGAACTGTGCGGCTGCTCCGACTTTCTCCGTAGCGGGAAACTTCTCGGCAACCCACTTTATGGCTCCGGGGTCAAGCTGAAGAACCTCGCCCAAGGTCTTGCCCTTGAACTTGGTGATAGGGCAAGGCACTTTCATGGCCTGCTCCAGCTTTTCCTCCTGAGTCAGTTCGCGGGGAGCAGGCTCCTCGACGGCATAGGGCTCGGTGGGCGCTGGCATATTAGTTGTCGTAACACCCTCGGAAACCGTGTCCGGGAACTCGTCCCCAGCCATAGAGAACTGTAGGCCAAAGCCGGCATTTCTCAGCGCGATACCCACTGCCGCGGTCTGTGCCCACTCTCTGGGCGAAACGGAAGGTTTGTCCTCAAGGTAGCCCCGGGAGGCCGTAGCCTCTGCCAGAAAGTACTCTGCCGGATCTTTGTAGCTGGGGTACACCCGGGCGGTCGCCACAAAGCAATCTTTGCCGGGAGTTGCCTGCACAGAAATGCGGCCCTCCGGGTATTTTAGACGAAACCAGGCAATTTGCGCCATGACGGGCAGACGCTTGCGGGTCTCTCCGGTGTTGAGGTCGGTGTAATCCACCGCATAGGGTGTCGGGTCGAAACCCTCCACGGCGTTGATTTTATTCAAAATGTTACTGTTGTCCACTTTTCAAAACCTCCTGCAAGTTGATATAGGTATCGCGGTACTGCATCCAGACCGGGAGCAGCGTGTTGATGTATTTGCCGACGGTCTGGCTGTACTGCTCGGGCTTACTGGGCGAAAAACTGGAGAATTGCTTTCGCCCAGTCTGCACCACCTTTTCAAGAGACTGGTGGGCGGTTTCACGGCGCTTCTTGCCGTCGGCGTCGGTTTTGGCACCGAACTGCCGCTCGCTGAGCACGGACTTGATGTAGGCGTCCACCAGCTGGTAGTGGTAGCTCAGGTCATCCACCTTCATGCCCATGGGGGCGCTTTTGGAGAAAGCCTGGAAGGTCTCCAGCACGCAAATGCGGTAGTTCAGCTCCTGCAGGGCAAGGTTCTCCCTGGGCTGAATTGTGTGTTTGGCAATCTTGGAGTTGTACTCTGTCTGCTTTTCTCTGCATACTGTGAGAATGCTCATTTTGACTCTCCTTTATGAATTTCTGATACGTTTTGCGAGGCAGGTGCCACGTTTTTCAGTGTCCGTCCGGCTGATAGCGATATACAACGCCTGCTTCTCTCCCACCAAAATCACCCTGGACTTGCCCCGGGTGATGGCCGTGTAGACCAACGGGCGGGTCAGCATGATGTAGTGCGTTTTTTGCAGGTTGACGATGACCGACTGATACTCCGAACCTTGGGATTTGTGGACGGTAGAGGCGTAGCCCAAGTCCAGCATAGACAACTGGTCAGTGTCGTACTCCACCTCGCGTCCGTCGCCAAAGTTGACCCGGATGGTGATACCGTCAGTGTCACGGAAAATATCGGTGATGTATCCTACATCGCCATTATTTACCTCGCCCAGATTCTTCGTCTGCATAACTCTGTCGTCCAGACGGAAGACTCTCTTTCCATGAGTGGCCTCGGGCTTGCCGGGCGCGGGCGGGTTCACCAGGTCGCGCAAACGGAGGTTGAGGGCATTGGCTCCGGTCGCCGTCTTTTTGCGGTAGGGCGTGAGCAGGGCCACGTTGTCAAGGCCGTATTTTTTGACCTCTTGCAGGTACAACTCCACCACCTTATCAGCCGAAGTTTCAATATCAGGAGACTCCACGAACTGGAAATCCTCGCCGAACTCCAGATTGCGCACACCCTGACGGATAGCCTTCGCGTTGACCGCAATACGGCTCCCAGCCTGCTGACGGAACACCTTATCGAGTCTCGCCACAGGCACCTTGCCGCTGGCAATAATCTCGCTGAGCACCGCGCCGGGGCCTACTGAGGGTAGCTGGTCTGCGTCACCAATGAGCACAACCTGTGCGCCCAGGCTTATCGCGTCCAGCAGATAGCCCGCAAGGTACACGTCCAGCATGGACACCTCGTCCACCAGGACAAGGTTGGCGTCCAGGAGCTCGGGGTCGTTGAAATTGCCGTCTTCGTCGGCCACGAGGTTCAGGGCCTTGTGTATCGTTGAGGCCGGGTGACCGGTGGCCTGCTCCATGCGGCGGGCAGCGCGCCCAGTGGGAGCACAGCAGCAGATTGTAGCGTCAGGGTTCTGACGGTGGTAGATGTCCAGAATTGCTTTTTGAATCATGGTTTTGCCTGTGCCGGGGCCGCCGGTTATGACGGACAAACCTTGGGTAAGGGCCATTTTTACAGCTTGCCGCTGTTCCGGGGCAAAACGGAGATTCAAGCGCTTTTCAGCGCTGTCCAACTCAGTTTCCAAATTGGTGCAGCCCGTTATTTTGGTCTGCAAAAACTGCTGGATTCTCCGAGCCAAGTGGTTCTCAGCATGGGCGGTCTTGGTGCGGTACACATATTGGTCGTAGGTGGTGAGCTGCCCACTCTCCACCAGCCGCGCCGCACGGTTCGCCGCCATCTGAGCGGTAAGGTTGGGCGCGTCCAGCAGCTTGAGGGCTGCCTTTAGGAAAACGTGCTTTTCCAAGCAGAGATGCCCGCAGCCCTCGGCCTCGGTCAGGGTGCAAAGGAGTCCTTCGTCTACCCTCTCGGTGGAAAGCCGGTCAAAGCCCATACTTGCCGCGATTTTATCAGCCGTCAGAAAGCCAACGCCGGACAGCTCGCACAGCCGGTAAGGGTGATTCTTCACCGTGTCCATGGTGTGCTCGGCATACTCCTCGTAGAATTTCAGAGCCTGCCGGGGCGTGATACCGTGGGGCGCGAGGAACGCAATGATGTCTCGGGCACCCCGGTTCATGAGGTAGGACTCACGGATTTTCTGCAGTTTCTTTTCAGTGATTCCTTTGATTTGCAGCAGCTTTTCCGGCTCAGAATCAAGGATATCAAGAGCCTTAACACCGAACAGGTCGTAGATTTTCTCGGCAGTTTTCTGCCCGATACCCTTGCCAGGTCATAGTCAGACCAGCGCAAGGTAAGGGCCCGGGCCATATTTTCCTCAACAGACAGAATTTTACTCTCGGGAGCGCCCTGGGTCTTGAGGATAAAGGGTATCTCCTGCATGGCGAAGTACACATCGTGCGCCGTGGCCGTGTTGCCGCCCAGAGCCATCTCGTACATGGCAATGGCCTCAACAGCGGCTTTCTTGGGCAGGCTGAGTTTTTTACAAACCCTGGTCATGGCGTTGATGGGATAATCCAACTCCACCTCCAGGAGCTTCTGCAGCTTGCCCACCAGGTCGCCGAACTGGGCGAAAACCTGGTCAAGAGCGCTCTCGAAGTCTGAGACTTTGTGGCCTTTGCGGTGGTCTACGGCTACGCACTCGCCGATGTGGATGGGGTACTGACTGCCCATGAGCAGGGCGGAGACCTTTGCCGAGGCTGTACCGGTGTCCGAGGTCATAAAACGGATACCCGGCGTGAGCTTTGCCGCAAGGCTGGTCTTCCCCTGGGCCGCCAACAGCTTGGCGTAAGTGCCCAGCAGGTCATCTTTCTGGTTGGGCATTTCCCAGGAGGCGCTGACTATGGAGTGGTCGCAGTAGCCGTCCACAAAGTTGTTGCCCGGGAAACGTGCGTCCAGCTTTCCTTTGAGGGTCAGGAGCAGTTCATCCACCGGCAGCACAGCATAGTCGCTCTCACCGCCGGAGTGAACTGCCGACACCTTCTCGTCACGGATAAGCAATAGCGCCTCGTCGCCGAACAGGGTCATGCAGGCGTTGAGCACGTCGGCCAGCTTGTCCCTCTTGAGCTTGGGCAGGGCCGTGCCATTGATTTTTGCCCGGCCCAGCAGGCTCTTGTAGGCCGTGTCCCGGACGGGGTAGTAGCCGCTGTCCATCTTCATGGCGAGGCCCAGATTGTGGGCGGTGTCCTCCACTGCCTCACGGCTGATGCCGGGGGCAAAGGATGAGAGGTCGCTATAGAGCGGGGCGTTGGTGTCCAGGGGCTCCAGGCGAAGGTCTTTGACCCGGCGGCGCTCCCATTGGCTCTCCTTGGTTTGGTTCTCGTGGTAGCCCAGCATGGCGGGGAAATCCGGGAACGTGGTGAAGAATTTGTCTTGGCAGGTTGACATTTTGATACTCCCTTTCTTTGATGAAATGCAAAAAGGCAGCGGTCTTTTCGACTGCTGCCTTTTGCCAGTATCGGCCCGACAAGCGTGACGAAGAGCATAAATGCTCTGACCCAATTCGCGGGGTCGCGCAAAGCAACGCGCTACGGTTGTGCTATATTCCAGCATATGCGTCGCGGGATATAAGCTTCAGGAAAACAAAAAGTGCCATCCATGTCTGCACACGGCAAACACAAATGACACTCTGTAACTCTGATACTCTGTCCGTTTTGGGAACCTGATACTGTAATGCTATTTTATCAGGTTTTTGGGGGATTGTCAATCTCTTTTAGCGATTCATTTCTCTCTGCGCGTTTTGTCGCTTGCTTGATTAAATGCTCAAGCAAATCCAAAATATCATTCTTTTCAGTTGCCGGGAGGGAAGCCAGTTTATCACTCAAGTAGGAAGAACGATGGTCCATGGACTTTTTAACAACATCACAGAACACTTCGTCCGCCGAAATCTCCAGCGCATCCAGCAATAAAATCATTTTGTCATAACGAGGATATCTTTTGCCTCTCTCAACATAGGAGATGTACTGTACAGATATCCCAATCATATCCGCCAAATCTTCCTGGGTCAGTCTTAAACTCTCTCTACACTCCTTGAATCGGTTTCCAAACTTTTTATCCGTCATACTGCTCTCCTGTTAGATTCACCTTTTAGGCTTTGTATACCCGCTTTAGTGAAATTGCTCCATCACGTTAGAGTTGATTGATACACCTTTAAGGCGTATTTGAGAAAATCTTTTTTCGTAAAAAGAACGACACTGGTATAACCAGTGTCGTTGATAGCATAAGAAACCGCTTTTCAATTTATGCGAACACTTTTCCGACCTCAATAAAGCAGCCATCCAATGTGTTCACCTTGGCAATATCTTTTATAGTATAGACCTCGTGGGGGAGCAGGAAACCGTCCCTCAGCAGAAAGACCTCAATCGAACCGCCAGCCGGGTCCACCAGCCAAAGCTCGCCTATTCCGGCCCGTTGGTACAAATTGAACTTCACCAGCCGGTCGTGCCGAAGACTGCCGGGGGAGATGATCTCAATCACCATCTCCGGCGCGCCCTTACACCCGCGCTCGTCCAGCTTGGACTTGTCGCAGACTACCGAGATGTCGGGCTGAACTACTGTGTCTACATCCTCAGGTGAGCCAGCTTCTTCAAACAGTCGCACATCAAAAGGGGCCGCGATCGCTTTACAGTTTTTACCTTCTAAAAAATTCGCCAACTGCCGCATAAGTTCCGCTGAAACTAACTGATGTGAGGTAGACGGCGCGGCCAAAAGCACAGCCTCTCCATCGATTAACTCGTAACGCTCCGGGGAGTCCCATTTGAGATAATCCGCATAGGTGTATGGCTCATGGGCTTTTTCCTGTGCGATGGGGGTAGTCATTTGCGATCCTCCTCTGCCGTTTATATGGTTATATTATACCGCAGTACCATCAGAAAATCAACAGATACCTTCATCCTAAATCCTGATATGCCTTTTCACAACCGCCGTCAACTTCCCCGGTAGCTGCTCCAAATCCGTAATATCCAGGAACGAGTCACCATAAATCCGCTGAATACTTGGCTTATCATTCCCAATAGCAGCCGCCACAAAGATGATGCCCTTGCGCTGGTACTCCTGCTTAATGCCCCGCAAATCTTCCTCAGCGGCAGTACCGCTGTAACCATCGTCAGCGGGCTGACCGTCTGAAACCAGAATCAGCAGCTTCACTGCTTCCGGGCGCTTAGAAAGCCGCTCCGCCACATATCGCAGAGCCGCCCCATCCCGATTGCTACCCCTTGCGCCGATGTCCATGAGTCGGTAGCGGTCATCGCTGTCAAATCCATCGAACTCAGCATAGGAATACAGCTCGACCGAGTCCCAGCCGGTAGAATGGCCGTAGACCATAACAGGAATATCCAGGCTGTCACAGAAATCGTGCAGGATAATGGCAGCAGCCCGTGCATAGGTACATCGGTCACCGGAGCACATAGAGCCGGACTCGTCCACCAGCAGGCCCACCGCAAGCTCGGGTATCTCATTTGGCAGAGCGTTCTTGTAAAATACCTTTCCATCGTTCCGGCACAGAGCATGGGTATCGAGTCTTCTGCCCATGACCAGTCCGGTCTGCTTACCACCTTGACGGTGCTCTTTGAGCTCCTTCTGGATGCTCCGCTGGAGCTGCTTGGAAATAGTCACCAGCCGGGGAGCAACAGCGTCGTACTGCTCCATGAGGTCAGTATCTACGCTGGAAATACGGTTGATTTTGATGTTCACGCCCTGGTGGATATCACCGTAGGAGATGCTGTTCGCCATCTCGTTCAGCTCGGATAAGCGCTCATTTTCCAGCTGCTCACAGGCGGAGTGCTCAGCCATTTTGTCCAGCATACGGTCAATGTCTGACGCGGCCTTGTCGTACTGCTCCCGCTCGTAGTCGGCGTTGTACTCGGTAGTGCCGCCCACTGGCTCAGACAGAGAGCTGGTCTGGTGGTAGGGGATGCGCCCACCCTCGGAATCCGTAGTGTCCTGCTTCTTGGGCTTGGGCACGGAACCCATTATGGGCGGTAAATCTTCGCCGGACTGGGCAGGCTTTTCCTCTGTAGAGTTATTTTCGCTGTTTTCGGAATCTTCATCATTGCCTGCCTCAGCGTCCTCATGGGTCTTAGCGCGGCTTGCCGCCGTCGCGGAAGCGCCCGCAGAGCTACCTGCTCCTGGAACAGGCGCACCGCCTGTCCCAGCGGTAGTCGTGCCGGGCATTCCGCCTAGGCTCTTTTTTACTGCGTCCGACATGGACTCAGCCACCGCCTTCGCCGCCTTGAGTCGTTCGCAGTAGTCTTGGATATGCTCCCAGCAGCGAACAAGGATCAGATTTACGGTGCGTAACCGGGTCTTGGGGTCTGGGTCGGTTACCGAGCGGTCAAGCTCGTTGATAAGGTCGAAGGTGGTCTGGATGCGTATATCGTCCAGTTCTTCATCACCGTATTTTATCTCGCCGTACTTCACGTAGGACAGCATGACCTCTAAGATGCTCTGGAAAATGTGGCACGAGCCGTCTCCCTCGTATTGCTTCAGGTCGGTGACAGTGCCCATCTCCTCCCACATTTTTTGGCGCACGACACTAAGCCCAAAGCCCAGTGTGCCGGGGAAGTCATTGAGCATACGGTTCTCAATGTAGCCGTCCTCCAGCACGTTGGAGATATGGTGCGAAACCTCCTTTACAGCCTCCAGATTCTTGGGGTCAGCCTTGAGATATGCCCACATGGCTTTCTCATTGGCAAAGTCCTCCGCCGTGTGCAGGGTAGGCGGCTCCGGGTACCAAAGACCGCGCTCCATATAGTTTGTCTGGGTCTGGGGCTGCAAAAAATCAGTGTACAGCACATGGCCCAACTCGTGAGCGAACAGACCGCACACCAGATGATACCGGTTCTTCCGGCCCTTGGTTTTGGTCACCAGCGGATAGCCGGCGTTGATGTGAATGGTCTGATTGTCAGTATAAGCGACACTGCCGTCCTTTGGCTTCCAGCTAAGCAGCACCCTTACCCGCCGGTCGTACTTGTAGCGCCGGGTCTGGGCGGCGGCCATGTCCTCAAAGTGTCCCGCCAACACCCGGCTGGTGAAGAACTGCCGGTCGGTTATCTTGCTGCGTTTTTCGTTGAGCAGCTTTTTTACCAGCTTGTGGTTTACTCTTGCCATTTTTGGCCTCCAATATAATCATGATAGGAGAAGGGCCAGACTTACCGCCTGGCCGCTCCCATTATTCCTGTGATACTATTTTGCCTGAGTCAAGCAGATACTTGGCAAAGTCGTGTTCGGTTTTGGTGACAATATACCAGATCCGGTTGGTATTGTCATAAAGGCGGTACTGATTTGAGCGCCCATTGGTGAAGCAAACTGGAACGAGCCCCTCTTGAAGAAGATTGAAAACAAACTCCCTCCGGGTCATCACCGTGCCGTTTAGCTTGCCCTTGCGTGCCATCACCTTTTTACCTGACCTTCCTTCTCATTTCTACGTCGGGCTTGCTCCCACAGCTCCAAACGGTTTTGCCTGTGCAAGGCTAACTTTTGGGCCAAAGGTTCATCGAACTGTTTTACAAATTCGATATCCGCCAGCCCGACCCACCTGGAGTTTTCCATGTCCTCTCTCAGATTATCAAGATAGCCGGACAGGGAAGCCAAGTTTTCGCTTTGCAGCAGGCCCAGAAGGTACTCTGTCGTAACTCTGTCATCAATGTGCTGATTTTTGATATAGCGCAATCCTACGGGGACTTCATCGTATAGCAGGTATAAGTCACATTTCAGCTCCCCATACTTGTTTACCGCCTCCCGTCCCTTGTAAAGAGGGCCGGAAACCTGCTGTACCTCACGCCAGTGGGGTACCGGCCTGTTGGCGTTCTTGCCTGAACCGTATACGATAATTTTCCGTCCAATATACGGCGTTTGCAGCTCTGTTATGTGCATATTCAACCCTCCAGTTCAAAGCCATACTCGCACATAGCCTCCACCGAGCAGAATGTGACACGAACCCCGCGAGGCACATCGGTCATTCCTCTGGATGACGCTTTCCGGGCCAACTTCATGAGGTGGTACTGCATGGCGATGTTGAGGTGCGTCCGCAGACTAGCTCCGGCGCTTGGGTCATAGGTCTCTATGGCCTGCAATCCCCGGAGCAGAAGTTCTTGCCTGACATCCTCCACATCCAAGCCGGTTGCGAGCACCAGCGTCCAGTTCTGCCGGATGATATATCCGGGCAAGTCCATGTACTTTTCCAGAAGCTGGTTGCGTTCGCTTGCAGTAGTGCGCATGGGCGGCAGAGGATAGTCCTCCACCTCAAGCCCCAGCACCTCTGCCAAGGTACGCAAACGCTTAGCCGGTGGGTTATGACGGCCCCGCTCATACGCCTGGATGGTGTAGTAGGGGATGCCGGTTCTCTGCCCCAGTTCCCGCTGGGTCAAGCCCTGCTCAATACGGGCCTCCCGCATTGGCTGATAACAATTTTGATTTATAACAATCACGATTTTCACTCCTTTATGCTGTTTTTTCTTTTGGGGCCAAACATCGGCTCCAGCACAGCGCTTATTAGCGCTTCACGGTCAATTTCATCGGCGGTTGCCTTGCTTATGACGGTGTACAGCGCCGACTGGTACACATCGCCGGTAATTTCCGCGCTGGTGATCCAGTCGATAAGGCTGCGCATACCGTAACTGCCATCCGAAATGCTGTTTTTGCGGCAATACTCCGCTAAATCGTTGACCACCTGCACCATCTGCCCTACCTGGTACTCGTCGGTAGCGCCGGTAACGGACATAGCTCTCTGCACCATGACCTCCGGGGTCGGCAGTTCCACGTCCCGCACCAAGCTCATGCGGTCGAGCACAGACTGGTTCATTCCCCGGCACCCCTCGTAGCTGGTGTTAGTGGTGACCACCACAACAGCATCCGGGTGGCGCTGGATAATTTCGCCAGTGGGCAGGGTAATCGTGCCTGATTGCTCCAACAGGGAGTTCAGGCCCACTAGCACGCCCGGCTGGGCGATGGTAGAAGGCTCCTGAATCTCGATGACGTAGCCGTAGCGCAAAGCCTTGATGAAGTCCGTGTCCACATAGCGGTAGGTCTGACCGCTAGATTGGTTCTCCTCTGTACGCTTTGTCAAAGCCTGTACTTTTGCGGTCACCCGCTCCATGACAACAGCCATGCACTCCTGAGAAGTAGCGTCCTCTTTTTCCAGTCCCGTCAGCGCCTGGTATACCCCTGCGGGGTCGTAATCCATGTCGTCCAAGCCGGGCAGATTCATGATTTTAGCCACGTTCGCGTAGGTGATGCCGCCATGCTCTCAAGCTGCTCTTTCTCCTTATCCAACTGGGCGTCCCCGGTGGAGCCACCCTCGGAATCGGGAAAAATCATGCCCACGAAGTCGAAGATCTCCGTGTTGGCAGAGCAGGTGTACTTCATGTACGGCAGGCGCAGCCCGGCGGCGATGGCCTTCGCGCCCATTGTCTTGCCTGTCCCGGCGGGGCCGCGCAGGATGAAGTTCCTCATGGGAGCAGATTTTTCTGTGGTGGCCTGGGCGTGCTTGCAGATGTCTACCACCTCACAGGGAATGATGTACCACTCCGGCAGCGCCGGGACAAGCGCCTGTTCCTGGGGGCTGAGTGCTCTTGTGTGCAGTGCATACTTGCCCACAAAATCGCTATGCTCTATCACGGCGCTTGCCTTTTTGACAGTCGCCCGCCCGGTCTTGGCGAAGATGGTGAACTCGCCCGCAATCACGTCCGTTGGGGTGAACGCGCCGGAGTCGAGGTGTCCCTGGGTGACCCGCATCAGGTTGCCGGATTTATCCAGAGTCACTTTGATGTGGGCATCGCAAGTCTCGTCCTTGACCCGGCGATACACATTGTCGCAGAGGATAGCCATAGTGTTTGTGGCGGCAGGCACGTCAGGAAACCCCGCCGCGTACTGGTCGAAATATTCGTTGAATTTCTGCTCAAATTCCTCGTCCCGGTTAAGGAATGGGAACATGGCCATCACCACGGCTGCGCCGTCACGGTCGGTAGTCTTCAGCACATAGTTCTCGATGAGCTCTGTGTTTTTGTCATAAACAGTAGCCATAATGGAGCCAGTGCCGCTGTCAAAGACCGTCAGATGGTAGGCGTCCGGGCCCATGGATGACTTGTACTCCGCTACCGAGCGGTGGTCTATCACGCCCACCGCGCCCTCGCCGGAGCCGTTCATGCAGGCGCATACAGCGTTCAGCGCCTTGATGACCGTGCAGCAGAGGGTCGCCTGCTTGCCGTCGCCGTACTTGGAGGCCACCGGGACTTTCCTGTTGGTGACAGCACTAAAGGGCGGCGGCAACGGGCGGCCAAAATTGAATAGATTATTCAGGGCTGCGCTCATTTTCATCAACTCCTATCGTGATTTTTATGCCCTCGGCGAGCACCTGTGTTCTGTACCCGGCGCGGGCCAGCTCAGTGCAGATGTCCTGCCAGCTCTGGGCTACAGGCAGTTCTGTTTCCGGCACCAGCAGGTGGGAAAGGCCATTTTTCCGGGCTTCATCACACCTGGAACTCAGGTCGGACAGGTGCGCGTCCACCCACTGGAAGGCCAGGAGGGAGTAGTTGTCCGGTTCGGTTTCTTCCGGCTCAGGAGCGGCAGGTGGCTCAACGGGAGCGACGGTAATGCCCTCGTACTTCAGGCCGGTCACCTGCAGGTTTTGGTACAGCACCTGTGCCCGGCGGTAACCTCCGGCCCGGTTGAGGAGGATGTACACCTCGTGGCCCTCCATGATCAGCTTCTGAGCCGAGGGAAACTCCCATACCCAGCGGGCGGTGGGATAGTCCCGGGCTACCAGCTCGGTTATTCGACCGCAAATCATGGAGAACGCCAAGTTTTCCAGGTCGCGCTGGGTGGGCGTGGGGGCCGGGATTGGTTCTGCCGGTATGAACGGCGCAAGCTGGACAGGTTTTGTTTTCCGGGACTTCACCAACGTACGCACGATGACAGCCAAACCATAGATGATTAGGAAAATCGCCATGGGCCAGAACCGGCACACAAAGCAGGCCATGATTGCCAGGCCAACGATTTTGAGCGAATCCAGAAACGGGCTTCGTTTTGTCTCCTGCATGGCAGGCTCCTTTCCTCCGAACGCAAAAAAGCGCATAACAAGTTAGAAAACTCATTATGCGCTCAAATACGCTCAGACTTCATTTTTTGTACCTTAATCGTCTCCGTCAAAGAAGGATGTGCCGCCAAAGGACTCGTAGCCGGTGAACTCGCCGGGGGCCTCGGTGGGCAGGGGAGCTTTCTCGGGCTGATTGGCAGGAGCGGTATTGCTCTCGGATTCATCCTTGGACTTGCCGCCCGCGTACTCGATGTCCTCCGCAACGATGTAGAGGCTCCTGCGGGTCTCGCCGCTCTTGTCCATCCACACGTCCTCGTCCAGACGGCCCCGGATGTTGATGTACATGCCCTCCTTGAGCTGCATTTTCTTCACTCTGTCCACCATGTAGTTGAAACCCTTGATGTTCAGGTTGACCCAGCGCCGGTTGTCCTCGGATTGGGAGTCATACACCTTTTTGCCCACCCGGAACCAGACGGCTTTTCCGCTGTCAGATACCTTGACGGCCGGTTCGTCCTGGTAGCCTTTGGAGACCACTGCCCCCGTGATTAGAACTGCTAACATTTTGACCTCTTTTCCGGCGGATACTCCGCCATTTATTCAGTTTTTGGCACTCTTAGGAAACAAAAAAGTGCCGACTAGCGCATCCGTGCTAAAGCACGCGCAAATCGACACTTTGTAACTCTGATACTATGTTTCCAGGGGGAAACCATGAAACTGTATTTATAATATATCACAGTTTCCCGCGCTCGTCAATCTTTTTCTTGGATGGGGCGGCGAGCTCCAAGGCGAGATACGAAAAGATTTTTAATATGCCGTCCTGTTCATAGACCGGCGTATTGGTGGCAAGATATAGCGTTACGGAACTGCCCGCCGGAAAAGGTTTTCGATTTGCCGGTAGTCGGATAATGCCCTCCTCGGTTTCAAGCAGCAGATATTTGGGGAGCTTGCGGATGCCGGTCATGACCACCTCTTTGACCGTGCCAGTGATACAAAGAAAATTGCGATGTACGAGCATACAGCTACTGACCAAAAGATATGCCCCAAGCGTCGCACAGGGAATTGCCAGGGTGATGTCACCCATGAGAATCCATATTATAATGAAAAGCACGAGCGCCGCGCCGCCCACCATCATGCGCAAACCTATCACTCTCCGCAAGGGCTCCGGCAGATTTTTGAATTTCGCCCAAGCTGATTTCACAGCAGCACCAGCCTCTTTTTCCGCAACAGTGACAGCAAATCTGCCACTACCTCGTCTCGGCAGCCCGCCGACTCCATCTGCTGCTCCAAGAGGTTGTCCGCAATGTTGTGGGGATTATAGATTCTCTCCACAAGCGCCTGCCGGTTTCTTGCCCGGAGCAGCTTGCGGGCAGGGCGGATATCCCGGCTCCGCAGGTAGACCAGCTCGGCGACGGTCATACGCAGGCCCGCTTTCTTCAGCCAGCAGAGGAGTTCCTTTTCCCCGGTGGTAAGCCCGATGCCCGGACGCTGGGTGGGGCAGAGGACACAGCTGGTAAGGGCGTAGTAGCGAAAGGTGGCAGTGCTCTCCTGCTGGATTTCAGCAAGCCCGGCCCTGGAGAGGCTTGTCAGCGCCATCTCCTCGGCTTTGGTCTGAGCGGACGCAAACTCGTACCGGCCCTTGCGCCACAGCTCGGCCTGGAGGCCGGAGAGCTGGACTGTCTTGCCGCAGCGGGTCACTTTGAGGGGATTACGCAAGCTGGATTTTGAGGTACCTTTGGATATGTAAATCATCGGTTATATCTCCTTTTTCTGAATTTTGCCTTATTACACGAATGGGTAATGCCGTTTGCAACTCACAAAACATATAAAATTGCAACGCAGGCCCCAATCACCACCAGCAGGCACAGTATCAGCGCTACCACCTTTTTGATGATGCTTTTGTCCATGCCGTCCCGGCGGTGGCCTTCGTCTATGGGGAGGCGGTCGTCGTAGTAGCCATCGTAGCCGTCCTCAACAGGGGGTTCAGTTCTCTTGGGCTTTTTGGGGCGAGCCTTGGGTTTTGTGGGCTTGTTCTTCCGCTTTTGCTCCTTGACAGGCTTCTCCACGGTGCTTTCCGATAAAGACTTCCCACATTCCGGGCAGAAAGATACGGCGCTGTCCGGGAGGGCAGCACCGCAATAAGGACAGTATTTCATTTTTCAACAGCCTTTCCACAATAAAGTTGAAAAGCCGGCCCCAGGGTATCGGCCAGCTTTCCACGCTATTATTATAGCAGATTCTCATTTCCGTGTCATCGGCTTGACATAGGCAATTTGTAGGCACTTCGTTTTCATTAGCCTGTTTTGCGCCATTATACCGGCTTAATTTACCAAAGTCCACGAAAAATTCTCCCACAACAGCCTGCTGCCAACATCCGTCCCCTCCGGCAGGAGGAACATAGCAACCTGATTCTCCACGCCGTCGTCGCTGGTCATATAGGCATAATCGCCGTTTATAGAATCGACTGTATAGTAAACTGGCTCCATGATATCCGCTCCTCTCTTTGGAATATTATACCAGATTCAACTGCATTTAGCAACAAAAGAAACGGCGCAGCCCAAAAGCCACGCCGTCAAAAAACTTTAGAACATCGCAACCGCCCCATACCCCGGCTCCACAGAGTAAACCGGCTCAGGGACGCGCTCTTTTGGTTGTGCCGGAATCCGCTCCAGTTTGGGAGGGGCATCCTTTTTTGCCACCGCTTGTTTGGCGTACCAAGCCGCCAGCCATGCCTCATAGTGGGCCTTAGTCGTCAGCATCAGTCCGCTAAAGCTCTCATAGGTCATGCTTACCGATACATGGTTCTCCGGCTTGTTCCCAAACCTCGGCACGATAAGCCCGGTCTTGTTGGACTCGCCGGGGCCGCTGCTGGCCACGAACAGGAAGTTGCCGTTCTTGCCGCATACCAGCTCAGCAGTGCGGGACAGGCTCATGCCGTCGGGACGGGAGCGGTTGATTTTCGCAAGCTTCTCAGCCGAGGTGCCGCCGAGGCATTTGTAAAGGGGCTCCTTGTTGCTCTCTTTCAAGCGCTGGATCATCATATGCCGTAGTTCGCCGGAGCAGAGCTTGCGGCACAGCTCCAGAAACTCGTCAACCGCCATATAGATGTGGACGGAATTGGTCTGCCGCTGGCCCGCTGGGAGCTTCATGTCATAGGTGGCAAAGCCAAAATGTACCTTGCCGAACTCGAAGGAGTCGTTCAGGGTCTCCACGAAGCAGGCGCGGGCGTCTTTGCGGATAATCTGGTGTTCGTTGCGGTCAGTGTCCATTATATACCTCCATATCTGAATCGGGATAGCCCAGCATAACGACCTTCCCGGCAGCTTTTGGCGTGTCATCCACCATCTTTTCCAGCTTTTGCATCACATGTCCCCTGTAAAGGACAGTGCCGCAATCCACGCATTTGCAGCATGGAACACCATAGATAACGATGAACTGTCCAGCCCGGGGTGTAACATTGTTGATGGTATCCTTTTTTAGCAAGCCGCCACAGTGAGGGCATGTCATTTGCCGCCCTCCTCTGCCAGCTCATATATCATTTCATAGACTTCACCCAGATGGGTCTTGAACTGAGGCTCGAAGGGCTTCTCCATCTCATACATCAGGAAAAAGATCGTCCCGGTGAGACTCCAGATCGGCCCCATATCCGCTCCCAATTTCTTTTCCAACCTACGAAAGCGTTGGCTCAGCTCTACAAGACACTTTTGCCATTCGACAAAGAACTCATCCTCCACCGGAAGGCCAAAATCCTCCAGCCACTCCCGGACGGTATGGGTCTCGGAATCGTCCCCACAGCCGGGGTCGGTCAGGAAGTACCGAATGTCCTTTGCGGTCAGCGCGACGGTGCTGCCCTTCTTTTGAACGATCCCCCTGCCAATAGGGAACAGCGCACATACCGTCGGCTTTGCCCTGTGTACAGAACATTTTGTATCCTTGAGCAACGGGCAACGCTTGATTTCCCCTCTGGGTTTCAGCCGCACCACAGGTAGGCGCGAATCGCTGCCTATGTAGGTCTCACAGTAAGCGTTCATCACCTCGCGCGGGGTCATTTTCAGCTCTTTCGCCAGGTTGTACATGTCCCTGGGGTTGAGCAGGATGTCCTCGCGGTTGATACAACACTTGCCGCACATGGTGCAATGGAACCGAAAGGGCTCATCAGGTTCAAGCTGGTTGCTCTCATACTCCTTGAGAATTTCCTTAATTCTTGCGTTCATATTGATTCTCCTATTCCACCCAGGCTCTGCCCGGGAGCGTATTCAGTAACTTTTTCGCCTCTGCCTCGTCCTTGGCCGCAAAAGCGACCTTGAGCCGCCGGTCCATGATTGCCGCCCGTTCGTCCAACTCCTGCACAATAGATGTGAGGCAGTCGTGGGCGGCCTTGATGTCGAAGAATGAGGTCAGCACCACCATCACGGTTCGAAATGTGCGGATTAGGTCTGCCTTTGTCAGTTGTTCCAGACGTTTCTGTGCCTCCTTAATCGCTAAATTCTCGCAGTATGGGTCTGTCATGTGGTAGTAATCCATCTCTACGGAATCGTAGCCCATGACGGTCGTGGTCTGCCCCAAAAGACAGACTGCCATATCGTCCCAGTGCTCCCGAAGGTCATGCTCCGTCAGCGCATCCAGCAAGGAACTTGCGCCGAGGGCCAGCTCGTCGAACTGCTCCTTGTAGTCCTGATAGTACCCGCTTTCAGAGCTTTCGTAGCCGAACGGGTCGCCGTTTTCCGCAATCTCATATAATATTTTCAGAATATCGTCCAGATTCAGGTGCTGGAGCATGGACTTTCTCCAAAGGGGGACATCAGGCTGTTTCATGCTGATTACCCTCCTGCTTTGCGAGATATGCGGCCATGTCACTTAACGCTCCGAGCAAGCCCTGGGAGAAAAACTGCCAATCTGCTGCTAACTGCATAACCTGTTTTGCCTGAAGCAGCCTGGCATCCTTGAGGTCGAAAAACTCATAGGTCTCACCGTCAAACCCATCATATGGCAGGCAAAGCACGCCTTCCTTAACGAGCACCAGGAACAAGCCCAAATGCTTATCTTCCGCAAGGGGGTAGGGCCAGCACAGGTCGTTTCCGTAGTGCTTTTTATAGTCTTCACAGAACTCCATCAGGGCGGCATGGGTGCAGGAACCCTCATCAAAGAAAGTGAAAAGCTCGTCCTTGGACTTCAACTCCTCAAAGCACACTTCCAAGCCGTCAATCATGGCAGGCTCCGGCTGGCGCTCCTTTTTATCGTAAACGCCCACCAGCCACAGTCCCTCCGGGGCGATGATCTGCCGCATCCAGGCAAAGCCAAGGCCCTTACGGAGCAGATGCTCGCTAAGCTCCATGCCAAAGCCGTTTACCGTGTTTCCTCCCTCGTCCGGGAGAGTGTCCTGCCAGTCCTCAGCGGGAAAACCGCTGAGGAGCATGATTTGGCAGGCCTCGTGTAGGGGCAAAACAGGCTGGTCTGTGCACCAGAAGCTTTCGTCCTCGTATTTTGCCCAGCATGGGACATGGCGGCCGAGATGCTTTTCAACCTCGTCAGTCAGGATTTCCGACACCTCCGGCCAAGGCAGGAGATAGCAGCTTTTTTCAAACGCTTTCATGTGATTTGCTCCTTTGTTATTCTATTTGCAGGGGATATTTTTAGGACATACTGTGTGTTTTTGGTCTCGAAGCGAACCTCGCCGGGTGACACACGCCGCACATTCAAGACCGGGGTAGTTCTTCTCAGGCCGTTACCCTCATGGATCAACGCCGGTTCGCCCACGGCGATGGGTCGCACCGGGCTGCCGGAGATGATACGGCTGATCTTAGCCATAGTCATAAAATCCTCCCGCCAGTTGCGCCTGTGGCATTGCCCACATTCATTTTGATATAGGAAGGGGCTGTCGCCCAGCAGAAAGCATAGGTATCATAAGCCTCGCTGCTGCCATCCATATAGAACTCCTTTATTTCAGCCTTCCCCTGGAAGTATTTTGCATAACCGGCATTGTTCCCTATTTCCTCGTCGGCCCACCAGTGATTGATAACTGCCTGGGGATACCTCTGGGCTAATGCGCCAATCACCCGGATCGGCGGGATCCATGACGTGGTGAAGATGAGCATATCGTCATTCGCGACTTTCGTGTGGTACGCGTTGGATCTTGTTCCCCAGTTATGACAGCACCAGTCATACCAGGTTGCCGCGCCATACAGCACTTTATTGCTGATATACTGAAGGCCGAGTTTACTGAGCTCATCCTCGGGCCTTGCGTGAATGGCGACCTGCTTTGCGAACTGCTCGTCGCTCATGGCCGGAACAGCCTGTGCCTTTTGGAATGGGTGACTTCTGTGGGCAACCTTCCGGATAGCCGCCTCGATTGCCACGTTTTCCAGCGAGCCTGCTTCCACATCCAGAGATTCCGGCATGGGGAGCAGCTTATTGAAGTCGAACTCCAGAGAGCCGTTTCTTTTCGTGAACAGGGGAAGGGAGGCAATCCCCTCCATCTGTATTACGTTTTGTACAAAAATTGCCATATGATATTTTGCCTTTCCTTATTATTATCGCTATATATAGAAAGCGCGGGACAGTCACCTGCCCCGCCACTTTCTTCTGGCTAATTAGCCAGCCATATCCTCAAATTCCTGCTCGGTCAGGGTGGTAATGCCCAGAGCCTGGGCCTTCGCCAGCTTGCTGCCGGCCTTTTCGCCCACGATCAGGAAATCGGTATTTTTAGTCACCGAGGAGGCCGGGTGTGCGCCCAGCTCCAAAAGGCGGGTCTGGATGCCGTCGCGGGTGTAGTTCACCAGCTTACCGGTAGCCACCACATTTTTGCCTGCGAAGGGATTATTTGTGCTGTTCATAATTGTATTCTCCTTTATGAATGTAATATGGTCGAGCAGCGGACGCCAGAGGTCAGCCTCGTCAGCGTCAGCATACCATTTGTAAATGTTGTCGTGCATTGTAGCGCCAAAGTCCGGCAGAGATGTGAAGTCAAAGCCATCTTTTATAGCCTGCTCGAACGCCTCCCAAGAGCCGCCAAAGCACTTGTCCCGCTCCCGCCCAGCGTGGCGGCCCACCATGGGGATACCCAGCCCGGCGATGAATTTCGCCAAAGTGCAGTTTCGGCTCTTGTCAATAGAGGCTTGCAGGCGCTCATATGACTTCACGCCAAAGCCTTCTGTGTTGATGATCTCCTCCTTGTACCTATCCAGCGTGTACAGATCGCCAAAGCTGCGGATCCAGCCGTGACCGATGAATTTCTCCAGGGTCGTGGCGGACAGGCCCTCGATGTTCATGCGGGTCTTCTCGCAGAAATGAGCGAATTTCTGTACCAGCTTGGCGGCGCAGTGGGGATTGTCGCAGAACAGTTGGGATGTGCCGCCGGAGGTCTGCTGAATTGACAGCGCTCTTCCGCAGCAGGGACACTTTTCCGGCAGCTTGTAAGTACCGCTTTTTGTGAGGTTTTCCGCGACTTGCGGGATGATCATGTTGGCCTTGTAGACCTGGATGGTGTCGCCCACCCCAAACTGGAACTGTTCAAAAATGTTGTAGTTGTGCAGATAGGCCCGGCTGACCTTGGCGCCATCCATCTCCACAGGCTCAAAAAGCCCGGTGATACTTACCATGCCCGTGCGGGTGGTAGCGAGCTCTACACCCAGAAATTTGGTGGTGTACAGCTCATCTTTCCACTTGAGGGCAATCAGGCGGTTCTCATGGTGCCCGGTCGCGCCCAGGCTCTTGCCATAGGCGGTATCGTTGTACTCCATGATGAGGCCGTCTACCGGGTACTCAAAGCCTGCGGGGTTCATGAGGGCAACGGTGTCCTTCACTTTGCCGGCACTTGGCGCGGCCAGCCTAAGGTGTGGCACCACGGAAAAGCCGTTCTCAGCCAAAAAATCCAATTGCTCTGTTTTAGTTGGGAAGGTCAAATCCGTCACCAGGTCGAAAGCCTTGAACTCCAGCAGCCTCTTTTTGGATTCTGCCGGGTCCAGCTTGCGGACGCTGCCCGCCGCCAGGTTTCGCGGGTGGGTGTAGGGTTCCTCCAGGCTGTCGTTGATTTTCTTGAAATTCTCCCAAGAAATCACGCCCTCGCCCCGGACCTCGAAAGATTCTCTTGTGGGTACAGTCACGGGCACATTGAGGAAGGTACGGACTGTGTGGGTCACATCCTCGCCAATGATGCCCTCCCGTCCCCGGGTTATGGCCTGCTGGAGCTGGCCATCGTCGTAGCGAAGCACCAGGGTCAGGCCGTCCAGTTTCCAGGACAGCACCACGTCCCGGCCTCCGGCGAAGCGTACCAAGTCATCTACTGACTTGGTCTTGTCCGCCGACAGCATAGGACGGGTATGGCGTACCTCGGTCAGGCTCTCCAGTATCTCGCCCGGCACCTTCTGGGTGGGGGAGTCGGAGAGAATGACGCCGGTGTTCTGCTCCAGCTTTTTCAGCAGGTCAACCGCCACGTCGTAGTCGCGGTCGGACATAATGGGGCGGTCGTCACGGAAATAGGCGATGTCAGCCTGTTTGATGGTGGCGATAAGACCACGCATCTGCTCGATTTTGGATCGATTGTCGTCCATATGGACACTTCCTTTCAAATTGATTATGTGATGGGGATTGCTCCCCGGATAAAAGTTGGCAGGAGCTGATCGGGCTTGCTCCAATCTATGAATGAAAAAGCGCACACAGCTATGCCATGTACGCTTTTGTTGCCCCCTTCGGGGAGCTTTATTAACTTTTGCGCCGGATTTCCCGGCTGAAACGCAAAGAGCGTCTAAGAGTGATGATAACTCTCAGACGCTCGGTAACTCGGATTACTGTGTTTGCTCAGATGTCAAACTCGATACTGTACGCTTAGTATACCAGCTTTTGCTGGAAAAGGCAAGGGCAATCTTGGGAAAACTATCTTTTTTCACTCAGAATCGCCTCCACTGATTTATGAAATACCTGCTGAAACACCTCCATGTACCGCTTAAATCCAGCTTCATTGAGGGGCGCACGCAAGGAGGTTTCACTCCAGCGGATCGCCTCCTCCTCGGGAGGCATATATTTGTCCGGGTAGAACTTGTTTCCGTCATACCGGGGCGCGGGAGGATTCAGAATGGACTGGATATCCTTTTTAGTGGTTGCCTCTGTGATCCAGCGGGCTTTCTTACTTGCGATTGCGCACAGTAGAGCGGGGTCATAGCAGCGCTCTGAATATCGGTTCAAGGTAATTTCCAGTTCAGCCAAAGCAGCGGATTGCAGAAGCTTCGGACGCTCGGCCTCATTGGGTTCAGCAATCGCCGTCAATGCTGTGGCAATTATCTGGTGATAATCAGTCGTGCTTTTCATACCGAATGGCCTCCTGGTCTGGGATCTCCGAATCTGGGCGGGCGTTGGCCCAATAGTAGGGGCAATCCAGCTCTCTGAATTGGTACTCGCATTTCTTCCGCCCACATTCATCGTATAGTGGTCAGCGGGCATTGATTCTTTTCATTTTGTGCTCTCTCCTTCGTTTTCTTGAAATAGGAAAAGCGCCTGGAAGTTGAAAAAACTTTCAGACGCTTTTGTAAATCGGATTGTTTGTGTTTGCTTAAATGATAAGCCTGATACCTGATTAAAGAGCTATTTTCCAAACAGGTCGCTGTGTGTTCCCGTTCGTGATAATGTCAACACAAGAACATCGTTTTCGATGCGGTATACCAGCAGCCAATCCGGCAGAATATGGCATTCCCGGTAGCCGGCCCAGTTCCCGGATAGACTGTGATCCCGGTTCTTTTCGGGCAGGGAATTGCCCATAGACAGAGCAGCAACCACTTCCTCAAGCAATCGGATATTAAGATTGCGCTTCAGGGCCATTTTGTAGTCTTTCCTAAACTGGGTCGTGACCTTGACAATATACTTTGTTTTTCTCATGAGCGCAGATCCGCAAACAACTCATCCAAATCATTATACCCCTTTACGGATGGGTCTTTTGCAATCCTTTCCGCCTCCAGCATGGCCGCAACGGTCTCTTGGTTGGGCTGATTCAGAGAAATGTCAAAGGGTATCCTGCCCTCCCGCAGCGACTGCCGGACAAAGATATTAAATGCGGTAGAAAGATTCATGCCAAGCTCCGCAAAAAGAGCGTCTGCCTGTGCTTTCAAGTCAGCATCCATGCGGATGCTGATATTTGTTGTTGTACCGGCCATATGACCATCTCCTTTCGACTGATACATATAGTATATGCCATTTGCACGAAGATTTCAATAGTTTGCACGAATTCTATTGAGAAACTTACCCTGCCATCCGTTCTGCATTTCTCCACCGCATAGCCGCCCGAACAAACCCTTCCACAAACCCCCGCACCTCCTTCGGTGCGGAGCAGTCGCTAAAACCATAGAGCTGCTTGATCCTTCCAGCATCCATGTCGATTTCAGTGGTGAAGAACGGTTTCTCCGGCTGACTCGCCCGGCGGATAAAAAACACCATGCTCCGGCCAAGAACGTGCCGGTCATAGTAGCTGGCGTTCCCAACACAGTGGTGCAGGATGCGGCCCTCATTGATGAAGTCGTTCTTGGTCTGGGGGTACACAACGCAATAATCCTCGCTGGCGTACTCCTGTGCCCACTCGTACAGGCCGTTCTCAATGGCGTGGGGCAGCAGCAAGTTCTCTTTCTCCGTCTTGTGCGCGGCAAGCTGCTCTGCTAAGAGGTCATGCTGGGCTTTCAGGTCGCGGGGCTCCAAAATGGCCTTTTTCTTCAGGTTGCAGCCCAGGTTCCTGGCCATATCTAAGTAATCCCGATATAGGCCAAGCAAATTTGCATAGGTCTTTTTGATTTTCTTCTGGCCCTGCAAGTACCGCAGCACTCGTCCCAGGCTGTTATACTCCATGATGCTTTGCATGGTGGTCAGGCCGGTTATGTCCAAATTCAAAGCACACAGCTCGCGGAACACCTCGAAGGGCACCCACTTTTGGGATTCTGCAAGCAGATTTATTTCACCTTTCCCCGCCTGAGTTTCCCTTAAAATGGGAAGATACTGTTTGCTTACGCCGGTCAGTTCAGAAAAGCTGGCAGCGCCGGATTCCTTTAGCGACAGGCCTGCCGCCAGACCCGGAAGGCCCAGCTTGAACAGGTACTCCGCTTGGGGAATATTTTGCAGATTCCGTAGAATCCCGGCAAAGTCAATGGGCCGAAGCAGGTCTCTCAAACCAGCCTGCAGGTCAACGTGACAGTATTGCTCGCCAAAAACTTCCGTCAGGTTTTCCGTGTACACATAGGTATAGCTATAGCACCCCGAGCCGTTTTTAAGCCTGCTCCACCCGCTCCAGTAATACGGATAACTTCTCCACCAGTATGCGTAGGCTTTCTGCCGGCCAGCCTTTTCAACAACGATGTTGAGAAAGAAGTCTGAATAGTCAAACTCCGGCTCCCTCTCGTCAGGAGAGATAACGCGCCGCACATCGGTGTACCGAAGGAGCAGCTGGCCGTCCACCCGGGAGGGAATACAGATTTTTGCCTTCTCCACAATTGGTTTAGTAGCCCTTTCGCCCCGGAACCTGACGGGAAAGCTACACTTGGGGCAAGTACCCTCGCTGCCCGGTTTCACCGAACGGTCGAGGAGGAACTCCCTGCCACAGTGCATACACCGACCCCAGCGTTTGCCTTTTTCCAGTTTAGAAAGGTAGACAATGGAGCGGTGGAACACATGGTTCTCGCAAAACTCGTCCAGGTCGTCGGGGTAGGCGGGGAACATATCCAGGTGCTGCTCCATGAGCCGGCATTTTGCATCCCTGGCCCTCTCTTTTTTCTGCTTATGGAAGCGCTCAATGAACTCTCCTACGCATTCCTCCGTCTGATGCAGGACGTTCAGTGAGGAAGGATTGGCCTTCAAAATGTGGGTGATTCTTTTTACTGAGCAGGGCCTGATTGAAATTGCCTGGTATTTGATACCGTCAAACTGAAAAAGATTCTTTTTCGTCCACCCGGGCTTCCCAGGATGCTCGCTCCAGGTGATGCAATTTTTTCCATCCGAGAAGAAGCGGAAGAGCAGTTTGCGCTGTTGGTACACGTCAAGCGCAAGGATTCTGCCACAGCGGGGTAACTGATGGATTTTTGCCCCGGCTGTCAGAGGGATCTTCTTCGTAGGGTCAGGAGCAGGGGACAGGGGAAGATTCTGCAATTCTTTTTTGATAAGCACTGTATCACCCCCTCAGAACAGCGAAAGCTGAATAAAACGTTGGCCTGCGGCCAAGTTTATTTCCGGCTCAGCAGGCTTTGGCGCTGCAGGAGCAGCGGCCTTTTCAGCAGGCTTGGGAGCGGCCTTGGGAGCCGGTTTCGGCTGGCTGGGCTTCGGCTTTTCTGGCACACGGGCCATCTCCTCCTCGCTGGGGGCCGCGCCGTTTATCTAGATGTTCATAAGAAACCGCACATCGGCATTGGGGAAGTAGGCTTTCACGATCCCTCGGTACACGTCGTTATCGGACATATAATTGCCGGTGCCATTTAACACTTCAGCACAACAGTCAGAGAGCGTGCGCTTGGTCTTGTAGACCACCTCGGCAAACTCCGGTGACTCCTCGCAGAAATGAGTGATTTCCGCGGCAACATGGGTGGATACGCATTTCTCTTTTTGACCACCGGTGAAGGATTTCAGCTCGGCGGCGATTTTCTCCACAGCCATGGCCTGGAACACGTTTTTGTCATTTTGGGGTTGATAATCCCTGATGGGGATGACCGTACCCTCGGTGGTGGTACATTCGATGTCTGGATTCATTTTGATGCCTCCGATTTCTTAATTTTCAGCTTCCCGCATATTACCATCTTCTCCCAGTTCAGCCGCTGACCACAAGAATCATGGTACTTGGGCCGGTATAGCCCCTCCTTCTGGCCCTTGCGGCGCTGGGTGATGGTGTCGTGGCAGTGGGGACAGATATAGTCGATGTACTCTCGACCCTTGGCTGTACTAACGATGATGGGTTTTGCCTGCATCTTGTGAAGCCGATGGACTGCCTCGTGCAGCATCCGTATGTCGAGGGTGAAGATGTCATCAGGGGCGTCGCGGTCAACGAAACTGACCTTGTCCCTGGCTTGGTCGAGCAGACTGGCGATGATGGCCTTGAGCTCCAGGGCCTCTTGGGGCTTTTTACTGTGTACAGACGGTGTTTTCATATTGGTATCCTCCATTTTGGGGCACTGCCCCTATTTTATGATAAAAAGACGCGCAAAGCCATGCAATGCGCGCCTTTTGTACCCACTCTGGGGTAAGAAACATGATTTATGTTTTGTCTGGAGTCGTACACATCTGCCGTTCATACTCCAGAATCTGTTCCCAAGTCAGCCATTCCGGCTTTTCATCATCGGCAAATTCCAACCATCGCTTTTTCATGCACTCGATGTGCTCTTGGGGAGTGCCACACAAAATATCTTCGTTCCTGTTCCCATATCCCAGGTAATAATCGCAGTCGCATCTGAGCCTGCCGCAGTCTGTGTCTTTCCAAAGGTGCTGAAATTGGGCTCTGTATACTGGGCGGGACCAGGAATCGTCGCCAATATACGTCAGTGTCAATGGGTCTTGTGGTGATTTCATTTTGGTTACCTCTTTTCTTTTTTGATATAGAAAAAAGCAAGCAAAGATTACCTCTCTGCTTGCCTTTTTGCCTGAGTGAGCTAGATATTCATTTATGCCGATTTATCCGGCTGAAACACAAAAAAGCGCCTGAAAGTATTACTTCACAACGTGAAGCAATAAACTTATCAGACGCTCTGTAACTCGGAAACTGTGTTTTACTGAATTTCAAACTTGATACTGTATAACAAAGTATAGCATAACCAGGCGCATTTTACAAGCCCTATTTCAGCAGCCGTGGATAATCCGTCCTGCCGTTCACGATACGGTAGATGTACACGGTATCGTCAATAATTTTATACACGGCGACATAAGTTTTCGTCAGTACCAGTTTGCGGAAGCCATTCTCTGCCAGGACTGGGTCCGGGTGGGTCTGTCCCAAGAGCGGAAATTCTGCCAGCCGGTTTATGGTGCCTTCAATCGACGCATAGACCTTCCGTGCAGAGGCCGGCCCCACATTGGCAATATGAAACTTCACGATCTCCTCCATATCGTGGGCGGCTGGGGCCAGATAGACCAGCTTACTCATGGGCACGGAACAGCGCCTCCATCCTCTCGTGCATTTCTTCCGCCGTATAGGTCTTCTCGCCATTCAGGCGGCTCAGCTCCGCGGCGTAGATCTGGTCACGGTGCCGGAACATCTTTTCCCGCTCCTCGTAGGCCTCCATGCTCATAAACACGCCATCGTCCTCGCCCTTGTTGGTGATGAAGATGGGCTCGCCGGACTCCTTTGCCAAAAGTGATATTTGCGTGTATTCGTTCCGCAGGGCGGATGAGGGTCTGATTTTCATGGGTGGCACCTCCTATCTGGATTTTGATAATATTATATCAAAGCTCTCGGAGAAATGCAAGGGTCAATCTACAACAAGGCGACCATGCAGAACAAGTCTTGCGTTATAAAACTCATAGCTGCAGGTGGAGAGGGTAACGATTCTATCCGATGCCGTTGGCGTGACCGGGCTCTCAAACAGGGATTTTTCTTTTGCGTTCTCAGCCCACTTTCCAAACTCTGCATCCGATGCAAAATCCAGCTTCCATGCGTTCCCATCCACACCGGCCACATATCCGGCAAAGAACTCTACAGTGTAGGTGCCGTCCGGCGTGAAAAGCTGAGCGGTCGGGTGCTCGTCATAGAAAGACTGGTCTTTGTAGTCCATCAGTTTCTGGAACATGGTGCCATTGTCCATATGGTGCCCATATATAATAGTATGCAAATCTGAAAAGCCGGCCTGATTGCTGCAGTCCATAAACAGGCAGCCGGAGCTGTTCCACTCGCCGGTAAATAGGTGGTGGAGGTAGTAGTCGTTGTCGCTATGCTGGGCCACAGGGTAGTCGATATTGGTGCCGTCGATGGAGAGCCACGCAACGATTTCCGGGTTGACTGCCCGAAGGGAGTCGAAGTCAACTTGCGGAGTAGGCGGGAGAGTCGGTTCCGGCCCAGAGGATGGGGTAGGGGTAAAATCTGGTGAACTTGATGTGTCCGGCTGGATTGTCGGCTCTGGTGTGGGGATTCGCGCGAACTGCCGCAAATCCTCATAGGCGTTGAAGCTCATGTTGTCCTCATGGACGGGCACATAAACCTGCCAAGCAGCTACACCAGAAACCGCAAGGAGGACGAGCGCCGCCACAATAAAAATCAGTTTCTTCATGCGCACCCCCTTACAGCTTATTGGCCTTATCCTTCATGGCCTGGGCGGTTGGGTTGGTGTAGAGCATGGTTACCTGAATGGAGCTGTGTCCAGCTAAATTGCTCACCTCATGGATTGAAAATCCGCTTTCCAAAGCATGAGAACAGAAAAAATGTCTCAAAGTTTTTGGATAAATATTATCTGAATATTTGTTAAATCTCTGGTTGATTCTGGATGGGGTCAGCTTCTCACTTTGCCTGCTGATAAAAAAGTAGGGGCTGTCGGAGTTGCGCTCCTTCAGGTACTCCCGCATGGCGTGAACGATCTTGTCATTGATGTATACTACCCGCTGCTTGTCGCCTTTGCCAATGACGCGAATCTCTCTGGCGGTCAGGTCTACCTGGTCCAGCTTGAGGTTGGCGCACTCGCTTCGCCGGATGCCAGAGTAGGCGAACAGGGTCACGATGGCGTAGTTACGTTTGCTGTCGCTCTCAAGCAGACGTTGCCGAAAAGCCTCCACATCTTTCTTGGTAACAGTGCTGGGGCTGGCGTACTGTAGCTGGATCTTCATAAAATCGTTCTTCAGTATGACGGTATCCGTCTGTTGGCCGGATTCTATAAGGCAATCGTTGTAGCTCCGTAGAGAGGACAGGTGATGGTTGACCGTCTTGGGACTGTAACCCTTGATATTACGCATATAGGAGATGTACTCCAGCACGTTGGCCCGGTAGAGTTGACTTGGACGCTCGCCAAATGTCTCCTCGCACCCCCGAAGGTACTGCGAGATATTTTGACAGTAAACTGAAACTGTTCCGGGGGATTTCCCCCTCGTGTGTAGATAAAGAGAAAATAATTTTAACATAGTATCGCCTCCAAACTACATCACACAGCTTGGAGGCGATTCTTGCAATCGCAATATTTGCTCAGGCTTACCAATTATCAAATTTTTTCACACTGAGATTTTACTCTTAAATTTCATTCGCCTCTTAGGGGGTAAATATTATTTTGGATAACTCGTTTCGGGCCTGTCTCCCTATAATTTGGTCTAACTCAAAGGGAGTTAGGAGGCCATTTGTATGAATGGGCTAAATAGAAATGATATTGAACAAATCTCACTGTTGCGCGAGGACTTCCCAATCCGCCAGAGCTCCTGTAAACTTGTTGTAAGCGAACTATCCGCAAAATCAGGCAAAGGAGCAAAAGCCATGAACACAGAGCAATACATCCAAAGGAGGCGGGAAGACATGGAACTGCACCGACTTGCGGAAAGCACGCAAGGGAACTATGAGAGGGCCATCCGATCGTTTCTGAAACAAACCGGAAGGAGGGTGGAAGAATTAAACGAGCAGGACATCAGGGCATACTCCCTGAGTCTTGTGAAGCAGGGGCTGCAGGCGAGCACATTTAACGTGCATTAGGCGGCGATACGGTTTTCTTTGCCGCTACGCTGAACCGGTATCCCCCTCTACTCCCCCGCCTGCAGCCGAACCTCCATCCCATCAAAAGTCTCCTCACTGCACCGCGCCACAACTGGGTCGCCAATATCCGAAAGCGCATAGAACCGCACCCTGCTTTCATCCCCCTCCACGGGATAGACCGACTCCGCCCTGACTTGGCTGATAACATACCTGTTCCCCCAGGGCCCATTTACCTGCTTCACCGTGTCCACCACCCAGCCTCCGTCCGGGAGCTCCCGCACATATTCCAGGGGCACACAGATCCCGTCCACCGCTCCCTGAGGCGGCAACTCCGCCACAGGCAGTTGGTCTACATAAATCGTCAAACTGTACACAGTTGCAACGACGAGCACCAGCAGATACAACGCCCCCAGTATCAGGTAGACAAGCCTTGATTTCAAAAAGCGTTTCTCCTCCATAAGCCGCCTCCTACGCCTTGACGCTTGACAGGGCGATGCCCTCGGTCAAATAGTCCTGCCCCAGCAAAAACACCAACAGGGATGGAATCAGGTAGAACACCGACACCGCGAAAAACGTCCCCGGGTCCCCCTGCACCGCCTGGCCCAGGTACACCGACAGCGGATAGTCGTACAGCTCCTTAAGGAAGACCACTGCTTGGTCGATGATGTTCCAATTATCCGCGAATAAGAGCACCAGCATCGCCGCCACAACAGAAGTCAGGTTGGGCCGGACAATGCTCCGGTATGCCTGCCAGGGGCCAGCACCGTCCAGAAATGCCGCCTCCATGCACTCCTTGGGAAAGTTTTTCAGCTGTTGGCGCAGTAGGAACACCCCCAGCGGGTGGAACATGGCGGGCAGGATGATGGCAAGATATGACTCCCGGATGTTCAGCCATCCGGCCACCACAAAGTTTGGCACCAGGGTTATCTGGGTGGGCATGAGCATCACAATTATATATGCAAAATACAGCGCCTCTTTATACTTCCACCTGATATTTTCCAGCCCATAGGCGGCCATCGGGGCCAAAATGCACTGCCCCGCCAGCACCGGCGCCACCAGCAGCACAGAGTTCCAGAACATCCGCAGATAGCCGGGGCTGTGGAATAGCAACAGACGGTACTGTTCCAGGGACGGCTGTTCCGGGATAAGCCCAAAGCGCACAAAATGTATGCCGTGGGAGCTGAAATCCCCGGCGTTGGCCTCTGTTATCTCCCGGCCATAGCGACTGAGTATCTCGGCGCCGCTCATGAAGGAGTTTGCGAACAGATAGAGCACCGGGAAAAGCGCTAGTACCCCTGCCAAAACGATTAAAAAACTGGGCAAAATTTTTATTCTCCGCATTTTTCACCTCACTGAAAGCTGTCTGTGACCCGCTTCTGGGCGTAAAATACGGCCAAAAGCGCCAGCCCGATGACCAGGAACATTATGTACGCCGTGGCAGAGAGCTTCTGCATGTTCATGGCGGCAAACTGATTGTTCATATAGTGCTGGAGCATATATATATCCGGGCTGGGATAACTGCCATAGAGCATATAGACCTCCTTGAACACCTTGAAGGAATTGACGATGCTCATGAGCAGTACCACAAAGGTGGTGGGCGCGAGATACACCCAGGTGACATTGGCAAACTGCCGGAAAACCCCCGCCCCCTCAAGGGCCATCTGCTCGTAATAGGTCTTGGGTATCCAGTTAAGGCCCGACCAAAAGAGGACGATATTATAGCTGACATTTTTCCACAGGAATATCACCACCAGCGCGGCCATAGACCAGTCGCTGGACGAGAGGGCATCATGGGAAAAGCCCGCTTGCAACAGCGCCTTCATCACCAGCCCATTAGAAGAAAACAGCGTGTTCCAGAAGGAGACGATGCTACCCGAGGGCACCACCAGCGGCACAAGCAAAATCAGAGTGGCTAGCGGACGGCAGCGCTTGAGCCCTTTGAGGCAGAGGGCCAACAAAAGTGCAAGGCCCATGCTCAACGGCACGCAGATACACACAAACAGCACGGTGTTCCCCGCCGCCTGTATGAACAGCGGGTTGCGGAGGGTCTCCTCAAAATGCCGCAGCCCCACAAACTTCCAGGAGGTCATATTGTCTATCACCGCGTAGCAGAAGGAGTAGATAAAGGGGACTATGTAGAAGAACGCCACCCCCAGCAGGCTGGGCAGCAGAAAGAGCCAGTATGATATTTTGTTTCGCATAGTATCAAGTCCTTAAATTTTTTCGGATATATCACGCAGTTCTCCGTTATCGAGTAGATAAACACGGTCAAATCCTTCCAAGTTGCTATACCGATGTGTAATCATCACTATAGTTTTATTGCCCAAACTAGAGTGTTGATGTTTGTAGATGATATGCCTGGATTTTCTATATCACACAAGGAAGTCTCATTGCAAAATCCCTTTTCCTGAAATCTCTCCAGAATTTTCCTATCATACGAAGTGCATTCTTTTCGGATGACCCGAGAGAGCGCAAGGTATTCTTCTTCCTGTAAAGGAATGATTTTGTTCTTTTCTCGGTCATATAGACGATAACCAATAGGCAACTGAAATACAGTAAAGGCCATAGATTCCCCTCCATCTTATCATACAGTTGTTTTGTGTTTGCATATATGATTACTCATGTAGCCAAATATTGACCCTATCCTGAATCTTCTTCGCACACTGCTCCGCTGTGCCCAGCCCATTGACATAATACTCGTCCAAGAATTCCTGCACGTCAATTCCATATGACCCGGAATTCGCCAGCGGCAGGGAAAGCACCTGCTCCAGCTTCTTCGTCACGGCTTCAACATCGACGGAAAGTACAGTTTACAAGGGACTACACAAGGTAACGGTCTGACGGGCGCTGATATGCCCGTCAGATTTTCCATGTGATGTTTAAGCTGTCGCTTGTGGCGGCAATGGTGGTAATCATCAAATCCACCACCCGCCGCTTGTCGTCAAAGGATACGTTCTTCCAAGTGTCGAGGTAGCCGGAAATCTGGCTGACCTGTTCCGGGCTGATGGCTTCCACGGTCAACTCCGCCATCTTCGCCAGAAGTTCCTGCTTGCGTCCGTCCAGTTCGGCTATCTTCACATTCACATAGGAGAGCAGCACATTATTTGCGCCTGTCAGACTGTCCAGCAACTTTTCAATCTCGCTATCCACATGGGCAAGTTCCACTTGCAGGGCGGTGATTTTGGGATTGGCCTTTGCCGCTTTCTTCCTGCCCGTCAGCGTCTTGTAGCTGTCCAGCTTTTTCACCATCTGCCGATACACCACCGCTTCCAGTTCCGCCGTGATGATTTTCCCACAGCCGGGACAGCTTTTGTTGTCCAGCCGTTTCGTACAGCGCAGATATTGTCTGCCGGAGGGATTGAAGATACTCATAAGGGCGTACCCGCAGTTCCCGCACTTGATTTTCCCCGCCAGCCATGTATGGGTGGCTTTCCGGGCGGACTGGATTTTCATGTTGTTCATCAGCTTCTTGCGGCAGGTCAGCCATATATCCGAGGGGACAATCCCCTCATGGGGCGCAAGCACCAGCATTTGGTCTTTCAGGCTTTGGGCCTTGCCCGGCTTCACATCCCGGCCTTGATAGAGATAACACCCGTTCATGCCCGTGAAGTCGGCGGCGTCATTGACAAGCACCGTCCCCTGGCTCTTGAAAAACTCGTACACATCCAAGTCCGCCTGCACATAGACGGGGTTGCGTAACATCTGCGCCAGCGTGGGGCGTATCAGTTCCCGGCCATTAAATAAAATGCCCTGTTCCGCAAAGTGCCGGGTAATGTCCCCATAGGAAGTTGTCGGCTCGGCGTACATTTCAAACATCAGCCGGATATTTGCCGCTTCCTCCGGCTTCACTACCAGCCGCTTTGTATTGATACCGTCCATCTTGATAGGCTCCGTATGGAAGCCATAGGGGGCTTTCCCGCCCATCTTGAAGCCCCGCTGACTGCGGGAATAGTAAGCGTCCGTCACCCGCTTCTGTATCGTTTCCCGTTCCAACTGTGCGAACACGATACAAATATTCAGCATGGCCCGGCCCATCGGGGTTGAAGTATCAAACTTTTCCGTGGAAGAAACAAACTCCACATTGTACTGCTGGAACAGCTCCATCATGGTTGCGAAATCCAGAATGGAACGGCTGATACGGTCAAGTTTGTAGACAATGACTTTTGCTATCAGGCCCTTTTTAATATCCCGCACCAACTCTTGAAATTTCGGGCGGTCTGTGTTTTTGCCGCTGTATCCTTTATCTGTGTATTCCCTGCAACTACCGCCTTTCAATTCGTATTTGCAAAACTCAATCTGGCTTTCAATGGAAATGCTGTCCTTTTTGTCTACCGATTGTCTTGCATAGATTGCGTCTATCCGATTATTCATATTGTCGCTCCTTTTCTTAAAAAAGAAACGGAGCTGCTGACAGTCTTATTATACCGCCAACAGCCCCGTAAATCAATGATGTGGCTGGAAAAACTTACGCCCCGGCTTCCTCTTTCTGCCGCTTGTCGGCGTACTTGCGGAACACCTCATAAAGCTGCTGTTCCAGTTCCCGGCGTTTTGCCGCTTCCTGCTCCGGTGTAAATACCGGGGAGAGATTTTCCAGCGTGATTTCCTTTCCTTGAAAAGTCACGATTTCTGTTTCCTTTTTGTATCTGATATTCGTTATAAAATCACCTTTCCTTTCCATAGTTCGGTTGCCGCTTCAACTCTGCCAGCACTTCCGGCGGGATACGGTCAACCAGCCGTTGAATGTTGTGTAACTCGCTTTCCAGCTTTGCCCGTTCCATAACGCCTTTCATCTTGTCCTTTTCGCTGGCCTTTGCCCTTGCCTCCAGTTTTTCATTTTCTGCCAAGAGGTCATTTATCGTGACCTTGTATTTCTTCAACTGCCCGGAGAAGTTCTCCATCTGCGGAAACCACTTTTTGAGCATAGAGAGGGCTTCCTCTTTCTTCTTTCCGGCGTTAATTGGATTGATACCGTCCAGCGTGGCTTCAATCGCCCTCGCCTGTTTGGAGAGGGAAACCGCCTGTTTGAAAAGCCGGGTGGGGATATGCTTTCTTCCCGTTTTGCTTGCGCTCTCCCCACGCTCCAAGCTGGGGTACTTCTCCAACATATAGGCGTGAAAATCGTCCTGCCACTTTGTCAGATTGGCCCGGTTGCCTATGATTTCTTTGGCGCACAGGCGGTTGTCTTTCGTCAGCGGAACAAAGGTCAAATGCAGGTGGGGCGTTTTCTCGTCCATGTGTACTATCGCCGACACGATATTTTCCCGGCCGACCCGGTCAATGAGGAAGTCCGCCGCTCTTTTGAAAAACGCCTGTATTTCCTCCGGGGATTTCTTCTTGAAAAACTCCGGGCTGGCGGTTATCAGCGTATCGACAAAGCGTGTACTGTCTTTCCTCGTTCTGCACCCAGACTGTTCAATGCGGCTCTGAATGAAATGGTAGTAGCGCCCCTCCGGCTTGACGATATGGAAATTGTACTTGCTCCGGCTGGTGTCAATGTCCGGGTTGCTGGCGTACTGCTCCTTTTTCCGTTCGTGGTGGGCTTCCAGCGGTCTTGCCGGGTTGCCCTTGTGTTTCTCAAATCGCAAAATTGCGTGTTGCGCCATTGAACTCCTTTCCCCATTCCATTCCTTTCCGGCGGGTTTTCCCGCCGAAAATATCTCTGATAGGATTGGAATGGAATCGATATAAATAGATGGTTTTAATCTCTGTATTTCTATATATCGTCCGGTTTCCGTACTCCAAGAGGATTGATTTTCGTACTTGTAGGGTACGGTTTTCATCCCTCCGGCGTACCGCAGCCGGACTTCTTGAAGTCGGTGTTTGGAACCGCTTCATAGGATTTCGGGTAAATGCGGTTGGGTTTTCCACAGCCCTGTTTCTGTATTTCCACCAGCCCCGCATACTGCAACTCCCGCAGGGTATTCACCGCCTTCTGCCGCCCACAGTGGAGCAGGGCGACCACCTCGCAGATGGGGTAATACAGGTAAATCCGCCCATATTCGTCCGCCCACCCGTTTTTCCGGGATAACTCCGCCCGCCGCAGGATAAAGGCGTACAGCACCTTCGCTTCGTTGGACAGGGGCTTGAATGATGGGGCTTCAAAAAGGAAATTGGGGAGCCGGGTGAAGCTGATGGCTTTCTCCGGCTGGTGAATGTAAATCGTGTTTGTCATAGCGTGTTTTGTGGACGGTTAGAAGCCCGTTTTCCGGGGTGGGTAATAAATCATACCGCCCACCCCGGTTTTGGGCTTGCGGAGCCTTGCAAATCAATGCTTTTTCCCGCCTTAACTGTCCACAGCAGACCTCCTTTTCCGTTCACTTTCTGTTTTCTGCCGCCTGTGAACTCCGGCGGCGCAGTCCGGGCAGTATTTACCCCGGTTGGATTTCGGGACAAACATTCCCCCGCACTCCGCACAGCGTTTCAAATCCCTGTCCCGGTAAATCTCTGCTTCCAACGTCCCGTCCAGCGGCAAGACCGCCCAGCGGAACCATTTGCAGCAGACAGAGAATGTTAACATCTGCGGACAGACACAGGTGTCGCCATCATCCAACGCAAGGCAGTTGCCGTTGTCACAGTTGCAGCACTCCCGGCGTATCAGGCTGTTGGCCCGCTTCCTCTGCGCCGGGGTCATGCGGTAGGGGGAGCCGTCCGGCCTGTGTTCCAGCGGCGGCAGGTGTTGATAGGTTTGTTCTTTCATGCTGTCCCTCCGTTTTCTTCTTGCTGCCGTTCTCCCCGAAAAGGTTTCCTGCCCCATTCCTGCGGCGTGTTCCGGCGTTGGCGCGCTCACTTGCTCTGGTCACGGTGTCCAGAAGCAGGGTCACGGCGCACTTCCCCAGCCGGGGTATTCCTTTTCAGACGGTCATTCGGTTTTCAAGGGGCCTGTCCATCGATGGTAATTGAAGTTTAGCAGAAAAAAACGCAATCCCCGGATTTCTGCGGGAATTGCATTTGATAGAAGTTTACACTTTGAGAATTGCAAAATTGCAATCGTTCTAGTATAATAAAAAATAGGGGGTGTGGTCTATGTATTTGCTGGGGACGGTAGGAGAGCGGATAGCCGATTTGCGTTCAGTGAAAGGCTGGAACCAAAAGGAATTGGCGAAACGGATGGAACTGGCCCCCTCTCAGTTAAGCCGGATAGAAAGCGGGGAGACTAAAAATATCAGCAGCGACATCCTGGTAAAGCTGGCAAAGGTATTTCATGTGTCCACGGATTACATACTGGGCCTAACCACAGTCAGCGTACCGAAAAGCTACGATATATCAGAATTGGGGCTGTCCGAGGGAGCAATCAAGGGTCTTGTGATGGGAACAGTCAATGCGGAGATACTTAACCGTCTGATGGAACACAAGAGTTTTCCCCGACTGGTAAACCTGATACAAATTTACTTTTCAGATACCGCCGCAAGAGGGATTATGGCCCGCAACCAGATTATTGATCTGGCGACTTCCTCTATCAGTGATTTGATGAAAAACAAGCCAGAGTATCGGAGCGAAGCCAGACAGGATATGCAATTCTTGACCGCTCAAAAGATAGGAAAGCATGAAGCGGAGATAGAAAAAATCAAAAGTGTGTTTCTCGCTATTCTCCGGGATATAAAGAACGATATAGACAGCGGCACGAAGTCAGAGGACACGGCTACTGCTGGTATGATACAAAAAATCAAAGCCGCTTTGCCGGATAAGCCGCAGGAGCAGATTACGGCGGACGATGTGGCGGCGGCTGTCGCTTCTCAGGTTGGACAGGCAATCGCTATGGACGAGGAAACGGCGGGAGCGTTTCAAAGTTTCGTGAAGCAGATGTTAGAACAGGCCGGAAGATAAAAAGCTTTTCAAAAGGAAAGCGGGTTGTAAAGAACGGTTCGATGTGTTACAATAAACGTGGAGTAATTTAGTTTCTACGTTAGAATTTTTAGAAAGTGAGGTGTGCTGATGAACCCGGTTTTGAAATATCGTGGAGGAAAATCAAGGGAAATCCCTCGCTTTCTTCAATATATACCTGATGATTTTCACCGTTACATTGAACCATTTTTCGGTGGCGGCGCAGTTTTCTTTTATCTGGAACCAGATAGCGCCATTGTCAATGACGCAAATGCCCGATTAATGACATTTTATCAGCAGTTAAGGGATGACTACCACACTATGCGTACACAGCTTGATGCGCTTCAAAAAATTTATGAAGTCAATCAAGCAGAATTTAAGAGACTAAAAGCGATAACCCCAGAGGAACGAGTCCCCAATGCAAATGAGGATTTATATTACCGTATGAGAGAACTGTTTAATCACCCAGATGATAGTTTCTTAGACGGTGTTTTATACTTTTTCATCAATAAAACAGCCTATTCTGGAATGATTCGCTATAACAATAATGGCGAATATAATGTTCCCTTTGGACGATACCCAAATCTTAATACAAGGCTGGTGACACAACAACACAGCGAGTTGCTACAACGCGCCGAGTTGTTTAATCTCGATTATGGAGAAGTTTTTGATATGGCGGAAGAAGATGACTTTATCTTTCTTGACCCACCCTACGATTGTGTGTTTAATGACTATGGCAATATTGACATGATGAATGGTTTTGATGAAACTGAACACAGGCGGTTAGCCGCAGATTTTAGAAATTTACCATGTCGTGCCTTAATGGTCATTGGAAAAACACCATTGACAGAGGAACTTTATGGCGAATATATCTTTGATGAATATTATAAAAACTACTCTGTCAATATAAGAAACCGTTTTAACAATGATAAGATGCATATTGTTGTAAAGAACTATTAAGGAGGTGTTGTAATGGCAAGAATTGATAATAAGTTACTCTTTTTTACTACTTCGCCAAGAACACCTGCAAAGATGATACCAGAAATTCAGTTATTGTATGAAAAATTTTCTGGGTGTGCATGGGACAAATCAACACAAGAGCAGTTTATCGATGAATTAGCACAGAGTGATTTTTTTGAGGGAAAAGGCTCTCCTGCGGATAAGGCTTTTAGTGCCAGAGATAGAATCAGTCGAGCGCCGAAAGCATTAGGATTTATAAACTTAAAACCTTGCATAGAGCTAACAGAAGCAGGGAATGCCTTTATTTATGGAAAGCGTCCACAGGAAATTTTTCTTCGTCAATTACTAAAGTTTCAATTACCCTCTCCCTATCATGTAGAGAATCAAAACATTGCTGGAACTTTCTGCATTCGTCCTTACCTTGAGATTTTAAGATTAGTTCGGGAATTGGAGTACATTACATTCGATGAATTTAAGATATTTGCTGTCCAAATGACGGATTATCGCAAATTTGATATTGTGCGGGATTCCATTTTACATTTTAGAGAAGAAAAAGAACAAAATAAGGGGCAATATAAGCGTTTTGTTAATAGGGTATGGGAAAACGCAATTTTAGAAATACATGGAGATAGAATTGCTGCCGGGAAAACAAGAACAAGGGAAACAACTGATGGAAGTTTGAAAAAGTTTATTGCCACTCAAAAGAGCAATATGCGTGACTATGCGGATGCTTGCTTCCGATACTTGAGATATACAGGGCTAATCTCTATTTCTCATAGAAATCGCTCTATATCCGTTTTTGCAGACAAAACTGTCGAAGTGGATTTTATTCTCTCAACTGTGCCACGAGACCCTGTGTTTATTGATGATATATACGCTTATAAAGCCCATTTGTTTTCAGCAACTTCTCCTGCACTTTATACAGACGATAGAGACAACATTGTTGATGTCCTTATGCGTATAGGTTCATTTACACGGAGAGAATTAGCTGGTAAAAACATTGATGAACTGAAAGATTTGCGAGACGAGATAGTAAAACAGCATAAGGCTAACGTCATTCATGAACAAGTTACTGAGATAAAGTCTTATGCGTTGTACTCAGAAATTATTGATACCTTTAATGAGATTATTGCTGATGAGTATTATGATGCTCCATTGATGTTTGAGTATAATACTTGGCGGGCAATGACTATGCTTGATGGTGGCAATATTAAAGGGAACTTCAATTTTGATGACGCTGGCCAGCCGCTTTCAACAGCGGCGGGAAATATGCCGGATATTGAATGTGATTATGACGATTTTTCTTTGTCCGTGGAGGTGACCTTGCAAGCTGGTCAACGTCAATATGAATCCGAGGGAGAACCAGTTGCCCGACATTATGGTCAGTTAAAGAAAAGGACTGGAAAAGACACCTATTGTCTCTTTATTGCTCCAACTATCAATCCTGCAACATTAGCGCACTTTTACGGTTTGAATCATCTTTCTATTGCGCTATATGGGGGAAAGTCTAAAATTGTACCGTTGGAGTTAGATCAGTTTATGAGACTTATTGAAAACTCATATAATTATGAAACACAACCGATTCCAAGTGACATTCGGCGTTTTCTCGACTGTGCTATTAAGCTTTGCGAGAAAGCGACAGATGAAAACCATTGGCGTTACGGTATTCAAGCCTGCGTTGATATGTGGTTAGCTTCATAAATAGCAAAGCCAGGCGAGCCAGTCAACGGTCAAGATGAACGGCGCTTTCAGCGCCGCCGTTGACAGTCTTGCCCGTCTTTGCTGATAGGTAATCAAGACGGAAAAGCCCTAAAATGGCTTTCCCGCCCATTTCAATTTTGAGAAAAAAGGCCCTTAAAAATGGATGAGTGTTGCCACACATATAGTCACGGTGTCCCGAGGTTTGGGACAGTGGACGAGGGATGGGGGCTTTCATATACGCCCTGTCTGCTGCTGAAACCGGCCCTTTGTTTCCGGCTTCCCAACCCCAAACAAAGCCCTGCTTTCTTGCCGCTTCAAATGCCCTTGCCCTCCCCAGCGGCAACTGCATTTTCACGGCAACGCCGACAGAGCGTATAACACACTACACTTTGCTTCGCAAAGTCGTGTGCCAAATGGGGCGTTGCCCCCTTTGGATACCCCCACAACAAACAGGCGCTATGCCCCTTGCCGGGAGCATAACGCCGTTTGTTGTCAGCAGCCCGTTTCACGGTCTGCACGTAGTTCCTTGTAAACTGACCTAATCCAAATTGTAAACTACAATATTATTCCCATCGTCGTTTTGAGCATAATATTTCAGATTATTTTGAAAATTAGTTTTTGATAACGGAATATCGCTTGTGTATAAGCCAGGAGAGCCTAAATGGGAAAAGGTCACCAACTCCTCGCTCCTGGGGGAAATGCAATACTTGATGAACTCCCAGGCAAGGCCCTTTGACGTGCAGCTTGACGGTATGGCAAAACTATCAAGGGAAGTCAGCCCCAGCGTGCCGTTGGAACTTATCAGGGGATATGGGCCGGCCGCGTATTCCATGGACGAGTCCATAAGCAGGAGAGTATAACTCGTCACTGACTCTATCGCCGCGAAGGCTGGGCGGCTCTTAACAGCTACATTGCGGAACTTCTCATTCAATTCAGGCCCTAATCCGAAAGCGGAATCCAACACCGAGCCGGTTGACTGGAAACGGATCTGTTCATTGAACAGTCCGCTGTCCATCACGCCCTGCTCCGTCTCGTAGTCAAGGTCGGGGTCCTGGTCATTGATGGCCTGTGTGCGCTCTAAAAACGAAATGAACTCAGGGGATTCAAAACTGGAAGTCCCTCTATCTAGATCAATATAGTTGGGCCGCTCGATGGGGAACAGAGTCTTCTTATCCGGCGATGTGAAGAATAGATTCAAATCACTGTTGCTTTCAGCCGCTTTCTCGTACCAGTCCAAAAGCTGTGTTACGCTTACTGTGTTTATCGCGTCCGCCTCCACATCTATTTCACTTAAAACCCCGCGGTTCAGGTAGGCGGCGTCGAACATAAATGAGACCGGTATAACAGGGAGCTTCCCGTCACAGGAAAAGGCATCAAGAACGGGCTGGAAATATTCGGAGCTGTCCAAGTCTGGGTCATTCTCGAAATACGGCCACAGGTCTTCAATAAGGCCGCTCCTTGAGAGTTGGGGGATGTGGAATCTCTCGTCCATTCTGTAGAGAAGATAGTCCCCTTCGCCGCTGGCCAGTTCTACACGCATCTGTGTGTAGAAGCTTTCACGGCGGACCTCGCGTTCCGCCCGCGTCAAAAGGTCATTCTCGGCAGTCGGAATCCCAATGTCAAAGGTAATGGTTACGTTTGGATGAAGCGCCATAAATTCCTTTGCCAGGTAAGGCAATTTGTATTCAAGATAGCACGACTTGATAACTAGCTCGCCGCTCAGGTCATCATCCGCAAGCGGCTCCGGCTCCTTTATCTGGTCTTTTGACGGCCCGATGTAGTTTGGCGCGTCGAAGTCTATCTCGGGCTCAGAACTCTCTTCCGGCGTGGATTTGCTGGATCGCTGCATAGCCTGGCTGTATACTTGGTCGCTGGTCTCTAGACAGCCGGAAAGGGTGAGCAGCAGGAGGCTTAAAATGGAGATGATGGATATGATACGGGTTCGGGTCATATGTATCCTCTTTTCGATACTATAATAAATATAGAACGTAAATCATGAATATTTTCTGTGCTGTTGGCATTATTGCGCAATGTGAGAGCCTCGTTGTCAATCGGTAAATGTTGAAACGCTGGGTGTTTTTAATGAAAAGCAAGACGCGCAAGATTTAGACACATCCTTTATTGAACGTTGTTATTCTGAATAATCTTGTGTTCCTCCATCTTTCGCACAAGGCTCTTCTTGGATTCCGTCAGGCACACATATTAACTTTTTTATTGCCGGAGCAAGCAGTTCCCGATCACACCCCACTTTCAAATATTTGCCCATGATCCAATTTGTAAATTCGGTCCATCCCTTCTAAATTCTCATAACGGTGGGTAATCATGATGGCCCTTTACCATCAGCAAAAAATCCCCAGACAAGATTACTCAGATTCGGCAAATGTAGAATGGTAACCCATACTGCAATAAACTCACTAAGAAAACTCCCTTAGAATCAAATCGTAAAATTTGGATTCGTCAATAAATGAGTAATCTGCATCTACTTCCAAATCGTAAAAAGTCCTGACATACGTTTGATTCAAATCAATATCCAGCAGAGCTATGCCTGCATTTTGCAAAGCATTTAGTGCACATCTAATATCTGCTGCGTTTCTAACGTGAACAAACAACTGTGACCAATCTGTTTCTATTCTATCCGACAAAAGTGCGGCCATATAATCCTTCTGTTGCAACAAACGACATAAAGACTTAATCTGGTAAACATCCGAGTGGATAATGCGCACTATAGGAATCTCGCATTGCATCTGTTTTAACCCTCTCTTTCTGATGGTTGGACCTTCTTTTGGGAGACATCTGACTTCATTATTTTGCACATACCAGCCCATAAAATATGGTACTGCCATACTACTGGTACGATTACTAAAAAAAAGATCGCACCTTGACAACTGATCCAAAACAAATGAGTAAAACGGTCCAACCACCACGTCATATCCAGAACACATAGTATCACTTCGCCGGATACCATTACACCCTTTGTCATAACAAACTGCAACTGTCCACGGATAACATGCAGGGAAAGTTAATGACAGCTTTGGGCTTACTGCGCAGACTACTGTACTTCCAATATCAGCCAATTGCTTGGTTGCGGATATCATTGGCTTTGCTCCAAGCCAATTTTCAGTTCCTACACTCATACAGATGTATTCAATTTGATTTTTATAGCACCAATCCAGAGCAATACACAGATTGGATATGGAAAAATCCGCAAGGGCTCTTGGAGCAACGGAAACGCTGAAATATTCAGCATCATGGATAAACTCTGTCGCAAGTGCTGTACAAACAGAGCCATGTGACAGATAATTTTTTGTAGAATAATCCGGCAGACAATATCCATCAATAATTTGGTATGAATTCACTTCTGCCCCGGTTATTTCTTTCACAAACTCTCGTGATATAGTATTGTCAATAATTGCTATTCTCAAAAGAACTTACCCCACTTTGCTCCCCACAAAATAGACTTCTACTCCAGGACGAAGATATTCCGTGGAATCCCGCACGATGGGCACGTCTATTATTTCATTCCCAAAAATGTACACTTTGTCAACCTCTTTAAACTGATCAAAGGTATCTGCTGTACGATATATTTATTCACCCAGTACCCCTTTTCTGGGACAATGGAGTTCGAATAGAAGAAATCATAATCGGAAATAGAGCTGGCGTACCCGCCGGGCGAACAATAATGCCAGCAGCAAAGTTTCTTTTTCCCATAGGCCCACCTCACTCATTCAGCCAAATATAAGCCCTGTCCTGCATCTTTCTGGCGCACTCCTCCGGTGTGGTCAGGCCGCTCACATAAAACTCCTCCAAAAACTCCTCCATGTCCACGCTGTACAAATCAATATTTACCATCTCCCGGTCAAGTATCTCCTCCAGCAACTCAGTCATGGACTTAGGGTCAATGGTGTCAAAACCGCTGTACCCCATGGCCAGGCCGTGGTCACCGTGTTGGTTGACATCTTCAAGCATATTTTGAAAGGTTGCCTTGTTTACCGGGATAAAGGTGGTGTATTTTACGGGAGAGCCCTGGGCCAAAAAATCCAGCCGTTCCACGCTCCGCGTGCCAAGACAGTGCTTTATGAACTCCCAGGCCAGCTCCTTGTCCTTCATAGCGGAGGGCAGGGAGAATTCTTCCACAGAGCGCACCCCCAATTTCCCGTCAGTGGTCAAAAGCGGGTAGGGGCCCGCAGCATACTCTTTGGGCTGCTGCATTGTGATAAGATTCGGCATAAATGATTCTTCCAAAACCAAAAATCCCGGCCTGGCTTTTTCCACCACGGTTTTAAATACCTCCGGGCTCCACGCTAAGATATCCTCCGAATATTCCCCTGTTTTACGATAGCTGATATTTGCGTCCAGCAGTCCTCCGCAGCCGCCATATCCAAGCAGCTCGGGTTCCAGGTCAGGGTCCTCATTGAGCACGTCATTAGTGCGGGTCAAAAAATCTATGAACTCCGGCGAGTCAAATGACGCGGTGCGTTCCGCTAGGTCAATATAATGGCAGCGCTCAAGATATTCATAAAATAGGCCCTTGCCCCCGGAGGAAAATGAAAGATTAAGGTTGCTCTGGAGCTCCCTGCCTCGCTCATACCAGTCCAGCACCCGGTTCGGGTCCACCGCCTCAATGGTCTCCGGGTCCACGCCCAGGCGCTCTAATATATCGCGGTTCAGATAGAGGTCATAAAAGGAGAAGGAGTAGGGCAGAGTGCTCAGCTTGCCGTCCACCTTAAAGCCGCTTAACACATTGGTAAAATACCCGTCAGAGCTGAGGGCTGGGTCGGCCTCCCAAAGGGGCAATAGATCCTCTAAAAATCCGTTGCGGGTCAACTGAGGGATATTCAGCCCATCGCGCACATCGAAAAGGGCATAGTCCGCCTCGCCGCTGGCGATCTCCATAGAGACGCGGGAATAAAAGCTCTCGCGAGCCATCTGTATCTCCGCCCGAGACATACTGAGTATCTGTGAGTTGGAAATAGCCGAATCTATCTCAATGACAACGCCGGGGTGCAGGTCCATAAATTCTTTGGCAAGATACGGCAAGGCTCCGGTGCCGTCATTGGAGAACGGCGTCTTAATGACCAGTTTTCTTTCACCAGTTTCTCCGGCCTCCGGAAAGGGTCCCTGACTTTCGGAAGCGTCAGCGGACTTGGTCATGGCCTCACTGTATATGTCGTCCTGCTCATTTTTGCAGCCGGTAAGAGTCAGGAGAAGGCAGAGTGTCAGGAGGTATGGAAGGGAGATTTTTATGATACGCATTGTGGATCAGCACCTTTCGGGGAGATATGCTTTTTTGAAAATCTTTTTGAAGGATAAAAGAAATGGGGAAAAGACGCAATCCTTAACATTAAAATTACAAATTGCGCCTTTAGCCACTTTGCCATTACTTTGATTAGAGTAATGTTTTAAGGTTGGAAATACTCCGCACAGTCACACTAGGAGTTAATCCTACTAGAAGCTGACCGTCCGACAGTGCTATCCACCGAAGTTTGCGCTTCTGAAGGATACCACGACGCCGTTTCTGACCCGCAGTGATGCAGACAACTACACTGACAGCCACAAATCACTATGATGTAGTATGTGCTAGCCATTTGGTTAGCGGTAGATTTCCTTAGCAGCTTTTTCATGCATTTCCCTCCCTTCTCTACACAGAGCCTTACTTAAATCTATTTTTAGTCAAAATAGATTCCTAATGTTATCACAGTAATTCGCCGTATTATTTTTCCGAAATGACACTAGATAGTGTATTTAGGGAAATCACATCGATTTCATTTGCTAATTTCTTATAATCCAGTGAATATTGATCTCCCAATTTCATACACACATATACCAAATCTCTTGGTGCAATTTGGAAACGAGAAGAGAATATATCTTCACCAACATCATAAGATGTAATATAACACTCTGGATTTGCTTCTTTCAGCAAATGAACAATTTTATCTATCAATTCGGCGCGCATAGAATCCATCCCTTTATACGTTATCTTCTAAAAAGTTTATCAAAGACTTCCCCATATTTCTCATGCTCTCATCATCGCCTGAATAAAAAAACTCAGTTTCTTCGCAAATGGGTAGCGGAATACTCTTTATCGATGAGAGAGGTATAGTACCATATTCATATCTTCTGGACTCCAAAGATAGATTTATTGATGTGTTTGAAATAGCAATATGCTTAAATGGCGAATTCAGTTTATATCTGCATATATTTTTTTGCCATTCTATGGCGTTTGGCTCAAAATCAATTGAATATGAACAGAAGACTGTCGCGTCTGGCGTAACGGCATTTGCGATTAGGTATGACCAAATACCCATTTCCTCATATTTCATGGGATTCATTGGCATAAACCCACCCGGTATTCCGATTATCATTACATCCGGATTGCTTATAATATATTGATTATAAAAGAAACGGTTAAGAGCGATTATTTTATCACGTTCACTTATTCCATTTTGGTACATCCAATTTGGAAGTGATGGAAATCCAAAAAATTTTGACAATCTGCTTGAACCTATTAACGAAACAGAATATCCCCTCCTTTCAAAAAAATCACAAATGGCAATTTGGACCAAGAACTTTTGAGTGTTGGGGCCTGCTCCAAGCACAAATATTACAGGGATAGGTATTCCATATACATTATCATGCCCGTCGTCTGTCATGAAATTTGGAGACTCATCATTATCGCCCAAAAGGAACACAGAATTTTTTTCTATACCACAAGGAAGATATTCAGTGAAGACCTGTTTGTGCTTTTGCATGGAGGACAAAAATATCTCCTTTATGTAATTTTCAGAAAATGACCTTATTGATTCAGGAAAAAGTATTGCATCCGCGGTATCAATTTTTGCTTTGAGATCTGTACTAATCTTTTTCCCAGTTGTGTGACCACCATCTAACAAAGCAAAATCCACGCCCTCCTGTGCAATCCCCTTAGGAACCAGAAATGTTATTTCATCAAACTCTTTTACCATTTCACTATGTCTCGCTAGAGCACTTACCTCTTTTGACGATGGGTATACTAATAAGTTCATCACTTTTCCTCCACCTGTTTAAAATCGCATCCATAAAACCGCAGTGTTTCTAAATCTTGAAAATGTCTTAGCAAATTGTCCTTTGTGTTTCCACATTGCTCTAATCGCTTCTTTCGACTAATCCTCCCCTCGGTCACCATTTTTGCTACACAAGTTCCGCAATACAGAAAGGCCCAACATTTAAGGCACTCATCTTCTGTACATTTTCCTACGTTAATCATTTGCCTTATTTTCTCATAATCTAAACCATGAGTAATATCCCCAATTTTAAAATTATCAACTTCCGCTATTTTTTCGCAAGGATAAAAATATCCATTCACATCTACAAAAACCCGTTTTTGACCAGGGATACATGGTCCTCCGGGATGGTGAGCTTTCATTCGGTGAGTACCTCCGATTAGGAGGAGTCTATCCATTTTTAGGATTTCAGTCAAATCGGCTTTAACCAAAGATGATACGGATTCAAAATCAATTAAGCCAAGCATCGCAAGCATCAGTTTGAATTTTTCCTTTTTATAAATACAATAATAATCATCATCGTAGGATATCGGAATTTTTGAATCATCATCATTAACCAAAGTAGATGTTGAATAAAGAGGACCAAAAAGTTCGTCACCATCGAGGAAATCAAGGATATCTCTATAGTCACTTCCAGGAGAGATAACCGTATTTGTTAAACATTTGGCAAAGTATTCCTTTGATTTTTCACATATTCGTTTTGCATTTGAAACGACAGTTGAATAAGAGCCTTTGCCATTAGAAAATACTCTATACTTATCCTGCACCTTCTCTGGCCCGTCAATACTAATCATCACAGAGACGTCATTTTTAATCAAAAAATCGATTACATAATCATTAAACATCGTAAGATTAGTTGTGAGGTTATATCGCACTTTCTTTTCCGGATAATTTTGCTTTACATAATGTACAACGCTTTTTATTAGTTCAAATTCTAGTATTGGCTCGCCTCCATAAAAACTAATTGCAACTTCCTCCACACCAGATGAGTGCAACATAAGAAAATCAACTGCTGCCAATGCTGTTTTAACATCCATACTCTTTTTGCTATGAGTACGGTTATAATAATTACCAGAATAGGTGCAATATGAGCATCTCAAATTGCAATTTTGTGTAATTTGCAACACGATCTGATTGATATTGTTTCTCACGATTGTCTCAATGTTCTTTGTTGCCGGATGCTCAATTTTGTTTAAATCACTTGCACAACAGAACCCGTGGTTTTGCAATTTTCTTAAAATTGCATAGTCTTCCTTTGTTCCACAACCCATTTTTACATTTTCTAAAGCTTTATACTCATGCAACTGTAAATGGATTATCCTATTTTGTTCTCGATCATATAACCGATGTCCGAACGGTGTGATAAATGTGATGTACGCCATTTTTTCCTCCCAATTTCCCATGGTTCTTTCCATGCAAGATTCTCATAACTCAAATGATTCCGTCACTTTTCTCTGTAAAAGAAACACTAACAAAAGAGCCACATTGACCACCCCAAAAATAAGATAAGCTGCACAAATCTTTGGTATAGCACTCGTCAATCATATAATTGCGACTTGCCCATTCTCTAACCGATAGACCCTGTCCATCCCCTCCAAATTCTTATACCGATGGGTTATCATGATAACCGATTTCCCCGCCATCCGATTCACCACCACATCATGAAGGTATGCATCCGACTCAACATCGAAGCCAGAGGTGGCCTCATCAAAAATCACAATGGGCGCGTCCTTCAATAGAGCCCTTGCTACCGCAAGTTTTTGCTTCTCTCCGCCGGATAGTCGAGCTCCGTTGCGGCCAATTTGGGTCTTTACGCCCTCCGGCATACGCTCCGCGTAGTTCGCCATGCCGCTAGTCTCCAGGGCGACTTTCAGCCTCTCCTGCGAAGCCCGCCCAGTCAGGTTGACGTTCTCCGTGATATCCCCCAGGAAAAGATATGGTTCCTGGCTTACCACTGAGAATAGGGCGCGGTATTCGTTCAGCGCGAGTTGTGATATTGGCACTCCGTCCGCCGTAATCGACCCGGAATCCGGCGCGTAGAACCGCAGAAGAAGGTTCAGTATTGTTGACTTACCGCTGCCATTCCGGCCGATTATGGCAATCTTCTCCCCGGGTTCCACACGGAAACTTGCACCTTTAAGAATGGGCTGTTTCTCATTATAGGCAAATGTCACGTCCTTGAACTCAAGCCGGGGCGGCTGGGTTTTCACCTTCCCCTTGCCCCCGTCTTGTTCCGTCTCCTGGCCCAGGAACTTGAACAGCCGGCGTGCTGAGGGCAGTATGCGTGCGAAGTACATCTTCAAATTCAGCAACGCTGACACCGGCCCGGTCACGTACCAGGAATATGACACAAAGGCGAACACCGCGCCGATGGTCAGGCTGCCGCTGCAGATGAGGAGGCCACCCACCAGGTACAGCAAAATTGTGACGCTCCACTCCAGCAGCGACTCCAAAAGGATATTCCAGGCGTCAATCATGGCGTTGCCCTTCTGAAGGCGCAGTATGCCGTCGAGCTTTTCCCGGAACACCCTGTCCCGGCTCTCGAACAGGCCCCAAAGCTTGATTTCATCTATGCCCTCCAAGTTGTCGCCGAACCACTGGGAGAAATCCCGGTTGCTTTCAATCATGTTATCAATGGCCTTCTCCTGGCGTTTTGAAAAGCGTCTCACTAGGAGTATCTTCACCGGCACCATTGCCAGCACGATGACGGTCAATTTCCAGCTTATCAGCAGCAGACCAACTATGCCGCTGGCTATGCGGAACACGTGGCTAATGCTCATCACCGTGTATCGGTCAGTTATTGAGGCCACTTGGGAGACGTCCGTCTGCAGACAGCTAAGTATTTCGGCGTTGTTTCTGTCCTCGAAGTAGCTCTTTTTGAGCCCCAGCAGCTTGCGGAAGGTCTGCAGGAAGATGTGCGAATATGTCCTATTATGCACGTTCACAAAGAGCCTTGTCTGGGCCATCTCTATGACCTGGCCCAGCAGCACCAGAATGGCAAGGGCTAATACCGCCCGTCGAAGCACTGAAATATCCTGGGCCATCATACCTTTATCTGTGATTTCTTGGATGACCAGCGGCTGAAGGAAACCAATTCCAGTGGCTGCCACCAGGAGTAGCCCTGCAAACACAAACTCCTTTTTATAGGGCGATAGATAGGAGAGGGTTCGCCATATAATATTATGATTGTTTGTTCCCATTCTGCTCATCCTTTACCATATAATGAACGCTTCCTTTGCGGGAGAAGATGATCTCTGCCACGCATATGCCTATGGCAATTATGCTTATTACCGCCGCCAGTCCCACGCTCCTCCACAGCATAGTGCTTGCCTGATGGATTGCGCCATCTGCGACTTGACTGCCCTGGGCTGCAAAGCCCTTCAGCGCCCCAAAGAACTGGTCCATGGCCCCGGCGATGGCCCCGAAGTCAGTTATCCGCTCCCGAGGAAGCAAGGACGAGGGCAGGTCAATAGTGTCCAGCACCAGGGGCACGCATATGAGAAGCGCAAGCCCCAATGCCAGGTTCACTATCAGCGCCCATCGGTTGCGCCTGACCTTTCTTGAGAACACGCAGGAGCATATCCACAGCACCAGCACCAGCGTCAGTATCCCCAGCAGCAGCCCGAATCCTGTGAAGTTGTCCAGAAGCTGGTACATGTCGTTAAAGCTGTACACCGTGGCCCCGGCAAGATTTGGCACCCGGCTTTTGGCCCGGCCCTGCATAAAGGGGGCCAGGTCGTCATCTACATGCAGCTGGACGGCGTTCTGGTTCCACTCCTCAACGCTTACGCCCTTTGGCAGCTCGGCCCCGTCCCAGTTGAGCTCCAGCTCCAGGCCCTCGGGGAACACCGCCAGCCACCGGTCCTCCACCTTGTCTCCGCCCCGGAGGACCTCCAGCAGCTCCCCCTCTCTGAGGGGCTTCGAGCTGTACTGGACAAAGTCGCCCCAGGAGTTGCTGAGTATTATCTTGTCCTCCATCTGAAACCAGCCGCTGACCTCTGCCGCCCGGGTCCCGGCCTCCCAGCCGGTGCCCTCGTATATGCTGTAGACGTGCTGGCCGTTTTCGTCCTCAATAATGCAGTCTGCGGGCAGGGTGGGGTCCTTGTCCCAGCCCACACCACGGTCCGGCTCTACCGCGGTCACCTGGGGTATCATCTCCTGCTCCACCTTCATGGACAAAAAGGTGCAGGCCGCCACCATCCAGAATATCAGCGTGAATATAAGCAGCGCTTTCTTTTTCATTTATTTCACCTCCGCCAATACAATGCCCTCAACCAGCTCCCGGTTGAAGTAGGTAAACAGGAACAGCGGCGGCAGCACCACCATTATGCAGCAGACCAGCTGTAAGGTGGAGTCCGCCGGCGGCACGTATGCCAGGGCCACCGAGATGGGATAGCGCAGGAAGTCCTTTATGTATGCTATGGGCTGCTCCACCATGTTCCAGCCATCCAGGAAAGAGAGCAATGTGACGCACACAAGGCCGCTGGTGTTCATGGGCAGGAGGATTTTTGTCAGCAGACGGAACAGCCCGCAGCCATCCAGCTTTGCCGCGTCGATAATGTCGTCGCTTACAGACTTGAAGCTCTGGGTCAATATAAAGGTGCCCAGGGGGATGAAGATGGACGGCAGTATCAGCGCCGAGTAGGTGTCCAAAAGCCCCAGCTTGTCGAGCATTATATAGTTTGGGGCCAGGGTCACCTGCAGGGGCAGCACCATCAGTATCATGAGCACGAACAGCAGGACATTCTTGCCGGGGAAGTCGCACTTTGCAAAGCCGTATCCCGCCAGCACCGAGACTATCAGCTGCCCCGCCACGATGGCAAGGCATATGAGCAGGCTCTTCCAGAAGCGCAGAAGGTACTGGGAGGTGCCCAAAAACACGTCGTAATAGTACCCGAAGGTGACCCCCTTCGGGGTCAAAAAGCTCAGCGCCAGCACGTACACGAAGGGCGCGATGGAGATAAAGGCGAACACCCACGCGAAGATATTGCCCCCAAGTGAAGTTTTTGTCCTCATGCCCTAAACGCCTCCTTTTTGCGGACGAAGATGTAGAAAATTGCAAAGACAATCAGCACGACTATCAGCAGTAATACAGACGCTACTGACAGTTTAGCGTAGTTCAGGTTCTCAAAGCTGTTATTGAGGAAGTGCTGTAGCATGTAGATATTCTCATTGGGATGAGTGCCGCCAATCAGGAAAATCTCTCTAAAGCACTTGAAAGCATTTATCAGCGAGAAGATGATGGCGAAGAACACCGAGTACCACATCTGGGGCGTGGTGATGTAGTAAAACTTCTGCCAGCCGGAAGCACCGTCCAGGTCGGCGGCTGAGTATTGCTCCTCTGGTATGGTCACAAGCCCCGCCAGCAGCAGTATCACGCTGTAGCCGGTGTTCTTCCAGAGGTACAATAAGAGCACCACCCCGAAGGCCGCCGGCCCGCCAAGCCAGTCCACCAGAGGCAGGCCCAGGGCACTTGCTATGTTCGGCACAAGCCCGGTCTCTGCAAAGAGCAGCTCTACTAAAATCACCGCTCCGACCACCGGCATGATGTAGGGGAACAGGAACACGGACTTTAGAAGCTTGTGCTTGTTGGCGTGCTTCTGCATGAGCAGCGCGATGGCATAGGCCAGCACCATGATGAGAGGCAGCGCCGCCGCCAAAAAGCGCATGGTGTTGCCGAAGGCAAGGGTGAACATATGGTTCGCGGTCACGTCCTGGTAGTTGTAGAAGCCTATGAAGTAGAGGGCGTCCCCGCTGCCGGTGGAGAGGGAGTACTGCACCACCAGCACAAAGGGTATGGCGTAGAACAGCAGGCACCCGATCATCAGGGGGGCTATCAGCAGATAGCCCTGTAGGATGTTGTGTGTTTTTTTCATGTGGGAGTGTCCTGGTTTCAGCTTTCGGCGAGTAGCATTTCCATAAGAACATACTGCTTATGTACCATGTTCTTTAGTTCATCACCTTCAACTGAAATATTGTAGGCATCCCTTGCCGCTTTGTCCAGAGGCGTGTAAAATTTTGCTACGTTAATTTCTTCACGCAATCTATCGAACTGCTCAAAATTCCATTGATTCATGAATTTGCCTTGGTGCGGATTCTCTTTAGAATATAAGTCCATATGAACAGGAAGATACTGAGAATAAACGAAAGAATTTGACTGGATTTGCTTTGATAAAAGATAGTCCAAGACTTTAAAGGCTTCATCCGGATGTGCCGTATTTCGATTAATTCCCGCATAATTAACTACGTCTACTGTGGTCCCACCGTCAATATTGCACCCTGAGAGCATCCAAAACTCAGCACCGTCTTCGCCCAGATTTACTGGCTCCTGACCCTTTTCAGTGGCGACAGTGAAATGTCCGTCCTGGATAAATGTATCCCGGACATCAGAAGTAATATCTTGGCTTTTCCTAAGAAGATTAATATAACGCTGAGAATAGTCCAAAAGTTCCTCTTCCGTTATTACAATATTGTCACTACCATAGTCTGCGAATTCTCCTAGCAAATCGTAGAATGCGGTGCTTGAAGCTATCATCTGTGCGTCCATATCCTCACTCTCGGCCAATTTATCCCAGGAGACTGGGTGTTCAAATCCGGGTGAATGCTCCTCTTTATCTAACAAAAAAATTTTCATATTATATGTAAGAGGAAGAAGGAACTGGCCATCTTTATTACTCCCAGCGTCCATTACTGAAGGCAAGAGTTTATCCCACTCCATATACTCAGCCTGCTTGATATATTCGTCTAGAGGGAGAAATAAATTATTTTCCATAACCTGGCGTGGAAATGGAAAAAGGGGAGAATGATGATAAAATGGAAGGTCGCTGGTGCAGAGAAAGACATCCGGTCCTTTGCCAGCCAGTATTTCTGTACGTATCCGCTTCAACACATTCTCCCTCTCGGATTCTTCTTCGGGGATTGTTTCTATTAGTATTTCGTAGTCAGAGCCCACACCGGGAAATGCCGCAAAAAAATCCCAAATCGTTTTGCTGTATGTATTTGGAAGGTCAACACATATATTGATGATAACAGGCTTTATGTCCTCGGATTCTATATGACTAATGCTTTCGGAATTTGGACTGCACGCAGTTAACTGCATGAAAAGCAGCAAAATAGGGATTAGTGCTATAAATATTTTTTTCATTATGATACCTCCTTTAGTGTGCCCTTGGCTTGCAAAATATAAAGCATAGACCTGCTCAAAAAAAGCAAAGCCAATTAGAGTAACTTGCGCTATTTTGACTAACACACTATTTTTGAGCAGGTTTGAATCCTACACTAACTTGACCTTTATCTTTGTTACCTCAAGGGACTTATGCTACGGCACCACCTATTGGACAATAGTTGGAAGTGCTTTCAAACGAAGATCCTATATCTTCGCGACATTTATTGCATACCACTGGATTGATACGTGTGGCATTTGCATGTGAGTGTCGCGAGGAACTAAACCGGCAACTGTCGACTGTCCTGGAAGGGGAACCAGGGCGCCATGTTCCGCTATAGGAAACAAAGGTTTCCACAAAGCCACAGCGTGGACAATTTCCGGTTCCTGCCGAAGCACTTATTGCAAAAAGTCCCACAATAAGTGCTAGGGCCATCAAAAGAGCAACTAACCTTTTTGCTTTCATATCGGAAATCCTCCTTTGGATTATTCTATGTCGCGCAAGCAAACAAGCTTGCCTTGGGTTTACATCCCAAACACATAAAGTGCCGGGGCGGACATGAGCCCAGTGGCAAATGAAACCTCAGGACCCGCTCAGCGCCGCAGCACAATGGCTTTGCACCCGGCGCCTTTATCTCAAGGTCGGCGCCAACCGATGAGACAATCGGATTACCATATGTGTTGGATTCAACAACCCAGTACATATGGTTGTAAGCACTCTGGAACAGTTCCTACTAATTCATCTCGGTGAAGATGAATCCCATATTCTACAAACCACTCGTTTTGGGCCCAAACTGGGGGTTGGCAAGATTCATTCGGATTGATTCCTAACGTGTCTATGATGTTCTTCAGGACTTGCAGTTGGAATTCATTTTCCTCTTGCCCAGAGAAAGCGATGAGATAAATGTACCGTTCAGTTTCGAACAAGAAATGCTCACCATACCGCTCATAAACGTAGTCAAGATCATAACCCGTAGTCTGAGGAACATCTGGGTCAACCTCCCGTTTGTAAGTGTAATGATAAGCTGTCACACCATTCAAGTCAATATCCTCCAGCCGGTTAAAGCTGATATATTCTGGGTCTGTCCCCGCCTCGGCAGCAGCAAAGTTTTTTTTGTAAAAATCTGCCGCATCGTGGAACGACTCTGTTGTGTATGTCTGCTGTGCCATCAATTCTCCGTCCGGCTGCGTTGGAGAAACCTTAATAAGGTGCTCCATTGTGTACCAACTCATATGGCAGAAGTTCTCATTGATGGGGCCTTCCTTCTCTCGGATGTGGATATCAAGAAATGTGTCATACTTTCCATTGTCTTCATAAACATAGCTGGCTGTTGGACAAAATTTATTCAAACCGAATGGCAGTGCATTGCAACGGGTAAAAAAAGTAAATGTTTCAGATGTAACTCGTCCAACTGTTCTGGGAAAAAGTGTGTAGCTAATCTCGAGCTGAGTATCGGTAGTCTGTTCGAAAAAACTCTCTGCTTTTGTGGCTTCGCGCAAAGTTGTCGAAGCGTTTTTTTGCTCAGCGTATATCCAGTCACTACTGGAAGAAATGACTGCAGAACTAATATCAGTTCTTATATCCCTTGAGGAGTAGTTTGTAAAGATCACACATAGCATTATAAGGATTAGAATGCCGAAAGCAAATGCTTTTCTCCTCATATTTATCGACACCATTCTTATTCATATTTTTTCAAAGCGGCATACAGCCACTTATCAAGAGAAACAGCCATTGATCGACTTCCATCAAGCGTTTTACCGATGAAGATAGCTATGACGTTTCCATTTTTGTCTAAAACGGGAGAGCCGCTCATTCCATGCCAGCCATCTGCGTTTCCACCAGATGTATCACTTCCATATAAGACGCGTGTTGTCGTAAGTCCGGAGGGTTTTGATACTGTCTTTCCTTTTACCCGGAACATTGAGTTTTCAATAGATGGGTCGGGCTGAGGATATCCATATATTGTAATATTCTCTCCAATATATGTCTTTACATCAATTTGCTTTTTGGGCCGATAAGAATAACCGCCTACTTTTTTTGTAACTTTGAATGCGCCCCAATCATCGTCATCTGAGCCTCGGTCTCGCCATGAAGCACCCACAACCATATCATTACAATCGGTGCAAGTGGCAAAAGCTATGCCATAGGGTTCTTTTGACGTAGTACTTTTGGGTGCATATGCTTGCTTAACGTATACTTCGTCCGCAAAACAAAGGCCGAGCGTGTCTTCCCAAAATACGTTCCATAACATATGGGCTGCTGTTGCCACAACATCATCGCCAACATAGAAACCAGACCCAAAATACGGCTTACCGTTATACATTGAAAAGACTTTGCACACCGAATTGCAATGCGCATTATATCTAGGATCAACAATCGCATCATAATCGTTATAATTGAAAGGCTCAATGCCATTTACATCACTCACATCACCATTTTCTGAGGGCGCTTCTTCAACCAAATCGTCCTCATCAAAGTAAACGTAATAACCGCCATCACCGTCCCGGACATACATTCCTCGTCGATCTGAAGAATTTGATGAGTCTGTAAATGTGTTCACAGGTTCAGGAGAATTTTCTAACATATTTTCAATTGGTATTGCAATGGATTCTATATGATCTAGCGCTTTCTTCGCAAGTATAGGATCGATTTCAAGCAATTCCTCACATATAGCGAATGAATTCCTCGGGAACTCACCACTTTTACATTCTAATATGTGTTGAGCAGTTTCCCTTAATGTTTGTCCGTGTTCATTTGCCGCAAGCGAGCACATCCCACCCTGAGCCCAGGCTGAATTTGGAATCGAAAAAGCCAACACCAGAGCCAAAATCAGGGCTTCAAATCGTTTTGCTTTTTTCATTGCAATTTACTACTTTTTTACGTGTATAAACATAACTTGTCTTGGACTTACATCTCGCTCACATAAAGAGCCGGGGCGGACAGGAACCCTAGCGATGAAATGATACCGCAGTGGTTTCCCCAGCGCCGCAGCACAATGGCTTTGCACCCGGTGCTTCTATCTCGAGACCGGCCGGTCAGTGAGACAATTTAACAGGGGCTATTTCACATCTATCCAGTATGGATCAACCCAATAGCCTTGGGTTTCGTTCCAGCGGCGGCACTGAACCCGTCCCTGGTAGATTCTGGTCTTTACGACGATAACATCAGCTAAAGGCATTATTCCGTTCATAATGGTTTCATTCCTTTCGTATAGTTGTACCTGCGTCAATATAAAATTGAAGAACCGGGTCACTTATAGGACACTTTTCACCATTTCCCAGCACGAGTGAATATGTCATATCACTATGCTGAAGTATATATACATCTTCCGAATCCCACTCCACCGTTGACTCGTCTGTGAAGATGTCCTCCACCGGCGGGTCAAAGGCCGGCTGGAGAACGAACGAATATGAAAGCACCAGCAGAACCATCGAACAACTCAAAAGGATTGCCTGGTACTTCCACTTTACCTGATTTGCGGCTTTCATGATCAGCTCAAAGCGCTCCTTCGTGTTATCTCCCTTCGTCCTGGAAATCAAGCCGGTGGCGGTCAAAGGCGAAGGTGAATTGCCTGGGGCAGGATTTCCTTTCAACACTCTGAGAATAGTCAGCAAATACTCCAACCGTTCCTTTTTCGTAAAGCTCTGAGTGGCATAAACGTCACATTTGATTTCCAAAATTTGGGAAACATCCTTCTTCAATATGTATACAGCAGGATTCCACCAGAACACACAGCAGAACAGCATCGTTAGAAGTTTGACTACTCCATCACGATTGCAGAAATGCGTGTACTCGTGCATCATGATGTAATACAGTTCTTCCTTTGCAAACTTTTCGTCAGGCAGATATATCCATTTATGGAATAATCCAAGCCCCATGGGGATATCTATACTCCCGCATACGCATACGTTTACAGGAAGCTTCCTTGAGGAAACCGCCATTGCTTTTGAAAGCGCTCGTTCCGCGTCTTTGTTTTCATTCCTATGGCATAGGGCAAGTTCCTTTTTAACAGCATGGTCCCGCCAGATAAAGCGGGTGAAAAGGACACCGGCGACAACGGCCCAAATGCAGCATAAAAAAGCAGTAAGCTCAATATCCTCCTTTCCAACCGGCATTTGAAATTGACGTACTCGGTCATAAACTCGGCTGAACGCCCCTCTCAGTCCAACGGGGATTGTAAATGGCAGCTCTATCACAACAACCATGCGGAAAAGGCACAATCCATACAAGGTCAAGAGGGTATGGACTTCAAAAGACTTGAGGAAAAAAGGGCGGTTTCGCAGAACATGAATCCCCAGGATAAAAACAGTGCTGAACATCACTGACATCAAGAACGAGAAAAGAGATATGCTCATTCTGCATCATCATCCCTTGCACGGTATTCTTCAATCATACCTTCAAGTTCCCGAATAAGGTCGTCCATTTCCTGTTTATTCCCCTTTTCGACCATAGCAAAAGTTTCAACCTGGAACATCTTGGTTACCGTTACGCCGTTACGCATCGCCAGCTGGGAAAAATATTCTTCCCTGGTCAGGACTGTCCGAAATCTCCGGCCATAATTCTTGCCGGTGCGCTCCAAGTTATAAAACTCTATCGCGCCCTTTTCTTCCAGTGACCGAATAATGTCCCTTGTATAGCTTTTCGTCCAGGCATTATCCTTCCACAATGCCTGAATCTCAGAGGCACTGAGCGGCTTGCCCTGTTCCCAAAGGAACTGCATCAGCTTTTCCTCACTTTTGGTGAGGGGTATATACGCCACATATCCACCTTCCCTCCAGCTAACTATTTTTTCTACACAAAGAAAAAATCTCTTTGTTATGTTTTTAGTATACTTTATCAAATTAGGATTGTCAATACTATTTATTCAAAAAAATGGGCATTTTCACGAATTTTAATTGGATTATCATTGTCCCAGTAGGCGTTATTGTTGAAAGGTTACTGTTTAAGGTGAACTTTTACCGTTTTGACAAAAACAATCCCTTGGACGTAAACTTGAACGATACACAGCCGCACCCAAAATAGGACTGCACATACACTAACCTATCCCTACAACTGTTGCGATAATATCATCGTTTTCTATAAATGGGACTGCCCATGATTTCGAGTCGGCTGAGTTGTCTTTGTTATCCCCAAGTACGTAGATTTTTCCATCTGGAACTATAAGTACATCTCCTTTATGTTCCACCACATCTCCGCCCACAGCGGCGATCCGTTTCACCAGCTGCTTTCCCTCATGTTCAAAGACGATGATATCCCCCACCTTCAACTCCCCAAAAATCCTGCCTCCCAGAATGTAGCTGCCCTTGTGGATGGTCGGTTCCATAGATTCTGTGGGCACATAGCCGACAAAGAACACAAACCGAAATAGCAGCACGGTTGTAACAAGCACAAAAGCTGGCAACAGCCACTTCAAGAATTTTTTCATATCTTTCCCTCCATAAACAGAAAAAGCTGGGCACCGAGTTCTCACCTCGGTACCCAGCTATATTTTAAGCAGCGTAAATCTCCATCATCTGAGCCGACTTCGGCCTGCCCTTCAGGAACTTCCGCGCTTTCGACACATAAGCGCTTACCAGATTGTCGCTTGCGCCCATCCACTCGCCGATCTCCCGGCAGGTGTAGCCCTTCGCCATCAGCAGCATGGCGTCAATGCCCTTGACAACGTGGGGAGGGGCTTCAGCTTTAACAGACACCAGCTCTCGCACCACGTCAAAGTTAATCTCTGCCCGGTGTTCACCATCGTCCAACTCTGGGATGTCCCTCTCATAGTCATCAAAAACCTCAGCGTTCCTCTGCTTGTTGGCCTTGACCAGCACATCGCAAATCTCGTGCCAGATCAGCCGGTAAGCATATGTAGAAAACGTCCCACCCTTGTCAGTAGCTGTAGCCTTACACAGGCCGATACACCCCACCTGGAACAAATCCTCCCGGGTATAGCTCCCCACCGAGGACTGCCCCTTGAGCTTGTCCCCAAGCACCTTGTACACCAGTCCCAGGTTCTCCTCCACCTTGGCTTGCTGCTCTCTTGTCAGTTTCATAATGTCCTCCTCTCTCCCGGGCCATGCCGGGGCCGTGCGTTGTGGGGCTGCAGGAGCTTTCTGCTGTCCTGAATCACCAGCTTGCAGTAATACTCGCCAAGGTGTCCGATATGGGCATCTTTCAGCGGCACACAAATCTTGTCCGCCAACCAGCGATAAGACTCCTGCCGGGTCATGCGGCCGGTCTTGTAGAGCTGGTCGAAGTAGTAGTGAGCTGTCCGCCGGAGCGTGCGGAGCTCGTGATTAGCGAGGCTCCCCATGGGGATGTTCGTGCCGGGGTGTACTTTCACATAAGCGTCGCACTCCGGGTAACGACTACAGACATACAGCATCGCGCCCTGGCTGTTCTCACGGTAAATGCCATCGGCGCTCCTGAGCACCACTGGACTGCCGCAATAAGGGCAGCGCATCCGCTGAGATTTATTCTTTGGATTTTTATGTTTACTCATATCATTTGCATCATCCAATCGAAAAATGAAAATAAAAAAGCCGGAAGGTGCAAAGAACACCGGGCTGCCTGGATAGCAGGCGACCCTGAAGTGTTCTATTGCAGCCTTCCGGCCTTGTCTTCAAAACAGCGGGCGAACCCGCTGGTCTACGTTATTGAGGACTCCATCATGTAGTCCGTCCCGGTGCGCTATCCTTCCGGGAGCCTGAACGTAGCGGTCTTTACATAATTATTATAGCACACCGGAGCGCAAAAAGCAAGAGTAAAAATATTTTTTGCGCATAATTTATCGCAAGAAATGCCTATATGCTATCGTCTATTTGCGGCCTTCATTTTCAGAACCAGTCTGGGGAGAGGCCTTCTTGCGCCTAAACCAGAACAGGAACAGCGTCGCTAGTCCGGCTAAGGACGCGCCCAGCAGGATCACCGGCAGGGTGATGTTTCGGTCATCGCCGGTCTTGGGGACATCGGGGGTCTTGGGCTTCTCCGGGGTAAGGGTGACGGTCTGGCCTTCATCTTTGATGTCAGCGTGGGCGGCAATCTCCTTGCCGTCGCGGTACAAGGTCTCGAATACCACCAAGTTGGTCTTAGCGGTTATTTTGCTGCCATCGAACTTGAAGGTCACGGTGACCTCACCTTCGGATTTCTCGGGGGTAAAAGTGGCCTCGGCAGTAATTTCCTTGCCATCCACCAGGAACTTTTTGCCCGTGGACTTGTCCATCAGTACGCCTTTGACCGTGTACTCCTTGCCGGGGGTCAAGCCGGTGTAAGCAGCCTTGTCCTCAAGCACCAGCTCTTTGGCAACGGTGGCCTCTTTCTTACCGCCGATGGTGGCGGTGGTCTTCAGCTTGGGCTGACGGATCACCACGGTCTGGTCGTCATCGTCGATGTCGGCGTGGACAGCGACCTCGATGTCCTCATGGTAGAGGGTCTCGAAGGCAACGACTGACTTGCCCGCGAGGCCGCTGGCGTTGAAGGTAAATGAGAGGTCAACCGTGCCGTCGGCCTTGTCGGGTGTAAACTTAGTATCAGCGGTGATTTCCTTGCCGTCAATCAGCAGCTTTTTGCCGGTTGACTTGTCCATCAGTACACCTTTGACGGTGTAGGTCTTGCCCGGGGTCAGGTTGGAGTAGGTCACGGTGTCGGTCAGTGTGATTTTCTCCAAAGGGTCTGCCTCTTTTTCACCGTCCACAGTGGCCTTGGTCTTGATTTCCGGCGTGTCAAAAGTGATGGTCTGGTCGGTATCGTCAATATCTGCATGACTGGCCACGTTTTTGCCCTCATGGAACAGTTCCTCAAAGACAACGATGGTTTTGCCCTTCAAGGCAGAGGCATCGAAGGTAAAGGAAATGTCGATTGTGCCAACGGCCTTGTCCGGCGTGAACTCTTTCTCGGCGGTGATCTGCTTGCCGTTGATCTCCAGCGGCTTCCCTGTTTCTTTGTCCATGAGGATGCCAGAAAGCTTATAGGTCTTGCCGGGGGTCAGGTTGACATAGCTCACCGTGTCAATGATGGCAATTTCACCCACAGCATGGGCTTTCTGTTCACCATTGACAGCAGCTTTGGTCTTGATACTGGGCTCGTCGGGCTTGGCGATCTCAACCGTCTGGTTGCTGTCGTTGATGTCGGCATGGACGGCTACCTCGACACCCTCATGGTACAGATTTTCAAACACCACGATGGACTTCCCGGCCAAGCTAATGCCTTTGAAGGTGAAGGGAATGTCTATTGTACCGGTGGGCTTGTCGGGGGTAAACTCCTTCTCAGCGGTGATCTCCTTGCCATCTACCAGCAGCTTTTCTCCAGTGGATTTGTCCAAGAGCACGCCTTTGAGAATGTAGGTCTTGCCCGGGATGAGATTGGAGTAAGCTACGGTGTCTATCAGAGTGATTTCCTCCAGAGGAGGCACCAATTTGTTGCCGTCCACGGTTGCGGTGGTCTTGATTTCGGGCTTATCAGGTGTGGTAAACTCCACCCTCTGGCCCTCATCGGTGATGTCTGCATGGACGGCAACTTCCTTATCCTCTTGGTACAAGGACTCGAAAACAACCACGGATTTCCCAGCCAGAGCGGAGGCGTCAAAGGTAAAGGTCATTTCCTCCGTGCCGTTGGCGTTCTCGGGGGTAAACTCCTTCTCCGCGGTGACTTTTTGCCCGTCCACCAGGAGGGGCGCATTGCTGGATTTGTCCATGAGCACACCAGACAGCTTATAGGTCTTACCGGGGGTCAGGCCGGAATAGCTGACCGTATCGGTGAGTGTGACCTCACCCTTGGGCTCAGTTTTCTTCTCACCGTTCACGGTAGCGGTGGTCCTGATTTCGGGTTTCTCGCTGAAAGTAATGGTCTGGTCTTCATCCTCGATATCCGCATGGACAGCCACTTCCAGCTTGTCCTTGTAGAGCGTTTCGAAGGCTACGACCGTCTTTCCGGCCAGAGCGGAGGCGTCAAAGGTGAAAGGAACGTCAATGCTACCCTCATCCTTACTGGCCCGGAAGGTGGCCTCGGCGGTGATTTCCTTGCTGTCTACCAGCAGTTTCTCGTCGGTGGCCTTGTCCATGAGCACACCCTTGACTGTATACTCCTTGCCGGGAATCAGGCCGGAATATTTTACAGTATCAATAATGGTGATCTCCCCGACCGGTTGGGCGGTATGTTCGCCATTTGCTGTAGCGGTTGTGCCAATCTTCGGCTCAGTAAAGGTGACAGTCTGGCCCTCATCGCCGATTTTGGCGTGGCTGGCGACCTTCTTGTCATCTTCATACAGATCCTCGAACACAACCACGGCCTTGCCAGCCAGAGCAGAGGCGTTAAAGGTATAGCTCAGTTCCTCGGTGCCACTCTCATTCTTGGGGGTAAACTCTTTCTCAGCCGTGACCTGCTTGCCATCCACGGTCAGGGGTTCGCCGGTGGCCTTATCCATGAGAACGCCGGACAGTTTGTAGGTCTTGCCCGCAGTCAGGCCGGAATAGCGCACGGTATCAACCAAGGTGACTTCGCTCAGAGGCTCGGCTATCTTCTCGCCGTCAACGGTGGCGGTGGTGCCGATCTTGGGCGTATTGCCCTCGTGGTCGTCGATGGTCCCCAGCTCGATAACAGCGGTATTCCGGCTGATGGTGATATTGGGCACCGTTACCAGCTCGTAGCCCTCGTTACCGGCACAGCGCAGTTCTTCCAACGTATACTGGTCGAAAGGCAACGCGCACAGCCCGTCCTGGGTTTCCACCATCCAGCCCTCGGTGGTGAGGCCGAACCAGGTGCCGGTGAGATTATCCCACTCAGCCTCGAGTTTGTCGTCATTGCCGTTGGTATTCTGGGTGTGGGGGTTCCAGGTGGTTTCGGTACGTACTTCGCCGTTCTCATCCGTCAGAAGAATATGGCTTTCACCAGTGGTCTGAGAAGTCAGCTTGAAAGCCACATTAGCAAAGCGGTGCATATTTTTCTCGCCCACCTTGACAAACTTCAGCTCACCGCGGATCACCTGATTGTATGCGGCCTCGCCCTCGCGGTACTCCTTGACGAAACCGTCCTCGCGGACCTCAAAATCCCGGATCTTCTTGTCCGTCCACAGGTAGCCCTTACCGGGCTTGCTTTCCGCGAGCGTATAAGTTCCGTAAGGCAGGGCGCGCACGTCAGACTGTGCCACACCGTCCTTGACCTCAATGGTCAGACAGACGGTATCGGGCTCATAAAGAGCACCATTCACGTAAACCGCCCGCTTGCTCTTGTTGGTGATCTCGAACAGCGTACCGTCCAGGCTGGCCCCGCCCAGCGGGGTCAAGAGCAGGGATTCCAGGTCGCGTTTCTCAATGAGGACGCCGCCGCGCACGACCTCGTTGTCCATATAATGAGTATACATCTTGAGGTGTTCGCCAATAGTAACGGTCTGGTCGGGAGCGGTATTCAGCATAGAGGCGTTGGTGCTGGCTTCATGCAAAACGTACTCGCCGTAAGGCAATGCGTCCTCGGCGGTGTTGCACTTACCCTCGCTGTCGGTGGTCAGTGTCAGCGCAACCTCGCCAGGTGCGATGCTTTTTTCATTGACAATGACCGGGTTCTTGCTGTTGTTGATGACCTCGAAGACAATGCCCTCGAAATCAGCGTTACCCTGGGGGGTGTTGCCGGTGATGGTATCCCGCTTCTCCACGGCCAGCCCGCCCCGGACAACATCGTCCACGGCAGTCACAGGGTAAACCTTCTTATTCTCGTTGACAGTGACCTCCTGCTCCGGCCAAGTCAGCAGCATAGACTTATTGGTTGCTTTCTCACGCACGATATAGCGGCCAAAGGGCAGAGCGTCATCGGCAGTGCTGGCATAGCCGTTCTCGTCAGTAGTGATAGTAGCCGCCACCTCGTTGGGAGCAATAGTCTTATCATCCACGACCACGGGATTTGCGCTGTTGTTCACGATCTCAAAGACAATGCCTGCAAAATCAGCATTACCCTGGGGTGTAGCACCGGTCTGGCTGTCATGCTTCTGAATGGCAATGCCGCCGCGCACTACGTCGTTTTCGGCGGTGAATGGATACACCTTGCCATTCTCGGAAACGGTTACAGGGATTTCCTCGGTGAAAGTCAGCAGCATGGAACTGTTGGTGGATTTTTCACGCACAAGATAATCACCGTAGGGCAGGTCGTTAGGGCCAGTCGCCGCAAACCCGGTTGCGTTGGTGGTGATCTCCTTGACCACCTTGCCGGGGGCGTAGCTGGTGCCACCCACCACAACAGGGTTCTCGCTATCGTTGATGATCTCGAACACAATACCAGCGAAATTGGCGTCACCCTGGGGCTTCTCGCCGGTTTTGCTGTCCAGCTTCTGGACGCTCAATCCGCCGCGCACCACATCATTATCAGCGTACACGTTGTAGACCTTTTTGTCTTCTGTCACATCCACCGTCTGCTCCCGGAAGGTCAGGAGCATGGAGCTGTTGGTGGATTTCTCCCTCACGGTGTAGTGCCCGTAGGGGAGAAGCTCGTCCTCGGTGCTGGCGTACCCATTCTCGTCCGTGGTGATAGTAGCGGCGTCCTCATTAGGAGCAATCGTCTTATCATCCACGACTACAAGATTTGCGCTACTGTTTACGATCTCAAAGACGATACCCGCAAAATCAGCGTTGCCCTGGGGAGTCTCCCCGGTCTGGCTGTCACGCTTCTGGATGGCAATACCACCACGCACGACATCATTATCAGCGGTGAACGTGAAGACCTTGCCATCCTCGGAAACCGTCACAGGAATTTCCTCCGTGAACGTCTTGCGCATGGAGGCGTTCGTCTTGCTTTCACAAATAAGATAGTCACCGTATGGCAGGTCGTTGGGACCGGTACTTGCCACGCCCTGAGCATTGGTGGTAATAGTCATAGCCACCTCGTCAGGAGCAGCCCTCTTGCCGTTCACTTCCACAGGGTTCTTGGACTTGTTGACAATCTCAAACTGAATACCTGAGAAATCCGCGTCACCCTGAGGCTTCTTGCCGGTTTTGCTGTCCCGCTTCTCAACAGAAACACCGCCCCGGATCACCTCGTTGGTGACGGTAGCGGTGTTGTCGTTGTATTCCTCGTTGGACCCAGCCGGAATCTCGCACAGGTCGGTGACCACAGTACTAACCTTATAGCCCTCACCGGCGCTGATTTCCTTGAGGCTCCAATCTTCGCCGTAGGGGAAGTAATCAGTGGTAAAGCTGAGATCGTCACCCACTGTGTACTCTTTGACCAGAGTGCCGCCCTGGTATACCCCAAAGGTCGCGCCTTTCAGAGAGCCGTTGCCCTGGGGCGTGGAACCAGTCTTGTTGTCGGCTTTGGTGACCGTTACCCGCCAGCGCTTCAGCTTATTCTCGAAGTGAATAGAGGCGGTCTGGCCCTCTGTCAGCTGGAAGGTCTGCGACTGAGGCTTGACGTATTTGTTAGGGATGTTGATCTCTGTCGCGGTGTAGGTGATCTTGGAACCGTCAGCAGCGTAAATGGGCAGACCGTCAATGTCAATGTTTCCGTTGGCATCTGTAGTCTTGGTAGTGCTGCCATCGCTGCCGGTGATCTGGAACTGGATGCCAGAGACTTTTCCGTCCTCAGAGGTCTTCTTCAGCCCGGCACTGCCTACCGCATCGGTCTTGACCTTGATATAGCAACTCACCGGATCGCCGCCGGAGGCGTTATAGGTAGCGAAATTCTGCTGGGAGGTGTCGCTGGTACGCCACACTGCCACAGCTCCTTTGCCTCCCCGCTTGGCGCCGTTGCTGTCCACCTTGTTGGAGGTCTTGGGACTAAGGATGGGCTCGGTCGTAGAAAGGGTCAGCGTATTTCCGGCGGCGCGTATAGTCACGCCCGGAACAGAATTTGCAAAGTCAAAATTCTCCAGAACGCCCTTTGAATGCAGGTTCATGTCGTTGGTGTCCAGAAACTGGGCCACGGAGACCGGTATTGGGATAGCTCGGGCGAGACAGATTACCATGAGCGGATGGAGCGGGGAGAAGGAGATTTGCAGATACCACCCGCTCAGATTGACGGACAGGCTTGTGCTGTCCTCATATTCTATGGGTAGGGCCTCCCGGAGCGCGGCGCGAGTGCTGGCCGCAAGCTCGGCACGGCGAGATTGTTCTTTCTTTGATATATTTCCTATATGCGCCGCCGCGATGTGGGTAATGGCTCCCCAAATACGATTGCTCTCATGGTTTATGCCGAGGATTCGCACGGTGACCCGCGCGCCTCTGGGCGGCCGGCCCCGCTTGGGATAGCTGCACAAACAGTCGATTCCACCATCCAGCGCCACGAACACACCATTCACGTCCACCATGCTGACCGTGCCGACATAGCAGCTGTCCACCGAATACATCCTCAGCGCTTTCTCATAGGGATTTTCCCCAGCCTGCTTGACCGAGGCCATAACCCGAACCTGGTATTTGCCGCTGCGCTCAACCTCCAGTACCTTCACCAGCACCCGCTGACCCGCCTGGAAGTAAAGTCCCGCGTCCATCCAACGCTGGTAGCTCAACTCCCGGAGGGGGATATAGGTCTCCAGCCCGAACAGGTCCACAAAAATGCCTGCCCGGATGACGGAAACGATACGGGCCTCGGCGCACACTCCGGAATAGATACGGTGGTTGCCGTCCCAATCAGTGCCAAAGTAGTATTCTTTGCGCTTGGCAGCCATAGCTTCAAGGCGGCTGCCCACAGCAAGATTGGACTGCTGGTCGATGCCCTTAACGATATAATCCACCTCAGCCCCCAATCGCTTGGTGAGCATATAGTGATAAAGCTCGTCCGGGGAACGCCCACGGGTGTCCTCCGGCAAGGTGACTGCCTCCTCTGCCGGAATGATGACTTTGAACGCACCGTGGTAAATGACTGCCGTGGAACCGGTTTTGGAGTTCACCGCACGCTCCACACCCTGCAGGGTACCGGTCAAGATGCGCCCGGTCTTCTGGGATTCGACCAGGTCAAGCAGGTCGTTGCGTGCTTTGTCCGCCTCGGTTTCTACGGTGCGGCCCTCATCAATGCTCAGAACAGAAACCGGTCTGGTAGCGGAGCGCTGTCGGACTCTCCTCCGCCTGATCACGACGCCATCGCCGGATGTAGGTGCCTCTGTACCAGACTGGGTTGAAATTGAAGCTGTATTCCGCCGCCGGCCCGCCTTCAGGGTGGTTTCAGAGTCGGTCAGGGGAGTAGCGCCTTCAGCGTCTGAAAATATTGTGCTTCCTTCCGTCATTTCTGAGCCAGTCTGGGGAAATGGGGTTTTCCCATGCTCAATGGAGCTCTCTTCAGCGCTGAGCGGGTGATTTTCGCCCATTTCAGAACCAGTCTGGGGGAGAGGGCTTTCTTGGAAAGAATAGGCGCCTGGATCCTGGCCGGATACCTCATCCGGGGCCATTTCCGTTCCGGTCTGGGGGATAATGGACTCCTCGTAAAAGTTGTTATCTGTGATAAGATTACCTCCTTTGTTGCATGAAAAAGCACCTCACAAAGAGGTGCGGATTAGTTTCTAATGATATTCTATAATGTGTCATTTAGTGCAATCTTTTCGGATTTCCTCAAAGACCTTGTCCGCCGGTTTTGTCCTGCCCGCCAGAACGTCTTGGTATCCCTTCTCCAATTCTTCGTCCAACTCAGCTTGGCTGATACCGAGCGACCTTATGACCTCATCCTGGGACAAGGTTTCCTCCGAGCTGGATAACCGCCTCTCGGCCTCCTCCTGGAGAATGTAGTCGGACAGCATCTCCATCAGGGACTCATATTTTTCCGGCGACATGAGCACACAGGCGGGGCGGTTGTTCTTCATAACGATTTTCGGCCCGCTTGCCTGGACTTCCTCAAAGATCCGGCTGGCCTCGCCCTTGTTAAAGCGGGTGATGGGAACAATGGACTTCATCACATTAAGCACGGACATCTCATTCATTACGCATCCCTCCTGAGTAACAGCCTTTCTGTCTGTACCCATATTATACTGAAAGATGCGATAAATGTCAATGAATATCTCGATATATTTATTTGCGCATTAGAAGTCAACTGGCGGTTTTGTAGAGCTATACAGGCTGGGCGTTGACTTTCGGGCCGGTTTCGGCTCATTCCGGTCCGGTGGAACCGGTGCAGGTATCGGCTTTAGAGCAGACAGCTGCATCGGCCTATAGTCCAAAATAGAAGTCCTTTCCAGCTCGCCCGCCATCGGGTGCCTGGTATAGTCTAGTTTCTTGAGCCGGAGCACATTGCACCCCCGAATGATGCACAGCAGTTCCTCGTTCGGCAACCTCAGCACCTCGTCCGGTGTCAGCAGCTTGCGCCTCCCCTGCCCCTCGGTCTGCCTATACTGGGGTATGAACTGAGCAACGTCCATGGTCTGCCGGGTGGTGGATGTGGAGTCTACACGAATACTCATATCCCCGCTCCGGGAGGAGAAATACTGTGCAGTCATGTCATCCGTGCAGCCCAGCATGAGCTGGATGTCACAGTTACCTATGATTTCGCTCCAGAGATTGTTGGGATATCTATTTTGTAGCTGCCCCAGGCTCTGTACCGCCAGCATCACTCGGATGTCCCGGGAGCGTATCACCGAGAGTGACCTGGCAAAATCCGAGCCGTCCGCCGCGCCGCCGATTCTGCCGACGTTATTGAACTCGTCCAAGATTAGATTCACCGGCACGACACATTTCCCACCCGGCTGGCTGTCCGCGAATCGGGTCAGCCTTATAAATAGGAAAGAGAAAAACAGCGAGGACAGGAACGCCATGGTCGCGTCCTGGTCGCTCAAAATAATATAATAGGCACACTTTCGCTGCCCGGGCGCGGTCAGGTTGATATCCGAGCGGGTGATGATGTTCCGCACCGACTCGTTTTGCAGCACCTGCAGCCGTGTGCCCAGCCCCAGCACGATTCCAGACCGCACTGCATCACTGGATTGGGAGAACAGATTGAAAGGCGCCCGGGCCGGGTGGCTCAGAGGGAGCTTGCTGAACATAGCAGTAAGCTGACGCTCGCTGTTCTGGGTGAGGGTCTGGTAGACGGTCGCCAGGTTCTTGGACTCAGCGCCCAGGGTGCTGTCTTGGTCGATGTAAAGAATGAGGGCTTTCAGCAAATTGGCCTCGCCGTTGTCCCAGAAATGATCTGTTTCACCAGAGCTGGTATTTCCGATGATAACATTGGTGAGCACCTGTGCCATGAGGGTATCACCGCCCAGGTCAGCCATGCAGTTCCAGGAATCGCCGTGGGCAGGGTCTACCAGATTGAACACCTTAACTTCATACCCATGCTTACGGTATAACTCTGAGGTATCGTCATAAAGTTCCGACTTGGGATCCGTAATTACCACCGACTCAACTCTTTTGATACTCTGAAACAGCGCATTTCGCATGACTGCCCTGGACTTCATGGTGCCGGACGCACCAAACACCGCGATGTGCCGGTTGAGCCGGATGTCCTCCGGCATGCAGATTGCCTTGCCTCGATGCTCGCCGAGGATAGTGCCCTTGGCCTTGTCGATAGAGCTGATTTCCAGAACGGACTGCATCTCCTTCTCGCTCATCCACCCTGCCGTACCATAGGCTCCGGTGGAACTGGTCTTGAAGCCGCGGGGGTCAAAGTCTTTTCCGCCAAACCGGCTTTGTAGCTTGAAGTAGATTATCAGTCCGCCAACGACAATGGCAACCAGCGTCATACCCTTCAGCCCGTTCAGACTGAAGGCTGCCGGAAAACACACCATCGGATTCCAGTCTACCGGCTCCATCTGTACTTGCCCGGTGATACCGTCGTGTTCCAGCCAGACCTCGTAGTTGTCAAAAAGCTGGCCCAGCACCCCGCCCAAATACAACAGCACCGTGACTGCCAGCACAATGCTGACTGCCACGGCAACCCGGCGCTTATTCAAAAGTATCACTCTCCTTGATTTCAAACGCTTGCTCTATCGCCTCCAATCCTATGGTCTTTATGACTGCCCGGCCCTCTAAATACTCCCGCAAAAACTCCACCTGATGTGGAAAACACAGCACCTCAAAGGGACCGGGCATATGCTCGATGGCCTCTTTGAACCGAATGAGCCGGTTAAGGTCGCTGTCCAGATGGGAGAACACATAGCCGCCTTCCACACAGGCATCGTACTCGAAGCGGCCTATCCCATAAGAGCGGGTCTCAGGGAGAAACAGGGCGTCAAGTATACGCTCTTTCCAGTTGGGAACTGCCATAATCTTTAATTGCCTGATGCCGTCCCCATCCATGGGAACAAAATGCACGCACGGGAAAACCGCATCGAACCGCAAGTCCCTCCGATGAGGGTGGGGAGTGTCCAGCACGGTCTCCAAAGCCACCTTCGGGGATTTCCCCAACAGAATCGCGGCCTCCGTTTTCTCTGTTCCCACATTGAGCCGGACAATGTCCGTCAGGCTCGCCAGCGCCTTGAACTCTCCCCGGCCCTGCCACTTCATGACGGCATTTCTTGTGTTATACACCGCATACGGACTGCCGCCCGCAAAAGCCGCCCCGGTGACCCGGGTGAACTTGGTCTTATTGGCGTCGTCCATGCCGACAGATTTCAGCGCCCGGCTCAGGTACAAGGACGGCTCCTCCGGCACAATGACTGCCCGCCGGTCATTCTGCAGCTCGGGCAACAAATAGGGGCAGACCTCAAAGCCCGCCCTCATGAACATCGCCGCCATCTCCGCCACCCGGAAGTGCCGCTCCCTGTGGCCCTCGTCCCCGGGGAAACGGTGCTGCCAGAACGCGTTCATATAATAGGAATAGGCCCGGGGATGCACCCACTCCAGCATAGGTAAAGCACGCTTGTAGAGCCGCACCGATTTCGCCGTTCCCTTGCCTGTAAGATTGAACAGCCGGCAATCCATCTCAGCGCCGGTCTGGGAGTTGACGAAATGTTCCGGCTGGGTCAGCCTGACAATGAGGGCCTTGTATACCCGCTCACTCCCCAATAAGTCCAGTGACCAGAACGGGTATTCACCCACAAAGGACAAAAGAGCCACCAGCTTTGACACATGACTGCCGGGACGAAATGTAACCATGACGAACCCATCTCCTTCTGAAAGAATTGCGACGTCGGAAGAACCCTCAAGGTCGTTTTTTGGGGCTCCCCGCACTTGATCGGTGTGAAAATGCGGAGTTTTCACCGCTTTGGGGCATATGTAATTTGGGACACCCCAAAAATCGCCCATTTTTACATACGATTTCAGCCCGAAACCGGCAGTTCCGGGAGCAGTTTTACTCCCTCATCCGGCATCGCTTTTTCGACGTCGAGCCACTTTCGGAAATCCGCCTTGGGAACAACATAGACTTCTGTGCGCTCCTGCTCCGCAGCGGCGCTGCAATAGTAGTGATTGCACACATCGGGCTTGTCGTCAGGCAGAGTGTACAGGGCAGCAATATCCGCAACGATGTTGACCTCGATGTTGTCGTGATCCCGCCGTTCCCGCTCGGGCCTGTCCCGGCTATAGACATGTCGGAAAATCATCACGCAGTCGGGGTAGCGCACCGGGTCTTTCCCCTGGAAGAACTTCCCCATAGCCGGGTACAAGAACCCGCGGATAAACTCTGTGGAACCTTTTTCCTTTTTGGGCAGCAAAAGCGGAAGCCTCAAGGAAAACCAGCCCTGCTCCGTGTACCCAACCTCCACCGGGACAGCCTCCCTTATAGCCTTCTCAACGTGCGCCTTTGCGAGCGGGTTCCCGGTATACCCCGGCAGCGCCCGGGTCAGAAGCGTCAGCCGCTCAGAGTTGTACTCCAGCCGCAAGGCGTTCTCCAAAGCCGCGTCATACCTGCCATTTTCGGCCATCCAGCGGATGTTCTCCATCTGCTGGGCCATCTGTTTCAGCTTGGACTCTGCTTGTCCAAGCACCTCAAGAAATATGCTCATTATGTACCTCCGTGTAAAATTTTACTTCTGGTTCTTCATTGCCTTGAAACTCCACCGTTGCGAACAGGCATGGCGCTCTGGGGAGCCGCAAACCCTCTGCCATGGATATGTGGGGCAGGACGACGATGTACTTCAAGTCTTCCTGAGGCTGCAAAAGCCGTAATTGACTCTGCTCGCCTTCGTACAGCACCACGATTTCATAGCCGGTGTCCTCCTTGAGGAAGAATAATTGTGACGGGTATACCGCAGGATAGTGATCAAGCGGCCCCACCTGGTCAAAAAATTTCAGCAGCACCCACACCGCCAAAATCGTCCGCTGGTCAGGCTTGCACATGAGGTCAAGCCCCACATAGTACCCGCCGGAGATATCTTCTATCTGCCCCCGGCGGCGCAGGTTCTTCAGTATTTTTTCAGCCGTGCCCGGCGGTTTCCTTAACATTCTGAGCAACTGCGACCGGGGCAGGGCCCCATATTGGCTCAGCCATTGTACCACATACTGCTCGTCGGCAAGCAGCATGGGCATCACCTCCTCGATTATACGTATTTTATAACTTATACTCATTTGGCCTAAAATGCGTATTTAGCTTGATTTTTCACGGTTTTATACCCCAAAACAGCCTTTTTGAGCGTAAAAAAGACCTTTTTGAGCTGATTATACGCATTTCCAGCGTCAATACTCATTTTCTTAGAAATGCGCAAAACGCATTACTCATTCCCGGAATTATGCGCATTTCGCTGTTTCTCCCTCAATATCGCCTCCAGTTCCGCCCGGTCGGTGGTGATCATCTCCTGCTCCTCGCGGGAAGCCTTTATCACCACCGGTACCTTGTTATTGTTGGAATAGACCAGCGCCTCTCCCCTCTCGAACCGGGTAATGGAGCGGGTCTCGGTCTTGGTGAGCTTCAGCACCTCCTGGACATATCGTGCCTCGTCCGGCTCCAGATTCAGAATGATCTTGTTCTTGGAGTTGTTGATGATGGCCCGTCCATACTTACCGTCCTCTAAGCCGAAAAAGTCCGAGAGGTCTTGGGTGGCAGAAATAGCCGCGCCGCCGAATCCTCGTATCGTCTTGAAGATGGTCAGGCAGAAATCAGCGGCCTGCTTGTTGGAGGACGCTCCCACCAACTGCCATATCTCATCAATCATGATGGCTTTCTTCTTGGTGCGGTCAGCCTTCACGTTGTCCCAGACATAGTCCAGGGCAATCATCATGCCCACCGGCAGCAGCTTGCCCTTGAGCTCCGAGAGGTCGAGAACGATGTACTTGTTGCTCAAGTCCACATTGGTCTGCTGGTTAATGCTCTGAGCAGAGCCGGTCACAAACCGGCTGACAATGATGGCAACCCTCTTGGTCAGGGGATTCTCCAGCAGATTCTTATGCAGGTCGCCCAGAATGGGCATTTTCTTCATCTGGGGCGGGGCGGCACGGGAATCCAAGTACAGCGAATCGTTATCGTGGGTAATACCGAAGTCTGCGTAGGTCTTGATAAGCGCCTCGTCAAGCATTTGCTCCTCCTCGTTGCTCATATCTGGAATCAGTAGCGAGAAGAAAATCATGAGCTGCTGAATTTTACGGGCCAGCATGGAATCCTCCTCGCCGGAGTCGCCGTCTATCAGCTCCATCTCCGGCGAAACGGTGTGCCGAATCTCCATGACGTTGATACAGTGGGGAGAACCGGGCGCAATTTTGATGTACTGCCCACCAATGCGGTTGCAGGCCCGCCGGAACTCGTGGCCCTTGATGGGGGCCAGGATGTAACACTGAATCCCGCGCATCCTCATTCTGAGGGCCAGCAACTGCAAGGTAAAGGTCTTACCCGCACCGCTGGTGCCCAGGAGGTTCAGGTTGGCGTTCTTGTTTTTGCGGGTATCGAACAGGTCAACGATGCACAGCGAGTTGTTATGCCGGTTGACGCCCAGCAGCACGCCAGTGTCATCGGACATCTCGAAACTGGTGAACATATAAGTAGAGGCAGCACCGCTGGTGAGCACATTTCTCTGGGATTTGCGCTCCAGCGAGCTGTCCAGCTTGAGGAACGGCATGGCAGAGTTTAGAGCGGCCTCCTGCTGAAATCTACAGTCACTGACTTGCATATCCATAGATTTCAACATATCTACCATCTGCTGCTTGCGCCAGACAAGCTCCTCATATGTCCGCGCTGAAACCGTGATGAATACGGACATATAAAAGAGATCTTCGTTGTTGTTGGCGATACCCTGCTTGATGAAATACCCGGCCTGGATGGAGTTCGTCAGCTCCTCGTAATCCGTACTGGTGTCCTGCATACTCCGCAGTTTCGTGCGGTTGAGCCGAATTCTTTGGGCAACCTTGTCGATGGTGCGGCTCCGGTTCTCCCGGTGAAGATGCACGTCCACGTCGATACCCTCGCCGGCATTTATGAGCGAGGACATCCATCCGGCCCGTACCATGCCAGGGTAGCCGTTACCTCTTATATATAGGAAGGCGTAATACAGTCCGTCCATGACGGTATAGTTGAAGTGGGTCAGATCGATGCCGCGGGGGGCCAAAAAGTGCGCTATGTTGATTTTGGGCACCGGGTCAATTCCAATCACCTTGCCCCGCGCCGCCATGGTGTCCAGCACCACACGGTTCACCCGGGAACTGAACGGCTCGTCCACACAGGATTGCCGGTTGAAGAACATATACAAGATTTCCGCCGCGGCCTCGTCCGGGTCGGCGGGCTGGACGATGGAGTTGCCGCACTGCAAAAAGTATGCCCGGGCGTTCTGCTCGGCGGTCTGCAGGGCACTGTAGACCTGCCCAACATCCTCCGAATCGCCCCGGCGCAGTTCCTCATACTGGAAAATCAGGAAGAAGCGCCGGGTCAGAGCCTCCCGGCTGCCCACATCCTTAATGGGCCGGATATAACCTTCCCCAAGGGACTTGCATTGGTCGTTCTCCTCATGCTCCAGTTCTTTCCGAACCATAGCGACGTGCTTATCCGAGTCTGCCTTGCGAGTGATACTCTTGAACTGCAGCCGCATGGGTGAAATTTTCAGCCAACTCGCAAAGGTGGAGATGATGTTGAATTGCTCCTCGTCCGAGCGGAGCATAAAGTTGATAGGCTCAATCTCCAGTATCTTCAGGTAGCGCCCGTCCACGGTTTCTACCACGCCGTGCTCGATTTTCCTTACCGGCAGGAACCCCTGCGCGGTGAGCTTTCTTTGCTTTTCTCGCTTTCTTTGGGTCATGATAACCCACCCTTTTCATGTGAATTTTTCTTCTGCTCCCGGCGAACTTTATGACATGGCCCAGGTACTGGAACAGGGAATCGCCGTCGATGCCCATGACCGCAAGCACTCCCAGGGGGAGCAGGGTCACGGTCATGATGACGATTTTTATGGTGCCTGTGACCGGGAGCCACATTAACTCCGGATAGCCTGCCAAAATAAGCAGGAACCCAGCCTCCACGGCGTTTCTCAGTTCCAGCATGCCGCCCAGTATCTTGCCGGAATCGGTGTAGTTCGCCGGGATGGCGAACACGTTATTGTAAGGTTTTTCGTCCATAGCTATCTTCCAATCCTATAAATTTGCGCCGTAGTGGTAAAGCGTCCCAACCGTAGGGCTTCATTGTGGTCGGGTACATAGATGTCCACCCGGTGGATGTCGTTCTCAATACCCGAACCGCCCCTGTCCTCTACCGTATACATCACGCCGTTTATCTTGATCTGCGTGCCGAAGGGGTAGTGGCTGGACATGGCGACCATGCCTTCAGTGACCCGCTTACCGCTTGCAGTAATACCGGCGGCGTTCTCGCCACAGCAAAGAGTACAGGCGCAGTAGTGGGTGACATCCACTTCCAAGGTGGAGATGGGCGTGCCCTCATTGCCACCGACACCCGACACCGGCGCGTCAAAATCGACACCATCTACCCGGCGAAGATTTAGCCCTGCCTCATAGCTTGGTGTGTTAAGGATAACGCCCTCGCCGCCGGAGGAGTGTACCCACATTCTCTGCCCGCTCTCGCCGTAACCCGCAAACATGAGCACATGAGTCCAATCGTACCGGCCACCCAGAAAACCCAGGTCGCCAGGCTGCAGGTCGGCGGCGGAAACCGCATGGGAGCTCTCCCACTGCATACCCAGCGTGTCCATGCCCAGGGCCGTCTTGTAGACCCAATCGGTGAACCCGGAGCAGTCCAGGCCATAGGGCTGAATGGTGCCGCTTGTATGGTCGCCCGCCGCCCAGACCAGCTTGGGGGTGTTCCAGTCGTCGTTCCAGCCGGCCTCGGATTTGCCGCCCCAAAAGTACGGCACTTTTCCCACCAGGGATAAAGCGGTAGTCAGGATGTGCTTGCGCATATCTGAACAATTTTGAGCGTTGACAAAAGCGATCAGCTCCTCGTCCGTCAGCGGGACCGATGAACCGGCTACTACTGAGCCATACATGGTGCGCTTGAGGGCATTTGCCATGTTCTCAATAGCCTGCCTGTAGGTGATGCCGAACTCGCCGTAGGGCGCGTCCAAATCCAGGCCGAAGGCCGTGGCTATTACTGATGTGTCAAACTGGTGGATGGTGCATTTCACATATTTGACGTTCACGGTGGCAGGTGCAGGTGTAGCCCCAGGCGATGGGGAAGGTGCCGGGGTAGCTTGAACCTCCTGCTGAACCGTTCCCTCACCGTCCTTTGTGACCGGGAACATAGAGCCGGTCACGGCATTTAGCTTGGCAGTAAGGTCGGCCTTGCTGGTGTCTTTCTGCTCCAGGGAGGCAGAGTATGCCGCCAAAATGTAGCAGACGTCATATCCTGCCGAACTGTGGGCGTAGTTGCTGAGTGCGTCCATGGACAGCCGGTAGTCATAGCCGCCAGAAGTAATGATACTCTCCACTTGAGCCAGCGCCTGGTCGTACCCATCGTCCACGGCATCATCGACCACGCCTGCCATCTCGTTGTAGGTAGCCAGCAGTGTAGCATCGTCCGCGGGCTGAACGCCATCCAACCCGAAAATACCGTTGCTTACAATGCTGGGTAGTGATATGATAAGAATTATGATGATAAACAAGCCCAGGCAAGTACACACCAGGACCTTGAACAGCGTGTGACGGCTTGCCCAAGCCGCCGCCAACAGCGCTCCCCACGGCCCAGCCGCCGAACCCGCCGCAACCTCCGCTGCCGCGCCGCCTGACGCTTGCGCCGTGGCGATTGCGGTATTGGCGGCCTGTGCAGCTTGTCCGGCTGAATGAACCTGTTTTGCGGCCTCCACGATTTTACCGACAGCCTGCCCGAAATCGTCCTGGCCGTCCCCAATCTGCTGTTTGACCGGCTCGCCCAAAGGCAACACCCCTTTCATATAATATACCGGCTGGAAATTCCAACCGGCTAACTCTTTCTTCTTGGTGACTTAATTTCTGTCAAAGGTCTTGCCTGTGGCTCGGCATACCGCGTGGGCTGATTCTTGTAACGAACCGTCGCCACCTATGTCGTTCTCAACTTGTCATCGTCGTATATTGGCTTGCCATTTTCGTACACCGGCCTACGCTCCACGGCCGCCTCGCCGGGAATAGCGTGCCACTGCCCGCCCTTGACATCCTCGTAGACCTTGTAATCGCCACGAGGAGCAGCGTAGCGCGTAGTGTCAAAGAACATCGTCCCGGAGCCGTTTTCATGCCTGACCTCGAAGTGTCCGTCCTGCCGAGTGGAGCCGTCCACATTGGCGACCTTCTGCTCGAAGCCGGGCATAAACGCCTGGAATTGGGCCTGATTGTAGGCCAAAGCTGGCTCGCCGGTCTCAAACTCCGGGGCCTGGGCGTTCTGCTGCATGGCATACCAGTCAACCCCATTGGCTGACTGAACAATGGAATGTGGCGCGTCCGGCTCGTCGTAGTAAGCTGAGTTGTACCAAAGGCTATTGCCCTCCGGCGTGCTTGCCTCCATGACGCCCTCACCCACGGTGCGGAGCATGGTGCCCTCACCAGCGCCAGGGAAGGCCGCCACAATCTGGGCGCTCTCGCTTGCACTGCCGGAGAAGGTCGGCGCATCGAAGAACGCACCTGCCCCAGGCCCAGCAGCAAGCTGATACCACTGACTTCCATCCGAAGCGGTCACCACCGAGTGCGGCCCACTGGGAGCCTCATACTGTGCGGCGCTGAACATGGCGACTTCGGCGGACTTTCCGTCCGCGCCGACTACTGTGGTGCTGATCTGCCCGCCACTGATGGTCGTACCCTGCAACTGGTAACCGCTCATTTGCGGAATGTAGTTACCCAGAGAGCGGTCGGCAATCTCGCCGCCGATTGAACCGGAAACACTGGGCTGTCGGCTGGCAACCGATGAAATAGACTCTCCAGTAAGCATCGCGCCGTTCCGGGCAGCCATGCCGCCGAAGGCCCGGCCCACAAAGCCCATCCCGCCGCCTGCTCCCAGAGGAGTGCCGCCAGCCACCACCGCGTCACGAACATAGCTGTTGCCCTTGAACTTGCTGGCAAAGCCGGTCGCAAATCCAGCGCCTGCCGAGCCGGCCGCCGTTGCCGTTGTAGAACTGCCGCCGTTGAAAAATGTCTTGCCTGCCGTCTTGGAACTGCTTGCAACACCGCTCAGCACCCGCGCCGCCATGAGCATCTCCATGCCCATACTGCTGCCGGTCTGGGCCACGTTGAGGCCAAGGCTGGCGAGATAGCTGTCAAACCGCTGAGCGGTCTTGAGGAAGGCCAGCGCGCAGAACAGCCAGAGAAAAATGCTGCCGTTTCCGTTGCTCAGAGCCCCACCGTTGCCGATGAACTGCCCCACCGAGGTGCTGAACCCCCGGAGGAACCAGACGTTCATGGTCAGCAGCAGGAGCTGAGAACCCACCATTCTGCACCAGCTTTTGAATACTGGCGAGGTGGCTTTGGACGCTCCCATTGAGAACGCCAGCGGGGAAGTGTAGCAGAGCACTCCGACAACCACATAGCGCTCCACGGTTTCAAGCAGGAGCTTGAAGTAGTTCCAGCCCAGGGCTATCAGCAGAATTAAGATAAGAAGTAGGCCGATAACCGAGGTTATTGCCACAAAGCTTGCTATGCCGTTGCTCAGCGTTTCCTCCACCCCGGCAAAAGTGAAGTCCTCTCCGGTCATGGTAATCTCCAGCAGCGCTGTGTATGGTGCTCGGGCGATGTCCAGCGTAATCAGGAAGATAGGCTTTGCGTAGGCAATAAGGACTGCAAACAGGCCATTCCGGGCGATGAGGGTCAGCGGGTTCTCCACCTCAGTGATGGGCCCACCGAACACCCGGAATAGCTGCCAAACCGTGATAAGGAACAGGATAGCCCAGGAACAATACTGCATGACCGTGAACGCTTTTGTTACGAATGGAAAATATTCTTCCATTGCGGTCATGTCCGTGCCCAGCGCGTCCAGGAACAAGCCCGAAACGGTGTCCATGAGCTCGGACGCAACCCCAGCGGCCCATTTTACAATGCCCTCGAAAATCCAGTCGAGCATTTTACTTCCTCCTTACGGCCCGGTATAGTTGCCTCCGGCGATGAGCGGCTGAAGGTACGTCACGATGAACCCCAGGGAGTTCAGCACGATCCAGGTGATAACGATGCGCTTGAGCCAGCTGGTAGCCTCGTCTACGGAACGCTGGTTGCGGGAAATCATACGCACCAGCAGGGCAATAGCTGCTGCCGTGACTGCCACGATGGTGCTGATGGTGACGAGCTGACCGTACACATCCTTCATGATGGTGGAGAACCGGGTCCAGATGGTGTCGGCGAACACGGGCTGCAGGGACACCATGACAGCTACGCCAGCCCCCACCAGCGACCAGTAGGCTGTTGCAAGCCACCGGCCTTTTTTCTTTGGTTTTGTCATTTTTGCCTCCTTGAAGATTTTATTGATGTTTTGCGGAGCAAAACTCAGAGAGTTAGGCGCTTTGCGGCTAACTCTTGGGCAGACAAAAAAGCCGCCCTGAGTTTCCTCAGAGTGGCTTTACCGCTACCCCCAATTTGGTACGATACAATCTTAGCACATTTCCATTTTCAAGTCAATGGCTATGAGTCGGCAAATTTTAGGCAATTTGTTTTCACCAGAAAATTACCCTATTGGATGCTCTCCAGAAATGTAAGCATTTCCAGCCAAAAGTCTACATCCGCCGCCGGAGCGGACCACAATCGAATGGAAAGAATTGTAATGGCCTGCTCACGAAAGCGGTAATACTGCCGGGAGGACAAATTCAGCCTGTACAGCAACTCTTTGTGCCGGAGCGTTTCGGGGCCTATGTAGGTCAAATAGATAAGGTGGTAGAGCTCCCTGCCGTTTTTGGGCTTTTGCTTGAGCACGGTCAGCGCCTCATTCACCCTGTCCAACAGCAGCCGGGATTTCTTTGCCCCCTCCAGCTGATTCTCCAGCTTGCGGTTGCCCATGGCGAGCTGCAAGTCCATCTGCTCCAGCAGCTCGTCCACATCTGAGAAAGGCCTGTCAAGCTCCTCTGCAAAAGTCTCAGGGAAACACTCCATCACCCAGACCAGTGTGCGGTAGTTCTGCAAAAGCAGAAGGGTGTTGTGATAGCTGTCACGGTCTTTCTTCTGCCGGGCGGCGCGGATCTTTTTGTCAGTGACCTTGGGGTTAGCCAAAATTCCACGCTGGGTCAAAAGGTTGATAAAAGCCTGCGATTTCTCCGCGATCTTGGCCTCTTGCAGCTCGTATGTCATCTTTTCGTTTGGGTTCTGCATAGTCAAAAAACTCCTTCGGCGATTTTGAGAGGTCAATGGGCGCAGTACACCCACTTCTCTCGTGATTCTCCATAACTGTAGGATCAGTAGTGCAAGAACATTCCCTGCAGTCATAAGTACAATTCTTCCAACTCTTAGGTGAAGAAATATACGCGCGTATTATAGGGGCCAAAACTGCAACGCGATTTTCTGAGCGGTCGGCTCTGGCAGGGAAATGAAGGTTCCTGCTGAACCAGGCCACCAGCTTCCCGAACCGTGATTGACCTACATTCCCCTTGTGCGTATTGGCACCGAGGAAACGTATTTCCTCAAAAATGCGCACGACTTCCTTCTGAGTAGGTAATGAAACCTCTGTACTTGTCGAGACGTAAGTCTCGTGTACAGCTTTATTAAAAATGAGACAGCCATAATTGCCGGGCAAGCGGTACAGAGAAAAGGCCTCCCCATGCTTCTTTAAGAACCTCCATACCTTAGTCTTTTCCCAGCCCCAGCGCTGCCCCAGGGTTTCCAAAGTCAAGTTCGCTCCGTACTTGCCGTACTGAATTGTGGGCGCTAAAAAGGAGAACCCGTTATCCGAGTCCTCCCATACTGTGTGACACCATAGGTCGAGCCAGGCGTCTGTTTCTTCAAATTTGTGGTGCTGCTGTACAAGTCTTTCTGTTATTTTCCGGGGTAGGCAGAGGAAGCCGTAGCCGTCGGTGGCGTATACCGCTCCGTTTATGCACTCCTTACCGGAACACTTCACTACCCAGTCGGTGATTTGGTAGGTCAGTTTCTTTGTGTCTTTGTCCAGTTCATATGTCAGGTAGCCGAGCTGGGATAGTTTGTCCAGCGTCTCCAGGGCCTTATTGCGGCTCCTAACGCCCAGAATACTCTTGAGACCCACTATGCCTCCAGCCCACATACCAGGCTCCACGGCGTTCTCATAGCCACAGTAGGAGGCTATACCCTTATACGGAACGCCGCGCGGCTGGCAAGACGCATCCAGGCGCCCATGAGGCCCTTGCCGGTAGGTATAGCGTTTCTGGGCAGCTTGACCCAGTTGTATTTTTGCAGGCATTTCATGGCGGGGCCTCCTCTCATAAAGGTATAAAATAAAGAGCGGCCTACCGAAAGACCGCCCTCTTTAACAGAAAATGTCTCAAAACTACTGACTATCTGACAGTAAGACGCTCCAGCAAGGAATGGTCGCTGTCAAGCAGGTATAGAAGACGATTCGCGGCTCCCGAAGGTTCATTCCTTCCCGCCTCCCATGCCTCTACTGTTCTCGTTGATACCCCTATCGCCAGCGCCAGTCCGCTTTGCGTCAGATTGAGTTCTTTCCGGGTGCGGACTACATCCTCCGCGCGGTACTCATGGATAGGCTCGGATGCCTTGATCTCAACTACCCTTGCTCGGGATGAATCCCCTTTAGCGAACGCGGCGGCGTCCTCCAAGCTGGAAATCAGTTCATCAAAATATTTCTTCTCCAAAGTTCATTCCTCCTTGATAGATTCTATCAGCTTTCGTACCATTTTTTGCTGCTCGGGCGCCAGGTCGGTTTGGACATTTTTGGGATAAGCCATTAGGAGATATATCCTCTCCTTAATGACCACATCGACATATATTACTCGACCGCCCCCGGATTTTCCCCGGCCGCCTAATGGTATTCAACTTTTCTGGCTCCGCCGGTGCCTTGGATAACATCACCGGCTCCCGGGTCTTCTATCAGCAAATTCTGGAGCATCAACAGTTCATCATCGTCAAGGCCCATACGCGACCAGGATTGTTCAAATCCTTGAGTCATAACAAACGACCTGCTCACGCGTTTTCACCTCTTGAAGATATTATATACTATTCAATCGTAGTTTGCAACTTAAATTTTCGGTTGGCATCCCGGTATATGATTGCCTCTATTCTCCCGCAGGGAAAGATATCTGCCGCGCTGTGGTTTCAAAAGTTTTCCCTTATTTTTCCCTTACGGGGAGGTTTTCAGATAGTATGAGAAGGTACTCAGGGGACAAAATGCTTATTCAAGGTACAATATGTAGTATTTAGTGATACTGCTTGGCACATGAAAGCGGTGATACAATTTGTTCATTACGTGTATCCCAGGTTAAATGGTGTTAAGGAAAAGAACCACAATAACTTATTACTAAATGTATCAAGAATGTTAGCTTATTAGAGATAATAGAAATTCTGGAATATCATTTTTTGTTACCCAAATTGGTTTGAAATTGTATTCATTCCAATAATCTCTTTTCATATCCAATTGGATTTTGAGTAGTTGGAGAGTCTCTTTATAAACTTGCTCTATACCAGTATTACTGAATAGATGGCTTCGACACACCGCAAGCCAAGTATCTTTAACCATATTGTCTATTGTTAGTATCAAATAATGTATGGGGTGATTCTTTTCTATCTGTCTTAGTATTCGCCTGAAATTGTAATCTTCCGCAGAGAATCCAACAAACACACAATTATCTCGATTCAAATAGTATGATTGTATACTATTTTGCCAATTATATATCCCGGATTGTTCAGTAGTATAGTAGCTGCGTTCCGTAAAAATAATCTGATTGGACTCTTTGGGAAATGGACAAGATGGGCATATTTGATTTTCTCGTCGGGGAATACAACCGTGAACATGGAAAATATCAATAGGATCTTTTATTCCCTTGTTTGAATATGTACTCCACTCTCCAGGATGTGTAAAAATACGATTAGCATCCACACCAAATATTTCAATTAGAAACTCCTGTACTAGTGTATCAAAATTATAGGTCAGTGCATGCCGAAATCCGTTTTTTGCGCATAACAAATATGCGGATGCACACAAACTGTTATGCATTGCAATATCCTCCTGATCTTTTTGTGGGTTAAATTGTGGGTGATCCTTTTTCCACTGGTCTGGTGTAGTACTTTGTTCGATGATAATGGAAAGGCTTTCTTTGAGCAATGCCTGTATTGGTTTATCTTGTGCGATGCGCCGTAAAGCCTGTTCGATATACTGACCCGATTCTAGTGCATTTACCTCATTAAAAATTTCAAGTTCTCCCGATACTAGTTTCTGCTCTAAATCTATGTACAAAAGCCTAATATCTTGATCAATTATTTCGTCTCGGTTTGTATAATCCGAATACTGTTGCACATAACCAGCCAATTTTGAGATTAAACTCTTCCACATCGGCATTTTCATTGGTGTGCTTATTCCTGCTCCTAGCACTAAAGTTGCATGGTCATCATTTAATGCTTGTCTTATTTCATTTTTGTAATTTTCGTCTTTATCTATTAGAAACTTAACTTTCGGTATATAGACACAAGATGGGCAACCGCGATTATCCTCAACAAGATTTTCATCTGTCAGTGCGCAACGCAATTTCCCTTCCCTGAATTGGATGAACGGACAGCGTATCAGTTTAGATTCCACTTCCATTTTTTGTTCCCTCCCCAATACTAATTAGACAGGTAAATAGCCTAGCTATATCACTACTACTTCTGCAATCTGACAACCGTATCTGTTTAAATGCTTTCTGATATTTTATCATATTTATATTTGTTGGTTCGTCATTTAGGTATAATTGATCACATTTCCGCAAATAATTTTCTAATGGCTCAGCTATCCATTCACATAGTTTATACTGCTTTAAAATGCTATTTACATGGTCAATCAGCTCTGTTGCCTTATTGCGGCTTCTAGGCATTCCGTTATTCACAAGGCACTCTAATGCGTTCTTTAAACTATCCGCAGCCCTTTTTTTGAGTGAAGTTCCCTCGCTGTTTAGGTCATCCGCAAAGCACACTCGCAATATTGCCGGAATACGGAACGAATGAGGCGCTTCCAGAGGAATGGCATCTTGCACATCCCAATTCTCAAAAATAAATGCCAACAAATAATCTGATAAGTTTGCATTCAGTCGCCTACAAGCTTCCAGGTCGGCAAAGCATTCGCTAAAACAATCAAAAACTACTTTCTGCAATATGTCAATTAACCCTTGACCTTGAAAACCTTCTTGCAAATCTGGTTTTACATCTCTATAAATTGGATCCATAAACATTTGACTTAAGTTCGAAACAACAATATACTTTAATATGTCTCCTTTAATATAAGAATCTGCTTTTTGTAGATATTCCTCCACCTGACGACGATCCAGTGCTAAGTAGGTAGCATACGGCCACTTTTTGCGAATTGCAATATCACAATCATCGTAAAACTTTCTCACTACAATGCGCTGCGTTCTGCACAATAATTCAACGAACCTATTGTAGTAACATGTCTCCCCTTCAGAATCGTATGGATATAAAAGAAAGGTCAGTTTTTCCAACATCCATTGTGCAAAATTCTCACTCAAATAGTTTTTCTCATCCCATCTAACACTATCATCTTTATAGCAACGCTGTAGTTCCTTATTAATCCATTCGTCAAGATTAACATACAATTGATGAATTCCACATTCCCAAGCGGCATTAATAGAGGCTGACACACAGTCATCTTCCAAGAGGAATTTTTCTTTTAATTCTTTGATAATGTGCTCAGGGTAGTTTACCTTATTGAAAAGAATGTCGGAGAAATGTTTACTAAAGTAGCGTGCAGAAAAAGCTATAACGTAATTGACGCGTTCCTTCCGCAAGCGTTCACCGCAGTAATGCATGCATTCGTGAGTCATACGTAATACTGCCCCACTACAATCAAACAAACTCATTTCCGACATCTGAGTAACCAAGGGGATATACTCTTTAAGAGTCTGATGGTTACCGTTCTCTGCGGACAATACCTCAGGTTCAAGATCATGGAAAAAACTCTTTGTAATAGTGCTATCACATCCACCACTGCGAACCAAAAAAGCATACCGACTGTGATTACTTGGATTTTCCGATAGAACGTCATTAACAAATTTGTTTTGCCAACTATTGTAGGCAATTAGTAGAGCAGTTGCTGAACTGACCGAAGCATGATTGTAATGCTCACTTTCCATAAAAAAGCAATCTGACCGGGACAAGTCTGCTAAAAGGCTTCCAACTTCTGTGATAAAAGTTTCCAACGTGTCATCAACACGTTCAAGAATATAATATAATTGTTTTTCGTTCCTGGAATCCCCATCTGCAAACTTTTCTGCTTGCTTTACAAACCTATATAGTCCATCACTAAACGCCTCAAGCCATGGAGACATAATCATCTGAAGGCTTATGTTATGAAGTCCTCTACAAATATTTTCAATCGCGGTTACTCGATCCCACATAGAATTGAACTGACGCATGTGGCGATTTTCTTTATCCAGGAGTTGCCAGTAGGTTTTTAAAACATTTCGTAATTCATTTATCTGATTGCTAATCTGATTAGACGGCTTGACCGCTGCCGTCAAACTGTGCATTGGAGGATCTATTGAAGGAATCGGCCTACGAAGTGAAACCTCTGTGCTAATAACTAGGTTACGAATTTTCCTTGCCTCATCGTCTCCTTTCTTATGATTAGCTATAGCGATGTCTAACAATTTACCAAAAGCCGTTTCACTTTTGGCTTCCAACAAACAATCGGATGAGCCTGACATCTGATATACTTCAACATTATCTCCTACCATCTGTTTCAAATCGAGTACAGTCACGCCAGGTCGAAGATGAATCTTCATAGACAGTTGCGTATGTTCATGATAAATGTTATTATAACTTTTTTCACAAACATGATATGCTGGGATAACATAGTCTGTCGAAAGAATAGGCACCTTCTCTTGAACAACACTTCCGTCACTAGCATGTTTTTCAAATGAGGCTCTGTGCAAAAATTCCACCAGCTGTGTAGCAAAGCTCCAACTTTTTTCAGCCAGCAAAATGCAATAATCAGAATATCCCAGGCTAGGCAAAATGCACAAATTTGCGTTCTGCGCTAAATCTTTGTCATATGAGAAGAACTTTGTGTCAGAACTCAAAAATTGACCGTTTTTAATGGTATTTGCAAGCCGCATTAATTGATTTCCGCATGGATCACGAGGGATTTGTCCTTTAAATTCGTCTGTTAGATTTATAAGTATAACTGTCAGACAAGGATACTCCTTTAACAAAGTGGGAAGATCATTTCTCCATACACTAAAATTGAATCCTACCTTGTCCTCTAAATCAGACATCACTTTTGGCTCAGGAAAAATCAACTTAATTGGATAAGTGCTCAAAGCATTGGAAGATTGATCGTCCAAAGGAGGTCTACCATTCTTATCTATCGAACGACCCGTATTATACAGTTCTACCGCGGTCGTTCTAGGAGAAAAGTTCAGCCACTTGTCAACCTTCTGAATGTCCATATGATCAAAGTGCCCTAAAATTGGGGTGCTACCACAGTGCTCCGACCACAAAATTTCCTTTTCAAGCTTTACTATCAATCCACATGGCCTCTGATTGTCTTGAACTAAATCAAAAGCCTTCTTCTCATTCTTTGCTACCATTTCCTATCCTCCCGTTAATGTTTACCCACTTCTTTTTAAAAATAACACAACACAAACCCCCGCGATATATGTTACGCAGGGGTCAAATGTTTATAACTTTTTATCAGAGTTATTTGACCGTCCATCCTCAAATACTACATGAGTACCATATACTTTATCGATTGGGGCGGTAAATGCCATTTTCGGGGATGTCATTTTTATACCAGTGTGGCGGTGCATTCCATAAAATGAAGAACATCCTCTTTCGCTTTTAGGTCTTCGTTTTGTAAAACTACTTCTTCTTAGTGTTGCCATTTTCGGTTTTCCTCCTTGTGTAGCTCCATTTTGGATAATATAGTGTAACCTAAAAAAGCCCATAAACCAATACCATGGTAAATGAAAATGCTCATTTAGGACAACTACCCACATATTTTACTTAACAATAACATATAAAGCATATTTATAGTAACTACCAAGCGCCGAACACACAACACAATCTAAAGTTGAATTAATACTACATACAAAAACAGGAAATTCCATTTTTATTTCTGAATATAACTGTAAATAGGAACCGCCATGTGTAGACTACTATACATATATCTAACTTAAACTCATCAATACTTCAGCATTCTTTCACAGACGAAATAACTTCCAGATTAGAAATTTATTAGGACTTATAGGTTAAGTGAAGGCCTCTGGAAATTAAGCCATATATTATAGCACATCTTTTCGCTAATGTCAAGCAAAAAAATCTAAGTCTTTTCTTCTTATTATACTCGATTTAGTAACAAAATGATACCCCCCATTTTGTGAGAAATATTCTCAACACCAGAGGCGGTTTTTGTTTCTTTTTCACATGACTTGCCACGCAAACTTTTAATTATATCACAGTTTACCAAAATAGTCAATGTGTTATTTCAAAAAGGGAGTGCCCAACTGTAGGAGTACAATACATATTGGACAGAGACGGAAGAAAAAGGTAGAAGGATGAGGCAAATCGGTTAAAATTGAGTTACAGCACTTAACAATACCGAAAGGAGGCCGCATCCTTCATGAGTAAAAGTATAACACAGGATATGAAATACAGTCAATCCCTAATGAAGAACGCGGAGAAAAATTGCGTAAGCCGCGCAAGCCGGAAGTACAATAAAAGCCGATCCTACATCTACTTCTGGAAGGCGCGTTGGGACGGGAGCGTCGAGTCGCTTGCCAACTATGCGCTTGACCATTGGATCGATTTGAAACGGTATGCTCCGGAACCGGAAACTCGTAAAATGCTCAAAACATACCACCGCCAGTACGGACAGTACTTAAAATTGAAAGTTTCTTTGAAAACCAACTTGATCACCTTGCTCGATGAGGTCTTTCCGGGTGCAAACACTTTATTCACAAGTGCTCCCAGAAAGTCGGATGGGCATGAAAAATGGGTGGATTTTGCCGTAAAGTTCTGGCACAGGGAATGTGTCTGCGGCGGTTCGGAGGCCGCGTTTGCAAAAAGATACCAGAAGTGGTGCCAAAAGCATGGCTACCGTTTCAGCGAGCAGAAAGCTTTGCAGATATATGAGATAGCCTCCAGTCACCCCAACACACTGCCGAAGGCGGAAGATACAAAGCGCCTCATTACATACGCTGTGAATCAACTGACCTCAATCACAGAGACATTATCTTCCATACAGAACGAGATGCTTTCTCTTGCGTCTGTCCTTCCGAAATTTCCGGTGGTCATGGGCATGTTTGGTATGGGTGAGACCCTTGGTCCACAACTTATGGCTGAGATTGGGAATATAGAGCGCTTTGAACGCAAGCAGTCTCTGGTTGCGTTTGCCGGTGTAGACGCTCCGGCTTACCAGTCTGGAACCTTTGAATCTCAAAAGCGCCATATCTCTAAACGAGGCTCTCCAAGGCTGCCCAAGACGTTCTTCCAGGTCATGAATACCATTTTGCAGCATGCTCCCGCTGATGATCCTGTTTACCAATTCCTTGATCGCAAACGGGCTGAGGGCAAGCATTACTATGTTTACATGACCGCCGGAGCCAACAAATTCCTGCGTATTTATTACGGTACCGTCAAGGCTTATCTGCGACAGTTAGATTGCTAATTCTTGGTGTGGTTCATATTCATTTTTCTTAGCTGTCTTTGCTTCCTCTGCTTTGACGGCTTGCTTTGCTATTTCCTTTTCTCATCTTCTCCTTTTTTATCTTTTATTTAATTTGGGTATTGACATCTCTTGGCAGGTTTAGCTCAAATCAGCTTCCGTATGATCGCGTCTGCTGTACAAGATTCTCCGCACCTGCATCACATTTCCAATCACCACATAGAAAATCGTAAAGTTTCTCACATAAATCCGATAATACGGATTCTGGCGGCTCCGTGCGGACGGAAACGGCTCAAATGCTTCCGGGCAAGTCAAGCGCTCCCGGATTGCGGCCTGTACATCATCTACCAGACGGTATGCGGCTGTGGGGTTATTCAGCCGAATGGAAATATAGTCAACGATCTCGTTCAGATCCTCCTCAAAGAGCGGGAGAAACTCTAAACTATACTGTTTCCCGTCCATGGATACGCTCCCTCACCCGCTCAAAAAGTTCCTTCTCGGAAAGCCTACGGCTGTCTGTTGCGGCAGCCCTGTCGGCCTCGTCCAGCTTCAGTTCCACATCGTCTGTCAAGGCGGCATACTGCTCCAAACTAAGCACTACCATGGAACCGTAGCCGTTTTTCGTCAGATACACCGGCTCACCTTTTTTCACAGTCTGCTCTATCTCGGTGAATTTGTTCCGCAGATCGGACACAGGACGAATATTTATCATAAGACCGCCTCCTTGCTTTTGGCTTTATTTTATCATAATTGCGCCACGCTGTCAATGATTTGCAAGACTCATTCCAGCCCTTCCAGAAACTCCAGCATATCCAGCCACAAGTCAACCTCCGCTGAAGGTACAGACCACAATCGAATGGAAAGAATTGTGATTGCCTGTTGACGAAGCCGGTAGTAGTGCCGAGAGGACATATCCAGCCGGTAGAGCAGTTCCGTGTGGCTAAGCTGCTCTGGCGCTATGTAGGTCAGATAGATAAGCCGGTACAGCTTTTTGCCGTTGTTGGGCTTGTGCTTCAGGACGGTCAGAGCGTCGTTGACCCTGTCCAACAGCAGCCGGGACTTCTTGGCCCCTTCCAGCTGGTTCTCCAGTTTTCTATTGCCCATAGCAAGTTGTAAGTCCATCTGCTCCAGCAACTCGTCCACATCGGAGAATGGCCTGTCCAGTTCCTCGGCGACGGTCTCAGGGAAACACTCCATCACCCAGACCAGCGTGCGGTAGTTCTGCAGGAGCAGAAGGGTGTTGTGGTAGCTGTCCCGGTCTTTCTTCTGCCGGGCAGCGCGAATCTTCTCGTTAGTGACCTTGGGATTAGCCAAAATCCCACGCTGGGTCAAAAGGTTGATAAATGCCTGGGATTTCTCCGCGATTTGGGCTTCTTGCTGCTCGTATGTCATCTTTTCGTTTGGGTTCTGCATAGTCAAAATACTCCTTTGGCGATTTTGAGAGATCAATGGGCGCAGTATGTCCATGACTCCCGTGGTTCTCTATAACTGTAGGATTCTTTGTACAAGAACATTCCTTGCAGTCATAAGTACAGTTCTTCCAACTCTTAGGTGAAGAAATATACGCGCGTATTATAGGGGCTGAAACTGCAACGCGATTCTTTGAGCGAGTGCTCCTGGCAGGGAAATGAAGTTTCCTGCTGAACCAGGCCACCAGCTTACCAAAACGCGACTGCCCCACGTTCCCTTTGTGCGTATTTGCGCCGAGAAAACGTATTTCCTCGAAAATGCGCACGACTTCTTCCTGAGCCGGTAGTGAAACCTCTGTACCCGCGGGGTACAGTTTATTAAAAATGAGACAACCATACGAGCCGGGCAGACGGTACAGAGGAAAGGCATCCCCATGCTTCTTTAGAAATCTCCATACTTTAGTCTTCTCCCAGTCCCAGCGCTGTCCCAGGGTTTCCAATGTTAGGGTTGCGCCGTACTTGCCGTATTGAATCGTGGGCGCTAAAAAGGAGAACCCGTTATCCGGGTCCTCCCATACTGTGTGACACCATAGGTCGAGCCAGGCGTCTGTTTCTTCAAATTTGTGGTGCTGCTGTACAAGTTTTTCTGTTATGTTCCTTGGCAGACAAAGAAACCCGTAGCCTTTGGTGGTGTATACTGCACCGTTCATGCACTCCCTACCGGAACACTTCACTACCCAGTCGGTGATTTGGTAGGTCAGCTTCTTCGTTTCTCTGTCCAGCTCATAGGTCAGGTAACCGAGCTGGGATAACCTGTCCAGCGTTTCCAGAGCCCTGGCGCGGCTCCTAACGCCCAGAATACTCTTGAGACCAACTACGCCTCCAGCCCACATACCGGCCTCCACAGCGTTCTCATAGCCACAGTATGAGGCCACGCCCTTGCGGAACGCCGCGCGGCTTGCAAGGCGCACCCAGGCACCCATGAGGCCCTTGCCGGTGGGTATGGCGTTTCTGGACAGTTTGACCCAGTTGTACTTTTGCAGGCATTTCATAGCGGCCATCTTCGCAATTTCTCCCTTCCGATATGATGAAAAAGTGGTTGTTGCAAAAAATGCAACAACCACTTAACAAGAAAAATCATTAGACGAATATCACACAGTTTTCATGATACCCCTGAAACAGGGTATCATGCGTAAGAAAACTCATGTTTTCTGTCTTAGCTTGCGACAGCAAAATTCTGTCAAATGGGTCGTTATGCTTTGGCACATCCCCATCCCGATGAAGTGTTTCCAGGGAATAAACGTGTTTATCCCGCAAATCCAACGACAGGAATCCTGCCTGCTGGCAATAATCAGAAAACTCTTTTCCGGAAATCTTCACATTGTCCGGGTGCAGGGCGTGTTTTATGGCAATCTCCCAAACGGAGACTACACTGTAATACAGCGCATTGCCCTGTTCGAGGATGAGTTCCTTCGCTTTCTCAGAGAGCCTTTCGTCCTCGCTCAAAGCCCAAAGCAGAATGTGCGTATCCAAAAGCAAATTCATAGGCTGCCCCCAAACAACGCCTCAATTTCACCATTATCCCGGTCAAGGTCGGCGGGGGCCTCAAACTTTCCCTTTGCAATACCAATGCGGTTTGACACAGGGCTGTCGTTGTAGATAGACATTTTCACCACCGGCTTTCCATACCGAGCGATGATGATATTGTCCTCTTTCCCGGATTCAATGAGCTTAATCAGACGTGACAAATCAGTTTTGGCCTCTAAAATATTGACTTGCAGCATACCACACGCCCCCCCTTTCAAAAGTTGGTCTTCTTGACTATATTATATTCAATTTCCGCCGAACAGTCAAGAGGATATTTTATGCCGTGACTGTCACCCCATACTCCACCGGCTGGCTATGCCCCATAGCCGTGCGGTTTTCCCGTACGTAGCTCGCGGTTCGTATGGGTTTCATCTTCTTGACCATCTGGCCGCCCACGGAACCGGCCTGACGGGCGGTGATGTCACCGTTATAGCCCTGCTTCAGGTTGACGCCCACCTCCTTTGATGTCCCTGCTACAACAAAACTTTTCCTTCGGCCCCCTTTATACCTCTCGGAAACTCTATGGCGGGGTCGGGGGCCAGCTCCCCTATGAACTTATAAAAAATCCGTACATTCTGCCGGTAGGGCTGGTTTCGGTGAGTGGTCTTCTCCACTCCCGGCGGCAGCTCCTTGGGCCCCACCTCGATGCGGTCAACGAAGGTCAGCAGCGTGTCCCTGTCCAGCGTCTCCAGATGGGTGTACTGCTTTACCATGTTGAAGAACCGCTGGAAGTTGTTCTCGGTTTGTGCAGCTTTGGCATCCTGCTCAACTGACCGAAGCATAGCTTTCAGCCCCTGGGCCTCCTGCTGCAGCCCGACTACCATCCGGTCCAGCCGGTCGTCGTCCAGCTTGCCCTCGGCGTTGTCCGTATAGAGCTTGCCGATGATGCGGTCGATGGTGGCAAGGCGGGTTTCCGCTTTCTCCCTTTGCATAGCCTGCTCTTTTATGGCGTCCGCTGAACCGCTTTTCTTCAGCACCCTCTGCACCAGCTCGTCTATCTCGCCGGGCTCCAGGGACAAAAGCGCATTCAGGTCCTGCCGCACCAGCTCTACCAGGTCGCTGTAGCGGATGCGTACCCCCTGGCAGGGGTCAGCGATGTCCTTGCGCTGGTGGTTGCAGGAGAGGTACCAGTATTTCTCCCTCTCCCCCTTATAGACTGTGCCGCAAGAACAGAGAGCGTGCCCGCATTTCCCGCAAACCGCCACGCCGGAGAAAATGCTTTTTCTTATCTTGTCAAACTCCAAATAGGTTTTTGTCCCGCGCCCGAGGTTTTTCTGAGCGCGTTCATAGTCCATCTGGGACACCAGTGGAGGGTGGGTGTCCCTTGTGACAGCCCAGTTTTCCTTTGGCACTGCCACCTTGACCTTGGACTTGAAGCTTACCTTTTTACTCTTGCCCAGCAAGGTGTGGCCCAGGTAGACTGGGTTTTTCAAAATGCGCTTGACCGTGGTGTAGTTCCACTGGTCCGAAGCTTTCGCGGCGCTGCCCTCCTTGAAGTTCCCGGTGTAGAGCACCCGGTATTTCAGCGGCGGCAGGATACCGTCAGCCGTCAGGTCCAAGGCTATCTGCCGGGTGGAGTCCCCCCTGGCGGCTCTGGCGAAGATCCTCTGCACCACCGGCGCGGTCATCTCGTCCGGGGCAAGGCGCGTTCTGTCGTGCTGGTCCCGGCGGTAGCCGTAGGGCGGGCAGGCACAGTATTCGCCGTTCTCCCGCTTGTTACGGAGCACATCCTTCACCTTGCGGGAGCCGTCCCTCAGGTAGACCTCGTTCATGGCGAACTGGAAGGGTGCAAGGACGTTATCCCGCTCCGTGTCGAAATTGTCGCTGACCGTCAGAAAGCGTATGCCCCGCTCCGGGAAATACTGCTCGGCATAATAGCTGGCCTCCCGCATATCCCGGCCCAGCCGGGACAGGTCTTTGGTTATGACCATGTTTACCTGCCCCTTTTCAAGCAGCCTCAGCATGGCCTGGAACCCGGGCCGCTGGAAATTCCCGCCGGACCAGCCGTCGTCCACAAACTCCCGTACAAGGGTGATGTTGTTCTGTTCACAGTAGCTTTTGATGAGCTTGCGCTGGTTCACAATGCTGGAGGACTCTCCCCCATTGGCCTCCTCGTCGGAGAGCCGGAGATAGTCCACCGCAAGCGTCAAAGTATCGGTTCCCACTTTTGCTTATCGCCTCCATGAGGAACCGCCCACGCTATCATTATACAGCCTTGCGCGGGGGTTCGTCAACCTGTTTCTGCCCTGCCAGATTCAATAAAATGCGCTCGGCAAGGACGTCCTGTCTTGATTTGTCTTTTTTGAACCACCGGGTCACCTCGTAGGTTGTCTGACCCAAAATGATTTCATTGGTTTCCATAAAATGCACCTCCGTAGGTAGTGTAACACATATGTGCCGTCTTATCCGCCCATCTAACTGTATTGCACTGTCAGCGGTCCGGATATGCAACCCGAAAGCAAAAAATATCTTCCCCGGCGTCCGTGGCTAACGGACTGTAGAGTGGTCGGTCCTCCCATATCCCATGCGGGGGTCATCGCGTTAGGGCAGTGCTGCCGCCTCATATGTACTCTTAGACCAGCTTGCCAGGCTGGTGGATAGCCGCTCGCCTGCAGGGATATGTACCGGGTCAGATTATGAAATTTTCAAGGTGCAGGGCATGGGGAAATGCCTTTCACTATATAAAAAGACATGGCTATTGAAGAATCTCGAAGGAGATCCATATTTTTTTATTTTTTGAATCTTGAAATGTTCAGCGCAATATGCAGCAGAAGATGCTGCCTTAAATCTTCATCTATCTGTCCGTTTATGCGGCTCATCTTATCAATCAATGGACAATAAAGGCTGATAAGTTCTTCCAGGGAGTCCATATCTCTGGAAACAGCCCCCTCTAATAAACAGCGAAACTCACTGGCGGTCACTTCTCCTCACCTCCATTTTGAAGGTTCCGGCGCAAGGACTTAATTGCCTGATATCGCTGGTCGTACACTTTTTGAGGAGAACAGTGTAATACTCTGGCCACCTCCGCTGGGGTCATTTCTTCAGCGAATAGCATCGAAAGGATGGCTTGCTTCTCATGAGACAGCATAGCAAAAGCCTCTGCCAGACGATCCTGCTCAAACTCGAATCGGCCTTTGCTGCTGACATCTGTTAGCAAGTACCAGCTCTCAACTTCATCCAGCGGTACAGTCTCAGTTTTTTGGCTCTCTTTTCTGAGGTAGCGCAATCTGGCACGATATAATGTCACCTCCATCCACTTAGTGAACCTCGCCCTCAACTCGTCCCTTTCCTGTTCTCTGTCGCACATGGTATGCTCCTTTCCTCCAGAGCACACCATCGGGCATTATTGGCGCAAGCAAAAAGTCCAGACACACCACGATGGTATGCCTGGACATAGAATACTGGTAGAAAAGACGCAAAGGCCACCCTACATTTCTGTAGAATAGCCTTTGCGTTCTTCAATTTTTCTCTCTACACAACTATATTATACACCAATATTTTCTTTAATGGAACAGTGTTAAAACATGAGTATAGGTGTTAAACATTGAATCGACTACAATTTCTCTGTATTTACCCAAATATATCCATATTATTTAGCATTTCTGTAATATTGTTATCACCTTCCGACGCCATCTCACCCAGATTTCCCTTATCTTTCGCGTCCATGAGCCGTTCATCCAGCATTTTCTGAACCATTTCCTTGATGAAATCCGGTGCAAATGGTTGTTCCGTCTTAATTTCCACCTTGCACTCCGGGCTGAGCAGTGCCGGATGGGTAGCCAAATACTCCCCCAGAGCTGCCACTACGACGGCACTTTTCCGATTACCCAGCCGTTCCAGCAGCTCACCGGCCTGTATCTGCTCCTCGGTTTCAGCCGGGAATTGCAGAGAAAAACGGTATTTCCCATCTTTTCGCATAGGCTAACCCCTCAATCTGGCCAACTGTTTTTCACCGAGCATCTCATAGCCCAGGGCGTTCGCATTGGGCGAGTCGATAAACTCTGCTTTGCCCGCAAGCGAGGACTCGTTGAGATACGGCTGCAGGAGGATGCTGCCGCCCCCGATGAAGATAGCAGGGTTGGAGCGGAGGTCAACCTGAAGTTCCCGGAGCTGGTTCAGAATATCGTTGGCGTGGAGCTGGGCAGCGGTGAAAATCTCCTCCTTCACTTCGTTGGGCAGATACTTCTCCTTGCCCTGCAGGACGCTGGCAATGTGTTCATCGTCGATTTTCATGTCATACTGAGAGCTGACCTTGCGGATGACCTCGTTGTTCATGGTAATGACGCCGGTTTCCAGCGAACGGCAGAACTGCAAATCCGGCTTGCCATTCTGCAGGAGCAGTACATCGGTGGTGTAGCCGCCAATGTCGATAATGAACAGTCGGGATGTGTGCAGCACCATATCACTCCTCGGCACCACTGCCGCGAAAGCCTGTGGAAATACCATCACATGGTCGATTTGGATGGCGTATGGCTTGTCCCGGTAGGTGAAGCGCACCGGCGCTGAACGCTCAAAATAGGTAGCGAACTTCTCCTTCAGCCCACCGTAATGCTCAGGCGGCAGACCAACTGCAAGCTGGATGCGCTCAACCGGAGAATACTGACCTTTGCGCTCCAACTCCTTGACGATAGCAAACAGGGTCAGGATGAAGAACCTCTCATCCTGGGTCTTGTCGCGCATATATGGCAGGCGGTGGCTGGTCAGGGTCCAAAACTTCCCGGCATATTCCAGAATCTCATCGGACATGGGCGGCTTGACAGAGTGCTCGGTCAGGCCGGACACGAAAGTGAACCGGGGCGTTTTGATGGCATAGTTGCCGTGGTCAATGGCGATTAGCATAAGTATACCTCCTGAGTTTCATTTGATGGGATTACACCCATTACTGTGCGCATTTGCAACCAAAATACGCAAATATTTTTTGGCAGCAGAAAAGAGCGGCATATAGACCGCTCTTTCCCTGATTAGGCTATTGGATTTTGCCAGATAAACTCCGTCGGAGTCATGGCCGGAATTGGGCTTGCTTTGAAATCCCTTGTGTTGCGCGTTATAATGCGTTCGGCTTTCACACGTTTCGCACAGACCGCCTGCAGCGCATCCTCAAAGTCATGAAAACTCAGCTTTGAGGCTTGCGTTAGGTCGGCGGCTGTCAAGTCGGCGATGGAGAAAATCAGCGACAGCCTTTCTATAATAGCCGCGGTCCTTTCCGCGTTCAGCTCCTTGCGCATGATATACACAATATTGGGGATGGACAGCGCTGAAACAACACCATCCAGGCGACTGACCTCGCACAGTCTGAAGATGTGCAGGGCTGCTTCAGCAAAGCCCTCCCTCTCGCAGAGAACGTCCAGTAACACGTTGGTGTCAATCAGCACTCTCATAACGGCGCACCCTTTCCGCTCTCATTTCGTTCTCGTCGTAGTCGTTTTTCAGTATGCCCAGCAGAGAGTCGCTCAAAAAAGAGACGCTTTTCTCCCTAGAGATAATGCGGGCGACCTCCTTGCCGTTTTTGAGCACGCATATCTCCTCGCCGCTCTGCACCAGCTGTAAATATTTCCCGAAGTTATTTTGGATCTCTGTAGCTGTAACGGTTCGCATGGGAACACCTCTTTCTGATTTAGCTAATATAAGCATAGCATTAAATCGCTAATTTGTCAACAGAAGCACGGGAGATCACATCTTGCAATTTTGCCCAGATAAAGTCGTCCAGCCCCTTATACCTCGGGTCCCAGACATAGGTTCCATGCCGAAACCCCATGCGGCCCAGCAGGGCCATGAGCTTATCATACGCGCTCTGCACGTAGCAGTTCGCGATGTAGTCCATGTCGAACGCCGTTTTTATCTCCCGGACGCCTTGGGTCCGTAGTTCAGTAAGAGCTTCTTCCAGCCTTTGCAAGGCGTTCACCCCTGGCACAGCTAAAACGGTCAGCCCAGAGAGTGCGTGGATAACATCAGCCTTCATGGGCCCCTCAGTCAGAACTACCATCTTGCCCGGTTTCCCGGCTAAGTGCGTCCAGGCGGGCGAACCACAGCCGCCGGTCAGCTCCACACTGGAAATCCAGCGAAACTTGCGGTTCTCTGTGTTGTCGAGCCTGAGTTGCAAGCCCTGAATCCGTCCCTGTACATCTCTGACTGGAATCAATATCCCCGACCGCTGGTGTATAAACGACCACCATCCAACTTTCGTGCGGAAGAACCCCGGCACACCTTGCGGGTCAGCGCCAGTTTCCAGCACGCGACGGACAAGCTCGGAGTTGTTCGCCAGCGGCATAGATTTGTAACCCAACTTGGCTATATCCCGGTCACTAAGCCCACGATTGTGAAGATTCTCCCGGTGAGCGTTCGCCAGCCCCAGCATGGAGAGGAGTGCGGAGTAGGTGTGGTGGCGGGTAGCGGCATCTGCAATGAGAGTTTCAACAGGCTGTTGAAAGCTTCTATGCTCCGGCAGATTAGGCCGCTCATTCAAACGTAACCGCTCCGCCAGATCCCGCCACACCCGGTCCCGGTCGATGCCGGTGAACAGGGCGTACAGGTCTAAAATGCCTCCAGAAACTCCGCACTTCGCGCACCGGAACACTTCTTTCTTGAAGTTGATATTCAGGTGCTTATCGCGCTCACCGTCGCAACATGGGCAGCGGACATAGCAGGAAACCCGGCCAGCCGGGGGCTGGGGCAGGCCCAGCAGGGTCACCACGTCTGTCATGCGGATCCGTTCCATGCGTTTCACTCCTCGCTTTTTATGCAGACTGCTGCAGGGCAAAGTCCCGGATAAACTGTGCGGCAGCCCCAACTTTCTCGGTTGCTGGAAACTTTTCGGCAACCCACTTGATGGCTCCAGGGTCAAGCTGTAAAACCTCGCCCAAGGTCTTACCTTTGAACTTTGTGATGGGACAAGGCACTTTCATGGCCTGCTCCAGCTTTTCCTCCTGAGTCAGCTCACGGGGAGCGGGCTCCTCAACGGCATAAGGCTCGGCGGGCGGTGACGCATTAGTGGTCGGCACACCCTCGGAAACTGTCTCGGGGAACTCGTCACCAGCCATGGAACAAAGTGTTGATGTACTTGCCCACCGTCTGGCTGTATTGCTCGGGCTTGCTGGGCGATAAACTGGAAAACTGTTTTCGCCCAGCCTGTACCACTTTTTCCAGGGACTGGTGGGCCATCTCTCGGCGTTTCTTGCCGTCAGCATCGGTTTTGGCTCCGAATTGCCGCTCATTAAGCACAGACTTGATGTAGGCGTCAACCAGCTGGTAGTGGTAGCTCAGGTCATCCACCTTCATGCCCATGGGGGCACTTTTGGAGAACGCCTGGAAGGTTTCCAGGACGCAAATGCGGTAGTTCAGCTCCTGCAAGGCCAGGTTCTCCTTGGTCTGCATGGTGTGCTTGGCGATGCGGGAGTTAAAATCCGCCTGCTTTTCTCGGTAAGTTGTGAGAATACTCATTTTGATGCTCCTTTACGAATTTTTGATACGTTTTGCAAGGCAGGTGCCGCGCTTTTCGGTGTCCGTTCGACTGATAGCCATGTACAGAGCACGTTTCTCGCCCACCATAATCACTCTGGACTTGCCCCGGGTGATAGCCGTGTAGGCCAGCGGGCGGGTCAGCATGATGTAGTGCGTTTTTTGCAGGTTGACGATGACCGACTGATACTCCGAACCTTGGGATTTGTGGACGGTAGAGGCGTAGCCCAAGTCCAGCATAGACAACTGGTCAGTGTCGTACTCGACCTCGCGGCCGTCACCAAAGTTGACCCGGATGGTGATGCCCTCAGTGTCGCAGAAAATATCGGTGATATAGCCCACATCGCCGTTGTTGACCTCACCCAGATTCTTCATCTGCATGACTCGGTCACCCAGGCGGAAGACCCTCTTGCCATGAGTGGCCTCGGGCTTGCCGGACGCGGGCGGGTTAATTATGTCGCGCAAACGGAGGTTGAGGGCGTTGGCGCCGGTCGCTGTCTTCTTGCGGTAGGGCGTGAGCAGAGCCACATTGTCCAAGCCGAACTTTTTGACCTCTTGCAGGTACAGCTCCACCACTTTGTCAGCCGAAGTTTCTATGTCCGAGGAATCCACAAACTGAAAATCCTCGCCGAACTCCAGATTGCGAACGCCCTGGCGAATAGCTTTGGCATTGACCGCGATACGGCTCCCAGCCTGCTGGCGGAAAACTTTATCCAGCCGTGCAACCGGCACCTTGCCGCTTGCAATAATTTCGCTGAGCACCGCGCCGGGGCCCACTGACGGAAGCTGGTCGCTGTCGCCGATAAGCACCACCTGTGCGCCCAGACTTATCGCGTCCAGCAGGTAGCCCGCCAGGTAAATGTCCAGCATCGACACCTCGTCCACTAAGACCAGGTCGGCGTCCAGAAGCTCCGGGTCGTTGAAATTGCCGTCTTCGTCGGCCACGAGGTTCAGGGCCTTGTGTATCGTTGAGGCCGGGTGACCGGTGGCCTGCTCCATGCGCCGGGCCGCGCGCCCGGTGGGGGCGCAGCAGCAGATGGTGGCGTTCGGGTTCTGACGGTGGTAGATGTCCAGAATTGCCCGCTGAATCATGGTTTTGCCCGTCCTGGGGCCGCCGGTTATGACAGACAGCCCCTGGGTAAGGGCCATCTTTACGGCCTGCCACTGTTCGGGTGCAAAACGGAGATTCAAGCTCTTTTCCGCACCGTTCAGCTCAGTTTCCAGATTGGTACAGCCCGTTATTTTGGCCTTCAGAAACTGCTGGATTCTCCGGGCTAAGTGGCTCTCAGCATGGACGGTCTTGGTGCGGTACACATATTGATCGTAGGTGGTGAGCTGTCCGCTCTCCACCAGCCGTGCCGCGCGGTTCGCCGCCATCTGAGCGGTGAGGTCGGGTGTGTCCAGCAGCTTGAGGGCCGCTTTGAGGAAAGCGTGCTTCTCCATGCAGAGATGCCCGCAACCCTCGGCCTCGGTCAGGGTGTAAAGGAGTCCTTCGTCCACCCTCTCGGTGGAAAGTTGGTCGAACCCCATACTGGCGGCAATTTTGTCAGCCGTCAGAAAGCCAACGCCCGACAGCTCACATAGTCGGTACGGGTGATTCTTCACCGTGTCCATGGTGTGCTCGGCGTACTCCTCGTAGAACTTGAGAGCCTGCCGTGGCGTGATGCCATGGGGCGCGAGGAACGCGATAATGTCCCGGGCTCCCCGGTTCATAAGGTAGGACTCACGGATTTTTTGTAACTTTTTCTCGGTGATACCCTTGATTTGCAGCAGCTTCTCAGGCTCGGAGTCCAAGATATCAAGAGCCTTAACCCCGAACAGGTCGTAGATTTTCTCGGCAGTCTTTTGCCCGATGCCCTTTATCTGCCCGGAGGCGAGATAGCCGATGACGCCCTCTTTCGTGGGCACCAGCACCTCGTCGTAGCTCTCAACCTCGAACTGGACGCCGAACTTGGAGTTTGTCTTCCAGCGACCTTGCATATTGAAACGGAGATTTTCGGCTGTGGGCAGACAGTAGCCAACGGCCTTTATCTGGGTCAGGATGTTCCCGGCAAGGTCTTTGACCTGTTCGCAGGGGTGGTAAAGAGCCACCATGTAGCTGCCGGGGCTGGGGACGGGCGGATAGATCACCCGCTGAAATTCACATAGCATTTTTGACCTCCCTTTATTTCGGTTGTACGGTCACCTTCACCTTCCGGCTCTCCGAGGCTTTCAGCACCTCGCTATAGACAGCCGGGTACTTCTCTTTCAGCGCCTTGGAGTCAGGCCGACGGGTAGTATTTGTCACAAAGTCAATGAGCAGCTTGTCGCCGGTGGTTTCCAGCACGGCGTGCTCATGTTCCCGCATTATCTCGGCAATGCGCACGCTTTGGGCCTCCACCTCCTTCTCAAATTTTCTTTTATCCTTGTCGCACACCCGGATCTGCTCCTGCAATACGGCAATGCGTCGTAAAGCGGGCTCATACTTGCCGGAGAACTCCATGGTGGGCAGGCCCTTGACGCTGGGCCCGTAGAATTTCGCTAGGGATTCCAAGGCCAGCTTGGGCGCAACGCCGGACATAGTCGGCGGCTTGTCATGCTCAAGACTCCAGATCCACTCGTCAAGGCGCTCGAAGATCTCGTCCTCTTTGGCCTTGTCACGGGTGATCTCCGGGATGGCAATGTCAAAATCGGGATTATTGCCCCAGATTGCCGAGAATGCGCCCAGCTCTACGTCAGCTACCGCCATATAGAAACGTAGCTGCAGCTCGTAGTGCATGGGAATGGCGTCATCGGCCCAGTCCTGAGCTTTATGGTAAGTACAGCTTTTGCACTCCAAGATACCCGGCTCGCCGGTGGGCTTCACGAAGCGCCGGTCAAAGTTTGCTAAGGCGTAAGGGTGGTCGGCGTGCTGGTAGAGATTGGTATCATCGGTGACGGTGTACCCGGTCTTTTTGCCGAACCAATGGGCCGCGACGGGCTCAAGAAGGTGGCCCATCTCCATCTGACCTGCATTGGCGCTCTTGGTGGGCTTGAGCTGCCCCTTCTTGATTTTCCACAGTTCCAGCGGCATCACCCAGGGTGACAGGCCGAAGATTGCCGCCACGTCGCTGCCGCCGACCGTGTAGGGAATGTCACCTTTAGGGCCGTGCATACGGCAGTCGAGCCAATCCTGCTCAGTCATTCTGGCAGTGTTGCAGAGAATAATCGGGGCTGCCATCAGTAGTCCACCCCCTTTGCAAGGTCGTAATCCGACCAGCGGAGGGTCAGGGCCCGGGCCATGTTCTCCTCAACGGACAGGATTTTGCTCTCAGGAGTTCCCTGGGTCTTGAGAATGAAAGGTATCTCCTGCATAGCAAAGTACACGTCGTGGGCCGTGGCGGTGTTGCCGCCCAAAGCCATTTCGTACATGGCGATGGCCTCGACCGCGGCCTTTTTTGGCAGACTCAGCTTCTTGCATACCCGGGTCATAGCGTTTATGGGATAGTCCAGCTCAATCTCCAGGAGCTTCTGCAGTTTGCCCACCAGGTCGCCGAACTGGGCGAAAACCTGGTCAAGAGCGCTCTCGAAGTCGGAGACTTTATGGCCCTTACGGTGGTCTACGGCTACGCACTCGCCGATGTGGATAGGAAACTGACTGCCCATGAGCAGTGCCGAGACTTTCGCCGAGGCCGTGCCGGTGTCAGAAGTCATGAACCGGATGCCCGGAGTGAGTTTTGCCGCAAGGCTTGTCTTCCCCTGGGCAGCCAACAGCTTAGCGTAAGTGCCCAGCAGGTCTTCTTTCTGGTCGGGCATTTCCCAAGACGCGCTGACTATTGAGTGGTCGCAGTAGCCGTCCACAAAGTTGTTGCCGGGGAAACGGCTGTCCAGCTTGGATTTGAGGGTCATGAGTAACTCATCCACCGGTAACACGGCGTAGTCAGACTCGCCGCCGGAGTGGACTGCCGACACCTTCTCATCGCGGATAAGCAGCAGGGCCTCGTCACCGAACAGGGTCATGCAGGCGTTGAGGATGTCCGCCAACTTGTCCCGCCTGAGCTTGGGAAAGGCGGTGCCGCTGATTTTGGCTCGACCGAGAAGACTCTTGTAGGCTGTGTCCCGGACGGGATAGTAGCCGCTGTCCATCTTCATGGCGAGACCGAGATTGTGGGCGGTGTCCTCTACTGCTTCACGGCTGATACCGGGGGCGAAGTAGGACTGATTTGTATAGAGCGGGGCGTTGGTGTCCAGGGGCTCCAGGCAGAGGTCTTTGACCCGGCGGCGCTCCCATTGGCTCTCTTTGGTTTGGTTCTCGTGGTACCCCAGCATGGCGGGGAAGTCCGGGAACGTGGTGAAGAATTTGTCTTGACAGGTTGACATTTTGATACTCCCTTTCTGTTCTTGATTCCAGACAGCTAAAAGTTTTATAGTTTTGCGAAGCAAAATTCCGGTCTTTCAGACCGGAAAATGAAACTTGGAGAGTTGAATTCATTCAACTCTCCTGCTGCCCTTTTGCCAGTACCGGCCCGATTCGGTTGTGAGTGGAAACAAAAAAGTGCCACTTATGATTGCCTAATGCAAACATAAATGACACTCTGTAACTCTGATACTTTGTCCGTTTGGGGAACCTGATACTGTAATATTATTTTATCAGGTTTTCGGGAGATTGTCAATCTTCTTTTGCTGTTCCTGAATGGCAGCGTCCCCCTCCTTGGACTGCTGAATCTGAAGGCTCAGCAGGGCATATATCTTCCCGCGCTCAACAGCGGAGATGTAGCGCTCGTCTTTCCACACAACCTTATACCTCTGCTCCTTGAAAATTCATCCCAATCTTGTAGCTTTAGTATACACGTTTCACGCCCATAAATGAAGGACTTGAAACATTAGGTATAAATGTGTAACATCGGATTTGAGAAGAAAATTTGCAAAAAAAGCAGGGACATCGGCGAACCGATGCCCCTTTAGGTCAATCTTCGCTTTGTTCAGAGAAAATCAGGTCCAGCATTTGCCGGGGCGTAACCACAAAGGGCTTTACCGGGAAATGCTTGAGATTACCGGTCACAAGGTATGCGTCTTCGGTCTTCCGCTGTTCCATGACAACCTCGTAGAAGACTACATCCTTGGGGTCAGGTACTATATCTTCTATCGGGCCTGCATCAATCGGGACGCCGTACCTGATAATTGAATCAAGGATAACCTTGACTGCCCGCGGTTCAAACCTGAACTTGGGGCGGTGCAGGACCTCAGCATATTCTGCCAAAATAGCATCGTTGTATAATGGGATAATACGTCCGTTTCCGATTTCATTCAAAATGTCACCTGGAGCTGAATGAGCTTTAAGAGCAGCGGAAACCAAAACATTGGTATCTATCACAGCATAGTATTTCATTCTGCTCTCCCAGCATCGCGTTCTCTCCTCGCCGCCGCGATTTCCTCGTTGATCTCCTCTAAGGTCATGTCCGCCGTTCCATTTTGCTGGGCTTCATCCTGGAGCTGCTTCAGCGCACGCATAAACCGGAAACGGTCATCCTCTTTGGGAAGGGTCATTCCAAACGGAATCCCATTTACCAGAACAGAGCGCTTCAAAAACATCCTGACGGCGGTAGGAAGGTCGATCCCCAATTCTTCAAACACTGCCGACGCCTGTGCTTTAAGCTCATCGTCGATGCGTACCTGTAATAAGCTGCTTGACATTTCTTTGCCCCCTATCTGTATTTGTTTATACTACAAGTATATGATATTTGTATCTAAAAGTCAATGGTGGCTTTGTAGAAAAGGAAAGGGCACCGGCGAACCGGCGCCCCAAATGATAGGACTAATATTTTTCGCTAAATACTTTCAAAGAACCTTCTGACTACCGTTTGTCCTTAATCTCTTTCCTTCCCTTTTTACACTTCTGTTTTTGCAAAAGCGCCTCCAGGCCATCAAAGCCGGTATCATCACCACTCCCTTTTTCCCTCCGTTTCCGGCAGCGCTCAAGGGCTTTGTCGTAATCATACCCCATCTGCTCGGAAAACTTTCCGGCAATCTTCCGGCAGCGGGCGGCATGAAGCAGGTAAAGCTCCTGCTGGTAACTGGCCTGCTGGGCGGCGACCCGCTCCAAAATACCGGCATAGTCGTAAAGAGCGTTGATGATAATGTACAAATCGCCAACACAGGTATTCAGTTCTAGCATTTCATGCGCTTTACTCTTTTTTGGAATAGCCATATACCGAAGTACGGCTCCTCGTTCGATACCGTCGATCTCGCTCATTTCCACTGTTTCTAGGGTGGAGTCCGCGATTTTCATGCGTACCCCTCCCTAAATCCTAATATGCTTTTTCACAAACGCCGTCAGCTTGCTGGGTAGTTGCTCCAAGTCCGTAATATCCAGAAAAGAATCACCATAAATCCGCTGGATGCTGGGCTTATCATCCCCAATGGCAGCCGCCACAAAGATAACACCCTTGCGCTGGTACTCCTGCTTGATGCCCCGCAGGTCTTCCTCGGCGGCAGTGCCGCTATAGCCAGTATCGGCAGGCTGCCCATCCGAGACCAGAACCAGCAGCTTCACCGCCTCCGGGCGCTTAGAAAGCCGCTCCGCCACAAAGCGCAAAGCCGCGCCATCCCTGTTACTGCCTCTGGCGCCAATGTCCATGAGCCGGTAGCGGTCGTCACTGTCAAAGCCGTCGAACTCGGCGTAGGAATACAGCTCGACCGTGTCCCAGCCTGTGGAATGGCCGTAGATCATGACGGGAATACCCAGGCTGTCGCAAAAGTCATGGAGAATAATAGCAGCAGCCCGGGCATAGGTACAGCGGTCTCCACTGCACATGGAGCCGGATTCGTCCACCAACAGGCCCACAGCAAGCTCAGGTATCTCGTTTGGGAGGTTGTTCTTGTAGAAAGCCTTGCCGTCGTTCCGGCACAGGGCGTGGGTGTCGAGCCTTCTGCCCATCACCAGCCCTGTCTGCTTGCCACCCTGACGGTGCTCCTTGAGCTCCTTCTGAATACTTCGCTGGAGCTGCTCGGAAATCGCCACTAACCGTGGTGCGACAGCGGCGTACTTTTCCATGAGGTCGGTGTCCACGCTGGCGATACGGTTGACTCTGATGTTCACGCCCTGGTGGATGTCGCCGTAGGAGATGTTGTTGGCCATCTCGTTGAGCTCTGTAAGCCGCTCATTTTCCAACTGTTTACAGGCAGCACGCTCGGCCATCTTGTCCAGCATACGGTCGATGTCTGACGCGGCTTTGTCGTACTGCTCACGCTCGTAATCAGCGTTGTACTCAGTAGTGCCACCCACCGGTTCAGAAACGGAGCCGGTCTGGTGGTAGGGGATACGCCCGCCCTCGGAATCTGTAGTGTCTTGCTTACCTGTTTTTACGCCCTCACCTTCCAGGGGTGGCAGATTTTCATCGGACTGGGCGGGGCCTTCCTCAGTGGGCTCGTCCTTGCTGTCATCAGATTCATCATTGCCAGCTTCAGCATCCTCATGGGTCTTGGCACGGCTTGCCACCGTTGCGGAAGCGCCTCCGGAGCTGCCTGCCCCAGGAACAGGCGTGCCGCCGGTTCCTGCCGTGGTCGCACCTGGCATACCTCCCAGGCTCTTTTTGACAGAGTCTGCTATGGACTCAGCCGCCTCCTTCGCTGCCTTGAGCCGTTCACAAAAGTCCTGGATATGCTCCCAACAGCGCACCAGTATCAGGTTTGCAGTGCGTAGCCGGGTCTTGGGATCAGGGTCGATAACCGCCCGGTCGAGCTGGGTTATCAGGTCGAAGGTTGTCTGGATGCGGATATCGTCCAGTTCTTCATCACCGTATTTAATCTTGCCGTACTTCACATAGGATAGCATGACTTCCAAAATACTCTGAAAAATGTGGCACGAGCCGTCGTCCTCGTATTGCTTCAGGTCGGTGACAGCGCCCATCTCCTCCCACATTTTTTCGCGCAAAACAGTAAGCCCAAAGCCCAGCGTACCGGGAAAATCCTTGAGCATACGGTTCTCAATGTAGCCATCCTCCAGCACGTTGGAAATAAAGTGCGATACCGCCTTTACGGCTTCCAGATTCTTTGGGTCAGCCTTGAGATATGCCCACATTGCCTTCTCATTGGCGAAGTCCTCTGGCGTGTGCAGTACAGGCGGCTCCGGGTACCAAAGACCGTGCTCCATATAGTTTGTCTGAGTCTGAGGGAGCAAAAAGTCGGTATACAGCACATGCCCTTATGGCATAATAAGGACAAATCGAAAATCCCAGTGATTTCTAGGGGATTCGGGTTTGTCCTTATTCTTTTTCCATGAAAAAAAGGGCGAAAGGAGGCCAAAATGAACCGGGCAAAAAAGCGGCGTGTCACATTAAGGACAAAATTTTAATCAAGCGTGAAACCATACAATATGAACAAATATAACCGAAAGGAACAAAAAGCATGAGCAAGGTAATCGCAATCTGCAACCAAAAAGGCGGGGTCGGCAAGACCGTCACCACCGTAAACTTAGGCATCGGCCTAGCCCGCCAGGGTAAACGTGTCCTGCTGGTGGACGTAGACGCACAAGGCTCTTTGACCGCCAGCCTGGGCTACCAGCACCCGGACCAGTTAGAGGAAACCCTCTCCACCGTGCTGGGCAAGGTCATAGAGGACAAGCCCCTTCTCCCCGGCGAGGGAATCATCCATCATGAGGAAGGTGTAGACCTCCTCCCCGCCAACATCGACCTAGCGGCAATGGAGGTCACGCTGGTGAACATCATGAGCCGGGAAACCATCCTCCGTGAATACCTAAACACTGTCCGCGACCAGTACGACATCATTCTCCTGGACTGCTGCCCCTCGCTGGGTATGCTTACCATCAACGCCCTATCAGCCGCCGACACGCTTATAATCCCCATGATGGCCCATTACCTCTCGCTGAAAGGCATGGAACAGCTCATGAGGACCATCGGCAAGGTGAAGCGGCAAATCAACCCTGATCTTACCATCAGCGGTATTCTCGTCACAATGGCCGATATGCGGACCACCTACTCGCAGGAAATCGTGGAACTGCTGAGAAATTCCTATGGCAGTCAACTTAAGATTTTCGACACCATCATCCCCCGCTCCATCCGTGCCGCAGAGACCAGCGCCGAGGGCAAGAGCATATTCCTTCACGACCCTTCCGGCAAAGTCTCTGCCGCATATGAAGCCCTAACTTTGGAGGTAGCGTCATGAAAAGCAGCGCGGCGAAAATCCAGATAACTGACCTTGACGCGCTGTTCGGCGGGGCTCCCGCACAAGTCATAGGAGACCAGCTTCAGGAGGTCCTGCTGGCAGAGCTACACCCCTTCAAGGGCCACCCCTTCCATGTGGAGGACGACGAGAAAATGCGGGAAATGGCCGAGAGCGTGGCCCAATACGGTGTTCTGGTGCCTGGTATCGTCCGGCCAAGGCCCGAGGGCGGCTATGAAATCATAGCGGGCCACCGGCGCTCAAGAGCCAGCGAGCTGGCCGGGAAAGAGACCATGCCGGTTATCGTCAGGGATATGGACGATGACGAGGCCACGATTATCATGGTGGACAGTAATTTGCAGCGGGAGAAGATCCTGCCCAGCGAAAAGGCGTTTGCCTATCGAATGAAGCTTGAAGCCATGAAACGCAAAGCAGGTAGACCAAGCAAAGAAAATTCTACCCCAGTGGGGCAGAATTTATTGGGGCAGACTTCAGTGGCAATCTTAGCTGATAATTCCCCTGACAGCAAGTCACAGATTCAGCGCTATATCCGCCTAACCCACCTGCTGCCGCCGCTGCTCCAGATGGTAGACGAAAACAAATTAGTGCTCCGCCCCGCCGTGGAGCTGTCATACCTGACCCAGGAGGAACAGGGCTTGTTGCTGGAAGTGATGAGCAGCCGGGAAATCGTTCCCACTCTGGAGCAAGCCCAACAGTTAAAGCTGCATAGTCAAAACCATCAGTTGACTGACACAACAATAAAGATAGTGTTGGCACAAGGCAAGCCCGGGCCCATGCAGGTCACGCTCAAAAAGAAGTGCCTGAGCCAGTATTTTCCCAAAGACTACACGCAGAAACAGATGGAGGAGGTTATCCTATCCCTGCTGGAAAACTGGAAGTATCAACAGAAAGGGGCTGTGACAGATGGCAGCAACAGCTAGAGTAATCAGCGTTAAGGGCACCGCTTTCGGTCAGGATATGCTGGAGGTCTTAGCTGAGAGACAGCTTGAAAAAGTCTCGTTTTGCGAGTTGGATATCTCGAAATCTATTCTAACCTTAAAAGACCATCTTGTCAATAGGCTCAGCCACGATAACTGGAGAGCTGACCCCGGCCTGTGCCAGCCGGAACTGCGCTACCTCTACCCCATCTACTTCGATTCCGTTCGCGTCCTGCTGGCAGAGTGCGTGGCTGAGTTCTTCCGGACCGGCAGGATATATATGGCCGTGCCGGACCCCTACCGCATGGAGTATGCGGAGCATGAGATAAGAGTGCTGATACTTAGGCCGGAGGAGGTTTCCTCTCTCCTGCGGGCGCTCAGGAAAGTCCAGGCCCCGGGCCATGACCTGATTGCCAGATGGAAAAATCAAGCTGACCAGGAGAGGTGGCTGGAGCACCTCCAAACGCTCCAACAGGCTATAAGCAAATTACAGTAAATACAGTTTCCTGCCCCATTACTCTTTGTGGTGGGGCTATTTTTGTACCCATTTTTAGGAGGCGTCGACCATGAAAGATGATTTTTGGGACATTTGTAACTGCCCGGAGTGCGGTTACTTTAGCTCAGGTAAACCCCACTGCTGCGGTTTACCAAAGCGTATAACGGAGCGGGACAAGCCCTATATCCGGGGGGCCGTGCGGACCTGCCACTGCGTCAATCCCCGCCTGTGGGAATTTTATGAGAGCTTGGGGGCGGGGAAATGAAGGAGGCTTTTGGTCCGGCAAACAATATTGCCGACGGAAAAATGCACCTGCGTTTGGCGGCAGATATGGATAACCGCATAGCGGAGTTAAGAGACAGATTCAATTCCACCGGCGATATGCAGTTTTATTATAAAATTCAGGAATTGAAGAAAATCCGGCGCGAACACCGGGACACGGCGGCGCTCCTGCTGCGCCGGGGCGAGCTCCGGGAGAGGGAAAAAGCGGGAAAGGGGGAGCCTTGCCGATGAACGAAACAGAACGCCTGCACGGATTTTTGGTCAAAAGACTCCCTGAAAAGCCGGAATTTCTTACTATGACACAGGAGGAATTTGAGGACCGCACCCTACAGGCATGGAGCGGCAGCGACGAGGATTCCAGGGTTTCCGCCGCCTTCCGGGGCGGGGAGCGCGAGTGGGAGCTGCTCTGGAACGACGAAAGCTATAAGGTGCGCGGAGCCGTGGCCTGCCGTGCCGGAGAGAAGTACCAGCTCAGGCTTGTGGGCGATGAGGTCGGGCCGGTGAGGAAAAGGCTGGCGGTCTACGGCACGGACAGGGTGCGCCTCGCCCTCATAGAGCACGGCGAAGCGGACCCGGAGGTTATAGAAAATATAGCAAAATTCGGCAATACCGCCGTCCGGCACCGGCTGGTGGACGCGGCCTGGGGGAAACCTCAATTATTGACAAAGGCTGTCCCATATCTGCCCGCCAGCGATATAGAAAGGCTTATGTCACATCCTGACACGGACACGCGGTATAAGGCCGCCGAACACGGCACCAGAGAGCAGTGCCTCCGCTTACTGGCGCTGCCCTGTCCCCAAAATGACATATTCTCAATTACTGCGCGGGAGGCGCTGGCCGAGCGGATAGATGAGCTTGACGCGGTAGCGGACGCTATCAGCTTTGGAAACCAAAAGACACGCGAAAATCATGAAATGGAGTTATAGCCATGAAAAAACTACAGTTAAAGGACCTGCACCCGGAAACTGCCCGGGGCTTCCGTTTCCTTATGGTCCCAAGCGAGCTGATCGAAAACGGGGAATACGCCGACCTGGACGACAGCGCAAAGCTTCTGTATTCAAAAATGATCGAAAGGGCCGGTTGGTCAGCATGTAACGAGGAGAAGTTTTCTGACAAAAGCGGACGACTTTTCATCATCTATACGGTGGAGCAGATGAAGAAGGACCTGCAAAAATCCCAACCCACCATTGTCAAGCTGACGAAGCAGTTGGAGGACAAGGGGCTCATAGAAAAGGTGCGCCAGGGCCAGGGCAAGCCCACGAGAATTTACATAAAGGACTTCTCCTCCGCGCCCCACCATGAGCCGGAGAAGCCCGGAAGTAAAGACCGTGAACTTTCAGAAGTTAAAAATCTTAACTTCAGGGGTTCAGGCGATTTGACCCCGGAAGGTAAAGACTCCGGGAAATCGGACGATTTCACCTCCATAAATGAAGACCCTGAACCTTCAGAAGTTAAAGACGTTAACTTCTTGAAGTTAAATTCTTTAACCTCTAGAAGTAAAGACTCTTTACTTCCAGAAGTTAAAAATCTTAACTCTATATATACAGAGAATATAAAGACAGAGAATAATAACCTCCCCTCCAACCCTCCTGCAGCTAACCCGGAGGGAGGGGTGGACGGAATAATGGAAAATGTCCGTGAGCAGATCGAGTATGACGTTCTGGCACAGGAGTACGGACAGGAGCTCTGCGATGAGGTGGTGGAGATAATCACAGAGGTACGCTGCCGTGACAGCCCCAGAATGAAGATCGGCACAGCGTGGTACCCCATGGACTTTGTGCGGCAGCGGATGGAAAGCCTCACCAGTGACCATGTCAGCTATGTGCTGGACAGCCTGGGCCGGGCAGGACCGGTGCGCAACCCCCACGGGTATTTACTGGCGCTCCTGTTCAACGCCCCCGCCTCCAGCAACACGGCGGTGCAGGCGCTTTATAACGCATATAACGGGTAAAAGACTCCCAAAAATTGGAGGAAACAGCATGAAAGACAAATACATGGACCTAAAAACTGAGTTCACAGAGACCATTTCCGCCCTTTCAGCGGCGACCGGCTGGACGATGGAACAGACCGGGGACGTGCTGGAGCTGGTGCTGTCCGCCGCGGAGAAAAAGGCCAGCCTGACTGCGGCGCAGTACCGGGATAAAGTGAAACGGGCGCGGGTAGAGGCCACGAAGCTCCTGCTCAAAAACTACCGGCAGCTAAAATGGTCCATTGAAGCAGGCACGGAAAATACCCTGGCTATGCTGGAGGATAAAAAGTTCCAGCGGCTCATGGAGCTGGAGGAGAGCGTTGAGAATCAGAATCTGCGCTCCACGGCCCTGCTGACCGCCTCCAACAAGGTGCTCTGGGCACAGCTCAACACAGCCCTGGACTGTTTCCGGGAGTATTGTGAAGCTGCCGCAAGCCAGCAGACAAGGCGGCAGTACCGTCTCGTCTACGAGCGCTATCTGGCCCCCAAGGAAAAGCCCGTGCAGGATATTGTCGAGCTTCTGCACATTGAGCGCGCCCACTTCTTCCGGGGAATTCAGGAGGCGGCGTGCACACTGAGCGTAATGCTGTTTGGCTCCCACAGCCAGGAGGATTTCCTCCTGACTGTGACAGAGGAGACAAAGCACGAAAGGACAGATCAGCTTTGACCATGCAGTTAAAAAAGTTTCTGAATAAGACATTTGCCTATGAAGGGAGAAATTGAATGAACAAAAAAGCACAGACCTTTTCGGGACGCCGCCGCAGTCAGCACGACTTATGCGCTCCTGTCCCGCTGCGGGCTGAACGCGGGCAAGTTTTTCACCCATGAGGATTTCCGGCCCGTGTTCGGTTTCAACACCCCGGACACGGTGGCTGCCCTGGGAACGGCGGTCAGTGAAAACAGCGAACAGGTCCTGCGGCAGATAGAAGCAACAGTCAAGAATGACTGCCTTAGAGGATTCTGGAGGGCTGTTCGACCAGTTTTTAGAAAATATAAATATTTTTAGCGTGGAGCTATATGATGATAATGGACAGGGGATAACAATACCAACAATGCGGGGGAATGAAGCAAGCGCATCAGAAATGGCATCTTCCTCAGATGCCCCTATTTTGTCAAACAGTTTTTACTTTTCCTTTTTCGGCTCTGGAACAAAGTATATGCTTGTTGTTTATGGCGAGGCAACACAAGTGGAAGAGCTTAGGCAAGTATTCTTAAAAATTTCCCCTATTGTATTTATCGCTGCCTTTATCCTTGCGCTATTGGCTTCCACACTGTTTTCAAGGATAATCACATCACCAGTGTTGAGGATTAGCGGTATAGCCACAAAAATGTCGGAAATGCAGTTAGACTGGAAATTAGATGCAAAACGGACAGATGAATTAGGGATATTGGAAAAAAGTCTAAATATCATGTCCCAAAACTTACAGACTGCACTTTCCGATTTGAAAAATGCCAATGCGAAGTTGGAAGAAGATATTGAGCATGAAAAAGAACTGGAACAGGCGCAGATGGATTTTTTCTCTGCCGCTTCACATGAATTAAAAACGCCTATAACGATTATCAAAGGGCAGCTAGAAGGTATGCTGCTTGGAATAGGAATATATAAAGACAGAGAAAAATATCTTTCCCGTTCCTTAGAAGTTGCAAATACACTTGAAGTCATGGTGCAGGAGTTATTAACAATTTCAAGACTGCAAACATCTGGTGCAGATTTAAAAAAAGAGCCATTTGACTGTATGCAGGTCATACAGAGGTATTTAAGAGAAACAGAAGATTTAATTATAAACAAGGATTTGCAAGTGTCCTTAAATGCCCCTCAATCAGTAATGGTAAATGGAAATAGACTTCTGTTGGGGAAAGTATTCTCCAACGTAATAGGGAATGCCATTAAATATTCCCCACAAGAAGCAGTGATTAATATTACAGTCAATTATACGCAAAGCCATTATTTGTTCCAAATAGAAAATAGCGGTACACATATAGCAAAAGAAAACATAGACAAAATATTTGAACCCTTTTACCGTATAGAGCAGTCACGCAGCCGAAAAACAGGAGGAAGCGGGTTAGGGCTTTATATTGTACAGAAAATATTACAGTACCATAATAGTGTTTGTGATGTTTGTAATACGGAAAAGGGCGTTTGTTTTTCCTTTGAGCTTTTATAAAATATAATATTATACTGGATGCGGCGGGATAATTTTATCCTGCCGTATTTGCTATCTACACACAAATCACAAATAAATCCCAAATCTATCACAAAGTCCTCTGCTATACTTCGGATATATTCAAAGAAAGGATGGTATAAAGAAATGAAAAAAAGAATAACAAATGTACTTCCCACATTATTTGCGGTTTGCTGCCTTGCTGGATGCGGCACGGTTATGGCAGAAGTACCGAAAACTTCTGTACCAAATGAAGCGGCTTATGAAAGCTCAGCCCAAGCCGTGGAAACAAATCAGGAGCTTTCAGATGAAGAACGGGCACAGGAAGAAAAGGTTCGGCGTGAGGAAATTGCAGAGCAGTATTCCATTTATAACGAGTTTGGGTTGAGTTACGACAAGGATAAAGACCGATTTCTCTATGATGGAAATATCGTCCGTTATTTTAACGACACTATCAGTGAAGACAGTACAAACGCCTTTGACGGTTCAAATGCTGTCGCATCGTGTCGAACGGCTATGTACTTCATGGCGGCTGCCTCCTGTCAGCCGCCGCACCTGCCAGCGTTACCGCGTCGCTCTCTATGAAGACAAAAAGAACGGCGGCTTTAATCTCTTAAAACCGCCGCATGAAATAAATAGGCATGGGAAATCGGTCTGCCCAGCAGCGGTTTTTTTCTTTTCTGCCGCTGGGCAGATTTCTTTTTATTGATCTCTATTCTAAATCACAAATATCACAAGAATGTCACCGCCTCAACCGACTTCGACAAGATAACAAGCGCAAATGTCACAAAACGGTGACATTTGAAAAACCGGGGAAATTTCCCCGGTTTTTCAAAACATAATATTTTTTTCCGATTTGTTTTGTGTACCCGCTGTGGTGTTATTTTGATTTATTAAATGGCGCAACAAATAGCACCATCATTACGATGATATATATTCCATAAAAAATATAGGTAATCGTGTTGCTCCATGGAAAACTTGCTTGCGGATTGTTCAAAGCAATGCCGATAAATATTACTGCAATCACCAGCATAATGACAGCAATAATTCTTGAATGTTTTTTAGTCATATCATTTTCTCCTTTGTTGATGGATTATCCTGCATAATTGTTTTGTATATCCAGCAGAATACTATGTTACTTTAATCGTTCCATAAGCGGATGCTGAATATCAGCTTTGTATGTCCATCTTGGCACCATAAAGCAGATAAGCAACACCATTCCAGCCACTAACACCAAGGGGATAACTGGATAGGAAAAAACAGCGTAAAAAGCCACCTGGCTAAATATCATAAACAGCACAGTATAGATAGCTGTTCCAACGGTTGCCACAAGGAAAATTGAAACACCCCAATAGTAGCAACCCTCCATAGATAACATCCGCTTGATTTGCCGCTTTGTCATTCCAACACTTTCAAGGATAGCTAATTCATAGCGCCGCGTGTTTACATTGACAACCATTGTATTGACGAAATTCATTACCCCAACCAGCAACAAGATTACGGACAGCCCTGTTCCTAAAACCTTTGCTGTAATAAGATAATCCCGCATTTCTTCTCGCCGTTCATATCGGGATATAACATCAATATTAGAGCGCGATGCGGTGATTAGCTTTAACTCTTGCAGTATACTTTCGTCCTGCTGCCCATCCGTATCAAAGGCAACCCGGAATACTCTATACTGTGGGAAAAGTTCTCGCAATGCCGTTTGGCTGATATACAAATCAGGAGCCGTCCCACGCTCTTGGCTACCACCTGCTCGGAAGCCGTCATTCAGAAAACCATTCGCTACAATAAAGGAATGTTGTCCGTCCTGCGTCTGGATTGTTATTTCCTGTCCCGGTTGAATAAGACCTTCTACCGTTTTGGACAGAAGCACAATATTCCCCTGTTCAAAGGCAGACATATCAACAGGCGAGTTTAAGGTTTTATTGATTTCCTCTAAATATGCGCTGTCAATTCCAAAAATCCCGCTGAAAAAGTTTTGCTGATAATTTTCTAACTTTGCCGGATCAGAAAAATCAATGTCGCTTACTCCGTCTAACGACATAAGGAAGTCATGAAATACGGTATCATCGTATAAAACTTCTGCCGTTACTTGAGGATAAGGCGCATAGGTCAGCCGCAAATTCTCAATGCCGTCAATCTGGCTTATCTCTGAAACCATTTCACTGGAAATTAAATCTTCATTTTCGTGGATACTGTATGTGAGTGCAAAATCGCTTACTCCCCATTGGCTCACGTAATTCTCCGGGCTTAAACCATGTAATAGCCCCGTGACGACCAGGAACAAAGAAAGTCCGAAAAATAGCGACGCAAAAACAAGGGTGGTACTCTTAACATTCCGAAAAACATTGTTCCACGCCATTCTGGATAACTTCATTTTGCCGCAGTTTTTGATGCTGGTCTTTGTGCTGGCTGCTGTATATCGAAGTGCTGCTATTGGTGAAACGCTCCCGGCAATTTTGGCAGGCTTCATGCTTGCAAACATAACTGTTATGAATGTAAATATGGCCGCTCCTATGAAAATAAACGGTGAAAAGGACACTTTTGTTCCCACATCGGAATTTGTCGAATACATCATATTCAGGAAATAAGGAACGACACCAAAAGAAACAATTGCACCGAGTAACAGGCCAGTCGGAATGCCAATACAAGAGATTTTGATTGCCTGCTTATAAATTATTCTCTTGATTTGCCTTTTGGTCGTTCCAATCGTTTTAAGGCGACCATAAAATTGCACATCTTTTACGACAGAGATATAGAGAATATTGTAAATCAGCAGGTAGCCGCTAAAAGATATAAAAACTGCTAAAACTATCACAGCTAAAATAATAGACCCACCATTTGCTTGTCCTAATGGTACAATTTCAAATGTTTGCTTTTCTGTAAAGTCAATCTTGCGCTGCAATCTCTCACAGTTTTTGTCAACATTATCGTTTCCTTGGAAACGGAGCATAGCGGTAACACTATTGTCCAGCGATACGTTTAGACTATCCTTAAAAGCGGCTGAAACATAAACATAGCCACGATTATTTGTGCGTGTTGAAATGTAGTCTGTATAATATCCTGACAGCGAAAAAGTATCGGTAATATAATCGTAGCTATTGCCGATTTGGTACGACAATGCAATTTCCATTCCTATTTGCGGATCAGAAATGCCCATCTGTCCAAGCGCCCATGTAGGCAGCATAACTTCGTTTTTGCTTGACGGGTAATTTCCTACAACACCTGATATAGTAGGCAGACGGTGGGCTTCCCACTCTGTATCATCTATCCATACCATACCTAATCTTGCGCTTTGCAGTTGTTGCGTGTCAATGCTGCCCAAACGTTGCTGTATGCCTACGTCAAGGACAATGCTTGCTCTTTCAATCTCAACCAACTGCTCGTCCGTTACATTTGTAATCCCAACATTTGCGGTAGTACCCATTAAACGAATTTGTTGCATTTGGTAGGTTTCAAAGTAACTAAAGCCGATGCTGAATGTTGTGGCTATCATAAATGAAGTTAAGGCCAAAGCGATGATGGCAAATAAATTTCGTTGCTGCTCGCGATGGAAGCTGCGTCGTGCCAGCTTATTAATGATGGCTCCATTGTTGTTGCCAAATAAAATATCATTCATCGTCTGCGCCCTCCTTATTTGGAAATTCTGCCGTCCTCAATGCGGATAATGCGGTCGGCAAGTTGGGCGACTTCGTTGTTGTGGGTAATCATCACCAGCGTTTGATGGAATTTGTTGCTGGTGACTTTCAAAAGCCCCAGTACATCGCTGCTCGTCCGGCTGTCCAGGTTGCCGGTCGGCTCGTCAGCCAAAACGATGGCGGGCTTGGAAACGAGAGCGCGGGCGATGGCGACACGCTGCTGCTGTCCGCCAGACAGATTGTTGGGCATACTGTTCAGCTTATCCCCCAGGGCCAGCAGGCGCACGACTTCATCCATGAATTTCTGATCTACGGTATCGCCGTCCAGCTCTACGGGCAGGACAATGTTTTCATAGACGTTCAGAACAGGGACGAGGTTGTAATTCTGGAAGATAAAGCCGATGTTGCGCCTGCGGAAAATGGTAAGCTGCTCGTCGTTCAGTTCAGCCAGCGCCTTGCCTTTCACCCTGACGCTACCGGAGGTCGGCACATCCAGACCGCCCATCATGTTCAGCAGAGTGGACTTCCCACTGCCAGATGTTCCGACAATGGCGACAAATTCTCCCTGCTCAACGGAGAGGGTCACGCCGTCCAGCGCCTTTGTGATGTTCGGTTCTGTGCCGTAATATTTTTTGAGATCAGTTGTTTGCAAAATGCTCATGGTAAGCACCATCCTCTCTGTGATGCCGCTATCATAACAGCCAATTGTCACAGAAATGTCACGACCCCTTAAGATTTCAGACTTTTTATCCGCGAGGCAAAAACACAGAAAATGTAGAACCGCTGCCTACTGTTGAAGTCACCTTGATATAGCCGCCCTGCATGGAGATAATCTCACGGGCCAGGTACAGCCCAATGCCGATGCCCTCAATGTCGTGTACTTCTTCCTCCCGATAGAAGCGTTTGAAAATCATCCCCTGTCTGCTCTCCGCTATACCCTTGCCGCTGTCTGCAATGTCAATTTTCACATACAGCTCCCAGCTTTGGACGGACACCCGAATAGTGCCGCCCTCTGGCGTGTACTTCACCGCATTGTCCAAAATATTAAACAGGGCTTCGCTTGTCCATTTCTTATCATGGGCCAGCAGTATATCGGATGGACAATCTACGCTGACATGAATTGTTTTCTTTTCGGCGTTCAGCAGAATACCGCCCAGCGCCGCCGCCAAGGTATCGTAGATCGGCTGCACCTTTCTGTCCAACGAGATCACGCCGGTTTCCAAGCGGGAGGTCTTTATCATGGCCTGCATAAGAAAGTCTAATTTGTCAAGCTGGCCGCTGGATGCCTGTAAAAACTCCTGACGTTTTTCTTCTGTCACAGACTGTTCAAGCAAAGTGGCATTTACCATCTGGAGATTTGCAATCGGTGTTTTTACTTGATGGGAAATGTCGGAGATCAATTCCTGCAAATCGGCCCGCTCTTTTGCTACACTCTCCCGGTTCTCCCGCATAACTTCATATAGGCGGACAAGCCGGTGATTGATTTTATAAAACAGGTTTTCTTCCTCATAGACCTGCGGAGGGGCCGATGCCCCGTCCAGCATACTGTCTATTGTTTCGCACAGCCTGTCCGAAAACAACACTAGCTTCCGGCGCAGAAAGGCCACGAAAAGGACTACACAGATGAACACCAGCAGGATAAACAGCAGGTCCAGCCACACGATAGCCGGATTTCTGGTAAAGAGGAAAGCCGCTGTAATGGTCATAATGGAGAGCAAAGCTAAAATGGCTGCCCCTACCGCACAGGCGCGGTTGATGGAAACATTCACTTCTTTATCCCCCCAATCCACATATAGCCCATGCCATAGACGGTCTTGATATATTGCAGACCGTCTATTTCAATTTTCCCCCGGATGCGGCTGATTGCAACAGTTAGGGCGTGTTCATCTACAAAGTTTTCGTCTGCGTCCCACAGCTTTTCAAGAAGTGCCTGCCGGGTTAGAACGATTTGCGGATTTCTTACCAGCACCTTTAGCAAGCGGTATTCCAACGGCGTAAAGATAACCGGCTCCCCTGCGAGGGTGGCGGTCAATTCCGAGAAATTGACGGATAGTGTACCGTCTGTGTAGCAATCGCCGCCTGTCTGCTTCTCGATGCGGCCCAGCAGGGCCGAAACCTTTTTTCGGAATACGCTGATCGGAAACGGCTTTGTCACATAATCGTCCGCTCCCAACTCAAAGCCTTTCAGCATATCGCTCTCCATGTCGTTTGCCGTCAGGAAAATCACGGCGGTATCTGGACGGCGCTCTTTGATTTCCATACAGAAATCAAACCCGTTTCCATCAGGCAAATTGACATCCAGCACGATCAGATCATAGTCCTGCACTTCACAGAAATTGACCGCCGCTGATTTTGACATAGCAGCGTCCACGGTGTAGCCCGCCGCTGAAAGATTGTAGCAAAGGGTATTGTTCAAAAGGCGGTCATCCTCAACGACTAAAAGCCTCATGGCCTCACTTCCTTTCCCTTATTAGGGTAACATGAAAATGTTACAGAAACCTCACAACAGTTTTCGTACTGCAATACACAGTCTAATTTTACGGAGATACGGCGAATAAATCAACACCCAGAATGTAAACAATAAAGATTAGAACCTGCTCTGTATACTTTGTTTCCAAGTCAAAAAGCAAAGTATACAATATAGATTGGTGATACAATATGGCTAACATTCAGGATTGTCCCGGTTTTGAACCCTTTGGGGAGGATGTCAAGGCGGCGAGGAAAAAGCGGCGGCTGTCCAGGCAAAAGGCCGCTGAAATGGCGGGTATCTCAACGGTCTATCTTATCAACATTGAGAATAACCACATCATACCGGCGCTACCAGTCATAATACAGCTCATTCAAATTTTCAATCTTCCCGCCGCAAAGTATTTCAACCAGCTTACCGCAGGGGAGGAACACGACCAGCGCCAGCGCATCAGCCGCAAGGTGATGATGTGTCCAGAAGAACATCTGCTGGTCATTGAGGGAGCATTAGACGGGGCTATCGAAAGCAAATAGAGGTCGCTTTGCGAGAACGCAGAGCGGCTTCTATTTTTTTGCGCTTTTTCGGAAATTTCCAGCCGTTGGCGCACAGTTTGGGTGTTCCAATTCGCTTTATTAGTACGGAGGACAGAGGAAGCGGAACGGGGGGAGGGGTAACGTAGCAAGCATAGGGAGTGTAGCCACACTCCCGGAAAACGGCCCGCCCCGGCCCCTGCCGGGCCGTGTCCGTTTTCGCTTGTTGGGATAATCCCAAACCCTTATGCAGAACGGAGGTGACGCATGGCGAACAGGAAGCGGAAGATCGTGCTGCGTGTCCCGGTGACGGCGGAGGAACAGGCGTTGATACAGCAGAAAATGGCCCTGCTCCATACGGCCAATTTTTCCGCCTATGCCCGGAAGATGCTGATTGACGGCTATATCGTCAACGTGGACACCAGCGACATCCGGGCGCAGACGGCGGAGATACAGAAGATCGGTGTCAATGTCAATCAGATCGCCCGCAGGGTGAACAGCACCGGCACAGTGTACGCGCAGGACATGGAGGACATCAAGGGGGCACTGGCGGAGATATGGCGGTTACAAAGATACATCCTATCAAGTCAACGCTGAAAAAGGCTCTTGACTACATCGAAAACCCGGAGAAAACCGAGAACAAAATGCTGGTGTCCTCCTTTGGCTGTTCCTATGAAACGGCGGATATAGAGTTTGAAATGCTGCTGGCCCAGGCGATGCAGAAAGGGAACAATCTGGCCCATCACCTGATACAGTCCTTTGCCCCCGGCGAGGCCACGCCGGAGCAGGCCCATGAGATCGGGCGGCGGCTGGCCGACGAGGTTTTGCAGGGGAAATATCCCTATGTGCTGACAACGCACATCGACAAGGGCCATGTCCATAATCACATCATTTTCTGTGCCGTGGACATGGTGAACTGCCGGAAGTACGTTTCCAACAAGCAAAGCTATTCGTTCATCCGGCGCACCAGCGACCGGCTGTGCCGGGAGCAGGGTCTATCCGTGGTGAAGCCGGGCCGGGACAGGGGCCAGTCCTATGCCGAGTGGGATGCCAAGCGGCAGGGCCGGAGCTGGAAAGCAAAGCTGAAAATCGCCATCGACGCCGCTATCCCCCAGGCCAAGGATTTTGACGATTTTCTGCGGCTCATGGAGAGGCAGGGCTATGAGATCAAGCGGGGGAAATTCGTGTCGTTTCGCGCCCCCGGCCAGGAGCGGTTTACCAGGTGCAAGACGCTGGGCGAAGCCTACACCGAGGAAGCAATCACCGAGCGCATCCAGGGCCGGGCCACGCAAGGCGTCCTCGCTCTCCGGCTCATAGTGCCTGCTCACCACCTTGCCATGCTCCGCCACCATCCCATAGATACCGTGATCGTACTGCTCATAGGAACAGCGGGTTTCGGTTCCGTCCTCAAATTTCAGGCTGACTTCCTGAATGGGAAGCGCCTGCTGTCCCAGCTTGGCGGCGTGCTGGCGGTAGTCCAGCTCATACAGATTGCCCATCACCTTGCCGTCCCGCAGGCCGGTGATCTCCACGGCGTAGGCCAAAATGTTGTCCCCCGTAGTAGCGTGGAACGCCCAGGTGTGGCTTGCCTGGCTCTCTTTCAGATAAACGTCACGCTCCCGGAAGCACTCGGTTCCACAGCGGCGGGACAGCCACAGCAGATGGGTATTTTCCTCGGTGGGATGCCGCGCCGCCTCCATGAACATTTCCATGTCATAGCGGAAGTCGCTCTTGTAATGCTCGGTGTTCAGCTCCATCACCGCCCCCAGGGAGGCGATGATGTCCACATCCTCATATTTTCGCAATCGTCACACCTCCAAATCCTGCGATTTATCCTTGGTGGGGGCTTTCGGCTGCTGGCCGTCCTTGGCCGCTTTCAACTGCGCCCGGATGGAGGGCTTTTCCTGCTGTGCTTGCCGGGCCTTGGCCTGCAATTCGCTGGGCTTCTCGCCGGAGAGGGGCCGCAGGAACGAAATGCGGTCAACCACCCAAAAGGTGTTATCGTTCAACTGCCGCTGCCACGCCCCGGCCTTGGGCGACCAACGGAAGCTGTTTTCTTTCAGGATGTTCCGGGTGGCCTCGTCGGGCTTGCCCTCAAAGAAGATTTGCAGGCGGTTGGCCTCCCGGTTGATCTCCACCGTGCCGCCGTCGAACTCCCAGCCCACAAAGACATTTTCCCGCTGGCGGGTCAACTGCTCGATGCGTGCTTTCAGGCGGCGGATTTCAGCGTTGTTATTGGACAACTGCCAAGGTAAAAAGGGGCTACCCCCGCCGCCCTCGGCCATGCCGGACTGAAACGCCTCAATGCTCTTTTGGGAGAGATGGGGACAGCCCTCCAGGGTCTTGTGCTTGCGGTAGTAGGCGTTCACCGCTTTCATCATTTCCTGTTGGGCTTCCAGCTTTTCCAGCTTGGCTTGCAGCTTCTCAATGGCGTTGGGGTCGTCGGCGCTGATGCCGCCCATGCCGATACTGCGGATTTTGTCAAGCAAGCCCTGAATGTGCCGCCATTCCTCCATATTTTTATCATCGGCGGCAAGCTGCTTCTGTTTTTTCTTCACAGGAAAATTGGCAGGCCCGGCGATCATCACGGAGGGGACGCGGGCGGCGATCTCATAGCCCCTGTTCATGTTCTGCGCCAGCAGGCGGGCGTAGGTGTCAAGAAGCTGGTCTATCTTATCGTGAAATTCCGGGTCAACCCGCTTCTTCTGCCGCTGGGCGATCTCCACTGCCTTGTCCACCATGCCGCGGTACTCCGCCGTGGCGCTGCCGGGCTGGTAGTCGTAAAAGCTGTTGGCTTCCTTGGCGCGGCGGGCCGCTCCCTCGTTGATGGTGTAATAATGAACGGGGGCCTGCTCCGTGGCCTCGGCCTGCGGCGGCTGTTCGGCAACCGGCTCCCCGGCTTCCTCCTTGGCCGCGACCTCACCGGGGGACGGGGCATTGTTCAGAACACCGTCGATCATGTTTTCGTTCTGCTCGGTGGACAGCTCGGCGGTACGCAGGGGATTTTCCCGCAAGAACTCCGGCACTTCCCGGAACCCCACATCATCGCAAAAATGGGCCTCCTGCCGGTCGCCGTGGCGAAGCACCACCACATCAGAAACGGAAAGGCTGTGTCCCGTGAAGTCGGCGGGGTGGTCGGTGTTGAATTGGCGGTAGATGCTTTCCAGGGTGTCGGTGTCCCGAAGCGGGGCGGTATATACCAGGTCATAATTCGCCGGGTCAACCGTCCGCCCGGTCGCCAGCAGGCGGTAGTACGGCTCAAAGCGGAAATCCCGTGTTTCCGGCCCGCCCCGTATCTGATAGATGGAAAAGGTGTTGTTCAGCTCCTTGTAGCGGTCGATGGCGTCCATCAGGGCGGCGGCACGTTCCCGGAGGGCGGCGGGGGCCTGTTCATCGTCCCGGATGCCCACGATCACCAGCTCAAAGGACGTGGGGCCAACCGCCTGCATTTCCCGTATCGTCCCGCCAATCTGATCTTCCCGGTTGGCGTAGTCTTTCATAAATTCCGGGTCATAGGCGCACATCAGGTCGTACAGCTCGGCGGAAATGCCCTCCGGCGTCGGCTCCACGGTGGGCGGGGCGGCTTGGGCCTCCCGTTCCGCCAGCGTCCGTTCCGCCCGCTCCCTCACATCGTCATTGAGGGGCAGGGAGTACAAATCGGAGGTAGAGGAAAAGCCCACATTGTTCATTACATAGTCAACCTGATCTTCTTTCAGCGTCCCAGCGGTAAAATAATCCTCCCTTGTGGGGGCATCGCTCACCTTGCCGCTGGCGATGTCGTGGGCCAGCCCCGTTTCCAGGTGGGTACAGATTTTCCCGTCAACGGCCAGGGTCACATAGTACCAGCCCATGTAGCCGCTCATATTGTCCGCGCCGTCGTGCAGCTCCACATACTGACTTTTTGAGGGGTATATTCTGCCAGTATATATTCATTCGGACTGCCCTTATGTCCCTTCCTGTACTTAATGAATCCAAGCTTGACCAGCTTATCCCTCGCCGCAATGGCTACCCTTTCCGTTCTGGTATCAACCATCCACATAAGGCGGTAGTTATCCAGCTGAATAGACTCAGGCCACTTGGCCTCATTAAATAACCCGAGGATTTCGTAATATAGCAGTTTCGCAGTCCCTGACACATAGTTCGTTTTCTGCCAGTTGTAAAAAGTGTTCAGATAGAAAAAGTACTTCCGCCCATTACTTTCCTTTGGCAAAGGCCTCACCTCCCCCTCTCCGCGTCCCCAAGGGGCTCTATGGCGTCCAGATAGTCCACGAACAGCTTTATGTATGTCATTGGCCTGTCACCCTCACTGCAAATCAAAATGGTAGATCCTCCTCTGAATCAAACCCCTCCATCTCCCCCGAAAGCGCCTGCTGCACCCACTGAGACTCCTTCTGAGGGGTCTCCTGCCGCTGTGGCGCGGCATATGTATCGCCTGACCCGCTCTCCCTTTTTGACCCGCAGAAGTGAACATTCTCCGCCACGACCTCCACCGCCATGCGCTTATTGCCCTGCTTGTCCTCATAGCTGCGGGTCTGGATGCGGCCCTGGAGGGCTATCATCTGGCCCTTCTGGAAGTATTTGCACACAAACTCAGCGGTACCTCTCCAGGCCACGATGTCAATAAAGTCCGCCTGGCGCTCGCCGCCCTCCCGGGGGCTGTAGGAGCGGTCTACGGCTATGCGGAAGCTGGTAACGCTTACACCGCTGGGGGTGGTCTTGAGCTCCGGGTCGGCTACCAGGCGGCCCATTAGTGCGACGGTGTTAAGCATTACCGCTCTCCTCCTCTATAACCAGCCGCCCCATCATTTTCCCTCTCCTGTTTCTGACAGTTCATACACAGCACGTGTCCGTAAGTTTTCCGCGAATAGTCCGCAGTCTGCTCCGGGGTACGGGTCCTGCCGTCCCTGCCTCTGACAGGCTGTAACCGTTTGCCGCAGCGGTTACAGATGGGGCCGGGCTTGTCCGGCTCAGATTGCGGGCGCTCTATATATTTGGTAGGGTCGTTCTGCCAATAGACGTCCCCCGCCATGCCCAGGGCCTTGCAGGCCACGGATATGGCGTCGGTAAGGGCCATCTTGTAGCACTCATCGCTGGTGTAAAGTCCGTTACGCTCCTTTGCCACAAACGAGCTGCCGCCGGTGCCAGGTATCGCTTCGCTCCATTTATCCTCGTATTTGACGTAAAGCAAAATATTACAAAAGGCCTTTATACTGCCCTCCGCGCCGGTTTCCAGCCACTGCCGGGTCATCTCATACTTCCACCCTATCCCACAGGGCCCAAAGCGCTCGGTAAGGGCTTTGATACGCCACATAGGCGAAATGTCAGATTTTCCCTTCATGCGCCCTTCCGTAATAGGCGTAAGCGCCTCTTTCGGCGGGGTACGCAGAGCGTTATATATACTCATATTGTCCATGCCTGTCACCTATCCTTCCTCCCATACCAGCCCGCCGCCGTCCATATCCACATCTATGGACAATCTCGGGTTATCAGGATCATACATTTTATAGTGCATTTTTTACGCTCCTTTATAGCGATTTTTGTCATTCAGCCTTGACTTACCACGGTCCCGGTGGTAAAATAAAGCTGAACATATTTCCTGCCGCTTTCCCGGTCCCCGCCGGGGGGCGGTTTCTTCTTTTTTATCCTGGCAGTCGCACCTCTCGCCGGGGTCCAAGTGTCCCCCACAGTGGGGGCAGGTTATATAAAAGCTCATTGTATTGGCCCCTTTCTCCTTTAGTCTATAATCAGTTCTCTGAGTATGGCAACCTGCTTTTTTCTAGTTGCGTCCCTGGCTGCGGCCCTGGCTGCGTCCCTGGCGGCCCAGGCTGCGGCCCTGGCTGCGTCCCTGGCGGCGTCCCAGACTGCGGCCCAGGCGGCGGCACTGGCGGCGGCCCTGGCGGCGGCCCTGGCGGCGGCCCAGGCTGCGTCCCTGGCGGCGTCCCAGGCTGCGTCCCAGGCGGTGTCCCTGGCTGCGGCACTGGCGGCGGCACTGGCGGCGGCCCAGGCTACGTCCCAGGCTGCGGCCCTGGCGGCGGCACTGGCGGCGGCACTGGCGGCGGCCCTGGCGGCGGCACTGGCTGCGGCACTGGCTGCGTCAAGCTCCTCATCACTGATCTCGCCCTTAAGCCATTTCCGCTTTGCTTCTATTGCCGCAACACTCCTTGGGTCAGGGTCCTCCACTAGCTTCAGCGCTTCCTCCGCGCACCGGCAAGCAAACTCATGCAGCTTTTGCTCCTCAATAAGCCCGGCCTTCGTTACTGCCCATATCTTATCCTCCGCGCTTACTTCGTCTTCCGGCAAGTCCAGGATATCCATAGCCGTCCACCGCTTCTTTCGGCTCCCTATCTCCTCCAGCCTCCTTGCTCCTTCAGCCGTCTCCAACCAGCACGGTCTAAAACCCTTGAATTCTTCTAAACTTATACTTTTCATGACTATTTTCAGCTCCTTTTCACCAGTTTTTCGGCAGATTAAATTCGCAGTGTCCCCCACAGTGGGGGCAGGTTATATAAAAGCTCATTGTATTGGCCCCTTTCTCCTTTAGTCTATAATCAGTTCTCTGAGTATGGCAACCTGCTTTTTTCTAGTTGCGTCCCTGGCTGCGTCACTGGCTGCGGCCCTGGCTGCGTCCCTGGCGGCGTCCCTGGCGGCGGCCCAGGCTACGTCCCAGGCTGCGGCCCTGGCTGCGTCCCTGGCGGCGTCCCTGGCGGCGGCCCAGGCTGCGTCAAGCTCCTCATCACTGATCTCGCCCTTAAGCCATTTCCGCTTTGCTTCTATTGCCGCAACACTCCTTGGGTCAGGGTCCTCCACTAGCTTCAGCGCTTCCTCCGCGCACCGGCAAGCAAACTCATGCAGCTTTTGCTCCTCAATAAGCCCGGCCTTCGTTACTGCCCATATCTTATCCTCCGCGCTTACTTCGTCTTCCGGCAAGTCCAGGATATCCATAGCCGTCCACCGCTTCTTTCGGCTCCCTATCTCCTCCAGCCTCCTTGCTCCCGCAGCCGTCTCCAGCCAGCACGGTCTAAAACCCTTGAATTCTTCTAAACTTATACTTTTCATGTTTTACTATCCTTTCAATTAAAACTTGATCACGCCAAAATAATCACATACGGTTGGTGTCATTAGTAATCCTCCTTCGCCGTTATGATATTATCCAGCTCATCATTGCAACATAAGCTTGAACCCCAGACCGTCTGAAACCGTACCCGACGCTTCTCCTTGGCCTTGCGGGCGGCGTAAAGGGCGCAGCATTTTTCTGCAAAATACCAGAGGAAGAAGAAAAGTGTCGCCACACGGAGACCGAGGATAAACAGGTTCAGCATATCCATGGTTATTCCTCCCCCGCCGCTTTTGCCTCTGGCAACTTGTCCAAGATATTGGCCAATGCTGTCGCCACCTCCTGCCGAGGGATAAAGCTCTGCGGCCGGAAATTGCCGTTTGCGTCGCCTAACATCACTTTCGCCGCCTTAACCTTCTCGATATTCCCCTCTGCCCACTTGCTTGCGGGCTTTTGGGCCTGCCGCTTCAGGTATCTCTCCATAAGCTCGGCAAATTTTTCGTCTGTCATTTCGTCGTCCTCCTTCTTATTGCTTGTCAGCGCCGGATAATTTTTATAAGCATAGTTCATATCAAACTCCTTGCCCTCGATAACGCCAGTATGACTGTACTGCCAAATGCCGTAGGGCTTCTTGTACTCGCAGACGTCATACACCTGGGCCACCCACTTGTCATATTTGTCAAGCCTGGGGCTGTCAAGTATGGTGTCCAGCCACACCACCATGGAGTAGATCCCGACATAAAGCCCTGCCGCTTCCATGGCCTTGCAGAAAACCTCGCATATGCTCACAAGGTCCGCACCGGCCTGCAGATCATCCTCCACGTCGTACCATACCCCATAGGCAGGCTTGCGGCCGGCCAGCAGCCGGAGCATATGCTGGGCTTCGCTCCTCGCCATATCAGTGTCCAGGGCGTAAGAGTAGAGGAAAGCGCCCCAGGGAATACCGGCAGCTTCGGCCTTGCGCACGTTCTCAAAGAACTGTTTATCATCTTGGTCGTGGGAATCGCTGCCGAAACCGCAGCGGATAAGTACAAACTGGACCCCCGCGCGCTTCAAAGCGCCGAAGTCAACAGCATTGTTCCATTCGGAGATGTCAACGCCGAATTTTTTTAGAGCCATTTTATCCTTCCTTTCTATTATAAGAGCTTGTCCCTCGCCCCGAAGGGCGTACATCAGTACGGCGGAGGGTCGCCGTGGGGTATGCCGTAGCCTTCTGGCTTTGTCTCATGGTACAACACTGTGCACTTGCGGGGACATCCCCAAAGCTGCGTATGTATGCGCGACAGCGTGTCACTGATCCCGAAACGGTTAATCGCCACAGTTTCCGGGGTTGCCTCGGCGTAACAAACAAGAGTCTTCGGCTCGCCGATGTCTCTACCGCGTTTATCTAACATTTTTATCACCTCGCAAAATGTATATTTCGGTCTGGGATTGTCCTATTACTTACCGCAGACGCAGGAACGAGAGCGCTTTTTCTTTCTCTCTTCGCCGGGCATAATATCGTTATCCGTGCCGACCGACGTAATAAACATGCCGCCGCCATGTATCCGTATGGTCTCCACCTTCGCATTCAGCGGCTTGCCATAGCCGTCCATCACAATGTTCACGATATAGGTATCTGCCGTATTCCTGGTAACGTCTAACATTTTCAGCAGCGTGTTGACCGTCATTTGCTTTTTCCCCCTTGCCTTTTCGTTCGTGTCGTGGTATGCTTTTAGTGAACGTGCTCACTTGCTGCCCGCCTGAGCTGGTGCAAACAGCAATCGCGGGTCATCATATTCGAATAAATCAAGAAGTTTTACAAGAACATCATACGAAGGTTTCCTTTGCCCAGTCTCAATCATTGAAACAGTTGGCTTTTTCACGCCTACCTGCTGAGCAACAAACTCTTGCGTCCACCCTCGCGCGATTCGCTCTTGTTTTATAACTAAATCCATGGAGCCTCCTTTCTCTTGATTTATTCACTCTCAGTGAACGGCTATATTATAGTACACTTATAGTGAACTGTCAAGGGGGATATTTTATGTTTGATTCTAAAATTTTTGGAGAACGCGTCAGAAAGCTGCGAAATGATGAAAAGATATCGCAAACGGCTTTGGGTAATAATCTTGGAATAGGAAAATCTGCTGTCAGTATGATAGAAAGCGGACAGCGCTCAGCTTCCATCGAGGTTGCAACTCAAATCGCAAATTATTTCGATGTTCCACTGGACTACCTTTTGGGCCGCGGTCCATTTGCCTGTTGGGACAAGGTGATGAAGCACCACGACTATATATGCAAACAAATCGTGAAAGAGGAGCCCTTTTGGAATGATTTTCCTGTCCCATTGGACAAGCTGTCCGAAAGGCAATTTATGGCGGTTGTCGGTGCTACATTGGATAACATTGAGTATAAGGAAAAGGACGGCCAGGAGCATTTTACGCTGACTTTCTTTCCGCTGTATGTGTGAGATGGTGTCGGTTTGTCCTATGTCACAATTGTACGAGCCCATAAAAGAATCCCATCATGAGCGCCACGGCCACTAGTCCCACGATGGCGTAGAACCTGCCGCCGTCCATGGGCTCCCATTCCAGCAGGAATGTGGTGCCTGTGTGAAAATTGATTCTCAGCTTCAAGAAAATTCCTCCTTTCGTCTTGCGGCCCGCAGGAGGAAGTGGTATTACCCCCGAACAAGAATATAGGAAATCTGATTATGTTGAAAGAAAGCGGAGACCTTATCAGGAGAATGTTGTAATGTTCGCATGAAGGAAGTAGTTTTATGGCGGATATCGTATATGGTCCGAGGTAAGTCGCCAGAATGGACCGAAAGTTTCAGCGCGTGATTGAGATATTCGTCCGGATTGCTCTCGGGAGCATAGGGCGGCAGAAAGAACAGCTCGATTTTATCCCGATGCTTGTCTAGCCAGGCTGCGGCTTTCTTCCCGTGGTGCACCTTTAAGTTGTCCAAAATCAGGAAAACCTTTTGGTTGGAGGTCCGAATCAACCGGTCCATAAATTGGATCAGGCGCTGCTGGTTCATGGAATCCTCGTACATCATAAAGCGAACGTCCCCCTGCCTGCTCAGGGCGGAAAGCATATTCAGCCTCTCTCTTTTCGTTTCCACCGACAGAACAGGAGGCTGTCCTTTGGGTGCAAACCCGCGCTCACAGTTCGAGCAGTTGTCGATTCCAGTCTCGTCTCCCCAGTAAATCACGGCATTTTCTGCCTTGGCCCGCTGGTCGATGGCCGGATATTCTTCCTCCCGCCACCTTTAGATACGGGAAGGATTCTGTTTCCGGGCACGCTTGACCGGACGCTGGCACGTCAAGCCCCAGCGCCGCATATAATCCGACACACTGCCGTCCGAGATCTTTTTCCGATACCTTTTCCAGACGTATGCACACACTTTCTTCAGCGTCCACAGACTCCCAGGAATGCCGAATTCCTCTGGGCGGCGGGTAACAATCGTTTCCCGTATTTCCGCCTGCTCCTCCGGTGTCAGAAGCAGATGCGTCCCCTTCTGGAATCCGTGTTTCTTCGGTTCCAGCGCTTTGTCTCCCTCTCGCTTATATGCCGTCCATATTTCGCTGGCGCGACTCTGCCGTACTCCGGTTAATTCCTCTATTTCTTTCCCGGTTTTCCCCATCTTTTTGAGGCGTACGACCTGCCGGCGTATCTGCTTGAGTTCTCCACTTTTCAGTTTTCGTAAATCTATGTATTCCATACTCTCTATTTTACCACTTTCTACTGCTTTTTTCTAGGTCGTTTTTCAGGAATAATATAATGTCCTCATGCAAGCTCGTTGAGTATGCAATGGGCTTTGCTAGTTTCCGCTTCCTGCTGGCATCAGGAAGCGGAAACGCTTTATAAAGTGGTAAAAGCTTCCGGGAAAAAGCGTGGGGCCTTACTCGTCCAACAGATCAGGCAGATAGTCAACTGCGTGCCCGGATTAAGGTAGCAGCCTATCACTAACAGGCAGGAAAGCCAGCAACACGCGTGCTGTTAGGGTCTGAAGGTGCAAGGCGTTCTGGTAAAAAAAGTCTAGAGTATGCGTGCTCACAAAGGCCTGTGGGCACGTTTGCTTTTCACCCCGCCCTGTCCTGGGGCCGAACGTCTACGCCCAGCAGGTAGTCGATAGTGCAGTCAAACATATATGCAAGCTTAATAAGCTTGCCACTAGGAATCTCAGTTCTGCCAGTTTGCCAATTTAGCAAAGTTTTACGGCTTACTCCCAAGCGTTCGGCCAGTTCGTCTTTCGTAAGGCCAAGACGAGCTCGTTCGGCTTCTATATTCGGGTAATCCATTTGTGTCGCTCCTTTCTCATACAGCGTTATAAAACGCTTGACAAGGGAAAAACATTTCACTATAATGCTATTGTCCCTTTTTAGGGGCAGAAAGGGGATGATGCCATGCGGAGAAATCGGCAAGGCACTCTTTTTGCCCAGACGTTCCAGACTGTGAAAGCGGCGTCATGCGTAAGGGGCAATAGCTGAACCGAAACTGCTAAAGTGAAACGGCGCGTCATAGAAGCATGTGGCTTTTGCATGTGAAGATTCATCGACACCGGCATATGTACTGGTTCCGCCCAGATCAAAAGGGGTATGCCACTGATGGCCAAACGAGTGTGCTCGGCAAAAACATACGCCATCAGGATGAAAGCCCTGCAACGTGTTCTGGTAACAAAATTCGGAGTAGTCGCATCTGTAAAAAGCCTACAGATGCGATTTGCTTTTCCCTTGTCAAAGCTGCTTGCAAATTGATTTGAGAATCTCAAATCTAAGTACATTATATTCAAGTATTTCAAATTTGTCAATACCTTTCCGAAAAGAAATTTGAGAAATTAGAATTTGCGCTCTTGACAAAAGAAAAAAATTTCGCTACTATAGAGAGGGTCAAGGTAACCGTGCAAAGGGGGGACTATATGGAATTTAACATTAAATTAGCGAGAGAACGTGCTGGTCTTACCCAAAAGGAGTTAGCTCAAAAAATTGGAGTCGCTCCAAGCACTTTAAATGGATATGAAAAAGGTAATCATGACCCCAAATCAGATTTAATTATTAAAATTGCTCTCATATGCGATGTTTCAGCTGATTATCTTCTTGGCCGCACAGATGACCCTACTCCAGAATACATCCGACAAAGTCAAGATACACCCAAGTTGTCTTTACACGAAAGAGACGTGGCACTCGCTTACCGCAAGGCCAATGATGACACGAAGCTAATCGTTGATACTGCGTTAAAGCCATTCTTTCATAAAGAATCTGAAAAGGGGATACGGGAAAAAGCTATTGGATAGAGTATACAAGCAAAGGTATTATCAAACATTTAATTATAGAAGAATATAAAAGGAAATGAGGAATGAAAATGACATGTCCAAGATGTGGCGGGAATGTTCCTTCCGGCGCAAAAAGTTGTGGCACCTGTGGAGCTATATTTACTTACAGACAGCAAGTACCTACTCAGTCCGCTTCGAGAGCCCAACAGCCTGCCGCTGCCGCTAAAACCGTGCAGCAGAAAAGCAAGCCGAAGGGCGCGTTTCGCTGGTGGCAGATTCCTCTTGCCTTGTTTATTTTCTTTTTAGGCTTTGGCTTCGGGCTTTCGGCCAATAGCGGTGCACCCACCACCGACAAAAAAGAGCCTGCTAAAACACAGCCATCCTCTGAATCACCAGAGACAAAAAAAGATGAATCGTCCCAAGTTGAGGAAAACAGCGCAGCCGGTGAACCATCCGAAAGTGATGAATTATATAAAATCACATACCAAACACATGACGTGTACGTAAACAGCATAGGAAACCTGTGTTGTGACGTAATAATTGAAATTGAAAACACAAGTAAGTACAATTTATTTTTAGATAGTCCTTCATATGATTTTGAAGATTCTGAGGGAAAATTGCTTGGAACGTCTAATATATTTTCTCTAGGTTCAGAAGACCCCGATATTATTGCTCCCGGCGAGAAAGGTTATTACTACGCCAATGGCGCACCAGTTGATGGCACCCTTACCGCTGATATGGATTATGTTTTTGTTCCACACCTTAACGTTCGCAAGTCAAAAAACGATATTGTACGATATGAAGTTAGCGACTTGTCTTTAACTGAGGGTGAGTTTGGCAATGGCACTATAACAGGAAGGATTACAAACAATACAGATGAAGATGACAAAATGGTATGGGCAAGCATTATGCTATACAACGCTGATGGGAACCCAATCGGGATTTTCGGGACAAACGTGCATGATGTAAATGCTGGGGCTACCGTGTCATTCAGTGCGAGTGCGCTTCCTGTTATGCATAATGTTAAATATGCCGATATAGCAGATTATAAAGTTATCGCTGCAAAAAAGCAGTATCAGTTTGATTAAGCAATAAAAAGCCCGCTCCCACCCAGGGGCGGGCCTTTCCATACCCAAAAATCCAAAGAGGTGACAAAAATGCGCTATGCTGAATACTTGAGGAAAAGCCGGGCGGATGATCCGAGCGAACCCATAGAGGTCACGCTGGCACGGCACCGGGAAGCTTTGCGGCAGTGTATGGCTAAACATGCCCTTGTCGTTGCGCCGGAGGACGTGTTCGAGGAGGTGGCCTCTGGGGACAGTCTCTATGCGCGGCCGCAAATGCTGAAGCTGCTGGAGGCTGTGGAGCAGGGTGTATATGACGGTGTGCTCTGTATGGATATCCAGCGCCTGGGGCGTGGGTCCATGAGCGACCAGGGGGCTATATTGGACGCTTTCAAACTGTCGGGGACGAAGATTATCACCCCTAACAAGGTGTACGACCTCTCAGATGAAAATGACGAAACCTATACCGAGTTTGAGACCTTCTTGGGGCGGCAGGAGTACAAGATGATAAAGCGCCGCCTGCGCCGGGGGATAAAGGCCACGGTGGAAAGCGGCGGGTATATTGCAAACGCGCCGTATGGGTATGAAAAGACCCGTATCGGCAAGACACCCTCTCTTAAGCCAAACCCCGAGGAGGCCCCCTTTGTTCGCATGATATTTGACCTATACCTCTCAGGTATGGGCTGCCAGCGCATCGCCGACCGCATAAACTCTCTGGGCGCAAAGCCCCGGCGAGACGTACAATTCAGCCGTACCACCATCAGGAATATTTTGCAGAACCCGGTATACACCGGCCATATAGTATGGGACCGCAAGACCCACATCCGCCCCAGCAGGCAGAGCGGCGGCAAGCACATAACTATATATAACCCCCAGGAAAGCTGGACCATAGTCGACGGTCTGCACCAGGGCATAGTACCTCAAGAGACCTTTGAGCAGGTACAGGGAATCTTTGCGAAGCGTCACCGCTCACCAAGCTTTACCGGCGTTATAGAAAACCCTCTGGCCGGCCTTATCGTCTGCGGCAACTGCGGACACAATATGCAGCGTCAGGCGGATAAAAGGGGCGGGCCCATGCTCCTTTGCCAGAAGCGGGGATGTATCGTCTCAAGCAAGCTGCATTTGGTGGAGGAAGCGCTTATCTCCCGGCTTCGGGAGGAGATGAACGAGCTTGTTCAAAACGCTGGCTCTGAAAGTCCCGGAGAGGATAACACCGCCCAGACCCTAAAGGCCATCGAGCGGCAGATAGCCACGGCCAAGGCCCAGGACAGCAGGCTGTACGATTTAGTGGAGCAGGGAGTATACGACACAGATACTTTTCTTCAGCGCCACGCTGCCCTCTCACAACGTATTGCTGACCTGGAGAAGGCCCGGACAGACATACGCCCCAGGGAACAGCTGAACGTGCCAAAAATGGCGGAACGCATACAAGAGGTACTCGATTCCTACTTTGATATGGATTCCCAGCAGCGCAACGAACTGCTTAAAAGCGTGCTGGAGAAGGTCATATACAAAAAGGAACCCGGCGCAAAGCCCGCCGAGTTCCACTTGACGCTGTTTCTTTTGCCCATTTACCTATAGAGCGGTTAATGTTTCTCATAGACCGGTGTGTTTGCAGCAAGATATAGCGTTACAGAGCTGTTTGCCGGGAAATGTTTTCGGTTTGCTGGTAACTGAATAATACCCTCCTCAATTTCAAGCAACAGATATTTTGGGCGCTTGCGGATTCCTGTTGTGATAATTTCTTTGACCATGCCGGTGATACAAAGGGAATTGCGATATACGAGCAGACCGCCGCTGACCAACAGATACGCCCCAAGCGCTGCACAGGGAATTGCCAGGGTGATGTTGCCTGTAATAGCCCACATTATAATAGAAAGCACGAGCGCCGCGCCGCCAACTATCATCCGCAAACCGATTACTCTCCGCAACGGCTCCGGCAGTTTTTTGAATTTCTCCCAGGTCGATTTCACAGCAGCACCAGCCTCTTTTTTCTGAGCAGCGACAACAGGTCAGCCACCACCTCGTCCCGGCAGCCAGTCGACTCCATCTGCTGCTCCAAGAGGTTATCCGCGATGTTGTGGGGGTTGTAGATTTTCTCTACCAGCGCCTGCCGGTTTCTTGCTCGGAGTAGCTTGCGGGTGGGGTGGATGTTCCTGCTCCGTAGGTAGACCAGTTCGGCAACGGTCATGCGAAGCCCTGCCTTCTTCAGCCAGCAGAGGAGTTCCTTTTCCTTGGCACTCAGCCCGATGCCAGGACGCCGGGTGGGACAAAGGACACAACTGGTCAGTGTATAGTAGCGAAAGGCGGCAGTGTTCTCCTGCTGGATTTCAGCAAGCCCGGCTCGGGAGAGGTTGGCCAGAGCCAGCTCCTCGGCCTTGGTCTGAGCGGCCGCGAACTCGTACCGGCCCTTGCGCCAAAGCTCGGCCTGGAGGCCGGAGAGCTGGATGGTCTTGCCGCAATGAGTCACTTTTAAGGGTTTATGCAGGCTGGATTTTGAGCTGCCTTTGGATATGTAAATCATGGTTTTTGCTCCTTTTCAGAGATTTTATCATACTACACGAACAGCGAAAGCGCTTTACAACTTAAATCACATACAAAATTGCAACACAAGCCCCAATCACCACCAGCAGGCACAGTATCAGCGCTGCTACCTTTTTGATGATGCCCTTGTCCAGGCCGTTCCGGTGGTGGCCTTCGTCTATGGGGAGGCGGTCGTCGTAGTAGCCGTCGTAACCGTCCTCAACAGGTGGCTCGGTTTTTTCAGGCCGGGTTTTGGTTTTTACAGGATTTTCTTTCTTCTTTTTCTCTTTGGGGGGCTTCTCCACAGTGCTTTTCGGCAGGGATTTCCCACATTCCGGGCAAAAAGATACGGCGCTGTCCGGGAGGGACGCGCCGCAATAAGGGCAATATTTCATTTTTCAACAGCCTTTCCACAATAATATTTAAAAAGCCGGCCCGGGGTATCGGCCAGCTTTCCACGCTAATATTATAGCAGATTCTCATTTCCGTGTCATCGGCTTGACATAGGCAAAATATAGGCAAACGCAACTTTTTACGCGGAAATCGCTCAGTTTTTCAAATATTTCTTGAGTTCATCGTCAAAATTTTCATGCGTAACAGTCAAAATAGCAATGCCACCCAACGTGGTCACTCTATCAAAGTCCACTCAAAATTTTCCCACAACAGCCTGCTGCCAATGTCCGTCCCCTCCGGCAGAAGAAACATGGCAACCTGATTCTCCACACCGTCATCGCTGGTCATGTAGGCGTAATCACCGTTTATCGAATCGACTGTATAGTAAACTGGCTCCACCATATCCACTCCTTTTGGGGATATTATACCAGATTCAACTGCATTTAGCAACAAAAAAACGGCGAAGCCCAAAGGCCACGCCGTTAATATGCACTTTAGAACATCGCCACCGCCCCATACCCCGGTTCAACAGAGTATACCGGCTCGGGGACGCTCTCTTTCGGTTGTGCCGGAATCCGCTCCAATTTGTGAGGGGGCTCCCTTTTCACTGCCGTCTGCCTGAAATACCAAGCCGCCAGCCACGCCTCATAGTGGGCTTTAGTCGTCAGCATCAGTCCGCTGAAACTTTCGTAGGTCATGCTCACTGAGACATGGTTTTCAGGCTTGTTCCCAAACCGCGGCACGATAAGCCCGGTCTTCTTGGTCTCGCCGGGGCCGCTGCTGGCTACGAACAGAAAATTTCCGTTCTTGCCGCATACCAGCTCAGCTGTGCGGGACAGGCTCATGCCATCGGGCCGGGAGCGGTTGATTTTCGCAAGCTTCTCAGCCGAAGTACCGCCCAGGCATTTGTAAAGCGGTTCCTTGTTGCTCTCTTTCAGGCGCTGGGCCATCATATGCCGTAGCTCGCCGGAGCAAAGCTTGCGGCAGAGCTCCAAAAACTCGTCAATCGCCATATAGATATGCACGGAATTTGTCTGCCGCTGGCCTGCCGGGAGCTTCATGTCGTAGGTTGCAAAACAAAAATGCACCTTACCGAACTCGAAGGAATCGTTCAGGGTCTCCACGAAACAGGCGCGGGCGTCTTTGCGGATGATTTGGTGTTCGTTGCGGTCAGTGTCCATTATATACCTCCATATCTGAATCGGGATAGTCCAGTATAACGACATTCCCGGCAGTTCTTGGCGTGTCATTCACCATCTTTTCCAGCCTTTGCATCACATGTCCCCTGTAAAGGACAGTGCCGCAATCCACGCATTTATAGCATGGGACGCCGCAAATGACAATGAACTGGCCATTCCGGGGTGTAACATTGTTTGTGATGTCCTTTTTTAGCAAGCCTCCACAGTGAGGACATATCATGTTGATACCTCCTGCATTTCTTTCAGCGCTGCTACCAGCTTGATGGTATTCTGCCTGTACTGCTCCACCAGCGGCCTGTCCAGGTCGAAGTCAGAGAATCTATACCAGAGGTACTGCATGATCGCACGTTTCTGCTCCAAGGCCGGGACCTTCCGCATAAGCAGGGCAATCACCGGCGCGGAACCTATGTCGATCCGCATAAACTCTCTATCCTCCGGGGAGAAGTATTTCTTCATCCACCGCCCGGCTTGGACTTGTCCTCCTTTGAAATGGTGGTTCTGCTCCATACTCAGCAGAAATTTGCAGCCCCCATCCGGCGTTGGCTCTGCCACAAAGGGATAGAGCCGACAGGCGGTCGGCTTGGCCTGCTGGATGGTACAGCGGTTGTCCTTGAGGAAGATACAGGCGTCGTCCGGGCCAGTGGTCTTGAGCATATATACCGTGTACCCCGATTTGTCCAGGGGCACCGGCTCGGCATAACGGACAAAGATTTCGTCCAAGCAGGTGACCGACTGCCCACGGCCGCGGAGATATTTTGCCAGACGATATGCGTCCAGCGTGTTCAGACAAGTGCTCCTTTTTATCGTAAACACCTACCAGCCACAGGCCCTCCGGGGCAATGATCTGCCGCATCCAGGCAAAGCCCAGGCCCTTACGGAGCAGATGCTCGCTGAGTTCCATACCAAAACCGTTCACCGTATTTCCTCCCTCGTCCGGGAGAGTGTCCTGCCAGTCCTCGGCAGGGAAGCCGCTGAGCTGCATGATTTGGCAGGCCTCGTGGAGGGGCAAAACAGGTTGGTCCGTGCACCAAAAGCTTTCGTCCTCGTATTTTGCCCAGCATGGGACATGGCGGACGAGATGCTTTTCGACCTCGTTAGTCAGTATTTCCGATACCTCCGGCCAGGGCAGAAGATAGCAACTTTTTTCAAACGCTTTCATGTGATTTGCTCCTTTGTTATTCTATTTGCAGGGGATATTTTTAGGACATACTGTGTGTTCCTGGTCTCGAAGCGAATCTCACTGGGCGAAACACGCCGCAGATTCAAGACCGGGGTAGTCCTTCTCAGGCCGTTACCCTCGTGGATCAGCGCCGGTTCGCCCACAGTGATGGGACGCATCGGGCTGCCGGAGATGATACGGCTGATTTTTGTTGCTGTCATGTTTTCACCACCTCTATATAATAGAAAGCGCGGGACAGTCGCCTGCCCCGCCACTTTCTTCCGGCTCATTTTAGCCAGCCATATCCTCAAATTCCTGCTCCGTTAGGGTGGTAACACCCAGAGCCTGGGCCTTCGCCAGCTTACTGCCGGCCTTCTCGCCCACGATCAGGAAGTCAGTATTTTTGCTTACCGAGGAAGCCGGGTGCGCGCCCAGCTCCAAAAGGCGGGTCTGGATGCCGTCGCGGGTGTAATTCACCAGCTTGCCGGTGGCCACCACGGTTTTGCCTGCAAAGGGGTTGTTTGTGTTGTTCATAGTCGATGTCTCCTTTATGAATGTAATATGGTCGAGCAGAGGACGCCTCAGCTTGGCCTCCTCCGCGTCGTTGTACCATTTGTAGATGTTGTCGCGCATTGTCGTGCCGAAGTTGGATAGCATTGTGAAATCAAATCCATTCTGAATTGCCTCCTCGAACAGTTTCCAAGAACCGCCGCAAGCCTTATCAATTATTCTCCCGGCATGGCGGCCCACCATGGGGATACCCAGACCGGCGATGAACTTCGCCAAAGTGCAGGTGCGGCTCTTGCCGATGGACGCTTGCAGCCGCTCATAGGATTTTACGCCAAAGCCCTCTGTGTTGATGATCTCCTCCTTGTGCCGCTCCAGCTCATACAGGTCGCCAAAGTTGCGTATCCAGCCGTGACCGATGAACTTCTCCAGGGTCGTGGCGGACAGGCCCTCAATGTTCATGCGGGTCTTTTCGCAAAAATGGGCGAACTTCTGTACCAGCTTGGCGGCACAGTGGGGATTGTCGCAGAAAAGCTGGGATGTGCCGCCGGAGGTCTGCTGAATGGACAGCGCTCCTCCGCAGCAGGGACACTTTTCGGGCAGCTTATATGTGCCGCTTTTGGTGAGGTTTTCCGCGATTTGCGGGATAATCATGTTGGCCTTGTAGACCTGGATGGTGTCACCCACGCCGAACCGAAACTGCTCAAAGATATTGTAGTTGTGCAGATAGGCCCGCTAAACACTGTACGGTGTGCAGCGTTGAATATGTCCCTGGCTCTGGCATATCGAAGTATTGTCCTGCTTGTGCCAAGAAGATACAGAGGGAGCGTGGGATTGAGGGAAAACGCAGGAGCAGGGAGAGAAAAAGGCAGGCATGTATTGAACTGTCCGCAAAAAATGACCGACTGAAGCTGGCCGCCGTCGTAGCGGAGCACCAGGGTCAGGCCGTCCAGCTTCCAGGACAGTACCACGTCCCGGCCTCCGGCAAAACGTACCAAATCGTCTACTGATTTGGTCTTATCCGCCGAAAGCATAGGGCGGGTATGGCGCACCTCGGTCAGGCTCTCCAGTATCTCGCCCGGAACCTTCTGGGTGGGGGAGTCGGAGAGGGTAATGCCGTTTTTCTGCTCCAGCTTTTTCAGCAGGTCAACTGCCACATCGTAGTCCCGGTCGGACATGATGGGGCGGTCGTCTCGGAAGTAGGCGATGTCGGCCTCTTTGATGGTGGCGATAAGGCCGCGCATCCGCTCGATTTTGGATTGAATGTCGTCCATGTGGACACTCTCCTTTACAAGTTGATTATGTGATGGGGATTACTCCCCGGATGAAAGTTGGCAGGAGTGAAATCTGAACACTCCAATCTATAGTGAAAAAAGCGCACACGGTTTTACCATGCACGCTTTTGTTGCCCCTCCGGGGAGCACTATTAACTTTTGCGCCGGATTTCCTCGGCTAAAGCGCAAATTGCGCTCTGTAACTCGGATTACTGTGTTTGATTGAAACCCAAACTTGATACTGTATGTCTATTATATCAGAGTTCATTTCAAAATCAACTACAAAAATCCAGCCGGTTTATGTCATGTTGATAAATTCGGCCGGTGATAGAATTTTGGGGGTTTCCAAACCTGATTCCAAAAAAATCCTTATCGCCAGTAAGAAGAACATCAGCCTTTGCCTCAATCGCCGCTCTTAAAATAGGGCGGTCATCCGCATCTCTGACTTGTGATTCTGATATGCTTTCGTCTGTTGGGATGGGTACAAGCTCAAGTGTCAGCAAAGCGGTTGAAAGGAATTTATTGAGGGCCGCCAAGCGTTTAGGGAATTTCTTGTTGAATATCCTTCTCATTTCATCAACATTTTGCTCACAAATTAACCCGCGGTTAGGATAGGTGGCCGCCTTTACGTAAGCCTGGTAGGGAACTCCGTTTGCGCTCAGAGCCGCAGATATGAGGACATTTGTGTCAATTAGAACCCTCATACATCTTCATCCTCATTTCGCAATTCTTTTACAAGCGCCATAACATCCTCGTCTGATATAATGCCAGCCTGCTCTGCTTCGCCTGCCATTTCATTCTGAAGCATCTGCATGGCATATACAGCCGAGTTGACAATACGGACAGCCCCATCTTCCACAATAAAAGAAATGCGGTCTCCGCTTGCCACACCAAGGGCTTCACGAACGCCCTTTGGGATTGCGACCATCCCTTTTGCCATGATTTTTGCATTGTCAACGAAAGTGTTTGATAACATATCTTCCACCTCCCAAAATATAGAAGAAGCATGGGTTTGCTCAAACTATAGCCTCTTGCTGTTTTGGAGCGCATCCACGTCCATCCATCTATTCTTATTTTATCAGATTTTCACTGGGTATGCAATCAATTTTTTGATCTAATCCGGCCTTACATGAATACTATTTGCATCAGCTTGCCATCCTCTCCGCGCTTCTCCACCGCATGGCCGCCCAATAGTTATCACTTCTCAAATATTGAGCAGTGATAACTATACAAACCCTTCCACGAACCCCCGCACTTCCTTCGGCGCGGAACAGTCGCTGAAGCCATAGAGCTGCTTGATCCTCCCTGCATCCATATCGATTTCAGTGGTGAAGAAGGGCTTCTCCGGCTGCCCTGCCCGGCGGATAAAGAACACCATGCTCCGGCCAAGAACGTGCCGGTCATAGTAGCCGGCGTTCCCAACACAGTGGTGCAGACTACGGCCCTCGTTGATAAAGTCGTTCTTGGTTTGGGGGTACACAATGCAATAATCCTTGCTTGCGTACTCCTGTGCCCACTCGTACAGGCCGTTCTCAATAGCGCGGGACAGCAGCAAGTTCTCTTTCTCTGTCTTTTGCGCGGCAAGCTGCTCTGACAAGAGGTCATGCTGGGTCTTCAGGTCGCGGGGCTCCAGAACAGCCTTTTTCTTCAGGTTGCAGCCCATGTTCCTGGCCGTGTCCAAGTAATCGCGGTACAACCCAAGCAAATTCGCATATGATTTCGTGATTTTCTTCTGGCCCTGCAAGTACCTCAAAACCCGTCCCAGGCTGTTGTACTCCATGATGCCTTGCATGGTGGTCAGGCTGGTTATGTCCAAATTCAAAGCACACAACTCACGGAATACCTCGAAGGGCACCCATTTTGGGGATACTGCAAGGAGATTTATCTCGTTTTCGACCGCCTGGGTCTCACGAAGAACCGGGAGATACTGTTTGCTTACGCCGGTCAGCTCCGAAAAGCTGACGGCGCCAGATTTCTTTGGCGACAGGCCCGCCGCCAGACCCGGAAGGCCCAGTTTGAACAGGTACTCCGCCTGTGGGATAATTTGCAGATTCCATAGAAGCCCGGCAAAGTTGATGGGCCGGAGCAAGTCCTTCAAACCAGCCTGCAGGTCAACATGACAGTATCGCTCGCCAAACACCTCCGGCAGATTTTCCGTGTACACATAGGTATCGCTGTAGCACACCGAGCCGTTTTTAAGCCTGCTCCATACGCTCCAGTAGTACGGATAACTTCTCCACCAGTAGGCGTAGGCTTTCTGCCGGCCAGCCTTTTCAACAACGATGTTGAGAAAGAAGTCTGAATAGTCAAACTCCGGCTCCCTCTCGTCAGGAGAGATAATGCGCCGCACATCGCTGTACCGAAGGAACAGCTGCCATCCACCCGGGAGGGAATACAGATTTTTGCTTTCTCTACAATGGGCTTAGCAGCCCATTCTCCCCGGAACCTGACGGGAAAACCGCACTTTGGGCAAACACCCTCGCTGCCCGGTTTCACCGAACGGTCGAGGAGGAACTCCCTGCCACAGTGCATACACCGTCCCCAGCGCTTGCTTTTTTCCAGCTTAGTCAGGTAGACGATAGACTTATGGAACACATGGCTCTCGCAAAACTCGTCCAAGTCGTCGGGGTAGGCGGGGAACATATCCAGATGCTGCTCCATGAGCCGGTATTTTGCATCCCTGGCCTTCTCTTTTTTCTGCTTATGGAAGCGCTCGATAAACTCTCCTACGCACTCCTCCGTCTGATGCAGGACGTTCAGTGAGGAATGCCGAATTCCTCTGGGCGGCGGGTAACAATCGTTTCCCGTATTTCCGCCTGCTCCTCCGGTGTCAGAAGCAGATGCGTCCCCTTCTGGAATCCGTGTTTCTTCGGTTCCAGCGCTTTGTCTCCCTCTCGCTTATATGCCGTCCATATTTCGCTGGCGCGACTCTGCCGCACTCCGGTTAATTCCTCTATTTCTTTCCCGGTTTTCCCCATCTTTTTGAGGCGTACGACCTGCCGGCGTATCTGCTTGAGTTCTCCACTTTTCAGTTTTCGTAAATCTATGTATTCCATACTCTCTATTTTACCACTTTCTACTGCTTTTTTCTAGGTCGTTTTTCAGGAATAATAGTATGCGAATCTGAAAAGCCGGCCTGATTGCTGCAGTCCATGAACAGGCAGCCGGAGCTGTTCCACTCCCCGGTGAACAGGTGGTGAAGATAATAGTCGTTGTCGCTGTGCTGGGCAACTGGGTAGTCGATATTGGTACCGCCGATGGTAAGCCACGCCACGATTTCCGGGTTGACTGCCCGAAGGGACTCGAAGTCCACTTGCGGAGATGGAGGGGAAGTCAGTTCTGACTCAGAGGATTGGGGAGGAGGAAGTTCTGGCGAGCTCGATGTGTCCGGCCGGATTGTGGGGTCAGGCGTAGGAACTCGCACGAACTGCCGCAAATCATCATAGGCGTGGACGCTCACGTTGTCCTCATGGACTGGCACATAAACCTGCCAAGCAGCTACACCAGAAACCGCAAGGAGGATGAGCGCCGCCACAATAAAAATCAGTTTCTTCATGCGCACCCCCTTACAGCTTGTTAGCCTTGTCCTTCATGGCCTGGGCGGTTGGGTTGGTGTAGAGCATGGTTACTTGAATAGAGCTGTGTCCAGCTAAATTACTGACCTCGTGAATTGAGAATCCGCTTTCCAAAGCATGAGAACAGAAAAAATATCTCAAAGTTTTTGGAGAAATATCATTTGAATATTTGTTAAATATCTGGTTGATTCTGGATGGGGTCAGCTTCTCACTTTGCCTGCTGACAAAGAAGTATGGACTGTCGGAGTTACGCTCCTTCAGATATTCACGCATGGCATGAACGATCTTGTCGTTAATGTATACCACCCGCTGCTTGTCGCCCTTGCCGATGACGCGGATTTCCCTGGCAGTCAAATCAACCTGGTCCAGCTTGAGGTCAGCGCACTCACTCCGCCGTATGCCGGAGTAGGCGAACAGGGTCACGATGGCGTAGTCGCGTTTGCTGCCGCTCTCCAAAAGTCGTTGCCGGAACGCCTCCTCATCCTTCTTGGTAACATTGCTGGGGCTGGCGTACTGAAGCTGGATTTTCATGAAATCGTTCTTCAGTATGACGGTGTCCATCTGCTGACAGGATTCTATGAGCCAATCGTTGTAGCTCCGTAGGGAAGACAGGTGGTGGTTGACGGTCTTGGGATTGTAGCCCTTGATGTTGCGCATATAGGAGATGTATTCCAGTACGTTGGCCCGGTAAAGTTGACTTGGCCGCTCGCCAAATGTCTCCTCGCACCGCCGAAAATATTGCGAGATATTTTGGCAGTAAACTGAAACTGTTCCGGGGGATTTCCCCATAGCGTGTAGGTAGAGAGAAAATAATTTTAACATAGTATCGCCTCCAAACTATATCACACAGTTTGGAGGCGATTCTTGCAACCGAAATATTTGCTCAGGCTTACCAATTATATATTTTTTAGGCAGATATCGCCTCTTGAGGAGGAAATATTATTTTGAATAACTCGTTTCGGGCCTGCCTCCCTACAATTTGGTAAAACTCAGAGGGGGATAAGGGGCCATTTGAATGGCTGGGCTAAATAAAAATGATATTGAACAAACCTCACTGTTGCAGAATGTTATCCCTCCGACATTATACACCACACACTACACCTTTACCGCGACGACCGGCAGAGCGGAAAATGGTATAGAAATTGTCTGCAAATGGCGTTTTTTGAGCATCTATCAAATGGAACCGGTCATCCGCTAACCGAATCATGGTCCGGCAGCGGTGCATCAAAGTCGGGCGCATCTCCAAAATAGTAGAAAAAGTAACGCATCTCCTGTTCCGCCATGCGGCCGGCTTTCAGTTGGCGGAAAGTCTCTTTCAGCAGCGGCTCCCTCGGGTAGGGCAGGGAGCGCATCTTGATGCTGCCGTCGGTAATGACCATATAGCGGGCGTCTTTGTCCGGATCATCCAGGCGATGGTATGAAACACTGCCGGGGTTGAGCCACTCCATCCCGTCACCAAGGATATGGACGCACTGGCGGTGGGTGTGGCCGAAAACCATGCGCCGTCGGGGAGCGACCCAATATTCTTTTGGAGTATGCCGTCTCCAATGCTCCTCAAATACATGGCGGCATTCGATCACCTCATAGCTTCCCGGCCGGTACTGGTGCTGCACCAGATAGACCCACCCGTCCGCCTGAAACACGGCGCTTTCAGGGAGAGAATCTATATAGGCTGCCTGTTCGCCGGTCATCCGCTCCAGATTATGGTGGACCCATTTGTACTGCCCCGCGGGTGCATGACGGAAGTCCTCCGTATGAAAAACCCGGACCGCATTGCCATCGTGATTCCCCTTTACCAAAACAGCTCTGGAACAACTTTGGAACCGCTCGATCACTTCGGCGGGGTCGGTGCCATAGTCTATCATATCCCCCGCGAAGCAGAGAAGGTCATATTCCCTCTCCTGCTCCAAAACCGCGTCCAGCGCCCAGATATTGGCGTGGACATCTGACAGTACTATAACTTTCACAGGCACATCTCCAGAATTTTCCGGACGTCCTCCGGTGTTAGCGCTTTGTACCCCTTTAGCACTTCCCCATGGCAGGATTTGCCTGCCATTATATCAAAATTTCTGCTGTCAATCCCAATCTCCGTCAAGGTGGACTGCAATCCCAGCTTATTAAAGAGGAAGTCCTCAGTCAGCTCTATGCTCCTTCGGGCAATATCCATAGTCGGCAGAGACGGGTCGATGCCAAACACGTTCACTCCATACTCCCGGAAGCGGCCCACCGTAGTATCGTCCAGCACATATTTCATCCAGCGGGGAGTGAGGATAGCAAGGCCCAGGCCGTGGGTGATGTCGTAAATGGCTGAGAGCTCATGCTCGATGGGATGACAGGTCCAGCCACAGTTCTGCAGCGCTCCGGCCATCCCGTTTATTGCCCAGGAGCTGGTCCACATGAGATTGGCCCTGGCCTCATAGCTGTCGGGCTGCTCAAGGGCAACAGGGGCATACTTTATCACCGTCTTTATCATGCCCTCCATAAATCGGTCCAGCATATACATACTGCCGCCCTCCGGCACAAAGTATATCTCCAACAGGTGGGACAGGATATCCGCACAGCCACAGGCTGTCTGGTATCTGCCCACAGAATAGGTCTCTGTGGGGTCCAGGAAGGACACCTTGGGCTGCATACAGGGATAACCCCTGCCTATCTTATCTTTGGTCTCAATGTTTGTGATAACGCCGCCGTTGTCCATCTCGGAGCCGGTGGCCGCCAGGGTCAGCACCGTTATAAGGGGCAGGGCCCTTTCGGGAGCGGCGGCGCCCGATGAAAAGTCCCAGGGGTCCCCGTCATAGCAGGCCCCGGCGGCAATATACTTGCTGCAATCCAGCACCGAGCCGCCGCCAACGGCTAAAACCACATCCACCCCCTCCCTCTTGCAGATATCGGCCCCCGCCCGGACGGATGTGACCCGGGGATTGGGGTCTATCCCGGAAAGCTCGAACAGCTCCAGCCCGGCCTCCTTCACCTGGGCCGCCACCCGGGCATACAGGCCGCTCTTTTTTATAGAACCCCCGCCGTAGCAGAGCAGGACCTTTTTCCCATAGGCCGCAAGCTCTTTCCCCAGATTACCCAGCTGGTTGGGGCCGAAATAAACTTTGGTGGGTATGTCATAAATAAATGAGTTCATAATTTGTATTCCTTTCGTGATTTATATTGTAGTTCTTATTTGCATAAATTATGCTCAAAATTATACCAGCGGGCGAAGTGCGGCGTACAGCTGCCGGTAGCGCTCATAAATTTCCATGTACCGCTCGTGCTGCCGCGGGTCCGGGTAGTAGGTCTCTTTTTCTCTCACCATTTGCGCGGCGGCCTCCTGCAGGCTCCCGAAGCAGCCGATAGCCGCCCCGGTTATCATGGCGCTGCCCACCGTACCGGAGTCCGCCGTGTGGAGCGCGGTCATCGGTATATTCAGCACGTCCGCCTTCATCTGCATCCACAGGCTGGACGCCGCCCCGCCCCCGGACGCCTGCAGCTTTTTGAAGCGCACGCCGGTATCGCGTAGATATTCCATGTTCAGGAGCATCTCATAGGCGATGCCCTCCATGCAGCCCCTGTATATCTCCGCCACTGTGGTGGCCGTGGTCATGCCGATTATGGCGCCTTTGGACCCGGTATCCATATATGGCGTAGCCGCTCCGGCGAAGTGGGGCAGCACTAAAAGGCCGGTGGGCTCCGCCGCCTGGCGCTCAAGATAGGCGTGAACAGATAGCCCTTCCCGGGCGGCCAGCTCCTTTTCACCCTTTGCCAGGGTGTCCGCGCACCACTGTATCAGCGCGCCCCCGGTATAGGAAAAGCAGTAGGTCACGTACTTCCCGGGCACCACATACGGGACGACCGCGTAATTGCCCCGGTGCATTGCCTCCAAGGGGGGCATACCGTCATATACCGGGGTCAGGCACTCCACCGTACCCGCACATTCCAGAGCCTTCCCGGAGTCGAACACTCCCGCTCCGACGGCTCCTGCCACCTGGTCCTGGCTGACGCTGACCACCTGTAACCGGGTGGAAAGGCCCGTCCTTTTAGCCGCCTCCGGCAGCAGGGTCCCGGCCGCGGTCCCCGATGGGACCGGCCTTGAGAGCAGCCTCTCATCCACTCCCGCGGCGGAGAGTATTTTCCTGTTCCAGGTAAGGGTGTTGATGTCAAAGGCCATAGTCCTGGTAGCCAGGGAATAGTCTATCTGGGCCGTGCCGGTCAGCCGGAACACCACAAAGTCTTCCATGAGCAGAATGTGCTCGGCCCTTCGGTACACCTCCGGCCAGTGGTCCTTTATCCACATGATTTTTGGCAGGCTGTACATGCCGTGAGGCTTCAGCCCCGTGACGGCCGCTATTTCGGCGCTGCCCAGCTCCTCCTCCAGGGCCCTGCACTCATCAGCGCCCCGGGGGTCGGTGTACAGCATGGCGGTATGCAGCGGGCATCCGGCTTTGTCGGTCAAAACGAAGGTTTCTCCGAAGCTGGTCACCCCGATCCCGGCGATGTCCGGGTGCCGGCGGCCCATCTCCTCCATGACCTCAAAGACGCTGTCAATTATATCCTGTACCTCAACCTCGTGTGCGGTCTTCGTGCGCTTCACCGGGTAGTCACGGTAAGCCTTGCCAAGGCAGCTGCCGTCCGAATCAAAAACCGTCAGCTTACAGCCGGTTGAGCCAATATCCAGTCCCGCGATCTTCATAAGGGCCCCTCTCACTGCATTGCGAAAATGCGCATGGCCTCTTTCACGTTCTCCTTCATCGCCCCACGGGCGGCGGAGGCCATGTCCGAGAAAAACAGGGGCTTTCCCTTCTGCCTCTCTATATGGGCCGAAACTGCCGACCCTCCCGCCTTGTCCATATATGTGAAATAGTTTATCTTCCGCACGCCTGCCCGGATAGCTTTGGCAAAATCCTCACGGGAAACGCCGGAGCCGCCATGCATCACCACCGGGATGCCCCCTGTGGCGGAGCGCACCCTGCTGACCGCCGAAAAGTCCAGCCTTGGCTCTGTAAGATAGATGCCGTGGGTGGTCCCGAAGGAGCAGGCCAGCGCGTCTATGCCGGAGGCGGCCGCAAATTCCCCGGCAAGCTCCGGGTCGGTGTATATCTTGGTCTCATCCTCCCCGGCGGTATCCCCTGAACCGGTCTCCCGCCTGCCCATGGAGCCCAGCTCCGCCTCTACAGATGCCCCGGCCTTTCCGGCCATCTCCACCGCCAGCCGGGTGTTCTTCAGGTTCTCGTCATAGGGCAGCACAGAGCCGTCGTACATGATAGAGGTAAACCCTATATCCAGGGCTTTTTTCAGATAGTCCAGGGTCTCGCCGTGGTCCAGGTGCACGCACACCGGCACCGCCGCCCGCTTCGCCATATAGACCATGGCCGGGCCTATTACCTCCAGGGGCGTCAGATTTTCGTGGCACTGGGCAAACTGGGCTATCACCGGCAGTCCCAGCTCTTCCGCGGCCCCAAGTATAGCCTCCAGGCCCTCAAGATTCGCCGCGTTAAAGGCTCCCACAGCTATTTTCTTTTCCTCTGCAATCTGCAGAATATCCTTCAAGTTAAGCAGCATAGTGACCGTTCCTTCCCGTTTACGGCTTTTTTATCTGGCTGAACATCACCTCAAAAGCCCCGTCTGAGCAAAACAGTATCTTCTCCGCCTCCAGCGGCGTGTATATCAGCGAACTCATGACCCGCTCCCCATCGTTTGCGAACACCTCTACCGTATACTTGTCCATCAGTATTCTCAGCTTTACCCTGCCCTCATGCCCGGTAAGGGGCATAGTCCTCACAGCCAGCAGGTCTCTGGCACTGCCCGAATAGGTGCGGTCGGTGGTGAAGGTATGCTTTGCGCCGTCATATACCAGCGAGGTGTAGAAGCGCCCGTCGGCGGCCACCCGGAGCTCCAGGCTTTTGCACTTCTCCGTGTCCAGCTCGACAGTCATGTCAAAGACCCTGCCGCCCACTCCCGGCAGCTCCTTAAATTCCTCGGAGGCCTCCACCCGGAGTTTTAGCTCATCGGTGCGGTACTTCTCCAACTCCCTCACCGGGTTCTGGCACAGCCGCCCGTCCCGGAGGGTAAGCTCTCTGGGCACGGTCATGGGGCCGGACCACTTGAAATCGTTTGGTGTAAGGTAATTCTCCCAGTTGTTCATCCAGGCTATCAGCACCCGACGGCCGTCCGGGGTTTCGGTGGTCTGTCCGGCATAGAAGTCCATGCCGTAGTCAATGGCCTGGACTGCCTCCCGGGTGAAGGTATGGGAGCCCTTGTCGTAGCTCCCTATAAGGCAGAGACTTCCGTTGCCGTTATGGTGCTCAAGGCCCTCGGCAAGCATCTCCTGGGGGGAGACTATGAGCACCTGCTTCCCGTCCAAGGGGAAGAAATCCGGGCACTCCCACATTTTGCCGTACTCGTTATTGCAGCGGTCCAGTATGCTCACAAAGCGCCAGCTTCTCAGGTCCCGTGAGCTGTATAGGGCTATCTGTCCGCTGCCGTCGGGGCTCCTACTGCCTATGACCGCGTAGAAGCCGTCGTCCTCCCGCCAAAACTTAGGGTCCCGGAAGTCCGAAAGGGAGCTGCCCTCTGGGAGAGTGTCGGCGGTTATCACCGGGTTCTCCGGGAATTTCTCATAGTCCCTGCCGTTGCCCACAGCCATGGACTGGGTCTGGCGTATCTGCAAAGTGCCGTCCGGGAGCTTATCCTCCCGGTTGCTGGTGTACATCAGGTAGTGTTTCCCCTGCCACTCTATGGCACTGCCCGAAAAACAGCCGTCCTTATCGTAGGGCATATCCGGCGCAAGGGCACTGGGCACATACTCCCAGCTTATCAGGTCGCGGCTCTTATAGTGCCCCCAGTGGATGTTTCCCCAGCGGGTACCATATGGGTTGTTCTGGTAGAACAGGTGGTACTCGCCCTTATACACTGAAAAGCCGTTGGGGTCGTTGGCCCAGCCCACGGCGGGACTCATGTGGAACACCGGCCTCTGCTCTGCCGGTATCTCCGATGATTTGACGGCCTCGTATTCCCGGGTCTTTAATAGTTTTTCACTCATATTCTCTTTCCCTCATTTCTATCTGGGAGAATTCCGCCTTCCCAAAGGAAAACAGCCCCAAATTTCTATTTTGATAGTCGTACATACGAAAGCTCATGGCGGCCTCGCTGTTTACATATACCAGCCCTACCGTTCCCTCTGTGACTACTTCCATGTGGTATACGCCGTCCCCGGGCCTTCTCAGGGGCACTTCCAGCTCTATGTCATAGGGGAAGGTCTTGCCGCCCTCCTCGTACATCCTGAGCCATGAACGGAACACCAGCCTGTTCATCTCAGGCTCTACATAGATATAGTAGCCCTCTCTCATCTCCTCGCTGGCCTGAAGTATCACCCCGGCCTGGTGTGCACCGTCGGAACGTATCTTCACGTGGATATAGCAAGTTTCCGGCATCTGTTGCATTAAAAGCATCTGCTGGGAGGAGGCGGTTTTGGCGGTCCAGCACCCACCGCTCTCCTGCCAGCCCTCAGTGACCGGTGAAAAGCTGTTGGGAACACTATGGGTAAACAGCGCCTTTTTACTCTCCGGAAGGGCAAGCCCCAGATCGCCGTCAGGCTGCTGGATTAGCCGATGAACCACCATGCCGCCGCCCCAGTCCCAGGTTCGGTAGTCCCGGCCCTTGAATTTATCCGGCCAGAAGCCGAAGATATTCTCGTCCTTTGTGGGATTCCAGCCGCAAATGTAACGCTCCATGTCATGGCCGGCCGTCTTCGCGGCGTAGAAAGCCCGGGCGTCCAGCCTGTGGTTTTTGGGTATCTGCCACTGGGTCTCACCCACATGGCATTTCACATAGTAGGTGCCGAACAGATTGGTGTAGGAGGAGAACACAAGATAATACCAGTCCCCCATCCTGAAAACATCTGGGCACTCGCACGCGCCGTTAAACCTTTCGGGGAAATACACCGGCTCCCTGTACTCCCAGGTTTTCAGGTCCTTTGACACGCACAGCCCCACGCACCCTGTCTGGCTATGGGGCCTGTTGGCCCGGGCGGCCAGGAACATCCAGTATTCCCCCAGCTCCTCCCTATAGACTATCCTGGGATCGCGCCAATCGGAGCAGTGGTAGATGTCCCCGTCCGGCCCGAAGGTATCAGCCTCCTGGTACTCCCAGTTGTCGAGACTGCCGTCTTTGCTGATATAGTGGGTCACATACTGCTTACCCTCCGGGAAAATGCAGGCAAACAGGTGCCACTGCCCGTTGCGGCAGACTATGTCCCCGGTGCCGCCTCTGACATGGATGGGCGTCTCCGGACCCATATGCACCAAATCCTTGCTCTCCATCCTGTGCCAGCCCGGCACAAAATCCGGGGCGTCCCTGTCCAGCCAGTGCTTGAGATAGAAAAGCTGGTATTTTCCGTCTATATACTTCGGTATGATATCCCCGCACTTGGCGTTCGGTGCGGTATAAAACAGCTTTGGCTTCACTCTGCATCACCCTTCTCCGATATATTTTTCTTATCCTGCTGTCGGGCCAGCCAGTTCTCCCTTTGCAGTGCCCTATACTTCTTCCCGGCATGATCCGTCACATAGAAGCTGTCCGCGCGAAGGACGTTCTCAAGCTCACCTATGAACCGCTCCCGCTCCGCGCTCTCCGGCGGTATATCGTTGACACCCGCTATAAGCGGCGTGCGGATGTACACCGGCTTTTTAAGCTCCGACAGCCGCCTCAGATTCTCAAAGGTACGGCCACAGCCTGCCCCGGTATATTTCAGGGCCAGTTTCTCACTCATAAATTTTATGTCTACCAAAAATAGATCTGTAAGGGCCAGCACGCTCTCTATCACGCTCCACTCTACGTTCAGTGTGGTGTCTATGCACGTGCCTATGTCCTCCCGCCTGCACAGCCTGAAGAGCTCCCTCACAAAGCCCGCCTGCAAGAGCGGCTCACCGCCTGAGCAGGTGACTCCACCCTCAGCGCCGTAGATGCTCCTGTCCCGCAAGAGCCCCCTGAGGACTTCCTCTGTGGTCCTCCTGCTCCCGCACACCCTCAGCGCCTCTGCCGGACAGGCTTCGGCGCACTCCCGCTTCTGCCCACAGTCCCTGCAAATATGCACGTCTATGCCGCCCTCTCCGGCAGCGCCTTTTGTGCAGCGCCCAAGGCAGCCGCCACAGCCAACGCAAAGCTCCGGGTAGTACATCATCTCCTGCCCCGGGTACTGGGACTCCGGGTTATGGCACCAGAGGCAGGACATATGGCAGCCCTTCAGGAACACCGTGGAGCGTATCCCCGGGCCGTCGTGGAGGGAGTACCGCTGTATGTCCATTATCATTGCGCTCTCCATAGTACCTCCTAGCATATCCTCCTGATAATGTGCTCCTGCAGCTCCTCGTCCAGCTCCACAAACCTGGCGTTGAAGCCCCAGACCCGGACTATCAGGTCCTTATAGCGCTCCGGCTCCTGCTGGGCCCGGCGGAGCTCGGAAGCGTCGTACATGGAGATATTCAGCACCGGCACCCCGGCCTCGTCACAGGCCTCAATAAGCCTCGCGACGATCCCTTCCCTGTCCGCTCCCATCACAAAGTCGCTCTTATTTAGGGTGATATGCAAAGGCGAGGAGGCGTAGCCCTCCCGCATGGGCAGTCTTGAGGCCGACTCTATGATGGCGGTGGGCCCCTTCTTGGCCGCTCCGGGAGTGGGCGAGCAGTGCTCGGCTATGGGGTCGCGGAACCTTCTGCCGTCGGGGGTAGCACCGGTGATATTGGCAAAAATCTTGAAGTCGATATTGTAGAGTCCGGGCCATACCCGCTTGCCGCTTTCGGTACGGTAAGCGTCCACCCTGTCGATGAAGAGCCGGGATATCCAGGCCGCAAGCTCATCCACACGCTCCTCGCCACAACCATACTTTGGGGCATGCAGAAGCCTTTGGCGCAAGGGCTCACGGCCCTTAAAGTCCACCGCCATGGCCTCCCGGAGCTCGTTGAGGGTGCAGTACTTTTTCTCGAACACACAGTATTCTATGGCCCTAAGGCTGTCGGCGGCGGTGGTGACCGTGCCGGAGAGGAGCTGGTAGTCGTACACCGAGAAGCCGCCCCCGCGAAGGGGGTCCCGCCCGGTTATCAGGCAGTCCTCGAAGGTGCCCGCCAGGAAGGGCGAGGTCATGGTCACGGTCTCGTCCTCGTGTATCTTCCTGCCGATAGTCTCAAGCTCCCGGTCCAGCTGGAACCAGAGCTGTGCCTTAAAAGCACTCAGGAAGTCGTCAAATATGTCCATGTTCTCTATCTCCCCGGAGCGAAATCCCGTCAAAAGCCCGGTCTCCGGGGTGAACTCCGGCATATCCTTGCTGTTTTTCCTCATGCTCACCGGGTAGATAAATGGGTTCTCCTCGCCGTTGAACATGGTCAGTTCCACAGTCTTTACCATCTCGTGTTGCCAGAAGGCAATATGGCTCCTGCCGTCTATCACCGTCTCGGTACAGCCGTCGTTGGCGTACCGGCAGGCATCCGTATGTGCTATCCCGGCCCTCTCCATGGCGGGCATTATCCAGCGGTCGAAATAGAGGGTAGGCTGGCCCTTGCCCTCTGAGAGCATCCGCACGCAGGTCTTTTTCAATTCCTCCGGCGAGCCCGGGTGCAGACGCACGTTCAGGTGCGGCTCTGCGTCCCCCGTGCGCTCATAGGCCTCCAAAAACACCCAGGTGAGCTCGTTTGTCAGGTCGCGGCCCCCCTCATCCTGGCCAGAGAGCATCAGGTTTCTGAGTGTGTCCCCGGTGCGTATCTCGTTGAGATACCCATAGAACTGCATGACAGCTTCCATGGCCTCCTCCCGATTCCACGCGCCGCGCTCCATATCGCTCTTGCAGAAGGTGTACAGCTTCTGGTCAAGCCTGCCGATGCAACCGCCGCCGAAGGGGCGGCGGAGAAGATACATAAACCAGAAAAGCTGCAGGGCCTGGATAAAGTTCCCGGGCCTGCCCTGGGCCAGCGCCTGGCAGTTGTCCGCTATTTTCTGCAGCCGCCCGGCGTCCTCCGGGCGCTCCTTCTTCATTTCAAGGGCCCTGTCCATATGCTTCAGTATGAACTCCCGCACTCCAATGTACACGCCATGCACCGCCTGCCTGTACACGGCGGTCTCCTCCGTGTCCTCTGCCGTCCTCTTGGCGGTCAGTTCCAGAACTCCCTGGACGCCGTATTTCAGCACCGCGTCACCCATGGGGAAGTGGACGTTGTCCTCACCGAAGGCGTTCTTAAAAAGGTTCTTGCTGAAAACCGGCTTGTGCAGCCCGGCCAAAAGGCCGCTTTGGGGGATGTGTATATCGTAGGACTGGAAAACCTCCTGCTGGGACTGGACGCACTGAAAAATTTCTTGCTCGTTCAAATTATGATCTCTCCCTTCAGGTATTTCCTCTGCTTCCCTATCTCACCGTTATCTCCGCCACTGAGCACCCCGGCAACATAAACCTCACTCTGCCGCCCGCCGTCGCTATATCCTCCAGCACGGCCGGTTCAAGATTCTTGGGATGGTCAAAGTCGTTAAACGCCCCCATATTCCCGGCCAGTATTCGGCCCGCGGCGCTGTTTACCCTCATGCCCGAAGCCTCAAGCTCTATCTCAAGCCGCCTGTCCGCGTCCAGGTTCGCCGCCGTAACGTGTACTGTCCCCTCGCTGTCCATCGAGGCGGATATACTCAGGTCTGCCACGCCTCCGACGTCCTCTGTTTCAGCAAAGCTTCCCAGAAGCCTTGCGTCCTGATGACACTTATACAAATCGAACACGTGATATGTGGGAGTGAGCACCATTTTATCCCCCTCGGTGAGGATAACCGCCTGGAGTACATTTACCATCTGGGCTATATTGGCCATAACCACACGGTCGCAATGGCTGTTAAAGATATTCAGGGTCAGCGCGGCAGCCATGGCGTCCCTCATGGTGTTCTGCTGATAGAGGAACCCCGGGTTAGTCCCCGGCTCCACATCGTACCAGGTCCCCCACTCGTCCACAATGAGCCCCACCTTATGCTCGGGGTCGTACTTATCCATTATTTGGCCGTGCTTTGTCACCAGCTCCTCCATATAGGCCGCGGCCTGCAGGGTGGCGTAGTACGCCTCCCTGGTGAAGCCTGTGGCCGGGCCCTTCTGGTCCCACTTCCCCTTTGGCACGGCGTAGTAGTGCATGGTGATGGCGTCGGCGAAGTCCTTCACCATAGGCATAATCTTCTCCGTCCAATCGTAGTCATCCGTATAAGGGCCGCAGGCTATCCTGTAGAGCTTATTCTCCCCATAGTCCCGGCAGTAGGTCTGGTAGCGCCGGTACTCATGGGCGTAGTACTCAGCCTGCATATTCCCCCCACACCCCCAGCTCTCGTTGCCGACCCCAAAATATTTTATCCGCCAGGGCTCCTTTCGCCCGTTCTCCTCCCTGAGCCTGGCCATTGGGGACTCGCCGCCGAAGGTCATATACTCCACCCATTCGCTCATCTCCTGCACGGTTCCACTTCCAAGGTTACCGTTTATGTACGGCTCACAGCCCACCTGACGGCAAAACTCCAAAAACTCGTGGGTGCCAAAGGAATTATCCTCTATGACCCCGCCCCAGTGGGTATTGACCATGCGCTTACGCCCCGCCTTCGGTCCTATGCCGTCCTTCCAGTGGTACTCATCGGCAAAACAGCCCCCGGGCCATCGGAGCACGGGCAATTTAATGTGCTTGAGCGCCTCCACTACATCCGTGCGCATACCGTTGATGTTCGGGATTGATGACCCCTCCCCGACGTACAGGCCGTTATATATGCATCGGCCCAGATGTTCTGAGAAGTTGCCATAGATGTTCCTGTTAATCCTGCTTCTTTTGTCCAGTGCGTTTACGATTATTTTTCTCAAGGTACTTCCCCCCCTAATAGTTAAATTGGGCAGGCGAACCTGCCGCCTGCCCAATTTCTTCCGGCTTTATTCGTCTTACTTAAGAGCCTCCGCATAGCGGTCATATGCCGACTGCCAAGCGCCCACAACGTCCTGCAGGCCCATGCTGTCCAGATCCTTCAGGTACTGGTCCCACTCGGCCTCAATGCCGCCGTCCCGGAGCCAGTGGGAGGCCCTCTCCTCGGTGAAGGACTTCAGGTCGCTGAGGCGGTCGTTGATAACATCTATCTCCTCCTCGGTGTAGACGACGTTGGGATAGGACTCGGTGCTGTCCACATAGTTGAACCAGAAGTCCCTCAGGTCGTCCAGCCTCTGCTGGGCGCGTGCCTCCATGTAGAAGTACTTGCCGTAGTCCTCAGTGAGCTGGCGGGTGGGTCCAAGGAGCTCGCTCTTGCTCTTGAGCTCGCCCTCGGTCTCGCCCTCCTTGAGCTCGATGGTGTTGTACACACCCTTTTCGTCGGGAGTCTCGTCAAAGAACACGCCGATGGGGCCATAGTTGCACTGCATACTTATCATTGGGTCGTACATCTGGTCAACCCAGTTGAGAAGGGTCTTGGGATCCTTGCAGGCGCTGGTGACCGCAAACTGGTCGCGGGAAACAGTAGAGGTCTGGTTGAGGTTTACGTGATGGGTGCCGTCGGGGCCGTCCAGCACGGGCAGGTAGGCGTAGTCTTCGGCGCGGTCATAGCCCACGACCTCGGGGATCTCCCACCATACGAAGGTGCCAAGGCGGGCGTCCTCGCCGTTGCCCTTTGCGATGTACTGGCTACTGTCCTGGGAGAAGACCTCGATGTCTATGAGCCCCTCCTCGAACCAGCCGTGGAAGTAGGCGAGGGCGTTCTTATACTCCTCAGAGGCCGCCTGATAGTAGACCTTGCCGTCCTTAATGGCCCTGTGGTCTTCGTTATAGTCGGTGCACCCGAAGGGGGCCCAGAGGGTGGTCATATTTGCGCACCATGCGCCGTTGTCCCAGGGGAATATGAAGGACAAGGGGATCTCGTCATTGGGGTCGCCATTGCCGTTTACGTCCTGGTTCTTGAACTCCACCAGCACGTCATGGAGCTCGTCTATGGTCTTGGGCATCTCCTTGTTCACAGCCTTGAGCCACTTGGTGTTGATGCAGGTGAACTGGGGGATGGAGCCTATCTCGTAGGTATTGCCGTCCTTGTACTCAAAGCCCATCTCGCCAAAGTTCGGCAGGGTGTAGATATGCCCGTCGGGCATGGTGCAGGCGGCCAATGCGTCCGGGCGCACCTCCAGCACGGACATGAGGTTGGGCATGGTCTCCTCGTTGATGTAGTCCTCAAGGGGTATAAAGAGGCCCCTGGTGCCGCAGGTCATTATCTCAGCGTCCTTGAGCTGTGCCGCCATAAAGGCGTCGGGCATACTGTCAGAGCCTGCGTTGAGCATCAGGTTCTTCTTCTCGGTCAGGGTGTCGCCGGAAACGCAGTTCCACTCGATGGTGACGCCCTTGGCCTCGTTCATCTGCTGTACGATGGGCTTCTCGCTGTTGTCAGGGGACAGCTCGCTGACCCCCGCGAAGATCTTGAAGCTGGTCTGCTTCTCGCCGTCGTCGGGTGTTGATGCAGTGCTGCTGTCGGCAGCACTGCCCTCGGAGCTCGAGCTCCCGCCTTGGCTGCTTGAGCCTGAGCTGGAGTTGTCGCCCCCTGTGCACGCCGCCAGGCCGGCCACAAGGGCCAGGACCATCGCCAACGCCGCAAGTCTTTTCCAAATGCCTTTCATGATTTTTCCTCCGTTTATAAAATATTTGTTTTAGAAAGCCGTCAGCCTTTTACAGCCCCGACTGTAAAACCTTTTTCAAAATACTTCTGCACGAACGGGTACGCAATGAGCATGGGCACCGAGCCCACAACTATCGACGCGAACTTTATAAGCTCCTTTATCTTGTTGGCCTCGGCATAACCGCCGTCCATGTTGCCCATCATTGAGGTCATGGCCTGACTCTGTATGAGTATCTGCCGTAGGGCCAGCTGAAGGGGATACTTGGCCTTGTCGTTCATGTAGATGAGCGCCTGATACCAGTCGTTCCAGTAGCCCACCATGGTGAATATCACCATGACGGCGATTATAGGCTTTGCAAGGGGCAGGGCTATCTTGAAATATGTTCCAAGGTTGCCGCTGCCGTCTATGGAGGCCGCTTCGTAAATCTCGCCAGGGACGCTGGTCTCAAAGAAGGTGCGGGTGACTATCACGTTGTACACCGAGATGCCGCCGGGCAGGATGAGGGCCCAGACGCTGTCCAGCAGCTGAAGCTTTGACACCACCAGATAGGTGGGGATGAGCCCGCCGTTAAAGTACATGGTAAAGACGAAGAAGAGCATTATCGCCCGCCTGAAGGGTAAGGTCTTCTTTGACATACAGTAGCCGGTGGTGATGGTCATGGCCACTGTCACCACAGTGCCCAGCACTGTATACCAGATGCTGTTAAGGTAGCCCATGGCGATGGCGGGCTCCTTGAAAACCCTGGCATAACCCTCGAAGGTTATGTCCGCCGGGAGCAGGAAGGTATGTCCCGCATAGACCTCGTAGGGGTTCGATATGGAGGCGATAAGCACATAATACAGGGGGTATGCCACCACTATCATTATCACTGCCATAAGGGCATAGTTGAAAATGTCGAAGATCCTGTCGGAGGATAAGCCCCGCTTTTTAGCCGTAGTCTCTTTCATACTGCCGCCTCCTTATATAAAGCTCACATCCGAGAGCCGCTTGCACACCCAATTCACCACAGCAAGAAGCACGATGTTCACTGCCGTATTGAAGAGGTTCACCGCCGTTGAGAAGCTATACATGGCCTTCAAGAGACCCTGCTCGTACACGTAGGTAGAGATTATCTCAGAGGTCTCCTTGTTAAGGGGAGTCTGTAACAGGAAGGCCTTTTCAAAGCCCACGTTCATCAGGCTGCCGAAGGACATGATGAGCTGTATGACTATAATGGGCACCAGCACCGGGATATCTATATGCAGTATCCTCTGCCAGGTGTTCGCCCCGTCTACCTTCGCCGCCTCGTGGAGGGAGACGTCAACGCTTGAGAGGGTAGCGAGATAAATTATGGTGCCCCAGCCCGCGTCCTGCCAGATGCTGGAGGATATGTATATGGTGCGGAAGGCCGAGGAGGAGTCGATGAAGTTCAAATTTGCCGGGGTCCCGAGGAACTGGGCAAGGGTGCTTATTAGTCCACCTGTGGGCGAGAGGAATATCCTCAGCATACCGCAGAGTACCATCACAGAGATAAAATGGGGAGCGTATATCACCGTCTGGGTCACACGCTGGAATTTTTTGTTCTTCAGCTGGTTTATAAAGAGGGACAGCACTATGGGTATTGGGAAAGTCCACAGGATGCTGTAGAGGCTCAGCAGTACGGTGTTTGTGATCATACGGGTGCTGTTATAGTTGCTGAAAAAGCGTTCGAACCATTTGAGCCCCACCCACTCGCTGCCGAAGAAGCCGTCCACGGGGTTGAAGTCCCGGAAGGCTATCTGTACGCCGTAAATGGGCGCGTACTTGAAGACGGCGGTAATGACTATAGGGATGAGCAGCAGCAGATAGTATTCCCAGTGCTTTGCTATCCGCCTGCCCAGGCTGTGCCCCGCCTGGACGGCGGTAGCGGACTTTAGCTTTGACATAATACCCCTCCTAATGGATATCTTGCGCTTCAACAACTTGAAACGTATCACGTTGTTATTGTACACCCTATCAGTCCATATGTCAATAGTTATTTACAAAATAATATGAATTTTTTTGTGTCTTAATTGCATAGTGCCGAATACACCATTGTAGTCGCCACAAAAAATTTGAATCGTTATGAGAAATAAAAAATTTCGTTGCAAAGCAGCGCCGTTTTCTATATAATATAATTTAGAAACATATCCAAGGAGTGAACCACGGAATGGCAAAAAAAAATGCCCCCACCATAAAGGACGTGGCCCGGGCGGCAGGAGTTTCAGTTGGAACAGTCTCAAAGGTGATAAACGGCATCGCGGTGCGCAAGGAGTCCCAAAGGAAGGTGCAGGAGGCCATAGAGGCCCTGCACTATGAGGTGAACACCTACGCCCGGGGGCTGAAGATATCAAAAAGTGGCCTGGTGGCCCTTATCGTCCCCAACACGATGAACCCCTTTTACGCAACTTTTGCAGATCATATCGAGGCCGCGCTGTATGAGCACAGCTTGAAACTGATACTCTGCTGTTCTGACGAGATCCCCGAGAAGGAGCTGGAGTACCTTAACTCCGCCAAGCAGAACAAGGTGGACGGTATAATAGCCCTCACCTACTCAGATATCGGAAGCCATATCACCGACGGCACGCCCATCGTGGTCTTTGACCGCTTCTTCGAAAACAGAAGCATCCCCCGGGTGGGCTCGGACAACTTTACCGGGGCCTGCATGGCAGTTGAGAAACTGTTGGAGCTGGGATGCCGGCACCCGGTGTATATCCGCTTCCACTCTAAATTCCCCGGCGAGGCCGACAAGCGCCGGGATGGCTACCTTTACGCCTGCCAGCGCCATAATCTCGAGCCGGACTACCTCGACATGGTAGACGACGGTACATGGCGTGAGGCATTAGGGGAGTTCTTGGAGAGACACAAGCGCCCGGACGGCTCCCTCACCTTCGACGGGGTCTTCGCCCACACGGACTTCCATGGCTACCACTTCATGAAAATGCTGACGGAAAACGGCTACAGAGTTCCGGAAGACGTGCAGCTGATTGGCTTCGACGGCATCGAACGCTTTGGCACCCCCGGGGATTACGTCATCTCCACCATGTGCCAGCCCGTGCGGCAGTTGGCCCAGAAGTGCGTGGAGATTATTCTCTTGGAGGACAGGAGCACTGTGCCCAGCTTGACGCTATTGCCAGTCACTTACTGCTATGGCGGGACTACACGGGAGCCAGGAAGGTAGACAGGGCGGCTTCATACAGCGCCGCTCTCCACCCTCGCTCTCCTAATAATTGTCTGAAAATTAGACCCGGGAGGAAAATATTATGACGGTTCAAATTACAGCACGATATCTCTATTTGCCCGTAGACAAGAACAGCCCTGTGGTAAAACTGCATTTCTTTTATCATAGAGAGAAATTTCAAGAGATCGATATCAGTCCTGGCGCGGACGCTGTGGATTTCTACAGCGCTATGGACGTGGAGAGATACATAGGCAAAGCCATAGAAATTGCCGGGGACCTCCCGATGGGCGCGCAGGAGAAGATCCACTGCGAAGACAAAAGACCTTCCGCCAAATATGCTTTTCGCCCTCAGATACATTTTACCGCGGAAACCGGCTGGCTCAATGACCCTAACGGCCTTATCTATGCGGACGGCGTGTACCACCTTTACCATCAGTGGAACCCCTTCGGAACAGAATGGGGAAATATGCACTGGGGACACGCGGTAAGCAAAGATATGATAACCTGGGAGCATAGGCCCGTGGCCCTGGAGCCGGACGAATATGGCACGGTCTTCTCTGGGTGCGCATGGCGGGATAGTGATAATACGGCGGGATTTGGAAAGAATGCGCTTCTTTTTTTCTATACAGCTTCAGGGGGATGCAATCAATGGTCGGTCGATGCCGTAAACCCGCACACCCAAAGGCTTGCAGTGTCCCTGGACGGCGGCGGAACGCTGGAAAAGCGCGGCATGATTTTGGGCCATATTAAGGGCGATAATCGGGATCCCAAGGTGTTCTACCACAAGGAGAGCGCCGCCTATATTATGACGCTGTTCCTGGACGGTAACGAGTTTGCTATTTTCCGCTCCCAAGATTTACTCCACTGGACGGAGAGCCAGCGGCTTATTGCGGAAAATATGCAAGAGTGTCCCGATCTGTTCCGGCTGGAGGTGGACAATGTCCCCGGGGAGAAGAAGTGGGTGTTCTGGTCTGCCGATGGATATTACATGGTGGGCGAATTTGACGGCTGCAGGTTCACGCCGGAGACAGAGGTACTGGCGGCTTACAGCACAAGCCTGGGCTACGCGGCTCAGACCTTCGCGGGCATGGAGGGCCGCACGGTGAGCGTGGCCTGGCTCCGCACAAAGAGCGACCGGGGGAATTTCAGAGGAATGATGTCCATTCCCACAGAGTTGTCCCTGGTGAAGCAGGGAAACAGCTGGAAAATGTGTTTCCGCCCGGTAAGGGAGCTTTGGAGGCGCTTTTCGGAAGGCCGGGAGTTTACGGCCGAGAATGGGAAAGTCGCGGTTCCCATGGGAGGCAAGCCGGTAATCGCGGTGATAAGCTGGAAACCGGGTGAGAAGCATATTGTAAAGGTCGGCGCGACGGAAATTGAGGCCGGAGCCTCCGCCCAGCCGCTTACCTTGATAGCAGACCACGGCATTGTGGAATATTTTGGTGACGGCGGCAGGGTATACGGCGCGATAGAGGTCGAGGAAAATATCCTGGACAGGGACATTGCAGTTAATTCCGGCGCAGAAAGTGTCCGTGTCTTTGAAATGCTTGATGCCTAGTTGGAGAAGATCCTTGCATGAGCTTATCATTGCCAGCAACGCGCTGAAAAAGCTGTCGTCGGAGCCGGTGGTATCCTGGATCTCGGTGTTATATGTGTTTCTGTGCAGAGAGAAAGCTGGGGTGTATGCGGCACAGCCCCTGGCCCCAAGGGTCGACACCACCAGCTTAACACCCTGCCCCGGCAGCTCTGCAGCGCCATCGGCCATGTCATCTTTCTCGGAGAGAAGTGTCAGTTCCGCCTCGGAAACTTTCATTATATCAGCCTTTCCCACGAGGCTCCTCATGGCAGCTATACCTTCGGCCCGGGAGCCCCAGAGGGGCGGCCGCCAGTTGGGGTCATAGGCTGTGATCTTCCCGTTTTCCCTTGCATAATCCGCTAAAGCAGGAAACCCGCGCTGACCACTGCTCAAAATATCCGCTATATCATATACCTCCAGTTTTAAGATTTACCAGATTTATCTCATTACCATCTCCTGATCCCCAGGCAACTTAACGGGCACGGGGGCGGGCTCGCTCAAGTACCAGTAGGCGGTGGTGGTATAGTCGTCGTACCGGGGCCCGGTCCAGCCCAGGTTGTCCATCACCATGCGGAAGTCATGCTCAAAATACACCGGGTCCTTCACGTGCCAGCGGTACAAAAGGAACCGCTGTTGCTGGTTATAGAGCTCCGAATCACTGCCAAGAATGGCGTACATGCCCACATAGAGCCCGGAGAAGGTCTGGTACCTGTGCTGGTACACGTCGTTGCCGAAGGCATAGGCCCCGCAAAAATAGTCCTCTGTGCCGGTATAGTTCAGGCTGGGGCGCTTGTCGCCGTCAATATACATCTTGGCCTCCCCCTCCACCCAGCAGGTATTGTGGCCGTTCACCCCACAGGCCAGGGTCATGCCCGCAAAGCTTCCCTTTCCCCTGATGCCGTCGATAACAGTATAGCTCCTGCCCCGCTCCACCGGGTGCTCCTGACGGTATGCCGCGTGGAAATAGCCGCTGCTCTCAGGCACCGCCCCGTGCCAGCCGGAAATCATATAGAAGAGAGTCTGCTTCTCTGCCCCACGGTTCTCCATGGTGATGCGGCAGCGCTTCTTGAAGGGCATCTCCCAGTAGCAGTTATAACCCCTGCCCGGCGCCACCAGCACCATGGCCGAGTTCAGCACCGGGTAGTTCCCGTCCCTGTCGGCGAAATTCTCGTCGTAGGCGCACCCAAAAAATGCTGAAATTGGGGCCTCCACCGAGGGCCGCTCCATATCGTCCCAGTAGATGCGTAGGATAAACGAGTGGCCGATATAGCCCGTGAACCAGATATGGGTTATCATGCCGGGACCCTGGGTGTCACAGAGGGTGGCGGTCTCCCCGGGCTGGATGTCGATGCAGGGGCGAAGCTTCTCACAGTCGCCGCCCCTAGTACCGCCGCCCTTGGCTCCGGTGGGGTTTTCGGCGGAGAAGGCGAAGGTCGTTCGGTCTTGCATGGTGTAGATGGGCATTTTAGACACTCCCTTGCAAAAAAAATTTGACTTGAATCGTTTTAACTATAGTATCACAAATAAATCTGAAAAACAAGAGGGAGACGGTCCTGTTGTTTTTCTCCAGTTCATTCCGCAAACCCCGGGTCAGCCCTGAACCTGTTGACGGTTTTGTCCAGTATCACCTGGCTCTCTGTCCCGGAGTCCATGACTGTATTTTCCACCGCACCGGGTTCCGCCAGCACCGTGGTGACCTCCAGGGACTCTGATTCTTTCGCGCCCAGCAGTGCCCCCACCTGCATGGAAAAGCAGGAATCCCCCGCCGCGCCGGTATCCTCAGGGGCAGTGGCGACAACGTGATTATTGGAGATAAAATTGCCCCTGCCGGAGGCAACGCGGATAATCACCGGCCTCACTCCTTCCGGCTTGAGGTGCTTTGTTTCAATGACTTCTGAAATATGGTTGCCTGTCACGGTATTGTTGTAACCGTTTATGCACACCAGGCCGAACCGATCGTCAAGCCCGTTGTCGTGCATCTGCATGGGGGGGCCAGGGCTCGTGGTCGCGGAGGATATGGTTGGATGAGATCAGGTTTTCCGAGCAGACGCCCCGCATTTCTATCACGCCGGGGTAGAAGGAGTGCAGGCGGTTCCCGGTCACCAGGGAGCGGGTCACGCCGTCAAGGCAGATGCTGCTGGAGCCCCTGGGGAACACATTGTTGGAGGATATCAGCAGCCCGCCGAAATTCTCGGCGTAGATAGAGTACCCCTTGTACCCCGCGCCAATCAGATTGTCTGTGACCTTTGACGCCTGCCCCCAGCCCCGCAATTCGATACAGCTTCCGCACTCCGCAATGAAATTATCATGGATGCTCAGAGCGTCTGCCTGGCAAAGGTCAGCCCGTGCTCCAGATAGACCAGCCCCATGCCGTTGATGCGGAAAGAATCGTGGGGGCTGGCAAAGTATATACCGGTTTTCCCATTCACATAGGTGTTCTCGGGGTTGGGGGCCCCAGTATTTGACTTTGTCTTCCAGCGCGATCTCCTTAGCAACTGTAGCCTCTTTCTTGCCGTCGATGGTGGCGGTGGTCTTCAGCTTGGGCTGGCGGATGACTACAGTCTGGTCGTCATCGTCGATGTCGGCGTGAACGGCAACCTCGATGCCATCATGGTAAAGAGTCTCGAAGGCCACGACTGACTTCCCAGCCAAGCCGCTGGCGTTGAGGGTGAAGGAGAGGTCAACTGTTCCGTCGGCCTTATCGGGTGTGAATTCGGTTTCGGCGGTGACTTCCTTGCTGTCTATCAGCAGCTTTTCTCCAGTTGATTTGTCCATGAGCACGCCTTTGACAATGTAGGTCTTGCCCGGGGTGAGGTTGGAGTAAGCCACGGTGTCTATCAGAGTGATTTCCTCCAGAGGAGGTACCAATTTGTTGCCGTCCACGGTAGCGGTGGTCTTGATTTCGGGCTTGTCAGGCGTGGTGAACTCCACGGTCTGGCCCTCATCGGTGATGTAGGCATGAACGGCCACTTCCTTGCCCTCATGGTACAGCGTTTCAAAGACTACCACGGACTTGCCCGCAAAATCAGAGGCGTCAAAGGTAAAGGGAATGTCAATGGTCCCCTCGGCCTTGCTTGCCCGGAAGGTGGCCTCGGCAGTGATTTCCTTGTCATTCACCATCAGCGGTTTGCCGGTAGCCTTGTCCATAAGCACACCCTTCACGGTGTATTCTTTGCCCGGAATCAGGCCAGAGTATTTCACCGTGTCGATAATGGTAATCTCGCCAACCGGCTCTGCGCTATGCTCCCCATTGGCGGTAGCAGTGGTGCCGATCTTCGGCTCGGTAAACTCTACGGTCTGGCCCTCGTCCTCTATGTCCGCATCGTACTCAAACCGGCCTATCCCATAAGAGCGGGTCTCAGGAAGAAACAGTGCATCGAGAATACGTTCTTTCCAGTTGGGAGCGGTCAAAATGCGCATTTGCCGCACCCCCATCTCGTTCAGCGGCACAAAATGAATATACTGGTATGCTGCGTCCGACCGCATGGTTTTTCGCTGCCCGGCACTTTTCTCTGAGAATGACTGCAAAGCAATTTCCTCAGAGGCCCCTAAAAGGATCGCGGAGTCCACCGTCTGCACCCCGGCGTTCAGGCGGGCAAGCTCCGTCAGATAGTAGACGGTCTTGACCTCGCCCATGCCGTTCCACTTCATTGCCGCCTTACGGGTGTTGTATACCCCGTAACATGAGCCGGGACAGAAAGCCGCACCCACCATCCGGGTGAATGAAGTTTTGTTCAGCTCAACGCTGGAAACCTTTTTCACATCTCGGGAAAGGTACAGGGCGGGCCCGTCGGGAACGGTCTGGAGCCGTTCCTCGTTTTGCAGCTTTGGCAAGACATATGGACGAATCTCCATCCCTGCCCGCATACAGACTGCCGTCGCCTCTGCCACCCGGTGATGGCGGTCCAGGTGTAGGTCATCTCCGGGAAAATGATGGTCCCAGAAAGAGCCCATATAGTACCGGTAAGCATCCGGGTGGACCCAATCCAAGATATGTAATGCCCCCCGGTACAGCCTGACAGTTTTGGCACGCCCGCCGCCTGTAAGTGTAAACAGCCTGCACACCATCTCCTCGCCGGTCTGGGAGTTGCGGATACGCTCGGGAGATGTGAGTTTGACGATAAGGGCCTTATAGACCCGCTCACTCCCCAGCAGGTGGAGGGATTGAAAGGGGAACTCCCCCAGAAAAGACAGCAATGTACCCATTTCCAGCACATGACTGCCGGGCCGGAATTGAATCAAAATATCACCCCATTTTTTGAATGAACCTCCGACATTGTAATCACTCTCTCGGTCGAAATAAGGGCGTGTTTTAGCCCTGAAAATCCGCAAAACAGCCGGATTTGTTCCTGTTGTTGAATTATGTAAAATTCCAGGGCCCATCTGACGCCATTTTTTACATATGTTTTTCGGCCTCTTTTCCCGAATATTCGGACAAGGGCAGGCCTGTTTCCGGCATATTTTCCTCGACATCCAGCCAGGTTGGAAAATCCTCCAGGGGAACCACATACACCTCGGTGCGCTCAGCCTTTGCCGCGGCACTGCAGTAGAAGTGATTGCACACCCCCGGGCCGTCGTCGGGCAGGGTATACAGGGCCACAATGTCGCTGACGATGTTGACTTCAATGTTGTCGTGGTCCCTTCGCTCCCGCTCCGGCCTGTCCTTATTATAGACATGTCGGAATATCAGCGCACACTCGGGATAGCGAATGGGCGGCTTGTCTTGAAAGAACCTCTGCATGGCGGGGTAGAGGCAGCCGCGAATATAATCAGCGGAGCCGCTTGCCTTTTTGGGTAGCAGCAGGGGCATACGCAAACAGAACCACCCCTGCTCCGTGTATCCAACCTCCACCGGAACGGCCTCCCTTATGGCCTTCTCAACATGCACCTTCGCAAGCGGGTTCCCTGTGTACCCCGGCAGCGCCCGGGTCAGAAGCGTCAGCCGCTCAGAGTTATACTCCAGCCGTAAGGCGTGCTCCAAAGCCGCGTCATACCTGCCGTTCTCGGCCATCCAGCGAATATTATCCACCTGCTGGGACATCTGTTTCAGCTTGGAATCGGCCTGCCCAAGCACTTCAAGAAATATGCTCATTATTTACCTCCTGATAAAATTTGACCTCTGGTTCATCTCGCCCCTGGAACTCCACCGTAGCGAACAGGCACGGCGCTCTGGGGAGCCGCAAGCCCTCTGCCATGGAGATGTGGGGCAGGACTATGATGTATTTCAAGTCCTCCTGGGGCTGCAAAAGCCGTAATTGGCTATGCTCGCCCTCGTACAGCACCACAATTTCGTACCCAATATCCTCTTTCAGAAAGAATAATTGTGACGGATATACCGCCGGGTAGTGATCCAGCGGCCCTACCTGGTCAAAGAACCTCAGCAGCACCCATACCGCCAGGATCGTCCGCTGATCTGGCTTGCACATGGGGTCGAGGCCAACATAGTAGCCGCCGGAGATATCTTCTATCTGTCCCCGGCGGCGTAGGTTTTTCAGTATCTTTTCAGCAGTGCCCGGTGGTTTCTTTAACATCCGGGTCACTTGCGACCGGGGCAGGGCTCCATATTGGCTCAGCCATTGTACCACATACTGCTCGTCGGCAAGCAGCATGGGCATCACCTCCTTGTAATATGCGCATTTTCAGGCGAATACTCATTTGCCCTGAAATGCGTTTTTTGTAGTTTTTCTTACGATTTCACCCCCCAAATAGCCTGTTTTAGCATGAAAAAAGGCCATTTTCGAGGCTTTATACGCATTTTCAGTATCAATACATATTTCCTCAAAAATGCGTTTTGCGTATTACTCATTCCCGGAATAATGCGCATTTCGCTGTTTTTCCCTCAATATTGCCTCCAATTCCGCCCGGTCGGTGGTGATCATCTCCTGTTCCTCCCGGGACGCCTTGATGACCACCGGCACCCTATTGTTGTTGGAATGGACCAGCGCTTCACCCCTCTCGAACCGGGTAATAGAGCGGGTCTCGGTCTTGGTGAGCTTCAGCACCTCCTGGACATACCGGGCCTCGTCCGGCTCCAGATTCAGAATGATCTTGTTCTTGGAGTTGTTGATGATAGCCCGTCCATACTTACCATCCTCCAACCCAAAGAAGTCCGAGAGGTCTTGAGTAGCTGAGATAGCCGCGCCGCCGAAGCCTCTTATCGTCTTGAAGATAGTCAGGCAGAAGTCGGCAGCTTGTTTATTGGAGGACGCGCCAACTAACTGCCATATCTCATCAATCATGATGGCTTTCTTCTTGGTGCGGTCAGCCTTCACGTTGTCCCAGACATAGTCCAGGGCAATCATCATGCCCACCGGCAGCAGCTTGCCCTTGAGCTCCGAGAGGTCGAGAACGATGTACTTGTTGCTCAAGTCCACATTGGTCTGCTGGTTAAAGCTCTGAGCAGAGCCGGTCACAAACCGGCTGACAATGATGGCAACCCTCTTGGTCAGGGGATTCTCCAGCAGATTCTTATGCAGGTCGCCCAGAATGGGCATTTTCTTCATCTGGGGCGGGGCGGCACGGGAATCCAAGTACAGCGAATCGTTATCGTGGGTAATACCGAAGTCTGCGTAGGTCTTGATAAGCGCCTCGTCCAGCATCTGCTCCTCCTCGTTGCTCATATCGGGTATGAGCAGAGAGAAGAAAATCATGAGCTGCTGGATCTTCCGGGCCAGCATGGAGTCTTCCTCACCGCTGTCGCCGTCTATTAGCTCCATCTCAGGCGAGACCGTGTGCCGAATCTCCATCACGTTGATACAGTGGGGAGAGCCCGGCGCGATCTTGATGTACTGCCCGCCAATCCTGTTACACGCCCGCCGGAACTCATGGCCCTTGATTGGAGCCAAAATGTAGCACTGGATACCCCGCATCCTCATTCTGAGGGCCAGTAGCTGCAAGGTAAAGGTCTTACCCGCGCCGCTGGTACCCAGGAGGTTCAGGTTGGCATTTTTGTTTTTACGGGTGTCGAACAGGTCAACGATGCACAGCGAGTTGTTGTGCCGGTTTACCCCCAGCAACACGCCGGTGTCGTCGGACATTTCAAAGCTGGTGAACATATAAGTAGAGGCGGCTCCACTGGTCAGGACGTTCCTCTGGGACTTGCGCTCCAGAGAGCTGTCCAGCTTGAGGAACGGCATGACAGAGTTAAGCGCTGCCTCCTGCTGAAATCTACAGTCGCTGACCTGCATATCCATTGACTTAAGCATATCCACCATCTGCTGCTTGCGCCAAACAAGCTCCTCATATGTCCGGGCTGAAACCGTGATAAATGCGGACATATAAAACAAGTCCTCGTTGTTGTTGGCAATTCCTTGCTTGATGAAGTACCCTGCCCGGATGGAGTTTGTCAGTTCCTCATAGTCGGTGCTGGTGTCCTGCATACTCCGTAGTTTGGTGCGGTTCAGGCGTATGCGCTGGGCTACCTTGTCGATGGTACGGCTCCGATTTTCCCGGCGAAGATGCACGTCCACGTCGATGCCCTCACCAGCATTGATCAGCGACGACATCCACCCCGCTCGCACCATACCGGGGTAGCCGTTGCCCCTTATATATAGAAAGGCGTAGTACAGACCGTCCATGACGATATAGTTGAAGTGGGTCAGGTCAATGCCCCGCGGAGCCAGGAAGTGTGCCACATTGATTTTGGGTACCGGGTCAATACCAATCACCTTGCCCCGCGCCGCCATGGTGTCCAGCACCACGCGATTGACCCGGGCACTGAAAGGCTCGTCCACACAGCTCTGCCGGTTGAAGAACATATACAAGATTTCCGCCGCAGCCTCGTCCGGGTCAGCGGGCTGGACAATGGAGTTGCCGCACTGCAAGAAGTATGCCCGGGCGTTCTGCTCGGCGGTCTGCAAGGCGCTATACACCTGCCCCACGTCCTCCGAATCGCCCCGATGAAGCTCCTCATATTGGAAAATCAGGAAGAACCGCCGGGTCAGGGCCTCCCGGCTGCCCACGTCCTTGATGAGCCGGATATAACCTTCCCCAAGGGACTTGCATTGGTCGTTTTCCTCATGCTCCAGTTCTTTCCGAACCATAGCGACGTGCTTATCTGAATCAGCTTTCCGGGTTATACTCTTAAATTGCAGCCGCATGGGAGATATCTTCAGCCAGCTTGCGAAGGTGGAAATGATATTGAATTGCTCCTCGTCCGAGCGGAGCATAAAGTTGATAGGCTCAATCTCCAGTATCTTCAGGTAGCGCCCGTCTGTGGTCTCCACTACGCCGTGCTCGATTTTCCTTACCGGCAGGAACCCCTGCGCGGTGAGCTTTCTTTGCTTTTCTCGTTTTCTTTGGGTCACGGTGGCCAACTCTTTTCATGTGAATTTTTCTTCTGCTCCCAGAGAACTTTATGACGTGCCCCAGGTATTGAAACAGGGAATCGCCGTCAATGCCCATGACCGCAAGCACTCCCAGCGGGAGCAGGGTCACGGTCATGATAACGATTTTTATGGTGCCGGTCACCGGGAGCCACATAAGTTCCGGGTAACCTGCCAAAATGAGCAGAAACCCAGCTTCGATGGCATTTCTCAGCTCCAGCATACCGCCCAGTATCTTGCCGGAATCGGTGTAGTTCGCCGGGATGGCGAACACGTTATTGTAAGGTTTTTCGTCCATTTTCATCGTCCTAATCTGTAAATTTGCGCCGTGGTCTTGAACCGGCCCAGCCGCAGGGCTTCATTGTGGTCGGGGACATAAATATCCACTCTGTGAATATCGTTCTCGATCCCAGACCCGCCCCGGTCTTCCACAGTGTACATCACGCCGTTTATCTTGATCTGCGTGCCAAAGGGGTAGTGGCTGGACATGGCGACCATGGCCGCTGCTGTGACCGCCACGATGGTGCTGATGGTAACGAGCTGGCCGTACACGTCCTTCATGATGGTGGAGAAGCGGGTCCAGATGGTGTCTGCAAACAACGGCTGCATAGATAACAGCATGGCAGACCCGGCTCCTACCAGCGACCAGTAGGCGGTTGCAAGCCGCTGGCCTTTTTTCTTTGGTTTTGTCATTTATTTCCTCCTTGAAAATATTTTGGGGCAGCAAAAAGCCGCTCTGAACTTTCGCTCAGAACGGCTGCTCCATTTTGCTCTTTAGGGCTACCCCCAATTTGGTACGATACAACTATACCACATTTTCATTCGCGTGTCTACGGCATAAGTGGGCCAATTTTGCGCCATTTTTGTGCCATTTCCGATTTTGGCCGGATTTAGCTCAAATCAGTTCCGAAAAATCACGCCTGCTGTACAAGATTCTCCGCACCTGCATCACATTTCCAATCACCACATAGAAAATCGTAAAGTTTCTCACATAAATCCGATAATACGGATTCTGGCGGCTCCGTGCGGACGGAAACGGCTCAAATGCTTCCGGGCAAGTCAAGCGCTCCCGGATTGCGGCCTGTACATCATCTACCAGACGGTATGCGGCTGTGGGGTTATTCAGCCGAATGGAAATATAGTCAACGATCTCGTTCAGATCCTCCTCAAAGAGCGGGAGAAACTCTAAACTATACTGTTTCCCGTCCATGGATACGCTCCCTCACCCGCTCAAAAAGTTCCTTCTCGGAAAGCCTACGGCTGTCTGTTGCGGCAGCCCTGTCGGCCTCGTCCAGCTTCAGTTCCACATCGTCTGTCAAGGCGGCATACTGCTCCAAACTAAGCACTACCATGGAACCGTAGCCGTTTTTCGTCAGATACACCGGCTCACCTTTTTTCACAGTCTGCTCTATCTCGGTGAATTTGTTCCGCAGATCGGACACAGGACGAATATTTATCATAAGACCGCCTCCTTGCTTTTGGCTTTATTTTATCATAATTGCGCCACGCTGTCAATGATTTGCAAGACTCATTCCAGCCCTTCCAGAAACTCCAGCATATCCAGCCACAAGTCAACCTCCGCTGAAGGTACAGACCACAATCGAATGGAAAGAATTGTGATTGCCTGTTGACGAAGCCGGTAGTAGTGCCGAGAGGACATATCCAGCCGGTAGAGCAGTTCCGTGTGGCTAAGCTGCTCTGGCGCTATGTAGGTCAGATAGATAAGCCGGTACAGCTTTTTGCCGTTGTTGGGCTTGTGCTTCAGGACGGTCAGAGCGTCGTTGACCCTGTCCAACAGCAGCCGGGACTTCTTGGCCCCTTCCAGCTGGTTCTCCAGTTTTCTATTGCCCATAGCAAGTTGTAAGTCCATCTGCTCCAGCAACTCGTCCACATCGGAGAATGGCCTGTCCAGTTCCTCGGCGACGGTCTCAGGGAAACACTCCATCACCCAGACCAGCGTGCGGTAGTTCTGCAGGAGCAGAAGGGTGTTGTGGTAGCTGTCCCGGTCTTTCTTCTGCCGGGCAGCGCGAATCTTCTCGTTAGTGACCTTGGGATTAGCCAAAATCCCACGCTGGGTCAAAAGGTTGATAAATGCCTGGGATTTCTCCGCGATTTGGGCTTCTTGCTGCTCGTATGTCATCTTTTCGTTTGGGTTCTGCATAGTCAAAATACTCCTTTGGCGATTTTGAGAGATCAATGGGCGCAGTATGTCCATGACTCCCGTGGTTCTCTATAACTGTAGGATTCTTTGTACAAGAACATTCCTTGCAGTCATAAGTACAGTTCTTCCAACTCTTAGGTGAAGAAATATACGCGCGTATTATAGGGGCTGAAACTGCAACGCGATTCTTTGAGCGAGTGCTCCTGGCAGGGAAATGAAGTTTCCTGCTGAACCAGGCCACCAGCTTACCAAAACGCGACTGCCCCACGTTCCCTTTGTGCGTATTTGCGCCGAGAAAACGTATTTCCTCGAAAATGCGCACGACTTCTTCCTGAGCCGGTAGTGAAACCTCTGTACCCGCGGGGTACAGTTTATTAAAAATGAGACAACCATACGAGCCGGGCAGACGGTACAGAGGAAAGGCATCCCCATGCTTCTTTAGAAATCTCCATACCTTGGTCTTCTCCCAGCCCCAGCGCTGTCCCAGGGTTTCCAATGTGAGATTAGCGCCATATTTGCCGTACTGAATCATGGGCGCTAAAAAGGAGAACCCGTTGCCCGAGTCCTCCCATACTGTGTGACACCATAAATCTAACCAGGCGTCCGTTTCTTCAAATTTGTGGTGCTGCTGTACAAGTCGTTCTGTGATGTTCCGTCGGAGGCAGAGAAAGCCGTAGCCATCGGTGGTGTATACCGCTCCATCTGAGCACTCCTTACCGGAGCACTTCACCACCCAGTCGGTGATTTGATAGGTCAGCTTCTTGGTTTCTTTGTCCAGTTCGTAGGTCAGGTAGCCGAGCTGGGCTAACTTATCCAGTGTCTCCAGGGCCTTGGCGCGGCTCCTGACGCCCAGAATACTCTTGAGGCCCACCACACCACCTGCCCACATACCGGGCTCCACGGCGTTCTCGTAGCCGCAATAGGAGGCCACACCCTTGCGGAACGCCGCGCGGCTGGCGAGGCGCATCCAGGCGCCCATGAGGCCCTTGCCGCTGGGCAGGGCGTTTCTGGGCAGTTTGACCCAGCTATACTTTTCCAGGCATCTCACGCACTCTCTCCCCTCTCCCATATTCAAATTCCCTTGCTCAGCAAAAAGTCAGACATATGGACTATCTTGACCCCCTCAACATTCCCGGCCGCCAGCCCATCCAGCGTGACCACATACTTGGGATAATGGTCTCTGAGCTCAAGCAGATTGCCAACCTCCCTGTCCGAATCCTCCGGCAGGCTACGGCAGACCTGGACATATACCCGCTCGTCCCGGCGCACGGCCACAAAGTCTATCTCCTTGGTCTCACGCTTACCAATGTATACCTCATAGCCCCGGCGGCGCAACTCAAAATAGACGATATTTTCCAGCATGGCCGCGATGGATTTCAGGCTGAATCCCATCCTGCAATACTTGAGAGACGGGTCTGCCAGGTAGAATTTTTCCTGAGTCTTCAGCACCGACTTGCCCTGCAGGTCATATCTTTGGCAGCGGTATATCACGAACGCTTTTTCCAGCCACTCAAGATAGTTGTAGACCGCCTCCACGGAAAGCGAGCGCCCCTCGCCTTTCAGGAACTTCACGATGGCGTTAGCCGAGAAGGTCTTGCCCACGTTTTCCGCCACGAATTTCACTACCCGGTTGAACAGGTCGTAGTTCGTGATATTGTGCCGTTTTGTGATGTCGTTGGTGACGACAGAATGATAAATGCCCTCAACTATCTGATAGGAGGCCCGCTGGTCAAAGCGTCCCAGTGCCACGATGGGAAACCCGCCCAGCCGGATATACTCATTGAGAAGCTCCCTCTGCTCCAGGCCGCTGCCTCTCCGGAAATCCAGATACTCCGCGAAGGATAGTGTGTAAACCGGTATGGAGACATACCGCCCGCTGAGATAAGTAGATATCTCCCCCGCCATCAGCTTTGAGTTGGAGCCGGTCACATAGATATCCGTATTGGCGCTCTCCAAAAGGCTGTTCACCGCCTTTTCCCAGCCGTCTATCTCCTGCACCTCGTCCAGCAGAAGGTAATATCGGGCATTGTCAGTCATGCGCTCCCTGATACCGCGGTACATGTCTTTATCCGTCATGCCCTCGTCCAGGTCCTCGGAGGTATAGCGCATGTTGATGATATGGTCGCCGGGGACGCCGTCCTTTTGCAGCTCCTCCCCCAGCATATCCAAAAGCGTGGACTTGCCGCACCGCCGTATGCCCGCCAATATCTTCACCAGCGGCGCGTCCCGGTACACTCTCAGTGCGTCCATATAGTGTGGTCTGTAGATCATCTGCTCGCCCTCCTTTTGCTATAGTATACCCAAAAACTTATGATTATTCAAGAGTTTTTATCTGAAATCTGTAAAAACTTTTATATTTTATCTAAAGCGAAGCCGCCATCCAACCGGACAGCGGCTATGTAGCTTATTACTTCGTGGGCGGTCCATAATTTTTTAAGATGCTCCGGGTACATCAACCTCGGACGCGGCCTGCATCTTAAACTGCTCCATGGCTTCCTTGGCCTCGGGGACCATTACAGAATTGCTTTTCATGATTCTCGTCTCCTTAAAAAGTGTTTTTTCGCGTTTGCATTAGGTATTGTGACACCCGGGCCGAAGTTTATGATTGTCAATTTTTGCAAGCCGCGCGTCAGTTGTAAATTTTACAATGCCAGTTTGCCGAGTACCTGTTCCTGGCGCCCCAGACCGTGTCCCGGTGGGAGTCCGGTGGCGGAACACCTGATATCGCCCTGCTGCCGAAAATCGCCGCGTTTTTCGGCATAAGCATAGATGAGCTTTTTGGGGCGACCTCCCTGGGGCGCACGGCCCTGGAGATGGAGCTGCTAATGTGCCTTTTGAAGGTGTATGACGGAGAAAAGCTCGCGGCCCTAAAGGAGCGGCTGCTGTCCCTTCTCCCGCAGGCCGGCCTTGACCCATATTTTGAGGAGAAGGCTAGAGAAAAGATAAATTTGGAGTAAGAGATTTTAGAGCTGTCCGGCTTGACTTCGGGCAGCTTTAAAACATTTTTGTGTTCTCCCTTTAAATGTGCCCGAGAATATGCTATAATAAAAATATATTGTGACTTTTAGGGGGAAGCTTATGGACTACCGTCTGGATATCGGTATGTGGAACCAGGTGTTCGCCGTGCCCTGCGCCCTGGTGGACAGGCACCTGAAGCTGGCCGGGAAGGAGCAGCTTCAGGTCCTGCTCTATGCCCTGCGCCACGCGGGGGAGGGCTTCACGCCGGAGGGGCTGGCCGGGGATCTGGGCATGACCGCCGAGGAAGCCCTGGACGGCCTGGAATACTGGTGTGACCGGGGGCTCATGAGCCAGTCGGGAGGTACTCTTCTGCCTGTGCCCCAGGACGGGGAGGTCTCCCAGCCCTCGGCCCTCCAGGAGGAGCCCCCCGAAGAAAAGCCCAGCCTCCCCCCCAAAAAGCGGCTCCTCCGACCCGACGGGGAGCACCTTACCGCAAGGCTCGCCGAGTCGGAAAATATCAGGTATCTTATGCAGGAGGCCGAGGCCACCCTGGGCAAGACCCTCTCCCCGGCTATGAGCGCCCTGCTGCTGACCATTACCGACGACTACGGCCTGCCGGTGGAGGTCACCATAATGCTCCTGCACTACGCCCAGGAGGTGGGCCGCACCGGCACCAGCTACATAGATTCCGTGGCCAGGGACTGGGCCGAGAGCGGAATATTCTCTCTGGAGGCCGCCGAGGAAAAGCTTCGGCAGCTTACAAACGCCCGGCTGGCTTGGGGGAAGGTGTCGGCGGCGGCGGGGCTTACAAAGCGCTCCCCCACCAAGTCCGAGGAGGAGAAGGCCTGCCGCTGGGTCTATGAGTGGGGCTTCTCCCAGGAGATGCTGGAGGCAGCCTATGAGGCCTGCGCGGACCACACAGGGAAGTTCAGCGCCAGTTATATGGATAAGGTGCTGGGCGGCTGGCAGACGCTGGGCATCTTCAACAGGGCCGACCTTGAAAAGCACAAACAGGCAGCCCCGGCTAAGCAGAAGGCCGAGGGCACCGCAGAAAAGAGCTATGACATAGCAGAGCTTATGGAGCTTGCGGACTTCCGTCTGCCAGACAAGCTGTAAATATATTTTGTATCCCCATATGATAGTTAGGAGATTAGTATGAGCTATGACAAGACAATAGCCCAGGCCGCCAGAACTGAGCTGGAGCGCCGCAGGAGCCAGGCCGAGAAGACTGCCCGCCAAAACCTTGAGGGTTTCCTGTCCAACTGCCCCCGAGCCAAAGAGATAAGCCGCGAGCTTGCGAAAAATTCCGCTGGGGCCGCCCGGGCGGTGCTCTCCGGCGGCAATGTGCATGAGGAGCTGGAGCAGCGCAAAAAGCTGGGCCTAGCCCTGCGCGAGGAGTATGAGGAGCTCCTGAAGGCCCACGGCCTTACCCGCCATGACATAGAGCCCCGGTACTCCTGCTCTGAGTGCAGGGACACAGGCTTTGTTGACGGCCGCATGTGCGGCTGTCACCGGGCACTGCGGCGCAGTATAGCCTACAGGCAGCTGAGTGCCGGGCTGCCACTTGAGCAGTGCACCTTCCAAAGCTTTCTCCTCGACTACTATGAGGGCGATCCGGCGGCAAAAAAGCGGATGAAGGAAATCCTTGACACCTGCCGCAAGTACGCCGAAAATCTGCGCCCCCGCTCGTCCAACCTGCTGTTCTGGGGGGGCACCGGCCTTGGCAAGACCCACCTGTCCCTCGCCATTGCCAACGCCGCCATAGAGAAGGGCTTCGGGGTGGTGTACGGCTCGGCCCAAAAGTTCGCGTTGGCCATTGAAAAGGAGCGCTTCTCGCGGGAGGACAGCGTGGGCACCGCCAACAGCCTTAAAGAATGTGACCTGCTGATACTGGATGACCTGGGCGTTGAGTTCTCCTCCCCATACTCCGATGCGGCCATATACGACGTGGTAAATGAACGGCTTATGGCAGAGCGCCCCACCATCATAAGCACGAACCTGGACCCTTCCGGCCTTGAAAAGCGCTATGGCGAACGGTTCGCCTCCCGCATAGTTGGCGGCTATGCTTTGATGCGCTTTAAGGGCAGGGACGTGCGGGTGCAGAAACTTAATCGCTGAATATCCGTGCGCATAAAAAGCCTCGCCGCAGTCACTTGAACTTGACCTGCGGCGGGCTTTATACTGTCAATAGATGCCGCCCACTCGCGGGCAAAAAACATCGCGCACCCACAAACGTGAGTGCGCGTTAAAGTCCAGCGCTGTGCACAAAAGATACGCCGCAGTCCAAAAGGACTGCGGCGTATCCTTGGCGGAGAAGATGGGATTTGAACCCATGCACCGGTTTCCCGACCTACTCCCTTAGCAGGGGAGCCCCTTCACCACTTGGGTACTTCTCCAGGGGTGGTATTATATAAGCAAGCTGGCTTGCGCCTTGCAAAGCTGTCAGGTGGCGGAGAGGAAGAGATTCGAACTCTTGGTCCCTTGCGGGATCACTAGTTTTCAAGACTAGCTCCTTAAACCACTCGGACACCTCTCCAACTCGCTCGAATATAATACCATATTTCAGCGCTCCTGTCAATGCTTTTGCGCAAATTTTTTCCTTTTCCCCGGACTTACCCCTGGCTTTTGTGCCGCCTATAGTAGATAAAGGAGTAGACTATGGGCACGGCTATTCCCGCCGTCACCAGTATAAGCATAAGCCACAGGCTCATAAGCAAGGACGTGGCCAGTATCAGCATGCCGCTTATCACACAGCTCCACCCCGCCACATGGTGGGTGTGATACCAGTTCTCCGGGTCCGCAAGGGTCCAGGAGGTCTTTATGCCCACGGTGTAGTTGTGCCGGAGCTTTGGCATGAGGTTGCCAAGGACTATCTGTATAATGCCGATAAGAGTTATATAGATAAAGCTAATGTTTATCTGCATGTTGAGTGCGTACATATATATGCAGATACTGGCGACAAGGGAAGTCACCGGCAGGAACCACAGCAGTATGCTGACGATTTTACCGCCCACACTCTCGTTTTTGGGGTCGTGGAGTATGACGAACACACAGATAAGCTGGCAGACGAAGAAGAACCCCGGCAGGGCAAACACCGCGAAGGGCTTGCTGCTCCAGTCGTCGGCCACGCCCTGGAAGTTGAAGTGGGTGGGTATCAGCTCCGGCAGCCTGTTCCAGAGAATAAGCCCTATAAGGCAGGGCACCAGCGTCACCAGGGAAGTGACGGTAATTTTCACCCTATTTTGCCTCCACATACTCCGTATCCTCCCCTCTCAGCTCCACGAGCCAAAGCATTACCTCCTCCAGCACCGAGGTGTTCAGCTCGTAGTAGATGAACTTGCCCTCCCGCTGGTCCCGGACAAGCCCCGCCTCCCGGAGCACTGCCAGGTGCCTTGACACCGCCGCACCGGTCACGGGGAAGGCCTCGCCTATCTCCCCGGCGGAGAGCCGTCCTTTTTTCAGCATAGCGAGTATTTCCCGGCGGATAGGGTCCGCCAGGGCCCGCAGGGTGGCCTGCATGTTGCTCATGCTGTACCTCCTTTAACATTTAAGCTATTTGTTAAATATAGTATAACACACCCGCAGTGAGAAGTCAACACCTTTTGTGGGGAAATTTTATGCGGTCAAGGGGCCGGGGTCTTGCCCTAAATGCGCGACCTGTGCGCATAAAGGCTTTATACTACACAAAAAAGCCGGTCCAGGAAACCCGGACCGGCCATACCTCACGCAGTCACTTACTTATTAAGCCCCTCATAAACCGCCACGGCGCAGGCCACGGTCGCGCCCACCATGGGGTTGTTGCCCATGCCCATGAGGCCCATCATCTCAACGTGGGCAGGCACGGAGGAGGAACCGGCGAACTGGGCATCGCCGTGCATACGGCCCATGGAGTCGGTCAGGCCGTAGGAAGCGGGGCCAGCCGCCATGTTGTCCGGGTGCAGGGTGCGGCCGGTGCCGCCGCCGGAGGCCACGGAGAAATACTTCTTGTCATTCTCCAGGGCCCACTTCTTGTAGGTGCCCGCCACCAGGTGCTGGAAGCGGGTGGGGTTGGTGGAGTTGCCGGTGATGGACACGTCAACGCCCTCGTGCTTCATGATGGCCACGCCCTCCAGCACGTCGTTGGCGCCGTAGCACTTCACTGCGGCGCGCTCGCCGTCGGAGAAGGGCCGGGTCTCCTCTATCTTCAGCTCGCCGGTAAAGAAGTCATAGTCGGTCTTTACATAGGTGAAGCCGTTGATGCGGGAGATTATGTAGGCCGCGTCCTTGCCAAGGCCGTTGAGGATAATGCGCAGGGGCTCCTTGCGGGCCCTATTGGCGGTCTTCGCGATGCCGATAGCACCCTCGGCGGCGGCGAAGGACTCGTGGCCCGCCAGGAACGCGAAGCACTTGGTCTCGTCCCGAAGAAGCATGGCGCCCAGGTTGCCGTGGCCCAGGCCCACGTTGCGCTGCTCGGCCACAGAGCCGGGAATGCAGAAGGCCTCAAGGCCGATGCCGATGGCCTCGGCCGCGTCGGCGGCGGTCTTAACGCCCTTCTTTATAGCTACGGCGCAACCCAGGGTATAGGCCCAGCCGGCGTTCTCAAATGCGATGGGCTGCACGCCCTTTACGATATCATAGGGGTCGAAGCCCTTCTCATTACAGAGCTCGCGAGCCTCCTCCAGGCTGCCCAGGCCGTACTCGGCGAGACATTTCTCAATTTTGGGCATCCTTCTCTCTTTGCCTTCAAACATGACTTCGTTAGCCATTTAGTTGTCCTCCTAATTAAGTATTGTCTCCCGATTATTCTTCCCTGGGGTCGATGTATTTGGCGGCGCCGTCGAAGCGGCCATACTGGCCGATATTATTCTTATAGGCCTCGTCGGGGGATACGCCGTGGCGGATATCCTCCAGCATCTTGCCCAGCTTTACAAACTGATAGCCGATAACCTCGTTGTTCTCGTCCAGGGCCATCTTGATGACATAGCCCTCGGCCATCTCCATATAGCGAACGCCCTTGGCGCCGGTGGAGAACATGGTGCCCACCTGGGAGCGCAGGCCCTTGCCCAGGTCTTCAAGCCCCGCGCCGATGGGCAGGCCGTCCTCGGAGAAGGCGGTCTGGCTGCGGCCATAGGCCAGCTGCTTGAAGATCTCGCGCATAGCCACGTTGATGGCGTCGCACACAAGGTCGGTGTTAAGGCACTCTAAAAGGGTCTTGCCGGGAAGTATCTCGGCGGCCATAGCCGCGGAGTGGGTCATGCCGGAGCAGCCCAAGGTCTCCACCAGGGCCTCCTGAACGATGCCGTCCTTCACATTGAGGGTCAGCTTACAGGCGCCCTGCTGGGGGGCGCACCAGCCGATGCCGTGGGACAGGCCGGAGATATCCTTGATCTCATAGGCCTTGACCCATTTGCCCTCCTCGGGGATGGGAGCCGGTCCGTGATGGGGACCCTTTGTCACGGTGCACATATTTTCCACTTCATGGGAATAGTTCATATTGGTACTCCTTTCGGTTTCATAATGTTTCGGGCCGCAGTATTTCCTCTCTGCCGCCCAAAATACCAATCTGTATTAATTATAATCGGAAACGCGGAGATATTCAAGAGTTTCGGCAAAATTTTCCCTTATATTTTGTACCAAGGCCATTTCCTGCCCCTAAAGAAAGCGCCGCAGGGTCTCACGGGCCTCTGGGGAGGCCATCAGGTCACCCTTAATACTGACCCTGCCGAACTTTCGGGCGGCGAGGAAGAGTGCCTCCGGCTCCGTACCCTCAGGCACGTGGTAGCGGAAGGCGGCGGTGAAATTCTCCCGGCCGGTGTTGCTCACCACAATGAATTTCTTTCTGACAGCCAGATATTTCTCCAGCAGCTCGTGGTGCCGCTGGAAATAGCACTGGCCGCGCTCGTTGAAGATAAAGAAGTTTGCCGGGGGATAGTCGCAGTAGTTGGGCACCACAAAGTATGTAATATCGCTGTCGGTTATAGCTTCACAGATAGCAAACTCAGGGTCGCTGAAATGCGGACAGCCCTTCTGCCCACCGAAGCACTCATACTCACAGCGCCCGCAGGGGGTTATCTCAAGGGCGGAGAAGTCGAAGGTCTTTACCTCTCCCCTGCCCTGCCAATATTTTTGTATCTCACCGGCTATGCTCCCGCAGTTCCCGCCGGGGCGGCCGCTGAAGGAGATCGTGCAGATCTTTTTCATGGGAAAAACCTCTCTTTCACGCAAAAGTCCCCGGAGTTTTGCCGGCTCCGGGGTTGCTCCATATTACCCTCTTCCAGCCAGCAGCTTCTCCGCCGCCGCCAGCTTTATGGCCACACACAGAAGCTCCATAGCGTCCCGCAGCTCCTCCTGGGGCGGGAAGGAGGGCGCTATGCGGATATTGCTGTCGTGGGGGTCGTTTCCATACGGATATGTGGCCCCCGCGTCGGTCAGGGTGACCCCGGCCTCTCTGCACAGGCCCACCACCCGCTTGGCGCAGCCCTCCAACACGTCCAGGCACACGAAGTACCCGCCCTTGGGATTGCTCCACCTGGCAATGCCCAGGCCGCCCAACTCCCGCTCCAAGGCGTCCAGCACAATGCGGAACTTGGGGGCCAGTATCTGGCGGTGGCCCTTCATCAGGCTCTTTACACCGTCCGCATCGTGCAGGAACAGCACGTGCCGCAGCTGGTTGAGCTTATCCGACCCGATGGTCTGCACTGTGGTGCGGCCCTTCAGACTTGCTATGGTCTTTGCACTTGAGGCTAAGGCCGCCACCCCAGCGCCGGGGAAGGATATCTTGGAGGTGGACGCGAAGATTATCACCTGATCCTCGGTGCCCTCCTTAACGCATTCGTCGTAGATGTTAAGAAGCTCTGCCGGCTCGTCGGTAAGGTCGTGGACACAGTAGGCGTTGTCCCACATGATACGGAAGTCCGGGGCGGCAGGGTGAAGCCTTGCGAAGCGCCTTACCGTCTCGTCGGAGTAGGTGACGCCGGTGGGGTTTGAATACTTCGGCACGCACCAGCAGCCCTTCACACTGGGGTCCTTGCAGAGCTCCTCTATCATGTCCATGTCCGGGCCCGTGGGCAGCATGGGCACTGGCAGCATCTTTATGCCGAAGTATTCCGTCACGGCGAAGTGCCTGTCATAGCCCGGGGAGGGGCACAAAAACTTCACCTCTCCCTGCCTGCACCAGGGGGTATGCCCCCCGCAGCCGTGGGTAAAGCCCTGGGAGATGGTGTCGAACATCATTTGTAAGCTTGAGTTGTTCCCAAGGATTATCTGGTCCGCCGGAACCCCCAGAAGCTCTGAGAAGATCTCCCGCATCTCAAGTAAGCCGTTCCAAACCCCGTAGTTGCGGCAGTCATCACCGTTGGAGTTTGCGAACTCGCTTCTGGCGTGGAGGGCCTCCAGCACTCCCAGCGCCAGGTCCAGCTGCTCTACGCAGGGAATGCCCCGGGACATATTAAGACTCATGCCCCGGGACTTTATCTCCTCATAATCCCTTAGGGCCTCCTGCTCTATGGCCTCCAGCTCCCCAGCGCTCATTGTCTTCATCTTTCTGGTGCTTACTGCGGTTGCTTTCATTGAAATATCCCCCCATGAATAATTCATTGATATGTGTTTTCATTTTTCGCCTTCAAACTCTATATATTCTAATATGTTCCCCGCAAAAATGCAAGTCAATTTCTGGAATCCTGCATTTTTTATGTTTTGCACCGATTTCTCCTTTTGTGCCCCCATTTTATGTGCAACCTTATCCGCGTTTTTTTCTCGTTTGGTACTGGCATATATCCGCAAAGCATGTTATAATGTCCCCATAAACCATAGAGGCATCTATTATGCGGAAGGACGGCTGATATATGAGCGGTTTTTTTGGCGTCGCGTCAAAAGAGGATTGTGTTTTTGACCTTTTCTTCGGCACGGACTACCACTCCCACCTGGGCACCCGCCGGGCGGGAATGGCGGTGTACGACCGGGGGAAAGGCTTTGACAGGTCCATCCACAACATTGAGAACTCACCCTTTAGGACCAAGTTCGACAGCGAGGTGTCTGAGATGCGCGGGCAGTACGGTATTGGCTGCATATCAGACTATGAGCCCCAGCCCCTGATCGTGCGCTCCCATCACGGCACCTATGCCATCGTCACCGTGGGCAAAATAAACAATACCGGGGAGCTGGTGGATCGGATATTTGCCGGGGGACACTCCCATTTTATGGAAATGAGCGGCGGCGATATCAACCAGACGGAGTTGGTGGCCACCCTCATAAACCAGAAGGAGAACCTCCTCGAAGGCATACGCTATGCCCAGGAGTCCATCGACGGCTCCATGAGCCTGCTGCTTCTGACCCCCCGGGGCATACTGGCCGCCCGGGACAGGCTTGGCAGGACCCCGGTGGCAGTCGGTAAAAAGCCGGAGGCCCGCTGCGTCTCCTTCGAGAGCTTTGCCTATCTCAACCTGGGCTATGCCGGCGAGCGGGAGCTGGGTCCCGGCGAGATAGCCGCCGTCACGCCCGAGGGAGTGGAGACCCTCTCGGCTCCCGGCGGTGATATGAAGATATGCACCTTCCTCTGGGTATATTACGGCTACCCCACCTCCTCTTACGAGGGAGTCAACGTGGAGGAGATGCGCTACAACTGCGGCGCCCTTTTGGCAAAGCGGGACAGTTTCCCCGGGGCACGGCCAGACAACGTGGCCGGCGTGCCCGACTCCGGCACCGCCCACGCCGTGGGCTATGCCAACGCCTCGGGCATACCCTTCTCCCGGCCCCTTATAAAGTATACCCCCACCTGGCCCCGGTCCTTTATGCCCACCCTCCAGAGCCAAAGGGACCTTATCGCGCATATGAAGCTCATCCCCGTCCACGAGCTGATAAAGGGGCGCAGCCTGCTGCTTATCGACGACTCCATTGTCAGAGGCACCCAGCTGAGGGAGACCACGGACTTCCTCTACAAGCACGGCGCCCGGGAGGTCCATGCCCGGCCCGCCTGCCCGCCGCCCATGTTCGGGTGCAAGTACCTGAACTTCTCCCGGTCGGCCTCCCTTGACGACCTTATCTCCCGGCGGGTCATCAAGGAGCTGGAGGGGACAAGCACCCCGGAGAATCTTGACAGCTACTCTGACCCGGATACCGCCGAGTATCAGACCATGGTGGACACCATCTGTAAGAAGATGAACTTCACGTCCCTTCGCTACCACAGGCTGGACGATATGGTGGAGTCCGTGGGCTTGCCCAAGTGCAGGCTCTGCACCTACTGCTGGAACGGCGAGGAGTAAGACAGGACATAAAGAGAGCCGCCTTTAATGGCGGTAGTCCATAAGGAAATATTGCAAAATTTGTGACGAATGCCAGGTAAACGGAAAAAGAATAACTGCTATGCAAAAGGGTTATCCGATTGCATAGCAGTTTTCTTTTGTCTTTCTATTTAGTTTTTGATTTTCAGCGTTCCAACGGAACGCGCAGCCATCACCGCAGGTGATGATCTCAGGGGTTGGGGGACATGTCACCAACAAGCATTTAGCAGAAATTCCGGGGACGGGATTTCTGCTAAATACGCAATCTTACGGAAGATTGCATTGCTTGCGAACTGTATCGTGAATTCCTGTTAACCGCTAATTGTAAAATCTATTGCTATTATTCATTTAAATGTCTATAATAAGAAAATCGAAAAATCTAATCAAAAACTAATCAAGCCTTAGTATAATCAGATTGGAGGTTTCAGATATGGCAAAGACAATACTGATTATTGAAGATGAAATCGCAATACAAAACATCTTAGCCGAGCCACTTAGGGCATGCGGCTATGAAGTTGTAACCGCTTTGGATGGTCTGGAGGGTATCAATGCTTTTCATTCCCACCACATAGACCTTATCCTTTTGGATATTATGCTACCGAAAATCAATGGATATGCTGTTTGCGAAATGATACGACAAGAAGCCCAGACCCCTATTATCCTTTTGACTGCCCTTGACACAGAGGACGACCAGATAAAGGGATTTGATTTGTTGGCAGATGACTATATCACGAAGCCATTTTCGATTAAATTGGTATTAAAGCGTGTGGAAGCATTATTTAGAAGAACGGAAGCAGCGGATATGGATACAGACACCCTTCGATACAAAGAGCTTCAGATAAGTGCAAAGCAAAGACAAGTCATTGTATCAGGTGCGGAGGTCATTCTCACGCAATCCGAGTTTGATATTTTACTGTTGTTCCTTAAAAATCAAGGGCGAGTATTCACAAGGGATGAGCTGCTCAACCTTGTGTGGGGATATGAATTTATCGGCGAGGAAAAAAGTGTCAACTTCCACATTATGAATTTGCGAAAAAAGTTAGGCGTGGATTACATAGAAACTGTCAGAGGGGTGGGATACAAAATTGCGAAAGAAAATCAGTAACTCACTAAGTGCAAAAGTGTTCCTGTGGGTCTTTACCGCATTGACCTTGTGTAGCATTTTGATATACGGCATTGTCCTTATATTCGTGCCACAAAGCTATCAACTCACAGGCAGCAAACAGTTTGAGAACAATGCAGGAGCGTTATTCTCTGCTCTGGAAAACAAAAGCTATGAGGAAGGGACGACGCTGATTACAAATTTCTGCATTGAGAATAACGCCGTGGCGATGTTAGGAAACGAAAAGAACAGCGTTACTTTCGGGGACTTTGAAACCATTGCTGATGACCTGTCAACGGCACAAACCTATACAACCAATGTGACCTTTTCTGAAGATAAGGCAAGCTATACGCTTTCTGTTATTTCTCTTACCAAAACGGCAAGCGAACTGTTCAGTCTGCTGCTCCGCTTTATTCCGTTGGTATTGACGGTCATTCTGCTTCTATCTGCCCTAAGTGCTTTGATTTGCAGCCGAGTGATTGTTGCACCGATTGCAAAAATCAGTCAGATTTCCAAGCGAATGACCGAGCTTGATATGACTTGGAGATGTGATACAGACCGCAAGGACGAAATCGGTGTACTTTCTTCCAGTCTGGATACAATGGCGGCAAGGCTGCAAAGTACAATGGAAGAATTGGAAACGGCAAATCAGCAGCTAACCAAAGATGTTAAGAAATTTCAAAGGTTGGAGGAACAGCACAGGAATTTCTTTGCGGCTGTTTCCCACGAGCTGAAAACACCGTTGACTATTCTGAAAGGTCAGCTTGAGAATATGATATTAGGTTTTGGAGATTACCAGAACCACGACAAATATCTGCCGCAGGCACTAAAATCCGCCGAGGACATTGAATACTTAGTTAAAGAGATACTATCTATTACCAAAATGGAAACAATGAACATCGGCAGCTCTTTGGAAACACTTTCTTTAACTGATATGGTAAGTAAAGTAGTTATAGAGTTGCAGCCTTTGGCGACTGAAAAAGACATTGCTATTTTTCAGAATATCTCCGAAGATATAAGTGTGTCAGTCAACCGCAACCTGTTCGGTAAGGCGTTATCCAACATCATTGGTAACGCCATCCGTCACTCTAAAGCAGATGCTAAGGTTTATGCAGATTGTGACACGGATACGCACATTTTGGTTGTAGAAAATACAGGCGTATTTTTGGATGAGGATAACTTGGAAAATATGTTTACGCCGTTTTACAGGGCGGACAAATCCCGAAGCAAAGCCACAGGCGGAAGCGGTCTGGGATTATACATTGTAAAGACTATCCTTGACCTGCACCAAATGGAATACCAAATCACGAATACCGACAAGGGTGTTGCGTTCTATCTGAAATTAAATTAAAATCATCTTCTAAGGAAGCCGTCAGTTATCTGGCGGTTTCTTTGCGTTTGGAAAAACGAACGAAACGCATATCAAATGCTAACCAAAAACTAATCAACAAAAGATATGATTGTCAGCAGAAAGGAGATGACGCCTAAATGGATTGTAAAAAGCGGGCAGGTCTGTATCTGCTCCGTAAAAAAGGAAAAGCCATAAGTATCTTTCTGCTCATTATGGTCGTGTCGACCTTTCTCATTTCCTGTTTTTCACTCCTTACCGCATCCGAGAAGTTAGCGAGTGACATCCGAGGAGCTTTAGGAGCTGCCTTTTATCTAAGGGCGAGTACAGGCGTTGTATCAGACGAGAATGGCGAAATGACTGTTACGGAAAATCATATCCGTATTACTGACAATGAGATAAAGCGGATACAAAACTGCGGCAATATTGCGTACCACAATCCTATCAATTATGGATATGCCAAAGGCGAACAGCTTACCAAAGGCAATCCCATTGCCTTTATCCACGGAGAGAAACACACCGAGGATAACAATATGGGGGCTGTTACAGCACTTCGCTATTCCGCTTTGGAAACAGATTTTGTAGACGAGGTACTGGCTCTTGCCGCAGGCAGACACATTACTGAAGCAGATACAAACGCCGTTTTGATAAGCTCTGAGGTGGCGGCTGTAAATGGCTTGTCTGTTGGGGATAAGATTGTCCTGTCATCGTCCGAGCTTGGAGAAGCTGACGGCGAGTACATTGATGTGTGGTCTGGGGAAAGAAAAGAGACAGTTGTAACGATTGTCGGAATATACGATATTCTGGAAGCGGATGCGAATGTAACAGCAACCGCTGGCAGACAAGAAAATCGTATTTACGCAAGTATGGACGTTTTGACACAGCTTGCTGCAAGCGAACCGTCTGTTTATACAGGCGAGGTCGGCTTTTATGTGACTGACCCAAAGACGCTTGATGAGATTGTATCTAAGGTGCAGCAGATAGAAGAAATTGATTGGAAAACGCATTTTATCCGCACGAATGATTTTCAGTATTCCAAAATTTCCGATAGTCTTACTTCTTTAGGGGATTTAATAAAAATCCTGTTGGCGTGTGTTTCCATAGTGAGTGCCGCTGTTTTGACCTTGATTTTAACTTTGCGTATCAGAGGTCGCATACCAGAAGCGGGCATCCTTTTAGGAGCAGGTATCCCGAAAGGAGAAATCATAAAACAGTTTCTGTTAGAAGTATTGAGTGTCGCTGCCATCGCATTTCTGTTTTCTTATGCTGCGAGCTTTGGAATAAGTCATAACTTAGGTAATCATCTGTTTGCGGATTTTCAGCCTAATCTTATCAACGCTGCGGCATTACAGAATGGAATGAGTGATGCAGTGAGTATTGACAGCTATCTCACTCTGGGTATTGGAAAAACCCTGCTGATATATGGATGCCAGCTTATCGTAGTTGTGCTTTCCGTACTGCTCTCATCGGCTTCTATCTTGAAGCTGAAACCAAGAGAGATACTGACAAAAATGAGCTAAGGAGGATATGCGTAATGAATTTTGTAAAGAGAGCTTTTCTTTACTGCTTTCGACAGAAAGTAAAGACATCGATTTTGTTTTTGATATTAGCGATTATTTCGACCTTTCTTCTGACAGGTCTGGCAATCCGTGATGCCTCCGAGGGAGCGACTGAGGAGGTGCAGACAGCTATCGGCGGTAAATTATTTTTGGAGATTGACCCTACCAACCAATACGATTCGAGCCAAGACGGATACGGTATGACCTATACCTATAATGGCAATTACATTACCCCAGAGATTTTAGATGCCATTTCAAAGGTGGACGGCGTTGTAGATTATAACTCTGACAATCCGAGAGGATTTTGGGGAGCAGGTGTGGACTTTAAATATTTACCTGCGGCGTTTAATTTGAGCTACACTCCTTATGGAGAGTCGTCTGCTTATACGGCAGCTCTTTCCTCTGAAAAAAGTTCTGATTTTGAAAGCGGAAAATATAGCCTTGTGGAGGGCAGGCACATCACTCCCGAAGATAAGTATGTTGTGATGATTTCAAAAGAGCTTGCGGATTACAATAAGCTGTCTGTGGGCGATATAATGACAATGTACTGTCTTGACTCTGACAGCAATGTGAAGCTTGAAATCATTGGTATTTTTGACGGTACGGAGGGTACTTCTGGGAACGGAGGTTTTTCTGTATCGGATATACCCGCAAACTGCGGCTATGTGGACTACACGACAATGTTTGAAAACTTTGGTCGTAAGATAGATGGTTATACACAGATTGATATTTATGTGGAAGACCCTGTAAGCCTCCAAAATGTCTATGATAAAGTAAAGAACTTGTCAGAGCTTCGTGGGAAATCCTTGAAACTCAGCATTGATACGGAGGAATATGAGGTCGTACAAGCACCGCTTGAAACCTTGCAGAGCTTGGTAAACACTATCCTCGTGATTATCGTGGTTGTAAGCTCTCTTGTGCTGACATTTCTTTTAACTCTTTGGATTAGAGGGCGTAAAAAAGAGATTGGCGTTTACCTGTCTATCGGCAAGAGCAAGACGGGCATTGTCGGACAATTTTTTGTGGAAACGGTGGCTGTAGCGATTGTCGCCTTTGCAACTTCTGTTTTCTTTGGCGGTCTGATTGCAGGAAAAGCAAGTGAATTTCTGGTGTCCAGAGTAACAACCGGTGCAGCAACGCTTAATGTTGAAATTTCAGCGGCATATTTATTGCCTCTATACCTTATCGGTATTGCCATTATTGCCGCCTCGGTGGTACTTGCATCGTGGACGGTGTTCCGTTTGAAGCCGAGAGATATTCTTTCAAAGATGAGCTAAGGAGGTAGAAAGCGATGAATATTATGGAGATAAAAGGAGTTCGCTACTCCTATGATAACAAGCGAAATGTGTTAAAAGGCGTGAGTGCTGAATTGGACGCAGGGAAAATGTACGCCATACTTGGACCGAGTGGGTGCGGAAAGACAACCCTGCTCTCCCTGCTTGGTGGGTTAGACAGTCCCCTTGAGGGTCAAATCCTTTTTGATGGACAAGACATTGAAATCACAGGTCTTGCGGCACATCGTAAAAATAATGTAGCCTTTATCTTTCAGAGCTATAATCTGATTGACTATCTAACACCAAAAGAAAATGTAGCTCTCACTTCTAAACTGCCGCCACAGCCTATTTTAGAGCGTGTCGGACTGACCGAAGAAGAAAGCAAACGAAATGTTTTGAAACTCTCTGGCGGTCAGCAGCAGCGTGTAGCGATTGCCCGTGCATTAGCTTCTGATGCAAAGGTCATCCTTGCCGACGAGCCGACAGGCAACCTTGATGAAGATACTGCGGCAGAAATCACGAAGATTTTGAAAGAATGTGCTCACCAGATGAATAAATGCGTGGTTATCGTTACGCACTCCAATGAGCTTGCAAAGCAGGCAGATGTTATCTTTCGATTGAAGAAAGGTGACTTGCAGGTCGCAGGAAATTAGAGGGTAAGCAACGAAATATTCAGAATGAACAGGAGGGGGGTAACATGGGAAATTAGTTGTATTAGATATATCCGAATCCGGCAGACAGATTGGTGAGAAGTTATTTGCGGTTCTTAATGCTGGAAGAAAAAAAGAACTGACTGAATTTGTCCGGGAATATGAGGGAAACTGTGTTCCACGTTTTCCTTCATACCTTCGTAGCAACAATCCATCATTAACTGAATTTCAGGAGGGCAACCTGTACGTATGCCTGGAGCAAAGGCTTGTACGGGTTCAGGATCAGACTGTCAATCTGACAGCTAAGGAGTTTGATATACTGGCATTGCTGATTCGAAATCCAAAGCGGGTGTTCACCTATGAGATGATTATTGATTTTGTGTGGAATGAGGATTATTCTTACTACTCACGAAAAGCTGTCAACAACCATATCAGCAATATGCGGAAGAAACTGAAAATCTCGCCGGATGTGTCCGATTATATCAAAAGCGTTGCTGGTGTCGGATATAAATTTGAATATTACCCCCGAACAAGAATATAGGAAATCTGATTATGTTGAAAGAAAGCGGAGACCTTATCAGGAGAATGTTGTAATGTTCGCATGAAGGAAGTAGTTTTATGGCGGATATCGTATATGGTCCGAGGTAAGTCGCCAGAATGGACCGAAAGTTTCAGCGCGTGATTGAGATATTCGTCCGGATTGCTCTCGGGAGCATAGGGCGGCAGAAAGAACAGCTCGATTTTATCCCGATGCTTGTCCAGCCAGGCTGCGGCTTTCTTCCCGTGGTGCACCTTTAAGTTGTCCAAAATCAGGAAAACCTTTTGGTTGGAGGTCCGAATCAACCGGTCCATAAATTGGATCAGGCGCTGCTGGTTCATGGAATCCTCGTACATCATAAAGCGAACGTCCCCCTGCCTGCTCAGGGCGGAAAGCATATTCAGCCTCTCTCTTTTCGTTTCCACCGACAGAACAGGAGGCTGTCCTTTGGGTGCAAACCCGCGCTCACAGTTCGAGCAGTTGTCGATTCCAGTCTCGTCTCCCCAGTAAATCACGGCATTTTCTGCCTTGGCCCGCTGGTCGATGGCCGGATATTCTTCCTCCCGCCACCTTTAGATACGGGAAGGATTCTGTTTCCGGGCACGCTTGACCGGACGCTGGCACGTCAAGCCCCAGCGCCGCATATAATCCGACACACTGCCGTCCGAGATCTTTTTCCGATACCTTTTCCAGACGTATGCACACACTTTCTTCAGCGTCCACAGACTCCCAGGAATGCCGAATTCCTCTGGGCGGCGGGTAACAATCGTTTCCCGTATTTCCGCCTGCTCCTCCGGTGTCAGAAGCAGATGCGTCCCCTTCTGGAATCCGTGTTTCTTCGGTTCCAGCGCTTTGTCTCCCTCTCGCTTATATGCCGTCCATATTTCGCTGGCGCGACTCTGCCGCACTCCGGTTAATTCCTCAATTTCTTTCCCGGCTTTTCCCATCTGTTTGAGGCGTACGACCTGACGGCGTACCTGCTTGAGCTCTCCACTTTTCAGTTTTCGTAAATCTATGTATTCCATACTCTCTATTTTACCACTTTCTACTGCTTTTTTCTAGGTCGTTTTTCAGGAATAATACCAGCCAAGTCCATAAAATCCGTTGCAGGAAAACCTGCGGCGGATTTTTTGTAAATAACTAAACACAGACGGCAATTTTTGAGGAGAAAATGAACGGATATATAGAGGGAATTTTGTTCTATAGGGAGTGTTCATATGCTTCAAATGTGAATTTTTTGTGAATTTTTCAAGCTGCCCCCCACAATTTGCCCTAAAAATGTACTGAATAGTAGAGGGATATTTTTTCGTATGGAAGGAGGTGTTACTATCCATAAAAAGATTCCGGTCATGGACTATCGACAGTACCGTCGGATGCGGAAACTGGTGCATGAATGCTGTAACTATGACAACGGTAACTGTATCGCATTGGATAATGGTGAGGAATGTGTATGTGTCCAGAGTATATCCTATTCGCTTCTCTGCAAATGGTTCCGCTCTGCTGTCCTGCCGCTGGACAAGTCCCTGGAAACGGTGCTCTTATTCCGGGATGAGTTAAAACGCTGTTCCGTCTGCGGGCAGCCGTTCCGCCCCGGTTCTAACCGGGCCAAATACTGCAAGTCCTGTGCGACGAAGGTTCACCGCCGGCAGAAAACGGACAGCGACCGGAAAAGGCGGCTGGCATGCGGACAATTAGAGTCGAAAAAGCATTGAATTTACTGCTGTTTTACGCTGCTGTCAATGGGCGTGAGGGATAAATCTCCTGCGCCCCTCATAAACCTGCTTTTAACCGTCCGCAGAAGGATTTTCACCTAAATTGGAAAATCCCATTTAGGTGCGGTTTCTATTCTGCCGGTTTATCGGTTTATTACATATCCTGCCTGTATGGGATTTGCCAATACTGGATTTTCAGAGACTGGAAAACCTGACGTTCCAGACACCCCTGTCCCTCTCTTTCAGACGCTGGATTTCCAGACCTTTCTGGCAGCCCATATTTAGACGGAAATAAAAGAAAAGAAGTTAATAACAAAATAGTCAATATCAATCAAATCAATCTAAGGGGATGGATTGATGGAAGGGAGTGTGCTATGCAAAAACATTTTTTGATACCTTACAAGGAGGACAGCGGCGTACCGCCCTATCTGCCCTTTCCACGTTTTCTGATACCATTGGATTTATCCAATGATGCAAAGGTTCTGTACGCCCTGCTCTTTGACCGGGCAGGCATTTCCAGGGAGAACGGCTACATAGACCCGAACGGCCGGATCCGTCTTTATTTTACGGTGGAAGAAGCAAAGGAAAAACTGCACCGTAGCCGCCAGGTGGTGACAAGGGCTTTTCAGGAACTGGAGCGCAGCGGCCTGATTGTCCGCTGGAAACAAGGGCTTGGCCGTCCGGCGGTCATTACGCTGAATATTTTGCCTGCAAGGAAGGAGGGAGATGCGATTGTGTAAACCTGCAGATATGAACGAACTTCCTAAATATTTGAAGCCGGAAATTGCCGAGCGGGTGGCGGAGCATTTCAAGAACGGCATCTTTGAGTTTGAATTCAGCAGGGAAGAACTAATTGAAATTGAAGGAAACACCGTCTACCATACGATTCCCCATTATGCGGAGGAAGGGGCGGAAAGCGTGCTGGATAAGCTGCGCCGCATCATGGCCGGGAATTTGGAGGAAACAGAATGAAACCTGCTGAAAAAAGAGAAACAACGCGATATAATATAGGCAACCGTTTTGCTGATTTATATGGATTGATAATACTGATAGATAACTATAATGTCCCGGAGGAGGGCCTATGCTTTTTTTAATTGATATATCTCATAGCTATTACAAATGAATATTGCAGACATGGCGGTATCCTCCTATATACCGCCCCTGCTGATTGCCGAGGGTCATCTGGAGGTCTGCTTTTTAGCAAAAAGAAATGGCGGCCTTGATTACTCAAAACCGCCGAAGAAATCAGCTGTGCAGGAAAGCGCACGAAATCCTCTGCCCGTCAGCGGTTTTTTTCTTTTCCCCGCTGTGGAGGCAGATGTTTGAATATGTAAGCTCACTTCATTCCACAAAGAACAGAACCCGCCGGATCAGCTCCGGGATATTTACCGGGGAGGTGATATAGTCGTTCACGCCCTCATGCCGGTATTCATATTCCGTGAAAAGGTCGCTGTTCTCGGTGAGGATAAAGAACGGCAGAAACCGGACAGGGGGATTCTTCATTTGGAACATCCCCACCACAAAGGAATCTCCTTGTACGGCCCGTACCTCGTCCAGAAAATCCATGCCGGAACCGTCCGGTAGGTCGAGGTTACAGCAAATTACCAGCGGCATTTCCTCCTGAATGACAGTTCGTGCTTCCTGCAGAGTGGATGCCGTTTTAGCCGGGTAGCCTCGCCGTTGTAAATATTTTTGCAGACACCATATATAAGGTGTCGCTGTCGTCGGGAATTGTCAATATTCTTGCTTTGTAAAATCCTCTGGTAAAAAATCGCACTGTTCATCTGGTACTCCCAATGATTTTGCATATTGTATCATATCATCCCACCTTTGTTTATCTTTCGCATGAGAGGTATCAATACGTTTTTTATATACCGGAACAATCCCCTTGCAGGACATAACAAAAATCTTTTCTCTAAAAACTACAATTGCATTTTCTGATGTATGAAATGTAATATACCATTCTTTCTTCAAAGCTGTACTCATGTTTTTTTGAAATGCTTTTACTTCATCTTCAATATCTTTTTCAGGTATTGAAATTGTATATATTTTGCATAGACCCAAAAAACGACTTTGACATTTGAGAACAGGAAATTTTTTTATCATCTTTTTGTCTTTCAAGCTCAAATTAATTACTTCTGCATGATAGCTTCTCGTTTTTATGTTCCTCCCAACTCTATTTGTTGCTCTATACAGCTCCTTAATAAATTTAGATTTATAGTATTCGTTCCTATTTCTCAAAAACTACAAAAGCACATTCGTAAGGATGGGCGCAATACAAACTTTCTCGCTTATCAGTTAATATACTTCTCAGTATAAGTTGAAAATCTCCGCCACCTGATAAAATCATGTATTCTGCCGCAAAAAACAGCAGTAACTGATTTGTCATCACCGCAGCCGCTGCACCTCCACCTCCTAAAACCAATGTAGGCATAGCAGTTCCTAACAGATATTGCCACTTTTTCAACGGTTCGAAGCAAGTGCAATATGGAGATAAAGTACTCCTAACGATTCCGAAATCAATCGCATGAAAATGATTTTTTGCAAAAATCCCCCAGGTAATTCCATGTATCAGCTCATGCACGATAATCAGGCATAAAATAAGCAAAGGCAACGCCACAGCATATCCCCAGGAAATACCATCTAAATTAAAACTATTCACATTATTGTAGAGCCAAAATGTTAAAGCCATAAACGGTAACATGACTAAAAGAGCTAAATACTTTGCTTTTTGTGTATTGATAACCACATTTTTCATTTTATATCCTTTTTGTTGCATTTCAGAGCTTATTTTTTCAAAGTCATTTTTACGGTTCAATTCTTTTTCTGTTAATTTTCTTTTATCGTTATCCATAGATAAGTCCTCCAAATTTTATACGCTTATTCCATAGCCCGCATTTGTTCAATCAGGGATTGCTTTTTCTGTCTGCGGATTGTCCATACAGACAAGATTAGCTCCATTCCGAACAATACCAGAATGAATAGACCCATTTCCAAAACCGGGAATTGATAAGGCACTACTTTTCCGTGTAGGGTAGCTATACTTATTTCTCTGCTTGCAACAACAGAGATAGGAAGCCCAACAATCAGGATTGCCAATGTTGCAAAGAACGCATAGCATAGACCCTCGCAGATATTCATTTTGCATAGCTGCTTTTGGGTCAGGCCAATGGAACGCAAAACACTGTTTTCCTGTTTAAAACTATTCACATTATTGTAGAGCCAAAATGTTAAAGCCATATACGGTAACATGACTAAAAGAGCTAAATACTTTGCTTTTTGTGTATTGATAACCACATTTTTCATTTTATATCCTTTTTGTTGCATTTCAGAGCTTATTTTTTCAAACTATAAATGAGCAAATTTCTATATTTGCTCATTTATAGTTTTAAAGTAATTGTAAATACTGTTGGAATGATGTATACTGTTTGCAACGGACACCCCCTTGTTGTTTGAGTATGTTGTTTGTTGGTGCTTCAATGATACATCATTCAGCAGCGGGTGTCTTTATTTTGTGCAATATTTGGTATTTACTCATTTATAGTTATGAAGATTTCTCGCTTTGCTCTATCTGTAATTCACCCTTTTTCAGCCGGAACACCACATCCGCCTGTTTTGCCAGCTCACCTGAGTGGGTAACAACTATCACGCATTTCTTCATCTGATGGGCGCTTTCTTTCAAGATTTCCGTAATATCCCCAGCCGTATCCTCGTCCAGATTGCCGGTAGGCTCGTCCGCCAGAATCACCGGAGCTTCGCTTGCGAGCGCCCTTGCAATGGCTACCCGCTGCTGCTGGCCGCCGGAGAGTTTCAGCACGTTCCGTTTGGATTCCTCCCTCGTCAGCCCCAGCCGCTCCAGAAACGGGAGTGCCGGTTTCTTTGAAGTCAGCCGGACATTCTCCTGCGGGGTCATATAGTCAATCAGGTTGTAGCTCTGAAAGATAAAAGAAACATTCTTTTTCCGATGGCCTGCCAATCCGGCCTGTGCAATGCCTTTCCCTTCAAACAGGATATTCCCGCTTGTGGGGCTGTCCAGACCGCCCAGCAGGGATAGAAGGGTTGTCTTGCCGCACCCGGACGGGCCGAGAATGGCATACATTTTTCCCGCCTCCATCTGCGCATTGATCCCTCTCAGCACCTTCCTCTTTTTGTCATAAGAGTATGTTAGATTTTGCAGTTCCAAAATTCCCATAGAGGCACCTCCTATTCACCTTCGGGCACAAATTCATAGTCAAAATCATAGTCCTTTACTTTATCCGGCACCTCGTAATCTATGATGGGCGAGCCGGATTGCTCCTGCGTTTCGTCTGATTTATTCTCCTTGGGGGTACACCCTGTGAACAGCAATCCCACAAAAAGGAGGACAGAAAACATTTTCCATACTTTTTTCATATCGTTACCGCCTTTCTCAGCTCATTTTCGATAGAATTTCCCGCGGTTTCAGCCGCATGACGGAAATTGAGGATATTCCAGCGGATACCGTTACAATCCCGATCCCCAACAGGAATAGGAGGCCCATTTCCTCAAGCTGTACACGAACCTGTAATTCCGGGGTTTCGATTTCCGGCTCACCGGTATCTGTTCCGGCCTCCCCACGGGTTCCGGCAGATAAGCCGTCTTCCTGCTGCGCCTCCGTTACCGCCTGCCCGGATTGCAATACGTTTCCCATCTGGCCCGCAATGGCGCTGGCGGAGAAATAAGAGAGGGAAAATGCTAATATCGCAATCAGCAAAACCTCGGCAATATACTGCCCTAAGATGGACAGCTTGCTGATCCCAACCGAGAGCAGGACGCCGGTTTCATGGATGCGGGTTCTGGCCCACATGGTTAGAATGAGCGAGAGGATGGCGATGCTTACAATCAGCGCGATCATCAAAATGGTGGATACCAGCTCCGATAACTGTTCCAAAGAGGACGCGGCGTTTTCATAGTCCTCGTTGTCAACCAGAAAAGAAAAGCCTTTCCAGTCCACGCCGCTGATTTCCTTTACTTTAGAAATGATTTCCTCCATGTTCTGCGGGTCGTTCACCGATACCGTCAGCTCGTTAAAGCCCTGTATTGCGGGGCCGTTTTCGTAAGCCACCAAAGTGGCAAGGTCGGTGATGATAAGGTTTTGTATTTTATCGTAGGTTGTCACCTGATCGTTGATGCCTTCGATTTCTTTTGGAGAGAACAGGCCCACAATCTCAATCTCCACGCCTTTGTCCGTCTGGATTTTGTCACCAATTTTCAGGCCGTTTTTCTCAGCCAAATCCTTGCTGATCAGCCCCTTGTTTTTGTCGTCCGGCAGGATATGCCGCCCCTGCGTCAGCGTAAGCTGCCCGGAAGTAAACCGGGTAAGCTCCTCGCTTTTCCATGTGCTTAAAATCTTTGAGGATGCGCGAAATTCTTCCTCAATGGGGATATTGCCGGTAAATAGTTCCAGAGAGGGGAACGCCGCCAGCCCCTCCACGGTGGCGCTGCACTCCTTGATCCCCTCAATTTCCCGGATTTGCTCTACCAGCTCCGGGCTGATCTGCTGGGTGGAATACATCAGGGTTCCGCCCTCCACGCTTTCCACCTTCAAATAGGGGTTGTTTTCCGTGTAGTCAAAGCTAATGAGAAAACTCCCGCCAAGGCTTTGCCGCAGCTCCTGCTGGGCGGCTTTCGAAGCGTTCCCCAGTGCCAGAGCGGTCAATACAAAGGTTGCCATCACCAGCAAGATGACAAAAAGAAGGATACTCTTGCCCCTCTTGCGGACGATATACAGCCACGCTCGATTCATAAAGTTCATAGAATGACCTCCGTTTCATATAGGATAAGTGTTGCAACGCTGACAGCATAGCACCCCAATATGGAACCAGTATGAAACGGATAAAAAAAGCCATCGCTTTATGGGAGATAAAGGGTAAAGCACATTCCCGGCGGGTTTTTGGTCGCCTCAAATTGATAGGGCATCCCAAGGGCCTTTGAAAGCGTATCTACAATATATAATCCCAGCCCATTCCCTCCATCTTTGCGATCTCTGGCAAAGTCTGGGCGGTAGAACGGCTCAAATACATGGGCCAGCTTATCCGGCGGGATGGGCGTACACTCATTTTCTATTTTTATCTGTCGGGCGTTCAATATAACGGTGATCTTGCATCCCGGCTTTGTGTAAGCGACCGCATTGGAGAGCAGGTTAGACAGGATCTTTTCAAGGCTTTTCTTTGACGTGTGGACAGGGCACTTTCCCTGTATGCTGAAAGAAAAGTCGAGTCCCTTTGCCTTCGCAATCAACTGATAGGGCTCGCAGATTGCCGGAAGACGCTCAGACAGGTCAAAGGTTCCCGCGTCCTGTTTCTCCTGTGTAAAATCCAGCCGGGAGGTATCCAAAATTTCTTTAATCATAAAGGATAGCTGCCCGGTAATCTCCTTACATTCCAACAGACAGCGATCCCGGTCTTTGTATTTTCCAATGCCTAAGATCATGTTTTCCAAAATCGCGTTCAGGGCAGTCACCGGCGTTTTCAGCTCATGGGAGGCGGCCCGCAGGAAATCAATTTTCAACCGTTCCGCCTCACGGACGTTTTGCTTTTCTTCCTCCAGATTTTCAATGGTGGAAAGCAGGCTGGCATACAGCTTATTGACGCGGGCGGCCAGCTCGCCAATCTCGTCCTTCGTATGCACCACGCAGGCTGCAGCCTTATCCAGCTTTTCCATCTTTTCCGTTGTAACCGCAATCTGCTTGATCGGCCTCGTCATGGCTCTGGAAAACAACAGGGAACACCCAGCGGAAATGATGGCGCAGCAAAGCAGGGATACCGGCAGTGCTTTTCCGATAGCGGATTTTATCAAAATACCAGTATTCACATCACTCTCAATAATGGCTCCTTCCACAAAACGGTTGGTGCTTACGGTCATTTGCGGCGCAAGCACATAGAGAAAAACATGAGCCATCACGGTGACAAACAGCATTACCAGAAAGGTGTATAAGAAGATTTTAGTAAAGAGCTTTAAATTTCTCATGGGTGTTCCTCATACTTGTAGCCAACGCCTTTTACCGTTACAATCCGGTTAAGACTCAGCTTTTTCCGTAAATTTTTAATGTAGGTATCAATCGTGCGGTCAATGATGGGGTAATCATATCCCCACAACTCGTCCAAGATCTGCGACCGTGTAAGCACCAGACCTTTATGCTCTATCAGCAATTTCAGCAGGTCGATCTCCTTTGGTGTCAGGTCAATAGGGCCGCCCGGCCCGGAAGCAGTATAGCCGCCAAAATCCACCGTAATATCGCCCATCTGAATTTGTTTCAGTTCCGGACTTTTCCCACACCGCCGCAGCAGGGCCGTCACCCGTTTTCCCAGCAAAAGCATGGAAAAGGGCTTTGTGATATAGTCGTCCGCCTGTTCATCAAAGCTGGCCGCCTGAGTAGGCTCATCGTCAAGGGCGGTAAGCATTAAGATAGGAATGTTGCTTGTTTGGCGCAATTCTTTTAATACCTCCAAACCGGTTCGCTTCGGCAGCATAATATCCAGAACCACTAAATCAACCGATTTCTCCCTTGCAATCTGCAAACCCTGTTCACCATCAAGGGCCGACAAGGTAATATGCCCTGCGGATCTCATATATTCACAGATTGCCACGTTGGTGGCAGTATCATCTTCCACAATCAATAAAACAGCCATTTTTACACCTCCTCACATTATTATACCAAAGCAATATGGAAACAGTATGAAATGCTTTGTGTCAGATTGACAGTGTACTGAACTTAATGGGAAAAAGCAAGCCTTTCATAACGGATCAATCCACACAAGGCAGACTGGCTCATGTTGACAGGAAACTGGCCCGCCTTGCTGTAAGTGAAATACTTTCCCTATTTACTATTTCTATTAGATTCAGAACTATAAATGAGTAAATACCAAATATTGCACAAAATAAAGACACCCGCTGCTGAATGATGTATCATTGAAGTACCAACAAACAACATAACTCGATATAATTTTTTCGTCATATATTTTCCCTTTCTTTGTGATTTAACCCTATCAGTAACAAAATTTGATAAGGCTATTGTAAAACCCAAATGTCCGCGAAATGTTATAGCGGACAGATTTTTTCAAAAAAATATCCACCTCTATTATAATTTGATTTGGTTAGTGATACAAGGATAGCGTTTATATCTCACTAAAAAAACAGCATAATCATACCTGTTAGTCGGCATAATAAGGTTATTCCTTTGTGTAAATCGGCACGATAGAATATATTCGAGGTGAATGATTATGCCGATTGATGATTTAACCGCTTTAGGGCAAAAAATGCGGGAAGCCCGAAAAGGAAAAAGCCTGACACAGCAGGAGCTTTCTGATTTGAGCCATGTATCTGTAAAGCAGATTGCCAAGATTGAAAAAGGGCAGATGAATCCGTCCTTTTTGATTTTGAAGGCACTGGCAAAGGTACTGCCGATTTCTCTGGATTACCAGCGACACCTCCATGCCGGACAGCTGAATATCCGCCGGCATCAGGTCCACGCCCTCCGGGTGGCGCAGAATCCCCTCGCCGGGGCGGACCGGCTGATCGGTCAGGATGCGGCCCATTGCGTCAGAGAGGGTAAAGGGCAGCTTATCCGGCTGGGGATTGCCCAGGCTGATGGTCAGGCTCCCCTGCGGGTCCCCGTCAATGAGAAGCACTTTCTTTCCGGCCTGTGCCAGTCCAATCCCTAAGTTGGCACAGGTTGTGGTCTTGCCCACACCTCCCTTTTGGTTGGCGATGGCGATGATTTGCGTGTTCAAGATAATCACCTCGTTTCTTGGTATGAAAAAAGGGAGAATGTGACCGGAATCAACATTCTCCCTTAGAAACGATATGTGATTGTGCAATAATCTGTCTTTTGTGAGGTTAGCTTTTGAGAGCCATCTCGCCGCAAACCCGCATGAATACTGGATTTTTGCCTGTTTGCTTTCCCTTTCCCCAATAACCTGTGTTCAACGATTATTACGCAAAGGACATCAGCAAGAAAATCCGTGCCGTTGTGAAAATACGCGGGGAGGCCGGGGAACATATTGCCAGCAACCCGCCTTATGGATATGTGAAAGACCCACAGAATAAAAAGAAATGGATTGTGGACGAAGAAGCGGCAAAGGTGGTACGGCGTATCTTTGACCTGTGCATTGCGGGGAAAGGCCCCATGCAGATTGCAAAAATCCTGACAGCGAGCAAGGTGCTGACGGTTACGGCTTATAACGCAAAACAAAAGGGATGGGCAATGCCGGATAACCTGTACCAGTGGTGTTCCAAATCTGTCACCACAATATTGGAGAGAACGGAATGCACTGGCTGTACCGTCAACTTCAAGACCTATACCAAATCCTTGAAATTCAAAAAGCGTATGGTGAATCCGAAAGAAAAACAGCGGATATTTGAGGACACACAGCCGGCAATCATTGAACGCGGGCAGCGGGAACGGGTGCAGGAATTACGGACAAACAAACGCCGACCGACAAAGACAGGGAAAACAAGTATTTTTTCCGGCCTTGTCTATTGTGCCGACTGCGGTGCAAAACTCTATTACTGCACCTGCAATACCTACAAAGATGATTCACAGAATCATTTTGTATGTTCCAATTACAAGAGCAACACAGGTTCCTGCCAGATTCATTATATCCGGGAGGTCACGCTTTATAAGAGGGTTCTGGAATGTATTCAGGGAACGCTGTCCTATGTACAGCTGTTCCGGGATGATTTCACTCAGGAAATGCTGGCGCAGGACGAAGCCAGCCGGAAAGCGGAGCTGACGCAGAAGCGAAAAGCCCTCTCCGGGGCACAGAAGCGTATGGAAGATTTGGACAAGATTATCCAAAGACTTTATGAGGATTCCGTTCTGGGTAAGTTGAGTGACCTCCGTTTTCAAAAACTTTCGGCGCAGTATGAAACGGAACAGGCGGAGATTCAGAGACTTGCTTCCTCATTGGAACAAGAAATTGAAAATGAGACGGAACAGATTGCCGATGTGGGGCGCTTTCTCCAGCTTGCAGACCGGTATTCCGACTTGCAGGAACTTGATGCTTCCACCGTAAATGAGCTGATTGACAGGATCGTAATTCACAGCCCGGAGAGAATCGGCGGGAGAAAGCATGTCACCATTGAAATTTATTTTACTTATGTGGGGAAAATCCGTATTCCGCTTTATAAACCGGATATACCTGCAGGTACAGAAAAACCGGCGTAACCTTTCGCTACGCCGGTTTTACCGGAAAATTCATTTACTTCCTTATGGGTGTCCGCCTAATGGCGGCTCTCTTTTATTTCTCTGCCCGTACCAGGAGCATCATCGGCCTGCGCAGTTCGTCCCTCATGCCCGGCTCGGAGAGCATTTCCTCCGGGGGCTTTGCCTCCTCCACAGCGGTTATACGAAACCCGCGGCCTATAAGGCAGTTCAGTATCTGAGTCAGGGTGTGGTGCTGCTTCTTCACCTTGCAGCCCAGGAAATTCGTCACCCGCTCCCCCGGTGTGAAATAGCCGTCCACCGGCCAGTACAGCGGCTCGCCCTTTGGGGAGTATATCCAGTCCTGGCCCACTCCGGCGGTGAACACCGGGTGCTCGATATTGAAGAGAAACACCCCTTTTGGCCGCAGGGTCCTGTACACCTTCTCATACACAGTATCAAGGTCGCCGATATAATGCAGCGCCAGGTTAGACACAGCTAAGTCCCACTCCTCTTGCGGGTACTCATAGTCCTCTATGCCGCAGAGCCGGTACTCTATGCCCTCTCCTCCGCGTTTTCCAGCCTCGTCCAGCATATTCTCGCTAATATCAAGGCCCAGCACCCGGGCCGCGCCCTGCTCCAAGGCATACCGGCAGTGCCAGCCGTAGCCGCAGCCCAGGTCCAGCACGGACCTGCCGCGCATATCCGGGAACAGCCCTTTAAGCTGGCTCCACTCTCCTGCGGCGGAAAGCCCCTGCCTGCTTCTGGGCATTTGGGCGTACTGACCGAAAAACTTGGGGTCGTCGTATTCGTTATACATCAATATATTTCCCTTCTATGTCTTCTCTGTTTTTTTCAGTTATAGCGCCGCCCCTTTGTCAGCCTGGGACGGTTCGCGTTCCACAGGGCCACGTATTCCGCCAAGGCGATGACCCCGCCCAGCAGCGCCCCCAACACGGCGTACAGCACTGGACGGACCAGCACGTCGTTCTTCGCCATTATGATGGCCTGTCCCGCCTCTGACTCCGGCAGGGCCGCCGACAGCCCTCCGGCGGCCTCGGCCTGGGGAGCAAACCCCTTGAGCGCCCCAAAGAACTGGTCCATGGCCCCGGCGATAGCCCCGAAGTCGGTTATCCGCTCCCGAGGAAGCAAGGACGAGGGCAGGTCTATGGAATCCAGCACCAGGGGCACGCATATGAGAAGCGCAAGCCCCAATGCCAGGTTCACTATCAGCGCCCAGCGGTTGCGCCTGGCCTTTCTTGAGAACACGCAGGAGCATATCCACAGCACCAGCACCAGCGTCAGTATCCCCAGCAGCAGCCCGAAGGCCGTGAAGTTGTCCAGAAGCTGGTACATATCGTTAAAGCTGTACACCGTGGCCCCGGCAAGATTTGGCACCCGGCTTTTGGCCCGGCCCTGCATAAAGGGGGCCAGGTCGTCGTCTATATGCAGCTGCACGGCGTTCTGGTTCCACTCCTCAACGCTTACGCCCTTGGGCAGCTCGGCCCCGTCCCAGTTGAGCTCCAGCTCCAGGCCCTCGGGGAACACCGCCAGCCACCGGTCCTCCACCTTGTCTCCGCCCCGGAGGACCTCCAGCAGCTCCCCCTCTCTGAGGGGCTTCGAGCTGTACTGGACAAAGTCGCCCCAGGAGTTGCTGAGCATTATCTTGTCCTCCATCTGAAACCAGCCGCTGACCTCTGCCGCCCGGGTCCCGGCCTCCCAGCCGGTGCCCTCGTATATGCTGTAGACGTGCTGGCCGTTTTCGTCCTCAATAATGCAGTCTGCGGGCAGGGTGGGGTCCTTGTCCCAGCCCACACCACGGTCCGGCTCTACCGCGGTCACCTGGGGTATCATCTCCTGCTCCACCTTCATGGACAAAAAGGTGCAGGCCGCCACCATCCAGAATATCAGCGTGAATATAAGCAGCGCTTTCTTTTTCATTTATTTCACCTCCGCCAATACAATGCCCTCAACCAGCTCCCGGTTGAAGTAGGTAAACAGGAACAGCGGCGGCAGCACCACCATTATGCAGCAGACCAGCTGTAAGGTGGAGTCCGCCGGCGGCACGTATGCCAGGGCCACCGAGATGGGATAGCGCAGGAAGTCCTTTATGTATGCTATGGGCTGCTCCACCATGTTCCAGCCATCCAGGAAAGAGAGCAATGTGACGCACACAAGGCCGCTGGTGTTCATGGGCAGGAGGATTTTTGTCAGCAGACGGAACAGCCCGCAGCCATCCAGCTTTGCCGCGTCGATAATGTCGTCGCTTACAGACTTGAAGCTCTGGGTCAATATAAAGGTGCCCAGGGGGATGAAGATGGACGGCAGTATCAGCGCCGAGTAGGTGTCCAAAAGCCCCAGCTTGTCCAGCATTATATAGTTTGGGGCCAGGGTCACCTGCAGGGGCAGCACCATCAGTATCATCAGCACGAACAGCAGGACATTCTTGCCGGGGAAGTCGCATTTCGCGAAGCCGTACCCCGCCAGCACCGAGACTATCAGCTGCCCCGCCACGATGGCAAGGCATATGAGCAGGCTTTTCCAGAAGCGCAGAAGGTACTGGGAGGTGCCCAAAAACACGTCGTAATAGTACCCGAAGGTGACCCCCTTCGGGGTCAAAAAGCTCAGCGCCAGCACGTACACAAAAGGCGCGATGGAGATAAAGGCGAATATCCACGCGAAGATATTGCCCCCAAGGGAAGTTTTTGTCCTCATGCCCTAAACGCCTCCTTTTTGCGGACGAAGATGTAGAACGCGGCGAATACGATAAGCACCACGATAAGCAGCAGCACCGAAGCTACCGAGAGCTTCGCGTAGTTCAGGTTCTCGAAGCTGTTATTTAAGAAGTGCTGGAGCATGTAGATGTTCTCGTTGGGGTGGGTGCCGCCGATGAGGAAAATCTCCCGGAAACACTTGAAAGCGTTTATCAGCGAGAAGATAATGGCGAAGAAAACCGAGTACCACATTTGAGGGGTGGTGATATAGTAGAACTTCTGCCAGCCGGACGCACCATCCAGGTCGGCGGCTGAGTATTGCTCCTCTGGTATGGTCACAAGCCCCGCCAGCAGCAGTATCACGCTGTAGCCGGTGTTCTTCCAGAGGTACAATAAGAGCACCACCCCGAAGGCCGCCGGCCCGCCAAGCCAGTCCACCATGGGCAGACCGATGGCGTTTGCTATGCCCGGCACCAGGCCGGTCTCGGCAAAGAGCAGCTCCACCAGTATCACCGCACCCACCACCGGCATGATGTAGGGGAACAGGAACACGGACTTTAGAAGCTTGTGCTTGTTGGCGTGCTTCTGCATGAGCAGCGCGATGGCGTAGGCCAGCACCATGATGAGGGGCAGCGCCGCCGCCAAAAAGCGCATGGTGTTGCCGAAGGCAAGGGTGAACATATGGTTCGCGGTCACGTCCTGGTAGTTGTAGGTGCCGATGAAGTACAGCGCGTCCCCGCTGCCGGTGGAGAGGGAATACTGCACCACCAGCACAAAGGGTATGGCGTAGAACAGCAGGCACCCGATCATCAGGGGGGCTATCAGCAGGTAGCCTTGCAAAGCCGTTTTCGAGCGTTTCATCTCTCATCACTCCTATTAAGAATTTTTCTAGCTTTCGGCCAGCATCATCTGAATGGCCCTGTACGCCTCTCTCGCCGCCTTCTCCACGTCCTCCTGAGTGGAGCCCGGCCTTTCGCAGACCAACTTTACAGAGCGCACCATCTCGTTATCCAGCATCTCCCGCAGGGTCCTTGGCCGCTCCCGGGGCAGGACGTAGGAGGAGTGCACATAGGCCGTCACATAGAAGTCAAAGGTCAGCGGGAGTATCTGCTGGCCCTCATCATTGCGGCTCCAGCTGGCCGAAGTCCGTGCACTGGGCGTTCTCTATTTACTTGTCTGAGAGCAGCTCCTTTTTGCTCTCGTCCCCTATGATGAAGGTGGTGGCGGGCTTGCTTCTGCACCCTGGCAGAAGGGCAGTCAGACAAGGACCAGTAATAGGGCAAGCTTTCTTTTCATCATGGGTCCTCCTTAAATAGCATAAAAGTTTTTATTATTATAGCAATACACATAATAGTTGTCAACTTTCCGCCAGTTCCATTTCCATCACCCGATAAGCGTCGGAGATTATCTCCTCCGCAGTCTCGCCCTCCGAGGAATCCCGGCTCTCCTCGCTCTGAAGGTCCGGGCCCGTTCGGGAGCTCTCTCTCCCACCTCTTTGGCAGCCGGGTAGAATTACGACGAGCAGGCACAGCAGTGTGAGCAATAAAGCGAACTTTCTTTTCATGGCGCTTCCCCCCTTTTTTAAATAGTTTCTTATTATTTATGATTCCGCCAGCAGCATCTCAATAAGTGTATACTGCTCATGTACGCTCTTTTCAAGGCCCTTCTGGTCAAAGATCTCGATATCCCACAGCGCCTTGTCCGCAGGGCCGATGAACTTGGCCTCGGTTATCTCAGCCCGGGCGGCGCAGAACTCCTCGAAGTTCCCGGCGCTCATGTACCAGTTCTTGTCCCGAAGGGGGTACTCCTCGCTGCCCAGGTCCATGTGCACCGGCATACCCAGCAGCACCCTCGAGTGGTAAAAGCTGCTGTCCTGCTGCACCTTCGTACTCATCAGGTAGTCTATTATCTTAAAGGCCAGGTCCGGGTAGCGGGCGTTTCGGTTGACGGCGGCGAACTCGTTTATAACGGCGGTCACGCCGCCCCTGGCGTTCTTTGCGGGGATTATGCGGTAGGCGGGGCTGCCCTTGCCCAGGACGAACTTGTCCGAGATAGGCGAGATCAGACCCGGCTCCGGCAGAAACACGCGCATTATCGCACCATTATAGACCTTTTCCTCCTCAAGGTCCTGGTAGTCCCTGAGGTCCCCCGGCACGCGCATACTGTAGTCCCGGATATACCCCAGAAGCTCCTCCTCGGTGAACATGGGCTTGTCCTCTCCGGGCTTGGTTATCCGTCCCACCATGAACGGCGCGCTGTTGTAGGAGGCATAGCGAAGGGCGGGGTTCTCGCTCTGCTTCATCTCAGAGAGGGTCATGGAGCGGTCGAAGTCCTCAAGGCCGTACTTCTCCCTGTCAGCGTAGAGGGCCGAAAAGGTGTAGCTTATGGGGATTATCTGCTGGCCCTCTTTATTGCGGCCAGCCTCCATAATCACCGGCAGAAACTTGTCCCACTCCATATACTCAGCTTTCTCGATGTATTCGTCCAATGGCAGGAACAGCCGGTTCTCCATGGCCCGCTCAGGGAAGGTGAAGAAGGGATCTGTATAGCCGGAGGTGCCGTAGAGCGCCCCGCATATTCCATAGGTGTCCTGCCCGCAGAGGAACAGGTCGGGTCCCTTGCCCGCCATCATCTCGGTCTTAATGCGGGTTATGTCAATACTCCGCTCCTCCCCCTCCCTTGGCAGGGTCTCAACAAGCAGCATGAACTCCTTATTGTACCCGGGCAGGCGCGAAAGGGTGTCCGAAAGCTGGCCGTCCTTCCACCCGGCGTCGTAGTTTGGCAGGTCCGTCACCACCCGCACCACCGGCACGCCGAACTTCTCCTCCATCTGCTCAGCGGTGACCTTTTCTTGGTCGGTCACCGTGGAGCTGTTCTGTACGGCGCTTTGGCAGGCGGGCATAAGCACTGCAAACAGGCACAGAAAAGTCAGCAATAAGGCAATCTTTCTTTTCATGTCACTTCCCCCCAAGAATAGTATTTTACGACTCAGCCAGCATCATCTGCATCTTCATATAGTGCTCGTGCACGATATCCTCAATTTCCCCCTCCTCCGCGGCGTTGACCTCCCTGGTCAGCCGGTCGAACTCCTGCTCCACCGGGGTGTGGAAGACGGCGTCGTTTATCTGCCCCAAAAGGGCTGAAAACTGGCTATAGTTTTCCTCGGTGTTGGTCCACCCGGCGCAGGGCACGCCCATATGCACCGGCTGGCCGTTGAGCTGCTTTAAGAGCTCGCCGTTCTGGCCGTTTGACGTCTGCCAAATTCCATTAGAGAACATATCAAAGAACGCCCCCATACCCGAAGATACAAGCCTGTCCCACTCCAAACGCTCCGATTCCTCTATGTACTGGTCCAGGGGCAGCAGCAGGTGGCTGTCCATGGCCTGCCGGGGGAACTCGAACACTGCCCCGCCCATATTGCCGTTCTCCATTATGGGGTTCTCGCAGAGAAACACCTCCGGGCCCTTACCGGCCAGTATCTCCGTCTTTAGCTGGGTCAGGGCCGCCTCCCGCCGCTGGCCACTGGTCCAGAAATCTGGCAGCGTCTCACTGGCTATCATGAACTCCTCCCCATAGCCGGGGGTGGAGTTCAGCAGGTCGCTGACCGCCGTGGCCGTAAGGTCCGACTGGCACAGGTCCACCAGCACTGTCACCATCGGCAGCTCCTTTACCCCCTCTTTTGTCGCGGCCTTCATGGTAGTGGCGGAGCTCTCCTCTCCACCCCTTTTGCAGCCTGTGAACAGCGCGCACAGCAGGACGACGGCCAGCAGGACAGCAATATGCTTTCTACAGTTTGTGTTTTCCACAGCTTTACCCTCCTAGTTTTTGGCCATAGAATGGCCCTTAAAAACAGTTATATATATTAAGAAGTCATGTTTTTCGATTTTGGTTGCATAAAAAAGCAAAAAAAATAAAAAATTTTTCCCGCCCCAAAAACGCGCAAAAAGGCCCCGCACCCGGCAAGGGGTACGGAGCCTTACTATAATGAGCTGTTACAGCATTGGCAGCGCCACACGCATGGTGAATATACCGTTTTCCGCCTTGAACTCGCAGAGCCCGTGACAGCGCTGAGAGATGGTGTGGATGCTTTGGCAGCCGTAGCCGTGGTTTAGTTTACTGGCAGTGGGCACTCCCTCCCGAAAAGCCACACGGCCTGAATAGGGATTCTTTATCTCTATCAGGAGCTTATCCAGATGCACGCCGCAGTATAGCTCCACCCAGCGCCGCTCCTCCTCCAGGCTCTTGACGGCGTTAAGCGCGTTCTCAAGGCCGTTTGACAGCAGGGCGCAGAGCTCCGTGTCGGATATAGCCAGCTTGCCGGGCAGGGACGTTTCCAGGTTCAGCCGCACGCCCATGCGTCCCGCCTTGCCGGAGAAGGACGAGCACAAGAGGTTCACCAGCTCGTTTTCACAAAAGCGCTTTGGGGTGATGGCCTCAATGTCGTCCTGCACCTGGCGGATATACTCCTGGGCCTGTTCGGGCTTGCCGATGGCCAAAAAGCCGTCGATAACGGCCAAATGGTGGCGCATATCGTGTTGATAGGCGGCGGACTGGGCCTCGGCCTGGTGCAGGGACACCATATCGTTCTCGGCCTGCTTAAGCTGTCCGCCCATCAGGGAGTTCAAAAGCTCCGCCTGGGTGCGCCGCTGGAGCTGCTGGCGGTAGGCGGTGGTATATATCATATAAAACAACCCCGCTACAATAGGAAGCATTTCCGCTACCACATAGCTGTCGAAGTGGAAGAAGTCGGTGTAAATATATGCGGCAAAGGAAAAAATGTAGAAGGTAACCGGCAGACTGCCGAAAAGGAGCAGCGCCTTTCTGGACTCGCCTATGGCCTCCCTGGCAGAGGGAGCAAAATACCTGTACAGAAGCAGGAATATTGGGAATATTATCACAGTGTAAAATATCTCCCCCATAAGCTCCGAGCCCGTGACCGCAATCATGGCCATCTCGCCGCAGCGCGGCAGCTGACAGCAGAGATAGGCGGTACAGACGCTGACCAGCGATATCCCCACCGGCTTTTTAAAGGCGAAAGCCAGCAGCCCGATGGTGGGAAGGTGCACCAAAACAGGATAAAGCTGCTTTGTGGCTTTCAGTCCGAGAGTCAGCCAGGAACCCCCCAACAGCAGCAAAAGCACCGAGCCGGCTACATAAAGCAGCACCCGTTCCCGGCGGGCCTTGCACCCTCCGGCTATGGACGCGCTCAAAAACAAACCGTACACAAAAACCAGCCCATAGTTGACTATATCCAGAACGTCCACAGGGCTCATTTTCCTCCCCCCTTCCGTTCAAAAAGCAAGGCCATATAATCCTTCTGTATCTGCGGATAAAACAGCCTTGACACCGGCAGGCTGTCCCCCTGAAAGGTCCGAAGCCCAGAGGAGCTGAGCTCCTCCACCTGGAACATATTGACAATATACGAGCGGTGCACCCGCATAAACTCCGGGCGGGGCAGCAGTATGGCCTCAAAATTCTTCAGCGCACCGGCCACCTCCCGGATATTGCCGTCGGTCAGATGGAAATAGAGGTGCTTCCCGATTACCTCCACAAAGCTTATCTGGGCGTATGGCACCCGGACAATGGTCGTGCTGGTCTTCAAGGTCAGGGCCTCGGGGTTCTGCTGTTCCCGAAGGTACAGCTGGCCCAGCAGCCCGAAGAGCGCCCTCTGCTCCACGGGCTTTAACAGATAATTCAGCGCCCGCACCCTATAGCTCTCATAGGCAAAGCCCGGAGAGGTGGAGAAAAAGACGATCTCCGCCGCGTCGTCAAAGCGCCGTATCTCCCGGGCTGTCTCAAGCCCGTCCATCCCGGGCATCATCACATCCAGCATATAGACGGTAAAACGCTCCTGGCGGGCGGACTCAAGCAGCTCCACCGTGCTCTGGAAGGCCCGGCGGGAAAGGGTGGCGCCGTGTTCAACCTGCCACATGTCCACCAGGCTGATAATAGAGTTTAAATCTTCCTTATTATCGTCACATACTGCCAGGTACACGCCCGCACTTCCTTTTGCCAATAGTAAAACCATTATGTTTGAGAATCGGTGTCTACCGATTCTCAAACAGGCGGCCCGGCCGCCTGTAATCCAGCTATCATTTTATATTATTTATAGTATACCACAAAAACCGCAGGAGTTTAAAGCCGTCCGCCCTGCATTCCAGGCAGAATATCCTGCATTTCGCGCCCCGGAGGCCAAATAGGGCCGGTCAGCGTGGGTTTTTGCCGGCGCTTCAAAAAGCTCTTGACAAACGTATGAAATCGTGCTAAAATTATTATATAGAAAAAATTAACCAATAAAGATGGGGTGATGTCTAAAACTCATATTGGTAAATATCGTTCGTAAGAAGCGCAAATGTTCGTCATGACTTTTCTCAAAAATGTTGAAGGGAGTTTTTTTAATGAAAAAGTTTATTGCTGTTCTACTATGTGCGCTTTTTGTAGTTGGCCTTACACAAATACCTGTATGTGCGAGTGACGACAGCACGGAGCCCCTCCCCGCCTCCCTTGAACTCCAAGTTGAAAAAACGGAAACGGCTGCTTAACGATAGCTTTGTAATGACCGGAGGACCTGAATCTCGCTGCCGGAAAGACAGGCTGGAATCTTTGGACTATGTATCAAACGACCGGGTATATTCAGAGAGACAGGTCAAGATTCCTGGATTTGGTGGAAACCGATATTGACGTATATAAAGGACAAAGCGGCTCGCCGGTTTACTCATACCGAATGGGCTACGGATATTGTGTTGAAGGCATGATAGTGGCCACGAGCGTGAAAAATGACGGTGAGCCAAGAAATTTTATTATTTTGATGAACAACTTTTTAACCGGCTTCATTAACAATCTGCCATAGAGGAGTCAATATGACAAAAATAAAGAAGCGATGGGCCGCTATAATAGTTGTTGGCACTTTACTCCTACTGTTCTTTGTGATAGCCGTCATATCAGCCTGGGAGGACCGCATTGAGGAACAATTTCCAAAATGGGAGGACGTAAATCCAGCGGCCAGGACCGATGTGGACCCGAATGTTGAACTTCAGTTTACCGGAATAGATTTTGACTACCCGTATCCTAACGGAAACATATATGACGTTGTCCTTATAAAGATGACGTTCAGTTTTCCCGGCGGCGGATATACTCAGGGAGACGATTTCTATGTGGACTATTTTTATGAGGACAGTTGGCATGAGATATATAGCCGTCGCTACGGTATGGCTGTAGCAACTCATCATCATGACGGCACTTGGGGTTTTGAGGTGCCTCCCGGACTTTTCGCAAGGGACGGAAAATACCGTATGTTTCTGGTTGGTCTAGGGTACTGTGACATTGATATTATGGGTATTGAAGACGTCAACTGGGAGGACTATATCTCACAATAATATATAAAAAAGAGGGCGCGTTCCAAAATGGAAGGCGCTCTCTTTTTATATATACCACAAAAACTGCCGGTGCTTCAAAAAGCTCTTGACAAATGTACGAAACCGTACTATAATAGAATTAACGTCCGATATCGTACAAAAGGAGTGATGCTATATGCTTGAAGCCATACACGAACAACTGATACGCTTAGACCTTATCGTCGGCGAGACAGAGGCCGTCTACCATGAGGCCACATTAAAGCTGGGTCTGACAGACAGCGCTATGAATGTGTTATACACCATATGTATGTTCGACGGAGTGTGCCCGCTTAAAAATATTGCCGCCCTTTCCGGCCTTCCCAAGCAGACGGTAAACTCTGCCCTGCGGAAGCTGGAGCGGGAGGCGGTGCTGTATCTTGAGTCTGTGGACGGGCGTAAGAAGCGGGCCTGCCTGACGGAGAAGGGCAGAGAGCTCTGCGACGGCACAGTTATGCTGCTCATGCGTATTGAGGATGAGATCATCGGCTCCTGGCTGCCGGAGGAGCGTGAGCTTTACCTGTCCCTTACCCGCCGGTACCTTGACGCGCTTCGGGAAAAAATCAAGGAGCTTTAGCTTTTATATACGCATTTTTCACACGTTTTTGGGAGGTAATTTATGAAGATCCAACTGTCCGACCGTTTCACATATTCAAAGCTCTTCCGTTTCACCCTGCCCTCTGTTATAATGATGGTGTTTACCTCAATCTACGGCGTGGTGGACGGCTTTTTCGTGTCTAACTTTGTGGGCAAGACCCCCTTTGCCGCCGTAAACTTTATCATGCCCGTACTGATGATACTGGGCACTGTGGGATTTATGTTCGGCGCCGGCGGCAGTGCCCTTATCGCCCGAACCATGGGCGAGGGGGACAGCGAACGGGCACGACGGTTGTTCTCCCTTTTCGTGTATGTGACCGTTGCTTTGGGCGTTGTCCTTGGAGCCTTCGGCTTCATTTTTATCCGCCCCATTGCCGTCTGGCTGGGGGCCAAGGGGGAAATGCTGGAAAACTGCGTGCTGTATGCCCGCATTATACTGCCGGCGCTGCCCGCTTTAATGCTGCAGTACGAGTTCCAGAGCTTTTTCATCACCGCCGAGCGGCCCCAGCTAGGACTTATGGTGACGGTAATAGCGGGGATGGCCAACATGGTGCTGGACGCGCTTTTTACCGCCGTGCTGCCCTTCGGCCTTGCGGGCGCGGCCTCGGCCACGGCTATAAGCCAATCGCTGGGGGGCATAATCCCGCTGTTCTACTTCGGCCGGAGGAACTCCAGCCGCCTGCGCCTTTGCAGGACCGTCCTTGACTGGAAAGCTCTTTTAAAGGCCTGTACCAACGGTTCTTCGGAGCTGATGAGCAATATCTCCATGTCCATCGTCGGTATGCTCTATAACGCCCAGCTCCTCCATTACGCCGGGGAGGACGGTGTGGCGGCCTATGGGGTGCTGATGTACGTCAGCATGATCTTCATGGCGATATTTATCGGCTATTCCACCGGGGTGGCCCCGGTAGTGAGCTTTCACTTCGGCGCGGACGGCAGGGAGGAACTAAGAAGCCTGTACCGCAAGAGTATAGTTATAATACTTTCCGCCTCCGCCGCCATGCTGGGCCTTGCCGAGGCGCTGGCCCGGCCTCTATCAGCTGTATTCGTGGGCTATGACCCGGACCTGTTCCGCATGACCGTGGGGGCCTTTGGCATATATTCCTTCTCCTTCCTGTTCTCCGGCATAGCCATATTCGGCTCGGCCTTCTTCACAGCCCTGAACGACGGCCTCACCTCGGCGCTTATCTCCTTCCTGCGGACCCTGGTGTTCCAGGTGGCGGCGGTGCTGATATTCCCCCTTATCTGGGGCATAGACGGCATATGGCTGTCCATCGTGGCCGCCGAGGTCATGGCGGCGGTGGTGACGCTGGCATTTTTGGGCGGGAAACGGAGGAGGTTTCACTACTGAGTCCCGGTACTATAAAAGGAGCGGGGGGTTACCCCCGCTCCTTCAATTATATCCTATATTTCCTCCGAAGCTCTGTAGAGCCCGGCGTACACGCCGCCCAGCTCCATCAGCTCCTCGTGGGTCCCCTGTTCACAAACCCCGTTTTCGTCCAGCACCACTATGCGCCCGGCATTGCGCACCGTAGAAAGCCTGTGGGCAATGACCAGCGTGGTTCTCTGTCCGGCTATGCGCTCCAGGCTCTGCTGGATAGCTTTCTCGCTGTGGTTATCAAGGGCGCTGGTGGCCTCGTCCAGTATGAGCACCGGCGGATCCTTAAGGAACACCCTGGCTATGGACAGGCGCTGCTGCTGGCCGCCGGACAGCCTTACCCCGTGGGGGCCAATGTCCGCGTCATATCCGCCGGGCAGCTCGCGGATGAACCCGTCGGCCCCGGCAAGCTTTGCGGCCTCTATTATCTCCTTCCGCCCGGCGCCGGGACGGCCGTAGGCTATGTTCTCCGCTATGGTGCCGGTAAAAAGGTACACGTCCTGCTGTACTACTCCAATACTCCTGCGCAGGACTTCAACAGGTATGTCCCGCACGTCTTTGCCGTCCAGGAGCACAGCGCCCTCCCTTGGCTCGTAGAACCTTGGGAGCAGTGCGCAGAGAGTGGTCTTCCCCACCCCCGAAGCGCCTACCAGGGCCACATATTCCCCGGCCCTGACGGTCAGGTTCAGGTCCCGGAAGACCTCCTCCCCCTGGCCGTAGCGGAAACTTACGCCGCGAAACTCCAGGTCTCCTCTTACGCTTGCAGGGGCCTGCGCCTCCGGCTTATCTTTTACGGCAGGCGGCGTGTCCATAAGCTCCCGGTAGCGCCGGAAGCTGGTGCGGCCCTCCTGGAGCAGACGGCTGGTGTTTACAAGGCTCTGTACCGGCCCGGTGAAATACCCGGTATACAAGAGGAACAGCAGCAAGTCGGAGATCGCCATGCTTCCCCGCAGGAGAGCAAGCCCCCCCAAACACCACTACCGCTATTGGTATCGCCGCCGCGAAAACCTCCATGCCGGTATACAGCCGGCTCTCGCTCTGATATCCCGCCCGGCGGTCCTCCAGGAACCGTCGGTTCAGCCTTGAAAATTTCTCCTTCTCGATCCTCTCGCCCGCGAAGGACTGTACCACCCGGATACCCGAAAGAGAATCCTCGGCCTGAGAATTTATGTGGCCCATGCTCTCCCGGGCATTTGTCATGGCTATGTTCATCTTTTTGTTAAAATGTATGGTGAACAGCGTCATAAACGGCAGGAAAGCCAATATGATACAGGCGGTCTGCCAGTGCACCGCAAGCAGTATCAGCGCCGCCCCTGCCAGCTTGACGGAATTTATCAGCAGGTCCTCGGGCACATGGTGAAAAAACTCCGCCAGAGACAGGGTGTCGTTGCTTATGCGGGACATCAGGTCCCCCACCGTATGGCTGTCATAATAGGAAAAAGGCAGCCGCTGGCAGTGGCAGAACATCCGGGCGCGCATATCGCGCTCTATCTTTGCGCCCAGATAGTGCCCCTGATAGTCATAGAAGTATGTGCACAGCGCCTGGACCGCCACCAGCGCCGCCAGCGCCAGCCCAGCCCGGAGCACAAGGGAAAAGTCCCCCGCGTCCAGCAGCGTGTCGGCTATGTAACGCACCCCCAGCGGTACGGCCAGCGCTATGCCGGCCGCCGCCAGGGAGCAGATAAGGTCTGCGGCGAAAAGGCCGCGATAGGGCCTGTAAAAGGAGAGCAGCAGTTTTAAATTTTTCTTGTTCAATGAAGATTCCTCCTGAGTTTGCGGGAGGAAGACTTAGAGCTTTATAACCCTCCCGATGATGAGTACGGTTCCAGCTTTGCAGACTTTCATATCTTACCCTTCCTTTCCAAATTATAATAATCCCTGAGGGTTTCCCGATGATTGTACCATATGCGGGCGCAGGGTGTCAAGGCCGGAAAATCCTGATATTCCCGTTGAAAATTCTTGCAATTTTGACGTTTTTACTGTATAGTAGATACATTAAAAAACTTGCAAAAAGGAGGGCCCAAAGGATAATGAAAGTCTATAAGCAGTTTTTGGCCTCGTATCTGTGCGTTTGTCTTGTGCCGCTGCTGCTCTCCTTTTTCACCATCGGGCAGCTTGAGAGCCGGGTGCAGGCCTCCATAATGGCGGACCAGGAGAGCTCCATGCAGTCCGTGGGCCAGGAGATCGACCAGACCCTGGGTCACGCGGCGAACCTGGTGTCAATATTCTCCGAGGACGCCCTGGCCTCACGCCTTTCCCAAAAGGAGGCCATAACCCCTCAGGAGCTCTTCAGCCTTTGCGACCTCAGCGAGTCCCTTTCCCGGGCCATCGGCCAGAACGCCGCCTTTTTCCGGGGGTTCTGCTACTTTGCCAACAGCGGCTTCCTTGTGACCGACCGGCGCACCTACCACCCGGAGTCGGCGGAGCTGTTCTCCTGGGACTTACAGCTGCCCTGGAGCAGCTTTTATTCCCTTTTGGACAGCAGCAGCACATCAGAGCATATCACCACCGTGTATAAAAACGGCGGCGGCGGATGGATAATGGTGCTTCGCAGCCAGTACGACTCCGGCCGCCGGGAGCTTCTGTCCTGTGTGGGGATAGTCATACAGCTGGACAAGAGCCTCTCCCGCTGGAACTCCGAGGACTTCGAGGCCTTTGTCACCGACGAGGCCTATAAGTTCATCTGCGGCGGCGAGCGGGCTCCCGAGGCCTGCGGGCTCATGGCCCGGAGCGAGGACAGCTCCGGCGAGATGGACCTTGAGGGCCAGCGGTATGTATACTCCCAGTACCAGTCCGGCCTCAGCGGCGTGCGCTATGGCTTTCTCACCCGTCGGGACGCATACTATCAGGAGCTGCGCATAGTCTGGACGGATATAATCCTTGAGATAGCCGTCATACTGGTGGTCAGCGTCCTGCTGGCCGTGCTGTGGAGCAGGCGCACCTACCGGCCCATAAAGAGCCTCCTCCCCTATGTGGGGACCGACGGCCCGAAGCCGGGATACCGCTCCATCTCAGAGCTGGACTCCGCCCTTGTGAGCTTTGCCCAGGAAAAGGAGAGCCTTGCCACTCAGGTGGTTCAGTCGGAGCTCAGCCAGTATTTGCAGGGGCTCTCCGACAGCCCCTCGGCCCTTTCCCAGTTTTTGGAGGAGGGCCAGCCATACCAGCTGCTGGCCTTTGTCCCGGCCGCGGATTCGGACATAACCGAGGTCCTGCTCCAGCGGCTTAGGGAGGGCCTTGACAACATACTTTTGGATAAGAACGGCGGGGTAAGCCTACAGCTCAGGTCCTGTGCGGCGGTACTGGTGCAGAAGGAGCTGAGCTATGACGAAGCCGCCGAGGTACATTTTGCCGCCGAGCGCTCCCTCTCAATTCCCCTTTGCTGCTACATAAGCGGGACCCACACCCGCCTTGAGGACGCGCCTGTGGCCTGGTCGGCAGTCTATAGGACCCTGTGCCACGACAGCTTCTGGGGTCTTCAGCGCAGGCGCGGCGTCTGGCCCGCCAAAGGCCCCTCTGAGGACGGAGGCGCACAGTCCTATAAGAACTTCTTATCACACCAGCGGGCCCTCACCGAGTGCCTCTCCGCCAAAAAGGAGCGGCGCGCCGCCGGGGGCCTCAATAAGATACTGAAGGAAGACCTGTCGGACAGGGACCTGCCCGTGGAGAATATCCGCCGGCGCTATGCCGACGTGGTGGAGCTGCTGCTGCCCTATGTACCCGAGGAGAGGGCTAAGTCCGCCATGGGCCGCTTTAGGCAGTGCCGGGGAGCGGCGGAGCTGGAGCAGGAGCTTCTGTCCCTGTTCGGGGCGGTGTTCTGGGGACCGGGACCCGACCAGGTAAAGCAGGAGCTGACAAAAAATGTCCGGGAGTTCATCCGGGAGAATTTTACAGATCAGTCTTTAAACGCCAGCATGATAGCCGGATATCTCAATATGAACCTCTCCACCCTCAGCCACCAGTATAAGGCCGCCGCCGGCTGTGGGCTTCTGGACGAGCTGCACAAGGTAAGGCTTGAGAACGCCAAGACGCTGCTCTCAGAGGGGGCCAGCGTCCGGGAGGCCGCGGAGCGCTCCGGCTATGCGGACCAGAGGGCGCTTATCCGGGCCTTCAAGCGATATGAAGGCATTACGCCCGGGCAGTATGCCAAGGGCGGGTCTCAATAGCCGGCATTTTTGAAACCTTCCGGTCACGATTATGCATATCAGCTCTTCACTTGGGGCCAAGAGGGCGAGCTTTTAAAGGTCGGGTTTTATGGAGCGGCAGTAAAATGCCGTTCCATTTTTTGCGCAAAAAGAGCTTATATTCCACAAAAAACGGCACACCGGCAAAATTAGTACCAGATTTTGCGTCCCCGCTCATATAAAATTCTGGCGCTTTACACCTTTGAAACAGTTTGTTAATATATATGTAAATATTCCCGCCCGGCATTATTACTGCAAGTTTTTCCCGCTACGCAGTCAGGGCGGCAGGAAAGGAACGATGTTATGAGAAACTCTGCGCCAGCGCTGGAAGCAGCGCCACGCCGGCCGCGAAAATTCACGTGGCTGAACATTAAAAAGGATTTCATAAAGAACTGGCCGCTGTTCATTATGGTCCTGCCCGCCATTGCCTTTTATATCATCTTCCACTACATCCCAATGGGCGGCCTTCTTATGGCTTTCGAGAACTATAAGCCGAAGCTGGGATTCTTCGGGTCCCCCTTTGTGGGCCTTAAGAACTTCGCGGACTTCTTCGGCTCCGCCTACAGCTGGCGGGTCATCCGCAACACCATCGTCCTAAGCCTTTTGCAGATAGGCATAGAGTTTCCCTTGACTATTCTCTTTGCCCTGCTTTTAAACGAGCTTCGCAGCAAGCGCTACCGCAAGACCATACAGACGGTCTCCTATATGCCCTACTTCATCTCCATGGTGGTGGTGGCCGGTATCATTATCGACTTCTGCTCCACCGAGGGGGCCATTACGGCCATAGTGGGGGCCGTTACCGGGAATTATGACAACCTCTTGGGCAGCCCGGACAACTGGCGGACCATCTATGTAGTGTCGGACCTCTGGAAAAATCTAGGCTTTGACTCCATCATATATGTGGCGGCGCTGTCAAGCATAGACCAGACCCTCTATGAGGCCGCCGAGATAGACGGGGCCAACCGCTTCCAGCGGATACTGCGGGTGACTATCCCGGGCATTATCGACACCATCATGATAATGCTGATACTGCGGGTAGGCCAGATGCTCTCCGTGGGCTATGAGAAGACCATACTGCTCTATAACCCCCAGGTGTACGAAACGGCGGACATTCTCTCAAGCTTTGTGTACCGCAAGGGCCTGCAGGAGGCCAACTACGGCTATTCCACCGCTGTGTCCCTTTTTAACTCTGTCATAAACTTCGTGCTGCTGATATTCGCCAACACCTTCAGCAAGAAGTACACTGAATCCGGTCTGTTCTAAGAAAAATCACGAAAGGAGAACTCCCAAATGGCAATGGTAAGAAACAGATCAGTGGGAAGCAGGATATTCAACGGTATAAATGTCGTATTCTTCGCGCTGGTCATCGTCGTGTGCATACTTCCCGTGTGGCACGTCATATGCGCGTCCTTCTCCGACGCTGGCTGGGTCATGAACCAGACGGGCCTTATCTGGAGGATAGAAAAGTTTAACGTAAACGGCTATAAGCTGGTCTTCGCCGACAGCAGGATATGGACCGGCTATCTCAACACCCTTATCTATGTGTTCGGCACCACCGCCCTTGGAATGTTCCTGACGGTCATGGCGGCCTATGCTCTGTCCCGCAAGGACTTCCTCTGGGCCAGCCCCATCATGTTCCTGATATCCTTTACAATGCTGTTTTCCGGCGGCATAGTGCCCCTTTACATCCTGGTGACCCAGAACCTGGGGCTGTTTGACAACCGCCTGGCCCTGATACTGCCAGGCTGCATGAGCGCCTTCTACCTGATACTGGTGCGCACGGCTTTGCAAAACGTGCCCGACAGCCTTGAGGAGTCTGCCATGCTGGACGGCGCGGGAAGATTTACTATACTGTTCCAGATAATGCTGCCCCTTATAAAGGCCACAATGGCCACGGTGATACTCTACTACATAATCGGCAACTGGAATTCATGGTTTTCCGCAATGATATACCTGCGCTCAAAAGACAAGTACCCCTTGCAGCTGGTGCTCAAGGAGATACTTGTCACCACCAGCAACAGCAACACCAATGTGGATATAAGCGTTTTAGGCTCCGGGGACTCCGCCGACGCGATACTCTATAAGCAGCTGGTAAAATACTGCACCATCGTGGTGTCCACCGTGCCCATGTTCATCTTCTACCCCTTCGTTCAAAAATACTTTGAGTCCGGCGTTATGATAGGCGCTATCAAGGGGTAAAGCCCAAAAGCTGCATACAGCGCCAAAGCTTTATAAGAGACGGCGCTTTTGCATACATAAATCTGTTTAGGAGGAAACCAAAATGAAAAGCTTAAAAAAGACTATTGCTGTTCTTCTGTGCCTTGCGATGGTGCTGTCCCTGGCCGCCTGCGGCGGGGAATCCGGCTCCAGCACGGCCGGCAATAGCAGCAGCGAGAGCTCCGAGAGCACCGGCTCCACCGAGGGCGAGAGCAGTTCCGAGGCCGAGGGCGGCGACACCGCCGCCAGCGATTTCCAGCTGCCCATCGTCACAGAGCCCACAGAGCTGGATTATTTCGTGTCCGCCAGCACCAACGCCGCCATAGTCACCACCGACTATAACGACAACGAGTTCTATCAGGAGATGGAGCGCCGCACCGGCGTGCATCTCAACTTCGAGATGGTCTCTTCCGCCGACTATCAGACCAACTTCAACCTGATGATAGCCTCCGGCACACTGCCCGACCTTATCTGCTACGGCGCGTCCTACTACTCCGAGGGCGTTGACGCGGCCATTGACGACGGCTACTTCATGGATCTTACCGACAAGGTGGACGAGTATATGCCCAACTATCAGAAGATCCGTATGTCCGATATCAACTACCAGCTGCTGTCCACCACCGACTCCGGCCGCCTGGGCGCGGTGTATGAGCTGCGCCAGCAGAAGCAGGGTCCCTGGCTGGGCCTGTGGATCCGCCAGGACTGGCTGGACGATTTAAAGCTGGAGACCCCCGAGACCTACGACCAGTGGCATGACGTGTTAAAGGCCTTCAAGGACGAGAAGGGCGCTACCGCTCCCCTCATCCTGAACTTCTCCGGCAGCGACGGCGAGTTCGGCATGATGTCCGCCGGTTTGGGCGTGCTCAACGGCTGGCAGCTGACTCCCGAAGGCAAGGTCACCTACGGCCCCTATAACGAAGCCTGGAAGGAATACGTGACCATCATGCACCAGTGGTATCAGGAGGGCCTTATCGACCCCGACTTCATGTCCACCGACGAGCGCACCGCCGACATGGCCACCGTTGTCACCGGCAAGACCGGCGCTATCCCCGCCGTGTACACCATGCCCGCAGTTTATGAGAGCTCCTCCGAGGACAAGAACATGAACTGGGCCCCCATCAATCCCCCTGTGAAGAACGCGGGCGACGAGCTGCATATCCGCCTTCGTGACTCCTACACCTCCGGCAACACCGCCATCTCCGCCGACTGCGAGAACTGGGAGGTGGCCATGAAGTGGCTGGACTACCTGTTCACCGAGGAGGGCGCTCTGCTTGCCAACTACGGCGTTGAGGGCGACACCTTCACCTTCGAGGGCGACAAGCCCGTCTACACCGAGAAGATCACCAACAATGAGAACGGCTGGACCCTGGCCCAGACCATGGACAGCTATCTGTGCCCCTCCGCCGGCGTTGCCAACTGGTCCGACTGGACCCGTGAGCTGGGCGGCGTGCCCGAGAAGGACCAGACCTGCTACACCGTCTGGACCACCAACGCCAAGGACGACTGGCGTCTGCCCACCGTCACCCTGACTCAGGAGGAGTCCACCGAGCGCGCGGCACTGTATGCCGACATGAGCACCTGCGTCAAGGAGAACACCGCCAAGTTCATCAGCGGCGCTCTGGATATCGAGGAGAACTGGGATTCCTTCATCTCTGAGCTGGAGCAGCACGGCGTGGCCCGGGCCATCGAGATAACCCAGGCCGCCTATGACAGGTATCAGGCCCGTAAGTAAGTTACGATAAAAACTGAGGACCCGCGCCAAAAGCGCGGGTCCTTTTCTTATTCTCTCAGTTCTTTATGAGCCGCACCACGCCGTTTATACCCGAGGGGCATGTGGGCTTTTCCGCCCTGCCCGGTATCATCTGGGGCTGGTCGTCTCTTGCGGCCATCTCCCTCTCAAGAGTGGTGGCAACCTCAATGCGGACTAAGTTCTCCCCCTCCCTTACTTTCGGGGCAATATCATAGATAAAGGGCGGCGCTATCTGTATGCCGAGGCTTTCTCCGTTTATGAACAGCTCCACACCCTCATGCGCGTCCGTTATCTCCAGGACCAGCTGCTCCCCTGCCCGGCTCTCAAAGCCGTTCTCATACCGCACAAAGCCCGAGAACTCCGGCTGCTCCCCGGCCAAGTCGTCCGGCAGGGCCACCTCCTTTTCTCCCTCAAAGCTCGGATAGGCAAGGCTCTGGCAGGTGCTGCGCCTCCAGGCCTTGGCAAAGTGTATCTCCGTGCCCTCTGTGCTGACCCTTGGCGGGGCGCCTGCGGGCGCGTCCACGCTGTCAAGGATAATAAGCGTACTCTTTAAGGGTACAAGCTCGGCCTTTACAGTAAGCCTGTCCCCCGCCCGCTCACATTCCATGGGGCGAATCACGTTCTCCCACGCGTCGTACTCATAGGCGTTCCTGCTGTCAGAAAGGCTCACACTGCCAAAATAGGGCTTATCCCCCTCATTTACCAGCATAAGCGCCGCCGAGCCGTCCGTGTGCTCATAGTGGTAAATTCTTACCCGGTCATTGGCGGGCTCTATTTCCACCTCCCTAAGACCCCGGCTTTCAAGCTCAGGTACAAGCTCTGCCAGACTCTCTCCAATGTACACCGGCACCCCGGCGGCCCTAAGCTCCTCTATGGCCCCCTCCAGGCCCTCGGGCAGGAAGCGGGCCCGGGGTATTATCAGCGCCCGGTACTCCTGGGTGTTGACCTTTAGCGTCCCGCCGCTTATCTCCGTGCGGTACGCGTCCCTTTCTGTGAACACGTCCGCCGGGATAATGTCATAGTCTATCTGGCGGTCGTAAAGAGCCCGGCCCACCGCGTCGCTGGGCTCTGCCTCCCCCCTCCAGCCGGAATCCCCATGGTACAGCACGGCCACTGGGGCTATGTGCCGCCCGCCGCTTATGAGCTCGCAGACCCGGTTCGAGTAGGCCATCAGGGCCCCGAAGTGCCGGTACTGGGGGTTATGGCCCTGGGCGTAGAAGTGGGGCGGGCAGTCCGGGTCCGGGAACTCCTTGGGGCTGAAGGCGTGGGGCACAAAGTGGTTCACGCCCCGGACCATGAAGTGGTCCAGAAGGTACTTCTCAAGGCGCACCCCCTCCCTCCAGCCGTAGGCACCGAATATCTCGCACATGGAGTTGCCCTGCTTTTCCGGCTCTATGGCCGCGGCGGAGCTGGCAAGCTTGCCCAGGCCGTAGTGGTAGAAGGTACCGTCACGCTGCTGGAACACCCCCCTGTCGTAGCTTACGTCCTCCCATTGGGGCATAACCTGTCCGCCGATATCGTCTATCCCCGCCATGTCCTGGCCCGCAAGTCCCCGGAAGTAGTGGCCCAGGGAGGAGCCGGTGCGGTTGTGGTGGTTATTGTCCTCGATAAGGTGGCCGATGTACTTTACCCCATGCTCACGGCACCAGTCCCCTAGCTGGCAGGAGAAGCACTCCTTCACAAGCTTAGAAACCTCGTCCATGTACGCATAGCGCACCCTAGCGGTTATGTCCTGCTCCCCTCCCTTTTCCCAGAGCAGGGCCAGCTTACAGGCGAAGTCCCCGCCCAGCCGGGCACGGAGCCTGTTTTCAAGCTCCCGGCTCCAGGGGTAGTCCATGGACTCCGAGCAGCCCAGTTCGTTGTGGAAGTCGTAGAGCACGCCGTCCCCAAGCTCCGGCTCGTCGGAGAAAAAGCCCGCTATTGCGCCGCCGAAGCGGTCCTTATAACGCTGCCAGTGGGGCTCGTACACCGCGTCGATAAGCACCCGGCAGCTTTCCTTGTCCATCATGTTTATGTAGTCCCTATGGGCCCCCCTGTTGCGGGTTAGCTGCAATAGGTATACCCTCCACTCACCCTCCGGAGCGGTCCAGTCGAGGCCCTTTTCTGTGACAAGGCCCTCCAGGTTTATCCCATTATTAAAGCCCTCTGGGCTATCCAGGCGCACGGCGTACGCCCCCAGCAGCCTGTCGTCGGTATACACAGGCCCCTCTGCGGGTGGCATGAACATCTTGGCCCTCTCCCCTTCGCCATAGGGCCGGGCAGTGCGCAGCTCCTCCTTGGGTATATTAACGCTCCCGTCCAAGCACGGGGCGTACCGGCGGCAGGTGACGTACCAGCGCTGCAAACCGGCGGGCTTATCCTTCATTGCCCCGTTGGCGTACCCTGTGGGGAAATGGCTGTCATCCAGTATCCAGATCCTCATGTGAAGCTTTTCCGCCTCGTCCAGTATGGTGTCCATATCCGCCCACCACTTTGGCCCGCAGAAGTCCGGGTGGGGCCGGCTCTCCACGCAGACCGCGCCGATGTTCGCCCCGTGTATCACCCGCATATAGTGTCTGAGGGTCCCCTCGTCCTCGCCGTGCTGCCAGAAGAAGGGAAGGATATAGTTTTCGCCCTTCCCCTCAAGCAAGCGGCGTATTTTCTCGCTCATACACTGACGCTCCTTTACAAAAATTTTCCTATTCTTCGTTATAAGTATATATAAAATACACTTGACTGTCAATGGTTACAAGGGCCAATTTTTCGATTTTTGCAATGGACATGATTCCCACATTGTGATATAATGTAATAAAACTACTTACAACAGGAGGATTATGTATGGAGAATCAGCTTGAGTGGCAGGAAGAGTATAATATAGGCGTAGAGGAGATAGATAAGGAGCACAGGCGGCTTTTCAAGATAATAAATAAGCTTATGACCGCCTCCTCGGAAAACGGCGACAACTATCAGCGCACCTGCCAGGAGGGCATAAAGTTCTTTCGGGGCCACACCCTGAAGCACTTCGCGGACGAGGAGCTCTATATGGCGACGATGGGCTATGAGGGCCTTGAGCGGCACAAAAAGATACACAAGGGCTTTAGAGAGGACACCCTCCCCGCCCTGGAGCAGGAGCTGGAGCAGGACGGCTACTCTCAGGAGGCCATAGAGCACTTCCTGGGTGTGTGCACCGGCTGGCTTATAGGCCATACCCTCACCGAGGACCAGGCCATTGCCGGAAAACACATAAGCAAGTGGGAGGAACTTCTGCCCGAAAGCGAGCTTGAGGCTCTTAAAAAGGTCATAATCCAGCTGGTCTTCGACCTGTTCCACCTGGAGTCAAAGGTGGTCAGCGATACCTATGGCGGCGAGAAATTCGGCCGCGGCGTGTACTACAGGCTGGTATACGGCTCGAAGGGCGAGGACGTCCGCCAGGAGGTGCTGATGGTCTTTGAGGAGAAGCTGCTGGTAAACACCGTGGGGAAAATACTGGGAATACAGACAGACCGCATGGACAGTATGCTGGTCCACGCCGCTCGGTACACCGCCCGGCAGTTTGTGGGCAAGGTTATGGAGTTTATCGAAACCGGCAAAAATCTTGAATTAAAAGAGGAGAATCTCCTGTCCTTCGAGCAGTTCGGGGAGATATTCGACCGGGAGAAGCCCCAGGTAAGCCTGCTCTTTAACACCGGCGGCGCTGGGTATTTCGCCTACTGCGCCATCGCGCCACACCTTTTGGACGCCTCGGTGCTGACGCCACTGGAGAGCGAAAACGCCATGAAGGAGGTCGAAAAGTACCTTAACGAACGCAGCGCGCAGGAGCGGTATGAGGAAGCACACCAGCACAAGAAGATACTGGTGGTGGACGACTCGGCCACCATACGCCAGGGCATGAAGTCCCTTTTGGAGCCGGATTATGAGATACTGCTGGCCGATTCCGGCGCGGCGGCCTTCAGGGCCATCTCTTTAAACCAGCCGGACCTTGTGCTGCTGGACTATGAGATGCCCGTCTGCGACGGGGCCCAGACCCTTGAGATGCTGCGCACGGTGCCGGAGTTTGAGAAGGTGCCTGTCATCTTCCTCACCGGCCGCCGCGACCCCCAGAGCATGATAAAGGTCATGCCCCTGAACCCCTCGGGGTATCTGCTGAAGACACTGAAGCCGGAGGAGATAAAGAAAGAGGTTGACGGGTTTTTTGCGGAAAAGGAGAAATAAAAGCCATGTATGAGTCAAAATTTTTCAAAGCCCGCAAGATATATGATAACGTTACCCTTATCACAGGCCTTGGTGGCGAGCAGGCCTTTCTCCTTGAGGGCAGTGAAAAGGCCCTTCTTATAGACGGCCTGTCCGGCGTTGGAAGCCTTAAGGCCTTTGTCCGGGAGCTTACCGAGCTGCCGGTGACTCTTGTGAACACCCATGGCCACGTGGACCATATCGGCGCGGATTTTGAGTATAAAGAGGTGTACCTGGCCCCTGATGACATCTGGCTTATGTACGCACACAGCGATATGGAAATGCGCCTGGGCTTTGCCAAAAGCGGGGCCATGTTCGCGCCTTTGCCCACGGAACCGAAGCTTTCCGACGTAACCGTTCCGGGGCCGGTAAAGACCCTGCCCATAAAGGACGGCGATATCTTTGACTTGGGCGGCGTGAAGCTGGAGGCCATAGCCGTGCCCGGCCACACCCGGGGCACGGTGGTGTTCCTGGACAGAGACCGGCGGGTGGTGTACTCCGGGGACGCGTGCAACCGCAACACCCTGGTGTACGGCGAGGAGTCCGCCTCCATTGAGGAATTCAAAGAGAGCCTTCTGCGCTTCAAGAAGTTCCAGCCCGCCTTTGACGGGCTCTGGGGCGGCCATGGCGGGGCCCTGGAGCAGCCGGAGATAATCGACAGCGCCATTACCCTTTGCGACGAGATAATGGCGGGGACCGATGACGCGGTGGAGGCGGTCGGGTTTACCGGGAAGGCTTGCTGGTATGCCAAGGAGAAGGACCAGTATTACCGGCGGCTTGATGGGGGGACGGCTAATATCGCATACTCCAAGGAGCGGATTTGGAGGAAGGACATACAGTAAAACACGAGCCGTGGCCTTGCTGCCACGGCTATTTTTTTGAGTATTTTTTGGCCCGACTTGGCCAAAGGCCAACGTCGTCGGCAACAGGTCGTGGGGCTTTGCCCCACACCCCACCAGGGGCCTAGACGCACAAGAGTTTGCTTTGCAAACACTTCGACACGCGTCCTTACATGCCCACCAGGCCCTTCAGCCAGTTGGCCAGCCCGTCCGCGCCGTACACCGCCAGCATTATCAACACCAGGAACGCCAGCACCGACAGCACCTCGCCCACTATCCGCTTCATTCCGGGCCTATCGTCCCCGCCCTCCTCGGGCTCCCGCTCACTCTCGACCTCCCGCATCGCCCGAGCCGCTGTCTCCTCCGCCCTGTCCACCGTCTCATAGGGCACAAATATGTTCTGGTCCGTGGGCGAAGTCTCGCTGTCAAAGTTAAAATAGGCGCTCCCTGCGTTTTCAAGCCTGCACTGTATGCCCGCACCCATAAGGGCCTCGTTTATCCTCCCGGCGGCATACATATCCGCCTTGCAGAGGAATACCATGTCCCCCTCCCCCGCCGGACGCAGCTTTCTGCTCTTGCAGTTTGGGCACTTTACAGGGCCGTCCTCCGAGAGATGGCGGCATTTCATACAATACTGCATAGCTCCCCCCTATATCAGCTCCTGGCCGTTTATGGCCAGCTTGAACCTGAGCCCCAGCTTTTCCGCCGCCTTCCGGCAGAGTATCATCCGGGCCATAAATATCTCGAAGTATTCCATCACCGAGCTGAAAGCCGGGTCCACCTCCAGCTTCAGCCAAATGTCCCCGCTCTTCTTGTCTATCACCGTCTCCGACTTTGTGACGGAGTAGTTCACCCGGTCGTGTATGTCAAACCCGTGGGGGGCCTTACTGCGCACCCGGGTGCGGCGCACGTCGGACTTGTCGGCGATTATCAGGGCCGCGGCCTCCGGGCTTACCGGCACGCCGGTGCCCTCGTCGTGGTTGCCGATGGCTGTGGCGATAAGGGCAATCTCCTCTGGGGGAAAGCCCATATTGTCCAGGAGCCGGAAGGCCATCACCGCGCCGCTCTGGCTGTGGTCAACACGGTTCACAAGGTTGCCGATATCGTGCAGGTATCCGGCTATCCGCGTCAGCTCCACCTGACGCGGAGGATACCCCAGCTCTGCGAGAATATCCCCGGCTACCGCCGCCACCCGGCCCACGTGGGCAAAGCTGTGTTCAGTAAAGCCCAGGGCCGCCATTGACGCGTCCGCCTGTGCGATATAGGTCTTTATGGCCGGGTCCCGCTTTATCTCGTCGTAAGTCACCATTTTCTTCTCCCAAATGTTTTCTTTTAGTCTACCATATTCCCCGGGAATTATCAAGCTATAAGACCGTGTATGGCACATATCACCAGAAGATGTGCCGGATAGAATATATACCCGAAGTATTTCGGCAGCCGCGGTCCCCGCTTGCCGTTATAGAACCAGATGGGCACGGCGGCAAGTATGGCCCATATCTGGAAAAGGCTCCAGTTTTGCAGGCAGTACAGTATGGTAAGGGCTATAAGGCACGCCGCCGCCAGCAGCCGGTCCTTTCGGAAGATATAAAAGCATATTCCCATCAGTATACCGTACACGCCGTACATAGTCCCCATCAGGCCCGCAAGCACCAGGCACAAGCCAGTAAGGACAAAGAAGAGCTTGTTTTTCTCAAGGGCCGCCTGTATACTCCACACGGCGATGAAGATAAGCATAAGCTCGAAGAACACGTTGTTCCAAAGGGGCTCTCCCCAGATATGCAGCCACCAGCGGCCACCTCTTGAGAATATCTTATAAGGTATCTCCGATATGGCCGCGAACAGGGTAAGCCGTCCCAGATACCGCCACCGGCCCTTAGTATGTATGAAGCCCTCCACCAGCATAAAGGCGAACAGGGGAAAGCTTATCCGCCCTATTATCCGAAGGGGCTCCACACCGGGGAAAAGCCGGTAGCCGATATGGTCAATCAGCATGGTGACAAGGGCGATAATTTGCAGCGCGGCAGAGGACATAACAAAACACTCCTTTTTTCGTATTATATCTTCTCTTTTTTGGCTTGTCAACTGTCGGAATATGTTGTATTATTATATAAAACCATGTAAAAGGGGATTGATACCTGATGGATACCCAGGAACTGGCCATAAAAGCCGTACACGCCCTGAAAGAGGAATATCCCGACGCGCTGTGCTCGCTGGACTATGAGGACCCGCTGCAGCTGCTTATCTCCGTAAGATTAGCGGCCCAATGCACGGACGCCAGGGTGAACCTGGTAACCCCGGCCCTGTTTGAGCGGTTTCCCACCCTTGAGGCCTTCTGTGACGGCACCGAGGAGGAGATAGGGGAGCTTATACACTCCTGCGGGTTCTTTAGAGCCAAGGCCCGGGATATTCTCGGGGCCTGCCGGAAGATAAGGGACGAGTTCGGCGGGCGGGTGCCGGACAATATGGAGGACCTTCTCAGCCTGCCCGGCGTGGGCAGAAAGACCGCAAACCTTATCCTGGGCGACGTGTACCATAAGCCCGCCGTGGTCACCGACACCCACTGCATACGCATCTCCGGGCGGTTGGGGCTCACAAAGAACAAGGCCCCTGAGAAGGTAGAGCGGGACCTGCGGGCGGTGCTGCCCCCGGAGGAGTCCAATAATTTCTGCCACAGGCTGGTGCTCCACGGCCGGGCGGTGTGCATTGCACGCAAGGCCCTGTGCGAGAAGTGCTGCATGAAGGAGTTTTGCAGGAGGGTGGGGGTGGAGTAAATGGGCGATAACAGAGACGCTTGGGCGGAAAACCAGAGCGGGCTCTCACAGTTTTTCCGGGAGCACCCGGAGGTTGTCAGGACCCTGGACGAAGCTGATAATATGAGCCTTAACGGCGCGGACCTGGCCTGCAAGTCGGCGCTCTATAAGGAGCGGGGGCTTCTTCGGGAGGCGGCGGAGCTGTTCCGGCTTGCCTGGCGGAAATGCTACCCGGCGGATTATGTACGCGAATTCGAGAGCCATCTGGACTTTATCGCCAAAGAGCTGGCGGGCTGCCCCGGCCGGGTGGTGGACATCGCCAGCGGGCGGGGTATGCTGGTGGAACGGCTGCTCTGTGGGCTAAACACGAAAGTGACCGCCACTGACGTCTCCGAAAGCGTCCTTGAGGACCACCTGGGGTGCAGGTTCCCGGGACAGATCAAAAGCGGGCAGCTGAAGCTTACCGCCTGCGACGCAAAGGCGCTTCCCTTCCCCGACGGCTCCGTTGCCGCTGTCACCACCTGTCTGGGGCTTCAGAACATTCCCGGGCCGGAGCGGGTGATCAGGGAGCTGCGGCGGGTGTGCAGTGGAAAGCTCTATGCCCTTTGCGAATTCTTCCCCGAGGACGACCGGGAGAACCAGGAGGCCGCAAAGGCCCTGGGCCTTGAAGGGGCGTACTCTCAGGACAGGCTGGCGGAGCTCATGGAGGGCTGCGGCTGGCGGGTAAGCTGCCACGAGGGCGCACGCATTAAGCTGCCGCCCACGCCGGTGGGCGTGGTGGCGCCGGGGGCGGAGTTCGACGCGCTGCCGGTTGTGGAAACAGAAACCAGATTTGTCACGTTTATATGCGACTAGGGGGATATCATGGAACAGTTTGCCGATTTGCACGTGCACACAAATCTGTCCGACGGCAGCGATTCGGTACATGAGGTACTGGCGCTGACGGCACGGAATAACGTTGAATTTCTGTCCGTAACCGACCACAACACCGTAGCGGCGTACACTGAGGACACGTTCCGCGAAGCAGACAGGCTTGGCGTGAAGCTGATACCCGGGGTGGAGTTGGACGTTATCCATGAGGGGAAACAGTACCATATGCTGGGCTTCGGGGTTGACGTAAAGGACAGGTGTCTGCTTGACATATGCGCCCATAACGCTGATATGCAGGAGGGGTATAACCTCGACCTGCTCCGGCGCATGGAGCTGGACAGCCTTGGCGTGGCCGAGGCTGATTATAACGGGTACGAGATACCGGGCGGCCGGGGCGGCTGGAGGCTGCTGAACTATCTCATGGACATCGGACTTACCGGCTCGCTTTTAGAGGGGCTGAAGTATTACGGCCAGTACGGGTTTAAGACCAATACCATCAAGTTTATTAGCCTTAAAGAGGCCATAGAGACCGTCAGGGGTGCGGGCGGCGTGCCTATACTCGCCCATCCGGGGGAGCAGATACCCTATGACCAGTACGGCGGGGACAACGCCGGGTTCTGGTCGGAGCTTGAGGGCATTTTGCAGGCGGGCATAGAGGGCGTGGAGTGCATACACCCCCTCCACGGCTTCGGGCTCCAGCGGGAGCTTCTGGCCCTGTGCCGGGAGCGGGGGCTGTATATCTCCGGCGGAACGGACTATCATGGCAGCTTTTTCAGCAAGCAGAAGCAGGTTATCGGGGGCCAGTTTGTAAGCCTGGACTCCGTTTCAAAACTAATAAATCATATTATAGATTAAAGGAGCGTATGCAAAATGAAGTACGATTTCACCACACTTATCGACCGTTCTACCCACGGCAGCGGCAAGTGGGACGGTATGCGCGAAAAGAAGCCGGAGCTTAAATACAGCCCGGTGCCCCTCTCTGTAGCGGACATGGAGTTCAAGAATCCCCCGGAGATTGCCGAGGGACTTAAGGAGTTTATGGACACCCATATCCTGGGCTATACCGGGCCCACCAAAGAGTATTACGACGCGGTCTGCGCCTGGATGGAGCGGCGGCATAACTGGCATATCGAGCCCGATTGGATAGTGGGCACCCACGGGGTCGTGGAGGCACTGAAGGTCTCGGTGGAGGCCTACTGTAAGCCCGGGGAGGGCGTTATCACCTTCACGCCGGTGTACTATCCCTTCTACATGGCTATCGAGGGCCACGGCTGCAAAGTCGCCCGCTGCCCGCTGATATATAAGGACAACACATATATCATCGACTTCGACCTGTTTGAAAAGCTCTGCGCCGAAGAAAACAACAAAATGCTGCTCCTTTGCAGCCCCCATAACCCTGTGGGCCGGGTCTGGAGCGCGGAGGAGCTTACAAGGATATGCGATATCTGCCGGAAGCATAAGGTGCGCATTATAAGCGACGAGATACATTTCGACATCATCATGCCCGGGTTTAAGCACACCACCATACATAACGTGGCGAAGCCCTCTGACAACATTATAGTGTGCACCGCCCCCAGCAAGACCTTTAACCTCGCCACCATGCAGACCTCGAATATCATTATCCCCGATGAGGAGGACAGAAAGCGCTTTAAGGAGATACTCGGCTTTGGCGGGCCCTCGGCCCTTGGTCTTGAGGCCTGCCGCATTGCCTATACCCGCTGTGAGGAGTGGGCAAAGGAAATGGTCCAGGTCATCGACGGCAACCGTCAGGCGGCGGTGGATTTCATAGCCGAAAGACTGCCCGAGATAAAGGCCATCGAATTGCAGGGCACCTATCTCCTTTGGCTGGACTGCACGGCCCTTGGAAAGAACAAGGAGGAGCTGGAAAATATGATGGTAGAGGCCGAACTGTTCCTGGACGAGGGGTATATGTTCGGGGACGAGGGCATCGGCTTCGAGCGGGTGAATCTGGCCGTGCCCAGGGACGAGCTTATGAAGGCCCTCGAGCGGCTTGAAAAGGCTGTTAAGGGATAAACAGTAAAACCCCGGTAACTATAGCCCCAGGGCTTTCCGGGCCAGGGCGTCCGCCGTATCGTTGTACTTATCCCCGGAGTGGCCCTTTACCTTCACGAATCTCAGCTTCATGGACCGCCTTGCGGCCCGGCACTCTGCGGCATAGCTCTGGGTGCCGGGCTTGTTTGCTTTCCACCCGCCGTCCGCCCAGCGGCCCACGCCCTCGTAGTCGTGGTATATTGTAAGGGCTGGGACACCCTGCTCCAGGCAGTAGCGTATGACGGTGAGCGCTCCCATTATCTCCCCGGCCACGTTGTGCATACTCGACAGCTCCGGGTCGTGAAAACGCTCTGAAAAGGTGATCTCCCCGCCGTTCAGGAAAAGTACCGCCCCGCAGGAGAAGTCCCCGGTAGCACTGTCGTAGCTGCCGTCCACATAGGCTATCGCGCCCTCCGGGTCTGGCTGCGCGGTATCAGCTTCAGCCTCCCCGCCACTGAGGAAAGACTCGGCCTCCTCCCTGGTGGGGAAGCTTTTGTATACGGCCCCCGCCACGCCGTGGACCTGTGTCCTGCACTGGTCCCAGGCGTCATATATGCCCGGGCCGTCTCTGCCCACACGGACAGCGTAAAATTTTTTCGCCATATTCTGTTACCTCCTGTGTGCATTTATCGTCTATATACTATTGAGTATACCTTAAACCGCCGCCAAAAGCAACCTTCTGGCGGGCCCCGGACAAATTTACAGTTTCTTAAAAAAATATTTAAGATATAGGGGGCAAAATCGGTTGATATACGGCCCGGGATGATGTATAATATTAAGGAATGTACTGTGGGCCTTTTCTGCCCTTTTGTAATGAATCTGGCATAAAGGAGCGCTTTTGCTTATGGATAAGGATAATCGGAACATGGAACATAAGCCCGAACAGGACCCCAAGGCCGCGCCGCCACGGTCCCCCGCCCCAAAACACGCCGCGCCGCCCCAGGCCGCCCCAAAGCCATCGCAGAGCGCTGCGCAGAAGCCCTCCCCGCAGCCTGCGGCGTCGCAAACTGATGCGCCAAAAAATACGGCACAGAAGGCTGTCGCGCCGCAAGCTGCGGCGCAGCAAAACGCGGCGCCGCAAAATATGGCTCCACAGCCTGCCGCACCCTATGAGGCGGCGCATATGGCTCCGAAATCCACAAACCTGCCAATGCGCAGGGCCCAGGGACATAGGCTGGACGGCAAGGCAAAGGGGCTTATCGCCGCGGGGATAATCGTACTGGTAATCCTTGTGGGCCTATGCGTATGGTTCTTCGGCCTTCGGGGCTACTTCGCCGCCCAGAACGCCTCCCCGGTCTATGTTACCCCCGTATCCTCCATTACCGGCGTGATGTCGGACCTAGACCCCAGGTACTCGGGGCTGGTGGAGCCCCAGAAGATAACCAAGGTCAATAAGGACGATACCCGCACCGTTTCAGAGGTGCTGGTCCATGAGGGGGACATGGTCACCGCCGGACAGGCGCTTTTCAGCTATGACACCGGGGAGATGGATCTGTCCATACGTCAGGCGGAGCTGGAGCTGGAGGGTATTGCCAACGAGCTGACGGTCCTTAACGACAATAAGACCCAGCTTGAGAAGGAGCAGAAGGAGGCCAGCAAGGACGACCAGTTCAAGTACACCGTGGAGATACAGTCCGTGGAGCTTCAGATAAAGTCCAGGGAGTATGACCGCTCGGTAAAGCAGTCGGAGCTTGACAAGCTTCGGGATTCCCTTGAGAATAACCAGGTTTTCTCCGAGGTGGACGGCACCGTTCAGGAAATACACACGACCCCCGCCACTGACTCCCAGGGCAACCCTTTGCCCTTTATGAGCATACTCTCCTCCGGGGAGTTCAGGATAAAGGGCACCGTCACCGAGATGAACCTTAACTCCCTCTCAGAGGGCCAGACCGTCACGGTGCGCTCCCGGGTGGACCCAGACAGCCGCTGGACCGGCATGATAGAGTCCATCGAGCATGAGCCGGTGCAGGACAACAACAATATGTATGACTACGGCGGCGGCGGCGAGAAGGCCTCCAAGTACAACTTCTTTGTGACCCTTGACGCTCCCGAGGGGCTTATCCTTGGCCAGCACGTGTATATTGAGCCGGACACTGGAGCCTCTGTTTCCCGCACGGGCATGTGGCTGCCCGAGATGTACCTGGTGGTAGAGGAGGACGGCAGCGGATATGTCTGGGCACGGGGCGAGGACGAGAGGCTTGAGAAGCGTCCGGTGATGCTGGGCCAGTACGACGCCGGAGAGGGGCTTTATGAGATAATCAGCGGCCTTGCGGCCTCCGACTACATCACCATACCCGCAGAGGACCTGATAGAGGGCGGGCCCACCACCACCGACGCGTCCGCCATGACCATACCAGGCGGTGATGAGCCTGCCGTTGACCCGGGCTTGGATCCGGGTGTTGACCCGGGCGTAGACCCTGGTGTGGATTCTGGTGTGGATTCTGGTGTTGACCCGGGCCTGGGCTATGACGAGGGCGCTGTGCCCGTAATTCCCGAGGGCGGCGAGGACGAAACGGACCCGTTGCCAGATGACGATAACGCCATCATGCCCCGAGGCGGCGACGATGTTGGGGGTGAGCCGGTACAATGATGTTAGAGCTTCGCGATATCTATAAGACCTATTTACAGGGCAAGATGGAGGTGCCGGTGCTGGGCGGCATATCCCTTACGGTCAGCGAGGGGGAGTACCTGGCGATAATGGGCCCCTCGGGTTCCGGCAAAACCACCCTTATGAATATCATCGGCTGTCTTGACAGCGCCACCTCCGGGGAATATATTCTGGAGGGGGAGGACATTGCCGCCGTCAGCGAGAAGCGTATGTCCGAGGTGCGCCTTAAAAGCATAGGCTTCGTGTTCCAGAGCTTCTACCTACTGTCCCGCCAGTCGGCCCTTGAGAACGTGGCCCTGCCCCTTCTCTATGCCGGGGTACGCAAGCGGGAGCGCAACGAGATAGCCCGCAGGGCCTTGGAGCGGGTGGGCCTTGGAGACCGCACGGACTTTAAGCCCACCCAGCTCTCCGGCGGCCAGTGCCAGCGGGTGGCCATAGCCAGGGCCATTGTAAATAATCCCAAGATACTCCTGGCCGACGAGCCCACGGGCGCGTTGGACACCCGCTCCGGCGAGCAGATAATGGAGATATTCAAGAGCCTGAACCAAGAGGGCGTCACAATAGTCATGATAACCCACGAGCCGGAAATAGCCGCCCACGCGAAGCGCACCCTGCACATCAGGGACGGCCTGCTGCTGGGCCCGGACGGCAGGCCCATAAAGCCCAAGGCCGCGCCCCAGGCAGAGCCGGCCCCGCCCGCGCCCAAACCGTCCCAGGCCGCTATACCGGCTCCCCAGAAGGTGAAGAAGCCGCGGCAATCCCTTGTGCCGCCAAAGCTGCCCCATATGCCTGGGCGGCACAAGCCGGACCCCGAAAAGGGGCAATCTCCCGAAAGCGGACAGGAGCCGGCGCCCGCCCCAAGGGCCCCGGAGCCCCAGGCTCCCCCGGCCCCTGCTCCCAAACAGGAGCCTTCAAATCCGAAGACCCAAAAGCCCCAGGAGGAAATCAGCGGCCAGAGCATTATCGCCTCTTTAGAGCGCATGGCCGCCGCAGGAAGGGAGGGGGCGGACCATGAAGAATAAAAAACTTAAAAAGCGTCTCATTATTCTGGGCGTTGTAGCTGTGGTGCTTATTGGCGGCATCATAGGCGGCGTGCAGTATATAAACTATAAGAACGACCAGAAGACCGTCGAGGTGGTCCCCATGATGTATGTGTCAAACACCTACTGGGGCGACCAGACCTCCACCAGCGGCAATATTGTCGCTGACTATATGCAGGAGCTCTATCCCGATTCCTCCAAATCCATCAGCGAGATATTCGTGGAGGAGGGCCAGCAGGTTGCGATTGGGGACCCCCTTTTGCAGTATAACCGGGAGGCCCTTGAACTGGACGTGGAGTCCAAAACCATCGCCCAGAAGCAGGTGCAGGTGAGGATAGACGAGGCCAACAGGCAGCTTAAAAAGCTGCAAAATACCAAGGCCTATGTGGAGCCAACGCCCACACCAAGGCCCAAGGTCACCCCGACCCCGAAGCCCAGGGTCACGCCCACACCAAGGCCCACGGCAAGACCCACGCCCACACCCTCGCCCAGCCCCATACCCCCGGCGGACGTGAACGTGTACACCGAGCTGACGGTGGACTCCATACCCTATAAGGGTTCGGGCACAGCGGCGGACCCCTATGTGTTCCTCTGCAAGGATGGCTATAAGCTGACCCCGGACTTTTTAAAGCTTCTTCTGGGCCTTGTGCCCAGCCCGGAGCCCTCGGTGGAGCCCTCTGTGAGTCCTGATTCGAGCTCGGAGCCCTCTCCCGGCCCGGACAGCTCGCCAGAGCCCAGCGCTTCCCCGGACCCCTCGGAGTCCCCCACCCCCTCCCCTTCACCAAAGCTCATCAGCCCCTTCGCGGCGGTGTTCGAGGTTAGGGAGAAGGATTCCAATTACGGCGAGCTCTTGTCCTCGGTCACCCTGGACGGCACAGGCTTTTCCGGCTCTGTAAGCCTGCCCGGGCTTTTAAACGGCGTATCCGCCGCGGCGGATATAGTCGACGACGCTATAGAGGCCCCGGAGAGCTACCGGGCCGCGCTTACCCCCACTCCCACCCCAAAGCCCACCCCGGAGCCGGATAACTATAACCACATGAACTACACCAAGGAGGAGCTCAATAAGCTTATCAAAGACAAGAAGCAGGAGCTCACCACCCTTCAGCACGAAATGAAGCAGGCCCAACTGGACCTTGACAAGGCCAACAGAGCCCTGGAAAACTCCACGGTGCTCAGCAACGTGGACGGCCAGGTCCGCAGCCTTATCGATATAGACTCCGCCACCGCCGAGGGCAAGCCCTTCCTGGTGGTGTCCGGCGCACAGCAATACTATGTGAACGGCACCCTGAACGAGGCCCTTTTGGGCAGCGTAAACGTGGGCGACGAGATTTCTGTTAACTCCTGGATGAACGGCATGACCTATACCGCCCAGATATTGTCCATCTCCGATTACCCGGCGGAGGGCAGCAACTACTACTACTCCTCGGACTCCAACCCCAACACCTCTAACTATGAGTTCACGGCGGTCCTCTTAGACGCGGACGACACTGTGCAGAACGGCACCTATGTGGACATCAGCATGAAGGTCAACGACACCAGCGGCTCAGACGCATATTATCTTGACAAGATGTACATCCGCGAGGACGACTCCGGCTACTACGTAATGAAGGCCGGGAAGGACAACAGGCTAATGAAGTCCTATATCACCGTGGGCAAGAGCATATGGGGCGGCCAGTCCCTGGAGATAAAGTCCGGCATAGGCCAGGACGAGTTCATTGCCTTCCCCTACGGCCCGGACGTTAAAGAGGGCGTGCGGGTTATCCTTGAGGAGACCAAAGAGCCGCCGTACCCTGACGGCAGCGGGGACAGCTCCGGCGTGGACAGTTCCTCGGGAGAGCTCCCCTATGAAAGTTTCCCCGAGGACGGCGGGGAGGTAAGCGAACCTGTTGAAAGCGACCCGGCCCAGGATATTCCTGAGGGCGGCGTTATCACAGGCAGGACCGAGGAGGGCATCACTTTTGAAACGGAAGATGGAGGAGGGATAATCCTTGATTGAGAATATACGCCTGTCCTTCCAGGGCATATGGGCCCATAAGATGCGCTCGTTTCTGACAATGCTGGGCATAATCATCGGTATCGCCTCCATCATCTCCATCGTGTCCACCATAAAGGGCACCAACGAGCAGATAAAACAGAACCTTATCGGCGCGGGCAACAATGTGACAAGGATTCAGCTGTACCACTCCACGGACGGCAACTACCCCTATACCATGGACGAGGGCATCCCCGACGGCGTGCCCCTTATTACCGAGGAGACCATGGGGGCCATACTGGATCTGCCAGAAGTGGAATCGGCGGCAGCCTATAACAAGCGGTCCTATAACGCCAGCTTCTTTTACGGCAACGCCACTCTTTCGGGCTGCCCCACCTTTGGGGTGGACAACGCCTATTTTGGCACTTGCGGCTATACCATTAAAAAGGGACGGCTCTTCGTGCCAAACGATATAGACGATTTTAGGCCGGTGGTGATACTGGACGAAAACGCCGCCAAAAGCCTGTTCCAGGGGGAGGACCCCATCGGCAAGACCATAGAGTGCAACTCCATCGCCCTGACGGTGGTGGGAGTTGTGGAGCTGGACACCAAGTTCGAGCCGGTTATAAACTCCATGGAGGACTACTGGATCTATGCCAACTCACAGAATTCCAGCGCGGTCTTTCTTCCAAATTCCCTGTGGCCGGCGCTGTTTGCCTATGACGAGCCACAGGAGGTGGCCGTGCAGGTCAGCTATACCGAGGCCATGTCCAGTGTGGGAAAAGCGGTAGCCGACCTTCTGAACACCTATAACACCAACACGAACGGCATCGTCTATAAGGCCGAGGACACTCTGGAGCAGGCAAAGGAGTTGCAGGACCTTTCTAACGCCACGAACCAGCAGCTGGTGTGGATAGCCAGCATCTCCCTTTTGGTGGGCGGCATCGGCGTTATGAACATCATGCTGGTATCGGTAACGGAGCGTACCCGCGAGATCGGCCTGAAGAAGGCCATCGGGGCGAAGAAGAGCCGGATACTCTGGCAGTTTTTGACGGAGGCCGCAGTGCTCACCAGCATGGGCGGCGTGCTGGGCGTGGGGACCGGGATAGGGCTTGCGGAGATAATCTCCCGGGTGGCCCAGACGCCGGTGGCAATAAGCGTGCCGGCCATTATATTCGGCGTGGTGTTCTCGATGATTATCGGGATAATCTTTGGGCTGATACCGTCGGTGAAGGCGGCGAATCTGAACCCGATTGACGCGCTGAGGCACGAGTAACGAGGCGCACAAGAGTTTGCAAAGCAAACTCTTGTGCGTCTAGGCACCTGGCAGGGTTTGGGGCAGCGCCCCAAGGTCTGGTTTTGCCGCAGGCAAAAAAAAGAAAGGGCTGGCCCCGAAAGGGGACCAGCTTTTTATCTTGGTTAATCTCTACGTATAAAGTGTTTAGGGTAGTCTGAGAGGTTCGGTAGCTCGTTCTTTAAGAAGGTCGGGTATATCTCCACTCCGTCCAGCTCTGCTATTGGCAGCCAGTGAAAGGTCACGGAGTCGTTATCCCGCATAAGCACGCCCTCCTCGGGCGCGGAACCGTTGGCATCAATAAGATAATAGTAGCACAGATTATGTGCCTCCCTATCCCCCCACCGCCAGAAATTCTCCTCGGTCCATAGCAGCCGCCGACAGGCAGCCTCCACGCCCATCTCCTCTTTAAGCTCTCGGACGAGCGCCTCCACAGTGGTTTCGCCAAAGCGCAGATGCCCGCCAGGCAGGGCATAAGTCCCGCCGCTTTTCTGCGCAAGAAGCCTGCCGCCGCGTATTAGCACCGCCGCCACGCGGACGTGGCAGATACCCTCTGGGGTCCTAAAGAGCCAGTCGGTTTTATCCGCCAGGGACAGCTTGAACTTTAGGAGAGTGTACTCTTTGCCGTCGTGCTCCCTGACGTGCTTTTCCGTGCCGTACTGCACAAACCCCGCCTTTGCTGCCAGAGCCCGGGACGCAAGGTTCTCCGCCCAAGAGGAGTAGACAAACTCCTTCGCTCCTAGCTCTTTGGCGTGGGCAAGGAGCGCCCGAAGAATCTGCCAGCCGTAGCCCCGCCCCCAAAAGTCGGGACCGATGCAGATGCCGGTCTCCTCCCAGGTATTGCCCTCCAGCGGGGCTATGCCTGTGAAGCCGATGGCCTCGCGGGTAGATTTGAGATAGACTGTATAAGACTCGCGGCCCTGCTGAAAAGCGATGGTGCGCTCCATGCGTGCCTGGGCCTCCTGTTGGTTTGGACTGTTCTCGATTACCATATATTGGAAGGACTCCGAGCGGCTCCAGACATTTTTGTACATGGAGAGCCAGTCCTCCTGCTTTGCCTTGTCCAGTATCAGGTCATTTGTCTCTATCATAGCGTCCTCCTCTCAGGAACCTGTAGACTTGTACTTGTGTACGCCTATGCGCCAGACCACCCAACAGGGCACCGCGAACAGGCAGGCCAGGATTGGCAGCAGCATATACCAGGCCCGGTCCGAACGGCCCAGCACGTAGGTCAGGGGATAATACTGCACCAGGGCGTAGGGCACCACGAAGGTGCAGAAGGTGAGCATCTCCCTGCCATATATTGACAGCGGATACTTGCCGTGCTCGATGGCCCCGTAGGTGAACACGTTCATCACCTCTAGGCCCTGGAGAGTGAAAAAGGCGATGGAGCCGTCCAGCAGGAACAGGGCCGAAAACAGGACGAAGCCGCCCAGTATCATGAGTATTACTGTCAGTACCCGGAGAAAGCTCCAGTCCACCGGGCAGGTGATAAGGCCGTAGATAAGCATCACCACGGCCTGGAACAGCATCCCCAGGCGCACGAAGTCCACCCGCTGTGAGAGCACCTGGAATATCTCGTTTCTGGGGCGGCAGAGTATGCGGTCGAACTGGCCGTTTGCTATCATGGTGTCGAAGACCTTGAAGCCCGAGGCCAAAAGCTGGGACAGGCTGAAGCCCATTAACATTATGGCATAGCAAAGGATTACCTCCTGATAGGTGAAGTCGTGGACCATGTGGAAGCGCCCAAACATGAAGGTTATCCCCAGGAACACCGTGAAGGAGGTCAAAAACTGGGATATCAGGGTGGTGATGAAGGAGCCCTTGAACTGCATGACGCTTTTCAGGTGTATCTCGAAGTATTTTAGATATAGTTTCATGCTCAACCTCCTTGGATAGTTACTCGTCTGAGCTCTCTCTGCTCAATTACCTTTCCCACAGCTATGAGCACCACGGCCCAGAACGCCTGCAAGAGCAGGAGCTTCACCATCTCCGGGCCGTGCAGGTCCCCGGAGTAGATGCGCAGGGGCACGTTGGCCGTGGCCGAGAAGGGCAGGAGCTCCACGAACTCCTTGAAGCCCGCCGGGAAGAAGGGCAGCGGGATTATATCCCCAGAGAAGAAGTCGCAGATATTGACCGCGATGAGCCTTACCCCACGAGGGGTGATGGTGTGGAAGGTTATCATGTACACTATCATGCCCATGGAGTTTATTACCGCCAGGGCCAGCAGCAGGGACAGCAGAAAGGTCAGGAAAGTTAGCAGGTCCGGCGGAGCCATTAGGCCGTAGGGGGCCGGGATAAGGGCGGCGACTATCAGCACAGGTATGCACCGTAAGAGCGCGTTCGACACCCTTGTGGCCGCCGAGCGGGAGTACCACATGGCGTACACGTCCACCGGGCGGCAGAGCTCATAGGCCACGTTGCCGTTCTCTATGACGTTGAAGAACTCGTTGTCTATGCCGCCCATAGTCAAAAGTGTAAGTAAGGCCTGCTGGAGCCAGATATAGCTGGACATGGCGGGCAGGGTCATGGGGAAGGAGGCGGGGTCCGTGTCGTAGAAGGCCTTGAACGCCAGTATTGCCATAGCCCCCCAGAAGAACTGGCAGGCAAGGCCCGCCAGAGCCGCCACACGGTACTGTAGACCCATATTGAAGCGTGTTATGAAAAATGCTAAGTATTTTCTCATGTCCAGGACCTCACACGTCGAACTTCTTATAGAGCTCGGCCACGGTCTCGTCGATGTGCTCCCCGCCCCGGCGGATGTCGGCTAACGTGCCGTCCAGCAGTATTCTCCCCTTGCCGATGAGTATGATACGGCTGGCAAGGGCCTCGATATCCTGCATATCGTGGGTGGTAAGGATAACGGTGGTGCCGAAGTCTCTATTCCGAAGCTTTATAAAGTCTCGCACCGCCAGCTTCGACACCGCGTCCAGGCCGATAGTGGGCTCGTCCAGAAAGAGCACCTTGGGGTCGTGCAGGAGCGAGGCCGCTATCTCGCAGCGCATACGCTGGCCCAGGGAGAGCTGCCGGGCGGGGGTGCAGACTATCTTTGAGAGGTCCAGGGTTTCAGTGAGCTCATCGAGATTTTTCCTGTACGTCTGCGCCGGTATGCTGTAGATTTCCTTTAATAGCTCGAAGGAGTCGATTACCGGCACGTCCCACCAGAGCTGGGAGCGCTGGCCGAACACCACGCCTATGTCCTTTACATGGGCCCGGCGCTCCCTCCAGGGCGTGCGGCCCGCCACGGTGCATTTGCCGCTGTCCGGGGTCAGAATGCCGCTTAGCACCTTGATGGTGCTGGACTTGCCCGCGCCGTTGGGGCCGATATAGCCCACCATCTCGCCGTCGGCGATGGAGAAGCTTACGCCGTCCAGGGCGTGTATCTCCTCGTACTCCCGGTGGAACAGGGCCTTTACGGCCTCGCCGAAGCCTCCCTCACGCCGGGCGACCCTGAAGGTCTTTTTCAGGTCCTTTACTTCAATCATACAGAACACTCCTTTCAGATTCCTGAGTTTAAAGAGCTTTCCTGATGACGTCCCGCCAGCCGCTGCGGGCCCTGCTCCCTTTTGAGGGCAGGGAAATAAATTATATAACAATAAGTAAAAAATCTCAATATGTAAAATTACCGAAAAACCCCCGGGTGTTTCTATGCGAAACTGCTAATAAATGTCCGAGGAATTGGGCATATAATTCTGTTGACTGCAAGGGAAGGCTATGGTATACTAAATTAGTATACTTTAGCTTTTGAGGAGGAATTTGAGTTGAACACAAAAAACAGCGTATCAAGGCCAGTAGGCTTCTGGCTGTCCCTTCTGACCTTCGGGGTGCTCATCGCCCTGGTGGTGTCCTTCACCGCCGTACTGGGCAGCGCCCCCCACGTGCCCCTGCTGCTGGCGGCTGTCTTTGCCGCCGCCGTCGGGGCCCTGCACCGCTTCTCCTGGCAGGACATGCTGGAGGGAATACAGGGGGCAATAGCCCCCGCTCTCCCCGCCCTGCTCATCATCATGTCCATCGGCATACTCATAGCCGCCTGGATGGCCGGGGGCATTATCCCCACCATGGTCTACTATGGCTTACAGATAATCTCGCCCCGGTTCTTCCTGGTGACGGCTTTACTGCTCTGTTCCCTGGTGTCTTTGGCCATCGGCAGCTCGTTGTCCACCATAGGCACAGTGGGGGTGGCCCTGTTCGGCGTGGGCGAGGCCATCGGCATACCCTCCGCCATAACCGTGGGGGCCATTGTCTCCGGGGCCTACTTTGGGGACAAGATGTCCCCTCTTTCGGACACCACCAACCTTGCCCCCTCTGTGTCCGACACCAACGTCTTTGACCATATCCGGCATATGATGTTCACCACCACCCCTACATATGTCATCTGCATCGTCATATACGGCATATTGGGCTTTGTCTTCGGCGGCGGCGCCGCAGACAGCTCCCAGGTGCAGCTGACCCTTGATACCCTTAAAGCAAACTTCGTCATTAACCCTCTCCTGCTTCTGCCGCCGGTGCTGGTGCTCATAATGGTGGTGCTGCGGATACCGGCCCTGCCGGGACTTTTGGGGGCGGCGCTTTTGGGGTTCCTGTCGGCGCTGTTTATTCAGGGGGCGGAGTTTGGCTCCCTGCTCCAGGGGGTCATGAACGGCTTTTCAGCCTCCACCGGCGTCGATACAGTGGACACGCTTTTGAACCGGGGCGGCATTATGAGCATGATGCGCACTGTGGCGCTGATGGTCATAGCCTTGAGCTTCGCCGGTATCTTCGAGCGCACGGGCATGGCCACCTCCCTGGTGGAGAAGGTGCTGGCACACGTCAAGTCCGAGCGCGGGCTGGTAGTGGCTACCATCCTCACCGCCTGGGGCGTACTTATTGGCACCGGCCAGCAGTATGTGGCTATCATTATGACTGGGCGGCTGTTTAGGCCCCTCTATAAGAAGTATGAGCTGGCTCCTAAGAATCTCAGCCGCGCCCTTGAGGACGCGGGTACGGTGTTCGGGGGGATTGTGCCCTACAGCACCGGGGCCGGGTTCACCGAGGGTATGCTGGGGGTTTCGGCCTGGCAGTATGGGCCGTTTACGTTCTTTGGATGGATAAACCCGCTGGTGGCCATTGGGTTGGCGCTGCTGGGGAAGAGTATGCCGAAGGAAAAGAAGTAATTTAAAGGGGGGATGAGCTTTCGCTCACCCCCTTCTTTTTTTGATCCTTGTTACGCCCTCTGGAGCTGCTCCTTATTGTACTGCAAGGTGTAGAGGTTATAGTACCGGCCCTTCTGCTTTAGCAGCTCCTGGTGGGTGCCCTGCTCCAGAATCTCGCCGTGGGACAGGAGTATGATATTGTCCGCGTGCTGGATAGTGGAAAGCCTGTGAGCCACTATCAGCATGGTGCCAATATTCTTCATCTTCTCCAAGGAATCCTGAATAAGCAGTTCCGTCTCCGTATCGATATTGGCAGTGGCTTCGTCCAGTATCATCACCGCCGGCTTATGGAGGAGGGTCCTGGCAAAGCTCAGCAGCTGCCGCTGGCCCGCCGAGAAGTTGTTGCCCCGCTCGCGCACCACCTCGTCAAGGCCGTTGTCTAAGCGGTAGATGAACTTGTCGGCGTTCACATACTCGCAGGCCTTTTTGACGTCCTCCTCTGGGAACTCCTCCCGTAGGACGATATTGCTCCTAATGCTGCCCGAGAACAGGAACACGTCCTGGAGCATCTGGCCGAAGTGCTTTCTGAGGGACGCTATCTTTATATCCTTTATGTCCACACCGTCTATCAGTATCTGCCCCTTCTGTATGTCGTAGTTGCGGCATATAAGGGACAGTATGGTGGACTTGCCCGAGCCCGTGGAGCCCACAAAGGCCACAGTCTGCCTTGGACTGATATGGAAGCTAACGCCCTTTAAGACCCACTCGCCGGGGTTATAGGCAAACCATACGTCCTTGAACTCTATCTCCCCCTTGATGTCCGTCAGCTCCCGGGCGTTCGGTGTGTCCACCACCTCTGGCACCATGTCCATGACGGTGAATATCTTTTCAGCCGCCGCGAAGGAGCGCTGGAGCATATCAAACTGCTCGGCCAGCTGCTGGATGGGGTTGAAGAACTTGGAGATATACATATAGAAGGATACGATAATGCCGCTGGACACCGTCTGTCCGAAGACCGTCCAGTTACCGATATAGCCCTTGCCCCCAAGGTACAGAAGGCAAAGCACCGAGGAGATATAGAGCATATAGACCATTGGCTGGAAGATGCCGAAGACGAACATACGGCTGCGCTTGGCCCTTTGCAGGGTCCGGGAGCGCTGTAAAAAGTCGGACATCTTGCGCTGCTCCTGGTTGAATATCTGGGTTATCTTGATACCCGAGAGGTTCTCCGAAAGGTAGGTGTTAAGGTCGGTGGTGGCGTCGTTCACTCTCAGGTGCACCGAGCGGGAGAACTTTCTGAATATGATGGTAAAGAGCACCACGAAAGGCACAAAGCAGAGCACCATCAGGGTCAGCATATAGTTAAGCATTAGCATGGCCGCCAGCACACCGAATATCACCATCACGTTCTTTGCAAGGGTCACGATGATGTTGGTGAACATGAAGGAGATGGCGTTGGGGTCGTTGCTGACCCTCGTGACCAGCTTGCCCACAGGGATGTCGTTAAGCTGGGCGTGGCTAAGGCTCTCTATATGTGTGAACACGTCCTCACGCATAGCGGAGAGTATCTTCTGGCCCACCTTTTGCAGGACCATGGCCTGGATATAGGTACACACCAGGGATACTAAGAGTATGCCCACATAGCCGCCCACAACCGTCAGCAGATAGGACATCTCAAAATCCCCCACCACGGTCTCCTCGATATGGCCCACCAGAAGAGGCGATATGACCTCATATCCGATGGACAGCAGCATTACGAAGAAAACCAGTACAAACTGCCACTTATAGGGCTTCGCGTAGGCCAGAAGCCGCCGGATTATCTCGGAGTCTGGCATATTCCGCTCCCGGTTCTCAAGGACGTTTTTGCGCCTTGCCACTAAGTACGCGATAAGGAACACCAGGGCGAACATACCGATTATGCCGCCCACTATCAGTACAGGAAGATATTCACGCATTATGATGTTCAGCTCCTTCCTCGTCAAGCTTCTGCAAATCTACCATCTTTGTGTACTCGGGGCAGGTGCGGTAGAGTTCCTCATGGGTGCCCGCGGCCACCAGCTTGCCTTCGTCGATAAAGAGCACCTTGTCCATCTGCTCGATGGTGGAGATGCGGTGGGCGATAAGTATGGTGGTCTTGCCCGCCCGGGTCTCCCGGAGGTTTTGCAGAATGGAACGCTCGGTCTTGGTGTCCACCGCCGACACGGAGTCGTCCAGAATAAGTATAGGCGCGTTCTTCATAAGGGCCCGGGCGATGGAGATACGCTGCTTCTGTCCGCCGGAGACCGTCACGCCCCGCTCACCCAGCACCGTGTGATAGCCGTGCTGGAACTTCTTTATGTCGTTGGCCACGTCCGCCAATTTGGCGTACTGGGTTATGGTCTTGTCATCATAGTCCTCCACGCCGAAGGCGATGTTGCGCTCGATAGTGTCCGAGAACAGGAAGTTGTCCTGGGGCACATAGGAGCAGCCGTCCCGGAGGGAGCGGATGGTGATGTCATTCACGTCCTTGCCGTCAATAAGCAGCGTGCCGTCGGGCACGTTATAGGTGCGGAGGATAAGGTCAACGAGAGTAGTCTTGCCCGAGCCAGTCTTGCCCACAAGGCCCACGTTCTCTCCGGGCTCTATCTTGAAGCTGATGTTCTCCAGCGCGTCGTACTCACCGTCGGGATAGCGGAAGGTAAGGTTCCGAAACTCAATGCCACCCTTGACACGCTCTATGGGCTCTGCCCCGGGCCTGTCCACCACGGTAGGGGCCGCGTCCAGAAGCTCGCTGACCCGGTTCATGCTGGCCTGGCCCCGGGAGGTCATGTCGATAAGCTCGCCCACGGCCATGATGGGCCATATCACCGCGTTAAAGTAGCCGATAAACTCCACCAGCTGCCCGGCGTTGAATATGCCGGAATAAACCAGATATCCGCCGTAACCCAGAATAACGCAGACCACGCTCTCAATAAAGAGGGAGACGAAAATCCTAAAGAGCACGGATATTTTGGTGTGGTTGATGTTGGCCACCTCATTTTCCTTATTGAGGTCCTTGAAGGCCAAGAGCTCCTTGGCCTCCTTCACGAAGGCCTTAATGACGGCTATGCCGGAAAAGCTCTCCTGAGAGAAGTCGGAAAGCTTTGAAAAGGCCTCCTGGCGTATCTCCCAGCGCTTCATCATCTTGCGCCCGATTATGGTGGCGCAGCACAGCAGAAACGCCATCGGTATCATGGACAGCACGGTTAACAGCGGATTCATGCCCCACATCTTCACAATGGCCATGCCGCCCATAAACAGCGCGTCGAAGAACATCAGCACGCCCCAGCCGAAGCAGTCCTGCACGGTGTCCAGGTCATTGGTAAAAAGGCTCATGAGGTTGCCCACCTTGTTTTCCTGGTAGAACTCTCGGGATAGGTTCTTGCAGTTATCAAACATCCTGTCTCTAAGGTCCGTCTCAAGGCGAATGGCGCTGCCCATAAAACAGAGCCGCCAAAAGAAGCGCCCGGCCACTATCACCAAGATAACGCCCACCATGGGCATACACACCCTGTCCAGCAGGAAGTCCATGTCAAAGGGCAGCGTCTGTCCGTCTACCTCCACATAGCCCTGGTTTATACCGTTTATGACCATCTGGTACAGGTTCGGTATCACCAGCTGGAAATAGTCCACAGCCACAAGGGCCAGAAGCCCCATAAGCAGCACCGGGGCGAAGCGTAAGTAGTACCTGTTCATATGCCTGCCAAAAATCACAGCTTTTACCTCCTCTTTCCGTCATTTCAATTTGTTATCACAAGCTAGTATTATATCACAGCTTTTCCGTTTTTTCCACCCCTTTTATAAAGATTTTTGAAAGATTTTATAAACGAGTTTAGAGTACACACAAAGGGCACCCACTGCTGGGTGCCCTTAATCTCTCTATTGCGTTTAAAGCCTTCAGCGACCAGGGGCAGAGCCCGCTTATCCCCTCAGCCTGAACCGGTTGGTCTGCTCCTTCAGGTTATTTGCCTGGGCGAAGAGCTCGGCGCTTACCGCTGCGGACTCCTCGCTGGAAGCGGAGTTGGTCTGCACCACAGCGGATATCTGTCCAATGCCCTCGGTGACCTGGGCGATAGACTCCGACTCCTCCCGCACGGCGTCAGCGATTACCCCGATGTCCTGGTTCGAGCGGTTCACAAGCTCCATGGTCTCCCTAAGCGCCACAGAAACCTCGTCCACTATCCCGCTGCCACGGCTGGCCGCGGACACGCAGTTGTCGATAAGCTGTGTGGTGGCGGCCGCCGCCTCGTCCGACTGGGCCGCAAGCCTTCTCACCTCGTCGGCAACCACCGCAAAGCCTTTTCCGGCTTCTCCTGCCCTTGCGGCCTCCACAGCGGCGTTCAGGGCCAGGATGTTGGTCTGGAAGGCGATGTTCTGTATAGTGGTGATTATCTGCCCTATCTGCTCGGAGGAGGAGCTCACGTCCTGCATGGCAGACACCATCTGCTCCATCTTCCGCTCGCTTTCGGCCACCTGCTCCCCGGTAAGCCGCGCCCGCTCCTGGGCCGCAGAGGCTGTCTCCACATTCTGCTGTGCGCTTTTGGAGATGCCGTCGATGGTGGCGTACAGCTCCTGGACGGAACTTGCCTGCTCCGTTGCCCCCTGGGCCAGGGACTGTGCGGAGCTTGAGAGCTGCTCGGCGTTGCCGGATATTTTCATCTCAGAGGCGTTTATGGAGCCCATGGCCCTTGAGAGCATATTGGTAAGGTTGTCAACAGACACCTGTATAGTCCTAAAGTCCCCGATATAGTCCGAGGAGGTGGACACGTCGAAGTTGCCGTTGGCCAGCTCGCCCATAATCCGGTTTATATCGGACACATAGCCGCCTATGGTGGCCATGGAGTTCCTAATGATATCCGCAAGCTGTCCCAGCTCGTTCTGAGAACGGTACGGCAGATCAATATCCAGCCGTCCCTCACCCAGCACAGAGCTGCCCTTGCTTATGGCTACGATTGGGTCTATGGCTCGTGTGAACACATAGTATATAAGGCTGATAAGGCAGCCAAGGGCCAGCAGCAGACAGATGCCGGTGGTGATCTGCATGGTGACCGTGGTCCTTTCCATGGTCGCCTGGGTCTCGTCCCGAAGCACCGTGCCCTGCTCCACCACCTGGTCAAGGTAGCCGACCAGAGTGGTAAGGTTTCCGCCGATGGTCTCCTGATAGTAGGCCTGGGCGGCGGAGGGGCTGGTCTTGTGCATATCTAAAACGTATGTAGCGGACTCGTGCAGCTCCTTATGCAGAGGCTCCAGCTTGGAGCGCAGCTCAAGGACCGTGGGGTCCTCGGTGCCCGCCTCGCCATAGAGCCACTGTCCCAGGACGCAGCCCGTGGGGTCCGTGCTGCCGGTAAACTCTGTCCCGGCGTACAGGGCGTTTGAAAGGTTCTGGGCCCACTTATAGTGGGCGGCCTCCGCCTTCTGTGCCCGGTCCAGAAGCGCGCTTGCCTGCTGGGCCTGCTCCTGCGTGCCCTGGATCTTAAAGGTGTTTGCGGTGGTGATAAAACTGAAAAGCAACATTGCAACCAGCGTAAAGGCCACCCTTATAGTTACCGACCGTTTGATACTCTTACCCATAGCTTATAAATCCTTTCCTTGCTCCGCCGGGGCGGACGTATTGTTATTATCATACACGAACCGGCGGAATTTTGCAAGCCTTACTCCTAAAATTACCGCACAAAGTTTGTAAACGTCTTGGGCTCATTCTCCGGCAATCCATACTTCTCCCGGCCCAGGGCGATGCTTTTCATTAGAAAGCTCATGTTCCGGGCGAGGGTCCGCATCATCTGAAGGCCCTCCGCGTCCTCGTTGGCCTGCCCGGGGGTCTGGCCGTGTATGCCGTTCCAATACTGGCCGCTGGCGATGGGCATACCTGAGATGGCGAAGAACTTGTTGAGCTCGTCATAGGTAGCCGTAAGCCCGCCGCGCCTGGCCGCCGCCACAGCCGCGCCCACCTTCATGGTCTTGTCGCAGTGGCAGCTGTAGAAAAGCCGGGTCAGAAAGGCCACCAAGGTAGCGTTGGCGGAGGCGTAGTACACGGGGCTCCCCACCACCAGGCCGTCGCACTCCGCAAATTTTTGCGCCGTCTCGTTCACCGCGTCCTCAAAGACGCATTTCCCCAGCTCTCCGCATTTGCGGCATCCAATGCATCCCCTTACAGCCTTGTTACCAATGTGCAGCAGCTCTACCTCCACTCCCTCCTCTTTAAAGACCTTTTCCATCTCGTGCAGGGCAATGTAGGTATTCCCCTCCTTATGGGGACTTCCGTTGATCATAAGCACCTTCATAGTAAGTTCCTCCTGAGTATAATATTTATTTGATAAGCTTACGAACCTCCTCTAAGCTGAGCCCCCGCTCCCGGGCAATTCTGCACAGGTCCTCATACTCCGGCTTCTCCCTGCTTACGCCGAAGCCCTCCGACCGCTTTACCCGCACCGGGCCATACTCCGTCTCCCGCTCCTCAAGGCTCCGCTCAAGGATATACCTTTTACAGCGGGTCTCCCGTATGCCCAGCGTGGTGGTATGCCGGAGGAGGAGCCGGGCCATCTTCTCCCCCTCCTCCGGCCTGCACAGGCAGGTCAGCATTACCCCCGGCCTGGACTTTTTCATGCCGATGGCCGTGGTGAACGCGTCCAGGGCCCCCTCGGCCAGCAGAGTCTCCAGGGCAAAGCCCACTCCTTCGGGAGTCATGTCGTCCAGGTTGCAGGAAAGCTCGATTATTTCGTCGGTCATGGCGGCTCCTTTCCATTATATATAGCATAGGTTCCAGGATATGATTTATCACGCTGACTAGTTGCCATACATCCGCTCCGATATGTCTCTTCCGCCCGCTAGTCCATGGGAAGCTCCCCCTTTTTTGCATATTAGCCATATTATACATCATTTGGGGAGAGTTTACAAGCCCCCTTCGCCACCTTGCCAAGCCGGACAGTTTGTGGTATACTATATTATCATAGTAAAGCTCTTGCAAGGAGGGTCTCAGCTTTGGACAGCCTTTTCATATCCCTGAACGCCGTGGTCCCGCTGTTTCTGATGATGGCGGTGGGCTATATCATACGGCTGACGGGGCTCCTGAACGATATTTCCGCCCGGCAGGTAAACAAGTGTATCTTCAAGGTCTTTCTGCCGCTGATGATCTTTATTAACATATACGATACCGGCTCCGGGGCCACACTCAGGAACGACCTCTTGTTCTTTGCGGCAGCGGGGGTGCTGGTAGAGTTTTTGATCTCCCTGGTGCTGGTGCTTCTCACCGAACAGGACAACTCCAAAAGAGGGGTCATGCTCCAGGGTATGTTCAGAAGCAACTTCGTCCTCTTTGGCATACCCATTGCCATGTCCCTTTACGGGGACAGCGCGGCGGGGACAGCCTCCCTGCTTATCGCCATCATAATCCCTATGTTCAACGCCCTGGCCGTGCTGGCCCTGGAGATGTTCAACGGTCAGCGGCCCAACCTCTGGGGGGTGCTGCTGGGAATAATCACAAACCCGCTTATCCTCGCGTCCCTATTGGGTCTGCTGTTCAACCACTTCGGCTGGTATCTTCCGAAGGTGCTTTACAGCACCATGTCCACCCTTGGGGACATAGCCACTCCACTGGCCTTTGTGGTGCTGGGCGCGTCCCTCGCCTTCGGGGAGACCGGGCGCTGTATACGGCCGCTGCTTATAACCCTTTTCATGAAGCTGATAGTCTACCCCGCCGCTTTCGTGGGCGCGGCCATACTAATGGGCTTTCGGGGCGCGAACCTGGCGGTGCTCCTGACGGTGTTCGGCTCGCCCATAGCGGTGTCCAGCTTCACCATGGCCCAGCAGATGGGCGGCGACGACCAGCTTGCGGGGCAGCTGGTGGTATTCAGCTCCATACTCAGTATCGGCACAATGTTTCTGTATATATGGGGGCTGGGGTATTTTGGGTACTTCTAAGGAAAGGGGCATCTTATGGGACGCTTTGTTAATTGCTCGAAAGAGAGTGTTCCCAGGCCGGAGATGGTGCTTTTCGACTATGGGGACACGCTGGCCTGGGAGCCTGTCCCGAATTTTCTTCGTGGATGGCAGGCAGTGTTTCAGCACGTCTGCGCTAAGCCGGAGGGTGTAGGCCCCGAAGAAGCCAACGCCCTTGCCGACAGCCTTTGGCGGCGGTTCAGCCGCAGCCTTTCCGCCGCCCGCAAGGGGGGCTGGGAGATACACGAATGGCAGCAGCTTAGAACAGTGGCCGAAGCGCTGGGGATAGAATTTTCCCTTTCCCTGCCGGAGATCGAGACTGTGCTGATGGACAACTCCTGTCCCAGCCACCCCCACCCCGGCACGGCGGAAATGCTGGACTTTTTGCACAGACAGGGTATTATGACAGGGGTTATAAGCAATATCGGCTGGTCCGGAAACGCCCTTGCCCGCCGGCTGGACCGGCTGTTTCCCGCTCATTCCTTCGTCTTTGTTCTGGCCTCCAGTGAGTACGGTATCCGCAAGCCGGATCCCCTTCTCTTTCAGATCGCTCTGCGGAAGGCGGGCCTGCCCCCGGAAAAGGTGTGGTACTGCGGCGACAGTTTCAGCTTCGACGTGCGCGGGGCCCATTCCGCCGGGATATTCCCCGTATGGCTAAACCGCGGCGGCAATGAGCCGGAGGAGGCGGACTTCCCCTATCTGACCGTTTCCGGGTGGGAGGAGCTCAAAAATTATCTTATGGAAAAGCTAAAATAAATATAAAGGAGCAAAAACTATGGGTAAAACTATAGCACAAAAAATCATTGCCGCCCACCTGGTAAGCGGCGAAATGACAGTGGGTTCGGACGTGGGTCTCCGCATCGACCAGACTCTGACCCAGGACGCCACCGGCACCATGGCCTATCTTGAGTTCGAGGCCATGGGGGTCCCCAGGGTGAAGACCGAAAAGAGCGTGGCGTATATCGACCACAACACTCTTCAGAGCGGCTTTGAGAACGCCGACGACCACAGGTATATCCAGACCGTCGCCAGAAAGCACGGCATCTACTTCTCCCGGCCGGGCAACGGCATCTGCCACCAGCTGCACCTGGAGCGCTTCGGGGCCCCTGGCAAGACCCTCATCGGCTCTGACAGCCACACCCCCACCGGCGGCGGCATCGGTATGCTGGCCTTCGGGGCGGGGGGCATGGATGTGGCCGTGGCCATGGGCGGCGGCGAGTACCATATCAATATGCCCTCGATGACAAAGGTCGAGCTTTTGGGCCAGCTCTCCCCCTGGGTCAGCGCCAAGGACGTGATTTTGGCTGTGCTTAGGACGATGAGCGTCAAGGGCGGCGTGGGCAAGATAATCGAGTACGCCGGGGAGGGGGTTAAAACTCTGACCGTCCCCGAGCGGGCCACCATCACCAACATGGGAGCGGAGCTGGGGGCCACCACCTCGGTGTTCCCCTCCGATGAGATAACCCGCCAGTTCCTAAAGGCCCAGGGCCGGGAGGACCAGTGGGTGGAGCTTCAGTCGGACCCGGACGCGGAGTATGACGAGGTTATCACCATCGACCTCTCTGCCCTTGAGCCCCTGGCCGCCTGCCCCCATAGCCCGGACGCGGTGAAGCCGGTCGCGGAGCTTTCGGGCATGAAGATAGACCAGTGCTGTATCGGCTCCTGCACCAACTCCTCCTACCTTGACATGATGCGCGTGGCCGCCATACTCAAGGGCAGGACCGTTCACCCGGAGGTGAGCCTGACCATCGGCTGCGGATCTAAGCAGGTGTACCAGATGCTGGCCCAAAACGGAGCTTTGGCCGACATGATTTCCGCCGGGGCACGCATACTCGAGTGTGCCTGCGGCCCCTGCATAGGCATGGGCCAGTCCCCCAACTCCGCGGGCGTGTCCCTTCGCACCTTCAACCGCAACTTCGAGGGCCGCTCCGGCACGGCGGACGCGCAGGTGTATCTTGTAAGCCCCGAGACCGCCGCCGCCTCTGCCATAGCCGGAGTGTTCACCGACCCCCGAACCCTGGGCGATTACGTGAAGATTGACCTGCCCGAGCAGTTCCTCATTAACGACAACCTAATCCTGCCTCCCATTGAGGAGCCCCTGATGGAGACCGTGGACGTGGTGCGCGGCCCCAACATCAAGCCCCTGCCCATCGCGGGCCCTCTGTCCGACAGCGTCACCGGCAAGGCGGTCCTCAAGGTGGGCGACAACATCACCACCGACCACATCATGCCCGCCGGGGCCAAAATATTGCCCTACCGCTCCAACGTGCCCTACCTCAGCCAGTTCTGCTTTGCCGTCTGCGACAAGGAGTTCCCGGAGCGCTGCAAGGCTGAGGGCGGCGGCATGGTAATAGCGGGCCACAACTACGGCCAGGGCTCCTCCCGGGAGCACGCGGCGCTGGTGCCCCTGTACCTGGGAGTAAAGGCCGTTATCGCCAAGAGCTACGCCCGCATACACGCGGCAAACCTTGCCAACACCGGCATACTGCCCCTGCAGTTTGCTGACGAGGGCGATTATGACAGGATAAGTCAGATGGATAGTCTTAGCCTTCCCGATATCAAGAGCGAGCTCCTGTCAGGCAATGACGTGACTCTTACAGACGAGACCACAGGCCAGAGCTTCAAGCTAAAGGCCGTGCTCACCCCCCGCCAGCGCGACATGGTCCTGGTTGGCGGCTTACTCAACTACACGAAGGGAGAAAACAAATGAGCTTTGAGAAAATTCCCATGAAAACCCCACTGGTGGAGATGGACGGCGACGAGATGACCCGGGTCATCTGGCAGCTGATAAAGGATATGCTCCTTGCGCCCTATATCGACCTGAACCTGGAGTATTACGACCTGGGCCTCCCCCACCGGGACGAGACCGGCGACCAGGTGACTATCGCTTCCGCCAACGCCACCAAGAAGTACGGCGTGGCGGTAAAGTGCGCCACCATCACCCCCAACGCCCAGCGCATGGACGAGTACAAGCTCCACGAGATGTGGAAGTCCCCCAACGGCACTATCCGCGCCATTTTGGACGGCACCGTCTTTAGGGCTCCCATTCTGGTAAAGGGCATTGTGCCCTACATCCCCACCTGGGAAAAGCCCATCACCATCGCCCGCCACGCCTTCGGCGACATCTACAAGAACACCGAGACCATAGTCCCCGCCGGTTCCAAGGCTGAGATAGTTGTGACAAAGCCCGACGGCAGTGAAGAGCGCCAGACTGTTCATGAATTCAAAGAGAGCGGCGGCGTGTTCCAAGGCCAGTTCAACGTGGACGAGAGCATTGAGAGCTTCGCTCGGTCCTGCTTCAACTTTGCCCTTGACACCAGGCAGGATATTTGGTTCTCAACGAAGGACACCATCTCCAAGAAATACGACCACCGCTTCAAGGATATTTTCCAGGAAATATTCGACGCTGAATATGCCAAGAAGTTCACAGAGGCCGGCATAGAATACTTCTACACCCTCATCGACGACGCTGTGGCTCGTGTGGTCCGCAGCCAGGGCGGCTTTATCTGGGCCTGCAAGAACTATGACGGCGACGTTATGAGCGACATGGTCGCAACCGCTTTCGGCAGCCTTGGCATGATGACCTCGGTGCTTGTGGCCCCTGACGGCACCTGCGAGTATGAAGCCGCCCACGGCACCGTGACCAGGCACTATTACAAGCACCTTAAGGGCGAGGAAACCTCCACGAACTCCGTGGCTACCCTGTTTGCCTGGACCGGGGCGCTCCGTAAGCGCGGGCAGCTTGACGGTAATGACAGGCTGGTGGACTTTGCCGGTAAGCTTGAGAGGGCTACTATTGATACCATTGAGGGCGGCGTTATGACCGGGGATCTGGCGGCTATGTCTACGCTGCCGGAGATTAGGAAGGTCAATACCCAGGATTTCCTTATAGCGATTAAAGAGAAGTTGGAAGCTTTGTTGTAAGAGCGCGACGTTTAACCCCTTTCCTCCCGGAAAGGGGTTATTTTTTGTTATCACCGTTTGGCCTTCGGCCAGACCTTGGGGCTCTGTCCCAAACCCCAGAAGGGACCGATACTTAGCGAAGCTAAGTATTCCGCCCCTTGACCGCGTCCCTGTATAGATGCCACGCTTTCAGCGCGTAGCCCAGGTACACCAGAAAGGGCGCCAGAGGGAACAGCCAACCCACGCCTCTGCCCAGCGCGAAGGGGGTTTCAAACAGGAACGCCCACCAAAAACTCGCGCCCTCCAGCTCCCAAAGCCCCGGGGTCAGATACCACTCCGCCGGGTTCCAGTACCGCTGGCCGCTCCCCGGGCCGTAATAGACCACCATCAGCGGCAGCAGGGCTATGGCCGCGCAGAGCCAGGCGTTGGCCACCCTCTTATACCTTCCCGCCCGGGACCGCTCGTCCGAGAAGATATCCTCTGTGCAGCTGTCCCTCAGCTTCAAGAAATACTGGTTTCCCGACCCCTTGCTCCCCGCCAAATGCTTCCACCCGCTGTCCTCAAACAGCGCCACATACTCCCAAAAGTCCTCCTTCCGCCTGAACTCCCGATAGTCCGCCCGGATAGTGCACCTGTCCGGCGTGCACCGCTGAAAGTCATAGAAAAGCCCCTTTCCGCACAGCAGCCAGCCCTTTGCGGCCATCTCCTCCAGCCACTTCTCCTCCTTGTCAAAACGAAAGAACATTTTCATGCGCTTCATCTGCAAATCCCCCCTCCAAAACTCTTTCCGTCAGCCCCACCAGGGCCCTCATCCTCTCACAGTCCGCCTTGAGCACGTCCCGGCCCATTTGGGTCACGGCGTACACCTTGCGCCTTGGGTCCCCGCTCTCCAGGGCCGTGATGAGCCCCTTCTTCAGAAGGTTCTCAAGGGCCCCGTACATGGTCCCCGCCGCCAGCCGCACCTGCCCGCCGCTCAGCTCCTCCACCCGCTTCATGATGGCATAGCCGTGCCCCGGCTCATACAGCGCCAGCAGCACATAGTACACTGTCTCGGTCAGGGGCAGGTTCTTGTCCCTGTTCATACTCAGTCCTCCTTTATACAGTTTTACTGTATATCCACATTATATACAGTAAAACTGTATATGTCAAGGGGTAAATCCAAAAAAGCGCAAAAATTAACAGCGGTGAAGATAAATTCACCGCCGCCATATGAAAGGGGGTACTAATAACTTGTACTCTGATTAAGCTATAGTAAACGCATTTATGCGTTTACTATCAGTCCGCAGATTTGCTCTGTGCCTCGCCCGAGGTGCCGTCGTACTCCACAATCTTCACGCTCTCAATGACCATATCAGTCACCGGCTTGTCGTTCCCGTCCGTCTCGGCTTTTGACAGCGCGTACACTCCGTCCAGCCCCTCGAAAACCTGCCCGAACACCGTGTGGCCGGTGCCGTTGGTGGAGTAGGCCCCGTCTAGGTGCATATTCCCGCCGTACTGCTCATAGAGCTTCTTATAGTCATCGGTCACTTTGCTGGTGTCAAGAGTCTTGGCGTTGGGGTTCGCGTCCACCAGCTCCTTGTTCTCCTTATAATACTCCTTGAACTGTTCGTACTGGCTCTCATAGTAGGTCCACATCTCGCTGCTGGCCGGGGTCCCGGTGCAGTTTATGAAGAACTGGCTGCCGTTGGTGGCGGGTCCGGCGTTGGCCATGGACAGGGCCCCGTCTATATTCACAAGGGACTTGTCGAACTCGTCCTCAAAGTCCTGTCCCCAGACGCTCTCGCCGTCGGTGCCAGTGCCGTTGGGGCTGCCGCCCTGTATCATGAAGTTCGCTATGACCCTGTGCAGGGCCATTCCGTCGAAGTAGCCGTTTATGGCGTGGAGCTTGAAGTTATAGACGGCCTTAGGGGCCTCGCCCGGGAAAAAGCGTATCTTGAATTCCTCGCCGCTCTGCATGGTTACAACGGCTATCTCCTCCCCCTTCTCGGGGGCCTCCGTCTGCCAGCCCAGCTTCTTGCCGGAACTCTTGGATTTTAGTTCCTCCATTGGAACCAGCTCCTTCTCCGTGCCTAGCACCGCCGCCGCGGGAGAAGCGCTTCCGCCCTCTCCCTCGCCGCAGGCCCCAAGGCAGAGCAGCATTATAATCGCCAGCGTTACGCATAATGTTCTTTTCAAAAGCTTGTCCTCCTAAAAAATATTTCCCCACTATTGTAGCAAAGTGAGGGGAAATATGCAAGCTTTATTTTGTTTATTTGACGGCTCTGCAAGCATTAGCGCCGCCCGCCTTTTTTATTCTCTTTATGTCCCTATTATACACTCCCCGCCCAATTTGTCAACCCCGCATATGGCCGGCTCTTTTAGCATATAAATCTCTTGGGAAAACCAGAGAATTATATAGAAAGGGAAGTGTAGAAATGATGGAAACCCTATTTTATCCCGAAGGCCACCGGCTGAACGCCCCGGAGAATCTGGCGGCAATAAGCTCCCCTGCCGCTCTCTCAGAGGCTCAGCGTGCCGGCCGTATCCTGGAGTCCCGAGCCCTTATGTGTGACGGGGCCCATAACCTCCTTGTGGACCTCAACGGCATGAGGGGTCTTATCCCCCGAGAGGAGGGGGCCCTGGGGATACGCGAGGGCACGGTACGGGACATCGCCATACTGTCCCGGGTGAACCGGCCGGTGTCCTTCATTGTGCAGGACTTCATAAGGGAGGAGGACGGCCGCATAACGGCCCTTCTATCACGCCGTGCTGCCCAGGAGCTCTGCCAGCGGGAATACATAGATAAGCTCTGCCCCGGGGACGTGGTGCCCGCCCGGGTGACCCATCTTGAGCCCTTCGGGGTCTTTGCGGACATCGGCTGTGGCATACCGGCCCTTCTGCCCATAGACAGCATATCCGTCTCGAGAATAGGCCACCCCAGGGAGCGGTTTCTGCCCGGCATGGACATACGGGCCGTGGTAAAGGGCCGGGACCGGGGCCGGATAAATCTCAGCCACAAGGAGCTTCTGGGCACATGGGCCGAGAACGCCCGGCGTTTTCAGGCCGGGGAGACCGTCGGCGGTATTATCCGCAGCATAGAGAGCTACGGCGTGTTCGTGGAGCTGGCCCCGAACCTTGCCGGTCTCGCGGAGTCCAAGGAGAATATCTTTCCCGGCCAGCAGGCCAGCGTCTTTATAAAGAGCGTGCTGCCCCAGCGCATGAAGGTGAAGCTTATCATCATCGAGACCTTCGACAGCGAGCCCCGGCGGCCCCGGCCCCCGGAGTATTTCTTCACCGGGGAGCATATGGAGGAGTTTTTGTATTCACCGCCGGAGAGCGAGAAGATTATACGCACGGTGTTTTAAACAGGCTCTTATCCCTTCAGCTTCAAACCGTCCTTAAAGGCGTCGCCCACGCGGCCGGCAACCTTGTAGTACCCGTGGGTATACGGGTCAAAGGCAATGGCGTTTACTAAGGACATATCCGGCTTGCCGTTTACCATTACCCTTTCGTCGGCCGTGACGTTTACCACTCTGCCGATGACCCCGCAGCCGTATTCATTGGACTGATACTCAATAAATTCGCACTCAAGGCACAGGGGAAGCTCGTTTATTACAGGAGCGTCCACTGTTTCGGCACGGCTTGCGGTAAGCCCGCTGCGGGCAAACTTATCCGGGACCTTGTTCCCGGACTCCACGCCGAAATAGTCCGCTTCTGTCACGTGAGCAGCGTCGGCAATGCTGACGGTAAAGGCTCCCCGGGCCTTGATATTTTGCACGGTTTTATGGCTCTCGGTGAGGTTAAGAGCCACAGTGCCGCGCTCCTGCATGGTGCCCCAGGCTGCGTTCATCACATTGACGCTGCCCTCCTCATTATAGGTTGCTACCATAAGGACCGGCATGGGGTAAATGCCCTCGGTAACGTTCAGTTTTGTTCTCATAAGCCGTACCTCTCTTTTCATAATTTTTAATTGACAGCTTCTGCTGTCCTGTGTATAATTATAGCAAGCTGCGCAAATAATTCAAGTACTGTCTTTTATGAAAGGTACTTGCCGAAAGGATAGCTTATTATGATAAGTAAATACATAGACGGCGCGAATTTTGAGGACACCGGGTTCAGCTATACGCTCTCTCTCATATCGGGAAAGCACAAGATGGTAATACTGTACTGCCTTATGGAGTATGGTGTCGTGAGGTTCAACGAGCTCAAGCGGTATCTGAAGAACATATCCGACAAGACCCTGAGCATGAACCTAAAGGAGCTGGAGTCGGACCGGCTCCTCCTGAGGACGGAGTACCCCCAGATACCGCCGAAGGTGGAATATACCCTAAGCGAGCGGGGAAAGACCCTAATGGCCGTTTTGGACCAGCTATGCATATGGGGTGAAAATAACCGGCTGACATGACAGAAGCGGGGCAGGCCATAATGGTCCGCCCCGCTTCTGTCTTTTCTATCCGGCCTCCTCTATCCTGAACTCCCCATCAGCCGCGTCGCACCTGTACCGTTTCCCCGCCGAAATGCTGCCCTCCAGCATACGCTCTGATATCACGTCCTCAAGCTCGCTCTGAATCGCCCTTCTAAGGGGCCGCGCTCCGTAAGCCGGGTCGTAACCCTTTCCGGCTATAAGCTCTACCGCCGCCGGGGTGAACTCCACCGTCACCCCCATCTCCGTGAGCTTGCCCGAAAGGGTCAGGAGCATCCGCCCGGCTATCTTGGCAGTGTCCTCCTTTGTGAGCTTGTGGAAGACGATTATGTCGTCCACCCGGTTCAAAAACTCCGGCTTAAAGAGGTTTTTAAGCTCCCCCAGCACCGTTTCCTTGATCTTCTCAAAGTCCCCCGCAGCACTCTCAGCCCCGGCAAAGCCCAGGGAGCTCTGCTTCTCGGTGATGAGCCGCGCACCCACGTTGGAGGTCATGATGATTACTGTGTTCTTAAAATCTACGGTCTTGCCCTGGGAATCCGTGACCCGGCCGTCCTCCAGTATCTGCAAGAGGAGGTTGAACACCTCCGGGTGTGCCTTTTCTATCTCGTCAAAGAGCACCACCGAGTAGGGCTTTCTGCGCACGGCCTCGGTGAGCTGGCCGCCCTCGTCAAAGCCCACGTACCCGGGGGGCGAGCCCACAAGCCTTGACACCGTGTGCTTCTCCATATACTCTGACATATCAAAGCGCGCCATGGCCTTCTCGTCCCCGAACATGGCCTCTGCCAGAGCCTTGCAGAGCTCGGTCTTGCCCACGCCCGTGGGGCCCAGGAAGATGAAGGAACCGATGGGCCGGTTCTTGTCCTTAAGCCCAACCCTGCCCCGGCGTATGGCCCGGGCGATGGCGGAGACCGCCTCCTCCTGGCCCACCACCCGTTTATGCAGGGTCTCCTCCAGCCGCAGGAGCCGCTGGCTCTCCTCCTCTGTCAGCTGGGACACAGGCACCCCGGTCCACATGGCAACGATATCCGCTATGGCCCCGGCGTCCACCACGGAGCTGCTGCGCTCGTTCTCGGCGGTCCACTGGTCCCGAGCCCTCTCAAGCTCCTCAGAGAGCTCCTTCTGCCGGTCCCTAAGGTCAGCCGCCCGCTCGAAGTCCTGGCTGTTTACGGCGGCGGCCTTGTCCCCCTCCAGCTCCTTTATCCTGTTTTCCAGCTCCTGCAAGCTCTCCGGTGCGGTGAAGGTGCGAAGGCGCACTCTTGAAGCCGCCTCGTCCACCAGGTCTATGGCCTTGTCGGGCAGAAACCTGTCGGAGATATACCGGGCCGAGAGCTTCACCGCCGCTTCAAGGGCTTCGTCCGTGATCTTCACCTTATGGTGTGCCTCGTACCTGTCTTTAAGCCCTGAGAGTATCTCCACTGCCTCCTCCTCAGTGGGCTCGCCAACTGTGACCGGCTGAAAGCGTCTCTCCAGCGCCGCGTCCTTTTCGATGTGCTTGCGGTACTCGTTGATGGTGGTGGCCCCGATAACCTGGAAGTCCCCCCGGGCCAGTGCGGGCTTCAAGATATTTGCCGCGTCCGTGGAGCCCTCTGCGGAGCCCGCGCCGATGATGGTGTGCAGCTCGTCGATAAAGAGGAGGACGTCCCCGTCCCGTTTCACCTGGTCGATGGCGGACTTTATGCGCTCCTCAAAGTCGCCCCGGTACTTGGTCCCGGCCACCATACCCGTCAGGTCCAGGGAGATAAGCCGTTTCTTTTTAAGGGTCTCCGGCACGTCTCCGGCGTTTATTTTAAGGGCCAGCCCCTCGGCCACGGCGGTCTTGCCCACGCCGGGCTCGCCTATCAGCACCGGGTTGTTCTTTGTGCGCCGGGAGAGAATCTGTATCACCCGCTGTATCTCCTCAGAGCGGCCTATGACCGGGTCAATTTTGCCCTCCTTCGCAAGGGCGGTCAGGTCCCGGCCGAACTGCTCAAGGGCCGTGCCCTTCTTTCCCGGGTCCTTTCCGCTCTCAGGCCCCCCGGCAAAGCCCTGGCCGCCCACGGCCCCGGACAGCTCACGGACCACCCGGTCCGGGTCCACACCCAGTATCTTCAAAAAGCGAATGGCATAGCAGCTCTCGTCCTGCAGGAGGGCTATAAGGATGTGCTCCGTGCCCACATATGCGCTGTTGAACCGTGCCCCGGCCATGGCAGCTACCTGTAGTATCTGCTTGGTGCGGGGAGTGAGGCTCTCGGGTGTAAGGCTGGTTTTCTCCCCATAGCCTATGCGCTCCCGCAGGAGCTTCTCATAGTCCTCGGCCGTAACGCCCAGCTTGCTGAGCACCGTATGGGCCACGCCGCTGCCCTCCTTTATCAGCCCCAGCATAACGTGCTCGCTGCCGATATAGTCGTGGCCAAGGTTCTCTGCGGACTCCACCGCCAGGTTCAGAGCCTTATTCGCCTTTTCTGTAAAGCCTTTGAATTGGAACATTATATCAACCCCTTTTCAGTCTAAGTTATGTTCAAATTTTTAAGTGTATCTCTCAAGATATCCGCCCGGATCCTGTCCCGCTCCCCGGGCTCCAGCTGCCGTCCGGCACTGCTTATCAGGGTGGCGGGCTGCACACGCACCGTAAGGCCGTTTACCGCGCCCATGTCCGCCCCGGAGAGGAGTCCCTGGGCAAGCCCCAGCCTTACCAGAGAGAGCAGCCCCGCAGCCTCCTCCCCGGACATAAGCCGGGCCGACTTCAGTACCCCCGCCGCCCGGGCTATACGGTCCTGCCAGGCGGTAGTCTCGCAAAGCTCCTCCCGGAGCCTTTTTTCCTGCTCCGTAAGCTGTCCTGCAACGGACAGAAGGTTCTCCACGGCCTGCTTCTCAGTCAGCCCCAGGGTTATCTGGTTTGACAGCTGGTACATATCCCCCACGGCCTTTGAGCCCTCGCCAAAGGCGCCCCTAAGGGCAAAGCCCAGCTTTGACAGGTTCTCCCCTATCCTGCCCATGGCCCCCGCCTCCGTAAGCGCCGGAAGATGCAGGGTCAGGGAGGCCCTCATGCCTGTGCCCAGGTTGGTGGGGCACTGGGTAAGATAACCGAACTCCTTGTCATAGGCGAAGTCCAGGTTCTCGCTGAGCAGGGTGTCTATGCGGTCGGCGGTCTCCAGGGCCTCGCTCAGCGCCTGGCCCTCCCTGAGCACCTGTATGCGCACGTGGTCCTCCTCGTTCACCATGATAGACACGCTCTCGTCCTCGTTTATGAGCACAGCCTTGCCACGGCGGTCCGCGATAAACTCCGGGCTGACTATGTGGCGCTCCGCCAGGGACACAGCCGCCTCCTTTGAGAGCTTACTGAGCTCGCAGAAGCTGAACTCCCGGGAGATAACGCTGTTGCTGTTCATTATGGCGGCCCGTACCTGCTCAATGACGCGCCCCTTGTCCTCGGGCCCGGCCCGGTCCGGGAAGGGAACCCTGGCAAGGTTCCTGGCCAGACGGACCCTGGTGCTGCAAACCGTGTCGCCGGACTCCCCGGTCTTCTCATACCATTTACGGCTGTCCTTCTCACTCATGGCTTTCCAACTCCTTTATCTGGTCTCTTAAAACCGCCGCCTGTTCAAAGTCCTGGGTCTCTATTGCCTTTTGCAGCAGCTTCTTCTTTTCCTCTACCTCCGAGAGCGGGGACGGGGCCCGGTTTTCCACGTTCACCAGCTGCAGGTTCTCCTCCTGCACCCTTAACGCCGACCCGCCTGGTATCTTGCCCTTGTGCTGGGCCGCGCCGTGAAGGCGCTCTATCACCGGGATAAGCTGTGTGCGGAAGGTGCTGTAGCACTGACCGCAGCCCACCTTGCCGCTTCGGCTTATCTCCCTGAAGCTGGCTCCGCAGCCCGGGCAGCGCTTTTCCCCGGAGCCCAGGGTCCCCGCCTCCGGCTCGCCGGAGAGAAGGCCGGAGAGCAGGCTGCCAAAGCCGTTCCACTCCGAGAGCATTTGTCCATAGCCCTGTTTTTTGGCGCACTGGGAGCAGAGATGGCTCTCTGTAAGCTGGCCGTTGATTATGGTCTTGATATGGGTGGTGGCGGTCCGCTGGCCGCAGTTCTGACACATCATAAAGCATACCTCCTAAAAAATTTAGTCTATATTGGGTTATTTGCCTATCTTTTCTATGCAGTCCCTAAGACAGGCCTCATAGTCGTCAAAGGGGTAGTCCAGGTTCCAGGTCTCGTTTTCGCCCATGGAGATGTGGAACATTCCAAAGTGCTCCTCTCCATCTATAGTGAAGCTGCCGTGAAAGTAGAGCATTATGTCACTTTGGCCGGTGCTGTACTCAAAGTCCCGGCGCAGGCCGTCAAATTCCTCCTTGGCAAAGCTTATGGCCTTTGCCGCGTTTTCCAGCTCCTCCCCGCTGTCCAGAGGCCCGAGCCTGAACTCAAAATGCCGGTCATAGTGATTATAGTCCCTGTACTCAAAGGAATAGCCCTGCTCCTCAAGATATTCCACTAAGCTGTCATAATATCCCTGGGCGGCCAGCCATTCCTCCAGGTAATATTCCAGCACCTGGAACTCTCCCTTTGACTTTGCCGCCGTCCAGGCGGGGAATATGGTGCCGTCGCCGGCTTCTATATCGTGCACAGCGCCCTCTGTCCTGCCGGTGCATCTAAAGTCCATCTCCGGGTACTTCTCCGAAAGCTTCTGGAGCAGAGTCGCGTCCTGGCTCTCGTGTGTGCCCTTAAAGACCAATCCACCGCCCCGGCAGCCTTGCAGTAATACTGCCAGTATTACTGCAAGTATCACCGCCGGTAAAGTCCCCGGTATAAAGTGCCCCCGTTTCATATCATGTCCTAGTCGCCAGCAGCATACTCTTGCATATCATGGCCCGCACCGTGTCCCGCAGCTCCTTTGGCACCGCAGCAAGGGCCTTTTCCGAGAGGGCCGCGGCGATGAGCTCCGCAGACTGGCGGTCCAGCACCGCCCCCCCCACCATATTCTCCAGCATAGCCCGGGCCGAGGCCCCATCCAGGGAGTCACCCACGCCGTTGATTATATGCATTATCATGTCCGCCTTTGAAAGCTTTAACCGGGTTATGCGGATATACCCGCCGCCGCCGCGCCTGCTCTCTACAATATATCCCTGTTCAGGGGTGAAGCGGGAGGTGAGCACATAGTTTATCTGGCTGGGCACGCACCCAAGAAAGCTTGCCAACTCGTTGCGCTGTATCTCCGCTATGCCGCCCGCCTGGTTCAGAAGCTCCAGGATATAGTTGGCGACGCTATCGCTTATCCTCATTCCATCATCTCCGTTTTGTCTTTGACTTTCTTTGACCTTAGTTTATCTGAAAATCCGTTCAAAGTCAAGGTCAACCAAAGTCAAATTCAACCGTGAAAAGCAATGATAACTCCTAAAATCTCGTTTATACTCCCTCTTCCTCACTCAAGCTATTTTTAAAAAAAGTTTGCCCCGCCCGGAACCCTTTTTGCCCCAGGGAATAGTATGGTAGTGTAAACGAAAGGAGGCGCGCTCAAATGTGTAACAACAGTTGCTCTTGGATCATCATCATCCTTCTCCTGCTGTGCTGCTGCGGCGGCGGCTGTGGCAACGGCTTTATGAACAGCGGCAACGACTGTGGCTGCAACGGCGGCTGCGGCAACAGCTGCTGCTGATGACCTTGGGCTTACGCCCAAGTCGACGTTGGACCTTCGGTCCAAGTCACCGAGTTTGACCTATGGTCAAACTCTTGGCCGGCTGCTTCTAGGGTAGAGAGAGCGGGCTGAAAAAAGAGAGGGCGCCTCTAAAAGGGCGTCCTCTCTGACTTTATTTTGACGGAACTTACTTGGCAGTCTCCAGAGCCTCCTCCAGCGCCAGCGCCAGCTGTGCGGGGCAGGAGGTCTTCTTGAAGCCGCACTTGATGTCCTTGCAGCGCTTGATATACTCCTCCACGGTCATGCCCTTGGCCAAGGCGGCCACCCCTTGGGTGTTGCCGTTACAGCCGCCGGTGAACTTTACGGACTTTATAATATCCCCGTCCAGCTCAATATCAATACCTTTGCTGCAAACCCCTTTGGGTGTATAATGAATTTCCATAGGAACCCCTCCTTTAATGATTACATATATACTTTAGCAGATTTCACGGCAGGTGTCAAGTGGGGCCAGCTCAGATTTTACTCCTCCTGCTCCCCCCGCTCCAGCAGCCTTTCCGGCACAAAGGCACGGGAGGCCGCGTTAAAGAGCACTACGTCCAGCGCCGCCAGCGCCACCGCGATTATCGCCAGAGCCAGAAGGTTCAGTCGAAAGACTCCGGTAAGCTGCATAAGGTATATTGCCGCCACCGGCAGTATCAGATAGCCCATGGTCTGCAGAGACTCCACCGTGCTGTGCACCCGGGTCACCGTCAGCGCTACAAACACCACCGAGAACAAGGACAGGGCGGGCATCTCCAGTACCAAAAGCAGCAGCCATTCCAGGGTGAAGAAGAACCGCACCCCCGCGAAGGCATCCGCCACCCCCACCGTGACGGTGAAAGCCAAAAAGGCCGCCGCCGAGATAAACACCGACAGCACTGTGCAGCTGGTAGTCTTGGCCCCGTACACGGACTTCGGGCCCATTGACGTGAGCAATAATGTCTCAAGGGTGCCGCTCTCCCGCTCCATCACAAAAGCGTAGCTGGCCGAGGCCGCCCCGGTGAGTATGGGCACGCATAAAAAGAGCATGGGGCAGAGAAGGTCAGTGAAGGCCACCAGCCACCCCTGCCTGTAGTCCAGGGCCTTTACATATTCAGGCAGCATCCTCTCTATGGTTTCCGGCAGCCTTGCCCCCGGCTCCACCGGCATGAGGGAGATGGTGACAAAGTATACCGCCGGTATCACCACCACCAACATCAGCGGCAGCAGTATCAGAAGCGCCCTGCGCCCACCCCGGCCGCTTATAGATTTAAGGTCCTTTTTTACCAACAGCAGCTCCGCCGAGTTGAAGAGCTTATTTTTCCCCTGTGCCTGCTGGCGCTGATGTGCTCTCTCCCGCATATACAGCCGCCTCCCTTCTGCGCCCACCGCTGAGATAGGCCTGATATATCTCCCCAAGACCCGGCCGCAGCAGCTTTGCCTCATAAAGGCTGCTGCCCTCGGATACCGTCTGCATAATGTATTTTGGCATCTCCTCCTGAGACTGGACCTCCTTTTGCCAGGAGCCGTCCGGCTGGCGCAGGAACCCCTCGGGAGCCTTGTCGCCCTCCTTCAGCCGCAGGGAAGCCCGAAGCCGCACCCCGCCGCCAATCCTAAGGGACTCCAGGTCCCCCCGGGCCATGAGCGTCCCCTTGTGCAAAAGCCCGAAGCTCTGGGCAACGTTCTGCGCAAAACCCATATCCTGGGTGCACATCAGCACCGTGGCCCCCTCCTCTTTCCTCGCGTACTCAAGAACCTCCTGCACAAGCCCCGCGGTCTCCAGGTCCATACCGGCCCCCTGGCTGTCCATTAACAGCACCCGGGGCCTGTGCATAAGGGCCCGGGCAAGGCTGGCCCGCTTGAACATACCGGTGGGAAGCACAGCGGGGCTCTGGTCCCGCTCCTCCCAGAGGTTCAGCCTTCGCAGCAGGAAGGAGGCCCGCTCTACGGCGGCGTCCTTCCCTACACCATGGACCCCCGCGAAAAACAGAAGGTTTTCCCAAAGGCTCAGGTCAGCGTAGAGTTTTGCCGAATACAGCACCGTGCCCATCCTTCCGTGGAGCCTGGCGGTCTCATAACCCGGAGAGAGCCCCAGCACACTGCATTCCCCAGCCGTGGGCCTTATAAGCCCCGACAGGAGCTTTATAAGGGTGGTCTTCCCCGAGGACTCCGGCCCCACACAGGCCACGGCCCGGCCCTCGGGCACCTGTAGGTTAATGCTCTTAAGGGCGGCAGCCTTTCCCCCCGCCCCTTTGGAGCTGTATACTTTTGTCAGATCAAAGGCTCCGATAACCGCCTCCATAGGCCAACTCCTTTCAGTATGGTCAAGGTATATGTTTACCCCCTGTGCTCCCGAAGGTATGTAGCCTCAAGGTCCGCAAGGTGTAGCTTCACCGCCAGTGGGTATCTGTCATAGGCTTCGCTTATGGCAAAGCTGCCGCCCTTCACGGACTCGTCAAAGCCACCCATATGCCAGCGAACGGCCACCGCCTCCTGGGGCTTCAACCGCACGAAGCGCTCGATAAGGTAGACAGACTTCTCTCCGTGTCCATAGGGGAACTTGTCCTCCACTGTATAAAAAGGCTTCTTCTCCCACTGGCCGGTGCTCTCGTTCTTCACGTTGCGGGTGGAGACCCCATAGAACTGCGCCTTGCACACGTCGTGGAGAAGCCCGCAGAGGGCGAAGCTCTCCTCGCTGTCCCCCTCGTCAAAGTACCGCTCGCGCAGGACCCTGTACACGTTCACACTGTGCTCCACAAGCCCGCCCTCACAGGCCAAGTGGAACCTAGTAGAGGCTGGAGCAGTGAAAAAGTCGGTACCCATAAGCCACTTTAAAAGCTTGTCCGCACCCTCTCTTGTGACGTGGGTATTGTATATCTCTATAAACTCGTCTTTATATGCCATTATATAACCTCCTATACCGAGCGGAAACCCTTTCCGATTATCTCGCTGGTGTTGGTGATGAACATGAAGCACTGGGGGTCCACCTGCTTGCAGCGCTGGCGAAGGTGCACCGCCTCCCCCCGGCGGCAGGCGATGAGCACCACCTTGCGGCCTTCATGGGAATAGGCCCCTATAGCGTCCACCACGGTACAGCTGCGGTTCAGATCCTTTATGATGAAGTCGCATATCTCATCGGGCTTTGCGGTCACAATAGAGAAGAACTTGCAAAGATTTATGCTCTCGATAACCGAATCCACCACAAAGGCCTTTAAAAACAGGCCCAAAAGGGAGAAGAGCCCGGTCTCCATGCCGAATAGCCAGCAGGAGCTAAGTGCGATAAGCCCGTCGCTGACAAAGAGCGCCTTTCCGATGTCGTCAAGGCCGGTGTACTTTTTCAGTATCATGGCCACGATATCCGTACCCCCTGAAGAAGCCCCGCTGTTAAATAGCAGGGCCGAACCCACCGCCGGGAGCATTATGGCAAAGCAAAGCTCCAAAAGGGGCTGGTGGGTAAAGGGGCTCTCCATGGGAAAGAACTTCTCCATAAGCCATGTCTCCGCCGAGAAGGCAAGGCTGCAATAGGCCGTCCACACACCGAAGCCCCGCCCTAGGAAGATAAAGCCTATTGCCAAAAGGGCCATATTGATAATCCACATCATGGTGGCCGGGGACAGCCAGGGCATGGGTATCAGCCGGCCCAGAATAATGGAGAGGCCGCTTACCCCGCCGGTGGTGAAGTTGTTGGGAAACTTAAAAAAGTATACCCCCAGCGACAGTAGGAAGACTCCGGCGTTGATAATAAGAAAGGTTTTCAGGTTTTCTTTCGTAAGGAGCCCCTTGGCCCCATGTTTTGATGCTTCTTCGTCCATTTCCATTCCCTCCAAATTAGCTTTTACCCATAGATTTTACCAAATCCGGCGGGATATTACAAGATATATTTTTTGAAAATTTGTGCCGCGTCCAGAAGCTGGTCAGCTCCACCCCCGGGGCATACCGCCGCTCCCGTCAGGAAGGAGGACAGACGGTTTATGCTCTTATATTCTATTGGATACGCCTAAAGCAAATCACCTATTGCTCTCCAAGCTCAAGCACTTTGGATTGCAATAGGTGATTTTTCTATTTATTAGGCCCCGCCTTGTACCAGAATCCTATCCACCACAAGCTTACGGAACTCAGGGGTGAGAGAGCAGAAGTAGGCGGTGAAGCCGGTGACGCGCACCACCAGGTCCGGGTATTTGTCCGGGTCCTTGTCCGCCTCCAGGATCTGCCTGCTGTCGATAATGTTGATATTCAGCAGCGTACCGCCCTTCTGGAAAAGGGTCAGGATATAGTCGGCGATCTTCTGCACCGCCTCCTCCCCCCGGCCCATTCCGGGGTCCAGCTCCAGCTGCACCGGGGCGGTGTTGCCGAAGCCGGGCTGTATGGCGCAGATGGAGTTGCTCATGGCCGTAAGGGCTCCGTCCTTGCGGAAGCCAGGATGGGGATTGGCCCCGTGGTTTATGGGCTCGAAAGCGTGCCGGCCGTTGGGGGTGGCCCCCACCTGCTTGCCCAACACGATGGTGTTGGACCAGCTGAACCAGCCGGGGATAAACTCATAGTCCGGGTAGCTCTTGCTGATGGCCCGCACCTGGCCGGAGTAGGACTCCGAAAGCCTTTTGGCCCAGCGGTCGCTGACGGTGTCTCCGCCGCCGTAGCGGGGGCTGGAGGACAGCATACGCCGGACTATCTCGCCGCCCTCCTCCTTAAAGTCGGTCTTCAGGTGCTTATAGAGCTCCTCCCAGCTCAGCCGGGATTCCTTTTCCACCCGCTGCTCCAGGGCCCCGAAGGAGTCCGCCACCGTGGCAATAGCCGTGCCGTCCATGCACATATTATAGTACATGGCCCCGCCGCAGGTCATGTCCAACCCTTTTTCCACCGGTCCGTGGCTTATAAGGTTCAGCAGGAGCTCGGGCTCGTTGTACTGCTGGTACTTGAGATGGAAGGCTATGCCCTCGGCGGTGACCTCCACCGCCCGGGCCATATGCTTTTCATAGATCTCCCACAGCCTCGCGGTGGAATAGGGTCCCCTCCCCGCCATCATCTCGTCCAGGGCCACCTCGAGGACCTTGGCGCAGTTTATCTTCACACAGTCGTTGAGGCAGTATTCCATGCCGGGCAGGCTCATCCAGTGGCAGCCCACCGCTATGCGCTTTCTCGCAAGGCTCTCCGGGTACCCCAGGCGCATGAAGCCCTCGTTCAGGGCCTCGTCCCCGGAGAAGCGGGGCCAGCCGTTGCAGTTCTTAAAGAGGTAGTCCACCGCTCGGTGCAGGAAGTCCCGGTCCATGTTCCTGTCCACCCGCACGGTGATATTGCAGGCGGAATCCAGCATATCCGCCCCCTCCAGCACCATATCGCTGAACTCGCTGAGCAGTGAATTGCCCTCCTCGTCCGTGCCGCCTATCTGGTAGTAATGGGGGTCGTTAAGCAAGAGGCAGGCGATATAGAAGACCGCCTCCTCCCGGGTTATCCGCCCGGCGGCAAGGTCCGCGTCGTAGTAACGCTTCAGCACCTGGTCCAGCTGGAAGCCCGCGCCGTCCCGGTTATAGGTCCGGCTGGCCATATTGAACCAGCAGACCCACTGGCAGGCCTCCCGCATGGTCTTCGGCGCGCCGCTGAGAATATTCCTGTTGACCTGCGCCATCTGGAGCAGGTTTTCTCTTAGGAGGGGATGCCGTTCCTTTTCGGCCAGACGCTCCGCCTCCTCTATGGCCCGGCGCATCCAGTTCTGCACGCCCTGTATCACCAGCTCCTCCGCGTCGTAGAACTCGTCGTGTCCCGGGTTCTTCTCCCTATAGGCCGCCAGCTTCTCCAGCAGCCCGCCCCAGCCCAGGGAGAGCCCCAGCTCATAGTCGCCCCCGAAGTGGGCGTCAGAGCCGATGCCGGACACTATTCCGTATTTCTCCTGCTCCGGCTTTAAGTGGTCATAGGAGTAGTCCGGGTTCCAGTTGAGCCCCTTTGCCGGGGACTTCTCGTCAAACCATATCATGCTGTACATCCACCGGCAGGAGAACGCGTCCACCGAGTCGATATACACCGGGTGCTCGCTCATGAGCTTGTGGAAGTTTTTGCTCCAGCCCTCATAGCCGTACCAGGAGCCGTTCTCGTGGTTCGGGAGGCAGTGAAACTTGTAGTCCTCCGGCGCCGGGACGCTGCCATAGTCGTCGCCGTCCTGATACACCTTCATCTTGGATTTCACTTTGGTCTCCTCAAGCTTGCGCTCCTTGAGTATCTTTATCCGGCGCCCAAAATCCATGGGCTCCTCCGGCCGGAAAATATTGAGCCTGTTTTCCATATAGCACATCCTTTCTCTATGCAGCTCTCCGTAAGGCCCTAGCCCACACGCACCGGCAGGCCCGAGCGCCTCTCGGCTGTCCGTCTCAGCCTTTCGGCGGTATCCTGGGGCGAGGGACGTGCCCCTTTAAAGCGGTTGTCCGCCTCCAGGGCCTGGTACTTGCTCTCGCCCAGCGGGTTAAAGAGCAGCAGCTCGTAATACTGCGCTCCACCAAGGCCCCCCACAAACTCCGCGATATTGCCGATCTCCTCCTCAGCGTCGTTGACGCCGGGTATAACAGGGGTCCTGACAAGGAAATCCTTTCCCGACTCCGCCAGTCTTTTGGCATTCTTCAAAATCCTGTCGTTGCCGACACCGGTCCATTTTTTGTGGGCCGCCGCGTCGAAGATTTTTATATCGAACATCACAAGGTCCACCAAGGGCAGCAGGCTCTCATATATGTGCCAGGGAGCGTGCATATTGGTCTCCAGGGCCGTGGAGATACCCTGCGCCTTTATGGCCTCCAGCAGCGCCTTTGCAAACTCCGGCTGGGTGGTAAGCTCACCGCCAGACAGGGTAACGCCGCCGCCCGAATTTTCGTAATAGGCCCGGTCCTGGAGTATCTCCCCCATGACCTGCTCCACTGTCATCTCCCTGCCGGAGAGCACCAGCGCCCCGGTAAAGCAGCCGCCGGCACAGGCCCCGCAGCCGGTGCAGAGGGCGCGGTCATAAAGGAGCCTCCCATCTTTAATGCTCCTGGCCCCTGATTTACAGGCCCTTACACATGCCCCGCAGCCCAGGCACTTCTCCGGGTACACCATCAGCTGGGGCCTGATTTGCAGCGTCTCCGGGTTATGGCACCACTTGCACGCCATATTGCACCCCTTTATAAACACTGTCGTGCGTATCCCCGGCCCGTCCCTTAGTGAAAATCTCTCTATTTCTGTGATCACGCCTTTCATGGCTTCTCCCCTTCTATAAAGATTCGGCGCGGCGGGAAAGTCGCCGCGCCGGGGTCAACGGTAATTACTTGCTCAGTTCCTCAAAACGCACTTCCCTTTTAAGCTCCGAGGATTTGTAGAAGGCCTCGATTATGGAGACCACGTTCATGACCTCCTCACGCTTGATGGGATACTCCTCCATGGTCATATCCCCCTCCAGCACCTTCAGGATATACTCGAGCTCGTGTATATGTCCGGTAAAATCCGACAGGGCCGAATACTCGTCCGGGAACACCCTGGGAGTCACGTCTGTCTGGAAGGCCCCCTGGGTGGTCAGCAGCCGCAGGCCGTCGTCGCCTATGGTAAGGCCGCCCTTGTCTCCACAGATACTGACGGTGTTGCAGTTGGGCTGGTTTAGAGCCCAGGATATCTTGAAGGTGACGGTCATGCCGTTATCCAGCCGGATATACCCGTTGGAGAACTCCTCCACATCAAACTCCTTCATATCGAACTTTCTGGGGGTGAAAAGTCCCGTGGGCGCGCCGCTCTCGGCGTTGGAGAAGGTCACGTTCTCCTCCTTGTTCACTATCCTTGTGACAGCGCTGCCGCTTACCGCGGTCATCTTTGGGTTGCCGGAGATGTACATCAGATAGTCGCACATATGCACGCCCAGGTCGCAGAAGGATCCTCCCACGTTCTCACTGGCCATATGGAACATACCCCAGCGGGGGACTCCCCGCCGCCGCACCAGGTTAAGGTCGGCGTAATAGATGTCCCCAAGACAGCCGTCCTTGGCAAACTCCGCGGCGGCGCTGAAATTGCCGGTAAAGCGCAGGGACTGTATCACAAACAGCTGCCGGCCGGCCGCCTCGGCGGCCTCGAACATCTCCCTCGCGTCCGCCCGGCTCATGGCCACCGGCTTTTCACAAATCACATGGCACCCGGCCTTAAAGCCCATAAGGGTGTACTTCTTGTGATAGGCGTTGGGGGTGCAGACGGAGATGATGTCCGGCTTTACCTCCTCCAGCATCTTCTGGGGGTCGGTATAGTATTTGGGAATACCGTGGCGCTGTGCGGTCTCCCGGGCGGCCTGCTCGCGGATATCCGCCACAGCGGCCAGCTCCACCCTGTCCCCCATGGCCTTATAGGCCGGGATATGGGCGGCGTTGCAGATCATGCCGTTGCCGATAATGGCAACCTTATATGTTTTCATAAATTGCTCTCCTTAAAATAATCAGCCTTAATATTCCCCGGCAAGGCAGAGCTTGAGGTGATCCAGAGCCTGCTTATTATAACGGCGGGGATTGTCGGTGAATTCCAGCTCTACGGACAAGTTGCCCTTATAGCCAACCTTCTTCAGCGCCTCTATGACCGCCGTATAGTCCGTTATGCCGCAGCCGGCGGGGATATTGCTTCTGGACACCGCGTCGCAGTCCTTGCAGTGGACGTTGAAGATACGCTCCCCGCCCAGAACATAGATGCTCCACTCCGGGTCAATATGCTGTGCCACCAGGTGGTTCGTGTCCAGCTGGATACCGAAGTCCGGGTCGTTCACGTCCTCCAGCAGCTTCAGCATGGCGTGGGGTGTGGAGATTATAGAGCCGGGGAAACACTCCACAGACATACGCAGTCCATGCTTTTTGGCGATGGCAAGGCACTTGCGGTAGCTCTCCATCAGGGTCTCCCAGTCCTTTTTGTAGCAGTAGCCGGCGGGCATACGGTAGCTCTGCTTGATGGCGGGGGCGGCGGGGTTGAAATGCCAAGCCTTGGCCCCAAAGGGCAGTGGCACAAGGGTTGAGACTATCTTGCAGCCGATATTTACTGCGGTCTCAGCAGCCTTTTCAAAGTGGGCCAGACAGTCCGCGTTCCGGGCGCTGTCCGGGTCGTTCCAGCCCGCCTCCTGGAATACGAACACGTTGGGCTCAAGGCCTATGGCGCGGGAGTGCTCCCCAAGGGCGTTTGCGGTCTCCTTTGTAAAGAACTGGTCCAGAGCCTCGGGCGTGCCCAGATAGTCCACGCCCTCAAAGCCCAGGGCACGGATCTCACTGGCGATCTTTATAAGGGAATCCCCCTCGGGCATATCCTCGGGTATTGGCGTCCAGCCCCAGGCAACGTTTGCTAGTTTCATTTATTCTCCTCCTTATAAGTTTCCTCTCAGCCGATAGTCCAACAGGCGTTTTTGACGTCCTCCATTTTCAGCGACCGACTGGAGCGCAGGCCCGCGTCCAGCATGGCGGCGGACCAGAGGTTATTCTTAAGGTCCATGGTATAGTGTATGGGTTCGCCGGTTTCCAGGTGGTGGAAGACCTCCTTGGCCAGATCCTCCCGGCCCTCGGGCAGCGGATAGTCGCCGGAGCTGTAGACCTCGTTGGGGGTGGTGGAATACCTGTCGCGGTACACGCACACGTTGGGAAGGGCTCCATGCTCCCCACCGTTCTCCACTATAAGCGCCCCCTTCTCCCCCCAGACGATGGGCCCGGAGGGATAGCCGCTGCTGATGGTGTTCCAGGTGCCCTCTAAAATAGAGACCGCCTCGGGATAGCGCACCATCAGGGAGGCGTAGTCCTCCGCGTCCCCGAACCTGTGGTTGAAGTTGGCCTTCAGTCCGTAGACTCCCTGGGGCTCCTGGCTCAGATACCAGTTGGAGAGTATAGTGCCGTAGCAGCAGTAGTCCAGCATACTGCCGCCGCCGGCGGCCTCCTGATGCCACCACTCCTTACCCAGCTGCCGGTCGGTCATTACCTGGCCGTAGGAGAAGGGGCCCATGGAGTCCGGGTTGCGGAACTGGAAGCGGTATACCTTGCCGATAACGCCCTCACTGACCAGTTTCTGGCCCAGGCGCACACTGGCCTGCCAGGTGGTGGGCCAGTTTATCATGCACTCTGCCCCGCCTATACGGGAGGCGCGCTCAATGGCCATGGCATGGGCCGTGGAATAGGCCAGAGGCTTCTCCACCACCACATGGATGCCGCGCATGAGTATCTCGGGTATCACAGTGCCGTGAAAGGCGTTTTCGCAGTTTACCAGCACCAGATCAGGCTTCTGGTCCAGAAGCTCCTTATAGTCCTCATAGACCTTCTCAAAGCCGCACTGCTTTTTGCACAGTTCCAGATTCCTGCTGCGGCTGGAGCTCTCGAAATACTCGGACTCCACCATGGGCTTTATGTCCGCCGCGCCTATCCACTCCACCCGCTGGGGCATGGTCAAAAAGGGCTTTATCTGGTCCAGCACGTGCATATGGGCGAAGCCCACAAGACCGATACGATATTTTTTCATAGCTAAAATATAATCCCTTTCCTTTATAGTATTGTGTAGTATTGTTTAGAACGTGGTGTGCAGCGGCACCACGCTGCGGGTTTCTATGGCCTCGGGTATGGTGCACATGATGTCCACAACGTGCCTTGCGTGCTCGGGGGGCAGGCCCACGGGGCGGTCCTCCTCGATGGCGTGTATCAGGTCCTGTACCACCATGCACTGGAAGAAGTTCTGCTCGCTGGCGGGAATATCCCACTCCATGGGCTTCATCCAGCCTCTAAGGCCCCGCTCCGGCGCGTCCAGATAGATGTCAAGGGGCATCCAGTTGCCGTTGTCCACAAAGGATATGGTGCCCTTTGTGCCGAAGATCTCCATCTGGGGGGCCCGGCTCCCCTTCTGGCAGAAGCCCGATTCCACCACGGCCATGGTGCGGTCGCCGTAGTCCAGGGTGATGATGTAGTTGTCGTAAAGCTGATCGGCCTCGATCTTCATGCCGTCAAAGCTGCCAGAGCGCACGGTGCGCAGGGGCTCCGAGATCTTCGCCATGCACCCGACGGCCTTTGCGGGACCGAGAAGGCCGGTGGTCATGGTAAGGCCGTGTACGCCCATGTCGTACAGGGCGCCGCTGCCCGGACGGTGGAACCAGGTGGGGTCGGCGGTGCGGTACTGGAAATACTCCGGTCCGCCGTGGCAGACGTTGGTGTGCACCTTCATTATCTCCCCTATGCAGCCGTCGGCAATGAGCTTTTTAGCAAAGCGGAGGTCGTCGCGCAGCATATGGATGGGAGAGGCCGTGTATTTGACTCCCGCCGCCTTGGCCGCCTCGATCTGCTCTGTGACCTCCTCCACCGTAAGGCCCACCGGCTTCTGGGAATAGAGATGCTTTCCGGCCTTTAAGGCCTTCATGTTGATCTCATGGTGAGCCGGGATGGAGGTGGTGTTCATCAGGATCTCAAAATCACACTTCTCCAGCAGCTCGTCGATGCTGGAATACCAGGCTGGCACCCCGAACTTTTCGGAGTATGCTTTAGCCCTCTCCGGGATGATGTCGCAGACCGCCACCATATCCGCCTCGGGAATGTCCTTGATCCTGGGCAGATAGGTGTTGTCCGCAATGGAGCCGCAGCCTATAAGCGCAACCTTCCATTTTTTCATTACAACTTTCCTCCTAACAGAATTAAAATTCTATATGATAAACTATACCCTTTGTATAGCCATCATCCTTTTAGTCCGGCTGTGGCGATGCCCTGCACAAAGAACTTCTGGGTGAACATGAAGAACCCAATTACCGGGAAGGAGAGGAGCACCACTCCCGCCAGTGTCAGGTTTTCCTGCTGGAAATGCTGGTTGTTCACCGTCTGCAGGCCCACCACAAGCACATATTTGTCCGCCGAGCTTATGAAGGTCGAGGGCACCAGATAGGAATTCCAGGTGCCTGTAAAATTGAATATGGCAATGGTCGCCAGCAGCACCCCGGATATGGGCAGCACTATGCGGAAATAGGTGCCGAAGCGCCCAAGGCCGTCAATGCGCGCCGCCTCCTCCAGTTCCTCGGGTATGCCGTAGAAAAACTGCCGGGACATGAAGATGAACATGGACTGGGACAGGTACGGCAGGGTTATGGCCCAGAGGGTATCCACCAGCCCGGCCTTTGCCATCATGATATATTGCGGCAGCAGCACCAACTGGCCGGGGATCATCATGGAGAGCATAAGGCAGAGGAAGATGACCTTGCGGCCCGGAAACCGCAGCCTTGCCAAGGCGTATCCCGCCAGGGGCGTAAAGAAGATGTTGCCCGCCACCACCGCCACGGTGGAAAGGGCCGTATTGCCGTACCATCTCAGTATGGGAAACTTCGAGAAGAGCTCCTTATAGTTGTCAAGGCTCCAGATATCCGGCGACACAAAGGTACCGATATAGCGCTTTGGCAGCAGCGAGTTATAGAACACGTAGAACACCGGCACCAAAAATATCAGCGCCAGGCATAGCAGGAACAGATATGTGAATACCTTGCCAATGCGTTTTTTAGCCATCTCAGTCCGACCTCCTTCCAAGGACCTCTCTCACAGCGGACAGCGAGAAGATTATCAGGAACAGCACCACCGCCGCCGCGCTGCCATAGCCCATGTCCATATAGCTGAAGGACTGCTGGTACAGGAAGGTGACCAGCGTGCTGGTGGCTCCCGAGGGGGACCCCAGGGGGGACTGCTTGGACATGGCCGCTATCTGGTCGAATATCTGGAAGGCGTTTATCATGCCGAAGGTCAGCACCAGATAGGTGGTGTTTTTTATCATGGGTACGGTTATCTTCGTCAGCCTCTGCCAGGAGTTGGCGCCGTCCACCTTTGCGGCCTCATAGAGCTCCACGGGCACCTCCTGAAGGGCCCCTATGAAGATGACCATATAGAACCCCACCTGCTGCCAGACGTAGACGATGATAAGAAAGGCCATGGCGTACTTGGTGCTGGCAAACCAGCTGACGTTCTCAAGCCCCAGCATAGCAAAGAAGGAGGATGCGGGCCCGCCCTTGACGAAGAAATACATGAAGAAGATCGTCACCGCCATTGCGGATATGACATAGGGTATATAGCAGCTGGAGCGATAGAAGCCCTTGAGCCGTATGGGACCGTTGAGCAGCACCGCCACGGCAAAGGAGAGCAGGGTCTGCAGCGGAACGATTACGGCCACCATAAAGAAGCTGTGGCCCATGGCCGTAAAGAACTTTGTGTCCTGAAAGAGCCGAACGTAGTTTGCAAGGCCCACGAACATATTGGTTTCGGGCGTGGCGTAGTTGTACTGGTAAAAGCTGATAGATATGGCCTTTAGGGCAGGGTATAGGAACCATATCAGCCAGAAGAGCACGGCGGGCAGTACGAATATCCAGCCGGCAACGGCCTCCTGCCGTCTCATTTTACTGTGTTTCTTTTTCTTACCTCCTGTGTTTTCAGCCGTCATTTTATATAAGCCCCTTTCTTATATATATGTGGGTCCCCCCGCCGGACGCAGCCGGCAGGGAGACCACACCACATCTCTGAATCGTATCAGTGATTCAAATTTTATTCTCCGAACTCCTCCTGCAGCTCCTTGACTATCTGAGCGCCGGTAACAGTGGAATCAGAGTTGAAAAGGGCCTCCTCCATCTTGGAGATAAGCGCGTCGGCAAACTTCTTGCCCGCCGCGGGATAGCCAAAGCCGTTGGACTTGGGCACAGCGTCCACAAGGCTTGCAAGCTCGGGCTGCCTCTCCTTGAAGGTCTCGAAGTAGTCGGGGTCGGCGGGGATGTAGCCGATATCACAGAAATGATCGAAAAGCTTGTCGTTCATCATATAGTTGATGGCCTGTGCCGTCTCCTTCTCGTGGGAGCCGCCCTTCAGTATAGCGTAGCAGGGGGCATGGAAGGTGCCGGAAACATCGTTCTTGCCTTCGGCGTGTGGGATGGTGATATACTTCACGTTCACATCGGGAGCGTTGCGCATGAAGTCGTTCACATACCATGTGCCGCCGGTGGACATTGCCGCGTCGCCGGACATTACAACGTTTCCGTCATAGCTGACGCCCAGCTCCTTGGGGGTGACAACATAACCCTGACGGTAAGCGTCGATAATGAACTGCAGAGCCGCCGCGTTCTCAGGGGTGTCGATGGTCTTGCCCAGGCCCCAGCCGCCGCCATAGGACAGGCAATACTGGGTAAAGTGGAACTCCTGGGTGTTAAAGCACAGGCCGGTCATGCCCAGCTTGTCCTTAAAGACCTTGCAGGCCTCCAGAACGTCATCCCAAGTCTCGGGCAGGTCGGCCTCGGTGAGCTCGGCCTCCTCCCAGAGGTCCATGTTGATGGCGAACACTGCGGGGGTCTGGTGCCAGGGAACACCGTATATCTGTCCGTCGATGGTCCAGATGTCCTTTACGTTCTGGCCGACCTTATCCCAGCAGGTGATGGTGCCGTCCTCAATGTACTGGTCGATGGGCACGATAAGGCCGTCCTTGATATATGGCAGGTACAGCTCGTTTGTCAGAGCGATAAAATCAGGAGCTGTCTTGGCCGCTATCTGAGCGGGCAGGTTGTCCCAGAAGGCAGAGTCGGTGGGATACTTCTGGAACTCCACCTCAACGCCGATGGCCTCTGCCATACCCTCGGTGCCGGCCTCATGCTCTGTGTTAAAGTCACCCCAGCCGCCCATGCGGATGGTGACGACCTCGCCGCTGTTCCCTTCGGAGGAAGCCTGGCTGTCCTCCTGGACCTCAGAGCTCTCCTGGCCGGAGCTCTCGCTGTTCTCCGCCTTGCTGCTGGGCGTAGAGGAATTATTCCCGCTCTGCCCGCAGGCCGCAAAGGAGGCGACCATCAATAATACCAATAATAACGCTAATACTTTTTTCATTTTCTTTACCTCAATTCTTTTATTTTGGTCTGAGCCTAAACTTTTTGCCACCTCCTTTTGCATGATATTTTCCATACTTAATGGTGATTATAGTATAATCTAACCAGGCCTATTGTTTCAATAAACCACATTGCCGCTTTTTTATGGATATTGACCAACGGCGATTATTACTTAATGCTTCAGGCCGTTGCGGTATTCCACCGGGGTGCAGTTCATTATCTTTTTAAAAACGATATTGAAGTGGGTAGAGCTGTTGAAGCCCGTCAGCTCCGCTATTTCATATATCTTCAAATGAAAATCGTTCAGATATTCCTTTGCTTTCTCGATACGTATATTGTGGATATAATGCTGCACCGAAACCCCGAGCTTTTTCTGGAAAAGGCGGCAGAGATAGGATTTGCTTATCATAAGATAGTCCGCTATCTCCCCAAGGGAGATGTCCCCCCGGCTTAGGTTCTGCCTGATATACTCCGTGGCCGCCCGGATAAGGTAGTGGTTCCGGCCCGAGCCGTCGGCCTGAACCTCCTTCTGCAGCCCGGCAAAGAACTCCTCCGTCTCCTCCAGGCTCCCGCAGCCTTGCAGCTTTCTCAAGGACTGTTCCGCCGGCCTGCCCTCCTGCACCAGTACCAGCCGGACGGTCTCCTGCAAAAACTCCTGTATCCCGTCCACCTCCAAATTTCTACCCTCGTGCCGGTGCAGCCACTGGAGAATCTTGTTAAGGCCGGCAAAAAGCTGAGGGTAGTTCTTCTGCTCCGCCGCGCCCTTTACCCCCTCCGTCAGCGGCTGGAGGACCGGGTCGTTTAGGGTATTCTCCGGGGGGCGGGTCTCCTGGATAATTCTTTCCTGCGGCCTAAAATAGTGGAGCTTCCGGGAGTATACCGCCTGCCGGAAGGCCCCCGGCAGCGCCGAAAAGCTCTGCACGGCCCCGCCGACGCCAAAGAGCACCTCAACATTCAGGTAATTTTTCAGCACGGAGGCCATCTGCTCCAGAAGGGAAAACAGCTCCTCTCTCCGCTCCATGCCGCTTAAAAGCAGCACATATTGGTTCTCCTTCAACACGAATAGCTCCACCTCTGTGGTCCTCTGCCGCAGCACCTCCTTGGACAGGTTCACCACACCGTGCTCAAGGGTGAAGGGATAACCCTCATCGTACCGCTGTATCACCTGTTGATACCCTGCCACGGCAAAGGTTACACAGTACAGCTCCCTCTCCCTTATGGAAAGCCACCGGGTGTCCTGGCCGGCGTGCCCGCCCTCACTGCCGCGGCCTGTGACCAGCCGCTTCAGGCTGGCGTATCTGTTGGAGTAATTTTCCCAATTCCCCTGCGCCGCCTGTTCCCCGGCAAGATCCCTCTCCTGCAGGGACCGGCATATCTCGTCCAGAACGCACAGAAGGTTGTCGCTGTTTATCTCGCTTTTGCGCAGGTAATCATAGGCGCCGTTCTTCATGGCCTCCTTCACCAGGTGAAAATCGTCGTGGCAGCTGAGTATAACCGCTTTGGTGCGCACTCCTGTCTGCTGCATAAGCTTTAATACCTCTATTCCGTCCATCACCGGCATACTGATGTCCAGGAACACGATGTCCGGCTGTGCGCGCTGGAGCATCTCCCAGCCGGTCTGTCCATTGTCCGCCTCCCCTACCACCTCATAGCCGTGCTGTCCCCAGTCCACCGAGGAGCAGATGCCCAGGCGTATCAGACTGTCGTCGTCAATCACCGCGATCCTAATCCTATTCATTGTCTCCCTCCTTATAGGCTCTGGCGGGTATCTCTACCAGCACCCGGGTATATTCTCCCGGCTTACTATCTATTCTAACGCCGTACTGGCTTCCAAAGGTGTACTGTATCCGCTTCTGCACATTGTATAGGCCAATCTTGTTGAAGGACAAGGAACTTGCCGGGTGCTCCGATTCCAGCGCCCGCTGGATCTGTTCCTGGGTCATTCCCTTTCCGTTGTCCGTCACCTCATACACTATTCGGCCGCTGTCCCGCCTTATATCAACACTGATAGCCGCGTCCTGATAGGGCTGCTTAAACTCGCTGAAGCCGTGGCAGATGGAATTCTCAACAATAGGCTGGAGCAGAAATCGCAGGGTCGCGCAGTCCTCCGTATCCGGTCCCATTTTTATATCTGCCTGTATCTTGTCGAAATACTTTAGGTTTATCAGATTGAGATAGTCCTTTATAAAAAGCACCTCGTCTCTGATGGGGACCATATCCCTATCATTCTTCGAGGAGAACTGGAGCAGCTTTATCAGCGACTCCAGAGCCGTCACCATGCGCTTTGAGCCCTGCATCTCCGCCATCCATTTGATGGAGCTTATAGTGTTATACACAAAGTGCGGGTTTATCTGGAACTGCAGCGCCAGAAGCTCGGTCTTTCTAAGCCGCGTCTGGGTCTCATAGTTGCGCACGGTCAGGTTATTTATCTCCTCTATCATGCTGTTATAGCTGTTGGAAAGCCCCTTTATCCCCACCTGGTTCTCCCGAAAATCCGCCCCGCTTTTTTGGGCCTCGAAGCTGCAAAGCTTTGTGTAAAGCTCCTGCAAAGGCCGGGTGATGACCTTCGACAGGAAGTGCGCCATGACCACCGCCAAACAGATGAGGAGGAGCCCCAGAAGAATCGAGATATATGGCATGGCCGCGATCTCCCTGTTCAGCTTGCTGCGCATTATGAGCTTGACCCCCTTCCAGCCGGGGTTTGAGGATTCTGACACCATTATGTCGCAGAGCGCCCCGTCCACCCGCGCCGTGGTGACCCCGCCGCCCAGCTCCGGCATAAAAAACATACCGCCTATCTCCTCCTCTATATCGCTGTATACCACCCGCGAATGGCTGTCCAGGAGATAAAAGCGCTCCTGTGGATCCTCTTGGCGCTGGGGCCAGAGCTTTCGGAGGTCCTGTACACCGACGTTTATCAAAACAACCCCCAGCAGCCGGGAGCTGCGGGGAGAATGCAGACTTCGCCCCAGGGTGACGCAATATCTGTTTTCCCCGGTGGAATCCGGCTGTACCAACAGGTTCTCATGTACGCCGATAAGAGTGAGCGCACCCTCATTTTCCACCACTTCCTCATACCAGCTTTCCTCCTTCACGTCGTAATTTGGATTGATGGTATGCTTGGTGCAGTAATAGAACATATCGCTGTTTTCCGGAAACACCGCGATGGTGGCGATCCGATTGTCCAGGTAGTAGCCGTTGCGGTACAGCACGTCCTCTATATTCTGTTTGTCCCTATAATTCAGCACCCTAGCCGTCGGGCCGGAATAGGCGCGCTCCAGGGCCTCCGTCAGCTGCGGGTTCATAAGCAGCGAATCGGAGATCTTTTCCAGTGACTGGAAAAAGCTGTCCATCACGTAGATAGTCTGGCTGTTATGCTGCAGCTCGCTCTGCTGGATGTCCGTCAGCAGCACCTGCTTAAAGTAACCGTAGCAGAAGCTTCCCAGCAGAACTATCGGCAGCACGGCAATGCCAATCATTGTCAGCATCAGTTTCTTTTTCAGAGACATATTAGGCTCTCCTTTCCAGAAAGCATACGGCGAAAGACAATACTTGCGCCTGCCCTTAGCCCTTTAAACTGACAAGTTTCCCTGTTTCCGCAGACTGAAGCGCCGCCTCTACAGCCTTCAGTACCCGGCGAACCTGCCAGGGCTGCGCTGCCAGCGTCCCGCTTCCGTCTATAACCTCCCGCAGATTCTCATAGTATGCAGCAAGAGCGTCCCCCGTCTCCTCCGGCTCCGGCAGAGGCAGCTCCCGGCCCTCTGCACCGGGCTCCAGAAGGAGGGTGCGCCCCTCTCCCGCAGTTCCGCCCAGGCAGGCTGCCGCCCTGTCCCCCAGGATCGTCCAGCGCGGCGACGTCTCTGGGGCGGAGCTGTCAAGTTCTATCTCCACCACGCCGCCGCTCTCCAGGTTAAAGACCAGAAGGCAGTAATTCTCCGTATGGGAAAGCCCGGTTTTGCAGGTCCTGCAAAACACGCTTATGAAATCGTCGTATCCCAAAAGCCACATGAGCTGGTCTATCACATGCACCCCCCAGCTGTACAAAACGCTCTCTCCCGCAGAGAGCCCCCAGCCTGGCAGGGCTCCGCGCCCCTGCAGTCTGGCCTGCAGGGAATACACCCTTCCCAGCCGGCCGGTATTGAGCAGCTTCTTCACCACGCAGAAATCCCTGTCCCGGCGGTGGTCCTGACAGACGGCGAGCACCCTGCCGCCACGTCCTATGGCGGCAATTATCTGGTCCAGCTCCCAGACGCTGAAGGCGGCGGGCGCGGCACAGGCCACATGCTTTCCCGCCCTTGCCGCGGCCACGCACAGCTCACTGCGCCGGCCGGCGGGCGCGCAGACCAAGACGGTGTTTATTTCCCTGCACCCCAGCAGGGCCTTCAGCGAGCCGAAAGTGCGTATGCCGCCGGCCTCCGCCGCCGCCCGCCGGGCCGCGTCAACGTCATAGGCCCCTATTATATTGTATCCTCCCGCCTGCGCGGCATATTTATGGTGAAGCTCCCCCATGCCTCCGTACCCTATGATTCCCAGGCCTATCTTCATACTAGTGCCTCCTTCTCTCATTTTTATATTTTCTTTAGTTATATTATATATTTTCGCCTAGGTATTTTCAATAAATATGGTTACCCATTATCATCGTATAATCAACTGAGGTGCGTTAAAAATGTCTGCGCGAATCTGTGCGAATAGGAACACCCCGGAGAACTCCGGGGTGTTTTTCGTAAGCTTTTCAAAATAAGGGCTTCCATTTTGTAGAAGAATGTGGCAATATTTGTTTGTTCTGGAATTTCATAAAAGCAATTTTTTAAAAAAGGTTGAAATTAGTTAAAATCTGTGATATTATATGAATTAACAGAAAAGTTTTCTGAAAATTTTTGGAAGTCTTTAGCACGAAAAAGTTTTTTAAAATGTGGATACTTTAGATTTTTTGATTATATGTTGTAAAATATGAGAAAATGTGATTTTTTTAAAGGAATTTTACTATTTATTTTGGTATTAACACTTGCTCACGGATTTGCGGCCTGTGGGTCTCAACAAACAAATGGCGAAAAGCCATCTTCAGCCGAAACCCGCAATGATGAATATGCCAGTGTTGATAACAGCACCTTTGCCAGAGACGCGGTTTATTATACGGTATCGTATGATGACGGCATAGATCAGTTCGATTTTGTCCTTGGGACAATAGTTGATGAAAACAGCGGCTCCTTTTTGTCAGATGTGGAAATGGAGGTTCTCAGATACTCCAAGGATTTTGATGTCGAACTCGAATCGGACTATATGAGGAATGTTGTCGTGGAGATAATCACCGACAAAAAACGGCTTGACGAACTCAAAAATATGGAATGAAGGTCAACTGACGAACGTGACAAAAAATCCTTGCCTCCCCGGCAAGGATTTTTTTACGCTCATTTTTCCTCATACGCCCGCCGCTTCACCTTGGAGAACTGGAACCTCTGGCTGTTATAGAGCCCGAAGTATCCCGACAGCACAAAGGCCACGGCTATGGCCACGGCGAAAAGCCCCAGGTCCGTGGTGCCGAACAGCTCCGCCGTCAGGAAAAGCGTGGCTATGGGGCAGTTCACCACCGAGCAGAACAGCGCCGCCATGGCCGCCGCCGCCCCAAAGCCCGGGTCCAGGCCCAGCAGCGGCCCCACCGCGCAGCCGAAGGTGGCCCCGATAAACAGGGTGGGGACTATCTCGCCGCCCCTAAAGCCCACGCCCACACATAGGGCCGTCAGGAGAAGCTTCACGGCGAAGGCCCAGGGCTCCGTCTCCCCGCCTATGGCCCGTTCTATCATATGAGCACCAGCCCCGGCATAGTCCCCAAGGCCCAGCGCTGTCACCAGAACGGCCATTATCAGACCCCCGAGGAAAATGCGCAGATATGGATTTTTAATAAGCCTTGCCCAGAACTCCGCCGACTTGTGCAGGGCTATGCAGAGCACAATGCTAAGAGCGGCCGTCAGGGCGGCAAGGAGCGCTGTTTTCAGCACGAACTCCCAGCTTGCCTCGGGTATATGAGGCAGGTCAAAGGCCATGGGCTTCGACCCCAACAGCCTGCCCAGCCAGCCGGCCGTGCAGGAGGCTATTATACAGGGCAGAAACGCCGCGTACTGAAAAGTGCCTACGCATATCACCTCCAGCACGAACACCGCCGCGCTGACGGGTGTGCCGAACATGGCCGAAAAGCAGGCCGCCATGCCGCTCATAGCCAGCACCCGCACGTCGTCCTCGTCAAACCGCATTAGCTCCCCCAGGTTATGCCCTATGGTGCCGCCCAGCTGCAGGGCAGCACCCTCCCGGCCCACGGACGCGCCGAAAAGGTGGGACAGCAGCGTGCCCGCAGTTATCAGCGGGGCCAGAAGCACGGGGATATGCTCGCCGGTAACGACAGAGGTAATTATCAGGTTAGTTCCCGCGTCGAAGCTCACTCGGCAGAGCCTATAGAGCAGCAGAGTCGCTACCCCAGCCAGAGGCAGCAGCCATATTACCGCCATGTGCTCCGAGCGGTACCGGGTGGCCCAGTCTATCCCCCAATGGAAAGCCGTGCCCAAAAGCCCGCAGACAACTCCTATCAGAAGAGATACCGCAGCCCATTTTATTGCAGCCAATATATACTTTCCGGCATAGCGCACCTTTTCCCTGTCCATTTAAATCGCCCCCTCAGTTTCTCAGTATTATACAACATCTTTCCAAGAACCGCAACCCCTGTCAAACCGCATGAAACTTTGTGGTATGCCGCTTACTTTGTGTTGACATTGACAGAGCATGCCTATATAATATACTTGTGAAAAAAACTGAGGAGGTCATTCTATGGATTTCAAGCTTTATAAGAACCCGGACGGCCCGGACATCGGCACAGCCGGGGCGAAGGTGCTCAAGGTGGACGGCCTTTGCTTCAAGGACCTTTCAGGGACCGGAGAGCTGCTGCCCTATGAGGACTGGCGGCTCTCTGACGAGGAGAGGGCAAAGGACCTGGCCGCCCGGCTGTCCCTCCCGGAGATAGCGGGGCTCATGCTCTACTCCCCCCACCAGATGGTGCCCGCAAATCCCCACGGACCCTTCCCCGGTACCTATGGCGGCAAGACCTTCCCTGACAGCGGCGCCGCCCCCTGGGACCTGACGGACCAGCAGAGGGAGTTTGTGGACAAGGACCACGTGCGCCACCTCCTTGCCATGGTCCTTGAAAACGCGGAGACCGCCGCCCGGTGGAGCAACGAACTCCAGGCCTATGCCGAGAGCCTGCCCTGGGGCATACCGGTGAACATCTCCAGCGACCCCCGCCACGGCTCAAGCGGGGCCGGGGCCGAGTACAAGTCCGGGGCCGGAGACGTGTCCAAATGGCCCGAGGGCCTGGGTATGGCCGCCACCTTCTCGCCGGAGACCTGCCGGGCCTTTGGCAACGCGGTCTCCAAGGAGTGCCGGGCCATGGGCATAACCACCGCCCTGTTCCCCCAGGTGGACCTGGCAACCGAGCCCCGCTGGATGCGCCTTGAGGACACCTTCGGCTCACACCCCCAGCTAGTCACAGATTTTAGCAAAGCCTACTGCGACAGTCTACAGACTACCGAGGGCGAGGAGGACGGCTGGGGAAAGGACAGCATCTGCGCCATGGCCAAGCACTGGCCCGGCGGGGCCCCCTGCGAGGGCGGCCGGGACGCCCACTACCCCTTCGGGCGCTACGCGGTTTACCCGGGAAATAACCTTAAGGACCACCTGAAGCCCTTTATTGAGGGCGCCTTTGACCTGCCCGGGCCTACCAGGTCCGCAGCGGCCATAATGCCCTACTACACCGTCAGCTGGGGGCTGGATGAGAAGGACGGCAAGAACGTGGGCAACTCCTACAGTCATTACCTTATCAACGACCTCTTGCGGGAGAAGTACGGCTACGAGGGCGTGGTCTGCACCGACTGGGGCATAACCGCCGACCCCCTGCCGGAGATAGACTCCTTCTCCAGCCGCTGCTACGGCGTTGAGGACCTTACCGAAGCCGAGCGGCACCTTTTGGCTATCGAGAACGGTGTGGATCAATTTGGCGGCAACTCGGCTATAGCGCCCATTTTGGAGGCCTATGAGATAGGCTGCAAGCGCCACGGCGAGAAGGCCATGCGGGAGCGCATGGAGCGCTCCGCAGTGCGGCTCTTAAAAAACCTCTTCCGCTGCGGGCTCTTTGAGAACCCCTATCTGGACCCGGAGGAGAGCGTTAAAACGGCGGGCTGCGAGGAGTTTTGCAGAGCCGGGTATGAGGCCCAGCTGAAATCCCTGGTGCTGATAAAGAACACCGGCGCGCTGCCCCAAAAGGAGCGCAAAAAGGTATATATCCCCACCCGGCATATCGGACCCATGAAGGCCTTCTTCCGTGGGGATATCCCCGCCCAGGATATTGACCCGGTGAGCGACGGGCTTGTGGGTAAATACTACGACCGGGTGGAGAGCCCGGATAATGCCGACTTTGCCCTAGTGTTCATCGAGAGCCCCCTCTCAGACGGCGGCTACTCCAAGGAAGACCGGGAGAAGGGCGGCAACGGATATGTGCCCATAACATTGCAGTACCGCCCCTATAAGGCCGACGCCGCCCGGGAGCACAGCATAGCCGGCGGCGACCCAAGGGAGGACTTTACCGACCGTGGATATAAGGGAAAGACAGGCTGCGCCGCCAACGAGGACGACCTGGACCTGGTGCTGGAGGCAAAAAAGGCCATGGGCGATAAGCCGGTTATAGTGGTGCTTCGGATGCATAAGCCCACCGTGCCCGCGGAGTTCGAGGGCAGCGCCGACGCGATACTTGTGGACTTCGGCGTGCAGAGCCAGGCCATCATGGAGATAGTCAGCGGCAGGGCCGAGCCCAGCGGCCTTTTGCCGGTACAGATGCCAAAGGACATGGAGACCGTTGAAAGGCACTGTGAGGACGTGCCCATGGATATGGAGCCCTATACCGACTCTGAGGGCAATGCCTACGACTTCGGCTTCGGCATGGACTGGCGCGGGGTCATTAAGGACGAGCGTACCGAGAGGTATCAGAAATGACCCACATACAGGAGAAAATACTGGAGACCTTTGATTTAGGCAGCGGGGCTTCTGCCCAGCTGGTGCGATGGGACGAGACCCTCTGGTGCGGGAAGATACTCTTCGCAGAGAACAACACTGACGAGCCGGATATGGAGAAGCTGATGGAGGAGTTCGTGGCCCTTGGGGACGCGGAGCTCTCCCCCCTTGACCCCGAAGCCGGCTGGGACGTGTGTATGAGCTTCAACTACCTGTCGGCGGAGCGGCCCAGCGGGGTGTTCTTCGGGTTCCTGGTACAGAGCCACAAACAGCCCAGGGGCTTTGATATGCGCTGGCTGCCGGAGGGGAGGTATCTAAAGCTGGAGATAAACGAGCAGACGGCCAGGGTCCTTGAGAGCGAGCCCATGGAGGGCGGCGTGCCGCCCTACCAGTGGGTCAGCGAGGCTTTGGGTCCAAGGCTCGGCTTCAGCTGCCCGGACAGCGAGCTGCCCCTTGTGGAGTATTACCACCATAAGGAGGACGGAACCATAGACGGCTGCTGGCTGTATGTCCCGGTGCAGGAAAAAGCCCGCGCCTGACACAAATATGGGGCGTTTGGGGTAATCTTTTCCATATTTCTGCCGATATAGTAAGTAGAAGCACATGACTATAAGGAGGAATTTCCCATGGCATTAGAATTCGACCCCGCAGTTAACCGCTATCAGGCCGTGTCCGGCTATACCAAGGCCGCTGAAACCGGCAAGACCGCAGAGGCCTCTAAGACTGCCGAGAGCTTAAAGGCCGGCGAAGCCGCTGCCGAAGAGGGCAAAACCCAAGAGAAAACCGACAGCGTCGAGCTGTCCGGCGACGCCAAGAGCGTAAACAAGATGAGCGCCGAGGAGCGCGCCGCCCTGGTCAAGAGCCTGAAGGCCGATCAGGAGTACCAGATGACCCGCTTCATCAACATGATGACCCAGACCTTCCAGAAGCAGGGCATGACTGCCAAGTCCGCAAACGACGACAGCTTCTGGCGTATGTTCGCCTCGGGCAACCTACAGGTGGACCAGGAGACAAAGGCCGCCGCCCAGGAGGCCATCTCCGAGAACGGCTACTGGGGCGTGAAGCAGACCTCCGAGCGCATCTTCCAGATGGCCCAGGCACTGGCAGGGGACGACCCGGAGAAGATGAAGGCCATGCAGGCCGCAGTGAAAAAGGGCTATGAGGCCGCGGGCAAGGCCTGGGGCGGAGATCTGCCCGGCATTGCGGGCGAGACCATCAGCGCCGTTGACAAGATGTTCGAGGACTACTTCGCGGGCTACGGCAAGACCGGGGACGAGGAGTAAGCCCTACTTAAAAGGAGCATAAAAGGGTGGCACCGCCGAGTGCCGCCCTTTTACTTTTTGCGCGGATATGGCCTTGGGTCGTCGGTGAGCTCCAGAAGATAGTCCACGCTGGTGTTATAAAACTGACTGAGCTTTATGAGCACGTCGGCGGGCACGTCCCGCTTTCCTATCTCATAGTTCGAGTAGCACACCTGCGAACAGTTCAGGTACTCCGCCATATCCACCTGCTTCAGGTCGTGGTCCTCCCTCAGGTCCCTGATTCGTCTGTACACTCCTGCGCCCCCTCAAAATTAGGTACACAAAAAGTATAGACAAAACGAATTGTTATATTGACATGTAAAGCAAAACGTTGTATAATGGGAGCAAAGAAATATCGATTACAAGTTTGAAGCCGGGGGCAATTAACTCCTCCCCCACCTCCGGCTTCTTTTTTATTTTGAAAATTTCCCACACCCCATTGACCCGCGCTCCTGTATTGTGTATAATTATAATGTATGTATAGAATTAAAACCGTGAAAGGAATGTGTAATATGGTAAAGATACTTACCGACAGCTCCTGCGACCTGTCCCCGGCCCGCTGTGAGGAGCTGGGGGTGGAGATGCTGCCGATCACCGTAAATTTTGGCAGCGAAAGCTATAGGGCCAATTTGGATATCAGCACAGACGAGTTCTATGAAAAGCTGGCCGCAGCCTCTGAGCTGCCCAAGACCGCCCAGATAACTCCGGCCTTTTTTGAGGATAAGTTCAAGGAGTATAGGGAGAGCGGCGACGAGGTGGTCTGCCTGTTCATCTCCTCCATGATGAGCGGCACCCTCCAGTCCGCCCGTCTTGCAAAGAACCTTGTGGGCGCGGACAGGATATACCTGCCCGACACCCTGAACGTCACCTTCGCCCTGGGGCTGCTGGTGGAGGAGGCCGTGAAGATGCGGGACCGTGGACTTTCTGCTGCGGACATCGCAAACGAGGTGGAGAAGCTGGTCCCCCGGGTGCGGCTCTGGGCGCTGATAGACGATTTGAAGTACCTTAAAATGGGCGGGCGGCTCTCGGCCACCAGCGCGTTAGTGGCCAGCATCCTCGGCATATGCCCCATCATCACCCTGGAAAACGGCCTTGTGGAGGTGGTGGGAAAGGCCCGTGGCAGGAGGGCGGCCTTTAAGTTTATCCAAAACATGGTGGAAAAAGAGCCCATATCCAGTGATTTCGCGGTGACCGTGGGCCACGCCGCCGTACCCGGTACACGGGACGACTTTATTGATTTCATGAGCGGAGAGCTTAAAAAGCGCGAGATTTTGAAACTGGACATCGGCAGCATCGTGGGCACCCACACGGGCCCGGGGGCCTGCGGCCTAGCCTACATCCGCAAGTGAAGCGCCGCGCTCTTATAGCCGCCGGGGTACTGCTGGCCCTCTGCCTTGGAGCGGCGGCCATACTGCTGTTGAGACCAGAGTGCCTGATACTGAAATACACCGGCCTCTACTGTGCCGGGTGCGGCACCCAGCGCATGGTGGCGGCGCTGCTGCGGGGTGATTTTAGGGGCGCCTTGGGACAAAACCTCTTTATGCTGGCGTTCCTGCCCGGGGCGGGCATATATATTGTGGTGGAGCTTCTTCGCTTTACACAGGGGAAAAGGCCGCTGTACAGGTCAAAGGCCTTTATCCCCGCCCTCTGCGCGGCGCTTGGTCTGGGCCTTATGTTCACTGTGCTGCGCAACCTTCCGGGCTTCCAGTGGCTGGCCCCCTCCTGGGCCGGACCGTAGGTATGCACAAATTGATTTTCCAAAATTTGTGCATATTGTCTATTGACTGGTTTGCCTGTTAATTCTATAATAGAAACTGCCCAGACCAGGGCCTGTGCAAAATTTTAATCAGTTGGTGCATATAGTCTGCAAAAATCTTATGGTATAAGGTAGGTGCTGACTTGTGGCAGGGATCGTGCTAAAATTGAATGAAATCATGGACAGCCTTCCGGCCTCAGAGCAAAAAATAGCGGTATATTTAATTAGCAATCTGAACGACGTGGTGGGTATCTCCGTGGAGGAGCTGGCCGGCCGCAGCGACTCCAGCCAGGCGGCGGTGGTGCGCTTCTGCAAGAAGCTGGGCTATCGCGGCTATCGGGAATTCTCCCTGAAGCTGGCCAGTGAGCTGGCCGTGGCCCGCCAGAGTCAGGACAGGGAATGCAGCGATATCAAGATAGGCGACCGAGCCGGGAACGTGATACAGAGCGTATGCCAGCACAATATGCGGGCCATCGAGGACACCAGCACACTTATCGATCCCGACCAGGTGGAGCTTGCCGCGGGCAAGCTTTTTGACGCCCGGCGGGTAGATGTGTACGCGGTGGCCGCTTCTCACCTGGCCGCCCTTGACGCACAGCAGAAGCTTGTGCGCATTGGCAAACAGGTATCGGCCTACTCCGACCCCCATCTTCAGCTGTCCTCGGCGGCTTTGCTGGGGCCGGAGGATGTGGTGCTGGCCCTGTCCTGGTCCGGCGAGGCGAGAGAGGTCCTGCGGGCCTGTGAAGCGGCCAGAAGGGCCGGAGCTTTCATAATCTCCATCTCCCGGCTGGGGCCGGTGAGTTTAAGCTCCTACTCCGACGTGCACTTCGGGCTCAGCGCCCCGGAGCCCTCTCTGAGCAGCGGGGCCATGAGCTCCAGGATAGCCCAGATGACCATGGTAGATATCCTGTTTTCATGCCTTATCAGCCGCTATTACAACGAAACCGCCCCCTACCTTGAGCGCGCCAGGCAGGTGGCCCAATATGTGCGCGCGTGACAGGTAAAAGAAGCGGTTTGTTCCCCCGGTTATAGCCGGGGGTTTATTTTTCCCAAAACAGCCCTTCGGCTCATCTTGGCCTTTTTACGGAACTTCTATATGTCCCCCCGCCAATAAGGCGAACCTCCTCACTGGGTCCCTCCATCACCCGCAGCGTAACGGTACGGCTGGTTGGACTAAAAAGAGCGTACTCCACGCACTCCCTGCTCCAGGCGATATCCACAAGGACGCCGCCCCTGGCCCTAAGGCCCTTTACACTGCCCCGCCGCCTCCGGGTCCACAAGGCGGAACAGCCTGTTCATTACCTGCTGGAACCGAAGGCCGTTTTCCAGCCGCGCCCACATCAGCAGCTTCCAGGCAAGGCTCCAGCCGGTGCCCTCGTCCCCCCGGCGCTCAAGGGTGACCTCAGCCGCCCTTTGCAGCTCCGGGGTGCTTTGGGAAATGCCCCGGCCCGGGTGCAGCTCGTAGAGGTTGGACAGGTGCCTGTGATGCACGTCGCTTTCCTGGAACTCCCGGTCCCACTCCATCACCTGTCCAAATGCCCCAATTTTTATAGGGGCTATGCGGCCCAACAGCTCCTCATAGCGCTCTGCCTCCCGGAGTTCGCCCATAGTCCGGCAAGCTTCGGCGTAGTCCCTGAATAAGTTGCGTACTACCGCCAGAGTGTGCTCGGTATAGTAGGCAGTGGGCACCGGCCGGTCGTCTATAAGGAACTCATTTTCCGGGGAGGTTGCCGGGCAAACCGCAAGGCCCTCCGGCGTTTCGCTGAGGGAGCTCTCGCAGAAGAGGGCGTTTTCCCGAAGGACGGGAAGGAGGCCTCTCAGATAGTCCTTGTCCCCGCTGAACAGGTAGGTCTCATAGAGGTTGCGGCACATCCAGGCGCTGCCGAAGGGCCAATAGGCCCAGCTGGTCTTTCCCCTGGCGGGGGAGGCCTTGCGCCAGAGGTCGGTGTTATGGAAGCAGGCCGAGCCCTCTCTGCCCATGGCCCTGGCGGTTATACGGCCGTTATCCAGCAGCTCCCGGTTCAGGCGCGCCAGGGGCTCTGCCAGTTCGTCCAGGTTGCAGGGGCCGGTAAGCCAGTAGTTCATCTCCGTGTTGATATTGACCGTGTAGTCACAGAACCACGGCGGGAATTTTTCCCGGTTCCAAAGCCCTTGGAGGTTTGCCGCCTGGGTCCCGGGGCGGGAACAGGATATCAGCAGGTAGCGGCCAAAGTCGAACAGCAGCGCCGCCAGGTCGGGATCCGGCTCTCCTTTTTCCGCATTCCTGATGCGCTGGTCCGTGTCCGTGCCGCTGTCAGGGCTCTCCCCAAGGTCCAGCGCGACCCGGTCGAAATAGCTCCTGTATTCGCGTATATGCCCTGCCAGCATGGCGTCAAAGTCTTTTTCAAAGGCGGCCATATCACGTTCTGCAAGGGCTGTCTCCTCCAGGCCCTGGGTGAAGGGGTGGCGGTCGAACCCGGCAAAGCTGCTTCGGATGCAGAGAAAAATAGTCACCCGAGTGGCCTCCTCTATGAGAAGGCCCTCCTCTCTGGGTACACCTTCTCCGTCCGTAACCACCTGCCCCAGGCCCACGTAGCGCATACCGCGCTCCTCCGGCTTATCCGAAAAGCTCAGCGGCCCATGTCCCTGGGTCACGGAAAAGCTGTTCCTGCCCGGGCACTCTCCCCGGGCCAGAAAGCCCTTTGAGGTGTAGTCTGTATGCCGGAGAAAACCGTCTTCAGCGGTTATCCGCAGGGAGAACGGCTCCCCGGCCTCCACCCGGTACGCCAGCACCTGGTCCGCCGCGCTGCAAAAAACAGTATGTCTGTACTGCCGGCCGTTGCAGGCATAGGCGGCCCGTATAACCGCGTCCCCCAGGTCCAGCTCCCGGCGGTAGTCCTCAATAGAACGTTCGCCCAGGAATTCCAGTATCACGTTTCCAAAGGGCGCATACATCTGTACGTCCCCGGCCCCTCTGCCTTCGGTCTCAAGCAGCTCCATGGCCTCCCTGTTCCGGCCCAGCCGGCAGAACTCCGCCGCCCGGGCGCTGGCCTCCCTGGAAAAGCCCGGCCAGGTCTCGCTGGGATAACCCGACCAGAGGGTGTCCTCGTTGACAGCCAGGATTTCCCTTTTATAATCCCCATATACCACCGCGCCCATACGGCCGTTACCTATGGGAAAGCCCTCGTGCCAGCTGGCTGCGGGCCGGTGGAACACCTCCTTGCGGCTGCTTCTCTCGCCCATGCCGCGCCTCACCCGTATATGGGCCCATAGGCCCGGCAGGCCCTATAGTCCGCGCTCTGGGCGTCCTCTGTTCCAAAAGCCGCCCAGGCATGGGGGCGGAATATCCGCTCCGGCTCCACATTGTGCATATTAACCGGTATACGCAGCATGGACGAGAGGGTGATAAGCTCGGCCCCCACATGGCCGTAGACCGTAACGCCGTGGTTCGCGCCCCAGTTTGCCATGACGCTGTACACGTCGGTGAAGGCCCCGTGCCCGGTGAGCTTGGGCACAAACCAGCTTATGGCTAATTAGATGTAATAAAAGCGGAGAAAGGAAAAGCACAATCCAGACGGAAACGACGGTGTGGTCAAGAAATATTGTGGAAACGCAAGATTTCTGCTATAATGGGTGCAGAACACTTGACGATGGAAAGAGGGACGGGAAGCCTATGAACATCAGCTATCAGCCATTATGGAACACCTTGAAAGAACGTGGCATGAGAAAAGAGGACTTGCGGCTTGCCGCCGGTCTGACAACCAACATGATTGCCAACATGGGCAAGGGCGAGCATATCAGTATGAAAACACTGCTGCGTATCTGCGAAGCCCTAAATTGTGGCATTTTAGATGTGATTGAGTTGACGCAGGATGAAGAAAATTAAAATGTGGAATAAAACAAATTGAATCTTGGGAGGAAATGCTTATGAGTAAAGTTTTAACACATAGTACGAAATCTTATATAAAAATCTTTTTTGTTGGAATTTTGGTCGGGTGTATTTGCAGATTAGCGGATTATTTCCCCGCAGATACATTATGGAGTTTTTCGTCAATCCAAACATTACTGGGTTTTTGGATAATCACTAATACTACCATTGTTCTACTAAGCACGTCTAATATTTGTGCAGGAATTAGTTCGTTTTTGTATATGTTTGGAATGACCTTGAGTTTTTATGGATTACAGGCAATTTTAGGAATGTTTGTACCCCTATTTTCCGGTGGTTTTCGTTTTTCGCTATTCGTTCTGTTTACGCTTCTTTCAATTCCTTGTGCAATAGCAGCCTACATCTTATACTACTGGAACAGAGAATATATTTTTAATTCCATATTATATTCTCTTCCGATAGGTGCTTTAGCCGCCGAAGCAACCGCAATTTTTATTTATTTTTTGGAGCATCATACATTTCTGTTTCAACTGCTAATGGATGTTGTAGGCGTGATTGTTTTTTTCCTACTTTTTTATAAAAGAGCAAAAAGCAAGAAGATATTTATTGTGGCTTCAGTAATTAGTTCCTTAATAGTTTACTTTGTTTTTCCGTGGTAATATCGAATTGCAACTTGCATTTCTCAGAGGATGCACCTCACAACTCCAATAGCAGAAGAATAAAAAGTGAATATTATCCCCCAGATTAACAGCCGTTGTAGGAAAATCCATTCGCACAACGGCTGTTTTCATTTTCTCTTGCGTCGGAAGTTGACCGGACTGTTTTTGATAGCGGGCGATTTTGACAAAACCTTTTTGAATGTTTTCTGTTCATCAGGGGACAGCTTATAAAAATCCATGCCAAGCATATTGAAAATGACTGCCCACACTTTTCCAAGATAGTCCCCGGAAGATTGAATGGCTTTTCGGATTTCCAGATCCATCTTCTTTGCGAGGGAATAGTCCGGTGTGCTGTCAATGTCATGCTCATGGTCTGAGCCTCCAGGCTCTCGCGCACGCCGCCCCAGCGGCCGTCAATAGCGGGGCGTATGCCAATCTTTGGATAATTCATATGTTTTCCTCCTGGGTTAGAAATTTTGATATTTCTTCTTATTTCTTGTGTAATACGTCGTCCTCCGGGTTATAGAGCTTATATCCCGGGTGCCGCCCGGTGACCTGGTAATAGCCGCGAAGATCAATAAGCTTCTGTATATTGTCCCGGCTGATGTCAAAGCTGCCGCCCAGTATCACCGCGTTGATGGTTATCTTCGCCCAGAGCTCCAGGCTCTCCATGCGGTAGAAGGCCGTCAGCACGTCGCTGCCCACGGCCAGAGCCCCGTGGTTTTCCAGCAGCATCACGTCGTGCTCCTCCAGGTACGGCTCAATGGCGTCGGGCACCTCACCGGTGGAGGGGGTGCCATAGGGGGTAAGGGGCACGGAACCGATAACCGCCACGTCCTCTATCATATTGTACATATCCATGGCCTTGTGGGCCACGGCAAAGCCGGTGGCCCCGGGCGGGTGGGCGTGGAGGACGCTCTGCACGTCCGGGCGCTTTTCATAGCAGCGCAGGTGCATTTTTATCTCGCTGGAGGGCCTGTACCCTTCGTTTGCCTCCAGCACGTTCCCCTCCCTATCCAGCAGCACCAGCTTTTCCGGGGTGATGAAAGCCTTGCTGATACCTGTGGGGGTGGCGATGATATTTCCGTCGGGCAGCCTGGCGCTGACGTTGCCGTCGTTGGCGGCCACCCAGCCCAGCTGCCAGGTCTTGTGGCATACGTCGCATATCTGGTCCTTTATCTCCTGGTAATTTTCCAAACAGATCCTCCCTTTCCCATTGACATATAAGCGTCGATATGCTAGATTGATAGTATTATAGTACCTTTTAACCTCCTTATCTAGGAGAAATACGCCGACAAAACAGGAGGATATTCACTTTTAGAGGGGTTTTCATGAATTACAGCAGACTGTACGAAAACAAGCGCCGCGGAACCTTTGGCTTCCCTATTGAGCTGTACAAGGTGGACAGCTCCTCCCCACGCTACCAGATGCCCCTGCACTGGCACCTGGAATATGAGCTGATTCTGGTAAAAGAGGGCGGCTTCCGTCTGAGCCTGGACGGCGGCAGCTTCCCCATGGGCCCCGGGGACTGCGCCTGGGTGGGGGACGGCGTTATACACGGCGGCACGCCCCGGGACTGTGTGTATCAGTGCGTGGTGTTCGACCTGGGCACCCTGCTGCATGACACGCCGGTGTGCGCCAAAAGCGCCGGAAAGTTCCTGGCGGAGGAGAGCGGCTATACAAGGGTGTTCCCGGCGGGCAGCGCCCAGTCTGAGCTATCCAAACAGCTTATGGGAGCCATGGAAAGAGAGACGCCGGGCTATGAGTGGACCACCCTGGGGCTCATGTGGCAGCTGATGGGCAGCCTGCTGGAAAGCGGAGAACCAGCTTTCTCCGAGAGCCGGGAAAAGACCCTGCGGCTGAAGAATGTGCTCACCTATATGCGCGACCGCTATGACAGCGCCGTTACACTGAGTGAACTGGCGGCGGTGGCGGGGATGAACCCAAAGTATTTCTGCCGGGCCTTCTCCCAGATGACAGGCAGGACCCCTATCGACTACCTCAATTACTATCGGATGGAACAGGCGGGCGAGCAGCTGGCCTTTACCGCCCGCCCGGTAACGGAAATTGCGCTGAACTGCGGCTTCAGCGATATAAGCTATTTTTCCAGGATATTTTCCCGGTACAAGGGGGTCTCTCCCAGCGCTTATCGAAGGAGACAGGCCGGGTCCGCATAATACCGAAGCCCGGCAGTTCTCCCTGCCGGGCCTCTCTTGTTTCGGGCATAACCCCTCGGGGTACGCGCATATGGATGATATAAGGTCAGTCTGCCGTAAACATACGGTACATGGCCTCCAGGCATATCTGCGCATGGAGCTTTAGCTTCTCCAGGTTTATCTGCTCGTTCACGTCGTGCTCGTGGGCGGGGATATCGTCATGGAACCCGGGCCCAAAGGCCACGCCCTTGCCAAACATCTGGCGGGCATAGGTGCCTCCGCCCATGGAGAATATATCGCAGTCCTCGCCGGTCACGTCCTTATAGGCCCCGGAGAGCAGCGTGACAAGCCGGCTCTCCTTTGGCAGGTACAGAGGTACCGCGTCGCTGAGCTGAACGAACTCAAGGCCCGCCGCTTCTACGGCCTTCCGTATGGTCCCGGATACCCACTTGCCCTCCTTGGTGGCGGGATAGCGGATATCCACCGTCAGGCAACAGTCCTCGGGTGTCACCCTGACGATGCCAAGGTTGAAGGTCAGGGGGCCACTAGGCTCGTCGCTGATGTTGACCCCTAAGAGGCTGCCGTCGCTGGTAAGGGCTATCTTCTCATGGATAAAGGTGAAGAAACTGCCCAAGCGCTCCCCGCTGAAGACCTCATACAGCAGCTCCACCAAGTAGGAGGCCGCGTTCATGCCTGTCTGTGGCGCGGCGGCGTGGGCGGCCTTGCCCTTTGCCAAAAGCTTCGCGCCGCCCTCCGTGGGGGTGACCTCTACCGCTATGCCTAAGTGTCCGGCAGCTTCTGCCAGCTTCTCCCGCTCGGCCGCGGTGCAGACGACCTGGCACTCGGCCTTTGAGGGCACGGCGTTGGGCACCGTGCCGGCGGTGAAGCTCTTTATCAGAGTGGAGTCGTTAGCCCCCTTGACCTGGAAGTTCAGGCCGCCCTTCTCACAGTGGCAAATGCCGTAGCCCGCGTCCGGAGTGAAGCCCATATCCGGGTGCTGCTCCTTTGAGAAGTAGTAGGGCATATCGTGCATACCTATCTCCTCTGCGGAGCCGAATATAACCCGGAGCTTGCGCTTGCCCTTTACTCCCGCGTCCTTTATGGCCCGAAGGCAGTGCAGGGCCACCACAGCCGCACCCTTGTCGTCCGCCACGCCCCGGCCAATGGCCCGGCTGTCCTCTGTCAGCACCATCGTGAAGGGGTCGCTGTCCCAGCCCTCCCCGGCGGGCACCACGTCCAGGTGGGCCATGACCACAGCGTTGCCCTCCCCCTCGCCTATCTCGGCGTGGGCGGCGTAATAGTCCACGTTCTTGGCTTTAAGGCCGTAGCTCTCCGCCAGCTCCACCGCGGTGTCCAGGGCCTTGGCGCAAGGGTCCCCGAAGGGGTGCTCCCCCTCTGTGGGCACGGCCACGGAGGGGATAGCCACCAGCTTACCCAGGTCCCTTACAATATCGTCCCAGTAGTCCAGTATCTTTTCTCCAAACATATCTCTCATCCTTTCAGAATTTGATTGACCGCTATACATTAGATTAACCTCTTTTGCGGCCAAAGTCAATACAATTTTTTCCTTGGGGGAATCGCCGTGATAAACTATATCTGGTTCGGAATGATAGCCCTAAGCGTGGTTTGCGCCGCGGTCAACGGACGGCTTTCGGAGCTGTCCTCTGCGGTGATGGACGGCGCCGGGGACGCGGTGGAGCTGTCCATCTTTCTGCTGGGCAGTATGTGCGCTTGGCTGGGCTTTTTAAAAATAGCGGAGCGCGCTGGGCTTACAAATCTACTGGCCCGAGGCTTCTCCCCCATTATCGACCGGCTTTTCCCCGATTACAGGGACGACGATGGGATAAAGGGCAAGATATGTATGAACGTCTCCGCGAACCTTCTGGGGCTGGGCAACGCCGCCACTCCTCTGGGACTGTCGGCCATGAAGGCCATGGCCGAGAAGTCCCCCGGGGAAACGCCCAGCCGGGGCATGATCCTGTTCGTGGTGATAAACACTGCCTCCCTGCAATTACTGCCGGTAAATATGGCGGCCCTGCGGGCCTCCTGCGGCAGCGCCGCGCCCTTCGGGGTGCTGCCCGAGATATGGCTGACCTCTTTGGGGGCGCTTATCACGGCGGTGATGGCGTGCAAGCTGCTTGAGCGCCGGTCAGGGGGGCTTGGGTGATGGAACAGATAGGCGCGGCGGCGCTGCCGGTGATAATCGGCGTTATCCTGCTGTTCGGCTTCCTCCGGGGCGTGGACGTGTTCGACGCCTTTGTGTCCGGGGCCAAGGAGGGCATACATACCACCCTGGGGCTGCTGCCCACTTTAATTGGGCTGATAGTGGCCGTAAGTATGGTCAGGGCTTCGGGGCTTTTAGAGGTTCTCTGCGCCCTCTGCGAGCCCTTGGCTAAAACCCTCGGTATCTCCACCGAGGTGCTGCCTTTAGCTCTTTTGCGGCCCATCTCCGGCAGCGGCTCCTCGGCCTATACCCTCTCCCTTTTAGAGCAGTTTGGTCCGGACAGCGAGACCGGCAAAATTGCCTCTGTGCTGGCCTCCTCCACAGAGACCACCTTCTATGCCGTCACCGTCTACTTTGGGGCGGTGGGGTGCAAAAAGCTGCGGCACACCCTGCCTGCGGCGCTTCTGGGGGACTGCATGGCCGTGGCGCTCTCGGTGGCGACGGTAAAATTCTTTTCGGGGTTTTGACATTATGTTCGATTTGTGCTATACTAAGGTCAGCTTTATCACACTTACCTTGGGGGCGCATTATGGGCATACAGCTTATACGGCACAAAACCTGCTGCTTCACCGGGCACCGCTCCCTTGACGGGGCGGATTTGGAGTTCCTGGGAGAGGCGGTCTTCGACGAGGTCTCCCTGCTCTATAGGTTTGGCTTCGATACCTTTCTCGCGGGGGGCGCCCTGGGCTTTGACACCCTCGCCGCCCGGGAGATACTGCGCATGAAGCTCCTCCCTGACTTTTCCGGGCTGAAGCTGGTGCTGGTGCTGCCGTACCTGGGGCAGGAGTCCCGGTGGGACCCGGCGGACCGGGCCATGTACGACTATATCAAGCGCCGGGCCGACGAGGTCATCTATACCGGCGACGTGTACGCGGAGGGTCTGCTGCTGCGCCGGGACAGGTATATGGTGGACCACAGCGCCCACTGCATCGCCTATCTTGAACAGGGCCGAAGCCGGGGTGGCACCCTGTATACGGTGCGGTATGCCCGGAAAAATGGGGTCAGCGTGACGAATTTATGGAACGGCAAAGACTGAGGGCCCGCCGCTTACACGGCAGGCCCTGCTTTTTTATTCCTGCGCCATAACCACTACCTTTATAGACTCGCTCCCGCTCTGGGCCTCAATGGCCCCGGAGAGCTCGGAGAGGTGGTAGCGGTGGGTGATGATGGGCCCGAAATCCACCTTGCCGGAGTTGATAAGGGCCACTGCCCGGTCATGGGTGTCCGGGTTCACGAAGGAGCCCTTTATTGTCAGCTCCTTTTTATACACGTCGAAAAGGGGCAGTGGGAACTGGGCTTCGGGCTTGGGGACGCTGAAGAGCACCAGGGTGGCTCCCTTCTTGGCGAAGTCAAAGGCGGCCCTCACCGCCGGGTTATTGCCCACGCACTCTATCACCACATCGGCGGTGCCCTTCACGCCCTCATAGGCCGCCGGGTCCGTGGGATCCACCGTCAGGTCCGCGCCCAGAGTCCTTGCGGCTTCACGGCGCTTTTCGTTGGGCTCGCTGAGAATGAGCCTTGCAGCGCCGGAAAGCTTCGCAAGCTGGAGCATGATAAGGCCGATGGCCCCGCCGCCGATTATGCAGACGGTCTGGCCGGGCTTTATCCCGGCAAGGTCTATGCCGTGCAGGCAGCAGGCCAGGGGCTCAGCCATAGCCCCGGCCTCGAAGCTCACACTGGGGGCCAGGCGGAAGGCCTGGGCCTCGGGCACAAGGCTGAACTGGGCGAAGCCGCCGTCCCTGGTCACGCCTACGGCCTGCATATTTTCACAGAGCTGCTTTTTGCCGTTACGGCAGTGGGCGCACTGTCCGCAATAGATGTTGGGGTCCACGGTCACATGGTCGCCGGGTTTAAGGGAGGTTACCCCCTCCCCCACCTCTATGACCTCCCCGGAATACTCGTGGCCCAGGACCACCGGGGGATTCACTTCCGCGGAGCCGGGCTCGCCGTTTTTGATGTGCACGTCCGTGCCGCACACGCCGCAGACCATGTTCTTTATGACCACCTCGCCCGGGTCGGCGTGGGGCATTTCCACTTCACGCAGCTCGAAGCTGCCGTTTCCGATAAAGTAATTTGCTTTCATATAATACTCCTAAAATCAGGAAAGGGAGAGGCCTCGGCCTCCCCCCACCTTTGATTATAATTATTCGTACTCGACGACGTTTACCCAGCCCATAAGGAACTCCCGCTCCTCGGGCTTGCCCTTGACGGACTGACTGGCGGCCACGATGGGCAGCCACTTCTGGACGTACTGCTTGGCGGTGTCGGACTTCTTGCAGAACAGGTCCAGGTACTTCTCGGCCCCATCCATGTCGCCGTTAAGCCAGAACAGCAGATAGGTGCGGGCCACGTCGGCGCTGGCGTTGCCCTGGGTGGCGTGGGCCCAGTCCAGGACCGCATAGCCGCCGTCGGGCTTGATAACCACGTTAGAGGGATTGAAGTCCCCGTGGCAGAGCTTGCGGTGCTTCGGAAGGCTGTCAAGACGCGCGTCCAGCTCATAGCGGGTAGTGGCGTCAAGGCCGGTCTGAGAGATCTTCCGGCGCATCTTCTCGTGGAGGAAACTGAGCATGGGAGCGGTCTTTGTGTGCAGCTCCATCTGGATGTCCACCAGGCGCTCCAGGTACTGCTGCTTCTTCTCGGGCTCCTCCTCCATCAGTCGGGCCATGGTCTTGCCCTCTATGAAGTCGGTGACGATGGCCCATTTGCCCTCCACCATCTCAACGCCCTGCACACGGGGCATGGGTATGCCGGTCTCCTCGACCCTGGCGATGTTCAGCGCCTCGTTGAGAATGTCGGCCTTGGAAAAGTCCTCGTCGAACACCTTGATGACCTTATCGTCTTCGCGGTAGATGGTCTTGGAGGTGCGTGCCGCGATAACTCTTGCATTTTCCAGATTCATAATCTAAACTCCTCCCTTAATTACTTGCCGTAATAGCACTTCTCGTAGATTGCCTTGATCTCTTTCATCAGCGGGTAACGGGGGTTGGCCCCGGTGCACTGGTCGTTAAAGGCGTTCTCCACCATCTCGTCCAGAGTGGCCTTGAAGTTCTCCTCGGTGACGCCGTAGTCCTTGATGGTCTTCTTTATGCCGATGATATCCTTGAGCTTCTCAAGCTCGTTTATCAGGCTCTCCAGCAGCTCGTCGTCGTTGTTCCCCTGGAAGCCGCAGGCGCGGGCTATCTCGGCGTAGCGGGCCTTGGCGTGGGGATACTGATACTGGGAAAAGGTGCCCATCTTGGTGGGGACCTCGGCAGCGTTGTAGCGGATAACGTCGGTGAGAATCACAGCGTTGGCCACGCCGTGGGGCAGGTGGTGATAGGCGCCCAGCTTGTGGGCCATGGAGTGGTTGAGCCCCAGGAAGGCGTTTGCAAAGGCCATACCGGCGATGCAGCTGGCCTCGGCCATTTTTTCACGGGCATAGGGGTCGTTGGCGCCGTTCTCATAGGCGGAGGGCAGGTACTTAAAGACCAGCTTGATGGCTTCAAGGGCCAGACCGTCGGTGAAGGGGGAGGCCATGATGGACACATACGCCTCGATGGCGTGGGTCATGGCGTCAATGCCGGAGGCGCTGGTGAGGCCCTTGGGCTGGTTCATCATGTTGTCCACGTCCACAATAGCCATGGTGGGCAGCAGCTCGTAGTCAGCCAGGGGCCACTTTGTGCCGGTCTTCTCGTCGGTGATGATGGCGAAGGGGGTCACTTCAGAGCCGGTGCCGGAGGAGGTGGGTATGGCCACCATCATGGCCTTCTCGCCCATCTTGGGGAAGCGGTAGATACGCTTGCGGATATCCATAAAGTCCATTGACATGGACTGGAAGTCCGCGTCCGGATGCTCATAGAGCACCCACATGATCTTCGCCGCGTCCATGGGGGAGCCGCCGCCCAGAGCGATAATAACGTCGGGCTTAAAGCTGTTTATCTGCTTCACGCCCTCAAGAGCGCAGGCAAGGGTCGGGTCCGGGGCCACGTCGGCGAAGACCGCATACTGTATGCCCAACTCGTCCAGCTTGTCGGTAAGGGGCTTTGTATAGCCATTCTGATACAGGAAGGTGTCGGTGACGATAAAGGCCTTCTTGCGGTGATAGTCTGTGCGGAGCTCCTCCAGGGCCACGGGCATACAGCCCTTCTTGAAGAACACCTTCTCGGGGGTGCGGAACCAGAGCATATTCTCTCTCCTCTCGGCTACGGTCTTGATATTGATAAGATGCTTTACGCCCACGTTCTCAGAGACGGAGTTGCCGCCCCAGGAGCCGCAGCCCAGGGTCAGGGAGGGCGCCAGCTTGAAGTTGTAGAGGTCGCCAATGCCGCCGAAAGAGGAGGGGGTGTTAACCACGATACGGCAGGTCTTCATGGCTGCCTGGTGCTGGGCAAGGCGCTCCTGCTGGGCGGGGTGGATATAGAGGGAGGCGGTATGTCCGTAGCCGCCGTCCTCGATAAGGCGCTCGGCCTTGGCTATAGCGTCCTCAAAGGTCTTGGCCTTGTACATGGCCAGCACCGGGGACAGCTTCTCGTGAGCGAACTCCTCGGAGATATCCACGCTCTCCACCTCGCCGATAAGGATCTTGGTGCTCTCGGGCACGGTGACCCCGGCAAGCTGGGCGATCTTAAAGGCGGACTGGCCCACTATCTTGGCGTTCAGGGCGCCGTTGATGATGATGGTCTTGCGCACCTTATTGAGCTCTGACTTATTGAGGAGGTGGCAGCCGCGCTTTATAAACTCGGCCTTTACCGCGTCATACACGGGCTCCATGGCGATAACGGACTGCTCGGAGGCGCATATCATGCCGTTATCAAAGGTCTTACTATGGATGATGGAGTTGACGGCCATGATAACGTCGGCGCTCTCGTCGATTATAGCGGGCACGTTGCCGGCGCCAACGCCCAGGGCGGGGGTGCCGGAGGAGTAGGCGGACTTCACCATGCCGGGGCCTCCGGTGGCGAGGATGATGTCGGCCTCGGCCATAACCAGGTTAGTAAGCTCCAGAGAGGGCGCGTCTATCCAGCCGAACAAGCCCTCGGGGGCCCCGGCCTTTATGGCCGCCTCCAGCACTACCTTCGCCGCGGCGATGGTACACTTCTTGGCCCGGGGGTGGGGGCTGATGATGATGCCGTTGCGGGTCTTCAGGGCAAGCAAAGTCTTGAATATGGCGGTGGAGGTGGGGTTGGTGGTGGGGATAACGGCGGCGATAACGCCGATGGGCTCGGCTATCCTGCGTATGCCGAAAGCCTTGTCCTCCTCGATGACCCCGCAGGTCTTGGTCTCCTTATAGGTATTGTAGATGTACTCGGCGGCGTAGTGGTTCTTTATGACCTTGTCCTCCACAACGCCCATGCCGGTCTCCTCAACGGCCATCTTCGCCAGCGGGATACGCTGGAGGTTGGCCGCCATGGCCGCGGCGCGGAAAATCTCGTCCACCTGCTGCTGGGTAAAGGTGGCGTACTTCTTCTGGGCTTCGCGCACCCGCGCCAGCATTTTTTCAAAGGTTTCCACGTTTTCCACGATCTCGTAATTTGTTTCCATGAAACTCTCCCATCCTTTGCTGTTTATTTTGTGCTGAAAACTTCTTTCAAGTGGTTGGAGAGCAGTGCCAGCGACACCGCCATGTTCTCGTTCTGCACCAGGATCCCTTCGGGCACAGAGAGGTGCGCGTTGGCAAAGTTCCAAACCGCCAGAATGCCGCTGTCTATAAGCTGGTCGCACACAGCCTGCGCGTGCTCCCCCGGCACCGTTATTATACCGATGTGCACGCCCACCCTGCGGCAGAGCCCGGGCAGCTTATCCATTGCGAGTATCTTTTTCCCGGCCACCTCCGCGCCCTCAAGGCGCGGGTCCGAGTCGAAGCCCGCCAGGATATTGAGCCCGTACTGGGGAAAGCCGCTGTAGGCCATCAGAGCCTGCCCAAGCTTGCCCGCGCCCACTAAAACCGCGTCCTGACTGTTGTCGTAGCCTAAAAACTTCTCCAACTCCCTTATGAGCTCCGAGCGCACATAGCCCACCTTGGGCCGGCCGGAGGAGCTCACAGAGGCCAGGTCCTTCCTGACAACCACGTCGTTAAGCCCCAGGGCCTCGGCGATCATCGTGGCCGAAACATGCTTTTTCAGGCCCTTTCCGGGGCCGCGCAGATAGTTTAAGTAGGCGGGAAGCCTTTGCAGGGTCTGCTTTGACACACATCGGTCCGACATCTTTATCACCTCTTTTCTTCAGAGTCTCTATGCGGGAACTTTTACTGCCTATATAATAGCACATATCTCATGAAAAGGGAAGTAAAAAAATCTATTATCGATAAAGAAATATCGATAATAGATTTTTGCTTTATTGTGCATATTTTACACTGCTTCAGCTGCGGCGGCGCTGGGGACCGCACCCCCGGATTTTTTCGCCCAGCTCAGGCAGAGCGCCGCGCCTATAGCGGTAGAGATAAGGTCGGAGACAGCGCCTGCGAACACCAGCCCTGTGAAGCCGTCCAGGGCCTCGCTGATGAACAGCACCGGCACAAACACCAGCCCCTTGCTGAGAAGGGAGGTAAGCGTTGCATAGCTTACCTTGCCGGTGCCCTGAAGAAAAGAGGAGCAGAGCTGGTATATGCCCCCCACCGGCGCGGCAATGAGGGTCAGCATCATAAACCGGCCGGCCTCAAGAACCTGTGGGTCGTTCAGGAAAGCGGTCATGAACGCGTCACGGCCCAGGAGGAGCCCGGACCCCAGCACAGCGCTGACAAGGGCCGAGGCCGCGCCGGTCACGAAGGTTATCCTTTTAAGCCGCCTGCGGTCGCCCATGCCGTAGGAGTAGGAGATGACCGGCTGCATACCCATGCACACGCCCATAGCCATCATGCCCACCAGCATACCGGCCTTGCCCGCCACACCGTTTGCCGCCACGGCTATATTGCCATACTTCACCAAGAGCTGGTTCGAGAACATACCCGAGACGCACCCCAGCACCACGCCCATCGCCATCGGCACGCCCAGGCCTATGACCCGGAGAGACACGTCCTTTTTGAGGGTGAAATATCTGGGGGAGATGCTGAAGCAGCCGGACTTTTTGACGTGCAGGAAAACTAAGCCGCTTGTGACAACATTGCCGATCACCGTGGCCCAGGCCGCGCCAGCTATGCCCATTCCGAAAACAGAAATGAACAGGGGGTCAAGCAAAATATTGGTGAAGGTGCCCGCCAGGGCGATGAGCATGGTCTTTGCGGAGGAGCCGTCGGCCCTTATGGCGTTGCCGAGCCCGCCGCTGAACATGACGAACGGGGACCCCAGTATCACTATGGACAGGTATGTGCGGGCAAACCCGGCCGTCTCGGCGTTGGCGCCCATGAGGCCCAGCAATGGGTCCATGAAAATGAACATTACTATCGCCAGGACCACGCCGGTTATCACCGAGCCCCAGGCGCAGAAGGAGCTGAAATATTTTGCCTTTTCCCTATCACCCTGGCCCAGGGCCATAGCGATGGCGGTGCAGGCCCCGCCTCCAAAAAGAGTGCCCACACCCTGGAAGATAGAAAAGGCCGGACCTGCAAGGGACAGCGCCGCCACCTGCATGGGGTCGCCGCTCTGACCGATAAAGAACACGTCGGCCATATGGTAGAGCACCTGGACTATCATCACCACTATGGTGGGCAGGCCCATGGTAAAGAGCAGCTTTATGGGAGAGGCTTCCTTCATCATTTTTTCGTTTTTCATGGGGGTTTCTCCTTTCAGTCACTTGAATTTCTGTTGTGACTATAGTATAATACCAACACGTGTTGTTTTCAACCGTCAATTTTACAGCATCTGTTGGATTAAAGGGGGTTTTTTATGAATACCAAAAACAATAAGCGCTCCCAGAACACTGACGAGGCCATAATCCGGGCGGCTTTCGAGGCGATGCTGCTGGGGGGCAAGCAGATAAGCCGGATAACCGTCCGGGAAATCTGTGAGAAGGCGGGCATAAACCGCTCCACCTTCTATGCCCACTATTCGGACGTTTTTGACCTGTTCGAGAAGGTGGAGCAGCAGATGGCCGAGATGTGCAAAGAGCGGCTGCTGGGCCGCGCCCATATGGGCTTTCAGGCCATGATGGAGAGCGTTTTTGAGTTCATTATGGAGTATAAGGATTTTTATCAGATATACTTCAGCGAGATAAACCAGGTGACCCACCTGATGCAGCTGATGACCGCCCCCTTCCATGACGCTATCGACGAGATTTCCTCAAAGGACATGGGCCACGGGGTGGAGAACGAGTCGGCCTATCACTTCTACTTTTTCACCGCCGGCATCAGCGCCGTTATCGCCTGCTGGCTGGGGCGCAACTGTAAGGAAAGCCCCCATGAGCTCTTTGACATAATCCAGAGGGAATACGGCGGCGGGTCCCTATTCCTGGCGTGGAGGGAGGAATAAGGCGCCGCCCTTGATTTCCTATTAACCCTGTGATATAATAGGGATAAGATTGGAGGAGGTTCATATGCTGATATCCACAAGGGGCCGCTATGCCCTGCGGGTCCTGACAGACATGGCCGAGCACGACGGCGGCGGCTATCTCCCCCTGAAAGAGGTCGCCGCCCGGCAGGGCATCTCTGAAAAATACCTAGAGAGCGTTCTGAAGGTCCTGGTGCGCAGCGGGATACTCACCGGCATGAGGGGCAAGGGCGGCGGCTATAGGCTGGCCCTGCCCCCCGGGGAATGCACCGTGGGGCAGGTGCTGCGGCTCACCGAGGAAACCCTGGCCCCGGTGGCCTGCCTGGAGCCCGAAGCGGCTCCCTGCCCGCGCAGCGCCCAGTGCCGGACCCTTGCCATGTGGCAGGGGCTTGACAAGGTCATCGGGGAGTATCTGGACGGCATCACCATAGGCGACCTTATAGACGGCAAATAAGGCAGAAGAAAAGCCTCCCCTCGGGGAAGGCTTTTCTTCTGTGCTCTCAGTTTAATTTTATGCCGCAGATATCCTTCACAACCTCCCCAGCCATTATCAAGCCCATCACCGGCGGCACAAAGGCCACGCTGCCGGGTACGGGCTTTCCGCCCTCCTCCAGCAAGGCTGGCAGTGGCGGTTCGGTGGAGTAGACCACCTTCAGCTCCTCTATCCCGCGCTTTTTCAGCTCCCGGCGCATGACCCGCGCCAGGGGGCACACAGAGGTTTCATATATGTCCGCCACCTTAAAGGCCGTGGGGTCCAGCTTGTTCCCCGCGCCCAGGGCGCTGATCACCGGCACGCCCAGTCTGTGGGCACGCTCTATAATGGCCAGCTTGCCGGTGACCATGTCTATACAGTCCATAATGTAGCCGTACCGGGTGAAGTCAAGCTGGCTCTCAGTGTCAGGGGTATAGCTGAGCAGGTGGAGCTCCAACTCTATCTCAGGGTTTATTAGCCTGAGCCGCTTTGCCGCCGCTTCAACTTTGGGCGTACCAATATTTTCCGCCGTGGCAAAAAGCTGGCGGTTAAGGTTCGAGACGGAGTATACGTCGCCGTCAATAAGCGTGAGTTTCCCCACACCGCTGCGGGCCAGGGCCTCCGCCGCGCTGCCGCCCACGCCCCCCAGGCCGAATACCGCCACTCTGGCAGCTCTCAGCTTGGATAGGGACCGGGGGCCTAATAGGGGCTCCTGGCGCTCATAGGGGGTCTCCGCCCTCATCCCTTCTTGCGCACAAAGGCCTTTTTGGGCATCTTGCATATGGGACAGCTCCAGTCCACGGGCAGCTCCTCGAAGCCGAAGTTGGGGTCCTTATACTCATACCCGCACACCGAGCAGATGAAGCGCTCGCCGGTTATCCTCTCGCCGCCCTGGTTATTTGCAAGATACGTGGGCGCTTTCCTAGGGGAGACCCCGCCCAGCTTCTCCACATAATACTGGTAGGTCATGGGCTTATAGGCCTCGAACTTTCCGGCGGTTTCTATGCCCCCGGGCAAATCACTCCCGGCGATTATCTCCGCCACAAACAGCACCTGCCCGCCCACAGGCAGCTTCGCCTTTACCTGGCACAAAAACCAGCAGCAGGTGTTCTCCTTTATCACCGGCACGCCCTCCATCAGGACCTTGTGGCGGATATTGTCGAGCTTGCCGCCGTGCCCTCCGCTTGTGAAGCCCAGGGCCCCTATTACAGTGGCCGGGGTGCTCTCAGAGAGCACGGAGATGGTGAACACGCCGCTCTCCTCAATGCACTGGCAGCTGTAGTTTTCGGTATTCATGGATAGAGCTATAAGCGGCGGCGCGCTGGGGGAGGTTTTTGTCACCTGCATTACGGTGTTCACGATGCAGGCGCTGGGGCCGTTCTGGTCCTTTACTCCTATGGCGTACATACCGTAGGTTATATTGCCTAATACTAAGGGTTTCATTGTCATCTTACCTCATTTTTTCTGAAGTATATTTACAGCCTCCGACGGCCGAGTTCACGAAGTGAACTCGAGGGCTTCTGCCCCTCCACCCCACCACCTTTGAAAAGGTGGACGAAACTTTTTTCGTTTTTTTCTTTTACTCGTACAGGGGGTATTTTTTACAGATGTCCTCTACCATGCCCCGGAGCTTCTCTACCTTATCCTCGAAGCCCTCCTCCATAGCCAGGGCTATGCACTCGGCCACCCGGTCCATGTCGTCCTCCTTGAGCCCCCTGGTGGTCACCGCCGGGGTCCCCAGCCGCAGGCCACTGGTGACGAAGGGGCTGCGCTGCTCCCCGGGCACAGTGTTCTTGTTGGCGGTGATATACACCTCGTCAAGCCTGCGCTCCAGCTCCTTGCCTGTGAGCTCCAGCCCGGAGAGGTCCACCAGCATAAGGTGATTGTCCGTGCCCCCGGACACCAGCTTTACGCCACGCTTCATAAGCCCCTCGGCCAGCGCCGCCGCGTTCTTTACCACCTGCTGTCCATACTCTTTAAATTCCGGCTTTAGGGCCTCACCTAAACATACGGCCTTGGCGGCGATAATATGCTCAAGAGGACCGCCCTGGGTGCCGGGGAATATAGCCTTGTCTATGGCCTTTGCGTACTCCTCCCGGCAGAGTATCAGCCCGCCCCTGGGACCTCTTAGGGTCTTATGGGTAGTGGTGGTCACCACGTCGGCGTAGGGCACCGGGTTCTGATGGCACCCGGCGGCCACTAAGCCCGCGATATGCGCCATGTCCACCATCAGCTTCGCCCCGCAGGCGTCCGCTATCTCTCGGAACCTTGAGAAGTCTATGGCCCTGGCATAGGCGCTGGCCCCGGCCACTATGAGCTTCGGCTTCTCCTTCATGGCAAGATCCATCACCTTGTCATAGTTTATGCGCCCGGTGTCCGGCTCCACGCCGTAGGCGACAAAATTGTAGAGGGCCCCGGACATATTCACCGGCGAGCCGTGGGACAGGTGCCCGCCCTCGGACAGGTTCATGCCCAGCACCGTGTCCCCGGGCTGTAGGAACGCGAAGTACACCGCCAGGTTGGCCTGGGCCCCGGAGTGGGGCTGGACGTTGGCGTGCTGGGCCCCGAAGAGTTTACAGGCCCGCTCTCTGGCGATGTCCTCGGCAATATCCACGCACTGGCACCCGCCGTAGTACCTGTGGCCGGGGTAGCCCTCGGCGTACTTGTTGGTAAGCACCGTGCCCATGGCCGCCATCACCGCCGGGGAGACGATGTTCTCCGAGGCGATAAGCTCCAGATTCCGCCGCTGGCGTGAGAGCTCCCGCGACATGGCGTCCGCTACCTCCGGGTCGGTCTCGGCCACAAAGCCGATGGTATCCATCAGATCCTTGTACATTTTCAGTTACCTCCGTGTTTTTATATTATAATTATGTTCCCTCTGCGCTTCCTAATCCCGGGGGAAAAGCCCCTCTGCCACGTTCACGAACACGTCCCCCTGCTTTAGCTTCATGGTCTTACCCTGCCACCAGCCGGTCTGGCTGTTGGCCGCCGCCACCTTTCGGGAGCCGTCCTTCATGTTATAGGTGATAGTGACGGCTATCGCGTCGCCCTCGCTGGCTTCTGTGAAGGGCTCATAGTTCATGCTGCCCAAAAGCCGGCAGGCGCTCTCTATCTTCTCCGGGTCGGTATACTCCACCGCCCCGCCCGGCTCCTCGCCGTACTTCACCGTGACGCTCTGCACGTCTCTGGGGTTGGGCGCGCCGGAAACCGGCATACCCCAGATAAGGATATACCCGCCCGCGCTGAGCAGCGCGGCCAGCGCTATGGTGATTACAAAAATTATTATACGTTTCTTCATTTTTACCCTCCTAAAGCTTATGCCCGCTCTCCCCTGAGTTCAGCTATCCTGTCCAGCAGCCTGTGGGCCGCTTCTTCTTTTGTCAGCAGGGGCAGCTGCGTCTCGTCCTCCCGGGTTATCAGGGTCAGGACGTTTGTGGAGACTCCGAAGCCCGCGCCCTCCTCTTTAAGGGAGTTTGCGGCGACTATATCAAGGTTCTTCCTTATGAGCTTTTTCCGGCTGTTCTCGACCAAATTCTCCGTCTCCATGCTGAACCCGCAGAGTATCTGTCCCGGCCGCTTGTGCTCCCCGAGATACGCTAAAATATCGTCCGTGCGCCGGAGCTCAAGGGTCAGGCCCTCGCCCGCCCCCTTCTTTATCTTGCCGTCCGCGACCTGCGCCGGGCGGTAGTCGGCCACCGCCGCTGCCTTTATTATCACGTCCTGCTCCCCGGCACGGCTTGTCACGGCCCCGAACATCTCCCGGACAGTCACCACGTCCACCGTGTCCACATAGGCGGGCTTTTTCAGCGCCGTCGGGCCGCTTACCAGGGTGACCTCCGCCCCCCGCCACGCCGCCGCTCTCGCTATGGCGTAGCCCATTTTGCCGGAGGAATGGTTCGTCAGATACCGCACCGGGTCCAACGATTCCTGTGTCGGCCCCGCCGTCACCAGAACACGCACGCCGGAAAGGTCCTTGTCATAGGCTATGGCATGGTCCACCGCTTCCAATAGATCCTCTGGTTCGGGCATCTTTCCCCTGCCCACGGCCCCGCAGGCCAGCCTGCCGCTTGCGGGCTCTATGACCTCCCAGCCGTACCTTCGCAAGGTCTCGAGGTTGTCCCGGGTCACCGGGTTATCGTACATACGGGTGTTCATGGCGGGGGCCATGAGCTTCTTGCAGTCGCAGGCTAAAATAGTGGTAGAGAGCATATCGTCCGCAATGCCATGGGCGGCTTTTGCGATTATGTTTGCAGTGGCCGGGGCCACTATCAGCAGGTCCGCCTTGTCCGCCAGTGCCACATGCTCCACATGGCTCTGAAAATTCCTGTCGAAGGTGTCCACCATGGCCCGGTTATGGGTCAGGGACTCGAAGGTATGTGGGCCGATAAACTCAGTGGCGTTTTTTGTCAGCACCACCTCCACGTCATAGCCCCGCTGGGTAAGCTTTGAGGCCAGGGCCGCGGATTTATAGCAGGCTATGCCGCCGGTCACGCCCAGCACCACGGTCTTCTTTTTCACTTAAAACCGCCTCCATTGGGAGTAATTCTGCATTTATATCCAAATTATAACAAATTCCTGGGGCAATGTAAAGCACGAACACAATATTTTGGAAGTATTGCGCATAAGGGCTTGCAAAATCCTTCCTTCACGGTTATAATATACAGACCCGGGTGAGGTTATCCGGCCCGTACCGCTTTGGGCGGGACCGGAAATATATCGCGCTCCCGGGAATAATATTCATTCGCTGCACCGCTTTTGCGGGCGGCAGGAGGTAATTTTTATGACAAACGCAAATCTTCCCACCAAACGCACAGCCGGGATACAGGAGATGGTTTTAACCGCCCTGTTCGCGGCCCTTCTGCTCCTTATGGGCTTCACGCCCCTGGGGCTCATCGACCTGCCCTTTATGCGGGCCACCACCCTGCATATCCCTGTCCTCCTCGCGTCCATACTGCTGGGCCCCAAAAGGGGAGCCTTTCTGGGCGGGATGTTCGGGGCTATCAGTCTTTGGAAGGGCACCATGGCGCCGAACCTTGTAAGCTTCGCCTTCTCCCCCTTTGTCCCTCTGCCCGGGGAGAGCCATGGAAGCCCCTGGGCGCTGGTGATATGCTTTGTGCCGAGGATCCTAGTGGGGGTGGTGCCGTGGTTCGTGGTAAAACTCCTTGAGCGGCTGCCCATAAACCGCGGCGCGGCAAAAACGGTGGGCTATGCTTTTGCCGGGGCCATAGGCTCGGCGGTGAACACCGTGCTGGTAATGGGGCTTATCGGCCTGCTTTTGGGGGACGCTTACGCCGCCGCCCAGGGGATAGCCCAAAGCGCCGTCACCGGCTTTATCCTTACCACCGTCTTCGCCAATGGCATACCCGAGGCCATAGCAGCGGCGGTCATCGCTCCGCCTGTCTGCCTGGGGCTTAACAAGGCCGTCTCCTCCATTCAGATAAAGAAGGGGTCATGATATATGATACTCACCATTGACATCGGAAACACCAACACGGTCCTGGGTTGCTGGAGGGGCGAAAAGCTTACGCTTACCCTTAGGATGCACACGGACCGGGACCGCACCGCCGACGAGTACAGCCTGCTTATCGGCGGCCTTCTCCGGGACCGGGGCGCGGACCCCGGGGAGATCTCCGGGGGCATACTCTCAAGCGTGGTGCCGGAGCTTCGCAAGGTCATAAAGGATGCTATGAAAATACTAACCGGCAGGACGTTTTTATGCGTGGGCGCGGGCCTAAAGACCGGGCTGGACATACGCATGGACAACCCTGCCCAGCTGGGGGCTGACTTAGTTGTGGACGCTGTGGCGGCGCTGGCGAAGTATAAGCCGCCCCTGGTGATATTCGACATGGGCACGGCCACCACCATGTCCGTGATAGACGAGCACGGAGCCTATAGGGGCGGCATGATAATCCCTGGGCTGCGGCTGTCGGTGGACGCGCTCTCGGCCCGGGCCGCCCAGCTGCCCTATATACATCTGGGGGAGCCCGCGCGCTTTATCGGCAGCAACACCGTGGACTGTATGCAGTCCGGGGCCGTGTACGGCAGCGCCCTGATGATAGACGGCCTTATCTCACGCACCGCCGAGGAGCTGGGCCGGCCGGTGACCGCCGTGGCTACCGGGGGGCTTATGGCCCTTATCCACAGCTACTGCCGGGAGAACCTGCACTATGACGAGAACCTTATGCTGGAGGGGCTGTATATACTCTATAGAAAGAACACAAAGTAAAATTGCAGCAAACAGGGCGCACCCCGCAAAGTGCGCCCTGTTTGCTTTTCACTGCGCCCTGTTTTCAAGGGCGTTCTTGCAGTACCTCTCCAGGTCCTCCCTGGTGCAAAGCTGCGCGCCGCTCTCAACTATCTGGGCCTTGAGGGTCTGGGGAAGGGAGTCGAAATAGCTCCGAGCTGCGGGGTCCATGGACTTCAGATTGCTCTCGTTCATAATTTTTCTCCTTTCTTTATCGGTCTTTTCTGAGTTTTCCCATAAACTTTGCCATATATCCCGGGAACGGTTGTAGTTTTCACGAATTTGTGCTAGAATAATTAAAATGGCATTTTATGGAGTTTTGAGAGAGGAAGGTATAGGATATGACCAGAAGGGAAGCAAGGGAGCAGGCCTTTTGCCTGTTGTTCCAGGAGACCGTCTCCGGGGACCCGGTGGACGACATTTTAAGGGCCGCCCATGAAGCCCGGGACCTTGTGCCGGACTCCTTCACCGAGGGGCTCTGCTACGGCGTGGAGGAGCATAAGGAGGATATTGACCGCATGATAGAGGGGAATCTAAAGGGCTGGAATATACGCCGGGTCTCGAAGGTGGCCCTGACCCTTCTGCGTCTGGCGGTATATGAGATGTGCTATGAAAAGGACATCCCGGTAAGCGTATCCATAAACGAGGCCGTGGAGCTCTCCAAGGCCTACGGCGGCGAGGGGGACCCGGCCTATATCAACGGCGTGCTGGGCTCCATAGCCAAGAAGCACTGCGGGCCGGAGGAAAAAAAGTGACCGCCCTGGGGATAGACACCAGCAACTATACCACCTCGGCGGCAAAATATGACGGCGCAAGGGTAACGGACAACCTTAAAAAGCCGCTGCCGGTGCCAAAGGGCATGAAGGGCCTTAGGCAGAGCGACGCGGTGTTCCACCACACCCGCCAGCTGCCGGAGGTCCTCTCCCCTCTGCTGCCGGACGCTGAACTTTCGGTCATAGGCGTCTCCGTCAGCCCCACCGGAGCCGAGGGCTCCTATATGCCCTGCTTTCTCACCGGCAGGGGCATGGCCCGGGTGCTGGGGGCGGCGCTGAATGTGCCTGTGTATGGGTTCTCCCATCAGCAGGGGCATATAGCGGCGGCGCTGTACTCGGCGGGCAGGCTGGAACTGCTGGAGCAGAAATTCCTGGCCCTCCACGTGTCCGGCGGCACCACCGAGGGGCTTCTGGTTTCCCCGGGCGGGGCGGCGGGGCCCATAGCACTGCCCGCCGCCCGCAGCCTTGACCTAAAGGCCGGGCAGGCCGTGGACCGGGTGGGGGTGGCCCTGGGACTTTCCTTCCCCTGCGGGCCGGAGCTTGAGCGGCTGGCCCTGGCCTGGACGGAGAGGGTGCGGGTAAGACCCGTGCTGCGGGGGGCGGATTGCTCCCTGTCGGGTATCGAGAACCAGTGTCTGGACATGATAAGGAGGGGCCGCCCTAGGGAGGAAACGGCCCGGTACTGCCTGGAGTCCATAGCCGCCGCACTGGAGGGGATGTGCTCGGCTCTGCTGTCGGAGCACGGTGACCTGCCGGTGGTATTCTCGGGCGGGGTGTGCTCCAACAGCATATTGCGAAAAAAGCTTTCGGGGCCCTTCGGCGCTTACTTTGCCGCGCCGGAGTTTTCCGCCGACAACGCCGCCGGCGTTGCAATACTAGCATACAAAGCAAGGAGAACAGAATGAGCGCCACACTTACCGTAACCCAGGTCAACCGCTTTTTAAAGTCCCTTATCGATGGCGATGGGCGGCTGTCTGACATATACATTGCCGGGGAAATATCCAACTTCACCCAAAACGCCCGGTCCGGGCATATGTACTTCTCTTTAAAGGACGAGAGCTCCGCCATAAAGTCGGTGATGTTCGCAAGCGCCGCCGGGCGGCTTCGGTTCCGGCCAGAGGACGGCATGAGGGTGATAATCCGGGGAAGGGTCTCGGTCTATGAGCCTGCGGGCCAGTACCAGCTATACGCCGAGGAAATGCAGCCCGACGGCGTGGGGGCCCTGAGCCTGGCCTTCGAGCAGCTTAAAGTCCGGCTTGCCGCCGAGGGGCTTTTTGACCGGGGACACAAGCGGCCCATACCCGTCTGCCCCATGAGGATAGGCCTTGTCACCTCCCCCACCGGGGCGGCCTTGCAGGATATGCTGAATATTATCGGGCGGCGCTGGCCCATCTGCGAGACGGTGCTCTGTGGGGTGCAGGTCCAGGGCGCGGGCGCGCCGGGGCAGCTTATAGCCGCCCTTAAAACCTTAAACCTTCTGGACGCCTGTGACGTGATAATTATAGGCCGGGGTGGCGGGTCCATGGAGGATCTCTGGGCCTTTAACCACGAGGGGCTGGCAAGAGCGGTGGCCGCGTCGAAAATTCCTGTCATCTCTGCCGTCGGCCACGAGACGGACTTCACCATCTGCGACTTCGCCGCCGACCTTCGGGCCCCCACCCCCTCCGCCGCAGCGGAGCTCTGCACCCCGGACCGTGAGGGGCTTCTGGACAGCATAGGCTCCTATAACTCCTATTTCCACCGAAAGGCCCGGGACACCCTGGAGTATTACCGCCAGAGCCTGGATATGCTCATAGGGGACTCCCCTCTCTCCGACAGGGGCGCTTATGTAAAGCTGCGCCGGGATATGGTGGACGGACTGACAATACGGCTGGACGGTGCCGTAAGGGACAAGCTCTCTGGCTGTAAAAATGAACTAGCCCTGGCGGCGGCGAAGCTGGACGTGCTGAGCCCCCTAAAGGCCCTCTCCCGGGGATACGCGGTGGTGTACCATGAGGGTAAGGCACTGCGGGATTTGGGGGGACTGCCCGAGGGGGAGGAGGTGCTTATACAGGCGGAGAAGGGCAAGAGAGCGGCAAAACTGCTGTGACATATAGAAAATTCATTTATATTTATAAATTCTTTAAGAAAGGAAGTAAAATATGCCCGCGAAAAAGCTGAATTTTGAGAGCGCTATGGGGCGCTTGCAGGAGATAGTGGAGCGGCTTGAGAGCGGCGAAGCGCCACTTGAAGAAGCCATGGCCCTCTTTGAGGAGGGGGCGAAGCTCTCGGCCCTGTGCTATAACACCCTGGACCGGGCCCAACTGAAGGTCACGGAGCTGGCGGTCCTGCCCGGGGAGGCGGAGAGCGATGGCTGAGACGAAACGCGAGATATACTTGAGGGCCATAGAGGAGGCCCTGGGGCTGGCCCTGCCCGCCACAAAAGAGGGGGACCCCGCGGCCCAGGTCACCGAAGCTATGCGCTACAGCCTGCTCTGCGGGGGCAAGCGGGTGCGGCCCTCTCTGACGCTGGCCTTCTGCGAACTGTGCGGCGGGGACTGGCGAAGGGCACTGCCCTTTGCCTGCGCCGTTGAGATGCTGCACACCTATTCTCTTATCCACGACGACCTGCCCTGCATGGACGACGACGATATGCGAAGGGGGCGGCCCACCTGCCATAGGGTATATGGCGAAGCCATGGCCTTACTGGCCGGGGACGGGCTCTTAACCAAGGCCTTTGAGTGCGCTCTAAGCCTCCCGGAGCCCGCCCCTGCCGCCCGGGGGGCCCTGGAGCTTGCGAGGCTTGCCGGGCATATGGGCATGGTGGGGGGGCAGTGCATAGACCTCTCTATCGAGGGTCACCTCTCTATCGAGGGTCACCTCTCCACCCAGGGCAGGGCTGTGGATATGGAGCTTTTAGAGGTCATGGACCAGGGCAAGACCGTGGCCCTGATAGCCGCCGCCTGCAAGCTGGGCTGTATAGCCGCCGGAGCCCCGGAGGATTTGTTAGAAGCCGCCGGGAGATACGCCCAAGGGGTGGGCATGGCGTTCCAGATACGTGACGATATACTGGACGTGCTTGGGGACGCGCAGAAGCTCGGCAAGAACACCGGCATGGACAGCGCCCGTGAGAAGCGTAACTATGTGAGCCTGCTGGGTGTGGAGAAGGCCCAGGAACTGGTGGAGGAGTATACCGGCAAGGCTCTTGGGGCATTGGAGGATTTCCCCGGCGACAGCGGATTCCTGCGCGAGTTCGCCCTGAAGCTGGCCGGACGGGAGAGTTGATGCGAAAACTGGAATACACCGTTCCAAAGGACTGGGATGGCGCGACGGTGAAGGGTTTTGCCAGGGGGTATCTGGGGCTGTCTGCACGGGCCCTGACGGGGCAGAAGTTTGAAGGCGGCATACTGGTGAACGGAGAGGACTCCCGTGTCACAAGGGTGCTTCAAGCCGGGGACGCGCTCTGCTTTACGGTGCCGGAGGAGCCCATGGGCTACCCGCCGGCGGAACTGCCACTTGAGGTGCTCTATGAGGACGAGGACTTCCTCATTATCAACAAACCGCCGGGGAGGCCGGTGCACCCCTCTCCCGGCCACGACTGTGACAGCGTATTGAACGCCATATCCTGGTACTATAAGCACACCGGCCAGTCCCATAGAGTCAGGCCGCTTTACCGGCTGGACAAGGACACCTCCGGGGTGCTGGCCCTTGCAAAGCACAGGATAGCGGCGGGGGCCGTTACCGAGAAGGAATATATCGCCGTATGTGAAGGGGAGCTTACCGGGGCCGGGAGCATAGCGGAGCCCATCGGACTTAAAGAGGGCAGCAGGATCGTGAGGGCCTGCGGGGCGGGACAGCCCGCCGTCACCCGCTTCTGGGCCCTGGACAGCCGAGAGGGCCACAGTCTTGTAAGGCTCCGGCTGGAGACCGGGCGCACCCATCAGATACGTGTGCATATGTCCGCCTTCGGCAATCCCCTTGCGGGGGACGACCTGTATGGCGGCAGCCGCGAATATATCAATAGGCAGGCTCTGCACTGCCAGCTTTTAAAGCTGGAGTGTAAAGCCGTGGGCATGATAAAAACCTTCCATGCGGCCGTACCAAAGGATATACTAAAAGCCTTCCCCCAACTGCCCATAAACACTAATTAAAGGAGCTGATACTATGCCCGCGTGTTTGACCCATAACCTGTTCGCAAAGGACGTTCTTGAAAAGCTCAACGAGCCGGGGCTGGATAGCTGCGCCTACGCCTGGGGGGCCCAGGGGCCGGACTTTCTTTTCTGCCACCGCCGCTTTAAGACCATGAGGGGCAAGACCCTCAAGACCCTTCAGGAATATGGCTCGGCTCTGCACAAGACCTCCCCGTCAAGGACTCTTGGGGCCATGCGGGAATTTGTGGGTAGCCATAGCGACCCCATATACCGCTCCTATGTGCTGGGCTTTATGTGTCACTATGCCCTGGACTCCACCGCCCACCCCTATGTGAACGCCCGGGCGAAGGAGCTGGCCCTGGCCCGGGGAAACGAAACCGAGGGCACTATGCACGGGGAGATAGAAGCCTCTCTGGACGCTATCGTGCTGCGCTGGAAAACCGGCAAGCTCCCCGGGGAGGTGAACCTGAAAAACACCTTCCCCAAAAACGAGGGTGTGCAGCGTATGATCGCCCGGCTGTACCGGGAGGTGCTGTTTGCCGTCTATAACGCGGAGGTATCCGAGGAGTCACTGTATCAGGCCACAAAGGACGCGCATCTGCTGTTTGCCGTGTGTAACGACCCTACGGGACTGAAAAGGAGTGTTTTCAATCTGATAGAAAAGGGGCGGCCCCACCATATCACCTCCCATCTGGTGCCCATCACCGAAGACCCGGAGCCGGACTTTGCCAATACGGCCCACAAGGCGTGGACATATAAGGACGAGGCCCATACCGAAGACTTCTTTGAGCTCTACCAAAAGGCCCTGGAGCTGGCCGTCACACTCTGCCGGGGTCTTGACAGTATAGATTTTGCCAAAGCCACCGGGGAGCGGCCGTTTGGTTAAAGTCCGGTAAAGCTTTTGCAGGATTCCCTCTGTTTTCCTTCAGCCCTTTACTTGACAAACCGCCCAATAGGTGGTATAGTAAGAGTGCCGACATACAATATTTGAATTTTTTCGGTAAATTAGCTGCACCCCTTCAAAGATATTTGAGCGGGTGCGGTAATCTTATATGTACATATCTGCCGGGATTTTTTCAGAATGGGGAAATATAGTATGCTTAGTATAGATAAAGTCTTCCACGCCTCAGTGGTGCTGAAGAATATTGTCCGTGACACCGCCATCGTACCCACAGAGGGTATAACCGAGGACTGCCAGCTGTTTCTTAAGCCGGAAAACCTGCAAAAGACCGGCTCCTTCAAGCTGCGTGGCTCCGGGTATAAGATATCAATGCTCTCCGATGAGGAGAAGCAGCGCGGGGTCATAGCCTGCTCGGCGGGGAACCACGCCCAGGGCGTGGCCCTGGCCGCCACAAAGAGCGGCGTGAACTCCATCATCTGTCTGCCCGACAGCGCGCCCATCTCCAAGATAGAGGCCACAAAGCGGTACGGCGCCCAGGTCTGCCTGGTGGAGGGCGTATATGACGACGCGTACAACAGGGCCCTGGAGCTCAAGGAGGAACGTGGCTACACCTTCGTGCACCCCTTCGACGACGAGGACGTGATAGCCGGCCAGGGCACCATCGGCCTTGAGATAGTCCAGGAGATGAACGACGTGGACGCGGTAATAGTGCCCATCGGCGGCGGCGGGCTCATTTCCGGGGTGGCCTTCGCCATCAAGTCCATGAACCCGAACATAAAAGTTTACGGCGTCCAGGCGGCGGGGGCCCCAAGTATGTTCAACTCCGTGCACGAGGGCTCTATCGGGTGTCTGGAGAGCGTTTCCACCATCGCCGACGGCATCGCCGTCAAGCAGCCCGGAGAGCACACCTTCTCCCTGGTGCAGAAATACGTGGACGATATAGCCCTTGTGACCGAGGACGAGATTGCCGCCGCGATACTTACCCTTATCGAGAAGCAGAAGATGGTGGCCGAGGGCGCGGGGGCAGTAAGCGTGGCCGCCGCCATGTTCAATAAGTTCCCCATAGCGGGCAAGCGGGTGGTGAGCCTTATCTCCGGGGGCAACATAGACGTTACAATACTCTCAAGGGTTATAGAGCGGGGCCTGATGAAGTCCGGGCGGTCCAGTTCCCTGGTGATAGAGCTTATAGACAAGCCCGGACAGCTGCAGACGGTCTCCAGGATAATCGCAGACTGCGGCGGCAACGTCACCTCCGTACAGTACGAGCGGGCCGGGGAGATAGAGAGCATCAACGGCTGCTACCTGAAGCTGGGCATGGAGACCAGAAACTACGACCATGTGCGCATGATAGCTTCGGCGCTTACTGATAATGGGTTCAAGCTTATAGAGACTAAATAATCAAAAAAGGAGGGAGGCTGTATGGACGGACCTGTAAAACACAGCCCATACCGCCTTTGCGCCGCAGTATCTGCCCTTTTTTCTGTTTGTAAGATTTATAGAGTATTTTCTCCTTGAAACCGACAGGACAGCTATTGGGGAGCGTATGCTTCGCCGCATCCTATGGGCGGGGCTTGGGGACCACCTGCTGAACAATACCGTCGCCACAAATATGCTGCACGTAGTCTCCCAGGATAGCGCGGACGAATTGCAGATAGTCCGCATCTTTGCAGCCCAGCTTATTTCCTTTTTTATAGTGCTGGCCCTTTATCGCCGTAAAACAAGATCAAGTGTCACAGAAAATAATATCCAGGAGGAAAGGCCATGAATAAATTTGCAAGAAGACTTATCGCCATCACCGCCGGGGCCATCACGGGCACAGCCCTCTACCACCTGACAAAGAAGCGTGAGAGCTCTCCCAAGGACCCGGACGCCCTTAAAATGAGCGGCACACGGACCATCGAGACCGAGCGGCTGATACTGCGGCAGTTCGATATTGAGGACGCGGAGGCCATGTACAGAAACTGGGCCAGCGACCCGGAGGTCACCAGGTTCTTACAGTGGCAGCCCCATATTGACCAGGACGAGACCGAGGAGATACTGGAGAGCTGGATTGAGCGCTACGACGAGGGCGACTACTATAACTGGCTCATAGAGCTCAAGGAGCTGGGCGAGCCCATCGGCAGCATCAGCGTGGTAAGCCAGGACAACAGGGCCCGGCGCGCCCACATCGGCTACTGCCTGGGCCGGGCCTGGTGGCATAAGGGCATTATGAGCGAGGCTTTGGCGGCGGTTATCAGCTACCTGTTCAGCGAAGGCTATCTTCGCATTGAGTCACGGCACAATGTGAACAATCCCCACTCCGGGGAGGTGATGAAGAAGTGCGGCATGACCTACGAGGGCACCTTCAAGGGGTATGAGTGGGACAACTCCGGCATAGGGGATGCGGCCTTCTACTCCATTCTTAAAGAGGACTATAAGGGTTATAAAAAGGGAGGCGACTGCCAATGAGGCTTTCGGGAGCGGATATAATCGTAAGGACAATTATCGAGCAGGGCACAAAGACCGTCTTCGGCTATCCGGGCGGACAGATAATCAACGTGTACGACTCGCTGTATAAGTACCAGTCGGAGCTTCGCCATGTGCTCTGCGCCCACGAACAGGGGGCCGCCCACGCCGCCGACGGCTACGCCAGGGCCACGGGCAATGTGGGCGTGGTGATAGCCACCTCTGGGCCCGGGGCCACGAACCTTGTGACCGGCATAGCCACGGCCTATCTGGACTCGGTGCCCTTAGTTGCCATCACCGGCAACGTGCCCAGCTATCAGCTTGGCACGGACAGCTTCCAGGAGATAGATATCACCGGCATAACCCTGCCCATTACAAAGCACAACTACGTGGTGGGCAACGTGGAGGAGCTGGCGGACACCATCAGGGAGGCCTACCGCCTAGCTATGTCCGACCGGCCCGGGCCGGTGCTGGTGGACGTGCCCAAGGATATACAGATAGCACAGTGTGAATACGAGCCCCTTCCCCCCTCTGCGGCGGACCCCAAAAAGCCCGCGAAGGACGTGCGTATCAAAGAGGCGGCAGAGTGTATAAGCATGGCCCACAGGCCTTATGTGTACTTCGGCGGCGGGCTTATAAACTCCGACGCCCAGGAGGAGCTTCTTGAGCTGGCTGAACGGATAGACGCGCCCATCGGCTGCTCCTTCATGGGTATATCAGGCGTACCCACCAGCCATCCCCGGTTTCTGGGGATGCAGGGTATGCACGGGCATTACGCCTCCTCCATGGCCATGCATCAGGCCGACTGCATAATAGCACTAGGGGTGCGCTTCAACGACCGGGTAACCGGCAACCGTGAGAAGTTCGCCACTAAGGCGCAGATAGTTCATATAGATATCGACGGCGCGGAGCTCTCGAAAAACGTGACCCCCGCACACGCTCTTCGGGGCGATTTGAAGCTGACGCTGCAAAAGCTCCTGCCCCTTCTGAAGCCAAAGGAGCACCCCAAGTGGCAGAGCGCCCTCGACCAGCTCAAAAACGACGAGCGCTGGTCCCTGGACCGCCGGGAGGGCATGACCCCCAGGAACGTGCTGCTGGCGCTGAACCGGCACACAGGCGGCAACCTGCCTGTGGCCACGGACGTGGGCCAGCACCAGATGTGGGCGGCCCAGACCTGCGAGTTCAGAAAGAAGCGGCGGTTCATCTCCAGCGGCGGCCTTGGCACCATGGGCTTCGGCATGGGCGCGGCCATGGGGGCACAGATAGCCACCGGGGAACGCACGGTGCTTGTGACCGGCGACGGCAGCTTCGGTATGTGCCTGAACGAAATGGCAACGGCCGTGCACGAGAAGATTCCCCTGGTGATACTGCTGATGAACAACGGCGTTCTGGGCATGGTGCGCCAGTGGCAGACGCTGTTCTTTGATAAGCATTACTCCAACACGGTGCTGGACAGGGCCACGGACTTTGTGGCGCTCTCAAGGGCCTTCGGCGCGGACGGCACGAGAGTTACAGACCTGAACCAGCTGGACGCGGCCCTTGAGACGGCCTTTAAGAGCGAGGGGCCCTATCTCATCGAATGCATTATCGACAAGGACGAGTTTGTGCTGCCCATGCTGCCCCCGGGCGGAAGTATGGACGATATCATTACAAAGGTGGGTGACTGATATGGAGAGCTTTACTTTAGCTGTACTGGTGCATAACCAGTTCGGCGTGCTGAACCGTGTGACAAGTATGTTCCGGCGCAGGAGGTTCAATATCACGAGCCTGAGCGTCAGCGTCACGGAGTCGGACAGCCGCTCCCGGATAACCATAACCGCCGACGGCGGCGGGCGGGAGAAGGACCAGCTTATCGACCAGCTCTATAAGCTGCCGGTGGTGGTTTCCATCGCGGAGATAAAGGCGGAGGACTGTGTTGTGGCGGAGCTGCTGCTCCTAAAGGTCCAGAACAAGCCCGAGCTCCGCAGCGACATACACGCCGCGGCAGAGGCCTTTGGGGCGAAGATAGTGGACTACACCCGGGACTCGGTAGTGCTCCAGATGGTGGGCACGGCCAGGAATATCGACGCGTTTATCGAGGTCATGCAGGACTACACCGTGCTGGAGATATGCCGGACCGGCGTGATATCTCTGGAGCGCGGGGCTATGACCATAGAGAAGAAGGCGGAGATATACTGATGGCCTCCCCCGTAATCCTTGAGCCGCTGACAAAGGAAAAACTGGAGGAGGCCAGAGGCATACAGAGAGAGGATATCAGCGAGGAGTTTGTGGACGGCATAGATACGCTCTGGGAGCTGACGCAGTACGGCGAGGAGCACAGCTGCATAGGGCGCACGTTCCTCATAAGGTATGAGGGGAAATGCGCGGGAGTGCTGCTCCTGGGTGAGGCCATACCCTGGGAGACGGACCCGCCCCAGATGCGGGAGAGGCCCTTCTACCGGCTCATGGGCTTTGTGCTGGACCGAAAGTTCCGCAATTTGGGTATCGGCGGGCAGGCTCTTGAGCTTGCTATAGAGAGCGTATACTGCGAGTTCGGAAAAAGGCCCATAGCTCTGGGGGTCCACAGGGACAATTCTGGGGCGGAGAGATTTTATCTTCGGCACGGCTTTCGGAAAACGGCCTATATGGAGGGGAACGACTATTATTTTCTGAGATCTATCTAGTTAAAAATACCGAAAGGTATCAATTATAAAAAAGATTTTGAAAAGAGGTTTTTCATCATGGCAAGGATTTTCTATCAGCAGGACTGCGATTTACAGAGACTCAGCGGCAAGACCGTGGCTATCATCGGCTACGGCTCCCAGGGCCACGCCCATGCCCTGAACCTGAAGGACAGCGGCGTTGACGTTATCGTGGGGCTCTACGAGGGCAGCAAAAGCTGGGCCAAGGCCGAGAGCCAGGGACTTCGGGTCATGACCTCCGCCGAGGCGGCAAAAAACGCCGACATCATCATGATTCTTATCAACGACGAGAAGCAGGCGAAGCTCTATAAGGAGAGCATCGAACCCAACCTGACCGAGGGCAAGACCCTGGCCTTCGCCCACGGCTTCAACATCCACTTCGGCTGCATAAAGCCCCCCAAGAACGTGAACGTGATAATGATAGCCCCCAAGGGCCCGGGCCACACCGTCAGAAGCGAGTACCAGGCCGGCAAGGGCGTGCCCTGCCTTATCGCCGTGGAGCAGGACGCCACCGGCGACGCCTGGGATATAGGCCTTGCCTATGCCCTGGGCATCGGCGGCGCCCGCGCCGGCGTTTTGGAGACCACCTTCCGCACCGAGACCGAGACAGACCTGTTCGGCGAGCAGGCCGTGCTCTGCGGCGGTGTCTGCGCCCTTATGCAGGCGGGCTTTGAGACCCTCTGTGAGGCCGGTTATGACCCCAGGAACGCCTACTTCGAGTGCATACACGAGATGAAGCTGATAGTGGACCTCATCTACCAGAGCGGCTTTGCGGGTATGCGCTACTCCATTTCCAACACCGCCGAGTACGGCGACTATATCACCGGCCCCAAGCTTATCACCGAGGAGACCAAGAAGACCATGAAGAAGATACTCTCCGATATCCAGGACGGCACCTTCGCAAAGGAGTTCCTGCTGGATATGTCCGACGCGGGCTCTCAGGTGCACTTCAACGCCCTGCGCAAGCTGGCTTCTGAGCACCCCTCCGAGAAGGTGGGCGCTGATATCCGCAAGCTGTACAGCTGGAGCGACGAGGATAAGCTTATCAACAACTAACTGGAGGTGTTCGCCTTGGCAGAACAGGAAAACCGTGAGGTACAACGGCAGCTTTTTGATATTTACAGCGGCATACTGTTCAACAATCAGAACTTTAGCTCAGGGAAACAGGAGAAGATCTCTTATGCCTTTGACTGCCCGGAGTACAAAACGCTGATCAGCAAATACCATATCGACCAAACCGCCGGGGAGGGCACTGCCCTCCAGCGGGCGGAACGGCTGCTGCATTGGATGTCGCCCCGGTTAAAGCATAAATCCGATTACGACAACCATGTGCCCATGAACTCCCTGGACCTCTTGGAATACAGCCTTGGCAGGCCCGAGCACGGCATTAACTGCCGGAACAAGTCTATCCTCCTCACCGAGTGTTGTCTTGCCCTGGGCATATACGCCAGGCGGGTGTACATCATGCCCTACTCGCCCTATGACATGGATAACCACGTGGTGACGGAGATATATGACCGGGAGCTTGAGAAATGGATTATGCTGGACCCCACCACCGACGGTGTTTTTTCGGACGAGAAGGGCGTTCCCCTGTCCCTTATGGAGCTTCGGGAGCGGTACGCCGCCCACAGGCCCGCCGCCTTTGCCGGAAACGAGCCGGAGGCCGATATGAACGCCTACTTTGCCAAGAATCTCTTTAGGTTCATGGTGGACGGCGACAATGGATACGGCCTTGCCGACAGCCGCCTGCTGTACTTCACCCCCGCAGGCCATCTGGTACAGAAAAATCTGCTGGCCTCCATGGAATATAAGCTCTCCGAGATACCCCCGGACGCTATGCGCGCGCGCAAGCTGTTTACACAGAGACTGGAAAAGGCCAGAAACGCCCCGGAGCCTGGGACCTCTGATATAAGCGTTATGGAGGCAAGACCATGAAAAAATTATTAGCTCTAGTTCTGGCCCTCTGCTTGGTGCTGGGGCTGGGCGGGTGCCGGTTCATAAATAAGACCACCGCCCCGGTGGAGTTTACCTCTGCGGACAGCGGGACTCTCTATTGGCACAGCATGGAGCTGGCGGGGCTTATAGATGATATGCTGAAGACCCCGGAGTATTTCGAGCTCATGGGCGGCTCAGATACCGTAAGCGAGGTAATAATACCTCTTATGCGCTCGGACCTCTCGGAGCCTGAGAGCGCCTATGTCGTCACCCTCCCGGAAGATGCCCTGCCCACGCTCATGAGCGCTGCCGAGGTGGACCTTGACGGGTTCTCGGACGGTCTGCGGGAGTTTGTGGAGCGGCGTATGGCAAGCTCCGTGCCTACGATACTCAACTCCCGGCAGGGGGCCGAAACTCTGGCGGCCTCCAGCATACTCACCGTCTCCGGCTCCTGGGCCGGGGAGGTTCTCGATGAGAGCTGCTATGTGCTGCTCATGTACCCCTACTGCTGCCCGGTGATGGCGTCCTTTACCGGCAGCAACGGCGTTGTAACCGGCACGGCGACTATGCTTCTGGGCGAGCCCCTGGAGGAGGATTCCCTGGACGCGGTGGAGGAGCTTTTCGGCTATCTGGAAATGGAGGGGCCGGAAATTGAGGAAATTGACATTGACGCATTGATTTAGACTGACCTTTCAGGGTAGGGCGCCTGCCCTGCCCTGTACTTTTAAGTATATTATTTAAGGAGAAATGCAAATGGTAAGCGACAACATAAAGCTGACCCCACAGAACGCCCCCCATAGGGCCCTGTACCACGCCCTGGGGCTCACCGAGGAGGAAATCTCCCGGCCACTGGTGGGCATAGTAAGCTCCTATAACGAGATAGTCCCCGGGCACATGAACATCGACAAGATAGTGGACGCGGTGAAGCTGGGGGTGGCAATGGCTGGCGGCACGCCTATAGTCTTCCCGGCGATAGCTGTCTGCGACGGCATAGCCATGGGCCATGTGGGCATGAAGTATTCCCTGGTGACAAGGGACCTGATAGCCGACTCCACCGAGGCCATGGCCCTGGCCCACGGCTTCGACGCGTTGGTGATGGTCCCCAACTGCGACAAGAATGTGCCGGGGCTTCTGATGGCGGCGGCGCGGCTGAACCTGCCCACAGTGTTCGTCAGCGGCGGGCCCATGCTTGCCGGGCACGTGGACGGCTGCAAGACCAGTTTTTCGTCCATAAGCGAGGCGGTGGGAGAGTTCAACGCAGGCAAGATCACCGAGGAGAAGCTCAGGGAGTATGAACTCAAAACCTGCCCCAGCTGCGGGTCCTGCTCGGGAATGTACACAGCTAACTCCATGAATTGCCTGACAGAGGTGCTGGGCATGGGTCTTCGGGGCAACGGCACCATACCCGCCGTGTACTCCGCCAGGATAGAGCTTGCGAAGCACGCGGGCATGGCCGTGATGGACATGGTTAAAAGAGATATACGCCCCCGGGACATCATGACCGAGGCGGCCTTTAAAAATGCCCTGACGGTGGACATGGCCCTGGGCTGCTCCACCAACTCCATGCTGCACCTGCCGGCCATTGCCCATGAATGCGGCATTGAGATAGACCTGGACATAGCCAACTCCATCAGCGAAAAGACCCCCAACCTCTGCCATCTGGCACCCGCCGGGCGCACCTATGTGGAGGACCTGGACGAGGCCGGGGGGGTGTACGCCATCATGCACGAGCTGAACAAGAAGGGGCTACTCAACACGGACTGCATGACCGTCACCGGGAAAACCGTGGGCGAGAATATTGCCAATACGCCCAACCTGGACCCCGAGGTGATACGGCCTATCGAGAACCCCTACAGCGAGACCGGTGGCATTGCCGTCCTCAAGGGCAACCTGGCCCCCGAGGGTTCGGTGGTAAAGCGCTCGGCGGTGCTGCCGGAGATGTTAGTGCATGAGGGGCCCGCCAGGGTATTTGAGTGCGAGGAGGACGCACAGGCGGCCATAAACGCCGGTAAGATTAACCCCGGCGACGTGGTGGTGATACGTTATGAAGGGCCCAAGGGCGGGCCCGGTATGCGGGAGATGCTGAACCCCACCTCCGCCATAATGGGCATGGGCCTTGGCAGCAGCGTGGCCCTTATCACCGACGGACGTTTCTCCGGGGCCACCAGAGGCGCGTGCATTGGCCACGTCTCCCCCGAGGCCGCCAGCGGCGGGCCCATCGGCATTGTACGGGAGGGGGATATAATTTCCATTGATATCCCGGGAAATAAGCTGGAGCTGAAAATAAGCGCCCAGGAGTATGAGGAGCGCATGAAGGCCTTTGTGCCCAAGACGAAGCCCCTGTCCGGCTACCTCAGGCGGTACGCCGCCCTGGTCTCCAGCGGGGCGAAAGGCGCGGTGCTTAACTGATGGCAAAGAAACTTTCAAAACTGGCATTACGGCTGCGGTCCATGACCGTGTTCCGGGACCTGTTGGACGACCCGGTGATAGGCGCGCTTATAAGGTGCCTTGAGCGGCTGGGCAGCGGCGCGGAGCGGTTCGCCCCCGCATACTCGGAGTTTGTCTCAAGGCTGTATAAGGCCGGGTATGTAAGCCTTGCGGAGTATATCCGGGACCGGGTTTTCGACAGCGACAACGTGTATATCCGGCTTATGGGCGCGGGGACACTGCCGGACAAGGTGATGCTGGACAGCACAGCCCTGGACCTGGACACGCTTAGCTGTGTCGCGGGACTTGACTCGGGCAGGCTCCTTGAAGAAGCAAGCTGCAATTTCAATCTCGCAAAATTCGAGGGCAAAAAGCTGAACCTTACCAACGAGTACGCCCAGAGAGCCCGGGACATCGACAGGTTCGGCTATGGGGTGTACGCCCGCCACAGAATGTTCCACTGGGAGGAGGGCAGGGTTTCTCCTGTGCGCACCCCGGACCCCATAAGGCTCTCTGATCTCATCGACTACGACCGGGAGAAGGGGCTGATACTGCAAAACACCCGAGCCCTGCTTTCGGGAAAGCCCGCCGCGAACCTGCTGCTGACCGGCGACGCGGGAACAGGCAAATCCTCCACGGTGAAGGCCGTGGTCAACGAGCTGTGGCAGGAGGGACTCAGAATAGTTGAGATACGCAAGGAACAGCTCCACGAGATTCCCGGCATACTGGACGAGCTGAACCTAAACCCCTTAAAGTTCATACTCTTTATAGACGACCTCTCCTTCCAGAAAAACGACGACAACTTCAGCGCCCTTAAAGCTATGCTGGAGGGCTCTGTGTCCGCCAAGTCCCGCAACGTGGTGATATACGCCACCAGCAACCGGCGGCACCTTGTAAAGGAGACCGCCGCCGACCGGGAGGGGGACGACCTGCACCGGCAGGACGCCATGCAGGAGGCCGCCTCCCTCTCGGAGCGCTTCGGCCTTAGGATAACCTTCCAGCGGCCCTCGAAGGAGACCTATCTCGGCATCGTGCGGGAGCTGGCAAAAAAAGAAGGCGTGACCCTTCCCGACGAGGAGCTCTGCGCCGGGGCCGAGCGCTTCGCCCTTTCCCGCGCGGCCCGCAGCGCCCGGGCGGCCCGGCAGTATGTGGACAGCCTGCTGTCAGAGCAGGAGTAAAAATTTACCGGAATCACCAGAAAATGGCGGCGGCCCAAAGGAGCCCGCCGCTATTTTTATGCCCCGCCCGCCTTGACTTTTCCCGCGCGGAAGAATATAATGGTTTTAATTGTATTATTTGAGAAAGACGGAGGATACCTATATGTGCAAAAAGTTTATCAGCCTGATATTGAGCCTGACAATACTGCTGGGCGCCGTGTGGGTCCCGGCGGGGGCGGCGCCAGGAGACAATGTGACGCTCATTTTGTTTAACACTGAAACTAATAAACAGATAAGCACCATATCCGCAAAAGAGGGTGATCCCTATATAATTCACATGAATAATGTCGCTTCCCCCAGCGTGACCGGCTATGATTTTAAAGGTTGGTCTGCTACACAAAGCGGAACAACACCGATTGATATGACCGCCTCTATCCCTGCGGGAACGAATGGTTACGTATTTCTATATACCATTTTTACGCCAAAGGATATAACCGTCACTTTTAATAATGGCTATGGCGGAACAAACAGCATAATAGACACAAAAACCCTGGCATTTAACAGTAGTTATTCTTTTCCTACCACCCCCTCACGCCCTAACTATACTTTTGCCGGATGGTACACCGCCGCATCCGGTGGCACTGAGGTCACCGGTATCACCCCAGTAACAAACGCCAGCAACCACACTATTTACGCCCACTGGACAAGGGACACTATAACTGTAAATTTAGACTATAACGGCGGCAAATACAGCAATGCTGACAACGCCCAGGTTACAGTACAATCAGGGGATGCTTATTCAACCGCAATATCAAGATATACACCCACCTTGGATGGGTTTACCTTTGATGGATGGACTATGAGTAAAAACACAGGCAATGTTATCGATTTGTCCACAACGATAGCGTCAGCCGCTTCTCCTAAAACACTGTATGCCAAGTGGACCGAAGCTGAATACATCGTAACCCTCGACCCTAATGGTGGCGACGCAATAACTGACAATCAGTTTTCAATAAAGCATAATGGTACATACGCAGAAGCAAACAAGGTTACGCCTACCCGCACCGGCTATACTTTCAAGGGCTGGTATACCGCGAAAAGCGGCGGCACTAAGATTGAAGATACTTCTAAATATACTGACTTAAAAGTCACAACGCTTTACGCCCAGTGGGAGGCCATAAGCGGCATTGAGCTCACCTTTGACTTAAACACCCCCAAGGACGTTACTACTCCAGCTCCAACCCCTCCTGCCAAAACAACTGTCACCTACGACCAGCCCTACGGCAAAGCCCTGCCCTCCCCCACCCCCGCTCCCCTGAAGGGGGATAAATATGAGTATACCTTCTCCGGGTGGTATGAAGCAAAAGAAGATGCTGTCAAGACCCAAAGCAGCCCTGATGTTGAGGAAAAAACCTACGCCCCGGTGAAATCCACCGACCTGGTTAAGAAAGCCACTCCCTTTTCCCTCTACGCCCGCTGGGGCTACGACATAGAGTTCTTCGCCAACAACACCGATGATGTTAACACGGAGACTGCCTTTGCCACGCTGAAATGCGTCACCGGCGCGCCTTATGGCAGTCTGCCCACAGGCAGGCCGTCTAAGCCGGGGTATGAATTTTTGGGGTGGTACAAGGGTGCCGAAGATAGTGCTGGTAAATTCGAGCCCACTGCCAGCGATATTGCCGATGGAAGCGTTAAAAAGCTCTATGCCCACTGGGAGGCGGCTGAGTATACGGTGTCGTTTGACGCTAACGGCGGGGAATTGGCTGAAAATGCCTCCAGGCAGAAAACGGTCACGTTTGAAGGCGACTATGGCGACCTGCCGACCACAAAACCCCGCACCGGCTACACTTTCTTGGGCTGGTTCTCCCTGCCGGACGGCGGCACGGAGGTTAAAAAAGACACCAAAGTCAACACGGCTGGCGACCACACCCTTTACGCCCACTGGAAGCCGGTTGAGCTCAGTCTGAACTTTATATATAATTTCCCGGGCGGCATTACTCAGGACACAAGCACGCATCCCAATATTTCCTCGACCAAGGCCATATACGGCCAGCCCTACGACACGGCACTCCCGGCGAGGAACCCTTCGCCTGTAACCAGCGATGAAAAGGTCACTTATACCTTCGACGGTTGGTATACCACTAAAGAGGATAAAAATGCAGACAGCAGCGGCAACGGCGCGGTCACCGGCAAGAAGGTGCAGTCCTCTCTGCCTGTGGAGCTTGAATATTCCGGCAACTCCGCCACCCTATTCGCCCGCTGGAAATATAAGGTGAGCTTCTACGCAAACCTAAATCCTGAGGCCACAAGCCAGAGCCCCATCAGCGGCGTAAGTCTCGACGCGGTCGCTGGCAGCCGGTATGGCCAGCTGCCCGGACAGCCCGGCGGGAACCCCTCCAAATACTTCCTGGGGTGGTTCACAAAGCCCATCGACGGCACTGAGATCAAGGACACCGCTATTGCCGACGGCAAAACTGTCAAGCTATATGCCCATTGGGGCGATACCCGTGTCTGCACCATCACCCTCGACGGCAACGGCTTCACCCTCCCGGAGGGCTATCTCACCTCCGAGATAATCGAGTACGGCCAGAATTACAGCAAGCTGCTCGATAATATAAGCGACCCTGTCCGCGAGGGGTACACCTTCCTTGGCTGGTACCTGAACGCCGAGGGCACCGGCAGCGCGGTGACCCGCAACAGCATTGTCAACGGCGACCATACCCTCTACGCCAAGTGGAGGATAAACACCTTCAAGGTCACCCTAAACTTAAACTACGGCTCCAGCTCCTCGGTGAAGACCGTTGACTACGGCACCGAGCTCAGCAAAGTTCTTACCGAGCCGGAGCGTACCGGGTACGCCTTTGAAGGGTGGTTCACCGACCAGAAGTGCGAGAACCCTGTCGCTCCTGATACAAAGGTTACATCGGACGTCACCCTCTACGCCAAGTGGATAGAGGCCAAGAGGGTAAATCTGGTGGTAAACGGCGGCACACTGCCCTCCGGCACGCCGGCCTATATCAACGTATACGAGGGCGGCCAATATAATCTTCCCACCCCCACATGGACCGGCTGCACCTTCCAGGGCTGGTACACCCAGGAAAACGGCGGCACAAAGGTAAGTTATGGCGATAAGGTCCCCGCCGTCGACTCAATCCCCTCTACTCTATATGCACAGTGGATACCTATGGATGTGACCGTCACCTTCGACCCCAACGGCTCTCCTAACCATCAGGCCAGCACCAGGACCTATAAGGTGGGCTCTAAATACGGCATCGGCCTTGGCGCCCTGAACTGGTCCGGCTATAAGTTCATGGGCTGGTACACCCAGCCCACGGGCGGCGAGAAGATCGAAGCCACCACGGTGGTCACGGTGAAAAGCAGCAACGACCTGACCATAACCCTCTACGCCCACTGGGGTTATGAGGTTAGTTTTGACCCCACCGATGGCAGCGGCTCCATGGACCCCCAGGTGGCTGAGATAAACCAGCCGTACACACTGCCGGTATGCACCTTTGAGCCCCCTGCGGGTATGCGTTTCGGCGGCTGGGCCGCCGGTACCCCCGAAGCCTCCACCACCTACCCCGGCGGCTCCCAGTATACCGTGAACCGCCGTGTGACCTTCTATGCCACCTGGACCACCGCCCCCATCGTCATCACCGCCACCTGCACCTCCGGCGGCAGGCTGACCACCGAGGACGGCAAGACCAATGAGGTCACCGTGGAGCGGGGCACGGATATCACCTTCGTGGCCCAAGCTAACGATGGCTATGAGCTCAAGGAACTGCTGGTGGACGGCGTCAACTATAATTATACTGACGTGCACACCTTCCGCGACGTTATGGAGGACCACACCATACACGCCGTGTTCCAGCGTATCGGCGCACCCTCCTACTCCACCTGCGACCACGGAACCTCCTGCCCGCTGAACGGCTACAGCGACTTGAATACCAGTGAATGGTATCACGACGCAATACACTACTGCGTGGACAACGTGATAATGGGCGGCACCGGGAGCAGTAAATTCTATCCCCGCAGGAACACCACCCGCGCGGAGCTGGCCGTCTCCCTCTATAACCATCAGGGCCGTCCTCCTGTGGCCGGCAGCGGGCTGCTGCCCAACACCTACAGTGACGTAAAAGCCGGCGAATGGCACTATCAGGCCATAGAATGGGCCACAAAGGAGGGTATCCTCGCCGGGTATGGCAACGGCAAGTTTAGACCAAACCAATCCGTCACCCGTGAACAATTGGTGGCCATCATCTGGCGGCATGCCGGCAGCCCCAAGCCCCGCAGCACCACCCTGCGCTTTTACGACGCCGGCAGTGTCAGCGGCTACGCCTGGGAGGCCATGTGCTGGGCCACGGAGCAGGGCATCCTCCAGGGACGCTCCAGCGGATATCTTGTACCCAAGGGCACCGCTACCCGCGCGGAGGTCGCCCAGATGCTCAAGAATTACCTAAACTAAATACTCCACAAAACAGGACCGGCCCTTTTTGAGGCCGGTCCTTATAATTTACTGCCCTGTTCCTGCTTCCGAAAAGTCAGCGGTCATTACCAGCGAACCATCGATATACTCTGCCACAAGCTCCCCGCCCATGCGCTCGCAGAGGGCCCTGGCTATGGAGAGGCCCAGGCCGGTGGATTTGCGGGCGGCTTCGACTGTATAGAACCTGTCGAACAGCTTCCCCACCTCCACCCCGGTGAGAGCCCGGCAACGGTTGGAGAACTTTACCTTACCGCCCGGGGTCAGCTCCACCCGCAGGTCGCCGTCGCTGTACTTGGCGGCGTTGCTGAGAAGGTTCGAGAACACCCTTGAGAGCGCCGCCCTGTCCAGCCTTCGCACCACCTGTCCCGGCGGCATGGTTATCTCGGGCTCTATCCCCTTCTCCGTAAGCACCGTGTAGAAGGACGCAAGGCTCTGCTCCAGCGCCGCCCCCAGGTCCACCGGTTCAGCGTTCAGCCCGCCAGGGTCCGACAACACCACGCAGTATCGAAAAAGCTCCTCGGTAAGGCTGCGCAGCAGCTCCGCCCGGCCGCGTATGACGTCCGTATACCCCGCAGCCTTCGGGCTCAGCTCCTCCCGCTCCAAAAGCTCCAGATATCCGCAGATGGCCGTCAGCGGCGTGCGCAGGTCGTGGGAGATGTTCGTCACCGCGGCCTTCAGCTCAAGATCCCCCTGCTGATACCGAAGCCGCTCCCGCCGAAGCCGCTTGAGCTCCGAGTTGACTACCGAAGCCAGCTCCCGCATACTCTTGTCCCGGCTGGAGATGTCGATAAGCGTGTTGGTGTCCTCCCGAAGCTTCTTGGAAAAGCCCTTCGCTATCTCCCCCGCCGCCCGGCGCATGAGCCGCAGCTTTATCCCAAGGCCGATGACCGCAGCTATAAGCGCCAGCAGCAAGAGCCACAGAAAAGGTCCCATCAAATCACCCCCAAAGCTTTATCGAAGGTCCTTGCGGCGGAACAGCCCAAGGCCCAGGGCCGTTGACAGCAGGGCCATGGCTCCGGCGTTCAGCCCCACGCTCCACGCCGGGACCTGCCTTTGGGTCAGGCCCATCAGGTGGAATATCTGTCCCCCTGGGAGCAGGTCGTTCACAAGGCAGAGCCCCGTGCGCAGAGGTTCTCCGATGTAATAGGGGTTTGGGACCATCTCGGTCTCGGAGACCTTCAGCTCCCTGCCCTCCCGGTCCACGTACCGCAGAACAGTCTCGCCCTCCTCGTTCACCACCTCCACCGTCCCCGTCACGTCCCGCACCTGTGGCGGCTGGGCAAGGCAGTTCTCAAGAAGGGACGCGCCGTCTAAAAGGAGCGCCATCATAATTATCACCACCACCGTCACCGCCCTATGTGTCATCAGCATAGAGACCGCCACGGTAATGGCCGTCAGGGACAGCAGCACTAGGATACTCGCCCCCATGCGCACCGCCAGCTCCCCCGGGTCCAGCAGGAACGTGCCGCCCCCGGCATACCCCACGGGCAGCGCCACCAGCAGGTGCAGGGCGAAGTAAAAGAGCCCCGCAAGGGCGCTCACCAGCAGGTTTGCAAGGTACACCGCCGCCCGGCTGTGTCCCACGGAGAGCTTGCTGCGGTAGGTGCCGTCGTGATAGTCGGTGTTCACAAACAGCACCGTCACCACCGGCACCAGCAGCGCCGCCAGCCCCAGAAACCCGAATACCTGGGCTTCAAGCCCGGTTGCTCCAGGGCCCCTAAGCCCGCTTATAGTAAAATTCACAATACCCAGGTCATAAACCACAAGGGCTGCCGCCCCGATCCACAGGCGCTTTGAGCGCAGCATCACAAATGTATTCGCGCAGATAAGTTTCCACATATTCCGCTCCCCCCCTAATCAATATCCATCCTCAAAAAGCCTATCATCCCGAGGATCACCGCAATCATCGCCACCCCCAGCCCACTGACGGCCAGCACCCAGAGCTCCGACTGCCTGAAGCTGGTACCTATAAGCTGTAAGGCCTCCCCCATGGGGCTCACGTCCAGAAAAAGACAGTATACCCCCCGCAGCGGCTCCTTCACATAGGCCGGGGCGGTTCTGGGGATGGCGAGCCCCGCGTCCATTCGTGCGCAGCAGGACATCAGCAGGAAGGCCCCCGCAAACCCCGCCGTGGTCACCCACCGCCTGGGGAGAAGCAGACCCACAAGCGTATATATGGCCGTAAATGACAGCAGCACCGCCAGATAGCAGCCCAGCCTTGCAAAAAGCCCCGCCCCCGGCCCGCCAAGGAGCAGCGGCCCCAGCAGGAGCGCCGGCAGCAGGTACAGCGCAGCCAGGATAAGCCCGCCAAGATACTGCACCAGCAGGTGGCTCATGTACACCTCCCCGCGGGTGCGGCCTATCACAAGCTTATTCTTTATGCCCCCCGAGCTGTGGTCTCCATTGAGAAAGCTTACGGCAATCAGGGCCTGGACGTACACCATAGTAATGACGAAGTCCATCGCTGCCACCTCCGGGCCCACGTCCTGCCTGTCTTCCAGGGCAAAGTGCAAAAGCAGGTTGCAAAGCCCATACACGGCCATGAAGGCCCCTCCCAGCCGGAAGGGCCTCCATCGCCAGAGCCGCGCCATATCAGCAGCTATGAGCCGTCTCATTTCAAGTCCTTTCTCTTGAATATCCCAAGCCCCAACAGGGTAAAGCCCACTATGAGCAGCACCGAGTAGAGCACCAGCTGCCAGACCGGCGTGACAAGCTCCACACGCTCCTGCTTCTCAATATCCCACTCCACATGGCCCCTCTGGACTATCTCCCAGAGCTGCCCGCCGGGGGACACGTCGTTATACTTTCGCATGATGGTACGAAGTGGCTCATGGACATAGCCGGGGTTTGGCACCATGGGAATGTCGTCTGGGTCTGCGTACTTATTTCCCTCGCTGTCAAAATATTCATACCGCGTATTGCCGTCCTCGTCGGTTATTATCGTCACGTCTCTATAATCGGGGGTCGTATCCGGGCTCTCCAGCATACTGTTCATCATCTGGGAGCCGAACATCATGCCGATGGCTATAAGGGCGCAGAGCACCAGGGCATAGCGCCCGGTGATAAGGGTGGCGATAAAGGTAGCTATGGCCGCAAGGGCAGCTATTGTCAGAAGCAGGAGACCGCCTCTGAGCAAAGTGTCCGCAAGATTATTGAAGGTCAGGCCAATGCCGCCCACAAGCACAACCACGAAATGTATAGCAGTGTAGAATATCTCCACCAGCCAGACTATCAGCAGGTTTGCTATATAAACCGAGCTCCTGCTCCGTCCCACCGTAAGCTTGTTCCTTATGGTGCCGTCGTGATAGTCGGTGTTGATAAAGAGACCGCAGATAATGGGCAGCAGCACAAAAATCAGGGGGGCAAAGGACAGTATGCTCTCGTCAAGGTTCGCGTCGGCAAAGCCCTGGCTTACCAGCCTGTGCCGGGACCAAATCTCTATCCCGGCGAAGCCCGCCATGAATACGGCCCCCAGCCAAAGGCGCTTGGTGTGGAGCATGGAGAAGAAGTTGGCGGATAAAAGCTTCATCATCTGCGCGCACCCCCCTTCCCGGTACCCACAAGGCTGAGGAAATAGCTCTCAAGGCTCTCGTCGTGGTTCTGCACCGAGAAGACCTCGCAGCCCTTTTCAGAGAGGGCAGAAATGAGCTTCGACATATTCACCGCGTCATAGATGTCCACCTGCCGGTTCTCCAGTATCTTGTACTCAAGGCCCATTTCGTCCAGCACCAGGGCTGTGGCCTGGGTGTCGGACACGTCGGCCCGGATGCACTTGCGGCAGGTAGCCTCCAGCTCCTCGGCGCTTATCTCACGAATCATGCAGCCGCCGTCTATAAAGCCGTAGTGGGTGGCCAGCTTGTGCATCTCCTCTAAGATATGGCTGGAGATAAGCACGGTGATGTCCCGCTCCCGGTTGAGCTTTAGGATAAGCTCCCGGATCTCCACAATGCCCTGGGGGTCCAGGCCGTTGACAGGCTCGTCCAGCACCAGGAAATCCGGGTCTCCGCACAGGGCCACGGCTATGCCCAGCCGCTGGCGCATACCCAGAGAGAAGTTCTTGGCCTTCTTTTTGCCTGTGCCCGAAAGGCCCACAAGGTCCAGAAGCTCCTCTACGCAGGAGTAGTCCGGCAGGCCCAGGATCCGGCACTGCTGTTTTAAGTTATCGGAGGCCGTCATGTCCAGATAAATGGAGGGAGTCTCCACCACAGCGCCCATTCTGCGGCGGGCCTTGACTATCTCCGGGCTGCCGTCGTTTATGCCGTAGAGGCTGTAGGTGCCGTAGGTGGGCATTTGCAGCCCGCAGATAAGCCGCAGAAGCGTGGTCTTGCCCGCGCCGTTTTTGCCCACGATGCCGTATATGGCCCCCTTGGGCACCGAGATGTTAAAGTTGTCCAGAGCCTTGAACCCGCGGTATGACTTGCCCAGGGCGCTGGTTTGAAGTACGTATTCCATAGGGTTACCTCCTTTTGGTGATGGGATTATTATAGTACCAAAAGGTTAAGAAAGCGGTTAAGAAAAGAGTTAAGATTTGGTTAAGATTTCATCTTTCCCTGTAAGCTTAAAGCCTATCCCCCAGACCGACTCTATATACTCCCGCCCGGTGGCGGTCCTCAGCTTCTTCCTGAGATTGCTGACGTGGGTTTTCAGCGAGCTCTCCGTGCAGTCAGGCGTATCAAGGGATATGCGCTCCAAAAGCTGGGACTTCGTCACAACCCCTGTGGGGTTGCGCATGAGCTGCCGTAAGATAGCGTACTCCGTGGGGGTCAGCCTTATCTCTTCGCCGTCATAGTAGGCGCAGTGCATTTGCGTGTGCAGACTGAGCTTACCATAGTTCAGCCTGTCATGCTCCCGTCGGGCTCCGTCACGAAGCTGTACAGCTATCCTTGCCAGCAGCTCCTTTGTGTCAAAGGGCTTCGTCACATAGTCCGCCGCGCCCCCCAGGAGCATATCCACCTTGCTGTCCACCCCGGCCTTTGCGCTGAGCACTATAACCGGCACACCATCAAGCCTTGGGAGCAGCTCCTCCCCTGACAGCCCCGGCAGCATAAGGTCCAGAAGCACCAGGTCCGGCTGAGCCTGGTCCACCAGCAGCAGCCCCTCCGTCCCGGAGTAGGCCCGAAAGACCTGGTACCCCTCCCTGGTGAGTATCTCCTCTAAAAGGTTCCCGATGTGCAGGTCGTCGTCCACCACCAATATCCTGTCCATTATGACAGAGCCTCCAAAAGCTCCTTACGTGTCATGGGCCGGATAAGGCTCTCGCCTATCCTTGGAAGGAGTATAAAGCGTACCGTATCTCCGTCGCTTTTCTTGTCCAGCGCCGTGGCCGCCACTATCTCCTCCATGGCAAAGCCGGGCTCTGTGGGCATACCGTACTTTTTGAGCGCCCCGGCTATACGCTCCCCGGTCCCGGGCTCCGTCACCCCTAGCCTCTCGCCGGCCTTGCAGGCCAGCACCATGCCGATACCCACCGCCTCGCCGTGGGAGATGTCCCGAAAGCCGTGAAGCTTCTCCAGGGCGTGGCCGCAGGTATGGCCGAAGTTCAGTATCATCCTGCGTCCGGTATCTTTAGTGTCGGCCTCCACAAAGTCCCGCTTGATGGAGACAGAGCGGCCCATCACCTGCTCCAAATCCTCCAGAGCAATGCTTTGCTCTTGCGCGCCGCCTCTCTCAAGGGCCTCGAACAGCTCCTTATCTGCTATAGCTCCGTGCTTTATGACCTCGCCCAGACCGTCGTTAAAGTAGTGCTTTGGCAGCGTGGAGAGGGCGTCCGGGTCGCTTATGACGGCTATGGGCTGATGGAAGGCCCCCACCAGGTTCTTGCCAAAGGGCAGGTCCACCCCGGTTTTGCCTCCAACGCTTGCGTCCGCCTGGGACACCACGGTGGTGGGGACCTGGGCAAAGTCCATCCCTCTGAGGAAGGTCGCCGCCGCAAAGCCGCCCATGTCCCCGGTGACCCCGCCGCCCAGAGTTACAATAAGGTCCGTGCGGGTAAAGCCGCCCTCTGAAAGGGCCCTGTACATATCACAGACCGTGTCAATCTGCTTATGCTCCTCACCCGCCGGGAAGATAAATTCGCTCACCGGGAAACCCACGCCCTCCAGAGACTCCCGCAGCCGCCTACCGTAAAGGGGCATAACATTGCTGTCGCTTATAAGCATCACCCGGGTCCCGGGCTTCTTTAAGGGGCGCAGCAGCTCCCCCGCCCTGTCCAGGGCCCCCCGCTCCACTGTGACGGTATAGGGCCTGTCCGTCCTGACTTCTATATTCATAAGCCTGTCTCCTCTCTGTGTTATCCGACCCGCCGCTTGATGTCCCCGGCTCGTTTAAGAAGCTTCCGAAGTTCCCGCTCGTCGCCCTTCGACACAGCGTCCCTTATGGCTTTAAGGTTGCCCATAAGCTCCTCCAGTTCCTCGGTAAGAGCGTCCTTATTGTCCAGGAACAGCCTGCTCCAAAGCTCGTCGTTTATGTTCGCCACTCTCGAAACGTCCCGATAGCTCCCCGCCGAGAAGCCCTTATGCTCCGGGCAGCGGGGGCTCAGCACATAGGCGCAGGCCAGAGCGTGGGGCACCTGGGAGGTAAAGGCTATCATCTGGTCGTGGTGCTTTGGGTCCGTGCGCACTGTCCGCCCAAATCCCATACAAAGTGCCATCTCCTCCACCAGTTCCACCGCCCACCCCGGCGCGTCCCCAGGCACGAGGAGGTACGAGGCCCCCACGAATATGCTGGGGTCCGAGGCGGCAAAGCCGCTGCGCTCCTTCCCGGCCATGGGGTGTCCGGCTACAAAGACGTACCTGCCGGTATTCCGCAGCTCCTCCATGCCCGCGCAGACCGCAGACTTTATGCCGCAGGTGTCCGTAAGCACACAGCCCTCCCGAAGGTCCGGCCCATGCTCCCGGGTGAAGTCCAGGGCCGCGCCCGGGTACACGCACAGGTACACCATATCCGCATTTTTTAGGTCCTCTATCCCCGCCTTGCCGTCAATGGCCCCGCAGGAGCACGCGTCCAGAAGAGAACCCTCATCTGTATCCATGCCCAGCACCTGATGAGGAGTGTTCTGCTTTAAGGCCTTTGCGATAGAGCCGCCGATAAGCCCCAGGCCCACTATGATTATCTTCATGGCCCCGTTATCCTTCATAGGGAGTGCACCGTGCCGAAGACCGTGTTGACCTTCTTCGCAAGGCTGTCGAACTGGTCGGGGGTGATGGACTGAGCCCCGTCGCAGAGGGCGTGGCTGGGGTCGTTATGCACCTCGATGATAAGGCCGTCCGCCCCCACGGCGGCAGCGGCTATGGCAAGGGGCTCTATGAGCCAGTTTATCCCGCTGGCATGACTGGGGTCCACAATCACCGGCAGATGGGACAGGCGCTTTATCACCGGCACCGCCGAGATGTCCAGGGTGTTGCGGGTCATGGTCTCATAGGTGCGTATCCCCCGCTCGCAGAGGAGGACCTGCTCGTTGCCCTCGGCCATGATGTACTCCGCGCTCATTAAGAGCTCCTCGATGGTGTTCGCAAGGCCGCGCTTTAGCAGAATGGGCTTATCCAGCTTTCCAAGGCGCTTCAGGAGCTCGAAGTTCTGCATATTCCGGGCTCCCACCTGGATTACGTCCACATCGTCGAAAAGGGGCAGGTGCTCCGCGCTCATTATCTCCGTGACTATGGGCAGGCCGGTCCTCTCTTTGGCCTTTGACAGCAGCTCCAGGCCCTCTGCCTTCATGCCCTGGAAGGCGTAGGGGGAGGTGCGGGGCTTAAAGGCTCCCCCCCGCAGGAAGGACGCGCCGGATTTCTTCACGCTCTCTGCCACCAGGCATATCTGCTCCTCGCTCTCCACCGAACAGGGCCCGGCGATAAGCGCCAGGGTGCCCCCGCCTATCTTCTGTCCGCCGGGGAGGGTTATGACGGTGTCCTCGGGGTGGAACTTGCGGTTGGCCTTTTTATAGGGCTCCTGGACCCGGCGCACGCTGTCCACAACCTCCTGTGCCGCTATATACTCCTCGTCCACGGCAGTGGTGTCTCCCAACAGGCCCAACACGGTGCTGTGGGCGCCCACCCAGGTGTTCACCTGCACGTCGTAGGAGCCGGTGAGCTTTTTTATGAAGCTGTCCACCTTCTCCTTTGGCTGGTTTGCTTTCAGTACGATGATCATGTCTTTCTACTTCCCTTCATGTAATTTTGCAAAAGAAAAAGGAGCCCCAGTTCCTAAAAGGAACTGTCCGGCTCCGCACAGCGGGTATCCCCGCGTAAAACCTATCCTCCCCCGCCGCTTTTTCTGGGCGTTAAGAGGCAGCGCAGCCGTATGTAAATCTCCACGCGGAAAAAGCCCGCGCGGTAAATCGCAGGCTGAAAAAGTAGTAAAATCGTTTCGCGTATGAGAGTATCATGCGGCCCGGCTCCTATATCTTTGGTCTTTGGTTATTTTAGCGCATATCGCTTGGGTTGTCAAGGCTTTTTTCTAATTTGGCAACTCGCCGCGCCACCGTCAAGGGCGGCGCTCCCGCGTCTACTGCCACATCAGCGGCCGCCCGATACAGGGGTATGCGTCTCTCATAGAGTTCGTTTATCACCCTGCGCCTGTCGGGCACCTGTAAGAGGGGCCTGCGCTTATCGTTCTTCAGCCGCTCCTGTAGGGCGGCCAAAGGCGCGTCCAGAAGGACTATCAGCCCGCGCTCATTGTGAAAGGCCTCCACATTATCTCCGCTGAGCACAGTGCCGCCGCCGCTGGCGATTATCAGCCCCGGGGTCCCGGCCACCTCCCGGACAGCCTGCCGCTCAAGCCTGCGAAAGCCCTCCTCGCCGTACCGGGCGAAAATCTCGCTGACGGTCATACCGGCCTTCTCCTCAATATACCTGTCCAGGTCGCAGAGCTCACGGCCGCAAAGCACTGCGGCCCTTCTTCCCACGCTGCTCTTGCCACAGCCCATGAAGCCGCAGAGAATTATGTTCCCCTTCATGCTCCCCCCCCAAACCTTACAGCCAGCTCCTCCTTGGCCTCCTCTATAAGCTGTAGTATATCCTCATTCCTAAATTCAGTGCCGTACCATATTTTGTGTGAATACGCCGCCTGACAGACCAGCATACCCATCCCCGGCACGGTCTTTTTGCGAAGCTCCTTTGCAAGCTTTAAAAGCTCCGTCTCCCCCGGATTGAACACCGCGTCGAACACCGCCTCACAGCGCTCCACCACCCTCCCGCTCACCGGGCAGGCCTTCACCTCCGGGTACATACCCACGCTGGTGGTGTTCACCAGCAAGCCGTATTCCTTGCCGGGCTCGTCCTCCAGTTCCCTATAGCTCATGACGGTTATGCGGAATTTCTTATCCCCCCGGGCCCTTGCAAAGTCCGCCAGCTCCCCTGCGAGGGCCATGGCCTTGTCGCAGGAGCCCTCCCGGTGGGCTATGCTGATATCAAAGTCCGGCCGGTTCACCGCCGCCTGGAAGGCTATGGCACGGGCCGCGCCGCCGTTGCCCAGGATAAGGACCCTCCTGCAAAAATCAAGGCCGTGTACGGCAAGGGACACCGCCGCGCCCGCGCCGTCGGTGGTATAGCCGTAGAGCCTGCCGTCAGTGACCTTCACTGTGTTCACCGAGCCGCAGAGTCTGGCGCTCTCACACATATCCTCAAGATAGGGTATAATGCCGGTCTTATGGGGAATTGTGATGTTAAAGCAGTCAAGCTCGCGAAGCTTTGGCAGCGCGTCGGCAAGATTCGGCACATCGATGACCTGATACTCCATGGGTATGCCCGATAGCCCAAAGAGCCTTTCCTGGATAAACGGAGACATCGTATGGCCTATTGGGTGCCCGATAACCGCCGCTTTCTGGGTCTTCATAGGAAAACCTCCCCTTTTTTAGGTATTTATGCGAAATTTTTTCAAATTCATAGTTGACAAAGCACGTTTCAGTTAATACAATGATAGGGACGAGAGACTTACCGTCCGAGAGAGATTATACCACACCCCGGCCGGTCTGTCTACCCCGGCATCGGGGAAACCCCTTTTATCGGGAAGCTCAAGACAAAAATAATAGGAGGCAACAAAATGGTACTGGAAAAAATCAAGGCCATACTCAGTGAGCAGTTCAGCGTGGAGGAGAAGGAGATAACCGTGGACACCCTGTTGGAGGACGACCTGGGCGCGGACTCCCTGGACGTGGTGGACCTGCTGATGACCATCGAGGACGACTTTGAGGTGGAGATCCCCGACGAGGAGGTCGAGAACATCAAGACCGTCGGCGCACTGGTGGAGTACATCGAGAGCCACTCTCAGGATTGACCTTACTTTTCCCTTACTCAAAAAATGCCTGGACGGGCCGTCCGGGCTATTATTTTATGTGGTTTTACCAGAAAACCCCAATTATTCGACCCCAAAGGAACCGGGGCCACATTTTCCATCGGCCAGGCGGAGCAGGGCGGCATTTAATCACGGTGGCAGGACAAACTTTGAGGTGGACGCCCCGATGGCAACGAGCTGGGGTTCTCAAAATAGCTGGGTAAGTCCCCTGACCCCAGGGGCTTTTTTCTTATTTTCCTTGCAAAACACGAACTTTGCCGCTATAATAGGTGCAAAAGCGCAAAAAAGAGAGGACGGTAAAAAATGGCACAACAGAAAAAGAGGGTGGAGGATATCACCTCCATGGACGTAGACTTCGCCCAGTGGTACACGGACGTTGTGAAAAAGGCGGAGCTGGCCGACTATTCCAGCGTGAAGGGCTGCATGGTATACGAGCCCTATGGCTACGCCATCTGGGAAAATATCCAGCGGGAGATGGACACGCGCTTTAAAAAGCTGGGGGTGCAGAATGTCTGTATGCCCCTCCTCATCCCCGAGGGGCTTTTGCAGAAGGAAAAGGACCATATCGACGGCTTCGCCCCCGAGTGCGCGGTGGTGACCCAGGGGGGCGGCGAGGAGCTCAGTGAGAAGCTCTATATCCGCCCCACCAGCGAGGTGCTGTTCTGCGAGCACTATCAGAAGAAGATACACTCATACCGCGACCTGCCCAAGCTCTATAACCAGTGGTGCTCTGTGCTCCGCTGGGAGAAGACCACCCGGCCCTTCCTGCGCGGCATGGAGTTTTTGTGGCAGGAGGGCCACACCATGCACGAGACCGCCGAAGAAGCCCAGGAGTTCACCCTTAAAATGCTGAGGGTATATGAGGAGGTCTACCGCGACGCTTTGGCAATACCGCCCGTAGTGGGCAAAAAAACCGAGAAGGAGAAGTTCGCCGGGGCCGAGGCCACCTATACCCTGGAGCCCATGATGCATAACGGCGTGGCATTGCAGGGCGGCACCACCCACTACTTCGGCGACGGTTTCGCCAAGGCCTTCGGCATCACCTTCACCGGCCGGGACAATCAGCTTCACACCCCCCTCCAGACCTCCTGGGGCATGAGCACCCGCCTGGTGGGCGCAGTGATAATGGTCCACGGCGACGACAACGGTCTGGTGCTGCCCCCGAGGATCGCCCCCGTCCAGGTGGTGATAGTGCCCATCGCCCAGCATAAGCCCGGGGTCCTTGAAAAAGCGGCAGAGCTGCGGGACAGGCTCAGCGAGAAGTTCCGGGTAAAGCTGGACGACAGCGACAACTCCCCCGGCTGGAAGTTCGCCCAGTACGAGATGCAGGGGGTGCCCCTGCGCATAGAGATAGGCCCCAAGGATATTGAAAACGGCCAGTGTATGCTTGCCCGCCGTGACAACGGCGACAAGTGGCCCGCGCCCCTTGAGGACCTGGAAAACACCATTACGGCTGTGCTTGACGTGATACACGACAGTATGCTCCACAAGGCCCAGGAGAACATGGACCAGAAGACCCACGTCGCCCATGACCACGAGGAATTCCTGGACATAGCCAAAAACAAGCCCGGCTTTATCAAGGCCATGTGGTGCGGGGACAGCGCCTGCGAGGACAAGCTCAAGGAGGAGACTGGAGGCGTCAAGTCCCGCTGCATACCCTTTGAGGAGGAGCATATCTCCGACGTGTGCGCCTGCTGCGGGAAACCGGCAAAGCATATGCTCTACTGGGGCAGGCAATACTGATGTAGTTTACCGTAACTATAAGTCCGGGCCTGGAACAAAAAATTTTTATGAAAAGCTCCAAATACCTCTTGCCTTTTTTTCCCATATGTATTACAATAGGCTTGTAATCAATGTGTCGTGTATTTCCCGCCTGCGGGGAATACACAGCATATAATAATAGGAGGATGATTCCCATGGCTAAATTAAAGATAGGCTTCATCGGCTGCGGCGGCATCGCCAACCAGAAGCACCTGCCCGGTATGTCCCAGCAGACCGAGTACGTTGATCTGTGCGCCTTTTGCGACCTGATCCCCGAGCGCGCCGAGAAGGCTGCCAAAGAGTACGGCACCCCCGACGCCAAGGTCTATACCGACTATCACGAGATGCTGGCTGACCCCACCATCGACGCCGTACACGTGCTGACCCCCAACATCGCCCACTGCGAGATCACTGTTGCCGCTCTCGAAGCTGGCAAGCATGTTCTCTGCGAGAAGCCCATGGCGGCCACTCCCGAGGATGCCCAGAAGATGCTGGACGCCCGTGACCGCACCGGCAAGATGCTGACCATCGGCTATCAGTACCGCCACTTCCATGAGAACGCCGTTGCCCGCAAAGTGGTTGCCGACGGCTGGCTGGGCGACATTTACTACGCCGAGGCCACCTATCTGCGCCGCCGCGGCGTGCCCACCTGGGGCGTGTTCACCGACAAGTCCAAGCAGGGCGGCGGACCCCTGATCGACATCGGCACCCATGCTCTGGACAACACCCTGTTCCTGATGAACAACTACGATGTTGATTACGTGGTAGGCACCTCCTTCGAGAAGCTGGGCCGTCTGCTCACTCCCGATGTACAGGGCCAGAACAACTGGATGGGTGAGCCCGACCACTGGAACAACGAGACTTATGACGTTGAGGACTCCGCTGTGGGTCAGATCAAGATGAAGAACGGCGCCGTCATCAACCTGCGCGCCTCCTGGGCCATGAACATGGCCGAGAAGGCCGGCTGCGACAACCAGGCCCATACCCTGCTCTGCGGCACCAAGGGCGGTCTTGACACCCTGGAGGGCCGCGTGCGCCTGAACCATATCGTCGCCAACGAGCAGACCATCTCCTGGGTCGGCGAGAAGATCCGCGGCTATATTCCCGGCTTCAGCCAGGGCCCCGCTCCCCTTTCCAAGGAGCATGACATCTGGGTCAAGGCCCTGCGCGGCGAGGGCGAGCTGTTCGTCACCGCCGACCAGGCTTTCGTGGTGACCAAGATCCTCGACGCCATCTACCAGTCCTCCAGGACCGGCCAGGCCATCAAGTTTTAAGCCGGGCGCGAGGTAAATCGTAATGGAAAATATCAATTTGCAGCTCTACTCCTTCGGACATGACTGCAACCTCTCCGCCGTTGAGAAGATCAAATGCGCGGCCGAGATGGGTTATTCCGGGGTGGAGTTTGCCCAGGACTATAAGGACGTGCCCGTTGAGGTCATCAAGAAAGCTCTCAGTGAGGCCGGCATAAAGGCCGTCTCTGCCCATGTTCCCTTTGAGATGATGGGCGAGCATCTCCCCTATCTGGCGGAGCTGGGCGTGAAGTTCGTTGCCTGCCCCATGACCTCCTTCTGCGACGCGGAGGAGGCCAAGGAGGTGGCCGCCGAGCTCAACAAGTGGGGCAATGAAGCCAAGAAATACGGCATCACCATTGGCTACCACAACCACACCCAGGAGTTCAACAAGGACCAGGACAAGTACCTCTACGACTGGGTCATTGAGAACACCGACCCCGAGACCGTGGCCTTTGAGATAGACTGCGGCTGGGCCTCCGCTGCGGGCATTGACCCGGTGGAGTACATCAACCAGCACGCCGGGCGTATCGCCGCCATCCACATCAAGGAGAACGGCGCGGTCATTGGTCCGGACAAGGCCAGTTCCCGGAAGAATCCGCCCGAGTGGCCCAAGTTCGAGCTGGACGAGGACGGCAAGCCCATCTTCCCCCCTGAGTTCATCAAGATGATGCAGGAGCGGGACAAGCTCAACGTCCCCACCGGCAGCGGCATTGTGGACTGGAGGACCGTTAAGGCGGCCGCCGACGCTCAGCGCGACGGAGTTATCTACGTTGTGGAGCGCGAGGCCAGCTATGATGGCAAGAGCCGTATCGATTGCCTGAAGGAGGACGTGGCTTGGCTGAAGGCTAACGTGTAAAATTTCGCAATATGGGACCCTCCGTAAATGCGGAGGGTCTTTTGTTTTGGAGATAATAATTCCTTTACGGAATTATAAATTCGATAAGAATGTGTATACTATAAAATACAAACGGTATACCCTTATCTATACAAAAGGAGCTCACACATGAACCGCCTTCTCTGCATATTATTTAGCATATTACTCCTCGCCGGTCTCTCCGCCTGCTCCGGCGGCTACCAGTCCGGCATGGAGTTCACATACGCGCTGCCCCAGAACGTGGACACGCTGGACCCCCAGACCGCCTCCCGCCAGTCCTCCTTCCAAGTCATCGGCTCCATCTTCCAGGGACTATGCGGCATCGACGATCAGGGGGAGGTGGTCCCCGGCGCGGCCCGCAAGTGGGACGTGAACGAGGACAGCACCCAGTTCACCTTCCACCTGTACGGCGACGCCAAGTGGAGCAATGGCGCGCCGGTTACCGCCGACGACTTCCTCTTTGCCATACAACGGGCCCTGCGCCCGGAGACGGCCACCCCCTCGGTGGACGACCTGTTCGTTATCCAGGGGGCCCGCGCCGTATATAACGGCGAAGCGGACCAGGAATTCCTGGGGGTATGGGCCCAGGACGAGCACACCCTGGTGGTGAACCTGGAGCGCAGCTACCCGGACTTTCCCGCTCTTACCGCCGGCACCCACTATATGCCCTGCAACAGGGAATTTTTCGAGGAAAGCTCCGGCCACTACGGCCTTTCGGCGGAGTATCTTATAACCAACGGTCCCTTTACCTTTGAGAGCATATATTCCTGGAGCACAGACCCCGGCAAGCGACAGATAACCCTTGTGCCCTCTGATAACTACCGGGCCCGGGACAATGTCCAGCCGGGGAGCCTGACCTACCTTATCGATTATGACAATTCCATTACCGCCGATCCTATCACCTCGCTTATGGAGGGAAAGATAGACATCACCACCCTCCCGGAAACCGCCGCCGAGGAGGCCGCGAATAACGGCTGCGGGGTGCAGGTTCTGGACGACGCGGTGACCGGCCTGCTGTTCAATGCCGACGCCGGCATATTGAAGTACCCCCAGGCCCGTGAAATATTTACAAAGCTCATAGACCGCCAGAACCTTCTGGACCGGCGCATGGACAAAAACAGCCAGGAGGCCCTGGGTATCATGCCCAACTGCGTGCACTGGAACGGCGGGGACTACTACACCGGCGGCATACCCATGTTCACCCAGCAGGACAACACCATAACAGAGACTCTCCTGCCCTCGCTGCTTACCCTCAGCGGCGACAGCCGTATGCCAAACATCACCATTATCTGCCCAAACGACGAGGAATCCATCAATATTGCCAACGGCCTGCTGGTGTCCTGGAACGACGCCCTGGGCAGCGCCTATAATATCGAGCCCCTGGACGACGCCGCCTTCCAGTCCCGCATTGCCAGCGGAGAATACCAGGCGGCCCTCTATACCCTGCGCGCCGGGGGCACCACCCCCTATCAAGTGCTCAAGGCCTTTGAGAGCAGCTCCACGCCCTCCCTATACAGGGACACAGGGTATGACAGCCAGCTGCATTCCCTGACCTTTGAGCTGTCCGCTTACCAGGAGCTGGAGGAATATTTGCAGAAGCACTATGTCTTCTATCCCCTGTTCAGCGACAAAACCTACTACGTCAGCAGCCCCAAAAGCCAGGGCATCTCCGCTTCCCCGGACCTGCTAATAAATTTCTCCCGGGCGAAGAAGTCGGAGTAAGGGAGGCAGAGCATGAGGAATAAGTCCCTTCGTCTTGAGGAATCCATGAGCTTCGACCCCAGCCCCGAGGACAGTATCCCGGAACTGCAGGCCGGGTCCCGGCGGCCGAGGAGCGGTAAGCTCATGCGGGCGGCGTTAAGTGTTGCCATAAGCCGGGAGCTCACCCCTAGGCAGAGGGAGTGCGTCGAGCTGTACTTTACGGAGCGCATGACTATGGAGGAAATAGGCAGGAAACTGGGCATCGGCAAATCCACGGTCTATAAGCACTTAAAAACCGCTAAGGCGCGTATACGACGGGTCCTGGACTATGCCGAGGCCTTTCAGGCGGCCATGGACGAGGAAATCGACGAATAGAAAAACGCCCCTGCCGCATGGCGGGGCGTTTTTTATTCTCAGGTGCGTTTCCAGGCAAGGGGTACGAACAGCATTATCATGGGGAAAAGCTCTAATCTTCCCGCCAGCATATCGAAGGTGAGAACCAGCTTGCTGTGCCAGGAGAAGGCTGAAAAGCTCCCCATGGGCCCCACCATGTCAAGCCCCGGCCCGATATTATTCAGGCACGCTATCACCGCCGTGGCGTTTGTCTCAAGGGAAAACTCGTCCAGGGCTATCAGAAAGACGGAGAGCACCATTATGGCCATATACAGCGCCAGATAGCTGTGGGTGTTCTGCACCACCTCTTCACCCACCGTCTGGCCGTCCATATGCACCTGGGATACGGAGCGGGGCCGGAGCATCCGCTTTACGTTGCGCCGCCCTGCTTTCATCAAAAGCAGCACCCGCGCCACTTTAATGCCCCCGCCGGTGGAGCCGGCACAGGCTCCCACGAACATCAGCAGCACCAATAAGGTCTTCGAGAGGGCGGGCCACTGATTGAAGTCGGCGGTGGCGAAGCCCGTGGTGGTCATGATGGACGAAACCTGAAAAGCCGCCTGGTGCAGGGCCTCGCCAATATTCACGTATTGTGGCAGAATATCAAAGGCGATTATGAGAATACCCCCCAGCATTATCCCAAGGTACAAAAGCAGCTCCTGGTTCTTTAAAACCTTCATAAACTGCCGCAGAAGCAGCAGATAGAAAATGCTGAAGTTCACCCCGAACAGGGCCATAAACACCGTGCAGACCCCCTGTAGGTAATGGCTGTAGCCCATCAGGCTGTCCGCTTTTATGCCAAAGCCGCCGGTGCCCGCCGTGCCGAAGGCGGTGGTGACGCTGTCGAAAAGGGGCATCCCGCCCAAAAGCAGCAGAACTATCTGCAACAGTGTAAGGCCGATATATATGGCATAGAGTATCTTTGCGCTGTCCTGAAGCTTCGGCACCAGCTTGTCCACCTGAGGTCCGGGACTCTCGGCGCGCATCACGTGCAGAAGGGAGTTCTTTCCCTTCCCCATGGGTATCACCGCCAAAAGGAACACCAGCACACCCATGCCCCCCAGCCAGTGGGTAAAACTGCGCCAGTATAAGAGCCCCATGGGCATGGCCTCTATGTCTGTGAGTATGCTGGCCCCGGTGGTGGTAAAGCCCGAGACCGTCTCGAAAAGGCAGTCGATATAGCTTGGCACCGCCCCGCTTATGTAGAAGGGCAGGGCCCCTATGAGGGACACCACCACCCAGCACAGGGCCACACTGAGAAAGCCCTCCCGGGCGCTTATCTGCTTGTCCCTGGGAGGCAGCAGAAAGGAGGTAAGGCTCAAAAGCGCTGATATGACTATGGTGGCCGCCGTGCCTATCACCGCCCCGGTCTCCCCGCTAAAAAAGGAGATAAGCAGGCTTGGCAGCAGGCAGACCGCCTCCACCCTCAGGATATAGCAGATAAGCCGCAGAATCATCCGGTAATTCACAGAAGCGCCCCCTTTAGTCCAGGAAGATGTCCCGCAGATCCTTTATGGCCCTGTCTGCGGTGGAGACGATTATCACCGAGTCCCCGGCCTCTATGCAGTCGCCGCCGCTGGGGATTATGGTACGGCTGCGGCGGTTTATGCAGGCGATAAGGGTACCGGGCTTCAGCCGAAGCTTATAGAGGGGCTGGCCCAAATGTGGGGTGCCCCGGCCCACCTGGAACTCCAGGGCGTCCACCTTGTCCTCCACGATGCGGTGCAGGGTGGTCACGGTGCCGCCGCTGCGGTTGCCCATGGCGCGGACATACCGCATGATGTCCGTGGTGCAAAGGTCCTTGGGGCTCACGGCGCAGTCAATGCCCTTGTCCACCAACACCTCGTTGAACTCGGTGCGGTTTATCTTGGTTATCACCTTATAGGTGCCCAGGAAGTTTGCGTACATGGAGATTATCAGGTTCTCCTCGTCGAAGTCCGTAAGAGTCACAACGGCGTCGGTCTTAGCAAGACCTTCGGTGTCAAGGATATTCCTGTCGGAGCCGTCGGCGTTTATAATCGTGGCCTTTGGAAGGTTTTCCGAGAGCTCCACGCACCTGGCCGGGTCCTTCTCGATAAGCTTCACGTCCACACCGGACCTTAAAAGCTCCGCCGCCAGATAGAAGCCTATGCGGCTGCCGCCGATTATCATCACGTCCCTGATCTTCCGCTGGGTAACGCCCATATTGCGTATGAGCTTCGCAAGGGTGGAGCTGGAGGCGGTCACGTGGAGCCTGTCCCCCTTTTGCAGCTGGAAATTGCCGTCGGGGATATACACCTCGCTGCCCCGCTGTACGGCGCAGACCAGCACCTTTACCTTCACCTTCTTGTCAAAGTCCATGAGCTTGCATCCGTCCAAAAAGCTGTCCGGCGAGAGCTCCACCTCCACTATCTCCACCCTTCCCTTGGCAAAGGAGTCCCGGCGCAAAAACGAGGGGAACTGCAAGAGGCGGTATATCTCGCTGGCGGTGGCAAGCTCCGGGTTTATCATCATGGAGAGCCCCAGGTCCTCCTTCCAGTCGTATAGCTGGCTGAAATACTCCTGGTTCCTGACCCGGGCGATGGTGTGGGCGCAGCCCAGCTTGTGGGCGGTTATGCAGCACAAAAGGTTCGTCTCGTCCATGGAGGTGGCGGCGATAAGCAGGTCGCTGCCGCCCACATTGGCCTGGTTCTGGGTGGTGATGGTGGCGCCGTTGCCATGGACCACGTTTATGTCCAGGGACTGCTGGGCCTCCTCCAGGACCAGCTTGTTGTTGTCAATGACCACCACATCGTGGCCCTCCTTTGCAAGCTGCACCGTAAGGGCCGAGCCCACCTTGCCGTCGCCGGCGATAACGATTCTCATTTATTTGACCTTCCCTGATTTCATGATATGGGCGGCTGTAAAAGCCGCCGCACATATACTATCACAAACCGGGCTATACTGCAATACCTATTTTTTTAAGCTCCGAGGTGCAGTGGGAGCAGCAAATGGGCCTTCATCATGTTATCCCACACTTCCCGCCCAAAAGCAAGCCCATCTGTAACAGGTTTGTACCTTCTGAATATTGTAGTAAGGAGCCATACTAATTCTACGAAATCAGGAGCTGATTGACATATGTTACCTACCCTCTCAAGCCTCTCCCCCGGCCAGTCCGCCAGAGTGCGGGGCCTGCTTCCGGGCTGCCCCATGTACCGCCGCTTTCAGGACCTGGGGCTTATTGAGGGCACCCTTGTCAGGTGCCTTATGAAAAGCCCACTGGGGGACCCCAAGGCCTATCTTATCCGTGGCGCCGTCATAGCCCTAAGAAAGTCCGACAGCGATACCGTCACAGTGGACCCTGCCGCCGACGCTGTCCCCTTTATGCCGACGGAACAGGCGGTGCCCCATGGAGCAGTCTAACGCCGTCCCGGGCGGGCTGGCGATAAAAAAGCGGGAGGATTCCGACCGGGTCATAGCCCTCTGCGGCAACCCAAATGTGGGCAAAAGCACTATTTTTAATGCGCTTACCAATTTGCATCAGCATACGGGGAATTGGCCCGGCAAGACCGTCGCCAACGCCCAGGGCTACTGCCGGCACAAAGAGCGGGGGTACCTCCTGGTGGACCTGCCGGGGTGCTACTCCCTACAGGCCCACTCCGCCGAGGAGGAGGCCGCCAGGGACTTCCTCCTCTCCGGCAGCCCGGACTGCACCGTGGCCGTCTGCGACGCCACCTGTCTTGAGCGCAACATGAACCTGGTGCTCCAGGTGCTGGAACTGACCCCCAACCTTATCGTCTGTGTGAACCTGTTGGACGAGGCAAAGCGCAAGGGGGTTCGAGTGGACCTTGCTAAACTCAGCGAACTGCTGGGGACGCCGGTAGTCGGGGCCTCAGCCCGGGACGGCAAGGGCCTTAGTGAACTGATGGACGAGGTGGAAAAGCTCTGTCATGAGCCAAAGCCTCCCAGGGAGCTGCCGGAAACGGACCCGGAGATGCGCGTCCACCAGGCCCAGTGGATATCGGAGGCCGCCGTCAGCCTCGAGCCCCAAAACCGCTCCATATCCCGGGACAGGAAACTGGACCGCATACTCACAAGCCCCCTCACAGGCTTTCCCATTATGCTCCTCCTGCTGCTGGGGATATTTTGGCTGACCATCACCGGGGCGAACTACCCCTCCGCCCTTCTCAGCGAGGGCCTGTTCTGGCTGGGGGACCGTATCCGCGACCGCTTCATATACCTGGGCTCGCCGGAGTGGCTCACGGGCCTTGTGTGCGACGGTATGTACCGGACCCTCTCATGGGTGGTGGCGGTCATGCTGCCGCCAATGGCCATCTTCTTCCCGCTGTTCACCCTCTTAGAAGACTTCGGCTATCTGCCCCGGGTGGCCTTTAACCTGGACAGGTGCTTTAAAAGCTGCGGGGCCTGCGGCAAGCAGGCGCTGACCACCTGCATGGGCTTCGGCTGCAACGCGGCAGGGGTGGTGGGCTGCCGCATAATCGACTCCCCCCGGGAGCGCCTTATCGCCATGCTCACTAACAATTTCGTCCCCTGTAACGGCCGTCTGCCCATGCTCATTTCACTTATCACCATGTTCTTTGTTGGCGCCGCCGGAGGCCTTGGGGCGTCCGTGCTCTCCTCGGCCATGCTGGTGGGACTCATAGCCCTGGGCCTGCTCATGACCCTGGCCGTCTCAAAATTCCTGTCTGCTACACTTCTAAAGGGTGTGCCCAGCTCCTTCACACTGGAGCTGCCCCCTTACCGCCGCCCACAGCTGGGCAAGGTGATAGTCCGCTCCATCTTCGACCGCACCCTGTTCGTGCTGGGGCGGGCGGCGTCGGTGGCGGCCCCGGCGGGGCTTATTATCTGGCTGCTGGCAAATATTCATGCGGGCGGCGATACCCTGCTGGCCCACTGTGCCGGCTTTTTGGACCCCTTCGCCCGGGTGTTCGGGCTGGACGGGGTGATACTGCTGGCCTTTATCCTGGGGCTTCCAGCCAACGAGATAGTGATACCCCTGATAATTATGGCCTACCTGTCCCAAGGAAGTCTTGTGGAGCTCTCGGACCTCACGGCCCTGCGGTCCCTGCTTATAGACAACGGCTGGACCTGGGTGACGGCCCTTTGCGTAATGGTGTTCTCTCTTATGCACTGGCCCTGCTCCACCACCTGCCTGACAATAAAGAAAGAGAGCGGAAGCTGGAAATGGACAGCCGCCGCTGTGGCAATACCCACTGTATGCGGGCTTATATTGTGCTTCCTGATAGCTAACGCCTGCCGTCTGCTGGGAATAGGCTAGTCCACAGTAACGTAAGGCGCAAGCCCTTCATAGGCGGCCTCCCCGATGCCCTTAACCTCCGCCAACTCCTCCGGGGCTATGAAGCCGCCGTAGGCCTCACGATAGTCAATAATACGCTGGGCCAGCGCCGGGCCTATCCCCGGCAGCTGGTCCAGTTCCTCTATGTCCGCAGTATTTATGTTGATCAGCAGCGGCTCCTCCTCCGTCCGGCTGCCGCTCCCTATGCCGGGCCGTTCCGTGGGTATGAGCAGCCCAGATGTTTCTGGTGTTATGTCAACTGCATTGCCCTTCGGGTCAAAATACTCCCTGGAGATATTGTATATATCCGCCTCATACCGCGTTGGCATCTGTATAAGGCATACGACTATAATTGCCGCCATGATAACCTTCAGCCCCAGCTTTGCCCGGGGCCTCATTTCCTACTGCCCCGCCTGGACTCGGCCAGCAGGCCGGAGACCTCCTCCTTCGTCAGCTCCCGGTATTTCCCCTGTGGCAGCAGGGAGAGCCGCACCGGCCCGACGGCGGTGCGCTTCAGCCTTGCCACCTCCAGCCCCAGGAACTCGCACATCCGGCGTATCTCCCGGTTGCGCCCCTCATACAGCACTATCTCCACCACCGCCCGGCCGGGCTGCTGCTCCAGCACCCGGGCCTTTGCCGGGGCGGTCCTGCGGCCGTCCAACTCTATGCCGGTGCTGAGCTTTATAAGCTGCTCCTCACTTATCCCCGGCCGCAGGGTCACCCTATAGGTCTTTGCCACGTGGGTACTGGGGTGGGCCACTGCGTTGGCAAAGCCGCCGTCGTTGGTCATCAGCAGCAGACCCTCCGAGTCCTTGTCCAGCCGCCCCACGGGGTATACCCGCCCGGGCACGTCCTTTACAAGCTCCGCCACACACTTCCTCCCCCGCTCGTCCTCCATGGTGGTGACAAAGCCTCGGGGCTTGTGCAGGGCCAGGTACAGCTTCTTTTCCGGACCCGGGCCTATGCGCTCTCCGTCCACGGCGATAATGTCCTTTCCGGACCTTGCGCTGTCCCCAAGCTTTACGGGCCGTCCGTTCACAGTGACCCGGCCCTCCCGAATAAGCTGCTCCGCCCTCCTGCGGGAAGAGATTCCCGCCTGTGCCAGCAGCTTCTGCACCCTTTCAAGCTGTGCCAAAGTCCTCCCCTCCTTTTCACGTCATAATATTATGAAAACTTCCCGATCTTATGTCAATTAAATATCTCATCAAAAAAGTCTGTGACCTTCTCCCAGAAGCCGCGCTCCGGCATTACCAGCGCCCCGGCCTCCTCTGCCGCGATAATGGGCACGCTGTATATCTCCTCGCCACCCATCAGGTACTGCACCCGGCCCACCTTTTCCCCGGCCCGAACCGGCGCGTACAGGAATTTCGGCAGGAGCACACGGCTCTCCACCTCCTGGGCCTGCTCTATGGGCAGGGTCATATTTAGCTTTTGGCCCATGCGCAGCCCTATCCCCTGTTTATCCGACCCCGCCACAGGCAGTGTCTCCGGCAGGGCCTCCCCGCCCATCTGCACGGTCTTCACGGTCTCAAAGCCATAGTCGAACATTGCCATATGGTCGTCCCAGTCGTCCGGGGCGTTCAGGGTCACGGCTATAAGCGTGGTGCCGTCCCTTCTCGCCGCCGACACCAAAGTGCGTCCAGCCTTCTTGGTGAAGCCGGTCTTTATTCCTATGCAGCCGTCATATATGCGCAGGAGCTTGTTATGGTTCGTATAGCTCACCTTCTGCTCCGGCTCCATAAACTCCACCTGCAAGGTGGAGCTCCCCGCTATCCTTGCGAACTCCTCATTCCCCATGGCCTCCCGGCCCAAGAGGGCCATATCATAGGCGGTGGAATAGTGCTCCTCGTCGTCCAGCCCCGAGGGCGTGACAAAGTTGGTCTCCGTCATTCCTATCTCCCGGGCCCTAGTGTTCATAAGCTCCGCAAAGCCCTCCTGGCTTCCCCCAAGGTACAGCGCCGCCGCGTTGGCCGCGTCGTTACCAGAGGCCAAAAGCATACCCGAGGTAAGGTTCGTAAGGGTCAGCCTGTTACCCGCCTGCAATCCCATAGACGAGCCCTCTACCCGCACCATCTCCTCGGTGACGTCTATGACCGGGTCCCCAGAGCGCTCTGCCTCCTCCAAAGTCAGCAGCGCGGTCATTATCTTGGTGGTGCTGGCCATGGCCAGCCGCTCGTGGGCGTTCTTCTCAAAGATAACCGTGCCGTCGTCCCCGGAGATAAGTATGGCGCTCTGGGCCGAAACTCCCGGCTCAGAGGCCGCCTTTGCTGTGGGTAAGGGCAGCAGAATCAGCGCCGCCAGCAGGACTAAAATTTTCTTCATACGCACACCCGCCTCTCCCCAAAGCATATGCGGACAGGCGATAGGTTATTCGGCGGGTTTCTCCTCAGTCTCCGCCGCGGCCCGGGCCGGTTCCTGCACAGTCTCGCCGGCTTCCTTCTCCTTCTTGAACAGCGACCCCAGCATATCCGCGATATCGGGTATCTTCTCCAGGGCCCTGTCCACCGGGCTGAAGTAGGGCTCTATCTGTATCACCCGCACATTCCCGTTGTGTATGGACAAAAAGGCCACCGGGCTCACGGTCACCCCTCCCCCGCTGCCGCCGGCAAAGAGCCCCCCCGACGGCTGGGATTTACTGGGCAGATCCGAGCCCCCCGCCGCAAAACCGTAGTTTACCCGGGAAATGGGTATCACTGTGGTGCCCTCCGGGGTGGTTATGGGGTCGCCCACCACGGTGTTCACGTCCACCATCTCCTTGATCTTGTCCATGCTCACGCCCAAGAGGCCGTTCACGTTATTTGCGCTCATCTTTCTTCCTCCTTTCAGAAAGCTGTCTATAATATTTTCTTCAGCGGCTTTAAGCTTTTCAGTGCCAGCCGCAGGCCCTCCATGACCACAAAAAACGGCAGTATGGATATCTCCGCCGAGAAGTCCACCAGGTTTTCCCAAAGCTCATAGTCCAGGTCCACCGTCACGCCCTTCCTCTCACAGGGCAGCAGCGTGAACAGCGCCCCGCAGGCTGGATATACTCCGGCGGATATCTTGCCGTAGAGCTCCGCTCCAGCCGCCGCGTCCCCCGCCCCGGCTACACATAAGTATAGGTCAAATCGCCTGAGCTTAAGCCTTTTCATTATTCCCGCCGAGGCCTGGCCCAGCAGCTTTATCAGTTCGCCCAAAGCCTGCAAAAAGCCGCCCAGCCCCTCCCTTTTCAGCGCGGCCTTTATCTTGCCAATGAACCCAGGCTTGTCCTTGGGCTTTTCCTCCTTTTCTTCGGGCTCCTCAGGCTCCTCCTTTGGCTCTCCCGGTAGCAGCGGCACACGAAAGAAAAGGTACTTCACCGCCAGCTCAAATTTGCCCTTAAACCGAAGCTCTGCCCGCACGGGTATCAGGGTCAGCAGCAGCACAAGCAGCAAAAGACCGCCTATTATGCCCAGTATCACGTATAATACTGTCAGAAGCACTGTCAGAAATACCGGCATCAGCCGCCCCCCTTCCGCCGCTTTATTCGTTAGTATGTATCTACTCCAGCATTATCTGCTCTGGTTCGTCGTCCTCCCCGTCGTCGCTGTCGCTTTCCTCCTGGGCCTCCCCGCTCCCGCCCGGGGGCGGGGGCAGTCGGTCGATGGATTCCAGCTGGAAACACCGAAGGAAGTTCTCCGTAGTGCCGTAGAGTAAGGGCCTGCCCGGAAGCTCCAGCCGGCCCCGCTCCTCCAAAAGCCCCTTCTGCACAAGGCTCCCCACCACGCCGGAGCAGTCGACCCCCCGCACCTGCTCCACAAAGGCCTTGGTCACCGGCTGGTTATAGGCCACCACCGCCAGCACCTCCATGGCCGCCTGGGAAAGGGGCGTGTTCCGCTTCAGGTCCAGGGCCGCCCGCACCGGCTCGATAAAGGCCGGGTTGGTACAGAACTGTGCCGAGTCCCCCAGCAGCAATAAGTGCACGCCGCTTTCGGGCTTATTGTACTTCTCCTGTAACCCGGCCAGCACCTGCTCCACCGCGTATGTGCGCACTCCAAGTGCCTGGGCTATCCTGTCCAGCGCCATAGGCTCGCCGCTGGCGAACAGGATGGCCTCTACGCGGCCGGTAATATCCTCTGTGCTCATGCCCTATCCCTCCCCAGCAGCCGTACCTCGCAAAGGTCCCCTTCGCCCTCTACCCGCACCCGGCGGTTTTTCACCAGCTCTAAAAGGGCCAGAAACACCGCCACCCGGGCGGAGCGCTCCTCCTTCTCCGCGAACAGCGCCCTATAAGCTATGCTCCCCCTCTTCCATAGGGTCCTGAGCACATACACCGTCTGGCTGGCCACGGACACTATCCTTGCGGACACCAGGGCTGAAAAGCTCTCGGGCTTTGGGGGCATAAGGCTCTTGCCCTTGCCCCAAGCGGCCCTCAGAGCCTGTCCCAGCTCCCGAGGGTCGTGCAGGCGCTTATAGATAAAGTCGGCGGGCAGTTCCTCCGGGGGCCTTGTGACGGTGTTGAACGCGGCCATCTCCCGAAGCTTCTCTGCCGCCGCCTTGCACTGCTGGTACTCCAAGAGCAGCCCCGTCAGCTCCATGCGCGGGTCCTCCTCGTCCTCCTGCCTTGGCAGCAGGGAGGCGGTCTTGATATATACCAGGCGGGCGGCCATCTCCAGGAACTCGCTGGCCACGTCCATGTCGGCCTCACGCATAAGGTCTATCTGCTCCATGTACTGCTCCAAAAGCTCCGCTATGGGTATATCATAGATATCTATCTTGTTCTTTGCCACCAAATTCAAAAGCAGGTCCAGGGGCCCCTCGAAATTCTCCAGCCTATATTGCAGCTTCTCCATACTTCACCCGCTCAAAAAAAGTTCAGCCCAAAGAGCCTGAAGGGCAGTCCGGCTATCCAGAAAATCCCCCGGGTCATGGCGCTCTCTATGGCGTACAGCGGCCCCGAAAAGGCCCCGGAGAACATCAGGAAGAACAGCACCATGACAAATATATTCTGATAGCGGTAATAGGTCGCAAGAGCCCGGTCGCTGAGAAAAGCTCCCAGTATCTTGGAGCCGTCCAGGGGCGGTATGGGCAGCAGGTTAAAGGCGGCCAGGGTCACGTTGACCGTGACGTAGTAGGCCAGCACGCTGTAGATAAAATAGAGCGCGCCGTTTGTCCCCCCGAACCCGGCTATCACCACCAGCACATTGAGGAGCAGCGCCCCGACTAAGGCCGCCAGCAGGTTGGACACCGGCCCCGCAAGGGCCACTATGGCCATATCCCGTTTGGGCTTTTTAAAATACCTTGGGTCCACTGGCACGGGCTTTGCCCAGCCAAAGCCAAAGAGGAACAGCCAGACGGTGCCGATGGGGTCCACGCTGGCAAGTGGGTTAAGGGTCAGGCGGCGCTCCAGCTTCGCCGTGGGGTCGCCCAGCCTATAGGCCACCCAGCCGTGGGCCAGCTCGTGCAGGGGCAGTATGCAGACTATCACGAAGATAAGGGCCAGCACCTGGGCTATGACGCTCTGTATGTCAATATGGCCCCCGGCCAGAAGGGTCCTGATCACGCTGAAAAACATAGATATCCTCCAATGCTAATTGTCTGATCCTGGGAATCGTACCCATGGATTATAACCTATTTTCATGAAAAAGACAATTCCTTTCAAAAAAAACTTGCATTTTCCCGGGCTTTCTGCTATAATCCTATTTGAATTTACGGTCAAAATCCAGAGGGGGCGCACACTATCGGTTGCGTTCCCGGCAAAAACAAGTACATTATTTTCAGAAAGGAATGATAAATATGGCAAAATGTGATTTCTGTGGCAAGGGCGTTACTTTCGGCTGCAAGGTTTCCCACTCTATGCGCCACTCCAACCGGGCCTGGAAGCCCAATATTAAGCGTGTAAAGGCTATCGTGGACGGCTCTCCCAAGCGCGTCTACGCCTGCACCCGCTGCCTGCGCTCGGGCAAAGTTACACGTGCCGTGTAACTTTTAGTTACTACGTGCCGTGTAACTTTATAGTTACAAAGAGCAGTGTAAGAGATTTTTACCTCTTTCAGGGCTGTCATTATTGACGGCCCTGCTTTTTTATTTTGAGGTGAATATAATTATATTCACCTCATATGCACGTCCAGCTGCGGATAGGGTATCTCTATGCCCTCTCTGTCAAAGGCCAGCTTTACCGCCTCCTGCATGGCGAAATACAGGTTCCAGTATTCCTCCTGCCTGCACCAGAGCTTCATCACCAGGGTCACGCCGCTGTCCTTTAGCTCCCCCACCGCTATCACCGGCGCGGGGTCCTTCAGTACCCGTTCATCCTTTTCGGAAAGGTCTGCAAGCACCTCCTTGCCCTTTTGCAGGTCCGTTTTATACGAGACCTGATAGCTCAGGTCCAGCCGCCTTGTGCCGTTGGTCGTGAAGTTCACCACCACGTCGCCGGTTATCTTGGAGTTGGGCACTATCACCTCTTTATTGTCAAAGGTCGCCAAAACAGTGTACAGTATCTCAATGCGCTTGACGGTACCCTCATAGCCGCCGAAGGAGAGGTAATCACCCTTTTTAAAGGGCTTTGTGAAGATTATCTGCACCCCGCTGACAAAGTTCCCAAGACTCCCCTGCAAAGCGAAGCTGGCCGTCAGGCCCGCCGCGCCCAGAGCGGCCACCAGGGAGGTTATATTTATTTGAAGCTTCGCAAGGGCGCTCACCCCGGCCATCAGCAGTATCAGCGACCGCACCAGCGACCCGATAAACCCCGCCACCAGCGGGTCCGTGCGGCTTTTGCCTATGGCCCGCCTGGTAAGCTTCGCCGCCAGCCCCGCCAGCCACCAGCCGCACAGGAAGATCAGCCCCGCCGACAAGAGGTTCCACCCGAAGCCTATGAGCCAGGCGGTAAATTTTCCCCAGAGCTCCCTGCCGTCCATACCGGCTTACACCAGGCCCCAGGCGGCCCCAAAGGACCTGCGTGCCACCTGCTCCAAAACGTCCTTTATCTCCTGGGCGGCGTCCTTCTCTTTGGAGTTTTTCAGCTGCTCGTCAAGGAGCTTGAAAAGGTCCTCAAGGCTGTCGGACTGCATTATGGCCGCGCCGGTAAAGAAGCTGTCCCATTCGGGCATATACCGTACCGCCTCTATTGGGGTCGCCACTATCAGCTTCTCCGGGTCCACGGTCTCAAGCTCCATAGGACCCACCACCGCCTCCAGCTTCTGCCGCTCGGTGATTATCCCCATCTCCACCATTGTGTCAAGGGCGTCTATCTTACCGAACATGGTCAGGTTCCCCGAGAAGTGCTCCTTTAAATAGGCCAGATTCTCCTCTGTAAGGCCCTTGGAGTCCGGCAGCTGCCGCGGGGGCTGGGTCTGTTTCCAGTCGTCATAGTCCATGATAAGCTGCATACCCGGGCTTGACCAGTGGCCGGTCTCCCCTGTAACAGACTTGACGATCTCCAAAAATGTGCTCTCGTCCAGCTTCATGCCCGGGTCCCGCTGATAGGCGCTATAGATAATCTCGCTTATGTACTGGCTGTTTCTTACCTGCATATCAAGCTCTCCTTAAACTATAAAATATATTCACAAATATGGCTTGTATCATAGTATAGCACATTATAGGGTGAAATAGGAAGATTTTCCGCGAAAAAATCCCGAAGTTTTCATTTTTTCTTGTGCCCGGCGGTATATTTATGATATAATTGACACTGGATTATTATGTTCCCCGGAGGGAGTTGTTATAAGGATGGACGGTCAGAATCGCATATGCTGGGTGTGCTTTCCACAGCGGGACGGCGTGGAACCCCTTGGGGGGGAGCTGACGGCGGCCCGCCGCAGGTATTTCACGGACCCGAAGCACACCGTCAGCCTTGACAAGGCTCAGAATTTCAAGGGCTTTAATGGCCACGTGCGCGGAAAGCTCTCGAAACGGCACTTCTACTGGAAGAAAAAGATAACCGGCACCGCCGCCGGCGAGGTCATCGTGGAGGAGGCCTTCGGCCAGAAGGACGGCTGGGTGCTGGTGACAAGGGATATGTACGGCGTTATCGTCAGCCGCAATTTCTTCGACAAGAAGCACGAATGGCTGCGCACCGAATATTATGAGCCCTGGGATTCCGGCCGGGCCCGGGTCAGCTTCACCCCGGGGAACGAGCCGGACTCTGTCCTGCGCCGGGACTGGGACCCGGAGACAAAGCACTATCATGATACCCTGCTGTTCGGGGTCCCCTACCGTCCCGGCACAGCAGGGCAGAGCGTGGTGGACGCCCAGATAGGCGGGCCCCAGCTGCTGCTGGCCATGGCCGAGGGCGAGATGTGCTGCTGCCCCAAGGATGAGGCCGACGCAAGGCTTGCGGCCATGAAAAACGTGAACAGCGGCACGGTGGTGCTCATGCCCGCCTGGGAGATAAAGGGCGGCGAACTGGTCCGGGAGGACGGCGGCGACGACGCCGGCATCACCTTCACCTCTCTGGAGGAGTACGCAAAAATAGAGCCCGGAGACAAGCACCAGCCAACTCTCACCGGGGAGACCCTTCCCCCGCCGGAGCGGCCCCTGCCCCCGGCGGTGGGTGAGTTTGCCCCGGAGCAGACGGAGCCCGCGGCGGAGACGCCCCTTATCGAGCCCCACGAGGCCCGGCATATGCGGGAGCCCGTGAACTCCACTCCCGCCGTTACCGCACCTATGCCCCCGGAACCTACAGCGCCCCAGCCTATGCCCCAGGAGCCCCATATGTTCGCGCCCCCTCCCCAGGAGCCGCCAATGCCTGCGCCAACTCCCCGAGAGCGGCCCACGCCCGCGCCGGTGCCCCCTGTTCAGGCGCAGCCGATGCCCGCGCCCCCGCGCCACATTCAGGAGCCGCCCGCGCCTGTACCCATGCCGCCGGTCCAGGCACAGCCGGAGCCTGTGCCCCAGGTCTCAGAGGAGCCAGTTCCCATGAGGGTCGAACAGGCCGATGAGGACATGAACCTGGAGACCCTCCTGGCCGAAGCCGCCATTTATTCCAGCGTCCCTCCCCTGCCTGAGCCCTCTTTGGAGACCTCGATGGGTATGCCCATTCCCAACGGCTATACGGGCGATATAAAGAACGGCAAGATATCCGGCCGGGGCCGCACAGAACAGCGGGGGGGCATGACCTCTTATGAAGGGGACTATGTAAACGGAAAGCGGGAGGGCTTCGGCACATACTACTATAAGGACGGCAACCTCTGCTACGCCGGTACCTGGCGGGACGACCGCCGGGAGGGGCTCGGGGTCTCCTTCCGGGACAGCGACCACGCCCTGCACGTGGCCAACTGGAGGGACGGCCAGCCCAGCGGCCTTGTGACCCTGTTTGACAGCGAGGGGAACCTCAGGTACAGCGGGCGCATGGAAAACGGCAAAAAGGAGGGCGCGGGGGTGGTCATCAACGGTGAGGACGGCACCGTGTTCGTGGGCCAGTGGGCAGGCGGCGAGACCACCGGCCTGGGCTCCGCCTTTGACCGTGAGGGGCGGCTGCTGTACTACGGCAGCTGGAAGGACGGCAAGCGCCACGGCCACGGCACGGAGTTCGACCTGCACGGCGGAGTGGTGTTTGACGGCGAGTTCCGGGACGGAAAATACTTTAACGGCGTACTCTACCAAAAGCTGTAAGATTATGTACAGGCTTTCGGCCGAAAACCCCTTTCGTCCGAAAGCCCGCCGCAGCCCCTTATCTAAGCATCTTCTCCATATCCCCCAGCATATCCCCCACCGTGTGGATAGCCCGGCTGGCGTTCTTCTTCATATGGGCTGCCCGCTTGTGAGACCCGCCGTTCATGGCCTTGGCGCCAATGGCCGCCACCGCCGCGCCGGTCAGCAGGCCGAGCCCCACGCCTTTGGCCACATTCATGCTCTGCTTATACATGTTATCTATCCTCCTCAGCAATATGATAAAACGGAGCAGCTTCAGCATTGCCGCTGTTGCCCTCAAGCTCATTTTTCCCCTCTCCTTTGACTTTATTCTCTCCCCATGGAGGCAAGCTATGTCCGATAAAAAAAGCCTTAACATCGTGCTGGTGGAGCCGGAAATACCCCAGAACACCGGCAATATCGCCCGCACCTGCGCCGTCACCGGGGCCGCCCTGCACCTTGTGGGACCCATGGGCTTTACCCCCACGGACAAGCGCCTGCGCCACGCGGGCCTTGACTACTGGCAATATTTAACGCTTTTTCAATATGATAGCTTAACCGAATTTTTTGAAAAGAACAGCGGTAATTTTTTCTTTTTTTCCACCAAGGCCCAAAAGCGCCACTCGGACGTGCAGTACCCCGACGGCTGCTATTTGTTCTTCGGGAAGGAATCGGCTGGTCTGCCGGAGCGTCTGCTCTTTGAGAACCCGGGACGCTGTGTGCGCATACCCATGATGTCCGGGGCCAGGAGCCTGAACCTCAGTAACTCCGTGGCCGTGGGCGTGTTCGAGGTTCTGCGCCAGTGGGACTACCCACAGCTTCTGTGCAGCGGCGAGCTGAGGGATTACGACTGGGCGGCGGCAAAGGCGCGGAACCCGGGGTCAGAGTTTTTGTAGCTTAGCGGCGGCAGACCCGCTTCTCTTCCAAGTTGACAGGCTGTTTGCCCTGATGTATAATGGATTTGTGTGGAGGTGTTAAAATGAATAACGAGGATAAAATTTTACAAATACTAGGTACTATGCAGGAGGATATTCATTCCATGAAGGATGATATCCAGGGCATGAAATACGACATTCAAGACCTCAAGTCCGATATGCAGGGCGTTAAATTTGAAATTCAGGGCTTGAAGTCCGACATGCAGGGCGTTAAGTCTGAAATCACCAAGCTGCACGGCAAAGTAGACGCTCTCGCCAAGTCTCAGGAGCAGACGCGCGTTACCGTAAACGCCCTTGTGGAGTGGTCTGACAGGATCACCTCGGTCTATGAGCTTCCGCTGCCCAAGCTTTGAGTTTTGCCGCTCCCCGGGGCCGGGTCTTTTATAGAAATTTTAGCCGTTAAAGGAAGTCTGTACAAATGCCACAGGAGCCGGCGGGTCATGGAACGCATGGTAAAACAGGACAGGACCACCCAATGGGACTTCGGCGGGCGGGTGGCGGACACGGCGGTATACACGCTTCGGCTTTAACCCAACACACCGCTCGGAATTGCCGGGTTTTTCGCTCTTTAAAACATAAAAACTTTACAATTACCCCCTTCCACCGGGGGTATCTTTATGTTAAAATATAGACAGATTTTCTGAGCCAGGAGGTAACCGCGGTGCATTTCATTGAATTTGACAATGTCTGCAAGTTTTACACCATGGGCGAGACAAAAATAGCCGCCGCCGACCATATCAGCTTCTATGTGGAGAAGGGCGAATTCTGCGTCATCGTAGGCCCCTCCGGGGCGGGGAAAACCACGGTGCTGAATATGCTGGGCGGCATGGATGCCTGCGACGGCGGGCGTATCCTGCTGGACGAAAAGGAGATAAGCAGCTACAGCTCCCGGCAGCTCACCACCTACCGGCGGCTGGAGGTGGGCTTTGTGTTCCAGTTCTATAACCTGGTGCAGAACCTTACCGCCCTTGAAAACGTGGAGCTCGCAAGCGAAATCTGCCCCAACCCGCTGGACCCAAAGAAGACTCTTGTGGGCGTAGGGCTTGGGGACAGGCTTAATAACTTCCCGGCCCAGCTCTCCGGTGGAGAGCAGCAGCGGGTGGCCATCGCCCGGGCTCTTGCCAAGAACCCCAAGATACTCCTCTGCGACGAGCCCACCGGCGCTCTCGACTACAACACCGGCAAGGCGGTGCTGGGCCTCTTGCAGGACACCTGCCGCAGGACTGGGCAAACCGTGCTGGTCATCACCCATAACGGGGCCCTCACGGCTATGGCGGACCGGGTCATACGCATAAGGAGCGGCAAGGCCGTCTCCAACGAGGTGAACCAAAACCCCCTGCCGGTGGAGGATATAGAATGGTAAACCGCCCATACTGGAAGAATATCCTGCGCACCGCCCGAGGAAGTATGTCCAGGTTCCTGGCCATATTCGCCATTGTGGCCCTGGGCTCGGGCTTTTTGGCGGGGGTGCTGGCCTCGCCGCTGGACATGCGCATAAGCGCCGACAGCTATATGGACCGGTCGGATATGTACGACCTGCGCGTTGTGTCCACTCAGGGGCTTACCGACGGCGATATCGAGGAGCTTCGGAAGCTTGAAGGCGTACTGTCCGCCGGCCCGGCCTATGACACGGATACAGTGCTGATTTCGGAGACGGGCGACTCCCATACCGCCCGCATACACACCCTTCCCTCTTCCGGAAGGTACCACCCGGAGCTGCTGGAGGGCCGGTATCCCGAGAGCGCCGGCGAGTGCGCGGTGATACTGACAAAGACCTTCACAGGTGACAGCGACTGGCTGGGCAAAAAGCTCAGTGTGGACCCCGGCGAGGAGAACGAGAATATGGTCCGGGAGTTCACCGTGGTGGGCACGGTGCGCAGCGCCCTGTACATCTCCCTTGAGAACGAGCGCACCCAGACGGGCACCGGCTCCATCGACCTGAAGCTGTACACCCCGCCGGAGAGCTTCGACCAGGATTACTACACCGCCGCGTACATCACGGTAGACGGCAGCACGGAGCTGAACTCTTTTAACGGCGAGTATGACGCGCTTATAGACGATATGTCCGCCAGGCTCGAGGAGCTGGGCGAGGAGCGGGCGGTTGTCCGCTATAACGAGATTATTGACGAGGCCAACGCCGAGCTTTCAGATGCGCAGAAGGAGTATGACGACGCCAAAGCCGACGCTGACCGGGAGCTTTCCGACGCACTTAAGGAGCTGGAGGACGCGGAGAAGGAGCTCGACCACGGCAGGCAGGAGCTGGAGGAGGCCAAAAAGGAACTGGAGGACGGTCAGAAGGAGATAGACGGCGGCTGGGCCGAGTACCGCGCGGAAATCGCAAATGCCCAGAAGGAGATAGACAACGGCTGGGCACAGATAGACGGCTATCAGGCCCAGCTGGACAGCGGCTTCACTGAGATAAGCGCGGCCCAGGGGCAGATAACCGCCGGATATAAGGAGTTGGAGAGCTCCGAGGGGCAGCTGGCTGCGGCCAAGGCCCAGCTGGATGCAACTAAGGTCCAGCTGAACGGACTGGCGGAGGGCAAGGCCGCGCTGGCGGGACTGGCGGCGCAGCTGGGACTGCCCCAGGGGGACGGCTCGGACGCGTGGGCCATAGAGACCATCATCATGCTGGAACAAGTTTCCCCCGAAGCCGGGGCACAGTTTGCGCAGCTTAAGACGGGCCTTGAGTCCCTGGCCGCCCAGGGGACGGACTCTGCGGCGGCCAATGCGGCGCTGGAAAAGGGGCTCGCCGAATATGAGCAGGGCAAAAAGCAGGCGCAGGACGCGCGGACGCGGCTTGACCAAAACCAGCGGAAGCTGAACACCCAGCTTTCCGAGCTTAGGAATCAGCAGGCAGAGCTGGACGCCCAGAAGGGCAAGCTTTACAGCGCGGAGAACACGCTTAATACAACCAAGACCGACACGGAGAAGAAGCTTCAGGACGCCCAGCAGGAGCTGGACGAGGGGCGCTTGGAATATGAGGACGGCCTTGCGGAGCTTGAGGACGGCGAAAAGGAGCTTAAAGAGGGCTGGGAGGACTACTATCAGGGCAAGCGGGAGGCCGAGGAGGAACTGGCGGACGCGGAGCAGAAGCTGCTGGACGCACGGGCGGACATCGACGGCCTTGAGCAGGGCGAATGGTACGTTTTCACCAGGGACGACAACGCCGGCTTTTCCAGCTATGCCTCCAACGCCGATAAGATAGCGGCCATTGCCACGGTGTTCCCGGTGTTCTTCTTCCTGGTGGCGGCTCTGGTGGCACTAACCACCATGACCCGCATGGTGGAGGAGGAACGCGGGCAGATAGGGGCCATGAAGGCCCTGGGATACTCGCCGGTGCGCATTGCCGGGAAGTACCTGCTGTACGCCGCCGCGGCAAGCCTTTTTGGCTGCGTGTTTGGTATAACTGGTGGCATGTGGCTGTTCCCCACGGTCATCATAAACGCCTATAATATTATGTACGACCTGCCAAAGGTGCTCACGCCCTTTAGCTGGCCCCTTGCCATATTCTCGGCCGTCACCGCCACTCTGTGTACCCTGGCGGCCACGCTGAGCGCCTGCTGGAACGCCCTAAGGGAGTCCCCCGCTTGTCTTATGCTGCCCAAGGCCCCCAAGGCCGGAAAGCGCATACTGCTGGAGCGGGTCACCCCCCTTTGGAGCCGGCTGAAATTCACCCAGAAGGTCACGGCCCGAAACCTGATACGCTATAAAAAGCGCTTTTTCATGACCGTTCTCGGCATAGCCGGGTGCACGGCGCTGCTTGTGACCGGGTTCGGGATAAGGGACTCCATCTCCGATATCGTGGGCATACAGTATGGAGAGCTGTGCAATTATAACCTGATAGTGGGACTAAAAAGCGAGGAGGCTCTGACAGACCCGGAGCTTATGGAGATACTTGAGGACGAAAGCCGTGTGGCGAACTCTTTGGCTGTGCTCCAGGACGCGGGCTCTGTAGTGCCCAACGGCGGTGGCCCCGCCGACGATATCACCATCTTTGTGCCCTCCGATACAGAGCGTCTGCCGGATTTCTTCCATTTCAGGCATCGTGGGGATAATAGGCCCGTCGAGTACGGCGAAAATTCCGTCATAGTCACGGAGAAGCTCTCAGAGCGGCAGCACCTGAAGGTGGGCGACACTATAACCGTCAGGAACCAGGACGAGACTGAGGCCAGCTTTACCGTCACCGACATCTGCGAAAATTATGTACAGCACCTGCTGTACATCTCCCCCGCCGCTTATGAGGAGGGCTTCGGCGCGAAGCCCGAGATGAACTCCCTGTTGTGCCTGCTGCCGGAGGAGGGCCCAAAGGGCGGTGCGGACGCTCTGACCACCCGGCTGCTGGAGTGCGACGAGGTGGCTCTTGCCACCTCCACCGAGGAGCTCTCCAGAAGCTTTAACAACAGCATAAGCAGTATAAACTATATCGTGGTGGTGCTGATAATATCGGCGGGCGCTCTGGCCTTTGTGGTGGTGTATAATCTTACCAATATCAATATCACCGAGCGGGTAAAGGAGCTGGCGACCATAAAGGTGTTGGGCTTTTACGAGTCCGAAGTGGCGGCGTACGTGTACAGGGAGACGGCGGCGCTGACGGTCATAGGCACGGCAGTGGGGCTCCTGCTGGGGGTTGTCCTGCACCAGTTCGTCATACGCACGGCGGAGATAGACATGGTGATGTTCGGACGGTCCATATACGCGCCCAGCTATATCTTCTCTGCGGTGCTGACGGTGCTGTTCAGCGTCCTTGTCAATCTGGTCATGTACAGAAAGCTTGCAAAAATAAGTATGGTCGAGAGCATGAAGGCTCCCGAGTGAGGTAAACAGCATGAAACACCTGATAATCGCCGGGGTCCCCCGGTCCGGCAAGAGCACCCTGTCCAGGCGGGTAGCGAAAGCCCTGGGCTGGCAGCACGTAAGCATGGACGCGATAATCGCCGGTTTCGAGCGGTGCTTCCCGGAAACCGGCATAGACACCGGCCTCTCCGTGAACAAAAATAAGAGCTCCATGGAGATACTGCATATCATCAGCGGAAAGATAGGCCCCTTCCTGCGGGCCATGACGGACCCGGAGGAGTATGACCGGAAGAACGGTCCCATGGTGATAGATATGTACCAGCTTCTGCCCGAGGACTACGCGAAGTACCTGGACCCCGATATCTGCGGGATAATCTACCTGCTCACCGGGGACGTGACCCCCGAGGAGCGCTGCCGGATACAGAAGGAATTTGATACGCCTGAGGACTACACCTATGAGCTCTCCGACCAGGAGCGGCTGGAGGGCTGCGGGTACCTGGTGGAGCAGTCAAGGCTCCTGCGGGAGCAGTGCGAGCATTTGGGCCTGCCCTATTTTGAAACCGCCAGGGACAGGGAAACTGTTTTTGACGGCATTATGGAGAAGCTGCGGCGGGACGTGCCGGAATATGAGAATTGAGTTTTAAGGGGCTGCATAAACGGCCCCTTATTTTTGCCCTTGACAAAGCGACACCAGTGTCGTATAATAAAAGCGACACCAATGCCGCAAGGAGGCAACCATATGCAAAGCAAGGGCGAAAGCACAAGACAGGCAATATGCGAAAAGGCACGGGAGCTGTTCTGCAAGCGGGGCTTCAAGGGGGTCGCCATGCAGGATATCTGCAAGGCCACAGGCCTCAGCCGGGGCGGGCTCTACAGGCATTTCGACAGCACCGGGCAGATTTTTTCCGCCATACTGGAGGGTTTCGGCGGCGCACAGAACCGGGGGATACACGAGCAGATAGGGCGCGGCGTACCAGCCAGTCTCATTTTAGAGGAGCTCCTCTGCCGCTATGAATATGAAATACCCGACAGCGGCAGTTCCCTGAGCCTTGCCGTCTGCGAGTTCTACAGCGGTTCAGATTCTGTAAACGCACCGCCAATATTGGACTGGTACGAGTCCTCCCGCGCCGGGTGGGAGGAGCTTATCAGGTACGGCCTTGATACCGGGGAGTTCTCCTGCCCGGACCCTCGGGGGATGTTTGACCTGGTTGTGTTCGCCTATCAGGGGGCACGGCTTTGGGGCAGGCTGATGGAGCTGCCAAAAGGCACTCCCGGCAGGATGCTGGGACAGGTGCGAAGGCTGCTGCTGGGGCCGGAGATGATAAGGCTTGAGCGGCCCAGGCCGGAGCATAAGGAGCGGGCGCTGGAGTTCCGGGAGGGGTTCTTTGCCCACGGCGAGCCCACTATCTTCGGCAGCGAACTTCTTGACAAAACCGAAAGCTATGATAAGTGGCTGGAATCAGTTACAAGAAATACCGACCCAAAGACCGTAGACCCGAACTGGGTGCTGACGGACACATACTTCGCCCTGGACGGCAGGGACGACATTGTGGGCATAATAGACCTGCGCCATGAGCTCAACGGCTTTTTAAAGGACCTTGGCAACTGCGGGTACAGTGTGCGGCCCGCCAAAAGGTGCCATGGATACGGCTCACAGATGCTGGGGCTTTTGACAGTCAGGGCGAAAGCGGCGGGGCTTTCAGAGCTTCACATCTCCGTGGAACGGGATAACGCCCCCTCTGTGCGGGTAATAAAGGGCTGGGGCGGGGTGTATGAGCGGAGCTTTTCCCATGAGGGCGCCGGGGCCGACGTGTACGTTGTCCCCCTATAGTGCCGGGTAGAAGAAAAATATAGCAAGCGCGCCTGTTTTTGCAAAGTTCTACTTGCAAACAGGCGCGTTTTGTTATACAATATTTGGTAGTAAGCTCTGGGCTTTATGCGTAGAGTCCGTTATTTCCATTAAAAGAAGGAGTGCACTGAAAATGAACTATCTGAACAAGAAGACCGTTGAGGACATCGACGTTGCTGGCAAGCGCGTACTGGTACGCTGCGACTTCAACGTCCCCATGAAGGACGGCGCTATCACCGACACCAAGCGCATTGTCGGCGCTCTGCCCACCGTCAAGTACCTCTCCGACCACGGCGCCAAGGTAATACTCTGCTCCCATATGGGCAGGCCCCACAACATCTTCAACGACACCGTGAAGCTGGACAAGAAGGAGAAGAAGAAGATCGACGCCATGCCCGAAAGCGAGCAGGCCGAGGCCACCGCAAAGTGCCTTGAGGCCGCCAAGGGCGACGTTACAAAGTTCTCCCTGGCCCCCGTGGCCGCAGAGCTGGGCAAGCTTCTGGGCAAAGAGGTCATTATGGCCAAGGACGTTATCGGCCCCGACGCCAAGGCCAAGGCCGCTGCCCTCAAGGACGGCGATGTGATGATAATCGAGAATATCCGTTTCCACTCCGAGGAGACCAAGAACGACCCCGAGTTCGCCAAGGAGCTGGCCTCTATGGCTGAAATCTATGTGAACGACGCTTTCGGTACCGCCCACAGGGCTCACGCTTCAACTGAGGGCGTGTCCCACTACCTGCCCGCCGTCTGCGGCTACCTTATCCAGAAGGAGATCACCGTCATGGGCGGCGCCCTCACCGAGCCCAAGCGCCCCTTCGTGGCAATCCTGGGCGGCGCGAAGGTCTCCGACAAGATAGGCGTTATTGACAACCTGCTCACGAAAGTTGACACCCTGATCATCGGCGGCGGCATGGCCTATACCTTCTTCAAGGCCCAGGGCTACTCCATTGGCACCTCCCTGTGCGAGGAGGACAAGCTGGACCTGGCCAAGGCCACACTGGAGAAGGCCGAGAAGGCCGGCGTGAAGTTCCTGCTGCCCGTTGACACCAAGGTTGGCAAGGAGTTCGACCCCGACACCGAGAGCCAGGTGGTGGACTCCAGCGAGATACCCGACGGCTGGATGGGCCTTGACATCGGGCCCAAGACCATTGAGCTGTTCTCCGCCGCTATCAAGGGCGCGGGCACCGTGGTCTGGAACGGCCCCATGGGCGTTTCCGAGTGGGACAACTTCGCAAAGGGCACCATCGGCGTGGCCAGCGCTGTGGCTGACAGCGGCTCTATCTCCATCATCGGCGGCGGCGACTCTGCGGCGGCCGTTGAGAAGCTGGGCTTTGCCGAGAAGATGACCCATATCTCCACCGGCGGCGGCGCCTCCCTCGAGTTCCTGGAGGGCAAGGAGCTGCCCGGCATTGCCTGCCTGAACGAGAAGTAATTTGCCTTAAGGGGGGCGGGGGTTGGCCCCGCCCTCTTTAATAGTTAAAAGTTTCGTCCACCTTTTCAAAGGTGGCAGGGTGTGGGGCAGCGCCCCACGATCTTGCCAAAGGCCATAAAATATACTAAAAAATCCGGAGGATTGATTAAAATGAACAAACAGCTTAGAAAAGCCGTAATCGCCGGCAACTGGAAGATGAACAAGACCCCCGCCGAGGCCAAGGAGCTCATCGCCGCCATCGCGCCCTTAGTGAAGGACGCGACAGTTGACGTTGTGGCCTGCACCCCCTTCGTGGACCTCTCTGCCGCCCAGGAGGCCGCAGAGGGCACCAACCTCCAGATAGGCGCAGAGAACTGCCACTGGGCCAAGTCCGGGGCCTTCACCGGCGAGGTCTCCGCCGAGATGCTCAGCGCCATGGGCGTGAAGATCGTCATTATCGGCCACAGCGAGCGCCGCCAGTACTTCGGCGAGACCGACGTGACCGTCCATGACCGCACCCGGGCCGCCCTGGACGCGGGGCTCACCGTCATTCTCTGCGTGGGCGAGACCCTTGAGCAGAGGGAGCAGGGCATCACCAACGAGCTCTGCGCCATGCAGACCAAAATAGCACTGGGCGGCGTGTCCGAGGAGGAGCTGAAGCGCATAATAATCGCCTACGAGCCCGTATGGGCCATCGGCACCGGCAAAACCGCCACCGCCGAACAGGCCAACGAGGTCTGCGCCGCTATCCGCGAGACCGTCAAGGAGCTCTACGGCTGCGCCGCCGGCGACGGCATCACCCTCCAGTACGGCGGCTCCATGAACGCCGGGAACGCCGCCGAGCTGCTGGCCCAGCCCGACGTGGACGGCGGCCTTATCGGCGGCGCGTCTCTGAAGCCCCAGGACTTTGCCGCCATCGTCGAAGCCGCCACAAAAGGTTAAATCATGAAAAAAGATTACGGATTCCGCCTCCTCCTATGGATCGCGTCCATCGTTTTCACCTGCACCAGATACCTCTGCGCCTCTATCATGTGCGCCGGGGCTCTGGGGGATAAGGGCACCTATGAGCAGGCCCTGGAGGTCCAGGGCCCCTTCCTGCCGGCCATGTCACTGCTCTGCCTTTTCGGCGCGCTGCTGCTGACCTGCACGGATCTGGCCATTACTATCCGCAACCGCAAAAATAATAAAGACAAATAAGATACAAACGAAAGGAACACGGTTATACCATGAAAAAGCCTCTTGTTCTGATGATACTTGACGGCTTCGGCATCGCCCCCAAAGAGGGCAACGCCATAGTCGCCGCCAGCACCCCCAACCTGGACCGCATTTTAAAGGAGAACCCCGTCACCAAAATAGGCGCCTCTGGCCTTGACGTGGGCCTTCCTGACGGGCAGATGGGCAACTCCGAAGTGGGCCACACCAACATCGGCGCTGGCCGGATAGTGTACCAGGAGCTCACCCGCATCACAAAGTCCGCGGAAGAGGGGGATATGGAGAAGAACCCCGCCCTGGTCCACGCCATGCAGTCCGCTAAGGAAAACGGCAAGGCCCTCCACTTTATGGGCCTCTTATCCGACGGCGGCGTGCACAGCCATAACACCCACCTGTATGCCCTTCTGAAAATGGCGAAAAAGACTGGCCTTGAGAAGGTGTTCGTCCACTGCTTCCTGGACGGCCGGGACGTGCCCCCCTCCAGCGGCAAGGACTATGTGAAGGAGCTCATGGAAAAACTCCAGGAAATCGGCGTGGGCAAGGTGGCCACGGTCATGGGCCGCTACTACGCCATGGACCGTGATAACCGCTGGGAGCGCGTCGAAAAGGCCTATGCCGCCATGGTCTACGGCGAGGGCCAGAAGGCCGAATGCCCGGTATGCGCTGTGCAGCACTCCTATGACGAGAACGTCACCGACGAGTTTGTGGTGCCCACGGTGGTGGAGGGCGCAGAGCCTATCGAGAGCGGCGACTCCGTTATCTTCTACAACTTCCGCCCCGACCGGGCAAGGGAGATAACCCGCACCCTGGTCGACCCGGACTTTGCGGGCTTCGAAAGGAGGGGAGGTTTCTTCCCCCTCACCTACGTGTGCATGACCCAGTACGACGCCACCATGCCCAACGTGGACGTGGCCTATAAGCCCGAAAGTCTTGAGAACACCTTTGGCGAGTACCTCTCCAAGAATGATTTGACCCAGCTGCGCATAGCCGAGACCGAGAAGTACGCCCACGTGACCTTCTTCTTCAACGGCGGCGTGGAGAAGCAGTACCCCGGCGAGGACCGCATACTGGTAAAGTCCCCCGCCGTGGCCACCTATGACCTCCAGCCTGAGATGAGCGCCTATGAGGTCACGGACAAAATGGTGGAGGCCGTGAAGTCCGGCAAATATGATGCGCTTATCCTTAACTACGCCAACTGCGACATGGTGGGCCATACCGGCGTGTTCGAGGCCGCCGTCAAGGCCGTGGAGGCCGTGGATACCTGCATAGGCCGGGTGGAGGCCGCCGTGAAGGAGATGGGCGGCTGCATACTCCTGACCGCCGACCACGGCAACGCCGACCGCATGGTGGACGACGACGGCACCCCCTTCACCGCCCACACCACCAATCCGGTGCCCTTCTGCGTCATAAACCACCCCTGTGAACTCCGCTCCGGCGGCAGGCTGGCGGACATCGCCCCCACCATGCTCAAGGTATTGGGGCTCCCCCAGCCCGCCGAGATGACCGGAGAGAGCATTATAAAGTAAGATAATTTCCTGCTCTTTGAAAGGAGGCCCTCTGAGATGGAAACCTCCGATATTATCGGACTGGTTATCACGATTATAGTGGGACTTGGACTTATCGGGCTCTCTGTGCCGCTGCTCATGGGCAGGTGCGCCGGACTCATCGCCGGGTACAGCACCATGACCAAGGAGGAGCGCAAGACCTGGGACGTGTCGGCCTTGGCCAAGTTCACCGGGAGGATCCTGCTGATAATCGGCCTGCTGACCCTGGTGCTCATGCCCGTGATGTGCCTTTGCGAGATCCCCTGGCTGACGTGGGTGTACTCCCTTGCCGTAATAGGGCTGGGCGTGTTCGCGGCGGTCTGGTGCAATACCGGGAACAGGTTCAGGAAATAGTTTACCGCGACAGAAAGCCCCCGGCCCAGTTCCGGGGGCTTTTAATCTATTTGCCTTTTTCTCTTGACCTTCAGCTCCTTTTGTTGTAGAATTTATATATGTTTAATCTGTTTCTTTACACTCTCCAATATACCGTTCTGAAAGGAGCCAAACTATGAAATTTTCTGAAATGCCCTATGCCCGCCCGGATATGGACAGTCTCTTTAAACAGCTGGACAACCTGACCGCCCAGCTACAGGACGCCCCCGACGCCCAGGCCCAGCTGGAAATCTTCGACGCGAAGGATAAGCTGATGTCCCGTTTTAACACCCTTTCCAGCATCTGTTCCATCCGCAATACCGTGGACACCCGGGATAAGTTCTATGAGGAGGAGCAGGAGTATCTCGACGGACAGTACCCGCTGGTTTCCGAAAAGGTGCAGGCCTTTAACAAGGTTCTGGTGACCTCTCCCTTCCGCAGGGAGCTTGAGGAGAAGCTGGGAGCGCTGCTGTTTACGAATATAGAGCTGGAGCTCAAGTCCTTTTCCCCGGAAATTGTCCCTCTCCTGCAGGAGGAAAACCGGCTTAGCACTGAGTATCAGAAGCTGTACGCCAGCGCCCGCATCGAGTTTATGGGCAAGACCGTCACCATCGCCCAGCTGGGGCCCTATAAGCAAGACCCGGACCGCACGGTGCGCAAGGCGGCAATAGAGGCCGAGGGCGGCTTCTTTGACCAGCACAGGCAGGAGCTTGACGAGCTGTACGATAAGCTGGTGAAAAACCGCACAGAACAGGCTAAAAAGCTGGGCTTTGAAAACTACGTGCCCCTGGGCTTTATCCGCATGGGCCGCAACTGCTATACCCCCGAGGACCTTAGCAGCTTCCGCAGCCAGGTGGTCCGGGACCTGGTGCCCCTGACCGTCAAGGTCAAGGCCCGTCAGGCCAAGCGCCTTGGAATAGACGACTTCAAGTTCTACGACAACACCTTTATGTTCAAGGGCGGCTCCGCCAAGCCCCAGGGCACCCCCGAGGAAATAATGGCCGCCGGCAGAAGGATGTACCATGAGCTCTCAGAGGAGACCGGGGAATTTATCGACCTTATGCTGGAGAACGAGCTCTTTGACGTGCTGGCCAAGGAGGGTAAGGCCCCGGGCGGGTACTGCACCAGCCTGCCCGACTATAAGTACCCCTTTATCTTCTCCAACTTCAACGGCACCTCCGGGGACGTGGACGTGCTCACCCACGAGGCGGGCCACGCCTTCGCAAACTTCATCGCCGACCGCACCATACCTGTCCCCGACAACCGCTGGCCCAGCATGGAGGGCTGCGAGACCCACTCCATGAGCATGGAGTTTCTCACCGCCCCCTGGCACCACCTGTTCTTCGGGGAGCAGACCCAAAAATACGAGCTCTCCCACGCCGAGGACGCTTTAAGCTTTATCCCATACGGCTGCCTTGTGGATCACTTCCAGTACGAGGTCTACAGCCACCCGGAGATGACCCCACAGGAGCGCAACGAGACCTGGGCGCGGCTTGACAAAATGTACCGCCCATATCTTGACTTTGAGGGTCTCCCCTTCTACGGCCGGGGCGCGGGCTGGCAGCGGCAGATGCACATTTACCAGAGCCCCTTCTACTATATCGATTACTGCCTGGCCCAAGTGATGAGCCTGCAATTTTTCGCCCTGTCCCTAAAGGACCGTGACGAGGCCTGGAAAAAGTATATGGACTTTGTCCGTTTGGGCGGCACCAAGACCTTTATCGGCCTGGCCCACTCCGTTAATATGCGCTCGCCCATCGACGAAGGCTGCGTCAAGGACGTATGTACGGCAACTTTTGAGTGGACAGAGCAGCATCTTGTGGAGTAAGAAAGCAAAGCCCCTTTTCCTAAAGGAAAAGGGGTTTCTTCTTTTACGGCCGAATATGTTCAAAAATCACCAAGCTATTAAGCTTCTTCGCCCTACTATACTCGTCCTCGTTTCTAATCGTCCAACTGACCTCCTGCATCCCCAAAAGCCCTTTGGAAAACCCCATAGACGGAATATCCCTGGTGTGGATATCATAGGCCTCGAAGTTGGGGCGGGTGTGGAAGTTTGTCAGCATATGTGTGGCGCAGAAGGCCTTGAAGGCGTCCATGCCCTCGTCGCCCTTTTTAAACCTGCACATAAGCTGGCCCCGCACAATCTCCGGCCTGTTCTCCCTAAACCACGCCACTATCCGCGGGTCGAAGCTCTCAACACAGTAAGGGCCCTTATAGCCCTCCAGCTCCTTCATGGCAAGCCCGCAGAGCTCCGCCGGGTCGTTATAGCCCTTGAGTTCAATAATAAGCGGCGTGCGGCCTTTTAGTGCCCCCAGCACCTCTCTGAACAGGGGGATATGCTCAGATGTGCCGAAAAGCCTGTATTTCCGGAGCTGCTCATAGGTCAGATCCGCTATGGTCACCTCCTCGCCACAGCTGCGCTTTAGGGTGGGGTCGTGGTGCACCACCACCTGCTTGTCTTTGGTAAGCTGCAAATCGAACTCCATGCCATAGCCCTTCTCCTCGGCCAGCCTGAAGCCCGCAAGGCTGTTCTCAGGAACGCCGTCCGAGAGCTCATGCAGACCTCTATGGGCATAGTCAAAGCCCGCAAAGGCCCCGAAGTCCGGCTTCTTGTTCATCTGCGGCCCTATAAGCCAGAGCCAGAGAATAAAGAGCACAAGAAGTAAAGCCAACACCAAAACTAACCAAACCATATAGCAGCCCTCCTTAACCTTCCGCCCTTGCCCGCAGCTTCTTTCCCAGAGGGAACAGTACCCCGCCCGCCGCGTTGCCCAGGGTCATCACCACAAGATACAGCACCGTTTTACCGCTCCAGGCCCCGGCCACGGTGAAGTAGAACATATTGGCCACGCAGTGCTCAAAGCCTGCCTGGACAAAGACCACCACACCCAGGAACAGCCCCAGGTACTTCCCCAGCTCATGGGGATTCTCCCTATAGCTCTCCACCGAAAGGTATATGAGTATGTTGCAGAATACCGCCAGGAGAAACACGCTTAAAAGCCCGTCCGACAGCTTTCCCTCGCATATGCCCTGGGCTTTTTCTATCACGTCCAGCCGGGTCAGGCGCAGCAGTCTCCCCATCAGCAGCGTCCCCGTTAAATTCCCCAGCCATATGAGCCCGCAGCGGACCGTATAGGCCGGGGGGTTCTGGAATATGTAGCAGACCTTTCCTGTAAACAGGTCCAGGCCCAAGGTGCAGACCGCGAACAGTCCCACCGAAAAAAGGGCGGCTCCCGCCGTGCGGCTCTCGGTACACAGGAACACCGCGCCGCCAATGGAGATGGCCGCCCCGGCTAAAACCGCGCTTATAAACGTGGCAAGCTTTTTCACTTCTCTCCCCCCTTATCTGATTCCTGCAAATTATATCACGGAACCCGGGGGTTTTCAAGTGTCAATTCAATTTTTGGGCGTATACGTCTATCTTATGCTCCAGCCGTCCGATGGCCTCGTCCATACGCTGCCGCTGCACCACAAGCTCCTCCCGCTGCCGCTTTAAAAGCTCGTACCTCTGGCGTATGGTGGAGTCCCCCTCAAGGGAGAGCCTCACATACTCCACGATGGCCTCTACCGTCAGCCCGGCGTTTCTAAGGCACTTGGCCAGCTCCACCCAGCCCAGGTCCTTCTCCTGATAGTCCCTGTGCCCGCTCTGGGACCGGGTCACGCGGGGTATCATCCCCACACGCTCGTAATACCGCAGGGTGTCCTGGCTGAGTCCATAGGTCTCGCTTACTTCTTTTATCGTCATGCTTTTCACCTCTTTCGACCATTATACTATCTTGAGCTAAGTCCAGGTCAAGGGGTATTTTACACTTTTTTACCCTGTCCCTCCTTGCGCACGCGCCCCCGCTGTGGTAGAATATTCCCCAGCACCCATTAAAGGAGGGCTCCTCGTGATAGTCAGCGCCAGCCGCCGCACAGATATCCCCGCCCGCTTCTCCCCCTGGCTCTTTAACCGGCTCAAGGAGGGCTATACCCTGGTTCAAAACCCCATGAACCCCCGGCAGGTAAGCCGGGTAGACCTGTCTCCAGAAGGAGTGGACGGGCTGGTGCTCTGGACAAAGAATCCGCTGCCTATGCTCCCTGAGTTTCACAGGCTTGACCGTTATCCCTACTACCTCCAGTTTACTCTCACCCCCTATGGCAGGGATATAGAGCCGGGCCTGCCTGAGAAACCGGAGCTTATAGAGGGCTTCATAAAACTCTCTGAGAGCCTGGGCCGCCACAGAGTCATATGGCGTTACGACCCCATACTGCTGTCTCCGAAGTACAGTTGGGACTTCCACCTGAGTGCCTTTGACCGGCTGGCGAAAAGGCTCTCGCCCTATACGGAGAAATGCATCTTCAGCTTTTTGGACAGCTACCGCTGTATGGCCAGGGCCGTCCGTGAGCTGGGGGTCTGGTACCCCTCCCCCGACCGGCAGTTCGGCATGGCCCGGGAGCTGGCCGGCATAGCCGGGCAGTACGGCCTGCCCCTTGAGACCTGTGCCGAACCTCTCCGGCTTGAGGAGCTGGGCATAGGCCACGCCCGGTGCATCGACCCGGAGCTTCTCTCCCGTATAGCCGGACGGCCCGTTAAAGCCAAAAAGGCCTCCGCCCAGCGCCCGGGCTGCGGCTGCGCCCATAGCGTGGATATCGGTATGTACAGCACCTGCCAAAACCGCTGTGTGTACTGCTATGCGAACCACAGCAAAAAGGCCCTTGAGGAGGCCGCTCGCCTCCACGACCCCAACGGGCCCCTGCTGATTCCGCAGCGCAGATAAATCCGGGTTTTCCTGCTTGACTATCTTATCCCAATCGTATATAATATTGTGGGTGATATTCCATGAGCATTTTTAAAAATCTATTCTCAAATAAGAAAAATACTGAAAGCTCCCAGCCGGCCTCCACCCCGGCGCCCCCGCCCCCGGCCCCACTGCCGGAGTTCATCGAGGGTATGTCCCTGGACATTTTCACCGAAGACGGCGTTGAGCTGCTTACCGGCCAGGTGTCCGAACATTCAGAGGCCAGCCTAACGTTGGAGCGGCTGCCCGGCTGGCTCTCCTTCGATACCTGTCCTGCGGGCTCCACAGTGTTTGTGCGCGGGTATAACCGGCGTATGCAGAGCTTTAACCTAAAGGCCACTGTTGTGGAGAGCAGCCGTATAGTTATGAAGGTCGCGGACATGGTGGTTGAGTACACACCGAACCTGCGCAAGAACTTCCGTCTGCCCATAAACGGCACGGCTTCTATCTTCAGAGAGGACGACGAGCGCTTTTCCCGGCCCGAGCAGTGTCTCCTGGTGGATCTCAGCATAGGCGGCGCCTGCATAGAGAGCGAGTATGTCCACGCCGAGGAGGAGGTGGTTCTTCTGCGCTTTAAGCTGGACGACTACCCGACTATGACCTTTAAGGGCCAGATAATCCGCGGCGCGGAGCACAAGGATAACCGCTACCGTTATGGTGTACTCTTCGCCCAGCTGACCCGGGAGGAGCTGACCAACCTTACCCGCACTCTCTATAACATACAGACCGGCAACCGGCAGATTTGGGATAGGAACAAAATCGGGACCTGGGGCTGAACATAACCAAAACATTGAGCCAGGCTTTATAAGCCTGGCTCCTTTCTATTTTCCCCAGGATCTGAAATAGTCCGTGCGCACAGCCTCCATCGAGGTCTCCACCCGCTGTATCAGCTCCGCCGCACGGTGGTCTTCTCCTGTCTGCGTACCCTCGCCGCCGGTAAAATAGGTCTCGCCGTCATACCAGCCGCCATTGGGAAAGGGCACAAGCCCCTCCCCCGGGGAGAATACGCTCTCCCCGGCGTAGTAGTTGAGGGGCGCGTCAAGGCCAAAGAGGTCCGCTATGGTGGGCGCCACGTCCAGGGAGCAGACGGTCTTGTCCACCTTCACCGGCTCCAGCCCCGCCCCCACCAGCACGCAGGGCGTGTGGTAAAGCTCCGGCGTCCCGGCCCTTACCCCCTTAAGCTGGGCTATAAACTCCTTATCGCTCATATACTTCCCATAGTGGTCGGCATAAAATAGCAGGGCGGTATCCTTCAGGAGCCCGCTCTCCTCAAGCCTGTCCATCAGCCCGCCAATAAACTGGTCGGTCTCCATGGCGTGGGCCACGGCCCGAGTATACTCCTCCATATTCTCCGGCGTGCTTGTAACGCCGCTCTCCTCCACCGCCCGGCGCGCCTTCTCAAGGTGGGGCGCGGCGATATTGCCCATCTCCTCGGTATAGGGGCCATGGCCCGAATAGGTGATGATATAGGTGTAAAAGCTGTCCCCCGCCGTCATGCTGTCGAAATCCCTAAGCATCTGAGAGTCCAGCTGATAGTCGTCCATACCCATGTCCGTATAGGAGTGGTACTTCTCAAAGCCCAGGTTCTCGTGTATGCTGCCCCTGCTGTATATGCCGGGGCTGGCCGGATGGAAGGAGTTTACCCTATAGCCCTCGCCCTTAAAGAGGTTCGCAAGACTCAGCGGGAAGGCGTTGGTGGAGTAGCCGCTGTTGGGCATACCCACCGCCGGGGGCACCAGCCCGGTCTGGGTTATTATCTCCGTGTTGAAGGTCCCGGCCGAGAGGAACAGCGGGGTGTAGAAATCGGTGAACTCCACACCCTCGTCCATAAGCCTACAGAAATTTGGCATATACTCCGGCCTCGCCATCCAGGTGTCTATGCTCTCAAGCATTACCAGCATCAGGTTCTTGCCCCTAAGGCTCCCGCTGAACTCATTGGCCGCGGGCAGCACCCTGCTCTCGAAAATCTCCGTAAGCTCCTCCGCGCTGCGGGCGTCCGTGCCTATACCGAAGGAGACGGCGAAGTTACGGGCAGTATACTGGTAAAGGCCGGTGAGCTTCATACTGCGGTTGGTATCTGTGAAGCTCCTGTATACCAGCGCGTCCTGGTCCACGGACGCGTCCCAGGTCATCACATAGCTCTCCTCTGGCATAAGCCGCTGGTGGGTAAAGCCCAGCCCCAAAAGGCAGAGGGGTACCAGGGCCAGCGCGCAGCCACGCCTTATCCAGAGCCTCCTCCCGGCGGCCTTGGGCTTTTGCGCCAGCACCATGGCCGCCGCCACCATCAGCAGGAACACGAGCACAAAAAAGTACATCTTCTTCGGCAGCCGGAAGTAGGTCCAGCTGAAGAATTTGGCCCCGTCTCCGGCGAAGTTCATGTCCGCAAAGCTGAAAAAATGGCCGAAGACGTTGTACATCACGCCGTGCAGCACCACTAAAAACGCGAAGAACACCCCCAGCGCCCCCATAGCTATGCGCCGCCCGAGTCTTGGCAGCAGAGCTATAAGACAGGTAATCAGCAGCGCCCAGCAGCCGGTGAAGGCCATGGGCTTCAGGCTAAGGAGCCTTGTGCCCCCCGCCGCCCCCGCGTATACCCATCTGAAAGCGTAGTCCAAAAACACCAGCGCCGTGAAAAACAGCGGCAGACTCGCTAGGCCGAACCGGCGGGACAGGCTGCCAAGGGTATCCCGAATTGATTTAATAAACTCCTTCAAAAGCCGTCACTCCTAACAAAAAAGATGAAAAAGGCCTCCCCGGCGGGAAGCCCTTCTTTGCTCAGTCGTCCTCCGCGTTTCTCGCTTTGTACAGGTTAAAGCGGAACAGCTTGGATTCGTCCGACTCCTTCTCGCACATCACGAAGGCCTCGGCGATCTTTCCGCCCTCGATAAGGGTCGTAAGGCCCACCAGCTGGCAGAGCTTGCTCTTCAGGTTCAGCCGGTTGCCGTCGCGCGTCATCAGGTAGACCTCGCCCTCGCAGCTGTCCAGCACCTGCAAAAAGGACGGCACGTCGATATCATGTAATTCTACCATTCTTGGGGACATAGGATCTCCTCCTTTCGCCTTGTAAACTGTTTGTACTGGCATATCATAGCACAAGTCGCGGGAAAATGCAAGCCCCGGCCGTCTCTCACTTACGTATAAGCTTCCCCAAAAGCCCCGACTTCCCAAATATCTTCACGCTCTTGAGCCACCCGGGCTCTATCCGCTCCAGCACCACCTGTGGGGTCTGATAGGCGCTGAGCTTGCGCTGGTCCTTCAGATCCTCCATCAGCTCGTTATAGCGCCGGACGCTTATCTCCTCGCAGTCCGGGCGCAGAGCCTTGTAGTTGCCGGGCTTTGAGAACTTGAGGGCATAGATGAAGTCCGCCCAAACGCCGTACTCGGTTATGTGCACGAACTCCTCCGGCACGTCCAAAGTCAGCCGCACAGAGCCGGAAACCTTCCCGCCGGTGTTCTGCTTCTTTCCCTTCACCACCGCGAACACCGGGCACTCGCAGTGCAGCCCCAGCATATCTATAAGCGCGTCATACTCCCGGCGCAGGGACAGGTTCGGCTTGGCCCGGTAGACCTCCCCGTTTTTCAGGGTACGCAGCACCACCTTGGACTGGTAGGTTTGCAGGATCATATCAGGTCTCCCCTTTCTCCTCTTTTTCCTTTTTCTCTCTCAAGTATTCCTCCGGCGTTTTCACCGCCCACTCGTATAGGTACGTGTCGAACACGCCCACCCGGTTTGGGCGTATCAGGAACCGCCGCAAAAGCGCGTCCTCGTCCTGGCCGGTGCCGCCGTAGAACGCGTCGGCTATACCCCCAGCAATACAGCCCACCGTGTCCGTGTCGCAGCGCACGCTGTAGACGTTCCTAATGCAGCTCTCCCAGTCCTCAGACTCTAAAAAGCATCGGAGAGCCAGGGGCATAGTCCCCATGGCGGTCACGTCAAACTTACCAAAGGGCCGGTACAGGAACAGCGGGCGCGCAACGGTATACTTATACCTTCTGCGCATATAATATGCGATCTCCGCCTTGCTGGCCCCGGTGCGCGCCATAAACACCGCCGCCGCCGTGGCCTTTGCGGCCCTGACCCCCTCGGGGTGGTTATGGGTACACATGGAGCTGAGCCCCGCCTCCCTCTCCACCTCCTCAAGGGTGTCAAAATGTCCTCCTATGTAGCTTACCCGCATGGCCGAGCCGTTTCCATAGCTGTTATAGCCCTTCTCAGAGCGGCTGTGCAGCCAGCTCTTAAACATGGGCCCATAGCCCGCCTGCATATACCGCCGCCCGAAGCGCTGGTACGCCCGGAAATAGGGCACGCCGGTTATCACCGCGTACTTTGTGGCCACGGTCAGTACGGTGTCGTCGGTGTATTTGCTCATGGCACCAAAAAGCTCCTCGCTCCTCCAGTCGAATTTCTCCGGCCTGGTAAACTCAAAGCGCGACCCGGCGATATCCCCAAGAATGGCCCCGTACATACCCTCACTCCCTGTGCCCCTTATATATGGGTATTATAACATGGAAGCGGGCATTTTTCTATCTGTAATATTGCACAAAGAAAGAAAGCCACCCAAAGGCGGCATTTTATTTATGGTACGGCGCTCCCCGCAAAATCTGAAGCCCCCTGTAAATCTGCTCACAGAGCATCACCCGGGCCAGCTGATGGGGAAATGTCATGGGCGACATGGATATCCCCCGCCCCAGGCCCTTCACCTGGTCCGCAAGCCCATAGGAGCTGCCAATCACAAAGCTCACCGCCCCCGGGCTCTGCATGGCCCCTGAGAGCAGTCTGCTGAAGCCCTCCGAGTCCAGCTGCCGACCCTCTATGCACATGGGGACTATAAGCCCGGAGAGCCTTGGGGTTATCGCTTCCCCCTCCTTTTCCAGCGCCGCCGATATCTCCCCCGCCGTGGGCGAGCCCGGCAGCTTCGCCTCGGGCAGCTCCACTATCTCAAACCGGCAGAGGGAGGACAGCCGCTTCTCATACTCCCTCACCGCCGCCCGCCAGAACTCCTCCTTCAGCTTCCCCACACAGACTATCTTCACCCCCAGCATAACCAACCGCCCCCTAAAATATCACGGTCTTGCTCTCGGTGTTCTCGGGCGCCGCCACCTGCAAAATAAAGTCCACGTCCCGGACGAACCCCGCCTGCACCAGGACCGACAGTGAGGTCTCAAGGGCCAGCCTTGGAGTATTGTTGGTGTCGCTGAGATGAGCCAGCATATACCGGCGCACCCCGCTCTTCAAAAGCTCCGGCAAAAACCCTGCGCAGGCGGCGTTTGAAAGGTGTCCCCGGTCGGAGAGTATACGCCGCTTCAGGTGATAGGGGTAGGGGCCGTTCCGCAGCATCTCGATATCGTGGTTTGATTCCAGCACCACCAGGTCACAGCCCAAAAGGTTCTCCTTCACCTCAAGGGAGAGATAGCCCAGGTCCGTCGCCAAGCAGAAGTCCCTGCCGTCGCTGGTATGTACCCGGTAGCCCGTGGGCTGCAGGCAGTCGTGGGAGATGGGAAAGGGCTTGACCTCCATCCCGGAAATCTCCGCGCCTGACTTTATGTCGATAAGCTCCACACCCTCCAAAGACCCTGATATGGCCCTTATTGTCCCCTCAGAGCCGTACACCGGCAGGCCGTACCTCTTTGCGAACACCCTAAGGCCGCTGATATGGTCGCTGTGCTCGTGGGTGACCAGTATCCCCCCCACCGCCAGCGGGTCTATGCCGCAGAGCTTCATGCGCCCCTCAAGCCTGCGGGCGCTTACCCCCGCGTCGATGAGCACCCCTGCGCTGCGGGACCCGAGATACGAGCTGTTCCCGGAGCTTCCCGAGAACAGCGGGCAGAACCTGGCCATGTCTGCACCTCCCCATAAAATCACCCTGCCAACCGGGCAGGGTGTAAAACTCTTCTTGCCAACATCGATCAGCCCACCTGATACACGGCCCGCCCCGGGTCCTTCTCCAGGTAGATATCCGCCCCAAGGCTTGCCAGCTTGTCCACTATATTCTCATAGCCACGCTCGATATACTTGATGTTCTCCACCTGGGTAACCCCGTCGCACATGAGCCCGGCCAGCACCATGGCTACCCCGGCCCGAAGGTCCAGGGCACGCACCGGCGCCCCCTTGAGCCTGGGTACGCCCTCCACCACGGCGAGACTGCCTTCAACAGTGATCACGGCCCCCATCTTCCGAAGCTCGTCCACATACTTGAAGCGCCCGCCGCTGAAGATACTCTCCGTTACCATACTGATGCCCCCCGCCCCGCAGAGCAGGGTGGTTATCTGGGGCTGCATATCCGTGGGAAAGCCCGGGTGTGGAAGGGTCTTCACGTTGCACTTTCTAAGCTGCCTGTCGCAGGTGACCCGCACAGTGTCGTCCCCCTCCTCCACCCGCACGCCCATCTCCACCAGCTTCGCGGAGATAGACGCCAGGTGCTGTGGCGTCACATTCTTTACGATTATATCCCCCTGGGTGGCGGCGGCCGCCATCATATAGGTGCCCGCCTCGATCTGGTCGGGGATTATGGCATAGGTCACGCCGCGAAGCTGCTGCACGCCGTGTATCTTTATGGTATCGGTGCCCGCGCCCCGCACGTCCGCGCCCATGGTGTTCAAAAAGTTCGCAAGATCCACCACGTGGGGTTCCCTTGCGGCGTTCTCAATTACCGTCACCCCACGGGCCTTTACCGCCGTGAGCATGATATTGATCGTTGCTCCCACAGACACCATGTCCAGGTAGATATGCGCCCCAAAAAGATCATTGGGAGCCACCACGGAGATCATACCGCCGTTATCAAGGCTGTGCTCGCAGCCCAGAGCCTCGAAGCCCTTCAAATGCTGGTCAATGGGCCGCACCCCGAAGTCGCAGCCACCCGGCAGGGGCACCAAAGCCCGTCTGCACCGGCCCAGAAGCGCGCCGATAAAGTAGTAGGAGCCCCGCATACGCCGGGCCACCTCGGCGCTGACAACATGGGTGTCAATAGGCCTAGGATCAATCTCTATTGTGTGCCGGTCCGGGTAGCTAACCACAGCCCCCATCTCCTCCAGGATATATGCGGCGTTTTTAACGTCGGAAATATCCGGCAGGTTCTCGATACGGCAGGGGGAGTCGGACAGGATCACCGCCGGCAGTATGGCCACCGCGGCATTTTTAGCGCCGTTTATTACGACCTCGCCACAAAGGCGGCGACCGCCATGAATCACATATTTATCCAAATTTCCACTTCCTATGGGGCCGTCAAGGCCACAATTCTGGCCCCCGCCCGGAATTTTTCATCTGCAAATATTATTGGAGTTCATGTTAATAATAATACATTTCGCGTCAAAAGTCAATCCCTGGAACGCAACATATGTGTAAATGTGAATTTTCTGTGAATTTTTACAAGCTTCGACGGTCCCGCACGTCGCTGAAAAAAGTAAATTCCCCGGGCAGCCCCGGCCAGTGCTTCTGCATGGGGACGGGGTAAATCCGCGCTGAGCGCACCTCCTCCACAGTCAACCAGCGGTAGTTATGCTCCTCGCCGTCACTGTCGGCCAAAGTAAACTCTTCCCGAAGTGACGGGAGCCCGCACCAGTCCATCTCCGCAAGATAGTACATGGCTATCTCATGGACCGGCCGCTCCCCCAAAACAAAAAAGCTCTCGCACAGCCAAAGGGGCCTGACGCTCCGGGCGCTCAGACCCAGCTCCTCGCCTATCTCCCGGCACAGGCCCTCCTCCATGGTCTCGTTCATGCGTACCCGGCCCCCTGGCAGGTAGTAGTGGTCAATATTTGGCTCCTTCATGGCAAGGAGCAGTCCGTTATGCACAAATATCCCTGCTGTGCGGAAATTGAAAAGACCCTCAGATGTGGGAAATTTAACGTCGCCGCCGGGAAGGACAGCGCTGTTTTCCGTGATCAAAGTAAACCGCTCCGGCAGGTTCGGAAAGCTCTGCTGGACAAAGTCCGGGTGAATATAGTCCGGCGAGTCCCCAAGCTCCAGCCACTGAAAGAAGTGCCGGCAACCGTCGGTATCCACCCGGTTAAAATGCCCCTCCAGGCTTGGCAGAGCGCCCCAGTCCAGCTCCACTAGGAAGTATACCTCCAGCCCATGATATGGCGGCTCAGTACGGCCGTCAATGCTTTCCCGAAGCCATAGTGGCCGTACCACCCTTGAGGACACGCCCAGCTCCTCCCAAATCTCCCTCTGCAAAGCCTCCGCCATTGTCTCGTTCAAGTGCACACGCCCGCCTGGCAGGTAGTGGAAATGGTCGCTGTCTGCCTCATCGCGCATCCCCAGCAGCCTGCCGCCGTGGGGTATCACTGCCGCTGCCCGGAAATTGAACCGGCCCTCCGCCGTTATAAAATTGCAGTCCATAACACACCTCCTACTTCCTCCCCACTATGGGCTTCTCCTCGCCCCTCAAGAGCCTGCCAATATTAGCCCTATGCTTTATGAGCACCAGCGCCCCCACAAACAGGCTCACTCCAACGGCCGTCAGTAAGTACCAGACAGGGCGCCCCCATCTCTGAAAGTCCACCAAGAACACTATCAGGAACGTGTACACCGGGTACAGCGCCGCGCAGGTCACAGAGGCCAGGGAGATTATTTTCCTCCACAGGAACAGTAGGCCAAAGGTAGCAATAACAGCCAGAAACACCCGCCAGTCCGTAAGGGCTATCATGGCCGCCGCGGCCACTATACCCTTACCGCCCCGGAAGCCGTAGTATACCGGGAAGATATGCCCCACCACGCAGGCCGCCCCGGCGGCATACCGGGCGCACCGCAGCAGTTCGGCTGTGGGGGCGTAGTCCGGGGACAGCAGCACGTCCGGGTTCATGAACATCCAGTTCATTATCAGCTGGCTCAAAAGCACCGCTATGACGCACTTCAGAAAGTCCCCCGCAAAGGTCAGAAGGGCCGGCAGCTTGCCCACACTTCTGAGCACGTTCGTCATGCCCGCGTTGCCGCTGCCCTGGTCCCGGATGTCCTTTCGCTGGACTATGCGCGTCAGGATTATTGCCCAGTTCACCCCGCCCAGCAGATAGCCTATCACCGCCGAAATAACCAGCGCAAGTATAATGACTGCCTTCGCCTGCATATTCATGCCCCCCCTGTTTTACTCTTTTTCGTCCTTCTTATCCCTTATCATCAGCCGCACCGGCGTGCAGTCCAGCCCGAAGGTCTCCCTTATGCGGTTTATAATGTACCGCTGGTAGGAGTAGTGGAAAAGCTCGTGGTCGTTCACAAAGCACACGAAGGTGGGCGGCTTTGTGCTGGCCTGGGTCATATAGTATATCTTAAGCCTGCGTCCCTTGTCCGTGGGCGGCTGCACCCGGTTTACCGCCTGGGCCAGCACGTCGTTTAAAGCCCCGGTGGTCACCCGCATGGCGTTGCTCATGGCCGCCATTTTAATGAGCTCGAACATTCTGTCAAGCCGCTGGCCGGTCTTGGCGGAGATAAAGATGATAGGCGCGTAGCTCATAAAGGAGAAGTCCTCACTGAGCTTCAGGCGCATCTGGTCCATGGTCTTGTCGTCCTTCTCCACCGCGTCCCACTTGTTCACACAGACTATGCAGCCCTTCCCGGCCTCGTGGGCGATGCCCGCCACCTTGGAGTCCTGGTCCGTAAAGCCCACGGTGCCGTCTATCAAAATCAGGCACACGTCCGCCCGCTCCACGGCCATCTCAGCCCGAAGATTGCTGTAATACTCCACCGAGTCCTCCACCTTGGACCTCCTCCTGAGCCCGGCGGTATCTATAAAGGTAAAGGTGCCGTGCCGGTTCTCTATGGTCATGTCCACCGCATCCCTGGTGGTCCCCGCCATGTCGGAAACGATACAGCGATTCTCCCCGGCCACCCGGTTCACCAGAGAGGACTTGCCCACGTTGGGCTTGCCTATAACCGCCACCTTTATTATCTCCCCGTCGGGCTCCTCCTCCTGCTGCTCCGGCAGGGATTCCATCACCCTGTCCAACAGGTCCCCGGTGCCGTGGCCGTGGACCGAGGACACCATCACCGGGTCCCCCAGTCCCAGGTTGTAGAATTCGTAGAACTCCACCGGCGGCTGGCCTACGCTGTCGCACTTATTGACGCAGAGCACCACCGGCCTGCCGCTTTTTAGGAGCAGGTCGGCCACCTCCTGGTCCGTGGCGGTGACCCCCGTGCGCAGGTCCGTGACGAAGATTATGGCGCTGGCGGAGTCTATGGCTATCTGGGCCTGCTCCCGCATCTGTGTCAGGAGCACGTCCCGGCTGGCGGGCTCCAGTCCCCCCGTGTCCACCAGGGAGAACTGCCGCCCGCACCACTCCGCGTCCCCGAAAATACGGTCCCTGGTGACTCCGGGGGTGTCCTCCACTATGGACAGCCTGCGGCCCACTATCTTGTTGAAAAGGGTGGACTTGCCCACATTTGGCCTGCCCACAATGGCGACTATCGGTTTTGACATATTATACCTCCCAGCTCTTATACTCATACGGGTCGTGCCCGGCCTCGCCGCTTTGCTCAAAGCCCATAACAGCTGCAAACAGCTCCTCCCCGGAGCCGCCCACTCTCACCGCCGGGACTCCCAGCCGCTCCGAAAGTCCCGAAAGGGTCATGTCGTCCAGGAACACGTCCTCCCCGGCCCTCAGCATATTGTTGGCAATCAGCACTTGATCCCCCAGCTCTCTCCCGGCAAGCTGTTTGCATATGTCCCCCCCGGTCAAAAGCCCAGTGACGTTCACCGTTCCACCGAAAAAATCATTCGTTATAGGCACCAGGTCTATACATAAATTATGGCACCTATCCCGCAGCACGTCAAGCATTTTATTCAAAAAAGCATATCCACACTCCCCGGTAGGTATGGTCACGTGCCTGGGGCTGCTCAACTCTAACTCCCCGGCCTCCTCCAGCGCCCACATAAAGCTATCCTCCAGGTCCCTGAGCATACCCACGCCGTTCTCTATCTGGGGGAAGTCCTCATAGAATTCCAAAGGCGGCAGTTCCCGCCCGGCCAGGATATACAGCTCGTCCGAGGCATACACGGTCCGGGCTCCTCTTTGGGCCTTGCCTTTATCCCCCCAGCCCTCGATAATATCCAGTGCGGCGCCCGCCGTCTCCCGGTCAAAGGGGATAAGAGGGTAAAGCCCCTCCCGGTATCTCGTCAGCCCCACCGGCACACAGGCCACGCTCTGAAGGCTCCCGCCAAGGCCGTAGAGCTCCCTTAAGGTGAACTCCAGCGCCTCGCCGTCGTTCAGCCCCGGGCAGAGCACTATCTGGCAGTTGAGCTTTATGTCCCCCTGGGCCAGCCTGTACAGGTGCCGCAGCGACTCCCCGGCAAAGCGGTTGTTCATCATCCTGCACCGAAGCTCCCGGTCCATGGTGTGAACGGAAACGTTTATGGGGCTGATGTGCATTTGCAGAATCCTGTCCACCTCTCGGTCGTCAATATTCGTCAGAGTGATATAGTTCCCGAACAGAAAGCTCAGTCTGTCGTCGTCGTCCTTAAAGTACAGCGTCTCCCTCATGCCCTTCGGAAGCTGGTCAATGAAGCAGAACACGCACTTATTCCGGCAGGACCGTTCCCGGTCCATCAAATAGCTCTCAAACTCCAGCCCCAGCTCTGCGTACCGGGGCTTTATGAGCTCCAGCCGGTACTCCCTGCCGTCCCGCTCCAATATGAGCGCCAGCTCCCGCTCTGTCTCAAAGAAACGGTAGTCTAAAATATCCCCTATCTCATGGCCGTTTATGCTTATCAGCCGGTCCCCGGAGCGTATTCCCGCCCGAAAAGCGCGGCTGCCCGCTTCTACTCCTTTTATCCGCACCATATCACTCGCACCCCGCGCATCTCTTTGCAAAGCCACTATGTCCCCGGGCGAACTCCCTCTCAAGGCCCTCTATGCCCTCCCGGGCCCAAATCTCCTCAAGATAGAACATCCCGGCCATGCAGAGGAACTTGTCAAAATATCCCCCGGCCGTGCCCTCATATATCAGCCGCTCCTGTTCACTCTGCTCTCCACATTCCAGGGCCGCTCTCAGCTTCTCCCTGCTCCTATCCCGCACCTCGCCGTACTGGCTCCAGTCCACCTTGTCAAGCTCCATGCCCCTAAAGGACAGCAGGTGGGCAAAGCCCTCGTTAAAGGCCAGGGCGTCAAGGCGGCTCAAATATTCGCCGTGCTCCCCGTCCTCCACCACCTCCGGCGCTCTCAGTGAGATAAGTGAGTGGGTCAGCTCGTGGGTGAGCATGTTCCCGGCGGCCTCTTTGATATGCCCCAGGTACGCCGTCCAGCGGAGCATGTCCAGTATGATGGCCTCGCCCCCCTGTGGGTCCTTGGTGCTTACCGCGTCATAGGGCTCGGGGTAGCCCACTATCAGCAGCAGCTCCACCCCGGCGGTCTGCTCCCGCCATTCGGGGAACATCAGGTCCCATGCGGCCCTGTTCACCGGGGAGAAGTCCCCGGCACAGTCCAGCACCTGACGGTACACCTCCCTGACCCTCTCCCGCTCCGAGCCCTCCGGCTCCGCATATGGAGGGTGCCCTCCTCCAAAACACCACTCGTCCCTAAACCTGCCTGTCGGCCCCCCGGCCAGGTACTCCTCCACAATATGGCTGTCTATGATCACGCGCCGCACCTCCTATAAAGTTTCACCCTTCAAACAAAAAAGGGAGCGCCCAGAACACCCGGCGTTCCCTTCTCGTCGTTACTCAAGGTCCCTTACGCGCCTTTTACTTCGACCACTTTTCGGCTGTTATAGAAACCGCAGTGTGAGCAGACACGGTGGGGAGACTTATACTCGCCGCACTGGGGGCACTTCATCAGCGCGGGGGCCTGAAGCTTCCACACGTTGGAGCGCCGCTTGTTCTTGCGGGCGCTGGACAATTTTCTCTTGGGTACCGCCATTTTCAGCACCTCCTTAATCTATAATGGATAGATCCTTAACAATTTTACAATAGCTGCCTTAGGACCTCCAGCCTTGGGTCCACCTGGGGCGCCCCGCACTTACAGGGGCCTTCGTTCCAGTTTTTGCCGCAGCTGGGACAGAGCCCCTTGCAGTCCTCCCTGCAAAGGTACTGTCCGGGCATGTCCATCAGCAGGTCCTCCAGCACCAGCGCATCAAGGTCCAGCCGCTCGTCGGGCACAGTGATAAACTCCCCCGTGTCCTCACGGCTCTCCCTGACTAAGGTGTGGGAGAACTCCTTGGTATATTCGCGCGTCACAGGCTCCGCACACCGGTCGCAGGGCATACTCATTGTATACTCCACCCGGGCAAAAAGCTCAACCGACCCCGCAAAGCCCCTCAGCCTGGCCCTGACCCTTACGGGCGCACAAAACGGCTTGGCACCGCCCAATTCCACCCCGGAAAGGTCCAGCTCATACTGACGCTCGATTACGCCGTTGGAGTTACGGTCAAAACCGTCCTCCCCCTGAAAAAGCTTCCTAAGATCAATTTCCATTTCGCGCCATACCTCAGTATATTATAGTTTCCCTCTTGGGATTTGTCAAGACTTATTTCAGCACGCAGTCCATTATGCCCGCAGGGATATCCTCCTCGGCGGCAGAGACGGACAGCACTATGTTTGTGTCCGCGGACTGGCTCAGCTTTTTGAGCTCCTCCACCAGGGCTTCTATCTCCCCCGCGCCTGTGCCGGTTATCTTCAGAGTTGAATCCACAAAAATATCCGTCACGTCGTAGTTGCCCGCGCAGATGCCGCAGATAAAGCCCTGAAGATTCTGGGCGCCCTTGATGTCATATGCGTCGGAGTCCACAAGCCTTGCGGCATAGGGGATGTTATAGGTCATCTGCTTGCCCTTCTCGATAACCACCACATTGCCGTTGGACTTCTCCAGAGCCACGTTCACCAGCTCAATGAGCTTCTTTGTCTTGCCGGAGCCTTTCTTTCCTGTTAAAAGAGTAACCATGTTTAACTCTCCTTTGTGTTTTATATTTTCCTCAGCCCAAAAGCCCGGGCTGAAAGGGTCGCGTTTATCAGCCCTTTATGCGCTCCTCCAGCGCTGCCTTCTGGTCCTCGTACCCGGGCTTGCCCAAAAGGGCAAACATATTCTTCTTATAGCTCTCCACACCAGGCTGGTTAAAGGGGTTCACGCCCAGCATATAGCCGGAGATGGCGCAGGCCTTCTCAAAGAAATATATTATCTGTCCAAGGGTATCCTCGGAGAAGTCGCTGGCGTGTATCACCACGTTGGGCACCCCGCCGTCGTTATGGGCAAGCGCCGTGCCCTCAAAGGCCTTTTCATTTATAAAGGCCATGCTGCGTCCCTCAAGGTAGTTAAGTCCGTCCACATCCTCGGGGTCCTTTCCAAGAGTCACCTGGTGCTTCGGCTGGTCTATGAGCACCACCGTCTCAAAGAGCTGCCGCCGGCCGTCCTGGATATACTGGCCCAGGGAGTGCAGGTCGGTGGAGAACACCACAGAGGCCGGGAACAGGCCCTTCTGGTCCTTGCCCTCGCTCTCGCCGTAAAGCTGCTTCCACCACTCGTTCATCATGGCATAGCAGGGCTCATAGCTCACCATGACCTCCACGGACTTGCCCTTATTGTAGAGGATATTCCGTATGGCCGCGTACTTATAGCAGTCATTCTCGTCCAGCTCCGTGCTGGTATAGGCCTTCATGGCCCTTCTGGCCCCGTTCATAAGGGCGTCAATGTCGCACCCGGCCACGGCTATGGGCAGCAGACCCACCGCCGTCAGCACCGAGAAACGCCCGCCCACGTTGTCGGGCACCACGAAGGTCTCAAAGCCCTCCTTGTCGGCCAGCTGCTTTAAGGTGCCCTTCGCCTTGTCGGTGGTGCAGAAGATGCGCTGCCTCGCGCCCTCCTTGCCGTACTTCTTCTCCAGCAGCTCCCTGAACACCCGGAAAGCTATGGCGGGCTCCGTGGTGGTGCCGGACTTTGAGATCATGTTGATGGAAACGTCCCTGCCCTCGCAGATAGTCACCAACTCCTGCAAGGCCGTGGAGCTGATGGAGTTCCCGGTAAAATAGATGTCCGGGGTGTCCTTCGGCAGGTCGTTATACTTATCCGACTTCAAAAACTCGATAGCGGCCCTGGCCCCGAGATAGGAGCCGCCGATGCCAATGACAATAAATACCTGGGAGTTCTTCTTCACGCGCTCGGCCGCGGCCTTTATCCGCGCGAACTCCTCCTTATCATAGTCCTCCGGCAGGGTGACCCAGCCAAGGAAGTCGCTGCCCTGGCCCTTCTGGGACATAAGCTGCCCGGCGGCGCACTTGACAGCGGGGGCTATACCCTCATACTCGTGTTGTGAAATAAAGCCTTTTAAATACCTGTCGTCCAGTTTTAGCGGCATTTTCAAAACTCCTTTGCCCGCCCGGACAGGGCGGAAACTTTTTTCTGCTTCTATTGTACAATAAACCGAAGCATTTTGCAAGGCAAGTTTCAGAGATTAAATAAAAACTTTTTATGTCCCTCTCTTAAAGCCCCAGAAAGCTGTGAAGAAGATAGGTGAACGCCGAGGAAAAGCTTATCTTTTCCACGTCCCCGGCGGCGGTAATATCCACCTGGGCCACCGTCTCGCCCCCGGCGGAGTAGGTTATCCTGCCGATAACGTCCCCCTTCTTCACCGGGGCCTTTATATCTGGGTTTATGGATACGCTCTCCTCTATCTCCCCCATAGCCGCCGACTCCATGAGTATCTCCGGGCTCTCCCCGGCCACTGCCCCCACGGTTTCCTCCATGCCCCCCTTCACCGGCACGTCCGGCAGCTGCGGGCTCTCCGGCACCGTCACCGACCAGCCCCCAAAGCCATAGTCCAGAAGGGCCGCCGCGTCCTTGAACCTGTCGTCGGTGCTCCCCGCCCCCAGAACGACCGCTATAAGCCGCAGACCGTTCCTCTCCGCCGTGGCGGTGATACAGCTCCCCGCCTGTGAGGTGGTCCCGGTCTTTAGCCCGGTTATGCCCTTATAGCTCCTTATGAGCTTATTGGTGTTCACCAGCTGGGTGGCCCCGTCCCGCACGTAGTCTATCCAGGTGAGGGTATAGTCCGTTATCTTCTCGTGCCTAATAAGCTCCCGGCTCATAAGGGCCACGTCATAGGCGCTGGTCACGTGCCCCTCCTCGTCCAGGCCGTTGCAGTTCTTAAAGACAGTCTCCTCCATGCCCAGCTCCCCGGCCCTCTCGTTCATGCGGGCCACAAAGGCCTCCTCGCTCCCGGCCACGTTCTCCGCCAGCACCACGGCCGCGTCGTTGGCGCTCATTATCACCGTGGCCTTTATCAGGTCGTCCACGCTCATGAGCTCCCCCTCTTTAAGCCAGATGTCCGAGCCCCCCATGGAGGCCGCGTGGGCCGAAGCCGACAGCTGGTCAGAGAGAGAGAGCTGCCCGCTCTCCAGCGCGTCAAAGGTCAGGCACAGGGTCATGACCTTCGTGATGGACGCGCAGGGCCGCACCTCGTGGGCGTTCTTTTCAAAGAGCACCCGCCCGGTCCCGGCCTCCATGAGCACGGCGGCGGGAGCGGACACCTCCACGCCCTCTCCCCGGGCGGCAAACCCCGGCAGGTACAGCGCAGCCAGCAGCAGCGCCAGCATAAAAGCGACGGTCTTTTTCATAAATATACACTCCTTGCAGATAGGTGATAGGATGGTATAATTATATGCCCGCCCACCCCGGTATAATGCAGAAAAGCCCCCGGCTTCGCGCCGGAGGGCTTCTGCGTATGGCAGGGAATGGGTTTAGCAGCTTTTAATTGTTACGTTAAATATCAATTTTCCTTTCCATAAACAACCAAGCTGTTCCCGGCTGTGCATATGTGCTTGCACGGCCATAGACCATATTATAAGGAAGATTGTAGGATGCCATAGGAAGAATATAACTAACGCCCTTTGAACTTCCCACACCTGTCCTCAATTTATGATTTAACTCTATTCCAGTATCAGATCTTAATCCAAAATTTATTGTGGTCATACCACTTGTAACAAATTTTGCTGCCCATAGATGAAACTGATTACTATGCTCGAATTCGACTGGAAACCCATAAAAGTTGGATGCTATACTGCTAGTTACCTTAGGCACTTACTTATACTCTGAATGAATTACTGGATTAGAATTAGCACGAGCCAAACCCATGCCATTAACCAAATCATCCATTAGAGAGGTGAACGAATCTAAATCGTTGCTCTCGCTTTCTTCAGTGTAGACAGGTACATCACTAAGGTCACACTGATTTCTCGGGACGTCCCATCCTGGAAACAGCTCGCTGAACAGAGGGTCAAAAGAAACTTCCCGCGTATCAGGGTCAGCTGAGTAGCTTATTGCTCCGGGCACATCAACATCATTTACCCAGCTATAGCTATAAATAACTGTCTTTCTGGCATCGAGTATTTTCTCCTTCAACTCTGAGTCAGCTTTGTCAATGTCCATATAGGCCAGTTCCAAAACCTCCGGGTCGATATCGTTTTCAGCAGATTGAGCTGATATGTCCTCCACAACAGTCCAGCCGGCAGACACAAGGGCTTCCTTAGCTATCTGCTCAGCTTCTGCCGAACTCAGCACACCATTTTTCATAGGTTCACGCAGAGCGTCAGCAATAATTTCAGACGCATCTGTTGTAGCTTCATCAGCTGTTTGCGCCGAAGCCGTCATGCCCAGCAGACACACCATTAGTGCCGCTGCCAGCGCAATAATATACCTCTTCATAGAAACGCCTTCCTTTCAACATGGTTTTAATTTGGTTCCTTATTGAAAACTTCCCCGCCATACCAATTTTCAATAAGTACCCTATACATAATATACACCCCTATGTTAGCTTTGTCAAGTGTTTTCTATCTCCCACCCCAAATGCAGCGGTAACATTCTTCCCAATATTTTGTGCGCTTCTGTTTCTGTGACCCCCACATATTCTTCTGCATGGATAAGCAGCCTCCCGCCCTCGATCCGTGCGGTCCCCCTTAATATACACTCCTTGCAGATAGGTGATAGGATGGTATAAATATATGCCCGCCCACCCCGGTATAATGCAGAAAAGCCCCCCGGCTTCGCGCCGGAGGGCTTCTGCGTATGGCGGGGTATAGAACTCTTTCAGTTCACATAGCTAACTTTATGGGTGTGTTCTTCTGACTTTCATATGAGCTGTTCCTGGTGTTGTATAGGTGCTCACGCAGGTGGAAATTTTTGTATGTGAACTATTAGCATAAACTTCACAAGCAACAGCTATCCTAAGCGGGACCTTTGTCATTGTCCACAATCTTTCGCCTGTTACACCGTCATTATACCCAACGTTTATGCTAGTCAACCCGGCAACGCTTGTGCTATCAGCCCATGTCTCAATTAAATTATTAATAGGCTTATAAATCGAAACAGTACATAGATTGGGGCCACCACCGAGCCGCTGGCTTTTGGAACGTAATAATTTCCGTCATAATACATACGGGAATCCACATCACTCGCAGCAAAGGCAGCTGTCTCCGAGACATCTTCCTCAACTGGTTCTGCGGCCTCCTCCTCAACCGGCACCGGTCTCGGCGGATCCCAGCCGGGGAACAGCTCGCTGTAGAGCGGACAGAAAGTGATCTCTCGATCAAATGGGTTTACCATATAGCCAATACAGTCAGGTGCCTCGATATCATTCTGCCAGCTATACTGGTTGATAACCACCTCGCGCGCATCGATGATCTTCTCTCTCTGCTCCGGGTTGGCTTCATCAATGTCAGAGTAGGCCAGCTCCAGGATTTCGGGGTCAATGTCCAGAGAACGCGCGGGCGCCGGGGTCTCGTGGGCGACCGTCCACCCGGCCTCCTCATAGATCTCCGTCATTACCGCCATGCGGGTTTTTACGTCCAGCTCCTCCGGGTCCATCTCTCTCATGGCCTCCGCGCACGCCTGGGAGATGACCTCCTTCTCCCGCTCTGCGGCCTTATAGTCTTCGGAATCCGTTGACCTTTCCGCCGCCGAAGCCGTCATGCCCAGCAGACACACCATTAGTGCCGCTGCCAGCGCAATAAGATACTTCTTCATAAAAACACCTTCCTTTCAACATGGTTTTAATTTGGTTCCCTATTGAAAACTTCCCTGCCATACCAATTTTCAATAAGTACCCTATATATAATATACGCCCCTATATTAGCTTTGTCAAGTGTTTTCTATCTCCCACCCCAAATGCAGCGGTAACATCCTTCCCAATATTTTGTGCGCTTCTGTTTCTGTGACCCCCACATATTCTTCTGCATGGATAAGCAGCCTCCCGCCCTCGATCCGTGCGGTCCCCCTTATCCCCGCCGCGGCCAGTATGCCCTCCATGTCCCCAGGCAGCACCGGCCCGCCCCGGCGGGAGAGGGCTGCCGCCACGCCGCGCCTGCGGGTATCGGGGTCCGCCCAGGAGGGCTGCCGCCTGTACAGCCGCTCCCAAACCCCCAGCCGCTCCTCTCCGGCGGTAACTGCGAACAGGTCGTCCTCCAGTCTCTGTGCCTGCTCCTCTATGGCCTTCAGCCCCACGCCGTAGGCCTCCAGCTCCTGGTCTATTGCGCTGTCCCCGGTGAGCTTATAGGCCCCGGCGGCGTTCAGCACTCCCCGCATATTCTCCACACAGTCCATCACACTACCTCCTTGAGGGAGACTATCCCTGCGATGGGCACAACGCCCAGCGCGCCCTCATGGTCCTTGCAGGAGCTGATGAACCCTACCCGGGCCACGCCGGGGTCCGTGTCCATAATAAGGCGCTGTATCTTCGCCATATAGACGCTCTCCCCCACCGACCTTTGGTTCAGCCACGCCTTTATAACATTGGGCAAGGCCGCAGAAGCGGCGGCAAAGTCCGCCCCCTCCCGCATCTGAAGCTGCGCGCCCACGACCACCTTTTTGGTCGCGGCCTGTTGTACCGTCACCGCCACGCCCAGAGGACGGCTGCTGTCAAGCCTCTCCTGCAATTCACCTATGGCCTCCTCCGGGACCGCCGCACCGTCGCCCCAGACATACACCGTCACCCCCGAGCTGTCTGCGGATATCCCCGCCTGGGCCGACCTGACCCCGGCCTGCTCAAGGGCTATGCCCTCATAATATCCCGCGCTGCCAAAGCCCTCCAGCCTGCCTATCCCCGCCAGTATTCGGGCTCTATAGTCCTCGTCCCCCTCCGGGTCCGTGCCGCCTGAAAAGGCCTTGGTATTTGTCACGTAGTTTATGCCCGTGACCTCAGACACAAGGGTATTTATATATCCCGCCGCCGCGTTCCCCGCGCTGCCCGCCGTGACAGCCCTGGCCGGTACCGAAACCGTCACCGACCCCGCCGCCAGCACAGCCTCCTCCGTGGTCTCATACTCCACCGCCTCCTCCCCGGAGGAGGCGCACACCGTCCCCTTGGGTATCATCAAATCGAAGCTTATGGGCACGTACCGCGAAAATTCCAGCACCCCCTCCGCCTTCTCCCTCCCGCCCCGGACAAGACCCCTCTGCGCCCCGTGCAGGTCCAGCTGCGCCCCGTCGGCGGTTTCCGGGAAGGCCTGTTTCCAGAGCCAGTCCATCCGCGCCTGCAACCTGTACACCTCCCCGGCCATCACTCTAAGACGTATGCCTATATCCGACACGTCCTCGGGCTTATTGCCGCTCTCCTCAATATATTTGGCCCTCATGCGCTCCAAAATCTCCTTATAACTCTCCAAGCTCAACGCTCCCCTCTCCAAGGGGGGTGGACACCGTAAATACCATCCCCCCGTCGTTTATCTCAACCGCCTCCGCCCTGACCCCCGGCAGCCACAGCAGCGCCTCGTTGGCCATGGCCAGCGCCCTGTCCGCCGCGTGCTCCTCCTGCCTGTCCAGAAGATACAGACTGCTGCCCATATCCCTGTCATAGGCGAACCTCCCCTGCCTCACAGACAGACTGAGCCTTACGCAGTTCAAAAGCTCCGAAAGCCCCTCCACCACCTTTGGCAGCCCTCCCGCCCCGGGCACGAAGCCGCCGTCCTTCACCATCGTATCCAAAACGCCTAACCCTCCTTCGGCTCAAAGACCTGACCGTTTATTATTACCCGGCCGCTGTTCTCAAGGTATATCTCCGCGCCCCCGGCGGAGTACAGCCTGACCTCCCCGGCCCGTATGTCACTGTCCGGGGCCCCGGCTACCCCGGCGCAGTACCCCTCCAGCATCACCGCCTGCCGCCCGGCCTCCGCCACGCTCATAAGCCCATAGGGCATAAGCTGCTCCGGCTCCTCATAAAGTCTCTCCCCCTGCACCGAGAGTCCGCCGGCCTCCACCTGCCCGCTGTGCAGCCTGACTGCCTTTTCCCCGCTAAGCTTTCTGGTCAGCCACATCTCTGTCCCCCGTTTCCAGCGTGAGCCTTGTCCGCTCGCCGTTTTTGTCCCTGTAATATGTGCCCTTCTCCACGGCGCACCCCCTGAACCTGCCCAGCCCCGGCACGTCCACGTCCGCCCTGGCCCCTCTCAACGGCCAGAAGCTCCCCGCACACGCCACCGTCAAAAGACCGCTGCCCTCCTTCGCCTTTTCCAGCATCTCCCTGGGGTTGCCGCCGTTCTGGGCGCTTATATACCTCCTGCGCTCCACAGGGGCCTCCGGGTCCCTATACTGGGTATCATACCCGCCCCCATACCCCTGCTTCCAAACCGCGCTCAGCCGCTTATAGGGCAGGCGGCACAGCTCCGCGCTCATCACGCTGTCAAGCTTCATATGCCGCTCCTCTATCCCCTCGCAGTGTATAACGCCCTCAAAGTCCACATAGGGCTCCGTGCCCAGATACTCCCCGCAGAAGGACGACAGCACCTGCCAGCAGGACTCCCCCTTCTCCACTCTCATCTCCCCCGGCATTATACTGTCACTGCCAACAGCCTTCGCAAACCCCAAGGGCTCCAGCAGCCGCCTGTGTATGCTCTCCAAAGACGGCCTCTTGATGGCCGCGGGCTCTGCCTCGCTGTCCAGCAGCAGGGCCTCCCTGCTTCTACATACCAGCTCCACAAAGATTCCCTCCTGGGTAAGCCGGGTATTCTGCTCGTCCACTATCCCGCTGAACACGCCCTTTCCCCTCTCGTACATATAAACCTCGCTGATGTCCTCCCATATCCTGTCCGCCGGGAACACCGCTTTAAGCTGGTCCGCCGGCGCGTCCCTGTCAAAGGAGAGCACCGCCTCCACCGGGTCCCCCAGCAGCATCTGCCCGCCCTTTTGCAAAACGCCCCAATAGGTCACGGCGCGTACACCTCCTCTCCTTGCTCAAGGCAGGCAATATCCCTGATATGGGTGTTGGCCGCCCTAAGCTCCTCCATGCCCCAACCGTACCGTCCGGCATAGTCCCAAAGGCTCTCCCCCTGAGCGGCCCGGTGTACCCCCTGGCCACGATAGCTCTCCCCGGCCCAGGTCTCGGTAAACACGAAGCTGTACTTCACCAGCCCCGCCCCCTCCTCTCCCAGCAGCCGCAGCTCAGAGAGCACCGCCCTCATGGGCTCCATTCCCGGCAGCAATAAGCTCCCCGGGCCGCCCTCCCTAAAAAGCCCCTCCAGCCGCCGCCACTGCTCCATGCAGTCGCCGCCCACAAAATACCCCTCGCCTGAGGCCCTGCGCTTCTTTTGGCCCAGGTCCGTCAGCCTGCTGCCCACAAAGGGCAGCAGCGTCTCCCTTATGTTCTCCGCATACTCCACCTTCAGGGCTGTGGGGTTCACCCGCCAGCACCTCCCCTTAAAGCTCATAGCCATCAGGTTCATTTGACCCCTCCCCTAAAGCCCGGCAGGATACCGCCTGCTGTCCCGCTCTATCTCTCTGCTCAGCTCCTCCGCCCTTTCCAGGCTCTCCATAACTATACCTCCTCCACAGCTGTCCTGTCCCCGGCCGAGAGCGTTCCATTGCCCCCCGCCGAGAGGCTTTTCCACCTGCAATCCGTATACATAACACCTTGTCCCCCCAGCCGCAGGGTAAACACCCCAAGCCCCTCCGGGCCCTCCATGTCAAGCCCCTGGAGCTCTATAGTAAACTCCCTGCCGCCTTTATAATAGAAAGGCTCGCTCTCCCCTATGGCGGTCAAGCTGCCGCCCGGCCCGCTCACTGATACCCTCCAGCCTGTAACGGTATAAGCCCCGCCGTTGATCTCCACCGGGTACCTTACCTTCTTCCCATCAGAACCTCCCGAACTTCCCGGCTTATAAAAGCTGAACACGCACCCCGCCGCCAGGGCCCCGGTGCCCCTGTCCAGAGCCGCCGCGCCCCGCTCCACCCCCGACAGCAGCGGCTGGCTCCCCTTTGCAAGCCCAGCCATTCCGTCGATGGTCTCCTGAAGGCCGCGGCCCCTGGGCGCGTATACCGTAAAGGCCAGCTTCGCGCTCCACTGGTCCCCCTGCTCGCTCTCCTTCTGGACCGCCCCCAGGACCAAAACCCGCCCTGCCGGCCTAAAGCCCTCCTTCGCGTTCAGGGCCTCCCGGAACTCCACCTCAGGCATGGCCCCTCTGAACCCCTCCAACAGCCCCAGCAATATCTCCCTTGCCGCCCCCATCTCAAGTTACCCCCTCTCAGGTCACTGCAAAATAAAACTCATCCTCATACAGCAGCCCCGCGCAGGCCGCCCGCTTTGCCCTTCTCAGCCTTCCCGCCGCGCCCAGCCTGTCCCCCAGCTGTAGCTTTATCTCCGCCGAGCTCACCGCCTGCGGGACCGCCGCCTGGTCCAACGCCGCCAGCTGGTAAAAGGCCTCCGCCGCCGCAAGGCTCTCAAGGGTCCCCGCCTCCTCCGGGTCCTCCTCCTGCAACACCTCCGGCTTCACCCTGTTCATCACCTCCACGGCGCACTCCCCGCAGAGCTCCCGGCAGAGCCCGTCCCTCCCGGGCTCCGCCCCGTCCAACTCCTCGCCGCTGTAGAGCCGAAATTTTTCCGTCACCTTCTCAATATCCAGTATCAAACCTAAACCCTCCCCTTTTCTCCCACTTTGCATTTTTTAGCCCTCGCCGGTCCCGCAGTCAAGGCCCGCGGCCGCCTCCTTGAATATCCTGGCAAAGCCGCTGATAACGCTTATCCCGGCCCTCTCCAGCTGCCTGTCTATCAGCTTGTCGCAGTCCATGGTGACGTCCCCGGACTGTACCATCTCCAGGGCGCAGCCCTTATCCAGCACCACTATCTTGTCCGCCGCCATCCCCGGCACGTGCACAAGCTTCGCCCCCAGCGGCGTGCAGAGCCTGCCGGTGCCCTGGAAGTTCATGCCCGCCTGGGCGTCCTTAAACTCCGCCACCTGCAAAAGCTTCTGCATAGCCCCGGTCCCGGCCGCCACGGTGTTCAGCTCATAGGGAGCCATGGCGGCCCAAAGCCCCACAAAGTCCGCGTAATTGGGCGTGCCCTTTTTAAAGGTCAGCCCGGACTTGCCGTCCTCTCCGTTCATAAGCACGTCCACCGCGTCCTTCACCTGGGCCCCGGCGATATATGCCCCTATCTGCCGCAGGGTCACCGTCAGCAGGTCCAGCTTCTGGAAGCGCAGGGCCTCATAGGTGCTCACCAGCATACGCCCGTGCTTCTGAAGCTTCACAAGGCTCGCGCTGGTATGTATCTTCGTTGTGGGCAGGGCCGCACCCTCGGCCACCACGGTCAGGCTCCCGTCGTCCCCCTCGGTCTCGGGCTCGGCGGTGATGCTGCGGTAGTCCAGGGCGTCTATCTTCGTCACGGTCGCCACTAAGTCCGTGACGCGGTTGGCACTGTCCATGCCCTGCTTAACGGCCCGGGCCACATATTCCGGGAACAGTGCCGCACTCTGGCTGCTCATAAAGAAGCTCTCAACAGTCCCGGACTCCGGGCCGCTCACCTTTATTGCAAAGCGCTTCAGCTGCCGCTGATACGCGTCCAGGCCCTCCATTGGCGTGCCCCGGTAATTTTCAGAGCTGTCCAGCTCCTCCAGTACCTGGCTGAAGCTCTTGCCCGGCACGGAATACATACCCTTCTCCAAACTAACGTTCTCATAATAAGCCATAAAAAAGTCCTCCCTAAAAGTTTATTATAATAAAGTTATCCTGCCGTCCGTTATATCAGAAAGTCCCTGTTGCCGTCCCTATGTTCCTCCCTCCTGGGCGCCAGCTGGGGCCGCAGTGGCAGGGCCTTCTCCGCACTCCGGCGGTAGGTGTTCTCCATGGCCGCCAGTTCCTCAATCCCCAGAACCTTCACGGCGCTCTCCATCACGTGCCTTGGCATATCCGGCTGGGCGATGGCGCTGTACTTCAAAACTCCCCGCTCCAGCTCCCGGCGGTACTTCTCTCCCCACCTGGCTTTCTCAGAAAGCCTCCTGAACCGCTCGCCTATCTCCTTTACCTGGGACTTGCTGAGCATAACGTCCCCATCCGCGCCGCTCTCCAAAATCTTCTCCACCTTGGCGCTCTTAACGACCCCCGCCCCTCTCTGGGCGGGCACCGCCACAAAGGAGCACTCATAAGCGTCCAAAGGCTCCAGCAAAACTGTGTGGGCCACCCTGCCCCCATAGCTTTTGCCCTTCACATGCTCGCAGCTCTCCTTGCCGCAGATACCGCAGACCCCTCGCTTCACAGCGCAGCTGACGCTCACCTCCTTTAGTATCCCGCTCTCGATAAGCTCAACTATCTCCCTGTTCCCCTGGGTCCTTGGAAGATACGCCCTGGCCACAAGTCTCGTTAACCCCTCTCCCGTCTGGGTGGTCTCGCCGTCCACCCTCTCAAGCTCCGTATGGTATATCCGCGCCGTCTGGTTCGCGCTCTTGCGCTCGTGGTCAAAGATGCAGGTCCTCCCCAAAAACAGCTCCCGGAGTCTCTCCAGGCTCTCCACGGAAAACCTCTCAAAATCCCTGTCTATCTCATTATCACAGAGCACCAGCGAGAAGGCGTATACCTCCCCCGGCTCATAGGCCCGGCGGGTATAGCGGTTGATCTCCCGCATATCCTCCTCCCCCGGCAGCTCCAGGGCCTTGATTACAAGCCCTTCCTTCATAAAGCGTCTCCCTCCTGTTCACTCAATTCAAGCTCCCTCTCAAGCTTCCTGGCCCTGGCGGTATAATATCTGGCGTTGGCGTGGTCCACCTCGTCCTGCATGGTTATCTCCTCCCAGACCACCTCACATTCCCGCGACAGCCCCTCCAGCATAAGCCACGTCCTGCAAACCTTCAGCACCACCGGGGTCAGCACCCTGCGATAGGCCTCCAGTTCGCTGGTGAGCACGTCCGCCTGCTGGCTGGACATCCTCTCTGTAGAGGACCAGCTCAGCCCCAAGAGAAACGGCGGCAGCCCCAGCTTCGCCACTATCTGCTCCAGCATCTGCCGCACGGGCACCTCGCTCTCCATCAGCTGGTTGTCGGGCCCTATGGCCTTTATGGACACGTCGCCCACCGCCACAAAGTCCCTGGGCTCCCGGCTGGCCATGGCGTTCCTCCATTCCCCCGCCATCTGCCTCGCCCGCTCCGCCGCGCTCCCCGGCGCGCCGTCGGGCTTGCAGGTCACCGCAAATCTTACGTTCCCCATTCGCTCCCAGTTGGTGCCCAGGGTCTGGTAAATCTGTAAGAGCACCGTGCTCACAAAGGGCAGCCCCCTAAGCAGCGACACTCCCCAAAGCGACCCGGCCTCCGGGTTCAGGGCGGAAATAAGCAGCAGCTCCTTACAGCCGCACTCCCGCTTCCCTCCCGGCTCCAGCACCGATACCTTCACCCCCAGGGCTCCGTCCTCCGCCAGCTCCAAGTCCCTAAGCCCGGCGTTATAAAGGGCTCCTATCTGCCCGCCGGACAGGACCATCTCTCCCACGGCGTTGCCATAGGTGATGAGCTCCTCCAGGTATATCCCCAGGAACTCGTTTATGCCCGTGCCCCCGGCGTTCACCTGGATTCCGTCCAGAAACCTCTGCAATCTCTCCTGCGCCCCGGGGTCCGGACAGTTCACTTTGAAATCCCCTATCAGTCTGCGCAGCTTATAGATGGCCGCGTCGATAATTGGCACCGACTGTCTAAGGACCCTATAGAGCTCCCTCTCCCCCGCCCCTGCGGGCAGCGGGGCCGGTCCTCCCGCGGGCCTTGTCTGCACGCTGACCGCGGCGGACCGTTCCTCTCTCCTGCGAAAGCCCAGCAAAGCATATTCCCTCCCTTCGGTTTTCCCTCCAATTCTCTGTGCGCTCCTCCTTTCAGAAAATTACCCGAACTCTTTGTCCTCTTAAAACCTCCTCTCACCCCTCCCTCAAAAAAACCAAAAAGTTTCGTAGAAAAGGCGAACTTTTCTGAAAAAAATAAAAATTTTTTTTAAAAACCAGGGCTTTCACCGCCAAAATTCTTTCCACTGATTAAGAATACCTTACTTTTGCCCCCGCCCTATTGCTTTCTCCCTTCAAGTCGTGCTAAGATATATCCATCAAACGATTCCCGGCTATAAGCCGAACAGAAGGAGCGACCATAATATGGCAGATTATAATAACGGCGGCTACCAGCCCCAGGGCCAGCAGCCCATGTACAATCCCCCCCGGTACCAGCCCCAGGCCGGCATCGACCCCCCTCCCGGCTACTCCCAGAAAAGCCGCGTGGCGGCGGGCGTCTTCGGCATACTCCTGGGAGCCTACGGCATACACAGCTTCTACCTGGGCAACACCTCCCGGGGGCTAATGCAGCTGCTCATATCCTTTTTGACCTGCGGCTTTGGGGCCATCGCCATGCAGATATGGGGCATAGTGGACGGCATCAAGCTGCTGGACGGGCGCATAAACACCGACGCCAACGGCGTATTCCTGAAAGATTAAGGAGGATCCATCATGAATGATATGGAAAACAAGGACCTGACCACCCAGCAGCCTGAAACCCCCGCCGAACCTACAGCGGAAGCCGCCCCGCCCGTGGAGCCCCCTGCTCCCGCGCCGGAGCCCCAACCAATCCCTGAGCCCCAGCCAATCCCGGAGCCCCAGCCAATCCCGGAGCCCCAACCGGTCCCGGAACCCCAGCCAATCCCGGAACCCCAGCCAATCCCGGAGCCCCAACCAATCCCGGAGCCCCAGCCGACCCCAGAGTCCCAACCGGTCCCGGAACCCGCCTGGGAAAAGCCCACACCCCAGCTGACCCTGGACCCGGACCCCGAGATACCGGCTATCAAATTTACCTCCGAGCAGACCTCCGTTCAGGAGTCTCCCTTCTCTCAGGAGCCGCCCCACGCCCCGGAGCCGCCCGCGCCGCCCCAGGCGGCGGACCCGCAGCCCACGGTGCAGAACCAGTACGTCTATAACTTCAACGCCCCGGACCAGGGCCAGACCCAAAGCCAGGGCCAGCAGTATTCCCAGCCCTACGCCGGCTATCAGCCCCCCAACTACACCGCCGGGGCCTACCGGCCCCAGCCCCAGCAGCAGCCCATGTACACCACCCCGCCCATAGGCTACCAGCAGAAGAGCCGCCTGGCGGCCGGTCTTCTGGCCCTGATATTCGGGTGCCTCGGCATACACAACTTCTATATGGGCTTTAACGGCCGTGGCACCGTCCAACTGCTGCTTGCCCTTTTGGGCGGCGTGCTCACCTGCGGCGTAGGCACCGTTGCGGCGGCAATCTGGGGCTTCATCGAGGGCGTGATGCTCCTGTCCTCCACCGGCCCCCGCTTCGACGGCAACAGTGTCATCATGAAGGACTGATCCCATGCGCCTTCACTATAAGGGAGTCTATAATCTGGAGCCTGATTCTCTACCCCAAAGGCCCCACCGCCCGGGGGCCGTCCCCTTCAAAGAGGCTAAAGACACCAGGACCCTCTCCATAATCGGCAACGTCCTGGGCGCCGTCATAATTGCCCTCCTGCTGGTCTCCGCCATTTTCCGCGGCAAAAGCACCTTTGACACATTTCAAATGATACTGGGCTGTGTCCTGCCCATGGCAGTTCTTCTTCCACACGAGCTGCTGCACGCGGCCTGTTTCCGCAAGGACGTGTACCTCTACACCAACCTCAGGCAGGGTATGCTCTTTGTCGTTGGCCCCGAGGATATGTCGAAAGCTCGCTTCCTCCTCATGTCCCTTCTGCCCAATATCGTATTCGGCCTTATCCCCTACGCCATAGGCATGGCCCTGCCGAACATGGCTCTCTCCGCGTTCGGGGCCATATGCACCGGCATGGGCGCCGCCGATTACTACAACGTCTTCAACACCCTCACCCAGGTGCCAAACGGCGCAAAAATATACGCCAGCGGCTTCAATTCATATTGGTACCTGCCAAAATAGACCAAAAAGCGTTCCCCTCGGGGAGCGCTTTTTTCTCCGTCGGGGTGTTTACAAACAGCAAAAAAAATGGTAAAATGTAGTTTAATTACGGCTTACACAGAAAAGGAGCGTGCACAATGAAGCCCAGACCCGACCGCCGCACCCTGTTTGTCCGCATAGTAGCGGGAGCGCTGGCGCTTTTAATGCTGGCGGCAGCCCTCTCGGCCCTGCTTATCCGATAAAGGGGACCTTGGGGAGTGCATGAAACGGGAATAATATAAGAGAATATATATCTGGATATATTTAAAACAAAGACTTACGGAGGATATCAATGGAATCAAAAGGCGCTTACTATATCACCACAGCTATAGCCTATACCTCAGGCAAGCCACATATCGGCAACGTGGCCGACCCTGTTTTAGCCGACTGCATCGCCCGCTTCAAGCGTATGCAGGGCTATGACGTGTACTTCCAGACCGGCACCGACGAGCACGGCAAAAAGAACGAGCAAAAGGCCAAGGCCGCGAATCTCTCCCCCAAGGAGTTCGTGGACGGCACCTCCGCTCTGGTAAAAGAGCAGTTCGACCTGATGAACCTCAGCTACGACCACTTTATCCGCACCACCGACGACTACCACGTAAAAGAGGTTCAGAAGATATTCAAAAAGTTCTACGACCAGGGGGACATCTACAAGAGCTCCTATGAGGGCCTCTATTGTGACGAGTGCGAGTCCTTCCTCACCGAGAGCCAGCTCATAGACGGCAAGTGCCCCGACTGCGGCCGGGAGCCCCGAAAGGAGCAGGAGGAGGCCTACTTCTTCAAGATGAGCAACTACACCCAGCGGCTCATCGACCATATAAATTCCCACCCCGACTTTATCCAGCCGGTCTCCCGCCGCAACGAGATGATGAACAACTTCCTGCTGCCCGGGCTCCAGGACCTGTGCGTGACCCGCACCTCCATAAAGTGGGGCATCCCTGTGGACTTCGACCCCAAGCACGTCATCTACGTCTGGCTGGATGCGCTGACCAACTATATCACCGGCCTTGGCTACCACTGCGGCGGCGAGAGCGGCGAGCTCTTTAAAAAATACTGGCCCGCCGGCCTGCACGTTATCGGCAAGGACATCACCCGCTTCCACACCATCTACTGGCCCATCTTCCTGATGGCTCTGGACCTGCCTTTGCCAAAACAGGTTTTCGGCCACCCCTGGGTCCTGATGGACGGCAGCAAGATGAGCAAATCCGCCGGCAACGTGATGTACGCCGACGACCTGGTGGATATCTTCGACGCCGACGCGGTGCGTTACTATATCCTAAAGGAGCTGCCCTTTGAGAACGACGGCAACATCACCTGGGACCTGATAAACGAGCGCACCAACAGCGACCTTGCCAATATCCTGGGCAATCTTGTGAACCGCACGGTGTCCATGATAAACAAATACTTCGGCGGCAAGGTGGAGGACTGCAAAATAGCCGCCCCCGAGGACGAGGACCTACACGCCTGCGTCTCGGCCTGCCGGGACAAGGTAGCCGATAAGATGGAGCGCCTGCGCACCGCCGACGCCCTCACAGAGATATTTGCCCTTTTCAAGCGCTGCAACAAGTATATCGACGAGACTACCCCCTGGATACTGGCAAAGGACCCCCAAAAGGGCCCGCGCCTGTCCACGGTGCTCTATAACCTTGTGGACTCCATCGCCACCGGCGCGACCTTACTGTTCCCCTTTATGCCCGAGACCTCGGTCGCTATCCTGCGGCAGCTGGGCACCGTCCCTCTGCCCTGGGAGCTTCTCGATAAGACCAACAACTACCCGGCAAACGGCGGTAAGGTCACCGATACCCCCTCTATCCTTTTCGAGCGTCAGGAGATGGAGGACATCATAAAGCGCATGGAGGAGAAGTACGCCAACAGCGAGCCCGCCCCCGCCGAAGACGATATGCAGAAAAAGGCAGAGCTCCACAAGGAGCTCCAGGGCATAGCGAAGATAGGCATAGAGGATTTTGCCGCCGTGGACCTGCGAGTGGCGAAGATAATCGACTGCCAGCCCGTAAAGCGCGCTAAAAAGCTCTTGAAGCTCAGCCTGGACGACGGCACCGGCGTGGTGCGCACGGTGGCCTCGGGCATCGCCCCCTGGTATAAGCCCGAAGACCTCACCGGCCGTCATATTATAGTCGTCTCCAACCTGAAGCCCGCCACCCTCTGCGGCGTGGAGAGCCAGGGCATGATACTGGCCGCCGATTCAGGAGAAAATGAAGTAAAAGTGATATTCGCCGACAATATCCCTGCCGGCAGCAAGGTCCGCTGATATGGGCCCCGGCGAGTACCTGGAGATATACGACTCCCACGCCCACTATGACGACAAGGCCTTCGACAGCGACCGGGCCTGGCTCCTGGAGAAGCAGCTGCCCCTTTCCGGCGTGCGCTGCGTGATAAACATGGGCACCCGGCTCCTCACCTGCGCCTCCACCGTGGGGCTTTCGGACCTGAACCCATATATCTTCGCCGCCGTGGGGATACACCCCGAGGAGATCGACGATACCCTCCCCGAAAACTGGCTGGAATGTTTAAGGGTCTGGCTGGAAAACGGAGACGCGGTGGCCGTCGGTGAGATAGGCCTTGACTACCATTGGCCCGACAGCGCGCCCAGAGAAAGGCAGAGGGAGGTCTTCGCCGCCCAGCTTGCCCTTGCAAAAGAGCTCAACTACCCCGTCTGCGTCCACGACCGGGACGCCCACCAGGACGTGCTGGCCCTGCTTCGGGAGTACCGGCCCCAGGGCGTTGTCCACTGCTTCTCCGGCAGCGCCGAGATGGCCCGGGAAATAGTGGATCTGGGCATGTATATCGGCATAGGCGGAGCGGTAACCTTTAAGAATGCCAAAAAGATACTAAGGGTGGCCGAGAGCATCCCCCTCGACCGTCTGCTCTTAGAGACCGACGCTCCCTATATGGCCCCGGAACCCTATAGGGGAAAGCGCTGCGACTCAAGCCTGATACCCCACACGGCCGCGAAAATAGCCGAGCTGCGCGGTATCGCTACCCGCGAGGTGCTGGAGGCCTCCAACGCTAATATCCGGCGGCTTTTCCGCCTGGAGGGCCGCGTACCGCGGGCCTCCGCCCCCAGCCCCCTCGCATATTAAAACCTGGCCCTTTGGGCCCCAGGAGCAATAGGAGTAAAACTCAAATGGAAAACCAGATAAGCCCCCTATACGGTGCCAGCGCCACATATGAATACGGCGCGAACCTGTACATCAACATGACTAACCTCTGTCCCAACCGCTGCGATTTCTGCCTTCGGCAGAACAGCTCCGGCAGCCTTTATGCCAATAACCTCTGGTACCAGGGCGGCGAGCCCACAAAGGAGGAATTCCGTGCCCAGCTTCAGCAGCGGGACCTGAACCGCTACCCGGAAATAGTGTTCTGCGGCTACGGCGAGCCCGCCTGCCGCTGGGACGATATGATGTGGCTCTGTGACTACATACGCTCCACCGGCTCCCACTTCATACGCATAAACACCAACGGCCTTGCAAACCTTATCACCGGCCGCAACGCCGCCCTGGACCTGGACGGCCGCGTGGACGCGGTGTCCGTAAGCCTTAACGCCAGCACCCCCGAGGGCTACGACAAAATATGCCACAGCCGTTTCGGCCTTAAAGCCTTTCCGGCCCTCCTGCGCTTTACAAGCACCGCCGTGCTCAACGTCCCCCATGTACGCATGACCGTTGTGAGCACCATGCCGAAGGCCGAGCAGGAGGCCTGTCAGAAGGTGGCCGAAAGCGTGGGCGCGGACTTCTTTGTTCGGGAATATATTAGGGAATAAAAGCCAAACTACAGGGGTAGGAGGGATTTCCCAATGTCTATCCCAAAGCTGCTGGCGGCGCTGTTGCTGCTGTGTTTTTTGCTGTCTGCCTGCGGGTCCTCCGCCGGCGGGCCCGAGCTTGGCGGCCTTACGCGGGTCAGCCTGACTTAACGAACCTGCTGCCGGGTCCCACCCGGCAGCTTTTTCTTGTCTGCACACATCTTTTCTCCACTATATATGCCAGCTTGACACATTTAATATTTCGAGTTAGAATATAAGGGGACTTTGTTCCCTTATCAGAGCCCCCCAGGAGGAGTATTATGAAGCTCATCCCACAGAAAAAATTTTTTCGGTTTATTTCCCTTTTATTTGTGACCACCCTTATGCTTTTGCCGTCTTTATATTGTGGGGTGGCAATTCCCGCCCGTGCCGAGGCCTCGCCCGAAGTTCCCGAGGCCAGTACGGATTTCTACTATAACGATCAGGCAAACCTGTTGAGCGAAGAGACCCGCTCCCTTATCCTCACCAAAAACGCCGCTCTTGCCCCCCATTCTATCCAGCTGGTGGTCCTCACCATGGATACCCTTCCCGTCACCGGCTATACTCAGCGGGTGGAGTACCTGCGCTCTGTGATGCAGTCCTGGCAGGTGGGCGGGGCCGAGGGCCGGGGCCTGCTCCTGGCCTTGTCCGTCTCAGACGGCGACTACATAGCCGTGGCCGGAGAAGGGCTTTTGTCCCACTTCACCACAGATCTCCTAAAGTCCCTGCTGGACGCACAGCTGGAGCCGGACTTCAGCGCCGGCTCCTACGACGCGGGGGTGTCAAAATTCATCACCGAAGCCGCAAGCCAGGCGGAGACCTTCGCCGTCTCCTCCGGGAGCCAGCCGGTCTCCGCAAAGCCCGCGCCCAAAAAAGACGACGGCGTTCCCGTCCTTCTTTGGGTAGCCCTTGGGGCCGGGGCAGTGGCGGTCCTCTGTATCGCCGTGTTCCTCCTGTCCGGCCGCCAGAGCCGCAGGTATAGCCCCCGCCGGGGCGTCCACCGGCACGCGCCCCTTGTGACCCCGCCGCGCACCAACGTGCTGCGCCACGAGAGCCACACCCCCATAATTGTGAAATCCGCCCGCCGTGGGGACGGCCCGTCCCGCATAAGAAAGCTTTGACCCAAAAACTGTAAGAGGAGCTGTCCTAATTGGTATTTGCAGACCTTTTCTTCATCTACATATTCCTGCCCCTATGCTTTATATGCTACTTCATGGCAAAGACCCTGCCCGCAAAGAATGTGGTGCTCATCGTCTTTTCCCTGATATTCTACGCCTGGGGCGAACCCCTATGGATAATCCTGCTGGTATTCAGCTCCTTCCTGAACTGGTCCATAGGCATACTTATCGGGAAGAACCGCGCCACCGGCCGGGCCAGGCTCTTTGTGGCCCTGGGCATAATAATCGATATAGCCCTGTTGGTGGTTTTCAAGTACAGCGGCTTCCTCGTGGAGAACCTGAACGGCCTTACGGGTCTCGCCCTCCCTGTGCCCAAGATGCGTCTGCCCATTGGCATCAGCTTCTTCACCTTCCAGGCCATCTCCTATATCCTGGACTGCTACTGGGAAACTGTAAAGGTCCAGCGCCGCTACTCCCGCTTCTTACTCTACCTCTCCCTCTTCCCCCAGCTGATAGCCGGCCCCATCGTGCGCTACAGCGTGGTAGAGGACGAGATAGAGTCCCGCTCTGTCAACGCCACCGATCTTTGCGAGGGAGCCCTCCGGGTGATAGTTGGCCTGTCGAAAAAGGTGATACTGGCCAACAACCTCTGGGTGATAGTGGACTCCTTCTTCGGCAAGGATATCTCCACCCTCTCGTTCCTCGGCACCTGGTACACGGTGATAGTCTACTCCCTCTATGTCTACTTCGACTTCTCCGGCTATTCCGACATCGCCATCGGCCTTGGCCGCATATTCGGCTTCCACTTTGACGAGAACTTCACCCACCCCTTCGCCTGCAAAACCATCGCCGAGTTCTGGCAGCGCTGGCATATCTCTCTCGGCTCCTTCTTCCGGGACTATCTGCTCTACGTGCCCATTTTCGGCAAAAACCGCAAGTATCTCAGCCTGTTCCTGGTATGGTTCTGCACCGGTGTCTGGCACGGCGCGGCCTGGAACTATATCCTCTGGGGCCTATACTTCGGCTGCTTTATCTTCTTCGAGCAGAAGCTGGGGAAGAAGCGCATAAAAAAGTGGCCCCTCTGGTGGAAGCATATCTATTCAAAGCTGGTGATAATCATCGGCTTCGGCATCTTCTACTTCGAGGACCTCTCCCAGCTGGGCCTGTTCTTCCGCAATATCTTTGGCCTGGGCGCTATCACCGGCGCGGCCCCCTTCTTCGACCCCATCACCTGGGCCTCCTTCCAGAATAACCTGTTCCTTATCGCCGTATCCATAGTATGCAGCCTGCCTGTGCTGCCCAAAATAAAGAGCTTCTTTCTGGACTCCCCCAGCGACTCCCTGTATATAGCCGGCCGGGCGGGCTCCCTTATCGCCTGCATGGGCCTTTTGGCCCTTGTCAGTATCCTGCTGGTGGACGCCACCAACAATGTGTTCCTTTATTGGCGCTTCTGAATCCATTACCAAAATGAAAGCAAGGTGACCTCAAAGTGGAAAATCCCGAGATAAAGCATATCCGCGAGCCGGACCCCCGTCCGCGGACTCAGCCACAGCCCCGCCGCCGCAGGGTGGACCGGCGCGCCCTCTTATGCAGCCGGCTCTCCATTATCTGCCTTGCGGTACTCCTTTTGGCCTTTGCCCTTACATCGGCGCTGCTCCTGGTACTGCCCCGCTCCACCAAATCCCTGATAGAGAAGCGGGATTTGGCCACTTTCCCAAAGTTCACCCTGGAGAGCTATTTTTCCGGTGATTTCACTGCCGGCGTCGCCACCTGGTATGACGACACCGTGCCGAACCACGACGGCCTGAAGAACCTGGGCAACAGCTTCAAGCGCCTTTTCGGCCTGCCAAAGTCCGAGGATTCAGTGCAGTTCGTAGGCAAGATAGACAAAATACAGGACCGCGCCCCTGCGGAGGGCCCCACCCCGGCCCCCGTAAACAGCGGCGCTGATAATAACAGCCCCGGCACTGCCGGAGCCCCCCTGCCGGCGGGAGCCGCAGGCAGGAACATGACCCCAGACGCCTCCAACCTCCCCGCCCCCACCGCCGACCCCTTCCCCAACGGGGCCGTGGAGCAGAGGGATATCATCGAGAACATCATGATAATCAAGCAGGACGGCCACTGGCGGGGCATGGAGATGTTCGCCGGGGGCGGCGGCGATTCCTACGCCTCGGCCCTTAACGACCTGCGCTCGAAGGTGGACCCCTCCGTAAATATCTGGTCCATGCCCGCCCCTCTCCCCTGCCAGTTCTATACACCAAAGGAGTATAAGGAGTACGTGGCGGACCAGTCCCAGTGCTTTGACAACGTGCACGCAAAGCTTGGCTCCGGTATAACGCCCCTGAATGTCTGCGCCGCCCTGGCGGCTCACGCGGAGGAGCCCATCTACTGCCGCACCGATCACCACTGGCAGCCCCTGGGTGCCTACTACGCGGCCGAAGCCTTTGCCAGCGCCGCCGGGGTCCCCTTCGCTGATATCGGCTCCTATACCTCCAAAAAGATCGAAAACTCCATGGGCACCATGTACGCCTGGTCCAAGTCCGCCGACCTTCTAAGTGACCCCGAGGACTTTACCTACTACCTCCCCGGCGTGCCCTACTCGGCGGTATACTATAACCAGGACTTCAGCTTCGCCTGGGACGACGACGACCTCTTTGGGGCGGAGATACCCGAGGACCCCTATGTGGTGTACCTTGGCAGCGACCAGTATATCGTCAAGGTGACCACTGAGGTACAGAACGGCCGCAAGCTCCTGATAATGAAGGACAGTTACGGCAACGCCACCGTCCCCTTCTATACCAGTTCCTTCGGTGAAATATACGTGGCGGATATCCGCTATATGGAGCGGAATTTAGTCAGTATGATACGTGACCTGGGCATAACCGACGTAGTCTTTACCGTCTCGGCCTTCTCCGTGGTGGGCGAAAACGCCGGACATATTCAGACCCTTATAGACCAAAACGCCGGCGAGACCGTTACCGACCCATACCCCCAGCCCGGCCCCACCACCGCGCCGCCGGCGGCAGAATGACAGGAAAGGAGGCATAGCAGATGGACCAGAGAGAAGTATTCGACAGGCTGAACCGGGTGTTCCGTGATGTGTTCGACGACGAGACTATCCGCGTCACTCCCAATACCACCGCCGATGATATCGACGACTGGGACAGCCTTGAGCACATCACCCTGATATCCGCCGTAGAGCGGGAGTTCCGCATGAAGTTCAAAATGGGCGAGATATCCTCCATGAAGAACGTGGGCGAGATGGCCCGGATAGTTATGGAGCGCGCCAAGCGCTGAATCAACACAAAAAGTTCCCCGGCTTTGCCGGGGAACTTTTATTTCCGTCTCCTGCCGCCCTTCAGCTGCTCCTCTCTCCGGCGGCTCAGCTTCTCATACACAAAGGTCCCCACCGCGGCCGCGCCTAAAACAGCCGCAAATACGCCTCCAAGGGCCGCCAGCCTGTCAAAGGTGCTCACGCCCTCCCTTTCAATGGTGACCACCTCCGTCAGCGGAGCGCTGTCCGCACCGCCAGCTTCTCCCGGCCCGCTGGCAGCGAAAGCAGCCGGGGTACTCCCTGCCTTTGGGCTGGCAGTGGGCTTAGGAGTCTTTGCGGCCTTTGGTGTGGCCGTGGGCTTTGGCGTCTTCGTGGCTTTCGGCGTGGCGTCAGGTTCTGCTGTCTTTTCAGCCTTCGGCACAGCAGTGGGTTTCGGGGTTGGACTAGGCTTCGGGGTCGCGGTGGGCTTCGGGGTCGGAGCGATATACTCCCCTCTGTGAACATTTACTGTATATACCTGCTTTGTTACACCGTCCTCTGCGGTCACTGTCAGCCTAAACAGCGTATCGCTGCCGCCGGAGCCCAGATTTCTCCTGTTCACGCTGACCCTGGCCCCGGGCGAAGCCGATATCCCAAAACTCATTTCCGTCACAGAATAGGGCACCGACATTTCATACTCTGTAATGTCCGGTGAGAATTCCGGCTCCAGCTCCCCACTGTCAGGGTTAAGGGCCAGCAGCTTCGCCTCGCTGCTGGCCGGCGGCCTCTCCTCATACTCCACACTTACCGGCGGTATCTCCGGCACCTCCTTTTGGGCGGCCACCTGCTCCACATATACCTCCACCCTGGTGGTTGTGATATCCGCCGTCTTGCGCGCCTTAAACTCAAAGCTCACCGACTCCAGCCCGCTGCCGTCCGTATAGGAGGAGTATACAGCCCGCAATGTGCTCCCCTCAATAGTGTTTACCAAATACCCGCCGCTTACCTCCTGTGTCCCCACAAAATCCATCAATCCCGGCTCAAAGGATACACGGAACACACAGGCGTTTACCCTGCCATAAGTCCCGTCATACTCCACCTGTACCTCCAGGCCCTCCCCCTCCTGGCTGCCTGATACCTCGAATCCCAGAGCATGACCTTCCGCCGGCAGGAACCAGAGGGCTGCCAGCGCCGCAAAGAGGACTATGATCCGTCTCACGCCAACTCCCCCCTCCGGCCCAACACCATAATCAGTTCCAAAACATTTTATCATATTTCCCCAATGCTTTCTACCCTGACATCTGTAAAGTGAAGCATTATCGCTCTGCTCAGTTCCCTTGGCGAAAATGTCAAAAGCCACGGCCTATCGCCGTGGCTTTTCTGCTTATATACCTGAAATATTGTCTTGGGACACAAGCTTGATACCCTTTGCCGCCAGGGCCGCTCCTGCCGCCTTGGTGTCCTGCACCCGGAATATCATATAGGCGTGGTCCACGTCCCCGCCCCCAAGAAAGGCGTACATATACTCCACGTTGACCCCGGCCTCGGTAAGCACCTCCAGCACCCGGTGCAGCCCCCCCGGCTCGTCGGGTATCAGCACCGCCAGCACGGGGGTCAGCTTGTGGACGAAACCGCCGTCCTTTAAAACCGTCGCCGCCTTGTACACGTCGTCAACGATTATCCGCACAATACCGAAGTCGTTGGTTTCCGCAAGGCTCAAGGCCCGCATATCTATGCCGTTCTCCGCCAGCAGCGCCGTCATGTTCGTCAGCGTCCCCGGCCGGTTTTCCAGGAAAACGGATATCTGATTCACTGTCATAGCTTATCCCTCCTCAGATTTTCCTCTTGTCAATGACTCTTACCGCCTTGCCCTCGCTTCTGACGATGGACTTCGGCGCCACCAGTGTGACCTTGGCCGTCAGGCCCAGCATGGAACGAAGTCCCTCCATCAGCTCCTTCTGACGCTCTGAAATATCGCCCAGATTGTCCGTGAACATCTCCGGGGTCATCTCCACCTGCACGTCCAGGGTGTCAGTATTCTTTACTCTGTCCACAATAATCTGGTAGTTGGCCGGGTATCCATGGTTCAAAAGCACCGTCTCTATCTGAGAGGGGAACACATTCACGCCACGGATTATCAGCATATCATCCGTGCGGCCCTGAGGCTTTGTCATCTTCACATGGGTGCGCCCACAGGGGCAGGGCTCCCGGGTCAGGGTGCAGATGTCCCTTGTACGGTAGCGTAAGAGCGGGAAAGCCTCCTTGGTGATGGAGGTGAACACCAGCTCGCCCTGGCTCCCCTCCGGGAGCACCTCGCCGGTCTCCGGGTCAATTATCTCAGCTATAAAGTGGTCCTCGTTGATATGCATCCCGGTCTGGGCCGAGCACTCGAAGGACACCCCGGGCCCGGAGAGCTCCGTAAGGCCATAGATGTCATAGGCCTTTATGCCCAGGGTGTTCTCAATGTCCCGGCGCATCTCCTGGCTCCAGGCCTCCGCCCCGAAGATACCCGCCTTCAGCGGTATCTCCTCCGGAGTCAGCCCCATCTCCTTCATGGTCTCGCCTATGTACGCCGCATAAGAGGGCGTGCAGCAGAGTATGGTGGCGCTGAGGTCCTGTATGAACATTATCTGTCGCTCCGTATTCCCGGAGCTGGTGGGTATCGTAAGGCACCCCACCTTATGAGAGCCGCCGTTTAGCCCGGGCCCGCCGGTAAAGAGCCCATAGCCATAGCTCACCTGGCACACGTCCTCGTTGGTGCCCCCCGCCGCCATAATTGCCCTGGCGCAGCAGTCCTCCCAAAGGTCAAGGTCGTGCTGGGTATAGAAGGCCACTACCCGCTTGCCGGTAGTGCCCGAGGTGGACTGTATGCGCACGCAGTCCTTCAGCGGCTTGCCCATAAGCCCATAGGGATAGGCCTCGCGCAGGTCGGCCTTAGATAAGAAGGGGAGTTTATAAAGGTCGTCACTGGACCTGATGTCCTCCGGCGTGACCCCCTTTTCCTCCATCTTTTTCCTATAGTACGGCACCTTGTCCCAGACGTGCTTCACCTGCTTAACCAAGCGCTCGTCCTGGAGGGCCTTGATCTGCTCTCTTGGGGCACATTCGATCTCGGGTTGATAGTAGCGTTCCATATTGCATCAGTCCTTTCAAAATTCATTTCAGGAAAATTAAGCCCAATCTTTAAAAATAGTTCCTCTGCCTATTTCTACGCCCTCTGCCCCAGCGCAAAAGCCCTCCTGTTCAGCTCCAAGAACTTCCCCGGCACACACGCTTCTATGGCCTCCTGCCAGGCCTCAGGCGGGAAGTCGAAATAGTGGCTCAACCGCCCCAGCAGCACCAGATTCACGGCCTTGGCGCTGCCGGCCTGCTCTGCAAGCCCCAGGCAGTCCAGAGCGTCCACCTTAGCCCCGGCAGCTTCCATTTTGCCCACCAGCTTTCCGGGGTACTCCGCCGCGCCGGTTATCACGGGCATTGGGTCTATCTGCTGGGTGTTTGTCACCACCCGGCCCCCCGGCTTCAGATACTGGAGCCACCTTGCGGCCTCCAGCAGCTCAAAGGAGACGATCGCGTCCGCCTGCCCTTTATCTATCACCGGCGAGTACACCTTATCGCCGTACCGCACAAAGGTAACCACGCTGCCACCCCGCTGGCTCATACCATGGACCTCGGACACCTTAACATCGAAGCCCTGGCCCATCAATAGGTGTCCCAAAAGCTTGCTGGCAAGCAGAGAGCCTTGCCCCCCCACTCCGACTATCATGATATTTTTCGTCTCCATACTTAACCCTCCTTAAACGCGCCAAACCCGCAGAGCTGTTCGCAGACCCCGCAGCCCACGCACTGGGTGCCGTCGATATGGGCCTTGCCGTCCCTTATGGAAATGGCCGGGCAGCCTATCCTCATACAAGCCTTGCAGCCCCGGCACTTCTCCGGGTCCACCCTGAGCGCCGGCTTATGCTTCACATATTTTAACAGCGCGCAGGGCCTTCTGGAGATTATCACCGAGGGACCCTCCGCCGCCAGCTCCTCTTTGACCGCCGTCTCACAGGCCTTTAAATCGTAGGGGTCTATCACCCGTACCCTGTCAATGCCCATGGCTTTACACAAAGCCTCCAGGTCTATTTTACCCGCCGGATCCCCCCGCAGGTTGAAGCCGGTGGTGGGGTTCTGCTGGTGGCCGGTCATGCCGGTTATGCTGTTGTCAAGTATTATCACCGTGGAGTTGGACTGGTTATATGCTACGTTGGCAAGCCCTGTCATGCCCGAGTGCATAAAGGTGGAGTCTCCGATAACCGCCACAGTCCTCCCCTCGCTCTCAGCCCCCCGGGCCTTGTTAAAGCCGTGGAGCCCGCTTATGGACGCGCCCATGCACAGGGTCATGTCCATAGCCCCAAGGGGCGGCATGGCCCCCAGGGTATAGCAGCCGATATCCCCCAGCACAGTGCAGCCTAGCTTTTTCAGGGTGTAGAACAACCCCCTATGGGGGCAGCCCGCGCACATCACCGGCGGGCGGTTGGGCAGCTCCTCAGATAGCCCCCTTCCCTCCGGCACAGGCAGGCAAAGCTTTTCGGCCACCATATTCTGGCTCAGCTCCCCGCAGAGCGGGAAGTAGTCCTTGCCGCTCAGCGCCAGCCCCAGCCCCCGGCAGTAACCCTCCAGGAGAGGGTCGCCCTCCTCGGCTACGACAAGCCTATCTACTTTACACGCAAAGTCCTTTATGAGCTTCTCCGGCAGGGGCCAGACCATGCCCAGCTTCAGCACCGGGTATCTGTCCCCGCAGACCTCCTTCACGTACTGATAACAGGTGCTGGAGGTGATAACGCCTATCCTGCTATCCTCTCCGTCCTCGACCCGGTTTATCTCCGCCGTTTCGGCCCACTCAGAGAGCCGCCTAAGCCGGTCCTCCACCACCGGGTGCCTTTTTATGGCGTTGGCCGGGGCCATCACATACTTCCCCGGGGCCTTCTCATAGGGCTTTATCTCCGGCTCCACCCTCTCCGACAGCTCCGCCACCGACTGGGAGTGGGCAACTCTTGTGCACATCTTTAAGAGCACCGGCGTGTCGAACTCCTCCGAGAGTTCATAGGCAAGCTTCGTAAACTCCAGCGCTTCTTTTGAGTCCGAAGGCTCCAGCATGGGCAGCTTCGCCGCCCTGGCGTAGTGCCTGGAGTCCTGCTCGTTCTGAGAGGAGTGCATACCCGGGTCGTCGGCCACGGCTATGACCATCCCGGCGTTCACCCCGGTATAGCCCATGGTAAAAAGGGGATCTGCCGCCACGTTCAGCCCCACGTGCTTCATGCCGCAGAAGCTCCTCTTGCCCGCCAGGCTGGCCCCAAAGGCCGTCTCCATGGCCACCTTCTCGTTGGGAGCCCACTCGCAGTATATCTCCGCAAACTTGGCCGCCTCCTCGGTTATCTCCGTGCTGGGCGTGCCCGGATAGCTGGACGCCACCGCGCACCCCGCTTCATAGAGCCCCCTTGCCACGGCGGCGTTGCCTAAGATAAGTTTTTTCATAACGCTATATGTACCTCCTCATCATATCTCATAGTCGATGCAGGCCCTGTCCGCGCGTATGCCGCCCACGAACCTGCCGAACTCCACGTGCTCGGGCGAGACCTGATAGGTGTTGAGCTGGTCCACGGACTCGAAGTCCATTATAAGCGCCACGTCAAAATTGGCGTTTGGCGCGCCCTGGACCCTGCTCACCGCCCGGCCGCTCTTTATGACCGGCAGCTCGCAGAGCTCCGTCCCCCGCCGCAGAAACTCGGCGGTGTTCTCCTCTTTATTCTCGGGCTTCAGTGAAAACATAACTATATGCCTTATCATGATACGGTCTCTCCTTATCCCTTATTCTGCGCCTCCACCAGCCGCACTCCGCAGTATATCTCCCGAAGCTTCGGCTTCTCTATCTTGCCCGTGGCGTTCCTGGGCACCGGTGCGAAAATGAGCTTTCTCGGACGCTTATACCTGGGCAGGTCCTTGCAGAAGTCCATGACCTCCTCCTCGGTGCAGTCCATGCCCTCCTTGACCTGGAGGACTGCCGCGGCTATCTCCCCCAGCCGCTGGTCCGGCAGGCCGATAACGGCCACGTCGTGTATCTTGGGGTACCCGGAGAGGAAGGCCTCTATCTGCACCGGGTACAGGTTCTCGCCGCCGGAGATGATAACGTCCTTTTTGCGGTCCACTAAGTATATGAAGCCGTCCTCGTCCTGCCGGGCCATGTCCCCGGTATGGAGCCAGCCGTTTTTCAGCACCTCGTCCGTGGCGGCCTTATCGTGGTAGTACCCCACCATCACGCCGCCGCCCTTTACGCAAAGCTCGCCCACGTCTCCGGGCTTTACGGGCTCGCCCCGCTCGTCCACTATCTTCACCCGCCAGCCCGTGCCGGGTACGCCGATAGCGCCCACCTTATGAGGGTTGTCCACCCCCAGGTGCACACAGCCGGGGCCGGTGGACTCGGAAAGGCCGTAGTTGGTGTCATACTTGTGGTGGGGGAAATACTCCCACCAGTGCTTCACAAGGCTTGGGGGCACCGGCTGGGCGCCGATGTGCATCAGCCGCCACTGGGAGAGTTTATAGTCCTCTATTTTCAGTTCGCCCCTGTCAAGGGCGGCAAGGATGTCCTGGGCCCAGGGCACCAGCAGCCATACTATTGTGCACTCCTCCGAGGAGACAGCTTCAAATATTGCCTTTGGGGAGTTCCCCTTCAGAAGCACCGCCTTGCCCCCGGTAAAGAGGGAGCCGAACCAGTGCATTTTCGCCCCGGTATGGTATAGGGGCGGTATGCACAGAAAGACGTCCTCATGGGTGGTCTCATGGTGTAAAGCCTCCATCCTTGCCGACTGCATAAGGGCCGAGTGCCGAAGGAGGATGGCCTTGGGGAAACCCGTGGTGCCCGAGGAGTAGTAGATAGCCGCCTCGTCCTCGTCGTCTATCAGCACCTTTGGCGGCGCGCTGGAGCAGTTGGCCGAAGCCCTGTGGTAGTCCTCCGCAAAGGTGGGGCAGCTGTCCCCCACAAAGAACAGCAGCTTCTCCCCGCCTATATCCGGGACTATCTCCTCCACGCGCCCAATGAACTCCGGCCCAAAGAACAGCACGTCCGCGTCGGAGAGCCCCAGACAGTACCTTATCTCGTCGGCAGTGTACCGAAAGTTCAGCGGCACCGCTATCGCCCCGGTCTTGAGTATCCCGAAGTATATGGGCAGCCACTCCAGGTTGTTCATCATCAGCAGGGCCACCTTCTGTCCCTTGCGTATCCCACGGCCCAGCAGCAGGTTCGCCGCCCGGTTCGATTTCTCGTCAAAGACGGACCAGGTTATCTCCCGCCTGTAGGGCGCGGGCCCCCCGGGCTGTATGAGCTCATACTCCCGCCAGGTCACGCGCCTGGGCTCCCGAAGCTCCGGGTTTATCTCCACCAGGGCGGTCATGTCGCCATAGAGCTTCGAGTTTCTTTCCAACAGGTCTGTAATGGGCATTGTCAATCCCTCCGTCCGGCCCAGTATCTTGGGGCTGGAGTTATTCATTTTACACAATACATATTATTATAGACTATTTTCCCCCCGCAGTCAAGAGTCGCTGTCCGATTGACTTTCCCGGCAAAAAATGGTATATTAAAGATAATCTCAAGAGAAAGGAAGGAGCATCATGAAAAACAAAGAGTTTGTCAATTATACAACACCCGGGAGGGCGGATATAAATTGACCCTCCCCTAAAAATGGAGGAATAGCATTGTTTAACGAGAAAGAGCTCATAGCAAAATGGAACGCCGATATGTACGACCTTCACGAGACGGAAACAGAGGACGTTGATTTCGCCCTGTCCGTTATAGGCCCAGCGCCCAAGAATATCCTGGAGATCGCCTGCGGCAGCGGACGCTTTCTGGTCCCCCTGGCAAGGGCCGGGCACACCGTAACCGGGCTAGACTTCGACCAGTATATGTTGGATAAAATCGGCCCGAAAGCCGCCGGGCTTGACAACATCTCCTGGCGCAGGGCCGACGTGATACGCGAGTCCTGGGGAACCGGCTTCGACGTGGTACTCATAGCCGCGAACCTCCTGTTCAACATCATCTCCGACATGGACTATGAGAAGGCCCAGCGCCTGCTCCTTGAGAAGGCCTCAAAGGCCCTTTCCCCAGGCGGCAGCGTCTACATCGACTATGCCTGCACCCGGCGCCCGGAGGCCTGGTTCAACGGCCCCGGCGAAAAGATTGTCTGGGAGGGCGCCGACAGCGCCGGGAACACCGGGCGCATGGTACTCTCCGGCAGCACCTTCGACTGCGACAGCAGCATCGTCCGCTTTACCCGCCGGTTCGAGCTTACCCTCGCCGACGGCGGCAGGATAGTGGAGGAGATACCCTCAGTTAAGCATTACCCCCCGCTCCGGCAGGTCCGCGGCTGGCTCTCAGAAAACGGCTTCTCGGTCCGGAAGGAGTACGGCGACTATAGCCGCCGCCCCATCGGAGAGGACACGGACAGGGCCGTTATCTGGGCGCAGAAACCATAAGCACATAGCTGTCACGCCCCTCAAATACTGAAATTTTATTTCATCAAGTAACATAAAATTGAGGTCCCGGAACTCCGGGACCTCTCTATTTACCAAAGCTTTGTCGAACCATAGGTTATTTTAATGTGATTTCATTTCCCGTCATTTCCCGATGATTTTTTGAAACTTTTTTTCTAAGTTTTTTTCATTTATCCCTTGCAGGAAACCGCGACTTATGGTAAAATTTATTCACGCCTATTTTATTAAGGAGGTTTCCAATGGATAAACAAGTAAAGGTTCTTATCAGCGGGGAAGCCAGCGAATGGCCCCGCCCTGCGCTGGAAAAGCTGGAAAACCAGGGGGGCACGGCGGTGTTCGAGCAGCGGGACGGCACAAAGCTCCTCTCCCGCCTCCGCCAGGAGCGGCCCCAGGCAGTCATTATGGATATGTTCATGCCCGGCCTGGACGCCCTGGGTGTCATGCAGGCCCTCTCGTCAGAGGGCGGCGACCGGCCCTTATGCATCGTCTCGGCCTCGTACACCACCCCCATTTTGGAGCGGGAGGTCCTGTCTGCGGGGGCGGCGTACTTTGCCATTGCCCCCTTCGACAAGAGCGCCATGGTGGACCGCATACTCTCCCTTATTTCCACCAGGGGCCGCCATTTCGAGACCGAGCCCAGCGACCCCCAGCTGCGGGTTCAGGTGACGGAGATACTGCACCAGATAGGGGTGCCCGCCCATATCAAGGGCTACCATTACCTTCGGGACTCCATCATCATGGCCATAGAGGACCCGGAGATAATCAATGCTGTCACAAAGCAGCTCTACCCCAGCGTGGCAAAGGCCTATAACACCACCAGCTCCCGGGTGGAGCGGGCCATACGCCACGCCATCGAGGTGGCCTGGGACCGGGGGGACGTGGATGTGCTGAACTCCTACTTCGGCTACACCATACATAACACCCGGGGCAAGCCCACCAACAGTGAGTTTATCGCCATGATCTCCGACAAGCTCTGCCTTGAACCCAGCTTCGGCCAGCACGCCTGAACCTTCAGAGCTGACAAGTTAGCGGCTTGTCAGCTACGGTTCGACTTTCTTTGACCCGATGACAGGATTATAGCACTGTAAAGCTGTAGAATTTGTCGAAAGGTGGGGATACTGTACTTTTTCTTGTAAAAAAACTTTGAACAAGCGCAACATTTGGAGTTCGCCGCATTTTTTAGCAGGGCCCCTTTCGGGGCTCTGTTTTTTCTGCAAGGTATATGGCTTTACATAAAAGCCCCTCGGCTTCACACCGAAGGGCTTTCATAAACTGTCCCCTACTTTCTCCGCCGGCCCGCCTTGGCCAGCAGCTTCTCCCCCTCCACAATCACCAGCGGGCACAGGGACAGCCCGCCCACTACAGCCCACTGTAAAGGCGTAAGCATTGCCGTCCTGAACACCGCCGACAAGGGCGGGAAAACTATCACGCTCACCATCAGAAAGGCGCAGATAATACAGGCAGTATTCAGCTTCCCGTTCCCGAACAGCCCCAGCTCCAGCACAGAGCCCTGGGAGCGCATATTGAAGCTGTGCACCAGCTGGGACAGGCTCAACACCGCAAAGGCCATGGTCCGGCCTATTATGGGCTCCATGGGATCGATGTCGAACCAGGCCCGGCCCGCGCTGTAGGCCAGAAGCGCCAGCGCCCCCACAAGGCAGCCCTCCAAAGCTATAGACAGGCCCATGCCCCCGGAGAATATGCTCTCATCCCTCTTGTGGGGCGGCTCCTCCATTACCTCCCGGGATATAGGCTCTACCCCCAGGGCCAGTGCGGGTAAAGAATCCGTCACAAGGTTAACCCATAATAGCTGGATAGCCAGAAGCGGAGCCGGAGCCCGCAGCAGAAACGCCGCGAAGACCACCAGTATCTCCCCGATATTACATGAAAGGAGAAAATGCACCGTTCGCCGGATGTTCCTGTATATTCCCCTGCCCTCCCTGACGGCGGAGACAATGGTGGAGAAGTTGTCGTCGGTGAGCACCATGTCCGCCGCGGACTTGGCCACCTCGGTGCCGCCCCGGCCCATGGCGCAGCCGATGTCTGCGGCCTTCAGGGCCGGCGCGTCGTTCACCCCGTCCCCGGTCATGGCCACCGTCATGCCACGGCGCTGATATGCCTTCACAAGCTTCACCTTATGCTCCGGCGACACCCGGGCAAACACCCGGCAGCTGTCTATCTTCGCCGCCAGCTCCCCCTCTGAGAGCCGGTCCAGCTCCGGGCCGGTTATGGCGAAGCTATTCTCCTCCGCAATGCCTATGCGCCGGGCTATAGCAAGGGCGGTGCCCGCGTGGTCGCCGGTTATCATCACCGGGATTATCCCCGCCCGCTTACACTCTAAGACAGCGGCCCGAGCCTCCCTTCTGGGCGGGTCCTCCATGCCGATAAGCCCGCAGAAGATGAGTCCGCTCTCTATCTCCCTGTCGTCCCCCGGCAGACGCTCTACGTCCCTATAGGCCGCCGCCAGCACTCTAAGGCCCTTACCCGCCAGCTCCGAGTTGTCGGCCATAAGCTTTGCCTTTCCGCTGCCTGAAAGGGGCGCGACGCCGTGGCCCCTCAGCTGCTGGGTGCACCTTGCTATCAGTACGTCCGGGGCCCCTTTTGCAATTATACGGTAGCCGTTCCCGGTCTTGTGCACGGTGGTCATGAGCTTTCTCTTTGAAGTGAAGGGTATCTCCCCCACCCGGGGATATGACTCCTCAAGGGCTGACTTCCGGCTCTGGCAGGCCCTTAAAAAGGCCGCCTCAGTGGGGTCGCCGCTGCCGTCGGGCTCGCAGTTATTGCACAGGGTACAGAGCTCCAGGCAGAATTGGGCGTTGCCGCCCTCTACCGGCTCGGACCCAAAGGCCCCGGTAAAGGCCGTGACGGTCATCTTGTTCTGGGTAAGGGTACCGGTTTTGTCGGAGCATATCACCTGGGTGCTGCCAAGAGTCTCCACGGCGGGCATATGCCGTATGATGGCCCGCTTTGCCGCCATGCGTTTCACGCCCATGGCCAGCACTATGGTCACCACCGCCGTCAGTCCCTCTGGTATGGCGGCCACCCCAAGGCTTATAGCTATCATGAACATCTCCAGGGGCTCCACCCGCTGCAAAAGCCCCAGGGCGAATATCACCCCGCAGATGATAATGACCCCCAGCCCCAGCACCTTTCCCGTCTGGGCCAGCCGCTTTTGCAGCGGGGTCTCCGGGGCGGTCTCCTGCTCTAAAAGTCCCGCTATATGGCCCATGGCCGTGTCCATCCCTGTGGACTCCACCACTCCAACCCCGGCCCCGGAGGACACCCCCGTGCCCGAAAAGACCATGTTCCTGCGTTCGGCCAGGGGAGCGTCCTTGGGACACACCGCCAAAGCGTCCTTCTCCACGGGCACGGACTCCCCGGTAAGGGCCGACTCCTCCGCCATCAGCTCCACCGAGCGCAAAAGCCGCAGGTCCGCGGGCACCAGGTCTCCTGTGCGCAGGAGCACCACGTCCCCGGGCACCAGTTCCGCGCTGTCTATGGTCAGCTTCTTCCCCGCCCGGAGGACCCTGGCCTTCGGGGAGCTGAGCTTTTTCAGCGCGTCTATTGCCCTGTCGGCCCGAAGCTCCTGGACCGTGCCGATAACGGCGTTAATTATCACTATGGACAGTATGATTATGGGGTCCAGAAAATCCGCGTCCCCCTGCATGGCCGAGGCCCAGAAGGACACCCCGGCGCTTATAAGCAGTATCAGCACCATAAAGTCCTTGAACTGCCCCAGAAAGCGCATGAGCACGCTCTGGCGGCGTGCCGTGCGCAGCTGGTTCTTTCCGTGCTTTGCAAGGCGGCGGGCGGCCTCGGCTGGCGTAAGGCCCCGGTCGGGGTCCGAGGAGAGGGCCGCCAGGGCCTCCTGGACTGTGGCATTGTGGAGCGGCATGAGATTACCCCCAGATGATGGATTTGGTATTCCATATATATTCCCGCTCCCGCCCCGATATGTATTGCAATCCTTTTGGAGTTCTGGTAGAATAATTAAATACACTCTCAATAAAGGAGCTGTCCCAATGAATCCGTTTGACAAGACCCTTATGGACTTGATACAGACACACTGTCATAACACCGTCACAGACGCTGTTTTCCCCGTTGTCACCTATCTGGGGGAGAGCGGCATTTTCTGGATACTGCTCTCCCTTTTGCTGATACTGCTGGGCAAAAAGCAGGGCTGGCGCGGGACCGGCATAATCATGCTCTCGGCCATGCTCCTGGGGCTGCTTATAGGCGAGGTCACATTAAAGAACCTCGTCTGCCGCCCCCGCCCCTTCCAGCTTATCTCCAGCGATATCCGTCTGCTCATACCCTTCCCCAGCGGTTATTCCTTCCCCTCAGGGCACAGCTGCGCCTCCTTCGCGGCGGCCACAGCCATATTCCTGCGGGATAAGCGCTGGGGCGGTTTGGCCCTTGCCCTTGCTGCGCTGATAGCCTTCTCCCGGGTGTTTCTCTTTGTGCACTACCCCACGGACGTGCTGGCCGGGGCGGCACTTGGGGTGCTCTGCGCCATAGGGGCGGCATTTGTGTACAGCCGCTGTATGCGGCGGAAAAAGGTCTAAACTCCTTTATGCGCAGAAGAGCCCTGCCCGTCTTTCGACCGGGCAGGGCTCTTTTCTTTATTATGCTACTCCTTAGTACAGAACCGCATTATCATGGCGCTGGCCTGTGCCCTGGTGGCGGGATCCCTGGGATTCAGGCTGCCGTCACTGCCAACGACAATCCCCTCCGCAGCCGCCCAGCGCAGGGCGGTTACGGCATAGCCGGAGACGGCCTGCGAGTCCTTAAAGTCAAGGGCCGCGTCAGGGAACACGGGGGACCCCGCGTATCTCCATATCATCGCCGCCAGCTGCTCCCTGGTGATCAGGTCGCCCGGGGCAAATCGTGTATCACTGTAGCCGCTCACCACCCCGGTGCACCTGGCCCAGGCCACGGCGCCGGCGTACCAGGCCTCTTCAGGCACATCCTTAAAGCCGCTGCTGCCGGACACTACGGGCCTCCCCGCCAGGTTATAGAGTATCTGCGTAAGCTGGGCCCTGGTAAGGTAATCGTTCGGCCCAAAGCGGCTGGCGGTATAGCCGGTCATCAGCCCGTTCTCAAGGCAGTAATGCACTCCGTCATGGTACCAGGCCCCTGTATCCACATCCTTATAGGCCCCTGCCGGACAGCTTTCGTCCCTGGGGCAGCCCGGTTCAGGGGGCTTTGGAACCTGCTCGAACACAGCCTTAATACTGTGGGCTCCCCGCACATTTGCAAAGGTATAGCCGGACAGCGGCCCCATGCTCTCGCCGTCCACCAGCACGTCGGCTATCTGATAGCCCTCCTCCGGCGTGACCGTCAAGGTCAGGTCCCTAAATATCACCACCCGGATATTGCCGCTGGGGGAAATGCTGCCGCCCTCCCCCGCCGAAGCGGTAACAATATAGCTGACCGTGCCGGAGGAACCGCTGGGCGGCGGTGACGGTGAAGGTGAAGGTGAAGGTGAAGGTGAAGGTTCCGCCTTCGTATAGCTGATAGCATACACCGAGAATTTCTGAGTGAAAACGTGGATAAAACCGTTTTCCCGGTCCAAGGTAAATGTGCCGTCTGTACCGCTGCTGCTCTCTGCGAAGCTCTCCACAACACTCTCATGCTGCCTAAATATGGCAATCTCGCTCTTGCCGCTGAAATCAAAGGGGACCTTAACCTCTATTATATTTGAGGTGTTGGATATAGGAGACGTGGCTCCCTCCACCTCCTTCGTTATGCCTATATCCAGATATTCCAGAGTCGCCTTGTCAGGCGCTTTTTCTTTAATCTTTTGCGCTTCCTCCGAAAGCTCTGTCTCCTCTTTCTTCTCCACCGTCATGGTAATCTTCACGCTTGAAGCATCTGGGTTTTCCTTTTTGAGCTCCTCCACTTCATCGCCCAGACCGTTCACATTTACCTTTGGCGTGCCGTCGCCAATAACGTCAACTTTATGGCTCGCCTCCGGGTCGATTGGCTCGGGCTCCTCTACCTTCGTCCACTTGGCGTACAGCGTAGTGTCCGCCGCCACCGTGTCCGTCTCAAAGTCCCAGGCGTTGGTGCACTCCGCCTCCTTGTACCAGCCGCCGAAGGTGTAGCCGGTTTCAGTTGGCGCTTGGGGAGCGGATATTTTGCTGCCGCTTACCACGTCCGTCACAGGACTCACCGCAACGCCGTGGCCGTTCATGTTGAAGCTCACCGTGTACCTCTCCGGCTCTACCACAACCTCCGTCCACTTGGCATACAGGGTCGTGTTGTCCGTTACCACGTCAGTATCAAAGTCCCAGGCGTTGGCGCACTCCGCCTCCTTGTACCAGCCGCCGAAATCGTAGCCCTCCTTGGTGGGATTGGCCGGAGCCATGGCCTTTTCCTTGTATTGTACCGTCTGTAAAGCAATGTCGCTTCCGCCCTGTGAATCAAAGCTCAGCGTGTAGCTGCTTATCGTCCACTTAGCGTACAGTATCTGGCTCTTTGCTACCGTATCCGTGTCAAAATCCCACTTTTGCCCTTCGCTGCACGCCGCGTCCCTGTACCACCCGCCGAAGGTGTAGCCGGTCGCGGTGGGTATAGGCTGTGATATTTTGTCGCCTTTTGCCAGTTGGGTTTTGGCGGCCGGCGCGCTTCCGTGACCGTTGGCATTAAACTGTATCCTATAGATTTTCCCACTTGTCAGATTAGAGTATTTGGCGTAGACTTTTGTATCATCTTTTATTATAGGCTGCTCAAAGTCGAACAGAGTTGTGCCGGTCGACGATGTATACCATCCTATAAACTTATATGTTTCCTCCGCCGCTTCCGGCCCCGCGGGCTCGCTTATCCTTTCGCCATGCTCCACAGCAACCGCTTCCGGCATTGCCGCACCGGCAGCACTTGTGGCCAAAATAAATGTCACAGTATATTTACTGGTGGTCCACTTGGCGTAAAGGGTCATATCCCCCTTCACCTTATCATCAGTAAAATTCCACGGTTTACCGCTGAAATCCGGGGTGCTGTACCAGCCGCCGAAGTCATAGCCGGTCTTTTTAGGGTCGGTAGGTTCCGTACAGCTTTCCCCATACTTTACCGTTTTGGGGTTAGGGGTTATGGTAACTGTACCGCCGTTTTTCTCAAATGTCACTTTATATTCATTTATAGTCCACTGGGCGTAAATCACCTTATCTTCTTTTATTCCTGTTGTAAAAGAGAACTTGCTCCCGCCGGATTTCGCTGTATACCACCCCTTAAAGGTGTGACCCTCTCTGGTCGGATCCTCCGGCTGCACAGCCGGCTTATTATACGCCACCTCTTGTTCACTGATAATACTATCCTCGTAATCTTTAAAGGTCACCCTGTAATATATCGTTGGCTCCCACTTTGCGTAAAGCGTAATCGCCTGCGTCACAGTGTCATTATCAAAATCCCACGGAGCTGTGGCACACTCCGGGTCCCTGCACCACCCGGCAACCTCATACCCGGTATTTACCGGCTCGGGAACCAGCTCGCTTGTAATCAAGCTGTTTTCATATACCTCTACCGTCTTCGCTGATGAGCTGGACCCGATTTTGCCGCCATTCAGATTGAAGGTGACTGTGGTTTTCCACTTGGCATAAACCGTAACGTCCCTTTTTACCTTGGTGACATCAGCAGCAGTTGAACTGCCAAACTTCCATTCAGCTTCCTTGCCGTTTTCGTCTATATACCACCACCCGGCAAACGTGTAGCCGCCCCTTGTCGAAGATGGCTTTGTTTGAATCGTGCCGTCATAACTCACTAACTTAGGATTTTCAGAGGTAATCCCGCTGCCGCCCCTTGAATCGAAGGTCACGGTGTACTTTATTGGGGTCCATTTAGCGTAAATAGTTATGTCCTTCTGGACTTTCGCGGTTTCAAACTCATACTCGGTGCTGCCTGTCGAAGTCGTGACCCAGCCGACGAACGTATAGCCCTCCCTAACAGGATCCTCCGGCCGTGTGACAAACTGGTCCCGGGACACCTGCTGCGCCTCGACCGGGCTTCCGCCCTGGGTGTCAAAGGTCACCTTGTAAACATCGCCTATCCACTTGGCGTAAAGCGTAATATTATCCGTCACAACGTCAGTCTCAAAGTTCCACGCCTCTCCTGTACACTCCGCATTTCTGTACCAGCCGTCGAAACTATAGCCGGTCTTCGTAGGTGTCTTTGGCGTACATTTACTGCCATACTCTATAGTTTGGGTCGTAACGCTTGTGCCGCCCTGTGAATTGAAAGTTACCTTATACTTATTGGGGGTCCACTTAGCATATAAAGTCATGTCATTTGCAGGTGTCTTAGCAGTAGACGACCATTTATTGCCACTAGTAAATTCTGTGCTCTTATACCACCCATCAAATGTATAACCGTATCTTTCTGGCTTTTTGCTGATGGTGCTGTTGTATTCTATCTGTTCAGTCTCAATCTTTTCGTCATACTGTAAGTCAAAGGTCACCGTATAAGAGTTAATATCCCACTTAGCAAATAGATTAACTGTAGTGGAAGTTCCGCTCGGCCTAAACGGTTCCTCAAAGTTCCAGGGCTGATTATACCCTGTATCTGCATACCACCCCGCAAAGGTATAGCCATCTTTTGTTGGGGCCACAACGGGCGCTGACATTATTGAATCATAAGCCTGATTTTCTGCTTTTGTATATATAGTGCCTGATGTAGAATTGCTCATCCTATAATTGACCGTATACGTTTTCGGCGTCCACTTGGCATACAGTGTCATATTTCTCGTCACCGGGTCGCCGCCTGTGCCGACTTTCCACTTATTTTCACACTCCGGCTCAGTGTACCACTCGCCTGTCGTGAAGGTATACCCGGTCCTTTTTGGTGCAGTTGGCGCGGTAACTGTTTTGTTTTCTGTTACCGTTTTTACAGATGTTTCTTTAGCGGTAGTCCCCGTACCAAACATACCCCCATTGGCATGAAACGTCACCGTATATTGCGTCACCGCCCAAGCTCTAAGCGACAGCGTCTCCATGCCCGGCACGGCCATAATGAGCAGGCATAGCAGGGCGCACAGGCACCTTACGGGGGCGCGGCGCTGGATTTTACGTCCATATATCTTCATAATACCACATCTCTCTCCTGATAGTCCGAAAAGCAAATTGCAATATAGCTTACCAATATATATTATAGCAATTTGCCGCCCGGTGTCAACCCCCATAAAAAAGTTACCGCGCCCTTGCCGCCAGCCTGGCCGGCGGTTGACATTCTCCAAAGAATGTAATATTATCTATATTGTTTCTTTATTACATAATCCGAGGAGGAGGCATCATGTGGGTGATCTTTGCCTTTGGCTCGGCGTTCTTCGCCGGGGTCACGGCCCTTCTTGCCAAGTGCGGCATACGCAAAACGGACTCCACCGCCGCCACAGCCATACGCACAGTGGTGGTGCTGCTGTTCTCGTGGGTGATGGTGCTGCTGGCGGGCTCCTGGGGTGATATCGTGTCCATCAGGGGCGGGACCTGGCTGTTCCTTATATTGTCGGGCCTTGCCACGGGGGCCTCCTGGCTGTGCTATTTCAGGGCCTTACAGCTGGGGGACATAAACAAGGTAGTGCCCATTGACAAGTCCAGCATTGTGCTCACCCTCCTGCTGGCCTTTATCCTTCTCGGGGAAAGCGTCAGCCTTACAAAGGGCCTGGGCGTTGCGCTTATAGGCGCGGGCACCCTCCTGATGATAGAGAAGAAGGACGCGGCGCCGCCCCGGGCCGGCAGGGGCATAGGCTGGTTCTGGTATGCCCTTGGGTCGGCGGTGTTCGCGAGTCTTACCTCCCTTCTCGGCAAGGTGGGCATCTCCGGGGTAGAGTCGAACCTGGGCACGGCCATACGCACCGGGGTGGTGCTGCTTATGGCCTGGCTCATGGTGCTTATCGAGGGCAAGCTGCCTAAGCTCAGGGGAATCCCCCGCAGGGAGCTTATGTTTATCTGCCTTTCGGGCCTTGCCACGGGCGGGTCATGGCTGTGCTACTACAGGGCCCTCCAGGAGGGCCCTGCCAGCGTAGTGGTGCCCATCGACAAGCTGAGCATCTTAGTGACTGTGGCCTTCTCCTACTTCGTCCTCCACGAGAGACTTACAAAAAAAGCCGCCGCCGGCCTTTTCGCGGTGGTCCTGGGCACCCTTGTGATGCTGATATAATAAGCGCTCTTTTGAACCGCGTTAACTATATAAAAGACGCGCCGAAAAGCCGCAGTTAGCGGTTTTCCGGCGCGTTCTCTTTGTCTTTTTAAAGCGGCCGCAGCCCCTCGTAGAGCTCTTCAAAGGACTTCATCTCCCGGCACCGGCCAAAGGACAGCTCCTTATCCTCCCCGAAGGCCCCGAGCCAGCATTTGGCCATCTCCTCCACGGTGATCTCCAGGTGCTCCATGAACTGCCTGTACACGGCCCGGTACTCCGGGGTCCCCTCCTCATAGTGGGCAAGTATCAGGTCCTCTGTCAGCTGGTCCAGCGGGTACAGCTTCAGGTGCATAAGCTCGTGGCAGATGACCTCCTCCGGGTTCTCCTGCCGGGGGTTTTTGGCGTTCAGCATGATTATGGCCTTGCGGTCGGTTGTGTCAATTTTCAAGTCCCCGGTTTTCTTAAATCCCGGATCGTCAATAAGCTCCAGCCGCACGTCCCAGCTCTCGGTAAGCCTTAAAATTTTACGCCACTTCTCGAATATAGGCTCAAGTATTTCCGGTTTATATTCATACATGATTTTTCCCTCTGCTTTCTACTTTTTTCTTGCCGGCATATACCGCTCCAGCAGCATTGTTACGGCTTTCACGTCGATGGGCTTTGCCGAGTGGGCGTTCATCCCGCAGTCAAGGCACCTCTGCACGTCCTCGGGAAACGCGTCGGCGCTCATGGCGATTATGGCGACGGTCCCCGCGTCCGGCCTTGGAAGGGCACGTATGGCGGCGCTGGCCTCATACCCGGTCATCTCAGGCATTCTAAGGTCCATCAGTATGCCGTCGTACTCCCCGGGCCGTGAATTCTCGAACATCTCCACGCATATCCTGCCGTTCTCGGCTCTTACGAGCTCCATGCCCAGCTCCGAGAGCAGCTCCTCTGCTATCTCCCAGTTCAGGTCGTTGTCCTCGGCGATTATCACCCTGCGCCCCTCCAGGCTTCCGTCCTCCCCGGGCTCCTCCCCAAAGGGCTGTATCTCCTCCTGGCTCTCGCCCATGTAACCCAAGAGCCCATAGTACAGGGTGGACTTAAAGAGGGGCTTCGCTATCTCGCCGTCTATCCGGCAATCCTTGGCCGCCTCCTCCATATCGTCCTTGTCATAGGCCGAGGTCAGCAGGATGCGCGCGTCCTCCCCCGATATCTCCCTGAGCTTCTTTGCCACCTCGATCCCGTCGGCCCCGGGCATATGCCAGTCTATAAGATAGAGCCTATAGGCCTCCCTGCCGCCACGGCGCTTTTTTGCCATCTCTAGGGCTTCGCCCGGGTCGGTGGCCCAGTCGGCGTGGATGCCAAGGCTTCTAAGCGTCGCCACGGCGCTCATGCACAAGGTCTCGTCGTCGTCCACCACCAGCATGGGCCAGTTGGGCAGATGCATATCGCTTTCGGACACGGCGGCCTTCTCCATGTCCAGTATCACGTCCACCTCCGTGCCCTCGCCCACCTTGCTCTTCACCCTTATGGCCCCGCCCATGGCGTCCACTATATGCTTCGTGATGGCCATGCCCACTCCGGCCCCCTGGGCCTTATGGACCCTCGCGCTGTCCTCCCTTACAAAGGACTCGAAGATATGGGAGACGAACTCCTCGCTCATGCCCACGCCGTTGTCCTTCACCTGCAGGTGGGAGCGGATATACCTGTCCCCCTTTGGGGAGGGCGACTCATACAGGGTCACCTTGATGTTCCCCCCGTCGGGCGTAAACTTAATGGCGTTGGAGAGCAGATTGAGAAATATCTGGTTCAGCCTTACGCTGTCGCAGCAAACGTCCTCAACGCTGATATTGTCTATATACACATCAAAGCTCTGGCTCTTGAGCTTCACCTGCTGCTGGACTATGGCCACCAGCTCCTGCATGACCTCCCTTAAAGAGACCTGCTCCATGTTCAGGGTCATGCGGCCGCTGTCTATCTTCGCCATGTCCAGTATGTCGTTTATAAGCCCCAATAAATGCCGGCTGGAGGAGGTTATCTTCCCAAGGCACCTGGCCATCACCTCCGGGTCGCCGGTGTTGCTCCTGGCGATGGCCGTCATGCCCACTATGCCGTTTAAGGGCGTGCGGATATCGTGGCTCATGTTGGAGAGGAACTGGCTCTTTGCGCGGCTGGCCTCCTCTGCGGCCTCCCTGGCCTCCTCCAAATCACGGAGCTGCCGCCTGGTCGCTGCTATGTACCAGGCGAACACCATCATCAGCGTCAGAAGTATCACCGCGCAGCCGCCGAAGGCCGTGGACTTCCAGCTCTCTCCAAGGCCGGCGATGCCGTCGTTCACCGGGCCGTAGGAGGTGTTCAGCAGCAGGTACCAGTCCGACGCGGGCACCGGCCCGCAGTACACATGGCTGTCGTCGCCCGCCTCCGTGGCCACCGGGAAGGAAAATTCCCCGCCGCTTGCCATGGTCTGCTGAAGCTGGTCGGCTATCTCGTCGCCGCCCTCTGTGCCCCGCAGCCACTTCAAAAAGTCCGGGCCCTCTGACATATGGTAGCCCTGGGACCGGGCCACAAGGCCGCCCTCGGAGCGTACCACGGCCCAGGATTCCACCATCCCCGCGTCCAGCTCATGCTGCAAATTATGATCTATATAGCTGGCCCAGACCCCGGCCACCAGGCCCGCGCCGGTTTTCCCGTCCACGGTCATGCCCTCCGGGGCAGGGGCGGAGATGAGTATCACCCGGCCGTCCAGCTGGTCCAGGCCCATGTCTATGCGGTTCTCCCCGGCCTCCATATGGCTTTCAAGGCTCCCCATATCGTCGGGCACCAGCCTGCTGCCCAATATCGGGTACAGCGCCTCCTCCGGGGGCATATCCGGCTGGTACAGGGCCAGATAGTCAAACTCCCTTGCCCTGGCCGAGGCCCTGAGCTGCTCGGTGGTCATCCCCCGGCTCTCCTGGACCATATCGCTCACCTGGTCCACCCGCAGCCCAAAGGTAGCCCCCAGGTGCATGGTGACCTGGCGGCTCATGGAGGACATATAGCTCTCGCCTATATACCTTATAGCCTGGGCTCCCCTATCTTGCATATAGTCCGTCACTACGGAAAACACCACCACACACAGCGCCGCTACACCTATAAGGCTGAAAACCAGCCTCCGCATTGGCCTATGCTTCATCCTGCTCCCCTCTCTCCATATTCCGTCTGCGGGCAAAAAGCCGCCCGCAGGGATTCTCAGTATAATTATAAGATTCCCGCGGGCGTGTGTCAATATCATTTTTACTTTTTAAGAAGCCCTCGTTCGGTCAGCTCATACACCATGCCCCCCGCCTGCCCTATGAACCTGCGGTCATGAGAGACGCTGATGACGCACCCGCCGAAGCCCTCCACCATCCCCCGTATCACCGGCCCCGAAAGGGGGCTGAAGTTCCGGGTGGGCTCGTCAAGTATCAGCACGTTGCTGCCGGAAAGGATCATCCTGAGAAAAAAGAGCTTTGCCTTCTGCCCGCCGGAGAGCCCGTTTATGTTGTGGGCGCACTCCTCGGGGGTGTACTTCATGCTGCCAAGATAGGTCTTCGCCCGGGTAAGCGCGGCCTTCTCCCCGCTGCCGTCCGTCAGAAACTCCACCGGGGTCATATTCTGGTCCAGGGTCTCGGCGTAGCTCTGGGGCATATAAGCCGCTTTAAGGTCCCCGCGCCCCAGGAGCATTACGGCAATTTTCCGCAGGAGCGTGGTCTTGCCCGCGCCGTTTTTCCCTATTATGCAGATATGCTCCGGGCCCCGGACAGTAAGCTCAATATTTTCGGCCAGCAGCCTCCCGTCCTCTGTGCGCAGCTCCGGCAGGCTCAATTCCAGCACCGTCTTCCCGGCGGGTATACTTACCCCAGGGTCAAAGCCCGCCAGAAGGGCCTCCTCGCTGTCGGGAAACTCGGTCATGTCCCCCCGCTCCCGGTCATAGCGGTGCTCCATGGACTTCACGGACTTCATCTTCTTTTTCAGCAGCCGCGCTACCGCATCCCGCTCGGCATGGCTGATACTATCCATACGGTGCTGCACCTGCTGCTCCATTCTGCGTATTTTCTCCTGGCGTTTGCGGTCCTCCTCCCGCTCCTTTCGGGCCAGCTGCTCCTGCTTTCGGAAGCGGCCCAGCCGCTCCTCCACATACTGTCTGTAGCCACTTCGGGCCACGGTCCAGCGGGGCAGTGTCTTGCGCCGCAGCAGCTCCATATGCAGTATCACGTTGGCGGTGTTCTCCAGAAGGGCCTCGTCGTGGGAGATGTAGATCACGGGCTTTCCGCAGTCCAGAAGGAACCCCTCCAGCCACTCCAGGGTCTCCACGTCCAGGTCGTTGCTGGGCTCGTCCAGAAGGTACACGTCCGGCCTTTTAAGGGTCAGGAGCGCCATTCTAAGCTTCACCTTCTCCCCGCCGGACAGGGTCCCCACGGGCCTGTCGGTATAGAACAGCTCCACTGGTATCCCCAGCTTCCCCGCGGCGGCGGAGAGTTCGCCGGGGGAGCTCTCCAGAAACGCCGGCTCCCGGCAGCAGAACTCATACCCGGAGAGCGAGCCCTCCTTTGGGCCCACCTCCTGGGACAGGTACCCCAAGAGCAAGCCGTCCTTCATTATCTGCCCGCTCCATTCGGCGTAGCCCTCCACCATAGAAGCGTCGTAAATAAGCTTCAAAAGGGTGGACTTGCCGTCCCCCTCCTCGCCTATCACCGCCACCCTGTCCCCGGGGTTCAAAGCGAAGCTGAACCCGGAGAGCAGCGGCCGCAGGTCCTTTTTCATGCTGATGCAAAGGTCCTTTATCTGTAACAATGCGCATACCTCCAATCCCAAAGCCGGGCTGGACATATGCGCACAAAAACGCCCCGAAACGGGCGCAAACCAACAGAAAAAAGACGCGCAATAAGCCCAATACCCGGCAAAACACAGCCCCGGGTGTGCCCCGGCGCTTTACCTATGCCTGGTTTGATGAGCTTATTTCAACATCTTTTCAACTCCGTTCCTTTGATTCTATAAGGGTATGATAGCATGATTTTTGCACGCTGTCAAGGGGGAATTTTACGCGTACCTTAACCGCCCCTTGGGCTCGGGCACAGGCCGCCCCAACTCCAGGGCTGTTTCTATCCACTCGTTTATGACCCTCTCCGCATTCTTTACGGCCTCAAGCATGGTAGTTCCGTCGGCCATACACCCCGCAAGCTCCGGCACCTCCGCGATATACGCGTTGTCGTCCTCGCTCCAGTATAAGATGACTTCGTATCTATTCATACTCATGCCTTCCCGCCACAAGACTGGAGGTTGATGATGTCCTCAACACCCGGCTTGGTAAAGATAAAGTGGTCGCCGCGCACCCGGCGGTCAAACCCCAGCCAGTCCAGCATCAGGCAGAGGTCAATAAATTCAAAATTTCTGTCCTGCCGCCCTCAAAGCACAGCTTGAATCACCTTTTCACGCCGGCCCACTCTCTCAACCCCTTATTATTCAACCAAAACTATCTGTCTTTTTTTTACATGCTCTGACCTTCTAAAATTTGCTCCTTGACACCCCGCGAGTAAACTGCTATAATAAAAACAGGGCGAGACGCTGCGCAAGCGGTTGGCCCGGATTTATGGCAGCTTATATTTGTTCAAACCGTCACTTGGCCGAGTGGCGGTTTTCCTTTTTACCACTTTCGGTCTCCTTGCTCTTAGGTATCGACAGCTTCACAGAAACCGTGATTCCCCAGATATGGAACGTAATGGTAATAGGCATAGCACTCACCTCCCTCCTGACTAAAGTAGGGACGTGAAACACCTCCTTTCGGAGATGGGCCAAACCGCCTGCCGTTTGTAATGCAGCGCAACATTATACATAATGCTCCGGATTATGTCAAGATATATCCTTCTCCATCTCCTCCTCAATAAGCGCCACCAATTCGCTTGGCCGCATATCCAGCGCGTCGGCAATGCGCCAGATGGTGTAAAGGGTGGGTATCCTGCCACTGCGTTCAACCATACTCAAATGTGCCCGCTCCATCCCGGCAAGCCCGCTGAGCACTTCCTGGGTTTTTTGCGCTGTTTTCTCAGCCGCCGGATAACCTCAGCTATAGCCTCCGGTTTGTACTCCATCACTTTTCCCCTTCCCTAACCGAAGCGTCCGCCCTCTCCATTTCCTCCTCCATTAGCTTCACCAACTCATAGGGCTTCATATCTAAAGCCTCCGCCAGCCGCCAAAGTGTGGGCAGGGTCGGCAGCATATCGCCTGTTTCCACCATGCTCAGATGGGACCTGGCCATCACCGCCAGTCCGCTCAATACTTCCTGAGACTGTCCGCGCTCCTTGCGCAGTCTGCATATGACCGTAGCTACTGCCTTTCCTTTAAACTCCATGTCATCACTCCAAAAGGATTGCTAACATAGAGTGTACGTGAAAAAGAAAATTTTTAGTCTATGCCCCTAGACAAACGCGCGCCTATTTGATATACTTACTATTACGTGAAAAAACCACACAATAACCCAAAAGGAGACAAAATCCTGCTTAATTCACAAATCCAATTCTCCGAGACCCTCCGCGCCGTCCGATTACGTCACTCCTCCCCCTCCGGCGGCACAAACTCCAGCAGGTCGCCTATCCCGCACTGCATGACCGTGCATATCCTTGCCAGCACATCCACGTCAAGCCTTGTGACCGTGCCGTTGCAGTAGTGGTTCAGCTGTGTACGCTGAAGCTCCGCCCGGTGGCTGAGCTTGTTCTTGCTCATGCCGCTTTTCTCCAGCAATTCGGCCAGATGTATCTTTATTGTACCGTATTCGCCCATATATTTGCCCTTCTTAAAGTAAAATCACTTGACAAATATAGTATAGCCATGATACAATACTTATGCTAGTTCTAAGAAATTACAGAATATTTTTCAGAGGTGATATCTTATGTCCAACTTTCAACAGCCCTTCTTTCAGAATCTCCGCGCCATCCGCAAGTCCGCAAACCTGACCCAGGCGGATATGGCACAGGAGCTCTCCCTCACCCGCTCGGCCTACGCCTATTATGAGCTCGGGCGAGTCCAGCCCAGCCTCAACACCCTTGTGAAGATCTGCGGTATTCTCGGGGTATCCTCCGACTCCCTTTTGGGGCTCGGTTAAAGCTCCGCCGCGTTGTCCCGGGTCAGGAACTCCCGAAGCCCCGTGATGCGCTGGGTCTTGCGGTCGTTCTGCACCATCTCCCGCACCACTCCGCTTTCGCCCACCAGTATCAAAAGCTTCTTTGCCCTTGTCACCGCCGTGTAGAACAGGTTGCGGTAGCAGAGCTGCCTGGGCACCCTCATCACCGGGATTATCACCGCGTTGAACTCGTTGCCCTGGCTCTTGTGGACGGTGACGGCATAGGCGGGCTCCAGCTCCTCCCCGGCCTTTTCGAAGTCATATACCACCAGCCTGTCGTCTGTCCTCACCTCTATGGCCCCGCCGGGCTTGTCTATGCGGGTGATAACGCCCATATCGCCGTTATAGACCCCCTGGCCCTCAGAGCCGTCCTCCCTGCTCCAGGGCAGCTGGTAGTCGTTTCGCACCTGCATAACCTTGTCGCCCTCCCTGAAAAGCTGGCCGCTTATCTTCACCTGGGACTTGCCCTCCTTTGGGGGGTTCACCGTCTCCCGCAGGAGCTTATTTAGCTCCACCGTGCCCAGTTCCCCCTTTCTCGAGGGGCAGAGCACCTGTATGTCCTCAAAGGGCGAATAGCCGTAGCTTTTCGGCAGCCTTGTGCCGCAGAGGGCCGCCACCAGTTCCCGTGCCTGCTCCGGCCCGCCGCCGGGCAGGAAGAAGAAATCCCCGTCCCGCCGGCGCATTTCCGGCATCTCCCCGGCCACTATCCTGTGGGCGTTGGTGATGATAAGGCTCTCAAGGGACTGCCTGAACACCTCTTTCAGCTGCACCGTGGGGAACAGCCCCGCGGCTATCAGGTCCCCCAGCACGTTCCCGGCCCCCACCGACGGCAGCTGGTCGCTGTCCCCCACCAGTATCAGCCGGCAGCCTATGGGCAGAGCCCTTAAAACGCTCTCGAAAACATAGGCGTCCACCATGGACATCTCATCTATCACCAGGCACTCGCACTCCAGAGGATTGCGCTCGTTGCGGTTGAAGAAGGGCTGGTCCCGCTCGTCCCAGTCCACCTGTAACATACGGTGTATGGTCTTGGACTCCTCGCCGGTGAGCTCGCTCATGCGCTTTGCGGCCCGCCCTGTGGGCGCGGCCAACAGGACCCGCTCTCCGGCCTGTTTTAGTATGCGTATAATGGCGTTCAAGGTGGTGGTCTTTCCCGTGCCCGGCCCGCCGGTGAGTATCAGCACCCCCTGCTCCATGGCGGCCTTTATGGCCTCCCTCTGCTTGCCGGCATATTTTATGCCCTCGCGCTCCTCTATGGTCCCGATGTGCATGTCCGCCCCGGCGATGGCGTTGGCGGGGGCCCGGAGCATAGCCTTCATGCGCCCTGCTATGTACTGCTCGCACAGGTGCTGCTGCTGTAAAAACAGGTACTCCCGCCCGCCGAACACCTCCTGCATGAGCACAAAGCTCCCCCAGAGCTCCTCTACCGCGTCCCCGGCCAGCTCCGGGTCCACCCCCAAAAGCTTCGCCGCCACCTTTATGAGCGCGTCCCTTGGCACACATGTATGGCCGTTGTTCACGTTGTGCCTTATAACGTACACCACCCCGGCCTGTACCCGGCTCATATCGTCCTGTGGGCGCTCCATAGACTGGGCGATCTGGTCTGCGATCTGGAAGCCCAGTCCTATCTCCGGCGCGCACAGGCTGTAGGGGTCCTCCTGCACGCAGGAGATGGACTCGTCGCCGTACTTTTTCCAGACCAGCATGGAGACCTCCGGGGTTACGCCGAAGGCCCCAAGGTATACCATCAGTTCCCGCACGCCGTATATCCGCTTATACTCCTCGCTTATCTCCTTCGCCTTTTCCTCGGTTATGCCCTTTATCTGGGCGAGCCTTGTGGGGTCGTGCTCGATAACCTCCAGGGCGTTGGCCCCAAAGGTGTCGATAATGCGCCCGGCCAGTACCCGGCCAACGCCCTTCACCGCGCCGGAGGACAGGTATCTGAGCATCCCCTCCTCTGTAACCGGGCGGGCGTGCTCGAATATCTCTGCCCTAAACTGGCGGCCATAGCTCTGGTTCTGCTCCCAGCGGCCGTAGACCTTCAGTTCCTCACCGTCGCTGACCATGGGTATGGTCCCCACCACAGTGACCTCCTCCCGGTCCTCCCCGGCAAGGAGCACCAGCACGGTATACTGATTCTTTTCATTGCGGTACACCACGTGTTCCACCTGGCCGCATAGCTCCAAAAGGCCGCTTTCCTCCAAAGCTTTTCCCCTCCTTTACAGCCCCGCTCCCAGAAGCTTCTCCAGCTCCCCCGGGCCGCAGATTTCCAGCCCCCTGTATCGCTCCCTGAGCCGCAGCCCGATCTCCCTGCTCTCCGGGTCCTTCACAACGCAGACGAACCGGCAGTCCCCGCCTTGCAGCAGGCGCTCCCCCGCGCACCGCACCAGGCACTCGCAGTCCTCGGGGCCCTCGGGCAGCACCAGCACCACCGCCTGCCCCCGGCAGGCCTTTTCCGTTTTGGACATACGCCGGCCGCCGGCCCAGCGCCATATCTCCGCCGTGCCTATGGCCATAAGCAGCAGCCCCCCGAGCATAAGTACCACGTTCACAAACACCGCCTCCCTCGCCACATTATATACTTTCTAAAGGATAAGAGTGCATGGCCACTTTACCGCTTTCTTTCAGAAAGTATCCGGGAAGGGAGACGGTGTCGCTATTTTCCGCCCTGTTTACGCCTTGCTCAGAATAACGGTCGCGTCCTTGTGCAGCTGCAAAACGGACGCGGGCACCCGGGGCGTTACCGGGCCCTGGAAGGCCCTCTCAACTATTTCGGCCTTGTCCGCGCCGGCGATAAGCAGCACTCTCTTCGCCTTCATAATGGCCCCGACGCCCATGGTAATGGCGCTGGTGGGCACGTCCTCGGGCTTGTCAAAAAGGCGGGAGTTGGCCTTTATGGTGCTCTCCGTGAGCTTCACGGTGTGCACGGCGGCGTGGAACACGTCCTCGGGCTCGTTAAAGCCGATATGGCCGTTATGTCCTATGCCCAGCAGCTGAAGGTCCGGCCAGCCCAGGCTCTCCACCAGGGCCTCGTAGCGGCTGCACTCGGCCTCCATGTCCGGGGCCGAACCGTCGGGCAGGTGGGTACTCTCCTTGTCCACGTTCACCCTGTCAAAAAGGTTCTTGTCCATAAAGTAGCGGTAGCTCTGTGGGTCGTTCCCTTTAAGGCCGCAGTATTCGTCCAGGTTCACCGTGCGCACCCGAGAGAAGTCCAGCAGCCCCCCCTCATACCGCTTTACAAGGTTCGCGTAGGTTCCAAGGGGCGACGAGCCCGTGGCAAGGCCCAGCACACAGTCCGGCTTTAAAAGCACCTGTCCCGCGATGATATCCGCCGCAAGGGCGCTGAGTTTTTCATAGCTCTCCACCTCAATGATTCTCATGATGTTCCCCTCATACAATTAAATATTTGCAGATGATTTTTAAAGTGGCTCTGCTTAGTCCACCAAAACGACACTTTTTAACATTATAGTGTATTGCCCGGGCATTTTCAAGCATAACCTACAAATTCCCGGCATTTTTATGCTCTTTTCCCAAAAAACAAGGGAAGGACCCGCCAAGGCGGAGCCCTTCCCTGCCGCTCAGCCAATAGTGCCCGCGGCCTTTATCTTTTCCAGCGCCTTTCTCAGAGGTCTGTAGAGTACCAGCATCAAGAGGAAGTTTCCCCCCGCGTGCATAAGGTCAAAGGGCAGGCCGCTCCATATCCAGGCCAGCATCATCCTCACCCCGCCCACCGGCAGGTACGTAAAGGAGCACAGCGTTCCGAAGCAGAGCCCGTAGAATCCCGCGAACACCGCCCACTGCCAGGCCCTGTCCATACGCCTGAAAAGCCATGTCAGGCACCACAGCAGCGGCCATATGTAAAGATACATCACCCACCAGGAGCCAAAGCCGTACAACAGCCCTTCAAGGAGAAGGAACACCGCCACGGCCCCCAAAGCCAAGGGCCCGAAGCACAGGGTGAACAGCACCGTCAGAAGGGTCACCGGCTCGAAGTTCGGCAAAAAGGCCATGACCTCCTTGCTCACCGTCAGCAGCACCCCCATCATGGCCGTCAGGCACAGCCGGACAAGGCGCTTGTCCATCAGTAGCCCACTGTCAGCACAAGGCCGTACTTCTTGCCCTCTTCGATGGGGGTGGAGTCTATGCCGGTCATGGCGGTTTCGCCGTCCACCGTCAGACACCACCACTCCTGATTGCTCTCGTCAACGGTATAGCCGTCCACGGTCTTCACAAACAGGCCGTACTGGCCCTCCTCGCCCTCGATGAGCTTCTCGCTGACAAGTGCGGGGCCAAGCATCTCCTCCGTGGTCTCATAGGTGAAATCCTTGGTGCTGCCGTCCTTGTGGGTCACTGTGACGGAGACGGTCTTTTTGTCGCCGCTCCCGCCGCTTTGGCCGCACCCGGCAAACACCGTGACGGTCATAAGCAGCGCCAGCAAAAGCGCCGCCGCGCGGGTGCAAATGGTTCTGTTCTGCATTGTAAATGCCTCCTAAAAAGTATTTTTTAGGGTGGCCTGTCCGGCAATATTCCGGACCAAAGAGCGCCCTTTACACGCCCCTGCAAGGCTCACTGAACACCGCAGCTGCCCTGCGGCCCTCCGGGCAAGTCTTCCGGCTCAGACATCTCCGCCCGCGCCCAGCCTTCCCGGTAAGCTAATACCAGTGACATCTCAGCCATCAGGTTCATGGCCCTGACGGCCGGGGCGCGGGCTCCGTCATCACGGCGACGGGTTCGCCAGGGATTTTCACCCTGTTCCTATGTTCGGCCATAGCGTTACTATGGACACCTCGGAGTCCCAACGGTCAAAAATATAGCATAAAAGAATTATAAAGTCAAGTTTCGGGCATAGTGTTTACATTTTGATGATGTTTTCCTGAATACTTGATGACCGCAAAGGTGTTAAACTTTCCTTTATAGAGAAGAGTTTAACGCCTTTTGCATTTTCGGTGATAAAATGAACAGCTTTGAAACGGACCTTAGACGGGCGGTGCTGTCCATAAGGTTCCTTTTGGGGGCCGCGCTTCAGCTTCTGATACTGTGGACCCAGGGGGAGGCCTCCGCCCTGTACAGAATGAGCCTCCCCATAGCCTGTACCCTGCCCTATGCCTGCGGGTGGCTGGAGGAGTATAAGACGGGCTATGCGCGGCTGGCCCTCTCCCGGGGGAGTATGCGGGGATATATCCTGGGGAAGTTCCTCTCCTGCTGCATAGCCGGGGGCGGGGCCGAGGTCCTTGCCGCCTGGCTCTATGTGTCCCTTAAAGCGCCGGGGACAGAGTGGGACTATGGCCGCACCCTCCTTGTGGCTGCGCTGTGGGCGGCGGTGGCGGCGGTGCTGGCGGCCCTGTCGGGCAGCAGGTATATAGCCTTCGGCGGGGCCTTTGTGGTCTGCTATTTCCTGGTGATAATCTCCGAGCGGTACTGGCCGGGGCTCTACTGCCTGTATCCCTATGAGTGGCTGGATATGCGCCACACCTGGCCCTTTGGCGGCGCGGGGGTAACGCTGCTGCTCATTGGGCTTCTCCTGGTGCTCTTTCTCTGCTACTACATTATCCTGAAGGGGAGGATAGAACGTGACTAAGCTTCGGCAGACGGCCATTACCGCCCTAATGAATTTCAGCCGCTGGCCCCACAGCCCCCAGATATGGCTCTCCTTCGGTCTGGGGTTCATAGCCTGCTTTCTGATGTCGCAGAAGGTGGTGGACTTTGCCGCGAGGCAGGACACCCTTTTGCAGCTTTTCGAGCCCTTCCTCTGGACCTTCGGCGACGCAAATTCTATTTTGCTCATCTCCCTATGCCTTCTTCTGCTCTTTGGGGATATGCCGAACCTTGGCAACGAGGCCCCCCTGTTCCTGGTGCGGACCAGCCGCTTCTGCTGGATGGCCGGGCAGCTGCTGTACCTTACGCTGGCCACCACCCTTTTTGTGCTGTTCATACTCCTCTCCACCTGCGTCCTCTGCGGGGCCAGGGCCTTCTCCGGCAATATGTGGAGCGAGACCGCCGCCATACTGGGCTACTCCGGCATTGGGGAGAGCATCGCCGTGCCGGCCTTTGTAAAGGTGCTGGAGCTGACCCTCCCATACCAGTGCACTCTGCACATCTTCGGGCTCATGCTGGGCTACTCCCTGGTGCTGTCGGCGCTGATATTCTTCTTCAACCTATTAAAGGGCAAAAGGGGTATGCTGGCCGGAGCGGCGTTCAGCGGGTTTGGCTTCTTCCTGACCCCCCAGGTGGTGACGGACTGGTTCCGTCTTGGGCCCACAGAGAGCCGCATAGCGAATATCCTGTTCGGCTGGCTCTCGCCCCTGAACCACGCCACATATTATATGCACAACTTCGGATACGACAACCTTCCCCGCCTTGGGGATTCCTATCTTGTCTTCGGGGCGGCAAGCCTTGCGGTCTACCTGCTGGCCTTCTGGCGGGTGAGAAAGTATTCTTTCAATTTTACCGGAACGGAGCGCTGACAATGGAGCATAGTGGTATCATAGTGGAAAACGTGTATAAATCCTTCGGCAGGGAGACGGTGCTGGAGGACGTGAGCCTGTCAATTCCGCCGGGGGAGATCGCCGGGGTGGTGGGCAATAACGGCAGCGGCAAGACCGTGCTGATGAAGTGCATCTGCGGCTTCCTGCGGCCGGATAAGGGCAGCGTCACCGTGAACGGCGCAAGGGTGGGCAGGGACCGGGACTTCCCCCCGAGCCTCGGGATAATCATCGAAACCCCGGGCTTTATACCCAATATGAGCGGCTACAGGAACCTTAAAACCCTGGCCTCTCTTAGGGGGCTTATCGGAAAGAGAGAGATACTGGCGGCCCTTGACAGGGTGGGGCTTGCAAAAAGCGCCCATAAGGCCGTCTCAAAGTATTCCCTTGGTATGCGCCAGCGCCTGGGGATAGCCCAGGCCGTTATGGAGGACCCGGCGGTGCTTATACTGGACGAACCCTTCAACGGGCTGGATAAGTCCACGGCGGAGGATATGCGCGGGCTGCTTATAGAGCTCCGGGACAGGGGCAAGGCCATACTCCTTGCCAGCCATAACGCCCGGGACATAGAGGAGCTCTGCGGCTGGGTATACGAGATGGACGTGCACAAAGCCTGACAGAGGGGGAGCGTATGAGATATATTTTCGCGTTTATAATGGCGGTCCTGCTGGTCTTCGCCCCGAGGGTATTAGCCCTGGCGGAGGAGGGGGAGGACCTCCAGCCGGACTCGGCGGCAGAGCCCAGCCCAGAGCCCACGACAAAGGAGCAGACTCTGCTCTATATCGACAACAGAAGCCTATATGAGCACATGGACAGGACCTACTCCCAGGGGTATAGGCCCACGGTAAAGGGCGGCGCGGCCACGGTGGTGCTGCCCCTACTGTGCCGGGGAGAGCTGAGGGACAACTCCCTTCGGGCCAGGGCCGTGTTCGACCCGGGCGGGCCCTTTGCGGCGAAAAACTACGAGCAGACGGTGGAGCTGAAGGAACACAAGGTAAACGGCGGGAAACAGAAAACGGCGGGGTACTGCGCCATATTCACCCTGGAGCTGGAAAAGGATAGGCTGAACGGCAGCTACCCGGTGACAATAAATGTGTCCGGAACGGATATTCACGGGGCGGAAATTCAGCAGGACTTCACCCTCTTTGTCAGCATAACCGACGGCAAGGACCCAAACGCCACCCCCGCCCCGGAACCGGCGCCAACGCCGGAGCCGGAGCCCCCGGTGGTGCTGGGGCCCAAGGTGCTTATAGAGTCCTGCACGGCCATATCCCTTGAGGAGGACGGAGAGCCGGGAACCGTAAACGCCGGGGACCGTGTGCGTGTTACTGTCACTCTTGTGAACACCAGCGGGTCCCAGGGCCTTGAGAACATGGCGGTGACGGCGGCCTCCCCCGGGGAGGGCTTCGCCCTTCTGAGCCCGTCGGAGAGCGTGTATGTGGGAGATCTGGCGGCGGGTGGCAGGACCCAGGTCGTATACGACTATCAGGTGAGCCCGGAGACCGCCGCCGGGCAGTACGCCATACCCATAAGCTATGACTTCGCCTACAATAAGGGGGAAACCGGCTCCGGCAGCGGCAGCGCACGGGTGAACATCTCCCAGCCCCTGGAGATGGAGTTCTCCCTGGGCCGTATGCCGGGGGAGGCGGTGGTGTCCGACGTGATAGAGGTGAATATCCAGGCCATCAATCTCAGCCACGCCAAGGCCTATAACGTGCGCGCCGCCATAGAGGGAGACGGCCTGCTGCCCTCGGGCACGGCCTTTATCGGGGACCTGGAGGGCGGCGCCATGGGAGAGAAGCCCCTGGAGATAACCATAACCGGCCTTACAGAGAGCGAGACCCCCTATGGACCCACCGGCGGCACGGTGACCTACCTCTATGAGGACCGGGACGGCGCCGAGTTCACACAGACAGGGAGCTTTACCCTGGACGTTAAATCCCCCTTCTCTGAGAATACGCCCGCCGACGAAAAGGAGGACCCGGGGCAGTTCTGGATAGTGCTGGGGGCCGTGGGCGCGGCAGTATTGGGGCTTTTGGGGGCGCTTATCTGGAAAGGGGCAAGGAGGCGCAAGGCATGAGGGGACCGATGGAGCTTCTGCGGCTGCGTAAAAGGAGCGACAAGGTAAAGGTGGCCCTGGCCTTGTTTCTGCTGGGAATACTGCTGATGGCGGACCTGCTTGTGGGCGCGGCGAAATATATCTCCATGGCCGGAGAGCCGGTGGAGTATGTGCTGAGCGTAGGCGCGGAGGGCGCGGCCCTTAACGCGAAGCTCCTGGAGCTGGGGCAGAGGGAGAGCGTTGTGTCCGTAAGCCGCCAGCGGGAGTATACCCTTGCAAGCGGCGACAGGTCGGTAACGGTTATAGAGGTCTCCCCGGAATACCTCAGCGCCTGCTTCGGGCTGGAGACCGCCGGGGCGGGGGCGGAGTTCTTTCTTGGCAAAAGGGCCTTCGGGGCGTTCTGCGGGGGCGGCGCCCAGTCCCCGGCGCGTCTCAAATGCCAAAAGGGGGAGGATACCGTCAGCGGCGCGTTTATCTTGGCGGAGGGCCTGCCGGAGGAGCTGGCCCTGACAAAGGGCGCCTCCCTGACCCTGGACGGAGCCCGGTCCCTGCGGGTGATGCTTCGGGGCAGGGATATAAGTGGCGTGGAGACCGCAGGGCTTGAGGGGAACGGCTTTGTGATAGAGAACCGCGAAGCGCTGACGGAGGCCGCCCACGGAACCCAGCTGTTTCTTGTAAAGCTGCGCTACGGCGGGGCGGCCTGCGTGCTGGCACTGCTGCTGGGCCGGCAGCTCTATAAGGCCGGGCGCGGGGAGGCCGGGGATTTATAGCTTCAGCTCCTTGAGAAAGCTCTCCCTGCTTAAGGTGCTCCGCATATTGATAGCGCAGTCTTTAAGAAAAAAGTCAAAAAAGCCCTTGACAAACCCCATGCCGGGTGATATAATAAACAAGCGCTAGGGTGAAAGCCCGGGTAAAGCGAGCAGGTATGGCGGAATTGGCAGACGCGTATGGTTCAGGTCCATATGAGCGCAAGCTCTTGCAGGTTCAACTCCTGTTACCTGCACCACTGCGAGAGTCCTTACAGTATTTGAACGATGCTGTAAGGACTCTCGTTTTTTATGTCAGGCAGGCTTCTGTCATACCTTAGCTCTGCTTTTTGACGCTCCCCGCAGGGTTTACGGTGTTGCAAGGGGCCAAAAATTATGTTATAATACAGAAATATAAGTTATTATAGTGAAAGGAAGTCTTTTTAGCTATGGCAATTAAGGAATTTCAGGCAGAATCCAAACGGCTGATGGATCTCATGATAAACTCCATCTACACCCACAAGGAGATCTTCCTCCGGGAGCTTATCTCCAACGCCAGCGACGCCATCGACAAGCTCTACTATAAGAGCGTCAGCGAGGGGGTTACGGGCCTTAACAGGGAGGACTTCTTTATCCGTATCGAGGCCGACAAGGACAGCCGCACCCTCACCATCACCGACAACGGCGTGGGCATGACCCCGGAGGAGCTGGACAGCAACCTGGGGGTCATCGCAAAGAGCGGCTCCTTGCAGTTCAAGAGCGAGAACGAAAAGAACGACGCGGACGTGGACATAATCGGCCAGTTCGGCGTGGGCTTCTACTCGGCCTTTATGGTGAGCTCCAAGGTGGTGGTGGAGAGTAAGGCCTTCGGTGCTGAAAAAGGCGCCCTATGGGTCTCCGAGGGCCTTGAGGGCTATGAGATTACAGAAACTGACTGGAACGAGCGGGGCACCCGCATAACCCTCAGCATCAAGCCCGACACAGAGGAGGAGAATTACAGCGAGTTTCTGGACCAGTACAGGCTGAGCCACCTTGTGAAGCGGTACTCTGACTATATCAGGTACCCCATCAAAATGGAAATGCAGCGCTCCCGGAGGAAGGAGGGCTCCGGCGAGGAGGGCAAGGAGCCGGAGTATGAGACCTACTTTGAGGAGGAAATCTTAAACTCCATGGTGCCCCTCTGGAAAAAGTCAAAGAGCGAGGTCACGGACGAGGAGCTCAATAATTTCTACAAGGAAAAGTTCGGGGACTGGCAAGACCCGCTGCGGGTGATACGCACCTCCACCGAGGGGGCGGCCACCTATACGGCCCTGCTGTTTGTGCCGGGGACCGCGCCCTATAACTACTACACCCGGGACTTCGAGAAGGGCCTTCAGCTCTACGCCAGCGGAGTGCTTATCATGGACAAGTGCGCGGACCTGCTGCCGGACTGCTTCAGCTTTATAAGGGGCCTGGTGGACTCCCAGGACCTGTCTTTGAATATTTCCAGGGAGATGCTGCAGCACGACAGGCAGCTGAAGCTAATTGCCGGACGGCTTGAGAAGAAGATAGCAAGCGAGCTCAAATCCATGCTGGAGAACGACCGGGAGAAGTACGAGGAGTTCTGGAGGAGCTTCGGCCTACAGATAAAGTACGGTATGTACGAGGGCTACGGGGCAAAGAAGGACGAATTGAAGGACCTGGTGCTGTTCACCTCCTCCAACGAGAAGAAGCTTACAAGCCTTAAGGAATACTTTGGGCGGATGAAGCCGGAGCAGAGCTGCATATACTATGGGTGCGGCGAGAGCGCCGGGAGGATACTGGCGCTGCCCCAGGCCGAGGCCCTTATGGAGAAAGGCTATGAGCTCCTGTGCCTGACGGACGACGTGGACGAATTCGCCCTTAAAATGCTTGAAAAGTACGAGGAGAAGGAGTTCAAGAACATCACCGCCGAGGGCCTTGATTTGCAGAGCGACGAGGAGAAGCAGCACACAAAGGAGCTCGCCGACGAGAACAAGGGGCTTCTTGAAGCCATGGGCAAGGCCCTTGAGGGCAAGGTCCAGGAGGTCAAGCTGAACGCGGGCCTTGGAAGCCACCCGGCGGCTCTCTCTACCCAGGGGGCCATCTCCGCCGAGATGGAGAAGGTTCTGAACAATATGCCCGCCGGGGAGAAGGTCAAGGCCCAGCGGGTGCTGGAGCTGAACCCGGAGCACCCTGTTTTCGCGAAGCTTCGGGAGCTTTGCGAAAACGAGGAGAGACTCTCGCTCTACGCCAAGGTGCTGTATGGCCAGGCGCTGTTGGTAGAGGGCACGCCCCTTGAGGACCCCGCGGAGTTCGCGCGGCAGGTTTCGGCCATAATCGTATAAGCCTGGTCTATTTTTGAAAGGAGCCGGTATGAATCAGCCTAATGAGCAAGTGACACAGCAGGCCGCGCAGAACCACCCTGGCGCGGGCTATTCCCAGGGCTATGAGCCCCGGCAGCAGGCGGTATATCAGCCTTATACTGTATACCAGCCTTACCCCGCGCCCCAGTATCAGGCCCCGGGGTTCTCTGTAAAGCGAAGGGACCCGAGAAAGGCCGGGGCCCTGAGCACCCTGAACAAGCTGGGCCTTATGATGGTGGCCCAGACGGCGTTAAGCTTTATATTGCAGCTTGGGGCTGTCCTTCTGTGTACCAGCACGGGCCTTGACATCTACAGCGACGAGCTGGCCCTTGTGCTGCTGTCCATAGGGCTTGCTCCCATATGCACCGCCGGACCGCCCCTTGTTTATATGCTCCTGGGGAAAAAGGACTGGAACTTTCACCTGCGTTTCGGGCGGGCGAATGTTTTCGGGTGCCTGCTGGTCATACTGGCGGGGCTCGGGGTGTGCCTTGCGGCAAACCTGCCGGCAGCCGTGGTGAGAGAGGTGCTGGAGGGCCTTGGAGCTAAAGAGCCCGACAGCGTCCTGGGCCAGGGGGGCGGTTGGTTAAGCTTTATAGCGGAGCTCCTTGGCGTGGCGGTGATGGTGCCCCTGCTGGAGGAGTTCGCGTTCAGAGGGGTGATACTCTCGGGGCTCAGAAGGTACGGAACCGGCTTTGCCATAGCGGCCTCGTCGGTGATATTCGGCATGGCCCATATGTCCCTTTCCAGCGTGGTGTTCGCCACCATAGCCGGGGTGGCCATGGGGCTTGCCTATGTGCTGACGGGGAACCTCTGGACGTCGGTGTGCATACACGCCTTAAATAACGGCATAGCCGTTATCGAGAGCTACAGCGACCTGATACTGGGCGAGGGCCGGCAGGAGCTGCTGGCCGGGATAACCATGCTGGTGGTCTGCGCCGTAGGGGTCGTCGCCCTTGTGATGCTGCTGATACTGAGAAAGACATTATTCCCGAAGCGGGAGCCCCTGGCCCCGGCGGACGGCGTGCTGTACCAGCCCCTGGGCTTTGGGGAGGCCGTTGTCACCCTGCTCAAGTCCCCGGTGCTGTGGGCGATACTCGCCATGGTGCTGGTGGAGACGGCCCTGATGTTTATAGTGCTGTAGGCCCATGGGCATAGAGAGGGAGTTCCTGCCCGAGAAGCGGTTTATGCTGAGGGCCCTGGAGCTGGCCCGGGAGGCCGGGCTTGCCGGGGAGGTGCCGGTGGGGGCGGTGATAGTGCGGGGCGGCTCCATAATCGCACAGGGGCGAAACCGCCGGGAGGAGCAAAAAAGCGCCCTGGCCCATGCGGAGATAGAGGCCCTTGCGGGGGCGTGTAAGGCCCTTGAGAGCTGGCGGCTGGAGGGGTGCCAGCTGTACGTGACCTTAGAGCCCTGTCCCATGTGCGCGGGGGCCGTGGAGAACGCCCGGATTGAGCGGGTGATATACGCGGCGGACAGCCCGGGGGCCGGGACGCTGGGTGTGCCGGTGTACCGTGGCTTCATGGAGGAGGAGGCGCGGGAAGTTCTGCGCGAGTTCTTCAGAGAGCTAAGGTGCGCGGTGCAGCCGACTTCGCCTTGCGAAGCCGCAGAGTTTCGCAAGGCGAAACTCTTGGGCATATAGGCCTCTTGCAGGGTTTGACAACACAATACGCTCAAGGGCCGCTTTTAAAGCGGCCCTTACTTATGCCCTATAATCGCCCGTGTCCCCTGTCCAAGCCGGCTCTCTATGCGCAGCCCCAGCCCATGCCGCCGCAGTATCACGGAGGTAAGGGCAAGACCCATGCCGGCCCCGCCGCTTTGGCGGCTGCGGGATTTGTCCACCATGTAGAAGGCTTCGGTCAGGTGGGCGATATCCCCCTCAGGTATGCCGCAGCCGTCGTCCTCCACCACCAGCGCGCCGTCCTTCATATAAATCCTCACCCTGCCCCCCTCAGAACAGGCCTTCACACCGTTGTCCACCAAGTTCACCAGGGCCTGGACCATAAGGTCCCTGTCACAGGGCCACGTGCCCGGGCAGTCCCCAACATCTATCTCCACGCCACGGTCCCGGGCCCCGGGCAGGCAGGTCTCCCGGGCGGACTCCGCCAGCTCTGAAATTTCCGCGGGCTCCCTTACCAGGGGCACGTCCCGGTCCAGTTCCAGCAGCCGCAGCATCTTTTTCGAGAGCCGGTCGAGCCTTGCGCTCTGTGTGCATATATAGCGAAGGGCCGTCTCCCTGTCCTCCTCGCTGAGCTTCGCGTACCGCAGGGTCTGGGCATAGCCTGAGACGGCCGTCAGGGGGGTCTTCAGCTCGTGTGTCAGGCTTGCCATAAACATGGTCTTCTGCTCCTCGCTCTCCTCCACCCGGCGGATATGCTCCTCCACCGCCGCCGCCATGCGGTTGAAATCCCTGCCAAGGCCCGAGAGCTCGTCCTTTCCCTCCTCCGGGGCCCGGCGGTCATAGGCCCCCGCCGCGATGGCGTTGGCGCTGTCGGAGAGGGCCTGCAAGGGCCGGAGAGCCCGGCGCAGCATATAGAACACTGCCGCCGCTGCCGCCGCCAGTATCAGGGCAGACAGCAACCCCTGGCCCGCCGCCAGACGGTACAGGCTGAAATAGGTGTCCGTCACGTCCACAAGGTGTATGAAAACAAAATACGCGTCGCTGTCAAAGCGGTACACCAGAAGCCGCCGCCCTCTATAGAGCCCCGCCTCCTGGGGGCCGGACCGGGGCGGGCTGTTCTCCGTGAGCTCAGCGGGGTCCAGCACCGTCCTGTTATAGCACACCTCGCCCTCCCTCAGGAGTATCGTGTACTCGTCGTCCTGGGACTTCAGCCAGTAGGCCGCCGCCTGCACCCCGGCCCCGCCGGTAAGGTGGGCGCAGTAGTTCTCGAAGCCCTGGAAGGCCGCCTGGCTCTGGGCATAGGCGCTGCGGTTCGCCTCCAAGAGGAGGGCCCGGCGGCTCATGGAAAAGCTCAGGCCTATGCACAGCACCGTGGCCAAAAGCAGCACCCCCCCGGTCATAAGGGACAGCTTCACCCTCAGCTTCATATGCCGTCCTCCAGCCTGTAGCCCAGTTTCGGCACGGTCTTTATGGCGTTCTGCAGGCCCAGCTTCTTTCTGAGCTGGCCGATATGCACGTCCACCGTCCGGGTCTCCCCAAGGTACGCGCTGCCCCAGACCAGGCCGATAAGGTCCTCCCGGGATATGGCGATATTCTTGTTTCTCACCAGCGCCACCAGCAGGTCGAACTCCATGGGCTTTAAGGCCACCTCCACCCCGGCCTTTCTGACCCTGTGGCCCCCAAGGTCTATCTCCAGGTCCAGCACCCGCAAAATCTCCCGGGGGGCCGTGCGGGCCAGCACCTTCTCCATGCGCACCAGCAGCTCCAGCACCTGGAAGGGCTTGACTATATAGTCCTCCGCCCCGCCGGTCAGCCCGTGGAGCTTCGAGTCCAGGTCATCCCTGGCCGTCAGGAATATGGCCGGTATTTTATACGGCTTCAAAAGCTCAAATACCCCGAAGCCGTCCAGCCCCGGCACCATCACATCCAGAAGGGCCAGGTCATAGGCGTGGTCCCCCGGCAGTGAGTCCCGCACCTTCAGGCCTTCGGAAAAGACCACCGGCTCCATTCCCGCCACCCGGAGATTCATGGCTATCATGCCGGAGATAGCCTCCTCGTCCTCCAAAACCATGATCCGCCTTGCCATAGGACCGTCCTCCCCTTTAACTTCAATATCCTAGATTCGCATCTATCACCGAGCCGTCTATGGCGTTCACCGCCAGCAGCGTGCCGTTCCTCTCATAGGCCGGGTACTCCCCGCTGTAGGCCGTGACCTTCCCCTCAAAGCTCCAGACAGGCACCACCAGCCCGGTGTCAAAGCTGTCCTTCTCGCTTATGCGGGAGTAACTCAGCCGCACCCGGTCCACCCTGGCCGTCACGTCATAGTCCTCCTCGGCCAGCACCATGGGCAGCATCTGCTCGAAAATCCCCTTCACCTCGTCAAAGGTCTTTAGGGACGTGCCCTCCACCACCGTTTCGGTTATCTCCAACGGGGCGTTGTACTGGAAACCCACAATGCCCCTGTCGTTTACGCGTATCTCTATGCTCTCCCCGGGCCACATCTGCTTGCGGTTGGGGTTGCTGGTGTCCTGGCCTATCACGAACTTCGCCCCGCTGGACTGGGTCAGCTGCACGCCCTCCAGCTCCCGGGTATAGCGCAGGACATATAATACGTCATACAGGAAATCCGCTTCCTCGTCCTCTCCGCCCAGAAGCTCGCTGTATTTGCCGCCCTGGCTGAATTTGAAATCCGTAAGGCCCAGCCTGCCCAGCAGCTCCTCCGCCTTCGCCTGGGCCTCCTCCTGGGTAAAGCTTATCTCCGTCTTGTCAATGGGCTTGAACGTAAAGCCTTCCTCCAGAACATAGTTGTTTGTGATGACCGGAGAGGGCACGCCCTTTTCCTTCCAGAAGCCTTCATAGTCCTGGGTCAGGCCCAGTTCCCTGGGGGTAAGGGTATAATCAAGCATGGTGTCCTCTACCATTACCCCACTCATATGCTTATAGAACCCCAGGTTGTCAGAATAGGCTATCTTGTTGCTGTAGTCGGCGTTGTTCTGCACCACCAGCCTGCGGTAGTGGCCGTCGCTGCCGTCAGAGGCGGCGTCGAAAACGGCGTCCCCCTCCTCGTCATGCAGCGTCAGCCCTGACTCATAGCTCTCCGGGTCAGACTCGTACAGCTCCCGGTAAAGATGGATTTTATAGTCGGTGGGGTAATCGGCGAAGTTCACTTCATCGGGGGCAGTTTCGTACTCCCCCTGGCGCTCGTCTATATCATTTTGCATCATCTGACGGTACTCCTCTATGCTGGCGTTTACCTCCTCCTCAGTGGGTCGGTGCTCCTCCGGGAGATTCGGGTCCTTCAGCAGCTGTCTTTCCTGGGCGGTGTAGTCCTCTACCGACTGCCGGAGGAAATTTATTTCCCGCTCAATGTCCTTCTTTGTGCGCACGCCCAGAGCCTTGCCGTCAAACAGCTCCACCTCCCCGCAGAGCTCCGCCCGCACCTTATCCAGGAACTCCTGAGTAAAGGGCTTCTGCTTCACCCTGTAGATGGACAGCTTCTCCACCTCGGGCAGCTCCACCTGTGCGTCCACCTCCGCCTTTACCTTGAGGTTGGGGCTGTCAAGAGTGGTCTTGTAGGTCTCCGTCTTCTTCGCATCCTCTATGAGTTCCCCCGCGTCCACCCGGCTCTCCCCGCCGCTCTCGGCTCCCTGGGATATGAGCTTGTCCATGTCCTTGTTGGCAACGATAGAGCCCTCCGGGTCCTCCTGGCAGGCGGGCAGAGTAAAGAGCATCGCCCCGCAAAGGGCCCCGGCCATAAGACGCCTCAGTTTCTCGCTAAGCATTTTCGGTCCTCCTGTTACTATAGTTTATTGTATCATAACCGAGGGGCGTTCATCAAGTATTCAGGAAAATATCATCAAAATGTAAATACTTGCGCCGGGCTCCTGTCCTCTTACTCCCCGTATAGCGCAGGTCAGTGCTCTGCCCCTTGCGCGGCACAAAATAACGGCGTATACTACGCAGTAGTATACTACACAGTAGTAAACGCGCTTACTATATCACCCAAAGGGGGCGGGCCATGAAGATCAAGATGGAGGTGGCTCCGGGTATCACGGAGCCGGAGATAATACTGCGCTGCGCCGAGGCCGGCGAGGCCGCGGCGGGGCTGCTGGCAAGGCTCTACGAGCTGGCGGCCGGAGAGACAGGGAAGCTTACCGGACAGCTGGAGGGCCAGACCTACCTTCTGGACCCGGCAAAGGTGCTCTATGCCGACACCGCCGACAAGCGCGCCTTTCTCTACACCGCCGGGGCGGTCTATGAGACGGAGCTTCGGCTGTACGAGCTGGAGGAGCGGCTGCGGGGCAGGGGCTTTTTTCGGGCGTCGAAATCGGCGCTGGTAAACTTCAACGCCATACGTTCCCTGCGCCCGGACCTGGGGGGCAGGATAAGGCTGACGATGGAAAACGGCGAGGCGGTGTACGTCTCCCGGCAGTACGCGCCCTGGCTGAAAAAGAAGCTGGGCCTATAGCAATAGAGAGGAGAAACAACATGAAAAAATTTTTAAGGTTTGTGGGAGAGCTGAAAAACTGGGGCTGTCTGAGCTTCACCGGGGCCCTGTGCATCTACATGGCTATAGATTGGCTCTTTGGGGGCGAATACATCCGCTACTCGCTGATAGTGCAGCTGCTGGCCATGTGCGGGGTGATAACCCTTCTGCAATACGTATTTTTCTCCGGCCAGGTGCTGAAAAAACCCAGCTACTGGCTGCGGCTGCTGATATTCTGCGGGCTGATCTTCTGCGTATGCGGCGGCTTCGCCTGGGCCTTCCGCTGGTTCCCCATGGATAACCCGGGGGCGTGGGTCTCGTTTATCGTCATATTCTTTGTGGCCTTTGTGGTGCTGTGCCTTGGCTTTGAGATATACTTCCGGGTGCTGGGCAAAAAGTACGACCAGGCCCTGGGCCGCCGCAGAGAGCAGGACGGAAAGTAGGGGTTGACAAACGCCTGTGCATTAGAGTATAATCTACTTGAAAAGTATGTATGCCAATGCCCTGCCAAAAAGGAAACCCCAGAGAGTGTCAGTCTCCGGGGTCTCTTTTTTGCTCGGGCTTACTTCACCCGTTATAACTTGCGGTCAAGCCACTTGCAGATTACATGAACTGTAACACCTGCCATAACCGCCAGCAAAAAAAGTATGTATATCCGCCAATGCCCTCACCTCCTCCCTGCTCTGGGAGTACCTTTTCGGGTGAAAGCGCCTATATTATACAATACCCCAACGCATACTGTCAACTTAAGCGGGCTCGAATAATGAAGAATCCATGAACATTCCGTAACATTCTAAAAAGTCTTTCCAAGGGGGGTTGACAAGCCCTTGGGTTGGAGCTATAATGTTTATGTTGTAGTATATTTTCATATATTATATTTACGACGCACACCCCTGCCTTTTCGGCGGATGGGAGGGATATGAATGGCTGAGATACGGCTCAAGGAAAACGAGTCACTGGACAGTGCCCTGCGGCGCTTTAAGAAGCAGTGCGCCCGCGCTGGCGTTATCCAGGAGGTTCGCAAGCGGGAGGCTTATGAAAAGCCCTCCGTCAAGCGTAAGAAAAAGTCCGAAGCGGCCCGCAAGCGCAAGTATAAGTGAGCGCGGGCCAACGATTAGGTTTCAGACCTGATGAAAGGCGGGCGCTCCGCGTTAATGTCGGCGCCCGTCTTTTTGCTGGGAACAGGAGGGTCCTATGGCACTGTTTAGACCTACCGCGGTAAAGCCCCGCATCGGGGAGGTCACCCCGCGGCTTCTCCGGCGGCTGGGTGCCCGGGCCGTACTGCTGGACGTGGACAACACCCTCGCCACCTACACCTCCCACGAGCCTATAAAGGGCGCGCTGGAATGGACCCGGGAGCTCATTGGGGCGGGGTACAAAGTGGTGATAGTGTCCAACAATTACAAAAAGCGGGTATCGGCCTTTGCCGCAAGGTTCGGTCTGCCCTATATCAGCTTTGCCATAAAGCCCCTGCCCTTTGGGTATGTACGGGCGGCAAAAATGCTGGGGCTTCGGTGCCGGGACTGCGTCATAATCGGCGACCAGATCTTCACCGACGTGATAGGCGCCAATCTCTGCGGCATGAAGTCCGTGCTGTTGGAGCCCCTCGACCCCGAGGAGGGCTGGACCTTCAGGGTGAGAAGGCACCTTGAGAAGGGGCTTAGAAATAAATTTAAAGTGAGAGAGGATGTAATAAAATGAAAAACCCTGTTGAGCGCATAAGGGACAGGCTCATCGCCGGGGACAGCCAGAAGGCGGTGCTGGTGTTTTCCGAGTGCAACCGCCGGTACTTCACCGAGTTCCCCTCGGACATCGGCATATTGCTGATAACGGCCGACGAGGCCTATCTGCTGCAGGACTTCCGCTATGAGGAGGCGGCCGGCTACTCGGCCAAAAACTGCAAAGTGGTGGGCTTCAAGAAAATATATGAGACGCTCTGCGAGCTTCTGGAGAAACACGGCGTGAAGCAGGTCTATCTGGAGATCAACAAGCTCTCTGTGTCCCAGGCAAGGAAATTCGAGAAGGAACTGGGCGGCAAGGGCATCGAGGTGGTCCTGGACGAGACCCTGGACAACGCCATAAAGGACCAGCGGATGATAAAGTCCCCGGAGGAAGTTAAGAAGATAGAAGCCTCCCAGGCCATTACCGACGCGGCTTTTGAGCATATACTGCCCTTTATCAAGGAGGGCGTGACCGAGCGGGAGCTGGCCCTGGAGATAGAGTTCTTCATGCGCAAAAACGGCGCCGACGGCGTGGCCTTCGACCTAATTGTGGCGGCGGGCAAAAGCGGCTCCCAGTGCCACGCGGTGCCAAGCCAGAACACTGTGCAGAAGGGCGACTTCATAACCATGGACACCGGCGCGCTTTTGGACGGCTACCACTCCGACATGACCCGCACGGTGGCTCTCGGCAAGGTCAGCGACGAGCAGCGAAAGGTCTATGAGACGGTGCTGGAGGCCCAAATGGCCGTTATAAACGCGGTGAAGCCCGGCATGGTCTGCAAGGACGTAGACAAGATAGCCCGGGACATCATCGAGAAGGACTACCCCGGCGCCTTCGGCCACGGCCTTGGCCACGGAGTGGGCTTTGAAATACACGAGTGGCCGGCGTTCTCCTCAAAGGACGAGACTGTATGCCAGGAGGGTATGGTGATAACAGACGAGCCCGGCGTCTATCTGCCTGCCCAGTACGGCGTGCGTATAGAGGATATGCTGCTTATCACCGCCGACGGGTGCCGGAGCCTGACAAAGTCGCCCAAGGAGCTTATCGAGCTGTAAGCTTATCAAGCTTTATACATAGAAATCAAATAAAACTCCCCGTCAATGACAGGGAGCCAACCTTCACAAAATTATAACGAATACCAAGTAAACGGAAAAATGAAAAAATGCTATGCCAAAAGTTGTTTGAGCGCATGGCATTTTTTATTTTTTAAATCATCAATTTGAATTTTTCATTATCCGAAGGACGCGCAGCCATCACCGCAAATAAGTATTTCAACAGTGACAATCCGTTGGGAACAGAGACTCTTTCTCTATGGAATTTCTTAACTTTTTCCTACGGGAGGGAGGAAAGCGGCGGTTTCCACAAACCGCCGCTTTCCTGAAATCAAGAGAGTTGTGTGAAGGAGGCGTTCTGCTTACGGTAGGTATCGTTGTCCTTTTCACCGAGTTCCTGTTCCGTCTGGGCCAGTTGGCGCTCCAGTTCTTTTATCCTGGCCTCATTGTTCTCAGTACCCAGCTGCTGCTTCAGCTCCTGCTGCTTCTTTTTCAGCTTTTCGATTTCCCGGTCCACCTTTCCCGTATCGCAGACCCATTTTTCCTCCGGCTTATTGGGCGCGCCCGCCGGCCGCTCTGGGTCATCAAAATAGATTTTGGGCTGGCCCTTCTCGCCCTTGCCCCTCCAGTACCGGCCGGAGGGCTCCGACCGTTCCTCGGGGACGTATTCATCCATCATGGCCTTCGGCCGGCGGCTTTGGGCGTCCTCCTCGGCCCTCTGAACCTTGGGGGCACCCTGCGCTTTCTCGGGAGCGGTCAAAGGGCGGATCGCTTCGTTACTCAAACCAGAAACAGGCGTCATAAAATATTCCTCCTTAAATTCTACGCTGTAAATGAAAGATTGGCTTCTGCCTCCACCAGGGCGCTGGAAACCTCTCCAGCCGGCGTATAGATGACCGGCTCACTGGCAACTGGCTCTACCGCCTCCGGGGGCTCGCTGTTCTTCAGCGCCGCTTTCGCCGCCTGGCTGATTTGAACCAGGTCGGTCTCCTGGGGGCGGTCCCGCTCTGCGTTTTCTTCTGTGCGCTTTTGCTCCTCCCGGCGCTTTTCGAGGGCGGCCTCCTGCTCCAGCTTGGCCTTCTCACGCTCCTCCTTTGCCTCGGCCTCCATGCCCTCGTCCAGTTTTTCCTGGTATTTGGCAGCCTTCTCGGTGCACTCGCCAGTGTAGCCCAACGCCCGCTTCATCTTCTCCGTGTCACCCTCGGCACTGGCCTGGCGGTACACACTCATGGGCGTACCCGCCAGCGTGATATTGGAGCTGGTGCCCAGAAGTCCCTCCATCATCTGTACGTTCATGCTTGCACCTCCTTTCAAATAGTAGTATTTTAGTGGGAGTTCTAACCCCCATCATTTTAGTTGGCAGAGAGTGCGGTTTCAAGGCTTTTGCAATGAAATGCTATCTGGATGTAATGAAATGTTCTGCAACGGTCACTCCGAAGCGTCCAGCAGTATTTTTTCGCACAAACCGCCTCCAGCTTCCTTTGGTGAGGCCCTTGTAAAACACAAATGTCCGGAACGCTCTATCTGCCGCAAATTAATGGTGTCCACAATAGCTTTATTGCAAGGCTGAAGTGTTCATCAGCACACTCAGATAATACTGCCGGCCGTTTTTCTCCGTCAGCACCGCCCCGTGATACTTTTCCGCCACCGCTTTGATGTTGGAAAGCCCGGTCCCCGCCGGGGGCAGGGGTTCCTCGGAGCAGGTGTTCTCAAAGGCCAGCAAATAGAAATCTCCCTGCCGCTTGCCGCTGATGCGAAGGGCCTTGGCTCCCTCCAGAGCTCGACAGGCGGCGATGGCGTTGTCCAGGGCGTTAGCAAAGAGCACGCACAGGTCAAAGTCGTCGATCCCGCAGGGCTTGGGCAAGACCAGGGACACCTCCGCCGCGATCTCCTTCGCCAGCCCCAGCTTCTCCCCCAATAGAATATCCACTACCGGATTGCCGGTCTGATAGGGAAAGGACAGAGCCTCCGAGACGGTTTCCAGCCTTTTCAGATAGCCTCTGCCCTCCTCCAGCTTTCCGCTCTTGAGCAAGCCGTCCAATACGGACAGATGATTTTTAATGTCATGGCGGAAGGATTTTGTCTGCTCATAGCGCGCTTGAGCTTCGGTGATGTAGACCTTCTGTGTATGCGCGGCCTGGGTCAGCGATTGCAGCTCCGCCTTGGCCTGAAACCCCTGGCAGAGCTGGCGGTAAGCGTACAGGGTGCACAGCAGCGCCGCCAGACCCATGATTTGCAGGAGCAGCAGCGTACTGTGCTTGCCCACCTCCGCCAGAGAAATAGCGGGGTCAAAAAAGCTGTAGGAGGTCTGGAGGATATACAGCTCCGCGGCAAAGAAAAACAGGCCCGGAAACAACAGCAGACCGATGTAAGGCGTCTGACTGTCCTCTGTCCAGGCCAGGAGTTTCCGCACGGCGCGGTAACAGCAAATGCACAACACAAAATAGAGGACCTGTGCCACCAGAAGCAGCAGATACAGCAGCGGGCTTCCGAAAAACGGTGGAACCACCACCGCCTCCACAGAGTTGATAAAGCCAAAGGAGAGCTGCGAAACATAAAAGGCCAGCACCGCCGCCAGCCAGGAGATGGGCCGCTGGTTCCTAAACGCGAAGCGGTTGATGGCGTACAGCCCCAGAATACCTGTGGCGATGGAGAAGATGCCGTTGTCGCCCAGGCGCAGCGCCAGCCCTTGAATCCCGCAGAGGGTAAGGCAGTAGACCGCAAAATGCCAAAGCCTGCGCTCCTTTCCGGTCAGGCGGCTGACAAAGAAAATATGGGCCACCCCCTGCCCAACGATACTGACCATGTCCATAATCAGGCTGAAATAATCCATGCTAGGCACCCCTCTCCTTCATGTGGCGCAAAAGAGCCTGGGTCAGCTCCCGCTCCCGCAGCCGGGAAACCGGGAGGCGCTCTCCCCTTTGCAGCAGAACCTGCCCACCCTGGCACCCGCTCACATAGTCCAGATTCACCAGGTAACTCCGATGGCACTTGAAAAAGCGGCTGTCCACCCGCTGTTCCAGCTCCTCCAGCCGGTCATAGTAGTCAACCACCCTTCCGTCATTTTTGTGAAGATAAATTTTCCTGCCCAGCACCTCGCAATACATAAGGTCCGAGAGCAAAACCACCTGACATCCGGAGCCCCGCTGTATCACCAGATTTTTCGCCGCGTCCCGCTCCAGCCAGCCCAAGGCCCGGTCCATGGTCTGCCGGAATCGGGCTCTGTCCAAGGGTTTTAGAAGATAGTCGTATGCCTCCACCTGAAAGGCGTCGAACACGCACTCCTTCAATACGGTCACAAACACCAGCAGACTGTGATTATCCCGCTGGCGCAGCAGCCTTGCTGTCTCCATGCCGTCCGGGCGCTCCATCTGGATGTCAAGAAAAATAACGTCAAATTCCTCTGAGGACTTCAGCAGCGCGTACCCGCTGGAGAAACACTCCACCGAGTAGCCACCGGCAGTTTCCTTCATATAGCTTGCAAGCTGATCCGCAATTTCCCGGGCCATCTGTGGCTCGTCATCGCAGATTGCGAACTTTATCATACTTATCACCCTATTATTAGGTTAACAAAAATGTGACGGAAGAGCAATCTATTTGTCATGAAATGTTGCGGAACTGTAATGAAATGTTTTGGGTGGGGTTGTTCGCCCTTGAGAATAGTGTAAAGCGGGGCGGGATAGTTGTCAAGCTGCACGGCAGCGTCATAGGTGTCAGCGGTATGGAGCGCCGCGCTCTGGCTCTGTAAGCTGTTTGTGGCGGTGTTGTTCTGCCATGTAGCAAGTGAATGATCTTCACTCAAATGCAGACTGGTATCTGTTTCCCTTATGTGGGGCGAATCTTTTTTGCCGGAAGGGGGAGAAACCTTTGCCGCAGGGTGTACCCTTTCAAAATCCTGTCGGCTGGCGGTTTTCTGTACAGCATTCCGGGCTGACCTTTTTGATTGGGCTGGGGCAAGGGTTATGCTTGCGAAAACACCCACTATGGAGAATTTGTGATTTGGTCAAATAAGCTCCACGCGCCGTCCACATAACTCCCCTTTTCCCTGGCTACCGCCGCCACTTGGTATGTTTCAGCACCTTGCTCTGTTTCTGGAATGATTTCAGGGTTAGCGGTGCAGTAGTCCTCGTCTGCATAGTTTATTCAAAATACCCATAAATTTTCCCCTCCTGAATAATATGGCGATTAGCCTTACTCAAAACTTTTCGTTTGAAAGAAAAAGGGGACAAATCAAGTTTGCAATCTAATACATAAACAGTAAAACAATACTTATGAGACTTTCCTTTAGGTGGCTTCGGCCCTGCATAACAATGAAAACCATACCCAATTCCTTGTACCGCACCTTGTAATGAAGATATTGATTTCCCTGACGGAATTGCTTTCGTAATTCTATCTCTCGCAGGAATATTCCAAATAATCCAATGCGTAAATCCCTTTATCGGATGGCTCAAGTCCTCAAGCGTAATCATCAAAGTAACTGCCCTTGTGGATAGATTTTGAATAATAAATTCCGGTGAAATATCTTTCCCTCTACCTGTATTCTCAATAGGGAATTTCCCACCATTATTTAAGCCTACACATTCAAATTCAAGAACATTATTTTCCATATCATTTCCCCTTTTCTACTGTTTTTAATTTCATTCTTCATCATTCTTCAAACTTCAATACTTAGCCTCCAGTTTCTTGACCACGGTTATTTGCAAATCTTTTACCGCTATCAAGCTTTCCCGCTTGCACTTCCGATAGTAAAAAGGGTAGTTATTCAAAATGGTATCCTCTTTAATCCTGTTACGGGTTTTACTGCCGCAAAGAGGATATAATAACCCTTTCATATTTTCTTCCTGCATACAATCACCTCAAATTGCAAACCGTTTTTTATTTGGGATATCCAAAACAAACCGCAATAAGAACAAATACTATTCCGAGTGCAATAAGTATTATAGACCAACCCTTATGCTTTTTGCAAGAAATTCCGAGTGCAATAAAAAATATTCCTAATAACATTGACGCTACCATTGCAAAAAATCCCATTTTATTTACTCCTTTCAAGATGAATTACTCTAGGACAGCCCCTCCTTTGTTATGAAATACTTTAAGTCCAGGGTTATGCTCGGCTCCATTAAGGGTTAAGATAACACCTCTGAGATATTTCTCATCGCTTCCATATGAAAACCGGGCTGTCTGTTTGCTGGGGTGAGATAACGTAACCGTTTTTGAATGGTACGCTATCTTGCCCCAGCATTTTGCTTTCAGCCCTAAACGACAACGCTTTTGACATCAGCGCCAATCTGCCTGAAATAAGAAACGCTTTCCGTGGGCTGGTCGCCGGTGTCTACCTTGCCCACGAAGCTGTAAAAGATTTCGATTTTGCGGGTGTTGGTGTTCTTGTCCAATTCGTAGACCAAAATACGGTCGATAAACTCATGGACATTCTCATAGGTCAATTCGCTGATCTCCGTGTACCGGCGTACCAGGGCGACAAACCTTTTCACATCGGCGCTGCGCTCGGCGGCGGTGTCGATCTCCTTTTTCAACTCCGCGGTCCGCTTTGTCAACTCCCGTTTTTCGTCCTCATAGCCGGAGGTCAGAAACACAAACTGTTCATTCGATAACCGGCCCAATGCGTTGTCCTCGTACAGCTTGCGGAATAAAAGGTTGATTTCGCCCAGCCGGGCCTCCGCCTTGTCAAGCTCCTTGCGCTGGTGGCCCAGCGCCTTTTTCATGGCCTGCTCGCTGCACTCGGTAGCGGTCTGAATAAACTCCTGCTCATGTCCTTTCACATAGGACATAATACGTTGTAAGTCAGCCAAGACAAGTTCTTTCAAGACACTTTTGCGGATGTAATGTGTCGTGCAAAGAAAATCATTTCTGGCCCGGTTGCGGTAGTTACCGCAGGTGTAAGCGTGTTTCCGCTCCGGCGTTCCGGCTCCTTTTTGGAGATACATTTTGTAGCCGCAATCTCCGCAGAACAGCAGCCCGGAAAACAGGTCGATTTCATCAGACTTGGTAGGACGGTGGCGGGTGGTGATGCGCTTTTGAGCAAGTTCAAAGGTTTCCTCGTCAATCAGCGGTTCGTGGGTGTTGGGGAAGAAATACCGCTTGTCCTCCGCATTTTTCCGCGTCTTTTTGGACTTATACGACACCTTGTAGGTTTTTGCCGTGATGGTATGGCCCAAATATTCCTGCCGGGCGAGAATGTCATACAGCGTCTTTTCAGGCCAGTTGTACCAGGCGTTCAGTTGGGGGCGGGGATGTTGGGTTCTTCCTGTTCGGCGGTAGCGGAGTTCCCCAACAGTCAAAATCTCGTTGTCCCGCAGCCAGTTTTGAATTTCACAGATACGGTCGCCCCGCACATACATGGCGAAAATCTGCTTGACAGCATGGGCCGTTTCCGGGTCAGGAATGAGATGATTGCGGTCGTTCGGGTCTGCGATATACCCATAGGGGACTTCTCCGTTGACACGTTCGCCCCGCTGGGCCTTGGCCTGCTTCACCGCCCGGATTTTCTTGGACGTATCGCGGGCGTAAAACTCATTAAACCAATTCCGCAGGGGGGTAAACTCGTTATCTTCCCGCGCCGTGTCCACGCCGTCGTTAATGGCGATATAGCGCACCTCATATTCCGGGAATACGATTTCGATAAGCTCCCCGGTTTTCAGGTAGTTCCGGCCCAGGCGGGAAAGGTCTTTCGTTATGACCGTCGCCACGTTCCCGGCCTCAACCTCGCGGAGCATGGCTTGCAGCCCCTCACGCTCGAAGCTCACCCCGGAAAAGCCATCATCGACGAAAAAGCGGGTATTCAAAAAGAAATGTTCATCCGCATACCGTTGTAAGATCAACTTCTGATTTTGGATGCTCTCGCTCTCGCCTGCCTGCATATCCTCTTGACTTAACCGGCAATATAAAGCGGTTATCTTGTCTGCCTGTAACATTGTTCCTCCTTTCCGACAGCAGACAAGCATGGTATATGTACGATTAAATTATACCATCAACCGCTGTCCTTGTCAGCTCAAAAATTATAAAAAGAGCGCCCTATTTCTGGACGCTTCCGGCATTCTGCTCCATATCCTTGCGGATAAGTTTTTTGATCTTCTTGTCTATGGTGTCGGTCGCTTTCTCGCTGGCCGACGCACAGACAAAATAAGTCGTTTTGCCAATTTTATGCGTCGTTGTGGCGCTGATCTGATTTTGCGGCAAAGGACTTCCCCCTTTCGCAAATGAATATTACAGGTTATGAACAGTGGCTTGTCCACTATTCTGATAAAGGGGCATAAATCGGACGGCTGGCGGCGACCAGCACCACGGGACTTTCACCCCCGCATGGTTCTCACGCGGCCCTACCCATTGCCTGCGACGCTTTGAACGCTCGGACTGTGGCTGTAAGGGAGTATCGTTAGCGTATGCGCCGCTGATTATAAGCTGCCGGCTTTTCGATGTAGGCGGTTCTCGCTCTCCCGCAGGATGCGGGGTCATGGCGCGCCCACCGACGCGGCGCATACAGAATGTGTCCGTTGCCCTATGCTGCGCCGCCGTTATCTTGCGGGCTTTCTTTGTCAAGGTGCAACGCCGGGCCGGAGGCAGGGGAACATGGAAAGGGTAAGGTGTTCCGCCTGCCCTGCCGGGCCGGTTGCCGTCAATTCATGGCGACAATAGCGTGGATGAGCTTGATTTCCAGCAAGTGCTTCATGTACTCGTCCACGCACTCATGGGGATAGCTGTACTCGTCATACAGCGTCCGGGTACAGAGCTTGTTTATGTAGCCCTCGTAGTACCGCAAGACCTGTTCCACGGCCTCGGCGTCCCCGGCACGGGCGGCTTCGATCACCGGCATGGGGAGAAGCGCCCGGCCCTTGTAGTCAGGTTCCGACATTTGCGTTCAACCTCCTTTCGGCATCAGCGCCGCCAACTTGTTCCGCAGTTCGTCCAGTGCTTTCCGTCTGCGCCGCTGGATGGCATAGCGGGACAGCTCCATGATCTCACCGATCTTGCCGTCTGACATTCCCAGGACACAGTGCAGTATCAGAATACTTTGTTCCTGCTCCGTCAGGGCGGCAAAGGCATCGGCCACAAGCTCGTTCTCAATCGGCAGGTCACATCCATGCGACGTAAAAACATGGCTGTCGCTGGGATAGCGGTCTACCGTGGAGAGCTTGTCCATTTCTTTCTGCGGCAGGATGCTCAACGATATATGACGGTCGCGCAGGCTGTCCATTTTCCGCAGATAGTCAATGGCCTCATGTTCCAGTACCAGCTTGCAATAGCGGTCAAACTGGCCCGGTCTGCTAAAGCGGGGGATAGTTCCCATCTTCTCACCCCCTTTCGTCGGGGGATGGTGGTGGTTCTCTCCCTTTCCGCTAACAGAGCGAAGTGATTGGGCCGATCTGCGCGGTAAATGGCCCGATTTGCAAAAATTTTTTTCGGGCCGGTCAGGACACGACAAAACTCGCCCGGCAGGTCACAGACCCACCGGGCGAGTTGCACAGTATAATTTACTTTATCTGCACCGTATAGTATAATCTCGTAGCCGCAATTCTCCCAGGTGGGGAACGGGCTTTTTTTGACGGTTCAAACGCTGTCAAATCGTGTCGAACGGCTATGTACTTCATGGCGGCTGCCTCCTGTCAGCCGCCGTACTTTCCAGCGTTACCGCATCATTCTTTTGGGGGATAAAAGAACGGCGGCTTTAATCTCTTAAAACCGCCGCATGGAACAAATAGGCACGGGAAATCGGTCTGCCCAGCAGCGGTTTTTTTCTTTTCTGCCGCTGGGCAGACTTGGCTTTTATGGACTGCTGTACGACGGCTTTTTTCTTTTGCCGTCGTGCGGCAGATTATTAAAAATATTGTGTTTATTTGGCTGTCTTGTTCAGTCCTTTCAAAATGAACAGCGAAAGAACAATACAGGTCAGCAGAACTATGACACCGATTAAAGTCTGAATGACGCTTGCATGGTAATAACCAGAAAGGTTAAAAACGGCTGTCATAGGATAGACCGTTTTTAATGTGTTGGACATACTTGCAAACAATCCAGCGAAAGAATAGATTTCAGCAAATACCAGCGCCAACCAGTAGCCCTTTTTCATCCGGGAAACCAAAGCGATAATCGGAGAAATGGCAAAAAAAACGCCAGCTCCATCCAGAAAATATGTTTTCAGGTTCTCTAAAACAAGGCTAATAGGCAGAGCTTCAAGGTGGAGAACGGCCTCAATGAGAAAGGTAATAACAAAAAGCAGGAGATAGATCAGGACGCTGAACACAAGTGTAAGCGCCATCTTGGCAAGTGTCAGTTTCATTTCATCCACGGGAATAAGGCGCAGGGATTTTAGGGTGTCCTCCTGTTCCTCCCGACAGATCATATAACTGCCCAGCAGGGCAATCACCGCAGGCAATACATAAAAGGTAGCAAGGGATTGGGTCGCTGTCATAAACCATCCTGCCTTGTCGATATAGCGGCTTCCATAGAACATGAATTGCCCCTGTGCAAAGACAATCAACGCCACCATAACCGTTGCAAAACCGGCAATCCACAGGATTTTGGAGCGGCGGAGTTTCCGGCGCTCCGCCCAAAGCAAAAGTTTCATTTCAGATGCACCTCACTTTCTCTTTTTCAAAACAGCCCCGGCCAGCAGTACAGAAGCTACGCTCCACACACCTATGCAAAGGAACGCCCCCGGAATATTAAGCGGCTGGGTAATCACGACACCTGGAATATCCCGCATAACAATGGCTGTCATGCTGGAGAGCGGATGCAGGTACATATTTACCATTAAGAGGATAAAGCCAAGAAATGTATAAACCAGCGTCAAACAGACGGGAAGAATATAGCCCTTTTGCACCGCAGCAACCGCCAGCACCGGCAACACCGCAAAAGCGGTCAGCAGGGAGATTTCCATGCACTTTCGCAGAAGATAAAGGGTGCTTGCGCTGTCAAAGGTGATATAGCCAGGCAGTACGCCGGTAAGAATGGACGCGGCTGCAATAATCAGCATAAAGCAGATCGAGTATGTCAGCACCACGACGAATTTGCTGAAAAAGTACGCCACTTTATTGACCGGCACAATCCAGAGTTGTTTAAGTATATCATACTGGTTTTCGTTATACATCAGCATGGTACAAAGCATCCCCAGCACCACCGGCAGGATAATCCACGGGGTATAGCTAAACGCCGTCCACTTGTAGAACTCGATGGGTTCCACGCCGGTTCCCTTGATATTTGCAAAGTAGAACACAGCGGCAAGAGGCATAAAGAGCGCCGCCAGCAGCATGAGCCAGATAAACTTTCTCCGCCGCAGCTTTAGAAATTCAACCTGTATCAGTTTAAGCAATGCCCTCTCCTCCCGTAATCTGCTTGAAATAATCCTCAAGGGTATCATTGCAGATTTGGGAGCTGATAACAGCCACGTCCTGCACCACAAGAGCCTTGTTGATTGCTGCCATATCCAGTGCGGTATCATAGAGCCGCAGGTTATGTTCGTCCTGCACCGCATAATCAGTCACACGGAACTGCTGTTCCAAAATCAAAGAGGTTTTGTGGACATCCGAAACCTGAAGCTGGATGTATTTCCGATTTTTCTTTTCCAAATCCTCCATGCTGTTTTCTTCCAACAGTACGCCGTGGTCGATGATGCCAATATCGTCCGCCAGAAGTGCGATTTCAGAAAGAATGTGGCTGGAAATCAGAATAGTTTTACCGCGCTCCGCGCTTAAACCCTTGATAAAGTTTCGTACTTCGGCAATGCCGATGGGGTCAAGCCCATTAGTCGGTTCGTCGAGTATCAAAAGCTCCGGGTCATGCAGGATGACATTAGCAATGCCAAGGCGCTGCTTCATACCGAGAGAATACTTGCTGAACAGCTTTTTGTCCCGATAAGGAAGCCCCACAACTTCCAGCGCTTTCTTGACGGCATTGGGCCGGGGTGTCCCGCGCAGCTTCGCAAAGATTTCAAGATTTTCCGTGCCAGTCAGGTTGGGATAAAATCCAGGAGTTTCGATAATGGCCCCAATGCGGGGATAAATGCGCTTCTCATGGCCTTTGATGTTCTGGCTGAACACATCCACTTCGCCGGAAGTGATCGGCGTAAGGCCCAAAATCATTTTCATAATGGTGGTTTTACCAGCTCCATTTCGCCCCAAAAGCCCGTAAATCCGGCCCGGCTTCACATGAATATCCACGGAGTTGACAGCGGTTTGCTCCCCGTAAATTTTCGTCAGCTTTTTGGTTTCAATTACAAAATCGTTCATAGAGATGCCTCACTTTCTTACTATGTTTCATTTTTCCAACAATATAGTTGTAAAGGCTCATAGGTCTTTTCTTTCAGTAAGATTGCTTTTTTAGAGCCATTACGGATGCAGCAGCAGATGCGGCGCCGATCAGGAGCAGCGAACCGGCACAAATAAACGGTGAAGTGTCCGGCAAAACGCCTTGCATCAGGATTTCTACCATAGCTGCGGTTGCTTCGGAAATGTGAGAGTAAATTCCCATCACACTTGCCAGCGGGTGTATTCCCATAAAATGGGCCGGGGCAATGACTACGGGAACCAGATAAAGCAGCGTTGCGCCAATAGGCAGGATATATCCTTTTGACAGCGTGGCAAGAAACACAATCGGAAGCATGGCTATGGGGATTAGAAGTCCGCTCACCAGATACAAGAGGCCAGCATCTATAAGTGTTTCTGCGTCCAAATCAGGAAAGCCCCCGGCAATCAACCCGCCGACAACACATAAAAGAAAAGTAATCAAACACAGTCCCACGGACATCAGGATCATTACAGCGACTTTTGAAAAGTATAGCTGTACTTTCGTGATGGGGATGATAAGAAGTTCTTTCAGCGTGTCGTTCTTATGCTCGTCAAAAAACAAGGTTGTGGCGAACATTCCCAGCACAATCGGCAGGAACAGACTGGACAAGTTCTTAAACGCCATCGTGTAGAGGTCGCCAAAGTTATCCATATATGGACTGCTCCTTGCAATGCTGCAAGCCCTCTCAATCGCAAGCGCCCCCAACAGCAGCGTCAAGGCCAAAATACACCAGACAATCTTATTCCGCTTCCATTTCTGCATTTCAGTTGCAATGATTGTCATGCGGTTTCCTCCTTTCATGGTTCCCATTATAAGGGACGAACCTTGCCATAACCTTGCCGAAATCTTGTTTTAACCTTGTTTTGAACGAAAGAAAGCCCTGCACGCTCACAGGGCTTTCGGAAGTATGATGGTAAAGGTTGTACCTGCTCCGGGAACACTGGCTGCCGTGATGGTTCCTTTATGAATGCTCACCAGCTCTTTTGCAATGGAGAGGCCCAGCCCGTTCCCTTTGGCAGATCGGGAGTGATCGCATTGATACATCCGTTCAAAGATATGGGGGAGATCAGAGGCAGAAATTCCTTTCCCATTATCGGCAACAACGATTTTTGCCTGCTGCTCCGTTTCGGTTACAGTAAGGGACACTTGGCTTGCGGCACTATGCGTCAGGATATTTTGCAGCAGATTATTGAGAATACGGGTGTAGGCGGTGGGGTCAACTCTTGTCATGTATTCTGCTTCGGGTATCTCTATCTCATAGGTAAAATTGTGGTTTTCCAGCAACAGCACCCAGTCAGCCATAATGTTGCGGGAAAGCTCGTTCAGATCGCAAAACTCAAAATGAAAAACTTGTTCCCCTGCGTCCAGCTTCACCCATTCAAACAAGGCGGTCACAAAGTCTTTCAGATGATGGGCTTTTTCCGTAGCAACCTGAATGTATTCTTCCTGTTCGGCTCCTGTCACCATTTTGCTTTCCACGGCCTCCAAATACCCCACCAGAGAGGCGAGAGGGGTCTTTACATCATGGGAAAGGCTTGTCATGAGCCGTTTATATGCCTGCTCGGATTGCTTTTGTTGGATAAGCTGGGATTGGCTGCTCATAGCGATCTCGTTGATGTCATAACAGATTTGCTTCGTCAGGTCGCTCTCCCGCGACAATACACGGCGGTTCAGGTTCCCGTTCTTTATATCCGTCAGGGCATCTTTGATAAGAGAAAGCTGACCCCGGACACGGTGAAGTCTGGCCCAAAGGCAGGTAATTACCAGCAGGGCAACCAATAGGGACAGCAACAGATAAAGGTTCATGCTCATGCCTCCTTGTTGAACCGATACCCCACGCCCCGGACGGTCTGGATGTAAAACGGATGCTCTGGATTTGGCTCGATTTTCTTCCTCAATTTGCTGATAAAGGACATGATATTGCTGTCGTCAAAGGCGTATTCCTCTGCCCATACCTGTGTGTATATCTGCTTTTTGGTGAATACCCGGCCCTTATTGGATGCCAGAAACACAAGCAGATCAAATTCCTTGCCGGTTAGCTCTACCGGGAGATTTTGGACAGTGACCGTCCGATTGACTTTATCAATCACCATATCTTTCAGCAGCATTGTGGCGGCCACATTCCCAGCTATGGGGTTTAAGGTGGTATAGCGCCGAACCAGGGAATGGATGCGGGCCATCAGCTCGTTAATGCTGAAAGGCTTTGTCAGGTAATCGTCTGCCCCAAGCCGTAGACCGGAAACCTTATCTTCCTCGTCACTTTTGGCGGTCAGCATCAGCACCGGCACATTATTTTTCTCCCGGATTTTCTGCAATACCTGAAAACCGTCCATATCCGGCATCATCACATCCAGAATAATCAGGGAACAGGCATCTTTGTTTTCTTCCAGCAGCCGCAGACCCTCTAAGCCGCCATGCGCCACCACCGCAGACAAGTTTTCCTGCTCCACGCATTTTTTCATTAAGGCACATAGTTCCTTGTCATCGTCTATAATTAAAACGCTATTCATGCTTCAAAGCCCTCCCTTGTTTTGTACGACCGTCAATCGGCTTCGCTGCATCTTTTGGCAAAAGCCAGATCGTTGCTACTTTCAAAGCACCAGGGATGCGCCCCGCAACGCAGTAATAGTTTATCCGTCGTGGGGTGACACCCCATTTTTCGCTCGCTTCTTTCAAAGTCATATAGTCCATGCTGCACCTCCGATATTGGTATTTTACTTCTTTTGCTCGAATAAAACAAGCGCCAAAATGTAAATAATAAAGATTAGAACCTGCTCTGTATACTTTGTTTCCAAGTCAAAAAGTAAAGTATACAATATAGATGGGTGATACAATATGGCTAACATTCAGGATTGCCCCGGTTTTGAACCCTTTGGGGAGGATGTCAAGGCGGCGAGGAAAAAGCGGCGGCTGTCCAGGCAAAAGGCCGCTGAAATGGCGGGTATCTCAACGGTCTATCTTATCAACATTGAGAATAACCACATCATACCGGCGCTACCAGTCATAATACAGCTCATTCAAATTTTCAATCTTCCCGCCGCAAAGTATTTCAACCAGCTTACCGCAGGGGAGGAACACGACCAGCGCCAGCGCATCAGCCGCAAGGTGATGATGTGTCCAGAAGAACATCTGCCGGTCATTGAGGGAGCATTAGACGGGGCTATCGAAAGCAAATAGAGGTCGCTTTGCGAGAACGCAGAGCGGCTTCTATTTTTTTGCGCTTTTTCGGAAATTTCCAGCCTTTGGCGCACAGTTTGGGTGTTCCAATTCGCTTTATTAGTACGGAGGACGGGGGAAGCGGAACGGGGGGAGGGGTAACGTAGCAAGCATAAGATTGCGTTTTATTAGGAAAACACACTGTCAAAAGGATTTCATGCTTTGGCGGGGGTCAGCCCGCCTCGGCGGTGTCAGTGGTATTGATTTCAATGTACTCGGCAATCCGGCGGAACTCGTCCGCAAACTTAAAATGAACGCTGATATTGCCGTTTTCGTAAACCTTGATATGGTCTACCAGTTCAATCAGGATTTCGCGGGTCAGCTTTTCGATGTTCTGATATTTTGCAAAAGCTACCAGTGCGGGATGCTGCTGGTCAACGCCGTTTGAAAGCTGTTTCCGTTCAGCCGTCAGCCGGGCCAGCAAATCCGAGAGCCCGGCGGCCTGCCGTTCATAATCGGCTTTCATTTCCCGGTATTCCTGCTGGGAGATTTCCCCGTCTTTCCAGTCTTGATACAGTGACTGCTTGTAGCGGGTGATTTTCGTCAATTCCTTTTCCTTTGCGGCAATCTGGTCGTTAAGGCGGTGGGATTGACTTTTTTTCAGCGGAGCCGCATTGATATGGGCTACTATTTCCGAGTAGGAAACGGCAGTGCTCACTTGATACTGGATGGCAAACAGAACAGCGGCCTCCAGACGGTTGTGTTTGATAGAGTGCATGGTGCAGGCTGTCCGGGAGCGTTTCTTGTAAGTGGAGCAGGAATAATAAACATTCTTCCCGCTCTGGCTCCGGGTCACAGCCTTGCCGCAGTCAGCGCACCTCAGAAAACCGCTGAATAAATGGAGCTCCCGCTTTTTAGGGGCCGTCCGGGTGTCATGTTTCAGAAGTTCCTGTACCCGGTCAAAGGTTTCGTGGGTGATGATGGCCTCGTGGGTATCGGGGACGCGCACCCATTCATCCTCCGGCACAGCCTCAATCTGGTGTACCTTGTAGCTTTTCACCCGGCGGCGGCCCTGTACTAAATCCCCGGTGTAAATAGGATTTCTGAGAATATCCGTTATAATCTTGTTCCCCCACATGGGAGCGTCCGATATAGCCGGGGAGTAGGGCAGGCCCTTTAGCTTTCTGTATGCCGTGGGGCTGGGTATGCCGTGGTCATTCAGATACATCACAATTTGAAGTTTGGCCGTACCTTGCAGGCACATCTCGTATATCTTTTTGACGGTTTCAGCGGCCTCCGGGTCAACGATTAGCTGGTGCTTGTCTTTGGGGTCTTTTATGTAGCCGTAGGGAGCAAAAGAGCCTATGTACTGGCCGTTGCGCCGCTTATAATCAAAAACCTGCCGGATTTTCTTTGAGGTCTGATAACAATACTGGTCATTCATCACGTTTGTTATCGGAACGATGATGCTGTTCACGCTGTCCGGGTTTAGGTAGCTATCCACGCCCTCGGCCAAGCTGATAAAGCGGATGCCCATCTGCACAAAAAGGTTATCAATCAGACTTCCAGCATCGCTATAATTCCGGGCGAAACGGGAAAGGTCTTTCACCACAACGCAGTTGATTTTCCCGCTCATCACATCCCCCAAGAGCCGCTGGAAACTTTCGCGCTCCGTATCGGTTCCCGTGTGGCCGTCATCCACATACTCGGTGTAGCTTTCAAATTCTTCCGCATGGTTGAAGTGAAAATCATTGAGAATGTCGCGCTGGTTTTTCACGCTGTTGCTATCGTCAAGCCCCCGGTTGATTTTCTGTAAATCCTCTCGGGAAAGCCGGATGTAGCCGCCCATTTTCCAGAGCCGGGCCGTATAGGTAGGGGTCAAAGTCTGCTGATACCCTCTGTTTTTTGTTCGTGCCATTGTTCCTCCTTCCCTATCACATTACACTTATATTATACCTCTGCCCGGGGCAATCAACAAGGATGTCGATGCCTCGGGACATTTTGTCTCGAAGTAGGAACGGGCCGCAACAGCAGTTACAGCCCGCTCTTTTGCCGGATAAGAAAGGCGGTCAGCGTCTCCTGCAGGGAGGGGCCGCCCTCGGCAAATTCGATTTTCACGCCCACGCCGCCCACGCTAAAGCAGTATGGATTGACGGCCCGTTTCACAAACCGGGCCAGCCGCTCCTCCCGGGGGAGGGTGCGGTCAAAGGCCATACCGCTCACGTCAGCCAGCGCATCCGCGCTCACCGCGCCGATGTTCACGCTTTTCATTTGTTCCAGCTCTTGTGCGGTCAGTTTCACGGCAAAACCTCCTTTTGCGTTTTTGGTTGGTGGGGAAACGCGAAAAGGCAGCACTCCGAAAAGTGCCGCCCTTTAGCCTGTCCTCACCTTGGGACAATTTGTCTCGAACTTGTTTGAAATGGGGAGCGCCGGGCCCGTATGTTTGGCCCGTCAAAAGACAGCGAGTAGCGGCCCGGCGTTCCCTTGTTTTGTGCGGCGGCCCCAAGCGGCAAGCGGCCAGCTTGTCCCTCGCGGATCGTGGCCGTGGGGCTGGCAGGTTCCCCACTCGCGGCGGTGGTGTTGGTCGCTCGTCCTCCCGTGGGAGAAGTCATAGCGCACCCGCCGCCCGGCTCCCCGCGTTCACCCGGGGCCGCCCACTATTCAGTTGTAGAGAAGAAAAAACTTCCTCTCATATACCACCAGAAAAATGGAGCAAATGGAGACGGCAATCACGGATTTTTTCTCAAATATTTTTTCATCTGTGCGATGCCGCTGAGAACGGAGCGCCGCACCGCGCTCTTATCCACGCCCTCGGCTTTGGCAATCTCCCGGTAGGTCATGCCGAGGATAAAGTGAGCGTCCACCCGGCGGCCCTGGGTTTCCGGCAGGCTGTTCAGCGCGTTCCACAAACGGCAGAACCGCTCCTTGAGCTCCAGAACCTCGTCCGGGGTGAGCTCGTGCAGGCAGGCGGAATACTCGATGCCGTCATCCGCATCCAAGGAATAGTACGCCTTGTTGTAGCGGACACGCTCGGTATAGGCCGCCTCATAGCGGACGCTGGCCCGGAGCGCCTCGGCCACATCGTCAGTAACCTCAATATATTCGTCCTGGGTGTACCAGTAATAAAAGTCGCGCAGATTGATAATAGTCATGGTATGTACCTCCATATCGTTTTTTGTGGATGGGTTGCCGGGAAACGATATGGAGGGCGGCGGGGAGCGACACCCGGGGGAGCCGCCCCGCACCTTGGGACTGTTTGTCCCGAAGTGGAGCCGACAAGAAACGACAACGCCCGCACAGCGTTGTACTGTGCGGGCGCATGAAATGACGTAGTTCTTTATGTACTTGCAAATTTCGCGTTGTTGGCCGGAGTAACCCGGTGGAGGGGCTAAACTTTTTTTAACGAATTAACTTGAGTGCAGATAAAAAAGGACACAACGATACCTCCTGGATACCGCCGTGTCCTTAAAAATGGGTGACTTTAATACACCCTCCGTATTCTATTTTTCAAAAGAAAACGGCGGCTTGAAATTTGTTATTTCAAAACCGCCGTTAGGCCACTGTATTTTGTTTTGGCGCGCAGATAATCAGCCGCCGAAACAACGGTTTTTTTATTTACCGTTGAGCGGCTTTGATTTTTTTCATGCGTTTATTTATCATCTGGGTCACTCATATCTTCCAGCAGTTCAGTTACTTCCGCCTCAGTCATATAAGAAACGCCTGTGATTTTGTTTTCTGCATCACGGACTATTTTGATATTAACAGTCCCTTTGGGGTTCATATTCAGCGTGTAAACGGATTTGTTAGGCCGGATGTCTAAAAAGATGTTGACAAGCTGGCCCTGGTAATAATAGTCTTTGCCGTCCATTGTAACGCCCACAGCCCGGTATTCCGCCGTCTGCGCTTCGGCCCATTCTTTTTTCTGCTTTTCTTCAAGCTCGTCAAATTCCTCGCTTCGGTTTAGCTTATCAAAGAGCATGGATTGAAATGCCCAATTTCCATCTTCCAAAGCCCTGTCCAGCCAAAGTTCCAGTTCCGCTTCGTCCATACAGTCTATCAAGATGGAGAAAAACGCCATTTCTTCATCGTCATACGCTTTTTCAGCGAAGTCGGTAAACAAAGCGGAATTTGTGTCAATCCAACATACAGCAACAGAGAAAAAGGCAAAGTCCTCATCAGCATAGAACTTTTCCAGCCATTTCTTTTGCGTATTTTCATCCAACCGGGGAAAAGTGATTTCAAACAACGGTAGGCTGTCAGCCTCATAGTACCGCTCCGCCTGGGTTGCATAGTCCTTACTGCTTGTGCTTGTATTCCCTTGTGTGGGAGTTTTATCCACAGCCACCTGGGGCTTGCGTGTTGTGCGATCAGTTGCCGCGGCAACAGGGAAAACGCCAACAAAAGCCGCACCTAAAAGTACGCACAATGTCAGAGCAAATGTCAACATTTTAACTGTCCTTGACTGTTCCTTAAATTTCATAATTGCACCTAACCTTTCTTTTAATAGCTGTTTATTTTCGCTTAAAGTGACAGCCCCAAGATTTTCCTTGTATCTTCCGACTGCCGCCATAGCGTCAAGTAAGGTATTTCCATACTCTTGCGCGTTGCCATATCCCATTTTTGTAAGGACTGCCTCATCACAAGAAAACTCGCACGCTTTTGTGATTTCCCGACTCATGAGATGGACGAAAGGGTTAAACCAATGTAGACAGACTGTAACCTGCACCAGCCACTTATAAAACATATCCCGCCGCTTATAATGTGTCAGTTCGTGCAGGACGATATACTGAAAATCCTTTTCGGAAATATCCACGCTCGGCAATACGATACATGGGTGGAAAAATCCAATTAACAGCGGAGAAGAAATCAACGGATTGACACATAATTCAATCGGTTTTTTTATACCCACCCGCTCTGCAACAACGGAAAGACGGTCTAAAATTCCCATGTCAGAAACGGGGGATAATCCAGCATTGATATACCGTATAAAGCCTTGATAGATTGTTACTTTCCGTATCAGCATACCCAGCGCAACCATTAGCCAAATTAGCCAGATATGATTTATCAACAGTGATGTGATGTCTTTAAGTGGATGTGCAGTTACCAATTCTTCTACCGGGCTATTTGTGTTTTCGTTATCCGGCTCCGAACCAACAGCAGGGGGGAGAACATTTCCCGGAGCATTAACTGGCTCTTGTGCTTCCGATAAAGAAGTGTTCTGTGTTATTGCTTCATCGACGGCTTGATAGGTTTTCCCCATCAAATTTGTTTCTGGCCCAAAGGGAAGCAACAACCGCAGGATAACAATGAGCCAAATATAATACTGCCACTGTCGGCTGATTTTATGTTTCAAAAATCGTTCACCACAAACCAAAGCCAGAATGAGCAGGGCTCCGGAAAAAGACATAGACAAAAAGACTTTCAAAACCATGTTCATTTTTCTCGCCCTTTCTCCAGCAGCTTTTTCAGCTCTTCATATTCCTCGTCTGCCAACAAATCACCTAAAATCAAATTAGAAACCAGTCCACTTGCGTTTCCCTCATAGATTTTATCCAAGAAATTTTTTGTTTGTGCCGTCTGATATTCCGTTTCTGAAACCAGTGTTGTATATTCGTTGCGCCGTCCAATTTTTTTAGCACTTAGAAAACCCTTGTTAATCAGCCGCGACAAAAGGACAATCAATGTATTTTTTTGACACGGTTTTCCTTTGGCCGCCAGTCCATCCATGATATAGGGGAACAATGTCACCTCCTCCGGGTTCCCCCACACGATTTTCATAATTTCAAGTTCAGCATCTGATAGTTGTTGCACCATGTTTCTTTCCTCCTTAATGTATGACGCGATGTTGACATTAAAAATATAACATAGCGTTGTACTTTTGTCAAGCCCGCAAGCAAGAAAAAAACACGAAATAAAAAACTACTTAAAAATAAAATTGTGTTTCGTTCTCATATTCCACCCCGAAATGTAGAATAATATAGGGGTGATGTGAGAATGTACCAATATGAAAAACGCCTGGACTGTCATGCCCTGGGCCAAGAAATCAAGCGCAGACGAAAAGCCAAAGGCTGGACGCAGGAGCACCTGGCCCAGCTTGTAGACCTCACCCCTCGCTCCATCATGTATATTGAGAACCGGGGCCAGCACACCAGCCTCAACGCCTTTTACAAGCTCGTTACCCTTTTTGATATTTCCGTGGATGAATTTTTCTACCCGGACAAGCTGGGCGGCGAGAGTGAGCGCCGGAAACACATTGACCGGATGCTGAACGGAATGGACGAAAAGGAGCTTATCATCATAGAGGGAGCCGCAGAGGGTATCAGAAAAGCCAGAGAAACGGAGGGAGCGTAAGGAAAAGCGCGGCCTCCGTTTTTCGCGCCATGTATGGGGGAGCGCACGAAACGGCAAGCAATTCGGGTGTGGCCACACTCCGAAATTTTTACTGGGCCGCAGGCCCGCAAAAATGCTTGTTGGGGAGCCTCCCCAAACCCGGCTCTTTGGGACAAAATGTCCCAAAGAGGTTGGCTGCGTCACCGCCGCTATCGCGTCTGTTCCTTATTGTCCCGCCCGTCCGTCAGGCCGAGCAGATGGTCGATGTTGGCCTTGACCGCCACGGCCTCCCGCATATCCCGCTGGGCCCGCCGATACTCGGCATAGAGGGCCTTTTTCTTATCCGCCAGCTCCCGCCGCTGTTTTTTCAGCACGTCCATTTTGGGGAGCTTTTCGCCGCCTAACAATTCATTCATAGCGGCCCGGGCCGCCCGGTAAGTGGCAAGCTCCGCCTCGTGCTCGGCAAGGTATTTTTTCGAGTACCGGGCCGCCTTGTAGCCGTCAAACACGGGCCGGGCCTTGGCATAGTCCACCACGGCCCCCATCAGCCCGGAGACTTTGGAGAGGGCGGCCTCGGTGGTCTGGAGCTCCCCGGCCAGCGCGTGGGCCCGGTCAACCGCCGCCTCGGTTTTGGCCGCCAGCGCGTCATAGTCGGTCAGTTTGTTTTCTTGCAGGAACTGGAGGGCTGCGGCCATCTGCTTTAGGTTGTAGACCTTGGCCCAGCGTTCATAGGCGGGGCCCTTGCCCTGGGCCATGCGCTGTTGAATGTCAATGATAAGGCTCACCTGCCGGGGCGGGGGCGGCGCATCCTTGGGGAGCTCCGGGAGGGGCCGTTCCCCGTTGATTACCGCCCGGATGTCCTCGGGGTCAAAGCCGGGGCCAAGGGTGGATGCCCGGAGCCGGGTGTACTTGTCCTGCCCCGGCGCGAGGAACGACACCACGCCGCCACGCCCGCGCTTGACGGCAAAGCCGGACTCCTCCATCAGCCGCAGGAACGCGGCAAAGTCGGCGGGCTTTTTTTCGAGAGCCGCGATGATTGCCAGCCGCACCCGATGCTGTGCGGAGGGCGGCTTGTCGCCTATCCACTGGCCATAGTGGAGGAAACGGCCCTTGCTGTGCTGTTTGGGATTTTGTATCACGGACAAATCATGCTCCAGACATACCCGGTCAGACAGCCGCCGGAGGGCAAAGCTGGAGCCGAGGAAGTTATGAAATTTCCGGGAGCAGTCAAAGGCCGTGGAATTGAAATAGATGTGGTTGTGCAGATGGCCCTTGTCGGTATGGGTGCAGACGAAAAACTGGTACTTGCCTTTCGTCCAGCGCATCGCCGTTTCAAAGCCCAGCTTGTTTGCCTCCTCCGCCGTCACCTCACCGGGCGGGAACGCCTGCCGTATCTGGAAGAACAGAGCCCCGCGCTCCACGGGCCGGGCCGTGGCCGCCTGGTATTCGCTTTTCACCAGCAGAAACTCGGCGGCGGCTGTGGCCGGGTCGCAAAGGTGGGAGGACACGGCCCCCAGCTTTTGGGGGTTGAGCCCGTAGGCAAACCGCTCCTCCATCGTCTGGACGGCGCTCAGTCCCGCCGCCTGCTTGTAGGGCCGGATGTAGGTCGTGGCCGTGGTAGCACCTCCTCTCGTTGGGACTTTGGGACAAAATGTCCCGAAGTACGAAAAAAGCCGGGGAGCGGCACAGCACCGCTCCCCAGCAAGTCACAGCTCCACCAGCGCGGAAAGCTGTTTCAGCAAATCAGACAGAGGGCCCCACAAAGCGGAGTAGTCCCGCTGGAGGGCCGATATTTCCTCGGGGTAGATGCCCCCGTAGGTGTTGGCATGGATGGCCACTTGATTGAGATTGTTTGAGCATCGCCGCTGGAGGGACACCAGCTCCCGGACGGGGGCAAGGTCAATCTGGAGCACATAGCCGCAGAGGGCCATCCGGCGCATATAGGCCCCCATGTTGCGGATGCCCGCCTGGGCCATGCGTTCCTGGATAAGTGCCTGCTCTTCCTCAGACACCATCACATGGAGATGGATGGGGCGGCGGCGCTTTTTTCCGGCCACGTTACCTATCGCCCCGGTCGGGCGCGTTCCGTTTGGGCGCGGTGGGGGCCTGCCGTTCCCCGGCCATCCTCGCCGCCTCTTTCATCTGCTCGGCAATCGGGCGGGGCCTGCCGCCGTCCCGCAGTAGGCCGGACACCTCCGGGGCGGGCCGGAGCTCATAGTCCGCCGCCTGCTTTTCCGTCAAGGGCTTTGTGTAGGTCAGATGCCCCCACGCAAGGAACGCGCCGCCCTCCACGGGTACGCGCTTGTCGTAGTTTACGATTTCGTCCGGGGCGTTGCCTGCAGGCTTGGGGAACGTGCCGATGTCAACGGGCCGCTGGGTGGAATAATACTTGTAAAGGCCGGGGGCCTCAATCTGCGCCACCTTGACGGAGAACTGCTGCTGGTAGCTTTCCACACGCTCCAGCAAGTCCTGCTCCAGCGCGGCCCGGTCACTGCCATAATGCCCCCATTCATACTGCCTTGCGCCGTGTTCGTCATCATAGCAGGCCCACGTCACAAAGGGGGAGGGGGCCCGGGGATGCTCCCCCAGCGCAAAGCCCCGGCCATTCTCCAGCATGACGGCCTTTAAGATTGTATAGCCTTGATTTCTGTCCATAGGAACCTCCTCTCGAAATGTTAGCACTATTTTGGGAAATCGGGGCAGGACGTGTAAAAGTACGCCCCGCCCCAAAAGTGGCCCCGGAAAGCCTTGAAAACAGCGGGGTTCTATACCCCCAAATGCTCACGCCTCACCCCCGGTATTTCCGCATATATCCCCGCTGTTTCTTCTGCCTTGCGGCCTTGGAGCAAGCCTCGGAGCAATAGCGCCGTCGCCCGTCCGGGAGAAAGGGCCGCCCGCAGACAGGACAGGGCCGGGTTTCCGGGGCGGGCCCCTCGGTATTGAGGGCGGCCTCCAGCACCGGGTTCAGCGGCAGGACGGCCTCCCGGAAGTAGCGGCAGTAAGCACCCGTCCAGCACTTCCCCAGCATATAGCACTCGCAGTCCAAAGGCAAGCATCCCATTTCCCGGTCATAGTTGGCGCACCATTTTGTGACAAGGGAGCGGATGGCCGCCTTTTCCTCACGGGTCAGCTCGCGCAAAATATCACCTCCCGCCCGGCTTTTTCAAAAGGCTCTGAAAGCAGGAGCCGCAAGGGATGCCGCGCCAGTAGGGACAGCCACAGCACCGGGAGCCCTCCCGGGGCTTTTCCGGGCGGGGAGCCCGGGGCCGGGGGCGGCGTTTCATTTCCCGTTCCAAAGGGTTGTTTGTGAAATTCATTCTCCGTCCTCCTTTTCTTCTTCCTCATCCCACGGGGGGAGGTCGTCATATTCACCGCCGCCATAGTCCTCGCCGTATTCCTCGGCCTCGTCAAAGTCCTCACCGGGCGCGGCGGCCAGCTGTTGTTTGGGGCGGTATATCTTGAAGTACCACCCAGCCCCGCCGCCGATAGCCAGCACCGCCAGCACCAGCAGGAGCGTCCCAGCCCCGCCGGATTTTTCCGGCTCGGGCTCCGGCTCCGGCTCGGTAGCAGGTTCGGGCTCCGGCTCCGGGAGCGGTTCGGGGACAGCCTCCGGGGAGGGCTCCGCAAGGGCCATTAAATCGGCCACGGTGACGGCGTTCAGAAAGTACACATTTTCCGTCTCCCGCTGGCGGTCAATCACCAGATAGAACACGGACTCGTCTGCCGCCATGATGGTGAAAAATTCCTTGCCGTCCTGGTCGGTGGCGTTATCCACCATCGTCCCCTGGCCGTCCGGGGTGAATGGGTTGGGCTCGGGTTCCGGCTCCGGGGTGGCCGGGGGCTCCACGGGGTCAAGCCCCTCCCACTCCGGGCCGCCCGTACCGTCCTCCCATTCCTCGCCGCCCCCGGCGTAGGCCGTGGTGGTGATGCCGCACAGCAAAAAAGCGGCGCACAGAGCCGCCGCCACTACACGATATTTTTTTCCTTTCATTCCGCGTCCTCCTTTTCCGGCCCGGCGGACTTCGGGACATTTTGTCCCAAAGTGTCCCCGGCCTTGATGCGCTGGAGCACCAGCGGGAGCTCCTCAAGGGAAATGCTCATGCCCCGCACGATGTCCACGATTTCCTCGTTCTCGGCCTCCTTGTGTTTCTGTTCCAGCTCTTTCAGCCGGGCCTGCTGGTCGCTGATTTTGGCCTTGACCTTTTCCATCTCGGCCATGATTTTTGCGCTCTTGCTTATCGCCATTGAAAACCTCCTTTTCATGGTAAACGCCCGTAGGCGTAGAAGTGGGCCTGCCAGTAGCTGCTGTTTAGGTTGGCGTACTGTATCGGGTCGCCACAGTGTATCATCATCCCGTCCCCCACATAGATGCCACAATGGGAGACTCCCGGAGTGTCATAGGTTCCCTTGAAAAAAACCAAATCTCCGGGGCGCGGGGAACTGGTTCTGGTGCAGATGTTGTAAAGCCCCTGGGCCCCCAGCCGTCCCACGTTCCAGCCACTGTGATTGATAACCCAGCTTACAAAGCCAGAGCAGTCAAAGGACGTGGCCGGGGAGCTCCCGCCCCATACATAGGGATAACCGAGGTATTTCTCGGCCTCGGAGAGCATCGCCGCGAATGTTTCATCGTCCAGATATTCCCCCGGCACTTCGTAGCCCTCCGGCGGGCTGGTGTATTTCCCCACATAGGACGAGCCGGGAAAGAGGTCGGGGCGGTTCCCCAGCGTGGCCATGTAGAGGGAATACCGGGAAACCTTTTCCTCCCCCATGATATAGATAGGAAGATGGGAAAGGTTGAAGTTATCCAGCGTCACAGTGCAGATATAATAATCGTAATATACCCGGTAGCTGTCAGTGTGGGTGTTGCCCTCCTCGTCCGTCCATGTATCCGTTTCGATGTAGTACCGCCGCTCCTTTACCACGTTTTCGGTCAGCGTGTACTGGCGGTCAAAGAGCATCTGCAAGGTGGGCTGGACATCCGCCAGCGTCCATTCCCCCTCGTGCCATGCGCTCAGAATGGAAACCAGCACATAGGGGTCATGTTCGATAGCGTCTAAATCGTAATGGTACTCGTCATAGTCGTGGGTACTTTCGTAGGTATCCAGATAATGCTGGAGCTCCGCCTCCAGTGAACAGTAGGCGGCCTCGGCCCCCAGCATATCCCCGTCCTGGGCGGGGTAGGTGGTGGCCCCCACTCTGGGCCTGGGAGAGCAGAACAAGAAAATCGGTGTTATCCAGTATGTTCTCGATTTCCCGGCTGGCCAAAAGGTCTTTCACGTTCTGCGTGAGGGCCGAGGGCACACAGCCCTTTTTGCGGAGCATCTTCCACACCGCCACAAAGTAGCTGGCGGTCAGCGGGTCGCGGAGCAGGATGTGGAACTCGTCAAAGTAGCACCACGTCGCCGCGCCGCTTTTATAGTTGGTATTCACCGCCGAGGTGACAAACTCGTTGGTGACGTGCATCGCAATCTTGCGGAGGTTCTCCCCCAGCCCTTTCAGCACGATGCACACCACCCGGGAGCTCAAGTCCACATTGGTCGGGTGGTTGAACAGATTGAGGGAGCCCGTACAGTAGAGCTCCAGCGCAGTCGCCACACGTTTCGCCTCCGGCTCCGGCTGTTTGAGTAATTCCTCGTACAAGCTCTGGAGCAAAGGCATCTTTGCGCCCTCCAGCCCCAGCGCAAGCTCCCGGTACACCAGCCGCACACAGCGGTCAATCACGGTCTTTTCAATAGGTTGCAGGCCGTCCTTGCCGCCTACCACCAGCTCACAGAGGGAAAGCAGAAAATCCGCTTTCATGGAAAGGGGGCTGTCCTCGTCATTCAAACCGATTTCAATATCCATCGGGTTGATGTGGTGGGGGCTGTCCGGGGCAATCTCAATGACCTGCCCGCCCAGCCGCCGTACCAGCGGGGAATATTCCCCCATCGGGTCAACGATAACGATGCGGTCACTTGTGGCAAGAAAGACGTTTATCAATTCCCGTTTGGCGGCAAAGCTCTTGCCGGAGCCCGTGGAGCCAAGATACATCCCATTGGCGGATTTCAGCTTTTTCCGGTCAGCCATGATGACATTGTGGGAAAGCGCGTTCATGCCGTAGTAGAGGGCCTGCCCGCCCATGCGGAGCTCCCGCGTCATAAAGGGAATGAAAATCGCGGTGGAGCTGGTGGTCATGCCCCGCTGTATCTGCACCTCGTTATAGCCGAGGGCCAGCGAGGACATAAAGCCCTGCTCCTGCTGCCAGTCCAGCCGCTTTAAGGCGCAGTTGTATTTCTGCGCGATGCCGGAGACGGTGAACACGTCATTTTCCAGCCGCTGGCGGGTGGGGGCGAGGTTGATGACGGTGAACGTCAAAAGGAACATCCGCTCATTCCGGGACTGCAAATCCCCCAGCAGCTCCGCCGCGTCCTTGCTGAACGTGATAAGGTCGGGGGGAAGTATATCCATGTCGTACCCGGCGCGGACGGCCTTTTTCTGCTCCTCCACTTTCATCTTGTCGATGTCCGAGATTTTCCCCTTGATGGTCTTTATCGCCTTTAACTGGTCAACGGTCTGGATGTGCATGGTGACGGTGAGCTCCGCGTCCAGCTCCAGAATTTCCCGCAAAAGGCGGTCAGAGAGCTCGGACGCCAAAATCTGAAGATAGGACGCCGCGCCCCAAAAGCCGCCCACACGGAAGAACCGGGAGCCCCTAAAGTCAAAGCCGCCGCTGGGGGTGATGAAGTCCTTTGTCCCCATGCCCGTTTTGGAAATATCGCCCCATGAAAAGCGGAACGGCTCCCGCCGTCCGGGGTGCATCTGCCCATGCAGGAGGGCCAGCCGCTCCCGCCCGTCCAGCGGGGACGAGGGAACGCCCAGCCGGTGGAGGTTCCCCATCACGTCCGCCTCCACCCGGTCAAGCCGGGGCCGGGCGGCGGCAATCCCCTCGGCGGGCACGCCAAAGGTGATATATTTGGAGCGTTCAATCCCGTTGTTGCTCCGGGCAATCTGCCGTTTGAGCATCCCCACGAACTCGCCCCGGATGCTGTCAAAATCGTCCGCCTGGGCGGGGATGTTCACATGGTAGCGGCTGGTGGAGTGGGAGCGGCGGTTGATAAAGGAGAGCTGGACGGGGAGCGCGCTGTCGAAGTAGTTGAGGAACGAGCTCCACCCGCTGAATATCGCGGACTGATCCTCGGTGGATGCCACGGAATAATTGATGTCCTCATATTCCACGGTCTTTGTGTAGAGCCCGCCGGGGAGCTGGCACACGCCGTCCGGGTGCATCGCCACATAGGGGATGGACTGCTGGGCGGACAACGCCGCCTTATTCTTTCTTTTGTTTTTTCGGTTTTCCATTCACTGCCTCCTTTCCCGCCTGCCCGGTAAAGGGCGCGTAGATGTTCCCGGTCTTGTAGGGCCTCACCCCGGGCCGCAGGTACTTGGCCCGGATGATGTTCTTCACCACCTTTTCCAGCGGCAGGCCGTCTTTCTCATACATCGCCAGCAGGAACGCCGGGAGCATGATGCCCAGCATCAGGAACAGTGCCGCCGTGTTCCCAAACGAGCTCCGGGCCAGCAGGTAGGAGGGGACTCCCACAAGGGCCGCGCCGCCAAAGCATACAAGCTGGCGTTTTGTCAGATTGAAAGCGATTTTGGTCTTGATTTTCGATAGGTCGTTAGGTACGTTCACATAGGGCATTTTTAGCCTCCTTTCCTTTGGGACTCGTCGGCACAAACTTCACTCCGCTCACTTCGGGACATTTTGTCCCAAAGCTCGCCCCGTTCCGCTGTGCCTCCTCTCCCCACAAAGTCTGCCGACTTTGCGGGGGCCCCGAAATTTTGAAGTCCCGCCGTAGGTTCCACCTCGTTCCCCCACACGTCCCAGCCGGGGGCCGTCTGGCGGGCGAACAGCTCCACCCGGGGCACGTCCCCCATAAGGGCCACGATTTTTTCACGGGCCTCGTCCGGCTTTTTGCTGTGGCCCTCGATAGGGGAGATGATGAACTGGTGGACGTTGGGGGCCTTTCGCCGGGGATGCCCACGGGTCGCCAGCAGGCACACCTCCGCATTGGCCCGCGTCCAAAAGCCCAGCCCGTAAAACCAACTGTCCGCCTTTTTGTTCTTTTTCAGCCAGACAAAGCCCACGGACTTATACTGGAAGCCCCACGCCTTGATGAGCCGCAGGGCCTCCGGGAGCTGGGGGAACGTGGCCCACAGAAAAAGAACGCTGTCCGGGGCCGCCAATTCCGCCACGGGCAACACGCATAATTCCTCAATCCCCATTGTGGGGTAGTGCCGCTCCGCCGCGCCTTGCAGGCCCTTTTGGGCGTACCGCCACGGCGGGTCGGCGTATATCACGTTATATTTACCGATAGTCACACCCCCTTTCCGCCAGCGGCCACAGCCGCCCGCGCCTGTGTGATGCGCTCCGTGGCCGGGCCGTAAAAGGCCGGGGCCGTCTCAAAGCAGATAAACTCCCGGCCCGTGTTCAGCGCGGCGATGGCCGTTGTGCCGGAGCCCGCGCAGATGTCCGCCACCACCTCGCCGGGGGCGGTGTAGGTCTTTATCAGATACTCGCACAGCTCCACGGGCTTCTGCGTGGGGTGGACGGTATGGGCCACGGTCTGGAATGAAAGCAGGTTCCCCGGGAACCGCCGCCCGTCCTCCGAGCCGCTCCCGGAGCGGACAAATTTCCCATAGTTGGGGCTCTGGCCGCGCTGGGACGCGATTTTCTTATAGGGCTTGCCCTGTTCAAACTGCGGATTGTAGAGGGGGAGCTTTTGGTAAAACACTAAAATATTCTCCGTCTTTTTCAGCGGGGCGCGGCGGGCGTTGAGAAATCCCGTACAGCGGCTCTTATACCACACCCACTCATAGCGGAGCATGGAGAGGTTGGATGCGCCGAGGATTTTGTCATAGGGGCACTGGGCGAAGAACAGCACCGCCCCGGAGGGCTTGACCGCCCAGCGCACCGCCTCCCACAGCTCCGGGAGGGGCAAAGGCACATCCCAATAGTTGCGGGTCGTGCCGTAGGGCGGGTCGGTCAGAAGCATATCAACCGAGTGCTCCGGGAGGGAGCGCAGGCCCGCGATGCCGTCCATGAGGTAGAGCCCGGAGGGTTCCGGGTTAAGGTTTGGGACATTTTGTCCCAAAGCCGGGCTATCTGCCATCCCGTCCCTCCTTTCCCTTTGCCGGGGCGGAGCGGGCGGCATTTTTCTGCGCGGCCTCCTTTCCCGCCTTATCCATCTGCTCCCGGATGGGCGTGGGGCGCACCGCCTCGGCCCGGGCGATAAGTTTCTCAACCGCCGAATGGTACGCCTCCACCCCCGCCGCGTTCAGCCGCTCCTGGGTGGCCCGGTCATTGATACGCACCGTGGCCCGGTAGCCCGTCCTGCTGGTGGGGTCGGGTTTTGAGGGCGCACCTAAGAAAATGCCGTTCTGCCCGTTCACCACCTTGAAATCGTCCACCACCACGCCGCCGAAGTTGACGCTGGCAAAACCAATCAGCTTGCCCTGGGGCTCAATGGGCCGCACCGACACCTCGATGGGGATGACAGCCTCCTGCAGAACAGCGTCCGTCCGCATCTTTACCGCTTCGTCAATGGTAACGCCCTTGACCTCGGCCAGCTCCGCGATGGGAGACTCGAACAGCCAGCGGCGCTCCTCGGCGGCAATCTGCTCCGGGGTAAGTAATACGTCGTTGCTCAAATTTTTTTCCTCCTTTCCGGGCCGGGGGATGACCGCCCCGCCCGTATAGTCGTAGCCTGCCGCGTGTATCGCGGACAGGGTTTCCGCTGATACCGTCCCTTGCAGTTGCAGGTCGGTTTCAGCCATTTGTAGAGGTTCGCCACGTCTACTTCGTGCATATTGTTTTTTTCAAGGAGCATCTGGATGAGCTCATAGGTGGCAACAAAGGTCAGCACCAGCCCGGCGATGGGTAAAATCACCGTCTCGGAAAGCTGGCGGATGAGGGAGAAAACCCCGGCGTTCCATGCCGCCGGGGTCGTCCCTACCTGCACCGCAATCTCTCCGACCTGGGCATTGACGGTATCAAAGAGCCCCTCAAGGTTCCCCATGATGCCGCAAATCAGCAGCTCTTTCAGCCAGTCCGTGAGCCAGTCGGTGAGAAAGTCCATAAGCCGCCGCCCTTAAAACAGCCCCGACAGCAGCGGGATGAGGGTCGTGCCGATGACGATGATGCCGCCCCCGGCCATGAGCTGTTTCATTCCAAAATTGGTGAAACAGCCCACGGCTGGCGGCGGCATGGCCCCGTTAGGTACACCCTGATCCCCCTGCTGTCCAGATTGATAGGCTCTATTTTGTTACAGTTCTCGGATAAGTCTGCGCTTATCCGCCTGATTGTTGAAGTTAAAGTGAATTTCTACCGTCTGCCGGACGGTATCGCCGTCCTTGTCCTCATGAATGACAATCTTCTGCACCAGCCGGTTCAGCGTCACAGCGTCCAGCTCCTGAATGTCAGCGTAGTCCTTGATGATCTCCAGCCAGCGGGTGTTGTCCTCCTGCTCCTGGGTCTGCTGGGACAGTCGCTCCCGGTTCAGCGTGACACGGTTCTTTAACGTGGCCTGTTCGGTCTGGCTGTTCTCCAGGATGCGGTTAAAATTGTCCTCGCTGATGCGCTGGGCGATCATATCCTCATAGACCCGGCTGATGATGCGTTCCAGGGCGGTGATGCGCTCGGTATCCTCGTCAATGCTCCGCTGGATGGCCTCGCGCTCGGCCTGCTCGTCCGCTTGGCAGTTCTCCCGAAGCTGGGCGGCTGCCTCCTGTTCATCAGAGAGGGCCTTTCTCGCACAGGCCCTAATTTGTTCCAGCACGATATTGTAAAGCGTGTCATACTTGATGCGGTGCTGGGTACAGTGGGCCACTCCATACTTGTTGTACCGGGAACAGGTGTAGATGCGGTCGTTGCCCTTCTGATTGGCGCGGCGGATGTTCATGGTGCTGCCGCACTGCCCACACTTCACCAGCCCAGCGAACAGACTGAAATTCCCCCAGGCGTCCGCCCGTTTCCGGCTCTTGACTTTCTCCTGCACAATGTCGTAGGTGTCCCGGTCAATAATCGCCTCGTGCATCCCCTCAACGATAATCCATTCCTCGCGCCGCTTATCCCCCATCCAGCCGATCTTGAAACGGTAGTTGACCTTTTGGGAGGCGATAGCGCCGATGTAAACAGGATTAGACAGGATTTCCTTGATGGTAGTGAAGTCCCAGATAAACCGTCCGCGCTCCGGGTTCTCGCGCTCAAACTTGGTGACGTGATCGCGCAAGCCCTTCTGACGGTTCCACCACGCGGGGCAGGGGATTTCCTCGTCCTCCAGCCTGCGCCGGATGCGGTTCGGGCCGCTGCCGTTGCGGGCATAATCATAGATTTTTCGGACAATCCATGCGGTGTCCTCGTCAATGATAAGGCGGTTTTTGTCCTCCGGGTCTTTACGGTAGCCGAAGGGGGCGAGGCATCCGGTAAACTTGCCGGACTTGGCTTTCGTCAAGTAGGACGAATGGACTTTCTTACTTACATCCCGGCTATACATTTCGTTCAGAATGTTGCGGAACGGGGTTATATCGTTCTCGATATTGCTGTCAACAGCGTCATTGAGTGCGATATAGCGCACCTTGTTCCTGGGGAAAAATTCTTCGATCAACTGTCCGGTCTGCAAGTAGTTCCGGCCCAGGCGGGACAGGTCTTTCGTCAGGATCACATCGAACATCCCACGCTCCACCGCACCCAGCATCCGCTGGAAGTCGGGGCGGTCCATGTTCAGCCCGGTGTACCCGTCGTCCTGGAAAATCCCTGCCACACGCCAGCCCTGTTCCTCACAATAGCTGCACAGAAGTTCGCGCTGGTTCTGGATGCTGGCGCTGGGTCCGCTGAGATCATCGTCTTTGGAAAGACGGCAGTAGATAGCGGCTCTCACCTCCTGCGGGTAAGAATTGGCATACACAGTGTTAGTCCTCATTTATGACCTCCGTCCTGCTGTGTATGCCGCAGTTTGGAGTGATTTCATTATACCGCGTGGGAGCGGTAATGTCAAGCGCAACTTGCGATTTAGCAATCTCTTTTTTCTGTATAATCAAATCAATAAAGGCTTGCCTGTCGGTCTGCCTCCCGGCGAACACGGTGCTGACGGTAATAACAGGCTCCTTCGCTTTTGCCATAGGCGGCTCCTTTCCAATTTTCAAAATTATTCTGGTGATACGATGCGCCGCGCCGCCGCCTTGGTGCTGGCGGCGTTGTCCTCCCGGAAGTTCTTTCCGGCAAAGAGAATGGGGGCGCAGCGTTCTAAAATCCGGTCATAGATACGGGCGTGGGCGAGGTCGGGTGGGCGCTTTAACTCGTCCAGCTTCAGATTGGTGGTCACGATCAGCGGCTTGTTACAGCGATAGCGGCTGTCAATGATGCTGAACATCTGCTCAAGGGCATATTCGGTGTTGCGTTCCGCGCCTAAATCGTCTATGATTAACAGGTCATAGTCTCCCAGGCTGTCCAGAAAGTCCGTCCTGTCCTCACCGAACGTCCCGCACAGGCGGGCCAGGATGGTGGGAAAGTTGGTCATGAGTACAGGTACATCCCGGTCAAGCAGAGCGTTAGCAATGCACCCGGCTACGAAGGATTTGCCAGTCCCTACGTCTCCGAACAGCAGTAGTCCGATGTTCCGCTTGAACGCCTGGGGCCAGTGATCGACATAGGCGTGGGCTTTCTCCATGACCGGGTTCTTGCTGTTGTCGTTGGCGAAGGTGTAGCCGTAGAGGTATCGGTCTTGCAGTCCCTGGGCCTTGCGCCGCCTGATGCGCTCCATGCGCTGGCGGCGTTCCTCGGCCTCCTTACGGCGGCGCTCCGCCTCCTGTTGGCAGGAACAGACACACCTGGGCTTGAAACTGCCGCCCTTGAACGGGTCGGGGATAACCGCCTGCCGGGGGCCTCTGCACTTCCGGCAATGAATAAGACCGTCAGCGGGGTCAAGATATTCGTCCTCGCGGATCTCCGTCATACGGTATCACCGTCCTTCACGCTGTAATCCCGGTCACGGGCAGGGGGAGCGGCCTTGCGGCGGTCATCCGCTATCCAGCGACGAATGGTGGCGGTGTGGCTCCGGTACTGTTTGCCGGTGGAGGCCATGTACTCGGATAACCTCTCGATATACTCCTGCCAGACGGCGGGGAAGTCGTTTTGCAGTTCGGACAGTTCACCAGCAGACAGAAAAACATTTTGATAGCGGCCCAAAACGGCGGGGGCGATTTCTCCCCCCTCTATCTCTCTATCTATCTCTAACTCTATATCTTTCTCTTTCTCTAATATAGGCGGACATTTGTCCACCCGCCTATTGGGTGGACAAATGTCCATTCCACCAGAGGGCAGCAGCTTTTGACGCTGTAACCGGCTCCGCTCCCGCTTCTTCCTCTCGCCCTCCGTGGAGGACTGACCAATCAGCAGTTGAATGTCGGTCATGTAGTACGCGCCGTCAGTCAGGATTTCGATAAGCCCCAACTGCAAGAAGATTTTCAAACCGCGCTCCACTGTGCCGATCTGATGCCGGGTGCAGGTGGCGATGGTCTGTGGCGTGTGGGGGAAGTGATCTCCCAACAGGAGGATGCCGCCGCTTTTCAGCGACATAAGGTACATCTTCAGCAGCAGATTGGAGTATAGAAGACCGTCCTGCATACTCTCCAAAATCATCATCGTCTCGCTGTTGAAGAAATATTCTTTCAGTTTGAGGTAGTAATAGCGCCTGTTCTCGGTCATAGGGAAAACTCCTTTGTAGAATGGCCTCTGCGGGCCGCTAGAGGGCCTTCCGGGGTGCTGGATAGGGAATGTATCAGGCCCCTATCGAGCCGCCCTCGGAAAGCCTTGCAAAATCAGGGCTTTTTAGGCCCTAAATGCGTAGAATCGTAGTAGCGTCTGCGCTGGCGCTCTGCCTCCTTCTTCCGGCGGGCCGCAGTAGCGCACTCCGGGCAGTATTTCGCCCGGTTGGATTTCGGCAGATAGTAACCGCCACAGAGGACACATTTCTTTCTGTCTGCCCGATGGAGTAGGGCGGCACACAGGCCAGCGTCCAGGGGCAGAACGGCAACGCAGAACCAGCGACATACCAGCGAATATGTGATGCTCTGCGGGCAGACACATTCCTCGCTATCGTCCAGAAGCAGACAATTCCCGCAATCATAATTGCAGCAGCTATGTACCAGCCTCCGGGCCGTCCGGTACTGCTGGTAGTTCATGTGCTGGATCACGGCTCATTCTCCACAATAGGTAGCTTGATGTAGATGTGATAGGGGGTATGGAGGGCTATCAGCTTCTTCTCCACCAGCCCAACGTCCTCCAACTCCCGAAGTGACTGCGCCACTGTGCTGGGAGTGCGGTCGATGATCTCCGCAATGATCTTGTTGTAGAACGCCAGATACCGCCGCCCCTGCTGGTCGGTCTGCGCGACCTCGGAGTTCAGCACCATATCCAGCAGGATCGCATAGACCTCTTTCGCCGTGAACCGAACATCCAGGTTCAGCAGGAACTGGGGAAGAACCAGGTAGGGCGGCAGGGTGGGGTCGCTGGTGATGTAATCAGTTTTCATTGTCGTGTCCTCCGTTTTCATTCTCCGCCTGCAACGCTTTCACTTCCTTGGAGAAAGCGATGATCGCCATATCCACGGCGGCGGCGCTGTCCCACACCTGACTGATCTGCAACTGGGACATTTCTGCAAAATCGTCAGCATAGCCCTGGTACATCTTCATCCGGTCAAGGAATTGTTCAATAAACCGGGAAAATTCCCGCACAAGGCCGTCCAGGGATTCCTTTTTCTGCCGCTCCTTCTCTTCCTCCGTCCGGGTATCAACAGGCGGCTCATCAGACAGAGGGCGGGACAACGCGATTGCCTTTCGCCGCTCCCGCTGGTACTCCTGGTACTGCTCCACCGATTGCATAGTCCCCTCTGCCAGCATGGTGGCGGCTTCAACTTGTTCATCGTAGTGGAGCCGGGACAGCTTCAGAGCGGTGTCCTGGGTCATGCTGTGGGCCTCAACGATTCTCCGGGCATCCCTGGTCAGATTGTTGGCGATCTGAAGGAGGCGGCTGACCGCCCGCTTGCTCATGCCGGTTTTCTCTGCGGTGTCCTCGGCAAAGGATTTCGTTTCTAAAGTTGCCAAATTGGCATTTTTAGAGGTCTGCCCGTTCCTCATGCCGTGGCGTGTCTCCGGGTGGAGCGTCTCATAAATCTCCTTCCGGCGCAAAAGCTGTTCGCACAACTCCTGCCGGTTCAGTTTGGTGCGGACAATGTTCTCGTCAATCTCGGCAAGCTCCGCCTGTACGCTGTCCATTCCGATAGTGGTACACTCGATCTCCGTCCAGCCCAGCAGTTTTGCCGCTTCCAGCCGGTGCAGACCGGCAACGAGGGTGTTGTTCTGGTCGAGGGTGACGGGGTTCATCAGACCCACGGCGGTGATGCTCCGGGCCAGTTCCTCCACGGCCTTGGGTTCAGCCTCCCGCCGCCCAGGGTTGATTTTGATACTGCTAATTTTGATACGCATACCGGCCCTCCCTCAATGCGAAAAGGTGGCAATGATCCGGTTGAGCATTTCCAGATCAGGGCCGTCCAGCGATTCCCCCAGTCTGCGGAGAAAAGTGATCTCCGCAGAGTTCAGCGAACGGCGATCCAAGTGAAACCACTCAGCCACCCTGACGCCGCCGTGACCGCCCTTCACCGTCTCGATGGGATAGGAACAGGTCAGCACCACAATGTCGCGGCGGATTGTCCCAGTGCTGACGTTAAACTCATGCGCCAGATTGCCGTAAGTGTCGTGCCGCCGGAGGCACAGAGCCTCCAAAATCTTCTGGCGGCGCTCCCATGGGTTCATATCCATAATTCAAAAATCCTTTCATAAAATTGATGTGTCAACGTTCAGTTCCCCTCTGCTGGCGCTGTCCCTCGCGGGCCAGCCGGTCAGCGGTTTTGCGGAGATTTTCAACAGCCTTGATGTCCTCCCGTATATCCCGCATTTTCTGATAATCGAAATCCTTTTGTGCGGTCAGCCTTGCGGCCTCGGCCCGCCACGCTTTGGGCGTGATCTTCTCGCCGGATTCTTTCAGCCCTTTCAGAAAATCAGCGGCAGTATCAAAGGCGGCGAGTTCTGCCCTATGCTCCTGCTGGTACTTCTCCCGCCTGCCTGGTTTCACCTTGTCCAGCTTTTGGCGGATAGGCTTGTACTTTTCGTACTGCGCCCACATTTCCATGCGTTCATCCAGGACGGCGAGGCGGCGTTCAGCCTTGACAATTTTGCCGCGCAGATCGTAATAATCCTTGTTCATGGCGGCAACTTTTTCGTGTAGCTGCTCCATGGACGTGATGCCGTTTTTCTGCAACAAATTGAACAGCTTCGCGTCCTCCTGGAGTTTTCGGATTTTACCCGAACGGGTGGAGGGGGCGGCGGTGTCCATACGGGCCTGCCATAGCTGGGCGATGATGCTCTCCCTGCCCTGGACAGGCGCGGCCTCGGCCTGCTCCTTTGACCAGTTATAGAGCCGGGTGATACGGGCTTTGATCTCCTTCAGCAGCTTATTGTCAGCGGCGATCTCCCGGTTGATGTTGCCTTTCTCGGTGGCGATGCCCCTCCGCTCCATCTGCGAGGCGGCAGGCCCCATGTGGACGCTGGGGATTTTATCAACACCTTGCCTTTTGTAGCTACGGTGGTTGATGCGCTCTGGTCGGCCCGCCGTCTCCAATACACGATTGGCGTAAACGGCCCATGCCGCCCGCCACTTCTCCGCATTGCCCCGGTCATTCCAATCGGTGGTGTCCTCCCGATGATTCTTCCAGCCGCCTTTACCATCAGGGATGCGGTTGCCCTGGCTATCAAGATCATAAACTTTCCGACACTTCGGCCCCCAGCGTCCATCCGATTTCAGCGGGCGAATGGTCAGCAGAATATGAGCGTGAGGATTGCCCGTTCCCTTGTCATGGATGGCAAAATCAGCGCACATCCCGGCATCCACAAAATTGTCTTTGACGAATGACCGGACAAGGGCTAACTGTGCAGCCGGTGACAATTCCACAGGAAGGGCAACTTCAATCTCGCGGGCAAGCTGGGCATCGCTGGCTTTCTCGATCTGCTCGACAGAGTTCCAGAGAGTGGAGCGGTCTTGAAACTCTGGCGGGGCGTGGGCTGGCAGCATGATCTCCGTATGGACAATGCCGCCCTTATGCGTGTAGTCATGGGTCATGCCGTCCCACTCATTCACCAGTCGTTCGCCGCTCCGATAGGCGGCAGCGGCTACGGCAGATTTGCCGATGCTCCGCTTGATGATCTGAATGGGACAATGAAAAATAGCTATGCGGTTTTACCTCCTTTCGGCGTGTTGACGGCGGTGGGATAAAGGCCGGGGAAAACGGAACAGACGCAAAGCGGATGTTCTGTTTTCCTTGGCGCACAAGGGGTTTGGGGAGCGTAGCTCCCCATCGCGTCCGAAGGACGCAACAGCCCCCGGCAGGGCGCACGACACCGGAACGGTGTATAAGTGCGCACTTCTCCGAAGTGACTTACCCAGCGTCCTCGGCGCTCAGCGTTTTTTCTGCAACCTCCCCCGCTCCCGGCAGGCGGGAAAGGGCAATCAGAAACTCCTTGATCGCCTCGCCGTCAGCGTCAAGGACGGCAGGGAACACGCCCTCCAGAATTGCCCCATGGCGGCACAGGCGGCTTGTCCTGGCGTTGCGTTCCTCTTTGCGGATTCGGTTCAGTAAAATCTTCTGGCGGCTCTCAAGCTGAGAGATTTCTTTCTCTGCGTGAGCCTTTTCAGCCTCCAATGATGCTTTGTCCATTTGCTATCAAGCCTCCTTTGGCATCCAGCCATTTTTGATGAAAAACTTTTGCAGCTTTGTGATCGCGCCGGTGACGGATGCGGCGGCGCAACTGTCGCTGATCCCCTCGTCCGCCGCTATCTCCCGGAATTTCTTTTTTAGCGCGTACCGGGCATGGAGCCGCCGCGCCTGGGTAGGGGAGAGCAGGGTCATGGCAGCGGCCAGATTTGCCAGTACCAACTCCGCCGCAGCTTCGTCCTCGTCCTGGATCAGCAGTTCCTCCGGGGACAGCACCAGGAACATGGCATGGTTCTCGATAGCGGGGGTGCAATCCATGGAATAGACATGGTAGTAGCTCTGCCGATTGTCCTGCCGGTGTTCCATGCGCCGACCTTCTTCCAGCGCGTCCGCTACCTCGTCCGGCACTTCCAGAAATTTGTCTTTCGGGTAGTGTGGGTAGTAGCGTCTCAGGTTGATGATTGCCATAGTGACCTCCTCCAGATTGCAAGAGGGACAAGCCACAGCTTGTCCCTCCCGGTGATGGAGCGTGATGCCCCTCACCTTATAGCCATTTTGAACCGCCTATCGTATGTGTCTATTTCCAAAATTTTTGAAAAATCTTTCGGACAGCATCAATAGACGCTTGGACTGAGCTTTTGGAGCAGCTGCAAATCTTTCCGACTTCCTCATAGCTGAGATCATAGAGAGCGTGGAGCAAAAACCGCTCCCGCTGTTTCTCGGTACAGAGGGCCAACACCGCCAAGATTTCCCTGCGGGTTTCCATGCGGCACACATACTGCTCCGGCGATTCGCAGTAGGGCAGACGGCCCTCGGTGACAACTATGTACTCGTCATAGCCTCGCTCGTCCCAGTGGTCTTTCCACTCGCGGTAAAGGCTCCGGTCAAAGTGTTCAGCCAGCACCCAAAACTCGGCTAGGGTGGCGGCATCTTCATAAGACAGATTACGCCTATGCTTCCTGATGGTAATTTCCATCGTGCATTATCCTCTCGTTCAGATTTTTATGTCGGGGTCTGGTCTGAACGAGAGGGGCGGGGAGCGGCAGCGGGGCCGGTGCCGCTCCCCCGAAAATACAAAAGCGCCCGGATAGTGCGAAACTATTCGGGCGCTGGGAACAACATTATGAGCCGTCAGAAAACGACTATTTTCGCAAACCTGGGTGGAGTACACCGCTACGGGAGCCAGGCTTTTTTTGACAAGTACCTATCTACCTTTAATCGCATGGCGGCATCCTCCTATATGCCGCCTACTGGTCATAAAAAAGCGGCGGCTTTGAAAAGTCAAAACCGCCGCTGAAAACAACTTTTAGACATGGATAATCGTTCTGCCCAGCAGCGGTTTTTTTCTTTTCTGCCGCTGGGCAGATGGGATATGGTGTTGAGTTACTTTTAGCAGTTTGCGGAAAAGATAGTACGTTCCGTTGCCGTGTAACAATCTGTGGGTTGCAACACGAGCTTCATGCGATCAGAATTGCTACCTTCCCAGGTTTACTTCATTCTCATCCTAAAATCAGCAATTACACTCTTGCGAAAACCGCAGTAACAGTGATGATGTCATTATTGATCTCCGCATAAATCTCGCCGTTCATCTTGCGCATAAGCTGTTTGCAAATGTAAAGCCCCAGCCCGCTGCCGCGAATGTTTTCTGCATTAGCGCCGCGCCAAAAGCTCTCGAAAATATGCGGCAAATCGTCCTTGCTGAGCGTACAACCTCCATTCGTGATCGCAATCTGAACGCATTCGTCGTCTTCGGGAAAAATCAATGCCACGTGCCGACCATCGCCGTATTTAAGAGCATTTTCCATTATGTTTTGCAACACTTCAACGCTCCTGCTTAAATCCCCTGAAAGCAGACAATTTTTATATCTCCCTACGGTAAAATCAATTTTGATAAGCGCCAATTTTTCCCTATAATATCCTGTGATCTTTTCAACAAGCTCCGAAAGATAAAATTCGCCCATATTCACTTCAAGGCTCAGGAAATCTTCTCTTGAAGCTGTTACAATCTGCGAAACATACCTCTCAATCTCGTCCGCTTTTTCATTGATGTTTTCAGCGATTTTGTGCTGTTTTTCTGCGTCTGAATACAAATTTTTCGATAGTGCAGCCGAGTACAGTTTTATCGCGGAAAGTGGCGTTTTAATATCATGCGAAAGCGATAGCAGCAGAGTTTTCTTTTCTTTCTGCATTTCCAATTCGTGCTGCTTTTGCTGCTCTATATTTTCACGGAGAATATCAATTCCCCAAAGAAATTTTCCGAAAAAGCGGTTTTTCGTTTCCTTTATTGGCGCGGTGAGATTACCCTTTGAAAGTTCGTAGGGGATACTGCTCAAGCGTTCAAAGGGCGCAAGAATTGCAAATTTTATGTAAAGCATAACTGCGATAAATAAAATCGCCATAGTACCGAGAACTGCGTTTACAATTCCTACAAGATGTGCTTTGTTGGAATAACCATTTGCACGGTAATCGAAACGATACAGTTCTCCGTTTATTTCACGGATAACATAGTCGCTGTCCGCGCTGTAAAAGTCTTTTCCGTATCGTTCAATATTTGTTACATACTCACATTCGGAAATGTCGGCAGAACCGTTCGCTTCTATTTCTCGAACAAGGCGGTTTATCTCTACGCGGTACAGTCTGCCGTTATTGGTCTTGTCGGCGGCAAGAATTAAATTCACGACAGCAAACAATAGTATCACGGCAACCGCAACTACCGAGAAAATTCTGTTAAACGCTTTCATATTTATAGCCCACCCCCCATACAGTCACTATTCTTTTTGGTTTTTTGGGGATGTCCTCTATTTTCTGCCGCAGCCATTTTATGTGTACCGTCAGTGTCTGCTGTTCCGAAAAGCTGTCGCTGCCCCAGACCTGCCCGAAAATGTATTCCTTACTTAAAGCCCTGCCCATATTCTCCATCAAAAGCAGGAGCAGTTCAAATTCCTTCGTGGTCATTTCCAGCTCTTTTCCGTTTTTGTAAACGGTACGGCTCGCCTTATTTATGCGTATATTGCCATCAGTAATTTCATCAAGAGCGTAACGGCGTTTAAAAATTCCGCTTATTTTTGCGAGCATGATATCAATATCATAGGGCTTTTCAATGTAGTCGTCTGCGCCGAGATTCAGTCCGTTCAGCTTGTCCTCTTTTTCCGTTTTCGCACTTACAATCAGTACGGGCGTGTTGCTTTCTGTACGGATTTTTTCCAGAACATAAAACCCGTCCCTGTCGGGCAGCATGATATCAAGCACGACAAGCCTTGCGCCGTATCTTTCGTACAGCAGCAAGGCTTCTTCGGCTGTTTGAACCGCCGATACTGTGTAATTTTCCGCACGGAGAAAATCATACAGCAGATCGGCAAGCTCCTTGTTGTCCTCAACAATGAGAATATCCATATTACCACCCTAATTCCAGAAGCCAGTTATTTAATGCGCGCTCCCGCTCTCTTATCTGTGTGGAACAGCCGCTTAAGTCGTACTCTCCCTTTATGTTCCCGTCAACAATGTACATGACCCTTGTACATTTTGCCGCAACCTTAACATCGTGGGTAACGAGCATGATTGTTGTTCCCTCAGAATTTAATTTTACAAGTTCCTCCATTACCTCGTCGGAGTAAGTGCGGTTCAAAGCCCCTGTCGGCTCGTCGGCAAAAATCATTTTCGGATTGTTCATCATACTGCGGCAGATACACGCCCGTTGAAGCTGGCCGCCCGAAACCTCGTTGATGTCGTTGTCGGCAATGTCGATAATGCCGAGCCTGCGCATGAAATCCTGGCCGCGCCGCGCCGTTTCCCTGCGGGGTTCACGCTGCTTTTTGGATTGCGTTGCAGGAAGTATGATATTATCCAATATGGTGAGGTTTTTCAGCATATACATTTGCTGAAAGATAAAACCCATTTCGTCAAGGCGCAGGTCTGCAAGTTCTCTTTCGCTCATCCCTGCGATATTTTTTCCACAGAAGTTCACCTCCCCTGCGGTAAGATCATCCATGCCCGAAACTGCGTACAGCAGCGTGGATTTTCCAGAGCCTGACGGCCCCATAACGGCGACCATTTCTCCCTCATCAATCATAAAATTTACGTTTTTCAGTACATTATTCTGCCGTTTGTTTACGATATATGTTTTGCAGAGATCTTTTACTTCGAGAATATTCATATCAGATTTCCTTTCTTATTCTATATTAGCCGTGTCCAAGGCCGTTATCGTTTTGGTATACAGCGAGGCGAAGAACGCGCTTGCCGCTGTAGCGGCAAGAATAACCAGCGGGAAAACAAGGATCATTTCAAACGGGTTTATCACATAATCAACAGCAAGCGCCATACCCATCATCTTGAAAAACGGATCAATGAAGAGATGCGTAAGCGGCAGGGCAAAAAGTTCCGCTGCGATTACCGTCATACATCCGACGAAAACAAATCGCAGGGTATGGTAAGCATAGATTTTTCCGTTTCGTGTGCCGATTGCTTTCATAAACGCAATTTCGCCCAACTCCTTAGCGATAAAGGAACGCTCCATAAGCACAGTAATCAGCACCGCTAAAATGAACGTGAGAACAACGACCATTTGCTTTGTCGTATCAAAAGTATCCACAACTTTGAGCAGATCCGATATAGTTTCGCCGCGATTTTTGACCTCGTCGAGTTCGGGATAAAGCTTCTGGATTTTTTCCATACGGCGGGCTGTTTCCGTTTCATCGGGTTCATCGGTGAATTTGATCTGTGTGAAGAGTGCTTTCTGCGCTTGTATGTAATTAATCTTCTCGTCCTCGTGAACCCGCACGCTCTCGCCTATATTGTTCATGGACTGAAAAATTGCTGTTATTATCAATTCCTTGTCGCCATCGATGGTCTTTATTGTAATCGTATCACCGATATCCGCTTTCAGTTTGTCCGCAGAAAGATGGGACAGCGCAGCCTCACCGACAGACTGCGGCGGCGTGCCCTCAATGTACTCATACATATCCGCAGTCGTTCCTGTGCCCTGATATATTGTAATGCTGCTCTCGTTTTCATCGTGTGACACAGGTAGCTTGAACATCATTTCCTGCATACAGAGCGCGGGCATACCGTTTTGGGCGAGATTTTCCTCCATATCCGAAAGGTATTCTTCCAGCTTTTCGTGGCCGTTCTCCGTCATAAACTCCGTTACCTCGCCTTTGGCGGATATGTCGAAGTCCGCAAGGTCGAAAAGGTTGAAGAGCACACCGCTTTTCGCCGTGGAAACCGTTGTCGAAAGGACAAGCAGAAGCGACAGGCAGAGGAAGAATGCGAAGGTTATGATACTGAAGCGTTTCGGACTGCTTACGATATCGTTCAGTGCGAGAAACACTGTTTCGGGAAGCCTAGATCTCCCAAGGCTCATCATGCTCTTTTTGCGGAAGCGCTCGCCCGTCTGACCGTTTCGCACAGCGTCAATGGGGGACATTTTCCCGACCTTGCCCGTACAGCCGTAGCAGAACAGCATGATGACGCCAACCATGCACACCGCGCAAATGACGTTGGAAAGCGCCGCGTTCTGATTGTTTATGATAATGGAGCTAGGGACAACGCTCATCAGCATTTCACCGAAAGGAAAGCTGAGCGCAAGGCCGGCCACCGCGCCGATAACGGAAAGGGCCGCGTATTTCACAAGGTACAGACTCCTAATCTTCAGATTGCGGATACCGATTGCTTTCATAACGCCAATCTCGCGGAACTCCTCGGAAAGCGTGAACGCAATGGTAAACCGCAGGATCACAAACGCGACGGCTACAAAAATAAGGCTTACCATAAGGAGGGTCTCGACCGCCAGCATATCAAAAGCATAAGAAAGTTTGATAGTCGCCTTGTCCCCTGCCAAAAGGGCATCGTTGATAAGCGGTTTGACTTCAGAGAGCATTTTTTCCATATCCGAGGTACGTATGTAAACCAGCTCGCCGCCGTAAAATTTCTCAACATTTTCCGCAGATATGAATTTTTCAAAATCCTCGGTGCTTATGATATAACGCTGTATTGATATTCCCTTTGAGCCAAGAACCGCATCCTTGACACCACCCGCGAACGTAAATATACAGCTTATGCCGCCGAGCTTTACAGTCATTTTATCTCCGACCTCAAGTCCAATATCCTCCGCCATGCCCGCCGTCGTATAAAACTCGCCTCTCTTTACCGATTTCAGAATGCTGCCGTCGTCAAGAATATAATTCATGGACATATCCTCGTCACTCTGAAGAAAAATATAGCTTAAGTTTGATGCAGTTTTGCTTTCATCCTCAAAGGTGACATTGGCGGACTCCATATACAGTATTTTTTCCTTGCCGAAACTTTCCACCGAAGCGGCAGAATTTAAAATCCCGTCAACATCGACCGCACCTGATTTGTTCCTTGTCATCGCAATGTAGTCGGGTGCGTCCGCCATTTCAAAATAATCGTCCAGCGCCGTTGTAACGCTTATGATGTTATTCACGCCCGACGACACGAACATTGACGCAAGTATGATAAATACAAGCAAGATCACGTTCATCGCCTTTTTTCGTTTCAGGTCTTTTTTCAGTATTCGTAAATACATTTCCACTGCTCCTTTCGCTTTGTGGACCTATTGTAGCATAGGAGTTATTAAAGAATCCTTAAATCGGTTCGCGGAAATCAAAATAGATGCTTATTCGCAGAAAAGGCCAGAAGGATACACCCTCTGGCCTTCAGCTAATCAACAGTATACCAGTTCCGCAAAGATAATTTCCTCAACTTGTGCTTTGCAGCTATTCATCAGTCCGACCCACGCCATTTGATCGCGGGCTTTCAATTCCTCGGTGGCCTCCGCCGCCTTTGCCATCTGCGGCATCATCCTGTCCAGCCAGTCATTGGCGGTGTCGTTGATGTCCAGTAGATGTGCCTGGAGTTTGCCTGTGTCCACCAGCTCCCGGTACAGCTTGCGCCGGTGCTGCTTCAAGTAGGTCAACCTCATGCGACCATATTTGCCAATATCCCTGACCGGTTCCTCTGGTTCGGGGTCTAATGCCAGATTGGGGATATAGTAGTCTCCAACGCGAATATAGGTCAATCCGTTTTCCATTGTGATGCCCTTTCTCCCTTACGGGTCGTTATCTGGCACCAGCGCAATCACATCGGCAATATCGCAGTTCAGCGTTTCGCAAATCTTGATAAGGGTCTGCATGGAGATATGTTCTCCCTTGCCCATGTTGGCGATGTGATTTGTTGTCAAATGCGCCTGGAGCCGTAAATCTTTCTTGGTCAGATTTTTGTCGATCAATGTTTTCCACAGCGGCTTATAGCTGATTTTCATAGTCATTCTCACCTTTCCAGTGCCAGGGTCAGCAGTAGCGGCCCCGGCACTATGGTCTATTAACCATTATACCGCCTCTGTTGAGAAAACACAATGCGGTCTTGCAATTCTTCTCCAAAAACTGCGGCATACACAACGCATTTGTTCTCGTTTTTCTTTACATCAATTTGGGGGTCAAGTGTTTCATGCCCTGGCTTTTGGAGCCGGGGTTGTCCGAGCCGTAGCCCTCCAGCAGATTGACAACGCCCCAAACGCCGAGGCCCGCGCCCAGCGCGATAACAAGGGTCTGCAAAGTGGTGATAGCGGATGCGAAGAATGCCATATAGTCCTCCATTTCTCCGGGATATTCCCGGGCACAAGAAAAGCCGCCCGGTGTAGGCGGCTGGCTACTCCTTGGGACAAAATGTCCCAAAGCTATACAAAAGCGTCCGGGTCGTCCAAATCGTCATAGTTGAGGATGTCCTCGTCCTCGTCTATGGGCGTTTTGTCCGGCACGTCCGCCTCGTACACGGTGTACTGCTCGTTGGGATTGAGCTTTTTTATACGGCGGCAGATAAGCCGCTCCAGCGAAAAGGCGTTTTTCTTCTTGTCCGCCTCCGCCGTGTATCGGTAGTTGGGGTGCTGTTTCAAATCGTATTTCCGGGAGTAGAACGGCGGCAGGCCCCGCAGTTGCAGGATGCACCTGTCGCCGGGCATGGTGGCAAGCTCGGCGGGGGTCATAAGCTCCCGGCCCAGCCGTTGCGTGTTCTGATTGTAGCTTTCCGACTGCCCACGGGAGCGGCCCTCGGTCTGCATGGAGATGGTGGCCTTGCCCAGCCAGTTCTCGGAAATCTCCTTGATGGTGCTGGCCTCCCGGCCCCCGAGGAATACCACGCTGTCCATGTTGCCGAGTATCGTCTCGGCGTTCTTGTCGTAGATTGCCTTACATTGGGCCAACTGCTGGTAGAACAGCGTCAGGCTCACCTCCCGGGAGCGGATGACCGCCACCAGCTTTTCGAGGTTCGGCACTTGCCCGGTGTTGGCGGCCTCGTCCCACAGCACCCGCACATGATGGGGCAGGCGGCCCCCGTGTACGTTGTCCGCCCTTTCGCACAAGAGATTGAACATCTGCGAAAACGCCAGAGCTACAATAAAATTGTAGGTGGTGTCGGTATCGCTGATGATGAAGAAAGCCGCCGTCCGTCTGTCCCCCAGCTTGTCAAGCTCCATCTCGTCATAGCTCATAATCTCCCGGAGTTGCGGGATGTCAAATGGGGCCAGCCGCGCACCGCATGAAATAAGTATGGAGCGGGCAGTCTTGCCGCTGGCCAGCTTGTACTTTTTGTACTGCTTGACCGCGAAACAGTCCGGCTTGCGCTTTTCCAGCCCGGCGAACATATAGTCCACCGCGTTCATAAAGTCGTCATCGTCCTCCTTGACCTCCATGCCGGAAATCATGTCTACCAGCGTGTTCATGTTCTTGTCCTCGTCCGGGCCTTCGAAGATGATATAGGCGATAAGGGCGCAGTATAAAAGCGTTTCTGATTTCGTCCAGAACGGGTCGCCCTCCTTGCCCTCGCCTTTGGTGTTGGCGATTAGGGTATTGACAAATTTCAGAATGTCGGCCTCGTTGCGGATGTACGCCAGCGGGTTGTAGTGCATGGAGCGGGAAAAATCAATGCTGTTAAAAACCTTGATTTTATATCCCTTTTTCCGTTGCAGGAAAAAGCCCGCCTGCTCCAGCACCCCGCCTTTTGGGTCTACCACCACATAGGAGGAATGGGCCTGGAGTAATTGCGGGGTAAGCCAGAACCGGGTCTTGCCGGAGCCGGAGGAACCGACAACACAGCAATTCAGGTTCCGGGCATTGGCGGGGACGGCGGGCCGGGTGTTGGTGGTGAGAAATTCCGTCCCGGTCAGAATGATGTTGTTCTCAAACCTGGGGTCGGTGAACGGCTTGATGTCTTTTTCCGTTCCCCAGCGGGCCGAACCATACTCTTCATCCCGGCGGTATTTTTGGGCTTTTTTGCTTTTCTGATAGATAACCAGCCGGATCGCCACGGCCCCCGCGATGCCAGTAAGCCAGTCAAAGGGATTGAGCCCCGGCGCGAAGTCGGCAAAGGCCGGGCCGAGAGCCGCCACCATCCCCACCAGCTTGTGGGCCAAATCCGCCCCCGCCGCCAGACGGTAGGCCGTCCCCACCTTTAGGCAGGCCCAGCCGATGAACAGATAGGGGAGGTTGGGCAAAAGGTACTTTTTCAGCTTATCTGTCCTCATGGGCGGCCTCCTTTACGCGGTCTTTCTTGTGGGCGGGGTTATGCAGTATCTCGGCGGCGGCCCGTCTGAGCTGTTCCCGGATGGGTACGCGGTCAGTCCTTGCCTTATCCAGCACCCGGCGGGAGTATTCCGAGAAACAAGCGGTGATTGCGTCCGCCTGCCCGCTCTTGAAGAACAGCAGATACTTGTCCGGCCCGGTCTTGTAAAAGGCATAGTCAACATTCCACTTCCGGGCCACCCGGTCAAATTCTTTTGGGGCCCCGGTGAGCTCGATACTGTTCGTGGCCGCGCCGTGGGCCATGAGCTTTTTCACGGACTGCCTGCCGTGGGGCGTCTGGTGGGCCCGGTGCTCCTTTTGTATCTTCCGGCCAGCCGCCCGGAGCGCATAGGCCAGCACCCGGGCCGAAAGTTTTCCCGTTCTGATAGAAAGTGCTATCGTGCGCCGGGAAACATCCTCGTCAATCAATCAAAACCGCCTCCTTTCATGGGGGATAGGCCCTCCGGCCTTTGGGACAAAATGTCTCGAAGTCACCGCTCCTCCCGGTTTGTTTCCGGGTGCTTGCGTTCAGCCGCCAGAGAGGAACGGTCAATCACTTCCTTGTAGGCAGCCATCTGCTCCCGGATGGAGAGCCGGGGGAGGGCAAAAACCTTGTGCTCCTTGGGAATATCCTCTATCCCGTGGTAGACTTCCTTAATATCGCCAGTCTGGACGATATAGCCGCCGGGGGCAAGGTGGCCGCCCTCATTGATGGATATGTCCCGCCCGTATGCCTCATAGTCAAAGTAGTCTTTCAGCTCGGCGGGTATCGGCAAGTCCTCTGCATAGCAGCGGCCCAAATCTTCCTCGCTTTCAATATCCGGGTAAAATTCAAAGCAGTCCAGATTTTCCGCAAGGTTGATGATGTCCGCCACGCTGGAGGTATGCGCCCCCATATGGAGCGCGGCCTCGAATTTTTCAATCTCGCTTTGGGGGAGCTCCGAGAGCAGGCAGGCCAGATGGTTCAGCTCGTCCAGATTTTCATACTCGCCCAGATAGTCATAGAGCCCCAGCACATCGCCGTCAAAGCTGGTGATGAAAAATTCCTCGTAGCGTATGCCGTCCACGCCGATATTCTTTAACAGCGCCTCCACCGCCTGGGGGCTGGTGGGGAATTTCAGCGTTTCCCCCACCAGCTCGCCCTCGTTGTATTTCCCCAGATTGGTGATGTACGCCTCGAACAGCGCGGCCACGTCAGCGGCGGCCCTGTCCCTTGACGGTCAAAATGCCCTCAAGGGTGGTGGCGGTGATGCCCAGCCGCTGGGCCACGGCGATGTCGTTCTTCATGGACTCGGTGACGGTATGCCCGCACACCACCAGCACCCGGGAGCGCCGGAGCAGGTCGCGGCCAATGTCAATGCTGCTCTTGTGCTCCTCGGGAACCGCGTCATTGAGGAAAAGGGGCAGGAACAAGGCCGGGCAGATAGGGGCAAAGCCCGCATCGTAGACCGCCCGGCAGTACTGCGCGGCCAGCTCCGCATTTTCCGTGTCGCCGCCATACCAAGCGGCGGTGATGTAAGCAAGGGGTCGTTTCATAGTCGTTTACCTCCGATATTTTGATAATTGTCGTTCAGCCCTATCCCCCCGCCCTTTCCCATTCATGGGAAAGGGGCGGCTCTGGAGGATATATCCCCCGCCGCGCCGGGAGGGGTGACACAGCCGGGGCGGGCCGTCAAGGGCAAGCCGCCGCAGGCGGCGGGCGTTCCGCCCCTTGACCGCCCACTCCCGGCTGTGCTCAGTAGTAGGCGGCGACGGGGGATATACCACCAGAGCCCCTCTCTAAAAGAACGCCATGCAAGGCGCGGGGGAGGGGCGCGGAAAAAAGAAAAACCTCGGGACAAAATGTCTCAAGGCTTACTTTTCCCGGTCGGTCTTTTTCTCCGGGGCGGTGCGCTCCGGGGGCTGTTTCTCTTTCCATTCGGCCAGCAGGGACATAATCTGGTCTTTCATTTCCCGGGGCGTGGCGTCCTTGCCGAAATACTTGTTCAATTCAGCGGCGGAAATAATCACTTTGTCTACCTCCTTTTTTTCACGGCTCAAAATGCCGTCAATTACATCGCCGTTCAGTTTCCCGTCCTTATCCAGCTTGCGGAGCTCCTGGGCCTGGGAGAGCGAGGGGGATGCCTGCTCGCCCTCAATGGAAACGGCGATAAACCTCTGGTTTTTGGGCTTGATGAACGAGATTTCCACGGCGGGGGTGAAAGACAGCTTTTTCTCGTTCACCATAGACTGGAGCTCCGGCACAAGCTCGGTCAGCCGGATATACCGCTGTACCTGCTTGTAGTTCATGCCGTTCCGCTCCCCCACGATTTCCGTGGAGCGTTTTCCAACGTCCCCGGCGGTCACGCCCTCCATCTTCGTCCCTTGATGGCTGATGGCCTCCACCTGCATTTTCAGCGACTGGGCCTTTTCCATCGGCAGAATCTTTTCCCGGTGGCGCAGGTTGTCGTCTGTCATCGCAAGGATGGCCTCGCCATCCGTCATGTTGCGGACGATACAAGGCATATTTGCGAACCCGGCCAGCTCACTGGCCCGCTGGCGGCGGTGGCCCGCGATGATTTCATAGCCGCCGCCCTCGCGGGGACGCACCAGCGCGGGCTGATGTACGCCGTTGTCCTTGACCGACTCCACAAGCCCTTTCATTTCCGCATCGTCCCGCACACCAAAGGGATGGTCTTTGAACGGGAACAGCTCCGAGAGGTTGAGGTAAACAATCTCTTCCTTTTCGGCGCGGGTCGCGTCACGGGGCTGGGGCGGCGCTTCCGGCGCAGGAGCGGCGGGGGCCTCTTCCTTGCCCTTTACCGTGGCGGCCTTTCCGCCCTTGCTTTGGGACATTTTGTCTCGAGGTGGGGACGGGGGCCTGTCCGTGGCCGCCTTGTCAGCCTTGGCCGGGCGGCCACGGCGGGCCCCCGTCCCTCCCGGCTTGCCGGGCTCCGCTTTTTCTTCCTTGGGCTTGCGGCCCCGCCTGCCCTTGGGCTTATCCTCCGGGGCGGGGGCCTTTTCCCCGGCGGCCTTTTCCTCCGGGGCCGGGGTAGGCGGCTGTTCCGGTTCAGGCGGCTCGTTCTTTTCCACTTCCGCACGTTCCGCCGCCCGCTGTTCTGCCATGAGCTTTTCAATCTGGTCAGCGGATACACTCACCTCGCCGGGAGCCCCAGCCGGGGCATCCTGGGCGGGCGCATCCACGGCGGCCTGCTCGGGAATGTTCTCCGGGGCCGGGGGCTCCGGCGCGGATGTTTCCGGGGCAGGAGCATCCGCCGGGCCAGTATCGAACAAGCTGGGCTGGGGATTTTCCTCCGGGCTCACGTTTAATTTTTCGTCTGCCATTCGTTACCTCCTTTTTTAATTTCGTGAATGTTGCACAAATCTTGCGCTAAAACTTTGTTACTATTTTTTCGCCTCCCTCCCGGCTATCCACGCAAAAAAGCCGCCCGTTTTTTCATGCCGGACGGCTTTCTGCGTAATGTGATAGCTCAAATAATATTTTTTTGTGGTTGCTGGCTCCGAAAAGCCTTGATATTACAGTGTTCCTATTAAAACTCATTCATAGGGAGTGTAGCCACACTCCCGGAAAACGGCCCGCCCCGGCCCCTGCCGGGCCGTGTCCGTTTTCGCTTGTTGGGATAATCCCAAACCCTTATGCAGAACGGAGGTGACGCATGGCGAACAGGAAGCGGAAGATCGTGCTGCGTGTTCCGGTGACGGCGGAGGAACAGGCGTTGATACAGCAGAAGATGGCCCTGCTCCATACGGCCAATTTTTCGGCCTATGCCCGGAAGATGCTCATTGACGGCTATATCGTCAACGTGGACACCAGCGACATCCGGGCGCAGACGGCGGAGATACAGAAGATCGGCGTTAATGTCAATCAGATCGCCCGCAGGGTGAACAGCACCGGCACAGTGTACGCGCAGGACATGGAGGACATCAAGGGGGCGCTGGCGGAGATATGGCAGTTACAAAGATACATCCTATCAAGTCAACGCTGAAAAAGGCTCTTGACTACATCGAGAACCCGGACAAGACGGACGGGAAAATGCTGGTGTCCTCCTTTGGTTGCTCCTATGAAACGGCGGACATAGAATTTGAAATGCTGCTTGCCCAGGCCATCCAGAAAGGCAACAATCTGGCGCACCACCTGATACAGTCCTTTGCTCCCGGCGAGGCCACGCCGGAGCAGGCCCACGAGATTGGGAAGCGGCTAGCCGACGAGGTTTTGCAGGGCAAGTACCCCTATGTGCTGACAACGCACATCGACAAGGGCCATGTCCATAATCACATCATTTTCTGCGCCGTGGACATGGTGAACTGCCGGAAGTATGTTTCCAACAAGCAAAGCTATTCTTTCATCCGGCGCACCAGCGACCGGCTGTGCCGGGAACAAGGGCTGTCCGTGGTGAAGCCGGGCCAGAACAGGGGCCAGTCCTATGCCGAGTGGGACGCCCAGCGGCGGGGCCGGAGCTGGAAAGCGAAGCTGAAAATCGCCATCGACGCCGCCATCCCCCAGGCCAAGGATTTTGACGACTTCCTGCGGCTCATGGAGAGGCAGGGCTATGAAATCAAGCAAGGGAAATTCGTGTCGTTTCGCGCCCCCGGCCAGGAGCGGTTTACCAGGTGCAAGACGCTGGGCGAAGCCTACACCGAGGAAGCGATTACCGAGCGCATCCAGGGCCGGGCCATCGCTACCCGGAAGCCGAAAGCCCGCAAGGGTATTTCCCTGCGTATCGACATTGAGAACAGCATCAAAGCCCAGCAATCGGCGGGCTATACGCGGTGGGCGAAGATACACAATTTACAGCAGGCGGCAAAGACCATGAACTTCCTGACCGAGCATGGCATCGACGCTTATCCTGATCTGGAAAGCCGGGTGGCGGAGATCAGCGCCGCCAGCGAGGAAGCCGCCGCCGCACTGAAAACGGCGGAGCGGCGTTTGGGAGAAATGGCCGTGCTGATAAAGAACGTCACCACCTACAAGCAGACCCGGCCCGTGGCGGTGGAGTATCGCCGGGCGGCGGACAAGGCCCGGTTCCGGCAGGAGCATGAAAGCGCCCTGATATTGTACAAGGCGGCGGGCCGTGCCTTGCGGGAGAGCGGCGTGACGAAACTGCCCGATCTGGCTGCTCTGAAAACGGAGTATGCCCGGTTGTCGGAGGAAAAGGAACGGCTGTACGCCAGGTACGGCGAAGTGAAAAAGGAACTGAAAGAGTACGGCATCATCAAGCAGAATGTGGACGGGATTTTGCGGGTGACGCCCCGGCAACAGGAAAGGAAGCAAGAACTGTGAGCATACCGAAGATGAACTATCCGCAGTACCGCAAGGCCCGGAGGCTAACGCGGGAGTGCTGCAACAATGTGGGCGGCAACTGCCTCCTGCTGGACGATGGGGAGGAATGTATCTGCGTTCAGAGTATTTCCTACTCCCTGCTGTGCCGCTGGTTCCGGGTGGCTGTCCTCCCGCTGGACGCTGTTCTGTGCGCCGAGATCACAAAGGGCCACGATTATTTGAAACGGTGCTGTGAGTGCGGGGCCAGCTTCACGCCGAAGTCCAACCGGGCGAAATACTGCCCCATCTGCGCCAAGAAAATGCGCCACCGCCAGGAGGCCGAGCGGCAGAGGAAAAGATACCATCGGTCAAAATAAACAGGTTACTAAAATGTATTTCAAAATTTATATGGGGGTAGAAAGGGTGCAGAACTTATGATATAATGTTTACAAGCCGATATGCGGGGGTGTATCAATGAATATAGAAAATCATATTGAGGCGCAATATCGAGAATTGGTTTCATTCACCCAACTTAACGGGGAATATATTGCTTTATACAAATCTGTAAAGCACGCTCGACTTCAAGAGATGTTTGCCACTTTACACCATGAGCTTGTAGTATCATTCCGATCAATGAACGAGCGTTTACCAACTGGCGAAAATGAGGCACATTTTTGGGCAGAGCCAAGTAGAGAACTAATCAAAACTATTGATATTATTTCAAGTTTATATGGAGTGCTAAAAGAAACAGCTTTAGCGTTTGAAATTGACGAATATTATTCTGATCTTATAGCAAAGTGTCGCACTTTTTGAGCTCCAGCGGCGGAAGTCGAATACCCCCTCATATGGCGCGGGTAGAATTGTACTATACCATTCCAATTTTTAAACCATTAACAAGTGTGACAGTTTCCCATAGCCAAAATGAGCTGTCATTCAGTCTAAAGCAAATCGGAACTGGTTCTTACGCAAATGTATTCAAATATAGAGATACATTTTATAACCGGAATTTTGTTGTAAAACGGGCTAAAAAAGACCTTAATGATAAGGAGTTAGCGCGTTTTATGAGGGAGTTTGAGGTAATGCGTGATTTTTCATCCCCCTATATCCTTGAAGTGTTTTGTTACAATTCAGACAAAAACGAGTACATTATGGAATATATGGATTATACTTTAGATGAGTATATTTCCAAGTACAACGCATCTTTGTCCATGCAACAGCGGAGAGGAATAGTGCAACAGATTTTGCGAGCATTTGACTATATTCATGCTAAAGGGCATTTGCATAGAGATATAAGTCCTAAAAATATTCTGGTGAAAGAATATGATGATATAGTGGTAATAAAAATTGCGGATTTTGGCCTTGTAAAAATTCCCGATAGCTCGTTTACAAGCGTAAATACAGAATTTAAGGGATATTTCAATGATCCTGCCCTTGTGGTTGAGGGATTTAATTCGTACAATATTTTACATGAAACTTATGCACTTACGCGAATTGTGTTCTATGTAATGACCGGACGGACAAATGTAGATCGCATCAAAGATAGAACATTATATGAATTTGTTCAAAAAGGCTTAAGTGCAGATAAGCAAAAGCGGTTTCAGAGTGTTGCTGAAATATCGGCAGCCTTTCGGAGAGTATAATTAGGGTCTACTGAAAAAGTCGAAATTGGGGAATATATGCAGGGCAACTATAATATATATGCAAAAAAGCCTTGCAGAATTAGGAAATGCGCCCCAATACGATACTTTAATGATGCAGATCATAGCTTGGTTATGCAATATATTCATGCAGGAAGTACTTGTGCAGCCCCCCAGAATAGGCATTTCTGCGTATAAACCTCTGATTCTGGGGTCATTTTGATTTTTGAAAAACACGGATTCTGGAATCATTGGCACAAAAATTGTTCTCTCATCAATTAAAACCAACGATATACATCACTTATGCGACTTTTTCAGTAAGCCCTAATTAACGGATGGTTCCTACCATCGGCCTACGCATTTAGAGGGGTAAAAGCCCGCTGTTTTCAGGGCTTCCGGGGGCCGGTCGGTAGGGTAGCTGAATGATTTATCAAATACCCGCTGAAACGGCGTTCTAAATGCGTAGAAAACAGGCAAAAAAATAAAGCAGGACGCGGGGCCATTCTAACGGCTCCACGTCCTGCTTTTCTGATACCCCCAGCGGCTACCGTTTACGCAAGCGCCCCGCCTGCGGGCGGGCCGCTCGCGGCACCTGCGGAAAAGGTACACCCGCGCTGCGTCTGTACCTTTCCCGCAGGTCGTATTACCCATTCTGCTGCCTGTCAGCGCCTAACCTGCCGCGCCGGTTTCCTATTACTCGTCCGTAAAGAGAAAGCGCATTTCCTCAAAGTCGGCATCCGTCATGGCCTCCAACTTCCTGATCGTCTGCCGGGCCAACGCCTGCATATCCCTGTCCATATCGGGGAGGGCGGCGGTCATGCGGCCCATCGTCCTGTGCCGGTCGGCCTTGTAGTAGACACAGACCAGGTTTTCTTCCTCAACCGTGAAATGTACCATTATCCTACCTCCAATTCCTGATTTTTCGTTTTGGCCGGGGCCTTTTTCGGGGCGGCGGCGCTCTTGGCCTCGGCAAGCTGTTTTCGGATAGAGGGCTTGCGGCCAATCTTGATCTTAAACGTGGCCGCACGGTTTTTCTGCCTGCCTTGGCGGGCGGCGGTCAGCAAGTCGCGCAAGGCGTCCTCGCTCTCCGCCTCATAGTGCCTGCTCACCACCTTGCCATGCTCCGCCACCATCCCATAGATGCCGTGATTGTACTGCTCATAGGGATAACGGCCCTCGGTTCCGTCCTCAAATTTCAGGCTGACTTCCTGAATGGGAAATGCCTGCTGTCCCAGCTTGGCGGCGTGCTGGCGGTAGTCCAGCTCATAGAGATTGCCCATCACCTTGCCGTCCCGCAGGCCGGTGATCTCCACAGCGTAGGCCAAAATGCTGTCCCCCGTAGTGGCGTGGAACGTCCAGGTATGGCTTGCCTGGCTCTCTTTCAGATAGGCGTCACGCTCCCGGAAGCACTCGGTTCCACAGCGGCGGGACAGCCACAGCAGATGGGTGTTTTCCTCGGTGGGATGCCGCGCCGCCTCCATGAACATTTTAATGTCATAGCTGAAATCGCTTTTGTAATGCTCGGTGTTCAGTTCCATCACCGCCCCCAGGGAGGCGATGATGTCCACATCCTCATATTTTCGCAATCGTCACACCTCCAAATCCTGTGATTTATCCTTGGTGGGGGCTTTCGGCTGCTGGCCTTCCTTGTTCCTGCCGGTCAGCACAATGGGAATGACGGGCTGGGAGGCGGGGGCAGTCTGCTCCCGCTGGGGACGGCTGGCCTCGTCCCGCTCCACCTGCGGGGGCGGAAAGGACAGCACCCGGTATTCCTCCGGGATGATCTGGCCCTCATAGACCTGCCGCCACTGGTCGCCGCTTTTGACGATATAGCCGTATTCGGTAAAGGCCCCCTGTTCCAGCCCGGCGATGTGCTTTCCCAGCGCGGCCGTGTCGATGGCGGGTTTCCACTCGTCCGGCATATCCACCATCCCGGAACGGTTCAGGTAGTAGTCCCCCAGCGCCGCCACGGTATGGATGTCGGGGAGATTGACGTAGTAACGCCCGCCGTGCCAGGTCTAAAAGTACCGTGCTGTCCTTGCCCCCGGAAAATGATACAGATACTTTGCCGCCGTAGTGGTGATACCACTCTAAAATTTTTGCCTGTGTCACTTGGATTTTCCGCGTCAGAGGCCACGCCTGCATGATGTTCAAATCCTGCCGGGTGTAGACGGCCTCACTCATGCGCCGCCCTCCACCACCTCGGAAAGCCGGGTCGTCATAATTTTATACAGCTCGGTATTGCCGGGGATAGGGTTGGTAAAGGGTAAGATCACGTTCTCGAAGATCAGAAGCCCGGCCCCCGGCTCGGAGTTGTCGATGTATTTCTGGTGGTCGGGGGACAAATTCAGCCGCTCGGCCAAAATCTTGCGGTCGCCGCTGGCCTGATTGAGCAGGGTAATGAAGTCGCTGTTTTCCAGGATATTTTCGATCTCCGGGGAGGAAAGCAGGTCTTTCACGTTCTGCGTGGCCCCGGTCGGAATACCGCCCCATTTACGAAAACGCTTCCAGATTTCAGCGGAATACGCCGCCGTCTGTTCCTCTTTCAGAAGCAAATGGAACTCGTCGGCAAAGTACCAGGTGGCGCGGCCCTCCCTGCGGTTGGCGGTGACACGGCCCCAAATCTGATCTTGGACAATGAGCATCCCCAGCTTTTTGAGCTGTTTCCCCAAATCCTTGATGTCGAAGCACACAAGCCGGTTTTCAATGTCCACATTGGTACGGTGGTTAAAGACGTTGAGGCTGCCGGACACATAGAGGTCAAGGGCCTGCGCCACCCGGTCGGCCTCCGGGATGTGCTGGGCGGTCAGGGCGGCGTGGAGGTCGGAGAGGACGGGCATTTTCTCCGGGGAGGGGTCTGCCAGGTAGGGCCGGTAGATCACCTGCACGGCCCGGTCGATCACCGTCTTTTCGATAGGCTCCAAACCGTTCTTGCCGCCCATCACCAGCTCGCAGAACGACAGCACGAAGTCGCTTTTCAGCGCCAGCGGGTTTTCGTCCTCGCTGTAATTCAGGTTGATGTCCAGCGGGTTCACATAGTCCTTGCTGGTGGGGGACAGCTTGATAACCTGCCCGTGAAGCCGCTGTACCAGGGGAAAATACTCGGCCTCCGGGTCGCAGACAAAAATATCGTCCGGGGTGGTAAGGAACACGCTGACGATCTCGGACTTGCAGGACATGGACTTGCCGCTTCCCGGCGTACCCAGCTTTAGCCCGTTAGGACAACGTGCAAGTTTTCTGTCCAGCATTATCATGTTGTGGGTCTTGGCGTTGACGCCGTAGTACATGGCCCCGCCGCCCTGAAAGAGCTCCTGCGTGACGAACGGGACGAAGATGGCGGCGCTGGACGTGGTAAGGCCCCGCTGGATGTTGATATGGTTCTGCCCCAGGGGGAGGGAGGCCATTAGGCCCTGCTCCTGCTGGTCGTCCAGCCGCACCAGGGCGCAGTTATACTTCTGCGCCACGCCAGCGGCCCGGAATACCTCGTTGCTCAACTTCCGCTGGGTGTCGGCCATGTTCAGGACAAGGAACGTCACCATGAAAAGGCGCTCGTTCCGGGTTTGCAGCTTGGAAAGAAGCTGTTTTGCGTCTGTGCCGTAGATGGCGAGGTCGGAGGGCAGGATGTCCATGTCGTAGCCGGAGCGCACCGCCTTTTTCTGCTCCTGTATCTTCATGGCGTCCAGGTCGGTGATCTTCCGCTTGACCCGCTTGATGGCCTCGGTCTGCTCAATGGCCTGCACATGGAGGTTGACGACGATGCCGTTTTCCGTGTTGAGGAAATCCGCCAGCATTTCATCGGACAGCTCCGGGGCCAGGATTTGCAGGAAGCTCACCGCCCCGTACTTGCCGCTGATGCCGAATACCCGGCTGTTCCCGAAGCGGAGAGAGGACGGAGCGATGAAGTCCTTGGTGGACAGCCCCGCTGTGGGAAGCCACTTCCAGTCGAAGCGGAACAATTCGCCGTCCGGGTGGAAAACGCCGTGCAGCACTTCCAGCCGTTCGGCCCCGTCCAGCACATGGGCGGCGGCTCCCATCATCTTGAAATAGCCCAGCAGGTCGGTTTCAATGCGTTCCAGCCTCGCCCGCGCCGCTTTCAGAGTGTCCGCCTCAACGGTGAACGTCAGGTACTTGGTCTTGACGATGCCGTTGTTGCCCCTTGTCAACTGCCGCTGTAAGATGCCGGTGTACTCGGCCCGGATGTCGTCGAAGTCGTCCCCCTGCGGGGCGATCTCGAAGCTGCGGGCGTACTGCGCCGGGTCTGTCCTGCGGTTGACAAAGGAGAACTGGACATGGATGGAGGCGTCCACATAGTTATAGAGGTCGCACAGGTATTCAAAGGTGGCCGTGCGGTCGTCCGGCTGGGCAAGCTGGTAATTGGTATCGGAGAACCCGATGCACTTGGAGAAAGAACGCTGGTTCAGCCTGCAAACGCCGTCCTGATACATGACCTCATAGGGGATGCTCTCTTGGGCGGTATGGGGCTTGCCGTCGCCCTTATACTTTCTGATAATGGCTTGTATCTCCCGCTTTTCGGCGCGGGACAGCTTTACCGGCCTGCCGCCGTTTTGCTTTCTGGACAACCGCTTTCACCTCCATTTCCATTTGACGCTGCCGCTCCAACACGGCGTAAAGGTTATTGGTCTGATAGGGCCGCGCCTTGGGCATGGTGAAGCGGTTGCGGATGATCTGCCCGATCACCACCTCCAACGGCTGGCCGTGCTTCTCGCACAGCCCGAACAGCAGGCCAGGGAGCATGGCGAAGATCATCACCAGGGCGGCGGCGCTGGTGGGGACGCTGCCCCGGAGCATAAAAAAGAGCGGCAAGCCCATCAGGAGCGCCGCGCCGAAGCATACGATCTGCCGTTTCGTCAGGCCGAACAGCATCTTGCTTTTTACATGGGTCAAGTCCTTGGGGACGGACACATAGGCCATAGGGTCAATTCCTCCTTTCCAGAGCGTGATAGATGCCCTGCATGATGTAGGCCACGCAGGGGACGGCGATAGAATTTCCCAGCATTTGGTAGCGGCTGGTGTCGCTGATACTCCGCCCGCCGCCCTGCTCCGTCCAGAAGTCCGGGAAGCTCTGCAAACGCTCACATTCCAGGGGTGTCAGGCGGCGCACGATCAGGTCGGCGTAGCTGGTGATACAGAAGTCGGTTTCGCTCCCCATGCCAGCGGGCCGGGAGAGGCCAGCGCCGGAGGCGCACAGCGTCCCGGCGATCTGCGGATGTACCAAAAGGGGCTGTTCATGGTTGCAGTTGAGGGTGGGGGCGATGTCCGCCAGCACTTCCGCGTTGGCCTGCCCCGTTGCCATCGTCAGCACATGGGGCTGTCCCGTTTCGCATAGGGTAGGCTGGACGGGCCGCAGGGTGGAGCGGTTGGTCTTGCTGGTGATCTCCTGTAAGTCAAAGCCAGCGGCCACCACTGGCAGATTGCCGTGGGTCTGGCTGCGGAGGGTGGGGGATATGCCGGAACGCTCCACTGTCAGCGACGCCCCGCCTTGGTCGTTCAGAATATCAACGGCCCGGCCTGCTGTATCAGGGCCGCTTTCAGCAAAGGCGGCAAGTCCTTGCCGCGGCGTTCCGCCCGCCTCAAAATACCCGCGCAGGCTTTTGGGGACAAAGAGTATTTCTCCGGCACATTTTCCTGCAAAATCGCAGACAAGAAACAGGCGCCTGCGCCGCTGTGCTGTGCCGAAATATTGGGCGTCGTACACGCACCAAGCGAGATCAACGCCTCCGCCTCGTACCATCCCGGCGTTTGCCCACCGTCCAGAATAAGGCATTGGAATTTTGCCCATTGTGAACGCTTGCAGCACAGCCGCAAAATCACGTCCTCCTGCGGACGACAAAGCGCCGGGGACGTTCTCGAACAGCGCGAACCTTGGATATTCGCCATGTGTCGCCTCCCTCATTTCATCAATTATCCGTATGGCCTCCATGAAAAGGCCGCTGCGCTCGTCCGCCAGCCCCCGGCGCTGGCCCGCCATCGAAAGCCCCTGACACGGGCTGCCGAATGTCACGATGTCCACAGGCGGGAGTTTTCCGCCGTGGAGCTGGGTCACGTCCCCGGCGTGGGCCATGTTCGGGAAGTGCTTCCGCGTCACCGACACGCAGGCCGGGACGATCTCGCTTGCCCACAGGGACGTGATATTGTAAAAAGAAGCGGCGTAGGGAAAGCCCCCTATGCCGTCAAAGAGTGATGCTAATGTAAACTGCCTCAAATATCAAGCCTCCTTTACAATGGCAAGAAATATAGATTTCAGTGCTGCTTTGTGGTATAATCGTTCCAAGACACCATTCAAATTAGGAACAAGGAGAAAAAGCATGGAAATCTATATTACTGTGATAAAAGATATTCTCGTTATTGCTACTCCGATAATTGTAGCGATCATAAGCTATCGAAGCAGTAAGAAAACAGAGCGTGACATACGCTTAGAACTTGAAAAGAGTTTGAAAGAAAAAGATGCTGACACTTCCCAAATCTTAGCAAAGATTAGCGCCGAGTTAGAAAGCCAAAAGCAAATACTTAGTTGGCAGAACTCGATGCCAAGAACAGATCAGTACATTAACAGAATGGATCAAATTCGGTACGGAAATATTTCTGGCCTTACGGATTTAACGCAAAAAGTTTCGGGATATATCCAACAGAACAATTTGTCACTGGAAGAACTCAAAAGTATACATGAAATGCTCTTAAAGATTAAACTTCCTATGGACGAACCTGAACTATTACCCCCGAACAAGAATATAGGAAATCTGATTATGTTGAAAGAAAGCGGAGACCTTATCAGGAGAATGTTGTAATGTTCGCATGAAGGAAGTAGTTTTATGGCGGATATCGTATATGGTCCGAGGTAAGTCGCCAGAATGGACCGAAAGTTTCAGCGCGTGATTGAGATATTCGTCCGGATTGCTCTCGGGAGCATAGGGCGGCAGAAAGAACAGCTCGATTTTATCCCGATGCTTGTCCAGCCAGGCTGCGGCTTTCTTCCCGTGGTGCACCTTTAAGTTGTCCAAAATCAGGAAAACCTTTTGGTTGGAGGTCCGAATCAACCGGTCCATAAATTGGATCAGGCGCTGCTGGTTCATGGAATCCTCGTACATCATAAAGCGAACGTCCCCCTGCCTGCTCAGGGCGGAAAGCATATTCAGCCTCTCTCTTTTCGTTTCCACCGACAGAACAGGAGGCTGTCCTTTGGGTGCAAACCCGCGCTCACAGTTCGAGCAGTTGTCGATTCCAGTCTCGTCTCCCCAGTAAATCACGGCATTTTCTGCCTTGGCCCGCTGGTCGATGGCCGGATATTCTTCCTCCCGCCACCTTTAGATACGGGAAGGATTCTGTTTCCGGGCACGCTTGACCGGACGCTGGCACGTCAAGCCCCAGCGCCGCATATAATCCGACACACTGCCGTCCGAGATCTTTTTCCGATACCTTTTCCAGACGTATGCACACACTTTCTTCAGCGTCCACAGACTCCCAGGAATGCCGAATTCCTCTGGGCGGCGGGTAACAATCGTTTCCCGTATTTCCGCCTGCTCCTCCGGTGTCAGAAGCAGATGCGTCCCCTTCTGGAATCCGTGTTTCTTCGGTTCCAGCGCTTTGTCTCCCTCTCGCTTATATGCCGTCCATATTTCGCTGGCGCGACTCTGCCGTACTCCGGTTAATTCCTCTATTTCTTTCCCGGTTTTCCCCATCTTTTTGAGGCGTACGACCTGCCGGCGTATCTGCTTGAGTTCTCCACTTTTCAGTTTTCGTAAATCTATGTATTCCATACTCTCTATTTTACCACTTTCTACTGCTTTTTTCTAGGTCGTTTTTCAGGAATAATATATCCTTTTGAAATCCCGATTATGATTGAATTTCTTAAATTGCTCCGCACCTTAGAAGAAAAAATAGCAGAACAATCTTAATGGGCGGCGAACACGGCCTTGGCGATGCTCCCGGTCTTGAACAGGCAGAAACACAGCAGCACCGTATAGCCCATACAGCCCCATATCGCCCCGGAAACGTCGTCGGAGAGGGCGATATTCTGTACCAGGACGGCGTAGATGCCCGTCACCACCATAATCAGGAACGCTTGGAAGCCCAGGGCGAACAGGGATTTCAAGTAGCCCTGCCCCATGCCCCGCCATTCGCTGTTGCCGATGGTGGCGAGGGGGATAGGCCCCAGCGAGGTCACGAGATATATTTCAATCATTCTCCCGTAGACCACGAGCATGATGCAGATGGAGAGAATATTCATCGTCAGCCCCACGAAAAGGGACTGGAACCACAGCCCCAGCAGACCGCCGATGTCCATAGCCGAAAGCCGGGTGTCCAGGTCGGTGACAACGCTGGTAATGTCAATGCTGGTATTGCCGATAATCACCCCGGCGCTCTGATTGACGACGCTTTGGGTCAGGTCGAACACGCCCATGACGATGTTCCAGGTATTGGACACGAGAATGATAGCGGCAGCGGATTTGAACACCCAGCGGAACAGCATCCAACTGTCCATGTCGTGCATACTGTTCCGCTCCGCGATCAACTGTATCAGTTCATAGCACATGATAAGGGCGAGGATAGCCCCGGCGATGGGGACAATCACCGTTTCCGACAGGTTGCGGAGCATATTGAAAATGCCGCTGTTCCAGCCCTGCGGCGTGGCCCCCACATCGGCGGCGATCTCTCCCACTTTGGTATTCACCGTGTCGAAAAGGCCGGTGAGGTTGCTGGTGATGCCGTCAATCAGCACACCCTTGAACCATTCTTCCAGCCAGTCAAGTATCATGGGTCAAGCACCTCCTTTCCCGCGGCCCCCGCTTGGGGCGGGAGGCCGCGAGGGGATTTAGCGGGGAACATCAGCCCAGCAAGCCGGACAACAGGGGAACCAGGGTAATGCCGATCAGGGCCACGCCTCCCCCGGCGACAAGCTGCTTGACGCCCTGCGATTTGGAACCGGGGTTGTCCTGCCCGTAGCCCTCCAGGAGATTGATGCCGCCCCACACGCACAGGCCGCCGCCCAGGGCGACAACGAGGGTCTGCAAAACTTCGACCGCGCTGTTAAAAAACTCCATAAATTTACCTCCATAATTTCAAAAATGTTGTTGTTGGATTTGCCGCCTCATTCCTCGGCGGCGTCGGCTTCGCCGGTTTCTTCTTCGTCCGACAGGTCGATTTCGTAGAAGTCAAAGACTTCCTCCTGCATCACCACCTGCCGCTGCCTGCGGCGCATGGTGGCAAGATACCCGTCCACGTCAAAAGCGTTCTTTTTGTCGGCGTCGGAGAGGTATTTGTACTGCGGATGCCGGGTGATGTCGTATTTCTCGCTGAAAAAGGGACGCACACCCCGCACCTGCAAAATACACTTTCCGCCGTCCATCACGGCGATTTCGTCCTGGCTCATCAACTCCTTTCCCAATTTTTGATAATTCAGTCCGTGGGAGGTCTGGCTGCCCCGGTTCTCCGACGTGTTATAGCTGTCAATGGTTTCCCGGCCCAGCGCGTCGGAGATTTCCTTGGCGTTTTTCCCCCGCCCGCTCAAAAATAAAGTACAGTCGCAGTTGTCGCTGATGATGTCAGCGGCGTCCTTGTAGATGCTTTTCAACTGCGATTGACTTTGCAAAATAATAGAAACCGAGATTTCCCGGCTTCGGATGGTGGCGATCAGCTTGTCAAAGTTGGGTATCTGCCCGATGTTGGCGAACTCGTCCAGTATCAGACGCACATGGACAGGAAGCCTCCCACCGTACACATCATCGGCCCGGTCGCACAGCAGATTGATAAGCTGGCTTTGCAGCATCGCCAGTATGAAATTGAATGTCGTGTCTGTGTCGCTCATAATCAGGAACAGCGCCGTTTTGCGGTCGCCCAGGGTGTCCAGCTCCATTTCGTCGGTTTCCATCAGCTCACGGACTTCCCGGATGTCAAAGGGCGCTAATCTCGCCCCGCAGGAAATAAGGATAGAACTCCGTGTTTTGCCAGCGGAAAGCAGAAATTTTTGATATTGCCGGACGGCGAAATGCTCCGGCTCCTTTTCCGCAAGCCGGGCGAACATTTCATCCACGGGGCTTTGAAATTCGGCGTCGTCCTCCCTCACTTCGCTGGCATTTATCATTTCAAGCAGGGTGGTGAAATTCTTTTCGTTCTCCGGGGCCTCGTACCAGATGTAGCCGATCAGGGCGGTGTAAAATAGCCGTTCGGACTTCACCCAAAAATCCTCTGCGGATTTATCGCCGTCGCCCTTGGTGTTGGCGATGATGGTATTTACCAGCTTCAAGATGTCCTTTTCGCTGTGCAGATAGGCAAACGGGTTATACCGCATGGACTTGGAAAAATTGATGGTATTCAGCACTTTTATCCTATATCCGCCCCGTTTTAGGAGCTGTCCCACCTCAATCAAGAGGCTGCCTTTTGGGTCAGTGATGCAATAGCTACTGTGCATTTGCATCAGGTTGGGCTTGACAAAAAATCTCGTCTTGCCGCTGCCGCTCCCGCCGATCACCAGCACATTCTTGTTCCGGGCGGTCTTGGGGTCTTTGGGCCTGCCGTTCATCGTCAGCCGTTCGGTCTGCGTGAGCAGGATGTTGTTTTCAAACACGGGGGCGATATACGGCGCTATGTCTTTTGGCCCGCCCCATCTGGCCGAACCATATTCCATCCCGTGGCGGTATTTCTTGGCATTCTTGCCTTTCAGGTACACCGCCAGCCGCACCAGCACAGCGCCCCCGATGCCGATGCACAGGTCAAAGGGGTGGAAGCTGGGCAGGCCGTTGGCGAACGCCGCCGCCAGGCTGTCCATGAAGTGGAGCATCTTTTGGGAGGCGTCCGCCCCCGCCGCCCGCCGCCACGCCTCACCCACCTTGCCGAACAGCCACACGAACAGCAGATAGGGCAGGTTGGTGATGATGATTTTCTTTACATCCGGCTTCACAGCTCCATCCCCCTTTCCCTGATCTTCTCCTTGGCCCGCTGGACACTCCGGCCAGCCGCTTCCCGCAGGACGGACAGCGCCTTGCGGATGGAGGGCTTGGCCTCCTGCGACAGCTTCTTGGCGGTGAACTCCTTGAAAGCCTGTTCCAGATTGTCCGCGTCCCGGCTCTTGAAGATCACGATGTAGTGGGGCGGCTGGGTGGTCTTGTCTTTCCGCAAGGCGAAGTCCACGCCGTATTTCTTGGCGCAGGGCTTGAATGCGGCGATGTTGGCGTCGGTAATCTCAATGTTGGACAGCGCCGCCCCGTGCTGCTTCAACTGCTTTAGGCTCTGCTGGCCCTGATGGAGCTTGGGGCCGTGCTTCTGGGCCTCCAAAAACTTTTTCAGGGCCATTTGCAGCACTTGGGCCGTCAGCTTCCCGGTTTTCATGGATAATGCGATGGTCTTTTGAGTGACTTCCTCCTGCAAGCGTCATACCTCCTTTGCCAGAAGTCGGGGATAAAAACTAAGGCGGCACTACCAGCCGCCGCAGGTAAATCCGCATCAGATACGCACCCGCAGGCCGTTCAGGTCGTCGGCCCGGATGCCCACCAGATACCAGTCGGCGGCGTACTCAATGCGGGTGGGCTTCCAGCGCCCGCCCACCATCACGTCGAAGCACTGTCCACAGTGCAGACCGCCGTAGTAGTCGGCCAGGTCAAAGCGGATGTCGTAGCGGTCTCTCCGCTCGTCGAAGATCAATGCGCCCTGTTTCATAGTCGGGGCCTCCTTGTCAGATTAGATTTTTCCCTCCGCCATATCATGGGCGACGAGGGCGGTGTAGTAGCTTCCCATCGTGCTGGGGGCGTTGAACAGCACCGCCAGCAGATATTTCTTGATGTTGCGGATTTTCGTGGTGTTCTCCCGCATACAGTCCATGACGAACTCAATATGGCCGCTGTTCAGTTTCAGCAGCTTGGCCTTTACCAGCTCGGCGGGGTAGTCGTCCCCGGCGACACGGATTGTCTTGCGGGCTGTGCAGACGGTTTCCACCAGCAATTCCACGATGCCGTCCAATTCCTCCGGGTCGATCTTGGAGTGGTGCAGGAGGTGGTCGTACTCGATATTCTCTTTGATAAGCTCCCGGTAAATCTCAACGGCGCTCTGCGTGGCCGCTTCCGTTCCTTTCCGGCGGCGAAGCCGCAGCCGTTCCAGCGGGAGGGGGCGAAAGGGAGGGAATGGAATGGGTACTTGATGGGTCTGTAATTCTTGGGTCTTTACTTTGTATATCTTTATTTAATTGCGTTGGATTTTCCAACGTAGGTTTTTCCTGCGTAGGATTATCCAATGTTGGATTTTCCAACGTAGGTAAATCCAATGCAGGCGGCGTTTGCGGCTGTTCATAGATCACATAGTCCGCGCCCCGCAGCCGTCCCCGTTCGTCACGCTCCCGCGAACGGACGATGTACCCCGCCTGCTCCAACTCCCGGATAGCCTGCCGGATGGCGTCGATCTTCTCCCGGTTGATAAGGGCCAGGCCCTTTAACGTGTAATCCCAATCTTCCGGGAGTGACAACATTTGCGACAACAGGCCCTTGGCTTTCAGGGACAGGTCTTTGTTCCGCAGGTGATGGTTCGACATCACTGTGTAGCCTTTGTTCCTCTCCACGCGGAATACTGGCATGGTTCTCCGCTCCTTTCGGTGTCTGGACATGAAAAAAGCGGCATCCCATCTCCCCGGCAGGGGATATGAACGCCGCTCATGCGCCGATATTCGATTTTTTAGTACATATCATGCTTGTCCGCCGCTCGAAAACCTTGATTTTCCTATACTTTCAGAAGTTACGTTATCTAACCTCAGCTTTCCAGGCGCCCGGTTTTTGCAAAAAGGAACCGTAAAAATATGAACTTATATCTTGAAACAGGAAAAAATATTTGGTAAAATAAAACAATAAAAGAGAGGCGTACAATATGCTCACACTGACACCCGCCCAGCAGGACTATCACGAGGAGGAGATCCGCGCCGGGGGAGTCGGCTCCCTGATGGTGCAGGACCCGACCAAGACCAATGAGCTGCAAAGATCGCCGTGGAGGAGAGCCGGTTGGGCCTCCCCCTGCTTTTCAGGCTGGACGTGATCCACGGCTATCGCACGGTGTACCCCCTCGCCCTCGCGGAAGCCGGTACCTTTAACCCAGACCTCATGAAGAAAACCGCCCGCATGGCCGCCAGGGAATCCCATTCCGGGGGCGTTGCCTGGGACTTCGCCCCCATGGTGGACATCGCCCGGGACGCCCGATGGGGCCGGGTCTCCGAGGGCGGCAGGGATTACAACACGGTCAACATGGCCATGAGCCTGTTCTATAATGTGTACCTCCGGCCCTTCCAGGCGGCGGTCAGGTCCGGGGCGCAGACCGCTATGGCAGCGTTCAACGATTTGAACGGCGTGCCCTGCACGGTGAACAAATTCCTGCTCCGGGAGGTTTTGAAGGATACCCTGGGCCTGCCCGGCTTTGTAGTCAGCGACGCCAACGCCATCAAGGAGTGTGTCAGCCGCGGTATCGCGGCTGACGACGACGCAGTCCGCCAGCTTCCCGGCCATGACCGGCCAGTGCCCGGTGTACTACAAGGTGTAATACGACGGTCAAGGCCGTGGAGCCGGGGAAGGCCATTCTCGGTAGCCAGGACGGTGAAAGCCTAGTGAACGCTGATTCCGTCATTCTCTGCGTGGGCTACCGGGCGGAAAAGAGCCTGTATGAGGCCTGCAAGAATAAGCTGCCCGAGGCGGCTCATTGGCGACGCAAACAATGTGAGCAATATTATGTACGCCATCTGGGACGCTTACGAGGTGGCAAGCACACTATAAAAGGAGAGGTTGAATATGGAAAACACAGTCGAAACCAAATACGGGAAAATCGAAGGCATCGACCACGGCTGGTACAGCGAGTACCGGGGCGTCCCCTACGCCAAACCCCCGGTGGAGGATTTGCGCTGGAGGGCCCCCCAGCCGCCCGAGCCCTTCCAGGGTACATTCCAGGCCAAGGAGTTCCCGGCAAAGTCCTGCCAGCGGGAGGGCTCCGCTCCGCCCTGGGACAAGGACTTCTACGACGACCCGAACTACGAGCGCAAAACCAGCGAGGACTGCCTTTACCTGAACATCTGGGCCCCGAAAGACGCTGAGGGCTGCCCGGTGGCCTTCTGGATACACGGCGGCGCATTCATGGGCGGCAGCGCCAGCGAGAAGGAATTCGACGGCGTGGAATACTGCCGTCGGGGCGTAATCTTCGTCAGCGTCCAGTACCGGCTGGGGATATTCGGCTTCTTTGCCCACCCCTGGCTGACAGAGGAGGCTGGCACCTCCGGCAACTACGGCGCGCTCGACCAGATTGCGGCCCTCAAGTGGGTGTATGAGAACATCAGCGCCTTCGGCGGCGACCCGGAGAATATCACCGTCTTCGGCCAGAGCGCCGGGGCCATGAGCACTCAGACGCTTATCTCCTCGCCGCTTACCGGGAACATGATAAAGCGGGCCATTTTGCAGAGTGGGGGGTCTTATGGCGTCGGTTTGCACCGGGATTTGACCTTGAAGGAACAGGAGAGTTTTGGCATGGCCCTGCCGGAAATTCTGGGGGCCAAGAGCCTTGAGGAACTCCGTGCAAAGTCCACAGAGGAAGTTTTCGCCGCAACAGATAAGTTTATGGGAGCGAATATGCCGGTGGCGAAAGGGCTGTTCCTGGTGCCCACCATTGATGGCAAGCTGCTCACTGATGGGTACTATCCCACTATCGACAAGGGCGAGATCAAGGACCTCCCCTATATGATAGGCAGCACCAAGGAGGATATTATGGTCGAGCCGGGCAAGAACTCCCCGGAGGAGCGGCCTCTGTATAGAGGCTCGGTGGCGTTCAGCCAGAAGCTGGAGGAGCTGGGAAGAAAGCCCGCCTATGTCTACGACTTCCTCCGGGACCTGCCCGGAGACGAGCAGGGCGCCTGGCACTCCGCTGAGCTCTGGTACATGATGGGCACCCTTGGGCGCTGCTGGAGGCCGTGGACGGCGGGTGACTATGCCCTCTCGGCCCGGATGCTGGACTACTGGTGCAACTTCATGAGAACCGGCGACCCCAACGGCGAGGGTCTGCCCAAGTGGGAGCCCTGCGGGAAAGAGAAGCCTTTTGTGATGGAGCTGGATATTCCTTCGGGCTGAGCCACGCGCCCATAACGCGGTCAGTTTCCGCGTAGTCTTTAAGTAATTTAATGCTGTGGTAACATTAAAAGCAATGAAAGGTCGGTGTAATAATTATGAGTAATATCGAACAGAAGGACCCTTTTCGCGCCATTATGGAGCATATGCGTGAAGATCGACTGGCCCACTTTCGGGTTCAAAATGAGCTGGCGCTGAAAGGCAAAACTCTATTCACCGGTTCTTCTCTGATGGAGCAGTTTCCAATAGGGGAGCTGCTGATGAATCATGGGATGCATACAGCGGTCTATAACCGCGGAATCGGGGGATTTACGACCCAGGATATGCTGGCCCACATGGAGGAGCAGATTTTCGGTGTACAGCCCGGCAGAATCTTTATTAACATCGGCACCAACGACATCGGCGCGCCCGACTACCGGCAGGAAGCTCTGATTGAAAATTACAGGAATATTCTAAAACAGATCAAAGGGCGCTTGCCCGAAACCGAAATCCTTCTTATGGCCTACTACCCAGTCAATGAACTGGCCCATGAGGCGGGTGACCCCATGTTGGACGCTGCATTCAAGACCCGCACCAATGAAAATATCCAAAAAGCCAATGCCGCTGTATGCGAGTTGGCCCATGAGCTGGGAGGCCGGTTCATCGATGTGAACCAGGGGCTGGCAGATGAGACGGGCCGCCTGAAAAAGGAATATACCATAGAAGGTATTCATATGTATGCCAACGGATATGAGGTTGTGTTCCGTAATATGAAACCTTATTTGCAGGAAGACTAGATGCGGCAGCCACACTGAAAGCCGCCGGAAACATGATGTTTCCGGCGGCTTTTTATCAGCTTCATCTCTGCTGCACACTGGGGTTGGGGCGCGGCACTATAGAGTATGTCCTCCGGCCATACTGCCATATCGGGTGGGAGCCTTTTACCTTTAAGGAGAGTGTCCTCCTTTACCGCCAGTGGGAGGCCAGTGTCTACAGTAAAGCTGCCCAGCAGAGACCCATTGTCGGTCTCCTCAGTGCAGCAGACCAGCGGCCCGCGCTGAACCGCCGCCGGCCCAAGTCACTGGAATACGCGGTCAAGTATGATGAACAGGACCTGTGGCGGGAGAGCTACCAGGGTGAGTACGGTGTCCAGAGCGGCAGCTCAGACCATGTAGGCATTGTGGAAAAAGTGGAGGGCGGCAGGGTTTATACCATTGAGGGCAACTCGGGCGACGCTTGCGAGAGAAATAGCTATCCCGTCGGCAACTACCAGATTTTGGGGTATGGGACGCCGTTATTACGATAATTGCGGGCGGTCAAAAAATACTCAAATAAAGTTCCTGGCTCAGCTTCTCTAAGAGCCGGATCCCCGCCACGCTGTTGCCCTTTTGGTCCAAGGCAGGAGAGTAGATCCCAATGCCCATGCGGGTGGGGACCACGGCCATAATACCCCCGGAGACCCCGCTCTTGGCGGGGATCCCCACCCGGATGGCGAACTCGCCGGACCCGTCATACATGCCGCATGTCATGAGGATGGCGTTCACATACCGGGCCAAAGGCGCGGGGAAAATGCGCCGGTTTGAGTCCGGCAGCCTGCCCCTGTTGGCCAGCACTGCCCCCATATGGGCAAGGCCCCTACAGTCCACCTGGATGGAGCAGGCCCGGAAATAGCAGTCCAGAACCTCCTCCACGTCATCCTCCAAAATCCCGTGGGACTTGAGCAGATAGGCCAGCGCCCGGTTCTTGCTGCCGTGGCTTTTCTCAGAGAGATAGACCGCCTGGTCAATAGTGATCGTATCGTCCCCCACCAGCTGGCCGGTCAGCTTCATCAGGCGCTGAAAGCGTTCCTCATAGCTGCTGCCGTGGATCAGGGTACACATGACGATAGCCCCCATATTGACCATGGGGTTGATATGCCGGCTGTCCAGAGTGCGCTCCCCGGCGTTGATGGCGTCAAAGGGCTTGCCGGTGGCCTCCACGCCCACCTTGCTCTGGATCGCACAGGCCCCGTTGTCCAGCAGGGCCTGCAGCAGCAAGATCGGTTTCACCATGCTCTGCAAGGTAAAGGGCTGGCGGCAGTCCCCGGCCCAGCTGTGTTTTCCTTCGCTGCCAATAACGTAGACCCCCAGGGCGCTGGGATCTTTTTTCGCCAGCTCCGGAATATAGTCCGCTGCTTTTCCAGCGGTGGTATAAGGACGGCATTCTTCCAGCAGACGTTCTAACAATTCCTCCATGTTTACCCTGCCTTTCCATTATCCGAATAAATGACATATTACATTTTAGCACAGATAAATATGCCTGTTCATGCTCCTTTGCAAAGGCGATCACGTCCATCCAGTTTGAACCACCCATGTGCCCAAAGATAACCGGCACAGCGGGGTATTTCCGGCACAGGCCCATGAGAATTTTTATGCCGTTCAGTGTAACCGGGTTGAAGGTGTGTACCCAAATGGGGAGGCTGTGATAATCTTCCAGGGCTTTGAACACAGGCTCTAACTGCTCAATCTGCGTTTCCGAGCCGGGGGTAAACTCTCCGATGCCTTTGAAGGAGTTCCCAACGATATACTCTGATACCCACTCCGCTGTTGCCTGTTCGGAAAGCCCCAGCGGAACCGGGCCAAAACCGTAGAACCGATCTGGCACGGCCTGGATAGCCTGATTCAGCTCCAGAATGGTGTCTTTCATTTTTGATATTCGCGTTTCGGGAGAATAGCTGCCGGACAGGAGTTGGTACAGCACTTGCATTTCTGCGCCGATTGCGGCCAATGTCGCAGATTCGGCCCTCTCAACATGGGGCATCGTTGTAAACAAAATCGCTTTGTCCACTCCGGCATCGTCCATTTTCTTTACCTGCATGGAAGTGGGGAGCATGACGTGCTGGTGGCTGTCTACAATCATGGTTTTCATTCCTTTCCTTGCCCTGATATGGCGTAATTAAGCATAGCACAGGCAGGAAAAGCGAACAAGAACGCACTTTTTTGATATGTGGTGTCTTTTTTGATACCGCACTATGGAGGAAAACTTATGGCAAAATCAATCGCTGTTACGGAACAATGCCCAATGGAAATTGGCCTCAATGTTTTAAGCGGAAAGTGGAAACTGAAAATCTTATGGCAGGTTTCCAAAGGTGCGGTGCGGTTCAACGAATTGCAGCGACGTTTAGGGAAGATCACCACCAAGACCTTGACACAGCAGCTCCGAGAATTGGAAGAACAAAAGATACTTGCGCGGACGGTTTATCCCGACAATCCGCCAAAGGTCGAATACACCTTAACAGACCTCGGACAATCCATTCATCCCGTTTTGAAGTCCCTGTGCGATTGGGGAACAGCCTACCAAGCCGCTATACCGCCAATCAACGATTTGGGTGAGCTTCTTACAGATGCCGCAGATTGACGCGGTACTCCCGCAACGCTGCTTCATCAGCGGTTTCAATCAGGTGATTCAAATATTCAACCAGCTTTTCCTTGTCCGCAGGAAGGTGGCCGCGAACCTGGATCAAGTTGGATGCGCCGTCTGTTACGATACGGGTGTCAATGGTCAGATTTTCAATGAGGGCTTTCAGCTCCGCCAGCTTTTCAATTTCCCCTTCCTCTTTCCAGTTGCCGCGCTGGATTTCCTGATACAGTTTTGAGGTCTTGTAAATCGTCAGCATGGACGATTCAATGATTTGCGGGTGAAGCTGATTGAAAAGCTCCGCGCTGGCCTTTGCGCCAATCTCGCCCCGGCCAGCGCCGGAAATGCCGGTGAGATAGAAGAAGTTGTAGCTGATGCCAGCGGCCTCTAACTTTTTGCATTGTTCAAGGACATCACTGGCCCGGAAGCCCTTGTTCATAAAGGTCAGCGCCTCGTCATCGCCCGTTTCAACGCCAAAGGTAAGTCCGTTATACCCTAAAGCGCGAAGCTCTTTCAGTTCATCCACGGTTTTGTTGGTAACATCGGTGATCCTGCCGAAGCAGCCAATTTCCTGTTGCCATCATGGTACAACCGGCAACAGTTAAATTCAAGTACGCAACTTTTTTAGTAGTAGTATTGTTTTCTGTACTAATACTAATTTTGTGGCCTACATTGATTTTGAAATTGAGATGGTATATACTACCTAAAAAGAAGCGACGGGAGATAGAGCTATGGCCGGGAATAAATTTCAGACGCAGGATATGATGGCCCGCTGTGTTCCGATGACCAGTGTGCAGGCGGTTTTGGGAGGCAAGTGGAAAATCCTGATCTTGTGGTATATCGCATTTTATAAGGTTCAACGCTTTGGTCAGCTCATGCGCCGCCTGGACGGGATTACCCAATCCTCATTGACAAAGCAGCTCCGTGAATTGGAGCAAGACGGATTTTTGCACCGTGAGATTTACAAGGAAATTCCCCCAAGGTGGAGTATTCCTTAACGGAGCTGGGGCAGAGCTTCACCCCGATTTTGAACCAAATGATGATATGGAGCGAGGCACATCTTTGCCCGCCTGACTATATCAATCCTTTTGGAGAAGATAGAACATTGCCTGAGTAATTTGTGAACATAGAGTTATCCAATTCGGAAATTTTGGCCGTCAAACAGCAGCTTCATTCTATCGGCATTTCCGATTTTTGAAAGCCTCGCTATGTTTTCAAAGTCAAATAAATAGGCCACTGTTTTCATTAAAAATGCGTGTGTGACAACAAGGATGTTGCTGCCATCAGGATAGACCGATCCTACGGATATAAGCAGTTCCTTTAGCCGTTTGCTTATCTGCTCAAAGGTTTCTGCCATTCCAGTGGTGTCATGCTGTTTGATGGCCGTAGCGACTTCCGGGAGCCGTTTGTTCATTTCAGAAAAGGAGATACCTCCCAGCCATTCCGACACACGCTTGATGAAGATGCTATTCTGTTCTGCCTCCATGATATCAAGACACCATTCCCGCAAGCGAGTGTCCTGATGTATTGGAATATCAGGCTGGCTATTTTCTTCTAACACCAGCCGAGCAGTATAGAATGCCCGGTATGTGTCGCTTGTGCATGCTGCTTGAAATGCAACGGAAGATAGGGCCTTTCCCAGCTCCTTTGCCGCTTGCTTTCCTGATGCGGTCAAGGGGGAGTCAGCCCATCCCTGCGCCCGGTCAAGTTGATTTAACAAGGTTTGCCCGTGGCGAACGATATAAAAAGTAATCATATTTTCCCCTGTAATATTAACTGGATGTATCTCCGATGTGCAAAATTTACTGATGTGCCCGAATATATTCAGCCTTGACTTTATCAATCGTTTTTCCACCAATACCAAAATTCTTATCAGGCACTTCTTTGATCGTGGTAACAAAAAACTCCTGCGGTACTTTCATAATTTCGGAAGATACTTCCGTCAACCGCTTTATCAGTTCCTCTTTTTGGGCGTCTGATAAATTCCCGCTTTCAACCGTGATATAGGGCATATTATCTCTCCTTTTCGTTTTGTTGCATTTATGTCAGGAACAGAATTTGTGTTATACATGGCCTCCATGATTAAACATTTTCCATTCCTCAGCATACGTTATGTCTTGATGCAACGGCTCTTTCAAAATTTTTTCGTAAAATGCTAATTTGCTTTGTGTTAAAGCCAATGCCTTTTGTAAATCGGCTATTTGCCCCATGATATTTTCTATATGCTCTTGAACCATCTCATAACGCTGTTCAAGCGTCTTTCCGCCTTGTATCAATAAAGAAACATATTCCTTGATAGATTGGATTGGTATATTAGCCATACGCATACATTGGATCATCCGAATCCATTCAATATCTTCATCTGTGTATTGTCTATACTTTTGGACATTTCTTTTTACTGGCGGCAATAAACTTTCTTTCTCGTAATATCTTAACGTTGCGGTAGAAAGGCCAGTGATCTCCGCAGCCTCCTTTGCTGAATACATTTCAAATCCCCCATTCACTTTGTAGAATAAGCTATGAAGCGCACTTCAAAGCAAGAGGAATTATACCATAAGACAAAAATTTTTTGAACTTTCTTAAAAACCGCACCAGGAGGACGCCCCCCTGGTGCAGTTAGTCGGTTTACAGGCTTTCGTAGGAAACCAGCTCCCTTACCGGGATTCGTGTCTGAATGTGCCGCTCCGGGTCGGTGAAGTTCTCCCCAGCATAGCCGACTACCAGGATATTGACCGGCTCCAGATTGGCGGGGAGGTTAAACTCCCGGCGCAAAACATCAGGCTTGAAGTAGCACACCCACACGCTACCCAGACCCAGCTCTGTGGCTTGGAGCATCATGTGGTCGGTCAGAATGGAAGCGTCAATATCGCCGGTCTGCTTCTGGTCAAAGGGCCGCACCCACGCCTTGTTGTGGTCGGCGCAGACAATGATTGCCAGGGGCGCACCGTAGATGTTGGCGGCTTTGCCAATCTTCGCCAGTCCGTCCTCGCTCTGAACGGCGATCAGGTGAACCGGCTGGAGGTTGGCGGCGGTGGGGGCCACATGAGCGGCCTCCAAAATTTTTTCCAGCTTCTCCGGCTCTACCTTCTTGTCGGTGTAGCTGCGGATGGAGCAGCGAGTTTTTGCAATCGTAATGAAATCCATGATATGTTGTCCTTTCTGAATAGTCTGATGGCTTATAACGGAGAGCGCCATCTGCAATGATTTTAGCAGCATTCAGAAATCTACACAAGATTGCACTTTTTAGGTAGGTACTTCCCAAAAAGATAGTCCTTTTCTAAATGAGCACACCATGATATACTTGGTGCGAGGTGAGACTATGAAGCAGACACAGTTTAATTGTCCTGTTGAGGCCACGCTGTCGTTGATTGGCGGAAAATATAAGCCGCTCATTCTCTGGCATTTGGTAGACCGGCCTTTGCACTACATGGAGTTACAACGGCGTATCCCCAGCGCAACGCCCAAAATGCTCTCCCAGCAGCTCCACGATCTGGAGGAATGCGGGATGATACATAGAGAGGTGATCCCGGAGAAGCCGCCGAAAACCGTGTATTCCCTGACGGCCTTTGGGGAAAGTATCATTCCCGTCATAGATTCCATGTGTCAATGGGGAACCAACTACATGGACGGGTTGGATGTTCAACCGCTGTGTTGTGGCACACAGACATAGAAAAGGAGCGGATGAAAATGCCAGAACTCGGATACCTTTGTGGAAATGGCATGGAATTGGTTACTTGCAGGCAATCTACCATCTCATACCCGTTGCATAACCATGTTTCTGTTTTTACACTTGGCTTTATCATGGATGGATTCATTGAACTTGTGACAGATAAAGGTACGCGGACATATCAAAAAGGAGAGGCATTTGTTCTTGGGCCATATACACCACATTCTATAAATGCAAGGTCTTGTTATGAACTTTTGAGCCTTTGTATTGATAAAGAGCTTGTTACCCAAACAGACCTTGAATTATTGGAATTAATGGTTTCTAAATTTTTGCATCAGGCCATTAAACATACAATTATTGAAAATTGGATTCTGAAAACATTGCACAGTTTACTTCTATTCTGCCAGATGCTCCCGATTCAACAAGAAACCAATATTGATAGTCTAAGAGAGCAATTAGAGCTTTATCCAGAAATCCCGTGTTGTATTGAGGATATGGCTGCGCTTGCGCTTACCAGCAAATATAACCTGATTCGCTCTTTCAAGAAAGAAGTGGGATTGACCCCACACCAGTTTCAAATTCAGAATCGGGTTCGGAAAGCGCAGAAATTATTGAACACTTCTGCCTCCGTTGCAGAAGTGGCTTTGGCCACAGGATTTTTTGACCAAAGCCACTTTATCAGGTGTTTTGAAAAAATCGTTGGTCTGACACCGACTGAGTATAAACGGGCGTATGGAACTGTATCTTCTATGCCCGCCTCTTAAACAAGTGCTGGGATAAATTTTGCGAACAGATATAGGCCGTCAGCTCCTGCTTTCACCTCATGGGGCAGTCCTATCGGCAAAATTGTGATCGTGCCGGGCTCATAGGCCAGTTCAGTACCGTTGTTCACGCAAGTACCGCTCCCGGCAATAACCTCATGGGTTTCCAACTGCGTTTGATGGATGTGGTTACCAATCGCTTTGTTGGGGGCGATTCGGACAAGGTGATAGCTGAACTGGCCGCTGGTCTGCTGCGAGGTGACAATGTGTTTCAGCTCCACTCCATCAAATTCGGGATGTTTGTTCCAGGGAAGCTCCCCAAATTGGATTGTTTCGGTGGGAAGTCTCAGTTGTCCGCTCACATTGAACTGCTCAAACAATTCTTGACTGTTCATTGCTACACACTCCTTATAAAAAGTCTGACAATTTCTTGTCGCCCATCATATTACTAAATGTACAAGAAATTTGATTGTATAAAATTGCTTTTTATTTTACAGTGGGTGGGCAGCAAATTAATGCAGCAACGGGGTTGGGGTTTGATTGATAAGCAAAGCGATCATAATACCAACCGTAGTATCGGCAATCCTGTTGAGGCCAAAAGTCAGGGGACTTTCATCGGTTCCATGCGTCACCGTTATACAAAGAAATACAACGCACATCAAGAATGTTCCCTTTTCCTGCTTTATGAGTACAGAAAAGTTAATAAGCGGGATAAGCAGGATTGACAAGCACAAATATCTCAATACCTCGCATGAAATTAAATATATGTTCTTTTCAATGAGCAGGACGGCCATTCCCCACACTCCGCCAATGATGGTTGCAATCTCTCGGTTCATTGCTTCACGCAAGCTATCCTTTGGGGTACGCTGGATGCACAGGATAGCGGCAATCGCGGCATAGAACGCTGTGTTAGAGTTTCTGACTGTATTGACCAGGAAGCACAAAAAGACAGCGATAACGGTTTTTATAGTGCGGCCCCCCACCTTTAAGGGGCTAATTTTCATATATGCCTTTGAGAGTGTATTTTGCCAGAATATGGCCGTCCATTTCCCGATAGAGTTCATTCAGCAGAAATCCCCGCCGCAAATCCAGCAGCTTGTCCAAAGCATATACATGAAGCTCATAGATGTGCGGCTGATCCGGCGGGGTCATTCCGCCATAATAGGAGGACAGTTCTGCCGACTGTTCACCGCCTTGGATGCTCGTCCAGCTATTCCGGCCCTGGATGAAGTCGGTGGCCGTCTGGCTCTCGTTGTCCTTGATCTCAAAACGGGTGATGTTCGCAGCCAACCAGTGTATCCAGGCAAAGCCGCCTGTGACCGGGTAGGCGTCCTTATCCTCCAGGACGATGGCAACTGAAGCTGTGCCGGAAGGAGCGTCCTCTACTACAAAGGGCAGAGAATAGGTAGGGATATTGTTCTCGTTGAATTGGGTTCCCCGGCCTCCATACTGAGGCTGGATTACCCCGTCAATAATACCGCTGCTGGTAACTTTCATTGTGATACCTCCAATCTGATGTTCTGCACACAGTATAGGAGGCATTTGGTGAAATGTAAATTACCCACTTTTTTGTGGGTGCTAATCGGGGACTACCCCTTTTTCCTCCAAGATATGTTCCATTCCATTGGCTTTCAGATAATCAATGCCGATGTGCTGCATGATCCGCAAGGCTTCTAATATCTGTTCGCCCATATCGGAGGTCAAGGAGTATTCCACATGAAGCGGATACCCTTCAAACGACTTCTTTTGAACAAATCCGTAATCAATCAGTTCTTTTAACTGCTCTAACAGCATTTTTTGAGTGATGCCGTCTATATCCTTTTCCAGCTTTGCCAATGACGTAGCACCCAAACGGAGCCTCCATAGTATGATAGGCTTCCACTTGCCTTTTATCATGTCGTGGACAAGCTCTAAAGGACAAGTGTACTCTGTTCTCATTTTCATACTGATGCGTCCCACCCTTTGCATACGTCCACCCAGGAGATAAAGCCGGAGTATTTCTCTAATTCTGCGGTCGTCAGTTCAATGGCGCTGTTGCTGCTGCCGCAGGCGGGGAAAACCGTTTCAAACCGCTTTAGGGAACAGTCCAGATAAACGGTCACACCCTCATTGACCGCGAACGGGCATACGCCGCCCACCGCATGGCCGATCAGCGTTTCCGCTTCATCAGGGGTGAGCATTTTCGCCTTTGTGCCAAATTGGGCTTTATACTTGGGATTGTCGATTTTGGCGTCACCAGCCGTAACAATCAGGACAGCGTGACCATCCACCATGAACGAGAGCGTCTTTGCGATTCGGCAGGGTTCACAGTTAAGGGCCTGTGCCGCCAGTTCCACGGTGGCGCTGGACACTTCAAATTCCCGTACCCGATCTGCAATACCAAATTGAGCGAAATGTGCTCTTACCTTTTCAATAGCCATAATATCCTCCTCGCCTAAGTAACATTTATGATATGTTCTTTGATAGCCTTGTTCCATAAGTTAAATATGGAGCGTTCAGATATGCTTTTTTGTCAATCTGATACCCATATTTCTGATAAAACCTGATTGCTCTTGCATTTTCACTAAACGCCCATATAATAATTTCCGAGTATCCATTTTCCTTTGCCATTTGTTCAGCAAAAACAAGCAATCGTCCACCGATTCCTTTACCCTGCGCTTCGGCTGCAATATATATGCGCCAGATTTCAAAGGCACTGGCCTTATCTGTATCAGCAGTTGTTCCCATTGACAACAGCCCCAAGATTTGACCAGATTCCTCCCAAACATATTCAGATAACCGATGATTGATGAAATCCTCTCTCAACTGCTGGCTGCGCTCCTGGCACCCAGCATCATTAAGCAAGCCTTGGTTGACATATCCAACATAAACATTTTTCCAGTTTCGATTGACAATCTGAATCGCAGCATTGAAATCACTTTCAACTAATGGACGTATCATTTTATATATCTCCTTATGTTCGCTGCCAGAGTAGCATATTGTTTTCAAACAGGCCGTTCACCCTGCCAGTGTCTTTTAGCCACGCCAGATAGGAGCGGACGGTGCTGCCCACCAGGACGTATTGCTCAAAGTTCATTGTCAGCCCGTAGTCCATAAACAACCGTTGCAGAATGGCCTCAAAGCAGAGCGGTTCCTGGCAGATGCCAATGATCTTATCCGCAATCTCCAGCACCTTGTCGATGTTGTACTGTGCGAGGTCAGCTATGTCCTCGGAGGCGGCGGCGTGGGCCGGGACAAACACCTTCGCTTGCAAGGACTTCACCATTTCCAGCGTTTTCAGATAGGTGGCAACATCGTAGATAAAGCCAATCTGATACTTGTCCAGCGTTTCCCGGCTGGACAGGCAATCCGCCAGATAGACCACATCATCAGGCGTCCGAAATCCTACCATATCAAAAAAGTGTCCCGGCAGGGGGATGATCTCAAAGCCCTCCGGCAGACATTTCTTCGTCAACTCTTGGGCATCGCTCTCTTGGGCCATGAGGAATTTATGCCGCAGCTCCTTACACGGATAGCCACCATACAAAAAGGACGGCTCCAGGACAGGGTGGCGGGTAAAGGCGCAGTCGATTCCCGGCGCGTAGATTTTACACCCGGTCTGGCCCTGCAAATACCTGTTGCCGCCGATGTGGTCAGCGTTGGAGTGGGTGTTATAGATGGCGGTGAGCTGCCAGCCGTTGGTGTCCAAAAGTTGCCGGACTTTTCGGCCCGCATCCTTATCGTTGCCGCTGTCGATCAGGCAAACGTCCTGGCCGTCCAACCGCACCAGCCCGATTTTCGCCGGACTTTGGATGTAATAGCTTCGCTCCGAAACCTGGATTAGTTCATACATAATCAGCGCCCTCCTTAATGGCTTGGATAGAATATGGTGTTGTAGACCTCACACCTGTCCCCGGTCGCGTTCTGATAGGCGTGGGGAACGTCGGCCCGGAAGCGGATGGCCTGTCTCTCGCTGACCTCCACCGGCCTGTCCCCCAAGACGAGCCGCAACGTCCCCCGCAGGACAAAGATGTGTTCCTCCACACCCTCATCATGCTTGTCCGAGGAATGGCGGCACTCCGGGTCAAACTCAATGTAGAATGTCTCCACGCTCCGCACCGGGTCATAGGTAAACAGCGGATAGGCCCGCATTTTCCCGCCGTCCCCCAAGACCACGTTTGCCTCGTCCGGGCCAGTAACCGTATATTCCGCCTGCGGTTCCTCCAGGAACGCGGACAGCGGTGTTTTCAGCCCCGTGGCGATCTTCCAGAGGGTTGTCACCGTTGGGACAGACTGGCCACGTTCGATCTGGCCCAGCATGGGCTTGCTCACGCCCGTCAGCGCCGCAGTATCGTCCAGGGAAAGAGTGCGGGCCATGCGGATGCTTTTCAACTTCTCGCCAATTCTCAAATTCATAGGTTCCATTTTATATCCGCTCCGTATGTTTTAACAATTCAGAAATCTATTATAACATATCAAGCGGATAAATGGAAGTCTGAATGAAAAGTTTCTCTCCAGGAATTGAATTGCGGCTGGGCCTATGCTATAATTCAAACGGTAAATTTTTTGAGAAAAGGTGTTTTGATGAACGAATACATAACAAATCGGGTACATGATTTGTACTGGAAGGAAGATATAAATTGTGCAAGGACAGCTCTCGTCTGTTTGAGCGAATTATTTGAGATTACCATTGAGCCGCAAACAATTTGGTCTGCGGTTGGACTGCATGGCGCAGGCGGATATAGAGCGCAATGTGGTTTGGTGGAAGGTTCGCTTATGTTCATAGGGATTTATCTTCATGGGTTGGGAAAATCAGAAGATGAAATCGTATCTGCCTGCTATAATTTTGCGTCTGCCTTTGAAAAAACATTTGGGTCATTAAGATGCCTTGAACTACGTCCTTCGGGTTTTTCAGAAAGTGATCCGCCACATCTATGTGAAAACCTGACTTGTAATGGAATTGAGTTTGCATACCAATATATTTTAGGGATTACGAAACAGTAATCGGAATTTATATGTTTGTCGGGGAGCTGCCTGAAAAGGCGGCTCCCCGCCTTTTCCTCTTATGATATAATGTCAGAGATAAGCTGTGCTGTCCAGTTACGCTATTAAACCGTCCAGTCACGTCAACCGGGCTTACCCTGACAGCCATTTGAACGAATAAGCAGGTAGAGGAATATCGCCATGATGAGAATCGCAATTTGTGATGATGAAGCCCCAACCCGCACCTACCTCGCGTCCCTGATTCGGGCGCAGGACCGCCCCTGCGAGGTTGTGGAGTACGCTTCCGCCGGGGACTGTCTCGCAGACCACCGGGGAATTGACCTGCTCTTTCTGGACATTGAGCTGAACGCCGCCGGCCCGGACGGTATGGCGCTGGCCCGCCAGATCAGGGAACAGTCAGCCGTGACACAGCCGGTCATTATCTTCGTGACCGGCTATGAGCGGTATGTGTTCGATGCCTTTGACGTGGGTGCGTTCCAATATCTGCTGAAGCCAGTGAACGAGGAAAAGTTTGCCCAGGTCTTTGCCCGCGCCGTGGAACAGATCGAGGCGGGCCGTGTTCAGCCGCAGCTTTCCCATGCGCTCACGCTTCAATCTGCTGGCACCAGCCGAACCGTACCGCTGGACTGCATTTATTACATCGAAAGCAGCAATCACAAGGTTGTGCTGCATCTGAAAGACGGGGAATTTTCCTGCTACGCAAAAATCCGGGATTTGGAGGCGGAGTTAGGCGATCAGTTCTTCCGTGTCCACAAGGGCTATCTTGTCAATCTCGCCTATGTGGAGGGGTACAGCAAGACGGAGCTGACGCTGACCAACGGGGAAAAGCTGCTGATCTCCAAATACAAGTACCAGGACTTCGTGAAAGCCTACCTCCGCTTTGTGAAAAGGGGGGCTGGCCTATGAGCGAGACAGGGTTTCGGATATTCAATCAGGTGTTTTCCGCCGGGGCGGGATTAACATACGCTGCCCTGCTCACCGCCTTCTTCCGGCCTTTCGTTCCGCAGGATAAACGGCGGCGTGGGCTGCTCTTTGTTTTTTTCGTCTACATTCTTTTTGAGATCGTCTGCAATCGGGCGGCGCTGCCCCAAGGCTCTTTTGGGCTGATCCTGATGACGATTCTGCTGGTGGCATCCAAGTGGATCGGCCTGGGAAAGCCGTCCGTGTTCCTTCTGACGCTGCTCTATTTCAACGCCAGAATTTCCAGCGGCCTGATGGTGCAAAGTCTGTATTTTATCGTGGAGCGGTCAGTCCCCTACCGTCTGGAACCGCCGGAGGCGGTCTTTCTCCGTGCCGCCCTGCTGGTTGTGCTGTTCCTGCTGTCCCATGCCTCCATGCTGGCCGTCATGCTCTATGCCCTCCAACGTCAAATGCGAAAGCAGAAAATGACGCTCCATCGGCGGGAGCTGTGCTATCTTACCCTGGTGCCAACGGCGGGGATTCTGTTTGGACAGGTGATCTCCCGGCTGCTGGTGGAGTTCAAGGACGGCGTTTTGCTCCAACTCTATGAGCGCCACCCGGCGTTTTTAGCGGTGATCCCGGTGCTGGCCCTGCTGTTCTACGCTGGGGCCTATCTGACCATCGCCTTTCAGCAAGGTATGGCGGCACTCCGGGAGGAACAGGCCACACACTATATGGAGTACCAGCAGACACAGGCGATCCGGGCGCGTATCCATGAGGCGGAACAGTTCTACACCCGCATCCGTGGACTGAAACATGAAAGGCGAGGCCACCTGACCAACATCAAAGGTCTGGCGCAGAGCGGCGAATATGCCCGGTAGTACATGGGATATGTCCCAGGCCGTTGCCATCGGGGAGGACGGGAACATCTGCAACGCCTGTTCCTCCAGCGCGGGCGGCGAGATCACCTACTCCAAGAGCGGTTCTGACGATGAAGAAAGCTGGTGGGATTTGCGTATGGCCCGCCACGCCGAGTTTATGAAGCTGGCGGTGGAAAAACAGATTGAGCGCCACATACAAGCATCTCAACTGGCCGCGTCCGCTGCGGCAAAATCCCAGCTTGCCTCCATGCTGACGGGCGGGAACCTGCGGGAGATTTTCGGCAGCGAGATTGCCGGTATTCCCACCGAAACCGTTCTGGCAATCACACAGTCCCAGGTTTGGGGCGGCGGAGCGATTTTGTGATAATCCCTCTTAAATAAAGCGGAAGGACAAGGCTCGGCTGGGCCTTGTCCTTTCAGCTATTTCCTAACCTACATCGCCAATAGAATTCGAAGATGCCTTTGATTTTAATAATGCTAATAAATCTGCTCCAGTCTTTGCTTCCTGACAATTATGGGTAATGGACGCATAAGTTTCACCTGTATTTGATACTGTGAGGAAACCATATTCTGTTCCAAGTTCTGCTATGCTCAAAAAACAGGTTGCATTATCTTTGTATTGCATGATGGCTGCTTCAAGATCAAAACCAACTTCAAACATTAAAATAGCCCATTTGTTCTCGTGTTGTACCAATGTAAATGTACCAATGCACACTCCGTTAGAAATTGCAGGGGCCTTATATTGATTTATAAACACCAGGGTGTCCGATAGATTGGTGCTGTCGGCCGATACATGGTCTGGCGCATAGACGGGCAAAACATATTCAAAATTTATGCTTAGGGCCGAATCCTCTACCCACCCTTGCAAATCTCTTTCCGATATGTCTTTTTGCAATTCAGTAATAACATCCTGCTGTGCAAGGAGTAAAACAGCTCGTTCAGAATTACTATTTTGCGTAGTGAGATTAGATGGGATACCTCCCCCTTCGTCAGCAATTCGCGTTTGAGGCAGGGCATTCATAAGCGTGCTGTTTTGTGTATGCCAGATGCCAACACCCACCAATAGCATCAAACAGAAACACGATCCAATAGACACTACTTTTCTCATACGCTTTTTCCTTTCCATGACATAGTTATCTCGGCGGCTCAGAACGCTTTTCGCCATTTCTTCATAGTCCTTCATAGTGGAACCCCTCCTTGCCAAGTTCAAATTTCAGAGCTTGCTTTGCTTGGTAAATCATGTTTTCAATTTGACGCCTATTCTTTTTCAGCACAACAGCAATTTGCTCATTGTCCAAGTCCTCAAAGAATTTCAGATATAGAACCTTGCTGTAATCTGGATTGATTTTGGATAACGCCCTATGAATGACAATTTTCTGTTCCTCGCGTATGTAGCTTTCTTCCAGATTACATTCATCGCTGGACGCAGTTATATCCTCGATGGAGGCATCCGAAATCTTTTTGGCCCGCCTCATATAGTTTATTGCCATATTCCGGCCAATCGTATATAGCCATGCTTTGAAAGAGCCGCTTGCAATAAACCGTGGCTTTCTGGTGACAATTTTGAAAAAGGTGTCCTCTGCTAATTCTTCCGCAATATGAATGTTGTTGACATAGCGATTCAAAAAGAGAATTAGACCATCTTTGTAATCCCTGATTATCTCAACGATTCCATTATCATCACCTTCAAGGAAACGGCGGTAGCTACTTGCACCGTTATCCATCTATACACTCCTTCCCAAAGTTGTTCCCGGTTTCAACTTTCATCTATTAAACAAACGGACTGCTAATTTCTCTTAGTGCTTTCAAAAATTTTTTGAGAACTTTATACTCCCTAACAGGAATGAAGGGACAAACCCGGTGCTGCTCAAGGCTCTGCTGACCTCGCTGGTGAAAGACGCGGGCGTGGCCCCAGGGGACATCACGGTGTACGATGTGTCCAGACTGTTTCCAGACTATATGGTGGAGCTATGCACCCAAGGGGAGTTAAACGGCGTGAACTTTGTGGGCCGGAACAATGGCGTGGCCGACGAGAGCGCGCCTATTGTCTGGTCGCACGATTTCAGCGGGCGGGTGAACTATCTGCCCACCTGCGTGATGGAGGCCAGGTATGTGATAAACCTTGCAAATCTGAAGGGACATAGCTATGGCATCACGCTGTGCGGCAAGAACCACTTCGGCAGCTTCATCAACGGCAACGCCCTGCGCCCGCCGGAGGGGGCCAACCTTCACCAGTGGCTCACCCGGGACGAGATGGGTATCTACAGCCCACTTGTTGACCTGATGGCAAACGCCGACCTTGGCGGCAAGACAGTCCTGTATATGCTGGACGCGCTGATCTGCGCCCCCAGCGAGGGGGCCTCCATCACAAAGGAGAACTCCACTTGGCAGCAGGCTCCCTTTAATGGCGGCTTTACCGCCAGCGTGTTTGTCAGCCAGGACCCGGTTGCGATTGACAGCGTGGGCGCGGATTTTCTCAGCAGTGAGCCGACGGTCACAAACTATAACCGGGCCGCCGCCAGCGTGAATAACGAGAATTACCTGCACGAGGCGGGATTGGTGAACAGCGCGCCCTCCGGCACGGCCTATACGGACAGCCGGGGGCATACCGTCACGAACCTGGGTGTGCATGAGCATTGGAACAACAGTGCTGAGAAGAAATATAGCCGCAACCTGGGGAAAGATGAGGGCATCGAGCTGGTTCGGGCAGGTTAGGTGAAAGATAGGCAAGGAGTGCTTTATGTTTACAAAGCTGTTTTCCCGAAGGCTCTGGAGCCGGGATTTTATATTGATCGTGCTGGTGTGCACCATCGCGTCCTACACCAACAGCACCTTTATGACCCTTTTGCCGGTGTACGTGCTGGACTTGGGGGGTACCAACGCCATGACCGGCATGATGATGACCGGCTTGACGGTGGTGGGTATGTTCACCCGCATCATAGCGGCGCCACTGTTTGACCGGGTGGGACGCAAGAAAATGCTGGTGCTGGGCGCTGGCCTATACGCGGTAAATGCCCTGCTTTTCTGCTTTACAAAAGACTTGAATATGCTTTTTGCGCTGCGGGTGCTCCAGGGCTTTACCCAGGGGGTATTTTTTCCGGTGCCCCACATCATTGCGGCCGACATCCCCCCGAAGATATGCTGGTAGACGCCATGGGCCTTTTCGGTGCGGCAAACGCCGTGGTCTTTGCGGTGGCCCCCAGCATCGGCCTCGCTGTCTACAATGATTTAGGGCCGCAGGCTTTGTTTATATCTTCAGCGGTGACAGGGTTCCTATCTTTCTTCTTCTCTCTGTTCATCAAGGAGCATTACCGCCCCGCCCCCCGCGTCCAGGCAGAGCCGGGCCGAAAAACAAAAAAGCCGGGTTCGACCGGGCGCTCCTGCTGCTGGTGCTGCTGCCCTCCCTGGTGCACCTGTTTTTGTACATCGGCAACAGCGCGGTCAGCAACTTCCTTACCCCCTGCGGCCTGAGCCGTGGGCTGGCGCAAATCAGCCTGTATTTCTTTGTGAACAACATCGCTGTCATCGTGGCCCGGCTGACCGTAGGCAGGCTGATTGTGTACCTGTCCAAGAAAACCTGTATTCTGCTGGGCGTGCTGCTGTCGGCAGGGGGCACGGCGCTGATTGCCGTGGCCCGCAATATGCCGCTTATGCTGCTGTCAGCGGTGCTCATGGGGCTGGGGCTTACGGCGGCTGCCCAGCTTTTACAGGCCCAAGTAATGCTCACCACCCCCAGCGAGCACCGGGGCGTAGCCAGCACGGTGTTTACCTTTATGGGCGACATTGGCACCGGAGCGGGCGCGGCCCTGTGGGGGGCTCTTTCCGCAGGGGCAGGGTACACAGTTACCTACCTTTTGGCGGGGGCTTCCACTTTGGCAGGAGGTGTGTTCCATGGGGCTTACTGGAAACGAAATAGAGGATAGCCTCCTGCAAGTAGTGCGGCTCATTTTATATGTTCTTAAGCTCAGCTTTTGCAGAAATCTCCCCGGTTTCTGTTCTCCTTCCCATATTGCAGAGGATATTTGCTTGAAAAACCTGGTACTGCGGCGTGGATGCACCGGTGTACCGCACCTACCGGATCATGTTCATCGGCGCTGGCAGGGCAGAAATCTACCCGCCCAGGAACCTCCCGATACCTCGCCACATGGAGCGCGTGGTCGATCAGTTCCTCGATGCCCTCATTCTTCGCTGCTGAGATCGGAACAACCGGGATACCGAGAATTTCCTCAAGCTCATTGACCCGTATGGAGCCGCCGTTCGCCCGAACCTCGTCCATCATATTGAGGGCCAGCACCACAGGGATACCTAATTCCATGATCTGCATGGTGAGGTACAGGTTTCGCTCTATGTTGGTGGCGTCCACAATATTGATGATCCCCTCCGGGTGAGTGTCCATCAAAAAATCTCTTGTGACGATTTCCTCGCTGGAATAGGGAGACAGGGAATAGATTCCCGGCCAGGACAAACCTGATATTTGCGCCCTTCGGGATTTCATGCGTAGCATCGTGGGAGTGGTAGCTTCTGGCCCTGCCAAGCTCCCCCATTCCCGGATGCGCCACAGTCATTCGCCGCTGTTCGCCGTGGGGCAAAGCCTTTTTTTCATGGACCTGCTCCACGGCGATCTTCTGCGCCTCGTCAAGACGCAGGGTCAGTTTATAGCCGAGCAGTTTGATTTGAACCGGGTCGCCCATTGGCGCGATTTTTTGAAGGGTGACTTCTGTTTTGGGTGTCATCCCATGTCCAGCAGGTGATGGCGGAGCGCGCCGCTTCCACCTATGGACAATATATAGGCGCTCTGTCCGGGTTTCAACTGATCCATCTCAGCCAAGGGACCCCTTCCTTTCTCACAGTTTCTTGACGAATAGACAGCGGATGGCGTTCAGCACCGCCAGGATCATCACGCCCACGTCCGCGAAGATAGCCAGATACATATTGGCAATGCCCACAGCGCCCAAAATCAGGCAGGCAAACTTGACGCCCAAGGCCATAGTGATGTTCTGATAGACGATCTACAGGCACTTCCGGAAAATCTTAATGGCCTTTGCAATCTTTATGGGATCGTCGTCCATCAAAGCAATACCTGCCGCTTCAATAGCCGCATCCGAACCCATCGCTCCCATAGCCACGCCAATGTCGGCTCTGGACAGCACGGGAGCGTCGTTGATACCGTCACCCACGAAAGTCGATCTTTTTATCAAGAATAGGGAGGTATTGAAAAATGAGTGTTCTCGGTGGATGCGAAGAAAAGAACAAGACGCCTGTGCTGGAGGAGCGTGTTTGTCCCAACTGCGGTAATGAAGTGGAAGTGTTCACCATCAAAGGCCGGTTGATTGACGACTTCACTTGTGCGTGCGGGTATGTGTTCCAGAAAGAGGAGCAGATCGTCCCGAAGGTCAGGGATAGCAATGCTCCGCAATCGTAGGTAATCAGAAATTTATTTTTATCAGAAACAGGATTGGAAAGCATTGAAAACGCGCGGAAACGCCTGAAATGATTTTTGATAAAAAGTGGGCTTAAATAGCTACCTGTCCAAGCCCATGCTATCTATGGGGGCAACAAATTTAAAACAAAAATGAAGTGATAAAAATTAATGGCCACAATTGTTGGTTAGTCCCAACATCGTCGCCATTAATTTACTTAAAAACAGGGGCATCAGGAAATATCAAAACCTATCTTGTCCGAAACAGATTGTCCGGAAATAATTAGATTTAGCTCATATGTATAATGACCTGCTGGTAGATTTTGGGGAAACTCTACGGCAAATTTACCATCTGGTTCAGACCAAAATGTCGGCCAATTTCCTTCTTGACCAATTTCATTTCCATCATTGTCGTAAAGCTTACCGCTATGTGAGTAGTCTATGCGTTCTTGTGTAGTTAATTCTCGTGAATACAAAAATGTACCTGAAATCCCTTTTCCAAAGTTTATGATAATGTTACTAGAAGGGTTGTTTGGATCCGGGTACTCATAATAATAATTCTCATGTATCTGGATATCAGGATTAATAGAAATTTTTAAAACTCTAGCTTCGTTGCCGTTTGATGGTTGGTCAACCGTTGGTAATGTCTGTTCAGTTGGCGCCACGTCTTGAGGCTTCATCGCCGGTACCCGATTACCGCTTGTATCAGGTACTTGTATTTCATTGCCCTCAAGTTTTAATTGAATATTCTCTTCCCGCAATAGTCTATTTTCCTTTTGCAAATCATCATTCAGCGTCTGTAATTTGGAATATTCGTCTTTCAATATCGCAAAGTTCTTATCTACAGCTTCGAGAGCTTGCTCATAGGACATTTCTCTATCAACCGATTCATACCGTTCCGCAAGAACTTCCACAATTTTGTTCTCAGTTGACCGCTTAGCATCAAAGTAGAAAAACACACTCGAAACTACACCTAATATTGCAGCAACCGCAGCCAGCATTTCCCATATAGGAAATTGCCTCTCTTGATTTCCATGCGCCATCGAATATTCCCCCTTTATAAAATTCCTTTTTACTTTTATCGACATTTTCCCCTTAAAGATAAGTGCCTTGAAGATTGATATTGAGATAATGCTAAAATTATAATATTGGAGGACTTTACATGTCGTTAATAGTTTAATAAGCTACAGAAAACAGGGATTAACCTGACTGCTACGGAAGAAGGAAAATTATTGTGCAAGCAAAAAGGAAAATACCGATTGAAAGGTTATTGGAAAGCTATGAAGTTGCCCTAACACAGACAGGCTATAGCACCACCACAAAGTTGCTGTTGGTAAAACGCACGGAGCTTATGATCCGGAGGCATCTAAACGTAGGTCTGGCATATTTTGACCAGACCATCATCAATCGCTACATGGGTGAAATTGATGATAAGCATTTCAAGGGCAATATGCAGAAGAAGCACTATGAGCGGACCAAGCTAGAAATCGACCGCTTTGTCAGCTATGTCTGCACCGGGAGGATCGATTCTCTATCAAGTACGCTTCGAGGGGCAAGGCTACCCTCTGCGACATTTGGTGGGTAACGCACAAATATTTCAACTGGCTGGAAGGGCAAGGATTCATTGACATGACAGGAGTTGGAGCAATCCATATCCAGAAGTTCCTTTTGGTCTGCTCAGAACAATATCCGCCCAGCACCATCCACAATGTACGGCTGTATCTGAAGAAACTGTACGCTTTCCTATATGCAACCGGGCGAGTAGATGATAATTATTCTGTGTTGTTTTCTTTTTCAGTAAATTGGGAAATACCCAATTTGCTGCAATCCGTGCTTTCATGGACTACGCCGCTGACCGTAATTTGACACTGGTTGCCAATCTCAATAGCCTGTCGCTCCTACCGTTCCAATGAAAACTGTACTCCGGCACACTCCCAACTGCGTTGCCCTTATAGGTGGAGACTGAACCAGTACCACGTTTGTTGGCGTGGCGTGGAGTGCCGTCTTTATCAAAACCTACGAATACCACGTTGTGGTACTGTGCGGATTCGTATATCATCTTCTTATGGACAAAAGCATACAGCACATCTTTATCGATACCGCGCCGGTTCAGCAGGTAGGCGAACACCCGCCGCATATTATCGTTGGCAGGCGGCAATTCAAATTTGGGCGTAACCTTTCTTGCAGGCGACATGACGGAAAGCACACCGCCACTCTGCCCCAACAAATATTCCATTGCTTCTGGATAGGATTTGTGATAAAATTTTCTCACGAAGTCGATGGAGTCGCCGCCCACCTGCTCGTATTGGTGGAACCACAAATTGCCCCGGATGGTGACCTTCTGCGAACCATCCAGCCACTCCAATTCCGAGCCTGACTTGCGAAGTGTTTCACCCTGGCTGCGGAGCAATCCAGCCAGATCGGTGCGCCGAGCCTTTTCTTTCTGCTCGTCTGTAAAAGGAATAAATCCTGACATGAAACTCCTTTCCAAGAGGGCCGCACCAGATGGCGCGGCCCTCTTTTACGATATTTTTTATTGCCGCAAACCCTGCGCCTGCTTCTTCTCGTTGATCTTCCGGCGCAGCTTGCGGTCGACTCTTCTGTCCTGATAGACAGGCCGAACTTCATTTTGTAGTATTTGGCTTGTCTGCTGGAGCAGGCGCAGGGCGTTCATTCCAATACCAGTACCAGCAACCGAGAGTGAGCGCCCATGTGTGATCTCAACATCATCTTCAGCCACATCTTGGTTCTGCTGGCTATCCAACATCAAATCCATAGCCGCCTGGACGATGGCGTTCTTAATCGCTTTGAACTCCTTATTCTGTGACAGCGGAATTCTCTCCGGCAGGCTGCTGTTGTAGGTGCGCAGCACATTTTCACGTTGTTTGTACCATAAATCGTAAAGCGAAGAAATACGATTGTCCTTTGCAATCTCATCGACAATAGAGTCAATGATTGCTTTCACATCTGCCTTGAGATACCCATACACTTTTTTGCCCTTGGTGCGAGACAGCCGCCGGGCAAGCTGCACCAGCAGTTCCTCTAAGTGCGGATCAGAATATCCGCCAGCATTTATCTGCGAGACAATTTCAGCAAGCACATCCTTGCTCTCCGAGCGCAACCGATTTCTCCAATCGTATCAAACACCCCGCCGACAGCACTTCCGATGCCGCCGAGAATGTCCCCTAACCAATCAAAAATAGAAATCACCACCTATAAAATGTAAGCAGGAGGGGCGCATTGCCCCTCCCACTCCGTGTATAATTTTACAGAATCGTCCAGATATAGAGTGGGGCTGTCATCATGAAGATAAGGCAGGCGAACAGGATCGCCGGAGCCGTGAACTCAAACTGTCCATGCTTCTTGTAGTCGAAATAAGCGGTCCCCAGTTTGACGAAGAATAAAATCGCCAAAATCATGTCTATTACAGGGAACACCACATTGTCGACAACTGTGCGGATCTGCCCCTGCGCTGTTGTCCAGGTGCTCTGGATAGCGCCTGCCACATCGCCGGTCGCCATGGCGGGAGCCGCCAGAACCGGCACCAGCAGCACTGCGAACACAGTGCAAAGCAAAAACTTTTTCCATCTTTTTCTCATGCTGAAACATCTCCTATCACTTTTTTGATTTCGTGTTCCTTGATAATCCTAACTTTGATATTGAGATTGTGTGCCAGCTTGATTTCTGCCCTCATGCCGTCCGTAGTCTGGTCACCGAACATCCAAACCTCATCGCAAAACCACAGAAGACTAAGCCCGGCAGCCATACCCATCTCACGTTCCTCCGGGATGCTGTCATCCAAACACAGCGCATAAAAATGCGGGGTGACCGGAGCCGCCCCGCACCTCAGTGCGTATTCGCTATAGCGTTTTGCTTTTTCTAGATTGTCCTGCACGTCCCCCGAAAGGGGCGCGCAGATATACACCTTCTTCATCGCTCACCATCCTCTTTTTTCTTTCTGTTGTACATGATGATGCCAGCCGCCAACCCGCCCAGCGCGATGGCGCCCAGACCGATCCAGAAACCCATAATGGAGCGGTCGCCGGTCTGCGGGTTGCCGGGGTTAGGCGTGGTGGGCTTGCCGGGAGTGACCGGCACGACCTTCACAGTCTGGCCTTCATCGTTGATATCCTCATGAGCAGCAATCTTCACCTCGCCCTGATAGAGCGTTTCGAACACCACGATTTCCGTGGCCTGGGTGATGCCGCTGCCGTCGAAGGTGAACTTTACTACAGTTTCGCCATCGGCCTTTTCAGTGGTAAAAGTGGCCTCGGCACGGATTTCTTTATCGCCAACCTTGAACGGATTACCGGTGGCCTTGTCCATGAGGACACCCACCAGCTTGTACTCCTTGCCAGGAGTCAGATTCTTAAACGCCACCACATCGTCGATAGTAATCGGCCCGTCGATGGTAACCTCTTTTTCCTCTCCGATAGTTGCCTGGGTGCCGATCTCCGGCACATGAACGGTCACGGTCTGGCTTTCATCTTCCAGGTCAGCATGGATTGCCAGCTCCCGGCCCTCCTGATACAGACTCTCGAACACCACAATATCGGTGTCGGCCTTGATATACTTGGAATCAAATTCAAACACAACCGTGACCGTACCGCTGGGGTTCTCAGGGGTGAAGGCGGTTTCAGAACGCGCCTCTGCACCATTGATTTTCAGCGCTTCGCCGGTGGCCTTGTCCATAAGCACACCCTTGACGGTGTACTCCTTGCCCGGTACCAGATGGGTGTACTCCACTACATCTTCCAGGGTAAAGATTTCGGTGGCGTTTACCTCCTTCTCGCCGCCGATGTTGGCGGTAGTTCCCAGCTCCGGGATACGGTCATTTACCACGTTGATTTCAACAATCTGCTCGTCGCGCTCTACCTGGACATGGTGGATGTCGGTATTGGGAAGATACCCTTCGGCAGGCTGCAGTTCCCGGACGATCCAATTTCCCAGAGGAACATCCTCAAAGCTGAACACGCCTTTCTCATCTGAGGTAGATGTCAGTATGGCGGTCTCGGAAGTGAATTGCAGTGCATCCGGGCGGAACAATCCAAACAGCGCACCGGCGATGGTTTCCTGATTCTCCCGGTCAATTTTCAGGCCCTTGATGCTGCTGTAGATGAGTTCGTTGGTGATAGGTTCGCCGTCGTTCAGGGCAACCTTCACCAGCGCAACATCTGGCCCGGCATACTCGAACACAATGGGGTACACAGTATCGGGCAGGGTATAATGCTTGTCGGTGCTGATCTCCTTGACGTAATAGCTGCCCAGAGGGAGGTCGGTGGCAAACACTATGGAACCATCTTCCGCACAGTTAATGGTCTCAATCAGCCCATCGGCAGGAATAACGGAGCCATCTACAGCGGTGATATCCTCGCTGGCGTACAGGCCAAACTGCACGGTGGCAATTTCGCCGTTCATCCCAATCTGGAACCGCTCGTCCTGCTCTAACACCTTCTCCAGGTTGATTTTTATCTTCTGCCGGTCGTCGTGCAGGGTGGCGCCAGTCTCGGTGATCTCTACCTCCTGCCCAGCATAGGTCAACTCCACAGTATGCGTTTCCGTGTCCAGAACCGTGCCAAACGGGGCCTTGATCTCCCGCACCAGGTACTTCCCCAGGTAGAGGGGTTCAGTGGCAACAGGGCCGTCCTGGGCGGTCGTAAGGGTGGCAACTACCTCGCCTGCGGAATAGCGCAGGGTGCTGTCCGGGGTGACGATATCCTCGGCAGCGGTTACCTCGTAGACCGCGCCAGCCAACTGCTTTTCCTCATAGACAGGCTGATAGCTGACAGGGAGTTCAACTTCATTGCCGTCCTCATCGGTGGCCGCGCCGCCCAGAGCTGTCACGGAGGAGAATACCTCGCCCTGCTTGGTAATGCTGATGGCGCCCTTTTGCGGCATATTGGGCCGCTCTACTTCTACCACGGTGACATCACTTACCTCTGTGGAGCCAGCAGGGGTAATGTCAAAATAAACAGGCTCAGAGTTCAGCACATAGCCGTAAGGAGCCTGCACTTCCACCAGGGAGTAGCCTGTGCCGTAGGGCAGAACCTCTGGGGTAATGAGGGTGCCATCTGTGGTGGTATAGAAGGTGTCGATTTCCGTCACCGCCGGATAGGTGAACCGCATGGTGACGAGCTGCCCATTGGGGTCGTAAATCTGGAACCCGGCCCCGGCATAGGGGATAGCCTTTCCGGTCTCGGAATCGGTCTTAATGACCTTGACGTAGCTGGTGAACGGCGCGTTGTTGATAAGATACCGGTATACGCCGCCGTCCTTATTGATGAACACGTCAAAATCCTTCATGAGCTCGCGCCCGTCCCAGCCCTTAGTCTGACGGACGGTGTACACACCATAGGGGAGCAGCTTGGTTTCCGCATAGCCGTTTTCGTCACAAACCAGGTAGTCCCTCTCGGACTCCTTGGCGCTGTCATAGCTGCCAGAGGACTTCAGGAATACGGCAAACTCCGCGCCCACCTCCGGGGTCTCGATCTGCGTGGATCCATCGTCACAATGCTTGATGGGCGTGATTTTGCTCTTCTGCACGGTTTCAGGGCTGGTGAGAGCCGGGGCCGAGTTGAATTCCACCTCATACTGTTTGGGATCAGCGCCCGCGGGGTAGGAGGTTTCGTCCAGCGGATATCCCTCGCTGGGAGTGATTTCCTGAACCGTCCAACCGGAATCACACACATAGTAGCTGGTGGTAAAATGTCCGTCAGAATCTGTGGTGTAGGTGTCCACCAACTCGCCGTCCTTATACACGCCGTACACAGCGCCTGCCAAAGTGGTGTCGCCCTGCTGAGTGCCTGTTTCGCCGTCCACCTTGTTAAGAGTGATATTAAACTTCTTGAGGACATTGCGGAAGGTGGCATTGGTAACCTTCTCCCACTCAATATTGGCAGTCTGAGTGGCGGGTACAACATAGCGGACAGCCGTATCCACTTCCTCCAGGGTGTACCCGCTGCCAATAGGCACATCGGTGAACTGCGCTACACCAGAGATGTTGGTAGTGGCGTACAGATCCACAGTTTCGCCCATACTGGAAGTCCCATATAAGTGGAAACGAACACCAGAATTCAAGCCGTCCTCGCTATTCTTGGTAACGGTCAGGGAGCCTTTCTGCAAGCTGTTATTGAAGCTGACGGTCGCCGTCTGTCCGGCCTGCACAGTTACCTTCTGCGGCTCCTGGGGGACATAGTCGCCATCCACCTGCTCCGTGACGGTGTATTCTCCCGGCTGCAGGTTGTCGATCTGCACCTCGCCACGGCTGTTGGTGGTGACGGTCTGGTCGATGCTGCTGCCGGTGATGCGGAAGGTGATACCCTCCACTTTGCCGTCCTCAGAGGTCTTGACGATCTTTGCGGAGCCGTAGGACACGTTCAGCTTGAGATAGGCGGCAATAGGGTCGGTAACGGATTGGGTGTAGGTGACCGTGTTCTGCTGCCCAACGCCGGGGCCGAAGGAGCCGTCATCCCACACAACCAGGCCCATGCGCTTAGAGTCCTTTTTGCTGGCACTGACGGTTACATCACCAGTAGGAGCTGTGGGACTGGTGATGGTCAGTACGTTGCCGCTGGTGGTGAACTTCATTGCAGTGTAGTCAGAGGTAAAATTGTAGTTCCCCAGCACTTTGTTGTCATCGGTGAGCTTGGCAGTGTACTGGTTGCCATCCCATTCCAACTCAATAGTGGGAGCCTTGCCCCGGCTTTTCGCCATGAAGGACGGCACTTTGCTGTGATTCTGGACGCTGGTGACCATGGAATTATACTTGTCCATGATCCGGGAGCGCAGAGGATGCCCAGGCTTGATGAAATCAAGCACAGGATTTTTCCCGCCGGTGCTGACGTGAGCAAACTGCTCATCCCTCTCGCCAACGATAGTTTCCCAAATCAGAAGCTGGGTTGCATAAACGTGTGCCAGCTTGTCAGCTGCGGCGCTGTTCTGAGATACCCAGGTGGGATCAATATTGCCGGTGTAGCCGTACTGCAGGATGCGCCCAATCAGGGATTTGATAGTGTCCGCGTCGATAGTCTTGTTGAGCGAGGACGGATAGTTGTCCCAAAATGTTTCGTCCTTGGCGGTAAACGTGTGGGCGTTGTCGATGGGTGTACCCGGCTCAATACAATACGCCACCTTGCCCTCATGGGAGCCAACGGCAAAGGTGGCGAACATATCATAAGCCTCCATATACCAACCGTTCATGAACTGGAGGTTGTCCCGGTCCCAATGGTCGCGGTTGCTTTCCGCGTCACGGGGGAAGCTCACCATATAGATTTCCGAGCGCTCTCCAGCGGCCTGGGCCGTAGTTCCGAAGCTGACGAACATGGAAAAGCACAGAAGCAGTGCCATGACCAGCGCCATGCTTTTCCGTTTAACAGTAGACGTCATATTCTCTCCTTTTCTGCCCTTTTGGGCATCAAAAAAAGCGCACCGTGGTTTCACAGTGCGCTTGGTGTTAGTGTTAAGTTTTTGTTATCATGCGTACCCGATATAGATGTTGTAGGTGTTGTTCCCGGTGGATTCGTACCACACCCACACATCGGTGATATCCGGGTCGTTTGCATATCTATTCAATCGGCTGCTGATGTCCCTCTCCAGGCAGGTACTGTGCGGCCCGGCCCCGATGGGGTTATCCCAGCAGTCCACCGCGCTGCTTTCCAGCCGCAGGCCCAACCCTTGCGCGCAGCTTTGGGCGTATCCGATCCAGTAGCCGATGTCGAAGGTGGGTTCCTCTATGACCGGCTCCGGTGTGGGTTCTGCCGGGGCAGGGGTAGGCCCGGCAGGTGCGGGAGTGGGGACTGGCGGCTCCGGTGTAGGAGTCGGCGCAGTAGTAGCCGCTGGCGGCGGGGTGGGAGTTGCCCTTACGGTGACTTTCAGGTAGGCGTCAGGCTCGGTGGCAGGCGGTTCGGGAGTGGGAGTTGCTGTCGCTGCTTTTGACTCTATGGCAGGATTTTCTGGCTGTTTTTCCGACTCCTGCACCTCTTTCCGCTGGGCGGCAGGGGAGGCTTTTGGCTCCACTTTCTTCTTATCTGCCGTATCCAGTTTAACCTTGAGGCCAGCTGTGATCTGCTCTATGACAGCGCTCGTGTAAATGCGTTCCTCACTGGTATCGTTGGGCGAGGCTACATTCAAGATGAGCGCCTGGGGCGCGGGTTCCGGCTCTGAATGTGGTGCCTGGGGCTGTTGTACCTGGCACCCGGCGCTGCTGACCAGCAGGGCGGCGGCTATAATAGCGGTCAAGATTTTCTTCATGGATTTCATCCTTTCTTGGAGTTTTTCTTGACCACAAGCATACCATAAACTTCCGAAAAGTCCAGACCAAATCCGAATAAATATGCAACAAAGATTCAGCCAGAAATGCCCCACGATCTGGGCGGAGCGCGGATTGATTTTATACGCGAACACCTCCAATCACATGGGCGTTTCCGCTTCCCGGATGCGCGGCGGTCCAGTTCGAATTTCCCTCTTGGGCAGCCTGCCGAGACTTTCCGAAAGCTGCACAAAAGCTGCTTTCTTGAGTTCCGTGGGGAGCGAATCCAGCAGTTCCAGCAACATAGTCCTGTCATCCGCCATAGCGCTCACGGTCTTGCCCCGGCAGTCATCGCAGAGCTTCTCCCTGCGGATAACCACCGACCGCCCATCTTCACTCTCGGTGAAAGATAGCACGTCGTTGTAGACAAACCCCACCCGCTGCCGGATTTCAAAGGGGATGGTGATACGCCCTCGCTTGCCCAAAATGCGCAGCAGCTTTTTCATTCGTCCACCCCCCTTCCATCGCAGTTGGCCTCGCAGGGGCAGCCCTTGCAATCAAACTCGCAGGGGACAGCATTAAGCGGGCAGTTATCGCAATCCCGGTCGCAGACATAATCCTCGGTGCTGTCCGGGGTATCGAGGATGATTTTCCCCTCTCGAGCACTCACCTGAATGATGCTCTCCGTGCTGATGCCTGCCTCCAGGAACATCTCCAGGGGCACGGACACCAGAATAAATTGTTCATTCTTCAAAATAATCACATCCTATATTTCAAATTTCATTTGAGCGGGCTTGGATTTTTCTCTCTCGAACAGGTCGTAGTTGCCGATGAGCAGTTCCTTGAATTCCTTCCCGGCCTCATACCGCTGAGCCATGGAGTGGACTCTGGTGAAATCAAAAATGGGGAATCCGTCGTACAACTCTCGAATCTCTGCACAATCGTTGTAGGACAGCAGAAACCGGCCCTGCATATTCGCCGCCGTGTCCCGCAGCCGAACATGATCTGCCCAGGCAAACTCCACAGCGTACATATCCTCTGTGGAGAAGTACGGCGGGTCGAGATAGAAGAAGGTGTCAGGCCTATCATAGTGGTGGATGAGCGTTTCAAAGTCCTGATTTTCGATTACCACATTGGCCAATCTGCTCTCCAGTTGCTGAATAAGGCCAAACAGCCGCCGCAAGTCGAAGGGCTGGGAGGCGAAAGATTTCTTTCCGCTGGAGTAGCTATATCGCAGTAACTTCAGGTACATAGCCGCCTGGCGCACGTCGTAATCCTTGGTGATGCGCTGCCGGATGGCCTGCAATTCCTCTGCCGCTGGCGGTGGGAACAAGATTTCCGTCATTTCCATTTCTTCTTCCAGGAATCTGTCATCGAATTGTTCATGTTGAAAAAACTTCTTGATAGCCTGGAAATCCGCGCGGGAATTGAGGTTGGAAAACCCCAACTCCCGGATAGTCGCCATCGTCCGTTCTTTCATGCAGTGGAACAGGTTTGTGAGATTGCGGTCGAAGTCGTTGTACACCTCAAAAGAGTCAGGAGGCTTGCCCAGCAGCACGCTCCCAGAGCCGCCGAACACCTCCACAAACCGGCCATATTCCAAGGGAAACAGGCTGTAGATAATGGGGAGGATGGGCGCTTTGTTGCCCACCCAAGATACCGGCGATTTGATACATCATCATCTCTTTTCCATGCCGGAAATCGTCCAGAAAACGAAAAAAGGCCGGTACCAATCGCTTTCTGAACGATTGATACCGGCCTAAATTTGTGATATTCTTATTTCATGGACAGCCCGCCATCCATGTCCTCGGTTTCTACGGGTTCTTCTAATGGTGAGCTTTCAAAGCCGCCCAGACGATTCGGCACGTAGTCAGACAGCCAGGTGCCGCCGAAGGAGTCATGTGTTTTCAGCCGCCAGATTGCCAACCGGCCCATATCCACGTTGACCCCCTCGAAGGGGAACAGGAGGCAGGTCAGCCCGTCATGCTCAAAAGCCAAACAGTCACTGAACTTACTGCCGTCCCGCAGGATACCTTCCTCGGTCAGCATTTCGTTGATGCCGTCCACCCACTCCCGCAGGTCACCGCCGCAGCCCTGGAGAACCAACCCCTCGGTGTTTCTCATGTGGCACAGGTCGTTGGTCGTGATATGCTTGATACTCATAACTTCAGCCCTCCCATACTTTCTTCCTCGTCCATTTCCTCATCTTCCTCCAGCCCATCGTTTTCCCACAGGCTGTTGGCATAGTCGACAGCCTCCTGCCCAACGGGAAAGAATTCACCATCTGGCGCGCCGTTGTGATATTCCACCTCGCCGCAGTTGTACCCGATATCCTCGTCGGCCCACTGATGGGTAAAATCCAGGTCGGGATACAACTGAGCCAACTTCGCCACGATCGGTGTTGGCGGAGACCAGGCCGTCAGGAAACACAGAGATTTGCCGTCAAACTGGACGCCGTCCTCGTAGCCGTAAGCGTTCCACTTCGTACCCCAGTTTTTGATGCGCCAGTCGTACCAACTGGTGATGCCATACTTTTGCTTGTTTTGAAACGCCTGCCTGCCCAAATCCCAGGCGGTACGGTCGATATCAGGCCGCACCCGGAGAAATGCCTGCTCTGACTTTTCGGGGATATTCAGCAAGTCGAAGTTTTCCTTCTTGCCGTTAAAGGTGTAGACTTCGATGAAGTCCTTGTATGCTTTCAGACCGCGGTCTGTGCGGCTCCCTTCCTCAATATCCAACTCCGGCGGCATAGGCACCAGTTTGTTGAAATCAATGGAGCCGAGGCCATATTCATCGCTTTTGACAGCCTCAAACAGAGCTTTGACCCTGGCAGGATCGCCCTTAATCTCAATGATATTTGTTATATGGTTTGGCATGATGACCTCCAAAATATTTCCTTGATTTTCTCGCCCAATGCGGAGATAACAGGCACGGTGACGGCATTCCCAGCCATCTTATAAAGCTGTGCGTCAGACAGCCCTGTTGCGGCTGCTTTGTGGAACTGTTCATCACTAAAGCCCTGCAACCGCCAGCATTCGATAGGCATGAGCTTGCGGACTTTGCCATAATGCAGTTTGCCGTCTGCGTCTTGCACAGGAATGGAAAAGGGTGCTTGCCCCTCGACAAACACGCCCGATTTCCCACCCTTGAACTTGCCAATACCAGCATCCTGGTTGGCCAGCAGACACCTGGCGTTTTCGGTCAGTTCCGGGCTTTCGTTCAGGTCAATAAAAAAATACCCCTGATTATTTCCAGGGGTGACCGTGTGCGCGATTTTATCTCCAACCCTGCCGCGCCGGGTGTTCATGGTGGCATAGGCCAGATCGATGCTGTCGCCAGGGTGGGCAAGCTGGTATCCAGCTTTGGTCATGACTTTGATAGGCAGGGTGACATCGTAGAGACCGCTCCTGCCGCCAAAACCTCCAGCAGTGCTTGTCAGGGTGATGGACACTCCGGCTGGGGAGTAGACCCGGCACCCTTCCGGCCCTGGTAAGACTTGCTCAAGAGCCGCTCCATTTGCGTCTGTGAAAGAAAGTATTTCGCCGGAACATCTGCCTCTAAGATATCCGACAATATACACTCTCTTGCGGGATTGGGGGACTCCAAAATCCTTGCTGTTAAGCACCTGCCACGCGACATCGTACCCCAGTTCATCCAGCGTACTGAGGATCGTCGCAAACGTCCGGCAGCCGTCGATGCGAAAAAGTTGCCACGCAACTTTGCAATCCGGGAACATTTTCAAGCAGCAGAAATGCAGGTCTTTTAGCGGAGGCAAGACGGGCGATTTCAAAGAACAAAGTCCCTCGGGCGTCATCTGCAAATCCTCTCCGTTTTCCAGCGATTGAAAACCTCTGACAAGGAAAGCCGCCGCAAATAAGGTCGATATCCGGCAACGCTGCCGGGTCAATGGTTCTGGCGTCTGCAAAAAACACTTCTCCTTCCGTATCATACATAGCGTTATATGCCTGATTTGCATATTTGTCTATCTCACAGTGGCCGACGCATTCAAACCCGCCCACGGCCTCAAGGCCAGAGCGGAACCCGCCGATCCCCGCGAACATATCAAAAAATCGGATAGCCATGCGCCATCCGACCTATCCAAAATTGAAACACCTCCTACATCTTCATGCCGAAATCTTCATCCTCATCTATATCCGGCTCCTGTTCCTCTGCCAGTTCTTCCTCGGTCAGCTTGCGGAAGGAGTCCTCGTTGGGGATGAGGCCCAGCGACCGGCCATTGTCGAACTTGCAGTGCAGGGTGCCGATGTCATCGACGGTGAGCACAGTGCCGCGTGTGTTATCCTCGACACGGTGCATATCCTCGCCCATGCTCAGCAGCATAATTCTGGTGCCGGACGGATACTCGGCCTTGTACCGTTCTGCCTGCCGGTGCAGTTTATCCCATTCGTTCATTGTGATACCTCCTTCAGATTCCGCCCATCCCTTGATGGGGTTCCAAATGTTCATCTAACTCATCCTCGGTGCAGAGAAAATAATCATCACTGCTGTTCCAATACGAAACATACAAGTCGCCCTCATCGGTTTCGATGGGCCGTTGCTCGAAACCTTCTCCAAGCCCATCCGAACACTGCCCGAGGATTTCCTCCCGCAAATCCGCCATCTCGTCCGGCGTGAGCAGCTCCTTGAGGTGGCAGTCGATCCGGCCCAGGAGCCTGCCGTCTATTTCCTCCACCGTCCAAACAGCCGGCATGAGCTTATCTGCCACTCCAGGATTATCGCCCAAATACTGAGCCATATCGCCCATTTCGGGGACCTGCTCATCGGCAATGCCCAGCTCGATTTGGTCTTGGTACGCGGTCAGAAAACCGCTGCCAACCTCGATATACTCGTCGCACTCGCCATCATCCAGTTGGCCCACCAGGGGGCAGTAGAACGTCAGCTTGACCGGCCCGGCGGCCTGGGTCATGGCTTTGATATCATCGAACAGCATTTCTTTGATGAGGTACTGATTGTGGACGATGTTCTGCTCCAGGTCTGTGAGAATTTCTTCTCTGGCGGAACTGACGGCAAAGGCCACGGTGTTGGCGTCAGCCAGGGTGTCGTTCTTGCCGAACACCCGTAGCAGGCGGTTGCCGATCTTGCTGTCGGAGGACAGGGTGACTTCCACGTCCTTATCGTCATGGAGCAGGATGTTTTTGGGCGGCCTGCTGATGCCAGCCTCCCGCATATCATGGTAGAGCTGATGAATGTCGGTGGGCAGTTCCCGCTCAAGTTCTGCCCCGTTTTTGTTGGCGATTTTAACTTTTATCATGCTAAATCCCCCTCATTGCAAGGTCCAGGTCATCGTCCAAAATCATTTCCAGCGAACAGCCGCTGTCCATGCAGACGAAGCCTCCTTCCACAAACTGCCCCTCTCGATCCTCACTGATCTGATTGCCCAGGGCGTCAAAGTCGATATAGTCTGCCAACTCCGGCGAAACGCGATACTCGCTGTCAAAACTGACAAAGTGATGGCCTACATCTTCGTCTGTTTCCGCGTCTTTGATGAACACAAAATCCTCCAGATGCCGGGCCACACGCATAATGTCCCCGCTGCCGGAAACATCGGCGTATTCCACAACCGCAGCCAGCTTCTCCATACCTTCCGTGGTTTTCGGAAATGCGTCAGCCAGTTCGTTTGCCACCCCGAGGCCATGATCCCGCAGCATGGTTTCCAAGTGCTGTATCCACATGGAATTGTCCAGCATGAAATCCGTGAACGCCACCTTGCACATATCCGGGGAGGGCGCACCCATCCGCCTGGCCGCTTTGATGACAGCGAGTTCATCTTCCGGCAGGTACAGGTACTCGGTTTTGGGGCCGTACTCCATCTGCGCGACGGCAATAATGTCCCGGCGGGGTTCGCAGTAGGGAAAAGTTGCGCCGTGATAGACTTCACGGTACGGCACATCTTTGCTTGCAAAAAGCAGGCCGCATATGGTGGGAGTCCCATTTCCGCTGGTCAGCAGGTCACGGCCTGCCTGCTCGAAGTCGAGTTTGTCGATTTCGGAAGCGGGCAGAGCGCCCATCTTATTGAGCAAGTATTTCCTGCCCACAGCAGCCAGGTCGGTTACGTTTTGCACCAGCGTATATCTTTCCATATTAAAAGACAGGTTGATGAGGGACTTGAGGTCTGAGGGTTGCTCCACCTGCACCGCTGCCAGAAACTGCTCTTGCTCATATGGGGTGAACCGGTCGAGGCTTTTGGCGAGGAAGTTCAGCTCGTCCAGATCGATTTCTTTCCCATTCAGCATCGCCAGCGCCTCTGGAGACACATTGTCGGCGGTGACTTTGAAGGGCGCAGTGCGGAACGCCTTAACGAGTTCCTTTTGAATTTCTGCTTCTCGCAGGGGGAGGGCCAGCGTGGTCCGCATGGGGCCGTGCCAGATTTTTAAGGTTATCATAGGTTCAGCTCCTTCCTGAAATAAAAAAAGCCGGTCGCTTGTTTTCGGGGGAGTTCCCCAGCGACCGGCTATGTATTTCTACCATGAGAGGGCCAACAGATCATCTCCGCTGGCCCTCCGGTTTCTCTTTATTCTGTTATTGTGAGAGTTCGGTTCCTGCCGCAAAGCCAAAACGCCGTTTTGCCATCCACGTTTTCGCACTTTCGAAATCCAGCCTTTTGAGATGCAAAAAACCGCGTGGTTGGGAGCCACTTCGTAAGGAAGTGGCTCCCAAACTTTTTGTCAAGTCAGCCGAATGTGATTGAATTGCAGGAAATTTCAACATATCGGAGGACTATATCATGGAAATATCATTATTTGAGCGTATGGGCGGCACCTATCATCAAGAGAGCGGTTATTTCCTGCCAGATCTGTTCCCGCCTGAAAGTATCTCTGTTGGTATCTGGGGGCAACGGCGGAAGCACTACCTGAAAACAAAAAGGGAGCCTATCTACACCGCCTTACTGCTCAGCGGCGAGTTAGACAGCCACCTGTCCGAAGTGGACACTCGGGCAGAAACCATGTTCTTTCAGTTGGTCAAGCGACTGGCAGAGCGGGAGAGAATTACGGAACAGCTCAAAGCTGAGGATCAGATGGAATGGGTCAGACAAATGAACAGCGTCCGAAAACGGGCGGAGGAAGTTATCTGTGACGAGTTGATTTACGCTTGACATTAAGAAACCTGTAGAGAACATTTAGCAGACTGCTCTATATCCAAAGATACGGGGCAGTCTGTTACTGTCCAGCCTGGTATTTTTCTATCTCGGCTTTTATCTTCTCCCTGGCCCGCATAACCGAGTGCCTGATTGATTGCGGCCTGCAATGCTCCATCTCTCCAATCTGACGGTAGTTGAAGTCATATTTATGGTAGAGCAGGAACCGCCGCCGCTGGATTTCAGGGAGGGCAGAAATAGCCTTGCGGAGAAGTTCCCGCAGTTCTGCGTCAAAGATCAATTCTTCAACGCTTTTGGGCACTCTAAACGCCCGCTTATAGAGCGTTTCATCCCATAAATCTGACGCTTCCTGGTGTCGCCAGTCGGATTGCTGGAGGTTGCGGTTTTTGCGCTCCATCTGTCGAAATTCTATATAGAATGCTTCTGATACCTCCAAATCGTAAAATTCACCCTGGCCGTCTGTGAAGCTGATAAAATACGATGTTTTTCCATCGCTCCGCACTTCCGTCCGAAGCGTATAGACCTTATCCATGAACGTCATTCGCTCATCCTCCTGCGAAAAAGCTGGGTGAGAGGACTTGACCTCTCACCCAGCAGCCCGTGGGGGCGTGCGATTTTGGAGTTACCCTTGAAATTTCTTCAATTTCTTTTTCAGTACGGCTATCCGCTTATAGATGGCTTCCGTGGACAAATGGACAAGCACAGCTATCTCATTGGTGGAGTATCCATTCATTTTCAGCACAGAGATTTGCAAGGTGAGCTTGTCCACCGTCAGTAAGGCTTTCAGCAGTTCCACATTGTCACTATCATTCAGCAGATCTTCCACCGTATAAACCTCGGTTAGTGTTTCATGCTCGGCAACGCTGTCAAAATATGTACCCGTGTCCTGCAACTTCTCATAAAAGCGCCTGTCCGAATTGAACATGGCCCTGTCCCAAAGACGAAGCTGTTCAATCGTGCTTTCGTCCATGCCGCAGGCCCTAAGCACCTTTTCTTCAGCCTGTTTCCAACGCTGCCATTTGCGTTCTTCTTTGCCATGATTGTATGACATGGCCGTTCCCTCCCATCTGAATTTTTTTGAAATTCGGATGGGAGGGCCACGGCAACCTACACTAATGGTAAGGCCATTCATCAAGCGCAACAGGATATGACAAAAATCGCCCGACAGGTTACAAACCTGCCAGGCGAAAAATGAATTAATAGGGTTAGTATTCGCACCGTATAGTACACACTCATGGTTGCAATATCCCCAAGTAGGAACCAGGCTTTTTTTGATAGTGCAAATACTGTCGGATTGTGTCGAACGGCTATGTACTTCATGGCGGCTGCCTCCTGTCAGCCGCCGCACCTGCCAGCATTACCGCGTCATTCTTTTGGGGGATAAAAGAACGGCGTCTTTAATCTCTTAAAACCGCCGCATGGAACAAATAGGCATGGGAAATCGGTCTGCCCAGCAGCGGTTTTTTTCTTTTCTGCCGCTGGGCAGACTTGGCTTTTATTGACTTTTATTTAGGAAATCCCAAATAAACCGCAATGAGGACAAACACGATTCCGAGTGCGATAAGGATTATAGGCCACCCCTTTTGCTTTCTGCGGGAAATCCCGATTACAACAAACAATATCCCCAGCAGCATTGACGCAATCATCGCAAAAAACCCCATTTTATTTACTCCTTTCAAGATGTATTACTCTATCATGGCGATTGGCTATGTCCAAATCATGAGTTACAGTAATAATAGTGGTGTTAAACTCTTTGTTCATGCTAAAAAGCAAGGTTACAATTCTTTCTCTGTTCTCCACATCCAGGGATGCCGTAGGTTCATCAGCCAAAATAATTTGAGGTTTCATGATAATCCCTCTGGCAAATACAGCTCTGGCCTTTTCTCCGCCGGAACATTCAAGAGGTTTCTTTTTTAGTATGTGTCTGATCTCAATCGCACTAACGACAGTATCGAAATCCTCAATCTCCCCAACACCCTTTTTGTCACGACTGGCATAGAGAAACGGCAGTTTGATGTTATCTTCAACCGTCAAAGAGTTAATGAGTGCCGACTCTTGAAGAACAAAACCAATCCGTTGATTTCGCCATTGCGCCAACTGACTTGTATGTAACTGATCTGTCGGAGAACCGAAAAGCGTATATTCACCAGCATAATTTCGATCAAGCAATCCAATGATATTGAGCAAAGAACTCTTTCCTGCTCCCGATTCGCCCACAATGGCGATTTTTTCACCGGCGGTGACTTCAAGCCTGAAATCATTTAGTATTGAAATCTGCGCCTTTTTGCTCTTATAGATTTTTTCTTTAACGCTTAGATCAATAATCTTCGTCATTGTAATACCCCCAAGGAGATTGGAACCTTTTTGATTTTCCACAACATACTTTCGACAACAATTATTCCGATAACAATATCAGAAACGACAACCAGCAACAAAGCCAGCCAGTCCATTCCTATCAAGCCAAACAATCCATAAGTGGCAAAGGTTGTGTCTTTCCTTAACCAGCACCCGTATCTGTTAAAAGCGGTGAATGTGGCAATCAACGCTACGTTAACGAAGGAGAGCATCCCAAAGTAACCATAAAAAATTCTTTTCAGTTTTGAGTAGCTTAATCCCACCAACAGATTGATCGTAAAGTCTTTCAGCATCAGGCGAACACTAACCAATCCGTTCCAAACAGAAAGACAAGTTATGACGATCAGCAGAATAAAGGTCGTTATGAATATAATTTTTAGTGAGTGAAGATAGTATTCGTTGAAATAATCGTAGTTTTCCTTTTGGCTAAAGAAATTGAAACTTAAACCCAAATTATCTTTGATAACCTCACTCAAATCCGCTATTTCTTCTTTTGAGGTTTCCAAAAGTATAATATCCATGAGGCCGTTAAATTGGATGTCCATGCTGGCATGATTGATAAATTCCTCATTCACTGGAAAGAGGATTGAGAAATTGTAGTATGCCTTGGAGTTGAGGGCATAGAAATTAGAGTGGTAGGCGTTTTGCTTCAACACGCCCTGAACCCTTAGCGTTAAAGGCCGTCCAAGAACAGATTCTTCCAGTTCTATTGTTGCTCCAACGGGATATGTTTTGCTTAATCCTTTTCCTATTAAAACAGGGATTTCCCCGTCTAATTGGTAATCAAAGTCCAAACCTGTCCCTTGTGAAAACTCAAATTCATTTAATCTGTAATACTGCTCGTTCAGATAGCCTAATGATATTTTCATATCATCACCGTTTGGAACAGATACAATAAACCCGTCTGTATAAAAAGCATACTTAAAGCTGCTATTCAAATAGTCATATACTGCTTGTGTTCCGCTTTCGCCAATCATGCTCATATCAATATGGCTATCCGGGTCTAAGTTGGCAATGTAAACTCCCTCTTGATTTACATATTTTGTTTCCTGATACCCTTGAAATGTTGACAAAATGGAACGGGCAGCAGTAAAGGTTATGTAATTCGCCATGAGAAGCAACAGCATGATGCCGATACCAAGTATCGCTTTTCTCAAAAATATCTTTGAAACAATGAACTTAAATATTTTCATATTTCCGTACCCGCCTTGCGCTGATTAGTATGTATGTGACAAAAATAAGGACTAAATAGAAATTGTCGGCTAAATTGAAACCAAAATGGAGGTTTACCAAAGTCGATAGAAGATAAGCGAAAATTAGTACCGTGAGGCAGTCCAGCACATATCGAATGGTGATGCTAAACACAGTGCCGCCTACAAGTATTCTACAAAATATTTCTGCCTTTTTTCTCTCCAGCATTTGATAATGGAACACGATCACAATGAAGGTAAACAGTGAAACGATCAAAGGCTGGTAATCAATAAAGTTTTTCAAAAAAGCCTTTAGAATATAAGCATCCATATCCAAAGTCTTTGCATAATCCAAAAGCAAATTGAGAGAAAAGCAGAAAATATACGCAACACTCAGCTCTAACATATCCGTTAGTCTAAACAGAGATTTTTTCATGCCTATTCCTCTATCCCCTTTGAAGTGTTCAGCTTTGCTTTATAAAGAGATTTTCCCGTCAGCATTGTGAAATAAAGCAGCATAGCAACCAGGATGATGATGCAAAAATCTCGTTGCGATGAATATGTGGTGAAGTTAAACCCTTTTGTGCAAAGCTGCGCTGCCATATAGGAAATTGGGAACGGTATAGCCCTGTCAATCCAAACAATGATTGCTTGCTTATTTCTCAATAGCATTCGTAGAATTGCAAGGACAACAAGGGCAAGAAAAGCTAACAGGAAATACGGCATCAGGATCAGTCTTGGCAGAGTTACGCCGTTTTCTTCGGTGTTTTGATTTGGCCCATAGATCAGTACGTCCTCGGAGCCGTCGTTTTGAGCATAGAAAATCTGAATTTCAGTTTCACGGTCAAAGGGTATCACCATGTTTTGTTTTCCACGATTAGACAAATGTAAGTCCCAAGTGGTAGTCCAAGCATTTATGCGATAAATTGCCGTTTCTGTTTCATTGTCAAACACTTCATTGCAGCTATACCCTGTTACCTCGCTATCAAAGGTGATGATAACGCTCCCATCAGGGACATCAATCACATTGAGCAGGTTATCGGAATAGGGAAAAAATTTAGGTGATGTCAAAATTCCGAAAATGATCGTCGCGATAGCACAGGCCAAGATCGCCGTGAAACAAATAGTCTGTAAACGTTTGATAAATAAGTCCCGCTTTACCCTTTTCAGCGGTACAATATCAATATCGGGGTCAGCATCAGGGATGAATTTCGTTGCTTTCCGCATACGCTCAAACTCCGCATGGCACTCCGCGCAATACTGAAGATGTTCGCTTACAAATTCGCGTGTATCCGAACTTACCATATCTTCTACATAAAGCGGAAGTATGTCTTTAATCAAATTGCATTTATCACTCATTATTGGCCTCCATTTGTTCCAATATTTTGTTTCTTGCCCGGTGATAAGTGACACAGGCCCAGTTATCTGTTTTTTGAAAAATTTTTGCGATTTGTTTGAAACTCAATTCTCCAAAAACCCGCAGCATAAAAACTTCTTTATATGGTTCGGCTAAATTGTGCAGCAGCAGATGTATTCGCATAGCATCACTTCGGTTTATTATCTGTTCCTCAATGGTGTCTATGTTATCTGTAAATTCAACATCATCAATATCTACAAGCCCCTGTTGCTTTTTCAAGTGAGAAAAGTAACAGTTTTTTGCAATTTGACAAAGCCAAACACGAATGTCTGTATTACCGCGAAAGGTATCTATTGAACGCATTGCCTTGAAGAATGTTTCGCTTGTGATCTCCTCCGCCAGACCTTCGTCTTTTGACAACTTCTTAAGAAAGAGAAATACATCATTAAAGTATCTTCTATAAATTTTCTCAAATTCTTCTTTGGAACCTGCCACTTTCTCACCTCCTCCCTTATAAGACTTCGCATTTCAAAAAATCTTACAAGGTTTTTGAAATATTTTTGAAAACAGTTTTTCCTCATAGACTTGCGTGGAGCTGTTACCCTTCATGGCATATTAGATTTTGACGAAATTTATAGCAACAATCAAAAATAAAGCCAAAAGTTGACAGCAGTGGTATAACAGAGGCAGGAGATGATGGTATGCTACACAATGAAGCGCGGGAACTACTGGTACGAGGCTATGAAGCAACCCATGATGTCGAGGGGATAGCGAAGGCGTATTCAGTAAGCAAATGGACAGTATACCGGCTGGCCGGACAGAAACGGAAAACAGGCAGTGTGGCCTTGCGAACCAGCCAGCGAGGCCGGAAGCCGGTTCTGACGGCAGAAGATAAAGAAAATATTCGCCAGTGTATTGATGAAAAACCGGACATCACAATCGAAGAAATCCGGGAGAAGCTGAGCCTTTCCGCAAGCTATAGTACTGTCGAGCGGGCGATCAATGCAATGGGCTATACCCTGAAAAAGAAATCACTCTATGCAAGTGAGCGTGACCGTATTCGATGTGCAGGAGAAGCGCAAAGAATGGAAAAAGACGATACGACCTGATATGGTGGAACATTTGGTGTTTTTGGACGAGAGCGGTGTCAATACGAACCTGACCCGCCTGTATGGACGGGCACTTTCATCCCAGAGGGCAATGGATCATGCCCCGTTGAATACACCGCAGACAACGACAGTCCTTTCTTCCATCCGCCTGAATGGGGAAAAGGCATTTACGACGTACCAGGGCGGGACAACGGGGGAACGCTTTGTCCAATATTTGAAAGAAATCCTGCTTCCGACTCTTAAGCCCGGAGACATTGTTGTGATGGACAATATGCGCTCTCACCATGTAAAGGCTGTCCGGGAGGTCCTGGAAGAAAAGGGGATGAAAGTTCTGTATCTTCCGCCCTACAGTCCCGATCTGAATCCCATTGAGAAGATGTGGTCCAAGATGAAGGCCCTCCTTCGTGGATGGAAGGTCCGAAGTCTGGACCTGCTCCCTGACGCGGTTCGTATGGCACTCGATTCTGTTTCGCAGTTGGATTGCCGGCATTGGTTTGCCGCTTCTGCTTATTGTTAGCTTTTTTGAAGGTTGCTATAGTATAAACTGCCACTTGCCCTATACGCAAGATGCTATTATTGAGAACTGCGGGGATTACCCCGCAGTTTCGGGAAATCATAATCAATTTCGCCATAATGACTTCTTCCGCCTGGGCTTTGCAGTTATTCATCCGGCCCACCCATTCCATCTGATTTTCAGTCTTTAACCGCTCCGTTATGCCCTGCCGCTGGGCGTAATCTTTTACCAACTGAAAGAACATTTCCTCGGCCTGCCGGTCAATGTCGGTAGGGTAATCGTTTGGCCTGCCGCCCATCCATAGGGCTGTGTATTCCCCAACTGTTTTTTGCAGAACACCATACAAAGGGGCATTTTTCCAGAGGGACCTGTAAAATCGTGTAAAATCCGCCGATTTGCAATTGACAAACCGCTTTCCCATGTGGTATCCTACAATACTCCCTCATGGGAGCGCCAACTGAATAGGCTGTACTGACTGAAACAGTAAAAGCCGGTTACATACACAAACCAAAACGAACACCAGCGGGGCATAGGCCGTCCTGCTGGCGTGGTTGTGTATGTAGCCGGTTTCTTTATTTGCCCGAGGGGAACAAAATTTTTGAAAATGGCTCAAGAAAAAAGTTCCGTTTTGGGCACTAAAAGTTGTAGTAGGGGGTGGGCGGAAAATCTTGAGTGGCGGCAAAACACCATTACCCGCTGTTACCCTGTCCGCAGGGATAGCGAGCATCGGATTTCGCCCCCCACGGGGCAAAATCCAGTCCCAGGGAAGCCCCCTGAATACCCCCTCCCACGGCGGAAATTTGACAGAATGGAGGAATTATTTTGAGTACCAACGGCGAAAAAGTACGGCTGAAAATCAGACTGACGGTCGAAGAAAAGGCCAAGCTGGAGCATGACACCGCCCTGTGCGGCCTGACCCAATCCGAATACTTCCGGCAAATTTGTTTGGGCAAGCGGCCCCGGCCCAAGCAGCCGCCAGAGTTCTGGGAATTGCTGGACGCCTTGTATGAAATCCACGATAAGCTGGAACGCCTGACCGTCTACTGCCCGGAAGCGGCAGAAGAATGTTCCCGGCTTGAAAATCTTGTCCTATTTTTGCAGGGGGTAGAAATAGGGCCCCCACAAAGCCGCTTTTTGGCTTTGTGGGGAGAGGAGCATCCGCGGAATGGTGAGCTTTCGCCGCTTGCGGCGGAAGCGATGAATGGAGCGTGATGCGACGTGGCTACCACCAGCCTATGGCACATCAAGGGGCGGCTCGGTGACCTAATCGCCTACGTTGAGAACCCGGAGAAAACCGTACCCAAAGGCACCGAGGACTTTTTCAACGTATTTTCGTACATCCAGAACCCACAGAAAACCGCAGACGGCTCGTATGTCACCGCAATCAACTGCCTAAAGCAGACGGCGCTCCGTCAGATGATCCTGACCAAGCAACGGTACGGCAAGGAGGATAACTATATCGCATGGCACGGCTATCAGAGCTTCAAACCGGGAGAAGTCACCCCAGAGCGGTGCCATGAGATCGGCGTGAAGCTGGCCCATGAAATGTGGGGCGACAGGTTTCAGGTCATCGTCACCACCCACCTGGACAAAGGCCATCTGCATAACCATTTCTGTTTCAACTCGGTATCGTTCAAGGACGGCAAAAAGTACAACTACTCCAAAGCCGAACAGCAGCGCCTCCGAGATACCTCAGACCGACTTTGCCGGGAGTACGGGCTATCCGTCATAGAGGATGGCCGCAAGGCTCCCAGCCGCCCCGTCTGGCTGGACGAACAGAGCGGCAAGCCCACCCGCTACAACATCTACCGGGCCGACGTGCGGGAGGCCGTCAACAGAAGCCGTACCGTGGAGATGATGGAGAAGTTTCTCCGGCGCAAGGGCTATCTCACCGACTTCACTGGAAAGCATTGGAAGATACGCCTGCCCCAGTACTAGCATTTCACCCGCCTGGACACTCTGGACGAGCGGTGGACGCCGGAGAATATCAGGTGCAGCCTGGGCGCACGAGCCAGCTTCGGCAATAAGCGCCCTACCGTCAATTTTGCCCCGGAGCTGCCAGAGGAACTGCGGTTCTATGTTCCGTTCCAGCGCACCACCCACATTTACCGGTTGTTCCTCTATTGGGAGTACCAGCTTGGCATCCTACCCAAAGGGACGACCTATCAGCCCACCAGCCCGTTTTTGAAAGAGGAACTGCGAAAGCTGGACGAAATCACCGCCCAGGTGGATTATCTGGCGAAAACCCGCATTGAAACACTGGACGATCTTCTTTCAGCCCGTGAAGCCCTCCAAGGCGAAATGGACGAGCTGACCAATCAACGGAAGCAGTTGCAGAACAAAATCCGCAGAGCGTCACCGGCTGAAAAAGAACAGTTGCGGGCCGAAAAACAGGCCGTGACAGTTCAAATCACCGCCTGCCGCAAGAAATTGAAGCTGAATGTCGGCGTTGAGGAACGCTCCATCAAAATCCAGGACACGATGGATATGGTCTACGCCAACGAGGAGCAGCACCGCCAGATGGGGCAGGAGCGAACGAGAGGAGCAAGAAACAGATGAATATTATCAGGTTGGAATTGACCGAGCAGGAAGCAAAAATTTGCGATGAAGTAATGAAAAAAGTTGAAGAAACGGCAATATTCCTTGCTGATTTATCCCCTACTGACCGGCTGGACTGGCTGAGAGCACATCAATACAGCCACCCCATCAGCTTTGAGCGGGAGATTGATGGGACGGTCTACACCGTCTACGCCCATTTCAGTGAGAAAGCGACTGAAACCGCAGAGGGAAAAGTAAATCGGATTCTCAACCAAAATATCACACTGTAAAGTGTTGAAGTCTTGCGCCGGATGTGGTATGATAATCGTACCTTGCAATTCATATCACATCCGGCTGCGGAAAGGAGCATATTTTGAAGAAAAAGCAGCCAAACGAGCAGAGAATCACTGTTCTTTATGCCAGATTGTCTCGTGATGACGAAAAAGAGGGTATCTCAGGTAGCATCCAGAATCAAAAAGCTATTTTGGAGAAATTTGCCGCAGACAACCATCTGCCTAACCCCCGGTTCATGTTCGATGATGGGTACTCGGGTGTTACGTTCGCAAGGCCGGCCTTCATGGAGATCATGGAACTGGCTGAACAGGGCCTTGTGGCAAATTTGGTGGTCAAAGACCATTCCCGGCTGGGCCGCAACCGCCTTGTGGTTGGCCAACTTCTGGAAGAAGATTTTGTCCGGCTGAATATCCGCTATATCGCCATCATGGACAACATTGACACCGCCAACGGAGTAAGCGACATCGTGCCAATGCAAGACCTGTTTAATGAATGGCACGCAAAAAATACGAGCGACAAGGTACGCCGTGTCATGCAGAGCCGGGGCAACGCCGGGATACCGCTGACCACCAGTGCGCCCTACGGCTACAAGAAATCCCCGGAGGACAAGAACAAGTGGATCGTGGACGAGCCGGCGACAGAGATAGTGCGGCAAATCTTCCAGTTGTCGATCAGCGGCCTGGGGCCTACGCAAATCGCCAAGAAACTGCGCTCTGAGGGCGTGATGACCCCCAGCGAGTATTTTCAAAGCGTGGGTATCAATTGCCCGACCAAACCTCCTGCACATCCCTGTAACTGGAGTTCTGGCACAGTGGCGGGCATTCTGGACAGGCAGGAGTATGTGGGCGATACCATCAATTTCCGTACCTGCCGCCAGTCTTTCAAGCTGAAAAAGCAGTTGGACAGGCCGCAGGAGGAATGGAAGGTGTTCCCCGACACTCATCCCGCCATCATTGACAGGGAAACCTTTACCATTGTGCAAAACCTCCGCCAGCACCGCCGCAGACCGAATCGAACCGGCATTGTGAGCATGTTCTCCGGGCTTCTCTATTGCGCTGACTGTGGGGAGAAGCTGTATTACGGGAGCAGTAAGAGCAGCAAACAGCCGCAAGCCTATTTCTTCTGTTCCAGTTACCGCAAAAATTCCAACGTATGCTCCGCTCACTATATCAGGGAAAGCGTTGTGGGGCAGTTGGTGTTGGAGGGCCTACAAAGGTTGTTGTGGTACATCCAGGTCTACGAAAAGCGGTTTGCCCAGGAGCAGATGGAGCGGTTTGGCCTGCAAGAGAAGAAAGAGCTGACTGCCAAGCGCCGGGAGTTGGATAAGGCCAAACAGCGGGTAGCGGAGATTGACCAGCTTATTCAGAAAAGCTATGAGGACATGACCAAGGGCCTGTTGTCCGAGGAGCGTTTCGCCACGCTGACAGTATCGCTGGAAAATGAACAGCGGCAGTTGAAAGTGGATATTCCAGCGTTGGAGAACAGCTTGAACGCCACCGCCGATAAAGCCGATGATTTGCAGAAGTTCATCCAGCGGGCCAGACAGGTGACCCGGCTGACGGAATTGACGCCTGAAATCGTCCACGAGTTCATTGACAAGATTGTGGTATCCAAGCCGGAGAAGATAGACGGCAAGCGGCATCAGCAGGTGGACATCTACTACAGCACCATCGGTCTTTGGACAGCGCCGGAGCCGGAAACGCTGGAACGGGAATATATGGCCTACTATCAGGCCATGCAGAAGCGCAAGAAAAGGACGGCATAGCGTCCCACATAGAGAGATTTCTTTACAGGTAGCCCGAAGGGTGGCACTTCTTTATGAAGTGCCACCCTTACGCGGTTTTTTGCCCAAATATTTTTTTGGTTTTCCTAGGATGGGACGACCATACAAAAAAGATGCCTGCGGGCTTTTCATTCTCAAAAAAGCCAGTATTTATGCGGCTTTACGTCCCATTGAGAAACTGTAAAAACAACTATTACAAAAAAGATGCCACTTTTGAGGAACAGTTTCGCAGGGGTCGACGCCTACTCACCCTCCGCGATTTTTTTGACTTCATCCAGATCCAGGGCACAAATATCGGCAATTTCTTCCAGAGATTTATGCCGCTCCAGCATCCGTTTGATCAGGCCAACCATTGCACTACGCTCGCCTTCAGCCCGCCCAGCTACGCGGCCTTTTTCTATACCTTTTTTTATACCTTCCTCAAACCCTTCCCTACGCGCGTCGATCCGCACATCTTTCAGCTTCGCCGCCAGGGTCATAAATCTCTCCACCTTTCCTTTGTCGGCTTTTATGTCCTCCACCGCCCGGTCTATTTGCGATAAATACTTCGAGCCTGAAATGTCAATTGCCAGCTTTCGATACCTCGCGTTGACATACCGCAGAAACTCCAGCGCCGGTTCGCTCATGTTCCTAACCGTAAACGCGGCATTCAGAATGTAGGCATGAGAGCCGTCTTTGTACGTCAGGTCCTCAGCGCCCTCGATAACGCTCTTGCGCTTATAAAGCGCCAGTCCCCGGCCATAGTAGTCGTCCGTGCAGATGAAAATAATGTAACTTTCTTTGAGCTGCCGGTAGCTCTCAGCAGGTTCCAGCGTCCTGCGGTCAATGCTGCTCTGGTAGAATCGGATACGCCGCTCCAAATCATATGCGTGGCCGGTCTGCATCTCAATGTCATAGCGAGTTTCATCGGCGTCGGCCAAAGCCACATCCAGCCGGATACCGTGTAGGTTGATGCCGTCCTTCATGTCCTGCTGACGCTCGATATAGGTGATATCCGCAATCTTCTTCTCAAGCACCGCCTCCAGAAACGGCTTGACATTCTCTGGCTGGCGCATGACCTCTGAGAAGACCAGGTCATTGGACAAGTTGATATCTTCTATGCTGACGCTCACGGGAACCACCTTCTCTCTACAAATATTATACCCGAATCCGGCCTAAAAAGCAACTGTTTTTGCCTACTCATTGCCGCCCTCCGGCGCGGAGCCGTCCTCCTTCTCCATCGCCCGCTCCACCAGCCGGGTGACGAAATCCTTCTGCTTGACCTGATGCCGCTTGAGGTAGGCTTTCAGCCGCTGATAGGTTTCCTCGGGCATCTGAATGGCCATTGTTCTTGTGTTTTCCATAACGTGAACCTCCTTATTATTTTAGTACATCTGCCTCCCGACGTCCTGATGGGATAGTAGGTAGTACCACTTGCTTTGTTATCATCTGGCATTATATCACTTCCAATCCTTTACAACATTGGCGTTCCATACCCCAAAATCTGGTAGTTGCCGATGGGGTAACTGTTCCGCTCACAGGCATCGCCGGAGTTTCCCTCAATGGTGTACACCCGGCCTCCTTCGACCTTTTCCACGATGCCTACATGGTCGGAACTGCCGTCCTGGACACCGTACTCATCCGGCCAGTCAAAGAAAATGATGCAGCCAGAGTCCGGGGTTGCGCTGCCCTCCAGCCATTGGTCTTTGTTTTTGAACCAGTCTACCCAGTCTCCGCAGACAGCGAATTAAAAATCACAATGGCTATCAAAGAGTTTGCGCGGCTTCGCGGAGCGAACGCCGACAAACTCGGCGACTTGGACGAAGTCCAATGTCGGGCGCACACACTCTACCCGGCTGGGAAAACCGTACCAGCTCCAATAGGGTTCGCCGCCCACATTTCCCAGCTGGGCTTTGGCAACCTCCACCAGTTGATGATTGGCGTAATTCATGATTGCCGAGAAGTCCTCCGGGTCAAGGTCAGTACCGAACACAGCGTTGACCTCGGCAATAAGCTGCTCATCTGTCTGACCGTCCGCGAAACACCCCACCAGCTTTGCAACAAACCCAGGCTCTTTGGAATACTCCGAAAGCGCCAGTATGTACAGCACCTCGGCGGCTTTGATCTGCTCAGGCGTTCTGCCGGTCATAGCGGAGTGGAGGGCTTTGACGGTATCCTCCACAAATTGCAGCTCCGCCACTTCCTCCGGGGTAAGGTCTTGAATTATTTCTTCGGTCAGTCCAGGCGCTGCAAAGTCGATATCGTCCCGACTGAAAAAGGACGCTACCGCCGCGCCGGGCAGTATGAAGATTGCGAAAAAGGCCAGAATCAGGCAGACGATCTTGTCCCAATTCCGCTTGTCCAGCAGGAGTGAAACCGCTATCTTTTTCAGTGCCGCCGCGATCGTTGCGCTAATGATGCTCCCTCCCCTACATATTCATTACCATGCCGCCGTACTCCTGATCTTCTTCCTCATCGGAGTCCGGGAAACCGGGCGGGTCAGGTTGAGCGCCGCTTTTATTTCTTGCATTTTCTGGCTGTCAGGTTTATCTGCTGGGTGGTAGAGTAAGACGGAATATCCGTCTTCTTCCTTTGCCGTTTCCCAACTCCCCGCTGGGACGATAGCACAATCCGATGAATCCAGCAGTGTGGGGTCCCACTTAGCGGTCGTGCCATCATAGGAGAAAGTGGGGTCATCGTTTTTCCCATTCAACACATAATCCAGAATCTTCTCCGGGTCCTGATTGGGCTTGAGCTTATCCCTGACCTCGTCTGTAATCTCAATCTTCGGCGCATCCGGGCTGGGAGAAGGCGAGGGGCTGGGCGTTACATCCGGGCTGGGAGAGGGAGCAGGCGGCTGGGGGTCCCCACTACTTCCGTTCGCCAGCAGTTCCCGGCTGCTGTAGAAGATCTGCGCCACCTGCGCCCTGGTGGCTGTGCCGCTGGGGTCCAGCTTTCCGCCGCTGCCGCCAACATTAACCTCACTTTCGTTCGGTTAAGTTGCCGAGTTTTACTTCGTAAAACTCTTAGCATCTATTATGGGGTTTGAGTATTAAATCAAAAAAGTTTCACTCATGAGTGAAATTTGGTCTTGTTCCCCAGCACGGCCACAAACATCCCTCGGGTCATGGCCTCGTTGGGCGCAAAGGTGGTGGCCGATGTACCGCTGAACAGCCCCTCGCTGGCGGCCATTTGGGAAAGGCTGCATAACTATGGAAAGGATACGTTCAAGCAGATAATAAAAATCACAATTACCTTACGGTGTCCTCAATGGCAGCTCCTGTTATTGCTTTTCTATAATAAATATTGTATAATAAACGAAAAATAATTGGAGGCCAAACTATGCAGGAACTTATGATATTGGGGACATTTCATTTCAAAAGCTTCGGAAACAGCGATCAGTTCAAGCTCAAATCGGACATCCTCTCAAGCCAGCGTCAGCAGGAGGTGTTGAAGCTGGTGGAAGTCCTGGCACATTTCAAGCCTACTAAGATAGCAGTGGAGGATGCCCAGGAATACAGTGGCCAGCTGCAGGAGGAATACCAGGCTTATCTGCGCAGGGAAAAGGAACTAGGCATCAGTGAGGTATACCAGCTTGGGTTCCGGCTGGCGGAGCATATGAGGCATGACCGGCTGCACTGCGTGGATTGGAACATGGCGGTGCCTGGCGTGGGCAGCGTCTTCCAGTGGATGGCGGATAACCCTTCAGAGCATGTTGAGGAACTAAATCGCCACAATGAGGAGAGGTTTAACCAGGAGCAGCAGCACATGGAAGCTTCCACCCTACTGGAGCACTTCATTTATATGAACCGGCCAGAGTACTGTGCGGCAGACCATCAGACATACTTGGAATTCGCCAAGCTGGACGATGGCACTTGGCCAGTAGGTGCGGGCTGGGTGGGCCAGTACTGGTATTACCGCAACCTGCGCATCTGGAAGAATACCACGGCATTGTTTCAGGCGCCGGACGAGCGGGTACTGCTGCTGATAGGCGCCGGGCATGTCCATCTGCTCAGCCAGTTCTTTCGGGAGGCAGGGCAGGTGAGTGTTGTGGATACAGTTAAGGTGCTCAGTGAAAATTAGCAATGCAAGGGGTCGTAGTTTGAAATAAAGACCTCCTCATAGACCGTCCCCGGGTCGTACCGCTGGGCCAGATTGTTGATGCGCTCGATTTTCTCGATGTAAATGCCCGGCACACTGTACAGCGCCCGGATGGTGTCGCAGTATTGTAGGACAGCAGCCACAGGGCCTTTGCAACGCTATGGCAACGGCAAAAATCCAGACGGTCAAGGGGTTAAGAGCGGAGATTTTTTCGCGTTCTTTGCGAAAAAATACTACTCGCCCCTTGACCGTCTGGATAGGCGGAACGGACGTAGAACGGGGGATTGCTTTTCGTAATTGGGTATGGTATAATTTCCCCCAGTACAAACCGATAAATCGATATTTATGGAGGGACTAATGTCTAAGGTTTTTATTATGTGTGGCAAGCTCTGCAGCGGAAAAAGTACTTATGCCAATAAAATCAGATCAACACACAAAGCAGTGATTCTTTCAATTGATGAAATAATGTTGTCGGTGTTTGGACAGGATGCCGGAGAAAAACATGATTACTATGTTGAAAGAATAAAGGCATACCAATATGCAAAATCTGTTGAGATTGCAGAATCAGGAATTAACGTGGTTTTAGACTGGGGGTTCTGGACCAGGAAAGAACGTGAATACGCGAAAGAGTATTACACATCAAGACATATTGATTATGAATTCTATTATTTGGATGTTGATTCGGTTGAGTGGAACAGAAGAATTCAAAAAAGAAATCAGGATGTTTTAAATCACGAATCTGATGCGTATTATGTTGATGAAGGACTTGCTGATAAATTCGAGTCTATCTTTGAAGTCCCAACGAAGGACGAAATAGATGTATGGGTAAATTCCTAAAATTCCAGTTTATCGCTCTCATAAAAGTCTAAAACAAAACGGCGGAGATAAGCATTGACTATCCCGCCGCCCTGTCTGTTACCATTCCATATCCCGCTTTCTGTGGGGCTGTTGTTCCCGCTGCCAGCACATTGGCCCTTTCCTCGATCTCCCGCCAGATGGTTTCCTGCTGGCGGCTGTCTTTCCCCTTGACCGTATCGTACAGGTCCGACATGGCGTCCGGCAGTTCCAACAGGGCCTTCGCCTGTTCATCGTCCAGCTCGTTGTACTCCATCGTGAGCAGGATATCCTCCCGCACCAGATATTCCCAAGCCTTATCCAGGATTTCCTCGGGCGGGAGAGCCAGCAGTTCTTTCCGAAAGGTATCCTGCTCCTGCGACAGCTTATCATAGAGCTACTCGTCCAGAGTGCCGTGCTGCTGCTCCTGGATTACCGTGAAACTGTCCTCGAACGGCATAAGGCTCAGTCCTCTGCCATTGTCCCACTTCATGAGCAGGGCCGGTTGGTCATCGATGCCAATCACACTCCCGCACAGGACAAGAGTTTTCCGGTACTTTTGCGGAGCAAAAGGCGACCGCCTCGCGGTCGAGGGAAACTCGGCAATTTGCCCGCAGGGCAATATTGAAGGCATCCCCCGCTCATCATTGCACAGCCTGTGCAGTTGGATTCTCGTCCCCACCGGGTACTGCCGCCTGACCAGCTCAACCTTATTTCTGTCAAAGTTCATCCGGTTTCCTCCCCTCTGTAAATAGCAGCCGGTTGGCCGCACTCAGTCCGTAGACCCGGATCAGCATGGCGGTCTGTATCACCAGGAAGTACCGGGGGGAGAGCATACTTGTGTCGGCCAGTTCTGTGAGAGATACCGTCCTGCTGCCTGTGATGATGTCCTTTGCCACCGTGAAGCAGACGTAGGCCATGGCGTCCAAACGCCTGGGCTTTATGGCAGTGATGTCGATTTCATTAGTCCCGATGTGATTCTCGGCCTGATGCCAGAGCCTGGGTCGACCGTCAAAGCAACGGGCGTTGCCCTTATGCTCCAAAAAGGGCTGCGGCAATCCTCAAAAAATGAAAGATTCAGAAACATTCCTGTTTCTGAATCTTGGCGACTTGGCGAAGCCAACGTCGACAGCCCTTGTGGTACCTGATTTCTTTCTCGAACAGTACGCCGTGGTTATCGTTGCGGAAGATCATCCTTATGAACTTCTTTCTGCTTTTTGTTCTGCTCCATGTCCTTGCGGCTGGTTTCAGTCTCGGGCGGATCATGCTGGAAGCCTGGGATCTGTTTCATGAAACTTTCATAGGCCCGATCGGTTTTGCTTTCTGTAAACTTTGGCACCCTGCACACCTCCTAAATTTTTCTCTGGAAAAAGAAAAAGGACCACGATTTTCATCATGGCCCTTCACAAAAAATATTTTGTTTTCTTCTGCACTGACTCTCGTTTTCCCTGATGGCATCCCCCAAAACACGTCACGCCGCGGCGGTCCCTTTTTGGCCTCTTGAACGCAAAAAACCCCCGGAATTCCGGGGAATTTTGGGGGTGGCATCTGTTAAGATGTGTAAACCTGGCCTTACCATACTTAAAAGATGCCGCAGGCCGTTTGGAGGCCCAAAAAGCCAGTATTTATGCGGTTTTACGGGCTTTTGAAAATCCGTCATTTGAACTCTGCCTTAACAGATGCCTGCACCCTCATTCCTCCGCCTTAATCCAACACTGAATAACTTTACAATCCTGGTCAATATCCTTTCCTTTCTTAGCGCTCTTTCCTTCAGAATAACTCGTAATGTAATCTACCTCCTTCAGCCTTTGGACCAATCTCCGGTTATTGTCTGAGCATTTAAGCTCCACTTTATGTCTACTGATCCTGTCTACAAAATCTGCGTAGTCTCCCCCTAAATCAGAAAAACATGATGCAAGACTCTTATCATCAAGCATGGCCAAATACATGAACATTAGCTTCTCTTGCTTATGGATGTCAAGCATATTCCACGCTGCATCAAATATCTCTTGGCTGATATCGAATCGTGCAGCGCATAAATATTCTGCAATTCTTTGAGTCATGCTTTCTGCACCATATGTGTTGATGATTTCTATCTTAGTCTCATTTTCGCTGTCCTTACTCAATACAAGATTCTCAATGAGCTGTGATGTTAGCGAAACGTCGTTTATAAGCTCTCTAAATGCGCGCTGATTCCATAAAATGAATGGTTCGCACAGGTTTGGACAGCAGTCCTGCATTTCATCATATTGTGGGACAGTGAATGGAATAAATTTGAGGTAAATCAATTTTAACACTCGATGTTCTGAAAGTGACGATAAAGGTACATTGAAATCTTGCATTCTCAATTCAGGTAAGAGTTCGCCAAAGGCTCTGTCATCTACTTCTGAGGCAATAAAATCACCGATAAAATCATCATCCAAAAAATCTGTGCTCTGCCCTTTTAGCTTATCTGAATTGTTTTCAATGTATTCGAGAAGCACTTTGTCAAACTTAAATTGCTCCCAGTATTCGTATATGTTCTTCCAGCTAAGATATATTTTATCTTCTTTCAAAAGTGCGCTCCATAGCATTTGCACAGCGTCTCTCTTGTCTGAGACTAAGTTTCCGCAACAAGAGAGGATATCCTCAAAACAGACAGTTTCATGAGACAGAACAATATCATATAACATAGCGTTGTCAATCGTTCTCTCCAGCAAGTCTGCAACATCATCCTCCAAATCATCCATTGAACCTTGCGCGACTATTTCATTAACAAACTCAGGAATATGGTTCCTAACATTTTGCAGAATAGAGTCACACTCTAATTCATTAAGAGTGGAGTAAGGCCGGTTCTCAACTCCAGCCACTAGGTCAGGATTCAAGAATTTCACGATTCGCTTCAACATAGTCAAATTGATTCCATACCGGCTTTCTTCGATGATTGCATCAACAACTTCTCTGGGAACTTTCTCAATAATAGCGTTGTCAAATCTCAAGTCAAGCCAGTTAATTACTGAGTAGACTTTGTCTGCATCAACCGAAGCAAGCCGCTGTAGGGAATCCTCATTCTCCTCAATAAAGTGAGATAATGAACTCTCTCTATTCATTGCAACAAGACTGTCGATATCAATAAAGCGAACTAGCACCAGCAAGTAATGGCTCTTTCTTTCATACGAAAGGGTCGCGCGATTGGATATATAAAGCCACATCCTGGGCCAAGCCTCTGCTAGTAAAGTGATGAACAACTCCAAGTTTTTCGTAACGTCTATAAACCCATCAATAAATGCCCAGCTTCGTTCATCTTCATCCGAAAGCTGTTCAATAAATAAATCCCGCTTTTCTGATTCACCTTCCGTACCCAATAATTCCTCCAGCAGGGCGTAATTGTATATTGATTTTTGCCGGAACTCATATGGTTGTAGCCGCTGAATGACTTGTGGTGTTTTTGAAATTGGATATTCAAACTCAGTCATTTCTAAATTCTTAACAGCAAGTATAAAATTCATATCGCTCTTTGTTATGCTGGTGCCCTTGAAATAGTTGATATAGGTCGCATAGTCTTCATCCAGATAGCCACGGCGCAGCATAAACGATAGCAGCTTGTTGTTCATGACGTTCTCAGATAATACTGCATCCACTTTGAATTCTGTCAGCAACTCTCTCATTGTCTTGTACCTAATATTCTGCTGTTGGTTTTTGAGTTGAGCTATTTCTTCTATTCGCTTTCTTTTTTCTTTCCCTTCAACTAACTCGATTCGTTCAGCCCTCCTGCTATAAATTTGACAAAGCTCTAAGAAGTTGTCACATGAAGCATTTCGGTTATTACCGTTCAAATCCATCATGCGTATACCATATATTTCTTTTCTTGCAAGTGATAGAAAATCAAATGCGCCTGTAAATATTTCAGATGCATAAACATCTGTTGAATAGTCTAATCTGATACAATAAGCTGTGCCTTTCCATCCCGTTATCTCACAAAGAAAGGCCGCCTTAAGTTCTTTCGTTCTATGGAGTGTGTCTGCTTTTGCTTCTTCAATCAAAGTCGATAGCCTATCTATCTCATCTTGTGCAGTCTTTTGCCTCGTTGCAATAAAGCTTCGTTTATCCTCAAAGGCCCGCTTGACTACCCCCTTCTCTTTCTGCAAGTCTGCAAACTCAGACGGATACAAATTCTTGAAAACAATCAGAGCCATCATCTTCTCATCGTCCAGTTCCAATTCCTGCCCCGCTTTGATTGTCCCCTTGTACACGAGAAATTCGTTATATATATTTTGCAGAACTCTCATATCGGAGATGTACGGAGACACATCAAGAATAAACTCCTGAGAAATGCAATGCTCCGTTCCGGACTGCCGGGCTCTCTCCAGCATAGCCGTGAAAACCTCGCCTGAATTTGTTGAGTTAATGATAGGAACCACCGGTATAATAAAATCAAAAAATTTTGTCCTGTCTTCATCGCTAAAAATATCATCCTTGACGGCATATACAAACACCAGCTTACTATGAATTATATCATAGTTATTCAGCAGTGTATTCAGCTCTCTCAGATGCACGAATATAGAAGGATCATCCAGGCGGTCAAGGTCTTCAAAGAAAACGTATTGATATCTTGTCACTTCAAAGAAATAGAAAATCTCGTCCAGATACTTGCTAAAAACTGATTCATCCCCTTCGCCGCCGCCTTCAACTACTGTATCTGACGGAAGCGAAACCTTCCGAATCGTATACCTCGAGAGCAGAGATTTGTATGCGTAGGAGATTATACCGAGCACAGCCGCTGTCAACATTATAAATATTCCTATTGCCCATACCTCGGACAGATTCAAACTCTCTCCGGCCGATACAACACTTTCTTTGATTTCCGTGAGAAACTCTGTCTTGAAAGCATAAACAAATGGAATTGCCAATAATGTGATAAAGACCAGTTTTACCCATGTCCAAAGAGCACTTATTTTGTGCAATTTTCTATAACGGCTTTGAGGAATTTTCCCATACCCTACTTTATAAAACAGCTGCTTCAAAATTCCATGTTCGATTTCTTCCTTTTCGATGGGCGTTTTGTGCTTTTTGTCATCCTGTTCTGTGCTATTACAAATTTCCGAATTTATCTCAAAGCTTGCCATGGATATTCGGAGAGACCTTCGTCTTATCCGCCAATGCTTCTTGAGAAATGATTCTATGATACTGCTCTTCCCTGCACCATATGGCCCTGCCAGCGCAATATTCTTTACTCGCTTATTCTTAAAGGCCCAGCTTAATGCATTCAAATATTCATCGCCATTTTGTATATCGTCTACGGGCAATAAATCTCTATAGCCGATAATTGGCTGGTGCAAATTCAGCCTTTTTTCATAAAATGCATTTGCGCTCCTATGCAAATTTCTTATATACTTTATCATAACCATATTCCTTTCGCAAACGCTGGCTTTCCTGCCTAACTTAACTATACCAAAAATCCACACACTTTTCAAGCAGGATGCAATGCCTAGTGAAAGGAAAGTATGGTATACTCAAATTGCATAAGGAGCGATAACAATGAAAAGTAAGTATGACCTGTCGCAAAGACAAGCGGTAATTTCCCGCCACAGATCGGGTGAGTCTGTTTCCCATATTGTTGGAGACACCGGCATTCCCAGAAGTACAATTTATAACTGGTTAAAACCGGCAAAGACCGCTGAGGATGATTGCAAGGAGCCTACCCTAAAGAACTTCCGCCTGTTGGAGAATAAGGTCAAGCGTTTGGAGGGGATCATTGAAATTCTCAAAACCTCCGAATGTTCTCCCAGAGATCCTCTTAAAGTGAAGTTGGGTGCATTAGAAAAGCTGCATGAGCAGCATACATATAGCGTGCACATGATCTGCGAGGCCTTAGATGTGCCAAGAGGCACTTTTTACAACCACGTTCTGCGCGGCAAGCGAGAGCATACATGGTATGCGGAGAGGCGAAATGAACTCAAAAAGGTTATCCGGGAGATATATGACCATAGCCATCAGATATTCGGTGCAGAAAAAATCACGGCAACGCTGAAAAGCAAAGGCTATCCCATCTCAATTAAGATGGTTCGTGAACTGATGCAGGAGATGGGCCTGACCAGTATTCGTCAGGGTGCGAAGAACACCTATGTTAAGGAACAGCGTAAGCTTATCAACCACGTGAATCAACAGTTTAATGTTACATGTCCCGACGAAGTATGGGTGAGCGATGTTACTTACTTTCGTTTCGATGATAAGAAGTTCTATATTTGTGCTGTTATTGACCTGTTTGCCCGAAAAGTGATTGCCTACCGAATCGGTAAATCTAATAGCACCCAGTTGGTCAAGGGCACTTTTCGCGCGGCGTATGAAAACCGAAAGCCTACAAATCCTTTAACATTTCACACTGACCGTGGTACGAACTATCGGGCGAAGACATTTTGCGCTTACCTGAAATCTCTGGGGGTTACGCAATCCTTTTCAAGAGCCCGCGTTCCTTATGACAATTCTGTGATGGAGTCGTTCTTTTCCAGCCTAAAGAGGGAAGAACTGTATAGAACAAAATACCGCTCTGAAAATGAATTCAGAACGGCTGTGGATAAGTATATGACTTTTTATAATGAGGAGCGACCCCACGCCACGAATCAATACAAGACTCCTGTACAGAAGGAAGCTGACTTTTTCAGTGATCACGTGGGAGCAGGAGTGGACTAGAAATAGACATTGGGGTTCGAATGTTAGACATTTTAACTTTTTGGGCTGCCATTTCAAAGTTTTTGGACATACATGTCTAAGTTAACGTGATAAAGTGCAGGCCAAAATTCATACGGAAAGTCTGGAAAAATGGAAATCACCTATTGCTGTCCAACCCATAGGGGTTCAGATTGCAATAGGTGATTCACTTGGTCGAGGTGACAGGATTCGAACCTGCGGCTTCTACGTCCCGAACGTAGCGCTCTACCAAGCTGAGCCACACCTCGATATAAGTTCAGGCCCGGAACCTTTGGGCTCCAGGCCTGAGCCTTGGCAGCGGTACCAGGATTTGAACCCAGACAAACAGAGTCAGAGTCTGCTGTGCTACCATTACACAATACCGCTTCATTTTTTCTGTCCTCACACTATGCTTGCCTGAGGACTTTACTATTATACCAAATATTCCATATTTGTCAAGGGGTTTTTCAAAAAAATCCTGTGTTCACAATTTTCCTGTTTCTTTTTCCTCCCGTACCATGGTATAATAGGCCTTGGATCAAACTATTTTGGAAAGCCGGTGGAGCCATGGGAAGGCGAAGACAGAAGCAGTATCGGATAGGGAACGCCAGCAGGGGTGAACTTGGCCTTAACCGGCGCAGGATGTTTGTCTCGCAGGAAAAGCAGGCCCAGCACCAGGCCGCCCGCAAGCTGAAGCTCTGGTCACGGGTGGTGGCCGCCGCCGTTATCATGGGCGGGGCGCTTATCGCCGGGTTTTTCCTGTGGTTCTTCATGATTCCCTACTTCCAACAGGAGATCATCACCAATGTGCAGCCCGTGAACCCTGGGGAGTCCCAGGAGCCGGTGCCCGACTATGATGAGCTGGGCCTTCCAATATATGATGATTCTGTAAATCTTTTCGTGATAAACTCCTTGAACCCTAACGAGGAGTATGTGCCAAAGCTCTCACAGATAGAGAACATCCAGGTGGACAGCCGTATCACCGACGCGCTGCGCCAGCTGGTGGCCGCCGCCAAGGAGGACAATCTGGTGCTTATCTTCACCGACGGCTATGTGTCCTATGAGGAACAGGGGGAGCGCTTTGAAAAGACCGCCCAGCAGAAAATGAACGACGAGAATCTGACCGCCGTTATGGCCAAGACCACCGCCCGGGCTCAGACCCCCATGGCCGGGGAGAGCGACTTCCAGACCGGCCTATGCCTGCGGATAGCGGGGGACAAGGAGACCTTCAAGCAGTCAAGGACCTACTCCTGGCTGAAGGCCAACATGGGCAAATACGGCTTCGTATTCCGCTATCCCGAGGGCAAGAACAACTACACCTACGTGGACCCGGACCCCACTGTGCTGCGGTATGTGGGCGGGAGCAATGCCAGCGCCATGCAGGAGCGTTCCATGTGCCTTGAGGAGTACATCAGCTATATAGACGACCAGTAAAGCTTTATTACTTTACTCAGGGCGCACAGGCACGCCCCGACCGGAAAGGTACGCCTTTAGCTGTGGTACGGTTATCTCGCCAAAGTGGAACAGGGACGCCGCCAGCACCGCGTCCGCCTTTCCAGCGGTAAACGCGTCGTAGAAGTGGGACAGCTCCCCCGCCCCGCCGGAGGCTATCACCGGGATGCCCACAGCCTCCGACACGGCCCGGGTCAGCTCCAGGTCATACCCGGTCTTTACACCGTCCCGGTCCATGCTGGTAAGGAGTATCTCCCCCGCGCCCAGCTCCTCAGCTTCCTTTGCCCACTCCACCGCGTCCCTCCCGGTGTCTATGCGCCCGCCGTTCAGGTAGAGGGTCCACCCTCCACCCGGGCGGCGTTTCGCGTCCATGGCCACCACCACGCACTGGCTGCCAAAGACGCCGGCTGCCTCTCTTATAAGCTCCGGCCGCTGTAAAGCCGCCGAGTTTACAGACACCTTGTCCGCTCCGGCCCGGAGTATGGCCGTAAAGTCCTCTACCCTGCGTATGCCGCCCCCCACGGTGAAGGGGATAAAGATGCGCTCTGCTACCCGCTCTACCATATGAGTCACGATGTCCCGGTTGTCGGCGGAGGCGTTTATGTCCAGGAATACCAGCTCGTCCGCCCCCTGGCTGTCGTACAGGGCCGCGGCCTCCACCGGGTCTCCCGCGTCCCGAAGAGAGAGGAAGTTGGTGCCCTTCACCACCCGGCCGTCCTTTATGTCCAGACAGGGGATTATCCGTTTCGCGTACATTTTCTCACCTCCAGCGTTAAGTGCATTCCTTTACGTATCCGGCGAAGTTCCGCAGTATGGCAAGGCCCACGCCGCCGCTCTTTTCCGGGTGGAACTGGCAGGCGGCTATGTTCCCCTTCTGCACCGCCGCGTGTATAGCCGCGCCGTACTCCGCCGTGGCCGAGACCAGTTCCGGCTCCGTCTGCAAATAATATGAGTGGACGAAATAGACATAGGGCTCCGCCGGCAGGCCCTTCAAGAGCCAGCCCGGCCTTTTCACCTCCAGGGAGTTCCAGCCCATATGGGGCACCTTCAGACCCCTGTCCTCGGGCAGACGCACTATCCTTCCCGGCAGCAGTGAGAGCCCCTTTACCCCCGGGGACTCCTGGCTGCTCTCGAAGAGCACCTGCAGCCCCAGGCATATGCCCAGAAAGGGCCGCCCGGTCCTGACAAAATCGCCGATGGCCCCCACGAGCCCCCGGCTCTCAAGCCCCGCCATAGCCTCGCCGAAGGCTCCCACCCCCGGCAGCACGGCGGAGTCTGCGGACATGAGCCCGGCGGCGCCGCCCACAACTGTACCTTCGCAGCCAATATGCCTTAAAGCCTTTTCCACGCTTTGCAGGTTGCCCGCGCCGTAATCTATAATAGCCGTCATCTTGATTCACCCCGCTAAACTTTCCTTTGATAAAGTATACCATATCTCCGGGATTTTTGCAAGCGGCAGTCTTATCTGCTTTTGTAGCAAATTATTAACAGAATATTCATGAAACTTATTTGACAGGTATTGTATACTTGACATGTATATTTCTTATGGAGAACAGAAAGAGAGACGAAGCCAATGTTTTCAAAGTTCAGCGTGAAAAAACCCATGACCGTGCTGGTGGGCGTTATCATCGCCATAGTGCTGGGAGTGGTGGCCTTCTCCCGCATGACCCCGGACCTGCTGCCCAACATCAACCTGCCCTACGCGGTGATAATCACCGCGTACCCCGGGGCCACCCCCGAGGAGGTGGAGGAGGAGGTCACAAGGCCCCTTGAGCAGGCCATGGCCACCCTGGACCATGTGGAGGAGGTCACATCGGTGTCAAGGGAGAACGCTTCACAGGTCATGCTCCAGCTTACCGACGACGCAAACATGGACACCCTCACTGCCGATATCCGGGAGAAGATAAGCAGCGTCTCCGGGGGCTGGGGGGACATGGTGGGCACGCCCTATATCATGAAGATAAACCCCAGCATGATGCCCGTCACCGTGGCCGCCCTGGAGAGGGAGGGCATGGACAACGTGGAGCTGACGGACCTTCTGGACTCTGAGCTTATGCTGAAGCTGGAGGGCATAGAGGGGGTCGCCAGCGTCTCGGCCAGCGGCAACGTTCAGGAGAGCGTCACGGTAGAGCTTCGCCAGGACAGGATAGACGACCTCAACAGAAGGCTCAAGGCGAAGCTGGACGAAAAGTTCGGCGACGCCCAGAAGGAACTGGACGAGGGCTCTAAGGAGATAGAGGACGGACTCAATGAGACAAAGGAGCAGCAGGACGCCCTGGAGGGGCAGAAGGCTCAGCTTGAAGCCGGGCAGGCCCAGCTTGCCCAGCAGACCGGGCAGGCTCAGGGGCAGCTTATCTCCAAGAAGGTGGAGATAGAGTCCGCCAAGGCCCAGATATCCGCCCAGCTTACTACCATGGAGCAGAACAAGAAGCAGCTTCAGGACGCTGTTGACAAGCTGAAAACCTTGCAGACAACCCTCGCCCAGCTTACGGGCCAGCTTGCCTCCCTGGACCAGGGCATAAGCGGACTTCAGGAGGGCATCGCCGGGTACGCCGCCCTGACACAGCAGCTGGAGACGCTGAACGCGCAGTTGGAGGCTTTGGACCCGGACAGCGAGGAATACGCCCTGGTGCAGCAGCAGATAGAGGCCCTGCAGCCCCAGCTTGCGGCGGCAGAGGCGGCCTTTGCGGCCCTGGGCACCACGGCGGCGGGGGCCCCCGCAAAGCTCCAGGAGCTCCAGGCCAGCCGGGCGGCGGTGGAGAAGGGCCTGGCGGACGCGAAGGCTATGGCTGCCGCCGGGGGCGCGGACCCGGAGAACCTGGATAAGTCCATCGCCGAGGCTCAGGAGAACCTTACAAAGCTCACCGCCGGCATGGACCAGCTAAGGGCCACCAGCTCGCAGCTTGACAGCGGGGCGGTGACCGTGGACCAGGCGTTACAGGAGCTCTCCCGCCAGCAGACCAGCGGCATCATGCAGATGAGCGCGGGAATGTCCCAGATACTGGCGGGCCAGTCGGCCCTCTCCGCCGCCCAGCAGCAGCTCGAGTCGGCCAAAGCGGAGCTTGAGGGGGCCCGGGACGAGTTTGCTTCCCAGAAGGAGGCGGCCTATAAGAACGCGGATCTGCCCATCACTATGGACATGGTGTCCCAGCTTCTGACCGCACAGAACTTCTCCATGCCCGCCGGGTACATAGAGGAACAGGGGGTGGAGACCCTGGTGCGTGTGGGCAACAAGCTGGAGGATAAAGAAGAGCTGGCGGGGCTGCTGCTGTTCGACACGGGCGATGAGGGCATAGGTAAAATTTACCTTCGGGACGTGGCGGACGTGAACGTGCAGAGCAACGCCGGGGAGCTCTACGCCAAGATAAACGGCGAGAACGGACTGCTTCTGAGCTTTACGAAGCAGTCCACCTACTCCACGGCCCTGGTGTCCAGGAACATTGAGGAACGCTTTAAGGCCCTCTCTGAGGAGTACGAGGGGCTCAAATTCACCACCCTTATGGACCAGGGCAACTATATATACATCGTGGTGGACACGGTGCTTCAGAACCTGGTGCTGGGCGCGGTGCTGGCGGTGCTGATACTGCTGCTGTTTTTAAAGGACCTGCGGCCCACCGTGGTCATCGCCTTCTCCATACCCATCTCCCTGATGGTGGCTATAGTGCTCATGTACTTCTCGGGGGTCACACTGAACGTCATATCCCTCTCGGGCCTTGCGGTGGGCGTGGGTATGCTGGTGGACAACTCAGTGGTGGTGATAGAGAACATCTACAGGCTCAGAAGCGAGGGTATGCCCGCGGCCAAGGCCTCCGTACAGGGCGCGGTGCAGGTAACCGGGGCCATTATCGCCTCCACCCTTACCACCGTCTGCGTGTTCCTGCCCATCGTGTTTGTGGAGGGCGTAACAAGGCAGCTCTTTACGGACATGGCTCTTACCATAGGCTACTCCCTTTTGGCCAGTCTTTTTGTGGCCATAACCCTTGTGCCCGCCATGACCTCCACCACCCTGCGGGCCAGCAAGCCAAAGGAGAGCAGAATATTCGACAAGGTGCTGAACGGCTATGGCAAGGTGGCCGCGGCTTCATTAAAGCACAAATGGGTGTGTCTGGCGCTGGCACTGGCGCTGTTGGCGGGCAGCGTGGCGCTGGCACTGTCAAGGGGCTTCATCTTCATGCCGGCCATGAGCGGCAGTCAGCTGGACGTTAGCTTTACAATGCCCCAGGAGGACCCCAGCTTTGAGGAGACCACCGGGATGGCGGACCAGATAGCCGAGCGCATTATGGAGCTGGACTGCGTAGAGACCGTGGGAGCTATGGCAGGCGGCTCTGCCGGCGGCGCAATGCTGGGCATGGGCCAGGGGGACGCTGTGTCCATGTACGTGATACTTGACGAGGGCTCAGGCGTGAAGGACAGCGAGGCGGCGAAAATGGTGGAGGAGGCCTGCGCGGACCTGGACTGCCAGGTAAGCGCCCAGGGGGCAATGGACATGAGCGCGTATATGTCCTCCATGAGCGGCTCCGGAGTGGAGGTAAAGCTTCGGGGCGACGATATGGACGCGCTTATCGACGCGGCCAATGAGATCACGGAGATAATGGCCGAGACGGAGGGCACGGTGGACGCAAAGAGCGACCTTGAGGACAGCACCCCGGAAATACGGATAGTCGTGGACAAGAACAAGGCCATGGAGAACGGCTTGACTATCGCCCAGGTGTACCAGAGCGTCAGCGGGGCCATCTCTGAGGACAAGACCGCCACCAGCATAAACGTGGACGGCTACTCCCAGGACGTTCTGGTGGTTAACCCCGAGAAGGGGGGCATGAACGAGAGCTATCTCAAGAGCCTGACAGTTACCTCCACGGACCGAGCCACCGGGGAGACGGAGGAGATCCCGCTGGTGCGCATAGCGGACTTTGAGGAGCGGCAGAGCCTTAACTCCATAAGCCGGGAGAACCAGAACCGGGTGCTGACGGTAAGCGCGGGGATTGCGGACGGGAACAATGTGACCCTGGTGACCCGGGAGGTGGAGAAGGCGCTCGCCGAATACGAGCCGCCCAAGGGGGTAACCCTTGAGATGGCGGGAGAGAACGAGACCATCATGGAGGCCATGGAGCAGCTTATGCAGATGGCGGGGCTTGCGATACTCATCATCTACCTCATTATGGTGATACAGTTCCAGTCCCTGCTGCTGCCCTTCATCGTCATGTTCACCATACCCCTGGCCTTCACCGGCGGGTTCCTGGCGCTGTACCTCTGCGGCATGGAGGTCAGCGTGGTGTCCATGATAGGCTTCATCATGCTGGCGGGCATTATCGTCAACAACGGCATAGTGCTCATCGACTATATAAACCAGCTGCGCCTTGAGGGCGTTGCCCGCCGGGACGCCATAATCCTTGCCGGGCGCACTCGTATGCGGCCCATATTCATGACGGTGCTCACCACGGTGCTGGGGCTGGTGTTCATGGCCCTGGCCACGGGTATGGGGGCGGAGATGATGCAGCCCATCGCCATTGTCTGTATAGGCGGCCTGCTCTATGCCACGCTGATGACGCTGTTCGTGGTGCCGGCCATGTACGATATTATGGCTAAAAAAGAAATGCGTCATGTTGACGTTGACTGAGCTTTAAATTTTAAGAGCCTCTGCGGTATTGCCCGCAGAGGCTCTTTTTATAGTTTGTTAAGATATATTTTATATAACCATTTGATGTCTTTTAATTTATTGTAAGTGATGTACTAAATTCTCAGGATATTATTGTGAAATATCGTTCTTGACTGCGAACTAAATATGCGTTATACTAAACATATACTAAAAAAATATAAAAATAATTTTATATCACACGTGTGGAAAGGAGCGAGCGGCCAGTGAAGGCGAATATCAGAACTATCAGCGAGATAACCGGCTTCTCCACCGCCACGGTTTCCAACGCCTTGAACAATAAGCGCGGCGTAAACCGGGAGACCGCCGAAAAGATACTGAAAGCCGCCCGGGAGATCGGCTATCTGGCGGGCCCGGAGGTAAGCCGGGTGAAGCTGGTGACATATATTGAAAACGGCTCCATCGTCAACGAATCGCCCTTCTTTTCCCTGCTCATATCCGGGGTGGAGTCTGAGTGCCGGCGGCTTGGCATAGACGTGGTGTCCTGCCATCTCCACCGGGAGGACCCCAATTATGACAGCTATATGGGCGAGCTGCTGGGCGACCCTAGCTGCGCACTGCTGGTGCTGGCAACGGAGATGGACGAGAAGGAGGCCGCCAAGCTCCAGGCTGCCGCAGCGCCAGTGGTAATACTTGACAGCTGGTACGAGGACCTCCCCTTCAACGCGGTGCTTATTGACAACGCGGACGCAGCCTATAAGGCGGTCTCCCACCTCATTGAGATGGGCCACACACGGATTGGCCACCTTCGTGGAAGGTTCCAGATAAAGAACTTTTACTACCGCCGCCAGGGATATCTCAGGGCCATGGCTGAACACGGCCTGACCGTTGACCCGGCCTGTACCCTGACCTTATCTACCGGCATGGAGACCTCCCGGGCGGATATGGCCGCCCTTTTGGAAAAAGGTCCAAAGATGCCCACGGCCTTTTTCGCCGACAACGACATGATAGCCCTGGGGGCTATGCGGGCCCTACAGCAGGCAGGATACAAGGTCCCCGGGGACGTATCTCTTGTGGGCTTTGACGACCTGCCCTTCTGCGCCATCTCCGATCCGCCCCTGACCACCGTTAAGGTGCACAACTACGAGATGGGCATAGCCGCTGTGCGCCGGTTGTCGGAGCTTACGAGTCGCGGCGGGGAGTACAGCACCAAGACCCAGGTTACCAGCACCTTTGTCCATAGGTCCAGCGTACTGGACCTGGGTAAAAATAAATCACATACTGGAGGAATACAACTATGAGCAGCAGTATCAAACTGGGCTTCGCGCCCACCCGGCGGAGCATCTTCAGCGCGCCGGACGCGGTGAAGTACCGGGGCCTGACGGCCCAGCGCCTGCGGGAACTGGGCGTGGAGTTCGTGGACATTGATGACATCAACGACGAGGGCCTGCTCTACAGCGAGGACGACAGGCTGAAGATCCTGGAGAAGTTCAAGGCGGCGGGGGTGGACGGCCTGTTCCTGCCCCACTGTAACTTCGGCACCGAGTACGTCTGCGCAAGGCTGGCAAAGGACCTGAACGTGCCTGTCCTGCTCTGGGGCCCACTGGACGAGCGGCCCGAGCCCGACGGCACAAGGCTTCGGGACACCCAGTGCGGGCTGTTCGCCACCGGGAAGGTACTGCGGCGTTTCCGGGTCCCCTTCACCTACATGACCAACTGCCGCCTGAACGACCCGGTCTTCGAGCGGGGAGTAAAAGACTTTTTAGCCGTATGTAATGTGGTCAAAACTTTCCGCAATATCAAGATATTGCAGATCGGCCCCCGGCCCTTCGACTTCTGGAGCACCATGTGCAACGAGGGGGAGCTGCTGGAAAAATTCAACATACAGCTTGCGCCAATCCCACTGCCGGAGCTGACAGCCGAGGTCAAAAAGGCCATCGCCGACGGTGACGAGGTCAACGCCACCATCGCCTACTGCCGGGAGAAAATGGACATAAATGTCAACGATGAGCAGCTTACGAACGTAGCCGGGCTTGCCGTAGCTATGGAGCGCCTGGTGAAAAAATACCACTGCAACGCCGCCGCCCTCCAGTGCTGGAACGCCCTGCAAGGGGAGCTAGGCATCATGCCCTGCGCCGCCAACGCGTTATTAAATGACAAGGGCATCCCGGTTGTCTGCGAGACCGACATCCATGGCGCGGTGACAGCTCTCTTGGCCGAAGCCGCCGCCAACGATGGCACCCGGGGCTTCTTCGCCGACTGGACCCTCCGCCATCCCGATCTAGAAAATGGGGAGCTCTTACAGCATTGCGGTCCCTGGCCACTATCTGTAGCGGGCTGCAAGCCCTGCATCACCTACCCCTTGGCCTTCGACTACCCCGGGGCAATCACCGCCGAGGCCAAACACGGAGATCTGACTTTGTGCAGATTTGACGGCGACAACGGCGAATACAGCCTGCTGTTGGGCAACGCCAAGGGCGTGGACGGCCCCAAGGGCATGGGCACCTACCTGTGGGTGGAGGTGGACAACATCAAGCGGCTGGAGGCGAAGATTGTGGAGGGTCCGTATATCCACCACTGCGTGGGCATTCACAAGGACGTGGTGCCGGTGCTGTATGAAGCCTGCAAATATATGGGCATAACGCCCGACCTGTACGACGAGAACGAGGCCCAGGTCAGGGCGTATCTGAGGGGGGAATAGCATGAAGCTGCACGATCTGGAGGTCCTCTCCTGGGACCTGCGACAGCATACCCTGGACATAATAATGGCCGGAGGCGGCGGGCATATCGGCGGGGACATGAGCTTGATGAACGCGCTTTTGGTGCTCTACGAGAATCATCTGAACGTCACTCCGACCACTGTCAACGACCCGGACCGGGACCGTTTTGTGCTCTCAAAGGGGCACTCAATGGAGACATATTATGCCATACTCTGCCATAGGGGCTTTCTTGACCTCAGTGACGTGACCGCAAGATTCTCCAAGTTCGGCTCTCCCTACATCGGCCACCCCAACAATAAGCTGCCGGGCATTGAGATGAACTCCGGCTCCCTGGGCCACGGCCTGCCGGTTTGCGTGGGCATGGCTCTGGCGGGCAAAAGGAGCGGGAAAAGCTATCGGGTCTACACCATCATGGGGGACGGCGAGCTGGCCGAGGGGTCCGTCTGGGAGGGCGCCATGGCCGCCGGGCACTATCAGCTTGACAACCTCTGCGCAGTGGTGGACCGCAATAAACTACAGATTTCCGGCACAACTGAGGAGGTCATGAGCCATGAGCCTTTGGGCGAGCGCTTTGCAGCCTTTGGCTGGAACGTCATAGCGGTGAACGGCGACAGCATTGCCGAACTTGACAGGGCCTACACCCAGGCAAAAGAGGCTAAGGGCAAACCGACCGTTATCATTTCCAACACAACAAAGGGCTACGGCTCCCCACTGATGGAGAACAAGGCGGGCTGGCACCACCACCTGCCCACAGCGGAGGAGCACGAGCAAATCAGGCGGGACTTTGCCGCCGGAAAGGAGCGTGCCGAGCATGAATAAAATCCCCAACCGTCAGATCATCTGCGAAACCCTGATGGCCCATGCCGAGACTGACAAGGACATCTTCGTGCTGTGCAGCGACAGCCGGGGCAGTGCCAGTCTGGTCCCCTTCGCAGAGAAGTTCCCGGACCAGTTCGTGGAGGTGGGCATCGCCGAGCAGAACCTGGTGAGCCTCGCCGCCGGACTTGCCGCCTGTGGGAAGAAGGCCTTTGCGGCCTCCCCGGCGTGTTTCCTCAGCACCCGCAGCTATGAGCAGGCCAAGGTGGATTGCGCCTACTCTAATACCAACGTGAAACTCATCGGCATCTCCGGCGGGGTCAGCTACGGGGCGCTGGGCATGAGCCACCACTCAGCACAAGATATTGCGGCCATGAGCGCCCTGCCCAACATGAGAGTGTATCTGCCCAGCGACCGCCACCAGACAAAGCGGCTGATTGAGGCGCTTCTGGAGGACGAGAAGCCCGCCTATATCCGGGTGGGCCGTAACCCGGTGGAGGACATTTATAGTGAAAGCGACTGCCCCTTTGAGATGGACAAGGCCACCTGGCTCCAGGGCCGGGGTAAGACCGTAAAGGCGGCGCTCATCGCCTGCGGCGAGATGGTCCACCCGGCCCTGGAGGCTGCTGAAATACTGGAGCAAGCGGGTATCGCCGCCAGCGTCTTAGATATGTACTGCGTGAAGCCCCTGGACAGCGAAGCCGTGATAGAGGCGGCAAAAGCCTCCGATATTGTGGTAACAGTGGAGGAGCACTCACCATATGGTGGGCTCGGTGCGATGGTGGCCCAGGTTGTTGGCGAGCACTGCCCCCGCAAGGTCAAGTGCCTGAGCTTGCCGGACGCCCCGGTCATCACCGGCACGTCCCCGGAGGTGTTCGCCCACTATGGGTTAACTGGGGAGGGCATTGCCGCCGTTGTGGAGGAGATATTAAAGTGAAATATATTCTCAGTATCGATCAGAGCACCTCGGGCACAAAGGCCCTGCTTTTGGACGAGCAGGGAAAGCTTTTGGGCCGGGCCGACCTGCCCCACCAACAGATAATAAACCATCAGGGCTGGGTCAGCCACGGCCCTATGGAGATCTACCGCAACACTATAACTGTCACTAAAAGACTGATAGAGACACAAGGTATTGATTCTACGGACATCACCGCCATCGGCATCAGCAACCAGCGGGAGACCTCCCTCATCTGGGACCGGGCCACCGGCAACCCCATTGCCGACGCGGTAGTCTGGCAGTGTGGACGTGCCCAGCCCATTTGCGACAGGCTGAAAAGTTATACTGAAATAATCAGGCAGAAGACCGGCCTGCGGCTTTCGCCCTACTTTCCGGCGGCGAAGTGGGCGTGGCTTTTGGAGAACACCCCGGGCCTTACGGGAAAATCACTGTGCTGCGGCACGATCGACAGCTGGCTCATCTATAAGCTTACGGGCCAGTTCAAAACCGACTACTCCAACGCCAGCCGCACCCAGCTTTTCAACATCAGCACCCTTAGCTGGGACTCTGAATTATGTGAACTACTCGGCGTGGCCCCCGATATGCTCCCCCAGGTCTGCATGAGCGACAGCCGTTTCGGCGACACCGATATGGACGGGGTACTGCCACATAAAATTCCCATATATGGAGTTTTAGGCGATTCCCACGGCGCTCTCTTTGGCCAGGGCTGCACAGAGCCGGGCATGGGCAAGGCCACATACGGCACAGGCTCGTCAATTATGGTAAACTTAAGGGAGAAGCCGGTTTTCAGCGATAAAGGCCTTGTCACCTCCCTGGCCTGGGGCATGGACGGTAAGGTGAACTATGTGCTGGAGGGAAACATCAATTATACCGGGTCGGTGATAAAGTGGCTGGTGGACGAGGTCAAGCTGCTGGGCTCCTCCAAAGAGGCGGGAGCCCTGGCTGCCCAGGCTGACCCCAAGGACGGCACCTATCTGGTCCCGGCCTTTACCGGGCTGGGCGCGCCCTACTGGAAATCTGACGCGAAAGCCCTTCTGTGCGGCATGGGCCGGGGCACCGGCCGGGCCGAGATTGTCAAGGCCGCGGAGGAGAGCATCGGCTACCAGATAGCCGACGTGGTGAACGCCATGCGTGAAGAGGGCGTGGAGCTCTCCGAGCTCCGGGCCGACGGCGGGCCCACCCGGGACAAATATCTGATGCAGTTCCAGGCGGATATTTTGGGCCTGCCGGTAGCCGTGCCGGAGCGGGAGGAGCTCTCCGGCATCGGCGCGGGGTACTGCGCCGGGATTGCCGCCGGGGTATATAGTTCTGACATATTAAGTCATATAGACCGGGAATATTATCAACCGCAGAAAGGCCGGGACTGGGTAAAAGCCCATTTTGACGGCTGGAAAAACGCAGTCAGTATGTTACTGAAATAAGGGAGGTCAAATCATGCAAACCGTAGAAAAATGGGGGAGGTTCGAGATTTCAGCCCCCGGAAAAACCGAGGGCAACCCCTTCACCGACTACACCTGCACAGCTACATTTAAGGGCAAAAACGAAACTGTAAAGGTGGACGGCTTTTATGACGGCGAAGGCGTGTATAAGGCACGCTTCATGCCCAGCTTTGAGGGGGAATACTCCTATGAGATGAGCGGTACCTTTGGCGGGACCGTCACCGGCTCCTTCACCGTCACCGCCCCCACAGAGGGCAACCACGGCCCCCTGCGGGTGGTGAACCAGTACCACTTTGCCTATGAAGATACCACCCCCTACTACTCCGTGGGTACCACCTGCTATGCCTGGGCCCACCAGCCCGAGGAGATACACCGGCAGACCCTTGAGGAGTTGGACAAGGGCTATTTTAACAAGATGCGCTTCTGCGTATTCCCAAAGCACTACCTCCACAACTTCCGTGACCCGGAGACCTTCCCCTATGAGGGCACGCCCATGGACAACTCCGGGCTTTCGGAGGAGACCTTCACCTATGAAATGGACATTTCCGGCAACAACTGGGACTTCACCCGCTTTAACCCGGAGCACTTCCGGCGCATCGAGCGGTGTATCGTAGAGCTCCAGGAGCGGGGTATAGAAGCCGACATCATCGTTATGCACCCCTACGACCGTTGGGGCTTCAAGTCCATGACGGCGGAGCAGGACGACCTGTACTGGAGGTACGTGATTGCAAGGTTCGCGGCCTACCGCAACGTGTGGTGGAGCCTTGCAAACGAATACGACCTGCTGTTTTCAAAGAAGCTGGAGGACTGGGAGCGTTACGCCAAAATCCTCTGCGAAAGGGACCCCTATAACCATCTGCGGGGCATACACAACTGTATGGCCTTCTACAACCATTCAAGGCCCTGGATAACCCATGCCAGCCTGCAAAGGCAGGACCTTTACAGGCACGTGGAGTACACCGACGAGTATAGAACCCGCTGGGGCAAGCCCATCGTTTGGGACGAGATTTCTTATGAGGGCAACATCGACATGGGCTGGGGCAATATCTCCGGCCAGGAGCTCACCCGCCGCTTCTGGGAGGCGGCTATGCGGGGCGGCTACGCGGGCCACGGCGAGACCTTTGTGGACGAGGAGAACGATATCCTCTGGTGGAGCCACGGCGGTCCCCTCCATGGGGAAAGCCCGGAGCGCATCAGATTCCTGCACAGGATCCTCTCTGAGACCCCAGGCTATGGGCTTAAGCGGGGCAGTGGCAGCTTTGACGAGACCGTGGCCGTGCCGGACGGCGTGGACTTCCTGGCCTTCGGCGGAGGCGCGGGGTATGAGATACACTACTACGGCTTCGGTCGGCCCAGCTTCAGGGACTTTATAAAGCCCGAGGGCAAGTGGAAAGCTGAGGTCATCGACACCTGGGAGATGACAATTACTGACGCAGGGGTGCACGAGGGCAAGTTCCGCATTAAGCTCCCCGGCAAGGAGTATATGGCCGTAAGGCTGACTAAGGTGGACTGATTTGCGCATATAAAAAGCTCTCCGGTAAAGCCGGAGAGCTTTTCGTGTTTATGGGCTTATTAAATTGAATCCAGCGCCTTCTTTACATCCTCCAGAATGTCCTCCACATTCTCAAGGCCCACCGACAGGCGTATCATGCCGCCGTCGATGCCCGCCGCTTTAAGCTGCTCGTCGGTGAGCTGCCTGTGGGTCTCGCTGGCGGGGTGCAGCACACAGGTGCGGATATCCGCCACATGCACCTCGTTGGAGGCCAGGCTCAGAGCGTCCATGAACCTGGCCGCGGCCTCCCTGCCGCCCTTTATGATAAAGGAGATGACCCCGCTGCAGCCCTTCAGGTACTTCTTTGACAGTTCATAGTCCGGGCTGGACTTCAGGCCGGGGTATATGACGCTCTCCACCTTGTCGGAGCCCTCTAAAAACTCCGCCACCGCCTGAGCATTCTCGCAATACTGTCTCATACGCACCGACAGGGTCTCAAGGCCCAGGTTCAGAAGGAAGGCCGAATGGGCAGCCGGGTATACCCCAAAGTCACGCATAAGCTGCATACGGGCCTTTATGATGTAGGCCATCTTGCCGTAGGTTTCGGTATAGCAGACGCCGTGATAGGACTCGTCGGGCTCGGTGAGCTCGGGGAACTTGCCGTTTGTCCAGTCGAACCTGCCGCTGTCCACTATCACGCCTCCCACCTGCACGGCGTGGCCGTCCATGTACTTGGTGGTGGAGTGTATGACGATATCCGCGCCATACTCAAAGGGCTTGCAGAGCACAGGGGTGGCAAAGGTGTTGTCCACTATCAGGGGCACGCCCATCTGGTGTGCAATATTTGCAAAGCGCTCTATGTCCAGCACCTTCAAAGCGGGGTTGGCTATAGTTTCGCCAAAGACAAGCTTGGTGTTCTCCTTGAAGGCCGCCTTTATCTCCTCGTCGCTGCTCTCGCTGTCCACGTATATGCACTCAATGCCCAGCTTCTTCAGCGTAAAGCTAAAGAGGTTTATGGTGCCGCCATATATGGTGGGCAGGCTCACTATACTGTCCCCGACCTTGCAGATGTTGAGTATGGACAAGAGGCTAGCCGCCTGGCCCGAGGTGGTGCACATGGCCCCCACGCCCCCCTCCAGGTCCGCTATCTTCTCCTCAACGGCCATCACCGTGGGGTTGCAAAACCTTGAGTAGATAATGCCTTTGGTGGGGTCATCAAACACCGCCGCGACCTCGGCGGCGGAGTCATACACATATGTGGTGCTCTGTACTATGGGCAGCACCCGGGGTTCGCCGTTTTTGGGGGTATACCCCGAGTGCAGGCATTTCGTCTCGTCTCTCATTTGGTCCTCTCCTTTGGTTTAGTCTTCGCTCACATGCCCGGAGCTTATCCCCTGGCTTATGTCCCCCAGGGGCAGCCACTCCAGGGCCTTCAGAATATACTCGTCCCAGAAGGTCCAGTCGTGGCCGCCGGGGCCCTCCTCCCATGTGACGTCGTAGCCCAGCTCTATAAGCTTGTCGCGGAAGGTATGGTTGGGCCCGATAAGGCCGTCCTCGGTGCCGCAGGCCAGGTAGAACCTGGGCTTATCCTCCCGTCCGGCCCCACGCTCAGCCAGAGCGGTGTAGTCGTTCTCCCCGCCCAGCACTTTGTCAAGGTCCCCGAAGACGGATTCATAGTAGCCCCGGTTCGTCATGAGGAAGTCCGTGTACTCCGCGTTCAGATTCTGCTCGTTGAGCACCAGCGCCGCCGACAGGCCTATCACATGCCCGAAGGTCTCCGGGTGCTGCAAGCCGTTGACGATAGCGCCGAAGCCGCCCATAGACAGCCCGCCGATAAAGGTGTCCTCACGCTTTCTGGAGAGCGGAAAGCTCCTGCGCGTAAACTCCACCAGGTCCTTTGCTATAAAGGAGCCGTACAGGGCGCTGGTCTTACGGTTGTCCACATAGAAGCTGTTGTCCCCGCTGGGCATCACGACGCACAGGTCCCTGTTCTGGGCCCAGGCCTGTATCCTGGTGCCGCTGACCCAGTCAGTATAGTTCCCAAAGATTCCGTGCAGAAGATACAGCGTCTTAAAGGGCTTCTCCTCTGCCTCGGGCTGGCCCGGGAACACGATTTTATCCGTGGGCAGCACCACCTGGAGGGGCACGGTGCGCATCAGGGATTTGGAATTGAAATTGCACTGTATTAAAGCCATATTTATCCTCCCCTACTTGAGCCCTTCAAGGGCTTCTTCAATACGCTGCACCTTTTCCTTAAGCTTCTCGCCGTTCGCCCGCACGCCGTCTATGACATTCTGCGGGGCCTTGCTCATAAACGTCTCGTTCCCGAGCTTGTTCTCCACCGTCTCAAGCTGCTTCTTCGCCGACTCAAGCTCCTTTGTAAGGCGCTTTACTTCCGCCTCCCTGTCGATAAGGTCGTCCATAGGGAGATAGGCCCTGCACCCGGAGGTCACCACCGTGACGGCCCCGGGCACGTTGAAGCTCTCCCCGGTCTCCACCCCGCTGCAATAGGCCAGCCGGGCGATGGACTCCTTCTCTGTGTCGAAGGCCTCGGGGACCCCTGTCTCTATATACAGGTGGGCCTTTCGGCTGGGCGGCACGTTCATCTCGCTCCTTCTGGTGCGCACGGCGGTGATGAGCTCCATCACCTTTTCCATCTCCGCCTCCTCGGCGGGGAAGTCCAGCTTTTCGTCAAACTCAGGCCATTTTGAGACCATTATAGCCTCTCCCTCATGGGGCAGGCTCTGCCATATCTCCTCGGTGATGAAGGGCATGAAGGGGTGCAGGAGCTTTAAGGTATTCCCCAGCACCCAGCAGAGCACCCGCCGGTTGCCGTCGTCCATGCGCCCCTTAGAAAGCTCGATGTACCAGTCGCAGAAGTCCCCCCACATGAAGTCGTAGACCTTCTGCACCGCCACGCCCAGCTCGAACCTCTCCAGATTTTCGGTCATGTCCCTTGCCACACGGTTAAACTTGCTGACTATCCACTTGTCCTCAAGGGTCAGCTCTTCGGGCAGCTCTGTGGACACCTCGTGGCCGTCGATGTTCATATGGATGAACCGGGCGGCGTTCCATATCTTGTTGGCAAAGTTCCGGCTGGCGGCCACCTTCTCGTCGGAGTACCGGGTGTCGTTGCCGGGGCTGGTGCCGGTGATTATGGTAAGACGCAAAGCATCCGCGCCGTACTTGTCGATGACCTCCACCGGGTCCACGCCGTTGCCAAGGGACTTCGACATCTTCCTGCCCTGGGCGTCCCTCACAAGGCCGTGGAAGAACACGGTGTCAAAGGGTATCTCCCCCGTCTGCTCTATGCCGGAGAAGATCATCCTGGCCACCCAGAAGAAGATTATGTCCCAGCCGGTCACAAGGGTGTTCGTGGGATAGAAGTACCGAAGGTCCTCGGTGTCCTCGGGCCAGCCCAGGGTGGAGAAGGGCCAGAGCGCCGAGCTGAACCAGGTGTCCAGGGTGTCCTCGTCCCGGCGTAAGGGCTTGCCGCACTTGGGACAGACGGCTATGTCCTCCTCACTGACGAATATCTCCCCGCAATCGTCACAGTACCAGGCGGGTATCCGGTGCCCCCACCATATCTGCCGGGAGATGCACCAGTCCTTGATGTTCTCCATCCAGTTATAGTAGACCTTCTCCAGGCGCTCGGGGATTATCTTTATCTTTTTCTGGCGCACGGCCTCAATGGCCGGCTTTGCCATACTCTCCATCTTCACGAACCACTGGGTGGAAACTCTCGGCTCCACCGGGGTGTGGCAGCGGTGGCAGGTGCCCACGTTATGCTTTATGGGCTCCACCTTCAGAAGATAGCCGCCCTCCTCCAGGTCCTTGACTATCTGTTTGCGGGCCTCCATCATGCTGAGCCCCTGGTACTTTCCGCCATTCTCGTTGATGTTGCCGGCCCCGTCCATGATAGTGATGACCGGCAGGTCATGCCTCTGGCCCACCAAAAAGTCGTTGGGGTCGTGGGCGGGGGTTATCTTCACAACGCCGGTGCCGAAGTCCATCTCCACGTACTCGTCGGCTACAACGGGTATCTCCTTGTTCACCAGCGGCAGTATCACATTCTTGCCGATTATATCCTTATAACGTTCGTCCTCCGGGTGCACGGCAAGGGCCGTATCCCCCAGCATGGTCTCCGGGCGGGTGGTGGCCAGCTGCACATAGCCCGAGCCGTCGGCCAGGGGGTACTTCAAATGCCAGAAACTGCCGTCCTTTTCCTCGAACTCCACCTCCGCGTCCGAGAGAGCCGTGCCGCAGTGGGCACAGTAGTTGGTCATGCGCTCGCCCCTATATATAAGCCCCTTCTCATAGAGCTTTACGAACACGTGGCGCACCGCTTTAGAGCAGCCCTCGTCCAAAGTGAACCTCTGCCTGTCCCAGTCCGCAGAGCTGCCCAAAAGCTTCAATTGCTCGATTATCCTTCCGCCGTACTTGTCGTTCCAGGCCCAGGCCCGCTCCATAAAGCCGTCCCGGCCCAGGTCCTCCTTCTTTATGCCCTCCTTGGCCATGGCCTCCACAATCTTCACCTCGGTGGCCAGGGCCGCGTGGTCCGTGCCGGGCAGCCATAGGGCGGAGTAGCCCTGCATACGCTTCCAGCGGATAAGCACATCCTGGGTGGTCATGGTCATGGCATGGCCCACGTGGAGCTGGTCGGTGACGTTGGGGGGCGGCATCATTATAGTGTACGGCTTCTTATTGGGGTCAATCTCGGCGTGGAAGTATTTGTTTTTAAGCCAGAAATCGTATATCCGGCCCTCCACCTCCCGGGGCTCATAGGCCTTCGCGAGCTCCTTGCTCATTTTGCATCATCCTTCCGTTTTTATTTACGCTTATGTTTTTCGCCTATGGGTCAAAGAGAGATTATTGTCCCCCGGAGGGGACGGTCTGCTCCCCCTTAGGAGCTATCCCCTTCATGGCGGCGTAGTTGGCAAAGACGATGGCCGCGTCACGCCGCACCGTATTGTTTCTGGGGTTGAACTTGCCGTTAGCGGCGCCCTTCACAAGCCCCGCGTCCCGGCAGGCGTATACGCCCGCCCGGGCCCAGTCCGCTATGTCCCCGTCGTCCAGGAAACCGCCGAAGCTCCCGCTCTGCAGCCCCAGGGCCCTTGAGAGCACCGCGCACATCTCCTGACGGGAGATGGGGTCGTTGGGCCTAAATTTTCCGCCTGTGCCCACCATGGTGCCGCTCTCCTTGGCCCAGTAGGCCACGCCGGAGTACCATCTGCCCGTGCCCACGTCGGGGAAACTGTACATACCTTCATACTGCTTCGTGTCTGCCCCCAGCACGGAGGCCACCACACTGGCAAACTCCGCCCGGGTTATCTTCTTCCCGGGGTTGAAGTTGCCGCTGGTATCCCCGTGGAAGTAGCCCAGCTTTGACACCTTTTCAATATGCTCATAGGCATAGTCTGTGCGTGGCACGTCGGGATATGTCAGCGGAGGATAGTCCTCGCCGATATATTTATAGGCCGCTGTGTTTTTCTTTGGGTATCTTGAGCCGCTGACCCGGTCGATATTAAAGGGATCCACCTCCCTGTGGCTGGAGGAAAAGGCGGAGCCGCCCACCACCGTGCCCGAGCCCACCAGGAAATAGTCGTGCCCGCCCCTGTCGCCGGAATCGTTCCAGGTAAGGTCCACGTTGTACCAGAGGCCGTCGTCCATCTTCACGTTGTTCCACATATGCTCCCGGCTCACCGCCAGCACACAGGAGATGTCCATCTGGTTGAGCACCACCTTGAAGGCCTTTGCATAGCCCTCGCAGACCGGGTCGTACTGGTCCTTGAACATACCGCCATAGGCGCTGTGAGCCATTCTGAACATTATGCTGTCGGTCGGCGCGTTCAGCGACGCGTAATTATAACTGGAGCGCTCGGCCAGTATGTCGTGGACCTTCTTCACCTTGCTGTACACGTCCTTTTCCCTGCTTGCAGTGCTGGCAATACTCCTGGCCTCGGCCATCATCCGTTCCCTGTAGATATTCTCCTGGCCCCCATAGGACATGGAGAATATAAAGTAGAAGTCCGTGATGGTGTAGCGGCCGGTAGAGTTATAGCCCCGGAAGCTATAGAGATGTGAAACCACGCCGTCCAGCCACAGAAGGTCCGGCCTGTCGTACCTAAGGGCCCCGATGGCCGCGTTCACGTCGTTCTGTATGTCCTTATAGGCCTGGACCCCGGAGCCGGTGGGCACAAAGGAGCCGCCGCTGCTCATGCCGCTGATGGCCGCGCCGGTAATGCCGCTGACGTTCACCCGCACCTGGTGGTTCCTGGAGGAGCTTATGGTGCTCCAGGGTATATTCTTCAGTGCGTTATAGGCGGCCTTCTGCCGGGTGCTCAGCGTATTGTACAGGCTGCCGATGCCGTTTGCCGTGCCCTCGTAGCTCTGTACGTCCAGCGGCACGTGTTCGCATATATCCGCGGCCTCCACCACGTCCGTGGCGGTAACGGGTCCCTCTGCCGCCGCGGCCCAGACAGGCTGGCACAGGAGCAGCAGGACGGACAACAGCATAGCAAGAGCTCTACTCTTTTTTTGTTTCACGACTCATTCCTCCAATAACTATAGTATTACTAATATATTATCCCCCAAACGGGCTCTATTGTCAATGGGAAATTCTCAAATATGAACGGCATGTTAATAAGCTGTTAATATCCCCTCTCCGGGCTTGCAAAATCCCTCGAACCATGCTAAAATGTTACCGTTTTGTAACTATTCTTCCTTTTGAGAGCTACCATAACTTTGATTGAGAGGTACTTTTTATGTTACATAGCCCTTCTGATCACAAGAAACGGAGCCTGGGCCTGCTGCTGGCCGCGCTTATAGCCGTTCTGGGGCTGCCGCTCTGGAGCCTTGGGGCCAAGGCCGCCTCTGTGCCCACCAGCCTCGGCCTTGCCCTGCAGGGCATTACTGCCCATAAAGAGGGTTGGATCTATGTCTACGGCGGCAAGGGCGGCATGGTAAACGGTGTGCGAGCCACGGACTGCGCGGGCCTGCTGTACTCCTACTACTCCGACTGCGGCGTGTCCGGCTGCGCCGGCGGCGCCACCAGCCAGGTCCGGCAAAACACCATCTTCTCCGGCTCCCTCCAGCAGGGGCTTCCCCGCATACACGGTCTGGCCCTTACCAACTCCGAGCCCGGTGGCTATGCCCATATTGGAATATATATCGGGGGCGGCGAGTCCTGCGACAACTCCATGGAGGGCATAAACATGGTCCGGGCCACTGTGGAGGAACGGCACTGGGACGGCTGGCACCTGTTCGACCTTGGTACCAAATATCCCAAGGACGGCTGGTATGAGTTTGACGGCAAGATGGTCCACTATACCAGCTATGAGTACGACGTGGACACTGAGATCGACGGCTATATAATCGGAAACGACGGCTTTGCCTGTCTTGAGGACGGCGAGGCCGCCCCGGTGGACGAGGGACTTCTGAGCAATACATGGGTCCCCGCCAGCGAGGTTGCCGGCTACCTTGAAAGCCAAGGCTGGTCCGGCAGCGACGACCCCGACGACGTCCCCTTTGATTATAACGCCACGGTAAGCGCCGCCAACGTGAACCTGCGCTCTGAGCCTAATACCAGCTCCAGGGTGGTGGCTATGCTCTCTAAGGACACCAAGCTACTGGCCGGAACGGCGGTAGAGGGACAGCAGGTCACTGTGCGCGGCAAGAAGTATTCCATGTGGTACCCGGTCTCCACCGCCAGCGGCAAAAACGGCTATATCTCTGAGGCATACGTAGAGCTGCACCTCTCTGCCCCGGTCATCACTTTTGACGGCGAGGGCGTATGTATGACCGCCAGCGGCTCCCCGGAGGATATCTACTACACCACGGACTATACCGAGCCAAAGCTTGAGGACGGCGCTTTATCCCTCAGCACCACCCCCTATGTATCCCCTGTCTGTCAGGTCAGCTGCACCTATAAGGCCGCTGTTATAAAAAACGGCGTTGTGGGACCTGTTACCACCGCCACTGTGATGAGCAACGGCGCGATTTTTACCGACTTCCAATATAAGGACTGGTTTGCCGCCAACGTGGACCAGGCTGTGGCCCTGGGGCTGTTCAGCGGCAACGGCAACGGAAAATTCAACCCCAGGGGCTCCATCACCCGCATTCAGTTCATAATTGTGCTGGCAAATATGTCCGGCGAGGATATGGACGGCTATACACTGGACAAGGGTACCTTCACGGACGCGTCCCCCAGCGCCTACTATGCCAGGCACCTTGCCTGGGCGGTGGATAATGGCCTTGTGGTCCCCGGCGGCAAGCTGAGCCCCAACCAGGTGCTTCCCCGGGAGGAGATGTGCGTTCTGCTGGACAAGTACCTTACCAATATCCTGGGTATCACAGAGGTAAACGCCTCGCCCGTTGAGGAGTTCGACGATGACGCTAGTATAAGCGGCTCCGCCAAGGAGGCGGTCTATAAGATGCGGGCCCTGGGTATTGTAACCGGCGTTGGCGGCAACAGGTTTGACCCGCTGGGCACCTCCCAGCGCGGCGCGGCCTGCAGGGTAGCCGTGCTGTTCCATAATATGTTTCTTGAAACTTAACATTTGAGGTAGATTTATCCAGCTTTGGGTAATCATAAATTAAAGCCGGTCCATAGGTTTTCTATGGACCGGCTCCTTTTATTTCAATATTCCCTCTTTAACCTTTAACGCCAACTCCACACAGTCCTCTGTGCTGGAGTATAGCAGCGCCGTCTCGGTTACCCCGGCGGCCCTTTCGCCCAGCAGGACCCTTTGGTTGACATAGGCTCGCCCGTCGTCCCCCTCCAGTGGGAAGGGGTTTATGGCCGCCGCGTTCACAGGCGTATCCATCTCCTGCCGCCCGGTCTCCACGGCTCTCGTACCGTCCCATCTGTACAGGCTTCTCTGCACCGGGCCCACGTCCCCGCCAAGGGACCTGGTGTAGCCGTCCCGGCTGGAAATTATCCCATGGGTATATCCCCGGGAACTGAGCTCCTTTGCCATATAGTCCAGGATAAAGGCGCTGCGCAGCCAGCCAAAGTCCAGATAGCAGTCGAGCCCCAAATCCTCCGCCAGGGCCGCGTATTCCGGGGAGACCTCCAGCCGCAAGGTGTCCTCACCCAAAAGCTCAAGGCTGACTCCGCTCTCCGCAAAGCCCGCCAGCTGCCGGAGTGTCCCGGCCGCTTCCGGCTCCGTGAAGGCCTCCGGTCCGCTGCTGTCATAGTATAGGTTCAGGCAGTAGGCCTCCAGCATACCCAGATAAACTGTCCTGTCCCCTGCCCTTTCCAGGCGCTCAAAGGCCCCGTACAGACACGGGTCCACCTTGATCTCCTCGCCCGTGTGGGTGTTGATATAACAGAGATTATTTTGGCAGTTCTCATAGGTCTGTGTGGCGTCGAACAGCCTGCCCAGCTCTATGCACTGCTGGGTATACAGGGTGGTCAGCGCCTTGCGCTGGGCGGTGGCCCCCTCTCCCAGCAGGTAGTCGAAGACAAAGTCCCCGGCTATAGAGGCCTCCTCTGTGGTGGCCTCTATCCGGGCCCAGCCCGGCTCTGTGGTCAGCAGGCTGTAAATACCGAACCCCAGGGCAGAAAGCCCCAGGGCCAGGCACAGGAGAAAGGCTATGAACCTTCGCCCGATGTGCTTCTCGCTGAGCTCCACCCGCTCTACCTTTGGCAGAGCGGGCTCACGCCTTTTTGCGCCGCGTCTCATCAGAAGATAACGGCAAACAGCAGGGCCAAGAGGAACAGCGCTATTATGCCCCCGATTATGCAGAAGCTGATGATCGCGCCCTTCTTACAGGCCTTATAGTTTTTGATATAGTTCTTTTTCTTGAAAATGACTGCGGCGATAATGCCCAGCACAGGGAGCAACAGGGACAGTATCATGTACCATACGCTGCCGGTGTCGTGCAGCGGCGCGCTTAAAATAGCGCTGGCGTCCATCGTCTCCTCCTCCTGCTCCTTCTGGGGAGCGTTGGGGTCACGAATAGTGATGGACTTCAAGGGCACGCCCTTCTCCCTTATGACCTTATACTCCTCTATCTCCTTTTGGTTCCCATAGACAAAGTGGTTATGCCCGATGTCCGTAAGCTCCGGCTTGTCGGTGCTGTAGTCGTGCACAGAGGGGTCATAGGTAAAGAGCACCTTGTTCTTCTCCAGTATTGGGTCCGGGATGGGTATGGCGGAGATAAGTGAGCGGGTGTATGGGTGCATGGGGAAATCGAACAGCTCCTCGGCCTCGGCCACCTCCACAATATTGCCCTTATAGATAACGCCTATCCTGTCGGAGATAAAGCGCACAATGGAGAGATCGTGGGCGATGAACAGGTAGGTCACGTCCCGCTCCTCCTGGAACTTCTTCAGAAGGTTCAGCACCTGGGCGCGTATGGACACGTCCAGCGCGGAGATGGGCTCGTCCGCCACCACCAGCTCCGGCTCCATTACCATGGCGCGCGCAAGGCCTATACGCTGGCGCTGTCCGCCGGAGAACTCGTGGGGATAGCGGGTCAGGTGCTCGGGTAAGAGGCCCACCTCGGTTATCATGTTCTTGACCTTCTGCACCCTGTCCGCCTCGTTCTCGAAGAGGTGGAAGTTGTAAAGGCCCTCTGAAACGATATAGTCCACAGTGGCGCGCTCGTTCAAAGACGCCGCCGGGTCCTGGAAGACCATCTGTATATTCCTGATTACCTCCCGGTCCAGTGAGCGGGGTATCTTGCCGCTGATGGGTACGCCCTTATAGAGTATCTGTCCTGCGGCGCAGGGGTTCACCCTGATAACAGCCCTGCCGATGGTGGTCTTGCCGGAGCCCGACTCGCCCACCAGTGAGAAGGTCTCCCCCTTGTAGATGTCGAAGGAGGCGTTCTTTACCGCCTTAACGGCGCTGTCCCCCTTACCAAAGGTGATGTCCACGTTGCGGAGGGACAGCAGCACCTCCCGGCCGGTGGCGGGGTCTATGGGCCCGTGCTCCGGCAAATGGCGCGCCTTGACGCCAGTCTCAACAGTTGTGGTTGCCATATGCTGTCCCTCCTATATATTGAAAGCCCGTATGAGCTTTTCGTGGATGTCCTGGATTATCTCGGGCTTCTCTATCTTGGGGGCCCTGGGGTCCAGGAGCCAGGTCTTTGCGAAGTGGGTCTCGGTCACCGGGAACATGGGTGGCTCTCTAAGTGTGTCCAGCTTCAGGCAGTAGGGGTTCCGTGGGGCGAAGGGGTCGCCCACAATCTGGTTATAGAGGGAGGGCGGCGTGCCGGTGATGGAATAGAGCTTTGTGTTGCGCTGGGCCAGCTGGGGCAGGCTTGAGAGCAGCGCCCAGGTATAGGGGTGCCTGGGGTCGTAGAAGACCTCCTCCACCTTCCCGAGCTCCACTATCTGCCCGGCGTACAGCACCGCCACGCGGTCCGCTATGTTTGCCACAACCCCCAGGTCGTGGGTGATGAACACGATGGTATAGCCGAACTCCTTTTGCAGGTCTTTGATGAGCTTTATGATCTGGGCCTGGATGGTAACGTCCAGGGCCGTGGTGGGCTCGTCACAGATGAGTATCTTGGGCTGGCAGGAAAGGGCTATAGCTATAACAATCCTCTGGCGCATACCGCCGGAATACTGGAAGGGATAGTCGTCAAAGCGGGCGTCCGCGTTGGGTATGCCCACCTTGTGCATGAGCTCGATGGCCCGAGCCCGGGCCTCCACCTCGGAGCAGTTCTGATGCTTGAGTATGATGGAGGTTATCTGCTTGCCGATGGTGATAATGGGGTTTAAGGAGGTCATGGGGTCCTGGAATACGGTGGCTATCCTGCGGCCCCGGATCTGGGCCCAGTCCCCGGCAAACTTCACGTTGGCGAGGTTCAGGGTACAGGTGCCGTGCAGGGTGTCGGCGGTCTCGTCCAGGTAACGGACCCGGAACACCACCTGATCAAAGACCGCGTCGTTCATGGGGTCCTCGCCCAGCTCCATGGCCTTCTTTATCACCTTTAGAAGCCCCCTGATAAGGTTTACGCGCTTATGGAAGGGATAGCGGCCCACGGAGAGGTATATCTCTTTTGCCAGTGTCTCGTTGCGCTTCTTCTGCTCGGCGCTTATCTCTACGGAGGTCTCTTTGGCGTATTGAGCCTTTAGCTCCTCCAGGCGCTTATTGAAGCTTGCCTGATAGCCGCTGTCGGCTTTTACCGCGGCGACATTCTTTTTGACCTTATCCTTATACTCCTGCTCCAGGCGCTTTATCTGGTTATCAAGGCCCTTTATCTCGTTGCCCAGCTCCCGTATCCTCTGGCGCTCCGAATGGGAGTCCAGAGTCTGGCGCAGGTTGAAGGTCTCGGCCCGCTTGAAGCGGAGCTCCTCTATACGCTTCTGGTGCTCCCCCGCGTCCTCGTCGCTGACGGTCATCTTCTGCTTGCGTTCGCTCTCCAGCTCCAGTATTTTGCGGTACGTAGCCGCGCCGTGCTCCAGCTTCGCGTACTCGTCCAGCTTCTTTTGGGTGTTGGCAATGGTGTTGCGCGCCGTGCCCAGCAGCTTCACGTGGGTGTCTGCCAGCTCCTCGTCGTTAAAGATGATGCTGCCGTTGTCGATAAAACCGTTGGAGTCCAGCATCCCCGCGAAGGTCTTGGTAAACACTGATTTGCCCGAGCCCGACTCGCCCACTATGGCGATAGACTCGTTTTCATAGATGTCGAGGCTGATGTTCCGAATGGCTGTCAAAATGCGCCCGCGCACCCGGAACTTTACCTCCAGGTCTTTTACGGAGAGCAGGACCTTTCTATCCTGATTATTCGTTTCCATCCTAAGCCCTCCTTACATATGGGTCCTGGGGTCGGACGCGTCGCCCAGATTCTGGCCGACCACGTACAACACCACGGCGACGATAGAAGCGACCACCACCGGGCTCCAGAACTCGAACTGCCAGCCGTTGGTGACCATGGCGGGCTCGGCCTCGTATATCAGCCGGCCCAGGGACATATCCTTTAGCCCTATGCCGATATAGGCCAGGAACACCTCATAGGAGATGTACGAGGGTATCTCAGTGGCGGCCAAGGTCACGATGACCGAGGTCATGAAGGGCAGAATGTTCCTCATGGCAATGCGCCCGATGGACGTGCCCAAGCACCGGGAAGCCAGGTTATACTCCCGGTCCCGGATTATAATGACCTGGGTGCGGATAAAGTACGCCACGCCCAGCCAGCCGGTGACCGTCAGGGCAAACACCAGGGACCAGAAGCTGGCCGTAAGGACCATCACCACCACGGATATCAGCAGGACATAGGGGATGTTGGCGATGGTGTTATAGACCTCCATCATGAATACGTCCACCTTCTTGGAGAAGCCCCACACCGCGCCCAGCAGGATACCGATAGTCAGGTTTATCACCGCGCACATAAGCGCCAGGGAAATGGATATCTGAGAGCCGACCCAGACCGTGTCGAAGGTGGGCTCGCCAGAGCCGCCGGAGCCCAGAATCCAGCTCAGGCTGAAGCCAAACTTCTCTATGGCGGCGGCGGGCAGAAGGTGCTTTGTGGTGGAATCGGTTATATTCGCATAGCGGTCATATACTATCAGCGTGGGGTACACATAGGCAAAGAGGATTATCAGCAGCAGAAGCCCCAGCATGATGATGTTTATCTTCTTCTTGAAGAAGACCCGGAACACCGACTGCCAGTAGGAGTACCTGGGGGCGGTTATCTTCTCGGCCTCCACATCGCTGTGCTCCACAAAGGAGAACAGCTCCTCCTCGGGCACGCCCAGCTCTCTAAGGTTTGTAAGTTCGGATTTCATCTCTCTACCTCCTCGTTAGCGGCTCTCGCTTGTAAACGAGATACGCGGGTCGACCACGGACATGAGCACGTCGCCCAGGATGATGGACACCACCGACAGCAGGCCGTAGAACATGGTCACGCCCACGATAACGCCGTTATCGTAGAAGTTGATGGCCTGGGTCAGCAGGTTGCCGGTGCCGGGGACCACGTAGACGCGCTCTGTGATAATCGCGCCGGTAAGGGCCCCCAGTATGGTGCTGGGTATGCCATGCACGATGGGTATGGCCGCGTTCTTCAGGATATGCTTTGCGAATATCTCATTCTCCGAAAGGCCTCCCGACCGGGCGAACTTCACATAGTCCGAGTTCATCTGGTCTATCATGTAGCGCCTGAGCCATTTCATCAGGTTCGCCACCGAGGGCAGCGCCAGGGAGACGATGGGCAGCACATACATCAGCGCCGTGCCGTTGTTTACGTCGAAGGTGGTGGGAAGGCCCATGGAGCCGCCTATGGCCTTGAACAGGAAGATGTACGCAAGGCTTGGCACGGCCATGATGAACACGATATAGAAGGTGCCCAGCTTATCCACAAGGCCATCCTTGTGCCGGGCCATGAACACACCCAGCGGCAGGCCCAGGGCGTAGGCCATCAGGCTTGCCAGGATACCGCAGGTGAAGGAGAAGGCTATCTTCGAGCGGCCGCCCTTTCTGGTGATCACATTGGTATAATCGTCCACAAAGCGTGTCTGAAGCATCTCCGAACCCGCAAGGGAGCCCTCCTGATACGTGGCCGTGTGCAGGTCGTCGGCGCTGTCCTCCTCGTGGTTGGTGGGGAACATCACCCTTCTTGTCACGTAGGAGCCCTGGGTCTGCAGCATGGTCTCCAGCACGTCCCGATCCTTGTTAACCGAATAGGAGGTACCCAGGTTGACAGTTATAAGGTTCTGGTGCAGATACGGGAACTGGTCGTTAAAATACAAGAGGTACTTATGCTTGGTGCCGTTGCCGATTATAGCCGGGGAAAATTTGTCCCCGCCGTATACCGGGTCGTGGGTGGTGAAGGTAAGGCCGCGCTCCCCGATGTCCACCTCCTCGTCCACATAATGAATGGTGTCGATAGAGATAATGTTGGAGAAATAGCCCCAGAGTCTGGAGGAAAGCGGACGGTCCTTATGGGCGAACAGCTCCGGCTGGCCCCCGGCGGCCACCTTCCTGCGGGAGGTTATGGCCTTGAGCCGCTCCACTGTGAAGCCCTTGCCCTCATAGTAATCTGTAAACTCCTTTACATACTGGGCCACAACGCCCTCGTCGTCCTCGGGCTTGCGGCCAAGGTCCCCGGCCTCGTTCCGGGTATCGGGGTCAAGCTTGCCCTCCTTGACCTGATCATTAAGCCAGTCGGTGTAGTTCACATAGTCCAGATAGCCATAGTCCTGCCACCTGCGGTAGGTATAGGTGGTGCGGGCGTTGTTCTGGAGCTTGCGGTAGACCTCGTCCTCGGCGAAGATGGACGTGCGTTCCAGAAGGGAGTAAATCAGCACCATGACTATCGCCACCACTATAGCGATAGAGATAAGGCCGTGGATAAGTCTTTTAAGAATGTATTTTGCCATAATATCATCTACTTTTTCATATTATCATCTGCAATTTGCTTTCTTCTTGAAATTTCTTATATATAGAGATTGGGGATGGAGCCAAACGGCCCCATCGCCCCTTCTCATAAGCGGACAGACCAGAAGTCTATCGCTATACTCGGCCGGACGGACCCGGCTTCTTTACTCGGTTATCTATCATGATATCTGTGATATCATGAGCCTACATTTACTAATAGTAAATGCCCTGGAGTTTTAAACTCAGTTCAAAACTCGTGTGTATTTAATAATTGCTGCGCAATTAGTAAATACCAATACACTTGGTCATGTAGCCCATGTAGTCGGGCAGGAAGGTATCCACATAGGAGCAGGGATCCTGATAGTCAGGAGACCAGCCGGACAGGTCATAAAGGTCGAAGTTGGACTGATAGCCGCGCTCGGTGTTGTAGCCGCAGGCGCGCCACACGTCGGCATCCGGGCAGTCGATCAGGTCGATGATGACCTTGCCGCCCAGGTTCTTCTCCACCTGCTGCTTGAACGCGTTGGCCGCGTTGGTACGGCTGGGGTTATAAGAAGGATAGGGGAAGTCCAGATGGACCGGGTTGCTCTCGTCAACGGTGATGCCGTTGGCGGCCAGCTCCTCAAGGGCTGTGTTCAGCTCCTCGTTGGCGTTGTCAACATTGAACCAGCCGTCGAAGCCGTCGCCGGTGCCGCGGCCGTTCTCGGCGTCGGGATCGTCCTTGTACACGGTGATCTTCACGCCGTCAGCGTCCAGCTGGGCCTGCATGATCTTGCCGTAGTCGGTGCCGGCGGGGAAGGTGGTGTCAACGCCGTTCACGGGCACGGTCACGTCCTCGGAGAGGGTGACGAAGGTGCCGGGAGTGTAGGAGTTGCGCACGCTGAGGGCCGCCAGGTCGTCGCCCACGTTCTGGGCGTTCCAGGCCACGCGGTCAACGGACATGGCCACGGCGCGGCGGAAGTGCACGTTGTTCATAGCGGCATGGGTAACTTCCTTCTGCTCGTCGGTCTGGGCGGACACAGCGTCGTTCTCGTTATTGGTGTTGGCCCAGGCGGCGCGGTTCACGTTCAGGAAGTTGAAGTAGGAGGCGGAACCGGCGGAGCTCACGTAGATATAGGTATCGAACACGGTGCCCTCGTCGCCGTCCATCTTCTCCTCCTTGGCAATGGTCAGGGTAGAGTTGTTGATGGCATAGTTGTCGACGACCCTGGACTTAACGTCGTTATAGCCCTTGGTGGGGTCGGAACCGTCGTTAAAGAGGTAGGACATTTCCTTGATGGTAACATTCTCAGCATCCCAGTACAGGGGGTTGGCCTTGTAGGTGATGGAGTTGTTCTCGGTAACGCTTGTGGTCAGGAAGGGACCGCAGTAGGCGATATGGTCGGAGTCGCGGCCATACATATTGCCCTCATCGGCGCTGTCATAATCGTCGCCGAACTTGCCGCCCTGAGAGGTGTAGTAGGAACGGGACAGGGGCAGGGACAGGCCGTAGTGGAGCATGGAGGTGAAGTAGGGAGTGGGATTCTCCAGGGTGTACTCCAGGGTGTAGTCGTCAACAGCCTTGATGCCAACGCCGTCGATGTCACACTTGCCGTCGATATAGTCCTGCACACCGGTGACATAGCCCACAAACAGGGTCTCAAGGCCAGCCTGGCAGTCCAGCAGGTGCTGCATACCGGCGACCCAGTCGTCGGCAATCAGGTCCGCCACCTCGCGGCCCTGGCTGTCCACCCACTTCACGCCCTGACGGATCTTGAAGGTATAGGTCTTGCCGTCCTCTGACACCTTATAGCTCTCGGCCAGAGCAGGGAGCTCGTTGTTCTCGCCGTCGTAGTACAGCAGGCTGTCCACGCTGCCGATGGAGTACTGGGTGTCGCCCACGCGGGAGGAGGCGAACATATCATAGGTGGTGGGCAGGCCGGAGAAGGTCAGGTTCAGGCTGTCCTTCATCTTGTAGCCGTGGGACTCCAGGTACTCGATGGCGGCCGCACGGTACTCGCCGGTGCCGCGCTTCTCGTTCAGCAGATCCTTCAGAGCATCGCGGTCAGCGGTCTTCAGCACCTTGTCGGTGACCAGGGCGTACTGATAGCGCACGTCGTCGGAGCCCCAGCCGTTAGTGGTGACGGAGCCGGGAGCAACAGCGCTTATCTGGTACAGAGCACCGTTGCAGGTGGTGGGCATCATAACGCCGGAGGCCATCAGCTTCGCCTCGGCCAGAGCCTCCAGGGCCCAGCGGCGGTTCTGGTCGCTGGTCTCGGCGGCATACTGCTCGGCAAGCTCACGGAACTCCTTGAGGTTGAAATCGTAGTAGTAGTCGGAGATCTCGTCATAGTCCTCGCTGTCGATGCTGGGGAGGGTCCAGCCGGTCTCGGTGGGCTCGTCTGCGCCCACGTCGCTGCTCTCTTCGGAGCTATTGTCCTCAGAGACCTCACTGCTCTGGCTGCTGTCCTGGCTGCCGGAGGAATTCCCGCTGTCGTTGCCGCAGGCGGCAAACGCGGACACCAGCATCAGCACAGCCAGCATCAGCGCCAAGGTGCGCTTCACTGTCTTGTTCATGTTGATCGTCGTCCTTTCTTCTGCTAATAATATATGTTGAGAGCCAAGGCCTGGCCCCAGCTCTTGCAACCTCGCGCATTTTTCCGTTTCGGAACTTTCATTTTTCCGATTGCTCCGAGAAGGTGTACTAAATATAGTATGAACAAATTATAAACCCACTGTGGGGGACTGTCAAGCCTTTTCCGCGCCAAAGGGCCAATTTGAGATACAATAACGCAAAATACAAATATGTATGCGCTTTTTTGTGCAGTTTTACAGTTATGAAAGTTTGGCTCAAGCTTCCTGCATTCCCACCATGAGACAATTTTGGACTTGTAATTATAGGAAACGCGTATTATAATATTATCAGTTATTCTGTAAATTAAGGAATGGTGCCGATTGATGCCCGATAACCGACCCTTTTCCCAATGGGACGCGTCCTCTCTTCCGGTGATAGCCTTTGCCCCCACTTCCCATGCCGTCCTCTACCATAATCCCGCCGCCGCCCATCTGGAACCCGGCGGCCTGATAGCCGGCCTTCCCTCTGAGGAGCGGGCGGCCCTTCTGTCCGCCCTTGACGGGCAGAGCGGGGACCCTGTGTTCCTGCACGCCGGCGGGGAGGTATACTCGCCCCTGATGCTGCCTGCCGGAGGCTGCACGCTATGCCTTTTCCAGGCTGTAACGGGCTACTATAACAGGACCCGGGACGCCCTGGACCAGGCGCTGATGGCCAGCGAGGCCAAGACTACCTTTTTGTCGGAGATGTCACACGACATACGCACCCCCATGGGAGCCATCGCGGGCCTTACGGATATAGCCCTCTCACAGCCCGGCTCTCCCACCAAGGTAACCGAGTGCCTTAAAAAGATAAAGGTGGCCTCGGAGCATATGATGTCCCTTCTCAACGAGGTGCTGGATATGTCCCGCATCGAGAGCGGGCGTGTCCAGATACAGCCCGAGCCCACCAACCTTTCGGACCTTCTGCACGAGATACTTATCGTCGCCCGGCCCCAGGCCGATTCCGGGGGACTTCGGTTTGTGCTGGAGATGGGCCGGATAGCCCGGGAAAACCTGGTGCTGGACTCGGTGCGCCTGAAGCAGGTCTGCCTGAACCTGCTGTCCAACGCCATAAAGTACACCCCCCGGGGCGGCCGGGTGGATATGGCCTTCGCGGTGCTGCCCGCCGGGGACGGTGACAGTGTGACCATGCACGTGCAGGTGAAGGACAACGGCATCGGCATGAGCCGGGAGTTCCTCATGAAGCTCTTCACCCCCTTCGAGCGTGAGGAGAAGAGCTCCGTGCACAAAATACAGGGCACTGGCCTTGGCATGACCATCACAAAAAACCTGATAGAGCTAATGGGCGGCCAAATCCAGGTGGAGAGCGAAACCGACAAGGGCAGCTGCTTTACCCTTGACCTCCCCTTCACCGCCGCCCCGGACCCGGATATTGACGGGAGTCTTGAGGGCTGTAAGGTCCTGCTCCTTGACAGCGACGCAAGGCAGGGGGACCTGACTCTATCCCTTTTAAAGGAGCTGGGTATGGAGTGCGACTGGGCCCGCTCGGCCATGGACGCGGCGGCGTATCTCAACGACTGCGACCTTTTCGGGACCCGGTACCAGTTCCTTCTGGCCGCGGAAAAGCTGGAGGGGGCGGAGATGGCCCTGCTGCTCCCGGAGCTTCGGAACCGGCTTGGCCAGGACCTGCCCATACTGCTGCTCACCGACAGCGACTGGAGCCAGATAGAGTATGTATTCACCCGCTCCGGCGTGGACGGCCACATACCTCTGCCCCTCTTTAAAAGCAAGCTGGCCTCCCTTCTCTCCTCCTATGCCGGCGGCGCCGGCCGGGGGGCGCCGCCGGCAGAGGTCCGCTGCAACCTGAGCGGGCTGCGGCTGCTCCTTGCCGAAGACAACGATCTCAACCGTGAAATAGCCGTAGAGCTTATCGGTGAATCGGGTGCCCTTATAGACTGCGCCGAGGACGGCCGCCAGGCTGTGGATATGTTCCAAAATAGCTCCCCCGGATATTACGACGCCATACTTATGGACGTGCAGATGCCCGTGCTGGGCGGCCTGGACGCCACCCGGGAGCTGCGGGCCCTGGCCCGCCCGGACGCGAAGTCCGTGCCAATAATAGCCATGACCGCCAACGCCTTTGTAGAGGACGTGAAGAAATCTTTGGAGGCTGGAATGGACGCCCACATCTCCAAACCCCTGGACATTGACAAGGTGCTGTCCACCATAGACAGCCTTGCTAGAGGGCGGCGGCCATGAGGGAATATCAGGAGAAATACCTTAGGAACCTTCAGCGGGTGTTCGAGCTCAACTCCCTGCCCGGGGAGCTGCCCTCCCCGGAGGGATATCTGGCCCGGCGGGCCCAGAGGGCCAAAGAGCTAAAGGTGCTGTCTGAGGAGAACACCGCCCTGCTGCGCCGGGAGCTGTTCCCCCTGCTGGACGATATCATCACCGCCACCGAGGACGATATCTCGAACCTGGAGGAGTTTGCCGCCGCCATGAACTCCCGGGGGGCGTACCTGGACCTGGTGCTGTGTTACTACCTTCACAACGCCATAATAACCTATGCCCGCCACTGGCATAAGCGGGACCTGCTTATCAGGCACCTGTACCACTGTGCCATGACCCTTTTCTATATGCAGGAGATACTCCGCCGGGCGGACAGGACGGACTATAACTGGAGGATGAGCCTTATGTTTGGCGAGGCCGCCTCATATATCAAGCAGTACGACCAGATAGAGGACATGGAGACCCGGGGCTATATCCACCGTGCCATGGGCAACCTGGCCCTGGCCTATGCCGGGCTGGACGAGGCCGACGGCCGTCGGAAATCCGCGGCCATACGCCGCTCGTTGCAGATACTTGAGGACCCCGTATACCACGAGAAATCCCCGGACCTGCCCTGGGACCTGTATCTTATGAAGACACATCAGGAGCGCACCACCGCCCTGGGCCTGCTGCGCACGGGCTTTGCGGACCCACAGATACAGCGGGAGGTGATGGAGTCCGCCGAATACGTGCGTGACGGGCTTGGCCGCAGGGGCGGCGGACAGATACCCATACGCTGGCAGTACGCCTATGAGGCAGCCCAGTACCACTGCGGCGTGCGCCCCCTCTCCTACCTTCTGAACTGGCTGGAGAACGCCTATTTGGAGCGGGACGAGGGGGACTATTCCCCCGAGAGCTTCTATCGTAATATGTTCCTCCCGGCTCTGTACGCCTCCTACATCTGTCATAGCCCGGAGATAATGTACAGTAAAAAGTACGTGCTCAGCTTCATGTACCGAAGGCTGGAGGCCTATGTGCGGGGTATGCAGGACAACCAGCTGAGCGAGGCCACCCTCAATAACCTGCTGGCCTGCTTACAGAGCTTTGTGGAATACCCGGACGGCATACTTGAAAAGGACTTTATAATGGCCCTGGTGGTATGCCGCAGCCCGGACAGCTTCGCTTCGTCCTATATGGCCTCCCAGATATCCCAGATGATGGTAAGTAAAGCCCTGGAGGACTGCCCCCAGGCCCTTGAGGGCGCGCTGGGCTATAGCGGAGCCGAAGCCCTTTGGGATCATAAGGAGGAGCTTTTTACCTTCGTCCGGGAGGCCTGCCTGCTTCATAACGTGGGCTTTCTGGCCTTTTGCAACCTCTCCCGCCGTATTGGCCGCAGCCGCCTTGAGGAGGAGGAGAACCTTATCCGCTGCCACGTCTACGCCGGGGCAAGGATATTGGAGCAGAGCCCTTCTACCCGGCCCTATGTGAACGCCGCCCTGGGGCATCACCGCTTCTTTGACGGCAGCGGCGGCTATCCCCCGGAGTACCGGCGGGAGGAGGACCCGAATGCCATGCTCACGGACCTTATCAGCGCCGCAGTACATCTGGTGGGGCTTCTGGACGGCGGAACCACGAACCTGGAGGAGGCTCTTGAGAACCTTCGCCAGGAGTCCGGCAGGCGGCTCTCCCCGGCTTGGAGCGGGCTGCTCATAGAGCTGAAGCCGGAGCTTCGGGAGTACCTGCGCTTTGGTCAGGCAGAAGCCTTTGAGGCGGCGTTCCGGCTTTTGAAGGGCAGAGAAAACGAAAAGGAGTAACCCTATGCCTTTATCCACACTGGAGCTGCCCTTTAGGATGGGCCAGATCCTTTTAGAGAACGGCGCGGAGATATCCCGGGTCCAGGAGACCATGGAGCGGGTGGCCCGAGCCTATAATATAGAGGGCTTTGACGTGTATGTGCTCACAAACTCCATCTTCGCCACGGCCAGCGAGGACGGCGTCAGCCATAGCACCACCTTCCGCTATGTCCCCGGCACCACGGTGCACCTGGGGCGCATAATGGCCGTGAACCAGCTCTCCCGGGAGATAGCCGAGGGCCTGCACACCCCAGAGGAGGCCCTTATGCGCCTTGAGGGGATAAAAAGCATATCCTATTCCCCCCTGCCCGCCCGGGTGCTCTGCTGCGCTGCGGGCAGCGCGGCGTTCAGCTTCCTTTTCGGCGGTGGACCTCTGGACTCTCTGGTGGCGTTCTTCTGCGGCGTGGTGCTGGAGCTGTACCTGGACTTCGCGGACAGAAAGGGTATGTCAAAGTTTTTAAAGAATCTCTCCTCCAGCGCCCTTGTGACCCTCTGCGGCGCGGCGTTTTTCCTTATGGGCCTTGGGCAGAATATGGACAAGATAATAATCGGCTCCATCATCCGCCTGGTGCCCGGGGTGGCCCTTACCAACTCCATCAGGGACTTCTTCAGCGGCGACTACCTCTCCGGCGCAATACGTATGCTGGACGCTTTCTTAGTGGGCGGCTGCATAGCCGTGGGGGTGGGCTTTGTAATTAAGGCCCTGTCTGTTCTGACAGGGGGTGCCCTTCTATGACCGGTCTTTTAGCCATAGGGAACGGCGTTTTGCAGGTTTTGGTGGCGTTCATATCCACCATCGCCTTCGCGGTCATCTTCCACGCCCCCAAAAAGGAGCTGTTCTATACCGGGCTCACCGGCGGCGCCGGGTGGCTGGTATACCTTCTGGCCCAGGGCCTGGGCAGCGGCACCGTGGCCGCGTCGTTCCTGGCGACCCTGGCGTTAGCGTGGCTGTCCCGTGTGTTCTCCTTTGCCAGAAGGGCCCCGGTGACGGTGTTCCTTATCTGCGGCATCTTCCCCCTGGTGCCCGGGGCGGGGATATACTATACCGGCTACAACTTCTTCATGGGTAACGACGCCATGGCTTTAGAGAAGGGCCTTGAGACCATCAAGATAGCGGTGGCCATAGCCCTTGGCACCGGCATTGTCCAGTCCCTGCCCCCGTTCCTGTTCCACCGCCCCAATAAAAAGAGGTGATAACTTGCCCCGCAGGATAATAGAAATATCGGAAAACGACGGCGGTCAACGCCTGGACCGTTTTCTCCTAAAAACTTTTCCGAACCTGCCCCAGAAGGTCCTGTATAAGTGCATACGCACAAAGGACGTGCGCCTGAACGGCTCCCGGTGCGCCCCCGACTCCCGGCTCTCGGCCGGGGATACGCTCACAGTCTTCTGGCAGGAGGAATACTTCCAGGCAGAGCCCAAGGACTACGACTTCCTTAAAGCCCCCAAAAAGCTCGGTATAGTCTATGAGGACGAGAACCTCCTGCTTCTGGACAAGCAGCCCGGGCTCATAGTACACCCCGACGAGAACTACCACTTCGACTCACTGATTGCCCGGGTACAGCACTATCTCTACGATAGAGGGGAATACCTCCCCGAGAAGGAGAACAGCTTTGCCCCGGCCCTTGTGAACCGCATAGACCGCAACACCGGGGGCATAGTGATGGCGGCAAAGAACGCCGAGAGTCTGCGGATACTGAATCAAAAGGTAAAGGACAGGGAGCTTACAAAGCTCTACCTCTGCCTGGTCTGCGGCAGAATGACGGAAAAGTCCGCGCTCCTTACCGGGCACCTTGTGAAGAACGAGGCCCAGAACCGGGTCTATATAGACGATAAGCCCTCTCCCGGGGCCAAGACCATAAAGACCCGGTACCGGGTGCTGGAGGAGCGGGGAGGCCTGTCACTTCTGGAGGTGGACCTGCTCACAGGCCGCACCCACCAGATACGGGCACATATGGCCTCCATCGGCCATCCCCTGGCCGGGGACGGCAAGTACGGGAAGAACAGCGTGAATAAGGCCCTGGGGCTCAAGTGGCAGGCCTTATACTCCTATAAGCTGGGTTTCCGCTTCACCACCCCAGCCGGGATATTAGAGTATCTTAACGGCCGGGTCTTTACCGTGCCAAAGGTCTGGTTTTTAGAGGACTTCTATAAGAAGGAGAGATAGAAATGCTAAGATTTGAAATGTCCATGACCCTGCCCTCCGCCGCCCGGTCCCTGCGCCGGGAGGTATTCATGGAGGAGCAGGGCTTCTCCTACGAGTTCGACGACACCGACAACAGGGCCCTTCACCTGGTGCTGTTCGACGGCGAGGAGGCCGTCGCCTGCTGCCGTATGTTCCCCGAGGGCCCCGACTCCTGGCATATAGGCCGGGTGGCCGTTAAAGAGGACCGCCGGGGCCAGCATTTGGGCGAGGCCGTCATGAACGAGGCCGAGGCCGCCCTGGTCCTTAAAGGGGCGAAAAAAGTGGCGCTCTCCGCCCAGGTCCAGGCGGCAGGCTTCTATAAAAAGCTGGGCTATGTCCAGGTAGGGGAGGAATATCTGGACGAGCACTGCCCCCACGTGGACATGGAGAAACTGCTGGGCAGCGCTCCGGCGGGTGCAAAGGAAGGAACAAAATGAGAGTTATCCACCTTATCGGCGGCGGCGACACTGGCGGCGCAAAGACCCATGTGCTCCACCTTCTGCGGGAGCTGAACCGCTCTATCGACGCACAGCTGTTCTGCTTCATGCGAGGCGAGTTTTCCGACGACGCCCGGAAGATGGGCATACCCATCCACGTGATAGAGAGCGGCAACCCCTTTATAGGTCTTAGAGAGCTTAAAAAGCTCCTCTCCGGCCGGCAGGTGGATATTATCCACTGCCACGGGGCCCGGGGCAACCTTATGGGAAACCTCTTAAAGCACTTTATAAAAGCCCCGGTGGTCACCACCGTCCACAGCGACTATAGACTGGACTACCTGGGCCGGCCAGTTGCCCGGCTCAGCTACGGCACCACGAACCTTGTGGTCCTCCGCCGGCTCAACTACTATATCGGCGTTTCCGACCCCATGCGGGAGCTCCTTATAAAGCGTGGTTTCCCCACGGACCGCATCTACACCATCTATAACGGCATTGACTTCACGACCCCCTTAAAGCTCCGCCCAAAAGAGGAATTCTTAAAGGAACTGGGGGTCCCCTATGAACCCGGGGACGTGCTGGGCGGCATCGTTGCCCGGCTGGACCCGGTGAAGGACCACCCCACCCTGCTGCGGGCCATGAAGATTGCCTGCGGGCAGTGCCCGAACCTGAAGCTTATCTGCGCCGGGGACGGCAACACCATGGAAAAGCTCAGGGAGATGGCCCGCTCTCTGGGACTGGAGAACCGGGTGTTCTTTGTGGGCTGGGTGACGGACATTCCCTCCTTCTATAACGCCATAGATATCAACCTGCTGACCTCCCTTTCAGAGACCTTCCCCTATGCCATCACCGACGGCACCCGCTCCCATCTTCCCACAATATCCTCCCGGGTAGGCGGTGTTCCGGTGCTCATAGACCACGGGGAGAACGGTTTCCTGTTCACCCCCGGGGACGAGAAGGAGCTGGCCCGGTATCTTACAGCTTTTGCCCAGGACCCGGAGCTGCGCAAAACTATGGGCGACCGGCTCTATGAAAAGGCCAGCAAGAAGCTGTCGCTGGAAAGCATGGTGGTCTGCCAGCTGGAGATATACGAGAGCATACTGGCCCGGGAGGCCCGGAAGGGGCGCATACAGAGCCGCGAGACTCGGAGGGAGCGTCGGGACGGCGTGGTGGTCTGCGGGGCATACGGCCACGGCAACGCCGGGGACGACGCTATCCTCAAGTCCATACTCCACTCCGTGCGGGAACTGGACGAGTATGTGCCCATAACGGTGCTTGCCAAGAACACCCTGAGCATCAAGGAGCGCTATAGGGTAAACGCCGTGTACACCTTCAATATTCCGAAAATCCTCTGGCACATGAGAAAGGCCCGGCTCTATATCAACGGCGGCGGCACCCTCATACAGAACGCCACCAGCCACAGGAGCTTATGGTACTACCTCTTTACCCTCTGGGCGGCCAAGCGCTGCGGGTGCAGGGTGGCCATGTACGGCTGCGGCATAGGCCCGGTAAGAGGCGGGCGTAATATAAAGCTTGCAAGCTGGGTGCTCAACAGCTCCGTGGACTCCATCACCCTCAGGGAGCCCGACTCTATGCAGGAGCTCCGGCGTTACGGCGTGGACAGGCCCAGGATAAGCCTTGGCAGCGACCCGGCCCTGGTGCTGGAACCCGCGCCCCTCTCCCAGGCGGACAAGATACTACTGGACCGGGGGCTGGACCCGGAGGGCAGGTATATCTGTTTTCTGCTGCGTACCTGGTGGGGCTTTTACGAGAAGGCCCCGGTGCTGGCGGCGGCGGCCGAATACGCCAGGGAGAAGCTGGGGCTTACCCCCGTGTTTCTGTCCATCAACTCCCTTCAGGACGGAGCCGCGGCAAAGGCGGTTATGGACAAGATGGAGGGGCCCGGCGTACTGCTGGACGGCATAGGGAGCCCGGAGCTTCTCATCTCCCTTCTGGGCCGCATGAGCGTGGTGGTGTCCATGCGCCTGCACGGCCTGATATTCTCCTCCCTCTCCGGCGCGCCGCTGGTGGGCGTCAGCTACGACCCCAAGATAGGCTCCTTCCTCCGCTATCTGGACTACGGCCAGTGGACGGACCTGAGCGCCGTCACCGAAAGCTGGCTCGTCGCCGCCCTTGAGGAGGCGTATAGGCAGCTGCCCCGGCGGCAGGAGCTTATGGAAAAGACAAAGCGGCTCATAGAGGTGGAGAAGGTGAACCTCCAGGCCGTAAAAGAGCTTTTATTATAACCCCCGAAAGGAGCAAAACAAACTATGCAGACCCCGATCACAGCCATTAAAGAAAACATCGCAAAGGTCCTTGTGGGCCAGGAGACCGTCACCGACCTGCTGCTGACGGCCCTTATCTCAGGCGGCCACGTGCTGGTGGAGGACGTGCCCGGCATGGGCAAGACCGTGATGGCAAGGGCTCTGTCCCGGTCCATCAGCGCAAAATTCGGCCGGGTCCAGTTCACCCCGGACCTGCTGCCCTCGGATGTTACGGGCCTGAACTTTTTCGACCAGCAGCAGTCGGAATTTGTCTTCCAGCCCGGCCCGGTATTCTGCAATATCCTGCTGGCCGACGAGATAAACCGCGCCACCCCACGCACCCAGTCCAGCTTACTTGAGTGCATGGCCGAGGGCACCGTCACCGTTGACGGCGTGACCCGGGAGCTGCCGCCCCCCTTCTTCGTCATCGCCACTCAGAACCCTGTTGAAACCCTGGGCACCTATCCTCTGCCCGAGGCCCAGCTGGACCGCTTTTTAATGCGCATATCCATGGCTCCGCCCACCCCCGAGCAGGAGGTCGCTATTCTAGAGCGCTTCCGCGCCGCCGAGCCCCTTGCGGAGCTTCAGCCCGTCTGCACTCAGGAGGAGATACTGGCCCTTCAAAGGCAGTCCCGGGAGGTCTTCGTCCACAAGGTGATGATGGGTTACATAGCCTCTTTAAGCCAAGCCTCCCGCGCCATGAAGGGCGTTGAGCTGGGCATAAGCCCCCGGGGCACTCTGGCGCTCCTTCGGGCCTGTCAGTCCTACGCCCTCATACAGGGCAGGGACTTTGTCACCCCGGAGGACGTGAAGGCTGTGGCCGTGCCGGTCATAGCCCACAGACTCGACCTCAGCGGCGTCACCGGCACCGCCGGGCAGAAGAAAGCGGCGGAGGATCTCTTGAATTCCGTCACTGTCCCCACCGAGGACTGGGGGCAGAGATAGCCATGCTTATACCCCTGCTCATATCGGCGGCGGTCCTTTTGCTGCTGTTCCTCACACTCAGATGGCTCTATGACCGCTTCTGGCAGAAGGGCCTAAGCTGCCGCATCTCCTTCACCGGGGAGTACGCCGTGGAGGACGAAACCTCGACACTCTCAGAGGTTATTGTGAATCGAAAGCTCTTGCCGCTGCCCGTCCTGGAGATAAGCTTCCATATGGACAAGCGGCTCCACTTTTCCAGCGAGGAGAACTCCTCATTAAGCGACCAGACCTACCGCCGGGACGTGTTCACCGCCAGTATGCGCCAGAAGATAACCCGCACTCTGCCCTTTAAATGCGCCGGAAGGGGGTACTTCCGCATTAACGAGGCGGGGCTTACCGCCCGGGACCTGTTCCTCACCCGAAAGTACGTCTCCCATATGCCCCAGAACACGGAGTTTTACGTGCTCCCCCGGACAGTGCCCACCCACCAGATACAGATACCCTACGCCAGGATAATGGGCGAGATACTGAGCCGCAGGCGTGTCTGCGACGACCCCTTTGAGTTCGGGGGCCTCAGGGAATACTCCCGAGGCGACCCCATGAAGTACATCAACTGGAAGGCCACAGCAAGAGCCGGCAGGCTCCTTATAAACATCCACGAATCCACCCTGTCCCAGCGGGTGATACTGGCCGTGGACATGGAACAGGGCAGCGACTTTTTAAATGAGTACGCCGTCCGTATCTGCTGTTCCCTCTCGGAGCGCCTGCTCTCGGAGGGCATTGAGCTGGACCTCTACAGCAACGGCACGGATACGAAGACCGGGGAGCGCTGGAGGATGGAGAGCGTCTCCGGCTCCGGCAGCCTTCTGGCCGTAAAGAAGAAGCTGGCCTGTCTACAGTCCGGCAGCAGCCTGCCCTCTGTCTGTTCCTGCCTGCCCGCCCCCGGAGAGGATCTCTGCGTGCTCATATCCCGCAGCCAGCGGGAGGATATCGGCCTTGAGTTCTCGGAGCTTCTGGGCAAGGGGCGGGGCCTTCGGGTAATCCCTTGCGGTCTTGGCACCACCGAGGAGCAGCGGGAAAAGGTCCGGCTTTTCAAGAACATAGACACAATTTGGATGGAATTCTGACCGGGGAGGAGAGCGCTTATGAAACGTATAAAAATTCAGCATCCCCGCCGTGCCACCCTTTATGTGCTGGGCTGGCTCCACTGCGGACTGCTGGCGGCCATAATCTTCGCGGCCTTCTTCGATATGCTCGCGGGCCTCTCCGGCCTTGAGATGCTGGCACCTGAACCCGTTTTTTTCCGGGGCCTGCTCTTTTCTGTACCCACCGGGCTCTGCTGGCTGGCGATAAAGCGCCTGCGGGCCCTATGGCAGTTCCTTTTAACCGCCATAGGCCTATGCGCCCTGTCGTGGCTCCTCACCGGGCACCTGGGCGGCGCGGGGTTTATGCTGATAATGTGTATAATACGTGTCCGCTCCAGGCTTGTTGAGGAGGACGAGGGGCCCGTCGTCTCCCTTTTCGACCGCCCCAGTTATTTCGGGCTCCTGGCCTTTATTGCGGCGTTCCTGTCCAGCAGCATGATGGACAAGGGCTTTCCCAGGCTGCAATGGCTTTCTGTGCTGGGGGCTGTGCTGTATCTGCTGGTGTGCGTGGGGTATAACGGCCTTGACCGGCTGGAGGACTACCTGACCCTTAATAAAGATATGTACGGGCTGCCAGCAAAACGCATACAGCATATCGCCGGCTCCGCTCTGCTTATCGGGGTACTCCTTGCCGCCGTACTGCTTTTGCCCATGGCCGTCGGCAATACCGGCTTCGTTCAGATAAAGCTGCCGGAATTTACTCCTGTGGGCGAAACAGAGTCTACCGCCTCCACTCCTCCGCCCGCCCAATCGGATATGGACTTCTCCGCCATGATGCCCGAGGGGGTCAAGAGCTATTTCCAAATCCCCCCCATAGTGAGTTATATCTTCTTCGGGCTTATAACTGTGGCCCTTATAGCTGCCATGGTCATGGCTATAATCCACCTCTTTAAAGACTTCCGCCGCAGCTTCACCGACAGCCGGGACGTGGTGCAGTATCTAAGCCGGGACGAAAAAGAGCACGCCGGGGAGCTTGTGGAGACCCTGAGAAAGCCAAAGATATGGGACCGGTCCGTAAACGCCACTATACGCAGGAAATACCGCAAGACCCTTCTAAAGGCCGGCGAACCCCCGGAAAGCTGGATGACCCCCGCACAGGCCGAGAACGCGGCCGGGATAGCTGTGCCCACGCTGCACAGGGTTTATGAGAAGGCCCGGTACGGCCAGAAGGAGTGCACCCAGGAGGACCTGAAGGAGCTGCGTTGACGGACAGATATTCCGGGATATTTATCAAAGCGGAAAGATATCACTTGACATAGAGTCCGCTCCATATGCTATAATAGTACTTAAATCCCATGTACCAGGAGGTAAAAAATGTCTGAGAAATATTTAGGAGAGTCTATCAAAAAGCTGGGCTTCGGCCTTATGCGCCTGCCCATGCTGGGCGAGGAGATCGACATCGAACAGACCAAAAAGATGGTGGACAGCTTTATGTCCAAGGGCTTTACATACTTTGACACCGCCTACGTCTATATCGGCGGCAAATCCGAGGTGGCCCTGGGCGAGGCTGTGGTGGACCGCTATCCCCGGGACAGCTTCCAGTGCGCAACAAAGCTGCCCATCTGGGACCTGAAGGACCGTTCCGACATGGAGCGTATTTTTCAGGAGTCCCTTGACCGGGCCCATCTTGACTACTATGACTTCTATCTTCTCCATGCTCTGGGCAAGGAAAGCGCGGAGAAGTCCGAGAAACTGGGGGCCTGGGAATTTTTGAAGGAGCTCAAGGAGCAGGGTAAGGCCAAGCATATCGGCTTTTCCTTCCACGACTCCGCAGACGTACTGGAGGATATCCTCTCAAAGCACCCCGAAGCCGAGTTCGTTCAGCTCCAAATAAACTACGCCGACTGGGACAGCGACGGCGTACAGTCCCGCAAGTGCTATGAGGTGGCGAGGAAGTACGGCAAGTCCGTCATTATCATGGAGCCTGTCAAGGGCGGGGCTCTGGCTACCATGACCCCGGAGGTACAGGAGATATTCAAAAAGGCAGACCCCAACGCCTCCGTGGCGTCCTGGGCGGTACGCTATTGCGCGTCCCTTGAGGGGCTTATAACCGTGCTCTCGGGCATGAGCGATGAGGCCCAGATGAACGATAACCTCAACTATATGGAGAGCTTCAAGCCCCTCGACGAAAGCGAACAGAAGGTTGTGGCGCAGGTGGTGGAGGTGCTCAAAAACCTGCCCACCATTCCCTGCACCGCCTGCAAATACTGTGTGGACGGCTGCCCGCAGAAGATAAATATCCCCGGAGTGTTCAGCGCCATGAATCAGCTGACCCTCTACGGCGACGAGAAGCGCGCCAAAGGACACTACAGCAACGCCACCAAGGACGGCGGCAAGGCCGGGGAGTGCATACAGTGCGGGGCCTGCCAGGGCCACTGCCCCCAGCACCTGGAGATAATCGAGCTCCTGAAGGACGCTGCTGAAAAGCTAGGCTAACCAAAAAAATTCGAGGACTGCCTGATAGGCAGTCCTTTCTTTTACGTCAAATTCTTCAGCATAAGATACTCTTCGTCCTTCTCACCCACGGTCTCAAATCCCAGGCCAGTGTATAGCTTGCAAGCCTTAAGGTTCGCTTTCTGCACCGCCAGTGTCACCCGGTCATACCCGGCCCCACGCAGCTCCTCCAGAAGCCCCGAGAGCAGGCGCTTTCCCAGGCCCATCCCGCGATACTCCGGCAGCAGAGAGATCGCCAGAGACGGCACGCCGTCATAAATGTGCCCATAATCGTCCATCACCCGTGCCCAGGCCGTACCGACAATATTTCCGTCAGCCCGAACTGCCACAGCCACATCGCCCTGCTCCTGGCCGAACCCGTCCAGATACACCCGCAGCTCCGGCGTGTCCAAAACCTCCGGGCCCGGCGGGCACTCTCCCTCTGGCACAAAGATAGCCTGATACAAAAACCGTCTCAAAACCGCGTATTCCCACGCTTCAAGCCTGCTGATATTGATATTCACTTAATTTCCTCCAATCGTTTTTATTATCCGCGATTGGCCGAATTGCCACACATAGGCGCACCTCCTGAATAAAATAAAGCTGTCCGCGACAATTCACAGACAGCTTCTGGCTCCCCCTGTTGGACTCGAACCAACGACCCTGCGGTTAACAGCCGCATGCTCTACCGGCTGAGCTAAGGAGGAAAATAATGAGTTTTCACAAGTCCAAGGAACCCACTCAGAGTTTCACGCCAGTGAAACTCATTGAGTTCGACTTGTCGAACTCATGGTGACCCGTGCGGGAATCGAACCCACGTTTAAGGCGTGAGAGGCCTTCGTCTTAGCCGCTTGACCAACGGGCCATTTGGTGCACCATCAGGGACTCGAACCCGGGACACCCTGATTAAGAGTCAGGTGCTCTACCAACTGAGCTAATGGTGCATGGAACACAAAGTCCTGGGAAAACCGCTTATAGCAGCATATACCCTAAAAACTGGATAAAGCTAGGAAAGGAATCGAAAAAAGGGTGGGAACAAATATGGTCAAGCCCTCGGCCTATTAGTACTGCCAAGCTGAACATGTTACCATGCTTACACACGCAGCCTATCAACCTTGTAGTCTACAAGGGGCCTTACCAGCTTGAGCTGTGGGATATCTAATCTTGGAGGCGGCTTCACGCTTAGATGCTTTCAGCGTTTATCCGTTCCGCACATAGCTGCCCAGCCGTGCCATTGGCATGACAACTGGTGCGCCAGAGGTGCGTCCATCCCGGTCCTCTCGTACTAAGGACAGCTCTCCTCAAATATCCTGCGCCCACGACAGATAGGGACCGAACTGTCTCACGACGTTCTGAACCCAGCTCGCGTGCCACTTTAATCGGCGAACAGCCGAACCCTTGGGACCGAATACAGCCCCAGGATGTGACGAGCCGACATCGAGGTGCCAAACCTCCCCGTCGATGTGAACTCTTGGGGGAGATCAGCCTGTTATCCCCAGGGTAGCTTTTATCCGTTGAGCGACGGCAATTCCACTCTCATACCGCCGGATCACTAACTCCAACTTTCGTTACTGCTCGGACCGTCATCCTCGCAGTTAGGCCAGCTTATGCGTTTACACTCAGTAGCACGGTTTCCATCCGTGCCGAGCTGACCTTTGAGCGCCTCCGTTACTCTTTTGGAGGCGACCGCCCCAGTCAAACTGCCCACCTAACAATGTCCCCCGGCCGGATTCACGGCCGCAGGTTAGAATTCCAACAATCTAAGGGTGGTATCCCAAGGGTGGCTCCCTACAAGCTGGCGCCCGTAGTTCGTAGCCTCCCACCTATCCTGTACATAAATTATCGAAACCCAATATTAAGCTGCAGTAAAGCTCCATGGGGTCTTTCCGTCTTGTCGCGGGTAACCGGCATCTTCACCGGTACTACAATTTCGCCGGGCGGGTAATTGAGACAGTGCCCAGATCGTTACACCATTCGTGCGGGTCGGAACTTACCCGACAAGGAATTTCGCTACCTTAGGACCGTTATAGTTACGGCCGCCGTTTACTGGGGCTTCAATTCAATGCTCTCACATCTCCTCTTAACCTTCCAGCACCGGGCAGGTGTCAGCCCCTATACGTCATCTTTCGATTTAGCAGAGACCTGTGTTTTTGCTAAACAGTCGCCTGGGCCTATTCTCTGCGGCCACATCTCTGTGGCATCCCTTCTTCCGAAGTTACGGGATCAATTTGCCGAGTTCCTTAACTACCCTTCTCCCGTTGGCCTTAGAATCCTCTTCCTGTCTACCTGTGTCGGTTTGCGGTACGGGCGCCTTGGATATACACAAGACTTTTCTCGCCCCCTTCTAAGCACGCTTCCCTACTTGATTTCGGTCCCTTTCGCCCGGGGCAACCATCGCCCGGGTCGTGCCCTTCCAGGGTGTCCTCTTGCTTAAATCCTTCGGCGGCTACGGAATTTCCACCGTATGTGCATCGGCTACGCCTCTCGGCCTCACCTTAGCTCCCGGCTAACTTGGAGCGGACGAACCTTCCTCCAAAAACCTCAGACTTTCGGCCAATATGATTCTCACATATTTCTCGCTACTCATTCCGGCATTCTCACTCGTATAAAGTCCACCAGCGCTTCCGCTCTGACTTCACCCCTTATACGACGCTCTCCTACCATTCCTTACGGAATCCCAAGCTTCGGTGTACACTTTAGCCCCGTTAAATTTTCGGCGCAGGGCCACTCGACCAGTGAGCTATTACGCACTCTTTTAATGAGTGGCTGCTTCTGAGCCAACATCCTGGTTGTCTGTGCAACCCCACATCCTTTTCCACTGAAGTGTACTTTGGGACCTTAGCTGTGGGTCTGGGCTGTTTCCCTTTCGACAATGAAACTTATCTCCCACTGTCTGACTCCTGTACATCAATTATCCGGCATTCAGAGTTTGATAGGCTTCGGTACCCTCTCGGGCCCTAGGCCATTCAGTGCTTTACCTCCGGTAATCTAATACAAGGCTAGTCCTAAAACTATTTCGGAGAGAACCAGCTATCTCCGGGTTCGATTGGAATTTCTCCGCTACCCACACCTCATCCGCTACCATTTCAACGGGAGTCGGTTCGGTCCTCCATGGAGTTTTACCTCCACTTCAACCTGGACATGGGTAGGTCACCCGGTTTCGGGTCGAATACAACTGACTTCATACGCCCTATTCAGACTCGCTCTCGCTACGGCTCCGAGCCTTAAGCTCTTAACCTCGCCAGTTACATTCACTCGCCGGACCATTCTACAAAAGGTACCCGATCACCCATTGACGGGCTCTCGGTGCTTGTAAGCACAAGGTTTCAGGTTCTATTTCACTCCCCTCCCGGGGTACTTTTCACCTTTCCTTCACAGTACTATACTCTATCGGTCACCAGGTAGTATTTAGGCTTGGAGGGTGGTCCCCCCATATTCCCACCGGGTTCCACGTGCCCGGCGGTACTCTGGATACAGCCAGCTCACTTTGCCTTTCGTCTACGTGACTCTCACACTGTCTCGTCAGCCTTCCCATGCTGTTCAACTAGGCTCCATGATACATATAGCTGTCCAAACCCCGGGGATATTACTACCCCCGGTTTGGCCTCCTCCGCGTTCGCTCGCCACTACTAGCGGAATCTCGGTTGATTTCTCTTCCTCGCCCTACTTAGATGTTTCAGTTCAGGCGGTTCCCCTCGTATGGCTATGTATTCACCATACGATGACTGGACATGACTCCAGCCGGATTGCTCCATTCGGATATCCGCGGATCAAAGCCTACTTACGGCTCCCCGCGGCTTTTCGCAGTTAATCGCGTCCTTCTTCGGCTCCTGGTGCCAAGGCATTCCCCTTGCGCTCTTTGTAGCTTGACCATGTGTTCTCATAAAGTTTCGCTTTGAATAAGCTTTACTTTACCCTTTAGAAATTGCAGTTCTTACCTTAACAAGTCATGAGCTGCATAGCAACTCAAAAGACTATATCTCAGTTAAAACTCTCGATTTCTGTCTTCTTCGCTTTATCCAGTTTTCAAGGTACACCTGACTTGACTCCGCTTACGCTCCGTCAAGTCGTCAAGTTTCCCTCTGTAGGAAAACCTTTGGCCTTTCGGCCTTGGTGGGCTTAAGTGGACTCGAACCACCGACCTCACGCTTATCAGGCGTGTGCTCTAACCTGCTGAGCTATAAGCCCATAAGTTTGGGTTTTGTCTACTCTCTGCCCTGGTGGAGATGAACGGGTTCGAACCGATGACCCCCTGCTTGCAAAGCAGGTGCTCTCCCAGCTGAGCTACACCCCCATACTCGAAAGGTGTTCCCTTTCCTCTCCTTGAAGATCCCTGTTACTCAAGAGATTTACACATTACTGTAAATCTCTGTGACATTGGAGCACTAACTCCAATGTCAAGGACCCTCAAAATTAAACAACGAATCCGGTTTCTCGACTCCGTGCCGACCTAGGATGTTAGACCAAGTTATTCCTCAATCAGTTCTCCATAGAAAGGAGGTGATCCAGCCGCACCTTCCGATACGGCTACCTTGTTACGACTTCACCCCAGTCATCAATCCTGCCTTCGGCAGCGCCCCCCTTGCGGTTAGGCTACTGACTTCGGGCATTACCGACTTCCATGGTGTGACGGGCGGTGTGTACAAGGCCCGGGAACGTATTCACCGCGGCATGCTGATCCGCGATTACTAGCAATTCCAACTTCACGCAGGCGGGTTGCAGCCTGCGATCCGAACTGGGACCATTTTTAGGGTTTTGCTCTGCCTCGCGGCTTTGCCTCCCTCTGTTAATGGCCATTGTAGTACGTGTGAGGCCCAGGTCATAAGGGGCATGATGATTTGACATCATCCCCACCTTCCTCCGTTTTGTCAACGGCGGTCCTGCTAGAGTGCTCTTGCGTAGCAACTAACAGTAAGGGTTGCGCTCGTTGCGGGACTTAACCCAACATCTCACGACACGAGCTGACGACAACCATGCACCACCTGTCTCCGCTTTCCCCGAAGGGCACCTAACGTATCTCTACCTCGTTAGCGGGATGTCAAGACCTGGTAAGGTTCTTCGCGTTGCATCGAATTAATCCACATACTCCACTGCTTGTGCGGGCCCCCGTCAATTCCTTTGAGTTTCAGCCTTGCGGCCGTACTCCCCAGGTGGATTACTTATTGTGTTAACTCCGGCACGGATGGGGTCAGTCCACCCACACCTAGTAATCATCGTTTACAGCGTGGACTACCAGGGTATCTAATCCTGTTTGCTACCCACGCTTTCGTGCCTCAGCGTCAGTTAAAGCCCAGTAGGCCGCCTTCGCCACTGGTGTTCCTCCCGATCTCTACGCATTTCACCGCTACACCGGGAATTCCGCCTACCTCTACTTCACTCAAGCTCGACAGTTTCAATAGCAGTTCATGGGTTAAGCCCATGGATTTCACTACTGACTTGCCAAGCCGCCTACGCACCCTTTACACCCAGTAAATCCGGACAACGCTCGCTCCCTACGTATTACCGCGGCTGCTGGCACGTAGTTAGCCGGAGCTTCCTCCTCTGCTACCGTCATCATCTTCACAGAGGACAGAGGTTTACAATCCGAAAACCGTCTTCCCTCACGCGGCGTTGCTGGTTCAGGGTTTCCCCCATTGACCAATATCCCTTACTGCTGCCTCCCGTAGGAGTCTGGGCCGTGTCTCAGTCCCAATGTGGCCGTCCAACCTCTCAGTCCGGCTACCGATCGTCGGCTTGGTGGGCCGTTACCCCACCAACTACCTAATCGGACGCGAGCCCATCTTTCAGCGGATTGCTCCTTTGATTATCCTACCATGCGATAAGATAATGTCATGCGGTATTAGCGTTCGTTTCCAAACGTTATCCCCCTCTGAAAGGCAGGTTGCTCACGCGTTACTCACCCGTCCGCCACTAAGATATCCAAGATTCATTACCGAAGTACTTCATCAGCGAATATCTCCGTTCGACTTGCATGTATTAGGCACGCCGCCAGCGTTCGTCCTGAGCCAGGATCAAACTCTCTAAAATATGGTATCTAAAAGCGTCTCCACTCTTAAATCAATCTTAGAGCTTTAATTTAGCTCGTTGCGAAGCGTCTAGCTTCTCTGCAGATTTCTAAGGTTCTGCTTCCTCACTCCAAGAGTATTCACTCTCAGAATTCACGGGTCGTTCTTCCTTCTTCGTTGTTTAATTTTCAAGGTCCTCGGACATTACCTTCGCTGACGCTCCGGTAAGTCCCGGAGTTTCCCTCAGCCGCGAAGCGGCTGCCTTTTCCTGCGGAAAAGTACCGGTGAACTCCTGCGCTCTACTTGACCCTCTCCAGCTCGCTTCGCTTTCGCTCTCGCTCGCCTTTTTTCGGGCCGCTCTCTCGAGCGCTTGACTATCTTACCACACTACTCCCCGTTTGTCAACACCTTTTTTTAAATTTTTTCAAAAAACTTTTTTGGGCTCTCCTGCTGTACATCCGCAGGCTTGTGTGTTATAATGTATTATATCTGCCAAATCCCCTTTTGTCAAGGGCTTTTCGCGGGATTTCGGCAAATCCTTTATGAAAGGTCAACGCCATGCCCATACGTATACAGGCCGACCTTCCGGCTATTGAGGTGCTGGAGGCCGAGAATATTTTTGTGATGACCTATGACCGGGCCGCCGGCCAGGATATCCGCCCACTCAAAATAGCCCTTCTCAACCTGATGCCCACCAAGACTGAGACCGAGACCCAGCTGCTGCGGCTTTTGGGCAATACTCCTTTACAGGTGGACGTGGAGCTGCTGCACCCTGCAAGCCACGTCAGTAAGAACACCAGTTCCTCCTACCTTCAGAAATACTATAAAACCTTCGACCAGGTGAAGGGCCAGCGCTTTGACGGCCTCATTATTACCGGCGCGCCTGTGGAAAAGCTCCCCTTCGAGGAGGTGGACTACTGGACCGAGATGTGCCGGATAATGGACTGGACAAGGACGAATGTCTACTCGACCCTATATATATGTTGGGGCGCCCAGGCCGGGCTCTACTACCATTACGGTATAGAAAAGCACCCCCTGCACGAAAAACTCAGCGGCATATATAACCACCAGGTGCTGAACCCCTACCACCCCCTGATGCGCGGCTTCGACGACAACTACTTCGCCCCCCACTCGCGCTATACGACTGTGTACCTGGAGGACGTGAAGGCCCACAGGGAGCTGCTGCCCCTGGCCGTGTCCGATATAGCCGGTCTGCACATTGTGGCCGAGAAGGGCGGGCGCAGGATATTCGTCACCGGCCACGCGGAATATGACAGGGACACCCTTGCCAAAGAATACTTCCGGGATGTGAACCGGGGCCTTGAGCCAAAGATTCCCTATAACTACTTCCCCGGCGGCGACCCCGCCAAAACTCCCGCCTTTACCTGGCGCAGCAACGCCCATCTGCTGGTGTCCAACTGGCTGAATTACTATGTATACCAGCAGGTGCCCTATGACTTCATCGGGGAGGAACACGCATGAAAATATTGGCCTCAGAGCTAAGCTCGCTCCTATATAACGAGGGAGCCTCCCTTGCAGGCTTCGGTGATATCTCCGCTCTCGGGCATGATGGCTATACCTCCTGCGTGGCCCTTGCCGTGAAGATACCGGCAGGGGTAATTGCCGGAATCAAGGACGGCCCCACCAGGGAATATTTCGACCAGTACCGCACCCTTAACTCAAGGCTGGACTCTCTGGCGAAGCTGGCCGCCAAGTACCTCTCGGAGCGCGGCCATAGGGCCCTGGCCCAGACCACCACTGCTGTGGCCGAGTCAGCCGGCTACCGCACCTCCAGGGAGAGTCTTGTGGACGTGGAGGCCTGCCGCAGCTCCGCCCGAGCCCTGGCATGGGAGCGGCTCCATGAGCGGATAACCCTCTGCGGGAAATGTATAGAGGTGTGCCCTTACACAAGGGCTTACCTCAAGAAGGAGAATATGCTATGATAAAATGCGACAGCGTGCTGTTCGACCTGGACGGCACTCTCTGGGACACCACCGCCGCCCTCGCTGAAGTCTGGCAGACGGTGCTGCTGGACGAGCCCGACGCCAGGAGGACACTCACCCGGGAGGATATGGCCGGCGTAATGGGTATGACCTCCACGGAGCTTATGCGCACCCTGTTCCCCAGCCTGTCGGCGGAGAGGGGCAGAGAGCTTTTCGACAAGCTTTGCATAGCCGAGGACGATTACCTGCGTGAACACGGCGGCATACTGTATGCGGGCCTTGAGGATACCTTAAAAGCTCTCTCTCAAAGGTTCCCCCTGGCTATAATCAGCAACTGCGGCCCGGAGTATATCCCCACCTTTTTTGAGGCCCACGGTCTGCAAAAATACTTCAGCGACTGGGAGTGCATAGGCCGCACCGGGCTTTCTAAAGGGGAAAATATCCGCCTGGTGGCAGAGCGCAGCGGCTTTAAGGCCCCGGTCTACGTGGGCGACACCGCCATGGACCGGGCCGCAGCAGAGAGCGCCGGGGTACCCTTTATCTTCGCCGCCTACGGCTTTGGAAATGTTGAGGGTTGTCCGAAAGTGGATATGCCCGCCGGACTTTTGGAGCTTTTGGAACTATGAACACCTCCCTGTTGTTTTCCAGTTTCCCCTTTATTACCGGTCCCAACGTGACCCTCTCCCGCATGACGGACATGGACGCCGAGGCCCTCTGGGAGGTCCTCGGCGACGAAGAAAACTTCCGTTACGCCCCCACCGGGCCCCTGCCGTCGCCGGTGCTCTGCCCCCAGAGGATGGCCCGGTACGAGGCCATGTTCCGGGACCGGGTAGCAATAGTCCTGGGCATATACCCCGGCGGCGGGGGCAACCCCCTGGGGGGCATCTTCGAGATATATAACTTCGACACCCAGATACAGAGCGTCACCGTGCGCTTCACCCTCTCCCGGCAGTACACCGGCCAGAGCTATGCCACTGGCGCCCTGCGCGCCGCGGTGGAGTACCTGATGGACAACGTGGGGGTCAACAGGATACAGGCCTATGTTCAGCCCGCCAATTATAGGGGCGTTCTGGTCCTGGAGCGGTGCGGCTTTAAAAAAGAGGGCACTATCCGGGAGGGGTTCCTTTGGCCCGACAAGGGAATAGTCGATCTGTCCCTATACTCCCTTCTGCCCACAGATGTGCGGCGGCACCCCAACTCTCACGTATTTTAAGACGCGTTTACTATAATGCCGGCAGCGAGGTGATACTATGCCCCAGGAATATGGAGCCCATGCCTATGAGCTTCTCAGCGATCTCCAGCTTTCTGAGCTGGTGCGGGGCGGCAACCCCCAGGCCTTCGTGGAGCTCTCCTCCCGATACGCTGGCCTTATCCGCAAAAAGGCCGCCCTGTTCTGCGGCCTCTCTTTTCCCGAACCCGAGGACCTTTTGCAGGAGGGCTTCCTGGGCTTATACGCCGCCGCCCTTGGGTACAGGGAGGACGGCGGGGGCAGCTTCGGCGCCTACGCCGGAGCCTGTATCTATAACCAGATGGTCAGCGCCGTGCGCAGCAGCGCCACAGCCGGCAACCGCACCCTGAACCAGGCCCTGCCCCTGGCGGAGGCCGGGGAGCTCACCGAGCGGGCCATGGGGCCCCAGGACCTGGTGGAGACCCGTGAGCAGTTCGACAGTATGTGGCGGCTGGAGCTGACCCCTCTGGAGCGCCGGGTGCTGAACCTATACCTCTCGGGCTGCCGGCGGGCGGAGGTGCAGGAGCGGTCCGGGATATCCCTAAAAACCTTTGACAACGCCCTGTACCGCATAAGGAGCAAGCTGCGCCGGGGCAGAGAGGAGGATAAAGCGCCATGACAGCCGAGGAAAAAATACTGAAATGCCGCCAGTGCGGCCGGGACTTCCTTTTCACCCCCGAGGAGCAGGCTTTCTACTCAAAGCACGGCTACGGCAGCCCCCGCCGGTGCAAGGACTGCCGCCGTGCCGCCCGACTGCAAAAGGCCGGCAGGGTATACTCCGGGGTCTGCGCCGCCTGCGGCAAAGAGGCCCGGGTGGCGTTTCCGCCCGCAAAGGAGACCCTTGTCTACTGCGGCGACTGCTGGGCGCAGATAGCCGCGGAGCGCAGATCCATGAGAAAAACGCGCGGCAGCCGGTAAGGGCCTCCGCGCCTTTTTGCCGGAAAAATCCCCGGGGCATTACCTCCCCAAGCCTATCTCATACACCGGGCAGAGCTCCGCTCTGTGCAGACCCGCCACGCTCTTTCCGATCTCCTCCAGCCGCCCAGCCATAGGCGACTCCACCTTCACGTTAGCCCCCTCCTTCAGCGGGGTTATGGCAATAACCATAGGCTCCTCCCTCAGCTCCCCGGCAAGCTCCCGCAAGCCAATCTCCCAAGGCGCGCCATTGTGAAAATTGTCGCTTATCATCCGGCTGTTCAAAAAGGCGTGGGCAATGTCCCCGGCATATTCTATTTTCAGCAGCACGTCCTTCGCACCACCCATGAGGTTTTCTGGCAGCTTCAGAGTATACCTGCTGGGGCCCGCCTGCTCCACTGTGACCGCCCCCTCCTGCCAGTTTTCTGTGACAAAACGGTACTCGCCCAGAGGCCCCTGCACCGTGTGCTCTCCCCCAAGACTGTCCGCCGGGTAGCAATAGACAGTGTTCTCCGGCTCCATGGTCTCCAGGCGCAGGCCGGTTTCGTCCTCCAGCAGGGCCTCTGTGGTAAACACCAGCCGCCCGCTGTCCACAATATACATCTGCTCAGCCATATCCCGGCTCAGCACCAGCACCTTCGCCTGCTTTTCACCCTGGGTAACGGCGAACTCCTCGGCGGTCAGGCCGTCCGGGCATATAAAAATATTGCTCCCGTCCACTTCGGCCCCCTCCGCGAAGACAAACTCACCCTTCATGCCCTTGGGCACAAGAAACACATACACGCCCCCGCCATCACGTTCAATGCGCGTGATGGGCTGGGCGTTGGCCTGCACTAGCTTTATGCCGTCCAGGTCCATATGGAAGGGCAAAATACAGTTCTCCTCCGCCGCTATGCCGAAGCTGAAGGTAAGGGGGCCACCCTCCATCTCAAGGGTGACTGTCTCCTCTATGCGGTCATGGGTAGTGCAGTGGTCTTGAAAATTGTTCACGAAAAGGAAGCCCCGCCGTCCATCCGTGCGCACGGCGAAGCGCAGGGTGTCCGTATCGTTGGGGTCAATACTGGAGGCCCCCTCCGGCAGGACTGTGGGCAGGCTGCAGAGCTCCCTGGCAAAGGAGCGCACAAAGTAGTGCAGCAGCTTTGTGCGCTTATAGGACTCCCGAACCTGACCGAACTCCCCTAAGACAGCCTGGTAGTCGTAGGAAATTTTGCACACTTGGCTCTCGTTGAGGTACTGACCGTTTTTTCCAATGGGATTGCTGCCTCCCTGGTACATATAGTACCCCAGAAAGTTACAGCCCGAGCCCAGCTTCACGTTGGCCATGGCATCCACCGACTTGTAAGGAAGCTGGAAGCGGTAATTATAGCTGCACATCATCCCGCCGCCCATCTCGCAGCAGGCGTATGGGCGGGTCTCAGGCTTGTATTTGGGCCGGAAGTCATCGGTGCATACTATGCCGTTTTTATGGTAGTCCTGATAGACATACTGTTCCGTTGCCGGGTGCTCGCCCTTGTGGGAGTAGAACAGCCAGGGCCTGTAGGCGTAGCCGCCCCAGAGGGGCAGCATGGAGTCCGGGGCGGGGGCGTTCCCCCAGCCGGTGCAGGTATAGAACACCGGGCGCAGGCCGCACTCCCGGGCAAGCTCCTTGAGCCGGAGCAGATAAGCCTCACCCTCGTCGCCGCCAAAGGCCCACTCGTTGGAGATGCCCGTGGTCATCTCCCAGGGCGCAGAGGAGGCCATGTACTCGTTGTCTATCTGCACCCCGATTATCGGCCCGCCGTCCCCGAAGAACAGTCCCTTCACCTGCCCGGCGACCTCCGTGTATAGCCGCTGCACACAGGCAAGGAAGCCCGGGCTCAGCCTGCGCACCTCAAAAGGCTTGCCATAGAGCCAATCAGGCAGGCCGCCGTTGCGCACCTCCCCGTGGTCAAAGGGCCCCGAGCGCAGGATCACGTACAGCCCGTGCTTGCGGCAGAGCTCCACGAACCGCCGCAGGTCCCGCCGCCCGGTAAAGTCGAAGCTGCCCTCCGTCTCCTCGTGGTGGTTCCAGAAAATATAGGTGGCCACGATGTTCACGCCGCCCAGCTTCATCTTGATGAGCTCGTCCTCCCAGCGCGCCGGCTCCATGCGGCTGAAGTGGAACTCACCGCTCACGCCGAAGAAGGGCCGGCCGTCTTGCTCCATGTAGTAGTTGTTGACGGAGAGAGTGGTGCCCTGCGGGCTTTTGCCGGAGAAATCGTCCCCCAGCGGATATAAATTTTTTGCGTGGGTGTCTAGCAGTGAAAGCTTATAATTCATTATACATACCTCCTGAGTATGTGCAGGAAAACCTACCGGATTTGAGTTTATTGTATCTGGTTTATCGGGCATATGCAAGCGCTTTTTTGCGGTGGTGTTTATGAAAAATGCTCTCTTAAAACGAACACGGCCCTCCAGGTCCTCCCTCTGTACATAATTCCCAAATAAACTGGTATCCTATAGTAGATTAGCTTTAACCTATTTATGAGGTGAGGATATGGATTCACTTTGGGCAAAGACCTCCGGACTGCCACAATTCGAGCCCTTGAATAAGGAGCTTCGCACAGATGTGCTGATTATCGGCGGAGGGATGGCCGGGGTACTGTGCGCATATTATCTGGCCGGGGCCGGGGTGGATTATGCGCTGGTGGAGGCCGGCAGGATATGCGGCGGCATTACAAAAAATACAACGGCCAAAATTACGTCCCAGCACGGGCTGATATATGACAAGCTTATAAAAAGCTTTGGCCTTGAGACCGCCCGGCTGTATCTGAGGGCCAACCAGGAGGCTTTGGCCCGGTTTCGGGAGCTTTGCAGGAATATAGACTGTGACTTTGAGGAAAAGGACGCTTTTGTCTACTCCTTGACGGACCGGCGCAAGATAGAGCGGGAAATTGCCGCGCTGGAGCGTTTGGGGTTCCCGGCGGTTTTTGAGGAGCGGCTGCCCCTGCCCTTTTCTGTTGCGGGGGCTGTGCGGTTCCCCGGGCAGGCCCAGTTCCATCCTCTGAAATTTATCGGCTCCCTTGTCCGGGGCCTGCGGATTTTTGAGCACACCAAGGTACTGGAGCTGGGTCCGGGCAAAGCCGTCACCACAGGCGGTACTGTTTCGGCTGATAAAATCATTATCGCCACCCACTTCCCCATACTGAATAAGCACGGGGGGTATTTCCTTAAACTATACCAGCAGCGTTCCTACGTGCTGGCCCTTGAGGGCGCGCCGGACCTGGGCGGGATGTATATAGACGAGCAGCCCCAGGGCCTGTCGTTCCGTAATTACGGCGGGGCCCTGCTTTTGGGGGGCGGCAGCCACCGCACCGGCAAACCCGGCGGCTGGCAGGAATTAGAGTCCTTTGCCCGGAGACACTATCCCGGCACGAGGAGCACCGCCCGCTGGGCCACCCAGGACTGCATGAGCCTGGACGGCGTTCCCTATATCGGACAGTACGCAAAGGGCACCCCAGACCTTTACACGGCGACCGGGTTCAACAAATGGGGGATGACCTCCTCCATGGCAGCGGCCACACTGTTAAGGGACCTCGTGCTGGGCAGAGCAAACGAATATGCCCAGGTGTTTAGGCCCTCCCGGCGTGCGCTCCGCCCCCAGCTGGCAGTCAATGGGTTTGAGGCCGCCGTCAGCCTGCTGACCCCCACCGTACCCCGCTGTCCGCATATGGGCTGCGCCCTAAAGTACAACGCAGCGGAGCACAGCTGGGACTGCCCGTGCCACGGCTCCCGCTTTGGGCAGGACGGGGCACTGATAGACAACCCCGCTACGGACGATATAGCAGACGCGTTTGAGAAGTGAAGGCGGGCGGTCTTTGAGTTACAAATATTTCACATTTCCGTATTGGCAGTAAAGAGGCCGCCGTGGAGCATAACTCCGCAGCGGCCTCTTTTAATTTCTATATTCAATCGGCTAGATGGGCCCCCTACTTATCCTCGCCCTGGTGCCGGGGTATGACCTTCACCCTGATTTCCTCCGCCCGGTTTCCCCCGGCCTTGGTCACAAGGAAGTGTATGTTCTCATACTGGAGGCTGTCGCCCGCCTGGGGTATGCGGTCCAGCTGCTCGGCCAGCCATCCGTTGACAGTGGAGGCCTCTGTCTCGCAGTCCAGGTGCAGCACCTGGAACAGGTCGTCGGTATCTGCCGAGCCGTAGACCCGGTAGAAGCCCTCCCCGATGGGTAGGATGCCCTCCTGCTCCACGTCGTCGTGCTCGTCCCATATCTCCCCCACCAGCTCCTCTATCACGTCCTCAAGGGTGACGATGCCCTCTGTGCCGCCGAATTCGTCCACTATCACCGCCATATGCTGCTTCTTCTGCTGCAAAAGGCGCAGAAGGTCCGATATCTTCATGGAGGGCGGGATAAACTCTGCGGGCTTCAATATAGACGTCAGGTCCCGCTCGTTGACCCATATCCGGGAGAAAAAGTCCTTCTCGTGTATCACGCCGATTATGCTGTCGATGGTGTCGTCGTACACCGGCAGCCGGGAATAGCCGGTCTCCCGGAAGGTGAGAGCCGCCTGGTCGGGGCCCGCATCCCGGGGCAGGGCCTCCACGTCCACCCGGGGTGTCATTATCTCGATGGCCTGGATATCGTCGAACTCGATGACGTTGCGCAGCATGGCGCTCTCGCTCTTGTCAATGCCGCCGTCCTGCTCCGCCTCCTCCACAAGGGTCAGGAGCTCGTCGTCGGTGACCCCCCTGTCCGGGGCCGGGCGCACCAGCCTTGAAAGGCCCTTTTTCAGCTGGGTAAACAGGAAGTTCACCGGCTTGAGCGCCACCATCAGCGCCCGGATAATGGGCGCCGATATCATGGCGAAGCTCTCAGCGTTCTCCTTCGCCATACTCTTGGGTGATATCTCGCCGAAGATAAGCACCACCAGGGTCATAACGATGGTGGACACCGTGGGCCCGCTGGCGTCCCCCAGGGCCTTTACGAAGAGGAGGGTGGAGATGGTGGTGCTGGCAATGTTCACCAGGTTATTTCCCACCAAAATTGTGGAGAGCAGCTCGTCATAGTTCTCGGAGAGCTCATAGGCCAGCTTCGCCCGTTTGTTTCCGGCGTTCATAAGGTTCTTCAGCCGTATGCGGTTCAAAGACGAGAAAGCCGTTTCGGTGGCTGAAAAGTAGGCCGAGCCAAAAATCAGCACTATCAGAACGAGTATGAGCGTGGTACTGTGACTGTCCATAGAGGAGAAAACCAACACCTTTACAATAAAATTTCGTCCATTATAACATAACCCTTTGGAAAAAGCAAGGGATATGCGGAGGAGAGACGGCCCGGCCTTACAAAACCGTAAGCTTCGGGCGCAAAATGTAAGGGAAATCGATGGACGGCGGGAGGGGCCGTGGCTATAATATTATAGCTAGACCAAATACATTTCACAGAAAGGGAAAGCTATGAAAGTAAAAATACTCGCAGTGGTACTGCTGATCCTGGTCCTGGCGGCGGGCGCGTTTGTCCTCTTGAACCACATGGAGAACTATAACGAGTTCTTCTACACAAAGGTGGACAACAGCAGGGTGAAGGAGCTCAATGTCCGGGCGGACGAGGAGATGAAGTTCGAGTACAGTCTGGACTGCTGCGACGAAAGCGGGAAAAAGCGCGAGCTGAAGTTCAAAACGGACCGGGAGCTGAGGGAGGGCGCTTACCTCTCCCTGGAGGTCAGGTCCCTGGGCGTGCACAGTTGGGAGGAGGTTGAGTACGAAGCCCTGCCGGAGAAGGTGAAGGAGAAGCTGAAATAGGAAAAGAGGGGCCGCCTTTTTAGAGGCGGCCCCCTATCTTTCCCCAAATTTCCCCATAAGACTTGCATAAAGCCGGTGCATTTGTTATAATGTCTGTGTATATTGCCAATTCTGAAAGTGAGCGAGGAACGTATATGATGGTTAAAAAACTTTTCGCGGCCGTACTTTGCATCTCTCTGTGCCTTATGTGCATGGCGGGCTGCTCCAACGTGGGGGACCTGGTCTCCGGCACGCCGGTGGGCGAGTTCCCTGTGGAGATAAACGGAGTTACCATAAGCGCCAAGCCTCAGAAGGTGGTGGTGCTCTCCCCCAGCCTTGCGGACGTGGTGCTGGCCCTGGACTGTGAGACACAGCTTCTGGCGGGGGCCCAGGGCTGCACCCAGGAGGCCCTGGGAAAGCTCCAGAAGGTGGACGCCGGGGACGCTTCGGCCATTGCCGCCCTTGGCCCGGACCTGGTACTGGTGGACCCTGCCTGCGCCGGGGCGGAGCAGGCCCTGAGGGCCGAGGGGCTTACGGTTTTGAACATAGCCCCCGCCGTGAACCGTGAGGACTTCGAGCGGCTGTATTCCCAGGTGTCCTCGGCCCTAAACGGCGGCGGTCCCGGGTATGACCAGGGCATCGACTGCGCCCAGAGCGTTTTTAGGACCCTGGATGATATAAACCGCCTGATACCCCAGAAGGACACCGTTACCACCGGGTGCTACCTCTATGACCTGAACGGCTCCGCCGTCACGGGGGATATGCTGGGCACCACCATCATGACCTACTCCGGAGTGACAAATATCTTCAGCAGCCTCTCCGGCGGCCAGTACGGCGAGGACGACCTGCGGGTCTCCAACCCCAGCGTCATCTTCTGCCGTCCGGGGCTTATGGAGGAACTCAAAAGCGACAGCAGGTACAATAACCTGATGGCCGTGCGCGAGGGCAATGTTATTGAGCTCGAGCCCAGCGTCATGGAGTGGCAGGGCCGCACGGTGGTCACCGCCGCGCTGGCTATAAGCGGCGGCGCGTATCCGGAGCTGTTGGAGGAGAGCTCCATCGGGGAGAACACCGACCCCACCAGCAAGATAGAGGATACTGTGAGCTCTGCCCTTGCAAGCGCGGAGCCCCAGGGCGGCAGCAGCGCCCCGGCGTATGAGCAGCTGAACCCGGAGGACCAGAGCGAGGACGTGTACAAGATGCAGGAGCGCCTGGAGGAGCTGGGGTTCCTGGACGCGGAGTATGACGGCTACTACGGGGACCACACCACCGAGTGCGTCAAGGAGTTCCAGCGGGTGAATGGCCTGGAGCAGACGGGCGTGGCGGACGCAGACACCCTTAAAAGGCTGTACTCTACCCTGGCAAAGGACAAGGACGGCAAATCCTTAGCCACCCAGAACGCGCCCACCGGCGGGCCCAACGAAAATAACAGCGATAATAGTACCAGCAGCGACAGCAGTACCAGCAGTGATGACAGCGCCGGCAGCGAGGGCTGAGATATAAGAGAGGTAATGGATGAGGGTTTTTACAAGGGACCGTTCCTTTTACAGGACGCTGATAGCGTTGGCAATACCCATATCCTTACAGAACCTTATCACCTTCGCGGTGGGGTTCGCGGACAACCTGATGATAGGGCGGCTGGGTGACAACGCCATCTCCGGGGTGTATGTGGGCGGCCAGGTGCAGACAGTGGTGCAGATGTTCATCGGCGGCGTTGAGGGAGCCATCCTGATACTTGCCGCCCAGTATTGGGGCAAGAAGGACACCGAGAGCATACGCCGTGTGGTGAGCATCGGCGTGAAGCTGGCGGCGATGGTGGGGGCTGTGTTCAGCCTTGTGACGGTGCTGTTCCCGGGGCCTATCATCGGCCTTTTCACCAAGGAGCCCGGGGTCATAGCCGAGGGCACTGTGTATTTACAGATAGTGGGCTTTACGTACCTGTTCTTCAGCGTGTCCCAGGTGATGATAGCCTCCATGCGCAGCGTGGAAACGGCCAAGATAGGGCTTTACATATCCATAATGGCCCTTATAGTTAACGTGGGACTCAACTATATACTTATCTTCGGCAAGCTGGGCTTACCTGCCCTGGGGGTGAAGGGCGCGGCCATAGCCACGCTTATCTCCCGGGTGCTGGAGATGAGCGTCAGCGTGGGGTATGTGTTCTTTGCCGACAAGAAGCTCAGGCTATCTGTCAGGGACCTCCTGCACACGGACAGGCAGCTCCTGCGGGACTTTATAAAGTACGGTCTGCCCATAATCGGGGGGCAGGTGGTCTGGTCGGTGAACATGCTGGCCAATACCAAGATAATGGGCGTTTACAGCGCGGGGGTCATGGCCGCGGTGAGCATCACCGGTATGCTCCATAACCTTATCTATGTATGGATGAACGGCTTGAGCTCGGCGGTGGGGGTCATCACCGGCAAGACCGTGGGCGCCGGAAAGTACGAGACAATGAAGGAGTACGCGCGCACAGTGCAGGTCATCTTCCTTTTGGTGGGGGTGCTCTCCGGGGGGATAGTGTTCCTGGCCCGGGACGGCTTCGTGGGCTTGTACGACGTGACCCCAGAAGCCCTCTCCTACTCGAGGGAGTTCATCAACGTGATATCCGTCACCATAATCGGCACCTGCTATCAGGCGGCGTGCCTGTTCGGGCTGGTAAAGTCCGGGGGGGATATCAGTTTCGTGTTTAAGAACGACACCATCTTCGTGTTCCTGGTGGTGCTGCCGTCGGCCATCATATGCCAGTGGCTGGCTGCCCCGGCGTGGGTGGTCTTCGCGGCGTTAAAATGCGACCAGATACTCAAGTGCTTTGTGGCGGTAGTGAAGATTAACCGCTTTAACTGGATGAAGAATCTGACGAGGGAGAGTGCGGATGGACAGACGTAATTTGACACATGGGGGTATGCTGGCCCTGGCGGCGTTCATATGGGGCACGGCTTTTGTGGCGCAGAGCCTGGGTATGGAGCATATTGGTCCCTGTGCCTTTAACGGAGCCAGGAGCTTTGTGGGGTGCCTTGTGCTGCTGCCGGTGATAGCCGCGGGAAAGAAGCTGCGCGAAGCAGGACGCGGTGCAGGTGCGTTAGGCACCTGCCAGGGTGCGGGGCAGAGCCCTGCGACCTTGTGGCGCGGCGGAGCCGCGTGCGGCATACTGCTGGCAGGCGCAAGCCTGCTCCAACAGGCCAGCCTGCAGTACACAACTGCCGGCAAGGCCGGCTTCCTAACCTCCCTATACATCGTAATAGTTCCTGTCCTTGGAATTTTCCTAGGCCGCAAGGCAGGCGGCAAAATCTGGGCCGCCGTAGTCCTTGCCCTTATAGGAGCCTACCTTCTAAGTGTAGCGGGCGGCGGCGAGGGTTTCTCCATAGGAATCGGGGAGATACTTGTGCTCATATGCTCGGTAATATTCTCTCTGCACATCATGGTGATAGACCGCGTCTCCCCCAAGGTGGACGGCGTGCAGCTCTCGTGCATACAGTTCCTTGTGGCCGGCATCGTGTCGGTGATATTCGCCGTCATACTGGAGCGTGACAGCTTTACTTTAAGCGGCCTTCTGGCCTCCTGGGGCCCGCTGCTATACGTGGGCATACTCTCCAGCGGCGTGGCCTACACCCTACAGATCGTGGGTCAGGCGGGGCTTAACCCGGCGGTGGCGTCGCTTATCATGAGCCTTGAGTCGGTCTTTGCCGCCATATCCGGCTGGCTGATACTGTCACAGCCCCTTTCCACCCGTGAGCTTATAGGCTGCGGGCTGGTCTTTGCCGGGGTGGTGCTGGCGCAGCTGCCGGGGAGAAGGAAAGCTGAAAAGGCCTAAGCATGAAAAAAGCGAAGGAAAGGTACTGCATAAAAAAGCAGTTTTTCTTATAGCTTTATTTTGTAGAAACGGCGGGACTCTATTTATGTGTCTGATCTGTGATAGAATTGAAATGATTAAAAAAGGAAATAATCCTTATTTTGTCAAAGAGCTTGAAACCGGTTATGTGGTTGTGGGTGATTTTCAGCATTTCAAGGGATATACTTTGTTTTTATGCAAACAGCATAGAACAGAGCTGTTCCATCTTGACAAAGATTATAAGTTAAAATTCTTAGAAGAAATGTCGATTGTAACGGAGGCCGTATATAGGGCTTTTGGTGCGAATAAAATGAACTGTGAGCTTCTCGGAAACGGGGACTCCCATCTTCACTGGCATCTCTTTCCAAGGTATAACGGTGATCTTGAAGGTTATGAGTGCGGGAAAAAATCTGGTCCCGTATGGTGGTATCCGATAGAAAAAATGAACTCGCCCGAGGCAAGGCCCTCAGAGGAGGAGCTCGACAAAATGAAAAAAGCGCTATTATGTGAACTCGACAAACTATTAGCATTATAGCGGGCCTTGGAGGTTAGTAAAACACAAGCCTTGGAGCACTTCCCTTACGGAGTGTGCCTCAAGGCTTGTGTTTACTTTTGCTTACTTTTCGGCTCCGTCCTGTTCCTCCCGGGCCGGGGCCTCGGTATTGTCAGCCTTCGTCACCGTGCGGGTCGTGCCGCCGGAGACGTATACCCGCCCGCACTCGGGGCAGATGTCCGTGTGCAGGGCCACCGTCTGACTGACCACCTTGCGGTCCTCCCTCTGGGCCTTTGCCTGCTCGTGGGCCACGTGCTCCAGCTCGTGACCGCGCACGGCGGCGGGGGCGTAGTCCGCGTCGATATGGGTGGGGGTCTGGTAGGAAACGCTGGAGTCGTCGGAGCCGTCCTGATACTTGCGCTCCTTGCAGGTCTGGCACTCGCCCTCCTCTGCGGCCTTTTGCGCGCTGTCCGCGCCCAGGCCCGGGAGCTCCAGTTCCCCCTCCTCCCCTATATTGCCGCTGCCGGGGAACTCCACCACCTTCTCCCCTGGGTACTGCACCCGCATACGCGCGGCCTGCTCGGCGGGGTAGGCCTGTGGCAGCACCGTGCCCGGGACCGTGTCCTGCCAGGGCAGGGTTACCCTGCCCCCCGCCTCGGAATAGACCGGTGGCGCGGGGCGCACCGGGGTGACGGGGGTTTCGGGCATGGCCTGACGCTGGGCGCGGCTGACCAGGCGGTAGTTGTATATGCTTGACACATTTCCCATAGGCATTGACCTTGAGACCGGGCTTATCATACCCACCATACTTAAACACCTCTGTAAGCGTGATATATATTAATAATATTATAGCCTAATTTCTGTACAAGTACAAGTGCCAAAGAAGAAATTTTCGATTTCCCCTTGACAATCCCGCTTCACTGTGATAAAATATGACAAACCGATGAGAAAGTGTGAGTAGGCGGCTTTGGACACCCTACAGAGAGCGGCGCAAAGGTGGAAGCGCTGCGGGAATGTCAGGCAGGCTGAATGGGCTTTCGAGGGCGAACCGAAAGAGCGGGACGGCTTTTAGAAGGAGCTGAACAGCTTTAGTAGGCGAGACGGAGGGGCGCTCCGTTATAAAGGGCGGCGCATAGATATCGTGCGCAAGGAGAGGGCGTTCTGTTTTTGAGCGTCAAGCCGGGTGGCACCGCAGGAATTTTCCCTGTCCCAGCAAACTATTGCCGGGACAGTTTTTTTGTGTCCCGGACACAATACCATCGAAAGGATGAAGTAAAATGAGCGAAAACAAGATCCCCTACAAGATCTATCTGGAGGAAAGCGAGATGCCCAAGTCCTGGTACAACCTGCGGGCGGACATGAAGAATAAGCCCGCGCCCCTTCTGAACCCTGGCACCTTGCAGCCCATGACGGCGGAGGAACTTTCCGGGGTGTTCTGTGAGGAGCTGGTAAAACAGGAGCTGGACAACGACACCCCGTACTTTGAGATACCCACGGAGATAAGGGACTTCTACAAGATGTACCGCCCCTCCCCCCTGGTGCGGGCCTACTGCCTGGAGGAGAAGCTGGGGACCCCGGCGAAGATATACTATAAGTTCGAGGGCAACAACACCTCCGGCTCTCACAAGCTGAACTCCGCCATCGCCCAGGCCTACTACGCCAAGAACCAGGGCCTCAAGGGCGTGACCACCGAGACCGGCGCGGGCCAGTGGGGCACGGCCCTCAGTATGGCCTGCTCCTACCTGGGGCTGGACTGCAAGGTGTACATGGTAAAGTGCTCCTATGAGCAGAAGCCCTTTAGGCGGGAGGTCATGAAGGTCTACGGCGCGGACGTTACCCCCTCCCCCTCCGATACCACCAAGGTGGGACGGAGGATACTTGAGGAGTTCCCCGGCACCGGCGGCTCCCTGGGCTGCGCCATCAGCGAGGCGGTGGAGGTTGCCACCTCTACCGAGGGCTACAGGTACGTGCTGGGCTCCGTTTTGAACCAGGTGCTGCTGCACCAGTCCGTCATAGGCCTTGAGACCAAGACGGCCATGGACAAGTACGGCATAACGCCCGACGTGATAATCGGCTGTGCCGGGGGCGGCAGCAACCTGGGCGGACTTATCTCCCCCTTTATGGGCGAGAAGCTCCGTGGCGAACGGGACTACCGCATCATAGCCGTAGAGCCCGCCAGCTGCCCGAGCTTTACGAGGGGCGAGTACCGCTATGACTTCTGCGACACGGGCATGGTCTGCCCCCTTGCCAAGATGTACACCCTTGGCAGCAGCTTCATCCCCAGCGCCGACCACGCGGGTGGCCTGCGTTTCCACGGCATGAGCTCAGTCCTCAGCCAGCTTTACGCCGACGGCCTGATGGAGGCCGTGTCCGTGAAGCAGACCGACGTGTTCAAGGCCGCCGAGGAGTTTGCAAGGGTAGAGGGCATCCTGCCCGCGCCGGAGAGCAGCCACGCAATTTTAGCTGCCGTGAACGAGGCGTTAAAGTGCAAGGAAACCGGCGAGGAGAAGACCATACTCTTTGGCCTTACCGGCACCGGGTACTTTGATCTGGTGGCCTATGAGAAGTTCCATAAGGGCGAGATGGTGAATACCATACCAACCGACGAGGACATCAGGAAGTCCCTTGACAGACTGCCGAAGGTGTGATTATATGGCGGACACGGGGAAGATCCTCCTTGACCATTTTCTGAGCGAAAGGGAAAAGGATACCTTTATCCCGGAGCTGTCCCTTGTGGCGCTGGACAGGGCAAGGACCATGGGTTACAGCGCTGTGTTCCTGGGAGGGGACCCGAAGCTTTACGGAAGGTTCGGCTTTGAGCCCTCATATAAATACGGTATAAACCACGTAAAAGGCATCGGGAACAGGGCCTATGCCGACGGCTGTCTGGTCTGTGAGCTGCGGCCCGGGGCCCTTGACGGAGTATCGGGGACCACCTCGTACTATGCCGGGGAATAGGCCAAAAAAGGGCAAAAACGTGCTAAAAGGCGCGGCTTTCTCCAAGATTTTCTTACATTTTTATTAAATCGTAATATGTAGTGGACAAAAACCGGCGGGGCTACCAAATGCCCGCCGGTTTCCCCTGCTTTTCGACTGTTTTCGACCCCCCGCAAGCCCCGTTATACCTTGAAAAACCTGGGATTTGGGCAAAAAAGATTGCAATTTTGTAACCTTTCTGTTATAATTGAGCCTGTCAGGGGTCTTGCGACCCGGTCAACTTTTTCTGGAGGTACATTTTCAATATGCGAATACGATGGATGAAGCTGCTGACAGCCTTGTTTATGGCAGTGCTGATGGCTGTTCTCCCCATATACGCTGTGGCGGAAGAGGGAGCGGAACCCATAACCGGGCAGCAGCAGGAAAACGGCGAAGCCCAGCCCGATCACTCGGGGGAGGAGCCGGAGGAACCGATAATGAAAGAGGAGGACAAAGAAGAGGAGAATGAAGAAGAGGAGGACGCCGACGGACCCGCCCCGGAGGAGTCCGACGACGAAGAGTACATAGCTCCCCAGGCCCCCAGAGCGGCCCTTGCCAAGCTCAGGACCGGCGGCCACGAGCCGTATATGAACGGCTTTTCAGACGGGCGCTTTAAGCCCAACGCCACTATAACCCGGGCCGAGGTGGCCCAGGTCATGTATAACCTGCTGGAGACAAAGCCGGAGGGCGCCTCCGCCAGCTTCTCCGACGTTTCCAGCCGCTACTGGGCCTATCCGGCCATTGCGGCCATGAGCACCCTTAATGTGATGACCGGCACGGACGGCAGGTTCCGGCCCGGCGAGCCCATAACCAGGGCGGAATTTGTGGTGGTGCTCAGCAGGTGCTTTGATCTGGAGAAGGGCAGCGCCTCCTTCCCCGACGTGCCCGATACCCACTGGGCCTATGAGGCCATAGCCGCTGTACAGCAGAAGGGCTGGATAGCCGGCTACAGCAACGGCAACTTTGGGCCCGATGACAATTTGCAGCGCTGCCAGGTGGCCAGGATTATGAACAGCGCCCTGGAGCGCCGGGACGACAGTTTTGCCGCCAACAGCGATAAACAGAAGTTTACGGACGTGCCCAAGTCCCACTGGGCCTTTAAGGAGATAGCCGAGGCCGCCGAGCCCGTGGAGCAGCCCGACCCGCCCACACCGCCGGATCCGCCGGCGCCCGGCGGAATCCAGGTGGGTTCTATAGTACAGGTCAACTCGGACAACGGACTGAACGTGCGTAAGGCCCCGGTGGACGGTGCTATTATCACCGCCGTACCAAACGGGACTTTGCTCACGGTGACCGACATAAGCAAGTCCCCCTGGCTGGGGATAAGGACGCAGAGCGGCGTCACCGGCTTCGTTCTTGGGGACTATGTTAAGCTCTATACCGGCGGAAACAGCGGCACCCAGAGCGGCTCCCTGTCCGCCTCCAGCCTTAGTATGCGCCAGTATATGAGCGCGCGCCTGGACGCCACTGCCGGCAGCAATGTGAAGGCCATGAAGTGGACCAGCTCAAATGACAGTGTGGCGAGAGTTGGCTATACCATCAACTACAGCGGCACCAAACAGAGCGCCATAGTGTACGCGGGAAGCCCGGGCACGGCAGTGCTTACATACTCCGACGGCGCGGGCAACAAAAAGGGCACCTGCACGGTGACGGTCACGGCTGCGGAGCCGATAAGGTTTGCCTATCCCTCTGAGAGCATTGTACAGAAGGGCAGGAGCTTTGACCTTATCGCCATTACCGACAGCGGCAGGGACGGGGTGCGCTTCGATATCGCCGGGGGCCCGGAGAGCGGCAGCTATACCACTACCTCCTATACCTCGGAGAGCAACGCGTCGGAGCATGGCCTGCCCACAAACAGCACCAAGGTGTTCAAAAAGAACGTGACCTTTAATAACGCCGGGACCTATACCATAAGGGCCTATTCCAGCAAGGGCGGCTCCTATTCCAGCGAATACGCTGAATTCACCGTGCAGGTGAAGAACTCTGTCAGCTATACCGAGGCCACAAGCGAGACCCGCAGACTCAGCAGCCTGGGCATGAGAGAGATAAAGAACTTCGAGGGCGTTGTCCACGAGGTGGAGGACGACCGGCTGGTGGCCGGGAACCCCACGGTGGGCTGCGGCTATGTGGTGGCACACGCCAACGACACCTTCTACAATAACCTTACGGACACCGAGGCCTACGCGCTGCTGGTGGAGAAGGCTGACGAGGGGGTCTACGCCCGGGCGGTGGAGAACTTCCGCAAAAAGCACAATATCAAAATGAGCCAGGCACAGTTCGACGCGCTGGTAAGCTGGGTATACAACGTGGGCACCGGCTATATAGGCCAGGATGAGAGCGACGCCGCCAACATGATACTGAACATGGTGGCGCCGCCCAACGCCTCGGCCTCCAACCCGGTATCGGGCGTTGTGAACACCGGCTCCAGCGACAACCCCGCCGTACTGTACGCCTTCACCACCTCCACAAGCAGGAAGCTGGGCACCGTGCCCAGAGGGGCCTCCCTGAAAATCGTTGACGTGCGGGTGGTCCGCACCGACATGAAGCAGGAGGTCTGGTATAAGACCAGCTATAACGGCAAGACCGGCTGGGTGGGCTCCGGGTATGTGAAGCTCAGCGGCAGCCGCCAGGTGGACCTTACCTATGCCGACTCCACCTCCCTTGCCACGGAGCTGCTGCTCTGGCACATAGCCGGGGGCGCGGTGACGCCCGGGCTTGTGTACCGCAGGCTGGCCGAATGCAAGATGTTCTTCTTCGGCAACTATAACGAGGGCAATTCCGCCGCCGCGGGGGCGGCGTATAGGACCAACACTTATGGGTTTGTCTACCCCGAACGCTGCGCGTATCTTGACCGCAGGTAAATACTCCCCTTTGGGGTATGCTTTATTGGGTAATCTAAATATATAATAAAAACCATAATCACCGTTTATATAGCAAAAGACCCCTGATAAATCAGGGGTCTTTTTTGTTGGACCAGCCGTCACCACCCGGCCCGGCCCGGCATATGATAACGTATAGCAAAGCCCCCAAAGGCTGGCTTTGCTATAGTATTAAAAACTGAGGTGATCATGATGGGCAAGCCTGTTATCCTGCTGAGCTCCGTCACCTATGCAATGAAGGGCCGCGACCTGCTCCTGCGTCAGGGTCTCCGGGCCTATGTGGAACGCATCCCCCCGAGCAATACCTCCGGCTGCGGCTATGGGTTATATGTGCCCCGGGGCGCGGAGGAGGCACAGCGGATACTCAGCGAAAACGGGATAAAGATATTGGGCCGCCTTGAACAGGAGACAGCCCTATGAACGGTAATATGATATATTTGGACAACTCAGCCACCACCTACCCTAAGCCCCAAAGCGTCGTACAGGCCATGGGCCAGGCGGTGGTGCGCTACGGCGCGAACCCGGGCCGGGGAGGGTTCGCGATGAGCGTGCTCACGGGCCAGGCGGTATACCAGTGCCGAAGGGACGTGGCCGCGCTGTTCGGGGCCCCCGGGCCCGAATGCGTGGTCTTTGGGGCGAACTGTACAGGAGCTCTGAACCTGGTGATAAAGGGGACCCTTTCAGCCGGGGACCACGTGGTGGTCTCGGACCTGGAGCATAACGCCGTTATGCGGCCCCTGGAGGCGCTGAAATCGAAGGGCGTCGCCTACTCTGTGGCGAAGGTCGTCCCCGGCGACAACGACGCTACCCTGGACGCCTTCAGGCAGGCAATGAACCCAAAGACAAAGCTTTTGGTCTGTACCCAGGCTTCAAACGTGTTCGGGGTCCGTGTGCCGGTGGAGCGTCTTGCCGCCCTCTGCCACCAGTACGACGCGAAGATATGTGTAGACGCGGCCCAGTCCGCCGGGGTGGTGCCTATAAACATCACGGAAAGCGGCATAGACTATCTGTGCTGCGCTGGGCATAAGGGGCTGTACGGCCCCATGGGCGTTGGGATACTGGTACTGCGGAACCCCGGGGACAAGTTGGGGACCCTGATAGAGGGCGGCACGGGCACCCAGTCCAAAAGCCTTCTGCAGCCCGACGACCCGCCGGAGCGGTACGAGGCGGGGACCATAAACGTGCCGGGGATCATAGGACTATGGGCCGGGGTAAGATTTGTGTCCGGGAAGGGGCCTGAGAACATCTACCGGGAGGAGATGGGCAAGGCGGCCTACCTGCACCGGGCGCTGTCGGGTATAAAAAAGGTAAGGCTCTATACCTCGGAGCCCAAGGCTCCCTGGTATGTGCCGGTGGTGTCCTTCAACGTGGGGGATATTCCCAGCGAGGAGGTGGGCGCGCGCCTGGCAGGGCGGGGCATTGCCGTGCGCTGCGGGCTGCACTGCGCCCCCTGCGCCCACCAGAAATTCGGGACAGAGGAAAACGGCACGGTGCGGGCCTCGGTGTCCGTGTTCACAAGACGGCAGGAGCTGGACGCCCTTGCCATGGCCGTTTCAAAGATGTAATGGGTTTAATCGTAAACTATGCAAACCCCGGGGCTGTAGCTGCTGCTGCAGCCCCATCTTTATTAAAGAACTGTAAAACTTAGGCCCCTTCTGACAAAAAAGCCTTTTCTTTAACCATAGGTTGTGATAGAATAGATAAGGTATAAATCAAGGAAGCGAGGAACTGGAACATATGGGAACCTTCATCGACACTGTCACCCGGACGGGAGGGACCGTGCTGGACCTTCTAAGGCGGTTTTCATTTAAGGACGCTATTGACGTGGCTATAGTCACCCTGCTGCTGTACGCGCTTATAAAGCTGGTGCGGGACACCCGGGCCGGACAGCTGGTGAAGGGTATAATCCTCCTGGTGGCGCTGTACCTTCTGTCCTTCTACGGGGACCTGCTGATGTTAAACAGCATACTAAGGGCGTTTTTGCAGTCCACCGTCATAATGGTGGTGATACTGTTCCAGCCGGAGATACGCAAGGCCCTGGAGCAGGTGGGCCACAGCAAGGCCGTCCAGTCCATCACCAGTAACCTTGGGGGCAAGAGCCGGGACGGCGCTGAGACCCGGGCGGCTATAGAGGGGGTCGTGGAGGCCACGGCCATTTTACAGCAGCTGAGAATGGGGGCGCTTATCGTCTTCGAGCGGCAGACAAAGCTCGGGGAGATAATCTCCACCGGCACCCTGGTGGACGCGGGTCCCTCGGGCCAGCTTATAGCGAACATATTTTTCAATAAGGCCCCCCTGCACGACGGGGGCATGATAATCCGGGGCGGCCGGGTGTGCGCGGCCGGGTGCATACTGCCCCTTACCGCCAGCGACAGCGTTTCGGCGGAGCTTGGCACCCGGCACCGGGCCGCCATAGGCATGAGCGAAAACTCGGACGCGGTGGTGGTGGTGGTCTCTGAGGAGACCGGGCAGATATCCATCGCCGTGGGAGGAAAACTCACAAGGAACTATAACCGGGTCACCCTCTCAGAGACCCTCTTCGCGGAGCTTATCGGTGCAGAGGGTGTCGCCCAGGGCAATGGCCTCCTTGGCCGACTGGGACTTAATAAAGGTAAAAAAGAGGGGAGGTAAGGGCTGTGAACACAAGAAAAAATACCGAGGAGCAGGACCGGGGGCCGGAGCGTCAGCAAAAGCGCCGCTTCAGGCTCTCGGGGCTCATATACCACAACAGCTTCGTGCTGGCCTGCTCTTTTATAGCGGCGCTGGTGGGCTGGTTCATCACCGCCGCGGGCAGCAGCGATTTGAACCGCACGGTCTACGACGTACCCATAGAGTTCACCCTCTCCCCCGAGGCCCAGGCCGACGGGCTTAGGGTCTGGGGTTCCAGCTATCAGACGGTGGATATAGAGGTTTCGGGCAGCAATATGATAACCTCTAAGCTCTCGGCGGAGGATTTCGAGGTCACAGCGGCCCTTAACCCCACCTCCACCAAGCTCACCGGCAATACCACCCAGAAGGCCTCGGCCCAGGTGCGCGTGGCAAAGAAGTCCACCTATTCCGACTATGAGGTGGTCTCCATGAGCCCCGAGGAGATCACCCTGGAGTACGACCGCTATAAGGAGGTGGCCCTCAACGTAGAGCCCCAGATAAGCTTCACCGTGGGCACAGGATTCTATCCGGGCACGCCGGTGCTCTCTGAGGAGAAGGTCACCATCAGCGGGCCTGAGTCCTCGGTGAACAAGATAAGCAGGGCGGCGGTGGTGTACAATATAGACAGTCCCCTCCGAGAGAACGAGGAGCTCACCTGCCCGGTGCGGCTATACGACCAGGACGGCCTGGAGGTCAAGGACACGGCGGGGATGTACCTCACCATGGACGTGGACACGGTGCAGGTAACCGTGCCCGTATACCCAAAGAAGACCGTGCCGGTGGTGGTCACTCTGGCCCACAGGCCCGCCCAGTTCTCCGACAGCCGCATTACCGTGGAGCCCGAGAGCATCGATCTGGCCGGCTCCGCCGAGGCTCTGGGGAGCGTCTCCGAGATACGTATGGACAACGTGATGGACTTTGCCGAGCTGGACCTGAGCCACGGCACGGTGACAAGGAGCTTTGAGATACCCATACCCCAGAACACCAGGGACATCACCAACACCGGCACAAACACCATCAGCCAGGTGACGGTGACCATCAACCTTAACGGCTACCGGCAGCAGACGGTAACCGTGCCCGAGGACAATATCCAGGTGATAAACGGCCCCACAGGCGAGCTTGCGGCCCTGCCCATTGCCAAGACCCTGGACGTGGCGGTGGCCGGACCCGAAGCCCACGTGAACAAGCTTACCGGGGATTCTGTAATGGTGCAGGTGGATATGAGCAACGTGACGGCCAGCTCCGGCAGCGTGGACGTGCCGGTTACCGTGAGCATACCGGGCTCGGCGGGAGAGGCCTGCTGGGTCATCGGCAGCTATACCATGGCCGTGACCATCGGCAGCGCCCAGGAGGCCATAGCCCAGAACGAGCCCGCCCCCAAGAACTTCTCCGGGGGCCTGGCGGCCACGCCGCCCTCTGATTAGGGAGGCGGCGGAATAGTATGGACGTACAGGTGGGCGACCGCTTACAGATGAAGAAGAACCACCCCTGCGGCAGCCGGGAGTTCCTGGTGCTGCGGGCAGGGATGGATTTTAAGCTCAGATGCACAGGCTGCGGCCGGGAGGTCATGGTCTCAAGGCGCAAGATAGAGAAGAATATAAAGAAGATAATCCGGGAAGGTGAATAGAGTGGCGATTACTGTCAATATATACTATACGGGCAAGGACGGCAGCGCCGGGGAGTTCGCTAGGGAGATGACAGAAACTGGCGTTGTGGACCGTATCCGCACCGAGGAGGGAAACCTCAGGTATGAGTATTTCATACCCGTGGACGACCCCGGGACAGTGCTCCTCATCGACAGCTGGCGGGATCAGGCGGCCATAGACGCTCACCACGCCACGCCAATGATGGACGAGATAACCCGGCTTCGGGAAAAATACGACCTGCATATGCGGGTGGAGCGCTATGTAACCGACGAGGGCGGCGTGCCCGAGAGGGACGCGGCGTTCCTGCGGGAGTGAGGAAAATCGATGTTTGAGAATTTGCAGGTGTTCGAGAACCGCTATGAGGAGCTTTCGGAAAAGCTCTATGACCCGGAGAGTGCCGGGGACCCCGCCCTCTTTACCGCCCTTATGAAGGAGAGCCGGGAGCTGGAGCCAATAGTTACGGCGTACCGGGAGTATAGGCAGTGCGAAGGGGCCATAGAGGACGCAAAGGAGCTGCTGGAGTCCTCTGACAAGGAGCTTCGGGAGCTGGCTCAGCAGGAGCTTCGGGAGAATACCCAGCGGGCCGGGGAGCTTTCCGAGGAGATAAAGCTGCTGCTGCTCCCCAAAGACCCCAACGACGAAAAGAACGTAATAGTGGAGATACGCGGCGGCACCGGCGGTGAGGAGGCGGCGCTGTTTGCCTATGACCTCTATAGGATGTACACCGCCTATGCCGAGGGCCGTGGCTGGCGCACGGAGATAGTCTCCCTTAACGAGACGGAGCTGGGGGGCTTTAAGGAGGTCAGCTTTCTTATCGACGGCCAGGGGGCCTATAGCAGGCTGAAGTTTGAGAGTGGGGCCCACCGGGTCCAGAGGGTGCCCGAAACCGAGACCCAGGGCCGGATACACACCTCCGCCGCCACGGTGGCGGTGCTGCCGGAGGCGGAGGAGGTAGAGATAGACATCGACCCCAAGGACCTGCAGATAGACACCTTCCGCTCCAGCGGAGCCGGGGGCCAGCACATCAACAAGACCTCCTCGGCCATACGCATCACCCACCTGCCCACAGGGATGGTGGTGGAGTGCCAGGACGAGCGAAGCCAGTATAAGAATAAGGACAAAGCCATGAAGGTATTAAGAGCCCGGCTCCTAAACCGCGAACAGGAGAAACAGAGCAGCGAGGTGGCTGAGGCCCGCCGCTCCCAAGTGGGCAGCGGGGACCGCTCCGAGCGCATACGCACCTATAACTTCCCCCAGTCCCGGGTGACGGATCATCGGATAGGCCTGACCCTCTATAAGTTGGAGGAGGTGCTGGCCGGTGGGTTGGACGCTCTTATCGACCCCCTAATCGCCGCCGACCGGGCCGAAAAGCTGCGGGAGAGCGTATCATGATAACGGAGATACTGCGCGACAGCCAGGGGGGCTTCGCCCGGGCCGGCGAGATACTGCGGGCCGGGGGCTTAGTTGCCATACCCACCGAGACGGTATACGGCCTTGCGGCCAACGCCCTGGACCCCGAGGCCGTTAAGGGGATTTTTAAGGCCAAGGGCAGGCCCGGGGACAACCCGCTGATAGTGCACATCACAGAGGTCAGCCAGTGGGCCCCGCTGGTGAGCTCCCTGCCCGGGAGAGCTCTGAAGCTGGCGGAGAGGTGCTGGCCCGGCCCCCTGACCATAATACTGCCAAAGTCGCCGCTGGTGCCATACGAGACCAGCGGCGGGCTTGATACCGTGGCTGTGCGCTGTCCGTCACACCCGGCGGCGAGAGCCGTTATAAACGCGGCAGGCGTGCCTCTGGCTGCGCCCTCGGCAAATATTTCAGGACGGCCCAGCCCCACCACCTTCGCCCATACCTATGAGGACCTCTCGGGCCTGGTGGACGCGGTGCTGGACGGCGGCGACTGCCAGGTGGGGGTAGAGTCCACGGTGGTGTCCCTCTGCGGGGATGTGCCCAGGCTCCTGCGGCCCGGCGGGGTCACAGAGGGGCAGCTTCGCTCCGTCTTGGGGGAGCTTGAGGTAGACCCTGCCGTTATAGGGGAGCTTAAGCCCGGAGAGCCCGCCCGGTCCCCGGGGATGAAGTATAAGCACTACGCCCCCAGGGCCCGGATAGAGGTGATTGACGGCTCGCCTGAGGAATATATAGAGTATGTAAACAGCCTCGGGGAAACACAGGGCACATACGCCCTGTGCTTTGACGAGACGGCGGCAGAGGTGAAAATGCCCGCCCTAGCCTATGGGCCCCGCTATGACCGGGAGACCCAGGCAAGGCGGCTGTTTTACGCTTTGCACCGTCTGGATGAGTTAGGGGCCAAAAGGGCCCTCGCCCAGCTGCCAGGCAGGACGGGGGTAGGCCTTGCCGTGTACAACCGGCTGGCCCGAGCCGCCGGGTTCTGTATTGAAAAGCTGCCGGGACCCATGATAGTGGGTCTGGTAGGGCCCAGCGGCGCGGGAAAATCCACCGTGGCGGCAGAACTTGTAAATCGGGGTTTCCAGTTGATAGACTGCGACGGACTGACCCGGCGCGACGACGTATACGACGCGGACTGTATAGAAAAGCTTTGCAGGGCCTTCGGGTCAGAGGTGGCCCCGATGGGTAAGCTGGACCGGCGGGAACTGGCGGCGCGGGCCTTCCGGGACCCGGAGGGCGTGGAGCTCTTGGGCGAGATAACCTTCCCCCCCATTCTCCGGGCGGTCCGGCGGGAGCTAAAGAGCCTGAAAGACTCTGGACTTTCCGGCCCGATGCTTTTGGACGCGCCCACCCTGTTCGAGGCGGGTCTTGACAGGATATGCCGGAAGATACTCGCCGTGACCGCCCCGGAGGCCATAAGGCTGCGGCGGGTTCTGGAGCGGGACGGACTTACCCGGGAGCGGGCGCTGGAGAGGTTTCGGTCCCAGCAGCCCGAGGGCTTCTATGCCGCGCGGGCGGACTATATAGTTGACAACGGCGGCGGTACCTTAGAGCCCCAAATAGAGCGGATATGCGCAGAGCTGAAGGGGGCAGTCGGATGAAAAGAAGAAGGAAATGGCTGTTGCCGGTGATGGCGGCGTTGGCGGTCCTGGCCGTGGCCGCAGCGCTGAACGCCCCAAAAATAAGCGGCTGGGCGCTCCGTCAGATGTACCCCTGCCGGTTTAGCGAGACGGTGGGCAGGGAGGCGGAGGAATTCGGCCTGCCCCCGGAGCTGGTCTATGCCGTCATAAAGGCGGAGAGCGGCTTTGACCCCAATGCCCGCTCCAGGGCAGGGGCTATGGGGCTTATGCAGCTGACCGAGGAGACCTTCCTTTGGATGGCAGAGGAGCATCCGCCGGAGAACGGTGGCCTGGACAGATATGACGTAGACGACAACGTGCACTGCGGCTGCGCCCTTCTAAGGCGGCTTTTAGACCACTATGCCGCGCCGGAGGTGGCCCTCGCCGCCTACAATGCCGGGATTGGCAATGTTGACCGATGGCTTATGGAGCCGGAGCACTCCAATGATGGGCGCACCTTAAAAAGTATACCCTTCCCGGAGACGGCAGCCTATGTGAAGAAGGTCACAAAGAACTGGCAGGTCTACGAGAAGCTTTATTCAGATGTGTGAGCAGGGCTTATCCCAAGCCGTCAGGCTCTGCAAATTCAACCACTTCCTCCTGGAGGGTCTGTTCCGGGGCCAGCAGCTTCATCAGGCGTATCAGGCCGATGGTAAGGCTTGCGGAACCCAGGGTCTGGTCACATGGGTCAGATAACTCCCCGGCCTGACGGTTAAAGCCCATCAGGGCCCATACGGACAGTAGGGAAGCTGAAAGCTGCAACTGCTCCACCCCCTGGACCCGCGCCCCCAGCAGCCGGCAGCGCTCCAGCTCCAGAGAGCGCATCTGCATAATGACGCCCAGAAGTATGGCCGAAAGGAGCCTGTGGGATTCGTCCAAGAGCCTCAGCACATCCTCCGAGCCCGCCTGGGGCGATGGCGCCCATAACGAGCTTTCCTGCTTCATGGTCTTGTCCCCCTTTCATAATATAGTAAACGCAACTTGAAAATCGGAAATAATGATTTTCAAGTGCGTTTGCTATATTCCTCTTATACAGGATATGCCGGGCGGAGAAAAATGTGACAGCAGGGTAAGATTTGGCTTGACGTATGCCACAAAAGGGTGTATAATATGATATGTTTGGTGCTGGATTAGCTCATTCGGTAGAGCACATCACTCGTAATGATGAGGTGGTCGGTTCGATTCCGACATCCAGCTCCATAAGACGTTGGCTCCGCCAAGTCTAACCCCCTAGAAATCATAAGGTTTCTGGGGGTTATTTTTTATCACTGTTCTGGCGTATATCAAGAAGCCCATATGCTCCAAAAGTATCATTTTGCCTATTCCCCATTTTCGGCATGAAATCCCCCGGTATAGGCAGTATGATTCTTTCCATGTACCGCCCACTCCGTATACCAGTAACCATGCCCCAAACCAAGACAAAAGCGCCCACCCCACGCGGACGCTCCTGTCAAAACTCACCTAAATATTCAATTACCCCTATTGAGGGTTCGCGCGGCCGGCTGGCACCGGCTCACTGCCCCTCGACCAACGCCTTCGTGTCCCTGGCTATCACCAGTTCCTCGTTGGTGGGTATGACGTAAACTTGTATCTTGCTGTCGGGGGTGGATATTTTCCCCTCCTTGCCAAGGATGGTCTCCTCGTTGAGCTTCTCGTCCAGCTTCACGCCCAGGAACTCCAGGTATTTCCCGATTTCCCAGCGGTGCATCCACTGGTTCTCGCCCACGCCCGCCGTGAATACCATGGCGTCGCAGCCGCCCAGGGCCACCATATAGCCGCCGATAAACTTCGATATCTGATACTCCAGAATGTCGTGGGCCAGCTTCGCCCTCTCGTTCCCGGCCTTGCGGGCGGCGGTGACATCCCTATCGTCGCTGGACACGCCGGAAATGCCCAGAAGCCCGGATTTCTTGTTCATTATCTGGTCCATCTCCGCGGGAGACAGCTGTTCCTTCTCCATTATGAAGGTGACCACCGAGGGGTCAAGGGTTCCTGTGCGCCCGCCCATCATGAAGCCGTCAAGAGGAGTCAGGCCCATGCTGGTGTCGATGACCTTGCCGCCGTCCACGGCTGTTATAGAGGAGCCGTTGCCCAAATGGCAGGTGATTATCTTCAGGTCCTTTATGTCCCTGCCCATAAGCTCTGCGCAGCGCGCGCTTACATAGCGGTGGGAGGTGCCGTGGGCCCCGTAGCGCCGCACGGCGTACTTCTCGTAATACTCGTAGGGGACGTTGTACATATAGGCCTTCGGGGGCATGGTGGCGTGGAAGGAGGTGTCGAAGACCACCGCCTCGGGGACCTCCTCGCCGAACAGGTTCCGGCAGGCCTTGATGCCTTGTACATGGGCTCCGTTATGTAGGGGGGCAAGTGGAATAAGACTCTCGATATCCGCTATCACCTTGTCGTCCACAAGGCAGGACTGGTGGAAGATGGCCCCGCCCTGGACCACCCTGTGGCCTATGGCAGACACCTCACTGAGGTGCTTTATAACGCCCTTCTCCGGGTCCAGCAGCGCGTCCTTCACCTGGGTAAAGGCGGCGGTGTGATCAGGCATGTCCACGTCCTTATGCAGCTCCCTGCCATCGGCGGTCTTGTGGGTAAAGATGCCCCCGTCAAGGCCTATGCGCTCGCAGTTGCCCTTGCAGAGCATCTTTTCCCCGTCCATATCGATAAGCTGATATTTGAGCGAGGAGCTGCCCGCATTGATTACAAGAATTTTCATATCTCTCTTTCCTTTCAGACAATAATTTCGTATAATAGATACAGTTAAGACCTTCAACCATATTATCTGCGCATATCACATTATACTATACAATATTGAAAAATTCAAGGAGTTTTACAGAAAATGCCACAGAAAAATGCCCTTTCTGCCATTATTTGCGAGTTCGACCCCCTGCACTACGGCCATAGGCTCCTTTTAGAGCGGGCCCGGGCCTTCGGGAACCCGGTGGTATGCGTCATGAGCGGCAATTTTGTCCAGCGGGGGGGCCCCTCTATGCTGGACAAGTGGGAGCGCGCCCGGCTGGCCCTTTTAAACGGCGCGGACCTAGTGGTGGAGCTGCCCCTCAGCTGGGCCTGCGCCGGGGCGGAGCGGTTCGCCGGGGGTGGCGTGGCTCTGGCCGCCGCCCTGGGAGCCGGACCGCTGTGCTTTGGCAGCGAGGTCCCTGACATAGATCTGTTGCAAAGGATAGCGGAGGCCCTGCTCTCAGAGGAGTTCTCCCAGGCCCTCGGGGAAGGCCCCCCAAACCTAGGCTTTGCCGCCCGGCGGCAGCTGGCCATAGAGAAGCTGCTGGGCAGTGAAGCTGGCTTTGCCCTGTCCAGACCAAACGCAAACCTGGGCATAGAATACTGCAAGGCCATACTGTGCCAGGGCGCGGCCCTTGAGCCCACCGCCATAAAGCGGGAGGGCGCTGGGCATGATGAAGCTGGGGGAGAAAGCGGCCCCCTCTCCGGCAGCGAGATAAGGCGGCGGGCCCTCTCCGGCGGGGACCTTCACGGCCTTGTGCCCGAGAGCACCCTTCGGTGCGTTGAAGCCGCCCGGCGGGAGGGGCGGCTGGCGGATATCGCGTATCTTGAGCGGGCAATTCTCTCAAGGCTGCGGGCCATGCCGAAGGAGGAACTCGCCGCCCTGCCGGACCTCTCCGAGGGTATCGAGCACCGGCTGTTCCGGGCCGCGGGACAGGCCCGCTCCTTAGAAGAGTTGTACGTCCTCACAAAGGTCAAGCGGGTCTCCCACGCCCGTGTGCGCCGGCTGGTCCTCTGGGCGTTCCTGGGGGTAAGGGCGCCCCTTATGGGGCTGCCGCCTTATCTTAGGGCCCTGGGCGGCACAAAAAAGGGCCTTGAGCTTCTTAAAGCCTCCCGCCTGCCGGTGGTGGTCAGAAGCTCGGATATCGGTCGGCTTTCCCACGGGGCCCAGGATATTTTCAGGCTGGAGGCCCTTGCGGACGACCTCTATGCCCTTGCCGCGCCCACAATACAGCCCACGGGCCGGGACTATACAGAGGGGTTTATAAGGCTCTAGCCCCGGTTCCTGAGCCCCTTGGGATAGCGGTTCTTCAGCCGTCCTCCAGAGGCCTTGCCAAAGCCGGTGACAACGCCGTTCACGCACACCGCCGTATACCCGCCGCCCTCACAGTCCAGCTCCTCGCCGCGAAGGTACGCCAGTATCTCCGGGCCGTCTATGGGTAGTTCCAGGGTGTTCCGGCAGGGCCCATGGCACATGAACGCGCCGTGTAAAGGCTCAAGCCGGTCCTTTCTCACCTCAAAGAGCTCCACCCCGGCCCGGAGCACCCCCAGCCCCGAAAGCTCCGGCAGCTTCTCTGGCAGAAGGAATATTTTGTCCCCTGCTCGGGCCAGCCCCAGGCCGCTTTTATCGCCGGGAAAGAGCTCCTCCAGAAGCCTCTGAGCCTGGGCCGCAAGCCCCCCCTTTAGGAGATCCCTATACTCCCCGGCCCTGCATATATTCTCCCCCACGCGCCTAAAGCGGGCCACAAAGTGACCCTCGCCCCCCTCCATGGGATATATCCGCCGGCCAAGCCCGCCGGCCATATCCTCCCGTCCAAACTCATGGGGTATCCTCTCAGCTATAAATTCCGGGTGGGCCGAAAGGAAGCATTTAACGGTCCCCTCGTTCTCCTCATAGGAGAAGGTACAGGTGGAGTAGACCAGCACTCCGCCCTCCTTTACGGTCAGGGCCGCCTGGTCGAGAATGGCAAGCTGGCGCTTGGCGCAGGCCCTCACCCCCTCCGGGGACCACTCCTCTATGGTCCGGGGCTCCCTTCTAAACATACCCTCCCCGGAGCAGGGCGCGTCCACCAGCACCCGGTCAAAGTAACCCGCAAGCCCCGGGCAGAGCCGCTGGGGGTAGGCGCAGGAAACCACGGCGTTCACGGCCCCCATGCGCTCCAGGTTCGACAGCAGCGCCCCAGCCCGCTGCCTTACCGGCTCATTGGCCCAGAGCAGCCCTTTGCCCTCCATAGCCCCGGCTATCTGGGTGGCCTTGCCCCCCGGGGCGGCGCAGAGGTCCAAAATGCGCTCCCCGGGCTTTGGGTCCAGGGCTGTCACCGCCGAGGAGGCCGAGGGCTCCTGTGAATAGAACATCCCGGCGTGGTGGGCCGGGAGCCTGCCAAAGCCGCCCTCATAGTCCGCGTAGAAGGAAAATCTTGAAAAGGGAGAAGCTGTCAGCATAAAGGGCAGACTTTCTTTTAGCAAACCCACGCCGCACTTCAATGTATTCAGCCGCACGCCCCGGTATGCCGGGCGGCCATAGCAGTCTAAAAAGTCCGGGAACTCGGACCCGAGCTGAGTTTTCATCCTGCTGAGGAATTCTTCGGGCAGGGACATCATACCACCTCAGTTCAAAAATTCGTGCTCCATAATGCTCATATAGAGCTTGTCCACATATCTGCCGTCCTTATATACCCACTCCCGCAGCCGCCCGTCCTCGCGGAAACCGGCTTTTTTATAGCAGGCTATCCCCGCGTGGTTATCCGCGTGGACCGAGAGCATAATATTGTGCAGGTTCAGCGTCTTAAAACCGTATTCCAGTACCAGCCCTATGGCCTCCCGGCCATAGCCCCTGCCACGATGCTTCTCATCGCCGATAAAAATGCCCAAAAAGGCGTTGCGGTTAAGGTGGTCGATATTGTGTATGCTTATGCTGCCTATCAGCTCATCGTCTTCTGTAAGCACTATTGCATACCGCTGCATATGCGCCGGGGGCTCATATATCCACTTTAAATCGTCTTTGGAGGATATTGTATTTCCATACTCGCCAAAGGGCTCCGCCACTGCTCTGTCGTTCATCCACTTGATAAAGCTGTCGGTCTCCCTTGGGTCTATTGGCGCGAGGTATATATTTTTACCCATCATCTTTTTATAATAACTCATTTGACGCCCTCCGTCAAAATTAAATTTCCCTGCACCCTGCGCATAATCCCGCCCAACCTGTCTACAATACCTTTTGGAAGACGTCCACACCGCCCAAAAAATCAGGGCCTTGTGGAGGGCTTCAGCTTCGTCATCATTGCAGGAAAGGAAGTCATTGTTATGAGCAGCAATCAGAACAATCAGAACCAGAACCAGCAGAGGAATAACTCCCAGAACCAGCAGAATCAGAACAACCAGAACAGCCGCTCTCAGAATTCTCAGAACAAGCAGAACTCTCAGAGCCAGAACCAGAAGTCCAAGAACCAGAAATCCAGCTATGAGCAGGAGCAGGACGAGCTGTACTAACTTGTCTGCCTTGTCTGCGGGCGAAGGTCCGGCTTACAGCCGGACCTTTGCTTTTTCGAGCTTCGCTCTCAGCGCAGACCTTGGGGCGCTGCCCCAAACCCTGCAAGGGGAGCATAACTCCCCTTGACCCCTTCACGCTTCGCGCTACTTTTTCTTTATTTCGCCCAGCAGCTCTTTCAGCGACTTATCGTCCGGGCGCATGGGCCTGAAGCCCTCGCCGGTTATCTGGCCCGCGTCCCCCACGATCACAAAGGCGTCCTTGTCCTCCTCCCTGATTATGGCCTGTATCTGGTAGACCTCGAACCGGCGCACCACGCAGAGCATGGTCTCGCCAGACTCGTTGCTGTAGCCCCCGTGGCTGTCAAGGTAGGTCACCGTTCGGTCCAGCTCCTCAATGACCCGTTTTCCCATCTCCCGCACCCTGGGGCTCATAACATAGAAAAGCTTTCCTGTGCCCAGGTCCGTGCCGTAGAGTATTTTGTCGATCACGCTGGTGCTGATGAAGATGGCGATACAGGCGTACATGGCGTTTTCAATGCTGCCGAAGACCACCGCCGACAGGGCTACTATCACGCCGTCCAGGGCCAACATCAGCTTGCCCATGGACATATGGGGCAGACGGCGCTCCAGGAGCCTTGCCACCATATCGGTGCCCCCAGTGGTAGCGCCCCGGATAAAGGTCAGCGACAGCCCCAGGCCCTCGCACACCCCGGAGAACACCGCCACCAGTATGGGGTTTCCGCTGTACACGGGCATGAAGCCGGTGAAAAGGTCGATGAACAGGGACGACAGCACAATGGCCGCCATGGTCCGCACCACCAGCTTATAGCCTATGTCCACCACGGCCCACAGGATTATGGGGATATTGATGAAAAAGCTCATAAGACCTATGGGCGTTCCGAACATAAAGTTCAGCATGGTACAAAGGCCCGTCACCCCGCCCGGGGCTATATTGTTTGGCGCGGTCAGGGCGGTGACCGCCGTGGCGTACACAGCGGCTCCCGCCGTTATAAACAAAACATCCAGAAAAATATCCTTTTGCCTGGCTATATGAGCCATGCTTACCCTCTCCCTTCAGAATAATAGTTAACGCAGTTCAAACGAGGTAAACACTTCTTTTGAACCAGGCGGCGCAGCCACCAATGCGTTTACTATATTAGCCCAGTACCTCCACCGCCAGGAGAAAGAGCTCTCTGGCCCTGTCTATGTCACCTATAAGGTACAGCCAGCCGAACAGCGCCTCCAGGGCCGTTGCGCCGTGATAGTCGGCTATATCCGCGTTTTTGGGCACATGGCCCACATGGGCGTTGCGCCCTCTTAAAGCTATCTCCCGCTCCTCCTGGGACAGGCCCTCCCAAAGTCCCGCCAGAGCCCTTGACTGGGCCTTGCAGCAGACCAGGGCCGTCTTGCGGACGTGGAGCTTTTTCACAGGGCTTGGCCCCTCCTGCAAAAGGTATTCTCTTGCCAAAAGGTCGTACACTCCGTCGCCCACAAACGCCAGGTCCAGAGCGCTCATGCGCCGCATATCAGGGCAGGGGGCTTTCAGTAATGTGTCCAAATTAAAGCCGCCCCCTAATCCACAAAGTCAAATTCCAGCCCGTAGATGTCCACGGTGTCCCCCTCGCCGCAGCCGGCCTCTCTCAGAGCGTCTATCACCCCGGTATCAATGAGCACCCGCTGGAAATACTGTAGGGACTCGCTGTCGTCAAAGTCTACCGTGCGCATTATCCGCAGCAGCCACTGGGCCTCCACAGAGAACACGCCATCCTCCTCTGTGACCGTCACCGCGCCCCGGTCCAGTTCCTCCAGGGGCCGCAGTTCCACCGGGTCGGGCTCGTACCGTAAAATAGGCGGGAGCTTTGAGAGCTCCGCCGTTATCGCGTCCAAAAGCGGGTCCACCTGCTCGTTTATGGGAGCTATCATGGGGAAAAAGCGGTAGCCAAGGCCCTCTATGAAGCTTCTGAACTCCTCTATCTGCCCGGGCTCCGCCAAGTCGCACTTGTTCCCGGCCACCAGCATGGGCCGCTCGGAGAGCTCTGGGTTAAACCGTTTAAGCTCACGGTTTATGGTTTCAAAGTCCTCTTTGGGGTCCCGGCCCTCGCTGCCGGACACGTCCACTATATGCACGAGAATACGGCACCGTTCCACGTGCCGCAGGAACTGGTGCCCAAGGCCCTTGCCCTCCCAAGCCCCCTCTATGAGCCCGGGGATGTCCGCCATCACAAAGGAGAGGCCCTCCCCCCGGCGTACCACCCCCAGCACCGGGGTCAGGGTGGTGAAGTGGTAGTTGGCGATATTGGGCTTTGCCTCAGACACCACAGAGATTAAAGTGGACTTGCCCACGTTGGGAAAGCCCACCAGGCCCACGTCCGCCAGAAGCTTCAGCTCCAGCTGTACCTCCAGCTCCTGTCCGGGCAGGCCGGGCTTCGCGAAGCGTGGGGCCTGCCGGGTGGGGGTGGCAAAGTGGGTGTTCCCCCAGCCGCCACGGCCGCCTCTGGCTATCACCTGGGGCTCGCCGTCCCAGATGTCCGCGATTATCCGGCCCGTTTCGGCCTCCTTCACAAGGGTCCCTATGGGCACCCTCACCACCAGATCCTGAGCCGACTTTCCGGCACACCTGCCGCCCCGGCCGTTCTCCCCCCGGGGCGCAAGATACTTGCGCTTGTACCGAAAGTCCGCCAGGGTGGAGAGGTTGCTGTCTCCCTGGAACACCACGCTGCCGCCGCGCCCGCCGTCCCCGCCGTCGGGGCCGCCCGCCGCCACGTACTTTTCCCGGTGGAAGGACACCGCGCCGTCCCCGCCGTCCCCGGCCTTGATATATATTTTTGCCATGTCTATAAACATAATTTACCTCCTGGCGCGTATATGGTAGGTCCGAAGCATCAGCTCCTTGCCGGACTCTGTTATGACCCTCTGGAGCCTGCCTCTTTCGTGGGGAAATTTCTCCACAAGACATATACTGGGCGCGTTCCTCTCGTCGGCCTCATAGATATAGTATTCGTACCGCCGAAACCCATCAAGATACCCAAGGGTCCCCTCAAGTACCTCTTTTCCGTACCCTTGCCCCTGGGCGGAGCCCTTCAGCCATATTCCCAACTCCGGGGCCTTTTCCCTAAGCCCAAAGACCTCTGCGCTGCCCAGGAATTCCCCCTTGTGGCCGAGTATCGCAAGCTCCAGCATATCCCCCCGCTCCATGTCCGCTATGAACCCGGAGAGCACCTGTTGGGCTGTCTCCGGGTCAGGGAAGGGGTCAGGGTACTGATATCTTGTGACCTCGGGGGTGAAATTTTGGTGGTAGGCTTCAAGCCATTGGAGGGTGAAGGGGGTTATTGTTAGTCTTTCGGTGGTTATCTGTAGTTTCATCTCAGCAGTTCTCCTCAATTTCTTTCAAAAACTCCCCCACCGCCACATTGAACCTCTCCGGCTTCTTCCCGGCAATAAAGTGGTCCCCCTCTATTATTGACAGCTTCGCCCCCGGGATACTCCTTGCTATCAGCCGGGTGTGGCTCTCCTTCACCATGTCCCGGGTGCCGGCTAACACCAGCGTGGGGGCTCTTATGGCTCCCAGCTCCTCCGGCTTTATATTGGGCTCGTTGACCATGAGCCCCAGAAGCTCCATATGGCGCTTCGCCTCCGCTGACCTTTTGGCGAAATTTTTTGTGAGCCTATAGCCCAGCTCGATGGGCACCTGCACACTGCGCTTTATCCCGGAGGGGTCCAGGTTGCCGCCGTTCAGTACCAGCGCCCGCACCCTCTCGGGGCAGTTGAGGGCGAACCGCATGGCGATATTTGCGCCGTCAGAGAAACCCAGGATAATAGCCCGCCGGAGCCCCAGGCCGTCCATAAAGCCCGCCAAATCTTCGGCAAACTGGGCGATGGTAAAGGGCGCGTCCCCTCTGGGGGACCTGCCATGGCCCCGGGTGTCTACGGCTATCACCCTGTAACTTTCGGAGAAAAACTCTATCTGGCTCTTAAAATACGAGCCGTCCTCGCCGTTGCCGTGCAGGAGGACAAGGGGATTGCCAGCGCCCTTTTCTTCATAGTGCAGCGCTATCTCCATAGCCATTTAAAAGCTCCTGGGGCGCACCCCGATGAAGGAGCATATCCTTGTGTTCCACTCCTGCCGAGGACCCTCAAGGACCAGGCGGTTAATGCCAAGCCTCTCCAGTATTTCCAGCTCCCTGCGCTGGCGCTCCTCAAGGCAGGCGATGTACCCCTCAAAGCCCTTCGCGCCTATGCTTTCGCCGTATGCGCCGTTTACGTGGTAGCCGATAACGGACTCCAGCCAGCCCGGGCGCTCCTCCGAGACCGCCCGGACGCTCTCCGCAATATTATCGCTTTTCAGATATATCACCGCAGGGTCCATAGGCGCGATTATCTCCGCTATTTTTTCGATATATTCCAGGGACTGCTCCATGGAAAAGTTGAACCGCATCATGGTCTCGCACATGGGGTTCTGTAGGAGAACGGCGTTGAAAACATAGAGCATATGCTCCTCGGCGCTCTCTGTAAAGCACCTCCACTTGTCCAGCATCAGGGGCATCTCCGCCTCCCAGGGCAGGGAGTCATATATCTTATAGGGTATGAGCCGCTGAAGGGCCGCACCGCCCAGCTTTGAGAGAGGGACAACATAGCCGTCCAGCCTTGGCTCTGACCGTGAGCGTATCATCTCCCGAAGCCCCGGCGGGAAGGAGGCCAGCTGCCCGCCGGTGACATAGGCGCTCTGCTCATAGTCGGCGGGGTGCTCCCCGGTGCCCTCGTCCACGCAGAGCACCCTCCTGCCCATGGCCGAAAGCCTCTCCGCCATATATTTCGCCGTGGTACTCTTGCCCGAGCAGGGTAGTCCCTCTACAATAAATAGTCTTGTCATGATTTACGCCCCTCCGGCGGCTGGCCCTCATGGGCCGGCCATTTGCACTCCGACACTTTCATATTTGTGAACACCGCTTTAAAGCTGGAATTCTCCGGCGAGCAGGCATATATCCCGAAACGTATCCTGCCCCCGCCCTTCTGCATATGGCATATGCGCATCTGCTCAAAGCTGGTCCCGTCCCGGGAGCACTCTATCTTGTAGTCGTCCTCCCGGCGGCTGAGCCTATACCACATGGACTTTACGCTAGCGGGTATCGCCGTGGTGGCCCAGTCGGAGAAGCCGCCGTTTGTAACCACGCTGCCCAGGTGGGAGAACTCCTCATTCTCGTACTCCGCCGAGGCCTTCAGCCAGTTCTCACTGTCCAGGTACATGACAACGCCGCACTGGTCAAAGCGGTGGCCGCTGTCCATAAAGTCCGTCTTCACCGTGAAGCTGAAATACTTTTCATCGGTCTCCGTCTGGAGTACCGGGGCGTTGTCATTTTGAAAATGGTAGTAGGTCCTCTGCCACAGGTCTGTATAGGGCCTTGTGACTATCTCTATCCTCTTGTCATTTATAGTAAAGCTCTCCGGCTTTCTGGTCCACTGGAACTTCGTCAAATCCACAGTATTCCTCCCCCCTATTACAAAAAAGCCCCTTCACCGCGAAGAGGCTTTTTCTACCTTCAGAACCCTGCTTACTCGGCGTAGACGCTGACCTTCTTGCGGTCCGCGCCCATGCGCTCGAAGCGCACCTTGCCGTCCACCATGGCGAACAGGGTGTCGTCCTTGCCCCTGCCCACGTTGGTGCCGGGATGGATCTTGGTGCCGCGCTGCTTGACAAGGATGTTCCCCGCCAGCACGAACTGGCCGTCGGCGCGCTTTACGCCCAGGCGCTTAGACTCGGAGTCGCGGCCGTTCTTTGTGGAGCCCATGCCCTTTTTATGGGCGAAAAGCTGGATATTGATTTTCAGCATAATAAAAGCCTTCCTTTCGATTATTGTTATAGATGCTCTCAAATTTCCATATAGCTCACCCGGATATCCTCCGGATACTGTTCCTCAAGCCCTGTAAGGTGCAGCCTGAGCCCCAGGAGCACCGTCCGGCACTTTGGCACGTCCTCCGGCGAGAGCCGCAGAAGCATATCCCCTTCTTCAGCCGTCAGCTCCCTTGGAACCGCGCCCATCACATCGGTGACGGTATTTGCCACAAGGTACGCCGCAGAGGAAACCGCCGCGCACACTATGTCCGTGCCGGCCGCTCCACCGGCGTGGCCGGTGATATGAAAGCCCAGCAGGCCTCCGGTGTGGGTGAGGAAACCCACTTCGATCATCAGGCCTTCACGGCCTCGATCTGTATCTTGGTATAGGGCTGGCGATGACCCATCTTCCGCTTGGAGTTCTTCTTGGGCTTATAGGTGAAGACGGTTATCTTCTTTGCCTTGCCGTTCTTTACCACTTTACCGGTAACCGTGGCGCCCTCCACATAGGGCGCGCCCACCTTGGGCTCCCCCTCGCCGAAGACAGCCACCACCGGGAACTCAACGGTGCTGTTCTCCTCTGCGTCCAGTTTCTCCACATAGATAACGTCGCCGTACTGAACCTTGTACTGCTTACCGCCTGTCTCGATCACTGCAAACATTTCTTATCCTGCCTTTATTATAGTCTCGCTACTCTCGGGCGGACGCTCTTTAAGCGCCGCTTTAAAAGCCCGCAGTATGCGGCTTATATAATATAGCACGAAACGCCGGGAAAGTCAAGGGAAATTTGCGGACTCCCGTCTAGTCCCGGAAGTCAAAAAGTTCTTTTGGCTTGATGCCGAAAACCTCGCACATCTTGAAGATAAGATCCATGGACACGCCCACGTTGCCAAGCTCTATGGAGCTGATATGGCTTCTGTCAATGTCCAGAAGTTCCGCCAGCTGCAGCTGGGTCATGCGCTTCATTTTGCGGTAGTACACCACGTTCAGCCCGAACCGCTCGTACATGCCCTTGTATTCCTGTTTCACGCAATCACCTCCCCCATTGATTTTAGGGTAGGTGGAGCACATAATAAACCTTGTGTAAGTAACATATTGTTATTGACACAAACAAAATTATGTGCTATCATGTCGTCAGTGGCCGAAGCGGCTCAGATTTCCTCGAAAGGAGACGCAACCCCATGGGACTCTTCACAAAACTAAAAGGCTTCATAAAGGCTCCCGGCTCCGAGCGCCGGCAGATAATTGAGTGCTATATGGCCGAGTTCCGCCGCTATGACGACGGGCATCTCAGGCAGATACACCGCACAGCTGTCTCTGAGGAGGTCAAAAGGGCTGCGGTCTCCGTGCTCCGAGAGAGGGGCAGCGGTATTGACGAATAGAAGCCCCCGGCAGCTCCGGGGGCTTCTTCTTTAAATATTCGCCTTTATCTCCTCGTTCACCCGTCTGCGCACCTCCAAAAGCCCCGCCTCGTCCGGGTAGCTTTTAAACGTCATTTCCCCGACAAGCTCCGTGACCCGCTCCCGGCCCACAAGACCCTCAAGGGCATAAAGGGCACAGTAGTCACACATGGCCTCGTCCATGAGCAGGAGCCGCTGGGACTCCTCCGGCCTGCCCTCCGGGCCGGGGTAGACGAGGAAGGGGTCGCCGGAGGGGAAGGCCCCGCCCGCGTCGGTGACGCGGTAGGGATCAATCTGGTAGAGAGACACCTGAGAGTTATAGAAGTTATAGCCCCACTGCAAAAACCCCGCAAGCTCATACTTATAGAGCAGAGCCCCAAGTATCCGGGTCCGAGACCCGGGCTGGACAATGAAGCGGTTGGGCACGTCCACCGCCTGGCCGGTGCAGTAGTAACCCCAGAGCTTTTCCGGCCGGCCCGCTAGGAACTTCTCCAGGTGGTCTATGGCGCAGACCGGCTGCTGTACAAGGCCCATATCATAGTAGGTGCGTTCTGACAGCGCGTCCATCATATTATAGCCCGCCAGCTCCTCCTTCACGCCCTCAAAGGCCCGCTTATAGCTGTCCATATGCTCTAAAGAGGGCTCGTCGGAGATGTGGAAATAGGTGCGCCCGCTTATACCTAACTCCTCAAGCACCGGCTTCAGAGCCCGCAAAAACTGCCTTAGAAAGCCGGTATACTCCTCCCCGCCGCCGTCGGTGTCCCAGCCGAAGAGCTGCCTGTACTCGCCCTTCTCCGTGCCCATGACCTTGGGCGCGGCCTTTGCCCCCCACTGGCTGAAAAGGTGGGATATCTCGATATACTCAATGCCCCGGTCCAGGGCCAGCTTCACCCAGCGCCGGAAATTTTCAAAGCCGAACCTATATCCCTCGCCCATAACCTCAACGTCCACAAGCTGGACGGTGCGGCGCTGGCCGCCTACAGCCGTATCTAAGGGCGGGGTGAACACCGGGGTCAGAAGCATATTGCACCTATGCTCCGCCGCCGTTTCCACAAAGTTCCCCACTATCTCCCACCAGCGCTCTGAGAAGACCTCCGCGCCGTAGTAGTCCGCCAGGCAGTCGCTGTGAAACCACTCGGTATGGGGTATGGGCAGCTTCGGCAGCTCCATATCCAGTATCTCCACTGGGGCGCTCTCCTCACAGAGCACGCCCTCCTCTCCCACTATCCTTACAGTTACCGGGTATTTTCCGGCCGTGATACCTTCTGTCTTAACGTCCAGCCAGACGCTCCTCCACTGGCCCGCTACCAGTGGTATGCCAAACCGCTTTGGCTCCCTGAGAAGATCCGGGTAAAGTCCCGGCTCTGTGGCCAGATACCCCTCGTCGTGCCAGGGGTGGCAGGGGTATTCGCAGGGCACTAAGCCCACCTCCCGCACCCGCACAGGGAGCTTTGACTCCACCTCCACCTTGCCCCAGGCTCTATAGGGCCCCTCCCAGCGGTAGGCCAGCTGAAACGACAGGCTCTCGCCCCTAAGGGCGCAAAGCTCCCCCAGGACCGGGCCGGGCTCTCTCGTGGGAAAAACCTTGCACATTGAAGTGACTAATCTGCCGGAAATACTCATTTTCTGCCCCCGTTTATGCTTATTTTGAACTCAAATCTTGCGTTTTCCCCATACCACAGGGGGAAATTAGTACCCCAGCGGTTATTGTGAAGAAGATACCACATGCCGTCCTCCGGCCTGCCGTACTCCTCGTTTTCATCGTATAGGTGCCGGCCACCCACGCTCAGAAGGGGCGCGTGCAGGCTCTTGACCGTGCCGCTGCCGCCCTCTACTACAGGCGAAGCGTGGAGCTTGCGGTTGCCGCCCTCCCGGACGTTATAGGGATCTATGGGCAAGCTCAGCTTCTCAAGGCGCACAGGCTCCCCCTTTCCATAGCCCAAGCCGAAGCCGAAGAACAGCCCCTCGGGTATTCTGCTCTCGTCCTTATCAAACCACCGAAGCTCTACATCAATATTCTCCCCGAAGGTGTACGCCACCGTCACGGCCCGCGGCGCGCCGTACCTTTCGGCGGCACGCTCCGGGGCCTTCAGCCACAGCCGCAGTGTATTATCCTCCCGCTCCACGCCCTGGAGTTCGTAGGCAAAGGCCTCGTCCCGAAGCTCCTCCACCCTGTCAAGGCCGGGCTTTGAGAAGTCCCCCTCGGCCCAGACCCGGGTGTGCTCCAGATCTCGGTTGTACTTCTCAAGGTTGTCAAACACCGTCCTGGCGCTGTAGACCTCGTATACCAGCCTGCCCAGCCAGTTTCCGCCTGCCTTCACCGTTCCGTCATTATCCACTTCCACCTTGTACCCGCTAATTTCAAAGCTCCTCTCCGAAGTGGGCTCCGCGCACACACCAGGGCCTGCGGGGCGAAGGGTTTCGAGCCTCTCTATGGCCCTGCGCCGCCACTTCTCCGGCAGTGCCGTGACAGCCTCACGGATATACCCCCTCTGCTCCAGCCAAGACTCCTCCATAAGCTTATAGGAGCATAGCCCCTGGACAAAGGTGGGCTCGTTATGCAGGGTGAACTCCCGAAGGAGCTCCCCGGCGGGCATCACGTCTTCGGCGGTAATATGGTCCCGCTCCCGGGCCTTATAGAAGTCCTGCTTCTCCCAGTTTTTCCAGTCCGAGAGCCAGCGCTTCACGTCCCGGCCCCAGGAGTGCTCGCATACCATCAGAAGGCCCCCGCAGAAGTCCCGCCACGCCGGGGAAGCCACAGCCTTAGGCTCCTCCCGCTCCCACTGGTCCCGCAGGCGCAGAAGCTCGTAATAGGCGGCGGTCTTATACGGGTCGGTGGCCACGCCGTGTATCCAGGTGTCCCCCAGCTCCTCGGTGACTACCGGCAGCTCGTCTATGCGTTCCAGCACCACCTCTGCGAACTGGTCCATGGTCCCGGAGGCTATCTCCGCCCCGGGGTACTTCTCCCGGAGACGCTCCATCTCGGCGGCCACACTCTCCGGCGAAGGAGGGCCGCTGTTATCTGGGGTGTGGGCGAACTCCAGGGCATACTCCCCACAGACACTGGAGGCGCCATAAAGAGCCGCGTAATCCAGAATTATCTCGTCGTCTCCATAGCGCAGCCGGCAAAGAGGCGGCAGCTTCACAAGCTTGGAGGAGCCGTTTATGCCGATATGCAGGTACTTTATCCCGGCTTTCGCAAGATATGGAACCATGGCGTGAGTGTGGCTGGGCACGTCGGTCATCTTGGCTGCTATGGTGCGCCGGCCAAAGCGTTCGTCAAGCCTTTTAGATATGCTCAGACCATACTCGAAGAGCTTACCGTCCATCAGCTCCGTATGGGTGGTAAGGGGCAGACCGTGCCAGGCTATAAAGCCGTTCTTGATGGCCTCTGCCAGCATTTCGGGGTCGCTGCCCTCCTTTAAGTAGCGCTCAATAAGGTATGAGCCCACGGTCCAGACAAAGTTCCTTTTGCCGTCTTTGTTGCACTCCCGGGCGGTCCTTACGGCCCCGGGTATGAAGGTTTCCAGATATTTATGCAGGACGTTTTCGGCGGAATCGGTGAAGCCAATGTCCAGGTGTGTCTTATGTACTACGATGACTTTTTTAATGCTCATTGCGGCTATTCCCCCTTGTGGGTTATTTCAGGTTACCACGATTATATCCGCTGGCTGTGGGCTTGTCAAGACAAAAGAAAATCGGGGCTTGCATATTTATATACGCGGGTATATAATATTTTCGCAATATACAAAATTGAGAGGACTGGTATTATGAACGAGGCTCTCCGGCAGTGGCTGGACGCTGAGATGAAGGACTATGCCCCCAGGTTCAAGGCCTTTAACCGGCGGCTGATGAAACGGGTGCCCCTATGGATGGCTTTAAGCGTCGCCGCTATGGTGGCGCTGGGCTTCGGCGTTGGGTACGAGTGGCAGTACGTCATGAAGGTGCACCTGCTTATAGGCGTAGGCTTCGCGCTGTTTATCTGGCTGTGCTTCTGGATACAGACCCGCAGCACCTCTATGAAAAAGGTCCGGCAGATGTACGAGCAGACGCTTTCAAAGCTCTCGCCCTCCGACCAGGAGGCCCTTGCAAAGCAGGCTCCAACAGGCCGGGCGGACTTTACAAACGGCACCACGGACAAATACCCCGCAAGGCTCATTATAGGCCCGGAATTCTGGATATACTTCCGGGACAGCTGCCATGTGTTCCGGGTCTCGGACATGGAAAGCCTGAAGGTCATAGAGGAGACCGGCCGGATAGGCTATAATATGGGCAGCACCCGGGTGCGCCAGACCATAGGCATGGGGGTGTCCATCGTTGTCGGCTATAGAGACGGCACCGCCTTTGCCTCAAGCTATCCCAACGCGAAGGTGTATATGGAGAACATGAAGCAGATAGGAGAGGCCCAGGCCCTTATTGAAAAATTCTGCCCCAAGGCGAAAAGCCTATGGGGTGAAAAATAGAACTTAGAGGAGAGAAAAAGCTATGAGGAACGTACTTAAAATTATCTGCCTTCTGCTGGCGCTGGTCCTGCTGCTCCCCGCCTGTTCGGGGGAGAGCGGCAGCAGCAGCGAGAAGGAGCAGGAGAAGCTGCTGCCCATTAAGATCAACGGCACAGAAATACGTGTGGGCGAGACCACCGTGCAGACCCTTCTGGACCAGGGCATGAACGTAGGCTGGGTGGACGAGAATTACGAGCGGGTGGACGTGGACCCCGATATGGAGCTGGAACCCAATTCCTACTATACCGGCGGCAGCATCAATGTTAATGAGAACATCTTCGCCCAGATATCCTTTGTCACCGAGGAGGAGGCCATACCTCTGGGTGAAGCCGTGATAGCCCGGCTCGAGTTCTATATGCACAGCGAGGACGATCCGGCGGTACTCTCGAAGATAGAGTTCGACGGGGTCCCTGTGACGGAGCTCACCCGGGAGAAGGCCGGGGAGATGTACCCCGACTGGACCGGGGACGAGGTGATGTGGCTGAAATACGGCCTTGAATATAAGTACGATCTAAATTTTGACATGACCTCGGGGCAGATGACAAAGTTTACCGTGGAGCGGGAGTACGACGTGGACTGGAGCGGGGACCAGTCTTAAGACTTTCTTAAGAAAATATACATTGACAGGCGATGTATCTCTAAGATATAATTAAGGGCAGCTTACAGTAAAGGAGCTGCCCTTATGTCATATGCCGCCCGCAAAGGGCTCAATCGAAACCAGATAAAGTATGTCGCCATAATCGCCATGCTCATCGACCATATCGCCTGGGGAGTTGTGGACCCGATTCACCCCCTTCTCGGCCAGATAATGCACTTTATCGGGCGTTTTACCGGCCCGACCATGGCTTTCTTCGTGGGCCAGGGCTACATATACACCCGGGACGTGAAAAAATACCAGCTGCGCCTGGGACTCTGCGCCCTGGCGTCCTGGGGGCCGTTCATCTACTTTGAGTTCGGCTATTTCCCCTTCCTCCACCCCACCATACCCTTTGCCTTCAACATCGTCCAGGGCGTGACCTACACCCTTTTCCTGGGCCTTACGGCCATAAGGGTCTGGGAGAGCCAAAGGCTTAAAAAGCCGGTGAAGGTGCTGTGCGTAATCGGGCTCTGCATACTGTCTCTGCCCGGGGACTGGCCGGTGATGGACGTGTTGGGTGTGCTGTTCGTGCACGTGTACCGGGAGCGGCCCCGGGCCATGTGGACAGCCTATGGCCTTACGTTCCTGCTGCCCTGCGTGGGCATGGCCCTGGCGGGGGGACTTGCAAACAACTGGTTCCACCTGGGGGTGCTGCTGCCCATACTCGCGCTTCGGTTTTTATATAACGGACAGGGCGGGAGCAGGAGGCCAGTGCATAAGTGGTTCTTCTATGTGTTCTATCCGGCGCACTTATTGGCGCTGGGGCTCCTTCGGTGGACATGACGAGGTAAAGGGACCGTGCCTTTTGGCACGGTCCCTTTTAATGTCCTCTATGCTTCTCCCGGCGCTTTTCCTGCCGGAGCTCAAACTGCCGGTCTCTCCCGGCCTCCCGCCGTTCTCTGCGAAGCTCCCGGCGTTGGTCTTTGGCTGTCTCCTGCTGGAGCTTTAACGCCTGCTGAGACTTTGTCCCAATACCCGGGGCCCGCAGCTCCTTTCCGGCGCTGCGCTGCCTGCGTTTGGGGCTGCCTGCGGCGCGCTTTGCCGGGGCCCCCACCGCCGGGCTGAAGCTCAGCCGGTGGTAGTTCTTTAGGATAAACTCCCATACCTCGCCGTCCTTCGGCTCAGCCCCGAAGGTGACCTTGCACACGGTCAGCTTTCCCTCTGACACGCGCTCGAAAACGCCGACCCAAAAGGGCCCCTCGAAGAACACCGTCAGCTTTACGCTCTCCTCGTCCATAACCTTCCCTCCTAAGAATTGCCAAGGACAGGGAACGGACGACCCGGAGGGGAGGGTTACTTACCTCGTTTGATAAACGAGACGGCCGGGCTACCTACCGGCTCTGGCACAGTCCCCAAAGGGGGAGGCGCGTTGCGTTTTTATCTCTGCCGTTTATTTAGTTTTGCTTACTCCTCGTCGTCCTCCGGCGCTTCCCAGTTGTGCCAGACGTTCTGCACGTCGTCGTTGTCCTCCAAGAGGTCCAGCATCTTCTGCATCTTTATGACGGTCTCCTCGTCGGTGATGGCCGTATAGGTGTCGGGCACCATCTCCACCTCGGCGGAGACGAACTCATAGCCCTTCTTCTCCAGGTCCTCCCGGACGCCGCTGAAGTCCGCGGGCTCGGTGGATATCTCGAACACGTCCTCGTCCGCGGCGAAGTCCGAGGCTCCGGCTTCAAGGGCGTCGGCCATGACGGTATCCTCGTCCAATCCCTCGCGCTCCACCACGATAACGCCCTTCTCCTTGAACATGAAGCTGACGCAGCCGGTGGTGCCCAGGTTCCCGCCGTACTTGTCGAAGGCGTGGCGCACGTCGGCGGCGGTGCGGTTGCGGTTGTCGGTAAGGGTCTCTACGATGACCGCCACCCCGCTGGGGCCGTAGCCCTCGTAGGTGATGTTCTCATAGTTGTCGGCGTTGCCGTCGCCCATAGCCCGCTTGATTATGCGGTCGATGTTGTCGTTGGGCACATTGGCCGCCTTAGCCTTTGCTATGCAGTCCCGAAGCCGGGAGTTAGCCGCCGGGTCGCCGCTGCCGCCCTCTTTAACGGCTACGGCCAGCTCGCGGCCTATCTTAGTGAAGACCTTGGCCTTCGCGCCGTCGGCCTTCTCCTTCTTGCGCTTGATGTTGTTCCATTTTGAATGTCCAGACATATTAAAACCGCCTTACTGTTTTAAGTTTTCTTCTTATTTTATCATGGTTCCTTGAGGATTTCAAGAGCCAGCGCCCGGGCTTTTTGCTGGGCCGGGCCCAGGTTCCTGCGGCCCAGGTCCGTGCCGTCCCAGACGGCGCAGCCGGTCAAAGTGGTGTTCATGACGCTGAAGGCCCGCTGGAGCTGGTGGGCAGTAACCTCTAAGGGGAAGTCCTCCTCCCGGCCCATGGTCAAGAGCAGCACCGCGTCCCTGTGCTTCTTTATGGGCTGGCGGAGCCCCAGGGAGAACCTCGCCTCAAAATACCGCTGGGTCCTGTCCAGAATAGCCTTCATGGGCGAGGGGAAGGAGTCGTTATATACCGGCGAGGCCACCACCAGGAGGTCGCATTTTCTAAGCTCCTTGTCGAACTTGTCCAGGTCGTCATATGTACACTTCTCCTTCTTGGCGCAGGCCCGGCAGCCCGTACAGGGATGGGCGTTAAGCTCATAGGCGTTCACCTCGGCGGTTCTCCAGTCCACCCGGTCCTTGAACTCCTCCATAAAGCTGTCCAGCAGCCTCCTTGTGCTGCCGTGGGGGTTCGGGGAGCAGAACAGCACCAGCATATGCTTCTTCTGGTCGAAAAGGTTCATGTTTCTCCCTCCTTGCCGTAAAATTCAGAGCAGAGCTTATTTTAGCACAAACTCCCATGCCGGTCAAGGCTTCCGCTCCAGAATATATCCCAAAGTCCCCACCATCTCCCCGCTTTCCAGCATACGCCCTATCTCTGTAACGTCCGCCCAGCGGGTATCGCACACTTCGCCCTCGGCAGCGGTCAAGTCCGCTTCGCCCTCAAAGGGGAACTCCCATACGTCAAGAATATCCCCGAAACGCTTGCCGTCCACCCAGTCGCGGACCCTTGAGAACAGCAGCTTACCCTCTTTCGGGGGCAGGTCTATACCCAGCTCCTCCCTAACTTCCCGAAGGGCCCCCTCAAGACTGTCCTCAGAGAGGAGCACCGAGCCGCCGGTGGTCTCCCACATGAGCGGAAAGGTGGGCCTGTCCGCCGAGCGCTGTGAGATAAGGTACCGGCCCTCTGGGTTTTTCAGCCAGATGTGTACTACCAGGTGGAACAGGCCCTCCGGCAGTTCCTCGCCCCGGGTGTGGGAGCGGCCGGTCTTTACTCTGTCTTTTGTGTATAGGTCCCATTTTTCCATAAGAATACTCCTTTCTGTAATTCACCTTTAGAACTCCTCCCGCCCTAGAAGTTTATGACCCCTAAATGCTCCAGCAATATTTTTGTGCCCATAAGTATCAGTATTGCCCCTCCGGCAATCTCCGCCCGAGCCTTGTACTTTGCCCCGAAAACACTGCCCACCTTAACGCCCACCGCTGACAGCGTGAAGGTGACTGCTCCTATGAACCCGGCTGCGGCGGTGATGTTCACATCCAGAAACGCAAACCCGACCCCCACCGCCAGCGCGTCTATGCTGGTGGCTAGGGCTAAAAGCACCATAGTCTTCGGGGCCAGCGACGCGTCGCCGTCCTCGTCCTCTTCGCCGGAGAGGGCTTCTCTGAGCATATTGCCGCCTATCACTGCTAAAAGCCCAAAGGCGATCCAGTGGTCCACTGCGGTGATGGCCTCCCGGAACTGTACGCCCACCAGGTACCCCAGCACCGGCATCAGCGCCTGGAACCCGCCAAACCATAGGCCCACGAGCCCCATGCTTTTGGGGTCCGCACGGCGCATTGCAAGGCCCTTGCATATGGACACCGCGAAGGCGTCCATGGAAAGGCCCACGGCTATCAAAAACAGCTCAAACATATCCATAGTATTTCCCTGCCTTTTTTCCTTGCATTTTTCTACATAGGGTATTATAATATGTTACATCAATAAAGTAAAGAGAGAAGGTCGTCAAGCATGCAGAATATCAAGCTCCAGCGCACCACAGCGCCAAAGGAAAAGCCCAACGAGGACAAGCTGGGCTTCGGCCAGATTTTCACCGACCATATGTACATAATGGACTACGACGAGGGACGGGGATGGCACGACCCCCGAATCGTCCCCTATGGGCCCCTGAGCCTGGATCCCTCGGCCATGGTGTTCCACTATGCCCAGGAGATGTTCGAGGGGCTCAAGGCCTACCACACCGGGGACGGCCGGGTATTGCTCTTTAGGCCCGACAGGAACGCCCAGAGGGCCGAGAATTCCTGCAAGCGCCTTTGCATCCCGCCGGTGCCCCAGGAGGACTTTATCAACGCCATCAAGACCGTGGTGAGCGTGGACAGGGACTGGATACCCACAAAGCCCGGCACCTCCCTGTATATCCGCCCCTTTATCATCGCCACAGACAACCACTTGGGCGTGCACCCGTCGCTCTCCTATAAATTCCTCGTTATACTCTCCCCCTCCGGGGCCTACTACGCCAGCGGCCTGGACCCGGTAAAGATATGGATAGAGGACGACTATGTGCGCGCCGTGCGCGGGGGCATAGGCGAGGCCAAGGCCGGCGGCAACTACGCCGCGAGCCTTAAAGCCCAGGAGAAGTCCGACGCGGAGGGGTATGCCCAGGTGCTCTGGCTGGACGGCGTGGAGCGCAAGTATATCGAGGAGGTGGGCTCCATGAACATCTTCTTTAAGATTGCCGGAAAAGTTGTCACCCCTAAGCTCAACGGCAGCATCCTGCCCGGCGTAACCAGGGCCAGCTGCCTGGACCTTTGCCGCCACTGGGGCTTAGAGGTGGAGGAGCGCCGCATAAGCGTGGAGGAGCTGGTCTCGGCCGCCCGGGACGGCTCTTTGGATGAGTGCTTCGGCAGCGGCACCGCCGCCGTCATCTCCCCGGTGGGCGTGTTACGCTTTGGGGACGAGGTGATGGAGATCTCCGGGGGCGGCATAGGGCCCTTGAGCCAGCGGCTTTATGACACGGTGACCGGGATACAGACCGGGCGGATAGAGGACGAGTTCGGTTGGACGGTCGAGGTGAAGTGAGGCGGCAAAATGGACGGCCTGTTCATAAACGGCCTTGAAATAGACGCGGGCCGGCTGGGTCCGGAGAGCTATGTAAGGGATATCCCCGCTGTCAGCGGTCTTGACGGGCTGCGGTTCACAAAGCCCGTCACCCTTTTCGCTGGGGAGAACGGCAGCGGCAAATCCACTCTGCTGGAGGCCATGGCTGTGGCGGCGGGGTTTAACCCGGAGGGGGGCACGAAAAATTACAGCTTCTCCACCCGCGACAGCCACTCTGAGCTATGCGGGGCCATGCGGCTCATAAGGGGCTGGCAGAGGCCCGGCTGGGGGTACTTTCTTCGGGCCGAGAGCTTCTACAACGTGGCCACCCAGGAGGAGCTTTACGCCCGGGAGGGCCGCGTCCCCTCGGCCGGCCTGCATGAGCGCTCCCATGGGGAGAGCTTTCTGACCGTGGCGCAGAGCCACCTCCGGCCGCAGAGCCTATACTTTCTGGACGAGCCCGAGGCCGCGCTGTCCCCACAGCGCCAGCTTACACTGCTTTTAGACATACACTCCTGCGCCGCAGAGGGCTCCCAGTTCTTTATCGTCACCCACTCGCCTATTCTGCTGGGGTTTCCCGGCGCGGAGATACTCAGCTTTGACGGCGGCCAGGTGCACCCCCTCGCCTATGAGGAGACGGACAGCTTCCAGGTGACGAAGATGTTTATAGAACGCCGGGAGCAGGTGCTGAAGGAGCTGCTCGGCACAGGACCGGCCATATAGAACGTACCGATTATAAATGAGGTGACCTGCAATGGACATCACATTCCAAAAGCTCCTCTCCCTGGGCCTTGACCTGGAGCGGGTGGGGCTTATGCAGCGCGAAGATAACGAGGGTTACTTCTGCACCCCCAGGGACGCTTTCCTCCTGGGCTGGGCGGGAGTGGACGGCATACATTACTGCCAGGCGCTGGGCCTGGACGAGACCGTGTTCGTGGTGGACCCAATGGCCGGCGACGACCCTGTGCACCCCATAGCCCGCAGCGTCACCGATATGCTCCGGCTGCTGCTGGCCTGCGGTGACATGGCGGCCCCGGCTCAGGCCCATATGTTTGACAGCAAGCAGAGCTTCGGGGAGTTTCTTATTAAATGCAGGCCCGACTCTGAGACCCGGGAGGTTCTGGAGGCCATAGGGCGCGGGCTTGATATAACGCCCATGCCCCTGCCCTACAAGTACCTAAAAGAGCTGCAAGACTCCTTTGATATGAGCGCAGTGCCTTATACTGAAGAATACTATGAGGGTATAGGTTAGTGGGAAAGGCCTTTGGGCCTTTCTCTTTTTGTAAAAATTTCCCCTAACCGCCAAAATATATGGAAAAATCCGGCGGGATATGCTATACTATTACTTAAATACATCGTCCCACTCCTGGGGAGATACGGAGGAAACTTATGCCAACACAAGAAAAATGGATGAAGCGGCGGGCCGGCATACTGCTGCCGGTGAGCAGCCTGCCGTCAAAGTACGGTATCGGCAGCCTTGGAAAGGCCGCCCGGGACTGGGTGGATTTCCTGGCCCGGGCGAAGCAGGGCTTCTGGCAGGTGCTGCCCATGGGGCCCACGGGCTTTGGCAACAGCCCTTATCAGAGCTTCTCGGCCTTTGCGGGTGAACCCATCTACATCGACCTGGACCTTCTCGTGGAGGACGGGCTTATCAATGGCAAGAAGCTGAAAAAATCCGGCTGGGGCGAGGACCCTGGCCGGGTGGACTATGACGCGGTGCGTAAGGCCCGGGAGCCCCTTCTGCGCAAGGCCTTCGATAACTTCAAAAAGGACAAGGCCCTCTCCCGCTTCAGGAACCAGAACGCCGCCTGGATAGAGGACTACGCCCTCTTTATGGCCCTGAAATCGGCCCACGAGGGACGGCCCTGGTACCAGTGGGAGGAGGATATCCGCCTTAGAAAACCCGCCGCCATGAAGAGGGCAAAAAAGGAGCTGGAGGGGGAGATAAGCTATCACGTCTTCACCCAGTACCTTTTCTTCGGGCAGTGGGAGAAGGTTAAGAAGTACGCCAACAAGAAGGGCGTCTCCATTATCGGCGACACGCCCATATACGTGTCCGGGGACAGCTCGGACGTTTGGGCCAACCCCGGTCAGTTCCAGCTGGACGCAGACAACAACCCCACGGTGGTGGCCGGGTGCCCGCCGGACGCGTTCTCTGAGGACGGCCAGCTCTGGGGCAACCCCATATACCGCTGGGACCTGATGAAGAAGGAGGGCTACTCCTGGTGGATAGAGTGCATAAAGGCGAAGCTTAGTATGTTCGACGTGCTGCGCATCGACCACTTTAGGGGCTTTGAGAGCTACTGGGCCATGCCCTACGGGGACGAGACCGCCCGGGGCGGCAAGTGGGTGAAGGGCCCGGGGTACGACTTTATCTCCGCCATAAACAAGGCCGTGCCCGGCGCGCCCATTATCGCCGAGGACCTGGGATATTTGACCCCGGCGGTGAAGACACTGTTAAAGAGGAGCACCTATCCGGGAATGAAGGTGCTGCACTTCGCCTTTACTTCATGGGAGGACAGCAGCTATCTGCCCCATAACTACGGCACCCACTGTGTGGTATATACCGGCACCCATGATAACGACACAACCCTTGGCTGGATACGCCACGCCCCGGAGGGGGACCTGGAGATGGCAAAGGACTATCTGGGCTTTACGGACGAGGAGCAGGGGGTCTGGTGCTTTATCCGCGCGGCCCTCACAAGCGTTGGGGATTTGGCTGTAGTGCCCATGCAGGACTATCTTGTGCTGGGCTCCGAAGCCCGCATGAACGCCCCCTCTACCGTCAGCCCCATGAACTGGAGCTGGCGCATGGAGAAGGGCGCGAACACTAAAGAGCTTGCAGAAAAAATTGCCCGGCTGACAATTATAACCGCAAGGGCGGAAATGGAGGAACCTAAGAATGATAAAAAACGAACTGGAAAAAAGGCTAAACGGAAAAAGTCTGAGTGAGGCGGAGAACGGCGAAATTTACGCCGCGCTTCTGGAGCTGACAAAGGAAAAGCTGGCGGCGGCTCCGCGCATAGCGGGGGACAGGAAGCTCTACTATGTATCGGCGGAGTTCCTTGTGGGCAAGCTGCTGTCCAATAACCTCATAAATCTGGGGTTGTTCGACGAGGTCCGAGAGGCCCTTGAAGATGCCGGGAAGTCCCTTTCGGAGATAGAGGAGATAGAGCCGGAGCCCTCTCTTGGCAACGGCGGCCTTGGCAGGCTTGCGGCCTGCTATCTGGATTCTGCGGCGACGCTTGACCTGCCAGCGGACGGCGTGGGACTGCTGTATCACTTCGGGCTCTTCCGTCAGAGCTTCTGGGACCATAAGCAATATGAGAAGCCCGACCGCTGGCTGCCCGCAGAGAGCGGCCCAGAGTGCTGGGCGGAGAAAACGGACGTGAGCTTCACGGTACCCTTCCTGGGAGGCGCGGTGAAGTCGGTGATGTACGACGTGACCGTGTCCGGCTATGAGGGCGGGACCAACCGGCTGCACCTGTTCGACCTTGAGACGGTAGATGAAAGCCTTGTGAAGGACGGTATTGACTTTGACAAGACAGATATAGCGAAGAACCTGACCCTGTTCCTGTACCCCGACGACAGCGACGACAACGGACGGCTTTTGCGGGTGTACCAGCAGTATTTCATGGTGAGCAACGCGGCCCAGCTTATTATAAAGGAGCTCGCAGGGAAGGGGTATGCCCTTCGGGATCTGCACAAGCACGCGGTGGTACAGATAAACGACACCCACCCGTCCATGATAATCCCGGAGCTCATAAGGCTCATGCTAAAGGACGGCATACACATGGACGAGGCCATCTCCCTTGTGTCCAAGACCTGCGCGTATACCAACCACACCATACTGGCCGAGGCCTTGGAGAAGTGGCCCCTGCACTACCTGGAGAAGGCCGTGCCGGAGCTGGTGCCCATAATCAAAGAGCTTGACCGACGGGTGCGGGCGAAGTTTGACGACGAAAAGCTGGCAATTATTGATGAGCACAACCTGGTGCATATGGCCAATATGGATATACACTATGGCTTCTCGGTGAACGGCGTGGCGGCCCTGCACACGGACATTTTGAAGGAGGCAGAGCTCAAGTGCTTTGCAGAGGTGTACCCGGAGAAGTTTAACAATAAGACCAACGGGGTGACCTTCCGGCGGTGGCTGATGCACTGCGACCCGGAACTGAGCGCTTTTATTACCAGGAAGATAGGGGACGGCTGGAAGAAGAACGCGGACGAGCTGGAAAAGCTCCTGGCGTTCAAGGACGACCCCGAAGCCCTTGAGGAACTCCTTAAGATAAAGGGACAGAAGAAGGAGCAGCTCTGCCAGTATATGAAGGAGCGGGCCGGGGTGGAGCTGGACCCGGAGTCCATCTTCGACATACAGATAAAGCGGCTGCACGAGTATAAGCGGCAGCAGATGAACGCGCTGTATATTATCTGGAAGTATAAGCAGATAAAGGCAGGGCATAAGCCCGCAAGAAAGCTTACCCTGCTCTTTGGGGCAAAGGCGGCCCCGGCGTATATCATCGCAAAGGACATTATACACCTGATACTGTGCCTGTCTGATTTGATTGCCAATGACCCCGAGGTTTCGCCCTGGCTTGAGGTGCGCATGGTGGAAAACTACAACGTCACCTGGGCAGAGAAGCTGATACCTGCCTGCGATATCTCCGAGCAGATATCCCTGGCCTCTAAGGAGGCCAGCGGCACCGGGAACATGAAGTTCATGCTAAACGGCGCGGTGACCCTGGGCACAGAGGACGGGGCCAATGTGGAGATACACGAGCTGGTGGGAGACGAGAATATCTGCATATTCGGCAAGTCCAGCGAGGAGGTCCTTGAGCTCTATAAGGAGGGCGAGGGGCGGTACAGCCCAGCGGCCTACTATCCCTGCGACCCGGAGATAGAGGAGCTTTTGGACTTTATCATCAGCCCCGCGCTTATGCGTATGGGGGACCCGGAGAACCTGGGGCGGCTTTATCGGGATATGAGCCGGAAGGACTGGTTCATGGCGCTGCTGGATACGAAGGAGTATATCGCGGCCAAGGAGCGGCTGCTCTCTGAGTATGAGGACCGGCAGGCCTGGGCGAAGAAGATGTTGGTGAACGTGGCAAAGGCTGGGTTCTTCTCCAGCGACAGGGCAATCGCCCAATATAACGAGGACGTGTGGCACCTGAAATAACCGGCGCGCAGCGGGAAGGGGTCCAGGGGAGCAGGCTCCCTTGGCAGGGTGTGGGGCGGAGCCCCACGGTCTGGCCGTAAGGCTGTAAAAATGAAAAAAATTAGGGCTTTTCCTTGCGGAAAAGCCCTAAAAATTTATAAGCCGAAGCTTTCTTTTATCATCTTCGCTACCTCATCAGGCGGCAGGTCAGTGTTGTCTATCTTGACGTAGTTCTCAAAGGGTATCTCCCCGTCCAGGCTCTCAATGCGGTAGTTAGCGTCATCGCTGATAAGCCGCTGATTGGAGAAGTCCAGATCGCGTTTGGAGGCCTTGTGCTTCAGGCGGTTCTCAGTGGCATTACGCTCTAACCGTACCTCCTGGGACGCGACCAGCTCTACATAGTAAAACTCAGTGCTATATGGGGCAAAGATACTCTTGACGTGCTCCACGTAGTCCCAGTCGCTCTGCTGGTCGAAGGCCCACATATAAGTGAAAATCATGCCGTAATTGTCGGACTTGGCGAACTCCTCAAAGATGACCTCTCTGACGCGTTCTATGGCCGGCGGGTGGAAATGTCCGAATATCTCTATTACCGGCTCGATGGTCATGTGGTTGTGGAACAGGCGCAGGTCCGTTATTTTCATGAGCTCCTGGCCCACGGTCATTTTGCCGACAGCGCCGTTGCCGATCAGGAATAGAAGTTTCATAAGGGACTCCTTTCTTCGCTTCGCTCGAAACAAGACCGCAGGGGCTCTGCCCCCGCACCCCTGCAACTTTTTCGTTTTAGTGCTTGCCCGCGCGGCGCACGGCGTAGGTGCGCTCGTCCGAGGCTTTCAGGAAGGCCATCAGGCCCCAGGTGGAGGCCATGCTTGAACCACCCGCACTTATAAACGGCAGGGTCACGCCGGTCAATGGTAAGATGTCAGTTACTCCGAACACATTAAGGCAGGTCTGGAACAGCAGCAGCCCCGCCACGGCGCAGGCCGCGATGGAGAAGAAGGTGGAGCGGCTGCGGGTAACGTCGCTGCGGGCGTAGAGGGTGAAGCCCGCTATGCTCATGATCACTATAAGCCCCAGAAGCAGCCCCTGTTCCTCGCAGAGGAGCCCGAACACCAGGTCGCTGTCTGCGGCGAAGATGCCGCCCAGGTACCCATGCCCCAGGCCCATGCCGAAGAGCCCGCCGCTGGCGGTGTAGGTAAGCACCCGGGTCTGCTGGAGGCCGGAGTCGTAGGGGTCCTCCCAGACGTGGCCCCAGGAGCTGAAACGGTCGGCAACGTAGGGCATAAAGGTGAGGATAAGGAACACCCCAAGGGCCGCCGCGGCTAAAATAAGCACGATAGTGCGCACGCTGCCCGAGCGCATGAAGGCTATCACCAGGAAGGTGGCGAAGAATATCAGCGCCGTGCCCAGGTCACGCATGAGGAATAAAAAGCCTATGCAGGCCCCGGTGAACACCAGGAACTCCGTTATATTCTTCTTGGTCTGAAGCCTGTCCAGTGTGGAGGTGCCCACAAACACAAAGGCTATCTTTATGAACTCAGAGGGCTGTAGGCTGATGGGTCCGATGTATATCCAGTTGCGAGAGCCGAAGCTGGTGGTGCCCAGAATAAGGTTCAGAACGAACAGGCAGAGGGCCCCAATGCCGATGGGCAGTCTGAACTTTGCCACCCGGTCCATGTCGTTCATGAACCATATGAGGAAACAGAACATTATTATACCCATAAGCATGGCTATAAGCTGTGTCCGGGCCGTACCCAGATCAGCAGCCGCCAGCAGGTTTATGCCTATGCCCGAGAGCAGATAGGCCACCGTCTCTATCTCAAAGCTTATGCGGTGCTGTGCCCCCATGGAGTAAGCATAGAGCCCCCAGCCCAGGACCAGCACCCCAGCCTCTGGCAGCAGAAGCATGGGGTCAAAGCCCTCGCTTGTGGCCGAGGCCTGCAGCGCCATTAAAAGGTGCGCAATAGTCGCCATGAGCATGAGAAAGAAAGGGCTCGCCCCCTGACCCCTCAGGAACGCCTGGAACCTGCGCTTCTTCTCCGGCAGCTGAGAAGTGTTATATAGGGTCAGAGTCACGCCGCCGAAGGTCATGCTGTCGCCGATGCGCACAAGCCTTGGGCCGCTTATCCTGCGCCCGTTTACCAGCACGCCCCCTTTCGAGCCGGTGTCGCAGACAAACCAGCCCTCCTCCCGGCGCATAAACACCGCGTGGTCCCTTGAGACCTCGGCCACCGGCAGGCAGATGTCACAGCTGCGGCTGCGGCCCACAGAGTTCTCCCAGTACAGCACGGGAAACCGGGCCCCCGAGCTCTCGTCCAGCAGCATTACCACCGGGTCCCGGCGGCGCTGGCCGGCCTTGAAGGAGGTATAGCACCGAAAGGACACATAGCCCGCCAAAAGGGGGACTATTATTCGGATTATCAGCAGCGCCGTGGGCGCCACCCCTGACTCTAAAAAAGCTCCTATCTGCTCCAAAGCAAACCTCCGCTATCTCCCTATCTTATCCCTGTTATATCTCCAGCGCGCTTATAAATGCTGTTCTCCGGCACGGCCCCCCGCACCATGGATAGGGGGTACACCCTGCTCCCCCGGCCGATGACGGTCCCCGGGTTCAGCACCGAGTTACAGCCTATCTCCACATGGTCGCCCAGTATTGCCCCGAACTTTTTAAGGCCGGTCTCTATCCTCTCTCCGCCGGGCAGGCCGACAGTTACCAGGGACTTATCCTGCTTCACGTTCGAGGTAAGGGCCCCCGCGCCCATATGGGACTTGAAGCCCAGTATGGAGTCCCCCACATAGTTATAGTGTGGCACCTGCACGCTGTCAAAGATTATCACATTTTTAAGCTCCGTGGAGTTTCCCACCACGCAGCCCGCGCCAACTAAGGCGTTCCCCCGGATAAACGCCCCGGGGCGCACCTCGGTTTCCGGTCCTATGATACAGGGCCCGGCGATGAAGTTCCCCGGAAAACGCTTCACGGTTTTATGGAGCCACACCTGCTCCTCTATCTCCTCATAATCGTCCCCGGAGAGCGCCGCTCCCAGCTCCAAAATGAACTCCCCTATCCCCGGCAGCGCCTGCCAGGGGTATTCGGTCCCCGCCAGCAGGGGCGCGGCGGCGGTATGGGTCAGGTCCAGAAGTCTGTGGGTTCCAAGCTCCATATGCTCCACCTCTTTCTATGATAATATAGGGCTGTTTACTGTAAAGGCCAGCACCGCCCGGTCGATCTCGTCGATCTGGTTCAAATCCAGCTGAAGCTCGCCCTTGTCCGTCAGCCTGATATCCAGGACTATCACCGTATCCTCGCCGCCGAACTCCAGCGCCGCGGCCTTCTGCTCGCACAGGTCCAGCACCCTGTCCAGATACAGCTCTGCGGCGGTTTTCATCTGGGGCGCGGGCGTTGGAACCGGCGTGGGAGCGGGCTCCTCGCCCTCCTCCCCATTCCATTCGTCTCCGTCTTCGCCGCCGTCCTCCTGGTCCTCTCCCTCCTGGAGGTTCACCATGCTGGTCCTGTTGACCTCCTCCTGGGCCTGACTCCTGATAGAGGTAAACTCCCCGGTAAGCCCCGCAAAAGTGGTTATGGGCGAGACGGTGACCTCTACGGTATAGCCGGTCTCCACCTTTACCTCGTCCTTCACCTGGTATCTTGCCCCCATCAGCGCCGTGGCCATAACGCCCTCCAGCCGCTCCATCTGCTCCTCGTCAGGGTTCAGGCTGTAGGCGTTGCAGAAGTTTATTGCGGCGTTCTCCACGGTGGTGATATTGTTGGCCTTGGCGCTGTCCTCAAGGGCCTGGGATATGGCCATAAAGGCGCGGTGGTCGTCGTGGTAGCTGCTGTCCAGAAGGGCCTGGATATAGCCGGAAACGTCATAGTCGTTGAACTCCTCAGAGGGCAGAAAATCGCACCCCGAAAGTCCCATGCACATCAGCGCCGCCAGCAGAAGCGCCGCCAATCTTTTCAAAGCTGTCATAACAGAAATTTCCCCTTTCCTCCTCCCGGTTTACAAGAGATGGGTTTATTCATCCAGAGATGAATTTTATTCATCTCTTCCGCAGCACTTCTTATACTTCTTCCCGCTGCCGCAGGGGCACGGGTCGTTGCGCCCGGGCTTCTGGGCCTTCTTCACGGGTTGGCGCTTTGCGGCCCGGGCTCCCGCCGCGGCCCCCGTGCCGGTCTCCTTGGCCACCTGCTCACGTTTGGGGGCCTCCTTGGTGCGCAGCCGCACGGTGAGTATGGCTTTGGCGGTCTGCTCGCGTATGGCGGCTATCATGGCGTCGAACATATCGAAGCCCTCTAAACGGTACTCCACCACCGGGTCCTGCTGGGCGTAGGCACGAAGGCGTATGCCCTCCTGCAGCTGCTCCATGGCGTCGATGTGGTCCATCCACTCCTGGTCCACGGTGCGCAGCAGCACCACCCGCTCCAGTTCCCGCATGACCTGCGGGGTGAACTCCTGCTCCCGGCTCTCATAGAGCTTCCGGGCCTTCTCCAGGAGGAAATTTTTGGCATACTCCGGCTCCAGGTCCTCCAGCTCCCGAAGGCTGTAATCCATGTCCTCCTCGCCTATGAGCCAGCCCATATAGTGCTCCCGAAGGCCGGTAAGGTCCCAGTCGTCGTGGGGCACGTTCTCGGGCAGGTGGGTGCTGACCTTCTCGCCGATGGCCTCTTCTATCATCTTCATGATAGCCTCTTTCATGTCCCTGCCGTCCAGCACCTGGTCCCGCTGGCCGTAGATTATCTGGCGCTGGTTGTTCATGACCTCGTCATACTGCAATACATTCTTGCGTATGCCGAAGTTCCTGCTCTCCACCTTGCTCTGGGCGTTCTCGATGGCGTTGGAGACCATTCCCGCCTCGATAGGTATATCGTCGTCTATCCTCAGCTTTTCCATCATGTTATAGAGCCGCTCGCCGCCGAACAGGCGCATCAGGTCGTCCTCCAGAGAGATATAGAAGCGGCTCTTGCCCGGGTCGCCCTGACGGCCTGAACGTCCTCTCAGCTGATTATCAATACGCCTTGACTCATGCCTCTCGGTGCCGATGATATACAGTCCTCCCAGCTCCTTGACCTCTCTGGCCTCTGGGGCTATCTGCTCCTCGAACTCCTTATTGAGCCGCGCGAACTCCTCCCGGGCGTCCAGTATCTCCTGGTCCTCGGTATGGCTGAAGGCCGTGGCTTCAACTAAGAGCTCGTCGCTGTAGCCTTTCTTTCTCATTTCAGCCTTGGCCATGAACTCGGCGTTGCCTCCCAGAAGTATATCCGTGCCGCGGCCAGCCATGTTGGTGGCGATGGTGACGGCCCCCTTGCGGCCGGCCTGGGCCACTATCTGGGCCTCCTTCTCATGGAACTTGGCGTTGAGCACCTGGTGCTTCACGCCCCGCTGCTTTAAGAGCTTGCTCAGTTCCTCAGACTTCTCGATGGTGATGGTACCCACCAGCACCGGCTGGCCCTTCTGATGGTGCTCCACAATGTCGTCTATCACCGCCTTATACTTGGCGTTAACAGTCTTATACACCACGTCCGGGCAGTCCTCCCGAATCATAGGCCTGTTTGTGGGTATCTCCACCACGTCCAGCTTGTATATCTCCGAAAACTCCTCCTGCTCGGTCATGGCTGTGCCCGTCATACCGGAGAGCTTCTCGTACATTCTAAAGTAGTTCTGGAAGGTGATGGTAGCTAAAGTCCTGCTCTCCCTTGCGACCTGCACGCCCTCCTTGGCCTCTATGGCCTGGTGCAGGCCCTCGTTATACCTTCTGCCGTACATCAGGCGCCCGGTGAACTCGTCGACGATTATCACCTCGCCGTCCTTCACCACGTAGTCCTGGTCCCGGTGCATTATGCCCCAGGCCCGTATGGCTTGGTTTATGCGGTGTTGTAGGAGAATATTTTCCGGGTCCGTCAGGTTGTCGATATGAAAGGCCTCCTCGGCCTTCTTAACGCCCCGACGGGTCAAAGAACAGGTTTTCAGCTTCTCGTTTACGATATAGTCATAGTCTGCGTAGAGTTCGTCGTTGTCCTCCTTCTGGTCGGTCTCCTTGACCTTTATGGGCTTCAGTCTGCTGGCGAAGCTGTTGGCAAGAGCATAATACTCATCGGCCTTCTCCCCCTGGCCTGAGATGATAAGGGGGGTGCGGGCCTCGTCGATGAGTATGGAGTCCACCTCGTCCACAATGGCGTAGTGGTGGCCCCGCTGTACCTTTCGGTCCTTATATATCACCATATTGTCCCTAAGGTAGTCAAAGCCAAACTCGTTGTTGGTGCCGTAGGTGATGTCACAGTTATAGGCCGCCTGCTTCTCCTCCGAGTTCATACCCACAAGGCAGAGACCCACAGTGAGCCCCATAAAGTTGAAGACACGGGCCATCATCTCTCCCTGGTACTTTGCCAGATACTCGTTGACGGTGACGATATGCACGCCCTTGCCCGACAGGCCGTTAAGGTAGGCGGGCAGGGCCAGGGTGAAGGTCTTGCCCTCGCCGGTCTTCATCTCGGCTATGCGCCCCTGGTGGAGTATCACGCCGCCCTGTACCTGCACAGGGAAAAGACGCTTGCCCAGCACCCGGTCCATGGCCTCCCGGCAGGCGGCGAAGGCCTCGGGGAGGAGGTCGTCAAGGCTGCTGCCCTCCTCCAGCCGCTTTCTGAGCCTTGGGGTCTCTCCCTTGAGCTCATCATCCGAAAGCCCCTTATATTTCTCCTCCAGCCTCAGGACCTCGTCTACCAGGGGCTGGATACGCTTCAGCTCCTTTTTGCTATAGTTTCCGAAAAGCTTTGTAAGGAAATTATTAGCCATATCAGTTTTCCTTTCTTTTGTCTCGATAAGGCCTATTATACCATGCCTTTACCATGGATTGCAAGAAAAGCCACAGTTTATTTACATTTTAGCCGAAGTACCAGCTTTCAAACAGCTCCAGGCTGTCCGCGTAGCCCCGTGTGGTGGGCGCGCCGGAGATTATGGGGAAGTAGATGATAAACAGCGCTACGCACCCCACGGCCATGGCCCCCATCAAAAGCTGGGCCCACCGTACCTCTATCCTGCCGCCTATGGTGACCCGCCCTGATAATGGCCCGCTCTCTGAGAGGCGTTTAAAGAGGGCCAGCAGGGCCAGCACCAAAAAGGGCACAGCTGTGAAGTAATGATAGATGAAGGTGAGTCTTGGCACCAGCACCCAGGGCAGGTACACCGACAAAAAGCCCGTCAGGGCCACGGCGCAGTATAGACTTCGCTTTCTCAGCCACTCCCAGAGGGCGTATGCCAGGGCGGGCAGACAGCCCCACCACAGGAGGGGACTGCCCATAGAGGAAATGGTGCTGTACTGTCCCAGCTCATTGCAGGGGTCGGAGCTGAAGAACCAGATGGGCCGCACGTCCAAAGGCCAGTCGTACCAAGGGGAGGCGAAGCTGTGCTCGGCCACCAGGCCCGAGTGGTAGTTGAACATGGTGGTCTGATAGTTCCAGAAGGCCCAGAGCATATCGCCCCGGTTGTGGGGCAGGGTGGTCATTGGCAGGAAGGCGCAGAAGTATATGCCCAAGGGCACCGCTAGGAACAGCAGGCAGCACCAGCCGCAGAGTACCCCGCAGCGCCGGAGCGCCGGGGTGAGCCCACCGGCCTTTTTTTCATACAGGCAGGTGTGAAGGAGCTTTCCGAAGTACAGCACCGCAAGACCCACGGCCCCATAGGCCGCCGTCCACTTGGAGGCTATGCCAAGGCCCATAAATACCCCGCCCAGGGCAAGAGGCAGGAGCAGCTCGCGGAGCTTTGCCCTTACGATATCCTTATGCATGAAGCGCACCATGGCGTCGTACATCAGCAGCAGGAAGAACACTGAATAGGTGTCGATGGTGGCAATACGCGTCTGGGTGAAGTGCATGAAGTCAAAGGCGAACATCAGCGTTCCAAGGGCGCACAGCCATGTCTTTCCGAACAGGTCCTTACAGAGAACATACAGCGCCGGGAGCATTAGCACCCCGAACAGGGTCCCCATGAACCGCCAGCCAAAGGGGTTCATGCCGAACACGCGTATTCCCAAAGAGATGATATGCTTTCCCAAGGGCGGGTGGGTGTTTTCATAGGGCTCAAGGCCCAGGATATGCTCATAGGCCGTCCGGGCATGGTATATCTCGTCGAAGTAGCTGGAATTCTCATAGGTTTTATATAGGGGCACAGTGCCCTGCTCATCTGTGAGTAGCTCCGCCCCCGGACCCGTGGCGGTAATGGCAGGTATGCTGCCGGAGCCCGCCGGGACTATGGCCATCTCGCTGACAGTAACATTTCCGTCCAGGGCCGTTACCCGCACATATTTACCGGGGACCTCCAGGTACTCTCTGCACCAGGCGAACACATAGGCATTCTCCAGCTCCCCGCAGTCCTCCCAGGTAACTCCATCCTCGCTGGACTCTACCCGCATAGCTGACCCCACCCGGGCCCTATAGTGCCGGCCGTCGGGCTCCAGCCCCGGAAGGTAGTAGAGGATATGGCAGGTGCGGTCCGTCTCCAGCACCACGCTCTGGCCCTCCTCCGGGGTCCAGTTGGTAAGGGGCAGCGACCTGTCCCCAAGCTGCCAGAAGGCCACGACGCCGTAGATCAGCGTGATGCCCAGCATCAGCGCCCAGTCAGGCCCTGAGAGCCGCCTGTCCTCTGGGGGGGCGATGGGCTCCCTGCTCTGGCGGAGGAAGGGCTCCCCCTCCTTCGGCTCCTTTATCCCGCCCATTATATATACGCTGTAGTCCACCCATATCAGATAGAGTAGGGCCGCTATCTGCAGCAGGGCTATTATCCTGCCCGGCTGGCTGTTGGGGTCGTAGTTGTTGCCCTTCTCCCGGAATATCCACAGGGTGTAGCTGACGTTCAGGTAGTTAGCCCCGGCCATGAAGGCGAAGGCCCGGATAAGCCGCCTGTCCCTTGTGAACAGATAGCAGAGCAGGAGGAAAATGAACGCCGGAAAGAGATACCGCTCGTGCATCTTCACACCGAAGATGTACACTATGCCCATCAGAAGCGGCGCGGCGGCGAATACCGCGTCTTTTCTCTTGGAAAACAGCATAAGCCCCCCGCAGGCCGCCGTGGCTATCACCGGCGCGGTCCAGGTCAGCAGGGCGCCACTTATGCCGCCCGGCAGCCCCCACCAGTTGCGGCCGATAAGGGTCCAGAAGTTATAGGCGTTCACCGAGTAGTAGTTGTAGTAGTCCATGGTAGACTGGTACTTCTGCACCAGCCACCAGTAGTCAAAGCTTTTGGTGAAGGGTGCGGCCACCAGCAGCACCGCCCCTATGGCGCATACTATGCCCACGCCAAGGCCCGCCCATTTTCTGCGTTTCACGGCGAAGAAGATATACATGGGCGCGAAAGCCAGCATCTGTGGCTTGCAGATCACCGCAAGGCCGTACAGCAGCCCCGAGGGGATCCATTTTTCCCCATAGAGCAGCAGCGCCGAGCAGACGAGTATCATGGTGCAGAAGGAATCCGCCTGCCCCCACTGTACCGAGTTTACGAATACCGCCGGACAGAACAGATAAGCCGCCGAGACCAGCAGGGCGGCCCGGTCCCCCAGCTTTCTCCGGCCCAGCCACAAAAGGGCCCCGCCGCAGAGCAGGTCCGCGCCTATTGAGGGCAGCTTCATCACAAGGGTGTACATCTGACCCTCCCAGGCCAGGTGCGTCCACTGGCGTATCTTCTCAAGGAGCATAAGCACGTAGAGGTACCCCGGGGGATAGTCCAGGAACATATCCTGCTGGTATATCTCGGAAAGGCCCACCCTGCCGAGAGTCATGCCCCAGGACTTGAAGGTATCCATGTCCACGCTGAAGCCGTCGGAGTTGTAGCCCAGCGCCAGCCGAAGGGCCAGCGCCCCCAGCAGCAGAAGCCCCGCCCATACCGGAAAGCCCGGGCGCCCTTGTTCCTTCTGCCTTCTGCCGCAGAGCAGGAGACAGAGGGCGCAGAAGACGGCGCACATATATATTATACCGCTCATCGTATGTTCTCCTTTGATATCTGTTATAGTTGAATACGTTTAGAAAATTTTTGATTTTTTACATATTTCTTATTGACTATTTCCTCGGTTTAGTGTAGACTTCACATATAGGGGAGCTGGAAAAAGCTCCCAAAGCACACAACTTATAGTATAGTGCTTTTTTGGCCGAAAGTCAAACCCTACTACCATTCAAAGAGAAAGGAAAATCCTATGAAGATCACCACCCGCTATCATGAGGACCCCTATGCCCTGCACATCGGCACGGAGCCCCCAAGAGCCTACTACCTGCCCCAGACCCCGGACCGCCGCCCAAGCGTCATAAACCTTAATGGAGAGTGGGCCTTCCACTATTTTGACTCCTTCTTAGACGCCGTCGATATGGACGGCAACGTGAAGGAGCCTGAGCTCTGCCCCCTCCAGGTGCCCTCCTGCTGGCAGTGCATGGGCTGGGGCCGGCATATGTACACCAACGTCCGTTTCCCCATCCCCTGCGACCCGCCCTATGTGCCCGAGGAGAACCCCTGCGGCCTGTATGAGCGCCGCTTTGATTTGAAAAAGGGTGAAAGCGCCCGGTATTTCCTCAACTTCGAGGGTGTTGACTCCTGCTTCTACCTGTGGGTGAACGGCGACTTCCAGGGCTACAGCCAGGTGTCACACAGCACCTCCGAATTCGAGATAACCGATAAGCTCACAGACGGGGAGAACGTCATAAGCGCCCTTGTGCTCCAGTGGTGCGACGGCACATACCTTGAGGACCAGGACAAGCTCAGGATGAGCGGCATCTTCCGGGACGTGTACATTTTAGAGCGACCCGCCGCTTTCCTTAAAGACTTCTTCGTCAAGGAGAGCTTTAACGACGACTTCTCCCATGCGGACATTACCGTTGAGCTCACAGTGGACGGCGCGGCCCAGGTCACCGGCACCCTCTTTGCCCCCGACGGCACAGAGCTTGCAAGCTCCGGCCCCGCCGCCGATAAGCTCTGCTTCTCCGTCGACAATCCCGTCCTCTGGAACGCCGAGAACCCGGCGCAGTACACCCTTGTGCTCTCCACCGGCGATGAAGTTATCGAGCAGAAGGTGGGCCTTAGGAGGATCGAGATAAAGGACGACGTTGTGTACCTCAACGGCGTGAACATCAAGTTCAGGGGCGTGAACCGCCACGACAGCGACCCGGTCACCGGCTATACCATCAGCCGGGAGCAGGCCCTTCGGGATATGCTCCTTATGAAGCAGCATAACGTCAACGCCATACGCACCAGCCACTACCCCAACGCCCCCTGGTTCAACCAGCTGGCAAGCGAGCTGGGCTTCTATGTTATCGGCGAGGCGGATCTGGAGAGCCACGGCTTTGCCACCCGCTATGAGGGCCGCTTCGGCAAGGACCACCTGGATACCTATCCCGACGCCATGGACGACCCCCAATTCAAGGAGGCCATCGTCGACCGCAGCCAGCGGAACGTCCACCGGGACAAGAACAACGCGGCAGTGGTCATCTGGTCCCTCGGAAACGAGAGCGGCTGGGGCGAGAACGGCGAGGCCGCCGGACGCTGGGTCAAGGAGTACGACCCGAGCCGCCTGCTGCACTACGAGGGCAATATGACCTATCATAAGGAGCGCAAGCCCGACTTCTCCATGATAGACCTCTACAGCCGTATGTACGCCCCCACCGCGGCCCAGGACCATCCCTGGTTCAAGAAGGCCTCCATCGATGAGTATTTTGACGGGGTTGAGATAGACGAGAATTGGAACGGCCGCAGGCCCCCCTATATCCTCTGCGAGTACATCCACGCCATGGGCAACGGCCCCGGGGACGCCGAGGACTATCAGCAGCTCATCATGAAGCACGACGGCTTCGTGGGCGGCTTTGTGTGGGAGTGGTGCGACCACGCGGTGTACGGCGGGCAGACCCCCGACAACCGGCCCATCTACCGCTATGGCGGCGACCACGAGGAGTTCCCCCACGACGGCAACTTCTGTATGGACGGCCTGGTCTATCCCGACCGCACGCCCCATACTGGGCTTATCGAATTCAAGAACGTGATACGGCCCATAAGGGTCAGGAAAACCGGGGAGAACACCTTTGTCCTGCACAACTACCGTGACTTTACAAACGCCAATGACTTCGCGGAGCTGAGCTTCGAGGTCATGAAGGACGGCAAGATAATCGCCTCCGGCAAGCTGGATATGCCCTCCATAGAGCCCCACGGCGAGGCCGAAATTACTGTGGACGGACTGCCAAAGGACGGCGACAGCACCGTGACCTTCATCTATACCGCCAAGGCCGGCGTACCCATCCTGGAGCTCGGCCACCCGCTGGGCTTTGACGAGATAGTGCTCTCCGAGGAGAAGCAGGCCCTGCCCGCCGTGGCGGAGGGCAAGGTGGAAATAAGCGAGACCAACCGGGTGATAGCCGTCAACGGTCCCGGCTTCAGGTATGAGCTCTGCCGCCAGACCGGCCTTTGGAACCAGCTCTCCTATGAGAACAAGTCCCTCTTTACCCGTCCCATGGACTGGAACCTCTTTAGGGCTCCCCTGGATAACGACCAGTACCTCTCCGGCAAATGGAGGGAGTCCGGGCTTGACCGCGTGACCCCCAGGGTCTACAGCATCAAGGCAGAAAACGCGGAGAACGGCGCGGCGGTGATAACCCTGGAGGTGGGCATAGCGGCCCTTATCGTGTCTCCCTTCGTAAAGGCCAAGGTTATTTGGACAGTGGACGCCTTTGGACATATTGCCTGTTCCATGGACTGCGAGCGCGACATGAAATTCGGTGGGTTCCTCCCCAGGTTCGGTATGCGTATGTTCCTGCCCAAGGCCTTCTCTGAGGCAAAATACTTCGGCTATGGCCCCTTCGAGAGCTACAGCGACAAGCACCGGGCCTCCCGCCTTGGCATATACAGCTCCGCTGTAAAGGACATGACCGAGCACTATCTGAAACCCCAGGAGAACGGCTCCCACTACGCCTGCCGCTGGGCCAGCGTCACCGACGGCTGCTTCAGGCTCTGCGCCGCGTCCCCGGACACCTTCTCGGTGAATATCTCCAACTACACCCAGGAGGAGCTTACCAATAAGAAGCACGACTATGAACTGACCCCGGCGGACGAGACTATAATGTGCCTGGATTATAAGATGAGCGGCGTGGGCTCCAACAGCTGCGGGCCGGTGCTGCTTGAGAAATACCAGCTTAAAGAGGAGAAGTTCTCCTTCACCTTCGGGCTGGCCCCCTCCCGCAAATGAACCGGGAGATAAAGCGCAGGAGAGCCCAGGGCGGCTACTATATGGACCACCCCAATACCGAGAGCTTCACCTGCAAGGCCTGCGGGCATTTGGTCACCCCAGAGGAGGCCGGCACCCAGCACCGAAACCACTGCCCCAACTGCCTCTCGAGCCTGCACGTGGACAACGAGCCCGGGGACCGGGCGGCGGACTGTGGGGGCGTAATGGAGCCCATAAGCGTATGGGTCAGGAATAACGGCGAGTGGGCCATCATCCACCGCTGTAAGCGCTGCGGCGCCCTCAGCTCCAACCGGGTGGCCGCCGACGATAACCCTCTAAAGCTCATGTCCATCGCCCTTCGACCCTTAGCGGAGCCCCCCTTTCCCATTGAGCGGATAAAGGAGCTCTCAGATTTGCTGGCCGGGGAACAGGACCCGGAGGATGAATAAGCCCGCGGAACGGATAGCGGACCTGGGCGGGGCCGTGGCGGATTTTGCCGTGGCCGGGCCGCGTATAGACTGTATCTTCGGCAGGGAGCTATTGAAGCTTGACAAGAATACCGGGGATATCCTGCTCAGACGGACCGTTTTTGAGAAGGACGGACTGTCAAGAAAGCTAATTGCCCGCGGCGGAGAGCTGTTCGTCTATGATTTCTGCACGCTGCATATTTTCCGGCGGGAGGATTTCGAGCCCCTCTGGAGCCGGCAGCTGGGAGAGGACCTGAGCTCCGATATCTGCGGCATGGCCGTGGACAAGAACGCCGTCTACTGCTCCATCCGAAACGGAAAGCTTATGGCCCTTGACAGGCAGTCATACTTGATGAGGGAAAACCTGGTCTCCGGCAGCAGCATGTGGAGCGTAAAGGTTTATGGCAATGGTCTCCTATGCGGGACGGTGAACGGAAAACTGCTGGACATTGATAAGAGCAGCTTAACCGTTAAAAGGGAGCTGGCACTGGGGAAGAAGAACATCGCCAGCCTGCTTGCCGGCGGCGGTATTCTCTACGCCGCCGGGCAGGACGGCAGGCTCTTTAAAATCGACCCGGATACCCTTGAGGTACTGGCGCAGGTCAAGAACGCCCACAAAAAGATGTTCCGTCTTGCGGGGGTGTATGGAGACGCGATTATTACGGTCTCACATCCCTGCTCGGAGATTGCCTTCTGGGACCGGGGCAGCATGGAGAGGACACAGCTTCTTAGCGTGCCGCTGAAGCTTTCAGGAAGGGCTGTTATAGACGTGGATCGCCTGTACATTTCCTCCCGGAACATACCGGGGATAGATATGCTCAGGCTGGACCTGACAAACTGAACAAGTTTATAAAAGCAATACCAAATATTATAAAAATGTCAAGGAGGAAAATTTTATGAAACTAGGCATTATCATGCCGCCAAAACCCGAGAGCTTCCAGCAGGCCAAGTCCTTAGGCCTTGACTTCGTGGAGTTCGACTGCAACCCCACAAGCTTCTTCGGCGTGCCGGTGTCCGAGCTGGAGGCCGGCAAGGAGGAGCTGAAGGCCGCCAGCGAGTCCACCGGCGTTGAGGTGGGCGCGGTAGGCCGCTGGGCCAGCCCGGTGCTGGGCCCCAACGGCGAGCCCGACCCCGACGAGTGGGCCCAGGTCAAGGCCGTTATCGACTTTGGCGCGTACCTGGGGGCCAAGCACTATCTGTGCAGCGTGAACTACGTGCAGGAGCTCAGCTACTATAAGAACATCACGGCGGCCATCAAAATTCTCAATGAGATAGTGGCCTACGCCAAAGAGCGTGGCATGGAGACCGCCATCGTCAACTGCATGATGGGCGGCAACTACATCCGCACCCCCGAGCAGTGGAAGCTGGTTCTAAGCGAGGTGCCGGGGCTGGGCATCAAGTACGACCCCTCCCACAGCTTTGTCCACGGCGGCCAGAACGGCGCGTACCTGGAGGAGGGCCTGGAGTGGGGCGCCCACTTCAAATACTGCCACGTGAAGGGCGTTATACAGAGGGGCGACTCTCAGGAGCCCGAGCACTGGGCCCTCCGCGACTTCGCCATGGCTCACCCGGAGCTTAAAGACGAGCTGCTGGCTAAAGCCTTCGGCCCGGACAACTCCTATGACAACCCCCCTGCGGGCATCGATGTGATAAACTGGCGGGCCTTCTTCGCCCTTCTCTACAAGTACGGTTATGACGGCTATCTTGCCATCGAGCCCCACTCCGCCACCTGGCGCGGCGACAAGGGCGAGAAGGGCGTTAAGTACACCATCAAGTATATCCGCGATTTGATGATTTTGGATTAAAGCACATAAGAGCGCCCCTTGTGAAGGGTAAAGCATCATAAATAAGTTAAGGACAAGGCAGACCGCAAGGATTTGCCTTGTCCTTTTTATGGTGTTGGGCCCATCATAAAGCTTTCAGGGCCTTGTTTTGGGGGCAGGAGGCCCGAATTTACACTGTTCTTTCCAATGAATATACTTGAACAGTAAACGATTCATTCCCCGGCATTTTTCCTTCTTCGATCCCTTTAAGCCTGAACCCAAGGCTTTCATACAGCTTTAGTACCGGCACATTGCCTTTAAGCGCTTCAATATACCTGATTCCGGGATGCATTTTCATGGCATATTGGGAAAGGCTGCGTCCGACTCCACGGCGCATCTTTTCGGGAGCAACGTACAGCCACGCAAGCTCGTCCTCCGTGCAGGCCGCAAAGCCGATTACCGTGCCCTTCTCTTCCGCTACGTAAAGGCCAGGATAATCAAACAGGCCCTCCCGTTCTGCGGCGATCCTTAACGGCAAAAAGGCCTCCTTCAGACCGGCAAGTTCCAGCTCCAGCCTTCTTGCTCTGTCATGAATGCTGCTGACAGAGTCCCAATCCATATCCTGGTAATTTCTGATACTTATCACAGTTTCCACCTCAAATCCATAGTTCCCTATCAGTTTATAACGATACCCGCTGTGGACCAGCCCGCTCCCGGCGGATATTTCCCTCCACATTATATGTGCCCTGCCGCCCGGAGCCGGGGTTTCTTTCATTCCTCCACAAGCTCAACTATTACTATCTCCGGCCTGTTGTTAAAGCGCAGGGGTATAATACTGTTCCCAAGCCCCCGGCTGACCACCATATTTGTCCGGCCGTCCGTATAGAGCCCGGAGTCATACTTTGGGAAAAAGCCCTGATTAGGAGCTATAAGCCCGCCGATAAAGGGCAGCCGGAACTGTCCGCCGTGGGCGTGGCCGGTGAGGACCAGGTCTATGCCGCTGTCTTTATAGGTCTCAAAATGCTCCGGCCTATGGGAGAGCAGGAGGTTATAGCCTCCAGGGTCCGTAAGCTCTGAGAGCTTTGCCCTTGTCATGGCCGGGACCTCCCCGAAGATATCCCCCAAAAGGGCGAAGTCCGGGTCCGAAAGGCCGATAAGGTTCGCCCCCATGTACTTCACGGCCCGGTCCTCCAGCACCACGGCTCCCGCCGCCTCAAGGCCGGCCCGGAGCTCTCCATAATCCGAAAGCCGCGCCTCGTGGTTGCCGGGCACATAATACACCGGGGCAATTTCCACCGCCTCCCCCACAAAGCTCAGGGCTGTGTTCATGTCCGTATGTCTTGAGTCCACAAGGTCCCCGGTGACGGCGATAAGGTCAGGCTCCTGCTCTGCCAGCAGCCCGAGAAGCTCCCGGTTCCCCGCCCCGAACTCCGCATTGTGCAGGTCGGAGACGTGGGCTATCCGCAGGCCGGAGACCTCCCTGGGGGCTTTCACCGTGATATTCGTGACCATCATCGCGGTGTTCCCCCAGAGGGTCCACACTATAAGCGCCAGCAGGGCGGCTCCCGCAAAGGCCAGCAGCTTCTTCCTAAAACCCGGCTTCTTCACTGGGCCTGCTTCTTCATGCTCAGGGAGATGCGCTTCTTCCTCTCGTCCACCTCCAGCACCGTCACCTCTACAATGTCGCCAACCTTCACCACAAGGCTAGGGTCCCTGACGAACCTATCTGAAAGCTGGGAGATGTGTACAAGTCCGTCCTGGTGCACGCCGATATCCACAAAGGCCCCAAAGTCCACCACGTTGCGCACCGTGCCGGTGAGCTTCATGCCGGGCTTCAGGTCCGCTATATCCATCACGTCTGTCCTGAGAATTGGCGGGGGCAGCTGGTCACGGGGGTCCCGGCCGGGCTTCTGGAGCTCTGCCGCGATGTCCCTAAGAGTGGGCACGCCCACGCCGCAGGCCTCGGCGGCTTTATCAGTACCCAGCTCTTTCAGACGCTTATCCAGCTCAAACAGGCTGCCCACGTCCTTTAAAGTGTACCCGCATATCTCAAGGAGCTTCTCCGCGGCTTTGTAGGACTCCGGGTGCACGGCGGTGCGGTCCAGCACCTGCCTGCTCTCGGGCACCCTTAAAAAGCCCGCGCACTGCTCGAAGGCCTTTGGGCCCAGCTTGGGGACTTTTAAGAGCTCCCGCCGGGTCTTGAAGCTGCCGTTCTCCTCCCGGTACACCGTAACGTTTTTGGCCACCGTGGGGGTTATCCCCGCCACCCTTCTGAGCAGCGAGGGCGACGCCGTGTTCAGATCCACCCCCACTGCGTTCACGCAGTCCTCCACCACGCCGTCCAAAGTCTCCGAAAGCCGGGCCTGGGGCATATCATGCTGGTACTGCCCCACACCGATGGCCTTGGGGTCTATCTTCACAAGCTCGGCAAGAGGGTCCTGCAGCCGCCTTGCGATGGACACCGCCGAACGCAGGCTTACGTCGAAGTCCGGGAACTCCTCGGCCCCCAGCTTCGACGCTGAATACACCGAGGCCCCCGCCTCGCTGACCACCATGTACGACAGATTACTCGGGTACTCCTTTATGAACTCGCTTATAAATATTTCCGACTCCCGGCTGGCCGTACCGTTGCCGATGGCTATGCACTCTACCTTGTGCTTATCACAGAGCTTTTTCAGCACCGCTTTGGATTTCTCCGTCTGGTTATGGGGCTTTGTGGGGTATATGACGGCGGTCTCCAGCACCTTGCCGGTGCCGTCCACCACCGCCAGCTTGCAGCCGGTCCTATAGGCCGGGTCAAAGCCCAGGGTCACCTTGGATTTCACCGGCGGCTGCATGAGAAGGGGCCGCAGATTTAATGCGAAGGTGTGTATGGCCTGCTCCGCCGCCCGCTCGGTCAGCTCCTTTCTGATCTCCCGCTCAAGGGACGGGAAGATGAGCCTGTCCCAGGCATCCTCCGCCACCTCCCGCAGCAGCTCCATAAAGGGGTGCCGGGAGTAGACCTTTTGCAGCATCACCTGCACCGGCCCGAACTCCCCGGACAGCACCGACACCTTCAGCACCCCCTCCCGCTCGCCCCGGTCCATAGCAAGTATCTGGTGGCTCTGGAGCTTCTTCAGAGATTCCTGGAAGTCGTAGTACAGCCTATAGACCGTGTCCTCCTCCGTATTCGCCGAGGATTTCAGCGCGCCGCCCTGCTGTATGCGCTCCCGAAGCTTCTTGCGTATCTCCGCGTCGTCCGACAGGTCCTCGGCGATAATGTCCTTGGCCCCCTGCAGGGCCTCCTCAATAGTATTTACGTCCTTTTCCGGGTCTATATACCCCCCCGCAAGGCTTTCCGCACTCTCTTTGGTGATTTTCCCGTCATCATCAAGGCCGGTGAAAAGGAGCTTCGCAAGGGGCTCCAGCCCCTTCTCTCTGGCTATGCCGGCCCTGGTGCGGCGCTTGGGGCGGTAGGGCCGGTAGAGGTCCTCCACCTCGGCCATGGTGGCGGCGTTCATAACGGCGCTCTCCAGCTCCGGGGTAAGCTTCTCAAGGGCCGTAACCGCAGCTATCACCTCGTTCTTGCGCTGCTCAAGGCCGCGAAGGTACTGTAATCTGTCCGCCAAGGTGCGTATGGTCTGGTCGTCCATGGTGCCGTGCTGCTCCTTACGGTATCGGGCGATGAAGGGAACGGTATTGCCTTCGTCCAGCAGGCTTACAACGGCCCCGGCGTGCTCCGGGCGGACGTTCAGCTCCTTTGAGAGGGTCTCTATAATCTTGTCCATATAAGGCTCCTTTACATGAAATTTTACCAAGATATTATAGCACAACCCTCCCGGCCCCTCAACCCCTAATTGAGCCCTCGCCCGGAAAATAACCTGAGGGGTTATTGCGCGAAATGCGCCCCCGGGGCTATAATATACCTGTAAAGCGCGCTTAAAAAACGCACCAAAGGAGGACACAAAAATGCCAGTTGACCCCATAAAAGTAGGGCGGCACATCCACGCCCTGCGCAGGGCCCGGGACCTGACTCAGAACCAGCTGGGGGAGCTGCTCCACATCTCCTTCCAGGCCGTCAGCAAGTGGGAGCGGGGGGAGACCCTCCCGGATGTGAACCTGCTGCCAGACCTGGCAGAGGTGCTGTCCACGACAGTTGACAATATTCTTAACGGAGGTGAAAGACCTATGAAAACACCCGAACAGTACACACGCACGGCCACTATAGCCCAGATGCGCGAGGGCATCGACTGCTTTGAGCGCATAGGGGAGCTTTTGGGGAAGGGGAGCTTCTTCTATAAGGGAGCCATCGGTGGCGTGAACCTTAAGATGAACACTGACCTGGAGGAGGGCCTGGCGGATGACTACCTGCGCGAGTGCTTTATAGCAGAGGCGGCCATCCAGGCAATGATGGATGGGGCGTATTTCAGTCCGGAGGACATCGAGCATGGGTTTGTGCATGAGCACTGGAGGGATGTGCTGAAGGAGTATGCTAAGAAGTATGGGATAGAGTAGAGCGCGGAATCGGTCCGCGGAAGCTTTGACTTGACAAACGGGCCGCTATGGTCTATAATAGAGACAGAAAAAAGTGGAGCCCGCCGACAGACGGCTGGCCCGGGTTTAGGTATTGCTATGAGAACAGCAACCGTTCCGTGCCCTGGAACGGTTGCTTACTTTTTTGTGATTTATACTATCACATATTCCTATTACGGTCAGTAAGAGCTGTAACAGCATCATGACCAGGTGCAGTATCTGATAGTCACTCATTAAGCTCTCCTCCTTTACACCAGATTCCTGCCCTTGATAGAGCGGGTTTCTATGTAATCAGAGGTTTCAGGCCCTCTGTAGAGGCAGGAGTTTTCCGGTACTTTTCCGAAGGAAAAGGCGGCTATTTCATAGCCGAGGAAAATCTCCGGGACCTGGCGCAAGCCAGCGTCCACCGCTTGGCGAACTCCTTACAGACATAACACCAAGATATTTCCGGCAAAAGCAAGAGATTTCTTCGGCCCTGTCAATCTACTCGCTCCCCGGGGTTCCCCCACTTCTCAACAAACCGCGCCGCAAAGGCTGGCGGCTCGCCGTTTGCATATAGGTGCGACGTGTCCCCGAAGGCCGTCATCCTAAAGTAGGCCGTGCCCTCCCGGCGCTCCTCTGTCACCACCGTGGTCACCGACGTAGGGGCTGCCGCCATACCGTGCCAGATGAGCATGGGCGGGAGGTTTATCAGCCGACTCAATAGCACCGACTCCACCCCGAAGTGGCAGAACAGCACTATGGCGTCGTTGTTTCCCTGCTCCACCTTATAGAGGTTTCCCTCCCGCCTGTAGCCGTGGCGGAGGAGGAGCTCGTCCAGGCCGCTTATGACCCAGTCGTACTCCCTCCTGACGTTCCCCTCCTCCATGGCGGGGTGGGTAAGCCAGTCAGCCTGCCGGTGGAACTCTGGCACCTCTGCCCAGTCGCCGGGCAGCCAGTCCCAACAGTTCATCAGCCGGTCGGGCACGTCGGGCCTATGTATAGCCGTCTGGAATTCCCGGAGCCAAGGAAGGACCTCATAGCTCCTATGAAGTCTTTCCATTGTCTCCTTGGCCGTATCCTGCGCCCGGCCCAGAGGCGAGCAGTAGTAGAAGTCGGCGGGTGTTTTTGTAAGCCTATCCGCAAGGTAGTGGGCCTCCCGCCAGCCCTTTTCGGTCAGGGAGTCTATGCTGTAGTCCGGGTCGCCGTGGCGCACGATAAGAAGTTTCATTTTATCAGGACCTTTCCGTTTGTTTTTGAATATTGTATACGATTGCCACGGATTTTGCAAGGGGGGTGCCCTATAAGTGACAAACTGATATAATATTGGGGAAGATGAGACCGGCCTGACGGTACTGGCCCCAAGGCTCTGCGGGGTGAAGCAGTTCGCTATAGAAACCGGCAGGTACATCGTGTTCCTCTTTACCGCCGACAGGTACGAGGGGGAACTTCTCTCCTCGGAGGAGGGGGAGCGGAATGTTGTGATGAAATAGGGCTTATATGAATTTCCCGCGCTGAGTAAGATAATAAAAAAGTGAAAAGGAGTATAAAAATGGCTGACCTTTACGATTTCCCCGAGATATACGACGAGCGCTTCACCGACGGCGCTAACCAAGCATATAAGCAGCACTATGAAAAAATGCTCGTCAGCAAAAGCCTCCGTTCTATCCTTGATTGCAGCTTCGGCACCGGCAACCTGACCTTTCCCCTTCTGGAGCTGGGCTATGAGGTATCAGGTTCAGACATCAGCGCGCCAATGTTGGAAAAGGCGGCAAAGAAGGCCCGGGAGAAGGGATTTGACGTTCCCCTTGCCCAGTGCGATTTCCGGGAGCTTTCCGGCCATTTTGACCGTAAATTTGACTGCGTTATGAGCACAGGCAGCGCCCTTGGTCACGTGACGAATGCCGATGTTCTCAAAACCATACATGAAATGGACAAATGTATCGTCCCCGGCGGCTGGCTCTATTTTGACAGCAGAAACTGGGACGCGGCCCCAAAAAGCGCCAATCGGTTTATCATACCCCAGCCCTTCTATAAGGAGGACGGAACCCGCATTGGCTGCGTCCAGGTGTGGGACTATAACGCCGACGGGACCATAACCATAAACATCGTTCACAGCTACGAAAAAGGACGCAGAATATTCGATACCAACAACTTTCAGGAGCACCTGCACCCCTTTTCCCTGGAAACCGTCAAGACTGAGCTCCATAATATGGGCTACTCCCAGCCCGAGATAAGGCCCTGCCCATGGTTTGAGGACAAGCCCTTTGATGAGATTGGCTGGTACTGCCTGATGGCCAGAAAGCCCGGCTGATTTATTGAATATCAGGACAGCTCCATTTATGGAGCTGTCTGTTTTTTTGTAATAAATCCGTAAGTATATTTTGCGCAAATATACCTTGACAGTCGAAGTATATGGATATATAATAATACCATGAAAGGAGGGGTAATATGTCCATTGCGTCGGATATGATACGCGGACACACCGACACCATCATTTTGGCCCATCTGCTGAGCGGCGACAGCTACGGCTACAAGATAAACCGCTCTATAGCCGAGAAGACCGGCGGACAGTATGAGCTTAAGGAGGCCACGCTCTATACGGCCTTTCGCAGGCTTGAACAGATGGGGCTCATCACCTCTTACTGGGGGGACGAGAACACCGGGGCCCGGCGGCGGTACTACTCCATCACCCAGGCGGGAGTGCAGGAGTACCACCGTATGCTGGGAGAATGGGAGCAGTCCCAGCGGCTTATCGAGACACTTATAACCCCATGACCTTACTCTAATAAAAAAGGTAAAAAGGAGACACCTACATGGAATACAGAATACGAGAATACATGGACCAGCTTTTTGAAAGCGCGCCCCACACCCAGCGGGCCTATGAGTTGAAGATAGAGCTCACCCAAAACCTCATCGAGAAATATTACGCTTTTATAGGAGAGGGCAAGACCCCCGACGACGCATATAACCTGACCATCGGGAGCATTGGCGACGTGCGGGAGCTTTTTTCCCAGCTGGAGGACGACGAGAACGGTGACCCGGTCCCCCCGCCGGTGTACTACCCCCAGCCCCGGCCCGACCACCGCAGGGCCCTGGTGCGCACGGCGGCGGTCATGCTGTTTATACTGAGCCCCGTGCCGCCAATAGTTTTCGAGGAGCTTTTTGGCGGCAGCTTCTTCGGCGGGGCCCTGGGGCCCATCGGTATGTTCATGATGATAGCCGTGGGAGTCGGGCTTTTAGTCTACGATAAGTGGTCCCACCCGGAGCAGCCCCAGCCCGTGCCCGGGTCAGTGGTAAAGGACTTTCAGCAGTGGCAGCAGCAGAAGCAGAGAAAAAAGCACTATATCGCTGCCTTTAACGGAGCCTTCTGGCCCTTGGTGCTGGCCTTCTACTTCATCATAAGCTTTGGCACAGGCAAGTGGTACATCACTTGGGTGATATTCCTTATCGCCCCGGCTATAGACGTGATCGTGAACACCTTGCTGGGCTCCATGATGAAGCAAAATGGCGGCAAGTAAGGGAGGGCGTGAGATGAAGCTTAAAAAGAGCCAGATATTCACCATAACGGCCTGCGCCCTTGCCGCCCTATTCTTCGCCTCGGTGCTGGCCATCGGCCTTGCCGCCGAACCGGACAGGAGCGTTAATACAAAGATAGCCCGCGGCCATGAGAACGCCCTTGTCATCGACCCGGCCGAAGAGGAGATAGACAGCCTTGATATATCCTGGCTCACGGGCCCGGTTACGGTAGGTATAAGCCCCGACAATAAAATACACGTCACCGAGCGCAGCGCAAAGGCCATTGACGAGGCCGACCGCATGAAGGTGGAAACAGGCTCCGGCGCCCTCAAGATCCGCTGGGACGGCCAGTGGTTCCGCAAGTTCTTCAACGTGAACCTGGGCTGGTTCGGCCAGAAGGACAAGGAGCTGGAGGTGCTCCTGCCCCGGGAGCTAATGGTGGAGCTGGTCACCCTGGACGTTTCAAACACCAGCGGGGATATGTCCGTGGCGGGCTGCAAATCTGAGGATATGAGCGTGTCTACAGTAAGCGGCAGCCTCTCCCTCAGCTCCTGCTCCGCAGAGCGGATGGAGGTGAACACCGTCAGCGGGGAGGCTTTTCTAAACGAGATTTCCGCCACCGAGAGCTTAACGGTAAACACCGTCAGCGGCGTCATGGAGCTTGCGGGCGTTGACTCTGAGGCCCTTACCCTGGACACCGTTTCAGGGGGCTGCAAGCTGGACGGCCAGGTCCAGGAGCTTAACGTTAGCACCATCTCCGGCGATATATCCGCAAGCCTTTCGGCAGAGCCCCTTGATGTGGATATGGACTCCGTTTCCGGCCGATTAACGCTGGAGCTGCCCCCCGCTGCGGGTTTCACCGTGGAGCACGACTCTGTCTCCGGCAGCTTCCGCTCCGACTTCCCCACCGAGGACCTTGGGGGCGGCCGTGTGCGCTGCGGCAGCGGCGGCGCGGAAATACGCATGAACACCACCTCCGGCGGCATGGAGATAAAGCGGCGGGATATCTGATTGACAAACCTTAGTTATCTGGGTATAATATGGACAGAAACCCAATTCATAAAGGAGAGTCATAATGGAAATCACCCAGGATATCAAGTATGTCGGCGTAAACGACCATGAGGTTGACCTGTTCGAGGGCCAGTATCTGGTGCCAAACGGCATGGCCTATAATTCCTATGTGGTGCTGGACGAGAAGGTTGCCGTCTTCGACACGGTGGACGCGCACTTCACCCACCAGTGGCTGGATAACTTAGAGGGCGTCTTTGGGGGCCGCAAGCCCAGCTACCTTATAATCCAGCATATGGAGCCCGACCACGCCGGGAGCATTGCCGCTTTCATGCAGACCTATAAGGAGACCACCATCGTCTCCAGCGAGAAGGCCTTTGCCATGATGGGCCAGTTCTTCGGGGACGATTTTGCCGACCGCCGCCTCCTCGTCAAGGAGGGGGACACCCTCAATACCGGCAGGCACACCTTCGCCTTTGTGGCCGCCCCCATGGTCCACTGGCCCGAGGTCATCGTCACCTACGATACCACAGACAAGGTGCTGTTCTCCGCCGACGGCTTCGGCAAGTTCGGGGCCCTGGACGTGGAGGAGGACTGGGACTGTGAGGCCCGCAGGTACTATATCGGCATAGTGGGCAAGTACGGGGCCCAGGTCCAGGCGCTCTTAAAGAAGGCGGCGGGCCTGGACATACAGATCATCTGCCCCACCCACGGGCCGGTGCTCAAGGAGAATCTCGGCCACTATATCAAAAAGTATGACCTATGGTCCTCCTATACCCCCGAGAGCGAGGGCATAGTGATAGCCTATACCTCCATCTACGGCAACACCAAAAAGGCCGTGGAGCAGTTCGCGGAGAAGCTGCGGCAGAAGGGCTGCCCGAAGGTGGTTATACACGATCTGGCCCGCGCGGACATGGCCGAGGCCGTAGAGGACGCGTTCCGCTATAACAAGCTGGTGCTGGCCACCACCACCTATAACGCGGAGATATTCCCCTTTATGCGGGAGTTCATCACCCACCTCACCGAGCGGAACTTCCAGAACCGCACCGTGGCCCTTATCGAGAACGGCTCCTGGGCCCCCATGGCCGCCAGGGTCATGAAGGGGATGCTGGAAAAGTCCAAGAAGCTGACTATGGCGGAGCCGGTGGTCACTATCCGCTCCGCCCTCAGCGCCGAGAGCGGCGAGAAGCTGGAGACACTGGCCGCGAACCTCTGCCAGGACTATCTGGCCCGCCAGGATGACACTGCCGACAAGCACGACCTGACGGCCCTCTTTAATATCGGCTACGGTCTCTATGTCATCACCAGCAACGACGGCAAGAAGGACAACGGCCTTATCGTGAACACCGTCACCCAGGTGACCAACACCCCCAACCGCATCGCCGTTTGCATCAATAAGGACAATTACTCTCACCATGTGATAAAGCAGACCGGCATAATGAACATCAACTGCCTTTCCCAGGACGCGCCCTTCTCGGTGTTCCAGAACTTCGGCTTCCAGAGCGGGCGCTCTGCGGACAAGTTCGCGGGGCAGGAGATACTGCGCTCTGATAACGGGCTGGCGTTTCTGCCCATGTATATCAACTCCTTCATGTCGCTGAAGGTGGAGCAGTATGTGGACCTGGACACCCACGGTATGTTTATTTGCAGCGTCACCGAGAGCCGGGTTATATCCCATGTGGAGACTATGACGTACACCTACTATCAGCAGAACGTGAAGCCCAAGCCGGAGACGGAGGGTAAGAAGGGCTGGGTCTGCAAGGTATGCGGGTATGTGTATGAGGGGGACGAACTGCCGGAGGATTTTGTCTGCCCCCTGTGCAAGCATGGGCCTGCGGATTTTGAGAGGATAGAGTAAAAAGTTCGCCGGCCTTTCAAGGCCGCAGGGTGTGGGACAGAGTCCCACGGTCTTGCGACTGAGCGAAGCGAAGAAGCCAACTGATAAACCAAAACATTTTAGGACTTTTCCTTTGGAAAAGTCCTAATTTCTTTTTGTACATTTACAGCCTTCGGCGACTTAGGGGCTTTGCCCCTAAGAACCCCACAACCTTGAAAGGTTGACGAACTTTTTACTCCTCCGGCTTCTTTCCGCCCTTCCTCTTTCTTACGCACTCCGTCAGCAAAAACTCTATCTGCCCGTTGATAGAGCGAAAGTCCTCCTCCGCCCACTGTGCCAGCTCCCTCCAGAGGGTGGGCGATATCCTAAGCAGTATCTGCTTTTTGGCTTTCTCCTTCTCGTCCATAGGCAGTCTCCTGTTTCTTCTGTCGTTAATATATCGAGCCGCTGTTCACCACCGGCTGGGCATCCTTGCTGCCGCAGAGCACCACCAAGAGGTTACTGACCATGGCCGCCTTGCGCTCGTCGTCCAGGGCCACCACCTGGTCCTCATTGAGCTGGTCCAGGGCCATCTCCACCATGCCCACGGCCCCCTCTACTATCTTCTTCCGTGCAGCCACAATGGCCTCGGCCTGCTGGCGCTGGAGCATGGCCGCCGCTATCTCCGGGGCGTAGCTCAGATGAGTTATGCGCACCTCCAGTATCTCAAGGCCCGCTATAGCCACCCGTTCCTGTAAATCCTTTGTCATCATGGCGGCTATCTCCTGGCTGCTGCCACGAAGGGTCTTCTCGTTCTGGTCGTCCTCCTCGAAGAGGTCATAGGGGTACATCCTCGCTATGTTCCTGGTGGCCGAGTCGCACTGGGTGGAGAGGAACGTGCGGTAGTTCTGCACATTAAAGACAGCCTTGGTGGTGTCCACTATCCGCCAGATAACTATGGTGCCGATAATAATTGGGTTGCCCCGCTCGTCGTTTACGGTCTGCTTCTCGTTATTCAGTGTCATGGTCTTCAGGCTCACCTTTTTGTTGCCGCCGGAAATATTCACGCTGCCGTTGGCCCCCACCGACACGCTGCTTCGGTCCGAGCCCGGGTTCATGCCCGAGCAAAAGATGTTGGTCCAGAAGAAGCCGTCCTTCTTAATGGTGCCGTAATACTTGCCGAACAGGGTCAGCACCATGGCCTCGTTGGGGTTTATCACCTTGAAGCCCGCGCAGAGCACAAAGCCCAGCACCATGAGGATAATGCCGCCAAAAAGCATCACCAGGCCGGCGGCGCTGACCGCGTCCTCATTTCCCATCTCGATGCTGTACTGCACCACCCCGACTATACCCAGCACCATCACGGCTATGCCGCCCAGTATCAGCAGCAGGACCAGCGCCAGCATCCCAAAGCCGCTCAGGGTCTTTGCGGACTTCTCCTCATAGCGGTTGACTATCTTCTCGTTTTGTTCCATACCTTCAGTCCCCTTTCATATGTACGCGGGCCTTAGCTCGCTGTTTGATATCATTATAATATCAATGCGTATCTTTGTCAAGGCGTTTCAAAAGAAAATTTCTCCCGGAGAAAACGCTTGACTTCGAGTCTACTCAATATGTTATAATATGTCCACAATGGAAAAATGAAAAGGAGCTGCTTCAATGAAACCAATGACTAAAAACCTTGTTCTCTCCGCCATGTTCCTGGCCATCGGCCTGATTCTGCCCCTGTTCACCGCCCAGATTCCCCAGATAGGCCAGATGCTGCTGCCCATGCACATACCCGTCCTGCTCTGCGGCTTTGTATGCGGCTGGCAGAGCGGCGCCCTTGTGGGCTTTGTGCTGCCCCTTCTGCGGTCGGCCATATTCGGTATGCCGGTGTTCTTCCCCGCGGGCACGGCGATGGCCTTTGAGCTGATGACCTATGGTCTTGTGGCCGGGCTGCTCTACTCCCTGTCCAAATGGAAATGTATGCTGGCTCTCTACAGGAGCCTGGTAATCGCTATGCTGGCGGGGCGCGTGGTGTGGGGAGTCGTCCAGACAATCCAGCTGGGGGTCTTCGGCAGCGGCTTCTCGGTGCAGATGTTCCTGGCGGGAGCCTTCATCAACGCCCTTCCCGGCATACTGGCCCAGCTTATCCTCCTCCCCCTTATCATGCTGGCCCTGGGCCGCACCGGGCTTGTGCCCTTTAAGACGAAGCGGGATATGAACAATGAAAAGGCTGAAAGCTGACCTGGTCTCTGCCACGGGCGCAATTCTGGAATTCCTCGGCCAGTACCCCAAACGACCCATACTGCTTGCCATAGACGGACGCTGCGGGTCCGGGAAGACCACCCTGGCAGGGGCGCTGGAAAAAGAGGCGGGTGCGGCGGTGGTGCATATGGACCACTTCTTCCTGCGGGCCGAGCAGCGAACCCCGGAGCGCTTTAAAGAGCCCGGTGGGAACGTGGACCGGGAGCGGGTGCTGGAGGAGGTTCTGCTCCCCTTCAGGGCGGGCCGCCCGGTGGTATACCGGCCCTATGACGCGCACAAGCCCGCCCTGCTGGAGCCTGTGCGTCTGGAGCCCTCCCCTGTCACCGTTGTGGAGGGCTCCTATAGCTGCCACCCGGAGCTTTGGGACTATTACGACCTACGTATCTTTATGGACGTGGGGCCAAAAGAGCAGCTAAGGCGCATTAAGGCGCGGAACGGACCGGAGACCCTGGAGGTTTTCAAGGACAGATGGATTCCTCTGGAGGAGGCGTATTTTCGAGCTTTCTTGCCAGAGGAGAAATGCAACTTTTATATTGAGCTTGAATTTGCGGACTAAAAAAGTCGGGCCGTCCTTTTTAGGACAGCCCGGCTTTTTGGCTTATATCGTAGTTTCAAGCCTTACCGGCTCAGTGCCGGTAAGCTCCACACTCCGCCTGTCCGGCTGGGAGAACCCGGCGCAGACCTCGAAGTGCGATCCCCGCAGGGCCCGCACGCCGTCTTTATCCACCGTGGTGAACGCCCGCATGGGCAGCTCCACCGTCACGTCCCTGGTCTCCCCCTTTTCCAGCCTTATCCTCTGGAAAGCCCCCAGGGCCGGGTTCCTCGGTGCCCACTCCGTGTCCCCGGCTTTGACGTATACTTGCAGCACCTCCTCCGTGGGGTTCCCGCTGTTGCTGACGGTGACCCGCAGGAGGGCGGACTCCCCATCTTTTGAGGGCCGCTTTTCCCACTCCGCCTTAACGGCTTCGCAGCGGCCATAGGTCAGCCCATACCCGAAGGGGTAAAGGGGCGTGCCCTGATAGTAGCGGTAGGTGCGGTTCTCCATGGAGTAGTCGTTAAAGTCCGGCAGGTCCTCGGTGCTGTTGTAGAAGGTCACCGGCAGCTTGCCGGAGGGGGAGGCCTCTCCAAACAGCACCTGGGCCACGGCCCGGCCTCCCTCTGAGCCGGGGTACCAGGCCTGTAGGAGGGCCCCGGCCCTCTCCTGGGCGGCGCGCAGGTCCACGGAACTGCCGCTCATATTTACAAGCACCACCGGCTTGCCGCAGTCCAGCAGCTCCCCCATGAGCCGCTCCTGGGAGGCGGGCAGATGCAGGTCCTTTTTGTCTCCAGAGAAATATGCGTTGCCCGTATCTCCTTCTTCGCCCTCCAGGGTCTCGTCCAGGCCGGTGACCAGGATAACAACGTCGGAGAGCTCCGCCACCGCCTTTGCCTCGCTCAGTCTGTCGTCCGCATTCTGGGACAGCCCCTCGGTCTTGTCCTGGGAGAGATGGCAGCCCTCGGCGTATAGCACCCTCTTGCCCGCCGTCTCCGCAATATCCTGTATCCCCTCCAGCACGGTTATGTACCGGGAGGCCGTGCCGTGGTAGTTGCCGATAAGAGCACTGCGGCTGTTGGCGTTGGGGCCGACGACCCCTATAGTATGCAGCTCCTCCAGCTTTAAGGGCAGCAGGCCGTCATTTTTCAGCAGCACCAGGCTCTCCCTTGCCGCCCGCCGGGAGAGGGCCAGGTGCTCTCTGGTCTCCACGTCCAGACGGCCAAAGCCGTCATATTCCGTCTTGTCGAACATTCCCAGCAGGAACCGGGTGGTGAACAGCCGCACGCAGGACTCTGTCACGTACTTCTCCTCCAGCAGGCCCTCCTCCAGGGCATTCAGTATTCGCTGGTAGGTGCAGCCGCAGTTCACGTCGCAGCCGTTTTCCAGAGCCAGCTTCACCGACTCCTCTGGCCGCTTAGTTATCTTATGGTACTCGTGGAAATCCGCGATGGCCCAGCAGTCCGACACGAAGTGGCCCTCAAAGCCCCACTCCCCCCGCAGTACCTTTTGCAGGCTGGGGCTGCCGCAGCAGGGCTCGCCGTTGGTGCGGTTATAAGCGCCCATGACCGCCTCCACCTTACCCTCCTTCACACAGGCCTCGAAGGCGGGCAGATAGGTCTCCTCCATGTCCTTGGGGCTGGCCACGGCGTTAAAGCGGTGGCGCTCGGCCTCCGGGCCGGAGTGCACGGCGAAGTGCTTTGCACAGGCGGCGGCCTTCATATACTCCCCGTCCCCCTGTATTCCCTGAACAAAGGCCACACCCAGCCGGGAGGTCAGTTCCGGGTCCTCGCCATAGGTCTCGTGGCCCCGGCCCCAGCGGGGGTCCCGGAAGATGTTTACGTTGGGGGACCAGAAGGTGAGCCCCTTATAGATGTCCCTGTCCCCCCGGGCGCTGCTCTCGTTATACTTTGCCCGGCCCTCGGTGCTGATGCAGTCCCCCACCTGCCGCATAAGCTCCGGGTCGAAGGCCGCCGCCAAGCCGATAGCCTGGGGGAACATGGTGGCTGTCCCCGCCCGGGCCACTCCGTGCAGAGCCTCGTTCCACCAGTTATAGGCCGGTATCCCCAGCCGGGGTATGGCCGGGGCGTCGTATCTCAACTGTGAGGCCCTCTCCTCCGTGGTCATGCTTTCCACCAGCTCCTGGGCCCGTTTCCGGGCAGTCTCTCTATCCATGCGCACCGCTCCTTTTATAAAATTGGTTATATACATAATAACAGACGGTCGGGGAATTGGCAATGGGATATTCATAAATAAATGGAAGCCGTCCCAAAAGAGACGGCTTCCATATTCCAGCCCCGATCCGGGACTGAGAACAATTTATTTTATGACCAAAATTGTGGACGTTTCATTGATATGCCCGAAAAACGCTTCGCCATTAGTGGAGAAGCCTATGCTGGGATACCGCCCGAAAAGCTCACAGTAAGGCTCGACCTGGTTCTCCTTCTGCATCTCCAGAGTGCGGTAGAGACAGTTAAAGTTGATCAGGCCGGCGAGTTTATAGGTGATCGCCTGGTCCAGGGCCTTTCTGGTATCATCAACTATATCGCCGATCTCCAGAACATTGATCTCTGTCCCCTCCGGCAGACCACAGTGCAGGGTGATGCCGCCGTCCTGGATCTGATTGAAGGTACGGACGAAAATTTCGCCGTCAGCCACAACCCCCAAGGGATTGCTTACAAAGCAATTCTGAATATCCTCCTGGGCAACCCCCAAAACCTCGGCATAGACCTCGCCGCAGGGGCGTCCGTCAAATTCGTAAAGGATACGGTTGCGCATATCGGACTTAGTAACCAGCAGCTTGCGCTCTGACAAAATATGGGCGCTCTGGGTCTTGATCACATCGTAGCCGTTCACTGTTTTAAGTATTGCCAGCACTGCCGCGCCGCTATAGCTTTTGCCGTTGGCATAGACCAGCGATTCTCCGCTGTCGGCCGTGGAGGACGAGCCGCCCACAAAGAGAAGGTCTGTCACCGTTCCCAGGCGGTCCATAAAAATCTCCTCGGACTTCGCGCTGGACTCGAACATAACAAGCCCTACATAGCTCTCGTAATTGTTGATGACCTGCTCCACACCGCCAAAATAGCCGTGCATATCCTCCAGAACCCCTCTAAGGTCCGGCTCCGCGCTGATGTTTTCCACAACGCGCACGCAAACGTCCTCAACGCTCTCCTTATCCATCGCCATAATGCTGACCGCGCCGCTTGTAAACTCCCCGTCGCAATACTCGCTATGGGAGGTAGAGCCGATAATTTCGCTGTTGGGGAAAGCCTCCTTCAGAGCCGCCTGGGGCTCCTCATACACGCTGGAGGCAAAAAACAGCAACAGCTTCGGCTGGAAACCGGCCAAAGCTTCGCCGGCCTGCCGCGCCATATCCTGGCTATTTGTTCCCTTAATTAAAACCGTCTTGACTGCCAATATATTTCCCGCCTTTACATAGCAAATTTTGTAGACCTCAGACTATAATGCCAAATTCTTTGGCAACCTCGCGCACCTTTTTTATGGTAGCCGGATCATCGGGAGACACCGCAGTATATTTATCCACAGCAATCCCCTTTAGATACATCTTTGTCCGAACTGAATTTTCGATAACCAGGTTGCCTCTTCCCTTTTGGGTAATGACCTGCTGTATCATGTTATAGACCTGACCTGCCAATAAATTCACCTTCTCTCATAAAAAATCCCGACTAGCGCTGATAAAAGTATACTACACTAAGAGACAGCGCGCGAAACCGCCGCCCCCCATCATAATACAGTAATTTTAGCACGTATTCATAAAAATGTCAATTGTTTTTCTCAGCGGGCATTATATCCCCCGCTATTGCTATGTTGACATCCCCGGCCGATTCTGGTACAATATGATACAATTAGGAGGAGGTACCATGCCCAAAATAGACTCGGTGAAGTTCGACCTGTTCGACTTCCTTATCGCCACCGATCAGAGCGAACCCATCACTACCCAGCCGGAGATCGCGTTCAGCCTACAGACTCCCAACGACCCCTCTATGCCCCTGCGCGCCGTTATAGTGATGTTCGACTCCGGCAAAAGCAACGTCCTGCGTTTCCACGCCAGATGCCGGGTCAGTATCCGCTTTGAGCCCGGAGAGGACATATTGGAGGACAAGGAGCTCATCTCACAGTTCTACCGGCAGGCGTATATGCTGTTCTGCAAAAAGTCCAACGATACCCTCTGCGTTCTGGGCCAGAACCCTATGGTCTTCCCTGAACTGGAATAAGGAGTCCCCCAAGGGGACTCCTTTTTTCATTTATTTCCGGCCCATTTCACACATACCGCGCCGGGTATTTGCAGCTTTGCGGCACCTCCGGCAGGTATGCCCGGCCCCAGCTCAAACACCGCCACCTTTCCGGAGAGCTGATTCGCCGCCGCAAGATACCTACCGTCCGGGCTTATGCTGATGCTCCGGGGATATTTGCCGCCGCTTGAGAAGCTGCCCGCCGGTTCCAGGGTCCCCGGGTCCGCCGTGACCTTATAGCGGAATATCCTGTCAGAGCCCCGCACACTGGCGTATATAAACCTGCCCGCCGGGTCCAGCTGCACGTCAGCCGCGGTATCCCCCGGGGCGGGGGCGGTCTCATAGAGGGGGTACTCGTTGAGGAATTCCAGCGCAGAGCTACCGCTGTCATAGCAGTAGGTCCGAAGGGTCTGGCCCATCTCCGTCACAAGGTACAGAAACCTGCCGCTTGGGTGATACGCGAAATGCCTTGGCCCCTGGCCGGGAGCAACCCGCACAAAGGGCTGGCCCTCATGGGGCGCAAGCCTTCCGCCCGGGCCCACGCGGTACTGGAACAGCTTATCAAGCCCCAGGTCCGCCACGAACAGCCCAACCCCGTCGGGGGTAGGCCGGGCCGAGTGGATATGGGCCCGCTCCTGGCGCTTCTGGTCCGTTCCCCGGCCCTCGTGCTCTATAAACTCACAAAGCCTTTCTGTGCCCAGGTCAAACCCCGCAAGGCACCCGCCGGAGTAGCCCGAAGCATAGAGGAGGTTTCCCAGGGCCGTCACATGGCAGTACCCGCTGCCAGGGAGCGTCCAGCGGCGGTACTCCTTTTTGCCCGGCGAAAGCTCGATTATTGAGCCGCCCTCCGAAAGCTCCTCCACGGCGTAGACCTTATCGCCCACCGGCTGTAGGTATGAGGGGTCGGTAAGCCCGCCCCAGCTCTCCAGCACACTGAGATTTTTGCCGTCGAAGCCCAGGCGGTATATGCCGTCCCGGGGCTCCCCCTGGGTGTAGGTACCTGTCCAAAGCTGATAGTTTGTCATAATATAACCTGCTTTCTGTGTGTTTTATGTTGCAACGTATGGATATCTGTGATATAATTGACCACATAATTTGAAACAGGGAGTGATTGTAATGCTATACCTGAAGGAAGCGAACCTTGAGGACATTGAGAAGGAGTACCTGTTCATCACCGGTATGCCCAAGGACGAGTGCGGGTTTATGAACCCGGGCTCCGGGTGCACAAGGGAGGAGTTTGAGAGGGAAATACTGCCCGGATATATAAACCACTCCAAAGGTATCGGGATTAAGGAGGGCCGCGTGCCGGACACTGCTTTTTTTCTTTGGGAGGGCGATAACCTTGTGGGTCTGTTCAAACTGCGCCATTATCTGACAGAAGCCCTTGCTAACGGCGCGGGGCATATCGGCTATGAGATAGCCCCGGAGTACCGCGGGCGGGGCTATGCCACCGAGGGGCTGAGGCTCACTATAGAGAAAGCCTGGGAAATTATCCCGGAGGAGGAAATTTACATGTCCGTCAGGAGGGGGAACCCGGCCTCCCTGCGGGTGCAGGTGAAGAACGGCGCTTATGTGCACCATGAGGACGAGACCCACTTTTACACCCGGATAAAAAAGCCTGAAAAACTTTGAAATTTCCTCTTGACCTTCACCCTGCGTCATAGTTTATACTTCTGTCATACCTTTCAAAGGAGGACAGGTTATGATGACCATACATGAGCTCTCTGAGATATCCGGGGTGACGGCGCGCGCGCTCCGGCATTATGACGCTCTGGGGCTCTTAAAGCCCACGGCGGTCTCTGAAGCAGGCTACAGGCTGTATGACGATGCGGCCCTGGAACGCTTGCAGCAGATACTGCTCTTTCGGGAACTGGAGTTTCCCCTTCGGGAGATAAAGGCCATACTTGAGAGCCCGGGCTTTGACAAGAACCGAGCGTTGGAGCAGCAGATAACCCTGCTGGAGCTGAAAAAGGAGCATATTGAGAACCTGATACTCCTGGCAAAGGGCATAAAGCTGATAGGAGTGAACAGAAAAATGGATTTTACAGCGTTTGACACAAGCAAGATCGACCAGTACGCAAAAGAAGCCAAGGCTATATATGAGAACACCCCGGAGTATAAGGAGTTTCTGGAGAAGTCCAAGGACTGGACCCCGGAACGGGACAAGGCCATGGAAGCCCAGATAATGGGGATATTCGCACGGTTCGGGGAGCTGCGGGGGACAAACCCGGAGTCCCCGGAGGCAATGGCCCTCGCCCGGGAGCTTCAAGGCTTCATTACCGAGAATTTCTACGCCTGCTCGGATAAGACCCTTATGGGCCTGGGGAAGATGTACTCCGGCGGCGGGGACTTTACAGAGAGCATCGACAACACGGGCGGGCCGGGGACGGCTGAGTTCGCGGCGAAGGCCATAGCCGCCGCAACTGGTCTGGAATGAAAGTCAAAAGGGACTGCTTTTGCAGCCCCTTTTACTTTCGTTATACCCCCGAATATGCGGCGAATCCGCCATCGATGGGCAGCACCACCCCGGTGATGGCGCTGGCGGCCCTGTCGTCGCAGAGGAAGAATACCCCCCCGAGAAGCTCGCTGCTGTCCACAAAGCGGCCCATGGGCGTGCCCGTCAGTATCTTGCCGGAGCGGGTAGTGGGAGAACCGTCCTCGTTAAAGAGCAGGGCCCGGTTCTGGTCGGACACAAGAAAGCCCGGGGCAATGGCGTTGCAGCGTATGCCTGTCCCGGCGAAGTGCACAGCCAGCCACTGGGTAAAATTGCTGACGGCAGCTTTCGCCCCGGAGTATGCCGGTATCTTTGTCAGGGGCACGTAGGCGTTCATGGAGGAGATGTTCAGAATACAGCCGCGTTTCCTCTCCGCCATATCCCCGGCGAACACCTGGGTGGGCAGCAGTGTCCCCTGGAAGTTGAGCTTAAACACGAAGTCCACGCCCTCGGGCTCCAGGTCGAAGAAGGTCTTCTGGCCCTCCTTTGCCTCGTGCTGATACTCGTTGTCGGTGGTGGCCCGGGGGTTATTGCCCCCCGCGCCGTTTATCAGGAGGTCGCAGGGGCCAAGGTCCTTGAGTATGCGCTGATGCACGTCCTCAAGGCTCTCCTTACTGAGCACGTCCGCCTTGTATGCAAGGCAGGTCTCGTTCAGCTCCCGGCACTCAGCGGCCAGCTCCTCCACCGCCGGGAGGTTGATGTCCAGGGCCGCGACCTTCGCCCCGGCCTGGGCAAAGGCCCGGGCCATATCCCCGCAAAGCACGCCCCCTGCGCCGGTGACCACCACTACCTTGCCGGTGAAATCCACCTTGTAGGGCAGTTCCATATATATCACTCCTTAAAAGCCAAAGTAGTTTTTGGTATTGTTATATGAGAGGTCCGCCACTATTTTCTCAAGGCGCGGCCTGTCGTCCGGGTACTGGCCGCTCTCTACCCATTCGCCTATGAGTTCGCAGAGGACACGCCGGAAATATTCGTGCCGGGGATAGCTCAAAAAGGACCGGGAGTCGGTGAGCATACCCACGAACTGGCCCAGCACACCGTTACATGCCAGTTCCGTCAGCTGGGCGCGCATGCCCGGGCGGCTGTCGTTGAACCACCAGGCGCTGCCCAGCTGGAGCTTGCCTGGCACCCCGCCCCCCTGGAAAGTGCCCATGATGGACGCTATGGCGGCGTTGTCATTGGGATTCAGGGAGTAGAGTATCAGCTTCGGCAGGCCCGAGTTTTCCTCGATGGCATTCAGCAGCATCCCTAACTTTTCAGAGCCGGAGCGGTTGTTTATGGCGTCGCCGCCCACATCCCGGCCCAGCCTTCTCAGCATTGGCCTGTTCACGTCCCGCAGCGCCCCGAAGTGTATCTGCATCACCCAGCCTATTTCCACATACTTCTTCGCGCACTCCAAGAGCAGCAGCGTGCGGTACGCGTCGGCCTGAGCGGGGTCGATGGGCGCCCCGGCCATAGCAGCGCCGAAGGCGGCGTTCGCGGCGGCGGGCTCGGGAGGGGCGTACATCATGGAGTCAAGACCGTGGTCGGCGCAGAGGGCCCCGGCTTTCGCGAAGTCCTCTATGCGCTCAGTAAGGGCCGCGGCCACATCCTGGGCGGTCTGCAAGACCCGGCCCACCCGGGCGCTGAGCTTCCTGATGTACTCGCCAAAGCCCGGCTTCTCAAGGTTCACGGCGTTGTCCGGCCGGAAAGCGGGCAGCACCTTTATCTCCATGTCCGGGTCCTTTGCTATCTGTTCATGCCAGCAGAGCTCGTCGGCGGGATCGTCGGTGGTGCAGACGGCCCGGACGTTGAACTGACGCATGAGCCCCCGGGCGGAGGTCTTTTGCAGTGCCTTGTTCGCCCGGGTATAGATGCTGTCGGCGGTGTCGGGGGTAAGGGGCTCGTATATGCCGAAGGCCCGCTGGAGCTCGAGGTGGCTCCAGTGGTACACGGGGCTGCCCATAAGCTGGGGCATAACACTGGCAAAGGCCCGAAACTTCTCCCGGTCCGGGGCGTTCCCGGTGACTAAGTCCTCCGTGCAGCCCGCGGCGCGCAGGAGCCTCCATTTATAGTGGTCGCCACCCAGCCAGACCTCGGTTATGGACTGGAATTTTTTGTCCTCGGCTATCTCCCTTGGAGAGAGATGGCAGTGGTAGTCAAGGATGGGCATATTTTTTGCCGTACCGTGGAAGAGCTCCCGTGCGGTTTCGGTGCTTAAAAGAAAATCCCTTCCCATGAATTTTTGCATATTATATCGTCTCCAGTCTTCCGCCATTAGCCTCAATAAGGCCGTTTATATACGCCGTGCCCAGGGCCCGGTCATATAGGCCGTAGCCGGGCTTCCCGCCCTCGCCCCAGATGTCCCTGCCGTGGTCGGGTCTGAACCCTCCGTCAAAGCCTGTCTCTACCAGGGCCCTGACTATGGCGTTCATGTCAAGTGACCCGGCCTCTGAGCGGTGCCCACACTCCTCAAAGCTGCCGTCCTCTAATATCTTCACGTTCCGAAGGTGCATAAAGCCTATGCGGCCCATAGCGGAATATTTGCGGGTCAGGGCCGGGATATCGTTCCCCCTCGAGCAGCCCAGGGAGCCGGTGCAAAGGCACAGGCTGTTTGAGGAACTGTCCACAATGGAGAGGTAGCGGTCCAGGTTCTCCTCGCAGGTTATCACCCTCGGCAGGCCGAAGATGGGATAGGGCGGGTCGTCGGGGTGCAGGGCCATGATAACGCCGCACTCCTCGGCCACAGGTATCACCTTCTTTAGGAAGTAGGCGATATTCTCCCAGAGGCCCTCCTCTCCCAGTTCCCCATAGGCCTTTATAAGCTCCCTCACCTCGTCCTGAGTATAGCTGGAGTCCCAGCCGGGGAGATGGATATCCTCCTTTAAGGGGTCCAAATCCCTTAACTGGTCCCAGTACATCACAAGGCTCTTTGAGCCGTCCGGGGCCGGTCTGTCCAGCTGGGTGCGGGTCCAGTCGAAGACCGGCATGAAGTTATAGGTCACGCACCTTACGCCAACCTCTGCGCAGCGGCGGATATTCTCGCAGTAGTTTTCAATATGCCTGTCCCGGCTGACGCCCCCAAGCTTGATGTCCTCGGTGACAGGTATGGACTCCACTACGTCGAACACCAGACCGTTGTCCTTGCAGAGCTTCGCCATGTGCTCCAGTCTCTCCAGGGGCCAGACCTCCCCGGGGGGCACGTCGTACACGGCTGATACTATGGAGCGCATACCGGGTATCTGGCGGATATTCTCTAAGGTCACCGGGTCGCTCTCTCCATACCAGCGGAAACTGCTTTTCATTCTTCGTAACCTCCCTCGGGCTTGCCGACCATTGCCGTCAGGTCAGGCATCTTGAACCAGTTGGGGGCACCCTTGCGGGGGTCCTCGTCGGGGGCGGGCACGGTGTAGACCCCCGGCTCCCGGTCAACCTTTTCCAGGACTATAGAATCCCGGGCGCTGCCGGCGGAGGCCGTAACAGTGTTCATGCCCTCCTTCAGGGCCACTTCAAATACAAACACCTTACAGGCGCTCTGCTCGGCGTACAGGCTGCCGTTAAGATACAGTGACACGGTGGGCTGATTTGAGTAGACGCGTATCTCCGTAGTCTCCCCGGCCCGCTGGGCATAGCGCCGCCCGCAGATATGCACCATGGGCTTATCCGTCCAGTAGGCCTGGTAGATATAGAAGCTGTCCTTGCGTATCTTGCGGTCCATACTGACAAGGCCCTTATTGTTGCGGCCCTTAACGCCGCCCTCGTTCCTGAAGGAGCAGCCGAAGTCGAACATATTCCACACGTGGGAGGACCACATCCAGGGCCTTTCCGAGAGGACCTGGGCCATATGCTCGTGGTACCGGGCCTGGTAGTCCTCGCTATAGTCCTTGCAGGCGGGCTCCGGCCCGTGGTAGGTGATTATCCCCTCGCAGCCGTATTCCGAGAGACCCAAAGAGCGGTGGGGATACTTCTTGTGGTACTCGTCCAGCCAGGGGCCGTTGTCCTCTGTTTTGCCGCCGTACCAGCCAAAGTAGAGGTTATAGCTCTCCACATCGGCTATGTCGTGGAGAGGGGCTTCGCCGGGGGTCATGCTCACGTGGGCAATGGTGGTAAGCCTTGTGCCGTCCAGCTTGTGGGCCAGGTGGTTGAGCTCCTTATGGTTCTCCACCAGCTGCTCTGAAATGCCGCCGATGAGTATCTCGTTAGAGAGGCCCCAGAAGCAGATGGAGGGGTGGTTGAAGTTTTGTACTATCAGCTCCGTAAGCTGGGACTTGCAGTTCTCATGGGCCTCGGGGGTGGGGTCGAAAACGCTGATAAAGGGTATCTCTGCCCATACCACGAACCCCAGCTCATCGCAGGCGTCATAGAAGTCCTGGGAGTGCTGGTAGTGGGCAAGGCGTATTGTGTTGGCGCCCAGCTCCTTGATTATCCTCGCGTCCTCCCAGTGCTCCTCTTTAGTCAGGGCGTTGCCCTTATAGAGCCGGTCCTGGTGGCGGCACACTCCACGAAGGGGCAGGGGCCTGCCGTTGAGGATAAAGCCCTTATCCGGGTCCACGGAGAAGCTGCGCACACCGGATTTTACTGTAACCTCGTCCACCACCTCGTTACGCCGGACTATCCGGGCGGTGACGGTGTAGAGGTAGGGGGCATCGGGACTCCAGAGGTGAGCGCAGGGCACCGGGAGCTTCACGTCCGGGCTCTCAGAGGGACGGACGGCTCCGGCAACCTCCTTGCCGTCCTTATCGTATATGCTGTAGCTCACGGTATAGTCGGGGCCGGGGTTTGTGATAAAGCTGCGCAGCTCGAACTCCCCGGAGCCGTCGGCCATTGGAGCAGCGGACACGTCGAAGCCCTCGCCGCCGGCGAAGTCCATGTCGAAACGGGTGGCAGGGACCGATACTATGTCCACCCCCCTATAGAGCCCGCCGTAGAAGGTGAAGTCCGCGGCCTGGGGGTAGATACCCGTGCGCTCCTTATTGGAACAGAGTATGCAGAGAAGATTCGGGCCCTCCTCCTTGCAGAGCTCCGTCACGTCGGCCCGGAAAAGGGAGTAGCCCCCCTTATGCTCGCAGGCCTTTTGGCCGTTCACCCAGACCTCTGCCTCCTGCCCGGCGGCGTGCACCTGTATATAGACCCGGCCCCCGGGAAGGGGCTGGCGGGGGGTCTCAAACTCTCTTGCGTACCAGTAGCTGCCCCGGTTGTAGCCGCCGTTGCCGTCGTGGCCGTCCACGGCGTTCCAGGTGTGGGGAAGGTCCACTGTAGGCCAGTCTGCCGGCAGAAGCTGGGGCATTGGCACTTCCTTTTGCAGGAAACGCCAGCCGTTGTTGATATTTATAACCTTGCGCATAATTTCCTCCTTTTGTTTTCTTGGCTCTTGTAGGTATTATACAATAAAACCCGGGGAATGGCAAGGAATTATTTGGGATAAAACAAAGAACACCCCGGCCTCCGCCAGGGCGTTCTCAACAAAATAAATCAGTCGCTGGTATAGGGCAGCAGCGCCAAATGCCTTGCGCGCTTGATGGCCACGGTCAGCTCCCTCTGGTGGCGGGCACAGGTGCCTGTCACGCGGCGGGGGAGGATCTTGCCGCGCTCGGAAATGAAGCGGCGCAGCTTGGCCACGTCTTTATAATCGATGAACTCCGCCCGGTCCACGCAGAAGGTGCAGACCTTCTTGCGCCCCTTGCGCCCGCGGCGAATCTCCCTTTCGGGTCTCTCTGGCATAGGATTAACCTCCTTCTCTACAAATATGGAGCGCCCCGCTAGATACTTAGAAGGGCAGGTCCTCGTCTACGAACAGATCTTCAAACTTGTCGCTGTCCCCGCTGGAGAAGGCCGGGGCCGGCTCCTTGGGGGCTGGATCGGCGGGCGGGGCAAAGCTCCCCGCATAGCTGCCGCCGTAAGAATCGTCGCCGCCGGATTCCCGCTTGGAGCCGCAGAAATTTACGTTATCGGCCACGATCTCAACGGCCGTGCGCTTATTGCCCTGCTTGTCCTCATAGTTCCGGGTCTGTATCCTGCCGTTGACGGCGATCATCTGGCCCTTCTGGAAATACTTGCAGACAAACTCGGCGGTGCCTCTCCAGGCCACCACGTCGATAAAATCCGTCTGGCGCTCGCCCCCGTCCCGGGAGCTGTAGGAGCGGTCCACGGCCACGCGGAAGCTTGTGACGGACACCCCGGAGGGGGTGGTCCTCAGCTCCGGCGCCGCCACCAGCCTGCCCATTATCACGGCTATATTCAGCATACTGCGACGACTCCTTCCAAAGTGAATTACCCTTTAAAGCTTACTCAGCGGTCTCCTCTACCGCCTCGGCGGCGATAGCCTCAACGTCGATACCGGCCTCCTCGGACTTCTGGGCCCTCTGCTGGGGCTTCGCCAGGTGGCGGGGGTCGCGCTTGACGATAAGGGTACGCATGATGCCGTCGGTGATCTGATAGCGGCGGTCAAGCTCGGCGGTGAACTCGGGGCCGCTCTCAAAGCTTATAAGCGTGTAGTAGCCCTCGGTCTGCTTCTCGATGGGATAGGCGAAGCGGCGCTTGCCCCAGTCGTCAACATTCTGTACAGTGCCGTGCTCGGCGATCAGGTTCTTAAAGCGCTCCACCAGGGCGGCGCTGCCCTCCTCGCCCAGCTTCGCGGACGTGACGATGACGGTCTCGTAGAGATTTTTGCCTTCTGCCATTTGTATTGCACCTCCTTTTGGCCTTATGGCCCCGGGCCCTCATAGATTTGCCCGGGGCAAGGAAGTTTGAAACCCTGTCTCAAACAACCTATATATTATAGCACAAAACGGGGGATTGTCAAGGGGCCGGGGCGGGGAATTTTGCGGGCCCGCCGGGGAATTAATCTTGCAGATACCCCCTATCTTTTTCCGCAGAACCATGGTAAAATGAAAGGGAACGCTACGCCCCCAGTATCTCCCTCTGCCTATACTTCGGCAGGCCTTTAAGCACCAGCTCATAGGAGCGGTCCAGCATGGTTTTCAGCACCTCGTCGGGCACCGCGCCGTCGGGGTTTATGGAGTTCCAGTGCTGCTTATTGGAATAGTACCCCGGGATAACGTCCCCCTCGTACTAGGCCCTATAGCTCTCCCCCTCTGCGGGCTCAAGCTTCAGGTTGATGTAGTAGGGCTTATTCTCACCATCCAGACATATGGCCGTGAACATCTTGCCGCCTATATGATAGCGCCGCCAGTTCCAGCTCTCCTGCAGGTCCTTTGTGACACCGGGCTTTCCCATTAAATATTCGTCTATCCATTCATACCGCATACTTTTACACTCCCCATGCTTTTTGTAAGATTATAACAGAAGCCAAAGGGCGCCGTCAAGGCGCACGCGGTATAATAACCAAACACCCAGCTGCATGAAAGAAGGTAATCAAAATGAAACTGTCCCATCTGCGCACGAATCACGTGAAGGAGCCCCTGGGCCTTAATATGTCCCGACCGGTATTCACCTGGACGGCTTACGACACCCCGGACAAGAAGCAGGCCGCCGCACAGATCACCGTGAGCCTGGAGGGCAAAACGGTCTTCGACAGCGGCAGAGGGGAGGACATCTCCTCCCTGGGGTATGAGGCCCCTATAGAGCTGCTGCCCCGCAAGAGGTACGGCTGGACGGTGACTGTCTGGGGCGACGGCGGGGACTGCGCCAGCGCCAGCTCCTATTTTGAGACCGCCAAGCAGGACGAACCCTGGCAGGCCAAATGGATAGCGGCAGCCTCCTCCGGGGAGTTCGCCGACAAGGAGCGCCAGCCGCTTCTCGCCAAGGATATCAGCCTGTCCGGCAACGTGGCCAGCGCCCGGGCCTATGCCTGCGGCGTGGGTATTTACGAGCTGTGGATAAACGGCAAAAAGGCCGGGGACGAGTACCTGCTGCCCGGCTATCACTGCTATGACTTTAACCTGGAATACCAAACCTTCGACGTGACGGAACTCCTGCGGCAGGGGGGGAACACCGTGGGCCTTGCCCTGGGCCCGGGCTGGTACAAGGGGGACATGATCTTCGACCGCTACCACGACCTGTACGGCGACACCCTGCACGCCATATGCGAGCTGCACGTTACCTATGAGGACGGCAGCAAGGCGGTCTTCGGCACGGACGACAGCTGGCGGGCATACCCCTCCCCGGTGACCTTCAGCAATATCTACGACGGCGAGCACTTCGACGCGAACCTCTCCGTCCCCGGCTGGAGCGAGCCCGGGTGCAAAGCTGAGAGCTTCGGCACGGTGGTATATGAAGAAAAAGTCCCCCTTGTGGCCCGGCGTGGCCCGAAGATAGTGAAGAAGCAGGAGTTCGCGCCCATCGAGGTGATACATACCCCTAAAGGCGAGACAGTTTTGGACTTCGGCCAGAACATGACCGGCTGGGTGGAGTTCAACGCGGATGCGCCGGGGGGCAGCGTTATAAAGCTCAGCTACGGCGAGGTCATGCAGAACGGCTGCTTCTACCGGGACAACCTGCGCACGGCAAAGGCCGAGTATATCTATACCTCCGACGGCAAAAAGCGGCGGGTGCGGCCACACTTCACCTTCTACGGCTTCCGCTATGTAAAGGTGGAGGGCGTGGAGATGGTCTGCCCCGGGGACTTTACCGCCTGCCATATTCGCTCTGACATCGACCCCATCGGCAGCATTGAGACGGACAACGTGCGGGTAAACCAGCTGTTCCACAACGCCATGTGGGGCCAGTTCGACAACTTCCTGGACCTGCCCACCGACTGCCCCCAGCGGGACGAGCGCCTGGGCTGGACCGGGGACGCGGCCATAATCAGCGCCGCCGCCTGCAAGAATATCTATATGCCCGCCTTCTTCCACCACTTCATCGAGAATGTGGGTATGGAGGAGGAATACCACGGCGGGGCCGTGCCCTTCTACGTTCCCGCGCCCAAAAAGGCCAAGCCCGGGACCACCGGCATAGACGTGGACCCCGCCGACTTCATGTCCCTCCCCGAGGGGGATATGGCCGCATTTGATGCCGCCATAGACAAGTACCCGGAGCTGAGGGCCGCCGTGGACGCCCTGCCCGAGGCAGAGCGCGCCGATTTTGCGGTAAAGGTGATAACAGAGAACTTCAGCTTTGAGCACGGCAACAGAAAGGGCGCGGCCATCTGGAGCGACGTGGCCACCATGATGCCCTGGGCGGTGTACGAGAACTATGGCGACCTGAACCTGCTGCGGGCCGAGTACCCGGTAATGAAAACCTGGGTGGAGCGCATGAGAAGGGACGACACGGAGGACGGCGGCAGGGGCCTGTGGCTCCGGGGACGGCAGCTTGGAGACTGGCTGGCTCTCGACAAGCCTGACCCCAAGGACGCGGAGAACCCCTTCGGGGCCACGGATTTGCAGTATACTGCCAGCTGCTTCTATTTCTACTCCACGGAGCTTACCATGAAGGCCGCAAGGGCCCTGGGCTATGCGGAGGACGCGGAGGACTACGCGGCCCTCTCTCAGAAGATAAGGGGCGCAGTCATAAGCGAGTATTTCAACCCGGACGGCAGCTTTAAAATAGAGGGCACCCAGACCGCCTGCGTCCTGAGCCTGTTCTTCGGGATATACCCCAAGGGCAAAAAGGACGTGGTGCTGGAGCAGCTAAAGTCAAGGCTCAGGGCCAAGGACTGGCATTTGGACACCGGCTTCTGCGGCACGCCCTTCCTGTGCCGGGCGCTGTCGGACAACGGGGCCAACGACATCGCCTATACCTTGTTCCTCAACGACGACTTCCCCAGCTGGCTGTACGAGGTGAAGCTGGGGGCCACCACGGTTTGGGAGCGCTGGAACTCCCTTCTGCCTGACGGCTCTATCAGCGGCACCGGCATGAACAGCCTGAACCACTACGCCTACGGCTCCATAGTCGACTGGATGTACAGGAATATGGCGGGTCTCTGCCCCAGCGAGGAGAAACCGGGCTATAAGCGGGTTACCATATGCCCCATGCCCGACCCGCGTATTCGGAGCGTCAAAATGGAGATGGACACCGCCTCCGGGCTCTATAAGGTGGGCTGGAGGTACGACGGGGACAAGCTCCGCTATAATATCGAGGTGCCCTTTGACTGCACAGCCGATATCATGCTGCCCTGCGGAAGAATCGAGAAGGTGGGCGCGGGTAGCTATGCTTTTGACGATACGCTTTAAGATTTTTGAACATCTATTTGGTACATAAGCGTAAAGAGATAAACCGACAGGCACAGAACAGGAGGAGCGCTGATAATGAATTTCTTTATGGAAAAGCGGGAAAAGACATACACTCATTCCGGCGAGGAGTACACGCGGACCGAATACCGCCCAAGGCTTGGCAGGATAATACTCTGCGGCGCGGCCGCGCTTATTGTCCTTGGGACGGCGTTATCAAGTTTCACGGTGGTGGGGGCCGGCCATACCGGCGTGGTGTCCACCTTCGGGCAGGTCAGCGAGAACGTGCTGCAGGAGGGCTTCCACTTCAAGGCCCCCTGGCAGAAGGTGACGAAGATGGACAACCGCATTGTAAAGCTGGAGGTGTCCACCGAGGCCTTCAGCTCCGACCTTCAGACCGTCAGCGTCAACCTCGCGGTCAACTACCGGGTGGACACAACAAAGTCCTACTCGATAGTCAAGAACGTGGGCACCAACTATGAGGACGTGCTCATGACCCCGGCGGTCAACGAGGTCATGAAGTCCATTATGGCCAGCTACACCGCCGAGCAGAGCATCACCAACCGCAATGTGATCTCTGCGGCCCTGCTGGAGGAGCTGAACCAGAAACTCTCCGACAGTGGCATCTATGTCTCCGACATCAACATCATCGACTTCGATTTCAGCGACGTGTATGTTGCCGCCATTGAAGCCAAGCAGGTGGCGGAGCAGGAAAAGCTCCGGGCAAAGATAGAGCAGGAGCAGCTGACCATGGAGAAGGAGTCGGAGGCCGCCCGCCGGGTGATAGATGCCCAGGCCGCCGCCGAGGTGGCAAAGATAGAGGCCGAAGCCGCCGCCTACGCCGGCGAGAAGGAGGCCGCGGCCAACGAGAAGATAGCAGAGTCCCTGACTCAGCCGCTTATCGACTACTACAAGGTCCAGCAGTGGGACGGCAAGCTGCCCACGGTCACCGGCACTGACACCATCATCAGGCTTGAGGACGGGGAGCCGTCAAAGTCCGTGGACGGAGGTACGGCCACTGAATGAACACCGTGAATAATAATATTCTCGAGTATATTACTGACAAATATGCTCCAATATGCGTAATACTCTACGGCTCCTATGCCGACGGCAGCAACGACCCGGACAGCGATTTCGACGCGCTGGCGGTCACCGCTTCGGGCAAGCCGTACCATGACACGTCCATAATAGACGGCGTGCGGCTGGACCTGTTCGTGTACCCCGCCGCCCACTTTGAGGGTGGCACCGACTGGGAGGAGATAGTGCAGATATACCACGGCCGGGTGGCGCTGGACAGGGACGGCTTCGGCAAGCGGCTCATGGCCGGGGTAAAAGAGTACGTTGATAACCTGCCGGGAAAGTCCCCCGAGGATATCGCCGCCGGGCTTGGTTGGTGCGAAAAGATGCTGGCCCGGGCCGGGCGCGGGGACCCGGAGGGGAGGTTCCGCTGGCATTGGCTGCTTATAGACAGCCTTGAGATTTACTTTGATGCCCTGGGGGAACGCTACTGGGGACCCAAAAAGGCCCTGCTCCGGATGGAGCGGGAGCATCCCCGGGCCCTTGAGCTTTACAGCGCGGCGCTGGGCAGCCTGGACTATGAAGCGCTGGAGCGGTGGATAGAATACATACGCACGGTCAGTACCTGATTAGGATTTAGAAAGCGCCGGGAGCTTATCCCGGCGCTTTTTTATTGGCTATAATCTGACAGAATCACCGCATATAATGAGCTATAATATTTGGGCAAGCCTGGGAGGTGTGCCGATGACCGTCTATGTCGACGTGCTGGTGATAGTCAATCTATATGTGGACTACATACTGCTCTGCCTGGTGAAAAGCTTTCTGCGCATGAACGCCCCGGGGTACAGGCTGGTGCTGGGCGCCCTTGCCGGCGGGGTCCTGTCCCTTCTGGGGCTTCTGCCCCTGCCGGGGTGGGCGGGGCCGTTTATGGCGGGGATCTCCTCTCTTTTGACGGCCTTTGCGGCCTTCGCCCCCAGGGGGAGAAGGCTCCTGCTCAAATGCTGGCTCTGCCTTTGGGGCGCGTCCTTCCTGCTGGCGGGAGCGGTGCTGTTCGTGTTGCAGTTTGTCCCGGCCGGGCATATGGCCCTGGTGGGCGGGGCAGTGTACCTGAATCTGTCGCTGCCGGTGCTGTTTTTTTCCACCTGCGGGGCCTATGGCCTGTTCCGGCTCCTTGGCAGGCTGCTGCCCCATGAGAGCTCCGCCCCGCTGGCTAAGATAAGAATAGCCTATCGTGGGAGGACTCGCACGGTCTTTGCCAAGGCGGACACCGGCTGCGGCCTGCGTGAGCCCTTCTCCGGCCTGCCGGTCATTGTCTGCGAGCGCGGGACCCTCGCTAATCTGGCCCCGGGCGAAGGCGAGCCCCTGCGCCTTGTGCCCTATGGCAGCCTTGGAGGCAGCGGGCTTTTGTACGCCTTTATGCCCGACAGGGTCACCGGGCCGGGGGACAGAGAGCTGCGGTGCTACATAGGCCTAGCCGACACGCCCCTGTCTTCGGGTCAGTACACCGCGCTGTACAACCCTGACATGTTCCTATAATCCCACGCAAAACTACAATCAGGAGGTTCTTACCCATGCTGGAAAAAATCTTATTATGGCTTACAAAAACATTAGGAAAACTGCTGGGCCCTGAGCCCTGTCACTATATAAACGGCCCGGACACCCTGCCCCCGCCCCTTACAAAGGAGCAGGAGGCGAAAGTGATGGAGGACATAAAAAATGACACACCCGGCGCAAGGGAGCCCCTTATCACCCATAACCTGCGGCTGGTGGTATACATAGCAAAGAAGTTCGAGAGTCCGGGAGCCAGCGTAGAGGACCTTATCTCCATAGGTACTATCGGGCTGATAAAGGCCGTGAACACCTTCAGACCCGAGAAGAACATAAAGCTTGCCACATATGCCTCCCGGTGCATTGAGAACGAGATACTCATGCACCTTAGAAAAAGCTCCCAGCTAAGAAACGAGGTGTCCATCGACGACCCCCTAAACGTGGACTGGGACGGCAACGAGCTGCTTTTGTCGGACCTTCTGGGCAGCGAGCCCGACGCCGTCACCGAGGACATCGAGCAGGAGGCCGAGCGGGATATGCTGCTCTCGGCGGTAAGCAGGCTCTCCCCCCGGGAGAAGACCATCATGCAGCTGAGATTTGGCCTGGGGGCCGGGAAGGAGCACACCCAGAAGGAGGTGGCCGACCAACTGGGCATATCCCAGTCGTACATCTCCCGGCTTGAGAAGCGGATAATCGGGCGGCTTAGAAAAGACCTGGAAAAGGCGGGATAGAAAGTATATTTTGCCAGAAGCCAAGGTTTATCTTGCATTTTCCCGGAAAAATGCTATAATAATACCCGACACATCAGAAGGGTAGTGATAGCTTTGTATAAGATAGTAAAGAAACGTGAGCTGAACCCCACCGTCACGCTCATGGAGATAGCCGCCCCCGCCGTGGCAAAGAAGGCCCAGCCCGGCCAGTTCATTATACTGCGTGTGGACGAAAAGGGGGAGCGAATCCCGCTGACCGTGGCGGATTATAACAGAGAAAGCGGCACGGTGACCATAATCTTCCAAATAGTCGGAGCCACCACAGAGAAGCTGAACCACAAACAGGAGGGCGGGTTTCTACAGGATTTTGTGGGTCCCCTGGGTGTGCCTACCCATACCGAGGGCTTAAAGAAGGTGGCGGTAGTGGGCGGCGGAGTGGGCTGCGCCATCGCGTACCCAATAGCCAAGAAGCTGCACAGCGAGGGCTGCGAGGTGCACTCCATAGTGGGTTTCCGCAGTAAGGACCTGGTGATACTGGAGGAGGAATTTGCAGCCGCCAGCACCAGATTATGCAGGAGGAGCGATGACGGCTCCTGGGGCGAGAAGGGGCTGGTGACGGACGCTCTTAGAAAGCTCCTCGAAAGCGGCGAAAAGTACGACCGGGTGATAGCTATAGGCCCGCTGATCATGATGAAGTTCGTCTGCAAGCTCACCAAGGAGTTTGATATTCCCACCACCGTCAGCATGAACCCCATCATGATAGACGGCACGGGTATGTGCGGCGGGTGCCGCCTGAGCCTTATCCAGGAGGGCAGACGGGTGACAAAGTTCGCCTGTGTGGACGGTCCCGACTTTGACGGCCATGAGGTGGACTTTGACGAGGCCATGGCCCGGGGAGCCATGTACAAAGACTTCGAGCGCCACGCCCACGAGGAGACCTGCAATCTGTTCCGGGAGGTGGAAAGCCATGCCTAATATGTCATTAAAGAAGAACGAAATGCCCTCTCAGGAGCCCAATGTGCGCAACAAAAACTTCAGAGAGGTGGCCCTGGGCTACAGCTCTGAGCAGGCCATAGACGAAGCAAAGCGCTGCCTGAATTGCAAAAACAGGCCCTGCGTCAGCGGGTGCCCGGTGAATATAATGATACCCGACTTCATCGCCAAAATGGCCGAAGGGAACTTTGAGGGAGCCTATCAGGTGATAGCCAAAAGCAGCGCCCTCCCGGCGGTATGCGGCCGGGTCTGCCCCCAGGAGAGCCAGTGCGAGAAGCTCTGTGTCCGAGGGAAAAAGGGCGAACCGGTGGGCATCGGCAGGCTTGAGAGGTTCGCCGCCGACTGGCATAACGAGCACGTTAAAGAGGCTCCTGAAAAGCCCCGGCCCAACGGCCATAAAGTTGCCGTCATAGGCTCGGGCCCCTCCGGCCTCACCTGCGCGGGGGACCTGGCAAGGCTTGGCTACGAGGTGACAGTTTTTGAAGCCCTGCATACGGCCGGCGGCGTGCTGGTATACGGCATACCCGAGTTCCGCCTGCCAAAGGCCATCGTCCAAAAGGAGATAGACGGACTTAAGGAAATGGGTGTGAAAATAGAGACAAACATGGTTATAGGCCGGGCGCTGTCCATCGACGAGCTTTTGGAGGACGGCTTTGAGGCCGTGTTCATTGGCTCGGGCGCGGGGCTGCCGAGGTTCATGAACATACCCGGCGAGAACCTTAAAGGGGTATACTCGGCAAACGAGTTCCTGACCCGGGTGAACCTGATGAAGGCATACCTGCCCGGCTCGGACACGCCTATACAGCACGCGAAGCGTGTGGCCGTGGTGGGCGGCGGCAATGTTGCCATGGACGCGGCCCGGTGCGCAAAGCGCCTGGGGGCAGAGGAGGTCTACATCGTGTACAGGCGCTCTGAGAAGGAGCTGCCCGCCCGGGCCGAGGAGGTGGAGCACGCCAAAGAAGAAGGGATTATTTTCAAGCTGCTGAATAACCCCGCCAAAATTCTGGGCGACGAGACCGGCAGCGTTAAGGGCATGGAGTGCCTTGAGATGGAGCTGGGCGAGCCGGACGCCTCCGGCCGCAGACGGCCCGTTGAAAAGCAGGGCAGTGAGTTTGTGCTGGACGTGGACTGTGTTATCATGGCTATCGGCACAAGCCCCAACCCGCTGATAAAGTCCACCACCCAGGGTCTGGAGACTCAGAAGTGGGGCGGGATAATCGTTGAGGAGGAGACCGGGCTTACCAGCCGCCCCAACGTGTACGCCGGCGGAGACGCGGTGACCGGCGCGGCCACGGTCATATTGGCCATGGGCGCGGGCAAGACGGCGGCAAAGGCCATACACAAGAAGCTTTGTGGTAAAGAGTCATGATAGAGATAACCCTTGAAAAGCCCGACCTCAGCGGCAGCGTGTATAAGCGCACAGCAGCCCGGGGAGTGATACTCCGGGAGGGTAAGCTCCTGATGATACATACCGACCGCGGGGACTATAAGTTCCCCGGCGGCGGCGTGGAGCCCGGGGAGAGCCTTGAGGCGGCGCTCCGGCGGGAGCTTTTGGAGGAGACCGGACGGGAGCTTTTGGGTGAGCCGGAGCGTGTGGCCGTGGCCCATGAGCGCCGGAGGGGGATGACCGCGGACATTCTTGAGATGGACTCCCACTATTTCCTCTGCCGGGTATGTGAGGAGGAAGCCCCGCTCCGGCTGGACGATTACGAAGCGGAGCAGCACTTCGCGCCGGTGTGGATAAGCCCGAAGGAGGCCGCTGCCGCCAACCGGGCGCTGGACATGGAGGCGAACCCCTGGCTGGAGCGGGAGGTGCTGGTGCTGGAGGCCCTGATGAGCGCCGGGGTGGTGTAAATTTGGCCGGTCCAGCTGGCCTTAAGCTGGCGAGGCTTGGGCGAGCAGCCCAAGGTCTTAAAGAGAAGGGAGGGCAAACGCCCTCCCTTCTCTTTTAATTATATCTGCACCTGCTCCCCGCCCACCAGCGGGAACTGCACCGTCGCCACGAACAGGTCCCCGTCCGTGCGCACGAAGAACCGGCCCCCGCAGGCCTCGGTGAAGCTCTTGGCTATGGAGAGTCCCAGGCCGCTGCCCTCTGTTGTGCGGTTCTGGTCGCCCCGGACGAAGCGGGCGGTCAGGTCCTCGCCGTTCATGGTTATCTCCGTCTTTGAAATATTGCGTATGCTCACGCTGGCCACCCCCGACTGGGCCACAAGACTTACGTACACCCGGGAGCCCTCCAGGGAATACTGGGTACAGTTGCGTATCAGATTCTGGAACACCCTGTACATCCTCTGGCCATCGGCGTGGACCAGCATGGGTGTGTCGGGTATGTCCACCCTGAACTGCAGCTTCGAGCGCTCTATGACCTCCTCCATCTCCACAAAGGTCTGCTTTAAAAGCCGCCCCACGTCCAGGTCCTCAAGGTTCAGGCTGATATTGCCCGTGGCAGCCTTTGACACCTCGAAAACGTCCTGGACGATGACGCTGAGTCTCTGGGTCTTTTGCGAGAGGACCTCCACATAATCCCGGGCCGCCGGGGTCAGTTCCTCCTTTTTCAAGAGCTCCACATAGCTTATCACCGAGGTCAGCGGGGTCTTGATATCGTGGGACACGTTGGTGATAAGTTCTATCTTTGTACGGTCGGCCTTGGTGCCCTCCTCCACGGCCTTCTGCACGCCGGTGCGTATCATGTTCAGCTGCATGGCGCAGTCGTAGAGGTTTGAGGTAGGCGGCACATGGTTCACCGCGTCCAGGTTGCCGCCGTACATCTCGGTTATCTGGTCCATCAGAAGATTCCAATCCCGCAGGTCCCGCTTTAACGAAAGTATATACCACCAAACGGTGCCTATGACCCCCACTACAGCTATAAACGGCACCGTCAGGGCCAGCTTATCCCTATGGGGCGAGGGCAGGACATTTACAAGCAGCCCATAGCCGAAAAGCCCGAACAACGCAAGGGCCGCGCACATAACGGAAACGCTGTAGGCGCGTCTTAGGGCCCGCTGCTGGAAGGTGGTCATACTGTGGAAATCGTTGACCCGAAGGAGCACGGAATGTATGATATTATGGCCGAAAAACCGCCGGTTCCGCCCCACGTCCAGACAGAGAAGGTATAAAAGCAGCACCCCCAGCACCCCGGCGGTGAAGATAAGCGGCGGGGTCCTCATACTTATCACCACTGCCAGGAACACCCCGAAGCAGACTATCACCAGGAGCTTTATCTCCATCCATATCCAGCCAAGCCACCTGGCCACAACCGCTTCGAAGGCCCGTCTGTCCTGCCTGAAGGCGAAGACCAGTATCAGCGCCGTCAGGAGCACGGCTATGGCGCTGGCGATCTTTACGCCGTACTCATAGGCAAGGTCCGTGGCCTCTTCCCTGACAATGTCCCCGCCGGGGAACTGCTCAAGATACGGCGGTACGCTGCCGGCAAACTCATGGACGCTGTCCGTGGCGTACTCCGTGACCCCGGGGCTCACCAGCACCATCACGGCAAACACCAGAAGAAGGCTGACAGCGCACAGAATAAACAAAAGGCACAGCCAGGATATCAGCCCCTTAAAGGCGTTGGAGGGCCGGCTGCGAAAGCGCTCTCCCGGGTCAATGCTTCTCGAATTTGTATCCAATGCCCCACACCACCTTCAGATATTCCGGCTCGCTGGGATTTATCTCAATCTTCTCCCTTATGCGCCTGATATGCACCATCACGGTGTTCTCCGTCGAGTATGCCGACTCGTTCCAGATTTTACTGTATATCTCCTCGGCGGGGAATATCCGGCCAGGGTTTCTCATTAAGAGCTCCACAATTTTTGTCTCTGTGGCCGTGAGCTTTATGGGCTCGTCGTCGGCGTATAAAACGTGCTCATCAAGGTTGAAGCGGAGTCTGCCGTTTATTATCACGTTCTCCCCCCGGGAGTTGATGTCCCCAAGGCTCGTGTACCGCCTGAGCTGGGATTTGACCCGGGCGGCCAGCTCCATGGGGTTGAAGGGCTTTGTTACGTAGTCGTCCGCGCCCATGGAGAGCCCCAATATCTTGTCGCTGTTCTCGCCTTTGGCGGAGAGGACTATGATGGGCAGGTTCCTCCCCTCCCTTATGCGCATTATGGCCGACAGGCCGTCAAGCCGGGGCATCATTACGTCTATGATAATAAGGTGTACATTTTTTGTGGACACCAAATCCAAAGCCTCCATTCCGTCGTAGGCCTTGAAGACGGTGTATCCCTCCCCCTCCAGGGTCAGGGCGATGGCCCGTACTATCTCCCGGTCGTCGTCCACCACCAGGATGTTTTTACTCTCGTTATCCATATATCTCCCTCCAGTTAGATATAGTTTATCGTGTAAACCTTAGTTTTTCGGATACATAATTCTTACAGAAATCATACTTCCCAACAAGAAAGCAGGCAGTTTTCTTTTGGAAAGTATACATCATCTTTTCAGGTTTGGCAACATATTTTTAATCAGAAAGGAGGTGTTATAATGAAAAAACTGAAAGCCCCCCACTGGTCCACCCTGACCGTGATACTCGTCGCCGCCGTGCTCTTTCTGGCCGCATTCTATACCAGCCGGGAGCATAAAGCCGTGGAGACCGCCGGGGAGATAACCAACTGGGGGCTCTCCTTCCAGAAGGAGGGCGAGCCCCCCATAGCCAACGCCACCAGCGAGTATCTCTCTGAGTTCGACAGCGTATACTGTATGCCCGGGGACGAAAAGGTGCTGTACATCACCTTCGACGCGGGCTTTGAGAACGGCAACACGGAGGTAATACTGGACGCGCTGAAAAAGCACAACGTAAGGGCCACGTTTTTCCTGGTGGGCAACTACCTTGAGACCCAGCCGGAGCTGGTGCGCCGGATGGTAGAGGAGGGCCATACCGTGGGCAACCACACTTACAGCCACCCGGATATGTCCAAGATAGGCGATAAGGAGAGCTTCAAGAACGAGCTCCAAAAGAACGAGGCCCTCTATAAGGAGGTCACCGGCCAGGAGATGCCGAAGCTTTATAGGCCGCCCCAGGGGAAGTTCTGCGAGAGCAACCTTAAAATGGCCAAGGAGCTGGGATATCACACGGTGTTCTGGTCCCTCGCCTATGTGGACTGGTACGAGAACGACCAGCCCACCCACCAGCAGGCCTTCGATAAGCTGATACCAAGGGTCCATCCTGGGGCGGTGGTGCTGCTGCACAGCACCTCAAAGACCAACGGCGAGATACTTGACGAACTGTTGACAAAATGGGAGGAACTGGGGTATCGCTTCGGTGACCTCGGGAAAGACTTGCAATAAAGCCCTTCATGGGATATAATATGGAAAATACAATTTTATAATACAAAGGAAGTCAAAAGATGGAACATATCGTAGAGACCCTTGTGCACATCTTCAGCGGGGTAATCCCCGCCGAGCTCACCGTCTTCGCCCTGTCCCTGATGCCCATAATAGAGCTCAGGGGCGGCATACTTGCCGCGAAGCTCTTGGATATGCAGCTGCTCCCGGCCTTCTTTATCTGCCTTGTGGGCACCCTTATCCCCACGCCCTTTATACTGCTCTTTATCAACAAGATATTCGACTGGATGAAGGGCACCCGCTTTGTAAAGCTGGTGGACCGCATGGAGCAAAAGGGCCGCAGCAAGTTCGAGAAGATAAACCGCTATAAGACCCTGGGCCTGATGATATTCGTGGCCATTCCCCTCCCCGGCACCGGGGCCTGGACCGGGTCTTTGGCGGCGGCGCTGATGAAGATGGACTTTAAGTCCGCCATGCTGTCGGTGGCCCTGGGCACGCTCATTGCCGACATTATAATGTGCGTTCTGTCCTACGGCCTTCTGGGCCTGGTGCTCTGATGGACTGCCGTGTGGCGGTGATAGGCGCGGGAGCCGCAGGGCTCTGCTGCGCCTATAAGGCGGCGGGAAGGGGCGGCGTGGCGCTGCTGGACGGAAACGACAGACCCGGCAGAAAGCTCCTGGCCACGGGAAACGGCCGGTGCAATATGACGAACCTGGACATCTCCCCGGAGTTTTACTGCGGGGACCCCGGGCTTTCGGAACTGATAAACGCCTGGCCCGCCCAAAGGGTAATAGGCGAGTTTCAGAAGCTGGGCCTCATGACCAGGGCCGACGGCGAGGGCCGGGTATACCCCAACAGCCTGCAGGCCGCGTCGGTAGTGGGTACGCTGGTCTCGGCCTGTGAGGAGGCCGGGGTCAGATTTCAATACGGCTTTAGGGCAGTAAATATATCCCGAGAGCGTTCCGGGTTCACTATAACCGGCGGGGACGGCAGCGTGGTCCGGGCCAGATACTGCGTACTGGCTCCGGGGGGCCTTGCCTCTCCGGGACACTCAAGGGGCGAGGGCTATTCCCTGGCAAAAAATCTCGGACACAGTGTGACAGAGCTTTCCCCCTCCTTAGTGGGGCTTCGGGCCAGGGGAAAATTCACCCGGTCCCTAAAGGGCGTCCGCTGTAAGGCCCGGGCCTCCCTGTGGCTGGCGGGTAAGGAGCTCTGCGGCGAGAGCGGCGAGGTCATCTTCGGGGACGGCTATTTGTCGGGGATATGTGTCATGAACCTCTCTGTTCATATGCGTGGGCTCTCCGCCAAGAGCCCCCAGCTGCGGCTGGATCTTTTGGAGCAGATGACCGGCCGGGAGCTTATCTCATACTTGACGGAGTTCGCAAGCAAGCATCCTGAGCGCCGGGCGGAGGAGCTCTTTTCCGGGACCCTTAACCTGCGGCTGGGGCGGGAGCTTGTAAAGCTCCTTGGCTTTTCGGGCACTCTTCGGGAGCTGGGCCCCCGGGAAATCAAAAGAGCGGCTGAGCTTGTAAAGAGTCTAATCCTCCCCATAGAAGATACCCTCGGCTGGGAGCAGGCCCAGGTCACCGCCGGGGGCGTGCCCCTTTCGGAGGTGGACCTGTCCTCCATGGAGTCGCGGCGGTGCAGGGGGCTTTACCTCTGCGGCGAGCTGCTGGACGCGGACGGGCTATGCGGGGGTTATAACCTGCACTGGGCCTTTGCCACCGGCCTTACCGCCGGGGAGCACTTAGGATGAACTGAGGGGGGACGGTTATGCTTCAAATTTCCAACCTGCGCCTGGGGCTGGACTTTACCGGCCAGGACCTGAAAAGAGCGGCGGCGAAGAAACTGCGCCTGCCTGAGAGGGCGCTGATAAGCGTGGAGCTTGCAAAAAAGTCTGTGGACGCCCGCAAAAAGGACCAGGTGCACTTCGTCTGCGCCGCCCGGGCCCGGGTGGATACGGACGAAGGGCGGCTTATCAGCAGACTCAAAGACAGCTCGGTGCGAATAGTCGAGCCCTACGTGCTCGAGCTGCCTAATGCCCCTGCGCCGGAGCTGCCCCCTGTGGTGGTGGGTTTTGGCCCTGCGGGAATGTTCGCCGGACTTATACTGGCCCGGTGCGGCCAGAGACCCATCATAATCGAGCGCGGCCAGCCCGTGGAGGAGCGGCAAAGGGCGGTGGAGCTTTTCTGGCGGCAGGGCAGGCTGGACCCGGAGAGCAACGTCCAGTTCGGCGAGGGCGGCGCGGGGGCCTTCTCCGACGGCAAGCTCACCACCGGCACCGGGGACGGACGTATACGGTATGTGCTGGAGGAGCTGGCCGCCGCCGGCGCCCCAGAGGAAATACTAACGGACGCGAAGCCCCATATCGGCACGGACAGGCTGCCCGGGGTGGTGAAGAATATCCGGGAGAAGATCCTTGAACTCGGAGGGCAGGTGCTTTTTGATACAAAGCTTACGGACATTCTTACCAATAGCGGCCATGTTTCAGGGATAAAAGTTCAGACCCCGGACGGGGAGCGGACAATACCCTGCAAAAAGCTGATACTTGCCGTGGGCCACAGCGCCCGGGACGTGTTCGCCCTTCTCCACGGGAAGGGGCTGCCCATGGAGCAAAAGCCCTTCTCCGTGGGGGTGCGCATTGAGCACCCGGCGGCGCTTGTCGACCGGGCCCAGTACGGCATATTTGCCGGGCACCCGGCCTTGGGGGCGGCGGACTATAAGCTCAGCTGTCACTTGAAAAATGGCCGTGGTGTGTACACCTTCTGTATGTGCCCCGGCGGCACGGTCACCGGCGCGGCCTCGGAGCCTGGAGGCATAGTCACCAACGGCATGAGCCCCTGGAAAAGGGACGGCAAGAACAGCAACGCGGCCCTGCTGGTGGGTGTGGGCCCGGAGGACTTCGGCTCTGAGGGACCTCTTGCGGGAGTGGAGTACCAGCGGAGGATAGAGCGGCTGGCCTATGAGTATACCGGGGGATATCTTGCCCCGGCCCAGCGGGTCGCGGATTTCATGGAGCGCCGGGACAGCGCCGGCTTCGATGCTGTACTGCCCAGCTATCAGCCGGGGGTCGTGCCGGGGGATATCTCCCGCTGCCTGCCCGGGTATGTCTCTGACTCCCTCAGAGAGGCCATACCCATACTGGGGCGGCAGCTAAAAGGCTTTGACAGCGGGGACGCAGTGCTGACCGCACCGGAAACCAGAAGCTCGTCGCCGGTGCGGGTGCTGCGGGGAGAGGATATGCAGTCCCCGGGGCTTATAGGGTTATACCCCTGCGGCGAGGGGGCTGGATATGCAGGGGGGATTGTCTCGGCGGCAGTGGACGGAATAAGGTGCGCCCAGGAGGCGGCAAAATGAAATATAGAAATATCGACCCGGAGCTCAAAGGCATAGCGAAAAGAACACCCTATAACAGGGCGGTCATAGGGTGCGCGAATATCCTTCTGCCCACAGCCCTTGCCTTGACAAGAACGCCCTCGGGCATTTCCGCCCGGAGTATTATGGTCCAAGGGCATAAGGGGCTGGAATTTAGGACGGAGATATTTGAGCCCTTTGGCGCGGGGAAAAATCTGCCGTGCCTTGTCTATGTACACGGCGGAGCCTTTAGCTACAAGGCCTCCCCCCATCACAAAAAGCTCGCGTGCATATATGCCCTGCAGGCGAACTGCCGGGTGTATTTCCCGGACTACCATCTCGCGCCCAGATATCCATACCCGGCGGCGTATAACGATATTATCTCACTGTACAGGTATCTTATGGCAGAGGGCTGTGAAAAGCTTGGGCTTGCCGGAGACAGCGCCGGCGGGGCCCTTGCCGCGTCGGTTTGCAATAATTACCGGCGGGAGGGCTTAAAGCGGCCCGCCGCCCAGATGCTCATATACCCCCTTACGGATATGTCCATGCAGACGCGCTCCATGAAGGAGTTTACCGACACTCCCCTTTGGAACTCAAAAAGCAACCGCCGTATGTGGGGTTACTACTGCGGGCCGGGGGCGGAAGAACGCCGGCCCGCCTCCCCTATACACATGGTCCTGCCGGAGAATATCCCGGACACGTATATCGAGACGGCGGAATACGACTGCCTGCGCGACGAGGGCCTGCTGTATGGAGAGAAGCTTAAAGGGGCCGGAGCGGTGGTGGAGATAAACGAGACAAAAGGCACCTTCCACGGATACGATTGCGCGGTAAAGGCCAAAATAACCGCCAGGAGCCTTCAAAAACGGATAGGTTTTTTGAAAAAGCACTTTAATGCCTGACTGTCCCCCCGCCGCACTTGCAACTTTCCCCATTCCGTGCTACAATATTTTTAAGAGAACAGGGAGTGGGTGTTGAAGCCGTGAATTTAAAGCTGTGGGACCTGTCGGAGGTGGACAAGGCCCAGACCGTGGCCCTTGCAAGGGAATGTGGTATACCGCCGCTATTGGCGGCCCTTCTGCGGGTGCGGGGTATGGACACGAAGGAGAAGTCCGGGGAGTTTCTCTCCCCCGGGGAATTCTCCGACCCATATCTTATGAAGGATATGGACAGGGCCGTGGAGCGCATACGCCGGGCCGTGGAGGGCTTTGAGCATATCGCCGTATACGGCGACTATGACGCGGACGGCGTTACCGCCACGGCCCTTCTCTACACTTACCTTCAGGAGAAGGGGGCGAACGTCTCCTTCTATATCCCCCAGCGGGACAGCGAAGGGTACGGCATGAACATGGCGGCGGTGGATACCCTCTCCCGGGAGGGCGTGGAGCTGATAGTCACCGTGGACAACGGCGTTTCGGCGGGTGAGGAGATAGCCTACGCGAAGTCCCTTGGCATGGACGTGGTGGTCACCGACCATCACCAGCCCCAGGAGACCCTGCCGGACGCGCCCGTAATAGACGCGCACCGTGAGGACGACCAAAGTCCCTTTAAGGAACTCTGCGGGGCGGGGGTGGTGTTAAAGCTGCTTATGGCCCTGGAGGGGGACAGAGGGGCAGTGCTGGAGCAGTACGGCGACCTGGCGGCGCTTGGCACCGTGGGGGATTCCGTCAGCCTTACCGGGGAGAATCGGCTGATAGTGCAGAGGGGCCTGGAAATAGCGAACCGCCGGGAGCGTCCAGGGCTTGCCGCCCTTCTGGACAGCGAGCAGGTCACCTCTACAAAGCTGGCTTTCTCCGTTATACCCTGCATCAACGCCACCGGCCGCATGGGCTCGCCGGAGCGGGCCGTGCGCCTGCTGACCTATAGGGACCCGGAGAGCGCCGGGCTTTTGGCCGAGGAGATACGCGAGGAGAACCAGAACCGCAAGTCGGTGGAGGCAGAGGTCATAAGGGCCGCGGAGCAGAAGCTTGAGGAGCGGCCGGAGCTCAGGTTCGACCGGGTGCTGGTGGTGTGCGGGGAGGGCTGGCACCACGGCGTGGTGGGCATAGCGGCGGCAAGGCTCTGCGAAATGTACGGCAAGCCCTGCATAGTGCTGTCCTCGGGGGACGGCGAGGCCCGGGGCAGCGGCCGGAGCGTGGAGGGCTTCAACATGTTCCAGGCGGTCACGGAGTGCCGGGACCTTCTGACGCGCTACGGCGGGCACCCCATGGCGGCGGGGCTGACCCTGCCAGAGGAGCGTGTGGGAGAATTTCGGCGGCGAATAAACGAATACGCTAGAGAGATCTGCCCTGAAATGCCCTTCTTCACCATGAAGCTGGACTGCACCCTGCAAAACCGGGCCCTTACCCCCGCCACCTGCCGCCAGCTTGAGCCTTTGGAGCCCTTCGGGGCCGGGAACCCCCAGCCGGTGTTCGCCCTTTTGGGCGTTACCCTGACGGACGTGCGTGGCCTTGGCAGCAATATGGGCCACTGCAAGCTCTGCTGCAAGGGCGGGGGTCTCTCCTTCGAGTGCGTCAGGTTCGGCGTGGCTCCCGGGGACTTCCCCTATCCCCCGGGCTCGGTGGTGGATCTGGCGGTGAATCTTCAGGAGAGCCGTTACAGCCGTGGCAGCGGCGTGGAGATACTTGTGCGGGACGTGCGGCTCAGCGGACTTGACCGGCTCCAGTGCCAGCGAGACTTCCGCGTGTATGAAAAGTTCAGACGGCGCGAAGGGCTCTCCCGGGAGGAGACCGCACGCCTGCGCCCCACCCGGGAGCAGCTGGGGGCAATATATACCTTGCTGCCCAAGATCATGGGTCCGAAGCTGGGGCTTGAGAGCCTTGTTCTCCATCTGGAACGGTACGGAATAAATATGGGTATGCTGCTGTTCGGCCTGGACCTGCTCTCAGAGCGGGGGCTGATACAGTTCAGAATTGACGGCAGTATGCTTTCGGCGGAAAAGCTTGACACAAAGGGCAAGAAGGATATCGCCCAGTCTCCCCTATACGGGGAGCTGGAGGCTCTGACCGATGATGAAGAAAGGAAAAAGGAGTGAGCGCGGATGCCGGACGTTAGACAGATAAACACCTATGAGGAGCTGCAGGCGATAATAAGGGAGAGCGGCAAGGAGTTCGACCGGGAGCAGATAGCGGGGGCCTTCCTGCTGGCCGACCGAAAGCACCGGGGTCAGAAGCGCAGCTCCGGCGAGCCCTATATAATCCACCCCTTATCGGTGGCGGCCATACTGGTGGACCTGGGCATGGACACCCAGTCGGTGGTGGCGGGGCTTCTGCACGACGTGGTAGAGGACACGGACTGCACTTTGGAGGACATCACCCAGGAGTTCGGCCGGGAGGTGGCCCTGCTTATAGACGGAGTCACAAAGCTTGACAGGATACCCTTCTCCTCAAAGGAGGAGGAGCAGGCCGAGAACCTCCGCAAAATGCTCATGGCCATGGCCCAGGATATAAGGGTCATAATCATAAAGTTCGCCGACCGTATGCACAACCTCTCCACCCTGGAGTTCATGTCCCCCCAAAAGCAGCGGGACAAGGCCAGGGAGTGTCTGGAGGTATACGCCCCCATAGCCCACCGCCTTGGTATGCGCACGGTCAAGGAGACCATGGAGGACGTGTCTCTGATGTACCTGGACCCGGCGGCCTATAAGGAAATAGACGAGCACCTGGAGTCCCGCAGCAGAACCCGCACCCAGTTTATAGGAGGCCTTCGCAAGGAGCTTAAGGAGCGGGTGGAGCCGGCTCTGGGCCACGAGGTGTATATTGAGGGCCGCGTAAAGAGCAAGTACAGCATATATCGGAAGATGTTTATCGGCGGTAAGGATTTCGAGGAGATATACGACGTGTTCGCCATGCGGGTGATAGTGGACACCATCGAGGACTGCTATAATGTCCTGGGCATTGTCCACGATATGTTCACGCCCCTTCCAAACCGCTTCAAGGACTATATCTCCACCCCGAAGCCCAATATGTACCAGTCCCTTCATACCACCGTCATCACCAAGGCCGGGGTGCCCTTCGAGGTACAGATACGCACCTGGGAGATGCACCAGACCGCCGAGTACGGCATAGCGGCCCACTGGAAGTATAAGCTGGGTATGTCCAGAAAGCAGTCGGACAACCGCTCCCTGGACGACAGGCTCGCCTGGATACGCCAGATGCTGGAGAACCAGGAGGACACCGAGGACGTGACGGACCTGGTGCACTCCATAAAGTCCGACCTGATACCCGAGGAGGTCTTTGTCTTCACCCCCAAGGGGGACGTGATAAACCTGCCTCAGGGGTCCAGCGTCATAGACTTCGCCTATGCCATACACAGCGCCGTGGGCAACAGGATGATAGGCGCCAAGGTCGACAAGCATATAGTGCCCCTGGACTATAAGGTGAAGACCGGTGAGATAATCGAGATACTCACCAGCAAGGAGACAAGGGGCCCCAACCGGGACTGGCTCACCATGGTACGCACCAGCGAGGCCAGGAGCAAGATACGCGCCTGGTTCAAGAAGGAGCGCCGGGAGGAGAACATTGTCGAGGGCCGGGCCGAGCTTGAGCGGGAGCTTAAGCGCAGCAATATCTCCATGAGCCGGGAGCTTATGAACTATATGGTGGAGAGCATCGGCAAGCGCCATAACTGCTCCACCGCCGACGACCTGTACGCCGCCATAGGCTACGGCGGCATACAGCTTTGGAAGGTTCTGCCCCGCATCCGCGAGGAGTACCAGCGCATGGCAAAGGCCGGCGAAACCCCGGAGCTCGTGGTAGGCGCCCCGCCGAAGACACGGAGGGTCTCCGGCGGCGTGCTGGTGGAGGGCATGGACAACTGCCTTACAAAGCTCTCCCGCTGCTGCAACCCCCTGCCCGGGGACGACATTATCGGCTTTATCACCCGGGGCTTCGGCGTGTCCATCCACAAGCGCAGCTGCCGCAACGTCCCCCGGGACCTTACGGACTGCCCGGAGCCCGACCGCTGGGTGAACGCCTACTGGGAGGGTGAGGTTCGGGACGACTTCAAGTCTACCCTGCATATAGTGGCCCTGGACCGTGGCGGGCTGCTGTTCGACGTGACCCAGCAGCTTTCGGCCCTCAACATCTTCATCCACTCTTTAAACTGCCGCCAGGAGAAGGGCGGGCCCAACGCCGTTATCTCCGCCACGGTATCCATCAGCGGCCTTCAGCAGCTACAAAGCATAATCGACAGGCTCTCAAGGGTGAAGGGGGTCATATCAATAGACAGGACGTGAGAAAATGCTGCTTATAATGAGCGGCCACAACTACCGCTTCGAGTGCGAGAACCTGTGCCGGGTGTTCTTCCCCTACAGCCCGGTGCGGGTGGAGAGCGCCGATTCACAGGACCGCACCGCCCCGGAGCCCGGCGAGCCCCGGGCGGACACCTTACTGGAAAAAGCAGGGGACGGCTGGCTCTATACGATAAGGGCCTCCGACGGACAGCGGGAGCTGTCCCGGTCCGTCAGGGCCCCGGAAACGGACGAATACCCCATGACACGGCTGCTGTTCGACACACTGTCGGAGCTTACCGGCGTAAAACCCGCCTGGGGTATGCTCACCGGGGTGCACCCGGTGAAGCTCCTGCGCCAGCACGTGGAGCGCTTGGGACTCGAAGCGGGCATGGCGGAATTTCGGGAGAAATGGCTGGTAAGCGAGGGCCGGGCCCAGCTTGCGGGCCGGGTACTAAAAGCCCAGAAGCCTGCGGTGGAGGAGCTTCGGCCCGACGACTACAGCCTCTATGTAGGCATACCCTTCTGCCCCACCAGATGCGCCTACTGCTCCTTCATCTCCCAGGACATGGCCCACGCGAAAAAGCTGGTGGAGCCCTATCTGGAGCTTCTGTACCTTGAGCTTGAGCGCACGGCCCGGATAGCCGGTGAGCTGGGCCTTGGGCCCATATCGGTGTATATCGGCGGCGGCACCCCCACCACCCTCAGCGCACAGCAGCTCCGGGACTTATGCGCGAAGATACGCGGGGTTTTCCCCATGGACCGCTGCCGGGAGTTCACCGTGGAGGCCGGGCGGCCCGACACCCTGAGCTTGGAGAAGCTTATGGCCCTGAAGGAGGCCAACGTAGACAGGATAAGCATAAACCCCCAGACCATGTCCGATAGAGTGCTTCAGAACATCGGGCGCAGGCACACGGCCCGAGATGTAATAGACGGCTTTGAGCTGGCCCGTAAGGTGGGCTTTAGGGACATAAACGCCGACCTTATCGTGGGTCTGCCGGGGGACAGCCCCGAGGGCTTTGCGGATACAATACGGCGGGTGCTGGAATTGTCCCCCACAAACGTCACCGTCCACTCCTTAGCCATAAAGCGCAGCGCGGATATCGTAATGAACGAGGACGGACTCAGTCTCCATAAACACCCGGAGACGGCGGCACATATGATGGACCACGCCATAAAAACGCTTACAGAGGCGGGCTTCGAACCGTATTATCTATACAGGCAGACCCGCATGGCCGGGAACCTGGAGAACACCGGCTGGGCCCTTCCTGGCAGCGTCTGCCGGTACAATATCTACACCATGGACGAATCCGGCACGGTGATAGCCTGCGGGGCCGGGGGCGTCACAAAGCTGAAGGACCCGTACTCGCCGGACCTTAAACGGATATTCAACTTCAAGTACCCCTTTGAATATATCTCCCGCCACGGGGAAATTTTAGAGAGAAAGGAAGGCATAAGGGAAATTTATGAGCAATTTCGCCAGCGGCTATATTAAGTATATAAACCACCTGGAACAGATAAACGACGCGGCCATTGGGAACCCCCAACGGATGATAGACGAGGTGGAGGGCAGCTATCGGGAGCACCTTCGGAACATCGCCCGGAACCTTACCGAGAACTATACCCCCACCCGCATAGTCATGCTCTCGGGCCCCAGCTCCAGCGGCAAGACCACCACCGCCCATCTTCTTCAGAGCAATCTTGCGGAGTTCGGCGTGCGGGCCTTTATCATCTCCCTGGACGACTTCTACCTCAGCCGGGAGAGGACCCCCCGCCTGCCCGACGGCAGCTATGACTTCGAGTCCGTGGCTGCCCTGGACGAGGAGCGCATACGGCAGTGTCTAAGAGACGTTACCGGCTCCGGGGAGTTCACCGTGCCCAGGTTCAGCTTCCAGCTGGGCCGGGCCGACGGGCCGGAACAGGAGTATAAGCTTTCGGCCGGGGACGTGGCTATAGTAGAGGGCCTGCACGCTTTGAACCCCTCCTTCACCCAGGATATCCCCGAGGAGCTTTGTATGAAGCTCTACGTCAGCGTAAAGCAGCAGATAAAGGACGCAAACGGCGAGGTGATCTCTCCCTGGGATATAAGGCTTGTGCGCCGGATAGTCCGGGACATTCAGTTTAGGAATTCCACCGCCGAGAACACCCTTGCCATGTGGCCCCAGGTGGTGGAGGGGGAGAACAGGTACATCGGCCCCTATAGGATAAGCGCCGACTATACCGTGAACTCCATACACATCTACGAGCCCTGCGTGCTGCGTACCATCGCCATCCCCCTGCTGCGGGCCATCGCCGCAGACAGCCTGTACTATAAAAAGGCCCGGGATCTGGAATCCCGGCTCATGCGCTTCGAGCCGGTGGACCCGGCCTTGGTGCCGAAGGACTCCATGTTAAGGGAGTTTTTGGGGCGAAAGGGGCTGGAATAACCGCTATACATGGTTTTCAGGTCTACTTCTTAAAGAATTTTTAATGATTTAGAAAGAAAAACCCGCTTTACTTTCGCTTTGAGAGTTGCTATAATATGTACGTGAACGAAAGGCAGGACCACTCAGAATAAAAAGGAGGACTTTATCATGGGCATTTTAGACGATGTGGTAATCAACGCGAAATCCGTCGCGGAAGCGGTAGGCCGCAAGGCCGGCCAGATTGTGGACGTCTCCAAGCTGCGCGTGGGCGTGGCCGAGGTCAACGCCGAGATAACCAAGCGGTATCAGACGCTGGGCCAGTATGTATATGAGAACAGCCGCGAGGCCCTTGCTGCCGACCCCGAAGCCATGGGCAAGATGGCGGAGCTGGACGGGCTGCAGGAGCAGCTCTTTGCCATCAACAAGGAGCTCACCGACAAGCAGAACAAGACCGTCTGTCCCACCTGTGGCAAGCATTGCAGCAATACGGACGTTTTTTGCAGCACCTGCGGAGCGAAGCTTATAAGCGAGCCCGAGCCGGAGCCGATCCCCCAGGAGGGCGGCCCCAACGATGAGGCCGCCAAGGCCGCCGCCCAGGGCCCCGAGCCCTCTGTGGGCACCATGCCCCCCAGGGAGTTTCCGTAAGCTGACTTGTAGACGATGGTAATGGAAAGCCCCTCTGGATGAACCCAGAGGGGCTTTCCTGCTTATTGCTTTATTGGAACTGCGACTGGTAAAGCGCCGCGTAGAAGCCGTTTTTCTCCATGAGCTCCCTATGGGTGCCCTGCTCTACAATATCCCCGTCCCGGACCACCAGGATATTGTTGGCGTTCTGGATGGTGGACAGCCGGTGGGCGATAACAAAGCAGGTCTTGTCCCTCATCAGCGTGCGCATGGCCGCCTGTATTTGCTGCTCGGTGCGGGTGTCCACGTTGGAGGTGGCCTCGTCCAGAATGAGCATTTTAGCGTCCAGCAGCATGGCCCGGGCTATAGTTAAGAGCTGCTTCTGTCCTTGGGAGATGTTTATGCCGTTCTCGTCCAGGAGGGTGTCATAGCCCTTGGGCAGAGCCATTATGTACCTGTGTATCCGCGCCGCCTTGGCCGCGGCCTCCACGTCCTCGCGTCTGGCGTCCCTCCTGCCGTAGGCCAGGTTCTCGAATATTGTCCCGGTAAAGAGCCAGGTGTCCTGGAGCACCATGGCATAGGAGAGCCGCAGGCTCTTTCTGGTTATATCCTGAATGTCCCGGCCGTCCAGGGTTATCTCCCCCCGGTCCGGGTCGTAAAAGCGCATTAAGAGGTTTATCAGCGTGGTCTTTCCAGCGCCGGTGGGGCCGACGATGGCGGTAAGCCCCCCGGGAGGGGCGTGCAGGCTCAGGTCGTGGATTATCTCCTTGTCCTTCTCATAGCCGAAGCCCACGTGTTCCATCCTAACGTCCCCGTCCACCCGGGAGAGCTCCGCCGCCCCCGGCTTATCCTCGGGCTCGGTGGGCTGGTCCATCAAATCAAAGACCCGCTCGGCGGCGGCGCAGGCGGACTGCAGCTCGCTGACGATGTTGGCCATCTCGTTTATCGGTCCGGAAAACCTGCGGGAATAGAGCACGAAGCTGGAGAGATCGCCTATGGAGATCCTCTGCAAGAGAAACAGTATGGAGCCGAACACGCTTATAAAGGCCAGGGAGAGGTTGTTGATGAAGTTCACCGAGGGCCCTGTCATGGCACCGTAATATTCGGCATTATAATAAGCGTCCACAGCCTCCTTGTTCCTTTTGTCAAAGCGGCCTATCTGTGTCCGCTCCTGGTGATAGGCCTTGGTGGTCTTCTGGCCGCTTATGACCTCCTCCACAAAGCCGTTGAGCTGGCCCAGCATCACCGAGCGCTTGTGGAATAAGGGCCGCACCTTTTTTGTCATGTACCTGGTGAACAGCACGGACATGGGTATGGTCACCACGAACACCAGTACCAGCATTGGCGATATGGCTATCATCATGATAAGGGAGCCAAAAACGGTTATGGCGCTGGCGGCTATCTGTAAAAGGTCGTTTGACAGCGACGCGTTCACCGTGTCAATATCATAGGAGATATGGCTGACGATATCCCCGGTCTGGTGCCCGTCAAAGTATTTCACCGGCAGAAGGGTCAGCCGGTCAAAGACCTGCTGGCGCATCTCCCGGACTATCTTCTGGCTCAGATGTATCATCAGTATGGACAGCCCATAGCTGAGCCCGGCGGATGCGGCATAGAAAGCCACCATGAGCCCGCAGTAGAAAAAAACGCTCCTAAAGTCCACCCCGCCCTTTGTAAGCCCGATAGCGTCTATGGCCCGGCCCGAGAGGTAGGGCCCCAGCAGGGCTAAGAGGTTGCTGCCCACGGTCAGCAGCACGGCCCCCAGGGCCATGAGCTTGTGGGCGTATATGTAGGACCATAGGCGCAGGAGCACCTTCTTGCGGTCCCTGGGCTTTTCAATGGGCCCCCTCGGCATGAATCTTGGCGGCATTAGTCCTTCCTCCCCTCTCCCATCTGTGACGTGGCTATCTCTCTGTATACTTCGCAGGACTCCAATAATTCCTCATGGGTCCCATACCCCAGCTCCCGGCCCTCGTCCAGCACAAGGATATGGTCCGCGTGGAGTATAGAGCTGACCCGTTGGGCGATTATCACCGTGGTTATCCCGGCGTACTCCTCCCGAAGACCCTTTCGAAGGGCCGCGTCGGTCTTATAGTCCAGGGCCGAGGAGGAGTCGTCCAGCACAAGTATCTCCGGGGTCCCGGCCAGGGCCCTGGCTACCAGCACCCGCTGCTTCTGCCCGCCGGAGAGGTTTGTGCCCTTTGATGTAAGCATATGGCCGAAGCCCTCGGGCAGGCCGGAGATAAACTCCATGGCCTGAGCGCACTTTGCGGCCTTCTCTATCTCCGCCTCCGAAAGCCCCCGTCCGAAGTCGATGTTCTCCCGGAGGGTGTCGGCAAAAAGCGCGTCGTTCTGGAACACCACCCCGAACTTCGTGTGCAGCTCCTCCTCGGGGAGGGAGCTGACCGGCCGGCCGTCTATGGCTATCCTGCCGCTGTCGCAGTCGTAAAGCCGCATGAGAAGGTTTATGAGCGTGGACTTGCCGCAGCCCGTGGCCCCGATAATGCCCAGGGTCTCGCCCCTTTTAAGCCGGAAGCTGATATCCTCCACGTTCGCGTCGGTCTTATTATAGGAGAACGTCACCTTTTCAAACTCCACATGATAAGGGGAGTCCTCCCTTTCCGCCGGTTCCACCGCCAGGTCCTTGGGGGCGGACAGTATCTCCGCTATGCGGTCCCCGCTGGCGGAGCTGCGGGAAAAGGACACGAATATCCTTGTCATTGCCATCATCGCGTTCAGAATTATGGTGAAATAGCTGAGAAACGCAATTATTTTTCCCGGCTGGGTGAGCCCGGCGTTTACCCGGAAGGCCCCCACTATGATGACGGCTGTGAGCCCCACGTTTAGAAACAGGTTCATCAGAGGGTTAGTCAGGGCCATTGTGGTCCCGGCCCGGGTCTCCTTTTCCGACACGCCCTCGTTCACCCCGGCGAAGCGCTCGCGCTCATAGTCCACCTTTGAGAGGGCTTTTATGACCCGTATGCCGGAGATGGTCTCCCGCACCGTGCGCACCATTCCGTCCACGCTCCGCTGGAGCTCCGTATACATGGGCACGCCCTTTTTGGAGACGCTGTACACTAAAATACCGATAAAGGGCAGCGTACACACCAACACCAGAGTCAGCACCGGGTCCAGGGTAAGGGTTATGAGTATACCGCCAATCAGAAGGATAGGGGCGCGTATGCCAATGCGCTGCATCATGCCCAGCATCTGGTGCACATTATATGTATCGGTGGTGAGCCTGGCCTCTAAAGACGGTATGCCGTAGGTGTCCACCTGGCCGCAGGAGAGCCCGGATATCTTCTCGAACAGGTCGTGGCGTATCTTCTCCGTGGTGTGCTGGGCCACCCAGGCGGCCATGCGGTTGGCGAGTATGTTGGTCACCCAGGCCATCACCGCCGCGCCCACCATGGCCGCGCCCCATAGGGCTATGCGGCCCATCTCCCCCGAAGGGGCCACCTCGTCTATCATGTACGAGAGTATCCAGGGCAGCAGAAGGTCCATAACCGAGCCTATGAACTTGATGGTAAGCCCCAGGCTCATGCGGGGCACGAAGGGCCGAAGATAGCGGAATATCATTCTCATGGGGTGCGGTCTCCTTTGCGGGAAATTTCACTATGCCCCTATTATACACCTATATAGTTGCCATTGCAACTATATTTTTAAAAATGCCGCGCCTTGGACTCCGCCCCCAAAATTTGACAACCGGGCCCAAAGTGGTTATAATATAATCCTGTATATGAAAAATAATGAAAAACGGAGGGACAGCCCATGCCAAAGGTCACTGTGGCCGTGCCGGTGTACAATGTGGAGAAATATCTTGAGAAGTGCGCGGGGTCCATACTGTCCCAGACAGAGAGGGACCTGGAGCTCCTCTTTATAGACGACGGCTCCACCGATGGCAGCGGGGCCCTGTGCGATAAGCTGTGCGAGCGGGACCCCCGGGTAAGGGTCATACACCAGGAAAACCGGGGCCTTGGGGGGGCCAGGAACACCGGCATAGAAAACGCCCGGGGGCAGTGGATAATCTTCCCGGACAGCGATGACTGGCTGGAGCCGGAGACCGTGGAGCGGGCCCTTAAAGCCGCCGAAGATACCGAAGCGGACATGGCCGTTTTCGCTTTCCGCTCGGTGGAGGAGAACGGGAACACCCTGGCGGAGTTCCACGAGGCCCTTCCCGGGAACGTCCCCCTGGACCCCAAAAAGCAAAAGGACCTGCTGATAATCGCCCCCAGCGCCTGCAATAAGCTTTATAAGACGGAGCTGTTTAAAAGGACCGGCGTGCGCTATCCCCCGAAGGTCTGGTATGAGGACCTCCGCACCACCACGAAACTCCTGCCCGGCTGCAGCTCGGTGGTCTATATTGATTATGTGGGCTATAACTATTTCCAGCGCAGCGGCTCCATAATGAACAATGTGAACCTGTCTCGCAACCGGGAGATAATCGACGCCTTTGAGGATGTGCTCTCCTGGTACAGGGAGCACGGGCTTTTTGAGGAGTACCGCAAGGAGCTTATGCACCTGGCGGTGTCCCACGTGTACCTGACTGCCTCGGTCCGGGTGCTCCGCCAGGACCGGCGGCACCCGCTTATCGGGGAATTTTACCAGTACGTTAAAAGGGAGTTTCCCGACTATCAGGAGGACATATACCTGGACCGCTTTACCCGCAACCAGCGTATTGCCCTAAAGCTTTTGGAGCGGCGCATGATATCTCTTCTGCACTTGATCTTCAAGCTGAAGGGGTAAACTTCCAATCAAAGAAGGTGTGAAAGCATTGAACCTCAGAGAAAAATGGCGGTCCCGCCAGCGCCACAGCCTGCTGGAGAACACGGTAATGCTGTATATATTGCAGTTCTCCAACATGGCCCTGGGTATGCTGACCCAGGGGTACAAGATGCGTGTGCTGGGGGTGGAGCTGGTGGGGCTTTTGGGCGCGGCCCAGTACACGGCCAACTTCTTCCTCATATTTTTGGACTTCGGCTTTCTGCTCTCGGCCACGGCCAAGATTTCGGCAAGGCGAGAGGATAAGCAGGAGCTCTCCCGGATACTCTCCTGCGTTGTGGCGGCGAAGGTCATCTTTACCCTAATCTCCGCCGTGGTGCTGACCGTCTTCATCGTGCCCAAGCTCACCGGGACCGGGGAGGTGCTGGCATACTATTTCTTCCTTCTGTCCTGCGTGGCGGCCACCATGCTGCCGGACTATATGTACCGGGGCCTTGAGCAGATGTCGGCCATCACCATACGCGCCGTGGCTATAAAATTTGTGGCCACAGCCCTGACCTTCGTGCTGGTGCAAAGGCCCGAGGATTTCTACCTCTGCCCCCTCTGCACGGCCATAGGGAACCTTGGGGCCCTGGCCTTTGTGTACTGGCACCTGCGCAGCCGGGTGGGCGTTGGCTTCACCCGGGTGAGCCTCCGGGAGGTGTGGGTGGAAATAAAGGACTCCTCCCAGTTCCTGCTGTCCCGCATGGCCGCCTCCATCAACTCGAACCTTAACGGTCTGCTTTTAAAGCACGCCATGCCCGACGCCAGCCTTAGCATATATACAAACCCGGACATGGCCACCGGCCTTTACACCAGCGCCGACACGGTGATACAGGCCGCAAGGAACGGTATGTCCCCCATCGCCGACAGCCTTTACCCCCATATGATGAAGCACAGGAATTTCAGCATCGTCAAAAAGGCCCTGCTGTTCATCTACCCGGTGATACTCCTGGGCTGCGCCTTTGTGTTCGCCTTTGCCGAGCCCCTCCTGACCCTGTGGCTGGGGCCCGAGGGCAGGGACGTGGTGCTGCCCCTGCGGCTGATGATACCCGTGGCGGTGTTCTGTTTCCCCAACTATGTGCTGGGCTACCCCACCCTTGGGGCCATGGGCCTTGCGAAATACGCCAATATATCCACTGGCTTCGGCACGGTGATATATCTTATAGGCGCATGGGTATGCTATAAAACCGTAGGTATCAGCCTGCCTGCCCTGTGCATACTGTCCTCAGTGACGGAGTTTTCCATACTGCTGTTCCGGCTGGCAGTGATAATAAAAAACCGCAGACTGCTCCAAAGCCCTGATGGGGAGGGTAAGAAATGAACAGCCTTATAAACCGTATCTGGCGGAATATAATATGCCCGGCCCTCTCCCTTCTGCCCAAGGATCAGAGAAAGGCGGTCTGTGAAAGCTACGCCGGCCGGGGGTTCTCCGACAGCCCCAGGGCCATCGCGGAGGAACTGTTAAATCGTGGTTGGAAAGTGTACTGGCTGGTAAAGGGGCCAAAGGAGGCCGAAAGCCTCCCAGGGGGGATAAAGCCGCTCACCATAGGCAGCACGGCGGCAATATACCATATGTGCACCGCCGCGGTATGGGTGGACAACTGCCGCAAATGGGGCCGGCTCTATAAGCGTACCTCTCAGCGCTATGTTCAAACCTGGCACGGCTTTCCCTTAAAACGCATCGAGGGGGACGCGGAGTCCGCCCTTGATGCGGAATACGTGCGGGCCGCCAGGAAAGACTCTCTGATGTGCGACCTGTTTCTCTCCAACAGCGCCTTTCTGACACAGATATACCGCCGGGCCTTCTGGTATGGCGGGGAGGTATTGGAATGCGGCTTTCCACGCAACGATATGCTGTTCGGGCCCCCGGGCCCCTCTCTGGAGAAGGTGCGCCGGGAGCTAAGGCTGCCCGAAGGAAAGAACCTGGCCCTGTACGCGCCCACCTTCCGCCGGGATCTGGGGCTCTCGGTATACGACATGGACTATAAGCGGGTGTGCGGCGCCCTTTCAAGGCGTTTTGGCGGCGACTGGCTGATACTCGCAAAGCTGCACCCCAATGTAGCGGACAAGGCCGGGGAGCTGAGCCTTGACCCCCGGTATGTGGTGAACGCCTCGGCCTATCCTGATATCCAGGAGCTGTACCTGGCCTGTGACGCTCTTATCACCGACTACTCCTCGGTGATGTTCGACTATATGAACACCGGCCGGCCCTGCTTTCTTTACGTGAACGATCTGGCGGCCTATAAGGACGACCGCAATTTTTACTTTGATCTGGACACGCTCCCCTTTGCCCGGGCCGAAGATAACGATGGGCTTGAGGAGATAATATTGGGATTTGATGGGGGGGCTCAGCGGGAGCGGACGGAACGCTTCTCGAGGGAGCTGGGTATTAAAGAGGACGGCACCGCCGCAAAACAGGTGGCGGACTGGCTGGAAGGCTGATTTGCATTTTTCGGAAGTATGTGCTATACTTTCTGAAACAGAAATCTCTGACGACCAATTATTTCGGAAGGTGACACTATGCACAGTATGATAAAAAAGCTGAAGCGCACCGTGGTCTTTATACTGAAGCTGGCCCTGTTCGCTTCACTGTTCGGCATATTCTTCGGCATATTCGGCATAAATAACCCCTGGCTCTTTAACCTGTCCCGCACCACCGGGGTCACCATGGTGACCTTCGTGGTGCTGGGCATAGCCCTTATGTCCGTATACGGCGGCTACTCCATCGGCTCCACGAAGTCGAAACCCATCGTCCACTCCATGGCCCTTGCCACTATCATGACGGACCTTGTTACCCATTTGCAGCTCTCCATAATGAACACCAGCGAGAAGAACAACGACCACTTTGTCTATGAGACCCCCCATCTTCTGCTGCTGGTGATGGCCTTGCAGATACTGGTCATCGTATTCTTCGCCTACTTTGGCAACTACGTCTATTTCTCCCTGGAGCCGCCGGAGAGGTGCTGTGTCATCTCCTCCTCCCGCCAGAGCCTTGGGAACATTATCCCCAAGGTACAGCGCTTTAAAAAGCAGTACGAGATAGACGAGATAATCCGCTATGACGACCCGAATATACTGGACGTTATACTCAGGAGCAACACCGTGTTCCTCTATGATGTGCCCATAAAGGAGCGCAACGACCTTATCTCCTTTTGCTATCAGACTCAGAAAAACATATACTATAACTTCGAGACTATAGACGTGGTGAGCCAGGGGGCCAAGTACGTGACCCTGGACGACAAGTCCCTGGTAATGTACACGGCCAAGGACCTGACCATGGAGCAGCGGATAGTCAAGCGCCTGACGGACCTTGCGGTATCCCTTGTGGGCCTTATCGTCACAAGCCCCATCATGCTGGGCTGCGCCATTGCCATCAAGCTGGACGACGGCGGCAAGGTGTTCTATAAGCAGAAGCGGCTTACAAAATACGGACGGGTCTTTGAGGTATACAAGTTCCGCACCATGAAGGAGGAAAACTCCGTCCATAAATCCGTCACCGAGAACGACGACCGCATTACCCGGGTGGGTAAGGTGCTCAGAAAATTCCGCCTTGACGAGCTGCCACAGCTGCTGAACATTTTATACGGCGACATGACCGTGGTGGGCCCCCGGCCCGAAATGCTTGAAAACGTGGAGAAGTACACCGAGGAGCTCCCCGAGTTCTCCTACCGCCTGCGTATGAAGGCGGGGCTTACGGGCCTTGCCCAGATATCCGGCAAGTACAATACCTCGCCGAAGGACAAGCTGGTGATGGATCTGATGTATATTGAGAACTACAGCATATGGCGGGACTTCAAGCTTATCTTCCAGACCATCACCGTGTTTCTGAAGGCCTCCGAGAGCACCGAGGCCTTCCATAAGGAGGAACTCTACGACTTTGACAACGGCCGGGAACGTGACAGAAAGCCCGGGGAAAAGGAGGAGGAAAATGGCGGTAAATGAGTACCTTAAAAGGGTGTACGGCGGCAGTGCCCGGTCATACTTTGAGCGGGCCGAAAAGGCCCTGCTCAGCGGAGAGCGGCTTTTCACCGTCACCGCCAACCCCGAGATAATCATGCACGCGGACCGGGACCCAAAAATAAAAAAGCTCCTGCTGTCCCCGGACGCGGAGATAATCCCCGACGGCATAAGCGTTGTAAAGGCCATGAACACCTTGGGGTGTGAAGCCTCAGAGCGCATAACCGGCGTGGACCTGGCCGCGCACCTTTTAAAGGCCGCAGGCGAGAACGGTAAGAGCGTCTATCTTTTGGGTGCCAAGGAAGAAGTCGTTTCGGCCCTTGCAGAAAAGCTGAGGGCCGAGCACCCGGATATCACCGTCAATTACCATAACGGCTATGACGGCGACAAGGACGTTATCTTCGACGAGATCGCGGCCCTGGCCCCGGACCTGGTGCTGGTGGGGTTGGGCGTGCCCGCCCAGGAGCTTTTAATATACCGTCACCTGCCGAAGTTCACAAGGGGAGTGCTGGTGGGCGTAGGCGGCTCCTTCGACGTGCTCAGCGGCAGCAAGAAGCGCGCTCCCCAGTTCTTTGTGAAGACCAACACCGAGTGGCTCTACCGCATTGCCAAGGAGCCCCAAAGGCTGGGGCGGTTCTGGAACAATAATGTTAAATTTCTGCGCGAGGTGCGGAAAGCCAGGCCATAGACCCCTGTTCTAAAGGAGGACAGTATGAATAAAATTAAAGTAATGCTGGTCTTCGGCACCCGCCCTGAGACCATCAAGATGGCGCCCCTGGTAAAGGAGCTGCGCTCCCGCCCGGAGTTCGAGACGGTAGTCTGCGTCACCGCCCAGCACCGGCAGATGCTGGATCAGGTGCTTTCCGCCTTTTCCATCGTGCCCGAGCACGACCTGGACATAATGAAGCCGGGCCAGACACTGTCGGATATCACCGCCCGGGTCCTGAAGGGCCTTGAGGGCGTAATAACAGAGGAAAAGCCCGATATGGTGCTGGTCCACGGTGATACCACCACCACCTTCGCCGGAGCTTTGGCCGCGTACTACTGCCAAACGGCGGTGGGGCACGTTGAAGCGGGGCTTCGCACCCATGACAAGTATTCGCCCTACCCTGAGGAGATGAACCGGCAATTTGTTGGCTGCGTCACGGACCTGCACTTCGCCCCCACACAGCAGAGCCGGCAGAACCTGCTCTGTGAGGGCAAGGACCCGGCGTCCATCGTCGTCACCGGGAACACGGCCATAGACGCGCTGCAAACCACCGTGCGTGAGGACTTTTCCGACCCCATGCTGGACTGGGCGGCGAGCTCAAGGCTTATTGTTATAACCGCCCACCGGCGGGAGAACCTGGGCGAGCCCATGCACAGGATGTTCCGGGCCATACGCCGGGTGATGGAGGAATTCCCCGACACAAAGGCCGTGTACCCGGTGCACCTGAACCCGTTGGTACAAAGGGCTGCAAAGGAGGAGCTGGGAGGCTTTGACCGGGTGCGGCTCTGCGAGCCCATGGAGGTGGTGGAGTTTCACAACCTGCTCTCCAGGTCGTACCTTATCCTGACGGACAGCGGCGGCATACAGGAGGAGGCCCCCTCCCTGGGCAAGCCCGTTATCGTGCTTAGAGATACCACGGAGCGGCCCGAGGGGCTGGCGGCCGGGACTTTGAAGCTGGCGGGCACGGACGAGGAGACCATCTATGGCATGGTGAAGGAGCTGCTGACGGACAAGGCGGAATATGAGCGCATGGCGCGGGCCAGCAACCCCTATGGGGACGGCTTTGCAAGCAAGCGGATCGCGGACGCTATTGTGGCGTATTTTAACAAATAACGGAGAAATTGCCCTATGAAAGAAAAGCGCTTCCTGCGGCTGAACCCAAGCCGCGGTAATTTCTTTGCTGCCGGGGCGGTACTGTTGGCTTCGGCAGTATTTTTTATCCTTGAATGGCCCCTCGCCCTGGAGGAGGACGCTTCGGGCCAGCAGAGGCTCTGCTGGTGGTACGTGCTGACCTTCAGCGGGCTGGGCGCCCTTGCCACCGGGATATGCCTTTTGCAGTTTGACTTGCCCGGGGCCGCAAGGCAGGCCATCGGCTGGCTGCTGGTTTTATTGCTGCCCCTTAGCACCTTTGTGGTGGTGGACGTGATAAACGGCACGAAGATATGGCAGTTCAGCGGACGAAAATGGCTTGCGAACTACCTTTGCTATCTTTTGGTCTTCGCCCTCGCCTATGCCCTGACCCGCCGTCCCTGGGCGGCGGTGGCAATCGGCGGTGCGGCCTCGCTGACCTTTGGGATAGCCAACTACTTTGTGGTGCAGTTCCGGGGCCAGCCCATACTGCCCTGGGACTTAACCTCCTTCGGCACGGCCCTGACGGTGTCCGGGGGCTATGAGTACGTCCCTACCCGCAAGATGGCCGTGGGCGCGCTGTACTACATATGCACGGTGGCCTTCTGCGTAAAGGTGGCGCCCCAGGACGCACCCCACGCCTCCCGGCGCTTTCACATTGCCGAGCGGCTGGCGGCCCTGTCCATCTCCGGCCTTCTGGCCATCACCCTGTTCCCCTTAAACGGCCTTTCCTATCTGGATATCTCCGTGTGGGCCTGGAACCAGAAGGGCAGCTCAGAGCTTATAGGCATCGCCGCCAGCTTCTTCGCCAACGCCCAGTATATGATGGTGGATACCCCCGACGGCTACTCCGCCCGGGCGGTGTCGGCGCTGTCCGGCAGGCTGGAGGATATCCCCTCCCCCGCGCCCTTGGGCGAGCCCGGGGGCAAGCCCACGGTCATAGCCATAATGAACGAGTCTATGACCGACTTCGGCGCCCTGGGGACCCTGGAGTTCACGCCGGACAATATGCCCAATATACACCGGCTTCAAAGGAGCGGCGACATCATCTGGGGCACGGCCTACTCCTCCGTGTACGGCGGCAATACCTGCAACAGCGAGTACGAGTTCCTCACCGGCAACTCCATGGCCTTTCTGCCCGCCGGGAGCAAGCCCTATCAGCAGTATATCGACTCTCCCCAGCAGAGCCTTGCCCACACTTTAAAAAGCCACGGCTACCACACCGTGGCCATACACCCCGGGGACCGCAAGGCCTGGGAGCGCATCGACGCGTACCCGCACCTGGGCTTCGACGAGTTTATGGACGCTGCAATATTCGACGTGCCCCGCTCCTTCGAGCACCGGCTCACCAGCGACCGCTCCTGCTATGAGCAGCTTATCTATGAGTATGAATACTGGCGGGAGCTGGGAGACACGCCCCTGTTCCTCTTTAACGTGACCATCCAGAACCACGGCGGCTATGAGGACGAGAACTACGAGACCACCGTGCAGGTGGAGGGCTTTGAAGGCGCATGGCCCAGGGCCGAGCAGTATCTGAGCCTGACAAAGGAGTCCGACAGCGCCATAGAGTATCTTCTGGACTATTTTGAGGATATCGACGAGCCTGTGGTGGTGCTGTTCTTCGGGGACCACTGGCCGAAGCTGGAGGAGGGCTTCAACCGCGCCGTACTCAAGGGCTATAACGCCACCACCGATATGTACCGGGTGCCCTTTTTCATCTGGGCCAATTATCCCCTTGAGGGGCAGGAGATAGAGGCCGTCAGCCTTAACTATCTCTCGGGGCTTCTGCTGCGTGCGGCGGACATAGAGGGTACGCCCTACACAAACTACCTTGAGGAGCTTCGCCAAGACGTCCCCGTGGTCACTGATATAGGCGTTATGGACAGCAAAGGTTACTTCTTTGTCTCCGGCAGCCACCGTCCCCCGGACGTATCCCGGAAGCTGCGGGAATACTCCATTTTGCAGTACAACAGCTCCTTCGACGAGAACCGCCGGGCGGACAGCCTTTTCTACCGGGAAGAACCCCAAACCCTGCTGGTAAATGAATGAGAAACCAATAAAAACGGAGGTCGATGGCAATGACTCTTAAAGCGGTACGCCGGGTAAACGAATGGGACGGCCCCTCTATGCTGAAGGTCTACGCCCCATATACCGGCACAGTTAAGGCCCCGGAAAAGGAGCCCCCGGAGCTTCAGGATTATATACAGAGGATAGATAAGTACACCTATGGCCTGGGCTGGCTTCTGGCCGAGGTGGACTGCCAGACGGTGGGTTTCTGCCACCTTACCGAGGACAGGAACGACCCAAAAAATTTATTCTCCGTGGAATTCCAGCTCTACGTGCGGGAGGACTATATCCGCCGCGGGGTGGGCACGGCCCTCTGGTCCCTCCTGCGGGACATGATGGAGGAGGGCAGCCGGCGGCGGGTCTTCGCCCGGGTGGATAGAGAGAACCAGGAGGCGCTGGTTTTTTTTAAGTCCATGGGCTTTGAAGAATGTAATACGGAAGATAATATAATTATATTAAGATACGCCCTCACCCCCAAAGAGGAAAACCCCGAGCGCCCCACGAAGCCCTATCTTATCGATAAGTTCGTCTATGAGGCCGCAAGGGAAAGGGCGGCGGAGTTTATAAGGCCGGCCCTATAAACTCCCCTGTAAACTTTTTTGTGGGATTTTTTGAAAAAAATATGAATGAAGGACTTGCCAAATCGTCCGTCTCGTGGTATGATTTAGGTGATTTTGATAAAATGCGGGAAAATTGGCGTTTTTCAAAATCTTTGATAAGTTTTACTCTATTTATTTTCATAATTCCAAGAGAAGAAAGGAGGTAAAAGAAACATGCCGTCTTTCAAGCTGTTAGAGGCCGCGGCCGCCGAGCCCAGTTTCCTGCAGGTGGTGGCCATGGGCCTTATCACGGTGTTTGTGGTGCTCATATGCCTTATCATCATCATCAAGGTCATGGGTGCCATAATGGCAGGCGCCGGCAAGGCAGCCCCGGCCCCCGCGCCCGCCGCCCCCGCTGCGGCTGCACCCGCGGCAGCAGCTGCCGCCCCCCAGCCCAACAAGCAGCAGCTGGTGGCCGCCATATCGGCCGCCATCGCCGAGGACATGGGTGGAAGCGTGGACCATATCAGGATCCACTCCATCCGCAAGCTGTGAGCAGATCAAAGCCCTGATAAAATCCGATTGAATCCAGAAAGGAAACACAAATTATGAGAAAATATAACGTAAACGTAAACGGCACCGCTTACGAGGTAACTGTAGAGGAGATCCAGGGCGGAGCAGCTGCTCCGGCTCCCGTTGCCGCGCCCGCTCCTGCACCTGCTCCCGCACCTGCCGCCGCAGGCTCAGGCGAGCCCGTCAGCGCCCCCATGCCCGGCACCCTCCTTGACGTGAAGGTGTCCGTCGGCCAGGCCGTCAAGTCCGGCGATGTGCTGATGATACTCGAGGCCATGAAGATGGAGAACGAGATAATGGCCCCCAAGGACGGCACCGTTACCAGCGTCTCGGCCACCAAGGGCGCGTCCGTTCAGAGCGGCGACGTTCTGTGCACCATAGCCTGAGCCCCATAGGGCACACTTATCTTTCAAAAAGTATACCAAAATTCAATAAGGAGTGTAACCTATGGAAGCAATACAAAATTTCCTGCAGAGCACAGGCTTTGCCCAGGTGATGAACGAGCCACTGCAGCTGGTGATGATACTCGTCGCCTGCGTGCTGCTGTACCTGGCTATAGTTAAAAAGTTCGAGCCTCTGCTGCTCTTGCCCATCGCCTTCGGTATGCTGCTGACGAACCTGCCCGGCGCGGGGATGTACCACTCGGAGATCTTCGCAAACGGCCAGATAGACTGGGCAGAGCTGGGCACAGGCCACGGCGGGCTTTTAGACTATCTGTACCTGGGCGTGAAGCTGGGCATCTATCCCTGCCTTATCTTCATCGGCGTAGGCGCGGGCACTGACTTTGCCCCCCTTATCGCCAACCCCAAGACCCTGCTTCTGGGCGCCGCCGCCCAGCTGGGCATCTTCATTACCTATGTGGCCGCAAGGCTCACTATCTTCACCGGCCCTGAAGCCGCCTCTATCGGCATCATTGGCGGCGCTGACGGCCCTACTGCCATCTATACCACCGCAAGGCTTGCCCCGCATCTTCTCGGCCCCATCGCCGTTGCGGCGTACAGCTATATGGCCCTGGTGCCGGTTATCCAGCCCCCCATCATGAAGGCCTTGACCACCAAGGAGGAGCGCCGGATAAAGATGAAACAGCTGCGCCCGGTTTCTAAGACCGAGAAGATACTGTTCCCCATCATCGTCACCATCTTCGTGTCCTTCATGCTGCCCTCTGCGGCCCCCCTGGTGGGCTGCCTGATGCTGGGCAACCTTATGAAGGAGAGCGGCGTTGTGGAGCGTCTTAATAAGACCGTCCAGAACGAGCTGATGAACATCGTCACCATCTTCCTGGGCATCACCGTGGGCGCTACGGCCACCGCCAAGAACTTCCTGAACCCCAGCACCCTGCTGATACTTTGCATGGGCGTTATCGCTTTCGGTCTGGGCACCGCCGGCGGCGTGCTGCTGGCAAAGCTCATGAACGTGTTCTCCAAGGAGAAGGTGAACCCCCTGATTGGCTCCGCCGGCGTTTCCGCCGTTCCCATGGCCGCCCGGGTTTCCCAGGTGGTGGGCCAGAAGGAGGACCCCTCCAACTTCCTGCTGATGCACGCCATGGGCCCCAACGTGGCCGGCGTTATCGGCTCGGCTGTTGCCGCGGGCGTCCTGATGTCCCTGTTCGGTTAAGAAGGAGGATACTGAATTATGGCTAAAAATCCCCTAAAGATAATGGATACCATCCTGCGCGACGCGCACCAGTCCCAGGCGGCCACCCGCATGAAGCTGGAGGACATGGTGCCCATACTGCCCCTGTTGGACAGTGTAGGCTACTGGTCCCTGGAGTGCTGGGGCGGCGCGACCTTCGACGTGTGTATGCGGTTCCTCAACGAGGACCCTTGGGAGCGCCTCAGGACCCTGAAGAAGGGCCTGCCCAACACGAAGCTGCAAATGCTCCTTCGCGGCCAGAACCTTCTGGGCTACAGGCACTATGCCGACGACGTGGTGGACGCGTTCGTTAAGAAGTCCATCGAGAACGGCATAGACGTGGTGCGTATCTTCGACGCATTGAACGACCCCCGGAACGTCCAGGCGGCGGTAAGCTGCGTTAAGAAATACGGCGGCTGGGCCGAGGTGGCTATCAGCTACACCAAGAGCCCCGTGCACAGCGAGGACTACTTTGTGAAGCTTTCTATGGAACTTGAGAAGATGGGGGCCGACTCCATCTGCATCAAGGACATGGCGAACCTGCTGCTGCCCTATGACGCTTACTCTCTCGTTAAGAAGCTCAAGGAAAATGTGGGCGTGCCAATACACCTGCACACCCACAACACCACCGGCACCGGCGACATGACGAACCTCATGGCCGCCCAGGCCGGAGTGGATATAGTTGACTGCGCCCTGTCCCCCCTGGCAAACGGCACCAGCCAGCCCGCCACCGAGGCCATGGTGGCAACGCTCCAGGGCACCAGCCGGGACACGGGCCTTGACATGAACAAGCTCTCCGAGGCCGCCGCCCATTTCCGCGGCGTTGCCGAGAAGCTGGATATCAACCCCAAGGTACTGAAGGTGGACGTGAACACCCTTCTGTATCAGGTACCCGGCGGTATGCTCTCTAACCTTATCAGCCAGCTGAAACAGGCCAACGCTGAGGATAAGTATTATCAGGTGCTCGAGGAGGTGCCGCGTGTCCGTGAGGACTTCGGGTTCCCGCCCCTTGTCACCCCCACCAGCCAGATAGTGGGCTCTCAGGCGGTGCTGAACGTGCTGTCAGGCGAGCGGTATAAAATGGTCTCGAAGGAGAGCAAGGGCCTGCTTCGGGGCGAGTACGGCCAGCTGCCCGGTACCGTCAACGAGGAGGTCCGCAGGAAGTGCATCGGCAATGACGAGGTTATAACCTGCCGTCCCGCCGACCTTCTGGAGCCCGAGATGGAGAAGCTGCGAGCCGAATGCAAGGAGAAGGGTCTTGGACATAGCGAGGAGGACACTCTGAGCTACGCCCTGTTCCCCCAGGTGGCTTCAAAGTTCTTCGACTGGCGGGACCATCCCCACCCGGCTGAGCCCGCCTCTGTGGCACCCGCGGCTCCTGCTGCGGCCCCCAAGGCCGCGCCTGTTGCCAATGACAATTCTCCCCGCGCCCTTATCGTGGAGGACCTGACTGGCGGCAACTTCTAAAATTTCTATTTGATTTGCAGAAAAAGTCCGGCACTTTCGGTGCCGGACTTTTTGTATTTTTCCTTGTGCCCTGTCGAAAAATATGCTATAATGTACGCAATTAAAGACTTCCAAAGGAACCGAAAGGCATAGAGCATGGATATATCAAACCTAAGAAAAAAACTGACCGGCGTGGGCGGCGGTTTCCTGTTCGCCGTCATGGCCCTCCAGCCCCCGCTGGACGTGTTGTCATATTTCATGAACGAGTACGGCAGCACCCTTATCACCACCGCCCTGCGCGCCGTTCTGCTGTTCGCCGTCTTTGTCTACGGTTTTATTGTTGAAACCGAGCGCCGCCGCTATCTGATATTCGGAGGAGTCATCGCCGGCTTCTGGCTGCTGCACGCGCTGAACTGTTTCCGGCTGGGCTACCAGGACCCCCTGGGGGACCTGGGCGAGTACCTGAAGCTTGTGCAGTTCCCCCTGTGGACCCTTGCCTTTACCACCCTCCTTCAAAGCTGCGATGGCCTTGAAAGTCATATCAGCGGGGCCCTGGCCGTAAACTTCTGCACGGTGCTTCTGGTGATAGGCCTCTCTTACCTGACCGGCTCCCCGGTGTATACCTATGACAGCCCCTCCCGTGGGGTGAAGATGGGCCTTCTTGGCTGGTTTTCCAACCATAACGGTCAGAGCGCCATCGTCTGTATGCTGGTCATAGGCCTGCTCCTCTGGGCATACCATACCCGGCGGGTATGGATATTTACCCTGGCAAGCGCCCTGGGCTTTACTCTGCTGTACTTCACCGGCACACGGCTCGCCTACTACTCAGCAATGCTGACGGCCCTGGGCTTATGTTTCTTTGTCCTGATTTCCGGCGGGCGTATGCGCCTTTGCTGTATACCGCTGGCGGCGGCTCTTGTGCTGCTGGTACTGTTCAAGGGGGTATCCATCATGGAGACCCGCCAGACCCTTACCGGCGAATCCTTCCAGATCTGCCAGGAGCCCACGGACGAGATAATGGGAGAATATAAGGACTACGTATACGACAGCAGGGAGATTCCACCCGAGATAGAGGAGCGTATCACCCGGGTATACGAGGACGTTTACGGCGGGCTGAGCTTTGCCGGCGGCACCCTTCTTGGGGACCTTCTGGACCGCTTCGGCACAGAGCGTGTTATGAAAGCCTATAATTATACCACCAAGGCCACCACCCTTTATGACGGCCGCACTAAAAAGCTAAAGGCCATGGAGCTGCTCTGGGAGGAGCAGGACGCGCCCACAAGGCTTTTGGGCTTCGAGCGGTCGAACGTGGCCATAGGCCCTAACCTGTACGGCCCGGAAAACGATATCTCAGCCCTGCCGTACTACTACGGCTATATGGGGTTTGCGCTGTTTATCGGCTTTATTGGCTATATATTCCTGCCCATAGCCATAAGCTGTGTGAAGAATCTTCAGGGGCTTGGGAGCCTCCTAACAGTAGATTTCGGCGCGTGGCTGATGCTCCTGGTCCTGGGACTTGGGGCTGGGCAGCTGTCCGGCAACGTCCTGCAAAACCCCAGCGCGTCCGTGTACCTGTCCCTGGCGGCGGCAGAGCTATGCCATATTACAAAAGCCTATGGAAGCGGCAGGCTCCGGGCCCGCTATGAACGGCGGCAGGGGCTTACGATAATACAGAGCCCGGTAATAAAAGGAGGCGGATGAATTGCAAAAGCTGAAAACCCTTCTCGAAGATAAGCTCTCAGGCATCCTGCTGGGGCTGTTGGTCCTGCAGCCCGCGCTGGATGTGCTCTCATATTTTGCCGACCGCTATGGCCTCAACTCCATAACCACTCTTCTGCGCTTCGGACTGTTGGCCCTGGTGGTCCTTCTGGGCTTCCTGCTTACAAAAAGAAAAAGGGTGTACCTTATCCTTGGGGGCGTTGTTGCCCTGTTCTGGGCGGCCCATATGCTCAACTGCTTCCGCATCGGCTGCACCTCCCCGGTGGAGGACACGGCGAATCTGCTGCGCCTTATGAACTTCCCCCTGTACGCCCTCACCTTCATAACGGCGCTGAAAGGCCGGCCGCACCTGCGTAAGAGCTTTTATCTCGGCGTTCTCATATGCTTTCTGGAGATAATACTTTTCACCGCTCTGCCCTGGGCCATAGGCCGGCCCGTATACACCTACGGGTCCCTGGAGCTTGGGGTGCTGGGATGGTTCCTTATCCCCAGCGCCCAGAGCGCCGTCATCGTGCTCACCGCGCCCCTGGCCATATTCGCCGCCTATAGAAGCGGAAAATACCCCGTCTATCTGCTGGGCGTACTGCTGACCGTGGTTTTAATGTTTATAACCGGCTCAAAGCTTGATTATTTCTCAATATTTATCATCGGCGGCGCATATATTTTTCTGTTCCTGATACAGCTTGGGAAAAGGTCCCCCCGCTACGTGCTGCCGCTGCTTGCGCTCCTCATACTGTCGGCCGCCTTTAAGGGCTACTCCCCCATGGCCATTAGGAACGCAAGGACCGAGTCCTCCCAGGACGTCTATAGCGGCATGATATCAAACACCCTGGAGACCTCCGGCGCGGACCAGACCACACTGAATATAATCCACAGTGAAAAAAGCCGCCCCTCCTCCGAACGTCAGCTGGAGAAGGTGCGCCGGGCAGTGCTGCCCATATACTCGGACACAGGTATATACGGCTACCGCACAGAGGAGTTGAACGCCCGCTTCGGTATGTACAACGTCATGGAGATCTTTGGGTATACGGATTCCCCCGAGGTTCTCTCCAACACCCGGAAAATAAAGCTGAACTTCGCAAAGCTCGTATGGCAGGAAAAGGATACTCTGACCCATCTGCTGGGCTTCGAGTACAGCGACTTCCTTCTGGGCGATACCATCTACGACCTGGAAAATGATTTCCCCGGTATCTTCTATAACATGGGCTATCTGGGCTTTGCCATCTATCTGCTGTTTTTTGCCCTGTTCTTCTTCCGGGTTTTCAGGGCCCTTGCCGGCAGCGTGCGTCGAGCCCTGGAGACGGAAAAAACCGAGGGGCCCAAAGCCCTCAGATGGCTGCGAGGCTTCTGGAGCGGGCTCAGGCAGTTTCTGACCTTGGAGACCGGCGCGGTGGGCATATGCTTTCTGCTGGCCATCGCGGCCGCGCAGATATCCGGCAACGTCCTGCGCCGCCCCAACGTCACCATCTACTTTGCCGCCGCCGCCGCCTGCCTGTACAGCCTGACCACTCTCCAGCGCCGGCCCGAAAAAAAGGAGGTGTAGCCTTATGCTGCAAGGCATCGCCGTTTCAAACGGTATTGGCCTTGGAACTGTACTGCTCCTGCAGGAGCACAGCTTGGTATTTGACGAGGACCGCCGAATAGACCCTGGACCAGAAATATCCCGCTATAACAAGGCTGTAAAGGCCTTTTGTGACAATACCGCCAGCCGTATGCGCCATTTGCAGCTCTCCACAAGCCTTGAGGATTCCCGGATACTCGAGACCCACATCAACATTGCCAACGACCCGGAGGTAAAGGACCAGATATGCTCTCTCATTGAATCCGGCTGCTCCGCCGAAATGGCCTTGAACCAGGTCAGCGAACAGTATATCGCGGCCTTTATGGACTCTCACGACGAGCTTACCCGCCTTAGGGCCGAGGACATAAGGGACGTGCGCAATGCCCTTCTGCACCTGCTTTTGGGCGTAGAGGATACTGTAATAAAGAACGCCCCAAGGGGCTCAATACTTGTGGCGGAGGAGCTGAGCCCCTCCGCCATGGCGGACCTGGACGCGGGGCGGATATCCGGCCTTGTGCTGGAGAAGGGCGGCCCTGCCTCACACACCAGCATACTTGCCCGAACCATGGGCCTGCCAGCGGTCTGTGGAATAAAGGACGCCACAAAGAAGCTGTCCTCCGGGGACTTTATTATTGTTGACGGCGCCAGGGGCGAGGTCATATCCTCCCCGGGGGAGAGGGTCATCGAGGAGTACCGCAGCCGGCGCAAGGCCCAGCAGGAGGAGCGCCGGTGCATGGAGCGTTTCCGGGACCGAAGCACCCTTTCGGCCGACGGCCGGGAGTACCGGCTTTACTGCAATATCAGTATGCCCAGCGCCTCGGCGGCGGTGATAGAAGCCGGCGGCGAGGGCGTGGGACTTTTCCGCACGGAATACCTATTTATGAACCGCTCCGTCCCGCCCACCGAGGAGGAGCAGGCCGAGGCCTATAGGCAGGCCTTAAAGGGCGCCGGGGGACGGCAGGTGGTGATACGCACACTGGATATCGGCGGCGACAAGAACGTGCCCTGTCTCAGTACCCAGAAGGAGGAGAACCCGTTCCTGGGGCTTAGGGGCGTGCGCTGGTGCCTTCAAAATGAGGAGGTGTTCCTCACCCAGCTGCGGGCTCTGTTGCGTGCCGGAGCCGGAGAGAACCTCAGCATCCTGTTCCCCATGGTCTCCACGCTTTCAGAGCTGCGCTCCTGCCGCAGCCTGCTCCAGAAGGCCCGGGAACAGCTTATCAACGAGGGCAGACCCTGTTCTGAGAGCGTACCCGCGGGGGTAATGATAGAAACCCCTTCAGCGGCTCTTATAGCCGACCACCTGTCCCGGGAGGCCGCGTTCCTCAGCATCGGCACCAACGACCTTACCGGTTATATTATGGCCTGCGACCGGGGCAACCCGGCGGTGGGCGGCCTGTACGACCCCCTCCACCCGGCTGTGCTCAGAGTGCTCCGTCATATTATTCGGTGCGGCAGTACCAGTGGAACCCCGGTCTCTGTCTGCGGCGAGACCGCAGCGGACCCAAGGCTTGTCCCCCTGTATATGTCCTATGGCGTCACGGGCTTCAGCGTCTCGGCGGTGGCTGTGCCAAGGGTGCGCAAGACCGTCTCCCTGTGGAGCAAGGTGGAGGCGGACAGCCTTGCGGACTCCGTCGGGCGGCTGAATACGGCGGCGGAGGTCCGGGAGCTTCTGGACAGCGCCCAGAGAACATAGGCGGCCTTGAAGTATGGAGAAAATGGACAGCGGCGAGCAGTACCAGTTCACTTGGCCGGGCAAAAAGGCTGCGGCAGAGCTCAGCCGGAGCCAAAAGGAACTGCGCCAGGAGCAGGAAAGGTCCCTGGGACGGGACGGGACCCGGGGCGGAACGGACTCGGAGAACATATATATCGAAGGGGACAACCTGGACGCGCTGAAGCTCCTGCAAAAGGAGTATGCCGGCCGGGTCAAGCTCGTTTATATTGACCCGCCCTATAACACCGGCGCCGACTTTATCTACGGTGACAACTTCGCCCGGCCAAAAAGACAGTGCTCCGGCGGGGACGGCACAGACTATGGGCGGCTGCACGCGGACTGGCTCAATATGATGTACCCAAGGCTGAAGCTTGCAAAAAGGCTTCTGAGTCCGGAGGGCTCCATTTTCGTGTCCATAGACTATAACGAGGCCGCGAACCTCAGAAAGCTGATGGACGAGGTCTTTGGCGAGGAGAATTTCCAGCGGGAGATAATCTGGCGTATAGGCTGGCTCTCCGGCTATAAGACCGCCGCAGCAAACTTCATACGCAACCATGACAGCATACTGTTCTACTCCAGGAACCATGAGCTGATGGATTTTAAAAAGCTGTATATAGAAAATAAGGACTTCAGGCCCCTTGTAAAAAGTACCCCGCAGCTCAGGGAAAAGCTGCGGGAGCTGGGTCTTACCCCCAAACAGGGGCGGGAGCTTTTACATTTCATAAACCACGAGAACCGTCCCGAAAGGTACCCCCTTGAGGACACCTGGAACTGCAACGAGTACGACGGCCTAAACAGCATTGCCATCATGTCCTTTTCCGGGGAGAAGATATCGAAGCTTCTGGGTATCGGTCAGGAGTTCAAGGGACAGAAGCCCATAAGGCTCCTTATGCGGATTCTTGAGGCCGTCACCGATAGGGATGACGTTGTGCTGGACTTCTTCTCCGGCACGGCCTCCACCGCCCACGCGGTCATGGAGCAGAACGCACTGGACGGCGGCCGCCGCAGGTTCATAATGGTACAGCTGCCTGAGCCCACTCCCTCGGACAGCGCCGCCCGAAGGGCCGGGTACGCCGCCATCAGCGATATAGGCGCAGAGCGTATACGCCGGGCGGGGGACAGGCTCAGAAAGCGCACCGGGGCCGATATAGACTACGGCTTTCGGCTGTTCACACTGCACTGAGGCCCTCCTTGCGGAAGGCCGCGCGCCACATGATGACCGCCAGCGCCGCGCTTAGAGCGTCCGCTATGGGCTGGGCGGCCAGCAGACCGTTGAACCCGGCCACCAGTACCCCCACCCCCAGCACGGCAAGGAACAACAGCCCCTGGCGGGAGAGGGACAGGGCCAGCGCGGGGCCAGCCTTGCCCGTGGCCTGGAACAGGCAGGTGAACAGCAGAACTATCCCGGCAAAGGCCGAGCCGGATACCTGCCAGCGGAGCATCAGCGCGCTGTCCCTGACCACACCCGGGTCGTCCATGAAAACCAATGTAAGGGGCCGGGCCAGCAGAATTATAATTAACGCCATCAGGAGCCCGTAGCAGCTTATGAATGCCGTGCAGAAGCTGATGAGCTTTTTAAGCTTCTTAAAGTCCCTGCCGCCGTACAGATATCCGAACAGGGGCACCCCGCCGAAGGCAAGGCCTATAAGCACCATCTGGGCTATCATGGCGACCTTGCTGGCGATGCCCCAGGCGGCTATCTTCTCATCGCCATAGCCCTTTAAAAACTGGTTTGTGACCACCACGCATACGCTGGAGGCTATGTTGGTGACGGCGGCGGTTATGCCCACGCTGAATATCTGCCGCAGTTCCCCGGCGCTCACCCGCCAGTCCCGGGGGGTCACCGACAGGTGCCGGCTCTTACCAAGAACTATTGCAAGGAAAAACAGGTCGCTTGCAAGGTTGCCTATCACCGTGGCGATGGCCGCGCCCGCCGCGCCCATGCCCAGCACCTGGATAAATATGGGGTCGAGTATTATGTTTATCACCGAGCCTCCCACATTGCCCAGCATGGACAGGGTGGAGGCGCCCTCGCAGCGCAGCAGGTTAGAGTGGATAAAGGGCAGTATAACGGCCGGGGCGCCCGCCGCCAGCACCAGGTAATACTCCCGGGCATAGGGCATGACCTCCGGGCTGGCCCCCAGCAGCCTGAGGATAGGCCCCTGGAATATGAGCATGGGCACGGCCAGCACCAGACCGGTGGCGATGGCCAAGTAGAAGCAGAAGGAGCTCACCCGCCGGACGCTCCCCTGGTCGTTTTTGCCCATCAAGCGGGAGATAAGGGAGCTGCCCCCCTGGGCGTAGACGTTGCCAAAGGCCATCAGCACCGTGAACACCGGCGCGCAGACAGACACCCCGGCCACAATAAGGGTGCTGCCGGTGCGGGCCACAAAGTATGTATCAGCCAGGTTATAGATCAGGCTTATTATCATGCTGAACACCACCGGAAGCGCCTGGGCAAAATAGGTGCGCACCAGGTGTTCTGTGTCAAAAACCGTGCTCTTTTCTTTTGTATCACTCATGAGGCATAGCTCCTTTGCATAGATCTTTCTGGGATTATTTTAGCATAATCCATTGGCTTTTGTTATGACACATGGCACAACAAAAGAAAAAATTTAGGAACTGCCCCAGCGGCTTTTGATATAGTTAACGCAGTCCAAAAGCGGTTCATCTCTTTTGGACTGCGTTAACTATATAGGAGGAGGTCCTGGGCCGCTTTGGACCTGATGGCCTTGATTTCAAGTGGTTGGGAGAAATTGAACATCTCATATTCTCAATACAATATAGCAAATATTACTAATCCGGCACCGTGATTAACACTAAATCGGCGGTTCCCAGTCAGCAGGAAATAACTCATGAAAGCACGGAATTCTTTCCTTGATATTTCCCTTGCTGTCAGCGACGTAAGCTTTCACTCCGTCCTGAGCCCACCCGTCACCGGCTACAGAATAAATGATTCTTTTTCTTGCCTCAAGAATTATAGGCTTCAATCTGGCATCCGCCTTACTTGCGTCCATGTAAGCGTAATGTTCAATGCCATGGACTTCAAATGCTTCCTCGGCGGTCATAAATGCTTGGGAAGATATGGAAACAGGTGCAAACAGCGATAGAATAAAAATAGATAAGCAAGAAATCACGCAGAATCGAAGCGGCTTCACTATAATCCCTCCTTTCTCTAATATTTTAAATATATTATATACCTAAAAGTTGGAAGTGTCAATATTGAAATTGAATAGATAAGTCTTTAGATAGTTTTTGCTATAAATGCTTTTTCATGTTTCGCTGTAATTATTTCAGCATACTCCATTGATTTTTATTGTGACATATGGCATAATAAAAGAAAAATTTTGGGAGTGGGCGCATGAAATATATCCATGATGAGAAGCTCCTTGAGCGGCTTTTGATACAGGAGGGTATTATCGAACACTTCGAGACCAGCGGCCTTGATTTCCGGCTGGTGGAATACGAAAAGGGCGAGCTTATCTGCGCCCCGGGCCGTCCTCTGGAGGACATACTGTTCACCGTTCGCGGTACTGTGCAGGTATACGGACTGCGGGAGGACGGCAAGTGGCTGCCGGTATCCCAGGGGGTGGGCCGCACCGCCATGGGCGCTATCGAATTCGTCCAGCCCGGCCTGCCGGTATTCTACACCGAGGCCGTGGAGGACCTGCTATGCGTATCGCTGCCTATCGAACGGAACCGGGAGGCGCTTGAGCGGGACTGCGTGTTTCTCATGTACCTTTTAAAGTGCATAAACAGCATGGTGGTCACCTATACCCTTATCGGCCACCGGGAACACTCGGTGGAGGAGCGTGTGCTAACCTTTCTCAGAGACGTCCAGCCGGACCACACCCTGCACAGCATAAACCAGGGACTCCTGCAATTCCACTGCAGCCGCAGGCAATTACAGCGGGTAGTGAAGCGTTTATGCGACGAGGGAAAGCTGAAAAAGCTTAAAAAAGGCGTGTATGTCCTTGAGGAGGGTCAAGGGTAAAATCATAACCACCCGTGAAACGGATTTCCCCGGCCCTTTCAGATTGACAAATCCCGGGCATATGGTATAATGTACGCAAAGCGTACCTTCGGAGTTTCCCTATCGCTCGAAGAGCTCGCCTTTTGCTTCGCAAAAGTACCGGAAAACTCCAAGCAGATTTATGGTATAATACAGATGGAGGTGCAATCATGAAAGTAATATATTTTGACTGCAACATGGGCGCCGCCGGGGATATGCTCTCCGGGGCCCTTCTGGAGCTGCTTCCCGAAGAGGAGCGTCCGAAATTTATTGAGGAACTGAACGCTCTCGGCCTCCCTGGGGTGGAGTTCACCGCCGTGCCCTCGGTGAAGTGCGGCATCACCGGCACCCATATGAAGGTGACTGTTAACGGCCAAACAGAGGGTGAGAAGCACCATCACCACCACGAACACCACCACGAGCACTCCAATGAGCACGAGCACCACCATAGCGGTATGCACGACATAGAACACCTCGTCAAGGGGCACCTGAACGTCCCCGAGAAGGTGAAGTCGGATATACTTGAGGTCTACGGCCTTATCGCCAGGGCCGAGAGCCATGCCCACGGCGTGCCGGTCACCGAGATACACTTCCACGAGGTGGGAACCATGGACGCCGTGGCGGACGTTACCGCCGTCTGTCTCTTAATGGACAGGCTGGCCCCGGAGCGTGTAATAGTCTCCCCTGTCCACGTGGGCAGCGGCCAGGTAAGGTGCGCCCACGGGATTTTGCCCGTCCCCGCCCCCGCCACGGCACATATTCTCACCGGCGTGCCCATATACGGCGGCAAAATCAAGGGTGAGCTCTGCACCCCCACCGGCGCGGCGCTTCTCCGGCACTTTGCCGATAGCTTTGGGGATATGCCCGTGATGACCCTTTTGCGGGTGGGGTACGGCATGGGCACAAAGGATTTTGAAGCCGCAAACCTTGTCCGGGCCATGCTGGGTGAAGCGTAAGGCTCTGCGGCGCTTTACCGGCATTACCATAAATTTTTTCCAGGAGGAAACTATTATGAACATTGCAGTCCTGGGCGCGTGGCATGTGCACACCATGGAGTATTCCACCGCCCTCCAGAAAAACCCCGATTCCACCCTCTGCTGTCTTTGGGACAGCGACCCTGAGCGCGGCGCACAGATGGCCGAGAAGCTGGGGGTGCCCTTCCAGCCGGACCTTGACGCCGTCCTTTCCGACCCCTCCATAGAGGGCGTGTCCGTGACCACCGCCACCAGCGAGCACCCCCAGGTGCTCATGGCCGCGGCAAAGGCCGGGAAACACATCTTTACTGAAAAGGTGCTGGCCTTTACAAATGAGGAGGCAGAGGAGATAGCCAAAACTGTAAAAGAGAGCGGCATTATCTTCACCATCTCCTACCCCCACAAGACCCGGCCCACCCTGAAGGCCGCCAAGGAGATTTTGGAGAGCGGCAAGCTGGGCCAGGTGACCTACGCCCGGGTGCGCAACGTCCACAACGGCAGCACCGCCGGCTGGCTGCCGCCCCACTTCTACAATGCCGCCGAGACCGGCGGCGGGGCCATGATGGACCTGGGGGCACACCCCATGTACACCCTCCACTGGCTCATGGGCGAGCCAAAGTCCGTAGTGTCCATGTTCACCACCGTCACCGGCAAGCCCGTGGAGGACAACGCCGTATCCGTGCTGGAGTTCGAGAACGGTGCCCTCGGCGTGTCGGAGACCGGCTTTGTGAGCACCGGCCTCCCCTACGTTCTGGAGCTCAGCGGCACAAAGGGTTCTTTAATGGTGCACAACGACCTCCTGGAGTACAGCTCTGAGGAGACCGAGGGCAAGCTTGTAAAGCTTGAGACCCTGCCGGAACCCGACCCCATGCCCATCGACGCCTGGATAGCCGCCCTTGGTGGCAAGGGCACCGCGCCCAATGGCATTGATGAGGCTGTGGCTCTCACACGACTTATGGTGGGTGCATACGAATCATATCGTACAGGAGCCAAAAATGTTTTCTAACATAGTATGATAAGTTTATATGCGATTCCAACAAGTTTTCGTTTTGGAATCGCATTATTTTTATATAATTCTCAAAAGCACTTGAAAGATTCTAAAATATGTGTCATAATATCCAGAACGTATCATCATGACAATGATACAGCTTCGGGAGGATATGGCTATGACAAGCAAGAAAATCGCCCTTACCCCGCCTATGGGGTGGAACAGCTACGACTACTACGACACCACTGTAAATGAGGAGCAGGTCCGGGCCAACGCCCGGGTCATGGCCGAGCGTCTGAAGGAGTGGGGCTGGGAGTACGTGGTAATCGACATCCAGTGGTACGCAAAAAACGCCGGCAGTATGCGCGGGCGTTTCCAGTACATTCCCTTCGGCTACGTAGAGATAGACTCCTGGTCCCGGCTCCAGCCGGACCCGGAGCGTTTCCCCTCCTCGCAGGGCGGCAAGGGCTTCGGGCCTCTCGCGTCCTATATCCACAGCCTGGGGCTGAAGTTCGGCATACACATCATGCGGGGCATCCCCCGGGCCGCCGCCCACGGCCACATGAAGATACTGGGCCACAACGAGACCGCCGACATGGTGGCCGACCCCGGCTCTGTCTGCCGGTGGAACCCTGATATGTACGGGGTGCGGGACTGCCCGGGCGGCCAAGCCTACTACGACTCCATCATAGGTATGTACGCCGACTGGGGTGTGGACTTCATAAAGTGCGACGACATCTGCAACACAGACAACCTGGTGCCCCACAGCGACCGGGCCTACTCCCGCAGCTTTGAAATAGAGATGATCTCCCGGGCCATCGAAAAGACCGGCCGGGACATAGTGCTCTCTTTGTCCCCGGGCCCGGCGGTGGTGGACGAGTCCTGGCACTACCACGCCCACGCCAATATGTGGCGGATAACCGACGACTTCTGGGACGACTGGGAGCTCTTAAAGGGTATGTTCCGCCGCTGCGAGCAGTGGCAGGACCACGTGGGGCCGGGCTCCTATCCGGACTGCGATATGCTGCCCCTGGGTCGCATCGGCGCAGGCTTCGGGGACGAGCGGGACACCCGCTTCACCAAAGACGAGCAGAAGACCATGTTCACCCTCTGGTGCCTGATGGGCTCGCCCCTGATGATGGGCGGGGAGCTGACAAAGCTGGACGACTGGACCATGTTCCTCCTGACAAACTGGGACGTGCTGGATATGCTGCCCTGCCGCCCCAGGCAGCTCTACCGAAACGAGAACTCCGCCGCCTGGACGGCCCTGGAGCCTGACTCTGGGGAGAAATATGTGGTGCTTTTCAACCTCTCGGACGAGCCCAGCGAGCTCTCTGTCTCGATCCATAGCATATGGCCTCGAGCCCTTGCCGGCATAGACCTCTGGGAGGGCGGGCGCATCGACTTTGCCGACGGCCTTGTCCGCGCCACCGTGGCCCCCCACGGCTGCGCGGCCTACCGCGTTACCAGCACTCCAAAGCCCTGGAGGGAGGATATGGCAGAATGACCCAGCCACTTACCCCCCGGGCCATGGACTTCCTTATGGAGCTGTCCATCAACAATGAACGCCCATGGTTCCAGGAGCATAGGGAGGAGTTTGAGACCCTCCTGCACCGCCCCTTCAAGGAGCTTGCCGGGGAGACCTGCTCCATAATGGCAAAGGACTTTCCGGGCTGCGGCTTCGGCTTGCACGTGTCGAGGATTTACCGGGACGCCCGTCGGCTCTTTGGCCGGGGGCCCTACCATGACCATCTGTGGTTCTCCCTTCAGCGGGAGGACTGCCGAAACACCGGCCCCATGCTATGGTTCGAGTTTGGGCTCTCGGGCACCTCCCACGGCCTTGGGTACTGGGACCGCTCGGCAGAGCAGGCCGCGGCCTTCCGCAAAAAGATAGACAGCGACCCAAAGCGCTTTGAGGAACTTTTACTGGCCGTCCCGGACCGGGACAAAAGCCGTCTCTGGGGCGACGAATACAAGCGGCCAAAGGGCCACTATAATGATATCCTCGATCCCTGGTACAACCGCAAACAGGCCAGCATCGGCTATGACGACTACTTTGGGGAGGACCTGTTCACTGACAGGCTCCCGCAGCTGCTCTCGGACTCCTTCTCGGGGCTCGTTCCCCTCTACCACTACATGATGGAGGCAGCCGAGTTAGAGCTTAAAGAATAAAAATCCCCAGCCGCTTCATACTATGACTACAGTTATATCTATAGTTTATAGTAAACGCACTTGAAAAAAGGTATTTATCTCTTTTGAACTGCGTTAACTATACCCAGTATGAAAGGCGGGACATATATGTGCACTTGCATCACCATGAAAACCCGGGACGTATACTTTGGCCGCACCATGGACCTCCACTACCGCTTCGGCGAGCAGGTGGCCGTCACCCCCAGGAACTACCGCGTCCCCCTGAAGTCCGGGGACAGCTTTGAGACTTGGTACGCCATGATAGGCATGGCCACCGCCAAGGGGGGATATCCCCTCTATGCCGAGGCCACCAACGAGAAGGGCCTCTCCATGGCCGGACTCAACTTCCCGGAAAACGCCTGGTACGGCGAGCCGGTTCCCGGGAAACGAAACCTTGCCCCCTATGAGTTCATACTCTGGGTGCTGGGCACCTTCGCCACGGTAGAGGACCTTAAAAGGGAACTGCCCTCTGTCTGGCTGGTGGATATCCCCATAGACCCGGGCACCCCCACCGCGCCGCTGCACTGGATGATAAGCGACGGCGCGGACAGCCTTGTGGTGGAGCAGACCAGAGAGGAGGGCTTCCGGGTATACGACAATCCCTATGGCGTGCTGACCAATAACCCCACCTTCCCCTATCACAGCATGAACCTGAACAGCTTTATGAACCTCACCTCCCAGCCGCCCCAGAACCGCTTCTGTAAGGGCCTGGATCTTTGCGCCTTCGGCAGCGGTATGGGCTCCATCGGTCTGCCCGGGGACAACTCCCCCACCTCCCGCTTCGTGCGGGCCTGCTTTAACAGGATGAACTCCCTCTGCGGGGACAGCGAGGAGGCTTCCGTTTCCCAGTTCTTCCATATCCTGGACAACGTCTGGCTGGTGCGGGGCTCCACTATGCTCAAGGGCAACGTCTGCAACACCACCACCTATGCCTGCTGCATGAACACCACCAGAGGAATATACTATTATAAGACCTACTCGAACTCACAGCTTACCGCCGTGCGCATGACAGAAAAGAACGTCAGCGCCCCCTCGCTGACCCTCTATCCCCTGGAGGAGGTCCAGCAGGTGCGGTATATGAACTAAAGGAGACAGCATGATAATCGACTTCCACACCCACACCTTCCCGCCCAAAATAGCCGCGTCCACCCTCAGTAAGCTCAGCGCCATGAGCCATACACTCCCCTTCACCGACGGCACCCCGGAGGGGCTTCGGGCCTCCATGGGTGAAGCCGGAGTGGACCTGTCCGTTGTGCTCCCAGTGGCCACGGCTCCCCGGCAGGTGGAGCATATAAATGATTCCTCCGCCGCCATCAGCGAAAATTTCCGGGAGGCCGGGCTTCTCTCCTTCGGCTGTATGCACCCGGACTATGAGGGCTGGCATGAGGAGCTTGCACGCATAAAGAGCCTGGGGCTCCGGGGCATAAAGCTCCACCCGGTCTATCAGGGGGTGGACTTTGACGACCCCCGCACCCTGCGTATACTGGACCGGGCCGGGGAGCTGGGACTTATCGTTGTCACCCACGCGGGCCTGGACATAGGCTTCCCCGGGGTGGTCCGCTGCTCCCCGGAGATGGTGAAAAACGCCGTGAAGCAGGCGGGCCCTGTAAAGCTGGTGCTGGCCCATATGGGCGGCTGGCGCTGCTGGGACAAGGTACTGGAACTGCTGCCGGGGCTGCCGGTGTTTATCGACACCAGCTTCTCTACCGGCAGGAGGACCCCCATAGACAGCCACTACTCAGAGGAGGAGCTTCAGCTTTTGGACAGTGACGGCTTCATGGAGTTGGTCAAAGCCTTCGGCCCGGGGCGAGTGCTCTTTGGCAGCGACAGCCCCTGGAGCAGCCAGAGGGAGAGCCTTGATTGGATAAGGGCCCAGCCCCTTTCTCAGGGGGAGCTCCATATGATACTGGGCGGGAACGCCGCCGGGCTGCTGGGGATGTAAAATATGAACATTCTGTAAACATTTATGCTTCTGTGCAACCAACGGTAAAAAACCTCACTTCTTATATATGACAGGCGCAACCAACAGGCCGTCTGTCAAAAAATTTAAGCGAGGTTTTGGTTATGAAAAACGTCAAGCGCACACTGACAGCTTTACTCACCCTGGCACTGATCATGGCCCTATGCCTTCCCGGCTGTGGACCCAAGGACAAAGGTCCCCTTCGCATCTGCCTGGACCTGGACATCCGCGACACCATGGTGAACCAGGCCACCCACGACTTCGAGAAGATTCTTGAGACACTGGCGGAGTCCGGAGGAGCGCAGGAATTTGAAATAGAGCTGGTACCCCCCGAGGGTGAGGAGCGCATGGGGGCCCTGACCCGGCTGCACACGGAGATAATGAGCGGCGATGGCCCGGACCTTTTCATCATCAACTCCGGCTGGCAGGACGACCTGGTGTTCCCATACCCGGAGAAGGCCGCCCGGAACGGCCTTCTTCTGAACCTGGACAAGCTCATGGAAAAGTCCCAGTACACAGACTGGGACCAGCAGGTCCAGACCGTCCTGAACGCCGGTAGGACCGAGAAGGGCCAGTTCATCATCCCGCTTAGCTACCAGTTCAACATGAGCTGCTTTCTGAAGGAGGACGTGACCCATAACCCAAGTACGGACATGACCTGGGAGCAGATGGCCGCAAGCGAGGATATCATAGACCTTGCCAGCATAAGCTTCGACGGCGGCTCCCCACAGAAAAAGCTGTCCATCGGCGACAGGACGGTGCACAATACTCTGGGGAAGCTTGCGGACTACGACAAGGAGGAACTGCTTTTCACCGCCGACGAGGTGAAAGCGCGCATACATAAGAACCTTGAACTGATGGACCTCTCCGACAATGAGAGCTTCGGCGACACCCCCACATACTATCAGGCCCTGGTGGGCCCGGGGTTCAATACCGGCGTCTCCAGCTTCTATATCCATGCTGCCGACACTGTTAAAGAGGACGTTCCCCTGACCTATATCCCCCTCTACTCCAAGCCCGGCGGGGTCACCGCCGCGGTGCGCAGCTACGCCGCCATAAGCGCGGGCAGCAGACATAAGGAGGAGGCCTTCCTGGTGCTGGACTACCTTCTGGGCCTTGAGAGCCAGCAGGGTACGGGCTTCTACAACCAGTTCCTGGCGGGAGAAGGGACCTTCCTGGGCTTCCCCATGGACTCGCGGCTCATGAGCGAGGAATACCCGGTGAGCCTTGCCGGAGGGGCCAAGAAATGGAGCCTGACCGACGAGAACTTCCAGGGGCTCTGCGCGGTGCGGGACGCGATAACCGCCGTAAACTTCTTCGACACGGTGACCTTCGGGCTTTATAACCTGGAGAGCGACTGTTTAGACGTGCACACCGGCTATACCGAGGGCGACGTCGACGCTCTTATAGACGAGGCCTGCCGAGTGCTGGCCATGAGCCTGAAGGAGTCTTAATCTGTCTCCTGGCCGCCCCGATGCCTGTGACACCTCCCGTGGCCCCCGCCGTGCCCTTCTCCATGGCCCGAGCCGCTGCCGGCGTGGCAGGTAACGTTCCCTTCGCCGTTTACGCAGCCCTCCACTCGCTCCAGCATCCTGTTGCACCGCTGCTCGTCCTCGCACTCAACATATATCTCCATGTCCCGGCCCTCCTCGAGATATACCCGGAGCTGTGGGTCGGAGAGAAGGGTATCGATAGCTTTGGAGTATTCGGAAAATAGGACCTGGGTGTTCTCCGCTATGCGTTCGCCGTCCCGATTCAGCCCCTCGACCCCGATAACTATGTCGAAGCGGTTGACCTTCAGCCGCAGCGACGGATTTATCTCAATGCCGATGGCTGAAACCGGCGTGAAGAACAGCCCGCCCCCAAGGCAGAGCAGCACCGCAAGGCAGGCCGCCGCAAGGGCGAGCGGACGCTTTTTGCCGCGCCGCGCCGGGGCGTAGATACGCCGGAGGGTCCTCTCTTTAAGCCCACTCTCGGCACGCACCGCCGAGAAAGCGCTTTGCAGCCTGCTACGCATCCTCGTCACCTCCCAGCCTTCCCCTAAGCAGCTTCTTCGCGCGTGCCAGCAGAGAATATACAGTGTTCACATTTTTCCTCATGAGCCCGGCTATCTCCGGCGCGGTGTAGCCCTCGAAGTAGTGCAGGTACACCACCTCCCTGTACTTGTCCGGCAGCTCCAGCACCGCCCGGAGCACCTCCCGGGAGTCGCCGGAGGTCTCGTCCGGCAGCTCGATAAGCTCCTCCAAGGGGACCGTGCGGCTTCTGAAAAAGCTTCGCAGCAGGTCCCGGCAGGCGTTGATGGTCACCCGGAGGAACCATGCCTTCTCATGCTCCTCATTTTCAAACACAACAGAGCTGAGGGCGTATTTCATGAACACCGTTTGAAACACGTCCTCAGAGTCGGCTTGGTTCTTCAGATGTATAAGGCATAGCCTGCGCACCATGTCGGCGTGCCGGTCTATTGCCTCTGCCGTCTCCTGCTCGCTGCGCATATGTCCGTATCAGCAGTGCCTGCCGCCGTGATGCCCCCGGCCGCCGCCATGATGGCCGCCGTTGCCATAGCCCATGCCGTTTCCGCTGCCATAGCCGGGGCAGTAATCCGGGTCATAGTTGTCGCAGACTCCGTCGTTATCAGTATCCACATATCCGCCGCCTATGCCGTTTCCGGGGCAGCGGTCGGGGTCGTAGTTGTCGCAGACCCCGTCGCCGTCCTCATCCACACAGCTGTGTAGCCTAACCCTCTCCTGGCTCACGCAGACGGCCGGCCCGCACCCGATAGAGAACCCGCCGCAGACCGTGTCCATGCAGCCGTGCCGGGCCGAAGCGCTTACTGTGGCGCAGCTGAGTATAAGCGCCGCCATAATACATCCTGTCATTAACCTTTTCATGTGACCTTCCTCCTGATATATTTGCCGTTTTCACGGGCCGTTTTTAAACGGCTCTGACTATAATACGGTTGAAAAGGGCGTTTCCTTGCACAGATAAAAAAATTTTTTCATGCCCCTATTACCACACAGGTAATGGCCACATACACGGTATATATGGCCAGCAGCAGCACACCTTGGACCCTTGAGAATTTCTGGGTAAATATTGTGGGTATAATTGCCACGCCCCCCACCAGCAGGCAGGCGGGCAGGTCCAGCAGGGCGGAGGCCGGGGCAATGGGCAGGGCTTTGCCGGAGACCAGGGCGCTGATGGGCAGTATAAGCGTAAGGTCTATGATGTTGGCCCCAAGTATATTGCCCACCGACAGGGAGGACTCCTTCTTCACTATGGCCGTGATGGTGGTGATAAGCTCCGGCAGGGAGGTGCCCACGGCTATCACAGTCACGCCGATTATCCGCTCTGAGATACCTATAAACCTTGCAAGCTCGCTGCCGTTGTCCACCAGCAGGTCCGCACCCCAGACAATGCCCACGGTGCCCACAGCAAACTTGATTATATTGACGATTATCTCCCTGCGCTCCGGCTTTGGCCGCTCTATAGCCCGTGTGCTGTCCGTGCGGGTGGCGCTCATGGAGCGTTTTGCCTCAAGGATATTGTCGGCCATGAATACGGCGAAGATGGCTATCATTACGATAGCTACCACTATCCCCATCTGCCCCATGAACCCGGAGAGCACCACTATCAGCGCGGCCCCCAGCATGAGCACGGACTTTTTAAGATAGTCCCTCCGCCGGGCCTTACCAGGCATACACAGGATAGAGATGGCCATTATAAGGCCAATGTTGGCCGTCACGCTGCCCACGGCGTTGCCGATAGCCATGTCCACCTTCCCCTGGGCTGCGGCCATCACCGAGACCAGCATCTCCGGCAGGGTGGTGGCAAGGCTTACGATTGTGGCCCCGATTATCAGCTTTGGTATACCGCTGACCTCCGCTATCCAGGAGGCCGCGTCCACAAAGTAGTCGCCCCCCTTGACGATGAACACAATACCTACGACGAACAGAAAAATTACCAGTGCCAGTTCCATTTCCTTTCCCTCTCCTCCATTTTTAATTCCAAACGAAAAGGCCCACGCACAGCCCCAAAGCCATACGTGAGCCCAAGAAGACAAATCCGCGCATGTACGGCTTTCAGCCATACATGAGTCTCGTTATTTAAGACAAGCCAGGCAGAACGCCGGGTATGTTGACTTGCCACGCGAAACGCGCCTAACTACTCCCCCATGGGTTTTCGATTGTAGGCATATTATACCAGAGCTGAAACGGCTTGTCAAGAGTCTTTGCTTTTTCTCTTGTCAACAGTTATCAAGTGTGGTAGAATAAAGAAAAACTGACGGTTCATTTAAAGAAAAAGGGGTTGAACGGTTATGAACGGGAGCCGGGAAAGGGCCGCGGACGGGCTTCAAAAAGCCCTTGGGTGGCTGTACGGGCTGATACTTGGCGGGAGCCTTTTTGTGTGCCTGTTTTTGTCCCATATAAATTTCTCCAGGAAATACCTTACCACCCAGTTTCTGCCGGCCTTTATGCTGCTGGCCATTGGGCTGCTGCTGGTCTTCTCGCTGCACCGATACAGCTCCATACTGGCGGGGCTCGGCCCGGGCAAAAGAGCCCTTTTTATTGCCACAGCGCTGCTGTTTTTCCTACAGGTCTTCGCAGCCTCCCAATACTGGTTCCGCACCGCCTGGGACGTGCCCACCGTAAACAACACCGCCAGCGCTATCGCCCACGGGGAGGGGGAATACCTCTCAAAGATACGCTGGTACTTCTCGGAGTTCCCCAATAACCTTATGCTGGTCTGGATCTTCTCCCTTTTTTACCGGGCCGCCCACATTATGGGCCTGCATGAGCAGGAGTATTTCTTTATCATCTGCATACAGTGCCTTTTAAATTCCCTTTGCGGCCTTTTGCTGGTCCAGGTGGTCCACAGGCTCTTTAAAAGCAGGAGCATGGCCATACTGGGATATACGCTGTACCTCTTCCTTGTGGGTATCTCCCCCTGGGTGACTGTCCCCTATTCGGACTCCATGGCCCTGCCCTTCCCGCTGGCAACCGCCGCTATATATGTGAACCGGGAGCGCTGCCGCTATCGGTGGCTGCCATGGCTCTGTATGGCGGCCCTTGGGGTAATAGGCTACCGCATAAAGCCCCAGGTACTGATAGCGTTTATCGCCGTGCTCATAGCCGAAGCGCTCCGCTGGCTTAAAAACGGCCTTACAAAGGAGAGCCTTCAGAGGCTTGCCGCCGGGGGCTGCGCGGTGATAGTGGGGATTGCGGGCTCCTTCATGTTCTGCAAGCTGGCCATACGGAGCATGAACTTCCCCGTGGACAGGGAGGGCGCCTTCGGGGCCGCCCACTTCTTCATGATGGGGCTCAATACCGAGACCATGGGCGCGTATAACGGCGACGACAACCTGTACTCCAACACCTTCTCAAGCGTCAAGGAGCGCAACCGGGGAAATATGAAGCTGGCCCTTGAGCGTATCAGGGAAATGGGCCCCATAGGCCTTATGAAACACGGGGCCAGGAAGACCCTTACAAACTACTATGACGGCACCTTCGCCTGGGGCGGGGAGGGGTATTTCTTCTCCGGCATGAACGAGCCGAAAGCCAACCCCTTCTGCGAATTCCTCCGGGGGGTGTACTACGGCGGGGAGGAACCCGGCAAATATTACCCCCTCTGGACGAATTTTGCCCAGATGGTCTGGCTGTCGGTGCTTTTCCTTGCTATTATTGCCATGTTCCCCCCAAAAAATCCCGAGAAGGATATGATGCTGCTATCCGTCGTCGGGCTCACCCTTTTCGAGCTGCTGTTTGAAGCCAGGGCAAGGTACCTGTTCACCTATGTGCCCATCTATATCCTTCTTGCTCTTTATGGGCTCCAGTTTATCAAAACCAAATTAGAAAGGAAGACAGAAAATGAAGTATAGGCCTGTAAAAGCTGCCATGATAGGCGTGGGCGCCATCAGCGGTATCTATCTGCAGAACATCACCCATACCTTCCGTGAGGTGGAGCTGGTGGGGGTCTGCGACCTTATCCCCGATAGGGCCGAGAAGGGCGCTGCCTATGTGAAGGCTGAAATCGAGCAGGGCGCCGGCGTCCGGGAACCCAAAATGTATAAGGATATGTACGAAGCCTTTAACGACCCGGAGGTTGAAGTTATCTTGAACCTTACCCGCCCCTATGAGCACTTCGAGGTCACGAAGCAGGCCCTTCTCCACGGCAAGCACGTGTACTCGGAAAAGCCCCTGGGGGTGGACATGGAGGAGGCCGGTGCTCTCATAGCCCTGGCGGAGGAGAAGAACCTGCGGCTGGGCGGCGCGCCGGACACCTTTATGGGCGCGGGCATACAGACTGCCCGCAGGCTTATCGACGACGGCTACATAGGCGACATAGTGGGGGTCAGCTGTGCCATGGTCTGCCGCGGCCACGAGACCTGGCACCCGGACCCGGAGTTCTACTATAAGCGGGGCGGCGGTCCCATGCTGGATATGGGCCCTTATTACATCACAGCCCTGGTGCAGCTTTTGGGGGAAGCAAAGGGACTGACGGGCATGACCAAGCGCTCCTTTACAGAGCGGCTCATCACCTCCGAGCCTCATCGGGGAGAGACGATAAATGTGGACGTGGACACATGGCTTTCGGGGAATATCGAGTTTGAGAGCGGGGCCATCGCCCAGGTCTTCACTACCTTCGACGTGCACTACACCGCCCAGTCCCGCTTTGAGGTCTATGGCACAAGGGGCAGCATGATGGTGCCGGACCCCAACACCTTCGGCGGGCCGGTACTGCTTCTGCGGCCCGAGGACTTTGCGGCCGCCCCCAAGACCGACCCGGGCCTTATGCGCCACGGTGTGCCCGACTTCTACGCGGGCTGGCGGGAGATGCCGCTGATGTACGACTACCCGGAGAACAGCCGGGGGCTAGGGCTTGCGGATATGTGCAAGGCCCTGCGCACCGGCCGGGACCACCGGGCGAACTTCCAGCAGCAGCGCCACGTGCTGGAGATAATGACGGCCTTCTCCAAGTCCAGCGAGCGGAAGGCCTACGTGCCTATCGCTACCAAGTACAGCCGCACCGCGCCCATGAAGAACAACCCCATGCACGGAATTTTAGACGAATAATAAGGAGGACAATACAATGAAAGCAGCATATACCGGCTGGACCTGGATACACGGCGACCAGGAGACCGCAAAGCGCCAGCTTGAGCAAAGCTTCAAGGAGTGCAAGTTCCTGGGTTACGACACCGTGGAGAACTTTGCCTTTATCCGTGACTACTATAAGGGCGACCCCGGCGAGCTGAGAAAGCTGGCCGATGATTGCGGGGTAGAGCTTGTGAACCTCTACGGCCACTTCGACCTGGACATTGAGGGCTCGTTAAAGCGGGCCATGGAGCAGGTGGACTTTCTCTCAGAAATAGGCGGCAAATGGTACAACTGCCAGCACGGCGGCTTTGGAGAGGAGCCCTTCGAGCGGCCCACCGACCCAAAGATGATAGATACCATCTGTGAGATTGTGAACCGCCTTGGAAAATACGCCAGTGAGAAGGGCGTGACCGTCTGTTTCCACCCCCACTATGGCACCTGCGTGTTCTCCCAAAGCGACATCGACTACTTTGCCGCCCACACCGAGCCGGAGTATGTCAGCTTCTGCTTCGACACCGCCCACACCACCCTGGCGGGCATGGACCCGGCGGCGCTTATCCGGCAGTATGGTGGCCGCATTGCCTATATGCACCTGAAGGACGTGGACACATATGCCCTTTCCAAAGCCCAAGGCCGGGAAAAGATGGCCAGCTTTAGGGCCCTTGGCCACGGCACGGTGGACTTCCCGGCGGTGAAGGCCGCCCTCACTGAGGTAGGCTTTGACGGGGTGCTCTGTGTGGAACTGGACCGGCCCGAGGTCTGCAACTTCCACTCGGCGGAGGTCTCCCGGATTTACCTTCGGGACGTGCTGGGTATCTGAACAGAATAAAAAAAGGGTACGGACCTTCTGCGGGTCCGTACCCTTTTTTTACCCTTCGCTTCTGGCCGACTTGACTATCTCTCTTGATAACCGGCAGAGCTCAGTGATCTCCTCCCATCTCTGCCCCTCGACGAGTTCTCCTGTCACCATGTAGGAGCCCCCACAGGCCGCTATCACCGGGCAGCTTATATACTCCCGCAGGTTGCCGATGGAGATACCCCCTGTGGGCATCACCTTAAACTGGGGGAAGGGCGCGCTCATGGCCTTTATCTTCGGAAGTCCCCCGGACTGCTCGGCGGGGAAGAACTTGATAAGCTCCAGCCCGAATTTCAAGGCGGCGTGGTAGTCCGTGGGGGTGGTGCAGCCGGGGTATATGGGCACTCCATTTTTCTGGGCATACTCCACCAGCTCCGGGTCGAAGCCCGGGGTGACGATAAACTGTCCCCCCGCGTTTAGGGCCGCGTCTATCTGCTCCGTGCTTGTAACCGTGCCCGCGCCCACTATCATGTCCGGCCGGGCCTCCTTCATCAGCCGTATTGCCCTCTCGGCCCCACTTGCCCTGAAGGTGACCTCGGCCACGGGCACATCACCGGCGCAAAGGGCCTGTGCCAATTTTACCGCGTCCCGCTCCGGGTCCGTAAGCTTTATCACCGGCACTATGCCTATCTCTGAAATCCTTTGACTCAGCTTGTCCATCTGCATTCCTCCCGCTTTATTCTTTATCAAAATTGCCATAGTCAAGGTACGCGCCCTTCATGGGCGAAGCCGCCAGCTCTGAGAACAGCCGCAGCGCTCCCCGCTTATATTTCACCGGCTTCGGTTTCCAGCGCTTTTTTCTCTTCGCCAGTATCGCGTCTATCTCCTCCGGGGTCCTCCGCTCCCCCTTCACGCCCACTATCTCCAGCACCCGCTCTTTAACGTCCAGGCGTATAAGGTCTCCCTCCTCGACTAAGGCTATGGGCCCGCCCACCTGGGCCTCTGGGCTGCAATGGCCTACGGCCGGACCGGTGGAGGCCCCGGAGAAGCGGCCGTCGGTGATAAGGGCAATGCTGCGGCCCAGCTCCTTGTCCGAGGATATGGCTTCGGAGGTATAGAACATCTCCGGCATACCCGAGCCCTTTGGCCCCTCATAGCGGATGAACACCGCGTCCCCGGGCTTCACCCTGTGGTGTAGCACCGCGTCTATGCACTCCTCCTCGCTGTCAAAGGGCCGGGCAGTAAGAGTGGCGGAGAACATCTCTCTTGGGCAGGCGGTGTGCTTTATCACAGCCCCCTCCGGGGCCAGGTTGCCCTTTAAAATGGCGATAGAGCCGTCCGTGCCCAAAGCCCTGTCATAGGGCCGGATAACGTCCTCGCGGGTTATGCTTGTATGGTGCTTCTTATTGGCCTTCTCCAGCCACTCCTGGCACCGATCATAGAAACCGCCGGCTTTCAGCTCCTCCAGGTTCTCCCCTAAAGTCTTCCCTGTGACGGTCATGGCGTCCAGGTGCATGTGCCCCTTTATCTCCTCCATTATAGCCGGCACGCCCCCGGCATAGTAAAAGAACTCCGCCGGCCAGCGCCCCGCAGGGCGCACGTCCAGAAGGTAGCGGGCTCCCCTGTGCAGCTGGTCGAAGGTGTCGCCGGTTATCTCCAGCTCCAGCTCGTGGGCCATGGCCGGAAGGTGCAGAAGGCAGTTCGTGGAGCCGGACACCGCCGCGTGGACCAGTATGGCGTTCTCAAAGCTCTCTAGGGTCACTATGTCCGAGGGCCTCATGCCCTGGCTATTTGCCAGCTTTACCGCAAGCCTCCCCGCGCTTTTCGCATACTCCAAAAGGTCCGGGCTTGTGGCGGGCAGCAGGGCACTGCCGGGAAGGGCCAGCCCCAGGGCCTCGGCCATTATCTGCATGGTGGAGGCCGTGCCAATAAAGGAGCAGGCCCCGCAGCTGGGACAGGCGTTTCGCTTTGCCCAGTTTAGCTCGCTCTCGTCTATCTCCCCCCGCTCGTACCTTGCGGAGTATATGCCCAGCTGCTCCAGGGTAAGCAGCTGGGGCCCCGCCGCCATGGTGCCGCCGGTTACCACTACCGCCGGGATATTTACACGCATAAGCCCCATCAGGTTCCCTGGCAGGCCCTTGTCACAGCTGGCAATATACACCCCTGCGTCAAAGGGGGTGGCGCTCTGTTGTATCTCTATCATATTGGCTATCATCTCTCGGCTCATAAGGGAGTAGTTGATGCCGTCGGTGCCCTGGCTCTCGCCGTCACATATGTCCGTGCAGAAGTATCTGGCCCCGCGGCCGCCGGCTTCGGCTATGCCCTCTTTGGCGGCCTCCACCAGCTTATCCAAATGCCCGGAGCCCGGGTGGCTGTCGCCGAAGGTGCTCTCAATGAATATCTGTGGTTTAGAAAGCTCCTCGGGCCTCCAGCCGGTGCCCAGGCGCAGCGGGTCCAGCTCCGGCGAGAGCTCCCTCATCTTTTGACTTATAAGCATAGGCTTTAACGCTCCTTTCACGCTGGCATATCGGTTACGCTTATCATACCATAGGCGTGTGGAGGTTTCAACCTGTACTTGATATTTTCCGCGCTCTGCGCTATAATTGACATATAACACATGGGAATGGGGAATTATTTATGACAAGGTTAAAGAGGTATGCCGTATTTCTGCTGGCGGCAGTCTATATTGCTGCGGGCCTTAGGGTCCCGGCCGCCTCCCAAACCGGGGGCAGCCATACCATCAGCGGTTTCCCCATCGTCTACCAAATGCCCGAGCTTCCCACCGGCTGTGAGGTCACCGCCCTTACAATGGCAATGCATTACTATGGGTATAAGGTCAGCAAAACCACCATGGCGGGCCGGTATCTTCCCACCGCCTCCCCCAGCTTCCACTACGGCAGCGACGGCAGACTGTACGGCCCAGACATGGACAATTATTTTGTGGGGAACCCCTTTTCCCTGTCGGGCTATATCTGCGGCGCTCCGGCCCTCTGCACCGCCGCAGACAGATACTTCCAGGCCAATAACGTGCGTATGCACGCCAAGGATATGACCGGCTCCACACCTGGGCAGCTCTACTCCCTTGTAGAGCAGGGCGTCCCGGTGGTGGTCCTGGTGACTATAGGCATGGTGGACCGCCATTCATACTTTAGCTGGTACTCTCCAAGCAATAAGCTCATGAGCATAAGCCACGATGACCACGGGGCGGTGCTCATCGGCTATACCCCCACAACAGTCACCCTTGCCGACCCCTTGGCCGGAAGGGTGACCTACAGCCGAAGCCGGTTCGAGTCCGTGTTCAGGTCCCGGGGCCGGCAGTGCATGATACTAGAGGAGTCGGTATATAAGTCAGGGTACACCGATGTACCAGACGGCAGATGGTATACAAACGCGGTGGTATACTGCCGGGACAAGGGGCTCATGAGCGGGACCGGGGACAGCCGCTTCACCCCCGGCGGCACCATGACCCGGGCCATGCTGGCAAACGTGCTGTATCGGGTAGCGGGCGGGTCAAAGCTCCCGGAGGAAAATCCCTTTGCGGACGTCCGGCCCGGGCAGTGGTATACCGACGGCGTCCTGTGGGCCTATGGGGCCGGAGTTATGGAGGGTTATGGAAACGGCCTTTTCGGAACGAACGACCCGGTGACCCGTGAACAGGTCGTAGCCACCCTTTGGCGCTATGAGGGCGAGCCGGAGCCCTCCCCTGCGCAGGATTTTGAGGACGAGGGGGATATCTCAGGGTATGCCGCCGCCGCAGTGGACTGGGCCAGGGATAAGGGAATAATCCAAGGGAAAAGCGGCAACCGCTTCGACCCCGGAAGCAGCATGACCCGGGCGGAGATTGCCGTGGTGCTGAAAAACTATATGGAGCAGAAGGGGATATAAAATGCCTGACTATAAGCTTATGGCAAAACAAATCGAAGCGCTGGCTGGGGTCTGCGGGGACTTCCTCCCCCTGCTTTCCAACGCTTCGGCTGTTTTAAACGAGGGTATTGAGCGCATAAACTGGGTGGGCTTCTACCTTATTGATAATGGCAGCCTGCTTCTTGGCCCCTTCCAGGGCAGTCCCGCCTGTGTCAGGATAGAGATCGGAAAGGGCGTATGCGGCACGGCGGTGCGTGAGGGGCGCCTCCTCCGGGTGGAGGACGTGCACAGGTTTCCCGGGCATATCGCCTGCGACAGCGCCTCCCGGTCGGAGATAGTTCTGCCCCTTTGCAGCGGCGGGAGGATAGTAGGCGTGCTGGATATCGACAGCCCGGAGAGAGGCCGGTTCAGCGAGGAGGACGAGGAGGGGCTGAGCATAGTAGTCAGCTCCATCGAGGCCTGCGCCGACTTCTCGAGGCTTAGGCTGTAGAGCACAAGGTCAGTACGCTATATCAAGCCATTTCTTCTCCCGGGCGGAGCGCATGGCGGTCTCTATAACGGCCAGAGTGTTATGACCGTCCACCGCCGTGACTATGGGCTCACGGCCCTCTAGGAGGGCCGCGATAAACTCGTCGATAACGCCGCTCTTGGTCTGGTTGGCGTTTGTGGCGATGCCGCCCACGGTGTACTTTACCTGTATGCCGTCGCGCATCTCCAAAACGATATCGTCAGCATAGTCGCCGAATATTTTCATCACGCCCTTGGTGCCGTAGATTATAGTGGAGTTGTCCTCCCGGCCATAGTTGGTCCAGCTGTAGTGCATTATGCCCGGCAGGCCGTTCTCCATGTTGAACATACACACGGCGTTGTCCTCCAGCTCTATGGGGCAGCCGTCGGCGTATTTTTTGTCAAGGGTGCGCATATCCGCGAACACACTCTTTATCTCGGAGTCGGTAAGATACCGTATCAGGTCTATCTTATGGGCCCCCAGGTCCCCCATAACGCCAAAGTTTGCCTTGTCCTTTTGGAAGAACCACGTGTCCGCCCCGGGGTCGGCGGACCAGGTCTCGGGGCCGGGATGCTTGAAGCTGCTCTGGAAAAACAGCAGCTCCCCAATAGAGCCGGCCTTCAACAGCTCCTTTGCCTTTGTATGGGCCCTTATCAGCCGCTGGTTATGGCCCAGCATCATGGTCCTCCCCGACCTCTCCCGGGCCGCCATCATGGCCCTGGTCTCCTGAAGGCTTAGGGCCATGGGCTTTTCCACAAGCACATGCTTGCCAGCTTCAAGGGCTTTTATGCTGTATTCGGCGTGAGTGGCGTTGGGGGTACAGACGCTCACAGCGTCCACCGAGCCGTCAGAGAGCACCTCCTCCATGGAGCCGTAGACCCTGCCGCCATATATCTCCGCCAGCTCCTTCGCCCGGTCCATATTGAAATCTAAGACCCCGGCGATCTCCGCATTGGGATTTTCAGCATACTCCGGCAGATGCCTGCGCTGGGCCACGGCGCCCCCACCGATAACGGCTACTCGTATGATTTTTTTGCTTTTTAACATAATATTTCTCCTCGCAGGTTGTAATATTAAATGCGGAAGAGCATGAAGCCCCAAAAGCGGGGCGGGAGAGTTCTTCCGCATTTATTTTTTATACCACAGCGGGCCCTGAAAGTCAAGGGTGGACGCGAAAATGCACATCTTTTCAAAACAGATGTGCATTTTGCAGAACTGCCCGATTACGAAAGGGGTTATTCGCTTATGACAATATATTTCCTCCCCCTCTGCGCCGCCTCGGCCCGGGATGCGTTCCCTCTCGGGTCGGGAAGACCGCCCCTCCTGCCGCTGACAATTGCTTTCTGTCTGTCAATATGGTATAATTTTAAAAAGAAAGTACGGGAAAGAGCTGCATGGACGGGAGAACCCATGCCTGACAGGCCAAATCCAGTTGACCGACGCAAAATATGAGCAGTGAGAATATAAGGAGTGATAGGTATGAAGCTGACTGAAAATCAAAGCAAATGGGTCGAGGAAACCCCCAGCCGCATGGCAAAGAAAATGGAGAAGGTGCGGGAGCGCTCGGCAGAGAAGATACCCTACGACACCAAGGACGGCATCCATGCGGACAAGTCCGACGAGAGGAATATCAGCTGGTGGACCAACGGCTTCTGGGGCGGCATAATGTGGCAGATGCACGTCCTCACCGGCGAGAAGCGCTATCAGGAAATCGCCCGCTGGAGCGAGGAAAAGTTTGATACCTGTTTCCTACACTACGATATGATGGACCACGACAACGGCTTCAAGTGGCTGCCCACCGCAGTTGCCGACTACCGGGTCACCGGGAACGAGCGTTCCAAAAAGCGGGGGGCTGCTGGCGGCAGAGGTACTGGCAGGGCGCTATAACCCCGCCGGGAAATTCCTCCGCGCCTGGAACGACTGGGAAGGCTCGGACGTGGACCGCAGCGGCTGGGCCATCATCGACTGCATGATGAACCTGCCCCTGCTGTACTGGGCCAGCGAGGAGACCGGCGACCCACGCTTTTCCCAAATCGCCGAGAACCACGCCCATACGGCGGCACAGCATTTTGTGCGCGGAGACGGCTCCGTCAACCATATCGTAGAGTTTGACACCCATACCGGCGAGTATGTCACCACCTACGGCGGGCAGGGGTACGAGACCGGCTCCTCCTGGACCAGGGGTCAGGCCTGGGGGCTGTACGGCTTTACCCTCAGTTATCTGCATACCAAGAACCCGGAGTTTTTGAGCGCCGCAGAGCGTATCGCCAACTACTTCATGGCGAATATCCCCGAGAGCGGCCTTATCCCCGTGGACTTCCGCCAGCCCACCGAGCCCGCCTGGGAGGACTCCGCCGCCGCCGCTATCGCCGCCTGCGGGCTCATCGAGCTCAGTAAACTCTCTGACGGCAGGCAGAGCGATGTGTACTTAAGCGCGGCGGTAAAGCTGCTGCAAGCCTTGGAAAAGCACAGTTTCAACTGGAACGAGGACGAGGACAATTTCCTCACCAAATGCACCGGGGCTTACCATGACAAGGAACATGAGTTTTCCATCATTTATGGGGACTACTATTTTTTGGAGGCACTGATGAAGCTCTGTGGCAAAGAACTGGTTATCTGGTAAGACATAGAAAAAAGCGCTTGGCCGGTAGCCGAGCGCTTTTTTGCTGTTTTGTTTCCCACCTCAAGGCTGCTTGCCAATATAAGCCAAAATCCCGCCGTCCACATACAATATCTGTCCGTTTACAAAGTTGGAGGCGTCGCTTGCCAGGAACACCGCCGGACCCACGAGGTCCTCCACCGTGCCCCAGCGGGCGGCGGGGGTCTTGGCCACGATGAACTGGTCGAAGGGAGGGCGGCTGCCGTCGGGCTGGGTCTCCCGCAAGGGTGCGGTCTGTGGCGTGGCGATGTAGCCCGGGCCAATGCCGTTGCACTGTATATTCCTGCAGCCATATTCGGAGCAGATGTTCCGGGTAAGCATTTTCAGCCCGCCTTTGGCGGCGGCGTAGGCGCTGACGGTCTCCCGGCCCAGCTCGCTCATCATGGAGCAGATGTTGATAATTTTACCGTGGCCCTTCGCTATCATGCCGGGCAGCACGGCCTTTGCCACGATGAACGGGGCGTTCAAATCCACGTCGATCACCTTGCGGAACTCTTCGGCGCTCATGTCCAGCATGGGGACCCGGCGTATAATGCCTGCATTATTAACCAGAATGTCGATAGTGCCAACATCAGTTTCAATCTGCTTTACCAGTGTCTGGACAGCCTGCTCGTCTGTCACGTCGCAGACGTAACCATGGGCCTTGATACCCTTCTCCCGGTATGCGGCAAGTCCTTTGTCCACCAAATCTTGATTGATGTCGTTAAAAACCACCGTGGCCCCGGATTCAGCATAGGCGCTGGCGATGGCAAAACCGATCCCGTAGGACGCGCCCGTCACCAGAGCGGTCTTGCCCTTTAATGAAAAATTATCCAGAATATTCATTTTATTGCCTCACTTCAAGTCCGTTGTAGGTATCACATCCATGTCGTCAAAGGCCTGGTTCTCCCCGCCCATGGCCCAGATAAAGGTATAATTTGACGTGCCGCAACCAGCGTGTATGCTCCAGCTTGGGGAGATGGCAGCGTCGAAATTCTGCATGACAATGTGCCGGGTCTCGTCCCCCTGGCCCATCAGGTGGAATACTACGTTGTCTTCGGGTATCTCAAAGTATGTATAAATTTCCATTCTCCGCTCGTGGGTATGGCAGGGCATGGTGTTCCAGACGGAGCCGGGCTCCAGGCAGGTCATGCCCATGGAAAGCTGGCAGGTGGGAAGCACGTCCGGGTGGATAAACTGATTTATCACCCGCTTATTTGAACTTTCAGCAGAGCCTAACGGCTTTTTTGCGGCCTCCTCAAGGGTAATAAGTCTCGTCTCATAGGCGCGATGAGCCGGTGCGCTGACCACGTAGAACCGTGCAGGATTGCTGCTGTCCTCGCTCTTAAAAGTGACTTGTTTTGTCCCCATTGCGATGTACAGGCAGTCCTTATACCCCATCTTGTATTCTGTGCCTTCGCACGCCACAACACCTGCGCCGCCCAGGTTGAACAGCCCTGCCTCCCGGCGTTCCAGGAAAAAGCGGGTGCCGAAGTTCGCCCACACGTCTATGCCCTTGTCAATGGGCACTGTTTCATTTACCGGCATAACCCCCAGAGTCACCATGCGGTCAACGTGGCTGTAGACGGCCTGCACCGTATCCGGCCGGTAGAGGCCGGTGATGTGGAACTCCCGGCGGAGCTCCTCGGTGGTGTAGCGTTTTACGTCATTAGGATTTGCGCTGTAGCGAATGTCCATTTGAATCTTCCTTTCTGCACATTTATACATTTATCTTGCCAGGACCGCGCCAATTTCCATATCGCCCTCTGCATATCCATACAAACCATCTGTATAAAGCCTTTGGTTCACAGCCCGGCACGGTTTTGATCCTGCCGGCTCCAGTTTACAGCTTCAAAACGGCCCCCGCGCTCTCAAAGGGCCCCGGCACCGGCCGTATGCCCCTATGCTCTCCGAAGTAATCGCTGTCGAACACGATAGCCTCGCCGTCCGGCCCCTCGAACCGCTGCTCGGGCTCAAAAGCCTCGCCCAGCAGCTCTGTGGACACCATCGGCGTATCCAGCTTTGGCAGCAACTCGTATAGGTTGGTCTTCAGGGTATATTCGCCGTTCTCATAGCCGAGCGAAAGCTCCACGCCCTCTATCTTTGTAAAGTCCTTTTCCTTCTCCCAGGGCACGGCACCGTTGGCATAGACGTTCCCCCCGGCCCAGACCGGCAGGTGCATATAGTACCTGTCGCTGGGCTCGCTGCCCATGCCGCAGTAGCCCTCGAACTCTCTGTCCCACTCCTCATAGGTGGGATAGCCGTCATAGGGGAAGGTGCCCACGGCTACGTTGCCGTCGTCCCAGCCGCTTCCCCCCTTCATGGCCTCCATGGCGGCCTTTAGCACCGGGTGCATGGGCTGCTGGACGAAGATATTGTTATAGAACCGCATATCCCCGTGCAGGAAGGTCATAAAGCCCGCCACCTCGGTCCTGTGGGGCACATGATAGGGGGTGTACCGGAGCGAACTGAGAGTCTTTGCGCCGTTATCCGTGCCAATGCCCACCGCCGCAAGGCCGCCTCCGATAAGGTTGTGTACCACTGCCACTCCCTGGCAGGCCAGCTTCATGGACCGATGGGAGAGCAGGATATTGTTGTCGATCAGGGTGGGCCCGTGGGAGACCTCCACGAAGATGTCTTCGCCCATGCCCATCAAGGCAGTGGGGTCCGGCTCCTCAGTCTCGCTGAGGTTGGGCAGGGTGTTATGATGGAAAAAGTTCCCGGTCACCCTGGTGCCCTGGGCCTGCCAATCCAGCCAAAGGCCCCGGGTGCAGTGGTGGAAATGGTTGCGCCGGATAATAACATCGATGGCGGCGTGCATTTTGATGCCGCCTATCTCCGCCCCGGCCAGGTTCTGTTTGTTGTTTATATGGTGGATATGGTTGTCCTCGATAAGTGAGAACACCCCGCCCAGATGGCCCACTATGCCGGTCTGGCCGCAGTCGTGGATATTGCACCGCCGCACAATATGGGAACCAATGCGCTCCTTTGTCCACCCCTCGTACTGGGCCCGGCAGATGCACTCCCGCTCGGTCTGGGTGCCGTCCTTGTATTTTTTGTGCAGCCACTTATTGTCGTTGTCCGGCTGCCTGTACTTGCCAAGGGAGATGCCGCTGCACTTTGACTCGTATATCTCGCAGTCCTCTATCACCCAGCCCTTTGACCAGTGGGGGCCTATCATGCCCTCCTGGTACGCGGTGGGCGGAGCCCACTGGGTAGCGGCCCTGCACACCGTGAAGCCGGACAGGGTTATATAGCCAACGCCCTCCCTCCTGGGGTAGAAGCAGGCCGGGCGCACGCTTATCTCCACGTTCTCGGCGTTGGGGTCCAGGCCGTGGAAGTTGGCGTACAGCAGGGTCTCGTCCTTTTCGGCGTCCTGCTCAGTGTACCAGGTATGTCTGTTCCAGCTACCGCCACTATTCCCGAAGCTGCACCTGTCACTATATCCGCGTCAGCGTTGTGGAAAGCCTGGTGCTGGAAGCCATACGGCGGGTGAGCGGATATGTGCGGGAAAACGAAGCGGAGTTTATCGAGCGCGTCCGGGAGAAATCGGAGTTACAACAGGAGGCGGCGGTAAGGGAGAGCCGCAAAAAGCTGTCAAAGGCCAAGCGGCGGCGGGAGGAAATCAGCGGCTTGATAAAGAAACTTTATGAAGCCTACGCCACGGGGAAGATACCCGAAAACCACTTTTCCGAACTGCTGACCGGCTACGACACCGAGCAGAAAACCCTTGACGGGGAAATCGAGAGATTGCAGGCCGAAATCGACCGCTACAACACCGACAGCGTGAGGGCCGACAAGTTTATCGAACTGGTGAAGCGGCACACCGAGTTTAACGAGTTTTCCGCTTCCCTGCTGAATGAATTTGTGGAGAAGATAATCGTCCATGAGGCCACCAAAGTAAACGGAGTGCGGGAGCAGGAGGTTGAAATCTATCTGAACTTTATCGGCAAATTTGACCTGCCCGAACAGGAGGAACAGCCGGAGGAAACGCCGGTAAGAAAGAGCAAGAAAAAGCGCCGCCACGAAATGACGGAGGAACAGCGGGCGGCTTTGCGTGAGCGGGACAAGGTACGCTATGCCCGAAAGGTAGCCGCCAAGAAAGCCGCCAAGGAAGCACAGCGGGCGGCAATCCTGAAAGGCACAGCCTACGAAATCAGGCCGCAGGAAGCCGGAGCCGCCCATGCCGCCATCTGAACCCCACCGAGCCGCCATGCCAAAAAGAGCGTGGCGGCTTTTCCATTCCTATCCATTCCAGACTGAAAAATTGAAAGGAGAAATTGACAATGGCAAAGACCAAAATTGAGAAAATCGCAAGCATCGAGGAAGAAATCAAGCAGCTTGAAAACAAGAAAAAGCGGCTGATCCAGGAGCAGAAAGAGCAGGAGCGCAAGGACAGGACGAACCGCCTCTGCAAGCGCATGGGGTTTATCGAGAAGCTGCTGCCCGACACCATCCCTCTGACCGAGGAGCAGTTCAAGACCTTTGTAGAGCAGACCATCGCCGCCGACCACAGCCGCCGTATCCTGGACGGCTTGACCACCCAGAATGCCGCCACAGCCCCCGCACAGGGCGAGGAATCGTCGGGGAGGGATTAACACCCAGCCCGCCGCCAAAACCACCCATCCAGCGCAGGAGGACGGCGCAGACGGGAGCGCGGCGCAGGGGTAACGGTGTATGTGGAGGGGTGTCTATGCAGTACCAGCATGGACACCCCTTGACCGGCAGAAAACCAGTGGAAAAATTTTATCCTCTATGCTATAATACATCACAGAAACGCCCAAAGGCTGTTGTGGAGATAAGCGAAAATGAAATTGCGAAGATTTTTGAATGTGTATCTTGCCCTGTGGCTTGCTTTCCCTTGCATCGTAATCATTATTTGGATGATGGACTATAATCTGCTGATTGGCACTACGGGAACGGCATTTCGTATACAGGGCATACTAAACTGCATTGCGGCGGTTTGTGGAATAACACTTGTGTTTCTGCATTATCGAGAAACCGAAAAAGCATTGAAAAATAAAATAACACTTGCGGTGATTGCTGGTGGTGTGGCTCTTGTATTGTTATGTTGGAATTTTCTTTGTGTCCTTCTTAATGGGGCGGAGGAATACCATAGCTTCACTTCACCAGACAACACGCATACCATCGTTATTATGGAAAATGTCAGCTTGATTTCCGGGCAAGTTGTTTTATTTGAGCGGGTCAATCCATTTCTGATTTATCCAAAAGAACGCATTATCACCGATGATGGTCATAGACCAATCTGTGCTGGCGAATACTCGCTTGTTTGGGATGGAGATACAGTGATATTATCGGTTTCTAATGGGGCCGGAGAGAACGAAACAATTTCAGTTGCATTGGATGAGCGTTGAAAGTAGGTGAGAACCGTGGGATTAGCTTATTTTTCCATTTTTATTGTGATATTGGGCGCGGCGGGGATAGCAGTTGTTTTGCTAAAAGCGGCGTGGGAAATCTGGAAAAAGGCGCGGTTCAAAATTTTGGCAATTATCCCTCTGCTTTTGGGTGGTTTCTGCGCTTTTTTCGCACTTTACATCTTAGCAATCATTTTGAGAGAGGGATTTTATTCATTCTAATGGGCTGATTATAAGCATCGGATAAAAAATGTAACGGAGGTATGGTTATGGACGCAAATGAGATTGAGCATAGAAAAAAGATGCAGGGTATCATCCAGCGCATTCCAACGGGTGTCCCTGATGGGTGGGAAAAAATTACTTATGCAGTCGGTGGTTTAACATATTTAGGCTTTTCAAACATACATACCGAGAAATTAGTTGTCATATCGAGCCAAAGGCAAAGCATTATTGATTGCAAAGCAGGCAGTAAAACATATTGTACTGAAAATTATGATGAAGATGATTTGATTGCCCTCGCTGAAGAATTGGGGGATGAAATTGTGCCAATCGCTGGGGATGGTGGCGGCGGTTTGCGGCGATTTTCCAAAGACGGAAACACATTGGTGTCAGTAGCTCCCTTTTGGCCGATGGTGAAAATCATATTTATGCCCCAATATGCGCTTTACACTCTAAATCCAGAGAAATGTACCATTATCTTTGAGGATTATGAAATAAAGGCATTTGGATTTAGCAAATGCGGAAATTACATAGCCGTAGGCACTTCGGACACATTGGACATTTTCAGAAAAATTTGAATACGCAAACCTAACGCTCCTACTTCGGTAGGGGCGTTTTTCGTTGCAACCGCCGCCAAGACCGCCCACACAGCGCAGGAGGACGGCACAAGCGAAGACAAAGACGGGGGCGGGGTGCAAGGGTAACGGGCGTGCGCCCCGTCCCTTGCCCCCGGCAAGGGCGCACTTATATACCACATGAATGTGGTATGTGCGGTCTTGCAGACGGCGTTTTGTGCCTCTCGGCACAAAAGGACGGGGGAACGACCCGCAGAAAGGAGGACAGCCCGTGGCAATCTACCATTGCAGTATCAAAATCATCTCCCGCGGCAAGGGCAAATCCGCCGTTGCCGCCGCCGCTTACCGGGCGGGGGAGAAACTCACCAACGACTTTGACGGGGAAACCCACGACTACACCCACAAGGGCGGCGTTATCCATACCGAGATTTTACTCCCCGGCCACGCCCCCGCCGCCTTTTCTGACAGGGCGGTTTTGTGGAACGCGGTGGAGAAAATCGAGAAAGCGAAAAACGCCCAGCTTGCAAGAGAAATTGAGATTGCCCTGCCCTGTGAATTGACAAGGGAGCAGGGCATTTCTCTTGTCCGCGAGTATGTGAAAGAGCAGTTTGTCAATGCGGGAATGTGCGCCGACTTTGCCATCCACGACACAGGCGGCGGCAATCCCCACGCCCATATCATGCTGACAATGCGCCCCATCCAGCAGGGCGGCGCATGGGGAGCGAAGCAGAAAAAGGAGTACATTCTTGACCCGCAGGGGAAGAAAATCTATGACCCGAAAAAGCGGCAGTACAAGTGCAAGGCCATCCCCGCCACCGACTGGAACGAGCAGACCAAGGCCGAGGAATGGCGGGCGGCGTGGGCGCAGCTTTGCAACCAGGCGTTGGAGCAGTACGGACACAACCAGCGCATCGACCACCGCAGTTATGAGCGGCAGGGCATCGACCAGATACCCACCGTCCATTTAGGCGTTGCCGCTTCCGCTATGGAGAAGCGCGGCATCCGCACCGAGCGCGGCGATCTGAACCGGGAAATCGAAGTGACAAATCAGAAACTCCGGCAACTGAAAGCCCGTATCGCCAAACTGCAAAAGTGGCTGAAAGAGGAACAGGAGAACACCGAGCCGCCCACTCTTGCCGACTATATCCAGGGCATCCTGTCCCGCAGGGCGCGGGAGGGAAAATCGCAGACTTCCCAATCCATCTATAACCTCAAGGACGCGGCGAAAATGCTGAACTTCCTGCAAGCCAACAACATCATGGATATGGCGGGGCTTGATGAAAAATTCAAGTCTATGATAGGGGAACAGCTTGACATTCAGCACAAACTGAAACCCATTGACCGGCGGTTAGGCACTCTGAAAAAGCACATCGAGCAGGCCGAGATTTATTTCAAGTATAAGGGAAAAAAGCATTTGACCGAGGCCGAGCAAATCCTGTTTACGGCGGCGCACGACTATCTGAAAGGCGTGATGAACGGCAAGACCGCCCTGCCGGTAAAGGCATGGAAAGCGGAGTATGCCAAGCTGACCGCCGAACGGGAAACGCTCAACCGGCGGTATCTTGCTTTGAAAGGGGAAGTGAAAGAAGCCGAGCAAATCCGCAGGAGCGTTTACAACATCTTGCGGCAGGAACAGCGGGAGCAGCAGCCCCGCAGGGCGCAGGATGTGGAGCGGTAACAGGGAGGGCGGCGGGGATAGTCAATATTAGCCCCGCCGCCCTGTTTCGGCACTTCACCTGCCCGATAAAACCAAATTTACCCTTCGATATCGCATTATTCGTGCAATCATTTATGTTTCCTTTTTTTCTTAGTGCCATTACAAAGCAAGTCGGCTCGATTTCTCATTCGATCTAAAATTTGATACCATCGTCCCCAACACTCCTGCTCTGTCTCCCCGTCCAAAAGTTCCAATGGGCAAAAATCATATAAGCATTTGAAATGACATAAATACCTAATCACTTTATCAATCTGTTCTAAATCATCGTTTGATAAATTATCTTTGGTCAACAACGCTTGGACTGCTGTAAGTTGGGGAATCGTGCTTGTATTCAAGTCGGGGCATCGTAGTTTCAAAATATTTAATACTTCCAAGACTGATTCTAACAAATCTTTTTGTTGAGTAAGTCTGTTGTTATCCAAAATATATCACCCCTCATAAGTCCCGATTTGCCGGTTGATTTATCGGTTCAAGTATAGCACATCTCCCCACTGAAAACAATCCCCGTTCCACGCCGTTCCGACTATCCAGACCGTCAAGGGACGAGTAGTATTTTTTGCTCCGCAAAAAATCTCCACTCTGCCCCCTTGACTGTCTGGATTTTTGCCGTTGCCATTTCGCCGCCGAAAACGGGGAACAGGATTTGACAATCCTGCCCCCCGCTTTCGTCCGCTCCATTTTAACGGCAAAACCGTCTGCACTACTGCGGCGGCTACCGGTAGGTTTTGCGGTGGCTCTGCCCCCGCGCCCCCGGCCTCTCCCAAAGAACAGGATAAGGGCAAATGCGTCCCCGGCGGGCGTGGACATTTACTCGCCACGGGTGGGGAAGTCGTGTTCTGAAATCACCTCGCCGCTGTCAGCATCTTTCACGGTCACATGGACGGCCCATTCATCACCGGAAATCCCGCATAATACTTGATACCGCCCCAGCATGACCGCCGGTGCAACCGTGACCACAGCAGAGTACCATATTTCCACAGAGTGATAAGTCTCGGCGTCCACCGAAACTGTAAGCCCCCAAGGGACTCCGTTTTCGTCCAAATCTGTATAATCCGCCGCCGTTACAAATTCCTGCGAAATTTCAGCGGTAACAGGGTCACGCAAACAGCCCAGCCAATAATACGCCGCTTTCAGCTTTGGGTACTGTTCCGTTGTGAGATAGTAGCTGAAAGTGCCATCCCCATTTGCCAGCAGCGCATTGTAAACCGCTTGATTGGCCACTGTTGGACGCTGCTTTTTATCTTCCGCTTCCAGTTCCTCGGCGGTCTTTCCTCCCAATAGTGTCTTAGGCATAGTAATGACGATTTGACCGTCCTCATTTACCGGGGGCGTGTATGTATTTGTCGGCCCGTCTGCGCCGGACGCATCCTCCTGCGGCTTGCCCCCACAGCCTGCCAGCGAACCGAGCAGGAGCAAAAGCGACAGGGTAAGCGCGGCCCTCTTTCGTAATTGCCTTTTCTGTCTCGCCATACCTGCGAACCTCTCTTTGCTTTTTTCACCAAAACACACCACACAGCAGCAGGACATAGGCCCCCGCCAGCACAAGGGCGGTGATGTACTTTTAGACTTTAAGTATAGCACATCTCCCTGACGAAAACAATCACCGCTTTACATCCATTCCGCCCACCGCACAACCGGCGGGCGTGGACATTTAGGCTTGCGGCACAGCCCCCAAACCCCCATGAATACGGCTTCCTGGGGCGCTCCAAGCCCCGATGCAGGGCGGGGTAAGGGTTTTATGCTACCCACCCACGAAAACGGCTTTTAACCGTCCACGGGGCTTTTCCCGCCTGATTTTTCCCATCCCTTGAAAAGTTCCTCTTGACAAAAAGCCTAAGGGGCTCCTCCGAGATGTACCTTACCCGGCAGCCGTCCGATGTGCCGCCGTTTTGGGGGTCCACCCACTCCCGGTAAACGCCGGGGCCGACGACCACCGTGTCCCCGGCCTCCGCTATCGCCGCGGCCTGGTTGATGGTCTTAAAGGGCTTTGCCCTTGTGCCGTCCCCGCCCCGGGGGGCCTTTGCAGATACATAGATGTCCATTTTCTTCTTCCCTTCGTGATATATTTATGTCTCCGGCTTACCCGTTAAACACCGTCTCCGCGCTCTCCGTCTCGAACTGCTTATTATACAGGTCCGCGTAGTACCCCCCCTGTTCCATCAGCTCCCTGTGGGTGCCCCGCTGAATGATCCTGCCGTCCCGCACGACCAGAATCATGTCGGCCTTGCGGATGGTGGAGAGCCTGTGGGCGATAAGGAAGGAGGTACGGCCCTCAAGCAGCGTTGAGATGGCCTCCTGTATAAGGGCCTCGGTTTTGGTGTCGATGGAGGCCGTGGCCTCGTCCAGCACAAATATCCTGGGGTCGGCAAGCACAGCCCGGGCAAAGCTTATGAGCTGCTTCTCCCCGGTGGACAGTTGGCCGCCGCCCTCGCCCACATCGCTGTCATAGCCCTTCTCCATGCCCATGATAAATTCGTGGGCGTTCACAAGCTTTGCGGCGTTCTCTATCTCCTCGTCAGTGGCGTCCAAGCGCCCATAGCGTATATTGTCCTTTACGGAGCCCGAGAACAGGTGCGGGGTCTGGAGCACATACCCTATGCTGGTGTGCAGCCAGAGCATACTGCGCTCCCGATAGTCCCGGCCGTCGATAAGTATGCGCCCGCCTGTGGGCTCAAAAAACCGGCAGGCAAGGTTCACAAGGGTAGACTTCCCCGCCCCGGTCTCGCCCACTATCGCCACTGTGGACCCGGCGGGCACCTGCAAATCGAAGTGCTCCAGCACGTTTTCGTGGCCGTCCGGGTACATGAAGGTCACGTCCTCGAAGGTGATGTCGCCCTTTAGCGGCTCCCAGTTCTCTCTTTTAGGCTCAAGCGATGTACCGTACTTCTCTATGACCTCGGGTGTGTCGGTTATCTCGGGCTGAAGCTCCAGGAGCTCCGTCACACGCTCTATATTTGCCTGGGTGGATACGAAGCGCGTGGCCTGATAGGCCAGAGCCCCCACCGGGTCGGCTATTCGCAGGGCGAAGTTCACGAAGATAGTCAGCTGCCCGATGCTTATGCCGCCCAGCATGGCCATATTGCCCCCGCCGGTTATTACAAAGGACACCGCCAGAGCCGTCAGAAAGCTTATCACCGGGATATATATGGCGTCCAGCATGACGGCCTTAATGCTGGTGCGGCGCATACGCCCGCTGACCTCCTTAAAGCTCTCCAGGTTCTTGTCCTCAATAACCAGGGTCTTTGAGGTTTTCGCCCCGGAAATGCCCTCGTTATAGTTCTTCGTAAGCTCGGCATTTATCTTTCTTACCTTGCGGTTCACCTTGAGTATACGCTTCTCAAAATACACTGTGAAGGCCGTGATAAAGGGCACCACCGCCAGCACCAGGAGCCCAAGCCTCCAGTTTATCACCAGCATGGCCCCAAGGCACGCGACAATATACACGCCGCAGTACACGCCGTCCACCATCATCCAGGGTATGCTCTCGGCAATACGCGCCGGGTCGTTCAGGGCCCGGGCCACTATGGTGCCCACTGGGGTCTGGTTGTAATATGAGAAGCTGAGGGTCTGCAGGTGTACGAACAGATCCCGCTTCATGTCCCTGCCGATATACATCTCCAGCCGCAGGGCCAGGGTGCCAAGGACTATCTGCCCAAGGGTGCGCATAAGGGTCATGCCCGCATATAATAGGGCAAAGACGGCTATGCCCTGATGGGTGCGCGGGGTGATAAAGCGGTCCACCACGTAACCGGCTATGAGGGTGTCCAACACAGCTATGCACGCGTCCATAAGCATGGCGGCGATTATCACGGCCACCCACTTGCGGTAGGGCTTTATATATGGGAGCATCTTCCCCCATACCTTGAAGGTATGGAAGCGCTCCTTTGGTATATTCTCAGTTTTGTTTATCTCCATATTTTTACCTCAACTCTTTTGTATGTCAAATATGCGCTTATAAATGCCGTCCTGCGCTATCAGTTCCTGGTGTGTGCCCATCTGGGCCACCCTGCCCTTTTCCAGGACAAGTATACAGTCGGCGTTCATCAGCGTGGTTATCCTATGGGCTATAAGTATCGTGGTGCCGTGGACGTTCTCTTTTATGGACTGGCGTATCTTCGCGTCGGTCTCCATGTCCACGGCGGAGAGGGAGTCGTCAAACACTTTTATGGGCGTGTCCTGCATTAGCATCCTGGCTATGGCCACCCGCTGCTTCTGTCCGCCGGAGATGGTGACTCCCCGCTCGCCGATGGGGGTCTCATACCCCTGAGCAAAGCCCTCTATGGCGTCGTCTATAACGGCCATGCGGGCGTATTTCCTCACGGTTTCAAGGTCGGAGCGCCTAGAGCCGTCGGCTATGCTCTCTCTAAACGTCTTGCTGAACAGGAAGGGCTCCTGGAGCACCATACCTATGCCGTGGCGCAGGTGGGAGAGCCCTATGTCCCTGATGTCCACGCCGCCCACGGTTATCCGCCCCTGCCCCTCGGGCAGCTCGTAGAGCCTGTCCAGAAGGTACATGAGAGTGGACTTGCCGCTGCCGGTAGCGCCTAAGATGCCGAAGGTGGTGCCCGCTTTCACGGTGAAGCTCACGTCCTCAAGCACCTCGCCGCCCTCGCCGTAGCCGAAGCTCACGTGGTCGAAGACGATGTCCCCGTCCATGGGCGGGGTGCGGGGGTGCTCCTTATCCTGCTCCTCCTTGGCGTCCAGAATGTCAAAAAGCCTGGTGGAGCTGATGGAGGTCTTGCTGAGCTCACTCAGAACCCTACCCAGCTGGGCCACGGGCCAGGCCAGCATGGAGTTATAGGCCGTGAAGGCCAGAAACTCCCCCTCGGTGATGGAGCCGTTCTCCACGAAGAACACGCCTATAACTATCACCACCAGGGCCTGCAGTCCCGCGAACAATTCCCCAAGGCCCCAGTCCACGCCCAGTATCTTCCCCAGATGGGACCAGAGGTCGGCAAACTCCTGGTTCTTTTTATTGAAGCGCTCTATCTCAAAGCGCTCCCGCCCAAAGGCACGTACCACCCGCACTCCCGTAAGATTCTCCTGTACAAGGGCGGTAAGCTGCCCCTCGGTCTGGTCGGCCTGGTCAAACTTCTTGCCCACCAGCACAAAGAATATCATGGAGTACCCCAGCACCAGGGGTATGAAGCAGAGCACCACCAGAGAGAGCTGGACATTCATCATGAACATCAGCGTAAGTGAGATGACAATGGCCAGCACCGTGCGTATCACGGTCATAAGCTGCTCGTTGACAAAGTTCTTGATAAGCTCCACGTCCTGGGTGCAGCGCTGTATAATATCGCCGGTCTGGTGGGAATTGTGCCAGGCATAGGGCAGGCGCTGGATATGCCCAAAGAGGGTGTTGCGCATACACTCCACCGTGCCCTCGCAGCCCTTTGCCAGGTTCATCCGGGAGGCATAGTTGGCAACGCCCGCTATCACCGCGAACAGCAGCGCCGCCGCTGCGCATATTATTATATGGGAACGCAGGGCCTCCCGGCCGCCGAAGCTCTCTATCCAAGAGAGTATAAAGCCCGGCAGGGAGAAGGGCTCGTCGTTTATTACCGAGTCTACCGTGACACGGATTATCTGTGGGGTCATATAGCTTGCCGCCGAGGAGATTATCACTGTCAGCATGGCAAGCAGCAGGTTCCCGCGGAACCCCTTTGTATAGGGGTAGAAGCGCAGGATACTGGATTTCTTCTGTTTTTTCTTTTTCATTATAAGTACCTCGCTCGCATTAAAAAACGCAGTACGCACCCCCGCCGGAAAGCCGCAGACACGGAGGAGCTTCCAGGGGACAGGAGCGATACTGCGCCAACGCCCGCGCAACGTACACGGGCAGGGGCATATATTCTTAGTTTTTGATGTGACGGTTGTTGTTATAATATCACCGGCTTTAGGGAAAGTCAAGGGGTGAGCTCAATTTTGTGTACTATTTGTTTTCAAACTGTAAAAAATATTGCTAACCCCTTGCATTTTCTCTTCGAGGGGTATATAATACAGTTAGATAAGGTTTTTAAAACTACATAACGCGGTGCACACGAAAGGAGCGTGCCATATGGAAAACACGATGCGGCTAACCGCAGACACCCGCCATGTCCGGGCCCAGCTGCGCCGGGAGCGCTGTGAGAGGATGGGGCTGCCCAGATACTCCCTTGGGGAGGAGATATTCTCCTCCGTGTCCCACGGGGTGTCGGCCCTGGGGGCCATAGCGGCCCTGGCGCTGCTGCTGGTGTTCTGCGAGAAGACCCCCATAAAGATAGCCTCCGTGGCGGTATACGGCGGCGCCATGGTGACCCTCTACGCCATCTCCTGCATATACCACGGCCTGGGCCTGGGACTGAGCCGTGCCAAGATAGTCTTCAGGTCCCTGGATCACTGTACCATCTTCCTGCTGATAGCCGGCACCTATACCCCCATAACCCTTGTGTGCATTGGCGGCTGGCAGGGGACGCTTATGCTTGCCGGGGTCTGGGCGGCGGCCATAGCGGGCGTGATACTCAACGCCATAAGCGTGGAGCGCTTCAAGGTGGTCTCCATGATATGCTACCTTATGATGGGCTGGGTGGTGGTGCTCTGCATGGGCACCCTGCGGCGGAACCTCAGCGGCGTAGGCTTCTGGTGCCTGCTTATAGGCGGCATACTCTATACTATTGGGGCCCTGCTGTACGGCGTGGGCAAAAAGATACCCTATATGCACTCGGTGTTCCACCTGTTCGTGCTCATGGGCAGTGTGCTGCACGCGGTGTGCATATACCAGCTTGTGGCGTAATATATACGTTTTACGGTTGCATTATATTCTGAAAAGGTTTAGAATTAGGGTGTGCTTTCTTAAAAAGAGAGCGCACCCTTTTTAAATAAAAAAACTGGGGAGAGGATATTATGGACCTGGCCTTTGACCACAGCCGCATAGAGGAAACAATAGACGCAATAGTGACGCGCACCATGCGCATGGACATGACCTGGGACTGGCCCTGCGGAGTGGCCTATTACGGGGTATGCCGTGCCTATGAGGCCACCGGGCAGCAGAAGTATCTGGACATGGTCCGGGCCCGGGTGGACGAGTATACGGAGCTGGGGCTCCCGGAGTGGACGGTGAACACCTGCGCCATGGGCCACTGCTGCCTGTCGCTGTATAAGCATACCGGGGAGAAAAAGCACCTGGATATCGTCATGAGCAAGGTGGACTACCTGGAGAATAAGGCCCTGCGCTTCGGCCAGCGGGTATTGCAGCACACGGTCTCCACCGGCAACGACTTCCCGGAGCAGGCCTGGGCGGACACCTTGTTCATGGCGGCGTACTTCCTGTTGAGGGTTGGCGTGGAGCTTAAGGACGAAGCCCTGATAAACGACGCGCTGGACCAATACTACTGGCACATAGAATACTTGCAGGAGCCCTCCTCCGGGCTCTGGTACCACGGCTATAACAACATACAGAGGGACCATATGTCCGGCTTTCACTGGGGCAGGGCCAACGCCTGGGCGGCGTACACCATGTCCCGGGTGGGCAAGACACTGCCCGAGGCCTATCTGTACCCCCGGTTCATGGACGTACAAGGCAGCCTTTCAGAGCTGCTCCCGTCCCTGAAGCTCTGCCAGACGGAAAACGGCCTTTGGCGCACCATACTGGACGACCCCGGCAGCTATGAGGAGATCTCGGCCTCCTGCGGCATAGCGGCGGCCATGATAGATAACGGCAACCCCCTGCACACAAAGTATGTCCAGCGGGCCATAGAAGGCGTGCTGGAAAACGTCAGCACCGAGGGCCGGGTGCTGAACGTGTCCGGGGGCACGGCGGTGATGCGGGACCGGGAGGGCTATCGGAACATCAGCCGGGACTGGATACAGGGCTGGGGCCAGGGGCTGGCGCTGGCGTTCCTCTCAGGAGTCCTGGGCTGCGGGGAAGCGCCGGAGAAGAAATAGCCCTGCCTCCGAGGGCCCCAATTTACCTGTTTACATTCCCCTTCCTTTTTGGTATAATATTATTTAAGTATACGCGAAACAGTTTCCACACTTTGGAAAGGGGATAGAGATATGCTGCAATTTGAAGAGCTGAGCCGCCAGCTTTCGGGCCAGCGGCAGGCGCTTACTGAGCTGGGGGATTCTTTGGGCCTTGAGCGTCTGCGGGAGGAGGTTGAAATGCTGGAGCTCAAGTCCGCGGAGCCGGGCTTCTGGGACGATATGGCGAACGCCCAGAAGGTGACCCAGCGCATGGCCGGACTGAAAGCGAAGGACGAAAGCTATCAGAAGCTGTGCTCCCGCTGCGAGGACGCGGCGGCGCTTATCGAGCTTGGTGACGAGGCCGAGGACCTGTCCCTTATCGAGGAGATTCAGGCGGAGATCGACGGCGTGGCGGGGGAAATAGCCAATATGAAGCTCTCCACCCTGCTCACCGGGGAGTACGACGGCCACAACGCCATTCTCACCTTCCACGCGGGCTCCGGCGGCACCGAGGCCCAGGACTGGGCGGAGATGCTCTTCCGTATGTACGGACGCTGGGCCGAGCGCAGGGGCTTTAAGGTGACCACCCTGGACTATCTGGACGGAGACGAGGCGGGGCTGAAGTCCGCTTCTATTTTAGTAGAGGGCGAGAACGCCTACGGCTACCTGAAAAGTGAAGCCGGGGTGCACCGGCTGGTGCGGGTGTCGCCCTTCGACGCGGCAGGGCGGCGGCACACCTCCTTCTCCTCCCTTGAGGTCATGCCCGAGATAGAGGAGGACAACTCAGTCGAGATAAGCCCCGACGACATCAAGATGGAGGTCTATAGGGCCTCAGGCGCGGGGGGACAGAAGGTCAACAAGACCTCCTCGGCGGTGCGCCTCATTCACATACCCACCGGCATAGTGGTCAGCTGCCAGGTGGAGCGCAGCCAGTACCAGAACCGGGACGTGGCCATGAAAATGCTCATCTCGAAGCTGGTGGAGATAAAAGAGCGGGAGAACCTGGAGAAGATATCGGACATAAAGGGCGAGCAGAAGGAGATAACCTGGGGCAGCCAGATACGCTCCTACGTGTTCATGCCCTACACCATGGTGAAGGACCACCGCACGGGCTTTGAGACCGGCAACGTGAACGGCGTCATGGACGGCGACCTGGACGGCTTCATAAACGCCTATCTCACCGCCAAGAGTCAGGGGACCCTTGGGGAGAATATAGAATGAATTTTGAACTGACCACCATAAAGGAGTACGAAAAAGAGATACTTCGGAACTTGATGGAGAAATACGACTACGAGTTCACCCAGTACACCCATGAGGACGTGAATCCCCTGGGCCTCTACGGCTACTCGTGGCTGGACGCCTACTGGAGGGACCCGGGCCGCTGGGCCTTCTTCCTAAAAGCGGACGGTAACCTGGCGGGCTTCGCCCTGGTGAACAACTACCTCGAGGCGGGAAAGACCGACTACAACATGGCCGAGTTCTTCGTCATGTACAAGTACCGGCGCTGCGGGCTGGGCTCCTTTGCGGCGGCGCGGCTGTTCGGGCTGTTCCCCGGCTCCTGGCAGATAAAGTACCACCCGAAGAACGTGCCCTCGGCAAAGTTCTGGAACCGCATAGCCGAAAAGCACTCCCAGGGCGGCTACCGCCGGGAGGAGCGCCCCGACCTCGCCTACCCGGACGGCTCGGCGGCGCAGGTGCTGTTTTTTGAGACTGTAAAGGTGGTCGCGACATGAGCGCCGTTCTTATCAGGGATATCGAGAGCAAAGACTATTTATCTGTGGCGTCAGTTTGGCACGAAGCGTTTGTCCCTTTAACCGACGAAGCCCTTATTACTGCCTGCAAGAAAATGGAGGGCGACAGCCGCTACCGCATATTTGTCGCGGAAGTCGACGGCAAAGTTGTCGGTTTTGTTTCGACCGTTGAGGCTCTGGCCATCAACCTGCCGGACGGGTATATAAAGGTAAACAGTCTTGCCGTGCTGCCTAAATTCCGGCGCCGCGGCATAGGTAAAATGCTTATGGCATATGTTGAGGAGCTGGCAAAGGAGCGGGGCAGTTCACTTGTCGAGCTCGCCTCGGGCTTTCAGCGGACGGAGGCCCATGAGTTTTACGAGCGTTTGGGCTATCAGAAAACTTCGTTTAGGTTCAATAAACGAATATAAAGCGTGGAAAGCTCCCCCTCCGGGGAGCTTTTTTGTAAACTTTTCTCCATACCCTTCCATTTCCTGATGGTTTGTGATAGAATAATATTTAGGCCAAAATCCAAAAATTTAAACGTATTGGCCTGCAAATTTATTTGCCGCTTTATTTAGCCCCGACTTCAGCCGCAGGCTGAACGTCGTTGATCGCTGAATCATGGGCAGCTCCCATGGTAGAAAGGATGGTAAAGCATGAACGCAAACACAAATATCTTCGAGAGCTACGAGTCAGAGGTGCGGTCCTACTGCCGCAACTTCCCCACGGTGTTCACCCGGGCCAAGGGGCCCCTCCTCTATGACGAGGAGGGAAGGGAGTACATCGACTTCTTCTGCGGGGCCGGGGCCCTGAACTACGGCCATAACCCGGACCTTATCCGCGACCGGCTGGTGGAGTACCTCCAGTGCGACGGCGTTATGCACGCCCTGGATATGTACACCCGGCCGAAACGGGAGTTTATTGAGTTCTACGAAGAAAAAGTTTTAAAGCCCCGGGGGCTGAACTTCAAGCTCCAGTTCCCCGGCCCCACCGGCACCAACGCCGTAGAGGCCGCCTTAAAGCTGGCCCGGAAGGTGAAGGGACGGCCCGGGATATTCGCCCTGATGGGGGCCTTCCACGGCATGACCCTTGGAAGCATTGCGCTGACTACCGACGCAGCCAGCCGGGCGGGGGCAGGCGTGCCCCTGGAGCACGTGACCCACGTGCCCGCGCCATATATGTTCCCGGAGCTGGACACGCTGAAATATATAGAGACGCTTTTGACTGACGACCACTCCGGCGTGGAGAAGCCCGCCGCTTTCATACTTGAGACCACCCAGGCCGACGGCGGCATATACCCGATGCCCGCCGAGTGGCTCAGGGGGCTCCGTGAGCTCTGCGACAGGCACGACCTCCTGCTTATCGTGGACGACGTGCAGGTGGGCTGCGCGCGGACAGGCTGGTTCTTCTCCTTCGAGCGCGCCGGGATAGTGCCGGATATCGTCACACAGTCGAAGTCCATCGGGGGCTACGGTATGCCCTTTGCCCTGGTGCTCATAAAGCCGGAGCTGGACATATGGGAGCCCGGGGAGCATAACGGCACCTTTAGGGGCTATCAACTCTCCATGGTGGCGGCAAAGGCCGGGCTTGAGATAATGCTTAATGAGAGGGTTGAGGAGAAGGTACAGGGCAGGGCCCATATCTTCGAGGAGTACATGAAGAAGATAGAGGACCTGGCGCCGGGTAAGATAAGCACCCGGGGCGTGGGATATGTCTGGGGCGTGGACCTTGCGGGCTGCGACGGGGATAAGGCTCCGGGGACCACGAGCAAGCGGGTGCTGGATATTGCCTTTAAGAACGGCCTGATAGTGGAGCGCGTGGGCCGTGGCAACTCCGTTATAAAGGTCATGCCAGAGCTGCTGATAGACGAGAAAACATTACGCAAAGGGTTAGACATATTGACTGACGCAGTCAGGGACGCAGTCAAGGTGCGTTAGGCACCTTGTGGGGGTCTCGGGGGCAAAGCCCCCCGAGACCCCGGAGGCCGTAAATGTACTGAGAAAAAGAGGTGTCTTAATGAAAACTGTTGGCCTGCGCTCTATCGTGCTGTATATCCTGCTGTTCGCCTTTCTGGGCGGCGTGGGCTGGCTGGTGCTGAACCTGTTTATACGCGGCAGCCAGTGGGCCGCGCAGCCCTATAACGCCCATATTTACGTGGACGGCTCCCTGGGAGACATCGAGGACAGGGACGGCAATGTTTTAGCCCATACCGAGAACGGCCAGCGCACCTACAGCGAAAGCGAGACCACCCGCCGGGCGCTTTTGCACACCGTGGGCGACACCAAGGGGTTCATCAGTACAAGCATCCAGTACACCCTGCAGGATAAGCTCACCGGCTATAACCCCATCTTCGGCCTTAACCGCACCGTCTTTTCGGACCTTGGCAGCACCGTAAAGCTCACCCTGGATTCGGGGGCCTGCACCGCGGCATATAACGCCATGGAGGGTCATAACGGCGGGGCCATCTTCTATAACTACAAGACCGGCGATATCCTCTGCAAGGTCAGCGCCCCGGGCTATGACCCCATGAACGTGCCGGAGAACATCGACAGCGACCCGGAATATAAGGGGGCGTACCTGGACAACACTCTCTCCGGGGCCTTTACCCCGGGCAGTACCTTCAAGCTGGTGACCTCCCTGGCCGCCATGGAGAAGTGGCCGGACACCTGGACGGAGCTTTACTATGACTGCTATGAGAGCGAGGAGATTGGAGGCAGCAATATCACCTGCCTCGGGTACCATGGGGAGCAGGATATGCAGACGGCCCTTGGAAACTCCTGCAACCTGTACTTCGCGAAGCTGGCAAATGATATCGGGGCGGAGGACCTGCAAAAGACGGCGGAGAAGCTGGGCTTCAATAAGTCTCTGGATTTCAGTTCCATTGAGATAGCCGAGAGCGAGTGTAAGCTCTCCGGCGCGAACCCCAACCAGCTGGGCTGGGCCGGGGTGGGCCAGCACACGGTGCTTGTGAACCCATATCACATGATGACAGTGATGGGGGCCATAGCAAACGGCGGCACATACGTGCAGCCCCGGCTCACCGAGGACGGCGGCCTGTTCGGGGGCGGCAGCGCCACCGGAGGCAGCCTTATGACCGCAGCCCAGGCCAATAACCTTAAAGCCATGATGCGGGACACTGTCTCCGGCTATTACGGCGACTGGCTTTTCCCCGAGGGGCTTAACGTCTGCGCCAAGACCGGCACAGGCGAGGTCAGCGAAACCCAGGAGCCCAACTGCTGGATGGTGGGCTTCTGCGACAATGACAACTATCCCATCGCCTTCGCCGTGCTGGTGGAGGAGAGCAACAACAGCCTTGGGGCCGCGGGCGGCGTTGTGAGCGCGGTGCTCAAGGAGCTTATATACTGAACGCAATCTACCCTGAGCGGGGAGGGCCCCTCCCCGCTCTAAAATTATTATATACGGAGGAGAGAAGATGAAGATAGAAAAGCTTACCCCGGCCTTTAAGGACTACCTCTGGGGCGGCACGAAGCTGCGGGACGTTTACCGTAAGCCCTGTGATTTTGACAAGGTGGCCGAGAGCTGGGAGCTGTCCACCCACCCGGCGGGCGAGAGCCGTATCTCCGGCGGGGAGTTTGACGGCATGACGCTCAACGAATACTTTAAGGCTCACCCTGAGGTGTTGGGGGAAAACGTGCGGAGGTTCGATAACTTCCCGGTGCTTATAAAGCTTATAGACGCCAAATCCCCTCTGTCCATACAGGTGCACCCCAGCGACGAATACGCCCTGGAGCACGAGCACGAGTACGGCAAGACCGAGATGTGGTATATTGTGGACTGCGACCCCGGGGCCAGCCTGTACTTCGGCGTGAACCGGGCCATTACCCCAGAGGAGTTCAGAAAGCGCATTGAGGACAACACTGTGGAGGAGGTGCTCAACCGGGCACAGGTCCACCCCGGGGATGTGTTCTTTATAGAAGCCGGGACTTTGCACGCCATCGGCGCGGGCATACTGATTTGCGAGATACAGCAGAACTCCAACTGCACCTATAGGGTCTATGACTACGGCCGCCTGGGGGCAGACGGAAAGCCCCGGGAGCTGCACATAGAGAAGGCCCTGGCGGTAAGTAAGCTCACCCCCGCAGAGGGCGCGGGCGCTGTTCCGGAGGAGAAAGCCATCAGCGGCGGCAGCGCGGCTCGGCTCGGGCAGTGTAAGTATTTCACCACCGACCGCTATACGGTGGACAGCGAGATTTGCCTTGATGTGGGCGGCTGCTCCTTCATGTCCCTGACAGCCGTTAAGGGCAGCGGCCAGATCATAGGCCCGGAGAACACCGTGGAGTTTGCCACCGGGGACACCGTATTCATACCGGCGGACACCGGCGCGGTCACGGTAAAGGGTAAATCCGCCTTAGTGGCTGTGAGCGTAAAGGGAGAGTAAATAATGAAAGTATTACTGATAGGGGAGTCCATGGGCCTGTTTATGGCAGAGGAGCCGGGCCCTCTTTATAAGGCCCACCGCTTTATAAGCTCCATTGCCGGAGCGGAGTACAACGTGGCCGTGGGACTCTCTCGGCTGGGCCATACCCCGGTGTACTGCACACGGCTGGGGGAAGACCCCATAGGTCGGCAGATACTTGACGGCATGGCCGAAAACCATATAGACACGGGGCTGGTCTCGCGTACCAACGAACAGCCCACCGGCCTGATGCTCAAGGGCAGCACACAGGAGGGCGACCCAGAGATAGCCTACTACCGCCAGGGCTCGGCGGCCTCCAAAATGGCCCCCCGGGACGTGGATAGGCTGGACCTCTCCGGCATAGATTGGCTGCACGTCACAGGCATATTCCCCGCCGTATCGGACAGCGCCATGTCCGCCACAGTGCGTCTCTTGGACAGGGTCTCAGCCCTGGGCATACCTGTAAGCTTCGACCCCAACCTGCGGCCCCAGCTCTGGCCGGACGAAAGGACCATGGTCAGCGCCCTGAACCGGCTGGCGGGCTACGCCCAGGTGGTGCTGCCGGGCATAGGCGAGGGAAAGCTTCTGACTGGGCATGGGCACGAGCGGGACATCGCCGCGTATTATCACAGCAGGGGGGCCCCTTCGGTGATAGTGAAGCTGGGGGGCGATGGCGCGTACTACTCCGCCAACTCCGGCGGCAGCGGCTATGCCTCCGGCATAGAGGTGGAGCGGATAGTGGACACCGTGGGGGCCGGTGACGGCTTCGCAGTGGGGGTCATAAGCGCCCTTATAGAGGGCCTGCCCCTCAGTGAAGCCGCCCGCCGGGGCAACGCCATCGGGGCCATACAGATAAGCCATAAGAGCGACAATGAGGGCCTCCCCACCCGGGAGGAGCTGAGGGCGGTCTTAGCCGCCGGAAAGGTGTGTGCAAGATGAAGCTATCCGAAGGAAAAGCGAGGGAGCTAATATCCCAGGCGCTGAAAGCCCGGGAGAGCTCCTACTGCCCCTACTCGAATTTCGCCGTAGGCACGGCGCTGCTCTGCAATGACGGCACGGTATACACCGGCTGCAACGTGGAGACCGCCGCCTTCAACGGCTGCTGCGCCGAGCGCACGGCCATCTTCTCCGCCGTGGCGGACGGACATAGAAATTTTGCCGCTATAGCCGTAGCGGGGGCCGGGAAGGAGCAGGAACCCGACTTCTTCTGCACCCCCTGCGGCGTGTGCAGGCAGGTGATGCGGGAGTTCTGCAAGCCGGATTTCGAGATAATCATGACCGACGGCAAGGATATAAAAGTTATGACCCTTGAGGAACTCTTACCCATGGCCTTTGGGCCCGACGACTTGGCGTAAGCCGGAGGTTTTTACAATGCGTATGTACGATATCCTCCACAAGAAACGCGAGGGCGGAGAGCTTTCCACAGAGGAGATAAGCTGGCTGGTAAGGGCCGTCACGGAGGGCTCTGTGCCCGACTACCAGATATCCGCCCTATTGATGGCCATATACTTTAAGGGCATGACCCCCGATGAGACCGTGGACCTCACCTGGGAGATGGCCCGCTCCGGGGACATGGCGGACCTGTCCCCCATACCCGGGGCCAAGGTGGACAAGCATTCCACCGGCGGGGTGGGCGACAAGACCTCGCTGATAGTGGGACCCATCGCCGCCGCCTGCGGGGTGAAGATAGCGAAGATGAGCGGCCGGGGGTTGGGCCATACTGGCGGCACGGTGGACAAGCTGGAGAGCATACCGGGCCTCTGTATGGATATCCCCCGGGAGAGGTTCTATGAGATAGTGAACAGGACCGGCATAGCCATCGTGGGTCAGTCCGGCAGCTTATGCCCCGCCGATAAGAAGCTCTACGCTTTAAGGGATGTGACCGCCACCGTGGACAGCCTGCCTCTTATCGCCGCCAGCATTATGTCCAAAAAGCTTGCCGCCGGGGCGGACGCGATCTTGCTGGACGTGAAGCTGGGCTCCGGGGCCTTTATGAAGACCCTGCCCGAAGCGGTGGAGCTGGCAAAGCTCATGGTGGACACCGGCAATAAAGCCGGACGGCGTACTGCCGCCCTGATAACCGATATGGATATGCCCCTGGGACGGTGCATAGGCAATGCCCTGGAGGTCAGGGAGGCCGTGGAGATACTCCACGGCACGGGGGACAAGCGCCTGACGGAGCTCTGCCTGGAGCTTTCCGCCGGGATGATAGTTCTGGCTGGGCTGGCCGAAACCCGAGAGGACGCGCTCTCTAAGGCCCGTGAAGCCATAAGAACAGGCCGGGCGTTCAAGGTCCTCTGCGATATGGTATCGGCCCAGGGCGGAGATTCCTCCTGCCTTGAAGATACAGGCAAGCTCCCCCTCTCCCCCTGCGGGCTCACGGTCACGGCAGCCGAGTCCGGCTATATCGCCGCCCTGGACGCGGAGGCCTGCGGCCTTGCGGCAATGGAACTTGGCGCGGGCCGGGAGAGCAAGGAGGACGAAATAGACTATGGCGCGGGCATAGAGCTCCTTGCAAATAAAGGCAGCAAGGTGGAGCAGGGCCAGCCCATAGCGAGGCTCTACGCCGGATCCGAGGGCCGGTGCGAGAGGGCGAAGGAGCGTTTCCTCTCGGCCCTCAGCATAGAAAAAGAGGAGCCGGAAGCCCGGCCCCTCATAATAGAGCGGATAGGTATTTAGTATTCCGGGCCCACCTTGGGCTCCGGGTACTCCTGGCCGAAGGTCTCAACAGTGACCTTCTCCATTATCTGGTCGGAGTCGGGCCTGTCGTCCCGGTCGCGGCTCGCGTGGGCGATGGCGTCGGCCACCTCCTGGCCCTCGGTGACCTTGCCGAAGGCGGCGTACTGGCCGTCAAGGTACGCCGCGTCCGCCACCATTATGAAGAACTGGCTGCCCGCGCTGTCGGGCATCTGGGAGCGGGCCATGGAGATAACGCCGGTGGTATGTTTTAAGGGGTTCTGGGTGCCGTTGGCGGCAAACTCGCCCTTTATGCCGTAGCCCGGGCCGCCCATACCGGTGCCCTCGGGGTCGCCGCCCTGTATCATGAAGCCGGGGATGACCCGGTGGAATATGGTGCCGTCATAAAAGCCCTTTTTTACAAGGGAGATAAAATTGTTCACCGTGTTGGGAGCAATCTCGGGGTAGAGTTCCACCTTGATAATGCCCTGGTTTGTCTCAATGGTGACGATGGGATTCTGCAATTTCTAAACCTCCATTTTTCAAGTTTGCCTTACTTCATTTTTTCATTATAACATAAAAGCCGGGGAAAGCATAGCCCCCTGCCGTAATTTTATAATTTATTAACAGTGAGTTCACGAATCCCATTTGTGAACCCGGGTTTACAAGAAAGGACGGAAATGATGAAGCTTATCTCATGGAATGTAAACGGTCTTAGGGCCTGTATGGGCAAGGGGTTCATGGACGTTATAGAGCAGGAGCAGCCCGACGCCATATGCTTACAAGAGACTAAAATGCTCCGGGAGCAGGCGGACTTCCAATTCCCCGGCTACCTTGAATACTGGAACTCCGCCGAGAAGAAGGGCTATTCCGGCACGGCCATTTTTACCAGCACCGAGCCCATAAGCGCAGCCTACGGCATAGGCTGCGAGGACTACGACCGGGAGGGCCGGGCTATCACCCTGGAGTATGAGAGCTTCTGCCTGGTGACAATATACACCCCCAACTCCCAGCGGGGCCTGGAGCGGCTGCCCTTCCGCATGGTCTTTGAGGACAAGCTTCGGGAGTACCTCTATAGGCTCCGGGAGAAAAAGCCCGTGGTGGTCTGCGGGGATCTGAACGTGGCCCACAGGCCTATAGATTTGAAGAACGACAAGTCAAACATCGGCAACGCGGGCTACACCTATGAGGAGCGGGGCAAGTTCAGCGAATTACTTGCCAGCGGCATGACAGATACCTTCCGCTATCTGTACCCGGACAAAGAGGAGGCGTATTCCTGGTGGAGCTACCGCAGCAACTCCCGGGAGAACAACACAGGCTGGCGCATCGACTATTTCCTCTGTGACAAGCGCCTGGAAAGCAGGATAGAGGACAGCCTGATACTGCCTCAGTACACGGGCAGCGACCACTGTCCGGTCTGCCTTATCTTAAAGGAGGACGAAAATGCCTGATATCAACGCACTGAAAAGCTGGCTTAAAGAGAGTAGGCACACCGTGTTCCTGGGGGGTGCGGGCGTTTCCACCGCCAGCGGTATCCCGGACTTTCGCAGCGCCCACGGGCTGTATATGCAGAAAAAGTCCGGCATATCCTATGAGGAGATGCTGTCAATAGATTACTACCGCGCCCACACAGAGGAGTTTTACGACTTTTTAAGGAAGGTCATGCTCTATCCCGACGCAAAACCCAACCCCGCCCACTATGCCCTCTCTAAGCTTGAGCGGGAGGGCTTGCTGGAGGTGGTGATAACACAGAACATAGACGGCCTGCACCAGATGGCGGGCAGCAAAAATGTCATAGAGCTCCATGGCAACGAGAACCGCTATATCTGCGTAAAGTGCGGCAAAGTCTACGATATGCGCTACGTGATGGACTGCAAGGGTATACCCCTCTGCTCCTGCGGCGGGGTGCTCAAGCCCGATGTGGTGCTCTACGGCGAGGCTTTGAAGGAGCGTGACCTGGGCCGGGCGGTGCAGTACGCCTATGACGCGGACCTGATGATAGTTGGCGGTACTTCTTTGGTGGTATATCCGGTGGCAGGGCTGGTGCAGTACCTTTGTAAGGAGGCGAAGCTTGTGATACTCAACCGGGACCCCACCCCCTATGACAGCCGCGCCCAGCTTATCCTCAGGGAGGATTTAGCCGAAGTGCTGGCAGATACGGCGGATTTGTAAATCCTGGAAACTTATGGTATAATAGAGGGAGAAAAACACACAAAGGAGTGGGAAAATGGAGGAAAGCCTCAATAGACGTCAGAAGGGCCTTGTAAGAAGGTTCCTGCCATATTTCAGAAAGTACGTATGGGTGATGGTCTTCGACCTGTTCTGCGCCGCGCTCACTACGGTCTGCGAGCTTACACTGCCGCTTTTAATGCGGTACGTGACGGATATGGGCATAAACGACCTGGGGGCCCTGACCTTGCAGGTGGTCATAAGGATAGGTATGCTCTATCTGTTCCTGTGCCTTGTGGACGCGGGGGCCACCTTCTTCCGGGCCTCCATCGGCCATATAATGGGCGCGAGGATGGAGACGGATATGCGCACCGAGCTCTTTGCCCACCTGCAAAAGCTCAGCTTCAACTACTTTGACAACATGAAGGTGGGACAGATAATGTCCCGCATAACCTCGGACCTCTTCGATGTGACGGAATTCGCCCACCACTGTCCCGAGGAGATATTCATGGCAACGATAAAAATTGTGGGCGCGTTTATCATCCTTTGCGGTATGAGTGTGCCGCTGACGCTGATAGTCTTTTCCGTGGTGCCCTTCATGGTGCTGGCCGCCGCCTATTTCAACATGAAGATGCGCAGCCAGTTCCGCCAGCAGCGCAGCCAGATAGGCGAGATAAACGCCCAGGTGGAGGACAGCCTTCTGGGTGTGCGGGTGGTGAAATCCTTCGCCAACGAGGGCGTGGAGACCGAGAAGTTCGAGGCAGGCAACAAAAAGTTCTTCAACATCAAGCGGGGCCGATACTACCTGATGGGCGGCTTCGAGGCCACAAACCGTATGTTCGACGGCCTTATGCACTTCCTGGTGCTGTTAGTGGGCGCTATATTCATGATAAACGGCAGCGTCCAGCCCGCGGACCTGGTGGCCTATATGCTCTACGTGGGCACCCTCATTACCTCCATCCGCCAGCTGGTCCAGTTTGCCGAGCAGTTCCAGCAGGGCATGACCGGCATCGAGCGCTTCTTCCAGATACTGGACGCGGACGTGGACATCTTTGACGAGCCCGGTGCGAAGCCCCTTGAGATAAAGGAGGGCGGCGTCCACTTCGAGCACGTGGGCTTCTCCTATGCCGACGACGGCAGGCAGGTGCTCAGCGAGATAAACCTGGACGTAAAACCCGGCCAGAACGTGGCCTTAGTGGGGCCCTCCGGCAGCGGCAAGACCACCCTGTGCAACCTTATCCCCCGCTTCTACGACGTGACCGAGGGCCGCATAAACATCGACGGCCAGGACATCAAAAACGTCACCCTCAAGTCCCTTCGGGAGCAGATAGGCTTTGTGCAGCAGGACGTATACCTGTTTTCCGGCACCGTCTTTGAGAACATCGAGTACGGCAGGCCCGGGGCCACCCGGGACCAGGTCATAGCCGCCGCCAAACAGGCCGGGGCCCACGGCTTCATAACCGAGCTCAGCAATGGGTATGATACATACGTGGGTGAGCGGGGCGTAAAGCTTTCCGGCGGACAGAAGCAGAGGATAAGCATCGCCCGGGCGTTCCTTAAAAACCCGCCCATCATGATACTGGACGAGGCCACCTCGGCCCTTGACAACGAGAGCGAGAAGATAGTGCAGGAGTCCTTGGAGAAGCTCTCAAAGGGCCGCACCACCTTCACCATTGCCCATAGGCTTTCCACCATCAAGAACGCCACGGTGATACTTGTGCTCACGGAAAAGGGCATTGAGGAAAAGGGCACCCATGGAGAGCTCATGGCAAAGGGCGGCGTGTACTATAATCTATACAACACCTACAGCGGAGACAAGGAGGATTAAAGATGGACGCCACAGCGTTTTTCAAGAGCATAGCTGGCAAACGTGTCGCCTTCTGCGGCATAGGACGCAGCCATATGCCCCTTATGGAGCTCTTTAAGAAGCATGAGGCGATAGTCTCTGCCCGGGACCGCCGCAGTTTCCAGGAGCTGGGGGAAAACGGCCGGATACTCCAGGACCTTGGCATAGATCTGATACTGGGCAAGGATTACCTCCATGATCTTAATGAGGATATAATTTTCCGCACCCCGGGTATGCCCTTCCATCTGCCGGAGCTGGAGGCCGCCCGCAAGCACGGCCAGGCGGTCACCAGCGAGATGGAGCTCTTCTTTAAGCTCTGCCCCTGCAAGATATATGCTGTCACCGGCAGCGACGGTAAGACCACCACCACCACCCTCCTCTCGGAGTTTTTAAAGGCCGAGGGTAAGACCGTGCACCTGGGTGGGAATATAGGCAGGCCCCTGCTGCCGGAGATAGAGTCCATCTCCCCGGACCATGTAGTGGTGGCCGAGCTCTCCAGCTTCCAACTAATCTCCATGCGCCAGGGCCCGGACGTGGCCGTGGTCACCAACCTTGCCCCCAACCACCTGGACATACACAAGGACATGGAAGAGTATGTGGACGCGAAGAAGAACCTTGTCCTGCACCAGGACGGCTTTTCCCGCACGGTATTAAACGCCGATAATGAGATAACCGCCGGCTTTAAGGACCTTGTGCGCGGGGACTGCTGGCAGTTCTCCCGAGTGACCGAGCCCGCCCGGGGGGCCTTTTGTGACGGCGAAAAGATAACGGTGAACGGCCAGCCGCTTATGAACGTTGGGGAAATAAAGCTTCCCGGCTGGCACAACGTGGAAAACTACATGGCCGCCATAGCCGCCGCATGGGGTGACGTGTCCCCGGAGAATATGCGCAAGGTGGCAAGGGAGTTCGGCGGCGTTGAGCATAGGATGGAGTTTGTGCGGGAGCTGGGCGGGGTAAAATACTATAACGACTCCATTGCCAGCTCCCCCAGCCGGACTATCTCCGGGACCCTTAGCTGCTATGACAAAAACCTGATACTCATCTGCGGCGGCTATGACAAGCATATCCCCTATGATCCCCTGGGCACACCCATATGTGAGCGTGTGAAGGAGCTGATACTCATGGGCGACACGGCGGAAAAGATAGAGCAGGCCGTAGTCTCCTGCCCAGAGTACAGCGAGGGCCTTCCCAGTATCCACCATGTAAGCGATATGCCAGGGGCCGTTGCCCTGGCCCATAAGCTGGCCGCCCCTGGGGACGTGGTATCCCTGTCCCCGGCCTCGGCCTCCTTTGACCTGTACCCGGGCTTCGAGGCCCGAGGGCGGCACTTCAAGGAGCTTGTGAACCGGCTTTAAAACTAAGGAACCTATCCAAAAAGAGAGGAAGTCAGATAAATGAAGAACAACAGAGGACCACATAAGGGCGGCCGCGGCTTCGGCGAACCCCGCCGGGTATTCGGCGCCCCCGCTGAGGACGCCTACCGGCTGCCCAGCGCCGCCAGCACCCCCGAGGAGCTGCTCCTGCTTGGCGCTCTCAAGCGCTGCGGCGGGGACGGCGTACCCAGCAAGTCCCTCCAGCGGGAGGCGGGCATACGCGACAAGGACAGCTTCTACAAGGCCTTAAAGAGCCTTGAGGAACTGAAGGAGGTCACGGTAGACAAGGACCACTGGGTAAAGCTTGTGCCCCCGGCAAAGGAGATAGAAGCGGAAATAGTCTCTCTCTCCGCCCGCTTCGGCTTCGCAAAGCCGAAGATCGGCGAGGACATCTTTATCCCCGGCCGGGATCTGAACGGCGCGTTTCTGGGGGATAAGGTGATACTCTGGGACCTGCAAAAGCGGGACAGGGGGCCTAGCGGCAAGGTCAAGCGCATAGTGGAGCGCAAGGAGAATAAGCTCACCGGCACGGTGCACATAAACGAGCACGGCTCCGCTGTTGTGACCCCCGACGGCCCTGTGCGCTATGATATGGAGGTCCAGGCCGCAAGGCTTGGCGGCGCAAAGGACGGCGACAAGGTGCTCATAGAGCCCATACAGGACGGCCGAGGGGACTGGAGCCAGGCCGCCGTGAAATATGTTTTCGGCACCGGGGACCGGGCTCGGGTATGCGCCGACGCTATAATAGAGCGCTGCGGCATACCTACGAAGTTCCCCTCCGAGGTCATGGCCCAGGCGGAGAAGATATCCCGAATGACCGTAACCCAGGCGGATATAGACGAGCGCCTGGACCTTCGGGACGAGCCCATCTTCACCATCGACAGCGCCGACGCAAAGGACCTGGACGACGCGGTGTCAGCCATGAAGACCGTTGACGGCTACACCCTGGGGGTGCACATCGCGGACGTGTCCCACTATGTGAAGGCGGGCACGCCCATCGACACCGAGGCCTTTCTCCGGGGCACCTCGGTGTACTTTGCGGACCGGGTGATACCCATGCTTCCCGAAGCCCTCTCAAACGGCGTTTGCTCTCTGAATGCGGGCACCGAGAAGCTGACCTTTTCGGCGCTGATGGATTTCGACCTTGACGGCAATATGATAGACTACCGCTTTGAAAAGACGGTTATAAACTCAAAGGTCCGGGGCGTGTACAGCGAGGTAAACGAGATTTTTAAGGGCACTGCGAGCCCAAAGATACTGGAAAAATACTCCCCGGTCATGGACAGCCTTATGGCCGCCAAGGAACTTGCGGATATTTTGCAGCATAACGGCAAATCCCGGGGCCAGATGGACCTGACCAGCGACGAGACCAAGTTCCTCCTCAACGAGGACGGCGTGTGCATAGACCTGCTGCCCCGCACCCAGGGCATATCCGAGGAGCTTATCGAGCAGCTGATGGTGGCCGCCAACTGCGCCGCCGCCAAGGCCAGCCTTGACGCGGAGATACCCTTCCTATACAGAGTCCACGAGAAGCCCAACCCCGACAGGGTCTATGAGCTCTGCGACCTCTTTGACCGGCTGGGGGTAAAATGCGGCGAGCTTAAAAAGGGCAGTCCCAGCGCAAAGGACTTCGCGGAAGTCCTCAGTCGGGTAAAGGGCACCGGGAAGGAGTCCCTTGTAAACCAGCGTATACTGCGCACCATGGACAAGGCCCGGTACGACCACCGGGAGCTTGGCCACTTCGGCCTGGCTCTAAATGAGTACAGCCACTTCACCTCCCCCATACGCCGCTATCCGGACACCTCTATCCACCGCATTTTGAGCGATGTTGTCCGGGGCGAGGATAAGGGGAGCATACGAAAGAAGTACAAGACCTTTGCCGAGGAGTCGGCCATAGAGAGCTCCAAGAACGAGGTCAGAGCCGTCACCGGCGAACGGGACGCGGAGGACTGCTATATGGCCGAATATATGCGGGCTCACCTGGGCGAGCATCATGTTGGGGTCATAAACGGCGTTACCCCGAAGGGCATATTTGTAAAGCTTCAGAACAACGCCGAGGGCTTTATAAGCCTTGGGGATTTCGAGAGCTGTGACTTCGAGTTCGACGGCGAGATCTGCCATAAGTGCCGCCGCAGCGGAAAGACCCTGATGATGGGCCAGGAGCTGGCCATTATTATCGCCGGGGCGGACGTGGCCACCGGGCGCATAGACTTTATGCCCGAGGAGCCGTGATATTTTGACTTAGCTTTTCATAGGTATTTACTGGCGAGGCTTCGCCCGCCACCCTTTAAGAACCCCCAAAAACTTTTACATGGAAGGGCATACTTTATGAAAAGCTTCATCTTCTCCGGCGTGCTGGGCTTTGCGGCCCTGGCCGCCGTCAACCTGACCGCCCAATACACCGGCGTAGCCCTGGCCGTCACCCGCCTGTCTGTGGCGGTCTCCGGCCTTCTGGGCGTGCCCGGCGTTACCCTTATGGTAATTTTAAACACGATACTGCTATAATCTTAATAAGAAGCGAGGGAAGTCAAAATGTTCATCATCAACACCACCTACCTTGATAAGGATTTCCACCTTGTAAAAGGCGACCTTCAGATTGAAAACGGCAGGATAACCGCCTGCGGCCCCCACCTGCCCCGCAATGACGGGGACACGGCCATAGACGCGGCGGACTACACCATCGTCCCCGGCTTTGTGGACGTGCATATCCATGGCTGCGACGGCGCGGATACCTGCGACGGCACCCCCGAGGCCCTTGAAAAGATGGCTCGGTTCCTCCTGGCCCACGGCGTGACCTCCTTCTGCCCCACCACCATGACCGTGGACCGGCCCACTATTGAGAAAGCCCTGCTTGCCGCCAAAAGCGTCCATGAGAGCCCCATAGAAGACGGCGCAAAGGTGGCCGGGGTGAACATGGAGGGCCCCTTCATTTCCGCCGCTCGTAAGGGGGCCCAGAGAGAGGACGACATCGTCGCCCCGGACTTTCAGATGTTCAGGGAGCTCTTCGACCTTTCCGGCGGCCTTGTGAAGCTGGTAGACGTGGCCCCGGAGCAGCCAGGCGGCGAGGACTTTGTAAAGCGGGCAAAGGAACTCTGCCGGGTGTCCATCGCCCACACCACCGCCGACTATAACACGGCCAAGGAATCCTTCGACTGGGGCATAACCCATGCCACTCACCTTTTCAACGCCATGAATGGCCTGCACCACCGGGATCCTGGCGTGGTGGGGGCGGTCTTTGACGACGAGCGCGTCCGGGCCGAGATAATCTGCGACGGCCAGCATATCCATCCCGCAGTGCTGAAGACGGCCTTCCGGCTTATGGGCGACAGGCTGCTCATTATCAGCGACTCCATGCGCGCCAACGGTATGCCCGAGGGTACTGCCTACGACCTGGGCGGCCAAATGGTCACCGTCTCCGGCGGCAAGGCCGTACTGGAGGACGGCACCATCGCAGGGTCCGTCAGCAACCTCCATCAAGAGGTCAAGAACCTTGTAAGCTGGGGCGTGCCCCTGGAGACGGCGGTGAAGTCCGCCAGTCTTATCCCCGCCCTGCAGATTGGCCTTGATAAGGAGATTGGGAGCATTGAGCCCGGCAAGTACGCGGACCTTGTGATACTGGACAAGGACCTGGAGATATCCGCCGTGTGGATAAGCCATGGGGAGGAAACCCAGTGCGCGGTGAAGAAGGCGTAAAATCACAAAATAAAAAGGGAGCCTCCGGCTCCCTTCTTATTTTGGTTTTATAACAAAAGAGATAGTTTCCCAAAAGCCGGAAACTATCTCTTTTCGAATATCCCTTATTTCAACGCCTTCTCCAGCGCCTCCACCACAATTTCCAGCGCTTTTATCCTGGCGTACTTCTTATCCACCGACTCCAAAATATGCCAAGGCGCATAGGTGGTGCTGGTCTTCTCCAACATCTCGTCTATGGCCGCCTCGTACACGTCCCACTTCTCCCGGTTGCGCCAATCCTCGTCTGTAAGCTTCCACTGCTTGGCGGGGGTGTTCTGCCGGTCGGTGAAGCGCAGGAGCTGGGTGTCCTTGTCTATCTGCACCCAGAACTTCAGCACCACCGCCCCCCAGTTCGAGAGCTCCTGCTCAAACTCGTTCATCTCGTAGAAGGCCCGCTGCCAGTCGTTTTCCGTGCAGAAGCCCTCCAATCTCTCCACCATCACCCGGCCGTACCAGCTGCGGTCAAAGATGGCTATGTGCCCGTCCTTTGGGAGCCTTGTCCAGAACCGCCACAGATAGTGCCTTGCCTTCTCATGGGGCTCGGGGCTGGCGATGGGGTGCACCTCGAAGCCCCGGGGGTCCATGGCTCCGGTCAGGCGTTTGATATTGCCGCCCTTGCCGGCCGCATCCCAGCCCTCGTACACTATCACCACCGGCACACGCTTGCGGTAAAGCCTATTATGAAGCATACCCAGCTTGCCCTGGAGCTCCTTGAGCTTAGTCTTGTACTCCTCGTCGGTGATGGTCTTGCTCTTTAATTCCACCTCCCTGAGCTTGGGCATCTTTACAAGCGGGAACACGTTTTGCAAAAGGGGCACAGCCAGGCTGCCGTTGTGCAGGGCTGTGTCTATCCCCGTGCACAGTGCCTCCATCACCTGAAGCTCAGCGAAGCGCTTATTCTTCGCGTCCACAATGTACCAAGGGGCGCTGGGGGTGTTGGTGTCCTCCAGATACTTGTCGAACACGTCCAGGCACCGGTCATAGTGGCTGTTCTGCCAAACGTCCCCCCGGCTCACCCGCCAGGCGGTGTCCTTATTGTCCATCAGGGCGTTTATCCGTCCGGCCTGCTCCTTTTTGCTGATATGGAAGAAGAACTTTAGCACCAGATAGCCGTTATCGGTGAGCTGACGCTCAAAGCGCTTCACGCTGTCCACACGCTGGGCGTAATCCCCGCCGTCTAACACCCCTGAAAGGGTCTCCTTGGTTATCTCGTCCATCCAGCCGGAGTCCAGGAAGGTGAACTTTCCCTCCTCGGGTATCTTCTCAAAGTACCGGGTTAAAAAGGGCTTGCGGCGCTCCTCGGCGGTGGGGGCGGCCATGGAGAACACCTTGAAGAACCTGGGGTCGATGTTCCTGATTATCCGGCCGATGGCGCTGCCCTTCCCGGCGGCGCCCCAGCCCTCTATAAGCACCAGCACCGGCAGCTTCTTATCCTTTAGCTGCATCTGCTGTACGGCCAGCTTCTCCTGGGCGGCCTTCAGCCGCGCCTTTACCTCGTCCTTCTCCGGGCGCGCCGGACGTATCCAATTTTTAAGCATATTGCTCACCTCAGTGATAATCTTAGGATTTGATGGAGACATTATAACATATTTACCCATGAAAATCCAGGCTTTTTTCACCAAAACAGCAATTATCCCGCACTTCTTTTATGCGCACCCGCATCATTTGCCCCCCAAGCTCTCCCGGGGCCTCCACCTGCACCGGGGTGTAATTGGCCGTCAGGCCCTCCCATATTCCGGGGCCTGCCTCACGCTCTATAAGCACCTGCTCCGTGCGGCCCACCTGGGAACGCAGAAAACTGAGCCGGGAGGCCTCCATGGCCTCCGAGAGCACACGGCTGCGGCGTTCCTTCACGGCGTTTGACACTTGATCCGGGGCCCTGTCGGCCACGGTGCCGGGCCGTCTTGAGTAGGCAAAGACGTGTACCTTTGCAAAGCCCACCCTTTTGCAAAAGTCCAGGGACTCCATAAACTCCCCCTCGGTCTCTCCGGGGAAGCCCGTCATCACATCGGTGGTAACAGCGCAGTTGGGGAACGCCGCCCTCAGCTCCTCCACTATCCTCATATACTCAGCAGAAGTATAATGCCTGTGCATACGCCGCAGTGTCGCGTCACAGCCGCTTTGCAGCGACAGATGGAACTGGGGGCAGAGCTTGTCCTGCCGCTTCATTCTTTCAATGACCTCCGGGGTCAGCCGCTCCGGCTCTAAGGACCCCAGCCGCACCCGGCTTATTCCCTCCACTGAACATGCCGCCTCTACCGCGTCGCAGAGGGTGATTCCCAGGTCCTGTCCATAGGCGGGCAGATTTATCCCGGTGAGCACCACCTCCTTATAGCCCCTTTCAGACAGCCCCGCCACCTCGGCCCGAATATCGCCCATGGGCTTCGAGCGCACATGTCCGCGGGCATATGGGATTATACAGTAGGCGCAGTACCGCTCGCAGCCGTCCTCTATCTTCAAAAAGGCCCTGGTATGCCCCGAAAGCCCCCGCACGCTCATGGGCTCGAAGGGTTCGCCTTTGGTGCGTGGGGCCACGTCCACTATCCGCTGCTTGGTGGATAGGTACTCCATTATCCTGTCCGCCAGCTCTCCTCTTTTCGAGTTGCCCAGAATTATGTCCGCCTCCATAAGCTTCTCCGCTTCATGGGGGAAGGCCTGGGGCCAGCAGCCGGTGAGCACCGTCACCGCGTCCGGGTTCTGCCGCTTAAGCCGCCGCAGGGCCTGCCTTGCTTTCTGGTCGCTCTGGGCCGTAACCGTGCAGGAGTTCACAATAAGCACATCGGCGGGCTCATTGTCGCCGGCGGCGGCAAAGCCCCGGCCCTCCAGCCTCTCCCTCATGGCCTCGGTCTCATACTGGTTCACCTTGCAGCCCAATGTCAAAAACCTAACCTTCACTCTCCGCCTCCTGCCGCTCCAGCTCCTCCGAAAGCTCCGTCCACTCTGAAAGCAGTTCCTCGCTCCTTGCGTTCAGCTTTGTCAGTTCCTCCGTGACCCTGGTCAGTTCCTCATAGTCTGCGGCCACCTCCGGGTGGTTTAGCTGCTCCTCCAGTTCCCCGCGCTTTGCGTCGTTCCCCTCTATCTCCTGCTCCAGCTTTTTAAGCGCCGTGCGCATACGCCGAAGCTCCGCCTCCCGCTCCTTGCGCTGCTTATAGAGGTTCACCTTCTGAGGGGCCTCCTGCTCCTCTTTTTCAAGCTGCACCTGCCGCTTCTCGAGATAATAGTCATAGTTGCCGTGGTAGAGCTCCGCTCCCTTCGGAGTCAGGGCGTACACCTTATCGGCCAGCTTGTTGATAAGATAGCGGTCGTGGCTCACCACGAACAGGGTGCCGTCATAGCCCGAGAGGGCGTCCTCCAAAGCCTCGCAGGAGCCGATATCCAGGTGGTTTGTGGGCTCGTCCAAAAGCAGGAAGTTTGCCTTTGAGAGCATAAGCTTTAATAGAAGCACCCGAGCCCGCTCCCCGCCGGAGAGGGCCCCCACGGGCTTGAACACGTCCTCTCCCTTGAAGAGGAACACCGCCAGGGCGTTTCGCACCTGGGTCTCGGTCATGCGCGGGTGCTCGTCCCATATCTCGTCGAGGACCTCCTTGCCGTCGTGCAGGCTCATCTGTGACTGCTCGTAATAGCCCAGGTCCACCCCCGCCCCCAGCTTTACAAAGCCGGTATCGGGCCGGTACTGCTCCAAAAGTATCTTGAAAAGGCTGGTCTTTCCGCAGCCGTTGGGGCCGATAAGAAATATCTTCTCCCCCCGCTTTATCTCGATGCTGACCTTCTCAAATATCTTCGCCCCCCCGAAGCTCAGGCTCAGTTCCTCTGCGGTCAGCACGTCGTCGCCGCTCCTCCTGCTGGCGCTGAATTGGAAACGTATGCTCTCCGGGTCCGCGTCGGGCTTTTCCAGGGTGGCCTCCAGCCGGTCAATGGCCTTCTGCTTGCTGGCGATGGTCACATAGTTGCGCTCCTGGTTCCAGCGTTTCTGCTGCTCGATAATGCCCTCTATGCGCTTTATCTCTTTTTTCGTGTTCTCATAGACCCGCTCCAGGGCCAGCCGCTTCTCGGCCTTTAGCTCCAGGTGCCTTGAGTAGTTGCCCTTATAGCTCTCCACGGTCTTGTTCTGCATGAGCAAAGTGCGCTCGGTGACTTTATCGAGAAAATAACGGTCATGGGATATGACGATATATGCCCCCTGATAGTTCAAGAGGAACCCCTCCAGCCACTCCACCGACTGGAGGTCCAGGTGGTTCGTGGGCTCGTCCAAAAGCAGCAGGTTCGCGCCGCTTAAAAGCATCTTCGCCAACTGGAGCTTGGCCTTCTGCCCGCCGGAGAGGACCCCCACCTTATTTCCTATCTGCTCCTCTGTGAGCCCCAGGCCCATCAGGGCCGATCGGGCCCGTGAGCGGCAGGTGAGCCCGCCGCCCGCGGCGTACTCCTCGTTGAGCCGGTCCTGGCGCAGGATAAGCTCGTCCATCTCCTCCTTGGGCGGGGACTGCAAAAGGCGCTTTGAAACCTCCTCCAGTTCTCTCTCCATGTCCGTAAGATGGGTGAATACGGTCATGACCTCCTCAAAAGCGGTCTTATGGAGGTCCCGGCAGACATGCTGCTCCATATACCCGGGCACGGTCTCTCTTGAGAATATGGCCGAGCCGGTATCCGGGGAATACTCGCCGGTCAGGGTCTTGAACAGTGTGGTCTTGCCGGAGCCGTTTACTCCTACCAGGCCGACGTGCTCGCCCTTTTGCAGCTCGAAGCTGACGTTTTCTATTATGGTCTCCTCGCCAAAGGCAAGGGATATATCTGAAACGGTGAGGATAGCCATATTGTCTCCTTTTCAACTTATATATCATGTGGACAGGCCATTTTATTATAGCATATCCCGGCGATTTGTCAAATAGTGGTAAAATATCCCTGGAACACAATTTTTATGTAAAGTATTTTATAAATAAGCCTTGCTTTTACGCCACATATAGTGTATAATTTAAAGTAATAGTTCTTTTTAAGGGAGATGTAGTCACTGTGAAATGCCCCTATTGCGGTTATACCGAGAGCAAGGTCGTGGATTCCCGCCCCACTGACGAGAGCGAGCGCATCCGGCGGCGCCGGGAGTGCCTGAAATGCGGCAAACGCTTCACCACCTATGAGGTTATAGAGAGCGTACCAATCGTCGTCATTAAGAAGGACAAGTCCAGAGAGGCCTTCGACCGGCAGAAGCTATTAAACGGCCTGCTGCGCGCCTGTGAAAAGCGGCCGGTGTCTCTGGACACCCTGGAGCATATCGTGGGAGAGATCGAGGTCCTGCTCCAGAATTCCCTGGATAAGGAGGTCTCCTCCCAGCGCATCGGCACCTACGCCATGGAGAAGCTCAAGAGCGTGGACGAGGTGGCTTATGTGCGCTTCGCCTCGGTCTACAGGCAGTTTAGAGATATCAACAGCTTTATGGAGGAGCTGAACAAGATCATCAGCCAGAAGCAGGGGAACTAGGCTTTTGTAAGGCCCAACTAAAAAACCAGGCGCACTGTGTATCCCGGTGCGTCTGGTTTTAGTCATTTTTAAGCTTAAAGCCTCGCAGCCAGCTCCTTTAAATATTCCCTGAAGGCCGCCCCGATCTCCGGGTGTGTAAGGGCCGTCTCCACGTTGGCCTGCATAACCCCCAGCTTGCTGCCCATGTCATAGCGGGTGCCGGTAAAGTCCACGGCTATCATACTCTTCTCGCGGGCCAGGGCCTTCATGGCGTCCGTAAGCTGTATCTCCCCGCCCGCACCGGGCGGAGTGTTGTCCAGCATATCGAATATCTCCGGCGGCAGTATGCAACGGCCCAGTATAGAATAGAGGGAGAACTCCTCCCCGGGCTTCGGCTTCTCTACCATATCCGTGCACCTGAGACAGCCGTCCTCTAAGGGCTCCACCAGCAGGGAGGAATACTTGCGTATGGCCTCGGCGGTAACCTCCTTAACCCCCACCACGCCCAGGCCGTATTTCTCATAGGCCCTGATAAGCTGACCGCAGGCGGGCTCCTCACCCATTATAACGTCGTCTCCATACAGCACCGCAAAGGGCTCGCCGCCCACAAAGGCCCTGGCGCAGTTCACCGCGTGGCCCAGACCCTTTGTCTCCTTCTGCCGCACGTACCAGACGTTACAGAGCCTTGAAATGCCTATAACCTGCTCGAGCACGTCGGACTTATTGGGATCGGCCGAAAGGCGCTCCTCCAGCTCCGGGGCCCGGTCGAAATGGTCCTCCAAAAGCCCCTTGCCCCGGTTTGTTATGATAAGCACGTCCTCAATGCCCGAGGCCGCCGCCTCCTCAACGATATACTGTATGGCGGGCTTGTCCACAATGGGCAGCATCTCCTTTGGCATGGCCTTTGTGGCCGGCAGCACCCGTGTACCCAGCCCCGCAGCGGGTATAACGGCCTTGCGTATCTTTTTCACCTGTATCGTCTCCTTCTCTCGGGAAGTTACAGCAGCAGCGGCACCACATTCACCAGCAAAAAATAGCACACGAACATACACACGGCAACGGAGGTGTTCACCCCGCCCTTCTGGTCCAGGGTCATATTGGGCTCTATGGAAAGGTCCGCAGACTTGACCCTGCGCACGGTGACTATACAGTGGCGCATATACATCTTGTTGCCCCTGACGCCTATGAATATCATCAGCGCCAGCATAAGCAGAAGGCACATCATCGGCAGGCAGAGCTCCAGGTACAGGGAGGGTTCCTCGGTGATAAGCTGGCTTATCACCAAAAGCTGCTCGTTGGTAAGGCCCGTGGAGAGCCCCGCCGACACGTCTATGCCCGCCTGCTGCATAAGGCCCAGAAGGGCCGGCGTGGCCACGAACACAGACGCGGCCAGGTACAGAAGGTATAAGAGAAACATCAGCGCTGTGACCACAATTCCGTACTTATACTGCTTGCGGTACAGCATCCAGGCCCCCGAGAACAGGAAGGCGCAGAAATTGAACTTGTTTCTGCCGGTCTGCTTTATATAGCGGAAGGTTGGCATATAGTAGGTGGTGTTCTGCTTAACAAGCTTGGAAGCATCACCATAGCTTACCCCCATATCCAGGGTATCCGCAGGGCTCACGCCGCCCATAGGGTCGAACATAAAGGGCATCTGCCCATAATACCGGCCCTGTGGCGTCCCGCCCGGCTGGTAGGGGTTCTGGACCGGCGGCCGGCTGCCTCCGCCCTGTCCCTGGAAAGGGGCCTGGGGGCCCGGGGCGAAGGGATTCTGTCCCGGCAGCGGCGCGCCGCAGTGGTCGCAGAACCTGGAGCTATGGGCGCTGAGCCCGCCGCAGACAGGGCACTCCCGGTCTTTTACCTCAGCCGTGACCGGGGGCTTTGGGGGCGGCGGAGGGGCCCATTCCCTCCCCTTCTCGTGCAGGTCGTCAAAAATGCACTGGCCCTTCTCCTGGTAGCACTCCCGGTGATAGGGCGCGCCGCATTTGGGACAGACAACAATATCGTCCTCGTCGGTAAAGGCTTTGCCGCAGACCGGGCATTTGATGCCTGTAAAGTTTATCATACTTAACATGCCATTCCTTTTATTATTTGAGTATCCTAAAGGTTATTGTACACGATTTTTGGCAAGGTTGCAACTCATACCGCAGGAATTTTCATTCTGTTTACAAAGTTGTTGCCATTTTGTAACTCTTCCGGGCATTTTACCATTGAATTAACCGGGGTTTGGGCTTATAATGGAGAGTAGTCTAATATCCATATAAGGGGGCGGCCCGTTTGAACTTTCTGATGTATTCCCTATGTGCCCTGCCGGTCTGGGGCGCAGCGTTCGTGCTGTACTTTATCCTGAGGAGAGCCGGACTCATGAGGGAGAGCCTTATAGCAAAGTGCTTGGGAAGCTTCCTCTCCGTCGTCTCGTCTGGGCTGGGGCTGTACCTAAGCGGAGCGTCACCTATACGGGAGCCTGTTTTCTGGTTCTTTGTGCTGTGCACCGCCGCGGACGCCCTCTTGGAGATAAGCTTTGTGCCGGGGATGCTGCTGTTCGGCGGGGCACATATATGCCTTATTCTCTGGCTCTGGGGGCTGGCCCCGGCGGGCTGGGCAAGCCTGATAGTCTGGCTTGCCGCCTACGCAGCGACGGCCTGGCTCTTCAGAAAAGAGCTGCCAAGGCTTCATAAGCTTCTCGTCCCCTTCTGTTTGTACCCTGCCTTGCTTGGCGGGTCACTGGCCCTGGGAGCGGCGCTGCCCTTTACCGCCGGGCCGGATTATTGGCCGCTGGCTGTGGGGACTCTGTGCTTTTTTGTCTCTGACATGATGGTGGCTAAATCTGAGCTCTCGGGCCTGGACCCAAAATGGCAGAAGCCCATAATGCTGCTGTACTGGGGCGCTTTGTACCTTATCTCCTCGGCGCTCTGGCTAGTATAAAACTTAACAGAAAGGATACTTTCATATGCTGCTTTCAACGCTTCTCCGCCCTCTCGGCATAAAAGAGGGGTTCACCGATACCGATATCACCGATATAGCCTATGACTCCCGCAAAGCCGTGCCCGGCTGCGCCTTTGTGTGCCTGAAGGGCTCTGCCTCAGACGGACATAAATTCGCCGGGAAGGCCGCGGAGTCCGGCGCGGCTGTCATCATCGCCCAGGAGCCGGTGGAGGTTAAAACCGCCCAGGTGATACTTGTGCCCGACACCAAAAAGGCCCTGGCCTTAATGAGCTCGGCTTTCTTCGGGGAGCCCGCGAAGGGAGCTATCAGGGTCATAGGCATAACCGGCACCAAGGGCAAGACCACCACCGCCTATATGGCCCGAGCCCTTCTGGAGGCCGCCGGGCATAAGACCGGGGTGATGGGCACCATCGGCGCGGATATTGACGGCAATATCGAGCCTCTTGACAATACCACGCCCATAAGCCATGAGGTTTTCCGTCAGCTCAGAAGAATGGCGGACGCGGGGTGCGAGTACGCCGTCATGGAGGTGAGCTCCATCGCCCTTAGGGAGCACCGGGTGTACGGCCTGCCCTTTGAGGTGGGGGTATTCACCAACTTTTCTGAGGACCATATCGGCGGGGTAGAGCACAAGGACATGGAGGAGTATCTGCAGTGCAAGGCCCTGCTCTTCTCCATGTGTAAAACCGGCGTTGTGAACGCCGACGATCCCGCAACGGAAAAACTCCTTGAAAGCAGCACCTGTGAGGTTTATCGGTTCAGCATGGAGGGCCGCGGGGATATGAACGGAGATAACTGCCGGCACTTAAATCAGCCCGGGCTTTTGGGCGTGGAGTTTGACATAAGCGGGGACCTGGAGCTTTCGCCGAAGGTGGGCATACCCGGGCGGTTCAACGCCTATAATGCCCTGGCCGCCGTCTCCTGCTGCCATAAGCTGGGCGTACCCAAGGAGGCCCTGCTGGAGGGACTGCGGGGCGTGAAGGTAAAGGGTCGGGTGGAGCCGGTGGCCGTACCGGGGAACTACACCCTGCTGCTGGACTACGCCCACAACGCCGTGAGCATGGAGAGCCTCCTGAGCACCCTTCGGGAGTATGAGCCGAAGCGTCTTATCTGCCTGTTCGGGGCCGGTGGCAACAGGCCCAAGGTGCGCCGGTACGAGATGGGCGAGGCCAGCGGAAGGCTTGCCGACCTGTCGGTTATAACCGCCGACAACTCCCGGTTTGAGGACGTGCTGGACATTATCGAGGATATAAAGATAGGCATGAACAAGACCGACGGGAAATATATCGAGATACCCGACCGGCGGGAGGCCATCCGCTGGTGCATAGAGCACGCCCAGGACGGCGATATCATCGTGCTGGCGGGCAAGGGCAGCGAGGACTATCAGGAGATAAAGGGCGTCAGGTACCCCTTTGACGAGCGGGTGGTCATCAGGGAGATACTTGATAGCCTGAAATAAATTCAAGGAGAGAGAAAACGGACGAAAGGGGAGTTATTACCTATCTGTTCCGTCTGGACGGCATGGTGTAACAAGTTTGCCGGAACAGTGGAGCCGGCACGAGATGCGGATACCCATAAAGCGCGGGTAAAAGCAGCATATCAAACAGCCTTATCTTAAAGTGTAATAAGGGAATATATAATTTTACGGAGGAATCTGCAATGAACAAAGGCATCAGTTTGACACAGCTTGAGGAGTTCGAGAAGGATTTTCACCGGGACCCGGCAAAGCGGGTGGCCCAGCTGGCGGTAACAGCAAACGGCGTGAACCAGAGCGCCACAGATCCCTTTGCCGCCCGGCGGGACCGCTTCCAATTCTCGGTGGAGCTGAAGACCGGGCATATCACCAACCAGAAATCCTCGGGGCGCTGCTGGATGTTCGCGGCGCTGAACACCATGCGGGTGGAGGTCATGAGAAAGCTGAACCTGGAGGATTTCGAGCTCTCCCAGAATTACCTGCTCTTTTACGACAAGCTGGAGAAGTCCAACTACTTCCTTGAGAGTATCTTAGATACCCTTGATGAACCCACCAACGGCCGGGTGATAGCCCACCTGTTGGGCGCGCCCCTGAACGATGGCGGTCAGTGGGATATGCTGTGCAATTTGGTGGATAAGTACGGCGTTGTGCCCAAGGACGCCATGCCCGAGACAGCCTGCTCCTCGGGCACCTGGGAGGTCACCTCCTACATGACCCGCAAGCTTCGGGAGTTCGCCCGCGTTTTACGCACCGGCCATGCCGGGGGCAAGACCGTGGAGCAGCTGCGGGAAATGAAGGAAGCTATGCTCTGCACCATCTACAATATGCTCTGCATCGCCTTTGGCAACCCGCCCAAAACCTTCACCTTTGAAGCCAGGGACAAGGACAAGACGTTTATCCGGGAGACAGATATGACCGGGCGGAGCTTCTATGAAAAATATGTAGGCTGGGAGCTCTCGGACTACGTCAGCCTGATAAACGCCACCACCGCTGACAAGCCCTTCCATAAAACCTTTACCGTGAAGCTGTTGGGCAACGTGAAGGAGGGCAGGCCCGTGAAGTACCTAAACCTGCCCGTTGAGGACCTGAAGAAGGCCGCCATACGCCAGATGCAGGACGGCGCGCCGGTTTGGTTCGGCTGCGACGTGGGCAAGAGCTCCACCAGGAAGACCGGCATCATGGACCTGGAGGCCCTGCGCCCGGACCAGCTTTTCGGGGTGGAGTTCGGCATGGATAAGGCCCAGCGCCTGGACTACGGCGACAGCCTGATGACCCACGCCATGGTGTTCCAGGGGGTGAACCTGGACGAGAACGGCGCTCCTGACCGCTGGAAGGTAGAGAACAGCTGGGGTGACGAGCCCGGGGAGAAGGGGTACTTTGTCATGAGCGACGACTGGTTTACCGAGTACACCTATCAGGTAGTGGTACATAAGAAGTACCTGACCGACGAGCAGCGGGCCGAGCTGGACCAGGCTCCCATCGAGCTGGAGCCCTGGGACCCTATGGGCTCGCTGGCATAACGAATAAACTTTACAACAAGGGGTGGCTCCAATGAAGCTTACGCTTTTCGAAATTGCCGGCCTTGCCGGCGGCAGAATATTACGCGGCGACCCGGGCGCGGTGGTGACGAACTTTTTTACCGACAGCCGGTGCGCGGGACCCGGGCTGATGTTCGTGCCCATAAGGGGCGAGAATAACGACGGCCACGACTTCATAGGCTCCGCCTTTAGAAACGGCGCCGCCGCCAGCTTTACGGACCACCCCATGGAGGCGGAGGGCCCCCTGGTGCTGGTGGAGGACTGCCGGGCCGCCTTACAGAGGGCAGCGGAGAAGTACCGGGAGAGGTTCAGCCTCCCTATCCTGGGCATAACCGGGAGCGTGGGCAAGACCACCGCCAAGGAGATGGCCGCCCTGGCCATAGGCGCGGGGCATAAGGTATGGAAGACCCCCGGCAACGCCAACAGCCAGGTGGGCGTGCCCATAACCGTCTGCGGCCTAGAGCCGGAGCATACCGCCGCCGTGGTGGAGATGGGCGTAAGTATGCCCGGGGAGATGGAGCGCATCGCCCGGGTGGTAAAACCCACCTGCGGGATAATCACCACCATCGGCACCTCCCATATCGAGTTCATGAAAACCCGAGAGAATATCATGGCAGAGAAGGTGAAGCTTGCGGACTATCTCAAGTCTGACGCTCCCCTGTTCGTCTCGGGGGACAACGACCTGCTGTCTTCTTTAGACAGCGGGGGCCGCTATAGAATTGTGACCTTCGGCCTTTCTGAAGGGTGTATGTGGCGGGGCACGGACCTAGAAACGGACAGCGGGGGCCAGAGCTTCCTCTGCCGCACCCCCGACGGCCGCACACAGTCCGTGCGCCTACCGGCGCCGGGCAGCCATATGGCCTGCGATGCGCTGGCCGCGCTGGCTGCTGCCGACTGGCTGGGGGTACCGCTCCCCGACGCGGCTCGGGCGCTGGCGGGATATATCCCGCCGAAAATGCGCCAGGTCATCTCTCAGGAGGGGGGCGTGCTGCTTATCGACGACAGCTACAACGCCAGCCCCGACTCCATGCGCAGCGCCCTCGGCCTGCTGGCCGGACAGGAAATATCCGGGCAAAGGTTCGCGGTGCTGGCGGGTATGCGGGAACTGGGGGACTATACCCAACAAGGCCATCTTGAGACCGGCGCGTATGCGAAGGAGCTGGGCATAGATACCCTTATCGCCGTGGGCGAGCTTGGTGAGATAATTGCCGAGGGGTACGGCCCCGGGGCCATATGCGCGAAGGACAACGCCCAGGCCTGGGAGCTTTTGAGGGAACTTCTAAGGCCCGGGGACGCTGTGCTCGTAAAGGGCTCCAGGGGGATGAAGACCGAGGGGATAGTCGAAAAGATCAAGGAGAACCATATATGCTAAGACAATTAGCCCAAGATGAGTATATGCAGTATCTGGACTCTGCATATGAGCTGGCCCTGGACATGAGCCGCTCCTGCTATCCAACGTATGCAGATGGGCTCAAGACCCGGGCGGACTTCAACGCCCACGCCGCGCGCTCCTTTCCAGCGGGACAACTATACCATGCTCCTCTATGAGCAGGACGGCGAGCCCCTGGGGCTTATCCAGTTCTACGTGTGGGACGATGACAAGTACGTCCAGCCGGACATCTTCTGCATAAAGCGGGACTACGGCCGGGCGGTGCGGGAGTTTGTGGAGTATCTGCACATGCGGTTCCCGGGCTACGAGCTGCACTTCGGCGTGTCAAGGACAAACACCGGGGCCGTGGAGGCCCTGGAAAGCCTGGACTTTGAGCGGGAGGAGGTCAGCCTTGTGGGGGTGCTGCGCTTTGTGGACGGCTCCATGGAGATATTCGGCGTGGACTTCGAGAACGACCGCTTCAACGCCGAGGACTTCCGTACCCTTATGGTCCGGGCCCTGAACCAGTCTAAGAAAGACGGCATGAAGGACATGACCTTCTTCCACGAGGACGAGACCCACCCAGCGGCGGAGAGCGTGGGCATTCGCATTATCGACACATACTACGGACATAAGCTAGCCCTGTAATTATCTGCATAAAAAGACCCCCGGGCGACCGGGGGTCTTTGCTTTGCTCAACTTTTAATCCTGGGTCTCGCCCTTATCCTCAAGGAGAGTTATCTCCACCTCCAGCTCTCTGCCCTTCTGGCCGAAGGTCTGGGCGGGCCGGTACAGGGTCAAGGTCACCTGGTCCCCGGGGGAGTAGCGCAGGAGCAGGTTCGACACGTCCCTAAGGCTCTCCACGGTCTCGCCCTCAATAGCAATTATAATGTCCCCGGGCTCCGCGTCGGTACCTATCAGACTACAGTCCTCGTTAAACTCGGTTATCTGGAGCCCCCGGGGGACGTTGTACATCTCCGACATGGCGGAGCCCACCTCACGGCACATGATGCCTAAGCGGGTGCGGCCCTTGATATATCCGCCGGAGAGCAGCTCGTTGATTATTGGCTGGGCCTTACTGACAGGTATGGCAAAGCCCATGCCCTCATAGCCCTCGGTGACTATTTTGGAGGAGTTTATACCCACCACCTGACCATACATATTCACCAGTGGCCCGCCGGAGTTGCCGGGGTTTATGGCCGCGTCGGTCTGGATATAGGTCATGCCCTCCTCGCTGTACTTGCCCACCTCACGGTCAAGGCCGGAGATTATCCCCCGGGTCAGGGAGCTTGAGAAGCGCGCGCCGCCGGGGTTGCCTATGGCCAGCACCCACTCCCCCACGGACAGCTCCTCCGCGTCTCCGAATTCTGCGGGGACAAAGTTGTGGTCGTTGGTCTTTAATACCGCCAAATCCGTAGTCCTGTCCACGCCCACCACCACAGCTTCATACTCCAGGCCGTCAAAGGTAGTCACAGTCACCTTGGCGGAGCGGGAGTTCAGCACCACATGGGAGTTGGTAATTATATACCCGTCGCTGGTGGCGATAATTCCGGTGCCGGTGCTCTCGCCGGTGCTGGCCCCCTCCTGGGTAAGCTTTGCGGAAACGGTGACCGTAGAGGTGACGACCCGGTTATATACCCCCTCTGCGTCCATGGTGGAGCCCGAGGGCCTGGGGCTTATGGCGATGCCGTCGGTATTGGGGGTCACGTCCACCTCCGGGTGGCTCTCCTCCTCTTCAGGAGGGGCAACGCCGAAGTCGGGGTCTTCGTCCTCCCAGGGCTCTGAGCCATCGTCATCGTCGGGCACCTCATAGCCGAAGAAGGGTTCCCTTTCCGGCGCTACGCTGGAATTGCCCACAGCCAGGGCAAAATATATCACCGCCGCAGATATACCCGCAAGGGCAAAAATGCCCGCTATAATGAGAAACACCTTGGCCCCTGTGGACATCCTCCTTTTCGCCGGGGCCTGGGCTGTATATGTGCCCTGGTACGGCGGATAGGGTGGCTGCGGCTGGTATACCTGCTGCGGGTACTGGTACTGCTGCACAGGCTGCTGTACCGGCTGCTGGGGCTGATATCCCTGGTACGGCTGGGGCTGGGGCGGGTACATTGGCTGTTGAAAAACCGGCTGCTGAACAGCAGACTGATATTCAGCATATCCAGGTTGTACCTGGGGCTGCTGATAGTACGAATACTCCGGCTGGGGCTGCCGGTATGGCTCGGGCGGCATGACCGGCTCCAGTGTCTCTGGCGGCATGGGCTCTATAGCTCCGTCAGGAGGCAATGAGGCTTCGACGGGTATCTGCATATCCTCTCCGTTCTCCCCCGGCTCCGTCTCTATCTGCACATTTTCCCTCTCAGGCTCCTCCGGGACGCCCTCTTTCCATTCACTCATCATCTTTACTCCTTTCGGTCTCCGGCTTTATATCCGGCTTTTTCTGCTTTTTGACCCTGGGCTCCCTTAGCTTCGGCGCGTTCTCTTTGGGCTTCTGCCCGGCCTCCTTCAGCCGCGGGGCCTCCTGGGGCTTTGGCACGTAGAACTCAAAGCGGCAGTATTGCCCCTGTACCGAGCTCACCTGAATATTGCCGCCGTGAAGCTGCAATATGGTCCTCACCAGATACAGCCCCAGGCCCATGCCGTTCTTGTCCCGGCTGCGGGATTTATCCCCCTTATAGAAGCGGTCGAAGACCATGGGCAGGTCCTCCGCCGCTATCCCCGGCCCGGTGTTCTCTATGGCCACCACGGTGCGGTCCACGCTGTCTATTATCTGCACACGGATAGTTCCGCCCTGATTGGTAAATTTTACCGCGTTCTCCACCAGATTATACACCACCTGGTGCAAAAGGTCCGGGTCGCCGTACACCTGCATTGGCGCGGCGTCCTCCAGGCCCGCTATCTCTATCCCCTTTTCGTCGATGCTCTGCTCAAAGGTCAAAAGGGTGTTCACCACAGTGTGGGTAATGTCAAAATGGCTTGGGTGTATCTTCATATCGCCGCTGTCTATCCTTGAAAGGTCCAGCATGGACTTCACAAGCCTAGAGAGCCGCTTGACCTCGTCGGAGACTATATGCAGATATTTGTCCTGCTCGTCCTGGGGTATGGTGCCGTCCAAAATGCCGTCTATAAAGCCGGCTATAGTGGTCATGGGGGTTTTCAGCTCGTGAGACACGTTGGCAATGAAGCTGCGGCGCATACCCTCGGAGTTTGTAAGGGAGTTTGCCATATTGTTGAAGGACATAGCCAGCTGCCCCATCTCGTCCTCGCTGGTGACAGGCACCCGCACGGAGAAGTCCCCCGCGCCAAAGCTCCTTGCCGCCGCAGACATCAGCCGGAGTGGACGCACCAGCCTATAGGCAAATATTCCCACCACGCAGAAGGTTATAAGCAGTGCCAGCCCCGCCGCCACAAGAAATATCTTGAAGGCCTCCAGCTGTATGACGTTCATGGACGCCGGACTGGTGGTGGCGAAGACCACCCCCACCTGGGGCCCGCCCTCCGTGGCAGCCATGGGCACGGCGATGATATAGTAGTTCTCCCTATAGAGCCCGTCAAAGCGTCCCCGGCCCTCATAGAGCCCCTGGGAGGCCTTCTCCACCAAGGGCGGCGGGGCCTTGTCTATACCCTCCACCCTGCTGCAGGCGTAACTGCCCAGCAGCACGTTGCCGTCAAGATCCGTGATGAAGATGTCCGCGTCTATGCTGGTGGAAAAGCTCTCCATAAACAGCATGAGCGCCTCCCCCTGCAGCTCGTACTTGCCCTCGGACTTCTCATGCAGAAACCGGCTGGCCGCCTGGGCGATGGAGGTGGCGTTCTGGGTCAGCAGCTCCTTTTTCTCCTGCCGCCAGTACCGGCCGAAGAAGACCAGGGTCACCGTCCCCAGCATGGTAAAGCTCAGGAAGATTATAGCCATGGTGATGGAGAGATAGCGTTTGAATATGCTCCTCTGCATAGGCTAGTCCTTCACCTCAAACTTATAGCCAACGCCCCAGACGGTCTTCAGGCTCCACTTTTCCGAAACCCCCTCCAGCTTCTCCCTAAGGCGTTTTATGTGCACGTCCACCGTGCGGCTGTCGCCGTAATAGTCAAAGCCCCATACCTCGTCAAGAAGCTGGTCCCTGGTAAAGACCCTGTTGGGGTTGGAGGCCAGGTGATAGATAAGCTCCATCTCCTTGGGCGGGGTATCTATCTGCACGCCCTTCACCTTCAGCTCATAGTTTGTAAGATTTATCACCAGGTTCTCATATGAGACCTCCTTGTTGTCCAGTCTGTCGCCGCCCTTGCCGCTCCGGCGCAGCACGGCGTTTATTCTGGCGATGACCTCCTTGGTCTCAAAGGGCTTCACCACATAGTCGTCGGCCCCCAGCTCCAGCCCCAGGACCTTGTCGAACACCTCGCCCTTGGCGGTCAGCATGATTATGGGGCAGGAGGATTTTTTGCGTATCTCCCGGCAGACCTGCCAGCCGTCAAGGCCGGGGAGCATTATGTCCAGAAGCATAAGGTCCGGGGAGAAGCTGTCGAACTTTTTAAGCGCGCTCTCCCCGTCGTTGGAGATGGCCGCCTCAAAGCCCTCCTTCTCGATATAGAGTCGCAGAAGCTCACATATATTGGTATCGTCGTCAACGATCAGAATTTTCGCCATAAAAGCACCTCTCATAATATGTTCTTTTATATTTTAACCCAGAACTGTGGCAAAAGCAAGAAAAACAGGTTAATAAAACGTGAATAAAAAGGCCGCCCCACAAAAGGACGGCCTTTTTATCTCATTCGCCTTCAGCCGCGCCGTACCTGTCAAAATGAGATACCCCATTTCCATTAAGGCTCCTGGCCTGGCCCGCAATAAAGCTGACCTCTATCTCGTCGATAGCCTGATACCCGAACCCCACCTCATTGCCGCTGCTGTCGATAAGGGGTTTCGCCTGCTTTATCTCAAGCACAATGGTCCTATAGCCGTTAAGCTGGTATTTCAGAGAAACCTTGTTCCCCTCGTTGCTCCGGCTGAGCCGCACCACCGAGTCCGCGTTGTCCCCGGAGACCCTGATGTCAAACTGGTCCAGGTCCAGTTCCTCCGGCTCCATCACCGGGGTGATAGTCATTTCTATGGTCACGGTGTCCTCCGCCCCATAGCTTACCGAAGCGACGGCCACGGAAACCTTCTGGCTGTCGTCCTCCAGGACAAAGGCAGCGCCGCCGCTTACCGCCGGGCTCCCGCCGCTCTCCGGGGCCGCAGCGTCCCCGGCGCTCCTGGGCCCCAGGCCGAAGTCCAGGCTTTTAATGAGCCATGGCCCCCAATTAACCGCCACCACCAGCACAAGGCAAGCCGCAAAGGCCCAGCCCGCCCAGTCCCTCCAGCGATGGTGCACCACCACCGGCACCTCTACGAACTCCGGTTCCTCCTTTTTACTCTGCCCCGCTGTGTTCCTGCGGCGCGGGTGCTTTACGGTAAGCTCCGGCAGCTCCAGCCTTGGGGAGGGCTTCAGCCCCAGATTCTCAAGGGCCCTGCTGAGTATGGCGTCCTCGTCCACGTCTATGGGCTCAATATCCCGAAGCTCATCGGGAAAAGCCTGGTTTATCAGCTTGTCTATCTCGCTCATATAGGACAGTCCTCCTTTAACAATATTTTTCTCAGCTTCTCTCGGCCCCGAGCCAGCCGGCTCTTAATGGCCGAGGAGTTTTTATCCATCTCCCTGGCAATCTGCTGCACCGGCTGGTGCCAAAAATAATGTCTTAGGAATATCTCCCGATCGACGGGCTCCAGTCCGTCGACCGCCTCCCGCACCTGCCGTATGCGCTCCCGCTTCTCGGCTTGGGTGGCGGGGGTCCTGTCAAAGACCAGGTTTTCCTCCAGCGGCACGGTGCTGACACTCTTCTGCCTTCTTCTAAGGCTTGCGTTGCGCACAACTATGGCCAGCCAATATTTCAGGTCGCTGTCATCCCTGAGCTTACCCGCGTTGGCCCAAAGGGCCACGAACGCGTCCGCGGTCAGTTCCTCGATGTCCTGCCTTGCGCAGTCGTCTCCAAGGGTCTTCTTCACCACCGCCGCCACGTACCCGGAATAGCGGCGTATGGCCGTCTCCAGGGCCGCCTGGTCCCGGTCCCTCAGACGCGTGAGTATCTCGTAATCTCCGCGCATAGCTTCGCTCCTTTCTTCATATTCTACCTATAAGAATACATAAAACAGCGCTTTGGTTGCAGGTTTTCAAAAATATTTTTAAAAAACTTCAAAAAATTTTTCCTGGGCCTTGCGAAGCGGCCCCCAAGGGTATATGATTATTATATAATACTTGTCAGGTCGGCGCAAGGAAATTTTCAGGAGGACATAATATGACAACAACTCAAATCGCTGAAGCTATAACCGCCGGGAAGACCGCCCTTGGCATAGAGCTGGGCTCCACCCGGATAAAGGCCGTGCTTATCGGTCCGGAGCACTCCCCTATCGCCTCCGGGTCCTACGACTGGGAGAACCGATTGGAAAATGGCATATGGACCTACCGCTTAGAGGACGCTGTCGCAGGCATACAGAGTGCCTACAAGGCCCTTGCGGAGGACGCAAGGGCGAAATACGGCACAGAGCTGCGCACCCTGGGCGCTCTTGGCGTCTCGGCCATGATGCACGGCTATCTGCCCCTTGACAGAGAGGGCAGGCAGCTTGCGGAGTTCCGCACCTGGCGCAATACCGTCACCGAAGAGGAGGCCGCCCTGCTGACAGAGCGCTTCAGGTTCAACATCCCCCAGCGCTGGAGCATCGCCCACTTGTACCGGGCCATAAGGCTCCGCGAGGGCCATATACAAGAGCTCGCCCACTTGACTACTCTGGCCGGATACATACACTGGCGGCTCACCGGGCAGCACAGCATGGGCGTGGGCGAGGCCGCGGGTATGTTCCCCATTGACAGCGTGGCCTGTGACTTTGACGTAAATATGCTCGACAGCTTTGATGAGATACTTGCGGAGAATAATATTCCCTGGCGGCTGCGGGACGTGCTGCCAAAGGTCCTGCCCGCCGGGGCCAATGCGGGTACCCTCACCGAGGACGGCGCAAGGCTCCTGGACCCCAGCGGACTTTTGCGGGCCGGCCTCCCTGTCTGTCCTCCCGAGGGGGACGCAGGCACCGGCATGGTGGCCACAAACAGCGTGGCCCCGCGCACCGGGAACGTGTCGGCGGGCACCTCCATCTTCGCCATGGTGGTGCTGGAGAAGCCCCTCGGAAGGGTCTACCCGGAGCTTGACATGGTCACCACTCCTGCCGGGGACCCAGTGGCCATGGTGCACTGCAATACCTGCACCTCGGACCTGGACGCGTGGGTATCACTTTTTGGCCAGCTTCTGGACAGGGCCGGAACAAAGCTCCCAAAGCCCCAGCTTTACGATATGCTCTATAACGCGGCCCTCTCCGGGTCCCCGGACTGCGGCGGGGTCACCGCCTATAACTGCTACTCCGGCGAGCCTGTGATAGGGCTTCCCGAGGGGCGGCCCCTTGTAATGCGCCAGCCGGAAATCCCCCTGTCCCTGGGCGACTTTATGCGTGCCCAGCTCTACGCCGCCATGGCCCCACTGAAGCTGGGGATGGACCTGCTCCTTGATAAGGAACACGCGGCCCTCGACCGCCTTACCGGCCACGGCGGGCTGTTCAAGACCCCCATGGTGGGCCAGCGGCTCATGGCCGGGGCCTTGGGCGTGCCTGTCACCGTCATGGAGACCGCCGGTGAGGGAGGCCCCTGGGGCATGGCGATCCTCGCCATGTACAGCGCAAAGAGCGGTGGCCTGACCCTGTCGGAGTACCTGGGACAAAAAGTTTTTGCCGGGGCTAATGGCTCAACAGCCGACCCCCAGCCGGAGGACAAAGAGGGCTTTAGGGCTTTCCTAAGACGTTATACCGCCGGCCTGCCGGTGGAAAAGCTGGCGGGGGAGACGAGGTTTTAAGGTAATATGACAAAAGCGGGACTGCGCCGAGCAGTCCCGCTTTTTGTTAATTATCTAACAGTTCAACTATCTCCGTTAATGTGCCAATTTTATGCTCCGGCGGGCCTATATGGTCTGGCACAGCCATATACGGGTTCACCGGCCTCCAGATGACCGGCATATCCGCCGCGTGGGCGCAGAGTATGTCAAAGGGATGGTCGCCCACATACACGCTGTCCCCAGGGGCAGCTCCCAGCTGTTCACAGGCCAGCTCAAGGATAGCCGGGTCGGGCTTATACAGGCCCACCTCCTCGGAGATGACTACGCTCCCGAAGAACTTATCCAGACCTAGCTCCGCAAGCTTTGCCCGTACCTTGGGGGTGTTATTACTCACGATACCCAGCTTCAGACCCCGGGACTTCAGTCGTTCAAGTGTCTCCACCGCCCCGGGGACAAGCTCATACTCCATAAAGTATTTGTGCATGAACACGTCCCGAAGCCCCTCCAAGGCCTCCTCCGGCAGGCCTAAAGCCTCCCTGTAGATCCCGAAAATATTTTGCAGATACTCCTCGTCGGGCATACGAACGCCGGTCTCGTTCTCCTTTTGTATCTGCTCTCCCTGCCAGAGCTCGCTCTTGGCATAGGACCGTTCTACGTCCTCAAATGCCAGTTCCGGCAAGAACTGCTTAGCAGTCTCGTAAACCTTCTCCGGGATAGAGGGACGTTTCATCAGGAGTGTATTGTCAATGTCAAAGAGCACACATTTTGGTGCTTTCATTGTACCTTCTCTACACCCAGCGTGGTCTTCTCGCCGTTGATGTCCCACTCTGCCGTGTACCCGCAGAGCTCCCCGCACAGTAGCACGTCGCCCAGCACATCGCCCAGAATCTCCTTCTGGTGCTCCTTCAATATATTCTCGACCTTGGCGCTGCCCTTATGGCTCACCCTGATATGGTCGGTGACATAGAAGCCCGCGTCCTTGCGCATGGACTGGAGCTTTGAGACTATCTCCCTGACAAAGCCCTCCTCAATGAGCTCCTCTGTAAGGGCGGTGTCCAGCACCACCGTAAGGCCCCGGTCCGATTCGGAGGTATAGCCCTCCTTCTGGCTGGTCTCTATGAGCAGTTCCTCCGGGGTAAGGCTTATCTCTCCATCGGGCAGGGTAAGGGACAGCACGCCCTCAGAGTCCAGCTGTCTCTTGGCGGCGTTTCCGTCCAGCTCAGACAGGGCCTGCCGGAGGGAGCCTATGCGCTTTCCGTACTTCTGGCCCAGTATGCGTAGCTGGGGCTTGAAGCTGTAGGAGGTGAGCTCCGACATATCAGAGAGGAACTCTATCTCCTTCACGTTCAGCTCCTGGCGGATTATCTCCTGATACAGCCCCCCGAGCCCCGCGTCCGCATCGGTGAAGAGCTTTGAAAGAGGCTGGCGGTTCTTGATATTGGCCTGATTTCTGGCCGCCCGGCCCAGGGTCACCACACGCAGCACCTCGTCCATATCGCTCTCAAGCTTTCCATCTACGCGGCTCTCGTCGCACACAGGGAAAGCGCAAAGGTGCACGCTCTCCGGAGCGCTCTCGTCCACTGAGCACACCAGATTCCTATAGATATCCTCACTCATAAACGGTGCCATGGGGGCCAAGAGCTTCGCCACGGTCACCAGCGCCGTGTATAGAGTCATATAGGCGGCGGTCTTGTCCCCGGCCTCCCCCTGAACCCAGAAGCGTTCACGGCTGCGGCGCACGTACCAGTTTGAGAGCTCCTCCACAAAGTCCTGCAAGGTCCTGGCGGTCTCCGGCACCCTATAGGCGGCTAAATGTCCGTCCACGGCCTTCACCGTGCTGTTGAGCCGGGAGAGCAGCCAGCGGTCCATCACTGTCAGCGGGCAGTCCTCAAGGCTGTACTTGGTGGGATCGAACTCGTCGATATTGGCGTACAGCACAAAGAAGGAATAGGTGTTCCAGAGGGTGGAGAAAAACTTTTTCTGGCCTTCTACAACCGTCTTTTTGCTGAAATTCTTGGGCAGCCACGGAGCCGAGCAGGTATAGAAAAACCACCTAAGGCTGTCCGCGCCAAAGTCGGAGAGGGCCTCCATGGGCTCCACGGCGTTGCCCTTGGACTTACTCATCTTCTTGCCCTCCTCGTCCTGCACAAGGCCCTGGACCAGCACGTTCTTATAGGGGGCCTTGTCAAAAAGCAGGGTGGAGATGGCCAAAAGGGAGTAGAACCATCCTCTGGTCTGGTCCACGGCCTCGCTTATGAAGTCGGCGGGGAACTGCCGCTCAAAGAGCTCCTTATTCTCAAAGGGGTAGTGCTGCTGGGCAAAGGGCATTGCCCCGGAGTCAAACCAGCAGTCTATCACCTCGGGCACCCTGTGCATCTGTTTGCCGCAGTGAGGGCAGGTTATGGTGACCTCGTCCACATAGGGCCTGTGCAGCTCGATGTTCTCCGGGCAGTTGGGGGACAGTTCCCGAAGCTCCGCTATGCTGCCCACGGCGTGCCTGTGCCCGCACTCGCACTCCCAGATATTCAGCGGCGTGCCCCAGTACCTGTTGCGGCTGACGGCCCAATCCTGAAGGTTCTCCAGCCAGTCTCCGAAGCGGCCCTTGCCTATGCTCTCAGGCAGCCAGTTTACGGTGTTATTGTTCGCTATTAGCCGGTCCTTCACCTTGGTCATCTCGATGTACCAGCTCTCCCGGGCGTAGTAGATAAGGGGCGTGTCACAGCGCCAGCAGAAGGGATAGCTGTGCTCGAACCTGGGCGCGGAGAACAGCAGGCCCCTTGTTTCAAGGTCCACTAAGATCTCCTTGTCCGCGTCCTTGCAAAACATACCGGGCCACTTGGTCTCGGCGGTCATCTGGCCCTTCTGGTCCACCAGCTGCACCAGGGGCAGGCCGTACCTGCGGCCCACCTTGGCGTCGTCCTCGCCGAAGGCCGGGGCAATGTGCACTATGCCGGTGCCGTCGGTAAGGGTCACATAGTCGTCGCAGACAATGTACCAGCATTTTTCCTTGGGGCTCACAAAGTCAAAGAGTGGCTCGTACTCCTTGTTCTCAAGCTCCGCGCCCTTGTACCGCTCCAGCACCGTATATCCGTCCTCTCCCAGCACCGTGTCGCACAGCGCCTCGGCCAGGTAATACACCTCCGTCTTGTCATCTTTCGTATAAGAGACCTTCACATAATCTTCATTGGCATTGACACACAGCGCTACGTTGGAGGGCAGTGTCCAGGGCGTGGTGGTCCAGGCCAGGATAAACGCCTCCTCACCTCTGCACCTGAACTTGGCTATAGCCGAGCGCTCCTTCACGTCCTTATAGCCCTGGGCCACCTCGTGGGAGGAAAGGGGCGTGCCGCAGCGGGGGCAGTACGGTACTATCTTAAAGCCCTTATACAGAAGCCCCCTGTCAAATATCTGCTTTAGGGCCCACCATTCGCTTTCTATAAAGCTGTTGTCATAGGTGACATAGGGGTGCTCCATATCCGCCCAGAAGCCCACGGCCTTGGAGAAATCCTCCCACATACCCTTATACTTCCACACGCTCTCCTTGCACTTGTCAATAAAAGGGGCTATGCCGTACTCCTCTATCTGGTCCTTGCCGTTGATGTGCAGGAGCTTTTCCACCTCCAGCTCCACCGGCAGCCCGTGGGTGTCCCAGCCGGCCTTGCGGAGCACCTGCTCCCCCTTCATGGTATGATACCGGGGGAACATATCCTTAAAGGCCCGGGTCTCCAAATGCCCGATATGGGGCTTGCCGTTGGCCGTGGGCGGGCCGTCGTAGAAGGTGTAAAGGGGCGCGCCCTCCCGCTGCTCTACGCTCTTTTCAAAGATACGGTTCTCCGACCAGAACCTTTCCGTCTCCTTCTCCCTCTCCACGAAGTTCATGTTCGCGGAGACCTCCCTGTACTTGCTCATTATCAATCTTCCTTTCAAAAAAATAAACCCCCGCCCCGAAACGGGACGAAGGGAACCTTCGCTGTACCACCCATTTACGCTATCCATCAATAGCTCCCCGGTAACGGCGGGGACCGTCCTCGCTTAATGGAAACTTCACCGCAGGTAAATGTTTTTTCACCGTCAGGTGAACGTCTTGTTCGGCTGGCAACTTCGGGAGGGATGCAAAGCTCAGCTTCGGCGCCGGTTCGCACCACCCACCGGCTCTCTGGGGCCCACACTCAGCCTGCCTGTCTCCGTCAACGTCTTTCCCGGGTATTATAGCATATCGGATTTTGAAAGTCAAGGGAAATCACTGGTATTCTGCCGGTTTGCGCCCCTTATAACGAAATTATATCAACCCCTGTCACTCAGGTCAACACATTCCCCCAGATCCAGCGCGCCACTCCCTCCTCCTCGTTACTCCCGCAGACCTCGTCCGCCGCTGCCTTCACCTCCGGCAGTGCGTTCCCAACCGCCACGCCCACTCCACAGGCGGTCAGCATCTCGATATCGTTCACGTCGTCCCCAAAGGCGGCTATCTCGCCAAGCCCCACCCCATACCGCTCCGCCAGCAGCCTTATGCCGTTCAGCTTTGTGGCCTGCCGGTTCATCACCATGAGCAGGGTGCCCTCGGACATCTGCATATACAGGTCCTCGGGTATGTACCTTTCGTACTCCCTCTCCCAGCCCTCCGGCTGGATATTCTCTGAGGAAATGAGTATCTTCTCCACCTGCCGCCCGCCGGTCTCGTGAAAGTCCCTGGTGTAGCCGTAGTCGCTCCCCCAGTCCCCCAGGCTCTCCGGGGGTATATTGCTGTAGAGATAGTCCTCCATCTCCACTGACAGCTGCGTCTCAGGCTTGTCCCTAAGTATGGCCCGCACTATATCCAGCGCGCCGTCTATCTTATACGCCCGCAGGCTCTCCCCGCCCGCTGTCACCACTGCCCCGTTGAAGAACACCGCCCCGTCATATCTCAGCCAGGGCATGGCCTTACGCACCGCTCTGGTGGGCCGTGCCGTGGCTATCACAAAGGGTACTCCACTAGCATGAAGCTTCTCCAGGGTCCCAGCGGTGTAAGGAGAGATGGTCTTGTCGTCTCTCAGCAGTGTGCGGTCCAGGTCTGTCACTATCATTTTTATTGCCATTTTAGTCACCCCGTGGTATAATGTAAAAAATTATAATTGGAGGGAGTATATCATATGCTGAAGGTATTGTCAAATACAGCGGAATATATTGATTTTGCCGATGAGATAAACAGCTCATCTGACTTCAGTCTTCCCGTCTATTCCAGCGCAGAGGAGCTTAACCAAAGGCTGCTTGACGCGCCGAAGCAGCACAACAAGCTGGTGCTGGGGTACTATGAAGATGGGACCATCATGGGGTTGTTCGTGTTACTTGTGGAGGAACAGGACAGGTATCTCGAGATGCTTATGCCTCTGTCCCGAAGCGCCACGGCCTATGGAGCGCTGCTGGCTTTTCTTAAGGAACGGTATCCGGGCTGGCAGTGTGATTTTGTCTATAACCCCGGCAACTACCTGCTTCACAGCCTTTTGAAGGAAAATGCCGCGGAGTTCGATACCGAACAGCAGAAAATGGTGCTTACAGGTGGCGCCGCCTATACAGACGACAGCCGGATAGTGCTTTACAGCCCCAAATATAGGGACGGCTACACCGCCATACACTCCACCGACGTGTACTGGACGGCTGAGCGGGTCCTGGAGGCCCCCGAACGGTTCCGGGTCATACTAGCCCTTGAAGCCGGCGAGGTGGTGGGTTATATCGATGTCACCCACAACTACGACGAGAACGAGCCCTTCGACGTGTTCGTGAAGGAGAGCCACCGCCGCAGGGGTTACGCCAGGGCAATGCTCACGAAAGCTATCGAACTGAACCGGCCCAAGGCTATGATGCTTACGGTGAACGTAGACAACGCCCCGGCCATTTCGCTGTACGAATCCCTGGGCTTTGAGAGGGTGGAGGGACAGAATAATATCACGGCCCATCTGACTCTTTGAAACCGGCATAAAATGAAAGGAGACTCCCTTCCGGGAGCCTCCTGTTTTTATCTTAGGAATTGATAGCGGTAACAACGCCGGAGCCAACGGTACGGCCACCCTCGCGGATAGCGAAGCGCAGGCCCTCCTCGATGGCGATGGGGGTGATGAGCTCAACGTCCATCACAACGTTGTCGCCGGGCATGCACATCTCGGTGCCCTCGGGCAGGGAGATAACGCCGGTAACGTCAGTGGTGCGGAAGTAGAACTGGGGACGGTAGTTGTTGAAGAAGGGGGTATGACGGCCGCCCTCGTCCTTGGTCAGCACGTAAACCTGACCCTTGAACTTGGTGTGGGGATGGATGGAGCCGGGCTTGGACAGAACCTGGCCGCGCTCGATCTCATTGCGCTGCACACCGCGGAGCAGAACGCCCACGTTGTCGCCAGCCTCGGCGTAATCCAGGGTCTTGCGGAACATCTCGATGCCGGTGACGACCACCTTGCGGGTCTCCTCGGTCAGACCGACAAGCTCGACCTCCTCGCTCATCTTCAGCTGTCCGCGCTCCACACGGCCGGTGGCAACGGTGCCGCGGCCGGTGATGGTCATAACGTCCTCAACGGGCATCAGGAAGGGCAGGTCGGACTTGCGCTCGGGGGTGGGGATATAGCTGTCGACCGCGTTCATCAGCTCCAGAATGGAAGCATAGACCGGGTCGTTGGGGTCGGTGCTGCTGCTCTCCAGAGCCTGCAGGGCGGAACCCTTGATGAAGGGGATATCGTCGCCGGGGAACTCGTACTCGCTGAGCATCTCGCGGACTTCCATCTCCACCAGCTCCAGCAGCTCCTCGTCGTCCACCTGGTCGACCTTGTTCATGAACACCACGATGCTGGGCACACCCACCTGACGGGCCAGCAGGATGTGCTCGCGGGTCTGGGGCATGGGGCCGTCGGCGGCGGAAACCACCAGGATAGCGCCGTCCATCTGAGCAGCGCCGGTGATCATGTTCTTGACGTAGTCGGCGTGGCCGGGGCAGTCCACGTGGGCATAGTGGCGTGCGTCGGTCTGATACTCAACGTGTGCGGTGTTGATGGTGATGCCGCGCTCGCGCTCCTCGGGAGCCTTGTCGATGTTGGCGTAATCCATAAAGTCGGCGTCGCCCTTCATAGCCAGCACCTTGGTGATGGCGGCGGTCAGGGTGGTCTTGCCATGGTCAACGTGGCCGATGGTGCCGATGTTTACATGGGGTTTGTTGCGTTCAAATTTTGCCTTAGCCATTGGGAAATTGCCTCCTTGCAATATAAAATATACCGTACATACCTTGCTTTACATTTTACCAGCATTGGCCGGAAAAAGCAAGGATAATTTATGATTTATTCGGACTTTTTGCCGCGGTCGCTAATTATCTTCTCGGAGATATTCTTTGGCACCTCGGCATAGTGGGCGGGCTCCATAGTGTACTGGCCCCGGCCCTGGGTGCGGGAGCGCATATCGGTGGCATAGCCGAACATCTCGGAAAGGGGCACTTCGGAGTTCACCTGCTGTGCGCCCGGAAGAGCGTCCATGCCTAAAATCATGCCGCGCCGGGAGTTCAGGTCGCCGATAACGTCGCCCATATACTCCTCGGGGGTGATGACCGTGACCTTCATAATGGGCTCCATGAGCACCGGGTCCGCCTTGCGCATGGCCTCCTTAAAGGCCATGGAACCGGCAATCTTAAACGCCATCTCAGAGGAGTCCACCTCGTGATAGGAGCCGTCGTACAGGGTGACCTTCACGTCCACCACGTTGTAACCGGCCAGAACACCGGCCAGCATAGCGCCCTGTATACCCTGGTCAACAGCGGGAATATACTCCTTGGGAATAGAGCCGCCGACCACAGCGTTGACAAACTCATAGCCCCCTGCGGGATTGGGCTCAATGCGGATCTTGACGTGGCCGTACTGACCCTTACCGCCGGACTGCCTGGCGTACTTGGTATCGCTCTCGGAGTTCTTGCGGATGGTCTCCTTATAGGCCACCTGGGGCTTGCCCACGTTTGCCTCCACCTTGAACTCGCGGAGCAGCCGGTCCACGATGATCTCCAGGTGCAGCTCGCCCATGCCGGCGATAATAGTCTGGCCTGTCTCCTCGTCAGTATACGCCTTAAAGGTGGGGTCCTCCTCGGCAAGCTTAGAGAGGGCTATGCCCATCTTCTCCTGGCCGGCCTTGGTCTTGGGCTCTATTGCCACACGGATAACCGGGTCCGGGAACTCCATGGACTCCAGTATGACCGGATGCTTCTCGTCGCAGAGGGTGTCGCCTGTGGTGGTGTTCTTCAGACCCACAGCGGCGGCGATATCGCCGGCGTAAACACGGTCAATGTCCTTGCGGTCGTTGGCGTGCATCTGCACTATGCGGCCCATGCGCTCGTTATTATCCTTGACGGAGTTATAAACGGTAGCGCCCGCCTCCACGGAGCCGGAGTATACGCGGAAGAAGCAGAGCTTGCCCACGTAGGGATCCGTGGCGATCTTGAACGCCAGGGCGGAGAAGGGCTCCTCGTCTGAAGAATGCCTTACGACCTCCTCCTCGGTGTCGGGGTTGGTGCCCTTAATGGCGGGCACGTCGGTGGGAGCGGGCATATAGTCGACGATAGCGTCCAAAAGCTTCTGCACGCCCTTATTGCGGTAGGAGGTGCCGCAGGTCACAGGGACCATGTGGTTGGCGATAGTGGCCTTGCGGATGCAGTCCTTTATCTCGTCGATGGTGAGCTCCTCGCCCTCAAGGTATTTCTCCATGAGAGCGTCGTCCAGCTCCGCCACGTGCTCCACCATCTCGCCGTGGTATTTCTCTGCAAGCTCCCTCATGTCCTCGGGGATCTCCTCCTCGCGGATATCCTTGCCCAGATCGTCATAGTACACATAGGCCTTCATGTTCACCAGGTCAATAATGCCCTTGAAGGTGTCCTCCGCGCCGATAGGCAGCTGTATCGGGACAGCGTTGCACTTGAGCCTGTCCTTCATCATCTGCACCACGCGGTAGAAGTCCGCGCCCATGATGTCCATTTTGTTCACATACGCCATTCTGGGAACCTTATACTCGTCCGCCTGGCGCCATACTGTCTCTGACTGGGGTTCAACGCCGCCCTTGGCACAGAACACCGTCACCGAACCGTCCAGCACACGGAGGGACCGCTGCACCTCAACGGTGAAGTCCACGTGGCCGGGGGTGTCGATGATGTTTATGCGGTTCTGTTTGCCGTTGCGGTCCGGCCAAAAGCAGGTGGTAGCGGCGGAGGTAATGGTGATGCCGCGCTCCTGCTCCTGGGCCATCCAGTCCATGGTGGCGGCACCCTCATGGGTCTCGCCTATCTTGTAGTTCACGCCTGTATAAAACAGGATACGCTCTGTTGTGGTAGTCTTACCGGCGTCGATGTGAGCCATGATGCCGATGTTCCTGGTTAATTCCAGTGGTACCTGCCTGGCCATAAATACGTTGTTTCCTCCTTATATCCTATAGGTTTGAGCCCATCACCAGCGATAATGCGCGAAAGCCCTGTTTGCCTCCGCCATGCGGTGGGTGTCGTCGCGCTTCTTGGCCGCGCCGCCCGCGCCGTTGATAGCGTCCAGTATCTCGCCGGCTAGTCTCTCGCGCATGGTGCGCTCGTTGCGGGTGCGTGCAAAGGCTGTCAGCCAGCGCAGTCCTAAGGTCTGCCTGCGCTCGGGACGCACCTCCATGGGCACCTGATATGTGGAGCCGCCTACACGGCGAGACTTACACTCGAGACTCGGCATGACGTTCTCCATGGCCTGCTCAAAGACCTCCAAGGGCTCCTTGCCGGTCTTCTCCTGGACGATGTCAAAAGCGCCGTACACAATCTTCTGTGCAACGCCCTTCTTGCCGTCCAGCATTACGCTGTTGATAAGGCGCGTGACCAGCTTGGAGTTATACATAGGGTCCGGCAAAACATCACGCTTTGCCACATTGCCTCTTCTTGGCATAATCTTCCCTCCTTCATAAAATGAATTCATCGGTACTCGAAGGTATTTATCATACTTCCGGTCAGCTAAAAGGCAATTTACTAAGACCCCAGGGCAAAAAGCCCTTTAATCTATATAAATTAAGCCAATAGCTTAGATATTTCTCTTACTTCTTGCCGGCCTTGGGACGCTTCGCGCCGTACTTCGAGCGGGCCTGCATACGCTTTGCCACGCCCTGGGTATCCAGAACGCCGCGGATGATGTGGTAACGCACGCCGGGCAGGTCGCGCACACGGCCGCCGCGAATCATCACCACGCTGTGCTCCTGCAGGTTATGTCCCACGCCGGGGATATAGCAGAGCACCTCGATGCCGTTGGAGAGCCTGACACGGGCGATCTTCCGCAGAGCTGAGTTCGGCTTCTTGGGTGTACGAGTGGTAACCGTCGTGCACACGCCGCGCTTCTGGGGAGAATCCTGGTCGATGGCCGCGCGCTTCTTGGAGTTCCATCCCTTCAAAAGCGCGGGAGCCTTGGACTTCTTAATGGCATCGGACCTGCCGTTTTTAACCAGCTGGTTAAAGGTTGGCATTCAGCTGCACCTCCTTCTTTAAAAATTTTTATATATGCGAAAGCAGTATTCCGTTGAAATACCGCAGAACGCCTGTAAAACCGGGCCCTTTTGGCCTATCCTGCTGATTATAGCACCAGCGCGCCGCCCTTGTCAAGCTTTTTCTCACACGACCTCGGGAGCGGGCTCCTGGGGCTCGCCCATAGGCGGGAATACGGTCTCCTTCAGAAGCATATCCTCGGCCAGCTCCTCCAGGCCATCGCCGTACAGCTCCTCCCGCGGCTCCGAGGTGGACTCCACCTCCACGTCGCCGTACATTTTCAGGCCTGTGCCCGCGGGCACCAGCTTGCCTATAATGACGTTCTCCTTCAAGCCCACCAGCGGATCCACCTTGCCCTTTATGGCGGCGTCCGTCAGAACCCTTGTGGTCTCCTGGAAGGAGGCCGCCGAAAGGAAGGAGTCCGTAGCCAGAGACGCCTTTGTAATGCCCAAAAGTATCGGCGTATAGGTGGCCTCTCTCAGCTCTGTCTCGCCCAGGGCTATCCTGCGGCGGATATCCTCGTTTGCGGTGAGCACCTCGTTCTTGTCGGCCAGGGAGGCCACCAGCAGCCCCGTGTTCCCCGCGTCGTCTATGCGCACCTTTCTGAGCATCTGGCGCACGATTATCTCTATATGCTTGTCGTTGATGTCCACGCCCTGCATACGGTAGGTGCGCTGTACCTCCTGTATCAGGTAGTTCTGGACCTCCTCAACTCCGCTTATGGCCAGCACGTCGTGGGGGCTCACGGATCCCTCGGTGATGTGCTTGCCCCGCTTGATATACTCCCCTTCTTTTACGGTCACCCTGGAGCCGAAGGGGATAAGATAAGAGCGGCTCTCGCCGGTCTCGTCGTTTGTCACCACCACATGGTGGTTGCGCTTTATCTCCTCAAAGCTCACCTGTCCGTCCAGCTCGTTTATAATGGCCACGTGCTTGGGCTTTCTGCCCTCAAAGAGCTCGTCGATTCGGGGAAGGCCCTGGGTGATGTCCTCGGCGCTGGCAACGCCGCCGGTATGGAAGGTACGCATGGTAAGCTGGGTGCCGGGTTCGCCTATGGACTGGGCGGCGATAATGCCCACAGCCTCGCCCACCTGCACGGGCTTGCCCGTGGCCAGAGACGCGCCGTAACAGCGCTTGCACACGCCGTTATGGGCCCGGCAGCTGAGGACCGTGCGTATCTTGATGCGCTCGGTGCCCCGGTCAATTATGGTGTCGGCGTCCTTGTCGTCCATGAGCTTGTCATGGGAGACCAGCACATTGCCGTCCTCATCACAGTAGTCCTCCACAAGATATCTGCCTACCAGCCGCTCCTTCAAGGGCTCGATAGACTCCGGTCCGGACTTTATCTCAAAGACCTCTATGCCCTCGTGGGTGCCGCAGTCCTCCTCCCGGATGACCACCTCCTGGGAAACGTCCACCAGACGGCGCGTTAGATAACCTGAGTCGGCTGTACGCAGAGCAGTGTCCGTGGTGCCCTTCCTGGCCCCGCGGGAGGAGATGAAGTATTCCAAAACGTTGAGCCCCTCCCGGTAGTTGGAGCGGATGGGTATCTCTATGGTCTTACCGGCGGTGTTGGAGATATTGCCGCGCATACCGGCCAGCTGGTTCAGGTTGGAGATACTGCCTCTGGCGCCGGAGTCCGCCATCATGTAGATGGGGTTATACTTGTCAAGGCCCTTCTGCAACGCGGAGGCCACGTCCCTTGTGCACTTGTCCCAGACCTTTAAGACGGCCTCATAACGCTCGCGCTCTGAGAGGAAACCCTCGCTGTACTCCTCGGCTATCTCGTTGACCTCCTCCTGGGCCGCGTCCACCAGTTCCTTCTTCGCCTCCGGTATGGTGGCGTCGCAGACGGCAACGGTTATGCCGCTTATGGTGGAATACTTATAGCCCTGGGCCTTTATCTCGTCCAGCACCTCGGCGGAGCGCTCGGTGCCATGTACCTTTATGCAGCGCTCGATAATGGCCTTGAGCTGCTTTGAACCCACCAGGAAGTCCACCTCGAACTGCAAAGCGCCCTCCGGGGTGGTGCGGTCCACATAGCCCAGGTCCTGTGGTATGGGCCGGTTGAATATCATGCGGCCCATGGTGGTGTCCACAAGGCCGGTGACCTTCTCTCCTTTATACTCCACTGTGCGGCGCACCTTTATCTTTGCGTGCAGGCCTATCACCTTCGCGTCATAGGCCATCATGGCCTCCTCCATATTGCGGAAGACCTTGCCCTCCCCGGGCTCGCCCGCCTTCTCAAGGGTCAGGTAATAGGAGCCCAGCACCATATCCTGGGTGGGCACCGTAACAGGCCGCCCGTCCGAGGGCTTTAAGAGGTTGTTGGCCGCCAGCATCAGGAACCTGGCCTCTGCCTGTGCCTCTGCCGACAGGGGCACGTGCACGGCCATCTGGTCGCCGTCGAAGTCCGCGTTATAGGCCGTGCAGACCAGCGGGTGCAGCTTTAATGCCCTGCCCTCCACCAGCACCGGCTCGAAGGCCTGTATGCCCAGCCTGTGCAGGGTGGGCGCGCGGTTCAGAAGCACCGGGTGGTTCTTTATCACCACTTCAAGCGCGTCCCAGACCTCGGACTTGGCCCGCTCAACGGACTTCCTGGCGGCCTTTATATTGTTCACAATGCCTGTCTCCACAAGGCGCTTCATAACGAAGGGCTTGAAGAGCTCCAGCGCCATCTCCTTCGGCAGGCCGCACTGGTACATCTTAAGCTCCGGCCCCACCACGATAACGGAGCGCCCCGAGTAGTCCACGCGCTTTCCCAAGAGGTTCTGCCTAAAGCGCCCCTGCTTGCCCTTGAGCATATCTGACAGGGACTTTAAGGGACGGTTATTGGGGCCGGTCACGGGCCTGCCCCGCCGGCCGTTGTCTATCAGCGCGTCCACGGCCTCCTGGAGCATACGCTTCTCGTTGCGCACTATAATGTCCGGCGCGCCCAGCTCCAGAAGCCTTTTCAGGCGGTTGTTCCTGTTAATGACCCTTCTGTACAGGTCGTTGAGGTCGCTGGTGGCAAAGCGCCCGCCGTCCAGCTGCACCATGGGCCGTATGTCCGGCGGGATAACCGGCACCACGTCCAGTATCATCCACTCCGGCCGGTTGCCCGAAACCCGGAAGGACTCCACCACCTCCAGGCGCTTTAATATCCTCATGCGCTTTTGCCCGCTGGCGGCCTCCAGTTCCTCCCGAAGCTCCACCGAGAGCTTCTCCGGGTCTATCTCCGAGAGCAGCTCCTTTATGGCCTCCGCGCCCATGCTGGCCTTGAAATCGTCCTCATACTTCTCCTGCAGGTCCCTATACTCCTTCTCGGTAAGGGTCTGCATCTTCGTCAGCTCCCGCACGTCCCCCGGGTCGGTGACGATATAAAGGGCAAAGTAAAGCACCTTCTCCAGGATCCTCGGGGAGATGTCCAGTATCAGCCCCATGCGGCTGGGTATACCCTTAAAGTACCAGATATGGGACACCGGGGCTGCCAGCTCGATATGGCCCATGCGTTCCCTTCTAACCTTGCTCCTTGTAACCTCCACGCCGCAGCGGTCGCATATCTTGCCCTTATAGCGTATGCGCTTATACTTGCCGCAGTGGCACTCCCAGTCCTTTGTGGGCCCGAATATTCTCTCGCAAAAGAGGCCGTCCCGTTCGGGTTTCAGGGTGCGGTAGTTGATAGTCTCGGGCTTTTTGACCTCGCCGTGGGACCACTCCCGGATCTTGTCGGGGGAAGCAAGGCCTATCTTTATAGACTCAAATGTGTTGAATTCCATAGCTGCCATCCTCTTCCTTTCCAGTTACAGTAAACGCCAGGTCAAAAATCCTCGCCCTCATCGCCGTCGTCCAGGCCGAAGTCCTCGTCAAGGTCGTCGTCCTCCTCGTCTCCGAAATCCTCGTCCTCGTCTTCGTCCTCAAGGAAGTTGCCGTCCTCGTCCTCCTGATAGTAACCCTCAAGGTCGTCGGCCACGTTCTCCTCGTCGAAGTTTCCTCCCCGGGACAGGCCCATATCATCGTCGTCGAAGGTCTGCTTCAAATCTATCTCCTGGTCGTCCGCGTCCAGCACCTTCACGTCAAGCCCCAGGGACTGCAATTCCTTAATAAGCACCTTAAAGCTCTCGGGTATGCCGGGGGTGGGGATGTTCTGGCCCTTCACTATGGATTCATAGGTCTTCACCCTGCCCACCACGTCGTCGGATTTCACCGTCAGTATCTCCTGCAGGGTATAGGCCGCGCCATAGGCCTCCAGGGCCCAGACCTCCATCTCGCCGAAGCGCTGGCCGCCAAACTGGGCCTTGCCGCCCAAAGGCTGCTGGGTCACCAGGGAATAGGGGCCCGTGCTCCTGGCGTGTATCTTATCGTCCACCAGATGGTGCAGCTTTAAATAGTACATATAGCCCACCGTCACCGGGTTGTCAAAATATTCGCCTGTACGCCCGTCCCGAAGGTAGAACTTGCCGTCCTCGTGCATTCCGCTCATGCGGAAGCACTCCCGGATGTCCGCCTCCTGGGCCCCGTCAAACACAGGAGTCATTATCTTCCAGCCCAGAGCGTGGGCCGCCATGCCCAGATGGACCTCCAGTACCTGTCCGATATTCATTCGGCTGGGCACGCCCAGGGGGTTCAGCACAATGTCCAGGGGCGTGCCGTCAGGCAGGAAGGGCATCTCCTCTTCGGGCAGTATCCTTGACACAACGCCCTTATTGCCGTGCCGTCCCGCCATCTTGTCGCCCACGGAGATCTTGCGCTTCTGGGCGATATAGCAGCGCACCACCTTGTTTACTCCCGGGGAGAGTTCGTCGTGGCTGTTCTCCCTGGTGAACACCTTAACGTCCACCACCACGCCGTACTCGCCGTGGGGCACTCTCAAAGAGGTGTCCCGCACCTCTCTGGCCTTTTCACCGAATATGGCTCTGAGCAGCCGCTCCTCGGCGGTAAGCTCCGTCTCGCCTTTTGGCGTAACCTTGCCCACCAGGATATCCCCGGCGCGCACGTCCGCCCCTATGCGGATAATGCCCCTATCGTCCAGGTCCCCCAAAAGCTCGTTGTTGGCGTTGGGGATGTCCCTGGTGATCTCCTCGGGACCAAGCTTCGTGTCCCGGGCCTCCATCTCGTACTCCTCTATATGGATAGACGTGTAAACGTCGTCGCGTACTATCTTCTCATTGAGGAGCACCGCGTCCTCGTAGTTATAGCCCTCCCAGGTCATGAAGCCTATAAGCGCATTCTTGCCCAGGGCTATCTCGCCATTCCTTATGCCGGGCCCGTCGGCTATGACAGAGCCCTCCTCGACCCGCTCTCCCACGTTCACCACCGGCACCTGGTTTATGCAGGTGCTCTGGTTAGAGGGCATGAACTTGATTATCTCATAGTCGTCTGTATCGCCGTTATCGGCGGTCACCCGCACCAGGTCCGCGGAGACGGACTTCACAACGCCGCCCCTTCTGGCCAGCACGCACACGCCGGAGTCTACCCCCGCCTTATACTCCATGCCGGTGCCCACTATGGGCCCTTCGGTCCTGAGAAGGGGCACGGCCTGACGCTGCATGTTGGAGCCCATCATGGCCCGGTTGGCGTCGTCATGCTCCAAAAAGGGAATCATTGCCGTAGCCACGGAGACCACCATCCTGGGGGTGATGTCCATATAGTCGGCCCGGGCCGCGTCCACGTCCACGAACTCGTCCCTGTACCGGCCCACCACGCGGCTGTTTACAAAGTGCCCCTCCTGGTCCAACGGCTCGTTGGCCTGGGCCACAACGTAGTTGTCCTCCACGTCGGCGGTCATATACTCCACCTCGTCGGTGACCCTGCCGGTGGCCTTGTCCACCTTGCGGTAGGGGGCCTCTATAAAGCCGTACTCGTTTATCTTCGCGAAGCTGGCAAGATAGGATATCAGGCCGATGTTTGGGCCCTCCGGGGTTTCCAGGGGGCACATGCGCCCATAGTGGGTGTAGTGCACGTCACGTACCTCGAAGCTGGCCCGGTCCCTTGAAAGGCCGCCGGGGCCCAAGGCGGAAAGCCTGCGCTTATGGGTGAGCTCCGCCAGGGGGTTCGTCTGGTCCATGAACTGCGAAAGGGGCGACGAGCCGAAGAACTCCTTTATGGCCGCCACCACCGGCCGGATGTTTATAAGGGAGTGGGGGGTCAGCTGCTCCAAATCCTGGGCCTGCAGGGTCATGCGCTCGCGGATGACTCTCTCAAGACGGGAGAAGCCTATCCTGAACTGGTTCTGCAAAAGCTCGCCCACGCAGCGGATGCGCCGGTTGCTCAGATGGTCTATATCGTCCGTAAGCCCCAATCCCTGGGCCAGGCAGTTCATGTAGTTTATGCTGGCGAAAATATCCTCCACCGTGATAATGTTGGGTATCAGCTCCGGCTTGCGCTTTTTAAGGGCGGACTTGAGCTTCCTCTCGTCCTCTCCGCACTCCTCCAGTATCTCCCTTAGTACCGGGTAGCTTACGCGCTCGTTTATGCCGCAGGAGAGCAGCGTCTCCCTGTCTAGGGACACGTATTTTGTGATATCCACCATGCCGTTGGAAATTATCTTGACCTCCCTGCCCTCCACCGAGACCACAGCCTCTGTAACCCCCGCGTCGTCCAGCCGCCGGGCAAGCTCCTTTGAAACGGTCACCCCCGCCTCGGCCAGCACCTCGCCGGTATATGGGTCCGCGATGGGCTGGGAGAGAGTCTGGCCGTTGATGCGTCCCTCAAGGCGCAGCTTCTTGTTATACTTATAGCGGCCCACCCTGCTCATATCGTACCGCCTGGGGTCGAAGAACAGGGAGTTTATATGGGCCTGGGCGCTCTCTATGGTGGGCGGCTCGCTGGGGCGCAGCTTGCGGTATATCTCAAAGAGGCCCTCCTCCATGGAGTGGCAGGTGTCCTTCTCCATGGTGGCCCGGATACGGTCGTCGTCCCCGAAGAAGTCCAGAAGCTGCTGGTCCGTCCCAAGCCCCAGACAGCGGGCAAACACCGTAATCGGTATCTTCCTGTTCTTGTCTATGCGCACGTAAAGCACGTCGTTCACGTCGTTCTCATACTCCAGCCAGGCACCCCTGTTGGGTATTATGGTGGAGCTGAAGAGCTCCTTGCCCGAGCGGTCGTAATCCATCTTGAAATACACGCCCGGGGAGCGCACCAGCTGGGAGACGATAACGCGCTCCGCTCCGTTTATCACAAAGGTGCCGCTCTGGGTCATCAGGGGGAAGTCTCCCATAAATACCTCTGAGACCTTTATCTCCCCGGTTTCCTTATTCAATAGCCGCGCGGTCACCCGCAGGGCCGCGGAATAGGTGGCGTCCCGCTCCTTACACTCAGTCACGCTGTAGTTGGGCGTCTCGTCCAGCTTGTAGTCCACAAAATCCAGCACCAGGTTGTTATTAAAGTCAGTGATTCCCGACACATCCTGAAACACCTCACGCAGGCCTTCGTTCAAAAACCATTCATAGGAATTTTTCTGGATCTCTATAAGGTTGGGCATTTTCAAGACTTCCTCGATCTTGCCAAAGCTCATCCGCTTGGTTTTACCCAGCTGGACCGGTTTAACATTCACCATTAGGCACAGCCACTCCTATCCTTAAAAATATACAAAAAATCGGTTTTTCTGCGTTATCCTCTTGACACCCGCCTTCTCCTTGTGCTATACTGGTTTCAAGTACAAGAGGACATTTTTACCGATGATGATACAGTATATTATTGTAAACCTCATCTTCCCAGTTGTCAAGCCCTCCTGTGGATTTTTTGCAGCTTTTTTTCATTTTTTCCCTTTCTGTGATGCCGGAAGGGTATTTTTTATGCGAAAGGAGCATTATTATGGCCCTCATAGTCCGGCCTGCCCGTGAAACGGATCTCCCCGCCATAGGGGAACTTTACGGCACTGTCTGTGACGCCCTTCAGGGCAAGGCCTATAATCCCGGCTGGGCCCGGGACGGCTTCCCCACTCTTGACTGCGCCCGGGAATACCTGCGCGAGGGTGCCCTGCTTATCGCCATGGAGGGCAGCGAGCCTGTCGGCTCCGTGGGCCTTACCAGGGAGCCCAGCGCCGAAGACGGCTTTGAAAACGCCCCGGACTTCGATGATAAGGTCTGGTACCTCCACGTTCTGGCCGTCCACCCCGCCCATCAGCGCCGGGGTATAAGCTCACTGCTCCTGTCCGCCGCCGAGGACTATTCCCGGGCCCAGGGCGCAAATACCACGCGCCTGTACGTTTGGGAGGGCAATGCCCCTGCCCTCCGCGCTTATGAAAAATCCGGCTACTCCTGCGTGAAGCGGAACGTTGACATCGGTCTTGCCGGGTTCGGATTACCGCGCTTCTTTCTCTACGAAAAACCGCTTTAGATAAAATAGCGAGCCGCTCGCCGGGGTTTCCCCCAGACGGGCGGCTTTAATTTATTTAACCCAGCTCATACCCAAGCCCCTTCAAAAACCTCCGGTCCCCGGCATATTCAAGCGCAAGCTCCCGGTCGTTGTCAAGGAATCTCTCATAGAGCTCCGGCGGCCAAGTTCACAGAGTGAACTTAAAGGGGGCTTTGCCCCTAAGAACCCCACCGCCTTTGAAAGGGTAGACGAAATTTTTAATCTTTCCGCTCTCCGCATTCGCATATCACATCAAAGGTGTACGCCTCCAGCTCCTTGCGCACCGTCTCGCTGACCCTCTCATATATATTGTGCAGCTTGCAGTGCTCCCGCCCGCAGCTGTACTCCTCCTTCTGGCAGCGGCTGAGCATATAGGGCCCCTCCACGCTCTCTATCACCTGCAAAAGGGTTATCTCCCCCGCCGGACGCGCCAGGCTGTACCCGCCCTTTGCCCCCTTAAAGGAGCAGACCATTCCCGCACCCACCAGACCTCTGAGTATTTTAAGGCAGAACCGCAGGGGTATCTGCATCTTCTCCGAGATGGTCTTCGCGTCCCAGCGCCCCGGGTTCCGGGTCAGATATTCAACTATCCTCACGGCGTAATCCGCCTCTAATGTCATTACCACTTTCTCACCACTTATTTTTCCTCTCCGTCGCCCTTCGCGTTCATGTCCGGCCGATGCTTTTGCCCTTTATTGCCCCGCCTTTAATTGTCCCAGGGCTCCTGCTCCCATTCCAGGAACTCCCCGCTCTGTGCGTCTATCTTAAACTCATACTCCATGCCATCATAAACCAGCTTGCCCTCGAACACCTCTCGTCCGTCGTCGTTGTCCCGGCCGAACTCCCATATATCCTCCATGGCCGCCCCCGGCACCCTGTCAAGGGCCAGATCCTTTGCCTCCCGTCCGGTAAGCCCAGTGTGGCCGGAGTCGTGGCCGCCGCCCTTGCCGTGGCCGGAGCTCTCGCTCTTATAGCCTATGACCTCGCCGGTATACGCGTCTATCTCGTATTCATATTCGTCGTAAGTATCCGTGTAGAATTCCAGCTCATACACCTGCCGTCCTCCCTCAAAATCCAGCTTGACCTTTGTGAAGGTCACGCCTCCGCCGTCCAGCTCCGCGTGGGCCAAGGCCTTCTCCTTGGCCTGCTCCTCTGTGAGCATTATCTGGGAGCTGCCGCCGCTCTCCGGCGCGGGCACAGGTGTACTCTTGCTCTCATGCGTATGCCCGCCCTCCGATTCAGATTCAGGTGCAGGCGTGCTCTCCGCCACAGCGGGCGCGGGCGTGGCCCCAGGCTCCGCCTGAGGAGGCTCCCCGCTGCACCCCGCAAGTGTCAGCATAAGCGCCGCCATAACAAGAGAAACAGCTTTCTTCATGATATCTACCCTCTTTACTAAATAGTCATAACTCAGTCCAAAAAGTCCTTCAGCTTCTTGCTCCGGCTGGGGTGCCTAAGCTTTCTAAGGGCCTTGGCCTCTATCTGCCTTATGCGCTCCCTGGTGACGTTGAACTCCTTGCCCACCTCTTCGAGGGTCCTGGAGCGTCCGTCCTCCAGCCCGAACCGCAGCCGTAGCACCTTCTCCTCCCTGGGGGTCAGAGAGTCCAGCACGTTGCCCAAGGTTTCCTTCAAAAGGGTCAGGCTGGCCGCGTCCTGGGGGGCCGGCGCGTCCGAGTCCTCAATGAAGTCCCCCAGATGGCTGTCCTCCTCCTCGCCGATGGGGGTCTCCATGGACACCGGCTCCTGGGCCACGCGCATTATCTCCCGCACCTTGTCCACCGGCATCTCCAGCTCCTCGGCTATCTCGTCGGCGCTGGGCTCCCGGCCGTTCACGTGCAGCAGGGAGTTATTTGCCTTCTTCACCTTATTGATGGTCTCCACCATGTGCACAGGAATACGTATAGTCCTGGCCTGGTCGGCTATGGCCCGGGTGATGGCCTGGCGTATCCACCAGGTGGCGTAGGTGGAGAACTTGAAGCCCTTTGTATAGTCGAACTTCTCCACGGCCTTGATAAGCCCCAGGTTCCCCTCCTGTATCAGATCCAGAAACTGCATCCCCCGCCCCAGGTATCTTTTCGCTATGCTCACCACCAGGCGCAGGTTGGCCTCACTAAGACGCTTCTTGGCGGCCTCGTCGCCGTTTGTGATGCGCACGGCGAGGTCCACCTCCTCCTCCGGGGTCAGAAGGGGCACCCTGCCTATCTCCTTGAGATACACCTTCACCGGGTCGTCAATGGTGATACCCTCGCTGCCGTCCAGCTCCACCTCCCCGGCCTTAACCAGGTCGTTCTCGTCCAGCTGCATCTCGTCGAAATCCTCGACGATCTCCACCCCCTGGCTCTCCAGGGTGTCGTAGAATTTCTCTATCTGCTCCGGGTCGAAATCCAGCTCGCCCAGGGCGTCCAGGATCTCCTTGGTGCTCAGCTGTCCCTTCGCCTTGCCGATCTCCACCAGGTCTCTAATCACGGTCTTCTTATCCGGCTGTGCGCTCATTCCAATGCCCTTCCTTTCTTTTCCCCGATCACGCTTTTTTCTTCCTCAAATTTTCAAAGTATTTATTTATGTCCTCCGTGCTGGCCGTCCTGCTCCACTCCTCGGTGCCCTCCCGCCCGGCCTCCTCCTCCAGGGCCCTGAGGTATTCCTTAACGTCCCGCTCGTTTGGGGGCGCGTCCTGGGCCGCGGCCAGTATCCCGCTGAGGCACCCGGCCTCCTCCCCGGTCAGCGTCTCCCCAAGGCTCGATAAGGTTACCGTATCTTGTATCATTCTGCCCAATATGGCAGTATATACTCTGCGGTACTCGGGAGTGATAAACTTTTCAGGCGGACAGTGCTTCAAAAAGACCTCCGCCCTGTCCTGGTGCCTGAAAAGGTAGGCGATAATGCCCCTCTGGGCCACCTGCGCTCTTATTCTGCCCTCCTGGCGGCGGTCCTTCCCCGGGGCCGGGGCCAGCTTCACGCTCATCTGCCCCCGCTCCAGCTCCCTGTCCTCCCGGCGCCGCTCCTGTTTGGAGAGCCGCTCCACGGTTTCCAGGACCCGGTCCTTGTCCACACCGGCCTCCTGGGCCACTCTCCCCGCATAGACCTCCTGCTCCATGGGGTTCCGGAGCTTCGCTATCACCGTCCGGGTGGCCTCGCTCAGGTACCTTACCCGGCCCTCGTCGGTGTCAAGGTCGAACTGGTCCCTAAGCTTTTGCAGTCTATACTCCACGTCCGTGCCGCCCTTTTCCAGCAGCTGCCTGAACCTTATGGGCCCGTCCTTGCCATAATTTTTCATAAACTCGTCCGGGTCCTTGCCCCCGGGCACGGTTATCACCTTGACCCGAAGGCCCGCCGCTTTCAGTATGGGTATCGCCCGCTGGGTAGCCCGCTGCCCCGCGTCGTCCGAGTCGTAGCATATTACCACCTCATCGGCGTAGCGCTTCATTATCCTGGCCTGCTCCTCCGTCAGGGACGTGCCCAGGGAGGCTATTGCGTTTGTGAACCCCGCCCTGTGCAGAGCTATCACGTCCATATACCCCTCGGCCAGGATAAGCTGCCGGCTTTCGGAGTTCTTCGCCAGGTTCATGGCGAAAAGCCCGCTGCTCTTGTGGTACACCGGCGTGTCGGAGGTATTTATGTACTTGGGCTTCTCGTCGGTAAGTATGCGCCCGCCAAAGGCCGTCACGTTCCCCCTAAGGTCAAATATGGGGAACATCACCCGGCCCCTGTACCTGTCGTACAAATTGCCCTTCTTCGAGGTCCTTACCATGTCCGACTGGAGAAGCTCCTCCTTTGTGTACCCCAGCTTCCTGAGATGGTTCACAAGCCCGAACCCGCTCTCCGGCGCGTACCCCAGCCCAAAGTGCTTAATGGTCCCCGGGTCCAGCCCCCGGCCCTTAAAGTAGCTGAGCCCCGGCTCCCCCTCGGGGGAAATAAGGGTCTTATAGAAGAACCGCCCGGACTCCCGGTTAATCTCAAGTATGCGCATACGAAGCTTTGACATACTGTCGTCCGCGCCCTCCTCGGGCATGGACATACCTGCCCGCTGGGCAAGCCACTTCACCGCCTCCAGAAAGTCCAGCCGCTCTATGTCCATCACGAAGTTTATCACCCCGCCGCCCTTGCCGCAGCCGAAGCAGTAGAAGGAGTTGTTCCCCGGATAGACGTTGAAGGAGGGCGTCTTTTCGCTGTGGAAGGGGCAGAGCCCCACCAGGTTCTTCCCCGCCCGGCGCAGGCGCACGTAGCTCTCGGCTATCTCCTCTATGCGGCTGCGGTCCTCAAGCTCCCGCAGAAATTCCGGCGGAAACGCCATATCTCCCTCCCCCTTTCCTCAGGTTATGCCAGACTCAGCTAGTTATGGCTCCAGGCCTTGGGTATGAACAGGTCGCTGTAGGTGTTCACCGCGTACAAATCGCTCATGCCCGCCACATAGTCCATGGCGGCTGTCTCCCGGCCGTCCTCCTCGGCTATCCTCTGCATATACTCCGGCAGGCACGCCGGGTCGCAGAAGTGCTTATAAAGTCTCTCTATAACATGGGGCACCTTCTTCTCCTCGCTCTTGGCGTACTCGTTTCTGTACACCGCCTGGTACATGAACTCATGCAGCGCGTCATAGGCCTCAAAGTCGTCAGGGTCCATGGCTATGACCCCCTCATGGCTGTTCTCCACCACAGAGCATATCAGCGAGGTTATCCGCTCCTTCTTGCTGCCCCCAATCCGCTCCGTAATACCCCGGGGAATGTCCTCCTCCCCCATCACTCCGGCCCGGACAGCGTCGTCTATGTCATGGTTTATGTACGCTATCCTGTCCGCCACGCGCACTATCCTTCCCTCGGCGGTATAGGGCTCCTTGCCCTCTGTGTGGCAGACTATGCCGTTTCGCACCTCCCAGGAGAGGTTCAGCCCCTCCCCCTCCTTCTCGAGCCTGTCCACCACCCGAAGGCTCTGCCTGTAGTGCTTGAAGCGCCCGCCGGAGATCTCGCTCAAGGCCCGCTCCCCGGCGTGGCCGAAGGGGGTGTGCCCCAGGTCGTGGGCAAGGGCTATGGCCTCGGTCAGGTCCTCGTTGAGCCGCAGGGCCCTGGCGATGGTCCTCGCTATCTGGGAAACCTCTAAGGTATGAGTCAGCCGGGTCCGGTAGTGGTCGCCCCTTGGGGACAGAAAAACCTGGGTCTTGGTCTTAAGCCTTCTGAAGGACTTGCAGTGTATCACCCGGTCCCTGTCCCGCTGGAATATGGTCCTGAGGGGGCAGTCCTCCTCCGGCCGCGCCCTCCCCCGGGAGCTGCCGGCCTTTGCCGCCCACGGTGAAAGTATTTCCTGTTCTATCTGCTCTGTCTGCTCCCGGACGGTCATAGCCATGCCCCCCTTAATATTTCTCAATTACATAATACGCTTTTTTGAAGAAAAATACTTTTCCCCCGAAAAAATTTTTCAAAAACCTATTATATAGCCAGAGGATAAAACTCCTCCCCCCTCCTCTCAATAACCGCCCGTCCCGAGGTGGCGTCCGCCAGCCGACGGGCAAGGCCCTCCAAACGCTCCGGCTCCAGGTGCAGGTAAAGGGTGACAGAGTCGGTGAAGGCCGTGTCGTCCACTATACCCCCACACTCGGGCACTATGGCCTGCACCCGCCCATAGCTGTCATAGGAGCAGGCAATGCTCAGCTTTAAACACCGCTTCATGCGCACCCGCTGTGCCGCCGCCAGCGCAATAGTCGCCGTGTGGGAATAGGCCCTTATAAGCCCGCCGCCCCCCAGCAGTATGCCGCCGAAGTACCGGGTAGCCACCACCACCGCGTCCGTGACCCCGGATTTTTTCATGGCCTCTATAACGGGAATGCCCGCCGTACCCTGGGGCTCGCCGTCGTCGGAGAAGCGCTGGATATTCCCCTCCCTAAGTATATACGCGTACACGTTGTGGGACGCGTCCCAGTATTTTGTCTTGAGCCCGGAGATAAACTCCAAGGCCTCCTCCTCGGTGCTCGCCGGCCTGCACGAGCCGATAAACCGGGACTTCTTCTCAACAAACTGGTCCGCACCCTCTGCCCGCACCGTGATGTATTCCACGCTCTCCCCCTCTTTCCACTGCAAAAAGACGGCGCTTTTACACGCCGTCCCCTCGTCTCATAATTCCTGCCCGTCCCCGCCAAGGCTTCTTCGGAAGTCCTCCTTCAGCCTGTAGCTTCGTCCATACGGGTCCCGGTCCAGAAAGCGCCTGTCGTAAAGCTCCCGCCGCAGGGTGGCCGGGTCCTTGAAGGTGTGCCACTCCAAAAGAAGCTCGTTCACCTCCCGCTCGGTGTACTCCCTGTCCGGCGAAAACTTCTTCGCCAGATACGTAAGCGCCTCCATCTGCAGGGGACGCTTTGACGGAAATTTTACCAGCCGGCCCTCTGGGTCCAGAAAATTGTTAAGCGACTTCATAAGCTTTGCTTACTTTAAAAGCCGGGCTTATTTAAGCCCATAGCGCTTCTTGAACATATCCACGCGCCCGCTGGTGTCCACCAGCTTCTGCTTGCCCGTGAAGAACGGATGGCACTTGGAACATATTTCGACCTTGATATTCTTCTTGGTGGAGCGGGTGTGTATTACATTGCCGCAGGCGCAGGTGATGGTGGTCTCCTGATAGTCGGGATGTATATTCTCTTTCATCGCAGTATTCACCTCTTTATAGTCAATTCTTCGCTTATTGTAGCACGTTACTCTATAAATTGCAAGGGAAATTTTTGGGCCTAGGTCTCTTTTTCCGAAAGGCCTTTTCCCTCCTCCCCCTCCTTTGTCTCCTGCTTCGTCCTCTCCTCTATCCGTATCTCCCAGTGGATAAGGAACGTCAGCGCTGCCCTAACGGCGATTATCGCCGCCACCAGCGCCACCTCCGAGAGCTCCCTGACCACAACCGTGCGCAGGATCTCGCTGCCCAGCTTGAACTCAAGCCCCAGCGCCATCCCCTGGGCCAGCTGTAAGCGCACCGAGGGGTCCTTGCGTACATATTGCGCGAGCCCCTTCACTCCCGCCACTACTATTATCACCACGCCGATGAACTCAAAGCAGTGTATGGCAACGCCCACAATGCCGTCCAAAAGCTCCGCGAAGCCCGCTGTAAACGCCTCCAAAAACGACCCTTCTTTCCGTTTAAACCACCTATTTTTAATATGCAGATATTACCACACCCGCCGCCCCTTGTCAAGCTGACCAATATCTCCATGAAATTGGCGCAAAATATTCTACCTTTTTTGTGCCCTCTCGGGGGCTCTGGCGGTTGACTTTTTTTCCGCTCGTGATAAAATTATTGTGTACGGTTTTTTAGTCTTGAATTTTGAGAAAGGAAGTGCGCGATGAAACAACACAAAAAGGGCCTGGTAATATGGGTCCTGGTGGTTTTGGCGCTGCTAACAGCGTCCATTCTGGCCGGGACACACAGCCGGGCGGAAAGCGTGCAGGAGGCCATGCGCGACGCGGTGCTCCACGGCGAGAACCGCATAGCGTTCCTGGGCGGCAAAACCGTGAGCCCGGCGCTCATCTCGGCTGTCACGGTAACGGGGCTGCTGCTTATTATCGCCCTGCTCATAAGGGTCTTCGCCGTGCCGAGGTTCAAGCTCCAGCCGGGCAAGCTACAGCTGGCGCTGGAGGAGGCAGTGGGCCTGTTCCACAACATGGCAAAGTCCAACAGCCCGCACATGAACGGCTTTCTGGGGGTGTATCTGTTCACCGCCGGGCTGTATGTGTCCGTGGGCACCCTGTTTGAGCTTCTGGGACTTCAGGTCATCACCACGGGCGGCAGCCCCATCACCCTGCCCGCGCCCCTGTCGGACGTGAACGCGGCTATAGGCCTTGGCACAATGTCCTACCTGGTGATACTCTCCGGGGGTATAGCCGGGAACGGATTAAAGGGCGTGGGCAAGACTCTTAAAGAGTTCTCCCTGCCCATCTCCATGAGCTTCAGGCTCTTCGGGGCACTCCTCAGCGGCCTTCTGGTGACGGAGCTTGTGTACTACTACGTGAATCTCAGTTTCGTGCTGCCGGTGATAGTGGGGGTGCTCTTCACCCTTCTGCACGCCATCATACAGACCTACGTGCTCACCATGCTCACTGCGCTGTACTACGGCGAGGTCTCCGAGAAGCCCCATAAAGAGTGATTTTTGGTCCAAAAGCGTTTATCTTAAAGTATTTTTTCTGGAGGAAATCAAAATGAACAAACTGCTTCGCAACAAGAAAAACATATGCCGCGCCCTGCTGGCGCTGGCGGTCGTCATGCTGTTCACCGTCATGTTCGCCCTGCCCGCCATGGCCGAGGAGGGCGAAGCCGCCCCCGCGGCCGCCGAGGCCGCCGCCGACAACACCCTGGGCATGAAGGCCCTTGCCGCCGGTCTTGCCGTGGGCATAGCCGCCGCCGGCGGCGCTATCGCCATGGGCCTTGCCACCGCAAAGTCCGCCGAAGGCATCGCCCGCCAGCCCGAGGCCGAGGGCAAGATCCGCACCACCCTTATGCTGGGCCTGGTGTTCATCGAGACCGCCATCATATACGCCCTTCTGGTGGTCATACTTATCATCTTCGTACTCTAAGGCAGGTGTGAAATATGCCGCTGAACATAGACTGGCAGCAGATACTGCTGCACTGGATGAACCTGGCTATTCTGGCCGGGGGGCTCTACTTCCTGCTGTATAAGCCGGTGGTGGGCTTTATGCAAAAGCGCGAACAGCACTATAAGGATATGGAAAACAAGGCCCAGGCGGAGCTTCAGAAGGCCCAGGAGGCCAAGGCCCAGTATGAGGCGAAGCTGGACGCCGCCGAGGAGGAGATAAGGGACGCAAGGCAGAAGTCCCAGGCGGCGGTACAGAAGTCTGCCGAGGAACAGCTGGCCCTTGCCCAGGCCCAGGCCAGGGAGATCGTTGTGGATGCCCACGCCCAGGCCAAGGAGGCCAGGGAGAAGGCTCTGCGGGACTCTCAGCGGGAGCTCAAGCGCCTTGCCTCCGAAGCCGCCGAGAAGCTGGCCTTCCACAAGGACGACGATCCCTTCGACAGCTTTTTGAACCTTGCGGAGGGAGGAACCAAGCATGAGGGCCGATAGGAGCCATCTCTCCGCGCTGCTGAGAAGCGCCAAGGAGCCCACAGGGGAGCAGCTTGCCCGCTTTGAGGCCTATCTCCGGGAGCACTATAAGCGCGAAGTGCCCGTGTCTTGGGAGATGGACCCGGAGGTGCCGGTGGGCTTCAGGATGCAGGTGGGCTCGGACGTGTACGACTGGACCCCCCAGGGCACCTTCCGGCAGTTTCGCGACCATCTGCTGAATGTGCGCGAGGGCGAGAACGACATACTGCCCCTGATGCAGGAGGCCGTTGACAACTGGCGGCCCAGCGCCGAACCCGAGGAGATGGGCGAGGTGCTTGCCGTTGACAGCGAGGTGGCCACCATCAGCGGGCTGGCCCACGCCCGGTACGGGGAGATACTCACCTTCCCCTCCGGAGTGAAGGGCATGATACAGGACCTGAGAAAAGACGACCTCTCCTGCGTGCTGTTCGCCGACAGCGGCGAGGTGGCCGCCGGGGACATGGTCCGCCGCACCCATAAGACCGCCGGTATGCCGGTGGGCGACGGCTTTCTGGGCCGGGTCATCGACGCCCTTGGGGTGCCCATCGACGGCAAGGGGCATATTGACCCCGACGGCTACAGGCCCATAGAGAACCCCGCCCCGGGTATCCTGGACCGTCAGCCGGTGAACACCCCCATGGAGACAGGGCTTTTGTGCATCGACTCCATGTTCCCCATAGGCCGGGGCCAGCGGGAGCTGATAATCGGCGACCGTCAGACCGGCAAGACCGCCATCGCCCTTGACACCATCATAAACCAAAAGGGCAAGGACGTGGTGTGCATATACGTGGCCATCGGCCAGAAGACCAGCAGCGTTGCCCAGCTTACGGAGAACCTTCTGCGCCGGGGGGCTTTGAGCTACACCACCGTTATCAGCGCCCCCGCCGGGGCCAGCGCGGCTTTGCAGTACATCGCGCCCTACGCCGGCTGTGCTCTGGCCGAATACTTCATGTACTCGGGCCGGGACGTGCTGATAGTGTACGACGACCTTAGTAAGCACGCCATAGCCTATAGGGCCCTGAGCCTGCTCCTGGGCCGCTCCCCAGGCCGCGAGGCCTTTCCCGGGGACGTGTTCTACCTGCACTCGAGACTATTGGAGCGCTCGGCCCATCTCTCCGACGAGCTGGGCGGGGGCAGCATGACCGCCCTTCCCATTGTCGAGACCCAGGCCGGGGACGTGTCAGCCTATATCCCCACAAACATCATCTCCATCACCGATGGCCAGATATTCTTAGAGAGCGACCTGTTCTTTGCCGGCCAGCGCCCCGCCGTAAACGTGGGCCTCTCCGTGTCACGTGTGGGCGGCGACGCCCAGACCAAGGCCATGAAGACGGCGGCGGGCACCCTCCGGCTGGACCTGGCCCAGTACCGGGAGATGGAGGTCTTTACCCAGTTTTCCAGCGACCTGGACGAGACCACCAAGCGCCAGCTCACCTACGGCCAGGGGCTTATGCGCCTTCTGCGCCAGCCACAGTACGCCCCCTTCTCCCACCACAGGCAGGTGGTGATACTCACCGCCGCCATGGCCCATATTATGCAGGACATACCGCTGGACAAAATTGATAAGTTCAGAGAGGGTCTTGTGGGCTTCCTTGAGGAGGAGGCCGCCGACCTCTGCCGCCGGGTGGACATGACCGGGAAACTGTCAGAGGAGGATAAGGAGGAGCTTGTGGACCTTGGCAGAAAATTCCTCTCCGAATATCTTGGAAAGGCCGGTGACTGAGTATGCCCGGCACCAGGGAGATAAAGACCCATATGCAGAGCGTGCAGGAGACCAAAAAGATCACCAGCGCCATGTACCTTATCGCCTCCACAAAGCTTCGAAAAGCCCGGGCGGAGCTGGAAAACACCCGGCCCTACTTCAACGCCCTGCAGGGGGAGATAAAGCGGATATTCAGAAACGTCAGGAATGTGGAGAGCCACTACTTCTATCCCGACCAGGGACTCCCCGCCCTTGAGGGGACCTACGGCTGCCTTGTGATAACGGCGGACAAGGGCCTTGCGGGGGCGTATAACCAGAACGCCATAAAGGAAGCCATGAAGATACTGGAGCAGCACCCCGACACCAAGCTCTTTGTGGTGGGCGAGTACGGCCGAAGGTACTTCGACGGGCACAATATACCCATAGAGCACAGCTTTTTATACACCGCCCAGAACCCCACCATGATGCGGGCAAGGGAAATAAGCGCCCTCTTGCTGGACGGCTTCAACAGGGGAGAGCTCCAGAAGATATTCGTAGTCTACACGGACATGGAGAACAGTATGAGCTTTAGGGCCCGGTCCACCAGGCTCCTGCCCTTTCACAGGACTTACTTTGTGGATACTATGGAGCACGAGAAAACCGTAACAGAGCCCTTCGAGTTCCTGCCTGACGCGAAGGCTGTGCTGCATAACATCATGCGAAGCTATATATCGGGCTTCATATACGCGGCGCTCATAGACAGCTTCTGCTGCGAGCAAAACGCTCGTATGACAGCCATGGACAACGCCAACCGCAACGCCGAGGAGCTTATGGGTCAGTTGTCCTTACAGTACAACCGGGTGCGCCAGTCGGCCATCACCCAGGAGATAACCGAGGTCTCGGCGGGGGCCAAGGCACAGCGCAGGCGCTCAGAGCGCATACCAAAGGAAGGAGAGTGATTCACGATGAATAACCTTGAACGCGGTATCATCGTACAGATATCCGGCCCCGTGGTGGACGTGGAGATAGTAAGCGGGACCCTGCCAAAGCTCCGTGAAAAGCTCACCGTGGAGCTTAAAGGCGAGCTCCGGGTGATGGAGGTCTCCCAGCACCTGTCCTCGGACACGGTGCGCTGCGTCCTGCTCTCCCCCAGCGAGGGGCTTCAGAGGGGCCTGGCGGTGGCCGTGCCCGGAAGGACCATAGAGGTACCCGTGGGCACGGCCACCCTGGGCCGTATGTTCAACGTGCTGGGCGAGCCCATCGACGGCAAGGGGCCGGTACCTGAAGGTACGCCTGTAAAGAGCATCTACCGCAAGGCCCCAAGCTTTGAGGAGCAGAGCCCCGCCGTGGAGATACTTGAAACGGGCTTGAAGGTCATCGACCTTTTGGAGCCCTACCCCCGGGGCGGCAAGATAGGCCTCTTCGGCGGCGCGGGCGTGGGCAAGACCGTGCTCATTCAGGAGCTCATACACAATGTGGCCATGGAACACGGCGGCTATTCCATCTTCACCGGCGTGGGCGAGCGCAGCCGGGAGGGCAACGACCTCTGGCGGGAGATGCAGGAGAGCGGCGTTTCCGATAAGACCGCCCTGGTCTTTGGCCAGATGAACGAGTCCCCGGGCGTGCGCATGAGGGTGGCCCTGTCGGGGCTGACCATGGCGGAGCATTTTAGGGATGCGGAGCATAAGGACGTGCTCCTGTTCATAGACAATATCTTCCGTTTCGTCCAGGCGGGCAGCGAGGTCTCCACCCTCTTGGGCCGAATGCCCTCTGCTGTGGGCTACCAGCCCACCCTTGCCAATGAGATGGGCGAATTACAGGAGCGCATAACCTCCACCAAGGACGGCTCCGTCACCTCTGTCCAGGCGGTATACGTGCCCGCCGACGACCTGACGGACCCGGCCACGGCCACCACCTTCGCCCACCTGGACGCCACCACCGTTTTAAGCCGCAAGATATCCGAACAGGGAATATACCCCGCCGTGGACCCCCTGGCCTCCACCTCTCGGATACTGGAGGCGGACATAGTGGGCGAGGAGCACTACAGGATAGCGAGAAAATGCCAGGAGATACTGGAGAAATACAGCGAATTGCAGGATATCATAGCTATCTTGGGCATGGAGGAGCTCAGCGAGGAGGACCGCCGGATAGTGGCCCGCGCCAGAAGGCTCCAGCGCTTCTTCGCCCAGCCCACCCACGTGGCCGAGAAGTTCACCGGCCTTAAAGGTATCTACGTGCCCTTGAAGGACACCCTGGAGAGCTTCGGGGCCCTGGTGGACGGCGAGCTGGACCAGTACCCCGAGGCCGCCTTCTACAACGTGGGCACCTGGCGGGACGTGGTGGAGAAAGCGAAGAAGCTGGAGGCGGGTGAAATCTGATGCAGGAGTTCCAGGTACATATTTTGGCCGCCGACCGCACCTTCTATGACGGCCCCTGCGTGAGCCTGACAGTACCCACCAGCGACGGCGAGCTGGGAATTCTGGCCCACCACAGCCCCATAATAGCCGCCGTCCAGCCCGGCACCCTCAGGTACCAGGCCCCAGACTGCGAGGCGCAGCTGGCGGCGGTGTCCCCGGGCATGGTTAAGGTGGAGAACAACGAGGTGCTTGTACTGGTGGACTCCGCCGAGCGCCCTGAGGAGATAGACGCAGCCCGGGCCCAGCGGGAGGCTGACGAGGCCCTGGAGGCCCTCCTCCAGAAGAAGTCCCTCCAGGAGTACCAGGTGGCCCAGGGCACCCTTGCCCGGGCGCTGAACCGGCTCAGAGTCAAATCCAACTACACCGGGAAACACTGAAGAAAACATGGAGAAAGCACCGCGGCCCGGTGCTTTCATTATTTTTTCAGATAGTTTTTTATTACCAGCCGTATGCTCTCCTTCTCCCCCTCGTCCAGTCCTCTATAGTCCCTGAGGAGCGCCCATTCCTCCTTCGAGAGCTCCAGCCCGGCGGCGCCCGAGGGGGTGTGGCCTATAAGGTAGTCGACGGTAGTCTCAAAGTAGTCGGCAAGAAGGATAAGGGTGCCTATATCCGGCTCGAACTTTTGCTTTTCATATCTGTTTACAGACTGCTGGGTTATTCCCAGATAGTCCGCTATCTTCTGCTGGCTGATGCCCTTGCTCATGCGTAAACTGCGAAGATTTTTAACCATTTCTTGTTCACCCCGATAATATAATAACAACCTATAGGTGTTATTTGTATTATGCTCCACGGATAAACGAATCATTGACAACACTTTTGAAGTGTGATAAAATGTGTAATGATATGTGGAAGGAGGGGACAATATGGCGGCACTGGTAATATCTGTCATAGCTGTGATTATCCTCTTCGCCATAAAAAGTCTGCCCGGCCCCTCCCCCGCGCGGACACAGGAAAAGAAAAGCGCCCTGATACAATACCTGTCTGAGTACGCGACTTTTTCAGATTCCGTACTGTTCCTCAACAGGAGGTCAAAATCCCTTAGAGCCGTTATGAGAGTGCGCCGCTTCAAAAACTATCAGGAAATCCCCGGGAGAGCGCAGGAGCGCGGCGACGAAAAAGCGTTCCTCTTGTTCAACGAGGAGAATGTCTCCTGCATCAAGCTGACGGAAAGCGTGCATGAGGAAGCAAAAAGCTCAAGTATAGAGCGGCTTATAAGCGAAAGCGGAGAGATACTGCTGGTCTCCCCCTGGAGCGACTGCGGCACAGCCGACAGCGCCCTTTCCACCTATGAAAAATGCGTTGAAATATTGGACTGGGTATGCCGCCTGGAATCCGAGGAATCCCATTGACACCTCCCTCTGAATCAGGTATAATTTAATAGTGAACACAGCCGCGGGTTATGTTGCCCGCGGCCTTTTTAGAGCCAATATTGACCCGGAAAGGCGGTATACGTTATGCGTCATCTCATCGACCCACTGGACTTTAATATGCAGGAAACCGGCCGGCTTCTGAAGCTGGCCGGAGGGATCTCGGACAGGCCCCGGGAGTATGCCCACTGCTGTGACGGAAAAATCTTAGCCACACTGTTTTTCGAGCCCAGCACCCGGACCCGGCTCAGCTTCGAGTCGGCCATGCTGCGCCTTGGCGGCCAGGTTTTAGGCTTCTCCTCGGCGGGGAGCAGCTCCGCCGCCAAGGGCGAGAGCGTTGCGGACACCCTCCGTATGATCTCCGGCTATGCCGACATCGCCGCCCTGCGGCACTTTAAGGAGGGCGCGCCCTTCGTGGCCGCCCGGTACTCAAAAATACCCGTGGTAAACGCCGGTGACGGCGGCCACCAGCACCCCACCCAGACCCTTACGGACCTTTTCACCATACTGCGCCGGCGGGGGGAAATAGGGAACCTCACCATAGGCCTGTGTGGCGACCTGAAATTCGGCCGCACGGTGCACTCGCTGATAAAGTCCCTGGTGCGGTATGAAAACGTGCGCTTTGTGCTCATCTCTCCCGAGGAGCTGCGGGCCCCAGGGTACATAGTAAAAGAGGTGCTCACACCCTCCGGCCACAGCTTCACCGAGGCCAGAAGGATAGAGGAGGTCATGCCGGAGCTGGACGTACTCTACATGACACGTGTCCAGCGGGAGCGCTTCTTCAACGAGGAGGACTACGTGCGCCTTAAAGACTCCTATATCCTCACCCCAGAAAAGCTGAAAAGCGCCAAAAAGGACCTGGTGATAATGCACCCGCTCCCCAGGGTCAACGAGATTGACCAGCGGGTGGACGAGGACCCCAGGGCCCTGTACTTCGAACAGGCACGGGGCGGCGTGTTCGTCAGAATGGCGCTGATACTGGCGCTTTTGGGGTTGGAGCCGGAGGTTCTTGATCCATAAATTTTTTCAATAAAAACAAAGGAGAAAACCAAAATGAAAAAACTTACCGCCACACTGCTGTCCCTGCTTATGCTTATCGCCGCCCTGGGCGGGTGCAGGCCCAAGGACGCGGAGGAGAGCCGCGCGCCGGAGGGCGGGGGGGCGGAGCCTTTGCAGGTGTTTATTGACGTGGAATTCGGAAGTAATGTGTTTATATCTGTCCGGGAGTTTCTAAGGGACTATGAAGCCGAAACCACAAAGGGCGGCAAGACCAAATACAAGAGCCTCCAGGCCGTGATAGAGGAGCTGGGCGGGCCGGAGGATATAGAGCTGGAGTTTGCCCCCAAATGCGGCGACGAGCGGGACGCTTATATGACGGCCCTTCGCACGGAGATAATGGCCGGCAAAGGCCCGGACGTATTCGTGACCCTTTCCGGCTATGGCAACCACTGGGATGACGCGTCCCTTTCCAAGCTCTGCCGGGAGGACTCGCTGTTCCAGTTTCCGAAGCAGGCCATGGAGCGCAATATGTTTCTGCCCTTAGACGATTATATTGAAAAGGCCCGGTTCATGGAGTGGGACAAGCTGACCACGATTATTATGGAGACCGGGAAAAATGAGCATGGACAGCTCCTGCTGCCCATGACCTATACGGTGCCGGTCGCTACCTTCAAAAGCGAGGATATCGATTTCAGGCTTGACGGCAATACCGGGCTTACCTGGAGGGATATGCTGTCAGGCCCGCCGGAGCTGGTGGTCTCGGCAGCAAAGTCCCACGCATCTATGCAGAGCGCGGCCCTCTACCCCATCGCGGACTATAAGAAGGACGAGCTCGCCATAACCGAGGAGGAGCTTTTAGACTACGTCACCTCACGGAAAGACGCATACGAACAGTGCAAGGAAATGAAGTTCCCCGAGGGCTCTATAAGCTGCCTTATGCCCCTTAACTGGTTCGACGATGAGTACGGCTCTGAAAACCAGCTTACCATGGCGCCCCTTTTCTCCCGCAGCGGCGGCTACTCCGCCGTTGTCACCAGCTTTATCGGGATAAATGTCAACACAAACCGTCCTGACGACGCGTTCTTCATAGTTGACTACCTCATGAGCAAGGAAGCCCAGCAGTCAAAGCTCTACACCCACATGACCTGGGGGAACGCCGTCCCCACCATGGAGGGCCTGCTGTCCGGCCGGGGCAATGGGATAAGCGATGGCGACAGCAAATATTATTATATGTCGGAAAACCTCTACTCTGAGTTCGAGAAACTCCGGGCAAATATATCCGGCGCAGACTTCTACACACCCCTGGACGCGGAATTTTTTGAGCTGGAGGGTGAGCTCTATGACGGGCCCTCGAAGCCGGTGGAGGAACTGGTACATGATATGTATATGCGCATGAATATGATGCTTGCCGAATCATAAAAAAAGGAGAGACAAAAATGCTAAACATCGACAGCATAGAAAACGGAATAGTTATCGACCACATCACCGCCGGGCGTGGTATGCGGGTGTATGAGCTTCTGGAGCTTCAGAAGCTGGACACCTGCGTGGCCATAATACGCAATGCCCGCAGCAGCAAGTTCGGCAAAAAAGATATAATCAAGATAGAGGGCCTGACGGACATAGACCTGGACGTGCTGGGCTTTATAGACGACCACGCCACCGTCTGTGTTATCCGGGACGGGGAGCTCATCGAGAAGAAACAGCCCAAGCTGCCGAAGAAGCTTGTGAATATCGTCAGCTGCAAGAATCCCCGGTGCATAACCAGCGTGGAGGACGTGGACCAGGTGTTCACCCTCTGCGACGGCGAGCGGCACCGCTATCGCTGCCAATACTGCGAGCAGGTGCTGGAGGAGGCGCGGTAGGCTTAGATTTATTTAAGGGGGCGAGGGAATGAAGTGGACGGACAGCCAGTGGGACGCGATAGAAGCAAGGAGGGGCACGGTGCTGGTGGCGGCGGCGGCAGGCTCCGGCAAGACTGCCGTGCTGGTGCAGAGAGCCATAGAGCGGCTTATAGACCGGAGGAACCCCACGCCGGCCAACCGGCTTTTGATAGTCACCTTTACAAAGGCCGCGGCGGCGGAGATGCGCGCCCGGCTTGAGGGGCGGCTCTATGAGCTTTTGAGGGAGAACCCGGGCAGCGGCCTTCTCCGCCGCCAGAGCATACTGCTGCATCAGGCCCATATCGGCACGGTGGACAGCTTCTGCGCGGAGATGGTCCGGGAATTTTTCCACCTTCTGGACATAGCGCCGGAGTTCAAGATACTCTCCGACAAGCGGGAGCAGGAGCTGATAAACGAGTCTCTGGAGGAGGCCATGTCCGCCGCCTATGACAGCGGCAGCATACGGGAACTCTCCGACGCCTTTGCCGCCGAGCGGGACGACCGGCGCATAACCCGCATGGTCCTGACCCTGTACCGCTTCATGCAGAGCCACCCCTTCCCGGAAAAGTGGCTTAATGAAAAGGTGAAGATGTACTTTGCCGGGGACGGTACGCCCTGGGAGCGCGTTATCCTTGAGTACGCCGCCGAAGCCGCCGGGCACGCCGCCGCCCTGCTGAAGGGCGCGCTGGCCCTCTGCGGAGAGGACGGGCCCATATACGAGAGCTTCGCCCCGGCTCTCTCCGCCGACCGGGAGGGCTGCCTGGCCCTTATGAAAGCCGCCCGGACCGGGGACTGGGACCTCTGCTCCCGCCTTGTGGGCCAGTGGTCCCCCGCAAGGCGGGGCCGCCTGCCAAAAGGGGCCGGGGAGGACCCCCTGGTTTCCCGGCTTGAAGCCGTGCGCGCCGAGGTAAAGCGGGTGATCCCCGGCCTTTCCCGCTGCCTTTCGGCCCCCCGGGCCGCCTGCCTTGAGGAACTGGAGAAGGCCGGACCGCTGCTCCAAAGCCTTGCGGAGCTGACTTTAGATTTCTCAAAGCGCTATGAGGTCAAAAAGCGGCAGAAGGGCTTTCTGGACTACAGCGACCTGGAGCACTGCGCCATCCGGCTGTTTGTCCGTGAGGACGGCTCCCCCACCCCCGCCGCCCTGGAGGTGGCCGGGCGGTTTGACGAGATAATGATAGACGAGTACCAGGACATCAACGAGGTCCAGGACAGCATCTTCCGGGCCGTATCAAAAGAGGGCAAAAACCTCTTTATGGTGGGCGACGTGAAGCAGAGCATCTACGGCTTTCGCCGGGCCATGCCGGAGATATTTCTGCGCTGCCGCCGGGCCTTTGAAAAGTATGACAGGAGCGCGCCGGAATACCCCGCCTATATTGTCCTGGACCGAAATTTCCGCTCCCGGCGGGAGGTGACGGAGGCGGTAAACTTCGTCTTCTCACAGCTTATGAGCCGCGAGGCCGGGGATGTGGACTATACCGGCGAGGAGCGGCTGGTCTGCGGCGCGGGCTATGGCCCCAAGGAGGGCTGCGATACCGAGGCCGTCTTTATCTCCCGGGGAAAGGCCCCCGCCGAGACCGCCGAAGCGGCCTTTATAGCCAAGAGGATAAAGGAGCTTATAAACGGTGGATTTACCGTCAGCGAGGGGGACGCCGAGCGCCCCGCGGCCTTCGGGGATTTCTGCATACTTTTGAGAAGTGCCAATAAGCACGCCCACGTATACGCCCAGGAGCTGAAGCGCCTTGGGGTGCCCGCCCGGGCCACGGTGAGCGGTGGTTTCTTCGCGGCGGCGGAGATACAGACAATGCTCTCCTTTTTGCGGGTGATAGACAACCCCAACCAGGACATTCCCCTCTTGGCTCTCTTGATGAGCCCCATATACGGTTTCTCCGCCGACGATGCGGCAGAACTCCGTGCCGGGGACAAGTCCGTATCTGTGTATGTTTCCCTTACCCGGGCGGCGGAAAGGGATCCTCGCTGCCAAAAGGTTCTGAAGGAGCTCTCAGAGCTGCGCAGCCTTGCGGCCACCATGCCCGCCGACGGCTTTATAACCCTGCTCTATGGCCGCACGGGTTTCCCGGACATGGCCCTTGCTATGGACGAGGGGGCGGGGCGGCTTGCCAACCTCCAGCTTTTGCAGAGGTATGCCCAGGAATATGAGAGCTCCGGCTATCACGGGCTGTCGGGCTTTGTCAGGTTTCTGGACCGGCTTCGGGACTCGGGCACGGATTTGCAGGCCGCCGAGCTCCAGCCCACAGGCTCCGACGCGGTGAGCATCATGAGCATACACAAGTCAAAGGGGCTCCAGTTCCCGGTGTGCATAGTGGCCGGCTGCGGCAGGAACTTTGCCGGGGACCAGGCCGAGGAGGTGCTTCTGCACCCGGAGCTGGGCCTGGGGGTCAAACTGAAGGAGGGCCCCGGGGGCGCAAGGTTCACCACCACCGCCCGGGAGGCCATCGCCCTTGAGACTGCTCGTGGGGCCGGGGCCGAAGAGCTACGCGTGCTGTATGTGGCCATGACCCGGGCACAGGAGAAGCTGCTTCTGGTGTCCTCCGCGCCGGACATGGAGACGCTGCTGCAAAAGGCGGCCATGGAGCCGCCAGGGAACAGAGTCTCCCCCTTCACCGTGCGCAAGTCCAGAAGCGCCGCCGCCTGGCTCCTGCTCTGCGCCCTTCGGCGCCCGGAGGGCAGAGAGCTCAGACGGCTTGCGGGCATAGACGAGAACGTCTCCGTTTCAGACAGCGGCGCGCCCTGGCGGATATCCCTTACGGAGTACGCGCCCCCAGAGGCCGAGGACGCTCCCGCAGAGGAGCTGGCCGCAGAGCCCGACATGGAGCTCTACGCCCGGCTTCAGGCCCAGGCGGCCTTCGAGTACCCCCACGCCCGTGTGCTGGACGTGCCCGCCAAGGTTTCCGCCTCCAAGCTGGCGGCACAGCAGGGGGGCTCCCGGGAGCTGAACCTCACAAGACCGGCGTGGTTGGGGGCAAAGGGCATGACCCCGGCCCAGCGGGGCATAGCCCTGCACGAGTTCATGCAGTTCGCGGACTTCCCCGCCGCCGCAAGGGACCCGGCGGCCGAAATAAACCGGCTGTCGGACCTTCGGTATCTGACCCCCGAGCAGGCGGGGGCGGTAGAGGTAAAACGGGTGCGGGCGTTCTTTAGAAGCCCGCTGGGCCAAAGGGTGCTGGCCTCGCCCCAGGTCATAAAGGAGCGGCGCTTTACCGCCGTGATACCCGCCGGCCTGGCCCAGCCGGGGACTCCCGCCCCGGAGGAGCCCGTGGTGCTCCAGGGCTCTGTGGACTGTACGTTCCTGGAGGAGGGCAGACTGAATATTATCGACTTTAAAACAGACCGGGTAGAGGATATAGAGGAGCTCTGGCGGCGGTATATGGTGCAGATAAGGCTGTACGCCCGCGCCATGGAGGAGGTCTCCGGGCTTCCCATAGGCGAGATGTTCCTCTACTCTACCTGGCTCAGTATGGGGAGTGGAAAACCGTATGATGAAACAGGCAGCGCATAATATAATAATGGACGTGTTCGTCAGCCAGACACACATGAACGGCGCGGTCATGCTGGACATTATGGGGGACTTTTGCACAGCGGGGGATACGGAATTCACCGTATTTGTCACCGACCCCCGTGGTCGTGTGACAGAGCTCCCCTCCTTCCCCGCCCACCTGGCCATAGAGGGCCCCCAGCTCTGGTGGCCCCGGGGGTATGGGGAGCAGTCCCTCTACACCGTCCGGGTAGAGGCAAGGCTTGATGGCCAAGTGGCCGATTTCTGGGAGCAAAAGATAGGCCTGCGCACAGCTTCAATGTCCATAGAGACAGACGGATATGGCGAGAGCTTTGCCCACATGATAAACGGCGTGAAGATATTTGCCATGGGCGCAGGCTATACTCCCCGGGAGGATAGCACCCCCGAGCGCACTCGGCGGCTCCTTGAGGACGCGGCGGCGGCAAACTTCAACTGCATAAGGGTCCGGGGCGGGGTCTGCCCCCACGGCTTCTTCTACGATATATGCGACGAGCTGGGCCTTATGGTCTGGCAGGACTTTATGTTTTCAAGCCCGGCCTATGACCTGACCCAGGAGCTTGCGGAGAATATAAAGGCCCAGGTCCGTAACAGCGTCACCCGCCTCAGGCACCATCCGTGCATCGCCCTCTGGTGCGGCAATGAAGGGCTGGAGCTCTCCGCCCCCAAACTTACCCCCAGGCAGAGGGCCGACTATATCCGCCTCTTTGAGTACATCATCCCCAAGGAGCTTAAAAGATGCGACCCCGATGCGTTTTATTGGCCCTCAAGCCCCTCCTCCGGCGGAGGCTTCGACCGGCCGGACAGCCCTGACAGCGGCGACGTCCACTCCAAATGCTCCGACCAGAAAGGCCCCGGGCGTTATGTCTCGGACTTCGGGACGCCCTCCTGCCCCTGCCTGCCCACAGTGGAGAGCTTCACCCCTCCAAAGGAGCGCAACCTGTTCTCCCGGTCCATGGAGGAGCACTCAGATACCCCCCGCGATACGGCCCATATCATGGCGAATATCCAGCGGTACTACCTCTGCCCCACCTCCTTTGATACGCTCCTTTACGCCTCCCAGCTCTCTCAGGCGGAGATACTCCGCGCCGCCGCCCAGCGTTACCGGCGGCACAGGGGCCGCTGCATGGGGGCCCTCTACCGGCAGCTGGACGACTGCCGCCCCCAGGTCTCCTGCTCCTCCATCGACTATACCGGCCGGTGGAAGGCCCTGCACTACTTTGCAAAGCGCTTCTTTGCGCCGCTTCTACTCTCCTGTGGGGAGCTCTCCGGCCAGGATAAGGCCCTGGGCCTTTGCGTCACCAACGATACCCTCGCCCCCCATACCGTGCTCATAAAGTGGGCCCTTCGCGATAACTCCGGCCGTGTAAAGCGCGAGGAGACCATCTCCCTCACCGTACCGCCCCTGGAGAGCGCCTGGCTTGATGAGGTGCTTCTGCCTGAGGCGGATATATTCAGCGACCTTGTGACCTATACTCTCTATGAAAAGAGCGCGCCCATAAGCTTCGGCACGGCGCTGTTTGTCCCGCCCAAATACTATGAATTCCATGACCCCCAGCTTGACTGCCGTCTTGACGGCGAGGAGATCATAGTCACCTCTAAGGCCTACGCCCAGGGCGTGGAGATACGCAATGCAAAAGAAAATCTGGTTCTAAGCGATAACTATTTTGATATGCTCCCGGGAGAGTACCGGGTTAAAATACTGCGTGGCAAGCCGGAGGAGCTTCGGGCACGCAGTGTGTACGATATAAAATAACCCCAGAAAGGAGCTCCGCCCATGCGCAAGCTCACCGTCGGCCTCCTTGCTCACGTGGACGCCGGTAAAACCACCCTATCCGAAGCCCTCCTATACCGGGGCGGCGCCCTGCGAACCCTGGGCCGCGTGGATCACGCCGACGCCTTTTTGGACCACGACAGTCTCGAGCGCGCGCGGGGCATCACCATCTTCTTAAAGCAGGCCGTCCTTCCTCTTCCAGACGTGGAGCTCACACTGCTGGACACCCCCGGCCACGTGGACTTTGCCGCCGAGGCAGAGCGCACCCTCCAGGTCCTGGACTGCGCCCTTCTGGTGGTCTCCGGCCCCGACGGCCCCCAGGGCCACACTCTCACCCTCTGGCGGCTTTTAGAGCGCCACAAGGTGCCGGTGTTCCTGTTCCTCAACAAGATGGACCAGCCCGTGGACCAGGCCGCCCTCCTTGAAAAACTGAAGCATACCCTCTCCCCGAACCTTCTGAACATGGACGCATATGGCGAGGACAGCTTCTTCGAGACCGCAGCCCTTGGGGACGAAGCCGCCCTCTCCGAGTACCTGGAAACAGGCTCTATAGACGAGCCCACCCTCCGCCGCCTTATATCAGAGCGCAAATGCTTCCCCTGCTTCTTCGGCAGCGCCCTAAAGCTCCGGGGGGTGGACCGGCTCCTGGACGGCCTTACAAGACTTGCCCCCCGTCCCCAGTGGGGCGGAAACTTTGCCGCCCGGGTCTACAAGATAACCCGGGACGACCGGGGCGCCCGCCTTACCCACGTAAAGATAACCGGCGGCAGTCTCGGCGTAAAGGAAACCATAGACCTCCCCGGCGGCGGGGAGAAGGTCAACGAAATACGCGTCTACTCCGGAGCAAAATTCACCCCCCAGAGCTCCGTAAAGGCCGGGACCATATGCGCGATTACCGGCCTTAGCTCCACCTTCCCCGGCCAGGCCCTTGGGGCCGAGAAGTCCAGCCCTCCTCCGGCCCTGGAACCCGCCATAGCCTACCGTATGCTGCTGCCCGAGGGGGTCCCCGCAAATTCCGTGCTGCCAAAGCTCCGGGAGCTCTCGGAGGAGGACCCCCAGCTGCACCTGGAGTGGAACGAAGCCCTGGGACAGATAACCGTGCGCCTCATGGGCAGGATTCAGGCCGAGATACTAAAGCGGGTGATTCTTGACCGCTTCGGCCTGGAGGTAGAATTCAGCCAGGGCAGCGTGGTCTACAAGGAGACCATCGCCGCCCCGGTGGAGGGAGTCGGCCACTTCGAGCCCCTGCGCCACTACGCCGAGGTGCACCTGCTCCTAGAGCCCCTCCCTCTTGGCAGCGGAGTGGAGCTGGCTGCGGCCTGCTCCGAGGACGACTTCGCCGGGAACTGGCAGCGGCTGGTGCTCACCCACCTGGCGGAGAAGGTCTACCGGGGGGTGCTCACCGGCTCGGCCCTGACGGACGTGCGCATCACCCTTGTGGCGGGCCGGGCCCATCTCAAGCACACCGAGGGCGGCGACTTCCGCCAGGCCACCTATCGGGCCGTGCGCCAGGGACTGATGAAGGCCCGCTCCGTGCTCCTGGAGCCCTGGTACTCCCTGCGCCTGGAGGTGCCCGCCGAGAGCTTAGGCCGGGTTCTAACGGATATTCAGCGCATGGGCGGCGGGGCCGGGCAGCCCCAGACCGTAGGCGAGGAGACCGTCATAGAGGCCAGCGTCCCAGTGGCTGCCTTCGGCGACTACGCCGCAGAGGTCGCCGCCTATACCAAGGGCCGGGGCCGGGTGTCCTGTACTCTGTCTGGCTATAAACCCTGCCCGGACCAGGAATCCGTAATAAAATCCATCGGTTACGACCCCGAGAAGGATCTGGAGGATCCGCCGGGCTCGGTATTCTGCGGACATGGAGCCAGCTTTCTTGTCCCCTGGAATGAGGTGGAGAGTTATATGCACCTGCCCGCCCTAAAGCTTGGCGCGGACGGCGTCCCTTTTGTCCCAGCCCCCGGGGAGCCTGATAATTCCTCTCCCCGGGGCTCCCGCCCCCTTGCGCCCCTTGAAGCGGACAAGGAGCTGCTTGCCATCTTCGAGCGCACCTACGGCCCTATAAAGCCCCGGGCCTTTGAGCCCGCCCCCCGGCCAAAGCGGCCCGCGTCCTCCCCTAATGACCCCAAGTCTCCCCGCCGCCCCATAGAACTTCCGCCCCAGGGGCCGGAGTATCTGCTGGTGGACGGCTATAACATGATCTTCGCCTGGGAGGAGCTGAACGCTCTATCAAAGCTGGACCTGTCCGCCGCCCGCACGGCCCTGGCAGATATCCTCTGCAACTATCAAGGTTTCCGCCAGAACAGGATAATCCTGGTTTTCGACGCATATAAAGTCCCCGGCGGCGCGGGGTCCGTCACCAAGTATCACAATATCCATATTGTCTACACCAAAGAGGCCGAGACCGCCGACGCCTACATTGAGAAGGCCAGCTATCAGCTCACAAAAGTGCACCGCCGGGTGCTTGTGGCCAGCGCGGACTTTGCCGAGCAGCTTATTATCCTTGGTCACGGCGCTCTGCGTATGTCGGCCCAGGAGCTTCGCCTGGAGGTGGAGCAGGCCAATGGGGAGATAAGGGATATTCTGGCGCGCCAGGCGCTCCTGCCAAAGGGCGGCGGGAATATGCGCGAAGCGTTCCGCAAGGCAACAGAAGACAAAGACAAATATTAAGCGGGCATATCCCTGCCCGCTTTTAGACCTTGGGGCGACTTCGCGCAGCGAATGTCAACTGCCCCCAAACCCCGCAACCTTTGAAAAGGTTGACGAAACTTTTACCCGCGCTCCGCGCGCTGCCGCACCGCCTCATACATCAGCACAGTCCCCGCGCACGCTACGTTAAACGAACTGGCGGACCCCTCCTCCGCCATGGGTATCGTACACAATACATCGCAGCTCTGCTTGAACCCATAACTGAGCCCCTCCGTCTCGTTCCCCAGCATAAGCAGCACAGGCCCAGAGAGGTCCTCCCCCCAGACCGCCCTCTGCCTATGGGCCGTGGTCCCCACCGTCCGAAACCCCGGATATCTCTCCCGCAGCTCCTCAATATAGGCTGTCACGTCCCTGAGCTCCATCTGCGCCGCCTGTACCCGGAAGAACGACCCCATACTGGCCGTCACCACCTCCGGGTCATAGAGGTCCACCCCGTGCCCGGTAAGTATCAGCCCGTCGGCCCCCAATCCGTCGCAGGAGCGCAGCAGCGTCCCCAAGTTTCCTCTGTTGGAGGGCCTGTCGAACAGCACCAGCAGCGGATTCTCCGGCAGCCTGAACTCCCCGGCCCCGCCGCTGCGCATATTCACCACAGCCATCAGCTCAGAGGTGTCCTCCTTGCCGCTGAGCTCCTCCATCAGCCCAGGACCCAGCCGTAGGTTCTCCTGTGTTCTCACGTCTCTCAGCATACCCTTGGCCCAATCCGAAAGCTCCCGGTCCCGGGGGTACACAAAGGACGCTATCTCCCAGCCGTTGGCCGCGGCCTGGTTGATGTTCCGCACGCCCTCCACCAAAAACTGGCCGTATCTGTGCCGCTTGTTTCTGTTGGTTTTCAGCACCTGCAATTTCTGGAACGCCGCGTCCCGGTTGTTAATATCCCTTATCATCTCTGCACGTCTATGAGCACCTTCATGGTGGACTCCCTGTTCCCGTCTATGTACTTATATGCTTCCAGATATTCCTTGAAGGGGAACCGCTTCGACAACAGCGGCATAAGCCGCACCTTCCCCTCCTGCACAAGCTCTATGGCCTTCTCATAGTCCTCGCTTCTGTACATCATAGAGGTATTAAGGTCCAGCTCATGGTCGTTTAAAACCGCAAGGTCAATGTTCGCAATCTTGGCAAAGACCGCCACCAGGATTATAGTGCTGCCCTTTCTGGCGTACTTTATGGCCTGGCCCATGGTAACGTCGTTCCCGGCGCAGTCATAGATAACGTCCGCCTTATCCGGCCCGAAGAACTCCGCAAAGGCCTCTCCGAAGTCCCGCTCTCTGGTGTTCACCACCGCGTCCGCGCCGCACTCCTTCGCCTTCTCCAGCCGTAGATTGCTCACGTCCGTCACCATCACCCGGCCGGCCCCCATGCCCTTGGCCGCCTGGGCCACCAGTATGCCTATGGGTCCGGCCCCCAGCACGCATATGTCACGGCCCCTAACGTCCCCGGCCCGGCGCACTGCGTGCACCGCCACCGCCAAGGGCTCTATCATCGCGCCCTCCTCAAGGCTCATCTCCTCCGGCAGGGGAGTCACCTTCTCCGCGTCCACGGCAAAATATTCCGAAGCTACCCCCGTGGTCTGAAAGCCCATGACCTTTAAGCTCTCACAGAGGTTATACTTGCCGTTTCTGCACGGCCAGCACTCCCCGCAGACTACCTGGGGCTGTATTGTCACCTTCTGGCCCACCTTTAGGCCCTCTACTCCTTTTCCAAGCTTCTCTATCACCCCGGACACCTCGTGGCCCTGGGTGACAGGGTAGCTTGTGAAGGGGTGCTCCCCGTGGTAGACGTGTATATCGGAGCCGCAGACTCCTATCTCCATTATCCTTACCAGTACCTGGCCCGGGCCTGCTTCGGGCACGGGGATTTCCCGGAACTCTATCTTTCCAGGCTCGGTCATTACCTGTTGAAGCATTACTCAATTCCTCCCGTAAATCATGTTCAGCTCGCCTTCAAGCTCTCCAGCTTCGCCCCGATATACTCCCGGACCTCCTCCTTGGGTATATCCAGCGCCGCCGCCAGCTCCCCGAACAGCAGCTCCTCTGCCTGTTTGAGATACCTCTCGTCCACGCTGCCGAACTTTCTTTTCCGGCTTAACAGCCACTGCTTCTTTGTATGGATGGAGATGGTCATCTCCATCCAGTTTTGGCAGCTATAGCTCTTCAGCAGCGTCGTATAGTGCTCGTTAAGCTCCCGGCTCACCCGGCTGTGAAAGGCCGGGCAGTCCATGGTGGGGATAAGCCCTATCAGCCGGTCGGCCTCGTCCCTTGTGATGATGGGCCGGATAAACACCTTGTCAGAGTCCACCGGCACAGAGATCACGCAGGCCTTATACAGCGGCTGCATGACATAGTACAGCCGCTCCTCCCCGTCCGGGCAGGTCTGATTGATTATTTCACTCACCCTGCACACGCCTGTGCTGCCATAAGAAACCAGCTCTCCCACCTGATACATGCTCTTTCCCCCTCTTAATATGGTCTGCTATTATTTTATATAATAATAGTATACCACATTTTTGGACGGAATGTAAGCATAAAAACTCTAAAATTTGAAAAATTTTTTCACAAATCCGGCCCTTTTACCAGATGCCGTTGGTGAACCAGTCGGGCAAAAGCGCCGCCTCGCTCAGTATAAGCATCACCTTCATCAGCACTCCGATGGCCGATATCACTATCCCCGCCACAGCAAGCCCCCGGTTGCGGTCGCTCCTAAAGCCCACTATGGACGCGATAAACCCCAGGGGCAGCAGCAGGACGCTTGCGAAAAAGTACCCCACCACCGAGGACACGAACCCCAGCACTGTGAAGACATCCCTCCAGCAGAAGGACCTCTGGGGCCTGGGATATTGCGGGGGCGGCAGCATGGGACGGGGCGGCGTGCCCGGCTGATACGGCTGAAACTGGGGCGGCTGTGCCTGAACCGGTTGCCGGTCCGGCCCGCCGTTAGGATAGGTATTCATGTCAATGCACCTCTCTTGATTATGCTTGATTTATTGGACTTCACCCCTCCTCTGCCCCAGAAGCAGCAGCACAAGCCCCACCAGGAACAGTATCGCAAGGCTGATGACCCCGATGGAATCCCGCCCGGTCAGTTGAGTAAACATCGCCACCAGCAGCGGGCCTATGACTGCGGCGAACTTGCCGAAGATATCGAAGAAGCCAAAGTATTCGTTGGAGCGCTCGGCCGGTATCAGCTTGCCGAAGTGGGACCGGGAAATGGCCTGTATGCCCCCCTGCACCGTGCCCACCAGGAACGCCATGCACCAGAACAGCACCAGCGACAGGGTCAGCGCCCCCTGGTCCCCGGGGTGGTTCTCGATGTTAAAGCCCATATAGAAGCCCACAAGGCAGATGAAGAAGTATATCCCCACCGCCCCGCACAGGGCCTTAAGGGCCCCGATTTTCTCCGCAAGCCTGCCGAACATGATGGAGAAGGGCACGGCCACTATCTGGGTCATGAGCAAAGCCAGTATCATGCTGATATTGTCCAGCCCCAGCTTCGAGCCATAGGAGGTGGACACGGAAATGATGGTGCCCACGCCGTCGATGTAGAAGAAGTAGGCCAGGATAAATAGAAAGATATGCTTTTGCCTGAAAATGTCCTTTGCCGTCCTCGCGAGGTTCTGAAACGTGGAGCGCACCAGATTCCTCTGGGGCTCGATATAGTGCACCTGATGCACGTTCTTCATAAAGGGTATGCTGAACGCCGCCCACCACACGCTTGTGAGCGCTATCACCAGCTTGAAGGCCAGCATATTGTCCATGCCCATCACAAATAGTATCACAATGCTGATAAGGAAGGGTATGGTACTGCCGCCGATATAGCCCATGGCATAGCCCCAGGAGGACACACGGTCCATGCGCTCGTTTGTGGTCACGTCCGTCAGGAACGAGTCATAGAAAAGGCAGGAGCCCGAAAAGCCGATATGGGAGAGCACATAACCCACCAGGAGCATACGGTACTCGTCGAAAAGCGCGCTGGTAAGGGTAAACAGCACCCCAATGACCAGAAACGCCGTGAACAGCTTCTTTTTATGCCCCTTATGGTCCGCAAGAGCCCCCAGCACCGGGGCCAAAATAGCCACCACAAAGGTGGATATGGACGTGCCATAGCTCCACAGCACCAGGTTGTCGGCCCCCGCCGCCTGGCAGACCGACCCGAAGTAGATGGGGAATATAACGGCCAGTATGTTTGTGGCGTACACAGAGTTGGCCCAGTCGTACATTATCCAGCTCTTTTCGGGCTTGGTAAATTTGAATTTATTGGCTTTTGCCATCTGCAAACACCCCTCTCCTATATATAATCCCATATTTTGGACAAAAACACAAGAGGTTTTTTAATATTTTTATATTTTTATCAAAGAAAGCCCTCTGAAACAATTTGTTTCAGAGGACTTCTGCCTTCTGTCAACCCGCTATCTTTTCCGAACTCCGCTCAGGCTTCAGCGCCCTTTCTCCCCGCTGCCTTGCTCACCCCAAAGCACAGCACAAAGGATACCGCCATGGCAAGGCACGCGTACAGCGGGCCGTCCGGCGTGGTGAACCCGGAGATGGCCGCGGGCAGGAAAGCAGTCAGGAAGCCGCCCAGCATACCCGCCCAGGCCCCGGCCCGGTTTATTCCCCTCCAGTAGAGGGACAGCAGGTACGGCGCCAGGAAGGAGCCGGAGATTATGCCCCAGGAATAGGACATCATCTCAAGGATGGGCGTGGGGTAGTTGGCGATAAAGTAGCTCATCACCACGAACACCAGGCAGAGTATGCGCGTCAGGGCCGCCAGGTCCTTGTCGTTCATCTTCTTGGCTATGGTGGGCTTCACCAGGTCCATGGACACGGTGGAGCAGGCCGTAAGGGTTATGCTTGAGAGGGTGGACACCGAAGCCGAAATAAGCAGCACCAGTATCACGCCCACCAAAAGGTCCGGCAGGCCCGCCTGGTCCAGCATCAGCGGCACCAGGAAATCCTTGCCGCCCTCGGGCATGGTTTCGCCAAAGAATAGGTGTGAGAGCGACCCGATGAAGTACCCGCCACCGGCCACCAGCAGGGCAAAGACCGTGGAGATTATGGTGCCTCGCTTTACCTCCTGCCTGTCCTTAATGCCGTAATATTTATGTACCATTTGAGGGAGCCCCCAGGTGCCGAAGCTGGTCATCAGAAGGGTGGAGATAAGGGCCACGGCGGGCTTGCCCGTAAGTGGCAGCATCTCGTGGGACCTCATGTACTCCGTCATGTTGGAGAGCCCCGTGCCAAGGCCGCCCACCTGTGGGGACAGGACCACCAGCACTATCAGTGCCGTTACCCCGATCATCATCACAAAGCCCTGGACAAAGTCGGCTTTAAGGGTAGCTATATACCCGCCCAGCACCAGCAGAAGCGCAGAAGCGATGGCGATAATTATCATGCAGACCTGTTCATCTATTCCCAGTATCACCGAGCAGACGCTGGTCAGCCCCTTATATACCGAAGCGGAATATGGGATAAGGAACACGAAGATCACCACGCAGGCGAACAGCCGCATTTTAGAGCTTCCGAAGCGCTTTTCAAAGAGCTGGGGCATGGACTTGATGTCGTGCTTCCTGGTGTACTCCCTGGTGCGGTCCGCCAGGACCAGCCACGCCAACAGCGAGCCGAACAACGCGTTGCCAATGCCCACCAGCACGCTCCAAAGGCCATAGCTCCAGCCGGAGCCCCCCGAGTAGCCGATGAACATCACCGCCGAGAAGTAGGCCGTGCCGTAGGAGAGCGCGGATATCCACGCCCCGGCGCTGCGGCCTCCCACGGTGAAGGAGGCCATGTCCGTGCCCTTGCGAGAGTAGAGTATGCCCACCGTCAGCATGAAGATGGCGTATACGCCGATAACTATCCAGATCGTCAGTTGCTTGTCCACTGGAATCATCCCCAAAGCAAAGTTTTATTTATACCCGCAGGTTGCGGTTTATGGCACAGATTATGCCCTTTATGGACGCTATGCTGATATTGCTGTCCACCCCCACGCCAAAGAGCCGCTCGTCCCCGTGCTTAAGCTCGATGTAGGACACAGCCTTGGAGTCCGCGCCGCTTGATATGGCGTGCTCGCTGTAGCTTACGAACTCATAATGCTCAAGGCCCACGGCCTTAATGGCGTTGAAGAAGGCGTCTATGGGCCCGTTGCCCTTGCCGGAAATGTCCTTGGTAACGTGGTCGTGGCGGATGGTGCCCTCAAAGTCCACGATAACCTTGCCGTCACCGCCGTTCTCCTCGAATATCTTATAGCTTATAAGGTCATAGGGCTCGTGCACGTCCAGGTACTCCCTATTGAAGATATCGAACACCTCCTGGGCGCTTATCTCCCTGCCCTTCTCGTCGCAGTCCTTTTTAACAAGCCTCCCGAACTCCGGGTGCATGGCCTTCGGGAGCACATAGCCGAAGCTCTGGTGCATCACAAAGGCCGCGCCGCCCTTGCCGGACTGGCTGTTTATGCGCACGATGGGCTCATACTGCCGCCCTAAATCTGCCGGGTCTATGGGCAGGTACGGCACCTCCCAGTAGGGGTTATTCTCCTTCTGCATGGCGTTCACGCCCTTGTTTATCGCGTCCTGGTGGGAGCCGCTGAAGGCCGTGAACACCAGCTTGCCCGCGTAGGGGTGCCTGGGGTGTACCTTCAGCTCAGTGCAGCGCTCGTATACCTCTTTAATATGGTTCATATGGCTGAAATCCAGCTTCGGGTCCACACCCTGTGAATACATATTCATGGCAAGGTTCATAATATCAGAGTTGCCCGTGCGCTCGCCGTTGCCGAAGATGGTGCCCTCCACCCGCTCGGCCCCGGCCATTATGCCCAGCTCCGTGGCGGCGGTGGCGGTGCCACGGTCATTGTGGGGGTGCAGGCTTATGATGGCGCTGTCCCGGTGCTTCATGTTCCTGCAGCAGTATTCTATCTGGTCGGCGTAGGTATTGGGGGTGCACATCTCCACGGTGTTGGGCAGGTTTATAATGACCCTGTTCTCCGGCGTGGCCCCCAGCTCCTCCAGGACCCTGTCGCAGATGAGCACGGCATTGTCCATCTCCGTGCCGGAGAAGCTCTCCGGGGAGTATTCATATCTGATGTTAATGTCGGAATTCGCGGTTATCTCCTCGGTGAGCTTTCGGATAAGCCTGGCGCCGTTTACGGCAATGTCTATGACCCCCTGCATATCCGTGTTGAACACCACCCGGCGCTGTAAGGTAGACGTGGAGTTATAAAAGTGCACTATCACGTTCTTCGCGCCGTCAATGGCCTCGAAGGTCTTGCGGATAAGGTGCTCTCTGGCCTGGACCAGCACCTGGATGGTCACGTCCTCGGGTATCAGGTCCTGGTCGATAAGGGCTCTGAGTATCTCATACTCGGTCTCCGAGGCCGAGGGGAACCCCACCTCTATTTCCTTGAAACCGATGTCGCACAGCAGCTGGAAGAATTCCAGCTTCTGCTCCAGGTTCATGGGATTGATAAGGGCCTGGTTGCCGTCGCGCAGGTCAACGCTGCACCACGCGGGGGCCTTGGTGATGGCCTTGTCGGGCCAGGTGCGCTCCGGGAAGGAGAGGGGTTCAAAGGGCCTGTACTTGCGGTAGCCGAGGTTCATTTCAAATTCCTTCTTTCTATATTATTATAATGTATATCTGTGTCAGTTCGCCGGGGGAAATCAAAAGCCCCGGACGCTTTTTGTAAAGCGCCCGGGGCGAAAAGCTTCGCGGTACCACCCAGGATTCCGACGGGCAAAAGCGCCCATCGCTCAGAGCCTCTGACAAAAGGCCAAGCGTAATAACGCTGCGGATAACGACGCCACACGGCGGCGCTTACTGACCCCATAGGGGCGTTGGGCGCGGCAACTCAGGGAACAGTATACGCGGCGGCCTGCCGCCTGCTCGCACCGTCCGCAGGCTCTCTGAAAGCTGGAAACGCCGATTTCCTCCCGTCACAGTTTTTGAGGATATTTTGATACAGTATACCACGCCTTAAGGGCAAAGTCAAGTCCCGGCCGGACATTTTGCGCATTTATAAATTTTCAAAAATTTTTAAAAAATCTTTATAAAACCCCTTGACAAATTTATAAACCAGGTTTATAATATAGTCACAAGGTCGGGAGAGACAAGAAAGCAAATCAAAACGATTTATAAATACTGAGAGGAGAGCTTTATTATGAAAAACACCATCAAAACCATCATGAACACCCTGAACCGCACACGCCGCCAGAACGAGAGCTTTGAGCTCTTCATGCAGGAGAGGGCCGACGTTTTCCAGGTAACCGGCCAGAAGGAGCAGGCAATGTTCTGGAGCCAGTGCCTGCTGGGCCGGTAAGAATTTACAAAATATTTACGCGCATTTCAGAAAATATTTATAAATCATCTGTAAACTTAAAGGAGAGATAACCATGAAATACAAGAAGAAGACCATGATCGAGAGCCTCCACGAGTCCATTGCCCGCCGCCAGAACGAGAGCTACGAGCGCTTCATGCAGGAGAAAGCCGACGTTTTCCAGGTCACCAATACCAAGGAGCAGGCCATGTTCTGGGTGCTTTCCCCCATGGTCCATTAAAGAGACAATAAGTTTTCGTCACTCCCAATAAAAAGCATATCCCTCCGGCGATGGGGGGATATGCTTTTATCTTTGAAATCTACGCGAACCCGAAATAGCTGAGCATCCCCACATATATGCCCCTTGCAAAGGACCTGGGGTCCTCCCGCAGCTTCATGGCGTCCCCGGGGTTGGAGAGATACCCCAGCTCCACCAGCACCGCGGGCATACTGGTCCTTCTCAGCACATACAGCGAGGAGTTCACCCGCACACCATTGTCCCTGGTGCCCGCCTCCTGCACAAGGCCCTGGATAATGTGCTGACCCAGCCAGAAGGCCTGGGTGGCCTCCTGGTATACGTACACCTCGGAGCCGTTTATGGCCGGGTTTGGGTTTGAGTTGCAGTGTATGCTCACAAAGTAATTGGCGGGCCAGGAATTGGCCCTCTGCACCCGGGCGGCCAAACTGGTAGCGTTGCTGGTGCCAAGGCTCTCCGTTGGAGTGTTTCGTGAAAGCCTTACGGCGAATCTCGGGTCCTCCCTCAGCATATCCGCCAGAGCCCTTCCGACAACATAGGTCACGTCCTGCTCCCGAAGACCGTTGCCCTCGGCCCCGGCGTTCACCCCCTGCGGGTTATGGCCCTGGTCTATAAACACGCGAATAGGCACAAGCGTTCACCTCCTTCGCCCCATTTTATGCCCCGGAGCGGAAGGTGGTGCGCCAATCTGTCTGCGTGCCTATGTATGGCCCAGGAGGCCTCCTCGTTTATAATATGCTTTCTCAGACGCAGCTGACGGCGTTACCGCCTTGCTCCCTATGGAGATAAAAAGGACGGCGGCTTTTGGCAAAAATCAAGGACGCCTATCCCAATACCTCTCGTATCAGAATAACCGTCCTTTAGATGGTGCCGGAAGCGGGGGTCGAACCCGCACGGTATCGCTACCACTGGATTTTGAGTCCAGCACGTCTGCCAATTCCATCATTCCGGCGTGGCATTTGACTAATATAGTCAAGAACATTACACAGGCTAGAAGAACCCCATAAAATATCGCTTATACAGTATACTACATATCACAACAAATTGCAAGTGCTTTTCCAAACAATATTGCGAAGTGTAATTCCTAACAGAAAGAGAGCAGGGCAAGCCCCAAAGCCTGCCCTGCAGTTAATCCTTTTGTGAAGTCAGCTCCTCTGCCGGAAGCTGCTGTCCTTACTCAAACTCCCTGTGCTCCTGTACAGCTTTATAGGAGGGCCGGATAATCTTACCGCTGCCTACAAGCTCCTCAATACGGTGGGCGCTCCAGCCGGCTATCCTTGAGATGGCGAAGATGGGGGTGTACAGCTCCATGGGCAGATCCAGCATACTGTAGATAAAGCCGCTGTAGAAGTCCACGTTTGCCGAGACGCCCTTATATATCTTGCGGTCCTTCGTGATAGCCTTTACGGCCAGGCGCTCCACGTTCTCGTAAAGCTTGTATTCAGCTGTGCGCCCCTTCTCTCTTGAGAGCCCCTCCACGAAGCTCGCCATGGTCTTGGCGCGGGGGTCAGAGATGGAATATACCGCGTGGCCCATGCCATAGATAAGGCCGGACCTGTCAAAGGCCTCCCTGTGCAGAAGCTTCAAAAGATAGGCGCTTATCTCCTCGTCGTCCTCCCAGTCCTTCACGTGGGCCTTGATGTCCTCGAACATCTGCACCACCTTTATGTTCGCGCCTCCGTGCTTCGGGCCCTTCAATGAGCCCAGGGCCGCCGCGATGGCCGAGTAGGTGTCCGTGCCGGAGGAGGTCACCACGTGGGTGGTAAAGGTGGAATTGTTGCCGCCGCCGTGGTCGGCGTGAAGTATCAGGGCTATGTCCAGGACCTTCGCCTCCAGAGCCGTGTATTTGCAGTCTGGGCGCAGTATTCGCAGGATATTTTCAGCCGTGGAAAGCTTTGGGTCGGGCTGGTGGATAAACAGGCTCTGGCCGTCATGATAGTGCCTATAGGCCTGATAGCCGTAGACGGACAAGAGGGGGAACAGTGCGATAAGCTGCAAACACTGCCTAAGGACATTGGGAATAGAAATATCCTCGGCGTCCTCGTCATATGAATATAGAGTGAGCACGCTCCTTGCCAAAGTGTTCATCATGTCGCCGCTGGGAGCCTTCATGATAATGTCCCGGACAAAACTGGTGGGCAGGGTGCGGTAGAAGGAGAGGAGCTCGCAGAACTCCGCTAGTTGGGAACCGTCGGGATAGTCCCCGAAGAGCAGCAGGTACGCTATGCGTTCATAGCCGAAGTTGTCCTCCTTGGGCTGGCGGCGGATAAGCTCCTCCACGTCGTAGCCCCTAAAGTACAGCTTGCCCTCGCAGGGGACGGACCTCCCGTCCACGGTTTTTGAGGAAACTATCTCTGAAATATTTGTCAGGCCCGTGAGCACGCCCTTGCCGTTAAGATCGCGAAGGCCGCGCTTTACGTCGTAGCGGGTGTACAGCTCCGGGTCGATGCGGCTGTTGTCTATACAGCTCTTTGCCAGGGACTTTATCTCCGGCCTTATCTCGGAATAGATGGACATTGGCAAATCTCCTTTCTTTTATGAGGTTTGTCGGTGAATAAAGTGAAACTTAGTTTTTATTATACTAAAGTTATCCGCCCCGCGCAAGGGGAAAATTGTAAACAAATAAAGAACGATACTAAAGAAAGAGGGTAACGTTTTGCAGAAACTGACAGGATTTATTAAGAAGCTGGCCATACTAATCAGCGTCTGTGTGTGCGCGTGGTGCGCGGCGGACAGCCTGGGTGAGTGGCTGACCCAGAAGGGCGGCGAGGCCCTTCTGCTTGCTGCGGGCATGGGGGTGGAGAGGGAACCCTCGGAGGTCCCGGAGGAGGGCGTCTCCCAGCCGGAGTACAGCAGTGCGGTGGAGCGGGAGATACACAGCGACGGAACGCTGCCCGACGACGGGGTAGTGCCCTTCCACAGCGACCTGCTGCCGGGCTTCACCGCCACCCCGGACCCGGACAGGAGCAGCGGGCCGGTGGAGGAGATACTCTTGGACGGGGGCACGCCCATAGCAAACTTCTTCGTGCGGGACAGCACAGAGTCCGGCACGGACCTGCTGGCAGAACTCTCAGAGAGCCCGGACGTGCACATAAAGGGGGACGGCAGCGTGGAGGTGCTCATATACCATACCCACACCAGCGAGGCCTATTCGGAGAGCGCCCCGGGCTTCTACTATACGGACATGGAGACCCGCACCCAGAACCAGGACATGAGCGTGGTGGCCGCCGGGGAGGAGCTGGCCCGGGAGCTTCAGGCCAGGGGTATAGGTGTGATCCACGATAAGACGGTGAACGACCTCGCCTATAACGGCTCCTACTCCCGGTCCTGGGAGGTGATACAGAAGAACCTCTCCGAATATCCGGGCATACAGGTGACCATAGACCTGCACAGGGACTCAATGACCACCGAGGAGGGAGTAAAGTATAAACCCACGGCCCAGATAGGCGGCAGGAATGCAGCCCAGGCCATGCTGCTGGCCGGCTGCGACGCCTCCGGGGAGTGGGGGGATTTCCCGGACTGGGAGTGGAACCTGCGGCTTATTTTAAGGGTACAGCAGAAGGCTCAAGAGCTCTATCCTGGGCTTATGCGCCCTTTGAACTTCTCAAACAGCAAGTACAATATGAACGCCACAAGGGGGTCCATGCTCATAGAGGTGGGCACCGAGGTGAACACCGCGGCAGAAGCGAGATATACCGGCCGGCTGTTGGGGGAAATATTGGCCGAGACTTTGCTGGGGCTGGAATAATCCTGCGGAAAACGGCCACGCTACTTTATAAAAAGAAGGGGGCGCGGCTGAAATGAAGCGTGACTGGAGAGCCTTCTGGATGGGGTTCGGAGTGAGCATATTTGTGTTTCTGACCGGGACGGGGCTTCTGATGGTGGACTATGAGGGGCGGAAGCTCAGCTTCGGGGACGACGCGCCCATTGCCCGGGTAGAGCGCGGCCCGGCCCGGACGGACCTGACGGTCAGGGCCTTTGGGCGGAAGGGTACCTGGGACGTAACGGAGCTTGACAGGGCCTGGTGCTTTTTGTGCGATTTTATGTGTGTTCCCCATAAATGACGGGAGGTGCAGCTATGGGCGCGGTAGAGAGCCTTTGCAGGGCGGTGGGGTACGGCGGCTGGGGAGCCGTGCTGCTGGGGGTGCTCTGCGTTATGATGGCGGTAATGCTTGGCGGGAGGAGAGAGTGCGTAAGGCTGACGGTGCCTGTGGGTAACGAGCGGGAGCAGATAAGACATTCGGGGCTTTATACTCCGCCGCCCCACAGAAAGAATTACCGCAGCAGCCGAAGAAGGCTCTAAATGCTCCCGCCTGGGGGGAGGCCCCAAGGTCTTGACATAAAATCGGATATTTTGCGCAACATGGGCTGTTAACCATTTGTTTACAGGTTTAATTCCTAAAAGGAAAAAACAAAGGGCTTTGATGGGCTATAATAGAGCAGACGAAGACCCTAATACGAAGATTTCCCTTTTAGGAAGGTGGATACGGTTATGAAGATAATGCGCAGAAGAAGGCTTATGTGTCTGCTGATGGCGGTAGTTATGCTTATGGCGATGCCCCTGGAGGCCATGGCCAGAACCACCGCCGAGGTAGAGGCGGAGCAGGCCCAGCTGGAGGCCGAAAGGCAGGAGCTGCAGGCGCGGCTGGAGCAGCTGCGCGCCGACGAGGCCCAGAAGCAGGAGTATCAGGAGACCCTTGAGAAGCAGATAGAGGTGCTGGAAAACCAGATACGCACGGCGAGAAACGATATCGAGGAGCTGAACGCCAGCATCAACGAGCTGACCATGAAGCTTGACGCCTCCCAGGAGGAGATTTCGGACACCATCGACCAGTTCAAGGAGCGGGTGTCGGCCCTTTACAAGGCCGGGACCGTCAGCACTCTGGAGGTGCTGCTGAACTCCGAGAGTCTCAGCGACTTCACCATGCGCTCTGAAATGCTCAGCACCATGAGCGTGCGGGACCAGGAGCTTATCAATAAGATAAGCGAATATATGGACGCCACCAAGGACGAGCGCGAGGAATGCGAGGCTGAGAAGGAGCTGGTGGCCGAGCTGAAGAAGGACATGGAGCGCAAGCAGAGTGAGCTGGACAGGCTCTATGAGGAGAACGCCAAGGCCATAGAGGAGCTGCAGGGCAAACAGAACGACACCAACCACGCCCTTGAGCAGAACGCCGAGGAGATACAGAAGCGGGACGAGGAGATACAGCGGCTGATAGAGGAGGAGAAAAAGCGCCAAGAGGAGGAGGAACGCCGGCGCCAGGAGGCTGCGGCCAACGGCAGCTACAGCGAGATAGGCGGCGGCGGTGAGACTGGGAACGTAGGCTGGGTGCCGGACGGCACCACCAACGGCGTGTCCGGGTTCAACCCCACCTGGCCCCTTCCGGGAGTCACATATATCTCCGACGAGTTCGGCGGGTCCAGGGGCCACGGCGGCATGGATATTGCCGGGGCCTATGGCACGGCAATAGTGGCGGCGGAGTCCGGCACGGTCATCAGGTCCCATATGGCGGACGAATGGGGCTGGGGCTGGGGATATCATGTGTATATCTACCATAACGATACTTACAGCACCCTTTACGCTCACATGAGCTCCACGGCGGTGTCCACCGGCGAGTACGTCAGCAAGGGACAAGTCATCGGCTATGAGGGTAACACGGGCGACTCCACCGGGCCGCACCTGCACTTTGAGGTCTGGCAGAATGGCACCAGAGTAAACCCGAGACCCTTCCTGTTTGGATGATTAGTTAATAAAAAATATGGAGACCGGCTTTGGGCGAACTCCTGTAAGGAAGTTAACACCCACTGAAAAGAAGTTGATTTTCAGTGGGTGTTGCTTTATAATTGACCTATCGACAAATTCTATTTTGGAGGCCCCTATGAAAGACATATCTCTATGTATTATGACCAGAGAGCTTTGCCACGAATTATATAAAGGTTGGGAGAATGATCCTGACATATATATGGACATGGATTTGTTTGAGCCTTACCAATATAATGAGAACGCAGTAAACAGATATTTTGACTCCAAGCAGGATTCCTCCCGTGTCCTTTTTGCAATTATAAAAGATGACAAACCAATAGGAGAGATTCAACTAAAGCAAATCAATTACAAGAGCAAAGAATGCACATTAAGTATTCATATGCAAAATGACGACGTAAAAGGGCATGGATATGGCTCCTGTGCAGAACGGTTAATTTTGCAGTACGCTTTTAATGTTTTGGGAATGGTCGCAGTAAATGCTGATACAGTTATAAAGAATACTCGGAGCCAACACGTTCTTGAAAAAGTAGGATTTCAGTATATAAGAGAAGCTGACGGATTTAAGTATTATCGGTATGTGAGATAAATTCACCGTTTATCGCTCTCCCCACGAACACTTTTCTTGAAAGTGTCATAGTGGGTTACGCAGTATAAAAAGGGCAAGGTAGACCGCAACGGTCTGCCTTGCCCTTAACTTCTTTATGATGCCTTGCCCTTGTGCCGGTCTCTTTTTTTGTGTGCGGAGCTTACCTTACAGTGGCAGGGCGCGTCTAATGAATTGAGAGGGGGGAGGAAAAATATGCAGAAAGAAAACTTTAGGAATGTGGAATATCCAAGGTTCAGGGTGCACTGGGGCGTGAAGCTGCTGGGGCTGGCCTGGGCCGTGGCGCTGGTATTTATTATCGGTATGGTGGCCGGGGGAATACTTGGAGCAGTAGAGGGGGACGGCGCAAATGCGGCGGTATGCGTGGCGAGGAGCCCCACAACCTTAATGCCGGGCACGGCTCTGATATCAGAGCTTATACTGTACTAACATATCTTTATCTTCTCTGGAAACACGGTACGACTCACGGATTTTCTGAATAGACTTGTTCTGGGTAAACTTCGGGAGAACTTGGCGCTCTAAAAGGGCCAGGGTCTCCGCGGGGAACTTCACATAGCATACGGAAACCGCCCAGGCGGCGGCCATGCGGACATAATACTGCTCCTGGGTCAGGGCCTCGATACGGTTAAGGCCTGGCCCGATGTAGTCCGGCTCCACGAAATGCCCCAGAAACATCACCAGGGCAAAGCGGGCGTAAAACTCCCGAGGGTCGGAAAAGAGCGGCTCTATAAGCCGCCACATCAGCTGCTTTTCGGCGGTGGAGCGCAGCTTCAAAGAGGAGCAGAAGGTGTCGCAGACCGCCCAGTTGTCAATAAGCGGCAAAAAGCCCTCGATAAGGGGCAGGCGCTCTGAAAGGGGCAGCTTCATCCCCGCTATCACCATTCCCCGGAGCATTATCTCCTCGTAGGAGGCTGTACGGCTTACCCGGAGGAACTCCTCCGGGCCGGACTTGACAATGGAGCGGGCCATGTCTCTGAGAGCCGGGACCCGCACGCCATAGGCGGTGGAGGTGCCGGGGATAAGGCTCTCGTTAAAGGCCTTGTACTTGGGGTCACCGAGCTCCGAGAGCTTTGACAGGAGGGCGGCGTAGTCCGCCGGGGCGAAGCTCATGACCTTGCCCCCGCAGGGGTCAGGCGGCGGATAAGCTCCAGCATATTGGGGATGGACTGGGACTTGTCAAAGCCCGCGCAGTTTTCACGCATGGCCTGCAGGTGCTTTTTCTCCTGTAGAAGCCGGGAAATTTCTCCGGCAAAGTTCCCGTCCTTCTCAATGCGCACACACATATCGTGGGTCTTCAGGAAATTGGCGTTGTCCTCCTCCTGGCCGGGTATCGCGTCGAAGACGGCCATGGGCAGGTTGCAGGCCAGGGCCTCTGAAACGGTGAGCCCGCCGGGCTTTGTCACTAAGAGGTCGGCGGCGTGCATATACTTTTCCACCTCGTCGGTGAAATAGAAGAGCCGGGTGGGAAGGGGAGACTTATCTCCTATCTCCTTTTCAAAGGCCTCATAGAGCTTCTGGTTCCGGCCGGTTATTACAATTATCTGCATCTTCACCTCGGTCGCGGCAAGGTCCCTGTAGAGCCTGATGATGTTGGACACGCCGAAGCTGCCGGCCATGAACAGAAGGGTGGGCAGCTCCGGGTCCAGGCCCAGCTGCCGAAGGAGCATACCCTGGTCCTGGCGGTCGAAAAAAACCCCGTGGACCGGGATGCCGAAGGGGTGTATCTTATTTTTTGGTACGCCGAACTCCATGAGCTCGGGTATCATGTCGTCGCTGGCCACCACATAGCTGTCCACCTCATCGGCGATATAGGCCCGGTGCGCTCCATAGTCGGTGATGATGCAGATAAGGGGCGCGGACACAAGGCCGTCTGCTTTAAGGGCCGCCACCATCTCCGTGGCGAAGGGGTGTGTGGTGATTATCACGTCCGGGCGGGAGCCCTCTATGGTGGGATACAAAAGGTTGCTGAAAAGGCCGCTGAGCTTTGGCACCAGATGGGAGATGACGTTCTCCTTATTGGTGCGCTTATAGAGCCGGCCAAAGAGCATTGGGGCCTTCTTCGCCATAAAGAGGTAGCTGTCGCATACGGTCTTGTCCAGCAGCTTGCCAACTGCCTTTAGGCAGTCCACGTTCTCCACCTCCCAGCGGGTGTTTTCTCGGATGTACTGTTCGATGGCGTTGGCCGCGCGGATATGTCCGCCGCCGGTGGCTGCGGTGAGAAGCATTATCTTCATTTCGGGGCTCCTTATATAGGTTCTTGTTGTGGATAATATAGCATAAATCCAAATGTACACTTTGCGTACATTATAACATGGGCGAGAAAATGTTTCCAGCCTTTTTAACAAAGCGTAAGTTATTTGTAAGCAGTTTGGCATCATAATAGGAGGGGGATAATAATTATAACAAAATTGAAACCAAATTCGTGTGTTTATCGGCTTTACATTTGAGACAAGGCAGTATATAATATAAAAACAGGTTAAAAGCAGCCCGCGGCGGCGGGAGGAAGGATAAAGAAAAATGGCGAAAAAGAACGGACGGTTGGAGTGGAGAAGGATAGGGGCCCTTGCGGCGGCGGTGATGCTCGCCCTTACCCTGGGCGCCTGCAAGGGCAAGGGCGAGGAGTCCAGCAGCGAGATAGAGGGTCCAGAGATAAGCGATACATCGGTGTTCCCAGAGGGCACGGAGATAGGCGGGGTCAATATTGGGGGTAAGACCGAGGAGGAGGCCCTGGAGATAGCCAAGGGAGCCATGAAGGAGGCCATAGACGGCCTGGAGATTAGCGTGACCTTCCAGGACGACACAGTGTCTCTTTCGGGTGACGACTTTGCGATAAAGGACGTGCTGGAGCTTTCTCTGCCGGATATGCTAAAAAGCGGTAAGGCGGAGAAATATGAGCTGCCCTTTGTGGCCGATCTCTCTGCCGAGGGCGAGCGCAAGCTGACAGAAGCGGCCAAGGCCTGCTTTGTAGAGGGCAAGGACGCTTCGATTGAGAAGTTCGACACGGAGGCCCAGAAGTTCATATTTACAGACGAGCAGCCAGGTAAGCGGGTGGACATGACGGCCACCCTTAGAAATGTGCGCCAGCTGCTGGCCCAGAAGCACGGCGGACTCCTCCAGGCCGAGTTTGTGGAGAGCAAGCCCAAGGTTACAAAGAAGTATCTTGAGGAAAACTTTAAGCTGCTGTCCACCTACAGCACCGAATCCACCAACAACTCCAACGGCAACAGCAATATGGCCCTGGCTCTCTCCCATGTAAACGGCACCATTTTGCAGCCGGGCCAGGAGTTCTCCTATAACGGAACCATCGGCGACAGCACCGACCCGGGTGCCGGTTGGCTGCCGGCGGGCGGCCTTGTGGGCGGCATGAGCGTGCAGGTCTACGGCGGCGGCATCTGCCAGGGCTCCACCACCATATATAACGCCGCCTTAATGGCGGGTATGGAGATAGTGGAAAGGGACTGCCACGCCATCCCCTCCAGCTACTGCCCCATAGGCCTGGACGCCACGGTAGACTATGGGAGCATAGATTTCAGGTTCAGGAACAGCCTGAAGAACCCGGTGTACATCGCCTCCTGGATGGACGGCGTTATCCTGACGGTGAACTTCTACGGAGTGTTCCCCGAGGAGTGGGACGATATCCAGCTGGGGTCCGAGCAGACAGGCTATGAGCCCCCCAGGGACACGGTGGAATTCGAGGTGGACGGCTCCCTGCAGAAGGGCCAGTATGTGCGCAAGACCGGCGGCAACCCCGGGTACTATGCCAGCGCCTGGCGGACCTATTATAAGAATGGCGAGTCCGTGCGCACTGAGAGCCTGCCTGATTCCTACTATGGCTCTACGGGAAAGAGGTACAAGGTGGGCCCGGGTACGGACACCTCCAAGGTGGACACCAGCAAGGAGAGTGGCAGCACAGACCCCAAGGCCACGGCCACGCCCTCTCCCACACCCGCGCCGAAGCCAAAGCCGACCCAGGGCCCGACTCCTGTGCCGCCCCCGGTGGAAACCCCGGAGCCCACCCAGGCCCCAACTCCCGAGCCCACTGAGCCGCCGGTGGTGGAGCCCACCCCGGAGCCCCCGGTGGACGGTGGGGAGACCGGCGAATAAAAATGCAATATCAAAGGCTGCAGGTCTTTCCTGTGGCCTTTTTGCGGTTAAATACAGAGAGAAAAATTGAGAGGAGAGACAGTTTATGCGGGATGGATTTTTTAGGGTCGCGGCGGCAACGCCCCAGGCGAAGGTCGCGGAGGCCGACGTGAACGCGGAAAGGATAGTTGAGCTCATTAAGGCGGCGGCGGAGAAGGGCTGCGGGGCCGTCTGCCTGCCGGAGCTCACGGTGACGGCCTATACCTGCGGGGACCTGTTCCAGAGCCGGACGCTTATTTCGGCGGCGGAGAAGGCCCTGGGACGGATACTGGAGGAGACAAGGGACCTTGACATACTCTGCGTTTTGGGTATGCCCGTGGCTGTAGAGGGGTCGCTGTATAATACGGCGGCGGTGTTCCATAGAGGAAAACTCCTGGGGCTCCCGGCCAAGAGCTTCATACCCAACTACTCGGAGTTCTATGAGGCCCGGTACTTTGCCCCGGCCCCGGAACCCAGAGAGGTCACCCTCTGCGGTCAGCGGGTATGGCTTGGGAGAAAGCTCCTGTTTGAGTGCGTAAACGTACCGGAGCTCATAGCCGGTGTGGAGATATGCGAGGACCTTTGGGGGCCCGAGCCCCCAAGCGCAGGATTGTGCAAAAACGGCGCGACCCTTATCTTCAACTGCTCGTGCAGCAACGAGGTAGCCGGCAAGGCCGAGTACAGGCGGGACCTGACGCGTATGTGGTCCGGACACCTTATGGGGGCATATGTGTATTCGGATGCGGGGCTCGGGGAGTCCACCGGGGACATGGTCTTCGCGGGCCACGACATAATAGCCGAGAACGGCGCGGTGCTTCAGGAAAGCCGGCTCTTTGATAGTGGACTTATTACGGCTGAAATCGATTTGGAAAAGCTTTTGCAGGAGCGCAGAAGGAACAACACCTGGGTGAGCGCGAGAGATCCTGGGTATGTGCGCATACCCTTTGAGTATAAGAAGGACACCCTCGAAGGGTACGAGCCGGAACGCACCTTCTCAAGGCAGCCCTTTGTGCCCCATGACCCCGCTAACCGCAGTGAGCGCTGCCAGCTGATACTGACCCTGCAGGCCCAGGGGCTTGCGACCCGGCTGCGGCATACCGGGTGCAAAAACGCTCTTATCGCCTTCTCCGGCGGGCTTGACTCGACCCTTGCGGCGCTGGTGACCGTGCGGGCCTTCGACCTTCTGGGGCTCCCGCGCAAGGGCATACTGACCGTATCCATGCCCTGCTTCGGCACTACGGAGCGCACTAAACGCAACGCCGAAACCATGGCCCGGGAGTTGGGCGTGGACTTTAAGGAGATACCCATCGGCAGGACGGTAACGAGCCATTTTGAGGACATCGGCCAGGATCCGGAGAATTACGACGCGGCCTTTGAGAACGCCCAGGCCAGAGAGCGCACCCAGGTGCTTATGGACATGGCGAACCAGAGAAACGGCCTGATGATAGGCACCGGGGACCTGTCGGAGCTGGCCCTGGGCTGGAGCACCTATAATGGGGACCATATGTCCATGTACGGCGTGAACGCGGACGTGCCCAAGACGCTGGTGCGGCATCTGGTAAGGTTTGAGGCCGAGAGATTGGGCGGAAAATTGGGCGAGGCTCTCTTTGATGTGCTTGACACGCCGGTGAGCCCGGAGCTGCTCCCGCCAAAGGACGGAGAGATATCCCAGAAGACCGAGGAGCTGGTAGGGCCCTATGAGCTCCACGACTTCTTCCTGTACCATATGCTCCGCCACGGCTTCGGGCCGGGGAAAATCTACCGCATGGCCTGCCGGAGCTTTACGGGTGAGTATGGGCCTGAGGTCATAAAGGGCTGGCTCAGGGTATTCTGCCGCCGGTTCTTTGCCCAGCAATTCAAGCGCTCCTGCCTGCCGGACGGACCCAAGGTGGGCACGGTGGGCGTGTCCCCAAGGGGGGACTGGCGTATGCCCAGCGACGCCAGCGCGGCGGTCTGGCTGAAGGAGATAGAGGAGCTTTGATAATATACGAGGTGTGAATAATATGAAAAACATTCTGGTTACAGTGCCGGTATCGCAAAGGCAGAGAGAAGCCCTGGAGCAGGAGGGCGCACAGGTGCGCTATAGGCTTGGGGAGGCCCTGCCCTCTGGCCGGGGAGGGGCGCTGCCCTTTCCTGACCTGCTCCCCGCGGAGATGGTGACGGAGGAGGACATCGCCTGGGCTGACGCGATACTTGGCAACGTCCAGCCGGGGCTGCTGAAAAGCGCGGAAAACTTGAAATGGCTGCAGACCAGCAGCGCGGGGGTGGAGTTCTACACCGCGCCGGGGGTCCTGCCAAAGGGCGCCGCGCTTACCAACGCCACCGGGGCCTATGGGCTGGCCATCTCCGAGCATATGCTGGGGATGCTTTTAATGATATTCAAGAAGCTGGAGCTCTATAGGGATGCTCAGCTTAAAGAGAACTGGAGCGGCCAGGGGCAAGTGCGCACCCTTTTGGGGGCAACGGTGCTGGTGATGGGCATGGGCGATATCGGCGGCAGCTTCGCCCGGCTCTGCAAAGCCATGGGAGCCTATGTGATAGGCCTGCGCAGAAGCGACGGCAGCAGGCCGGACTACGCCAACGAGGTGCACCTTACCGGGGAACTGGATTCCCTTCTCCCCCGGGCGGACGTGGTGGCCGTGACGCTGCCCGGCACCCCGGAGACCAGGGGTATGCTTGGTAAAGAGCGGATAGGTAAAATGAAGCCCGGGGCCGTGGTGCTCAACGTGGGCCGGGGATACCTCCTCGATACCGAGGCCCTCTGCGACGCTTTGGAGAGCGGGCGCCTGGGCGGGGCAGGATTAGACGTGACCGAGCCGGAGCCGCTGCCAAAGGGCCACAGGCTCTGGGGCCTGCCCACGGCGGTTATCACTCCCCATGTTTCCGGGGGCTATCATCTCTGGGAGACCCATGAGCGCATCGTGGACATATTTGTGGAGAATCTGGGCCGTTTCCTTAGGGGCGAAGCGCTTAAAAATTTGGTGGACTTCGAGACCGGCTATAGAAAGCTTTAAGCCTATGGGAGAACATTATCTGGACAATTCCGCCACCACCCGGGTACTGCCGGAGGCAGCTGAGGAGGCCCTGCGTCTGATGACGGAGTGCTATGGTAACCCCTCCTCCCTGCATACCATGGGCTTTCGGGCGAAGAAGGCGCTGGACTCTGCCCGGGAGACCATAGGGAGAAGGCTGGGCGCATTGCCGGAGGAGATAGTATTTACCGGCGGGGGCACAGAAGCGAATAACCTGGCGATACTTGGCGCGGCCCGGGCAAAAAAGCGCATGGGACAGCACATAGTTACCACCATGACAGAGCACGACTCGGTGCTGAACACCATGAAGCAGCTGGAGAGCGAGGGTTTCCGGGTGACATATCTTGCCCCCGGCACCGATGGAAATATTGACCAGGCCGAGCTTGAGGTGGCCATAGGGCCCGATACGGTCCTGGTGAGCATGATGCTCTGCAACAACGAGACCGGGACCATACTGCCGGTACAGGCGGCGGCAAGGGCCATAAAGCGCAAAAAGTCTCCGGCGCTTTTGCACACAGACTGCGTGCAGGCCTTCTGCAAGCTGGATTTTACCGTGAAGGGCCTGGGAGCTGACCTGTGCACCGTCAGCGGGCACAAGGTGCACGCCCCTAAAGGCGTGGGGGCACTGTATGTAAAGAAGGGTGTGAGGTTGCTGCCCATAGTCCACGGCGGCGGCCAGGAGCGAGGGCTGCGCTCTGGGACAGAGAGCCTGCCGCTTATAGGCGCTTTCGCAAAAGCTGTAGAGCTGGCCCCGAAAGGGGCCGGGGCTCTGGAGAAAATCGGCGGGCTCAGGGAGCTCCTATTAAGTGACCTGGCTGAATTGCCCAGGGTCGAGGTGAACTCCTCAGGGAACGGCCTGCCCTATATTGTGAACTTGTCGGCCCTGGGCGTACGGGCAGAGACCATGCTGCACTTTTTGGCAGAAAGAGGAGTGTACGTATCAGCGGGGTCTGCCTGCGGCAAAGCCAAGCCCAGCCATGTGCTGGGGGCCATGGGTCTCCCAAGGGAGCGGGTTAGCTCTGCTTTGAGGGTAAGCTTTTCACGCTTTAGCACAGAGGAGGACGTATACGCGCTCATAGAGGGCCTGCGGGCAGGGCTTTCAAGTCTTGAGAAGGAGAGATAGAATGGGGAAGTATAAGGCGGTATTTTTTGACCGGGACGGCACCCTTGTACACGGCGATCCGGAGTGGACGGCTTTCCGTAACCGCAGCCTGAAGGAGTGGAGCGGGAGGGAGTTTGACAATTCCTACGATTACTTTATGAAAATTTTCAACCGGGTAGAGGAGGGGGATTTCCCCTTCGCGCCTTACCATACGGTGGAGGAGGAGCTGGAATTTTTCCGGCAGTGGTACCTCTTTGTCTTTGACGACATGGGCATCACGGAAAAGCGCTCTGAGCGGGCGGATATGCTGGTGGAAAAGCTCTGGTACTTAAAAAAGCACCCCTACCCGGAGACGGTGGAGGTGCTGGAATATTTTATGAACAAGGGGTACAAAATGGGCGTGATAAGCGACTCTGCGCCCTCCTTGGAAATGACCCTTGAGGACTGCGGGCTGCACAAGTATTTCACCAGCTTCACCGCCAGCTCTTTAGTTGGCGCGGGCAAGCCGGACCCTGTCATCTATAACGCCGCCCTAAACGCTCAGGGGGTCACAGCAGAGGAGTCGCTGTATGTGGACGACTACCGGCCCGAGGCTGACGGAGCTAGGGCTCTGGGCTTCACATCGTTCCTGCTGGACAGGCAGGGCATAGAGCCCGAGGACCCATTTACCATCGGGAACCTGCGGGAACTGGTGAATTTTGTGGAGCGGAACAGGAGGTAACTATATGCGCGAGGTCATACTGCTGAAGCTGGGGGAGATTGCCCTTAAAGGGCTTAACCGCCGCAGCTTTGAGGAGATAATGATGAAAAATATCCGCCGCCGGCTTTCGAGCGCGGGGGAGTTTTCGGTGACGGCAAAGCAGTCCACCATCTATGTGGAGCCGCTGGACGACAGCGCCGACATGGATCTAGCCGAGGAGCGCTGCGCAAAGGTTTTCGGCGCGGTGGGCTATACCCGGGCCGGGGCGGCTGAAAAGGAGCTCGTTAAAATACAGGAGAAGGCCGCGGAGTATCTCCGGGACGAGCTGGAGCTGGCGGAGACCTTCAAGGTGGAGTGCAAGCGCAGCGACAAGAAATTCCCCCTAAAGTCCCCGGAGATAGCCACGGAGGCTGGGGCATACCTGCTGGAAAAGTACCCGCATCTGCGGGTGGACGTGCATAACCCCGACGTGACCGTATGGGTGGAGGTCCGGGAAGAATTTGCCTTTATACACTCTGACGCAAAGCCCGGGGCCGGGGGCCTCCCGGTGGGCTGCGGGGGCAAAGCGGCGGTGCTCATCAGCGGAGGACTGGACAGCCCGGTTGCCGCCTGGTCCATGGCAAAGCGCGGGGTGGAGCTGACGGCCATACACTTCTCAAGCCCTCCCTATACCAGCGAACTGGCCCACGACAAGGTGGTGCGGCTGCTTCGGAGGGTCAGCGAATACGCCGGACGTATAAAGCTCATCACCGTAGAGCTTACCCATCTCCAGCAGGAAATACGGGACCATTGCCCCGAGGAGCTGGGGACGGTGATACTTCGCCGGTATATGCTTCGGGCCGCCCAGGCCCTTGCGGAGGACGAGGGCTGCCTTGCCCTTATCACCGGGGAGAGTCTGGGCCAGGTGGCCAGCCAGACCATACAGGCTATCGCCTGTACGGACGCGGTGGTGGGTATGCCGGTGTTCAGGCCCCTTATTGGCAGTGATAAGGCCGAGATAGTGAAGATAGCAAGAAAGATAGATACCTATGACATCTCCATAGAGCCCTATGAGGACTGCTGCACGATATTCACCCCCAAGCACCCGCGCACCAAGCCCAGCCTTGAGATGGTGGAGCGGGGCGAGGGGGCTATTGAGGGCGGGGCGCTCCTTAAAGAGGCCCTGGAGAATGTGGAGACTATTCACATCAATGCCTATGAGGATACAGAGAGGTAGATATGAAAAATATTGCTACTAAACAGTTCAGCATTTTGAGCGACCATATGGACGTGTATGACTTCCTGCTGGACATTTTTTCACAGGACCGCCGGGGCGGCGTGCCCGCGCCCTTCTGGGAGTACGCCCTGGTGTCCAGTTGGATGGACAAATCCTACCTGCACCGCTGCCGTATCTGGAAGGAGGGGGAGAAGATAGTGGGCTTCTGCTTCCATGAGAACCCGGTGAGCGACATTTATTTCAGCCTGCGGGAGGGCTATGAGGAGTTGGCCCCGGAGATGGTGGAGTACGCCGAAAAGCATATGCCCCGGACGGACGGTAAACAGCAGATAGTGCTGGTGGGGAACCAAAGGGAGTTTGAGCAGGCGGCCAAGGCGGCGGGCTTTGAAAAGGCCGGCGGCTATGAGAGCCTGGTGTATGACTTCGACGAGCCCCTCAGCTATCCGCTGCCGGAGGGCTTCACCTTCACAGAGTCTGGCAGCGTGGACCCGGCCAAAGCCTGCGAGTGCTGCTGGAGGGGCTTTGACCATGAGCAGGAGGAGGGGCCCTGGAACGGCGAGTATGAGTACGCCTACGACCTGATAAACGCCCCCCACGCCACCCCGGAATATGATATAGCCGTGATGAACGGCAAGGGCGAGTACGTCTGCTATGCCGGGATGTGGTGGGTGCCAGAGAATAAGCTGGCGTACCTTGAGCCCCTTTGCACCGTGCCGGAGTACAGACATAAAGGGCTTGCCGCGGCGGCGCTGTCGGAGCTCTATAGACGGTTGAGACCGCTAGGAGCCACGCATATGACCGGCGGGGGGAACCCCTTCTATGCGAAGATCGGGTATAAGAAGGGGATAGAGTGGAGCTTTTGGAGGAAGTGACCGGGATAATATATTATGGAGGATGATAATATGAACGCAGAAATAATTTCCGTTGGCACCGAGCTCCTCTTGGGCGCGGTAGTCAACACCGACACGGCCATCGTGGCCCGGGCCCTATCTGAGCTGGGCATTGACCTTATGCACACCTGCGTGGTGGGGGACAACCCCCGGCGGCTTAAAGAAGCGGTAGAGGGGGCCATTGCCCGCAGCGGCCTGCTCATCATGACCGGCGGGCTGGGGCCCACCACCGATGACCTGACCAAGGAAACTACCGCCGCTGCGGCGGGTAAGAAGCTGGTGCTCCATGAGGAGAGCCTGCGGCGCATAGAGAACTACTTTAATGAGAAGCACGTGAGTGAAAACCAGGCAAAGCAGGCCTGGCTCCCGGAGGGTTGTACGGTGCTGCAAAATGACAACGGAACGGCCCCCGGCTGCGCGTTCCAAGCCGAAAATGGGTGCACGATAATTATGCTCCCCGGCCCTCCCTCTGAGCTTGCTCCAATGCTGGATAATTATGCTGTGCCTTACCTCAAAAAGAGTCAGGAGTACACCATCGTGTCCCATAACGTGCACATATATGGCAGGGGCGAGGCCCCGGTGGCCCAGATGATGGACGATCTGATGGACTCGGAGAACCCGACCCTGGCTCCCTATGCCAACGAGGGGGAGTGCTATTTGCGGGTAACGGCCAAGGCCCCCTCCCATGAGGAGGCCGACCAGATGTGCTGGCCTCTTATTGAAGAGATAAAAAAGCGTCTGGGGAATTTTGTGTATAGCGTTGACGTGGACAGTCTTGAGGAGCTGGTGGTAAAGGAGCTTTCGGCACAGGGCAAAACCCTTGCCACTGCCGAGTCCTGTACCGGGGGGCTTCTCAGTAAACGGATAACGGACGTGTCCGGGTCCTCGGGAGTGTTCCATATGGGCGTGGTTACCTACGCCAACGAGGCCAAAGAAGCCCTCTTAGGTGTGCCCCGCGAGGTTTTGGAGCAGCACGGCGCGGTCAGTGAGCAGACCGCCCGGGCCATGGCCGAGGGCATTGTAAAGCGCGGCGGAAGCGACTTGGGCGTGGGTATCACCGGGATAGCCGGGCCCGAGGGCGGTACAGCAGAGAAGCCTGTGGGGCTCATATACATCGCCCTCAGCGATGGCAGGGATACCTGGATAACGAAGCGCTCGCCCATAGGCCGTACAAAGAGCCGGGCTTGGCACAGACACTGTGCCGCCTCCCAGGCGCTGGACATGGTGCGCAGATACCTAGCGGGTATGCCGGTAATAGAGCCGTGACGCGGGAGGTTGTGGGTCGCTTTGCGCCCACCCCCAGCGGCAGTATGCATCTGGGGAACCTCTTTAGCTGTCTGCTGGCATGGCTGTCCGTCAGGGCCCAGGGCGGCAGGATAATACTGCGCATGGAGAATCTTGATACCCATCGCACCAGCCGGAAGTTCGCTGAACAGCTTATGCGGGACCTTGAGTTTCTGGGGCTGCACTGGGACGAGGGACCCTACTGGCAGTCGGAGCGCGGAGATTATTATCAGGAGTGCCTTGATAAGCTGAGTGTGCAAGGTCTTGTATACCCGTGCTTTTGCAGCCGGGCCGAGCTCCACGCCGCGAACGCGCCCCACGCTTCGGACGGGGACTATATATACCAGGGTACTTGCCGGGCGCTTACGGCGGCGGAGATCGCGGAGAAAAGCCGGAGCCGTGCCCCGGCCATGCGCCTGAGGGTAAGCGGTACGGTGGGCTTTAACGATTTGCACTACGGTTGGTATGAGCAGGATTTAGAGAGGGATTGCGGAGATTTTCTTCTGCGGCGGTCCGACGGGGTTTTTGCCTACCAGCTGGCGGTAGTGGCCGATGACGGTGCTATGGGGGTCACCCAGGTGGTTCGGGGGCGTGACCTGCTGAGCTCGACCCCCAGGCAGCTGTATCTTTATAAGCTTTTAGGGCTCCCCACGCCGGAGTTTGCCCATATACCTATGCTCCTTTCCGGGGACGGCAGGCGGCTGTCAAAGAGGGACGCTGACATGGGACTTGAAAAGCTTCGGGAGAGGTTCCTCCCGGAGGAGATTGTGGGCAGTCTGGGGTATCTGGCGGGTTTGCTGGATAGGCCGGAGGCGGTGAGGCCCCATGAGCTTGTACCGGCGTTCAGTTGGGAGAAGGTGCCTATGGAGGATATCTATCTGCCGTCAGACTTATTTGACCGATCCAGCCGGTCTTAGGCTGGCAGGGTGTGGGGCGGTGCCCCACGACCTTGCCGTAGGGAGCGACCTGTGCTCCCGGAGGCCCCAAACATACTCCAGAAAAAGAAAAAGCAGGGTGAAAACCCTGCTTTTTGTGCGTGTGTCAGAAGGTCTCGTAATTATGCGCGTCTTTCAGCACCATATCCTTGACCTTCATCAGTCTGATCTGCGTGGACCGCTCGTTCTCGTCCAGCTTCATGGAGATGTACTTGATATTGGCCTGAAGCTCGGGTATCATCACGTGCTCCAGGGCGTTGACCCTGCGGCGGGTCTTCTCTATCTCCACGGCCATCAGCTGGCAGGACTTTTCTATCTCCGCCAGTTTCAGCATATCCGGGAAGATGTCCGCCAGTGACTGCACCGCGCCGTCCAGATCGCTGGAGGTAAAGGCGAAGCCGTAGGAGAAGATATCGTTCTGGTCGGGGGTGCGGGTCTTGAAGTCGAAGGTAGGTATCTCCACGCTCATGACGTTCTCCATACCGGCCTCAACGGACACCCGCTGCTTTGGGGCCAGCATGGCGGTATTGAGCACCTGGTCCTGCATACCCGCCCGGGCCAGCAGAAAGTTCTTGTTAGCGGCTTTTATGCCCTTTTCCACCTGCTCGCGGAGGGTCTTGTTCTCCCGTACCTTCTCCAGGAACTGGCGCATTAACTCATCCCGCTTGTCTTTCAGGAGCTTATGGCCCCGGGTTGCGGTAACCAGCTTCTTTTTAAGGCGCGTAAGCTCCATGCGGGTAGGGGTTATCTGTTTACTCGCCAAGGCCCATCACACCTTTCCGTAATACTGATCCAGGAACTTGTCGTTAATACGTTTAAGCTCGGAGCGGGGGAGTATGGACAGGAGTTTCCAGCCGATGTCCAAGGTCTCCTCGATATCCCGGTTGGCGGTATAGCCCTGGGAGACGTACTCGCTCTCGAAGGCATCCGCAAATTTGGCATAGAGCTTGTCAATCTCTGTCAGAGCCGCCTCGCCCAAAACAACCATCAGCTCCTTGGACTCCTTGCCGCGGGCATATGCCGCGAACAGCTGGTTCATGGTAGCCGCGTGGTCAGCGCGGGTACGGCCCTCGCCAATACCCTTGTCCTTCAGACGGCTAAGAGAGGGCAGCACGTCAATGGGCGGAGTCACGTTCTTGCGGTACAGCTCCTGGCTCAGGATTATCTGACCCTCGGTGATGTAGCCGGTAAGGTCGGGGATGGGGTGGGTCTTGTCGCCCTCAGGCATGGTCAGGATGGGTATCATGGTGATGGAGCCGGTCTTGCCCTTCTGACGGCCAGCGCGCTCGTAGAGAGTGGCAAGGTCCGTGTACATATAGCCGGGATAGCCGCGGCGGCCTGGAACCTCTTTACGGGCGGCGGAAACCTCACGGAGGGCGTCGGCGTAGTTGGTAATGTCGGTGAGTATGACCAGCACGTGCATATTCTTCTGGAACGCCAGGTATTCGGCGGCGGTCAACGCCATCTTGGGGGTGGCGATACGCTCGACGGCGGGGTCGTTTGCCAGGTTCACAAACATAACCGTGCGGTCAATAGCGCCGGTCTCCCTAAAGCTCTGCACAAAGAAGTTTGACTCCTCAAAGGTGATGCCCATGGCCGCGAAGACCACCACGAAGGGGTCGTTGGTGCCGCGCACCTTTGCCTGGCGGGCAATCTGGGCTGCCAGCTGGGCGTGGGGCAGGCCGGAGGCGGAGAAGATGGGCAGCTTCTGGCCGCGGACCAGGGTGTTCAGTCCGTCGATAGCGGAAACGCCGGTCTGGATGAACTCCTGGGGATAGTTGCGGGCGGCGGGGTTCATGGGCAGACCGTTGATGTCAACGCGCATATCCGGCAGGATTTCCGGGCCGTCGTCAATGGGGCGGCCCAGGCCGTCGAACACGCGGCCCAGCATATCCTCGCTGACCCCCAGCTCCATGCTGTGGCCCAGGAAACGCACCTTTGAATTGCTGAGGTTGATACCTGTGGAGTTTTCAAAGAGCTGCACCAGGGCGTTGCCCTCGTTTATCTCCAGGACGCGGCAACGGCGGCGCTCGCCGTTTGCCAGCTCTATCTCCGCAAGCTCGTCATACGCCACGTTCTCCACGTCGCGCACCAGCATAAGAGGGCCTGCCACTTCCTGGATAGTCCTATATTCCTTTGGCATTAGAAGTCCTCCTTTGCGTTTTTAGCTTCGTTTACTTCCTTATCGAGCTCTGTCATCACCTGGTCAAAGGTGGAGGCAGCGTTCTCGGGCAGGGTGTACTTATAGCGGCCTATCTGCTCTCTAACCGGCAGGTCGATGAGCTTCTGGATATCTGCCCCGGCGTTCAGGGCGGCCAAAGCCTTGTCGTAGTAGGCGGCTATCAGCTGCATCATCTTGTGCTGCTTGTCAAGGGGAGTGTAGGTGTCCACCTCGTCGAAGGAGTTCTGGTGCAGGAAGTCCTCGCGGATAGACCTTGCGACCTCCAGCTTCAGGCGCTCGGGGGCGCTCAAAGCGTCCATACCGACCAGCTGTACGATTTCCTGCAATTCAGATTCGTCCTGCAAAAGCCCCATAAGCTTTGTACGCATATCTATCCAGTCCGGGGCAACCTTGTTGTTAAACCACTCTGCGATATTGTCCAGGTACAGTGAATAGCTGGTCAGCCAGTTGATGGCCGGGAAGTGGCGCTGCTGGGCCAGAGCGGAATCCAGGCCCCAGAACACCTTTACTATACGCAGGGTAGCCTGAACCACCGGGTCGGAGTTGTCGCCGCCGGAGGGGGAGACAGCGCCGATAACGGACAGGGAGCCCTCGCGGTCGTCGCCGCCCAGAGTCTTGACATAGCCGGCGCGCTCGTAGAACTGCGCAAGACGGCTGCCAAGGTATGTGGGGTAGCCCTCCTCGCCAGGCATCTCCTCCAGACGGCCGGACATCTCTCGAAGGGCCTCGGCCCAGCGGGAGGTGGAGTCGGCCATCAGGGCCACGGAGTAGCCCATGTCGCGGAAATATTCGGCGATGGTGATGCCGGTGTAGACGGAGGCCTCCCGGGCCGCCACGGGCATATCGGAGGTGTTGGCGATAAGCACCGTGCGCTCCATCAGGGACTTGCCGGTTTTGGGGTCCACCAGCTCCGGGAACTCGTTCAGAACGTCGGTCATCTCGTTGCCGCGCTCGCCGCAGCCGATATAGACCACGATATCAGCCTCCGCCCACTTTGCCAGCTGGTGCTGGATAACGGTCTTGCCCGAGCCGAAGGGGCCGGGGACCGCCGCCACGCCGCCCTTTGCGATGGGGAACATGGTGTCCACCACCCGCTGGCCGGTGACCAGGGGCATATTGGGGGAGAGCTTCTGCTTATAGGGCCGCCCCTGGCGGACAGGCCACTTCTGCATAAGGCCCACCTGCTTGGGGCCGTCCTTGGTCTCCACGGTGGCCACCATGTCGGTGACCTTGTACTTTCCGGCCTTTATCTCGGTTATCTTGCCCTCGATGCCCACGGGCACCATTATCTTGTGAGAAACCACTTCTGTTTCCTGCACGGTGCCGATGATGTCGCCGGGAGCTACCTCGTCGCCGGCCTTCTTGGTGGGAACGAAGTCCCACTCCAGGTCCCGCTTCAGAGAGGGAACCTCAACGCCGCGCTGGAGGTTGTTGCCGGAGATCTTCATGATGTCGTCCAGCGGGCGCTGGATGCCGTCATAAATGCTGGTGATAAGGCCGGGCCCAAGCTCCACGCTCATGGGCACGCCGGTGGATTCCACCGGCTCCCCGGGGGCCAGGCCGGAGGTCTCCTCGTACACCTGTATGGAGGCCTCGTCGCCGTGTATCTCTATTATCTCGCCGATAAGGCGGCGCTCACTTACGCGCACCACGTCGAACATATTGGCGTCGCGCATACCCTTGGCGATAACGAGAGGTCCGGCTATTTTTTTGATGGTACCATTGCTCATGTTTACCGATCACCTTTTTTCTCGTATTATTTTTTAGTTGCCGTTGAAAATGATGTCAGAGCCCACGGCCTGCTCCACCGAGCGCTTCACCATGTCGATGCCGTACCCGGTGTTTCCGTGCACCCCCGGTATGGGGATAACGGCGGGCATAAGGCTCTCCCGGCAGCGGTCAAGCTCCCCCGGTATCTCCTTGGCCAGGGCCTCGGTAATATACACCACGGCGTAGTCCTGCTCTGAGAGCCGCCGGAGGGTATGGGCGCCCTCGTCGCCGCTTTGGACCGGGAATACCTCCAGCCCCAGGGCCGCGAAGCCGTAGATGCTGTCGCGGTCGCCCAAAACTGCAATCTTATACATACATATCCCTCAGTCTTTCCCGGACCATGCCGTCGTCCAGCTCGTTTAACTTGCCGGAGAGTATGATCCGCACGGTGTTTATTTCGTTCCTCCTCGCCAGCACATAGGCGAAAAGGGGTCCCACGGTGAAGGGGTTCATCTTCTGCTCCTTGATAAGGTCCATAACCCTGTCGTCGCAGTATTTTTCAAAGGCGGAGTAGGACTCCCGAAGCTTCTCCGCGGCCTCGCCGTAGGGCGTTACCGTAAGATAGCCGAACAGTTCCTCAAGGCTCTTGCAGGCCGCTGCCGCCAGGGAAACCGCGTCCAAAGTCCCGCAGGGGACCAGCGCGGACTCTAAAAACGCGCGGCTCTTGCCGGTTTTGCAGGCGCGCACAGCTATCTTGATGTCGGAGATGGCCACTGTCAGCTCGGCGTAATCCCGAAGGATATCCACCCCGCTCTCCCGGCCGCAGCGCAGCAGGTCCACAAGGCAGGCCTTATCAAGTATCACGTCGCAGAGCTGGCCGTCCTGGGTCTCAAGCAGAGTGTGATAGGCCTCGTCGGCGGCCGCCGCCATGGTCTCGGGAAGGTCGGAAAAATCGCCCTCCCTGACACAGCGGAGCATCACCTGGGGGTCAACGGCCCCGCCGGGCAGGAACACGTCGTGGGGCTCCACTCCGGTGACCACCGTTTTAATGGCGGCCTTCAGGTTGTTATAGTCGGTGGGGTATAAAAGCACGTTAAAGGGCGTCAGGTCGTCCGTCAGCTCGTGGATGAAGGCCCAGGTCTTTTCCTCCTCGCCGGCAAGAACAGCCTCCGCAGAGAGGTCGCCGCCGCCCCAGCCCTTGTCTGATAATGTCCTGAGGCACTCGCCATAGGTCCTGCAGGCCATCAGCTGGTCCACGTCCTGGCGGCTGAGAAGACTGAGCTCCCTGGAGCGCACCCTCGCCACCGCGTAGATGTATTCTTCAGTCATAGAGGCAGTTTCCTTTCTCCCTGCGTACTCATGCCGTCGGGGCAGCAGCTTGGCTGCTGAACAGCAGCCTGCCCGCCGTATCCCTCAGCTCCTCATAGGCGTCCTCGAAAATGGCCCGGAAGGTGCAGTTGATATCGACGCCGCCGTATACCAGCAGGAAACCGCTCTCAACGTCGTGGGCCTTTGGGGAGATGGTCACCTGCGCCCCGGGGACCGCCTTGCGCATACGGGACAGGAAGTCGTCCGGCAGCCGCTCAAGGTCCCTCGCGTTCAGGTGCAGCTCGCCCTGGCCCTCCCGGGCAAAGCGGGTGTAAAGGGCCAGAAGGGTGTCGAAATACTCGCCGTCGGGGGCCTCCTCAAAGGTCCTCCGGGCGGCGTCCACGGTCTCGCCGATAAGCTGCTGCTTAAACACCAGCATCTGGTTTCTCTGCTCCAGCTCCGCAGCGGACTTGGCCCTGTCGCGGAGGTCCTGGGCCTGGCGCTCGCCGTCCTTCAGGATCGCGCGCACCTGCTCGGCGCCCTTTTCCTTGAAGCCCTCGGAGATCTCGCCGGCCTTTTTTCTGGCCTCCTCAAGAATCTCTTCTGCTTCCTTCTGGCCGTCACCGGCTATCTGGCTTAAAATGGATTCCAGTCCGGTCATGGATCTGCCTCCTCTCTCTTATGTATTGCCGCGCCCATTCTTACAGGCCGGCGATGCTGGTGATGGAGAGGATGGAGATCAGAAGGGCCAGAACCGCGTAGGTCTCGACCATGGCGGGGAAGATCATGGACTTACCGAACTGGTCGGGCTTCTTGGCAACAAGGCTGATAGAGGAGACAGAGGCCTTGGCCTGCCACTTTGCGGAAACCATGCCCACGATGGCCATGGGCAGGCAGGCGGCCAGGTACAGAAGGCCCTTCCACAGGCTGTCGGGAGCGGTGCCGCCCAGAACGCCTATCTGGGTAAGGGTCACGAAGCCGATAAGCAGGCCGTAAATGCCCTGGGTGCCGGGCAACAGCTGAAGGATAAGGACCTTACCGAACTTGGAGGGGTCCTCGGTCACAACGCCCGCGGCCGCCTGGCCGGTCATGCCAACGCCGACGGCGGAGCCGATGCCGCCCATGAGAGCCGCCAGGACAGCGCCCAGCAGCGCGAACACAACGCCTAAAGAGTCCCAATTGAATTCCATTTCTTATTCCTCCGTAATCTTAAAGTGTTTTGTATTTGCGGCGAAGGGCTCAAATTTTTGCCCGCCGCCCTCATAGAACTTGCCGAAGAACTCCACGTACTGCAAGCGGTTGGTATGTACGTATGCTCCCAGCAGGTTGATGAGCAGGTTGAGAACATGGCCGATAACGAACACCAGAATGAACAGTATCGCGCCGATAACGCCGCCGCCGGCCATGGTGCCCAGCATATTGAACACCTGGGCGATAACGCCTGTGGCAAGGCCCAGGGCCAGAAGGCGGGAATAGGACAGAATATCCGACAGCCAGCTGGACACGCCGTAGAGCCCGTAAAGGCCCTTGAGTAAGCGCTTGAAGCCCCGGCTCTCCCGGCCGCTGGTGGCGATGATGCCCACCGCGCCGATGGCGGCGAACACCAGGGCTATGGTGATGACTATAGACGGAATGGGCAGGTCAAGGCCCATCATGTCCTTGAACATATCGCTGCCCACAAGGGCGATGATAAGGCCGCCCACCAGCATATACCAGAAGCCGCTGTCATACAGGGCGTCCAGGTACTTTCCTCGCCGGCAATACTGGTATATCTGCATTCCAAGGCCCGCGAACAGGTGGATTATGCCCAGCAGGAAGCTAAAGAGCATAAGCCTCATGGGGTCGTCTAAGGGCGCGAACCACAGGGGCGGCACATTTACCTCGTTTCCGAAGAAGGTCCTGGTGATAACCGGGATAGCGTCGCCGAAATAGCTGCCGAACATCACACCCCAGAACATAGTCGATATTCCGCAGAAGAAGAACATACGCATGGTCTTGCGCAGGCCCTCCTCTATGTTTTTGAACTTTAAGAGCACGATGCCGCAGGCAAGGGAGATCAAAAACCCGTATGCCGCATCTGAGAGCATCATGCCAAAGAGCACGTAGTAGAACACGCACATGACCCTTGAGGGGTCCACCTCCCATTTGCCGGGAAGGCTGTAGCCCTCCAGCACCCCTTCGACCGGCGCGCCAAAAAAGCCGTTCTTCAGCTTTACGGGCAGCTCCTCGTCAGGAGAGGGGGTTTCCAGCTCCACCAGAGCGTCGTACTTCTGCTCCAGGGCCTGCTTCAGCCCGTCGGCCCGGGCGGCCGGGACGTAGCCGGTGAGATAGAACACGTGCCGGCTCTGCCAGAGCTCGCCCAGAACCTGGTACTTATCCGCCCGCATGGTGTAGTAGTCGGCGGTGAAAAGCAGCTCCTCGCGCTTTTCGGCGTAGGACATGATCTCTTGCTTTGCGGAGTCTATCTCGCCCTGTGCCGCCTTGATGCGCTCTTTTAGCTCCTTCACTCTCTCGGGCGGGGCGGTCTTGCTGGGGGCGGCGGGATAGGTGAAGCCCATGCCGCGAAGGGCCGGCTCCAGCTTTACTCCGTACTTACCAAGGCATACCACGAACACACAGGTCTGCTGGGGCTGGGTGCTTATGACCTCCACCTCCACGCCCTCCACCTCGGGGGCGCTCTGTGCTATCATGGCCTTTATCTCCCCTTCGGTGAACTCTTCGGGGAAGGAGCCGATGAACACGCTGGTGGAATTGGTACCGATGGTGCGCATAGACACGTCCAGGCCCCTCCAGGGCTTCAAGGCGTCGATCTGGGCTTCAAGTCTTGCGATCTCCGCCTGCTGGTCCGTAATGCGTTTGCCCAGGGCGCTTATCCTGCCGGCTGTTTTTGTCAGCTCCGGGGCGCTTTGGGCGGTCTCATCATACTCTCTAACGCCTATGCTCTTTCTTCCCTCAAGCATGGAAAGCATGGGCTTTTTAAAGGAGGCGTAGGTATCCAGCACCTCCACAGCGGAGCTGATGAGCTGAGCGTTTTTCTCGAATGTCTGCCTGGCAGAGGCCGTATCCGTCTTGGCGAAGGGGCCGTCGTTCAGTTCCTCGCCGGTCTCTTTGGGAAAGCTGACCTGTACGGCGGCTCTGCGCTGCAGCATCTCAAGGATTTTTTTGCGGTTGTTCTTCAGCGCGTACACATGTATGCGCTTCATTTCCACTACCGCCATTCTGCATCGAACCTCCTTTAGGCCTTGCCCAAAACGATTTTGCGGATCTCCTCTGCCACCCGGGCGCCGTTCGCCCCGGCGGACTTGCGCAGCTCCTCCTGTAAAGCGAGGGTCTGCTCCCGGACGGCGGCGCGGGTCTTCTCTGCGTCCGCCCGGGCTACGCCGCAGAGCACATCGGCCTTTTTGCGGGCCTCCTTGGCGGCGGCCTTCAGGGCTTCTGCGCCCTGGGATTCGGCCTCGGCAGTGATCCTTTCGCCTTCTTCCTTGGCATGCAGCACCGTGTTGCGCGCTTTTAGCTCGGCATCACTGATGGCCTGCATGGTCTCTTTCGCCAAACTTCTTCACCTCCTGCTGATAGCCTCAATGTAGTTTTGATAATATAAGGTTGCACTGTGCGCCCCTATAAATTATAGGCACACAGACACAAGGATATTATACCCCTTATATTCCCAAATGTCAAAACTAAAATTCCAAAAAAGAGGTTAAAAATTCAATAACACTATGCGCTGTTCCCCTGGGCAGAGAAACGACAATATAGAGCAAAAAAAGCTCCGCCGCAAGGGGGCTCTCCCTCCTGCGGCGGGCTTAAATATTTTTTATTCGCTTTCTGAGCTCTCTGCGCTTTCAGAGCTTGCAGAACTCTCGGAACTCTCGGAGCTCTCAGTCTGTGAGCTCGCCCCGCCGGAGCTTTCAGAGCTTTCTGCGGAGGAAACGCCGTTCTTGCCCATGACGTTCGCCACCTTCGAGGGATTTATGCCGTTTATGGCGCTCTGGTTTATCTCGACGTCCATAGTCCTGCCCTGGTCAATGGTGTACTGGGAGAAGTCCTCCGCCTTCATCTCAGTGAGAAGGCCCGTAACCCGGGACTCGTCCTCTATGAGCGCCTTGAAGTCCTCCTCTATATCCAGCCTCTGTACAATATAGTACCTAGTGGTGGTCTCCGCAAAGGCGGCCCCGCCGTTCTTCAGGGGCTCCAGCGCGTCGGTAAAGACGCTGCTGAGGTTGTCCCGCTTATAGGCCATGGGCGCGTTCAGGTCGGGCTCTGTGCCGTGCAGGGCGGAGTAGTTGCCGGAGACGGTATCAAGGTCCGCGCGGCCGCTGTTTACAAGCTCTGCCTGGTCCTCAAGATATTCCTTGATACCGGCCTTTTCGTCGTCGTCCATGTCTGTGGAGTTGCCCTCCTCGTCGGTGGTGGTAAGGCCCACGGACATGTAACGGTAGTACACGTATTCTTCGGTGTAGTAGTCGTGCATTTCCTCCTCGGAGAGCTCCATCTCGCCGCCCTTGCCGTACATCACGCCCAGAAGCTTTGAGAGCTTGGCGTTATAGACGGAGTAGGCCTCCTCAAAGGAGCTCTCGGCGATGCCCATATTCTCGAAGGGCTCTCTGTAATAGCTCCACATACTGTCTGTGACGTAATCCACAGAGTCCAGCTCCTCCTCGTCGAGAGCAAGGCCCAGCTCGTTGAACTTCTGGTTCACGTAGCAGTAGGAATAGAGATAGTCCATGGCCTTGGACTTTACCCACTCCGTGGCGCTCTGTCCGTCCAGGTCGGCCTTCAGCACCTCGCTGCCCGTACCCACCTTCCCGGCGGCCTCGGAGTAGGCGCTGGAGAGGTAGTAGATGTATCCGCCAATGGGCAGGGTGCTGTCCCCGGACTTTACGGCCCATGTCTTGTTCTCGCTGTAGCAGCCGGTAAGGCCCGCGCACATGGCCAGGGCCATTACCCCGGCGGCGGCGCGCTTGAAAATTTTTGTCATAGATACACTGTCCTTTCTTTTAAACAGGCCGCAAAAAGCCTGCTTTTTCCTGAAATCAAACTGGAACTCCCCTATTATACCGCAAAACTTCGCAAATGTCTACTCATTTTCCCCCATGATTTTTAAAACCCTTGAAAGGACCTCAAGAGGAGGAGCCCCCCCCAGCTTCACGCTGAGATAGGGCTTGCTGCCGGCGCTGACCATCACCTGGCCGTTCATGGCCTTTATGAGCCGCTCCACCTGGGCCATGTCCACCTCGCGCTGGTACAGAAGCAGGGAGTCGTTCTGCTGCTTTATCTCGTTTATGCCCAGCCACGCCGCCCTGCCCCGGAGCAGAGCTATCTCTATAAGCCCCCTGACAGCTTCGGGCGGCTCTCCAAAGCGGTCGATGAGCTCGTCGGTCACGTCTAAAGCGTCCTCCTGGTCCTGAATCCCGGCTATCCTGCGGTAGACCTCCAGGCGCAGGTCTATGCTCTCGATATAGTCCTCGGGAATATGGGCCGAAACCTGCATATCCACCGTGCAGCCCTCGTCCACCGGGGCCTTTACCTCCTCGCCCTTCATAAGGCTGACGGCCTCGTTTAAAAGCTTCACGTACATATCATAACCCACGGCCTCCATATGGCCGTGCTGCTCCCCGCCCAGCACATTGCCCGCGCCCCGTATCTCCAGGTCCCGCATGGCTATCTTGAAGCCCGAGCCGAACTCCGTAAACTCCCTTATGGCCGAGAGCCGCTTCTGGGCTATCTCCTGCAGGGACTTATTGGGGGTATAGGTGAGGTAAGCGTAAGCCCTTCTGGAGCTTCTGCCCACCCGGCCCCGGAGCTGGTGAAGCTGTGAAAGGCCCATCCGGTCCGCGTTTTCTATTATAAGGGTGTTGGCGCTGGGCACGTCCACGCCGGTCTCTATAATGGTCGTGCACACCAAAATATCTATCTCATGGTCCAGAAGCTGCCGCCAGACTTCGCTTAGCTCCTCCTCGTCCATCTTCCCGTGGCCGAAGCCCACCCTCGCTTCGGGTATGGCCTCCTGGAGCCTTGCCGCCGTGCGGGAGATGGAGGCGGTGTCGTTATGGAGATAGTACACCTGCCCGCCGCGCCGGAGCTCCCTTCTGATGGCGTCACATATCACGCCGTTGTCGTGCTCCATCACATAGGTCTGCACCGGGTGCCGGTCCTGTGGGGCCTCCTCTATCACCGACATATCGCGGATACCCGACAGGGCCATGTTAAGGGTCCGGGGAATAGGTGTGGCCGAGAGGGTCAGCACGTCCGCCCGGCTGCAAAGTGCCTTCAGCTTTTCCTTCTGTGCCACGCCGAAGCGCTGCTCCTCGTCGATTATCACCAGCCCCAGGTCCTTGAACTTCACGTCCTTTGACACCAGCCTGTGGGTGCCCACCACTATATCCACGGCCCCGCGCTTCAGACGCTTTAAAGTTTCCTCCTGCTGCTTGGGGCTTCTGAACCGGGAGAGAAGCCCCACGTCAATGGGAAAGCCCTCCATGCGTCTTAAAATGGTCTGGTAATGCTGCCAGGCGAGAATGGTGGTGGGCACCAAGATCGCGCACTGCTTGCCCCCGGTCACACACTTGAACGCCGCCCGCAGCGCCACCTCGGTCTTGCCAAAACCCACGTCCCCGCATAAGAGCCGGTCCATGGGCACGGCGCGCTCCATGTCGGATTTTATTTCTCCCACACAGCGCAGCTGGTCGTCGGTCTCCTCGAACTCGAACCGGCTCTCAAAGTCCCGCTGCCATTCCCCGTCCTCCGGGAAGGGGAAGCCCTCCTGCTGCATACGCTTGGCGTAGAGCTCTATAAGCTCCTTGGCTATATTCTTTACCGCCGCACGGACCCGCTGCTTTTTCTGCTGCCAGTCCGCGCCGCCCAATCTGCTGAGCCTTATGCCGGAGTCCTCCCTGGGGCCGATATACTTCGATACCATATCAAGCTGGGTAACCGGCACGTATAAAGAGTCGTTGCGCGCATAGCGTATCAGTATATAGTCCTTCTCAATGCCGTTCATCTCCACCTTATGGATGCCCTCAAATACGCCGATGCCGTGGGTGGCGTGTACCACGTAATCCCCGGGAGAGAGCTCCGACAGGCTGGAGATCTCCCTGGCGTTCTTATTCTTCTTTATCTTTTTTACGGCGGCCCCGGCGGCTATCCTTCCTCGGGAAATAAGGGCAAAGTCCGCGTCCGGCCAGTCGAAGCCCGCCGAAAGGGAGCCCGGCACCACCGTCACGGTGCCCTTCGCGGCGGTGGAGGGGTCCTCAATATACGCCGCCGGAAGTCCCGACTGCTTTAAGTCCTCCGCAAGGGCCTTGCCCGCCCGCTCCGTGCCCGAAAGCACCACGCAGGCCCGCCCCTGCCTGAGCAGGGCCGAAAGGTCCTCCTGCAAAAGCTGGACCCCGCCGCCCCAGGCCGGGAACTGCCGGACGGTGATGTTCACAAGGGTTTTGGTGGGTATCTCATAGGTGCCCCGGGCGAACACGTCCATAAAGAAGCTGGGCGCCCGCTGGGCCTGCGAGAGAGCATACTCCCAGGTCTCGGAATATTTGTCCAGCCCCTTGCAGAGCAGCCCGTCCTCAAGATATGAGGTCAGGTCCTCGGACCACTGGACCAGGGTTGTCCTCACCCGCTCCTTTAATCTTGTGCCCTCTGAGAAAACAATCAAGCTGTCCCTTTCGTTGAAGTAGTCGAACAGCGTGGCCGGGCGCTCGTACACCAGCGGGAGATATTTGTCCATACACCCAATACTAAGGCCGTCAGCAAGCTTTTGGGCTTCGGCCATAAGTATCTCTTTGGCCTTGGGGGCCCTCTTGCCCCTGAGGGACTTCGAGAGGGCCTCTATCCTCTTTATAAGCGCGGCGCGGTTCTGAGGTATCACCTCCGTGCAGGGGGCAAGGGTGACCTCCGGGAGTGGGTCCGTGCGCCGCTGGGTGGCGGGGTCGAAGCTGGAGATAGAGTCTATCTCGTCCCCCCAGAACTCCACCCGCACCGGCAGCGGGGCATTGGGGGAGAAAAAGTCCACTATCCCGCCCCGGCGGCTGAACTGGCCCGGGCCCTCTATCTGGTCCTCCCGGGTATAGCCGCAGGAGGTAAGGGCGGATAAAAGCTGGTCTATGGAAAGGGCCTGGCCGGAGCTTAAAGTGAATAACCGCCGGTCCAGCTCCTCCGGGCCCAGAGTGAGCTGCAGTGCCGCGTCTATACAGCTTACAATGCAGTCGCAGGAGCCGTCACGAAGCCGGGAGAGGGCCCGTAAGCGCTGGCGCTCATATTCGTGGGAGGACACGGCGGAGTCCCGGAAGTTAAAGTCCCTCAGAGGGTAATTTGCCGGGTTAAGTCCCAGGCTCTTCAAGTCCTCGGTAAAGCGCTGGGCCTCCGCCTCGTCGGCGGCGACAACAAGAGCCCTTTTGCCGGAACCCTTCATGAGCCCCGCAGTCAGTACGCATTTGTGCACCCCGGACACTCCCGCCGCCACGGCAGGGGTGTCCCCGGAGCTAAGCGCTCTTTGCAGCTGAACGTATTCGGGAGAGCGGGAGAGGGCTGAAAAAATTGACCTCATAATATCGACCTCAGTTATATAAATTCATGGCCCGGTCGGTTTCGCCCCGGACTATGAGCTCTGCGGCGGCCGAGGCCTTGTCAAGGGCGGCATCCAGCTCCTTAAGGTCGGCGTCACTGAATTTTGAGAGCACCCAGTCGGCAAGGTTAAAGTCCGGGTGGGGCTTCTGCCCCACGCCAAGCTTTATCCGGGGGAACTGGTCGGAACCGGAGAGGTATATGATATTCTTCATGCCGTTATGCCCGCCGTCGCTGCCCTTGCGCCGCACCCGAAGCTTCCCCGGCGGCAGGTTTATGTCGTCGAAAATTATCAGCGTGCGCTCAGGCGGAACCTTGTAAAAGCCCATGGCCTCCCGCACGGACTGACCGCTCAAATTCATGAAGGTGCCGGGCTTCAGCAGCAGCACGTGCCCGCCCCCAAGGGCGCACTCCCCGGTGACTCCCTTGAAGCGTATCCTGCGCATATCCGCGCCCATCTTCTGCGCCAGCCGGTCCACGGCCATGAAGCCCGCGTTATGCCTTGTGCCCTCATATTCCCTCCCCGGGTTTCCAAGGCCCGCTATGATAAAGTCCACCGGCCCCGGGGCCGCCTGCCTTCCAGAAAAAAACATCGGTATCTCCTCCTTGAACACGACAACCTGGCGGGAGGGAGGGCCCGCCCGCCTGTGCGTGGACTATTTTAGCATGGTTTTCGGGGGTTTGCAAGGGATATATAGGGGACCTGCGCGGCCTCGCTGATATTATTCTTGCATTTGGCAGGAATATCTGGTATCATGTCGGTAAGGAGTTCGCCAGACACGGTGGACGGTTGGTGGACGCTGGCTTCGCCAGGTCCCGGAGATTTCCCTCGGCTCTGAAAGAGCCGCCCCCGCTTCGCGGGGTATCGGAAAACTCCGCCCTCAACAGGGGGCCTGGACCCTCTGATAACATAGAAACCCGCAAGGGAAGCTATAGTAAAGGGGGCGAGCTTATGTGTGTTCCGATAGGAGATGTACTGGGAATAATGGTGACCTTGATTGGTACCATCGTTTTACTCCTGGTGGAACTGATAAATGCACATAAAAAGTAACCGTTCCAGGCCAAGGGCACGGTTACTTTTAAAAATAACTTATAACCTGGGCCAGCCGTCTATCGGCGGGCTCCGCTTTTTTCTGTCTCTATTATACCCCCGTCCCGCCGTTTTGTCAAGCGGAACCTCTCGTTTGCCGGACAGATTACAGTTTACGCCGCCCAAAAATGAGGTTTTTGCAAAAAAATTTGAAAAACTTACGGTTTCCTATGGAATTTTTCGGAAATCTTTGGTATAATCGGACTGTAATCGGAGAGTAAAGATATTTTCAGATTCCGGTTGAGTATTCTTTAGGAGGTTGTTACCAATGAGCCACAAGTATGTGTACCTGTTTACTGAGGGCAACGGTTCCATGCGCGAGCTGCTGGGCGGCAAGGGCGCGAACCTTGCCGAGATGACCAGTCTCGGTCTGCCCGTGCCCCAGGGCTTCACCATCAGCACCGAGGCCTGCACACAGTATTACGAGGACGGCCGGAAGATCAACGATGAGATCCAGGCGCAGATCATGGAGTATGTTGGAAAGATGGAGGAGATCACCGGCAAGAAGTTCGGCGATAAGGAAAATCCGCTTCTGGTGTCCGTGCGCTCCGGCGCCCGCGCTTCCATGCCCGGCATGATGGATACCATCCTGAACCTGGGCCTTAACGAGGAGGTGGTGGAGTATATGGCCAAGGCCTCGGGAAATCCCCGCTGGGCCTATGACTGCTACCGCCGCTTTATCCAGATGTATTCCGACGTGGTCATGGAGGTGGGCAAGAAGTATTTCGAGGAGCTCATCGACCAGATGAAGGAGAAGAAGGGCGTTACCCAGGACACCGAGCTGGACGAGAACGACCTGAAGGAGCTGGCTGAGCAGTTCAAGGCCGAGTATAAGGAGAAGATCGGCGCAGACTTCCCCACCGACCCCAAGGAGCAGCTCATGGGCGCCGTCAAGGCCGTGTTCCGTTCCTGGGACAACCCCCGCGCCAACGTGTACCGCCGCATGAACGAGATACCCTACAGCTGGGGCACCGCCGTTAACGTGCAGATGATGGCCTTCGGCAACATGGGCGATGACTGCGGCACTGGCGTCGCCTTTACCCGCGACCCCGCCACCGGCGAGAAGAAGCTGATGGGCGAGTTCCTCACAAACGCCCAGGGCGAGGACGTTGTGGCCGGCGTGCGCACTCCCATGCCCATCGCCCAAATGGCCGAGAAGTTCCCCGAGGCCTTCGAGCAGTTCCAGAAGGTCTGCAAGCTTCTTGAGGACCACTATAAGGATATGCAGGACATGGAGTTCACCGTGGAGCACGGCAAGCTCTACATGCTCCAGACCCGCAACGGCAAGCGCACTGCTACAGCCGCCATCAAAATCGCCTGTGACCTTATTGACGAGGGCATGAAGACCGAGGAGGAGGCCCTTTTGATGATCGATCCCAAGCAGCTGGACGCTCTGCTGCATCCCCAGTTCGACGCGGCAGCCCTGAAGGCCGCCACACCCGTAGCCAGCGCTCTGGCCGCCTCTCCCGGAGCCGCCTGCGGCAAGATCGTCTTCACCGCCGAGGACGCCGTTGAGCAGGGACAGGCTGGCGAGAAGGTAGTGCTCGTGCGCCTGGAGACCTCTCCCGAGGACATCGAGGGTATGCACTTCTCCCAGGGCATCCTCACCGTGCGCGGCGGCATGACCAGCCACGCGGCCGTTGTGGCTCGGGGCATGGGCACCTGCTGTGTATCTGGCTGCGGCGCTATAAAGATGGACGAGGCCAACAAGAAGTTTACCCTTAATGGCCGCGAGTACCACGAGGGTGACTATATCTCCCTGGACGGCACCACCGGCAATATCTACGGCGAGGCCCTCCCCACCGTGCCCGCCTCCACCGAGGGCGGCTACTTCGGCCGTATCATGGAGCTCTCTGACAAGTACCGCACCCTCCAGGTGCGTACCAACGCCGACACCCCCAAGGATGCCGCCCAGGCCGTGGCCTTCGGCGCAGAGGGCATCGGCCTTTGCCGCACCGAGCACATGTTCTTTGACCCTGACCGCATCGCGGCCATCCGCGAGATGATCTGCTCCGACACCGTGGAGCAGCGCAAGGCGGCTCTCAGTAAGCTGGAGCCCATGCAGCAGGGCGACTTCGAGAAGCTCTACGAGGCTCTCGAGGGCAAGCACGTGAACATCCGCTTCCTGGATCCTCCGCTGCACGAGTTCGTCCCCACCGAGGAGAAGGACATCGAGCTGCTGGCCGAGGCCCAGGGCAAGACCGTTGAGGATATCAAGGCCATTATCGCCGGCCTGCATGAGTTTAACCCCATGATGGGCCACCGCGGCTGCCGTCTGGCTGTCACCTATCCCGAGATCGCCGAAATGCAGACCGAGGCCGTCATCAAGGCTGCCATCAAGGTGAACAAGGCTCATCCCGACTGGCACATCGTGCCCGAGATCATGATCCCCTTAGTTGGCGAGATCAAGGAGCTGAAGTTCGTGAAGAAGACTGTCGTCGAGACCGCCGACAGGATCATCGCCGAGGAGGGCGCGGACCTGAAGTACAAGGTCGGCACCATGATCGAGATCCCCAGGGCCGCCCTCACTGCGGACAAGATCGCCGAGGAAGCCGAGTTCTTCAGCTTCGGCACCAACGACCTGACCCAGATGACCTTCGGCTTCAGCCGCGACGACGCGGGCAAGTTCCTCTCCAGCTACTACGAGAATAAGATCTACGAGAACGATCCGTTTGCCCGCCTTGACCAGGAGGGCGTAGGCCAGCTGGTCAAGCTTGCCGCCGAGAAGGGCAAGTCCGTGCGTCCCGACATCATCTTAGGCATCTGCGGCGAGCACGGCGGCGACCCGACCACCATCGAGTTCTGCCACAACGTGGGCCTGACCTATGTGTCCTGCTCACCCTTCCGCGTGCCGATCGCAAGGCTGGCCGCGGCCCAGGCGGCTATTAAACAAAAGTAGGCCAATTTCCCGTTAGGGAACATTGTTGTTTCCGTTGACGCAAACTGAATAGCTCTGTCATATGTATGGTGAGGACGTCCGTTGTCCTCACCATATTCTTTTATTTGGACGGTGGCCTTGTTCCTACGGCCCTCCACCTGCCCGATGATGGCCTGTTTTGGGCCGGGGGCAAGGTTCAAATCCCAGCGGAAGTGGGTGTTGTCCAGTGGGGTAATGCGGCACACGAACTTGTCCAGAACCTTTTCATCAATGCTGGGGCCAGAGAAGTCCAACATTTCATTGAGGGCGGCTTCGATAGCGGTCATGTTGAGGGAGTTGTCGCTTTCTCCGCCGACAGCGTTGATTCTCTCCAATTCCTCATTTAAGGAGGCGAGGTCGGCTTCGGCTTTCTGACGCAGGTCTTGGAACTGCTCTTTGGAGATTTCACCGTCGGCGAGCATGGGTATCAGATTTCCCATCCTTTCCTCGGCCCGGGCGATTTTGCCCTGGATAGCGGCGGCAGCGGCCTTGTTATTGTTCGTATCGGACTGATAGCACTCTTGGAGTAGCCGGTAGGCTTCCAGGACGGCGGCTTTAAGTGGCCGATGTACTTGCCCAACCTATGTTTGTCGATGGTGTGAAGCTGCTCCATCAAAATAACAGAGGGCTGTTCCAAACCGTCCTCGCTATCAATAAAATAATGCGTAGGCAACCGCGGCTTTACACCGACCTTGCTGGTAATGGCGGCTATAATAACGGTAGGACTGAACCGGTTGCCCACATTATTCTGGATAATCACCACCGGGCGGTAGCCCTCCTGTTCTGAGCCAACACCCTTGCCGAGATTAGCATAATACATATCGCCGCGCGAGTATGTTCTTTGCATGATAAGACCTCCTTTGAAATTATAGGCAGCACAAAGCCGCCTATGTAAAGCCAAGCAGCAGAGCAGAGTTGGCCTGCTACTTGGCTGAATTTCTATGCAAAAATCCATCAAACGGCTGGCAGCGTACCAGCTCCACGGGAATCTCATCCCCGCATGGTTCTCATGCGACCGCCCCCATTGCCTGCGACGGCTTCACGACCGAAAACCGCTGTCACGCTCGGGCTGTGGCTGGACGGGAGTATCCTTGTCCCCATTACCGGTCATCGCCCCACCGGGAGCTGCCCGGTGGTTATAGCTTGGCTGTGGTCGCTCCCTAGCGGTGAAACAACAGAAGTCAGAAAAATAGTGTCCCTTCGTTGCTTTTCACCGGCAGATCATGGCGCAGCCGCTATGGTGGCTTTTGCTCGTCACAAAGGTAATGGGAAAGTATTTGATGGATGGGTATTCGGTTGTCAAAATTCAGACCTGTTTCCTAACTCAAAAGGCCAATTTAGCCCATCAACTCAAATATTTTTTGAGATTTTCGATTGCCGCGTCAATCGAGCGCTTGACGGGCATAATCGTACACCCCTCCATCTCCGCGATTTGTGCGTAGGTCAACCCACTGAAATAGTAGAGTGTCAAGCGTTTCCGCTGTTTTGCTGGGAGCATGGCGATTGCCCTATGTAGCCTTTCGTTCTCATCGCGCTGCATGACAGTTTCTTCAACCGTTTCCGGCAGTTCAAACGCCCGGGCGTTAATAGAAGCCTCGGTCAGCTCTGAGCGCTCATAATGGTTGTCCACCTCGTTGAGAAAAGAGAGGTCGTCCAGTTCAAACCTGTCCAGTACATCAAAGAGGGCATTGTCAATTTCTAACTCCTGTCGGACACCGGTGCTGTCCGTAAAAGCTATATATTACCCCCGAACAAGAATATAGGAAATCTGATTATGTTGAAAGAAAGCGGAGACCTTATCAGGAGAATGTTGTAATGTTCGCATGAAGGAAGTAGTTTTATGGCGGATATCGTATATGGTCCGAGGTAAGTCGCCAGAATGGACCGAAAGTTTCAGCGCGTGATTGAGATATTCGTCCGGATTGCTCTCGGGAGCATAGGGCGGCAGAAAGAACAGCTCGATTTTATCCCGATGCTTGTCTAGCCAGGCTGCGGCTTTCTTCCCGTGGTGCACCTTTAAGTTGTCCAAAATCAGGAAAACCTTTTGGTTGGAGGTCCGAATCAACCGGTCCATAAATTGGATCAGGCGCTGCTGGTTCATGGAATCCTCGTACATCATAAAGCGAACGTCCCCCTGCCTGCTCAGGGCGGAAAGCATATTCAGCCTCTCTCTTTTCGTTTCCACCGACAGAACAGGAGGCTGTCCTTTGGGTGCAAACCCGCGCTCACAGTTCGAGCAGTTGTCGATTCCAGTCTCGTCTCCCCAGTAAATCACGGCATTTTCTGCCTTGGCCCGCTGGTCGATGGCCGGATATTCTTCCTCCCGCCACCTTTAGATACGGGAAGGATTCTGTTTCCGGGCACGCTTGACCGGACGCTGGCACGTCAAGCCCCAGCGCCGCATATAATCCGACACACTGCCGTCCGAGATCTTTTTCCGATACCTTTTCCAGACGTATGCACACACTTTCTTCAGCGTCCACAGACTCCCAGGAATGCCGAATTCCTCTGGGCGGCGGGTAACAATCGTTTCCCGTATTTCCGCCTGCTCCTCCGGTGTCAGAAGCAGATGCGTCCCCTTCTGGAATCCGTGTTTCTTCGGTTCCAGCGCTTTGTCTCCCTCTCGCTTATATGCCGTCCATATTTCGCTGGCGCGACTCTGCCGTACTCCGGTTAATTCCTCTATTTCTTTCCCGGTTTTCCCCATCTTTTTGAGGCGTACGACCTGCCGGCGTATCTGCTTGAGTTCTCCACTTTTCAGTTTTCGTAAATCTATGTATTCCATACTCTCTATTTTACCACTTTCTACTGCTTTTTTCTAGGTCGTTTTTCAGGAATAATAATAATGAGGCCGGTCGGTATGGGCACCAACCGAGTAAATCTCATACGGGTTATCCTTGCTCCGCCGCCGTTTGGGGCGCGGGTCGCTGCTTTTCGGATAGTGCTTATCCAATGTCTGTTCCTCCAATCAATCTGAAATTTTCGAGTTTCAGATTGATTGGGGAGGGCCACGGCAGCGAAGGATAACAATAGACATAAAAATACACCTACATAGCGGCGTGGGCCGCTGTACAAGTGCATTTATTTCATCGAATATATGGACTGTTAGTTCAGAATCGAGGAGCAAAAGCCCCTGGGCCGGACGATAGATTTTTTTATTTGGTGGGGTCAGTGGAAGTATTCAGTTTGGGAGAGCAGAGAACAATTCGTTCAGTACAGTTTGAACCTATATGCCATTATCAAAACTCCCATAATCGCTATAATGGTTATAGAAAGTGAACCCACAGTGCAGAATGAAGCTGAAATATTTGGCGCGGTACTGAAAAGCGCCCGGCTAAAAGCTGGGCTTACGGTAGAAGCCCTGGCAGAAAGGGTTGGCGTTACGGATAGGTACATATACCGGCTTGAGAACAACGGCAAAACGCCGGGGTATGCCGTCTTGTGCAGGCTGATTCGAGAGTTGGCCATATCGCCGGACTTGCTTTTCTATCCGGAGAAGCCATCGCAAGATTCTGAGGTGGACACCTTGATTCGCAAGCTGGCTACCTGTGACGAGCGGGCCATTAAGGTGGCCAGAGCTACTATTCAATCCTTGATTGACACCGCACCATAGCCTAAAAGCAAGAGAGCCGATGACCTGTGATTGCTCACAAACTCATCGGCTCTGCGTCTATGCGTCTGGCTCTTTGATGACGGTAATTTTTTGTTGTTGCACCTCAATAAGCGTTTCCTGCTTGCATTTTGGGCAAAAGAGTGGGAAATTCACCAGAATGGAATCTTTCCGCAGTTTTACCCGCGTTTGGGTGCCGCAAACAGGTCAATGTATCCTTTGGGTTTCTAACATAAACAGCCATCTTTCTTTTGCCTATGCGATGTCACTCCCTGGGCGTAATCACGATTCCATCGGCATTATCCGGGTCTTTCAGCGTATAAGTAAAATCGCCATCTGATTGAACATCTGAGCTATCCTCCCCGCCCGGCTCCAACGCAGAAGCGTCAATTTCAACAGATTTTGCCCCGGCGTTATCATCATTGCCGCTGTCGTTGTTATTGCAGGCAGACAGCAGCATCAGGCAGACCAGTATGCTCATAAAGATGATTGATAGTTTCTTCATTTATATTCCCTCTCTTTCAAATGTCCAAGTTTGATTTCCAGCACCACATCCGCCTGCTTTGCCACCTCGCGGTCGTGGGTCACGACCACCACGCACTTCCCGAACGCATGGGCGCTCTCCTTCAAAATCGCCGTGATTTCCTCGGCGGTGTCGGCATCCAGGTTCCCGGTCGGCTCATCTGCTAGAATGACCGGGGCATCGGAAGCCAGCGCCCGCGCAATCGCCACCCGCTGCTGTTGTCCGCCGGACAGTTTCAGTACATTCCGGGTGATCTCGTCCCGCTCCAGCCCCAGTCGTTCCAGAATGGGGGCGGCATCCAGCTTGGCAGTAAGCCGCACATTTTCAACGGGGGTCATGTAGTCAATCAGATTATAGCTTTGGAATATCAGCGAGATATGGTTCCTGCGGTGGTGTTCCAGTCCTTTTGCCGTAATGTCCTCGCTGTCAAACAGGACGCTGCCCTGTGTCGGCACATCCAGCCCACCCAGCAGGGACAGTAACGTGGTCTTGCCAGACCCGGACGGGCCGAGGATGGCGTACATTTTCCCGGTTTCCAGCGGCCCGCTGACGTTCTGCAAAACCGCCTTGCCTTTTTCATAGGCGTAAGAAACATTTTTCAATTCCAGTGTAGGCATGATAGTCCCTCCTTCAGCTCATTTTTGACAAGATTTCACGGGGTTTCAGCCGCATGACCGTGATAGACGATGCGCTGACCGCCACAATGATGATGGCAAATCCGATCAAGTAGAGCTGGGCAAGGTTATCCAGCCCAACCGATACCTGGAGGCCGTTTTCAGTGGGTAAGGGCTTTTGCACGAGATTATCCGCGCCTATCTCAACGGAGGCGGCAACGGAAACAACATCGTTATCGTCCTCCGGCCCGGTCTGCATACTCTGCTCCAACAGGTGGTTGCCGATCTGCCCCGCTATGGCGTTGCTGGTGAAGTAGGACAGGCCAAAGGCGAGGACGGCAATCAGCAGCACCTCAATCAAATACTGCCCGATAATAGCCGATTTCCTGATACCCACGGACAGGAATACGCCGATCTCATGGATGCGGGTCTTTGTCCAAAGGGTCAATATCAGGGCCAGAATGATGGCGCTGACAACGATAATCACCACCAGCAGGGTCACGACCAATTCATTCAGCGTAGCCAGCGGAGCGGCGGCGTTCTCGTAAGTTTCATTGTCCATCTCCACGGTAAAGGCGTTCCAGTCAATTCCCGGCAGGGCCTTGACTTCGGCCACCACCCGCGCCATGTCCTGCGGGTCGTCTATGGTAACGTGGAGCGCGGAAAAGCCGTAGTTGATCTCTCCGCCGTCCAATTTCTTTGAGGACTGCAAATCCACAAATACACGGTTCTGGATTTTGTCGTAGGTGGTGACAGTTTCCCCAAACTGCTCCACCGCATGAGGGGTAAACAGTCCAATAATCTGTACCCTGATTTCCGGCCCGGTAAAGCCCTGATCTTCCACGCTGTAACTGTGGGCGGTGAGATAGTCCCCGATCTTCAACTCGTTTCTTTCCGCCAAGTCCTGGCTGATGATTGCCACATGAGTATCGCCGGCGGAGATATGCCGCCCCTCTGCCAGCGTCACTGTGCCGGTGGTAAAAAGTTCCTCGTCCTCCGTGCTGCAAACGCCCAACACCTTTGTGTAGCCCTGATACTTCGCATCGGTTGAGATCGTTCCGGGGAACAGGGAAAGCCCGTCAAACGGGAGAAGATTATCCTGCCTTGCGCTGCAATACTTCACCCCAGAAATGCCCTTAATGGCCGCGATATTTTCCGGGGTAAATTGTACGGTGGAGTACATGAGAAAGCTGCTTGATGTCTTGCCGGTTTCCTCGTTCACTTCATCTTTGACGGGTTCTTTCACTACATAGGGGCTGTTGCTCCAATCCACGAAAACGTCAAATTTACCGCCCAGGCTCTGCCGCAGGTCGAGTTGCGTGGCCTCCGACGCTTTCCAGATGGAGAGGCCCGTCAGGACAAGGGTTGCCATAATCAGCAGGAGGGCGAACAGGAGAAGTGTTTTCCCCCGTTTTCGCGTGATGTACAGAAGTGCTCGTTTGCATATGCTCATACCGCATACCTCCTTATGGGATTTGCCTGCATGATAGCAGCCCAATGTGGAATGGGTATGAAACGGCAAAAGAAAAACTCCCGGAAAGGGAGTTTTCTATAGCTCTATAACGCGCTTCGAGCATCCGCTTTTGTAGGAAAAATACGATTCCCCCAATCGGCTATCATATCTACTGTGAATTTGTCAGCCTTCACCACACAACGAGGAGTCTGAGCCTCCCCAAACAGAAACTTTTCCGCCGATTCCACGCCGCTGTTCCACGCGGGGTTATTGCAGATTTTCCACACGTCTGTACCAAGCGGCACCGGCAGCCGCACCAATAAATTGGCCCTGTCAGCGGCGCGGTAATTCTCCAGCGCCATCTCTCCGAGTTGCTCATAACTTATCGCAAAAGCGGCAGACTGCCGGTCAGCTTATTGACTTTTTTCTTTGTCCCGCAAACGGCCACGCCAAAATACCGCAGGCCGCTTTCAGGCACACCACCCATCTTCTCAATAAACTCATTGTATGTTTTGCAGCCCTGGGCCAGATCGGAAAAGTCCACTATCGTCAAATCCATAAACTCGGGCTGATAAAGCTTTTCTCTTATCGCCTTAATATCCTCGGCTGACCCACGCAGTATTGGTACTGGAAACTCGATAATGCCAAGATGTTTGTTTCCGCTCTGGTCGGTGACGTCAGCGCCCACCACCTCCGGCATTTGCTTTCCAAGGGTGATACCCATGATGGCCGCCGTGTTTGCAATCAAGCCCAGCGGCAGGCTCTCATCGATCACCATCACGCATTTTTCATTTTGCAAGTCCATAGTCGTCCCTCTATCTGCTGAAAATTTCCTGGTACGCTCCCGGCGTTAGCCCGATGAATCGGCTGAAATAATTGGTGAAGTGGCTCTGGTCAGAGAAGCCGGCCTGCAGCGCCGCCTCTACGGGAGGAACACCCTGTTCCAGCAGCTTTTTTGCCCTGCCGATGCGGACGTTTTCCAAATAGCTGTACGGGGTTACGCCCTTTGATTTGGTAAATGCCCGCAATAGCGTGGACTTGCTAAGGCCCACATAACGGCAGATCTCAGTGAGATAAATTCGTCCGGCATAGTGCTGTTCCATGAAAGCACAGGCTTTCTCAATTTCCTCCCGGCACTCGGGAACATAGGCTCCAAAGGACTCGCCGTACTGCTGGACCAGCCGGGAAATCAGCAGCAGGAGATTCTCCTCTTTCCCAAACCCCCTGTCATCATTCATCACCGATTCATGAAGTGTGCGCAGACAGCGGGCGGTTTCCTCGTCAGAAATTACACTTGGGAAAAATCCGGGCAATTCCCGCCTGCCGGTGACTTCCTCGGCCAAGTCCAGCATGACCTCTTTGGTGATGTTGAGGCTGCGGTAGTCCAGGGCCCCCTCGTCGCTCTGCACACAGGCGTGATTATCTCCCGGGTTGAACAGCAGGATATTACCCTTTCGGATGGTGTATTCCCGATTCTTACAGGACAGCGCCCTTTCACCCTTTTCAACAAAGCCAATCACATAGTATTCGTGAAAGTGGTTGGGGAAGGGCTGGGCCAGACCTTCAAAGCGGTACGCTTCCATGTGCAGGTCATCGTCATAGACTACCGTGCGCACTTCCTTTTTCATGGTGTCCCTTCCTTTCTGGACTATTATATCAGCAAAGAGGAGGGCTGGCTTGTAAAATATCTTCATTTTTTGTACGGGAAGTGAAAAGGCCGTAGATGGTAAACCGCATCCCCGCCGGCATCTCCAAAGGCTTAAACGAATAGGGAATATCCATTGATTTCAAAAGCGTATCCACAATATAAAGCCCCAGCCCATTCCCTCCATCCTCTCTGCTCCTGGAAAAATCCGGGCGGTAGAAAGGCTCGAACAGGCGGTGAATTTCGCAATCGGGGATAGGCTCACATTCGTTTTCAATAATTAGCCGCTCACCATCCATATAAACGGAAACGTCCTTCCCCGCCTCCGTATAGGCCACCGCGTTTGCAACAATATTGGACACCGCCTTGCTGAACGGGCCAACAGGCAATTTCGCCGGGCTCTGCTCCGGCAGGTCAAGCGTAAATGTGACTTGATGCGCCGCCGCTATAAGCCGATAGGGTTCGCAAAGCTCCGTCAGCAGCTCAGACAAGTCAACCTTGGCCGGTGATTCACCGGCCAAATTCAGCCTGGAGGTTTCCAGTATCTCTTGTATCATCCCGGAAAGCTGCTCTACCATCTCCTTGCACTCCGGGAGATAGATCGCATAGTCCTGATATTTGCCAACGCCCAAAATCATGTTTTCCAAAGTGGCGTTCAGCGCGGTCACCGGTGTTTTCAGCTCATGGGACGCGGCCCGCAGGAAGTCCACCTTGGCCCGCTCCATCTCCTGCACATTTTCCTTTTCCTGCTCCAAATGCTCAATGGTAGAGAGCAGATTGGAATAGAGCGCATTGACATTTTGCGCCAATGTGCCGATTTCATCCTTTGAACAAACAGGGCAGCTTGCAACCCTGTCCAGCTTCATCATCTTTTCGGTGGAAGTGGAAATTTTCTTTATGGGGTCGGTGACCGCTTTGGAAAACAGCAGCGAACACACAAGGGAGATCAGCAGATTTTTGATGTATGTGTCCACTGTGCGGTCGGTTATAGGGCAGTCCACGCCCCATAGGTCGTCCAGAATCTGCGAGCGTGTCAGCACCAGCCCTTTATGCTCCACCAGCAGACGAAGCAGGTCGATTTCTTTGGGCATAATGTCGATTTTGCCGCTCTCATCGCTGGCAGTGTAGCCCGAAAAATCCACGGTCACATTGCCGAAGGACATTTTCTGAAGCTGAGGACTTTGCCCGCTCCGACGAAGGAGTGCGGTGATACGCCGACCTAACAGCACCATTGAGAAGGGCTTTGTCATATAATCGTCAGCCTGCTGGTCGAAGCTCTTGACTTGGGTGTGTTCGTCCCCGACGGCGGTGAGCATGAGAACAGGTACGGCGCTTTCACTCCGTATTTTTTGCAGGACTGACAGCCCGCTAATTTTCGGGAGCATGATGTCCAGTACCACGAGATCAATGCTGTTCACACCGAAAAGCCGGAAGGCTTCTTCGCCATCGTAGGCGGGAATAAGGGTATGGCCGGCAGGCTTGAGGTATTCACAGATTGCCTCATTGGTCTTGCGGTCGTCCTCGACTATGAGTATGGTTGCCATTTGCGCACTTCCTTTGGTTGATAGTTAACACAGTTCAAAAGAGGTATCCTACCTCTTTTGAACCAGGCAGCGTAGCTGCCCAGCTAAAAAATCAGTATATACCGATTTTTTAGTGTGTTTACTATAGTGTAGCATGGCAATGTGGAGTGGGTGTGAAATGGCTGAAAATTTTTGTATAGCCGTCAGCTCCAGCCCTTACAAACGTCCACCCAGGCCACATAACCGGAATATTTCTCCAACTCCCCGATAGTCAGCTCAATGGCACTGTTGCTGCTGCCGCAGGCAGGGAAAACGGTCTCAAACCGTTTTAAGGACTCGTCTAGGTAGACTGTCACTCCTTCATTGACCGCGAACGGACACACGCCGCCCACCCTGTGGCCCACCAGCGTTTGGGCTTCATCGGGCGTGAGCATTTTCGCCTTTGTGCTAAATTGTGCCTTATACTTGGGATTGTCGATTTTAGCGTCCCCTGCTGTGACAATCAGAATGGCGTGACTGTTTACCATAAATGAGAGCGTCTTTGCGATTCGACAAGGCTCACAGTTTAGCGCCTGTGCCGCCAATTCAACGGTGGCGCTGGACACTTCAAATTCCCGCACCCGGTCTGCCATACCAAATTCTGCGAAATATTCCTTGACTTTTTCGATAGCCATAATGCCCTCCTTTAGTGATGGGGATAGAAAATCGTGTTATAAACCGCGCACCCGCACTTGCCCAAATTCTGGTAGGAGTGTGGAATATCTGCGCGGAACCGGACAGCCTGCTTCTCACCGACATCCACGGTTTTATCGCCCAGGACAAGCCGAAGTGTCCCGCGCAAAACAAAAATGTGTTCCTCCACACCGTCACAGAGATGGGAACCCGCTACAGCCGCATGGCATACGAGGCGGGCTTCTCCCCCGTCTGCCCCGTCCTCTACATGCCGCTGTTCCTCAACGACAGCGTACCCGAAGAGCACAAGGCCGGGATTGACATGCGCCGGGACCTGCTCCGGCGCTCCCATGTGCTGGTGGTCTGCGGCGGGGACGTGGACGAGGACGTGAAGAACGACATAGCGGTGGCCGGGCGGCTGGGGATCGCCGCCACCACCCTTGACGGAATCCTGGCCGTGAAAGGGCTGGGGAAGGATGGCGGCGGACATTAGGCTGGGGAGCCTCTTTGACGGGATAGGGGTATTCCCCCTTGCGGCCTCACGCTGCGGCATACGCCCGGTGTGGGCCAGCGAGATCGAGAAGGCCCCGGTCTCCATCACAAAGAGGCACTTCCCGGACATGCTGCACCTGGGGGACATCACGAAGCTGGACGGGGTGAAGGTCCCTCCCGTCCATGTGATAACCTTCGGCTCCCCCTGCCAGAACCTTTCCCTGATCGGGAACCGCAAGGGCCTTGACGGGGCGAAGTCCAGCCTCTTCTACCAGGCCATGCGTATCATACAGGAAAGAACGCCGTGGATTACATGTTCGACGGCCTCGCCAGGAGGAGCCCCCAGCACTTCGCCGTGCGCCAATATGCCAAATACAAGCTGGCCAGCGGTGATATATGCTCTAAATGACTTCTTAATCACGAGATTTTCTCATGGTTAGTGAAGGACACATTTACCCTGCTTGCCTACGCCAACAAGAAAATCGAGGAACTGGACACACGCCGCCAGAAAATCACAAAGGCGATTGCCGATTTATCCGTGGAGACCATTTCCCAGCAGCAGATTGATTTGCTGTCCGGCTATCTGGATGACTGGGAGAATATCAGTTTTGAGGATAAGAGGAAAGCCACGGACGGCCTGATTTCATCAATCAGCGCGACCAGCGAGTATGTAAAAATAGAGTGGAAAATCTGACTTTTCCACTCTGCATATCTGAAACATTTCTTTATATCGTTTGTAGCCCCTTGTACACTGATGTTTCATAAACCGATTATAACATACAGAAGTCAGAGATTCAACTGTAAAAATGCAAGTATGTACCAGCCGCCTTATGGCGGCTGTCGTTCTAATATGCTGGTGTACCATACCCCAGGATTTCATAATACCCTACGGTATATCGGTTCTCCTGGCACATATCGCCGGAGTTCCCCTCAACAGTGTACACGACACCACCCTCAACTTTCTCCACAGTTCCCACATGGTCGGAATCACCGTCCTGCCCATATTCATCATTCCAGTTAAAGAATGCAAGTTCTTTGCACTTAGCTATAAAATCATCAAAATCCTCGAGTTTATCAGCTTTTACAAACAGGAAATAAGGAAAGCCTGCATTGGAATAAGCTACCGTCTTGAAAGCTGCGACAATCTCATACTCGCCAAAGCCGTCCAGTGTATCAAACCGAATCGTCTTATGCTCCCGGTAGAAATCCTCGCTTTCATATTTGCAGAGGTCGGCAAACATGGAGCCGTCGTTCATGTGGTGCCCATAGATGGTGATATTGTCCGACACGCCCAGCTCACAGTTCTCCTGCACATAAGGAACACCGTAATTGCTGTATTCCTTATCAAAGCTGTGTTTCAGATAAAAATTTGGGTTGTTTGGGGACTGCATAACCGGGTAGTTGATGTTTGTGCCACCAATACTGACCCAGCCCACAAAATCCCTTGCTCATAAATTGCCGCTTACTTATCTGCGGCAGTCACTTGCGGAGCGGATTCATTTATGATATTATCTCCATGGGGCTCACTGTCCTCGCCCTCTGGCGGGATAGTCAATTCCGGCTTATCTACCACAAGATTAGCCAGCGTTTCAATGGCCAGCGCACTTTGCTGCACGCCCATAAGCGGCTCCATCCCGGCGGCGGTCAGCATGACAGGGTACTGCGTCCAGAAAAGGTATTTCTTTTACCTTGATAAGATAATCCAGCGCCGACGTGCCGCCGATTCCCCGCGAGAACCAGCACCATTTTCCATTGGAGATTTTCAGGCTGTCATGCTCACGGGTGCAGTAGGTGTTGCCGCTGAAGTGTACCAGCTCGTCCGGCTCATAGTTGCGCAGGTAGGTCAGTAAGTCCATCTCGCGGGCCTTGGACACGGTTTCGGATGGAATATATGGCATAATTTTCACCTCCGCTTCAAATAAAAATAGCCGGGGGATTTCATGAGAAAATCTCCTGGCTATGTAATTAAAACTACTATTTCTTTTGAAACGCTTGGTGCTCTTTGAAAAGCTCCTCATATAAATCCGCAGCGCTCCAAAATATATTGTGCGGTGTAATGACGGCTTTCAACCCTATAGGAGGTATACCGGATTTTTTGTATTCGCTCAGAAACTGGTCGAGCATATCTGCCATATTAGCAAATACCATCATTTCAGACGGAAACTCCGGGCCAGTGTAGTCGGTATCTTCTCTGAGAAAGCCCGGTATTCCGGCAAGATACGCCAGCTTTTGGGAGTAATCCGCCAGTTTAATTCGGGAAGTGCGTATACTGAGATTTTTGCACAGGCTCTCAATGTGCGCGGCCTTGAGCGACTCTACATGAAATAGTAGGATGTGTGCATTATTCGCCATGAAGATTTCCCTCCGCATGATCTATCATTTTTGCAATCCAAGCTCCCGCTCCACTAAAGCGAAAGTTTTCTCAATGCTCCGGCTATCGTCCCTTAAAATCACCCGAAACCCCGAGTGGAAAAACTCCTCATACACGGCGGAGGAGTTGATACGCTCCAAGCATTGCCGGAAATTCTCAAGCGCCCTCTCCGGCTCCGGTTCCTCCATCATCAGCTTATAGAGAAATTGCTTCTCCTTGTCGGGCCTCTCAAAAAAGCGTTTCACCGAAACCTTCGGGTTAGCCAGCATGATAAGCACATGGTCGTAGTCAGAAATCTCCCGCAGCGTTCCCAGGGAGATGTTGGTGTCCACAAACACCGGTTTATCCGTCGCGGCCAGCTTTTCCAGAATTTGCAGCTCAAGAACCTCGCACTCTTTTGATACGCCCCTTACCCAAGCCTCATACTCATCCGGCGTCCGCCTGATAAAGTCGTGCCAGTCCTGCAAGTCCCGGGTGTAGGTCAAACATGGGAACTCCCGGCTGTCCAAACCGGGCAGCATAGAATCGTGATAATTTTCCTCGCAGGCGATACCGTTGTGCCTTTCAGCCAGCAGCTTCACCATGGTGGATTTCCCAGCGTAGGCCGTCCCATTGATGAAGAACACATTGTTAAATTTCAAGCTGCTCATCTCCTCTATAACCAGCTACCATTATATTGGTATTCCCTCCCAAAGTCAACAGAAACCTCTCCATTAGAGCGCTTTTATCTTCTTTAAATACGCCACCGCGTCCGTATGCCCTCTAAAATAGATTTGCAGCCGCTCCATATCATCCAAGCTAAACCTAAGCCGCAAATACTCCGTCAGCACAGCGTGTTCCTCGGCTGTCAGATGAACCTCTCCGCTGCCATTTAGCACCTGCTCGATAAAGTTGTGCTTATTCTCTATGTCGGAAATCTTACCGCGCAGAGCAGCATAGTCCCCGTTATTCTCCCGCAGGTAAACAATAATCTCATTTTCTATTTCGGGAAAAGAATCCTCCAAACGTTCTGCCAGGTCAAAATATGTGTCGTTCATGGTGAACCTCCTGTTTTTTCTCTTACTATACCCTGTCAAAATGGGAATATCAAATGTGCGCCTTGCTATATCTGTAGTATACGGATATAGCCATTATGTAAGACTCTTTGAACTTATCGTCCAAACGGTGAAAAAATGACCTTTTGGAGAAGAATATGTTTCTTGCTTCTGGTACAATATCTATCAATGCCACCATTGGCATTTTATAAAACGCAACGGTTAGCTATGTCTAACCAAAAGGAGGTTATTTTATGCATCAACAGAAAAACAGCTTGAAGCTCACAGGAAAGGATTTAATCAACATTGGTATTTTCTCCGCGATTTATTTTGTAATCAGCTTTATTGGAATGCTTCTTGGCATTATCCCTATTTTGTGGATTCTCATGCCCGGAGTAATTGCTATTCTTGCCGGGATTCCTTTCATGCTTCTTAGTGCAAAGGTGCAAAAGCCGGGCGTTCCTCTGCTTATGGGAATTATAACAGGGCTTCTTTATTTCATTACGGGGCAATTTACGGTAGTTATCTTGATAACATTTATAATATCTTGTTTGCTTGCAGAACTTTTACGCTTTTTGACGCATTATAGTAGTTTTAAGGGAAATGCTATTGCGTTCATCTTATTTTCTTATGGTATGGTAGGCTCACCGCTTCCTATTTGGCTGTTTAAAAGCAGCTTTTTCATGCAGATTGCAGAACAGGGAATGCCGGAAACTTATGTTACTGCTTTGGAAATGTTGTCGTCTGCCCCTATGTTGATTGTTATGCTTGTTACGCCCATCGTAGGCGGTCTGATCGGGGTAATGATTGCAAGGGCAATGTTCAAAAAACATTTTCAGAAAGCAGGAATGATTTGAAACGGATAAAGAAAACCATAGCAGACATTTACAGATTGACCCCCGAACAAAAATATTATTATTGCTTTTATCAAACTTTATTATTTATGGGAAGCTCTACAGAACTGATTTGGGGAGCTGTCTGCGGCTGCTGTCACAAGAGGAATTGAAAATCCCTCAAAAAAGACAAGTATCATTCGACTTCGGTTCAGAGCAATAGACTACTTGATTTTGACGGGGGAATTATTTTTTGTCTTTGCAGCTTTTGTGATATAATGAGAGGTACAGAACTATGGTAGATTTAGAAAATGTAAATTTCTCCTATGATGAACAGTATGGTACATTACGAGATATTTCTTTGCACATACGACAAGGGGAGTGCCTTTTATTGTGTGGAGAAAGCGGCTGTGGTAAAACAACAATAACGAAACTAATCAATGGCTTAATTCCATACTTTACTCCCGGTGAGTATTTATCGGGGAAAGTATGCGTTAGCGGTAAGGTAGTTGCAGATACAAAAATATATGAGCTGGCAAAAACAGTTGGTTCTGTTTTCCAAAACCCGAAATCACAATTTTTTAATTTAGATTCCGACAGTGGGCTTGCTTTTGGATTGGAAAATGAAGGACTTCCACCTGTGAAAATTGCAGAGCGCATTTCAAAAACCATACATGATTTGCATATCGAGAGCTTAGAACATAGAGGTATCTTTTCTATGTCCGGCGGTGAAAAACAATCATTAGCGTTTGCTTCCGTATTTGCTATGCAACCAAAAGTATTTGTTTTAGACGAGCCATCTGCTAATTTAGATATGAGCGCGATTGAAATACTGCGGAAGCAGATTGCAAAAATCAAACAGAGGGGACACACGGTTATTATTGCAGAAAAAGTGACTGGATAGAGAAGATAAAAAAATCAAATACCATTATAATTTAGATTGGCTGGTGAACAGTCAATCTATTTTTTTACATCAATGAAAGGAGTTTGATTATGAACGACAACAAAAATCAAGAAAGTTGGCTGCATACCCTCTTTAATTTTGTTGCGCCATGTAAAGGGAAAATGCTATTGTCCATCCTCTGCTCGCTTATCAGTGTTGCAGGAAGTTTTATTCCCTACTTTTGCCTTTATCAGATTATTTCCATGTTCCTTTTTGGAACGCCCAGCATGGAAACACTGATTTTCTGGTGCGGTGTTGGATTGTGCGGCTATGTAACCCAAATTGTGTTTTTCGGAATCTCAACGGCAGTATCACATGATTTGTCCTACCATATCCTTTATGGGCTACGGTTGAAAATTGCTGACCGGCTTATGCGTGCGCCGCTGGGAAATGTAACGGGAAATGCAATCGGTCATTTGAAAAGTATTATGCTGGATAAGGTAGAAGGGGTTGAGCGTCCTTTAGCGCATATGATCCCCGAATTGGGTGGAAATCTTGTGCTTGTCATATTGATCTTTGGCTATCTTCTCTCTATCGACTGGCGCATGGCATTAGCTTCTATGGCAACGCTTCCTTTTGCTGCTGCTCCAATGATGGCATCCATGAAAGCCTTTAACACAAAATACACGGAATATATGAAAGCAAACGATCATGTAAACAGCGTTATCATTGAATATGTAGAAGGAATTGAGGTTGTCAAAACTTTCAATCAAAGTACCAGTTCTTATGCAAAATTTGCAAATGCGGTGAACTCATTCAAGGATTACACGCTTGACTGGTTTCAAAGCTCTTGGAAGTCTATGAATTTGATTTTTTCTATTCTTCCTACCACATTTTTAGGGACGCTGCCTATTGGTGTAATCTTGTATAAGATAGGAGCAATTACACCCGTAGAACTTACAATATGCTTGGTGCTTGCATTAAGTCTGTTGCCCCCGCTGATTAAAACTACCGCCTTCATTACTGAGATTAAGGCTATGCAGTATTCAGTGGAAGGCTCAAAAGAACTTCTTGATATGGACGTACTACCGGATAAAAAAGAAAAAGTTAGTCCCCGGAAGTATGATATTACGTTTCATGATGTTGCGTTTTCATACACAGGGAATAATTCGGACAATGTGTTAGAGCATTTGAATTTAGAAATGCCGGAAGGTACTTTTACCGCTTTAGTCGGTCCGTCGGGTGGCGGCAAATCTACGGTTGCTAAACTGATTGCCCGGTTTTGGGACGTATCAAGCGGGAAAATTGCGATTAGCGGGACAGACATAAAGGACATTCCAATTAAGCAGCTTGCCGATTTTGTTAGCTTTGTTACACAGGACAATTTTCTTTTTAACTGTTCCTTAATGGAAAATATAAGGCTGGGGAATCCCAAAGCGACAGATGAAGAAGTCTATGCAGCAGCAAGGGCGGCTTGCTGTGATGAATTTATCCGTGGGTTAGAAAAAGGATATAACACTCCTGCAGGAGAAGCCGGGAAATCTCTTTCGGGTGGTGAAAAACAACGAATATCTATTGCAAGGGCAATATTGAAAAATGCGCCAATCATTATTTTGGACGAAGCCACCGCATTTACTGATCCACAAAATGAGGACAAGATTCAAAAGTCGATTGCAGCATTGACAAAAGGAAAAACCCTGCTTGTAATTGCGCATAGGCTTTCTACAATACAAAACGCTGACAATATCATCATTCTAAGAAAAGGACAGATTATTGACAGCGGAACACAGGGCTATCTGCTTGAAAATTGCCCGTTGTACCGTTCTATGTGGGAAGCACATATAGGTGCAAAAAATTGGGCTGTATCACAGGTTCAGAAAGGAGGCAGATAATATGTTCCATACACTCAAAAGTCTCTTAGATTGGGCTGGTAATTATAAGAAACGTCTGTACATTGGTTTTGTATGCTCTTTTTTAGGAACATGGTGTACGGCAATACCGACAGTCCTTGCGGCATGGGTTTTAGGGCAGGTTATAGATGATATGCGGGGAGTTGCGCCGATCAGTTGGGATATTGCTTGGCTCTCCTTTGCAGGGATTGTTATATCTATTTTACTGCGGTACTTTTTTCTTACTGGAAAGCTAAATTACAGGAAAGTATCGGTTATGAAATTGCAGCAAAAGAACGCTTAGAGATTGGTAATATTCTCAAGAGGGTTTCACTTGGCTACTTTGGGAAAAACAGTATCGGGGATATTCTCACAGCCATTACCACAGATATATCCAATGTTGAACTGCAAGGAATGAAAATGATAGATTCCGTTGTAAACGGCTATATCAATCTGATTGCAATTATATTGTTCTTGTTGTTTGTGTGTCCTGCTGCGGGCATTTCGTGTATCGTCGGAGCTGTCTTATCAGCTCTTGCGTTGAATGGAATCAGCCGTAAAAGCCGATCTAATGCACCGACAAAACAGAAATCACAGGAAACATTGACTGACGCAGCCATTGAATATATACATGGCTTGCCTGTTGTAAAATCATTTGGTCAAGAGGGTGTTTCTATCGAAGAATGGAAAACTGCCAGCGACGAACATAAAAATATCAACATCAAAATTATGAATGGTTTTGTACCGTTTAACTGTTTGCATTTATTAGCTTTGAAAGCTGCGTCCATTGCTTTAATTTTAATTGCGGGAATACTAACGATTGACGAAGCTATGACGCTTCCTATCTTCCTCATGGTATCCATGTTCGCATTTATGATTTTTGGTGGTGTAGAAAGTATCAACGATTCTGTTCACACATTAGGGTTGATTGAAACCTCTATGGATAAATTAGAGCAGATTCAAAAAGCCGAATTTATAGACGAAGCAGGGAGGAACATTCCGCTTTCTCAATTTGATATTGCTTTTCGTAATGTTTCCTTTGGATATGGGAAAAAAGAAATTTTACATCAGGTTTCTTTCCAAATTCCTCAAAATACCACTACCGCCATCGTTGGTTCATCGGGAAGCGGAAAATCTACGATTTGTAATTTGATTACCCGTTTTTATGACGTAAATAACGGAGCTGTCATAATTGGTGGTCATAACGTGAAAGAGTTTAGTTGCGATAGTTTACTTTCTAATATTAGCATGGTATTTCAATCGGTATATTTGTTTAATGATACCATTCTGAACAATATAAAATTTGGTAAGCCGGAAGCTACGGAAAATGAAATAATTGAAGCTGCAAAAAAAGCCCGTTGCCATGATTTTATAATGGCTTTACCTAACGGCTACGATACTATTGTGGGTGAGGGTGGTTCTTCTCTTTCGGGTGGCGAGAAACAAAGGATTTCGATTGCCCGTGCAATGCTGAAAAATGCGCCTATCGTAATTCTTGATGAAGCTACAGCAAGTATTGACCCGGAGAATGAACATTTAATCCAACAGGCAATTAGTGAGCTGATACAAGGAAAAACCATTATCACGATTGCTCACCGATTGGCTACAATCGAAAATGCTAATCAGATTCTTGTTGTAGATAATGGGCGTATCGTGCAAAAAGGAACACATAGCGAGTTAATAAAGCAAAACGGAGCATATCGGAATTTTATTGAGATTAGGGAACAAGCCGAAGGCTGGCATATAGCATAAATCTACTCTGACATACAACGCTTAAATATTTATTATCTGCTCCCCTAATGGGGAAAGAAAAAACCGTTAGAGGAGCAGATATTTTTGTAAAAATATAAGGCTTACTATTGTACCTTGTTATATTTGGAAAAATTGAGAACAAGTGTCCAAAATTCTTCGAATGGTTAAGGAGGTGGTGTCATTGGGACATTAGCTGTATTTGATGTATCGGAATCCGGCAGGCAGATTGGAGAAAAGCTTTTTACAGTTCTTGATCCAAAACAAAAAGCTCGACTCCTTCATACTGCGGATACCGCTTGCGTTTCTTGCGACTAACTCGTCCATAGTGGGCCTCTCTGTACTGTAACTCATACTCTAAATTCTCCTCGTATAATAAGTTTATAAGTTAATAAATCAGGTACCAGCAGGCCGTAAGATACCCGTGGTACAATAGCTGTAGGACAGCAGGATAAGTTCTATTTTCTCCGGTAGAACCGCAAGGTTGCTACAAACAAAGTCCGTTCCCCTGAGCCGGAAGTAAGCTGCAAACTTTAAATATTTATTGTCGTGCAATTTGAGGTCCCGGCACTTCATCTTGTTGGGACAGGTGAACGTAATGTATTTGCGCTCATCTGTCCACCGCACTTGGTAACCGCACCGCTCCATCTCAAAGATGAAGTCCTGCTTGCTGCCGCTGCGGTTCATGGCGGCGCAGATGTCAGCCATCAGTTTGAACTTCCAGCTCTCGCCTTTCAGAGCAGCACGGTACTCCCTCGTGGACATTTTCGTACCAGATTTCTCATAGGGCGGTAGCACCGACAGCCCATGTGCCGCGCAGATTTCGTCATTGATAGCCCGCAACTCAATCAGAGTATTCGGGTTTTGCCGCAGCTTTTTACCGTTCTGAAAGCCAACGGAGTTGATAACGAAGTGTGAGTGCAGATGGTCGGCGTCGCAATGCGTTGCCACCAGAATCTCATGACCAGGCCAAGCGCGCTCCGCAAACTCTCTGGCAACGGCGTGAACCTCCTGTGGAGTGATGTTCTCGTCCGGCGAGAACGACTGAACATAGTGATAAAAATTGATGCCGCTCGTCTTGCGGTACGCCTGTTTCGTCGTCAGAAATTCTGTAAAAGAGTTTTCACCATCGCAAAAAATGCCGCTGACCTTGAATCACTTCCATGAAGTCAGCCGAGCGAAACGCTCCTGCGTTGATTTTCATGGTAATCTGGTTGATGTTGTTGCCGATTTTTTCAGCTCGATCAGCAGAGGTTTGATGTCCTCGGCAACATGAATTTCTGTGCGTAACGTGGTTGTAACGAGAAAATCTGTAATACTGAGTTGAGCCTTCTTTGCTTTTTTCTGAATTATCTCCTTCTCCTTTTTAGTCAGGCGAATGGTCAGAGTTTCCGCTCGTTTTCTGTTGTCCTGCATACCTTTCTCCTTTCAAAAGTGGGTTCGGGCTTCTGCCCGGTTCTCTACGTGCGGGGCGGACAGCCACGCGCTCTGCTTGCCCCAGCGGGAAGCCCTTTCGGCCCTCCCCTGCCGGGAAATCCGGCCCTTTGAACCTTGCCACAAAACCGGGCCAGAATTGCCCCAAAACGGCCTTATCGTGGCCTGGTGGACTTACCCGACTGCCCGCCGTAAAACGCCAACACGGGCCTGCTGTGGCCCCACAGGGGCGCAAGGGCCGAAAGCAGCGGCTCACGCCGGACGGACGTTTTCCTTAGAGAATACAGGGGGTTCGGTCTTGTCAGGGTCGCGAGGGACGGTGAATACGGCACTGCTCAATGTTGCGTCACTTGCGGCACTTCCGTCACTATCGGGTGGGGCAGAAGAAAAAGAAACGGTAACCAGCCTCTGCCCATTGCTTCGGTGGCTACGTAAGAACACACCCTTTTCCTCCAAGACATAGCGCCAGCGGTTCATCATTTGCTTGAGGGATTTGGGCGCAATTTCCTTGCCAGCCAGCTTTCCAACCGTATCGGCAAGCTGCGTATTGCTGCCGCTAAATGTCTGCGCTGAACGCATGAACTCAACCAGCGCCGTCAGTTCTTCCGGCATTTCCAGCGCACGATTCTCCAAACTATCCTGCACCAATTCCCATGAGCAATCGGATTTTGAAAAACGCAAATCCAACTTTCGAGTTTCAATATCCCGACCGGTGCAGACCAGAGTTGCCGCGTCCTCGCTGCGCTGGCCCCGGTCGAGGATAAAAACTGCGTCCATCGCGCCACTGATTCCTGTGGTGCCGGACAGCTTATTCAGCGGATCGCTGGCTCCCTGCTTGCGTAGATGGTGGACAAGCAGAATGGAGATTTGCAGCTCATCAGCCAGCTTTTTCAGTTCTCGCACTTCGGAATAGTCGGAGGCATAGGAGATGTCCTGCCCACCTGAGCGGATGATTTGGAAAGTGTCGATGGTTACCAGCACGGTGTCTGGGTGCTCCCGGACGAACTCTTGAATCTGTTCGCGGAGACCCTGGCCCAACTTCTCTGCCGCTGTCGCAAAGAAGGCGTTGGGAGGAGCCTCATCTGTAAGCTGTAATAGTCGGTCTTGCACCCGGCGGAGCGGGTCTTCCAGGCAGAGGTAGAGGATCGAGCCTTGCTTGACTGGTAGGTTCCACACCGGTTCACCCTTTGCAATCCTCACACACCAGTCCAGCACCATCCAGGATTTGCCGTTCTTGGGTGCGCCACCGAGCATGGAAATACCTTGGGGCAGTAGCGTGTCGATTGTGAATTTGCCCGGCTGGAACCTCATGTCCTGCAGGGTTTCGCCGTCGATGACGGTAAGTTTTTCGATTGGGTTTAACATATACACCAGTCCTTTCAGTAAAATAGAAACGCTCCCAGCTTGAAAAAGTGGGAGCAGTATTCATATTGCAAACCGAAAGAAATTTTGATATAATGTGGAAGAGGTGAAGGCAGTGGCACAAGTCAGGTACAGAATTTTTACCATGTCCGCAGCGGCGCTCATGGCCTACGCGCAGGAAGGTGCCGAGGGTTACTATACCTTTGCGCTGAATGTGAAGGCTACGGAGAAATGCAAGGTGCAAGCCTCGCTCCATGAGCAGCAGGACTGTGCGCTGTTCTTCCAGGCTATGTGCGTACTGCATGAGGACAGCTACCAGATGCCAACGGAAGATACATTGGTCAGCGACCTGTCGGACGTGATCTGCTACGTGGATTTTAGCAACATCTTCGACCGCAATGCCGCGCAGAACCGCCACGCCATCCGCCAGAAGAAAGCGGAGAGTATGTTCCGCCCCGAGGGTATCACGCTAGACTTTGGCGCTGGCCCACACAGATATGTGGCATTCGAGCGCTCCAACAGCATGAGCCGCAAGTCACAGCTTTCTTTCGTCCGGGAAGACTTTTACGAGCCGCTGCGCCAGGGGATCATGCTGGATATGGAAATTGGGCCGTGCCAGTTGAGCAAGCTGTATGCCTATAATGGGCTGATGCTGTCCGGCGGTACTCGAATCGACGGAATAGAAATTGACAGGCCGCACAGGGTTATCGTGATTGATAACGAAGAAGCCGTTGTGCAGAGCGTTCCTGTCATCACGGTTGAGGACGATGGGAGTATAGGAAACGTCCGCAAATATCATCGGGTCGAGCGCAAGGAAAAGATTACGGTCACCTGTTTTGACGGCGAGGGGCTGATTTCAAAAGAGTACGCTAGGGAAGTTGACAAGGCGTACTGTGGCAGGCATATCCACACGTCTTTTCAGATCCGCCTGCCATACGTCAAGGGGATGCTCCATCAGGTAGACTTCAAAGATTTTCTCACCAGCGGCGGCTGTCAAACGATTACCGACATATGGGGCGTGGAGCATAATGTGCGTGACGTGAATATTATTCTGACGAAGTCGATGTTTAAGGGGTTCGGTTGGCTGACTGAAAATAATATGACTTGGAACGATTACTGGAAAGCGTTTCGGAAGCGCCGCCATGCGCTTTACATCACGCAGACTAGCAAAGAAAAGCCAGAGAGGTTCACCACCCTGAACTACCAGTTTCTGAACACGGTTTCCATGACCGCTGACGAGTTTCGTCCCAATGATTTGCCGCTGTGGTGGGATGATTCTCCTGCAAATGATAAGCGTCACTGGCTGACAAAAGAAGCCGAATTAACTTACTATAGTTACTGTTCGGACGATGATTTCCGCAAACAATATTTTCTGTCGGCGTTGGAGCGCAGGTGGTTTTCAAAGAAAAGCAAGGCGTATTACATGGCGAGGGTTTTGAAGAAGAACTCCCTGTTCATAAACGAGCCTGTGTATACAAAGGAGTTGGATTCAAAGGCGGAGAAGGTTCTGAATCAATATGCGATTGGACAGCTTATAGTTGCTGGAGATAATCGGTTTTTATCTGGTGATTTACTGGAGCTTCTTACTTCATTGCTCCCAAAACGAACCCCAAAAGATAAAGCAAAACGAACTTTCTTAGCGGTGGCAATCGGCAATCAATTTGCAAATAATTCTTTCTATGCACCGAAGGCAGCTTATGAACATGGCCGTGAATGTACTCTGCTCCGTAATCCACATATTGCCCGCAACGAGGAAATTCAGCTAAATTGTTACACCGATGTGGAGCAGATGCGCAAGCATTATTTGGGTCATCTCACTGATGTGGTGATGGTGGATTCTCACACGTTGACAGCTGAGCGTTTGGGTGGCGCCGACTTCGATGGTGACATGATAAAGACCATCTCCGATCCAATTCTGAACACCTGCGTAAAACGCAACTACCAAGATTACAGCTCTGACATTACCAGACAGACCAATGGCAATATACCTCTTTTGAAAATACCCACCGTTGAGCCGCAGATTCGTGATGCCAACGACTGGTATGCCCGGTTTGAAACGGTACGCAATACCTTTTCCTCACGGGTCGGACAGATTTCAAACGCCGCTTTAGATAGAAGTGTCATTGCATATAATGAAAACTCCGATTCGGAGTTGCAGCAACGCTGCAGGGAAGAAACAGAGATTCTGGCTATCCTTACTGGGCTTGAAATTGACTCTGCTAAGAGCGGCGTTAAGCCGGATTTGTCGGAGTATCTGAACAAGAAAGTTGTGAATCGAAGTTTGTTTTTGCAGTATAAAAAATTGTTGGAGTCGGCGGAGGTTCGAGGGAAGTGGTATGAGCCTACCTTCCGGGAAAAGCGCAAGGAGTTTTTTGAAAAAACAGATTGGAGTAAGGTGGATTCCAATTTGGAGCGGCTACCTTATTTGGCGTATCAGTTGAGAAGAAACACACCGAAACTCAAACCCAAGCCTGCAAAGGACAGCGAGCTTTTTGATTTTGCACGGGAGCCGGGTTGGACAGAAAAGCTCGACCCACATATTCTTTCTTCTGTATCGGCCTTTTTGAGTGACTACGAGGCCTGCCTATCCCGCATACGCGCTTGCCGAGTACCCGTTCAGAACAAGCAGAGAAAGAACGATATTGAGAGAATTTTGTTCAGTCGGGGGCAGGAGGATACCTACGATTCGGACGAGCTATATGCGGCTTTCCAGGATATTTCCGCGGAGAGAATCGCTGAGATTCGCGCGGTCATTGCAGATAGCAAATGGCATTTTATGGACGGTGAGTCCCGATTTGATTTTCTGGAAAGTTATCTGCCGGAGCTTGAGAATTACCATGAACTGTTTGCGGATTTCAGGTATGGTGGTTACCGCATTCTGGGTGATTTGATTTGTGATATTGACGATGAGAACCGATCGACAGACAGGAAGAAATATCTGCGTAATACGGATTCGGACAGTTTTCATCAGATGATGAACGCTTATCTCGAGCAGCCTTTGCGGCATGATTACAGGGAGATAGTTGCGGATAAGTGCAGAGAGATTTTGGACATAATCGAGAAACCACGATTGGCTGTGCGGTACGTGGTTGCGCTGGGAAAGCGCGATTTGTTATGGGATTTGCTCATCGACCATATCGAGGAGAATGTTCTCAAGGAGGAGTCTCATGCTGAATGAGATTGAAGAGTTTCGTGCTTATACTGAACTGCCAATTTATAGGGCAACCAGCAAACGCGACACGACTTATATGGGGCGTTTCACCTTGGATATGATTCTTAATTTCAACGGTCTGGCTCGCGTCCTGACGATTCTTGCCAGGGGATATCTGTTTGCAGATCCAGACGAAAATCCCCGAGACAAGATTGACTATGCCCGCCAGGCACTCTGCGCGTGGTGTAGCGTCCCGGACAAAAAGAAAGCCAGCCCTAAAGAGGACTGGCAGTTCAAAAGCGATTTTAAGGAGCTGCATGGGGAGTTTCCTGAGTTGGTGGACGAGAATGGTGTTGGTTGGTTCTGCCGTCATGTTCACAACATCGCGCGGTTTATGAAGGATAAGCCTGACAAAATTAGCAAGACGGCATATGGCAAGGCAGATGTCATCGATAAAGAATTTGATGCGGCTTGGCGAAAGAAGGTTGTGCAGTTTCAAGTACCGATTTTCTCACAGGGTACGAGCGGCGCGTGGATTCTGAGGTTTGATGATGTGTTGGCAGATGTATTGGAATTGGGGTCGTTGCGAAACAACAGCATTGATTTGCCGGACGGTGTTCTCAAGCGAATTGAAGAGCTCCGGCCTGTGAAGGTGCCGTTAGAGGTTATCCGTATTTTGGTGGCGTATTACCTAGCGAACAAGCAGGAGGATTCGGAGTGGGTCGTGTTGCCGGTCACAAACTTTGACGCATTTTTTGGCAGTACCATGTTCAGCAAGAAGTGGCTGCCCGCTATTCCTAAGAGCATCCTTGTGCGGGAAAAGGATCACGCTGTAGTGGGTGCTGCCAGAGCGGTATGGATGGAAGCGGTAGAGTAATACTCTCCCTGCTGACTCGCGCCTGTCCTGTTAAAATCAAGCCGATATTTCTTCTCAAAGCGCTTGACAAACCTCCTGGCTTATGATATAGTTTAATTGCCGGTTAGTTATATATAACTGCTTGAACCGGCAATTTGTTTGCCACTTGATTAGTTGCAACTAACCCAAAGGAGGTCATGTAATGTCGGCTGATTCCCTGGTACGCTATTGCTCCCCCACCCTGGCGGGGCTGAAAACCGGTAGCCTCCTCTCCTGTCCCTACTCCAGCCGGGAGGAAATGCACAGACAGCTTCGGCAGTGGAACCTCCTGCTTGGACGGAAGGGGCTGCGGGTGCTGCCCCTTCGGTTCAGCAGGGGCCGGGGGCTGGTCTACGTCTACCGCCCCAGCCGCTTGTGCCGGGATTTGGATTGCGGCGCGGCCCAGGAGCTCCTTCTGGGCCGGGGATACCCTGCCGGGCACCCAAGCCTGTGTATAGCGCATCTGACAGCGCGTCTTGGGGAGGGAGATGCTTTCCCCCATGAGATTGGCCTGTTTATCGGATATCCTCCGGAAGACGTGCGGGGTTTCATCGAGCAGGGGGCGGCGGCCTGCAAGTGTTGCGGCTGCTGGAAGGTCTACGGTGACGTGGAGGCGGCCCAGAAAGTGTTTGCCAAGCACAGGAAGTGCACCTCGACCTATTGCCGCCTTTTGGCGCAGGGAAGGTCTATCGAACAGCTTACGGTGGCTGATTTGATATGAGATTTTCAATATTTTATAGGAAAGGTCGTGTTGATATGAGTAAAATCGCAGTAGTTTATTGGAGTGGCACCGGCAACACCGAGGCTATGGCCCAGGCTGTTGTTGAGGGAGTGCAGGCCCAGGGCGGCGAGGCCGCACTGTTCACTGCTGGGAAATTTGACGTTGACATGGCAGGCGCTTTTAACACCATCGCTTTCGGCTGTCTATCCATGGGATCAGAGGAGTTGGAAGAGAGCGAGTTCGCGCCCATGTTCGCCGCCTGTGAGCCGGAGCTGAAGGACAAACCCATCGCCCTGTTCGGCTCCTACGGCTGGGGGGATGGGGAGTGGATGCGCACCTGGACCGATACCTGCAAATCAAACGGCGCTATATTGGCCTGCGAGCCGGTCATCTGCAACGAAGCGCCAGACGAAGACGCCCTGGCCCAGTGCAAAGCGCTGGGCGGAGCACTGGTCTTAGCAGGGAAATAAGGGAGTAAATATAGATGGAGCCGGCCTTGAAGCCGTTCACGCGGCAGGCCGGTTCCGCCTTTGATGGGTGCGTTTTGCAAGCCCAGAATGTCCGATGTTCAGAACCTACAAATCAAAGTATGGTTTATCGTGCCATCTATCGTGTTTCTACAAAGTTTCAAATTCATTGAGGCCTGCATTGACAATACCGGCAACTGATGATATAATTTCGCTTAGATTAGTCGCAGCTAACTTGATGTTAGGTGTTAATAGAGGTTCAATGCGGATTGCATCGTGAGGTTAGTTTCTGCTAATCAAATTATATCTAAAGGAGACGTCCACCATGAGAAAACTTATCCCCATTCTTCTGACCGTACTGATTCTCTGCTCCGCCATCCTCACTGGATGCAGCTCCACTCCAGAAACAAACTCCAGTGAGCCAGCCTCTACAGCTTCTTCCGAGGGGCAGTCCGAAAGCGTCGCATACCCCATCACGGTTTCACACATCTATGGCGAGACCGTGATTGAGTCCAAACCTCAGCGTGTTGTCAGCATCGCATGGGAAAACTCCGCCGCGCCGCTGGCCCTGGGCGTGACCCCGGTAGGTGTGTCAGAAGCCAACTACGGTCTTGTCACCGAGCACAAAATTCATCCCTGGACAGACGAGGCTTTCCAGTCCCTGGGCGTAGACAGCCCCCATGTTTTCAACGACACAGACGGCTTTGATTTTGAGGCCATCAGCGATGCCGAGCCTGATTTGATCTTAGCTGTGAACTCAGGCATGACCCAAGAGGAATATGACACCTTAAGCGAGATTGCCCCCACTGTGGCCTACCCGGAAAAACCTTGGCAAGTCAGTTGGCGTGATTCTGCCCTCATTGCCTCCAAGGCCATTGGCATGGAAGAAGAAGGGAAAAAGTTGGTAGAGGACACGGAAAAGCTGATTGCGGAGAAAGCGGCCGAATATCCGGCCCTGGCGGGTAAAAAAGCCATCTTCTGCTGGATCAGTCCTGATGACCTGAGCACCTTCTCTATCTACCTTCCCGGTGATTCCCGGGCCGACTACTTGAACGATTTCGGCTTGGAACTGCCGGACAGCATCCGTGAGTTAGCCCAAACTACCAGCGATTTCTACATAAATGTCAGTCGAGAAAACGCAGACCAGCTCAGCGATGTGGAAATGATCGTAGTCTACGGCGATGCCGCCAACCTGGAAACGATCCAGGCCGACGCCTTAATGAACCAGATCCCCGCAATCAAAAACGGCGCGGTGGCCTTTATTGACGACACCTCCGCTCTTGCGGGCGGGGCCTCTCCCAGTGTGTTGTCCATCCCCTACAATATCGATACCTATCTGAAACTGCTGAACGATGCAGCTGAGGCAGTGAAATGATCAGGAGGCGCACATTATGCCTGCTGTCCCTGCTGGTTTTCCTGATTCTGTGCGCTGTGGCCTCCGTATCATATGGAGCCAAGCCCGTCAGCCTCCACAGTATATTTGCGGCGTTGGGGCTGGGCAGCGGCCCGGAGTTTGAGGTCAGCGTGGTACAGGCCCGCATCCCCCGCACACTTTTCGGGGTGATCGCCGGGGCGGCCCTGGGCATCTCCGGCGCACTGATGCAGGCCCTTACCCGCAACCCTATTGCTGACCCCAGTATTTTAGGTATTAACACCGGGGCCTCTCTATTTGTGGTCAGCGGCATGGCGTTTTTCCACATCAGCAGCAACAGTCAATACATCTGGTTGGCCTTTGCCGGGGCCGCGCTGACCGCCGTTGCTGTTTACGGGCTGGCATCCTTAGGCCATGGCGGGGCTACGCCCATTAAACTTGCCTTAGCCGGGGCGGCGGCAAGCACGGCACTTCAGTCCCTGGTGAATACGGTAATGCTGCCTGACACCCAGGTGATGGATCGCTTCCGTTTCTGGCAAACGGGCAGCATTGGCGGGGTGACTTGGGAAGACATTGCCGCCCAGTGGCCCTACCTGGCCGTGGGGTTCATAGCCAGCCTGCTACTGGCCCCGGCACTGAACACCCTGGCCCTGGGGGACGAGGTCGCCACAGGCCTGGGCCTGAATGTGGCTCTGGTGCGGGGTACAAGCGCTTTGACCGGTGTGCTGTTGTGTGCGTCTGTCACGGCGCTGGCAGGGCCGATCGGCTTTGTTGGGCTGATGGTGCCCCACTTTATGCGGCTGCTCCTTGGGCCGGATATGCGCTGGGTAATGCCTATGTCAGCCTTGGGCGGCGGAGGCTTGCTGCTGGCCGCCGATGTGCTGGGCCGTGTGCTGGGCGGTGCCGGGGAGGTTGAAGTGGGCATTATTACGGCCCTGCTGGGCGCGCCGGTGTTCATCTTCATTGTGAGAAAGGTCAAGGTGCGTGCCCTATGAATAATCAGCAGACCCCTATCTTTTTGGGTTTTCAAAAAAGACGCAGGCGCTATATTGCTGTGTGCGCGGCGCTGGCTGTGCTGGCGGCGGGGCTGGTCTGCTTCGGCATGGTTTTCGGTCAGACCTTCTACAGCCCCCAGACCATCTTCCGCGTCCTGAACGGTGAATCGGTCAAGGGCGCGACTTTCACCATCAAGACCCTGCGCCTGCCCCGGGTGCTTACGGGACTGCTGGCCGGGCTGTGCTTTGGCATGGCAGGCAACACCTTCCAGAAGCTGCTACGAAATCCCCTGGCCAGCCCGGATATAATCGGCGTAACCTCCGGGGCCAGCGTAGCGGCGGTGTTCGCCATTTTGGTATTGGGCTGGAGCGGTGCGCTGGTGTCTGTTTCCGCCGTGGTTTCTGGCATCGTGGTGGCAGGAGCAATCTGGTTCTTTTCCCAGGGTGCGGGTTTCTCCAACGGACGGTTGATTTTAGTGGGCATCGGGATGCAGGCGTTCCTCAACGCGGTCATCTCTTGGACCCTGCTGAAAGCCTCGGAGTACGATGTACCCAGCGCCATGCGGTGGCTCAGTGGGAGCCTGAATGGGGTCAAAATGGAAAATGTGCCCCTGCTCATCGGGGTGCTGGCCATTGCTGGCGGCGGGATTATGCTGCTGAACCAGCACCTCTCCGTGATGCAGATGGGCGAGGAATACGCCCAAACCCTGGGCGCACATCCCAGCCGGACACGCCTGCTGCTCATCCTGTGCGCCCTGTGCCTGACAGCCTTTGCCACAGCTTCCACAGGGCCCATCGCCTCAGTGGCGTTCTTATCTGGGCCTATTGCTGACCGCCTTACCGGCGGAGGGAAGGGCAACATGGTTTCTTCCGCGCTTGTGGGCGCGGTGCTGGTGCTTGCCGCCGACCTCTGCGGACAATATGCCTTCCCCGCCCGCTATCCGGTGGGCGTGATAACCGGTATACTGGGCGCGCCATATCTGCTGTTTTTATTGCTGCGTATGAACAAAAAAGGAGGGAATTAGAACTTGTTTGAAAAATAAAAGTTGCACAAAAAGATAAATCGTGCGACAATAGAAGCATGAAACGATATGAATTGACAAAGGAACAATGGGAACGAAGCAAGAGGCTGCTGCCACCAGAAACAACAGGGAAACGTGGACGGCCCCGAAAAGATAACCGGAGGAGGCTGAAGGGAATGCTCTGGATCGCGCGAAGTGGTGCACAATGGAGGGAACTGCCGGAGGCTTACGGTCCTTGGCAGTCGGTGTATGCCCGCTTTGCCAAATGGCGTGACGATGGCACTCTGGAGATGGTATTTCGTGAGCTGTCTGCGGATGCAGATATGGAAAACCTGAGCATAGACTCCACTTGTATCAAGGTGCATGAAAGCGCCAATGGCGGGGGGAAAAACAGAGAATAAGGCAGTTGGACGTACCAGAGGCGGTCTAAATACCAAATTACACGCGATAGTGGACGGCCTTGGCAATCCGGTGACATTTCTTCTGTCTGCTGGAAATGACCACGATTCCATTCATGCGATCGAACTGTTGGATAAAATTGAAATCAGCGGCAGCCATGTGTTGGCAGATCGTGCCTATGGAGCGCAAGCGATCCGGGACTACATTTCAGAGCATGGAGCCAGCTATGTGCTCCCGCCTCAAAGCAATATTGCTGAGCCCTGGCCGGTAGACTGGCATCTATACAAGGAGCGCCATTTGATTGAGTGTTTCTTCCAGAAAATTAAATGGTTTCGCAGAATTGCCACGCGTTATGACAAGCTCGATGCCTCTTTTCTCGCCTTTGTCTATCTCGCATCCATTGCCATTTTGTTGATTTAGCCGATTTCCTGCCTTTTTTCAAACAAGGCCTAAGAGCTTTGATATGGATTTGGCTGGGGTGTGTAAGTTTCTTGATATGAGCGAGGAAAGTGTAGCGTTTTGCGGGAACTTGGGCAGTTTGCAGAAGATTACCCTGGAGCATTAGACGCACTTTTTGCCAGCGAGGATTTCCGAGTGGTCATGAAGAGTATGCTAAAATACTGCTTTAGCCTACAAGATCAGAGGGAGGCAGACAAGGAAACGAAAATCAAATGGACGAATTCGGCTTTCATTGAACAATTTATTGTCACGAATGGGCTGGGAAATGTTATTCGAGTTTGGGAAGCCGAAATCATTGGGGGAAATAAAAGCGTTTCTGACAGTATATACAAGGCCATAAAAAATGGGCAGGGTAAGGATTGAAAGATTCTCCATCCACGATAAAAACGTCATTTTGTTGGTTTTAGAACGTGGCGGAAAGAATTTCCGTCACCGTCTGTACACAATATTTTGTGCCTAAAATTCAAATTTCCTCCTAAGGCTTCGTTGCGCGGTTGAAATATCTCTGCGAATATGGTATAATTATTCATATATAGTGAGGTTTGCATCAGTGCCCTGAAACAGCAATCTACATATACCCAGAGTCGAAAAGACAGAAGTTGAAGGTCCGGCACATCACGCTGGACCGGCTGTGGGACTGCTACGCTATCCGCCAGCCGGACAAGGTAAAGCGTGGGATCGCGCCCCAACTGGTCGACCGGGTGCCCTCGTCCGATTCGAGCTGGGCGCGGTGGAGACGCTGGCCCCTTTCGCCGAGCGGGTCAACTACAACTTCCAGCAGTGCTCCTTCCGCCGTAACGCCGGGCCCTCCACTTCACTGATGAGCAGATGGAGTGGCTGCGGCTCATCAAAGACCACATTGCCGCTTCCATCAGTGTGGAGCTGGAGGACCTGAGCCCATTCGACCGAAGGAGCGGTTCTATGAGGTGTTCGGGGAGGATTATGAGCGTTTTTAGAATGTCGATACAGCTTTTGGTGTATTTCTCGGTCAAGAACTGTTATCCAAATATTTATTCTATTTTTGCCTGTCCTTTAATTTTAAGGCGTTGGATAAGTCTACTACCATTCCTAGCCTTGCGAAGAGAGACTTATTGAATATTGAAATGCCTGTTCCGGTCATTTCGGAGCAAGAGCGCATTGTTGCCAGCATTGAGGAGCTGTTCTCCCATCTGGACGCCAGCGTGGCCGAGCTGAAAATGGCAAAGGAAAGGCTGGGGGTACTGAAGGAGGCGTTTGACACGGAGACAAGTGTAACAGTTTCTTGCAAAAAAGCAAACGAATTAGATTCGTATAAACTTAGAAATAATGATATCGTTATGGGTCGTCGTGGCGAAATGGGGCGATGTGCTGCTGTAACAGAAAAAGAAGATGGCGGGCTATGCGGAACTGGTGGTATCCTATTTAGGCTTAAGTCTGACTTTGATGCGCCATTCTATTGGTGCGTTGCGTCCGCCCGGAGCCCATGAAGACCGGGGGTTAAGGCAAATGTAATCTTCTTCGACAAGTGTCCCGCTGGGCCTCGGCGGCAGACAAAGGAGGTGCAGATATACGATTTCCGCACCAATGGCCACTTCACGCTGAAACAGCACCCAATGACCGATGCGGATCTGGACGTGTTCTATAATTAAAGATATAAATACCCACGCTTAGCAAGCGCCAGTAAACGTTAACTAATACAAAAACAGGGACGGAAGCTGCTGCCCCTACCCCTGTTTTTACACATTATATCTAGCTATAAAACCCCATTACTCGGCAATAAGTTTCACAAAGCGCTCCAGAATGGCGGAGACTTCCGCTCTGGTAGCGGTATCCTTAGGAGCAAGATTGGTACTGCCACCGGCAGGTTTTCCGAAGATGATTCCGGAACCATAGGCCCATTTCATGGCATCACTGGCCCAGGAACCGACGGAGCTTGCGTCGCCAACACCGCTGTATTCCTTGGAGGTACCTTTGGCTCCCGTCACTTTGTTCATATACTGGTAGAGCATCATAACTATCTCCTGGCGGGAGATGTTGCGGTTGCCCTGGAAGCCCGCGCTGGTACCGGCAACTATGCCGGTCTGCTTGCCCCAGGCGGCTGCCTCCGCGTACCAAGAGCTGTCAGAAACGTCATCAAAGCTGCTGTTGCCCGCATTAGGCTTGCTCTCCAGGCGGTGCAGCATGGCAACCAGCTGTCCGCGGGTCGTGGGCTTGTTCGGCGCAAAGTTGACCGTGCCGCTTGCGTCCTCAATGCCCGCAATCAGGCCGCGGCTGGAGGCAAAGCTCGCCTTTGCCCAGCTGGGTATTTTTGTGCTGTCACCAAAGGGCTTGCTGTTGTCCTTATAAACGATGGTTGCCTTGCCTGTATTCAGCAGGACATTCAGACTGCCGTCAGTCATGACGGACTTTGGCAGCAGGGTCTCCCGGCCATCTATTACCATAAAAGCCACGGTGCCCTCGCTTGCAGAATCGTCCATGGGAAGCGAGACTTTCATATCCATATCGCCGATAGAGGCGCTGTCGCGCTTTACATCAATAGTCACAGCGTTGTCACCAACGGAAGTTGTAACGTTCACGTTTTTGCCGCCCATAGCCTTTAGCGTTTTATTTGGCAGAGTAATTTCCGCAGCAGGGGTGGACACAGTGACGCTGGAGTTGTCGCGAGAGGACATATCCTCAATAACCTTGCCGGGAACAGTAGCGGTTACGCCGACTCTGACCTGTGTGCCGTCATTGGTGACAGTAACCTGTATCTTCGTGCCGGGAGCTTCCGCCGTGCCGGAGTCAGCTTGAGCCACCGTAACAGTAACGGTGCCGTCAATCTTGCCCAGCTCCTCCAGGGCCTCCTGGGGAAGAGTAACGTTTGTAACAGGCGTGGAGATTGTCAAATCCGCATTTGTCTTGTCTGCCAAATCTTTTAACGAAGCAGCGGGCAACTCGGTATTCACCTGATCTGCGTTCCCGGGAGCATTTACGTCAACGACGACCTCTTCCGTTTTGGAGTCAGCCTTATTGATAAGGCCGTCAATGACCGAGCTATCCACCTTGCCGGTAGCCGTGCCGTCAGGGGACACGGAGGGCTTCACCGAAGCGCTGGGTGTGGTGGGGACATCCGGAGGCGTGGGGGGCGTGGGTGGTGTGGGAGGCGCAACGCTCCCCGAGCCGCCGCCTGAGCCGGAACCGCCGCCGGACGGCGCAGTAATATTGAAGGTCAGTCTTATGTGCCCCGCCAAATAGTTTGTACTCTCCTTAGCGTGAATTATTGCTGTGATTGTACCGGCTTTTATTCCTTTGAAAGAAATGACATTTCCGGAATAATTCACATCCAGGAAATGATAGAACCGTATGTCGCTGTCAAGATCTTCACTGTTAACCCAAACCTCCGCTGTGTCATCCGTGACAACGGTGACGGACACGGTGGACCCAACCGCGACACGAAGCGATGTATTCGCAACCGATGGAGTGGCCTTGTCGATTGTAAACTCTTTAGTAACCGTTCCGGCATAATTGCCTGTGCCGACCACAGTAACGGTTGCCGTTCCGGCATTGGTATTATTACTGTAGGTCACGGTGAAGTCAGTGCCCTTGGTCAAGGCAGCTTCGCCAACAGTGACAGTGACATTGGGTTCCTGCGCCTTGCCCGAGTACGTAAACTGACCCTCGGCCAGGCTAACACCACCCTCCGCGATGACAGTGCTGCCAACATTGACAGTGTTGCTTGTCACCGGGGAGCTCACATAGTTGCCGTTCTCTTCAGGTATAAAGGTCAGCGCAATGTTCGCGTCACCATCAGCAACGGTATAAGTGGCTTCGGCTGCGCCCTCTTTGACTTTTCCGTTAATGGTCCACTGGTATGTGCCCTCCGCATCCGCAGGAAGGTTGGTGGCTTTCAGTACAGTTCCTGTTTCGATTTTTGCAGCCTCCGTATTTTGCGGGGCAATAAGAAGGCTCGTAATGGTCGCCGGTTCAATCGTATAGTTGAACGTGAGCTTGCCGTCTGTCAGGCCAGTTAAGTTTACACTGTCAGAGTCGTATTCATCTTTAAGGCTAACAGCGGCAGTTGCGGTGTATGTGCCAACATCCTTGGGGGAATCTACTTGAGTACCGTCCTTTGTGTAGGAATAAGTTATATCCACCCATCTGCCGCCATCATAAGATAGTGTAGGTTTATGAATCTCACTGTCATAAACAATGTTGGGTTTAGTATCCCAGGTCTCTTTCGATAAGTCAAGTTCAAATTTCTGAATTGTAATTTCAGCGGTTATTTCTCCTGTGTAGCTAAGCTTGCCTGTGGCTGTAACGATATATTTGCCGGCTTTTATAAGTTCCGCAGGCTGACCATCTTGTGTAATAGAAATTTCGTAGTACTTTCCATCGATATAATCATATTCATTGGGATCCTTGTGGCTGACCCGAATAAAATTACTCAAATCCTCACCTTCATAGTCGAGAAGGAGCAAATCACTGCCGGAAACACAGATTTGTGCAGTTTTGATATCAGTAGGGGGTGCGACTTCTACTTCAACGGTTATAACGCCCTCCTTAACTTCATAACTTTCGAAGGGACCGCCAAAGTTGAATGTCGTGCCCTCTGGCAGTTCATAACCTTCGTCAGTAGTTACGGTAATGGCAGCGATGTAAGTACCGCCTTCCTCCACACAGTCTACTTCTTTCCCATCCCTTGTCCATGTGGTTTTTAAGATTATATGCTTCGATTCACATGTGGCCACAGGCAGAGATTTTGCACCCAATATAACCTGGCTTCTATCCATGGTAATATAATGATAGTCACCGAGGTTGACTGAAGTCTTCGGAACAACTACTTTTACGTAAGCTGTTTCGAACACATCAGCATTGTTCTCGTCTTGACTATAAATCTTTAGTGCAATGTAATAGACAGTTTCTTCTTTGACGAGGCCTTTAAAGGTCATTTTCAGCTTATCAGGTTGTGGTGGGAGGTTTCCATCTGTTTCTGCCGGATAAAAAGTTGCAGTCACGTTTTCTGCCTCAACGAGATATTGACCGTCTGAATCAGGAACGAAAACTGTCAAGCCATCAAAGTTTTTTCTTATTGTGTCCAGAGCCTCCCCTGAGATTGGCAGCCAATAGTCCAGCGTCAGGCCAGATGCATCTTCGAATTCAGACCAGTCACCCTCACCACTGGCGATGGGCACGTCTTGAGGTATTTCAATTTGTGCCGTTTCCTCCTGCGCCAGCGCCGACAGAGGCACCATGGACAAGACCATGAGCACGGCCAGGATACTTGCTAATAGCTTTTTTGCCATTCTTAAAACCCTCCTAAATGTTTAATGTGTCTTTCGTTTCCCCGGCAGGCCCCGGGCGGCACCCGGGCTTACCGGGTCGGGCCCGGTAAGAACTTAATTCGTGGCTATCACTCCTTTCCTTTGGCGGGATCAATTCTGCGGGCCAGCAGCCCCAGCGCCGTCCAGAAGAACGGCGCGGTAATGCACATACTGAACCCGAAGAATGCCTGCGCGCAGTAGCCTATAATACCAGCGCCAAGAGCCAATGCGGCGCCGTCTGCCGGCGCGGCGGCTGTCCACCGTTTCACCAGCAGTACCAGCAGCCATATGTAAGCTCCCAGCGCGAGTATCCCCTGGTGGTACCAGATATTGAGATATTCGTTATGGGCAGTGTCTATCATTGCCACTATCTTAATGCCCAGCTCCGCGTCATAGCGCGTAAAGGGCTCAAGCCCGCCATTTATCATGGTATCGGGACCAGAGCCCAGCAGCGGGCGGGTAACGGCAGCGGCAGCAACTTCTTTCCATATATGTATGCGCCCGCTGCCGAAGGAACTGTCAAAATCTCCATGCAGTATATTGTGGATTTCGTGCGGCATCCCGACGGGCGGGTCGGCAATGTATAGAGTCAGCAGCGCCGCAAGCAGCAGACCTGCCAGAGCTGCCGCGCATATAAGCCGCGTGCGCTTCTCTCTAAAGCCCATTGGCAGCGCCAGCAGCAAGCCTGCCGCAATGCCCACAAAACCTGCCATAACGGATATCCTGACAAGGATATAGGACGACAGCGCAAAGGCGGCCAAGAGTGCAAGGCGCTTGACCCCTTTCATATATGCCATGCCATATGCCAGAATGGGTACGGCAAGGCAGTAAAAGGCCGCCAGAAGGTCAGTGTTCCCCAAAGTGCCCAGGTATTCCCCTCCATATGCCTTTCCCGCATCAAAATAACTGTATCCTTTGGGGTACAGTCCGAAAGGGTTTTTCCCCGTAAGCTGCACAATGCAAAGAAGACTCTCTAACGTAACCACTGCAACCAGCGCCCACAGGAGCAGCCGGTCAGCCTCCCCATAGGCCGCAACCAGTAGAAAGCATAGCACGTACAGGGTTATAGTAAACGCTCCCTCATACCTGCTGGCCCCAAGAACGGTCTCCGGCCAATATGGGGACGCAAACGCAGATATCCAGGTGACAGACAGGTACAACAGGGCGGCCCGCTGTGGCCAAGAAAGTTTTTTTAACAGAGCTACCGCTGATAAAGGCCGACATACCCTGGCCGCGGCAATGCTCGCTACAGCCATAGAGACGACATATGTGCAGGATAATAGGGAAAAGGCGAGGAATTTTGACAGGGTTATATCCGCATACCCTTTTGCCCCGGTGAAGAACAGGAATGCTGTCATTAATAAAATAATATATGCCTGAGTGATAGCTTTCTGCGGGTTCATAAATATCGCTTTCAAAGGTGTCTCCTTCGCTCCAAGTGCAATAAAGTGTACTTTTTGAGAAATACAACATTTGACAGCTCAGCAGCTGCTGCAAGGAAAATGCTTTGTAATTATGCACTCAAATAGATGTTGCAAAATCTTGCTTTGTATGGTAAAATTACTTAAATAAAAGGAACTATCAAAAAGTACACAATTTGATAGGGGTTGCGTTGATTATTTGGGGGTGTTTCCTAGGCGCAGCTCCCGCAGGCGGCGGTAGAACGTGGCGTTGCTCATGCCGCACAGCAGGAGAACGTCCTTGATGTTCAGCTCCTGCCGCTCCCACCGGCGCACAATCTCGGAAAAATCCTCGGGCACCGGCTTCTCCGGCCTGCCAAAGCGCACGCCCTTTGCCTTTGCCGCCGCGATACCCTGTTCCTGACGCTTTTTGATGTTTACCCGCTCGTTCTCCGCAACAAAGGAGAGTATTTGCAGCACCAGGTCGGCGATGAACGTCCCCATCAGGTCTTTGGCGGTTCTGGTGTCCAGCAGGGGCATATCTATCACGCAGATGTCAACGTCCTTGATTTTGGTAAGGATCCGCCACTGCTCCTGTATCTCCTTGTAGTTGCGTCCCAGCCGGTCGATGCTCAGAATATAGACCAGGTCGCCTGGTCTCAGCCTTTTCACCAGCTCACGGTACCGGGGCCTTTCGAAGTCCTTGCCGGACTGCTTGTCCATATAGATGTTGCGCGGCAGTATATCCTTTTGGCCGAGGGCGACGCGCTGGCGGTCCTCGTTCTGGTCGGTGCTGGACACACGGATATATCCATAGGTTTTCATGGGCATAGCTCCTTTCTAAATTATTAAAATGGCTTGATACCGTCTATTTTATTAGATAGAGCCCACCCCAGGCAAAAGAAAAGGGACAGTCCACCCATGGACTGTCCCTTTTTCTTATTATATGTCTCAGTCTGCCGTGCCGTTCCCTTTTTCCCGGACCTTTACCGGCACGTACAGGTCCATCTGGTCATACCCCAGCGCCCTTTTGATCTCCTCCGTGGGGTTCAGCATATGCCCCATGGTCCTGTGCCCCGGCCGCTCGTCCAGCTCAAAGCCGCTGTCCTCTATCCACTTGAGGATGCCTGCGTGGACCCGGTTGCCGATGTCGTCGTCACCGTCCACCGACATGGCCGCGGCATAGAGCCCGCCCTCAAACTCGATGAGCTCATAGGGGGCCACCTCCTCTGCCGTGACACCGTCCTCCACCGCCCATATCCAGGTGGCCCTGTCCTCCTCGAACCAGAGGAAATCCGGCGCGCCGTATATCATCTTCTTCACCAGATGGTTGTGTGCCTCCTGCCACTCCTGAAAGGGGCCCATCACGTTTTCGATGGTATCCGCGCCGGAGGTAAAGGCCTTGAAGGGGTTTATCTGTACAAGGCGCACCTCCGGGGCCTTTTTGAGCTTCTCAGAGATGTCAAACAGCCGGTTCACCTTGGAGGCGTTGCCCTCGTAGGGGATATCCTCTATGCGGGTCTCCACCGTGGCGGTCCGCTCATAGAGCAGCTTCACATCGGAGTCGCTGCTGAAATCCATCTTTCTTATCTGCTCGATGAACTCCAGGATTATGTCCCGCAGGTCCCGGAGCAGGGCTACCTCGTGGTTGATGTCCTCTACCTTCCTTCCTAGCACGTCCAGGACAGTGTCCGACCCGGCGGCCTGGAAGATCAGCTGGATATCCTTGATGCTGATGTTCGGCTTTCTGAGGATCAATATCTGCTCCAGCCGTTTAAGCGCCCGCTGGTCGTACAGCCGGTAGGCGTAATCCGCCACCCGGGCGCTCTCGATAAGCCCCATGTCCTCATAGTACCTAAGTGTGCGCGCGGGGATATTGTACCGCTCCGTGACCTCCCTGATTTTTACTACGTCTGTCATTTTTAACACCCTTTCCGTGGTTTTGAATTTATTGTACACGCTTACCTAACGGAAGAGTCAAGGGGTGAGCGGAAAATTTTTTCCGGGCTTACTTTCTTTTCTTCAGGCGTATCACGTTCCAGGAGGCAGGCGCAAGCCTGGATTTGAGCAGACCACCGTCCAACTCGTCCCGGTCAGTGACAGTGTGTGGAGCCACCGTCTCTGCCGCCGCCGAGTTCACGGCCTTGAAATCTCCATGCTCAAGGACGATATGCTCTGTAAGCTCATAGCCCGCAAAGCCTCGCAGGTCGGTCTCAAGGGTTATGCTGTCCTCTAAATCCCGGTTCACGGCGAAAACGGTTAGCTCCTCCGCCTCGTCGTTCCACACGGCGGCGGCCTCCACGTCCGTCACGTCGGTGAACTCCCTGGTGTCGTGCCTTGAGGAGCGAAGGGCGGTGTTCAGAGCCACGCCACGGCCATATTTTGACGCGTGCAGATAGGGGTAGTAGATGGTCTGCCGCCAGGCGGGGCCGTCCTCCTCGGTCATGATGGGGGCTATCACGTTCACCAGCTGGGCAAGACAGGCCATGCGCACACGGTCGCTGTGCTTGATGAGGGTTATGAGCATAAGACCTACTAAGAGCGCGTCCTCGAAGTTGTACTGGTCCTCCAGCAGATGCGGGGCCACGGACCAGGGGCGGTTGCCCATGGTGTCGCTGTCCGCCGCGTCGCTGTGGAACCAGACGTTCCACTCGTCGAAGCTGAGCATGATATCCTTTTTGCCCCGCTTCTTTGCTTTAACAAAGTCGCAGGTGGAGATAACTGTCCTGATAAAATGGTCCATATCGTCAGAGTAGGCCAGGAAGTTGGCGGTGTCGTTAAGCCTGTTGCCGTAGTAGGTGTGCAGGGAGATATAGTCCACGCTGTTATAGGCCTCCTCCAGCACCGTGGCCTCCCACTGGGGGTAGGTGGCCATGCCGGTATTGGAGCTGCCGCAGACTACCAGTTCCACCGTGGGGTCTATCTGCCGAAGGGCCTTGGCGGTCTCGTCGGCCAGACGGCCGTACTCCCGGGCGGTCTTATGACCCACCTGCCAGGGGCCGTCCATCTCGTTGCCCAGGCACCAGGTTTTGATATTGTGGGGCTCCTTCACCCCGTGGGCTATGCGCAGGTCGCTGTACTTGGTGCCCGAGGGGTGATTGCAGTATTCCAGAAGGCCGCAGGCTGCGTCGATGCCCCGGGTGCCCAGATTCACCGCCATCATCAGCTCCGTGCCGGCCTTCTTTGCCCAGCGGGCAAACTCGTTCACACCCACCTCGTTGGTCTCGGTGCTGCGCCATGCCAGCTCCAGGCGGCGGGGGCGCTCCGAAACCGGGCCCACGCTGTCCTCCCAGTAGAAGTTTGAGACGAAGTTGCCACCGGGATAGCGCACAATGGGCACCTGAAGCTCCCGCACCAGGTCCAGCACGTCCCTTCTGAAGCCCTCCTCATCGGCAGAGCCATGCCCGGGTTGATACACGCCGCCGTACACCGCACGGCCCAGGTGCTCCACAAAGGAGCCGTACACGCGCTTGTCGATGCGGCTTATCTGAAAATCCGGGTCCAGGGTCAGGCGGGCAAATTTTGTATCCATAGTCAGATCCTCCATATAAAAAGTCAAATTAAGGGCATTGGATTCATTATAGCTATATCGCATAAAAAAGCAAGGACCTTTTCAGTTTCCGATTCAGCGGGGAAGCTGCCGGTACTGGAACTCCTCAAACCTGGCGCTGCCCTCTCCCTGACAGAACAGGCCCACAAAGCAGCCGGTAAAGGTGCCCCTGGTGCACTCTGTAGAGAGCAGCTGTGTGCGTCCGACACCCACCAAGGTCCTGCCCCCGGCGCCCTCCGCGAAGAAGCGGTATTCAAGCTTGTCCGATTCCACCTCCAGGAAAACCGGCCCGTCTTCGCCCAAAAAGACCGGCGCGGACTCCACGGCCATATCGCTCACCCGCCGCCGGAGCACGGCGCAGCGCCGGCCCTCCCGGCGGGTAACGGCCAGATCGTAGTGCTGTTCGTTGGTGTGAAAGACGGTTAGCCCCGCCTGCTGCTTTTCCGAAGGCGTACAGTCCATTCTGGTTGTGGCCGCCATAAAGAGGTGCTGCTGCCGGAGGCCGGTAAAGGTTGGGGACCCCAGGTCGTCCAGGGACTTTTCCCCGGCTGTAAGCGCCAGCCCGCCATCAAAGCGGTAGTTCTCCTCGTAGGGATTGCGCAAATACACCCAGCGCGGGGACAGTGGCCCGCCCTTTGTAAAATCGGCAAATAGGTCAAAGCTCCTCTGCTCTGCAAAGCCCTCCCCCGGGCGGCCGGGTAAGGGCATCGCTGCCGTTATGGGCTTGCCGCCGTTGACCACGGGCCAGCCCTCGCCGTTCCAGCCGACAGGAGCCAGCATGGTTTCCCGGCCTATGTGGTGCAGCTGCCCCTGGGTGGGGCGTATGCCGTGGAAGACCATCCACCACTGCCCGCTGCCGTCGCAGGTCAGGTCCCCGTGGCCCAGGGCCTGGAAGGAGCCCGGGCCGCCCTCCTGCCCAAAGCCGTCCACCACGTCCCTGTGGCTCAGGATAGGGTTATGGGGACAGGAGACGAAGGGCCCCCATACCGAGTCCCCTTTGGCAAGGGTCACCATATGGCCGTATTCGGTGCCGCCCTCGGCAATCATCAGGTAGTATTTCCCGTCGATATAATACATATGGGGCCCCTCCGGGCAGCGGCCGCCGGTTCCGTACCAGATTATCTTGGTTTCAGAGAGCTTTGCCCCGGTGGAAAGGTCTATCTCAAACTGGCCGATGCAGGAGCGGCCCTCACTGTCGGTATGGGTGCCGGTATAGTACGCCCTGCCGTCCGTGTCCCAGAAAAGGGAGGGGTCAATGCCCATATGGTCAATATGTATGGGCTCGGACCAGGGGCCGTTAATGTCGTCCGTCCAGACAAGGAAGTTGTCCAAAGGGCGCTGGCGGGAACCGCCCACGCTGGTGGTTATCATGTAGAACCGGCCGTTATGCTCCCGTATGGTGGGGGCGAACACTCCGCCGGAGGTGCCGCACTCCCCAATGGGCAGCTGGCTCTGCCTGTCCAGCACGTGGCCCAGCTGCTCCCAGTTGACAAGGTCCCTGCTATGGAAGAGGGGCACCCCGGGAAAAAACTCGAAGGAGCTGGTTACAAGATAGAAATCGTCTCCCACCCTGCATAGGCTCGGGTCGGAGTAGAACCCTGGAATAATCGGATTGCGGTAGTTCATCACCTGGTATCTCCTCTCAGACACGGGATTTTCATATGTTAACATTATACCTGCTGCCACTCAGTTTTTCAAGCTTTTAGTTTCTAAAATCCCCTCCCCCAAAGGATTGTTATAGTATTGCGGAATAGTGTTATGGATTTTTTGAATAGGTGTAGTATAATTATATCCATGGGCCTTTCTCAGTCAAGGACTCTTTCTCGCGGGAGGAAACCGTTATGGTATCACTACTATTGGCAATCATCTATATGGCTTTCCTCAGCCTTGGCCTGCCCGATTCTCTTCTGGGCTCCGGATGGCCGGTCATGCGCCTGGAGCTGGGCGCGGGCGCGGTGGGCGCGGCGCTTAATAACTATGTAGCCGTACACTACTCCTCCCGACAGATGAGCTGGCTCCATGCCTTCTGGGGCGTTGGGGTCACCATCAGCCCGTATATCATGAGCAGCTGCCTTACCGGCGGCCTGGGCTGGCAGACGGGGTATCGCCGGGTTTCCCTCCTACAGATCGTTTTGACGGTCATACTGTTCGCCGCCCTCCCCCTCTGGAGACGCTCCGGCGGGGCTTCAGACGGAGCGGCCGCCGACGTGCCCCTCTCAAAGGCGGTGAAGATCCCCGGCGTGCCCTTTGTGATGCTGGCTTTCCTGGGCTTCTGCGCCCTGGAGACCACCGCCGGGCTCTAGGCCAGCAGCTACCTTGTGGGCGCAAGAGGAGTTGACGCCGAGACCGCCGCTAAGTTCACCGCGCTGTTTTATATGGGCGAGACAGTGGGCCGGGTGGCCAACGGCTTTGTTGCCGATCGTTTTGGCGACAGGAACATGATACGCGTGGGCCTTGTCCTCATTTTGGCGGGCATAGGGAGGGTGCTTGTGCCCATAAACACAGTGGCCCTGGCCGGGCTTGTTGTGGTGGGGCTGGGGGCCGCGCCGGTATACCCCTGTATAATCCACGCCACCCCCTATAATTTCGGCACAGAGAATTCCCAGGCTCTGGTGGGCATACAGATGGCAAGCGCGTATACCGGGTCAACTTTAATGCCGCCGCTGTTTGGGCTTATAGCCCAGCATATCAATGTGGGGCTGTACCCGTTTTACCTGCTGCTCTTTGCCGGGCTGATGCTGGTGATGACAGAGCTTTTGAACCGGGCCGTAGGCAGAAGGAGGCAGGAATCCGGCCGGCAGTAGCGCGCTGGTCCTCTCAAAGAAGATATGGAAAAGACGGCCCGCCCACAGGGGCAGGCCGTCTTTTCCGGCTAAATGTGAAAAATGAAAATGATCAGTCCATACACCACGCTGGCCGTTACGCCGAAGACCAGCACCGGCCCGGCCACAGTGAAGAGCTTTGCTCCAAGGCCGGTGATGAAGCCCTCGCTCTTAAACTCCATTGCCGGGGACACCATTGAGTTGGCAAAGCCCGTGATAGGCACCAGCATCCCTGCTCCGGCGTGCTTGGAGAGGTCGTCATACCAGCCCAGGGCGGTTAAAGTAGCGGATATCAGTATCAGACTGACAGATACTGCCATGCGGGCCTGCGGCAGCTCCAGGCCAAGGCTTTGGTATAAATTACACAGCGCCTGACCTATGGTACAGATAAGTCCGCCGGAGAGAAACGCAAGGACGCAGTCCTTTACTACCGGCGAAGGCGGCGAAGCGGCCTTTACAGCCTTCGCATATTCCTGCGGCTTTGCAGTTTTCATAATGGATCCTCCCTTCTGAAAGCGGTTGATAAGCTGGTATTATCATGGACGCCGCCCGGGAGGAATATACGCCGCTCAGGAAAAGTGCAAAAAGTTGTGGCGCCGGCAAGCTGTGAAACAGAGCTGTCCTCTCTTTTACCGATTTATAAAAAACTCTTTATACCAGACAAGGAACGTATAAACCGTCCAGACCCGCCTGCTGTTGTCCTTCTTCCCGGCCTTATGCTCGTCCAGCAGAGCCAGGAGCTTATCAGTGTTAAAGAACTCCCGGGCTGTCTCCCCGGTGAACTCCCTTTTCACCCTGTTATAATACTCGTCCTCCTTAAGCCAGACCCTTATGGGTACCGGGAAGCCCAGCTTCTTCTTCTTCGCCCACTTCTCGGGCATCCTTCTAAGCGCGGCCCTTCTCATGGCGAACTTGGTGTTCTCGCTGTTCACCCTGTACTTCGTGGGTATGCGCCCGGCAAGCTTCATTATCTCCTTGTCCAAAAACGGCACCCGGAGCTCAAGGGAGTTCGCCATGCTCATTTTGTCAGCCTTTAGGAGTATATCCCCCACCATCCACATATTAAGGTCCACAAACTGCATCCGGGTCACTGGGTCCTTGTCCTTCACCATGTCGTAATAGGGCTTTACAAGCTCGCTGGGATCCGGCACGCCCAGGGGGCTTTTCAGTATCTCCCGGCGCTCCTTTTCCGTAAACATATAGGCGTTTCCGATAAAACGCTCCTCCAGGGTCTTGCCCCTTCTCACAAGGAAGTTGAGCCCCCTATGGGCCGGAAGAAGGCCCGCCGCCTTGCCTATCAGCCTGCGTATAGGCATAGGGATATTGTCGTACCAGGCCCATTCCAGCGGCTCCTTATAGATGTTATAGCCGCCGAAAATCTCGTCCGCGCCCTCGCCGGAGAGCACCACCTTCACATGCTTACTGGCCGTATTGCACACAAAGTACAGGGCCACGGCGGAGGGGTCCGCCAGGGGCTCGTCCATATGGTACTGTATCTTCGGGAAGTTCCCCCAAAACTCCTGGGGGCTTATTACCTTGCTGATGTTCTTGACAGGTATCAGCTCGGAGAGCTCCTTTGCGTAGCTGGTCTCGTTATATTTTTCGCCGTTGTCAAAGCCCACGGTGAAGGTCTTGTCCACATTGGCCGAGCAGGCCACATAGCTTGAGTCCACGCCGGAGCTGAGGAAAGAACCCACCTCCACGTCGCTGACCTTATGGGCCTGCACGCTGTCGTCAAAGACCCGCTCTATCTCGTCCACCCAGTAGTCCAGGCTCTTGTCCTCCTCGGCGTGGAACTCCGGGAGCCAATAGCGGGTTATATTCATTTTGCCGTCCCTATAGGTGAAATAGTGGGCGGGGGGCAGCTTGTACACATTTTCAAAGAAGGTCTCCGGCCCCGGGGAATACTGGAAGCTGAGATAGCTCTCCAGCGCCCGGCGGTTGAGCTCCTTCTTAAAGGCCGGATGGGGCAGGAAACTCTTTATCTCCGAGCCGAACATGAAGGTACCGCCCATCTTCGCGTAGTACAGCGGCTTTATGCCGAAGAAGTCCCTGGCCCCGAAGAGCTCGCCCCGCTCCCGGTCCCAGAGGGCAAAGGCGAACATACCCCGCACCCGGTCCAGAATCCCCGGGCCGTACTCCTCATAGCCGTGCAAAATAACCTCGGAGTCGGCCTCCGTCCTGAACTTGTGCCCGGCCTCTATGAGCTGCCGCCTTATATCCCGGTAGTTGTATATCTCGCCGTTAAAGACCAGGGCCTTTGACTCGTCCTCGTTCAAGAGGGGCTGGCGACCCCCCTCAAGGTCGATGATGGACAGCCGCCTAAAGCCCAGTGATATGCCCGGGGACTCGTAGTAATCGGCGTCGTCCGGCCCCCTGTGGGCTATAGCCGTGGTCATGGAGCGCAACACGCCCTGATCAGGGTCGCCGGTGAAGCCAACAAATCCGCACATATTTACGTCCTCCTTTAAATAACAGGAAAGTTTCTTTTTTACATTGCTTTTATTATATCACATCATGGTGAAAAATGGTAGTTTTTATTTTCAGGAGGTACCCTGTTCCTAATCCTCCCCCAGCTCCCTGTCTATCAGCTCCAAAAGCTTATCCAGCACATACAGCACCCGCACATAGGTGGCGCTAGCGTTCAGCTTCACCTCGTCCTCTGTGCCCGTGCCCGTGAGCCCCAGCCGCTCATAGACATCCTCCGCCGATTCCCTGGCCCAGGAGGGCACCTCCTTGAAGGTCTTATACCTTGCCTCGTTGCTGTTATACACGGCTTGAGCCTCCTGCCGCGCCAGCTCCTGCACCTGTTCCTTTGTCATGTCTGTCCAGTCCTCCCCTCTTATTATGGCCGGGTAATCCCGGTACGCCCTGTCCATGTCGAAATATCTGCCGTTTATTACGCCCTTATCGGTGTACTGCCACATGCCTGCCCCGGTATACTGGAGCTCCGCGTTCCACTGGGCCACCCAGCGGTCGATATGGGCGAGCCTCGGGCTTGACAGCCGCCCCTGCATCCAGGACACGCTGGAATACAGCCCGCAGTAGTACCCGGCCTTGCGAAGCTCGTCACAATAGGTAAGGCAGTTGTCTATAAGGGTCTCGCCCGTGGGCAGGGTGCGGTCCTCCACGTCGTACCACACGCCATATAGAGGGGTAAGCCCCTTTATAAGCCGCAGGGTATGCTGGGCCTCGCTTAAAGCCATGCTTCTGTTGCGGGCGTAGGAATACAGGTATACCCCAAAGGGCATCCCGGCCTGTTGGCACTTTTGCACGTTAGTGCGGTACTGGGCGTCGTCCTGGCTCTCATAATCCCCGCCGTAGCCGCAGCGGATAATTACAAAGTCTACCTTCCCCTTCATGGCGGCAATGTCCACATTACCGTTAAATTCAGAAATGTCTATCCCGGTTGCCAAAACCTTCGGCAAAGCCCTCACTTCCTTTCGCCCCATATTATGCCCGCAAAACTTTTTTGTTCGCCCTTATTTTACCTTTATCCTGTGCCGATTAATAAGATATATAAGAAATTGCAGAGGGGGTACGGCTATGATAACCATGATGGGCTCCATGGGCACGTATATGAAGAACCTGAAATTGCAGACCCAGTTCCAGATAAAGCAGGACCGAGGGGAGCTGGGCAGTCACAAGTCACTTGAGGACTACATCAACATAACCAACGCGAAAGACCTGCCCGGCCACGAGAACGATAAGGACCGCGAAAAGCTTTCAGGCATCAAAAACAAGCTGCTCCAGGGCGGCAAGCTCACCGCCGAGGAGCGCAAGTACCTCCAAGCCAAGGACCCGGAGGCATACCAAAAGCTCAAGGTCTCGGAGCAGGAGCAGAAGGCCTTTGAACAGCGGCTCCGGCAGTGTCGCACAAAGGAGGAGGCGCAAAGGCTCAAGATGACCTATATCAACAGCTCCCTGGTAACGTTAAAAAGCGTTGAGCACAACTCCGCTATCCCCCAGCAGAAGAAGCTGGAGATATTCATGCAGGAAAAGCAGAGGTGTGACAGGATAGAGGAGAGCTCCCGGGAATTCGTGCGCCGCGGGGACTATGACAGGCTGCCCACAGAGGCCGAGGAGACCAAGGCGGATAAGGACGCCCAGGAGGCCAAGGAGGCTCAAAGGCCCAAGGTCCCCGAAAGGAAGGAGCCTTTGAAGCCCGCAGAGAAGCGTAAGGAGAAGCCCACTGAGGAAAGGCCATCTGTCCATGTGGAGAGCCGCGAGGAGAAGAAGGTCAAAAGGGCGAGGGCCAACGCCCATCGGAACCCTGGCCCGGGCTTCACCCAGGTAGTGGCCGCGTATCATGCAAACATCGGGCAAGCCGATATCACGAAATCTAAAATTGACGCCAAGGGGTAATTTCCGGCGGTACTAAAAGGGAGACGCTTCGTAAGGGGGGTGTTTCCCTTTAGCTTTTGTAATCAGTCTATAACGGGGGATTTTTAAGGGATAAGTATATTTATCCCTTCCCTATGGGAAAAGGAAATTCGGAAAGACCCGTACAGCCGCAAAATGACGGTCTGTGAGCTTACCGTGAAGCAGAACCGCCACCGTGGGAATACGCGGCACAACACCGTAAAAAGCCGGGAACGGCTGATGAAGCTATTGGAGAGCGACCCGCTGGGCGCGTGTCCTGGTGAAAGCGTAAAAATCGCGAAAGAAGGCAATGTCATTAACTTAAGGAGTCTTTTACATTTTAAATTGTAAAAGGACCCTTTGGTATATTTGATTTCACAGGCATCTTCAAAATTCCTGGCAGTATGAGAGAAAAATAGTTTCCATACGATTTTTCTGCGAGGAGGGGATATACAAGCAAAAAGGCACGGCAGTATTTTCTTAAAGAAAACAACTGCCATGCTTTTATGCGATCTAAGTGAAGGGGCCCCCTTGCTTTCTTCGCGCTAATAGGTTCCTGCTCCTTCTTACCACAAGCTGCGCTGCCAGCCCGGTACAGGCTCCGGCGCAAATACCTGATACCATCAATACCGGCAAGTAAGAAACCACAGTCCAGGTACCTGTCACAAAAATTGCTGCTGCAATCTGCCCGGTGTTGTGGGCAATCGCGCCGATTACACTGCACACCCATATCTGCTTTTCTGTTACTATCCTGTGCAAAATTTGCATTACAGCATAACACAGCACCCCACCCGAAAAGCTGTAGATCAACGCGGCTACTCTGCCGGAGAGGAGGCCGCCCAGAAAAATGCGGGCCAGCAGGATATATGCCGCATCTACCGGCCCCAACAGGAAAATTGCAAAAATAGTTATGATATTTGCCAGCCCCAGCTTGACACCGGGTATAGGAACAATAGACGGTATTTGCAGCTCAACCGTAAAAATCGTCAGGGCGAGGGCAGTGAGCAGGGCATCTAAAGAAATACGCTTTGCCTTCATGTCAGTCTCCTAACCAGCCAGAGCATCTGTGCCGGCGTCAGTAAATTCAATCACCAATTTGTGCGGCAGGCAGATGATAGGCTGCCCGGTGCTCCACCCCATGTGTACACAGGTCTGATCCGGGCAGTTGGCAGAAACCATGCGGAGGCGTCCCGCCTCCACACGAAGGGTGTTGTTTTTATCTCCGCTTTTTATTGGCAGATCATACGGTTCCGTCACCTGGGACAAATCCACCGAGTGAAGGCAGGAGCCGTCCTGATACACTTTCGCCATCGTTCCCTGAGGCCTTGGAGCCAGCAGCCCTCCGATAGACAGCACCAGTGCCGTTCCCAAAGCTGCGACCCATGTTTTAGTCTTTATCACGATACTGCACCTCCACCTTCATATCCGCATACTTTCCCAGTGGCTCAAAGGAATCCGCTAGGCCGTCAGTAATAACAACCTTGTCCTCCATGATGAAAATCGCCTCGAAGTCCCCCTGCGTTTCCCAAAACGTCAAGGCACGTTCCGGGCCCATGACAAACAGCGCTGTGGACAGTCCGTCGCAGGCTATACCGCTGTCGCCGATCACTGTTACTGAGAGCAGCCCGTTTGAGGCTGGCCAGCCTGTTTTTGGGTCAATAATGTGGTGGTATCGGTTGCCGTTTTCTTCAAAGAAACGCTGATATCCTCCGGAGGTGATAACGGCTTTATCGGATATCTCCACTGCCCCGGCATAGCCATCTCCGGAGGGGCTGCGAACTCCCACCCGCCAGGAGGAACCATCTGGCTTGGAGCCCAAAGCCTGCACGTTGCCGCCCAGATTTAACAAGGCACTTTCTACTCCCCTTTGCCGGAACATCTCCATAACTTTGTCCCCAGCCCATCCCTTTGCCACGCTGCCCAGGTCGATTTGCATTCCGGGTGACAGTGACGCTGTTCCACTGTCCAGCTTGACCTTGTGGTAATCGACCAACGCAAGCGCATCTATCAAATCAATTTCCTCTGGTACCTTATACTCTCCTGTAGTAAAGCCCCAGGCCCGCACTACCGGATAAACGGTAATATCCAATGCGCCATCTGTCCTTTCGCACAGAGCAAGCGCCTTCTCAAGCAGCGATTCTGTTTCTGAGGTAACGGCAGCTTTACCATTGCGGTTTAGTTCGGCAATCTCACTGCTGCTGTCGGTTACTGATAAGCGCTGCTCTATGTCCAGTATCAGTTCTTCTCCCTCGGCCAGCAGACTTTCGCTACCGTATACTGCCAGCTCCATCACCGTATCCATTGCAAAGAAAGTGGCGGAATGCGGCTCCGTCTGCTGTCCGCAACCAGACAATAGAGCCGTCAAAACACACGAAAGTAACCTCCGTTTCACTTCATTCACCTGCACTTTCCAGCGCAGCCTCCACCGCGTCGATAATGCCGCCGGAGGAGTAAGTCGCCCCGGTTACGGTATCCACCTGGGTATGGTTCGCTGCCAGGATATCGTCTATCACATACAGGGCGTCGCTGAAATATGGCTCGTCATCCCGGCTGGAAATAATAGAAATATCTGTGATATGTCCTCCCTCCACGGTCACACTCACCTCGATCGGGGCGTTCATTCCCATGGCGCTGCCGGTATATGTGCCCTCCCGATAGCCGCTGTGGCTTTCCGTGACAGATTCAACTGGCGGGGCAGATTCTACAGAATTCGAGTTGCTCCTCCCCAGAAAAAGCACCACGCTCGCACTCAGAGCCGTACAGCATATTACCGCCACTGCCTGACGCCTCGCCAGAAGACAAGAGGTGTTTTTCCTTTTCGCCAACGCTTTGCTTATCCGGCAGGACAGATAACTTAAAAACACGGTGACGTAGACGAAGACAGTCAGCTGGTACGTGCTCTCTCCATGTACCGCTTCAGGTACTGTCAACAGCAGGATATGACAGCAGAGCAGCCCGTAAAAGCCATAGGCCAAGCGCTGGAGGGCCTTCCATCTTTTGGGCTGCATTTTCCGGCGCACCGCCATAAACGATGTGATAAACAGCGGCAGCATGATAAGCATCATCAGCACAGAGCAGATTGCCGCCAGCAGCTGGCCAGTGGGCAGGCTGGCCGGGTCGGTGAACAGCCGGACAAAATACACCCGGCCATATGCGGCGTTATGCCCAAGGGTCAGTATGGAGGCCAGGATAGACAGCTGCCCCCGGAGGGGCATAAGCTTTTTGATGGGTGCGGAGCCATTGGGAAACGCCCCGGTGAACATGACAATAACAAACAACGCTCCCGCTAATCCGCCCCGGGCAAACATAGGCCAAATATATGCCTTAAACCCGGAAGGCAACGCCACGCCATACCATGTTACTGTGACCACCGCCAACGCAATAGCTGCCGCCCCCACATAAAATGGTATTGGGTATGCCCGAAGAACTTTGCTCAACAAGATTACAAATAATATAGAAATCCCCAACGAAAGTAAAAATACCATTGTGTTCTCCTAAAACAACTGCCGCAAAACCGCAAGGGCGGCTCGGCGGCAGAGAATGATGGAAAGTTATACTTAATGTCCGCCTCTTTCGCCGCGGCCTGCTTCATTGCTGGTAAGCTGGGTGAGTTCGCTAATCAGCGAACCCGCCTCGTCGGAGGCAGCAGAAGTGTTTGCCAGCAGTTCCTCGGCTTCCCGGAGATGCTCCTGGAGCGTGGCGTTATCCGGTTCAACAGCCAGCTTTTCCTTGGCTGAGGCAATCAATGTTTCCAGGGCTGCCTCCTGCCCGGAAGATATGGGAAGCGCGACCGTGATATCCGCATAGGTGTCGGAGGAAATTACCGCGCCATATGTGCCGCCCGCCTCCAGTCCGTCAATAGCGGAGACCTCCAAAACATAATCAGCCGTGCCGTCGGCCAGCTCGGTTTCCAGCAGCGTTGTGACCTCCCGGCTGCGCCCGCTGCCCAGGGTGTAGGTAACAGTCAGCTTGCCCTTTTCAAATGCGGAGAAATCACTGGTAGAGAGGGTTACGCTATCATAGGAATCTGAAACGGTAGCGGTTATTGTCCCTTCATAGAGTGGCTTGATATATATTCCGTCAAATTCATAAACATAAGCGCTGTCCGGCATAATATAGGTGATCTTTGTGACCGTTTCACCCACCAGCTTGGAAAGCTCCGGAAGATTGTCAAAGCCGCTGATATGTGTGTTATGGGTGTTGTCGGCAAGCACGTTGAAGGATACCTCATAGGGCTGCACCCAAATACTTTGCAGGTGTTCCATTCCCACCTTCAGGCCGCTGTCGGTTTCCAGGATAATGCCCTGGATCTCACTGCCAATATCGAACCCCTCATCCTCCCGGGTGTTGCGAAGATGGACGGCGGTCCCGTCGGTCACATTGATTTGATAGTCGCCCCAGTTGGTACCTGTTTGCAGTTCGGCGGTGGCATCGGTAACGGTGTCGGCAATATTGAACTGGGTAGCCGAGTAGACCGCCTTGTTACCTTCCATTTTGACAGTTTTGTACTGGGTTGGAGCTTCACCCTCAATGGGTGCGAAACTGTCGTTAACAGCCTGATAGGCCTCCAGCTCACTTGCCGGAACAGCGACATTCACGTTTTTAACGCCGGTAATATGGTAACCCTCCGCGTTGGCAGTTTCATCAACAAAATCTGTGGACATATTTGCCATGATTTCATACTTGGAGGTGGTGGCAGAGGTGACTGCATCGAAGTTATCAGTGCTGGACACATCGCCCGAGTAAAATTCGGCATAGGTCAGGGTGGCTGTTCCAAAGACCATTGCGTCGCCTGCCAATTCCTGGCCCGCCGTTTCCTGTTCAGAGGGGAGAGCACTGCTGGATTCCGCCGTACTGGAAACTGCATCGGAGTTGGGTTCTGAGCTGTTTTGGCTGGGTGAGCCGCAGGCGGCAAGGGACAGCGCCAAAATAAACGCGGCAGCGGATGTGGATAGCTTTCTCAAACTCATATTTGTACCTCTTTCATAGATTTTTGGTGCGGAGCTGCCAGGGATTACCGCGGATGCCCGGAGCTCATATGCTGTTAGCCATAACTAACGCATTTGGAAAGTAAAAGGTTAGTTATCACTAACCTTTGTCAGTATACATCATCCAAAACAAAAAGTCAAGCACTTTTTCCAGATTTTCCCCTTGTAAAAAAGACAGAGAAATAAAGTCCCCGGAACTCCGATGAATCCCGGGGACTTTAGCTAATGTCGGTATTTTAACTGCTCATGGGCACATTATTAAACGTTTTAGTACGCTCTAAGGAACTGCCCCACCATCTCCATAACCTCTTTCGTCCAGCAGCCGGTGCCGTGGCCCGCGCCGCAAACTTTCACAAACTCGGCCCGGCCACCATGCTCCCGCACTTTCTCACAGAAGCGCAGTCCCTGCCGCATAGGGAGGATAGGGTCCTCCTCACCCTGAAGGAACAGAAACGCCGGCAGTTTTTCTGCCCTCTCGATATAGTTGATGGGGCTGGCGTCGGACAGCATCCCTTCGGGATTCTGTCGAAAATCCTCCTTGAAAATCTCCCTGGCCTCAAAGGGGAACTCGCCCTCGCCGGGCCGGAGCTTCTTGTGTTCTGCCAGACGGTCAGGCACAAGGTTCAGCAAATCGTTTGGCCCGTAGAAAATGACGCAGGACTCCACCTCGGTGCTTTGATCCAAATGTTCGCCTATGTTAAAGCGTTCCTCGTTCCCGGTAAGAGCAGCCATAGCCACCGTGTGGCCGCCAGAGGAATCGCCCAGCAGCATTACGTGAGCGGGGTCTACATGATACGTTTCCGCATTGGCCCTCAGGAAGCGGATGGCCTCTTTGGTGTCCTGCACGGCAGCGGGAAAACGCACATCCTCCTTGTAAGTCCCCCGATACTCAAGGCTGGCCACTACAAAGCCCAATTTGGCAAGTTCTACCATTTTCGGCACATGGGCATACCCTTGTGCGCCGCTCCAGCCGGAACCGGGTACGTCCACCAGCACCGCGCCGGACTGCGCGTCGTAAAAGCGGGGGATCAGGTTTGCCAGGCTGGTCTTGCCGCAACCGGTAGCGCCCATAATGGCGACGGTTTCACCCGGGGCTATTTTCAAATTGATATTTTTCAGGACCAAACGCCCACTGCCGGGGTAGCAAAAGCTTACGTCGCGAAACTCCACAGCCCCCCGCAGCTCTACACTACCGGCAAAACTGCCGTTTTCCAGTTCGGGCCGGGAATCCAGAAGCTCTTTGACCCGTTTCCAGGAGGCCAGTCCTTTTGAGATACTCTGAAACAGCATGACCAGCATAAGGAGGCCGTGAAGCAGCTGGGTGGTGTAAGTGATGGCCGCCATAATGACCCCAGAGGTCGCGCCGCCGCTGCTTACCTGCCGGAAGCCGGAAAGGCAGATGGCGGCTACCGTCAGGTACATCAAGGCGTTTATAGCCGGGTTCATAAAGGTGAAAACCACCAGTACCCCCAGCTGTATCTTGATCAGTTCATCGTTGGCCTTGCCGAAGCGGGCCTTTTCATATAATTCCCGCACGCAGGCCTTGATGATGCGGAGGCCGGAAACGTCCTCCTGCATAATGGAGTTGAGCCTATCAAGCTGGGCCTGGAGGCGTAGGAAAAGCGGGTTCGCTTTCCATAGGCAGAATGCTAAAACGCCCACAATAAATGGGAACGCGCACAGCATAATAAAACCAAACGCGCGGTTGAGCAGGAACATAAACGTGATGCTGCCCAGTGTCAAAAACACACAGCGGACCATGCCCCGGACAAATGGACAAACACATTGTTCATGGAGCCGCATAGGCCGCCGAACAATACCAGCCCAATCATTTGCAAGCCCAAGGTCCAAACCAAGGATAAATCCCCTAGGCCATCTCCGTTCATCCCCAGCACGCCATCGTCCACGATACGGCTCATAATGCCGGGCTGCACCAGATCCATCAGTACTTCTCCCATCATGAAGAGTCCGGCAAGGACCGCCAGCGGCAGGTATCTTTTGACATATTTCCACATGGAGCCTACCTGCCGCTTTCCCGAAGGGCCCTGCCTTTCCCGCAGGGGTTTGGGCAGTTTAGGCAGTCGTGGTTGCAGTGGGGCCGGTCCTCCGCGCTGCCCTCGTGGCGGAGCTCATGGCCCTCCTGTTCACTGTGGGGGCCGTGTTTCCCATGGCGGCCCTGGTGATGGCACTGCCGTTGCGCGTAGCGGGACTCCCAATCCCTGTTGACCTTTTCCAAAAGCCCCAACAGCTGGGATTTCTCCTCCTCGGACAAGGCCGCGAACATCTCCCTGTGCCGTCCCTCCCGCTGACTTTTTGCCTCTTTCGCCTGTCTCTCACCCTCCCCGGTCATGGTAACGTCCACCGTGCGGCGGTCGCTTTCGCTCTCCGTGCGGGTAAGCAGTCCTGCGTTTTCCAGCTTGGCGACCACCTCGCTGGCGGACCCGGGCTGGATGCCCAGCCGCTCTGTCAGCTCTCGCTGGGTAATGGGGCCAGTTTCTAAAAGCAAAATCAAAACGCGTTTCTGGCTGCCCCGCCCCTCGGACAAATCCCGCATGGTGTGGCTGATGTCCCGCAGGTTGATGACCAGCCTGCCGTTTGTGTCCTCACTCTCATAGTGTGCCCGGCGCTGGGCCACATGCTTTTCGTAGTTTTCCTTGTGTCTCATACAGAGAGCTCCTTTCAAATTTGCATTAGGTACCTTGATATTATAACTCTACGACTGTTGGTTGTCAAGGTACCTTTTGATTTTTTACCCGCAGCCCGAAGCAGGAAAACCTTTGTGCAAAATGCCTATTTGACTTCCCAAGCACAAATCTGCTACAATTTAAAGGCAAACAAAATACAGCCCTTCAACGACACACGCAGCGCGGCTCCCGCGCGTAAGCCTGATTACGGTACGGAAAAGCGGCGTGTGTCTGTTCTTTTGGGGAGGCCAAGGGCGGCACACATCCGGCGTGTGCTGCCCTTGGCATTTTCAGGAGGTTTTTTATGCAAGACAGCGTCTATCTTGGCACGGAAAAGGTTGGCAGGCTGCTGGGGAAATTTGCCCTCCCATGTATCTTTTCACTGATTATTTCCTGCCTATACAACATTGTGGACCAGATTTTTGTAGGCAACGGCGTGGGCTATCTGGGCAACGCCATTCTTGGCTCTTTTCTTGGCGGGGTGGTAATTATTGCCATAGGCTATACCTGGGGCGACGGCCTGCTCCAGCTGATTGGGGCCACCGGGCAAAACCTTTCCCTGGCCCATGACTGCGGCTTTATCATCTACGCCATGATGCCCCTGGCCCTGGTGCAAAACACCCTGGCCTCTATTATCCGCGCGGAGGGCAGCCCCCAGTACGCTATGGGAGCCATGCTGGTGGGCGCGGTGCTGAATATTATTGGAGACCCGGTGGCGATTTTTGTACTGGATATGGGGATAAAGGGAGCGGCCTGGGCCACGATTTTAGGGCAGTTTGTCAGCTTCTTAATCTGCGCGGCCTATCTTGCCAGGAGTAAGACCTTCCGCATATGCGGCGGCAGCTTCAAGCCGAGGGGTAAGCTTCTCCGGCAGGTGATGGCTCTGGGCGCGTCCAGCTTCCTGACGCAGCTATCCATTGTGGTGATTACAGTCATTAATCTCTGGGCAGGACTGGGGCGACCCTCACCATTATGAGTTGAGCATAGACAGTTCGATAGGGGCAGAGAGGGCTGCGGTGGTTATTTGTAAATATCTTGGGTAAGTGCACTTTCGTGCATTCGGGCGAAGGGGAGGGGACGCGTTTATCGCGCCTCCTCCTTGCGTTTGCTCAAAAAATTTGGTTGACAAAAAGCGTGCGGGATAGTAAACTGGATACAGTTAGCGTAAACTAATTAAAGCGCTATTATATCCCCGCGCAGTTAGCGTGAATTAGCTAAGAGGTGAATCTGATTTATGATGATCAACAAGCGCCTAATCGGTACGGTCCCCGAGAGCCGGAAATATGTGGCCGGGAACATAGCCCTGCAATGGCTTTCCCTGTTGGCAAACATAGCCCTGATGACTGCTATAACAGCCCTTTTGGCCGCACTGGCCCTTGGTGAGACTGGTCAAATCGGCCTGACGGCAGCGGTAGCGGCAGGAGCCGTCGTCGTTCGGTTCTCCTGCACAGTGGGGGCCAGCCGCATGGGCTATCTCTCGTCCAAGGCCGTCAAGCGCACCTTGCGGGAGCTTATCTACCGCAAGCTCCTCCGGCTGGGGGCTGGCTATCGCCAGAGCGCCAGCACCGCCGAGGTGGTTCAGGTGGCGGTGGAGGGAGTAGACCAGCTGGAGACCTACTTCGGGGCGTACCTGCCCCAGTTCTTCTACGCCCTGCTGGCCCCGCTGACCCTATTCGCCTACCTGTGCACAGTAAACGTACCCTCGGCGGTGGTGCTGCTGGTGTGCGTGCCGCTGATTCCCATAGCCATCGCCGCCGTGCAGACCTGGGCCAAGAAGCTGCTCGCCAAATACTGGGGGCAATATACCGCTTTGGGCGACACCTTTCTGGAAAACCTGCAAGGCTTAACAACCTTAAAAATCTACCAGTCCGATGGTTTCAAGCAGGAGGAGATGAACCGGGAGGCCGAGAGCTTCCGGCGAATCACCATGAAGGTGTTGACCATGCAGCTGAACTCCATCACCATCATGGACCTGATCGCCTACGGCGGCGCGGCCCTGGGGGTGGTGCTGTCCGTGACCCAGTACCGGGCCGGGCGGGCGGACTTGGCCGGATGCCTGCTCATTATCCTGTTGTCCGCGGACTTTTTCATTCCCATGCGGCAGCTGGGCAGCTTTTTCCACATCGCCATGAACGGCATGGCTGCCAGCGAGAAGATTTTCCGTCTGCTGGATCTGCCCGAGCCGGAGCAGGGCGCGGCTCCTTTTCCAGAGGACTGCTCCATTACCTGCACTGGCCTAGGCTTTGCTTACGAGCCTGACCGGCCCCTTCTTCATGACATCGAGTTAGCTGTGCCTAAAGGCGGCTTTACCGCTGTCGTAGGAGAATCCGGCTGCGGCAAGAGCACCGTCGCCGGGCTTCTCATGGGACGGAACCGGGGATATACCGGCTCCCTCCAGATTGGCGGCGCGGAGCTGACGGACATTGCCGAAGCAAGTCTGATGAAAAACATCACATATATCAGCCACCAGAGCTATCTGTTCAAGGGAACGGTGCGGGAGAACCTGCAGATGGGCAGGCCCGATGCCACGGACGATGAACTCTGGGCGGCGCTGGAAAAGGTGAAGCTGGACGGTTTCCTCCGGCAGGAGAAGGGCCTTGACACCCCCCTCACCGAGCAGGGTGCAAACCTCTCCGGGGGCCAGCGGCAGCGGCTGGCCCTGGCCCGGGCGCTGCTCCACGACAGTCCAGTGTACGTCTTCGACGAGGCCACCTCCAACATCGACGTGGAGAGCGAGAACGACATTATGGCAGAGATTCACCAACTGGCCAGGGAAAAGACGGTCATTCTCATCTCCCACCGGCTGGCCAATGTGATCGGCGCGGACAACATTTATGTGGTGGAAAAGGGCCGCGTTGTGGAGCGCGGTACACACTATGAGCTGCTGGATAAGCGGGGCGCTTACGCCGCCCTCTGGAACGCCCAGCAGTCTTTGGAGAACTACGGAAGGGAGGCCATCTGAATGAAAAGGAGCGGATTCAAGGTAATGCTGCGGCTGATAGGGCTGGTACAGCCTTTAGCCGGGTTCATGGCGCTGGCGATTGGGATGGGCCTTGCCGGTCACCTGTGCGCGGCGTTCATCACCATCTTCGGCGGGTATGCGGTGCTGGATTTATTGCAGTTTGACACGCCCTTCAGCCTGACTGCCATTTTCATTTCCGTGGGCGTGTTCGCCTTGTTGCGGGGCCTTTTGCGCTATGCCGAGCAGGCCAGCAACCACTTTATCGCCTTCAAGCTGCTGGCGCTCATAAGGGACCGGGTGTTCCGCGCCCTGCGGCGTCTGTGCCCCGCCAAGCTGGAGGGTCGCGACCGGGGTGACCTTATCTCGGTCATCACGTCAGATATTGAACTGCTGGAGGTGTTCTACGCCCACACCATCTCCCCGGCGGCCATTGCCGGGCTGTTTACGGTGGTGATGTGCCTGTTCATCGGCAGCTGCCACTGGGCGCTGGGGCTGCTGGCTCTGTTCGCTTATGCCGTTGTGGGGCTGGCCGTGCCACTTCTGACCTCCCGGTTCAGCGGGGAGGAGGGCATGGTATTCCGGCAGGAGTCCGGGGAGCTGAGCGCCTTTGTGCTGGACAGCCTGCGGGGGCTGGACGAGACCCTCCAGTACGGCCAGGGGGAGGCCCGCCTTGCCCAAATGAATGCCCGCACCGATGCTCTCTCAGAGAGCGAGTCCAGAAGGAAGCGCAAGGCGGGACGGAGCATGGCGGCCACAAACACGGTGATCCTTCTGCTGGATTTAGCAATGCTTTTCGCCTCGGCGGCACTGTACAGCCAGGGGCAGGTGGGATTTGCCGGAGTGCTTATCCCCACGGTGGCCCTGATGAGCAGCTTTGGCCCCTGCGTGGCCCTGGCGAACCTGGGCAGCACCTTGCAGAGTACCTTTGCTGCTGGCAACCGGGTCTTGGACCTTCTGGACGAAGCGCCTTTGGTGGAGGAGGTCAGCGGTCAGACCCAGGTGGAGTTCACCGGCGCGGCGGCGGAAAATCTCAGCTTTTCCTATGGCGGCGAAGAGGTACTCAGCGGGCTGAGCCTGGACATTCCCAAGGGGCAGGTTGTCGGTATAGTGGGCAGAAGCGGCAGTGGCAAGTCTACCTTCTTAAAGCTGCTCATGCGCTTCTGGCGGGCAAGGCCGGGTCAGGTGCAGGTCTCGGGCCGGGAGGTGGGGCAAATCAACACTCGAAACCTCCGGGACATGGAGAGCTTTGTCACCCAGGAGACCCATCTGTTTCACGACAGCCTTCGCAATAACCTGCGCATTGCAAAGCTGGACGCTACAGACGAGGAGATCATTGCCGCCTGCAAAAAGGCCGCTGTCCATAACTTCATCATGACCCTGCCCAAGGGCTATGACACTCCCGTGGGCGAGCTGGGCGGTACCCTCTCCGGCGGGGAGCGCCAGCGACTGGGACTGGCGAGAGCTTTTCTCCATAACGCGCCGCTGATGCTCCTGGACGAACCCACCAGTAACCTGGACAGCCTGAACGAGGCGGTGATTTTGAAGTCCCTGGGCCAGGAGCGGGATGGTAAGACCGTGGTGCTGGTGTCCCACCGGCAGAGCACCATGCGCATAGCAGACCAGGTGTACTCGGTGGAAAACGGGAGGCTGAGCTAATGGACACAAACACAAAGCGGGAGCGGGAGAAGATACGGGCGGTGATGTGCTTTTCAGGACCCAGGAGGCTCTTTGTCTGCCCAGTGCAGGCGGTGCGGCACGTGATAGAAACCAGAAACGAAAGACGCAGATTGGAGGAACAGATATGAGAATCAGGAAAATCGGGTACATAGTTTTAGGAGGTGTTGGCGTTGGGCTGGGTGCGGTGGGGGCGGTTCTGCCCTTAATGCCCGCGTTTCCGTTTTTACTGCTGGCGGCGTTCTGCTTTGCCCGCAGTTCAGAGCGCTTGGACAGATGGTTCAAGGGGACGAAGCTCTATAAGGAGAACCTGGAGAGCTTTGTCCAGGGCAAGGGTATGACGAAAAAGACAAAGGTGCGCATTATGGTGACGGTGACTTTGCTCATGTCCATCGGCTTTGTGATGATGCACGCCGTGCCGGTGGGCCGCATCGTGCTGGGGTGCGTGTGGGTGTTCCATATCCTGTATTTTTGCTTTGGGGTCAGGACGATTCCGGCAGACGGCTGACGGGAGTATTTCAAGCTGACAACGGCGCATAATGTACACAGCACCCAAACGTAACGCAGGAGGCGAACGCTGAAAATGGTACGAAACGTTCTGGCAGAATTACTGCTCCCCTTTCTGGGCACTTCCCTGGGGGCAGGCTGTGTGTTCTTCATAAAAAGCGGGCTGAACCGGGCTGTCCAACGCTCCCTAACCGGCTTTGCCGCCGGGGTCATGGTGGCGGCTTCCGTGTGGAGCCTGTTGGTGCCCGCCATGGAGCAGTCGGCGGATATGGGCAGGCTGGCGTTCCTTCCGGCGGTGACAGGGTTCTGGCTGGGCATACTGTTCCTGCTGGTGCTGGACAGGGCGATACCCCATCTGCACCAGGGCACAAACCAGCCGGAGGGCCCTCATGCCCGGCTGAAACGGACGACCATGCTGGTGCTGGCGGTCACCCTGCACAATATCCCGGAGGGAATGGCGGTGGGCGTGGTGCTGGCGGGGTGGATTTCCGGGAACAGCGGCATTACCGCCGCCGGTACGCTGGCCCTGTCCCTGGGCATCGCCCTGCAGAACTTCCCGGAGGGAGCCATCATCTCCATGCCGCTCCGAGCGGAGGGAACGGGCAAAGGGCGTGCTTTTCTGTACGGCGTTCTCTCCGGGGTGGTGGAGCCTCTGGCGGCTATGCTGACTATTTTGGCGGCTGGGTTCATTCTGCCCGCGCTGCCATATCTGCTCAGTTTCGCGGCGGGAGCTATGATTTATGTTGTCGTGGAGGAGCTCATTCCCGAGGCGTCTGTTGGGGAGCATTCCAACCTGGGGACGCTGTTCTTTGCGGCTGGGTTTGCCGTTATGCTGGCACTGGAGGTGGCGCTGGGGTAGGCGGGGAGAGCATGACGGCTATACTATAAAATTTTTATGTGGCTTCCCCGCGGAACCTTGTCAGGACGGTCGGAGTGACTACCGGGGCTTTCTATGGTTACTACTCCAGCAAGGAGGCCCTGTCCGCCGTCAGCGCGGTGCTGGCTCCAGCCCGCGGTGAAATTCCCCCTTTCATTTCCACATACTCCTCCAGGCAAAGCCCCTGCTCATACATCTCCGTGGCGGCCTCCACCCCTACATAGCGGTAGTGCCAGACCTCCTCCACCGTGCCGGTAGTATCTGTCTTTTCCCCCGGATAGCGGAAGATAAATCCATACTTATAGCTGTTCTCCTGGAGCCAGATGAATACATCATAGGTTGCCCCCTCCACGTCCACCGCCAAGCCAAGCTGATGCTCGCTGGTACCCGGGACAGCCACCCACTTGCCCGCTTCAGCTTTAGCCTCCTCCTCTGAATAGCCCCGGGATTTGTACTTGTTTACCTCGGCGTCATACAGCTCCTGCTGCACCTCCTGGGTACGGTAGCCGGAGATCACCCGGGGCAGCTCGTCCCAGTTGCCCTCCCTGGCGGCTTCAAGCATCTCCGTCAGCGGCCCATAAATGCGCTCGTCTACCTTCTCCCCGCCGGGGAGCTCCTTGAGGCTCACGTTGTACCCCTCCGGGAGGGGGTTCCAGCGGTTCACAAGGCGGAGGTTCCAGTCCGTGCCGTCCTCGTAAACTGTTGATGGCTCCTGGGGCTGGCTGTCTTGAATTGTCAGGTCTGGCGTGTCCTGCTTGGTCTCGCTCAGCGCCAGTCCGGGGAAGGTGGAGCTTTCCGGGGGTGGCAGCTTATTCACATAGTCCCTGCACCCCATTGCCGCCAGGAACACCAGCATAGCCGCGCAGGCCGCGCTCGCCACCCATGTGGCGAGGGTGTTCCTTCTGTGTCGCTGCCGATATCTGCGCCTGCGTGCCATTGCTTTCTCTGTCATATGTCATGCCTCCTAGAAAAATAATAAGCGTTCTCATCTGGCATAGTAGTAAACGCAGACGGCTTTGCCGCCGCGTTAACTACATCATACCAGATGGGAACGCTCTGTTCTTTAATATGAGATTGTATCTTTCCTAAGAAAATCCTAAGATTGCGCGGGCAGGGTGACGGTAAATGTGACGGTTTCATCTATGCTCTCCGCTGTTATCCTGCCCCCATGCAGGGTGACGATCTCCTTGGCGATAGCCAGCCCCAGCCCGGCCCCGCCGGTGCCCGAGGTGCGGGCTTCGTCCAGACGGTAGAATTTTTCAAAGAGGGAATTAAGCTTTTCCTGTGGGATAGTCCTGCCCCGGTTGCTAAAGCGGAGGGTGACGGCCCCCTCCTTTTCTTCCGCAGTGATGACAATTTCCGTGTCAGGGTAGCTGTAGGCAGCGGCGTTTTTCAGCACATTTCCAAACACCCGAGCCAGCTTGTCCGGGTCGCCAGGGACGGTGAGGGCTTCATCGGCCTGCAATCTGACCGTATTACCGTTCTTCTCCAGCACCGGCAGCAGCTCGTCTGTGAGCTGCACCAGCAGGTAGTAGAGGTCCACCGGCTCCTTCTGGAGGGCTATCTCCTGCAAATTGTACCGGGTGATGTCGAAGAATTCGTTTATCATCTTTTCAAGCCTATAGGCTTTGTCCAGGGTGATGCGGGTGTACTTGGCCCGTTGCTCTACCGGCATATCCGGGGCCTCGTTCAAAAGGCTCAGGTAGCCGATAACAGAGGTCAGGGGGGTTTTCAGGTCGTGGGCCAGGTAGGCGATGAGGTCGTTTTTGCGGGTGGTCTCCTCCTTTAAACGGCGCTCATTTTCCAGCAAGGCTGACTTGATGTCTGAAAGCTGCGCGGATATCTCGGCCTGCTCCTTGGGGAACACCGTTACGGCGTCGGCGCTGCCTTTCATGTAAGCCCGCAGGCGCTGGCTGATGTCGGTGATGGTGCGCTTTTCCTGGCGTTTGGCGGCGGCCTGGGCGGCCACAAAAGCCGCCGTCAGCCACAAGAGCGTGCCGCCGATGAACACCGCCAGCACAAAGGGCTTCAGCCGCCCCCAGTTGATGGTGTGCCAGATCTCCCCTGTGCCCTCTACGGGGTTGAAGTGGCCCTCGGTCTGGGTGAAAAAGCCCTCGAACCAATCGATAAAAAAGCCATCGAACACGTTGTCCACCAGAAAATACAGCGCCGAGCAGGCTGCAAACCCGGCGGTCAGCAGCATGAGAAGCTGTAATATCTTGGTAATTTTATTTTTCAATTTTATACCCCACTCCCCAGATGGTCTTGATGTACCCGGCGCTCTCCCCGAGCTTTTCCCGCAGGTGCCGGATGTGTACCGTGATGGTGTTGTTGGACTTGGTATAATACTCGTCCTGCCAAATCTGGTGGAACATCTCCTCCGCGCTGACCACTTGGCCCTTGTTTTCCAACAAAATGCGCAGGAGGGAGAACTCGGTGGGGGTCAAGGTAAGGGGTTTTTCATTCAGAAGGCACTCGTGAGTCTTGATGTTCATGGTAAGCCCCGCGTGTTCAAGCACGCTCTGCTGCACGTCAGGCTCGACCGCCATGCCGGGGTTATAGCGCTTGTACCGGCGCAGCTGGGCCTTCACCCGGGCCACCAGCTCCAGGGGGCGGAAGGGCTTGGTGATGTAGTCGTCCGCGCCCAGGGTCAGGCCGGTGATCTTGTCGGTTTCTTCTATTTTTGCCGTCAGCATGATGACAGGGTAGTTATGCTTTTCCCGTATTTTCTGGCAGATGGCAAAGCCGCTGGTGCCGGGGAGCATGATGTCCAATATCGCAAGGTCCAGCTCTGTGGAGGCGATGCAGGCCAGGGCCTCCTGGGCTGTGTAGAACTTGCAGACCTCATAGTTTTCATTTTTGAGGTAGAGTTCTACTAGGTCGGCTATTTCCTTTTCATCATCCACTACAAGGATTTTTTCTGGCATAAGCAACCTCCTTCCCTGTTTATAAAATTGTAGCAAAATATGCGGCACAGTTTCTTGAGCCTTATATGAGAAAACATTAAGATTTTCTTAAGCAGGTACATTTCCTTCACGTGATTTCCTGCCGGCTTATCCTTCTGCAAGCATTATACCGGGATACTCTTGAAATATCAAGGCAAATGACGTTAAAATTCCGATATCAAATATTCGGGTTATCTTTTCTCTGAAGTAGTTTCTTTTTATATGGTTAGTTCTCTGCACCCGCCACTATGACAGGAGGCGCCTGCCGCCGAGAGAGCGCAAGGGTCCCTGGCAATGGCAGGTCAGCACTCGCCCACCCGATTTGCCCGGTCTGCCAGATAGATATACACAGCCACGGCCCTGTGGTGCAAATCCATCTTCGGGAGGGGTATTACCCCCGAACAAAAATACCGGAAATCTGATCATGCAGAAAGAAAGCGGAGACCTTATCGGGAGAAGGTTGTAGGGCTCGCATGAAGGAGGCGGTTTTATGGCGGATATCACGTTTGGTCTGAGGTAAGCCGCCAGAAGGAACAGCTCAATTTTTTTCCGATGCCTGTCCAGTCGGGCTGCGGCCTTTTTCCCATGGTGCCCCTTTAAGTTGTCCAAAATCAGAAAAACCTTTCGGAGGGAGGTCCGAACCAGCCGGTCCATAAATTGGGTCAGGCTCTGCTGATTTATGGAAGCCTCACACAGCATAAAGCGAAGGTCTCCCTGTCTGCGAACCCCCGCTCCAGACGGGCGGAGGAGGTGCAGTTCCTCCAACGGTGGGAGCTGGAGGTGGAGAGGATGCATGGTAAGGCCATGCTTATTGTGTACGAGCCGTTTACATTCAGGTAACGCTCGCCGTTTATGTTCAGTTCACGTGTGACTGTACCTGTGTTCACATCTACGTAAGCCGTTTTGAACCATACTTGTCTTGGCATATTACACATCTCCTTTTTCATATGCAGTCGGCCGTATCCGTTACGGCGGTGTTGGCATTTTGTATTGAACATAGAACATTAAGTGAAGATTGAAAACAAAAGCCCTCGGAGCATACGCTCCAAGGGCTTTTGTTTTTGTGCTTGGTCTATTTTGTTTGGAGACCATTATAGCACCAAATATGGCAATCGTCTGCGCCATAGTATGCTACAGCTCCGTAATGTGCGTTTGAGTCTAAACAGTTGGTAATTGTGTCCTGGACTATTGATCCAACTTTTCGTTACATCTTTGCCGTTGTCCAGGTTGACGTCCCAATTACTGATACAAGGTCCGCTACTACTAAAATGTAGCGCTTCATTTAACCAACCTGCGTATGGCTTTTGGAGTATGCCAATCATTGACCATTCGTGTACCATTGCGACCACTTCGTTTGCGCCTGATCCGTCAGGTCGTACATGGTCGAATTGGTTAAAGTTTTCGCAACGATATCTTGTTTCGATGGCGCGTGTTTCAGCGAACACCTGGGCGCCTTGGTCCCATATGAAGGGTTCAACGCCGTTGTTGATTCTGTGCTGGTTGATAACTATGATGGCTTTCTTTTCTTCATCAGTAGGCAAGCCATCTACATCGTCGATGCATACGCCGTATTTGTTGTAACGATCAGGCTGTGAACGGGCATGAGCGACCTTGATGTTAATACAGAATGGGGAGCGATTATGAACAGAAAGAAACGAAAGACGCTTGTAGTGTGTGGAGACTGCTACGACAGAATCCATAAATAATTGTAGAGGATGTATAGTGGGGAGCCGTATACATCGAGAGGTGTACGTGCGGTTCCGGGGCGAGGGTTCGGAAACCTGCTGTCGTGAGGCAGTAAGGTGCCGGATTCTTAGCCTACACCAATGCCTATATCCACGATTTCGATAGCATCATTGCCACTGTGCGTTCGCGGGGCATTGCCATAAGCATCACATTACAGAGCTTGACACAGCTGGAGGCTCTGTATGGCCCCGCGCGGGCTGAGAGCATCGTAAACAACTGCGACACCTGTATCTATCTCGGCGGACAGGACATACATACGGCGGACTTTATCTCCGCCAAGGCCGACATCCCTCGGAGCGCTATCCTGCAGATGCCTGTGGAGCGGGGTTACCTCTTTGTCAAGGGGCAGGCGCCAACGCCGATACGCAAATATGACCTGGCGGACCATCCGCTTTATAAACAACTGGCTGAGAGCAAACAGCCGGGAAGTTTTGAGTACACGAAGGGGTGACGGTTAGATGAAGATGACAATGTAGATCACTATCACGAAGCGGGATGGTCGGCTTGTAAAAGCTGGTTATCCCGCTTTTTTGTTTTCAGCAATCAAGTAATTGGCTTGAGTGCAGGCAAAAGGGACACGGAGTTACCCGTGTCCCTTTTGTTTTGCAGACTATACCTTGTTTTGCCCTGCGCTTGGCAGTAAACATATCAAGACCAGATTTTCCCAATGTTGTTTAGTAGTAAATGTGTAGTAAATTGCGCTTGCCTATGGGCGAATTTCTCGGTGTTATCGGGGGTTTAGAGGGATTACATAACTTTTTGTTTAACAGATGCCACTTTGATGAAAGGGTTTCGCAAGATGATGACCTACTCATCCTCCGCGATTTTTTTGATTTCATCCAAGTCCAGACCGCAGATGTCAGTAATGTCCTCCAAAGACCCCTGTTGTTTTAACAGCCGCTTGACCACGCCAACCATTGCACTATGCTCGCCTTCGGCTAGACCTTCTTCCAAAGCCTCCTTGCGCGCATAAAACCGCACATCCTCAATCTTCGTCGCCAACGTTATAAGCCTTTCCACCTTTCCCTTGTAGGACTTGATGTCCTCCACCGCCTGGTCTATCCTTGTCAGATACTCAGAATCTGAAATATCAATGTCCAGCTTGCGGCACCTCGCATTGATATACTGCAAGAACTCCAGCGCCGGTTCGCTTAGATTCTTGACGGTAAACGCCGCGTTCAAAATGTAGGCGTGTGAACCGTCTTTGTACATTAAATCTTCAGCACCCTCGATAACACTCTTGCGCTTATAAAGCGCCAAGCCTCGGCCATAGTAGTCTTCTGTGCAGACGAAAATCACGTAGCTCTCTCTGAGCTGACGGCAGCTCTCCGCGGGCTCAAGAGTCTTACGGTCGATACTGCTCTGGTAAAAGCGGATGCGTTTCTCCAAGTCATATGCCTTGCCTGTCTGCATCTCGATGTCGTACTATGTCCCGGCATCGTCAGCAAGAGCAACGTCCAGCCGATGCCGTGCAGGTGTATCCCATCCTTGATGTCCTGCTGTTTTTCGATGTAGGTGATGTTCGCGATTTTCTTTTCCAGGACTGCTTCGAGAAACGGCGTGACATTTTCGGGCTGGCGCATGACCTCCCCGAAGACGAGGTCGTTGGACAAATTGATGTCTTCTATACTTATGCTCATGGGAACCACCTTCTCTCTGCTAATATTATACCCGAATCCGTCGCAAAAAGCAACTCTTTTGTTCTACCCATTGTTGCCCTCCACTGTAGAAGGATCTTCCTTTTCCAGCGCCGACTCCATCAGCCGGGTCAGGAAATCCATCTGTTTGACCCGATGGAGTTTGAGATATTCTTTCATGCGCTGATAGGTTTCTTCGGGCATCTGAACTGTCATCGTTGCCCATGTTGATTTGCACCACATCCCTGGCCTGATCCGGCAGTATGGGCCTGCCGCAGTAATAGCAGCGTCCCTGTTGCCGTTTCCATATCTCTTGGTAGCGCCCGGTTGCTCCGGCAATGGACTTTCGCTCCTGCCTGTGCTGGAAATATTCTCTGTCAATATAAGGATTTTTGTTCAGCAGGACCTTCTCATAGCTTTCAACGAGCAGGGTATCAGAAATCTTCTGCACACATACACTCCTGTTGTCTGGAGGGCAGTATATACTCCGGCCGCGTTGATCCTTGTACCAATACTTGGCCCTGATCCTGGGCGGGTTCTTCTATGGATGCCGGGCCAGCGCCGCCACCCATAGGCAGTTATCTACTAATCCGTCGATCTCCTTAAAGGCTGTCTTTGCATCGGAATAGCGGTGGTAGGAGGCCCATCCGGACAATTGTCGGTTGATGGAATCGATCAGGTTTTTCTGTGAGCGATTGTGGGTGAGGATCAGCTCTTTAAGACCTGCCCTTATTCTGTTAACCGCCGCAGTAGAAGGTGTAACGTGTATGGCTCCGTTCTCTTTTACATAATGGCGGGAAATGAAGTCGAAGCCTTCATATACAGATACAACCTTTGTCTTTTCCTCTGAAATCGTCAATCCCCGCTCTGCCAGAAAGTGTTTGGTATATTCTATGATTTGTTCCGCGTCATCTCGAGTCCGGGCAGTAAAGAAGATGTCATCGGCAAAACGCACCAGGTTGCCGTTGGCATAGTCAATGTCCTGTGTTCCAGGGTATATCATCTGGAATATGTACGCCCGCAAGCCATCCAACACATGGTTTGCCATCATTGGGTAGAGGTTGGCTCCCATGGATATCCCGACTTCCTCGCTGGGAAACAGTTCCCCCGCAAAGACATGTCCCGCTTTCAAAAACTGAGCCAGCACCTTCTTATCCATAGGGATATGCCGCATGAGCCAGTTTCCCTGGATATTAGCATAGCATGACATTACATCCTCGATGCCCACGAATTCTGGTGCATTTGACCCTTGTAGAGCCTCCAAGATGTATGCGTTGTCGTCCAGGCAGAGCGGCCCTCCCGAAAGGCAAAGGACTTCTTTTCTCCCAATGCCTCCAGTACAGGCGCTAGAGAAAAGCCATACACACCTGCATGACCCGGTCAAAGTAGGTGGGGAGACCATAGGTGCGCTCTCTGCCGGTAGATTTCGATTTGACAATGATATCCCGCATGGGTTTAGCTTGAACCCCCTTGGAGGTCAGCATGAGCGCCGCCCGTATTTTCTCCCCTGATTCTTTCCACTTGACGCCGTCAACCCCAAGCCCGGAATTACTGCCGCATATCTTTTGAACCGCCAGCTGTTTGATCTCCATCCGCCGTACAAGCTGTTTTTGCAGAGCGGTTATCGCCTCATCGTCATGTCTGTATGCGGCGAGGGCAATCTGTTTCTGTATATCCGCAAGGATCTCCTTTGCGGCCTGCCAGTCGGTTTCATCCCAGAGTTTCCCAAGGAAATCATCGGGAAAATCTATTGTCCCCTTCCCATCTTGAAAGACAGAAAAGGAATCTGTATAATGGAAAGAAAAGGAGAAAAATAAGATGGGAAACAAAGAAGGCATAGCCCCACGGAGATACGATGAAAAATTCAAAGAAGGGGCCCTCCGGTTGGTAACTGAGCAAGGGCGGCCCAGCAAGGAGGTGGTAGCAGAACTTGGGATCTGCATCGACACACTGCGCAACTGGCTGAAGGCAGCAGGAGAGCCTCCCCCCCGGCCAAGCGGACCGGTAGAACCGGGAGGCAAAACGTGCCCTGGGGCTGGACGGACTCAACCATATGATAAAGCCGACGATTCCCTGCTCCCGGTGGCGTGTCCACCAGTTGATGAAACGGCTGAATCATTCCGTGCGGAAGAAAGCCTGAAAGAGCACCATAAACTCCAAACATAGCTATCTGATTGCTCCCAATTTGCTTGAGCGTCTGCACGAGGAAAATCGTTGGATATGCATTCTCCGACCGCATCGACACACAACTCACCCTAGACGCCCTGGACACCGCAATTCGCCGGGAACAGCCGCGACCGGGATTGATTTTCCACAGCGACGGGGGCGTGCAATATGCCTCGCATGACTATAGAAACCGCCTGGAAGCTCTTGGAATCCGGCAGAGTATGTCAAATAAAGGAGACCCGTATGATAACGCTGTTGCGGAGAATTTCTTTAGTTGCTTAAAAGCCGAGCTCCTTCACCTTCGGCGTTTTGCTTCCCGGGTTCAGACTCAGGACGACATTTTTGAGTACATTGAGGCTTTTTATAATCATTTGCGTCCCCACTCTGCTTTGGGGTGGCTGGTTCCCGAGCGTTTTGCTTGCCGCTTTGAGCCGGCTGGTTGAGCACTTTTGGTTCATTCGGTTTTCTTGACCTCTTTTGTGTCTGTTTTTTCGGGAAGGGCACATGCGGATTCTCATTCTTGTCACACCTCAGCAGATGTCCATCCTGTAATAGATATGCAACATCGATGATGTCAGTAAATGCAGATTGGTGATCGATCAATATGGTGATCCTATCACTTTTTTCACGTTGCAGAAGCCCTTTTAACTGCTTGCAGCTTTGCACATCTAATGCAGAAGCTGGTTCATCCAAAATCAATAATTGCGGACGCTTTAATAGGGCTCTCAAAATAGCTATTTTCTGTTTTTCCCCTCCCGATATATTATGGACCACACTAGTTGACTTATGATTTGATAAAAATTCAGAAGAACCCAAGAATTCGGACATTCCCATACTGTCTATTTCATGCATGAGGTAATCACTTCCAAATTTTTCGGCTGAAATGTTTTGCAGTAATTCTCGGAAAACCAAGGGAGGCTCCTGCTCAACCGTAGAAATAAGATTTTTCCGAATATATGGCATATCAAGATTTTCCGTGGACATTTTGTTATAGTAAATCTTACCAGAAGCTGGATGTAGCCCTAGCATAATATCTATGAGTGTTGTCTTGCCTGATCCATTGCACCCTATAATTTGATAAATTTCCCCTTTCTTAAATTTAACCGAAACTTGATTAATAAGATTCTCACCTTGTTCGCTATGGGAAAATGAAACTTTTTCAAATGAAACCTCATGTATGGCATCCATTTTTAAACTGCCGATTCTCTCTTCAGCAGTGGATTCCAATCCAACTATCCTAGAGAATGCAGCCAATGCAACTGCATAATCTTTTCCACATCCCATTATATCAGTAAAGGACGACAGGAGGATGGATAACAATGAATTCACGGCAATAAAATTGCCAAGGCTCATCACATCCTTCTGAACGGAAAAACCGCACACCAAAAAGATAATTACGTTAAAGGCGATTTGAATAAGTTGTGTTAATGATGAATACCGCGAGCCTATTTTTGTATTCTTGATTATCGATTTATAGAAAATTTCAAATTCACCTTTTAACAAAGAAAAAAGGATGGTGTACCAGACATTTGCTTTTATGGTGTGAATATTCCTCAATTGATGATTCATTTCGCCAAAAAATTTATCTCGCTGTTCTATTACTTTTTTACTGCTGCTTTCAATTCTTTGACTAAAATTTTTATATATCAAAAAGTATATAGGTAATGTTATCATTACGAGCCAAAAGATGGGTCTGCTGGAATTAAAAAGGAATATCAAGACAGTGATACACAAAAGCGCCTGGACAATCATTCCGATGAATCCATCCAAAAAGAAAGAGGTGATTGTATTAGAATCGTTTTGAATTCTACTGGTTAAATAAACAGGGTTGTGTTCAATTAGCTTTGAATAGGGCAAATGTTCAGTATGATTAAGAAGATGTAAACTAATTGAGTAGGTCAATCGAGTTTTTAAATGCGTAGAATTAACCGATGTCACATAAGTAAGCACCACGCCTATAAGCCAGGAAATAGTCAATATTATTACGCAAGTTACTATATTGGCCGAATCCGTCTTTTTTGTGAGCGCTTCGATATAATTTCCCATAAGTATTGGAGAAATAATTGATAAAAGAGCTGTTGCGAGCAGCAAAAATACTGAGAATAAAAATCTAATGCGGCAGCATTCCGTTTTTTCCATACATAATATATTATCTCCAGCATAGATAAGGTCGATCCTTTCCATTGTGTCTTAAGTCCCCGAGTAAAATATACTAATGTCATTTGCACATAAAAGCTACATTTATAAACGATTTCCTCATTTAAAATGACTACACAAGAGTATAGCCTGTGTAGTCATTTGGACTTTAAAAAGTAACAAGCGACACAAATATTATACCTTGTTATGCGCTTCTCTTTCTTTTATTTGATGCATATAATTTAGTTTTAAACTATCGATATATGTAAATGCCGAATGGAAGCAGACCGGAACTCCGGAATTATTCATTCGCTGATCAGGGCATCCACCTTGACAAATTGGCAGATACACGCATTTTTTGCATTTATTGGATATGTGTACATTCATCCAATGAAGATATCTACCGGATAGAGTGATTTTTTCAGGTTCAAATATGCTGCCAATACTTTTGCTCTTATCACCAACGTGATTCCAGCAAGTATATATGAGTCCATGAGCATCTACTACATAATAATTTTTACAGATTGCTCCGCATCCTACTGCCTGAAAGCGGGGATATTCATTATTTAGGACACAAGTTATTCCATTGGTTAACATCTTCTCTGTAACGCGCTGGTGCAATAATGAAAAATCATCAATCTTCAGACATTCATCTAAATCGACTTTGCAAGCGATTGTGTTTTTTTCAACGCGAGCTATATAGAAGTGTACATCTTTTCCCCACTTTTGTTCATAAATAAAGAAATCAGTCAACTTATCAATTTCATTCAAATTGTTTCTGTCAACATTTATTCGGATATTGATATGTATAAGATCTTTAACATTTTGGATGTTGTTCACAATAGTCCAGAAACTGTCTTGCCCACTTTTAAGTTTGCGTCGAGCATTGTGAGTCTTCTCCAATCCGTCAATTGTGACCTGTGCGTCTGCAACTCTATACTTTCTTAGTAGTTGCGCATTCTCTCTTGTTAATAAGTATCCATTTGTTGTTATCTCGGCATTATACATCACTTCTCTCTTATCACAAAAAGGAATCAAAGCATTTGATATTTGCGAGATTCTTTCCATTTCGAGCAGAGGTTCACCGCCGTACCATGATATTCTGACTGATACAATATTTTCAGCAATTATTGATCTTGTATAAACTTAATCAGCTTATCAGCGGTTTCGGAAGTCATTGAACCATTTTGCTCGGATTCAAAACAGTAAGGGCAGCGCATATTACAGCTCAGCGTAGGACCGATAGTAACATAAAGCGATTTGTTATTAAAACGAGTAAGATTGCGCCTAAGTTCTATAAGTTCCAGCTCATCAATGTCATCATCTATAAGAAAGCCAAGAGAATGAAGTTGCTCTACAATTTTTCGGCTTTCTTCCTGATTAGGTTCAGCATCGCAATCATGTTCTTTGATCAATGCTTTAACGGTTTCATTAACCACACAAAATGCCCCGGTCAGCGTGTTAAACATCAACTCCCGTCCATCTGCAAGTGTATCTACAACTACGTTGTACGATGAAGGCTTTAAATTTTTCATAATAAGTTTACCCTTTCTCTTATATTATTTAGTGCTCCAAAACCCACTCTAAAATGCTGTCTCTGCCCTGTCGGAAATCCTTGGCGTCCAGTGAGACATACACATCCGGCAAAACTGTATTTTGCCATTCGTAGGGGATCGAGTTTTCGTTTCTCGTGTATTGCTCCGGGTGCAGTCCCGGCCACCACATATCTGCTATAAAGACAGAGATCTGGGAATTGGGCAAATATATGACCTGCCGCGGGTCTTTGGAATTGCCGAATGTGCCGAAGAACTGGCCGGTGGGCTCACCCACCGCTATCCCGTCCAGTCCCTCCTTAAAAACCGTACGCAGGTCTATCGCCGCTGACATCATGAAACCACCTGTTAATATGTAGGTCTTCTCAATGGGGAGTTCCCTCCACTCCAAGGCTTTCTGATGCGCAAAAGATTGGACGTTTGAATGACCTCCTGAGTTTTTGCGCAGATCGATAACCAGCTTGCAGCCGGGGTGTTCTTTAAGCAATTCAGTGGCGGTGCTGAAAAAATCTTCATATGCTTTCATGTCGCCTGTTTCCATATATGAAAACAGTATGTAAACGTAACCGCCACGCTCATCCTCAATGTATTCCGCACGGTTAGCGTCCGGATTTAGGAAAGAATTTGGCAATACGAAATCTTTTGGATAGCAGTCATAAGTTATGCCGTCCACCGGCACGGCTGGGAGCTCTACCAACTCCACCTGATCATCTTCATTCAGAATATGGAAAGTATATCCCTCCTGGTGGTCACAGCCTACCCAATCCATAAAGGCCGGCAGATAGAAGCTATAGGACAATACTTCTTTGTTAAACCAGAAATTTGTAGGGTAATACAGTTCGGAAGCTTTCTGCCGGATGTAACCTATATCCACGCCGTTGACAGCTACTATCTCACGCAGGAAATAGGGCTCCAGGAGTTCACTGTAATCTTTGTCGTATAGATACAGATACACTTTCTCACCCAAGACGATCACATCAAATGGGAAAACTCGCTCATAGACAGAAGCCGGCCCATTTGCAACAGTATGTGTATCGCAAAAACCCGCGATGATCTTTTTGATCTCAAAAGACATATCATTATCGCTGAGCTTTGAAATTTTCTTTTTAAGCTGCTCAAGCTGAAAGTCAAATTCTTCCTCTGATACATAACGGAAGGGCACCGGGTGCAGGGCCTCGTACTGCTCGCGCAGGTACTCCAGGTCCTCTACCCACTTTTCCTCGCGCTTGCTTAATTTATTTGCAGACGGCACAGCAGAAGGAGTGGAGTCAGCCGGTGCTAATTCAGGCGTTGAGGTTGGTTCAGCAAAAGGACCTGATGATGGGCCTTGACTGCTGATAGGTTGGCTTTGTGCGCCGGATATAGAAGAACAACCGCAGAGCAATAAGAAGAACACCGAAAGAAAGACTGAAGATACTCTTTTTGTCATGGATTTTTCTCCCTATTTGCATTTCTATTTTCTAGAGCATTTCAGCCAAAGAAACCGTAGCGACATGGTATACCCTGTTTCTTTGGCTGAAATTGTCTGACCTGATTTAGATTCAGTTATGACATTATGATTTGATAAAGCTTTCTATGGCCATAAGCTTTTCAAAACAACGGTATTACCCATTAATAAAGCATTGCCCGTAGGGCTTATATAACGACCCATTGAAAGCCGTGCAGGACCCTCCTCCGCCACTACCCCCTCCTTCTTCAGGGCAAACAACAACATGTTGATTCGGCGATACCGTACCGGGCAGACCATTCCCTGGGTTAATAATTTCCAAGGGGTTAATCGGCTGCTTTGATTCCATAATCGTATAGAACCTCCTTTCAAAAGTTTTGATTTCTATTATAGCATCGCGTTGGCCAACGCTGGCTGAACGGGCGCTACGGTTCGCCCCAATTCAACTGATTTTAGTTTAGCTTAACTTATGCTTTTTGTCAAGGCTCGAAGCACGAACGGTTAAAAAACGGCACTTTTTGGTATATAAATATTTGGATATCAAATTCGCTTGTCTGAGTGGAAAGATTAAAACTCCTAGAAAGCACTGGGTTTTTCGCATAAAAGGAACCCTCGGTTCTGCCTGCTGCCAAAACCGAGGGTTTTACTTCAAAATGAACTTTAGTAGACCCGTATGATAACGCTGTTGCGGAAAATTTCTTCAGTTACTTGAAAGCCGAGTTCATTCACCTTCGGCGTTTTGCTTCCCGAGCTCAGGCTCAGGAGGGAATTTTTGAGTGCATTGAGGCTTTTTTATAACCATTTGCGTCCCCTCTCTGCTTTGAGGTGGCTGGCTCCCGAGCGTTTTGCTTGCCGCTTTGAGCTGGCTGGTTGAGCACTTTGGTTCATTCGGTTTTCTTAGACTCTTTTGTGTCTGTTTTTTCGGGAAGGGCACAAACACGGTGCGCAAGTATATTGCAGATAATGAACTAGGTATCAAACTGAGCCGGGGGAACCGGGTGGATCGCGCCCGGTGGAATGAGTTTCTCGGCATCCAGGTAGCTGTGAAAGAGCCGACAGCAGTGCCTGAACCCCAGCCGGTTTCCTCCGGGAGGCAGGTATGCTCCGCCAGTATGCACTTTTGCGGAATGATTGATGTTGATTTGACCACCGCCGGCCTTAAGCGTGTATTTGACGGAAACACGCAGGGCGAAATTGAGATCACTTTTACGTTGAAAGGCGAGTAAGCGGTTTATTCTTCCTCAAAATATTCCAGCATTCTCCAGCGCAGTTTCTCCACCCGCTCCGGCAGATATTCATCTGCACAGCGGGTGTCCTGCTGTGCGCCGTTACTGTAGCTGACCTGCACCCACCAAACGATTTCAGCTGGGGCAATTCCAGACTGTTCCTCCTGGACATAAGAAGTTTCAATTGTCAGGCTTCGGTCATGCAGAAAAAGAAAAAGGCCGCGCCGGGAAGTTTCATCACTTATCCAACAATGTTGAAATACTTACCTATTACCTATCCCGGCTCTCTCTTTTTTCTTTCTGTCTCATAGTAACCTGGGGGGTTAACATTCCCTGTCACCATGAGACCCTCCCGGTGTCATCGAAGACCGAGACTGCCCCCTTGTGAGTGAGTCCGGCTTTTTGATACTTACCATCCCGGCTCGGCGTTTGTCAGTGCAGCTGACTCAATTTTCGGCAGCGTCCCGAACTCGTCGCAGTAGAAGATCGCGCGATTCTTCAGCTTACCGCCGTTCTCGTCTACCACGGCGAGGATCTCCCGGTATAGCTGCTGGATCACCAGCGATACCATGAAGAATTTGTTGGGGTCTTCCTCTGGCATTACCAGGAAAAGCGCGGACCTTTGGTTGCAGAAGGTTTCTGCATCTACTGCCGTGCCGAAACACAGCACCTGTTCAAGTTCAGAATCAAGAAAACTGTTGAGCCGCGCCAGCGCTGTGGACATAACCGAGGCCATGGCCTGCTCACTGGAGGACAACTCTGCTCCCGCAAACCATCGGGCGTGCCTTTTTTTCCGCCCTTGCACCCTACGACAATGCCCTGCTCCTCTGGCAGATTCTTCCCTTCACGCCATAGCTTTGGCGTGAAGTTGACGTGAGTATAAGTTCGTGCAATTTCCCGACTGGTGGCCCACCGGGCAGTACCGTGCTGACCGTGGCCCACCGTCCGGGCCTTGATATTCAACGAGTGATAATTTGACAGGGCCGCGATCCCGGCAAGGACCGCGAACATGAGTCCTGCCGCCAGGATCAACGTGCCTGTACTTTTGGTAATTCCTACCACAACCTTTCACTGCGTATTGATTTTTGCTTGAAAAACCCTTATACTGGTTTCCTGGAAATCCAATATAAGGGACTGTTTTTAGTGAAACTTGAATCGAAAAAAGACTATCTCGTCTGCGAACAGAAAAGCATCTACGCCCTGCTCATGGCCAGCGCCGGGATGATGGGCGTGTACACCTATGTTCTGCGGGGCGGGGTGTTCTGCAACGCGCAGACCGCCAATGTGGTGGTTATGGCCATCAACTTCGGCAAAGGCGATTGGCTGGGCGGGCTGTACTTTCTAATACCCATCTCAGCGTACCTGCTGGGCGCGTTCGTGTCGGAGATTCTGCCCTCGCCGGTGAAACGGCTGGGGTTCCTGCGCTGGGATACCTATCTAATCATTTTTGAAACGGCAGTGCTGTTGCTTCTGGGATTCATTCCGCTGTCCGTGCCCCACCAGGTAGTGCAGGTGATTGTCAACTTTATCGCGTCCATGCAGTACAACACCTTCCGGCAGGCCGAGGGCATACCCATGGCCACCACCTTCTGCACCAATCACATCCGGCAGATTGGGGTGGGTCTGGCGAAAGCTGTGCGCAAATGGGATAGCCTGGCCCTGCGCCGGGGGCTGATCCATGCCGGGATGGTCTTCGCGTTCTTCGCCGGTGCGGCGCTGCTCACCTTTCTCTGCCCGATTTTGGCGGAAAAGACTGTTTGGGTTACCCTTGTACCCATGGGCATTGTGCTGGTGAAGCTCATCAGCGCCGACATTGGTGTGGAACATGATATGCTGGACCGCAAGCCTTCTGGGCATTAGGGAATTACATGGCCATCACCGGCTCCAGGTTTTCCTCCGGGAAAGGGCGCAGAAGTTCCTCGTTCCAGTCCTTCTGCTGAGGGAAATGCGCCGATACTTCCACTTCCCACTCAGCCAGTAATTCCCTTGCGATATGCATGGCGGCGTTATGTCCATCCTCATCATTGTCCAGGCAGAGTACAATTTCTTCTAACTGAGGCACTTCTTCCAGGAACCGCTGGATGGGCGCACTGCCCACACCGCATAGAGCAATGTAGGAATTCTCCTGCCAACCGTCCGGGTGCAAGCTGATATATGACAGCATATCAATGGGCGCCTCGAACACATATAGCCGGTGAGCGTCCCCCGCATATGGATGTGCTTGACTCGGCCATGTTCGTCCTTACCAACGAACACAGCGTTGTGCTTGCCGGCGCTCTCATAGAGCAGGTGGGCATGGGCGAAGGCTGACACCACCTCCGGGTCGATGCCCCTGGTCTGGCAGAGGTAAGCGAACACCCGCCGCATATTTCCATTAGCGGCGGGTGGGGTCAGGTCGATTTTCCTTTCCTCCTGCTTGGGTGGAGCCATCTTTCTAGTGGGCCGTATGCGCTCCGGCATATCGTCCAGCTCCGTGACGGTACATCCTAAATGCTCAGCCACAGCGCTTTCCTCGGACATCCCATAGAAATATTGCAGGAACTTCACGGCGTCGCCGCCCTCCTGAGGTAGACGTCCAGGTCAACTCCCTCGCTCTCGCCATAGTCAACAGTGCAGAAAATATCCGCATCCTTGGGTATCTCCCGGCCATTCTCTCATTCACTGTCCATGACGAAATATTCATCGGGGAGATAGCCCATGCTCTCAAGACGGTATTTCAGCTCCTCGAATACTTCCTGGGCGGTGGGTTGACCGGCATATTTCACTCTGCCGGGGTTCTCAGGTTCAGGGACCCCATGTTCAAGTTCGATAATGTCCATACACATTCCTCCATTGAAATGATATAGTGAAAGGCCGCCCCCTTCGGCGCGGCCCCTCCTGGCCTAATTCCTCTTCCTGTGGGGCGGCGGTTTGCCTCTATCACAGAGCGTTTCCAGCATGAGGCGCGCCCCGAAGCGGACACCCTCGGCGTAGGTGAGCCGCAGATGGAGCCGGTGGACATCCTCGAAAGCGCCGTCGTACTCATCCAGCAGTTCTAACGATGGAGATTTTAGAGAAAATTAGTGAGAATTCAAGGAACCACCCAGAGGAAATCTTCACAAGGCTCTACCGTTATTTACTGCGTCCAGACTCATACTATACTGCATATAAGAATTTATACGCAAACAAAGGCGCAGGCACAAAAGGCGTGGATAATAATGATACCGCCGACAGGTTCAGCCAGAAGAAAATAGACATGATTGTTCAATACACCTCTTGCGAAATTAGGCAAAGCGGTCAAAATTGCAGATACCAGCAATCAAAGAAAAGCGAAGCGCGAAACGATGCCTGCGGTTGCGATAGCGTTCAGAGAGAATACGAAACCTTTTGACAAAGCAGATAGCGTGTTCAATAAAGATACGTTTCTTAGAAATCTTGCGATTATCTTTGCGTTCTTGTTTGGACAACGGAGGGTTCTTGGAACGCTTTTTTGGCAGAAGAGAATTGGCACACTTGCTTCCTCGGTAGATATTGCTTTCCGCTATTCCATAGCTGGCTGTTATATGGGCATAGGTATAGGTACGGTGCTCCCTCAGATATTCCAGGGTGGCCAACAGCAGATCCTCTATGCTCAGCTTTGGCGTTCTCCCACGACGCCGGGGCTTTTCCGCATATCCTTTTCGCAGAATTTCTACCAGCTTGTCAAATGTTGCACGCTTTACCCCGGTAATTCTCCGAAATCTTGTGTTTGAATATTCCGCTAGCTTTTCGTATTTCATGTTTCTATTTTATCGCACTTCTTTTATTTTCGCAAGAGGTCTAATGTCATTATTACCCCCGAACAAGAATATAGGAAATCTGATTATGTTGAAAGAAAGCGGAGACCTTATCAGGAGAATGTTGTAATGTTCGCATGAAGGAAGTAGTTTTATGGCGGATATCGTATATGGTCCGAGGTAAGTCGCCAGAATGGACCGAAAGTTTCAGCGCGTGATTGAGATATTCGTCCGGATTGCTCTCGGGAGCATAGGGCGGCAGAAAGAACAGCTCGATTTTATCCCGATGCTTGTCCAGCCAGGCTGCGGCTTTCTTCCCGTGGTGCACCTTTAAGTTGTCCAAAATCAGGAAAACCTTTTGGTTGGAGGTCCGAATCAACCGGTCCATAAATTGGATCAGGCGCTGCTGGTTCATGGAATCCTCGTACATCATAAAGCGAACGTCCCCCTGCCTGCTCAGGGCGGAAAGCATATTCAGCCTCTCTCTTTTCGTTTCCACCGACAGAACAGGAGGCTGTCCTTTGGGTGCAAACCCGCGCTCACAGTTCGAGCAGTTGTCGATTCCAGTCTCGTCTCCCCAGTAAATCACGGCATTTTCTGCCTTGGCCCGCTGGTCGATGGCCGGATATTCTTCCTCCCGCCACCTTTAGATACGGGAAGGATTCTGTTTCCGGGCACGCTTGACCGGACGCTGGCACGTCAAGCCCCAGCGCCGCATATAATCCGACACACTGCCGTCCGAGATCTTTTTCCGATACCTTTTCCAGACGTATGCACACACTTTCTTCAGCGTCCACAGACTCCCAGGAATGCCGAATTCCTCTGGGCGGCGGGTAACAATCGTTTCCCGTATTTCCGCCTGCTCCTCCGGTGTCAGAAGCAGATGCGTCCCCTTCTGGAATCCGTGTTTCTTCGGTTCCAGCGCTTTGTCTCCCTCTCGCTTATATGCCGTCCATATTTCGCTGGCGCGACTCTGCCGTACTCCGGTTAATTCCTCTATTTCTTTCCCGGTTTTCCCCATCTTTTTGAGGCGTACGACCTGCCGGCGTATCTGCTTGAGTTCTCCACTTTTCAGTTTTCGTAAATCTATGTATTCCATACTCTCTATTTTACCACTTTCTACTGCTTTTTTCTAGGTCGTTTTTCAGGAATAATAACTTAAGAAAAAGACAACACCGGATAGCTTCACACCCATCGATATGCCGACTGTTCCTGGCACACGGTCAATCTGTTCTTCCGCAAGCCGCATTTCATCAAACTTGCATTTACGGCAGTCACTCTCCAGGATCCTCCTGTTCATGACGTCATACAGACCTCCAAGCCCTATGGAGGCCTGGGGCTTTGTCCCTTTCCTGCTGGATGTCCCGAATTCTTCCAGGGTTTCCTTTGTAGTAGGGATATTGATCCCTGAGCCGTCCGCAGCAAGGACTAAATATCCGCGGAAGGTAGAAAATCCGGGTTCCGCTTAAAAGCTCCTGCTATGATGACGGTAGATCTCATTAAAAGCCCGCGGGTTCAGCTTCATGCGCTGCTTCAGATAACCGGGTTTTGATATTTTCCTCCCCGGATGTACGGCTTTCATATAATTTCGTAATTCCAAGCTCAAAGTAATCCTCCTCCGATTGATCATGGTGAACAGAAGATCCTTTAGCGGCATTTTTCTGTTCCTTATAAAAGAGGACGGGTTCCCGTTCCTGCAGAAATCATGAAATTCATCCTGATGGATTAAACTGATATCACAACAGGTACGGTACTGTCAAGGTGCTGAAGAACTTAAAAATCTAACCCTCTTGAATAGATACGCAAAAACAACAATACCATCAACGCTGTTAACGGGATTATATATAATAATGTGGTATTCCGATATACGATTAAATAGCGAGGTAAAAACCTCGCCATTTTCACTTGAGAATTAGATTTTGGGAATCATACTTGCGGAATCGGGAGAGTTGGTTTGCATATTCCAAATAGCAACTTTCATTTTCTTAATACGTTTGCCCTCTCCAAAATCAAGTAGATCGTCTCTCTTATAAACCTTCAAGAGTTTATTTAACGCTCCTAAATCCGCAGAAGTCATTAAAAACGCTTCCTCCGGATCAATCAGTTTGCAATACGCCCACAATTGACCTAAATCCCGGAGCGTTAAGCTCGTCTTTTTTGCCTCAATAAAAAACAGTTTGACTTTGCCTGCCTTCTTTACAATTCCAAGCACATCAATTTGAATGTCAACGCCAATGGCTTCCTCTTGTATGATATTGTATTTTCTCAAAACTCTGTCTAACCGTTCGCTATGTGCATCAACTACAATTATCTCGTCTGAGGATTTGTACTTATCCCTCAAGTATAATTCAAGCCACTCTTGCATTGGCGGATATAAGTCAAATTCCCTCATATTATTACTCCTTGTAGCCTAAATCTTTAGCTATTTGTTTCCAAGAATCATAGTGCTTTCCTCTAATTTCCGAAGGAATAAAAGTATCGTTTTCGGCGGGATGCTGTGGTTTGACTTTGCCTTTTCCATTACCCTCCCAATAAAACTTATGGGTTACTTCTTTAGGATTTTTCCCCTCCGCTTCAAGCCCGTCGGCTAATTCAGCTGCAAACTGAGTGAGAGCCTCTCTTTTATGCAGAACAGCAAAGCCTATGGGCAAAAACTCGTTTGCCCATATTTTGATTTGATGTTCCTTTTTCCAAAAATCGGGTTTTCCCTCCTCATATTTAACAAGATTGCCGTCACGCATATTAGGATGAGCCCAATCTATTGTTTGTACGGGAATATTAACATCTTTAAGTAAACAGCAAATATCACTAACCAAATACCAATTATGGGGCACTTCTAAGTAAACGCGATGCATATATGGCTTAAAGAAGTAATTGCTTCTCCGAATATACCCGGTTACATCAGCAAAGCCTTGAAGAAAAGAGATTTTCTCATCATGAGTAAAAGAGAAAACTTCTTCGTCAATTCTAATATTCTCGTGAGATACTGCATTACCGATATATCGTAGGATTTCTCGCATTATATATTCATCGTTTCTCTTAGTGAAAGAGATAATAGAATAATTATCCTGCTGAGTAAAGTTTAATCCTGTGCCAACCAGAGGTTCTAATACAGTGCGAATATCGGTTATACTTGCACGTACATATATTCTTACATCACAGTTTTTTTCTGTTGTCAGCTTTTTGTGCGGAATTTCAATAGAGATAGTGGTTTCTGACGCACCACGTCGCACTTCACCATTGCCGCAAATCATACCTAAAAGGTAAGACATCTCTCGATTCACAAAACCACAATCCTTTTTAATTTAATCCTATTTTACAATTATTGTTGAATAATTCCCGGATAATACTATTGTCATTAAGGCGATATGAATATTCGGTTTTATAAATTCTATTCCCTCCAAACAAGTGTGCTATATCGGCAGGCGGAGCAATAGGGACGTAAAGCCTTAGTTCAAGAGCCCATTTGTTGGCGTCGTCTTTCAAAACAATTATGCCCTCGCTATTTATTGTGATAGCTGGAGTGTGTTTTCTGTTATACTCGTCAATAAATTTGTTCATTGCTCCCGGCTTTCCCTCTGCTTCTATAAAAAAGCGGCCACCCTTGTGTTTAATATCATTTAAAAAATCTAAAATACGTTCTATCTTAATACCCTCCATCAGATTCTCCTTACATAACCGGCATTTACCTCACCTAAAAAAGGGAGAAGAACAGCAGCCTCTGTGTCAAGAGCCCTTGGTCCTAATAATGCCATAAAATCTACTCCTTAATAAATATTAAAAGGTATTCGTGAACCTTATTGATGCGAAATTTATATGGATACCCAAGAGGACGCATATTATTGTAATCCGACTGTCTATCCCAAATAATCAAATCATCATAAATAAATCCAACTTTTTGTAATGCTATGGCTAAATCACTATGTAAAGGATAGAAGCTGCTTTTTTTACGAATATCCATTACATTTACAATGCAATAGCCGCCCTTTTTCAGGACTCTATTAACTAAAGAAAATAGGTTTGACAAGGTTTCAATAAACTCGTCATAGTTCGCAATGTTTCCAATGTCATCGGTTTTATCTGAATAATTTACTGAATCCCTCTGATCCGCGCTGCGCTTCATATTGAGAATATCCCAATATGGCGGGGAGGTAATACAAAGATCGAAATGATCTGCGGGGAGTGTTTCCAACACTTTAAAGCTGTCTCCGTTAATTATCTGAATTTTATTATCTTCACCAACTCGTTGTTTTGCTATATTACAAAAATCTTCAGATAAATCAATTCCCACGGCGCTGCCTCCAAGCTCCTGAGCGGCAACAGTTGTAGAACCAATACCGTTGAAGGGATCCAACACGTACGAATTTGCTTTTGAAAAAGTACGGATTAATTTTTTGCATAAAGATACAGGGTAGGAGGCAGGGTGCTTAAAGTCTTTTTCTTCTTTTGTTTTAGATAAATCTCGCCAAATGCTAAAAGAATTTTGAAGCCATTCTTTGCCGGAGAGATCATTACATTTCTTAGAGTTGTCCATCTGAAATCCACCTTTTAGACTGAATTCTTTTTACTTCGCAATCAATATAATCTGACTCTTTTTCGTTAATGCCATATGCCTTGTATACAATTTGATTTAATTCCTCCAAACAACCAAACCATTCTGGGCTCATATAACCATTACTTTCCAATCGGCCAACCAAACTAAGTATTGAATCAAAATATTCGTTCTGCTGATTGGTCGATGGTAGAGGTATCTTCTTTAAATACTTTGAATCCGTATGCATTGTAAGCTTTGAATAGTTATAACAGTATTTATACAAGAAAAGATTACACAATCGGGAATGAAGTATGCCTAATATGTAACGGCACATTTTTTCGTCGCTGTCTGTAAAAACAGTAACTGTCTGTGCTGCCTCCATATCGCCGCCAAATGCAGCTATTATACCTGCTTCTGCGCTATAGATATTTTGAATAAAGACTTTATTGCCTGTTGTGGGAACGGTATGGTTTTTATACCCAAACTTCCGTATCTCTTTTCCTACAATAGCATTTTCAGAGATTGACTTTCCTCTGCCAACATAACCCTTGCATAATTCGGATAATGTTTGATATGAAGAGGTTAATTTCTTATAGATCAAATAATCTTCTGTGCAGTTAAAAATTAAGATTTCCTCCTTATAAAATGCTTGAGGAATGTTTGACATAGTCACAAAACGATTACTCGATAGTTTCTTTAATTTAATTTTATGCTTTTTATCCGCAACACAGTTTTTAACAGTAAGAATAATCTGTTCACCACGAACCTTTTTAAAATAGGTACCGATATCAATAATAGAAAGGATAGTTTTTTCTTCAAGCAGTGTTTTCCTAAGCAAACTATATCCAGCTACGTGCAAGAAATTCTTTGGGATTATATATGATACAATTCCGTTTGCTTTAACTATTTCAAATGCTCGCATTAAAGCCGCTATGAACAAGTTGTTGCCAGCATTAGAAACTCTGCGTCTGAATAATTCATCACAGTTTAATTCGACTTCTCCTGCCAAAGGCACATAAGGAGGATTACCTATAATAACATCAGGTTGATCAGTTAATCCAAAAACCTCCAATAAAGCAGACGCAGATGGACCGATAGAGTCACAGCAAGCAAAAGAAACGTTATTAATATTATTCTGGCAAAAATTGACAGCATTTTCATCTTGATCTGCACCGAAAAGATTGATAAATCCGCGTTTCTTCGCAGCATAAAGAAATACGCCTGTGCCGCAGCACGGATCCATTATTATGGTATCTTTAGGCAATTTTAACTCTATCAACATTTTTTCGGCAAGTGATAAGTCTGTATAATAAACTCCCTTATCTTTTTTATAGTTGTTTTCAAGAGAGCTTTCGTATACGTTGGAAGCATCTATGTAAGCATTTTGAGCAAGACTCATAATAAGCTCTCCTTTCTAATTTTTTCAATAACATCCCCCAAGACGCCTCAAAGTTTCATCATAACTTCCATTGATACGGGTTGATTTTTACTAAGCTTTGATAAAGTCGTCGAGCCAAGGCCTGCACCCCTTTTTAACTGCATCTTTTTCATATTCTTATCAATAAGAAGTTTTCAAAGTTTATTATACGAAACAGCCATGATGAATACCTCGCTTTTGCCTATAGCGATTATATTATAGCACCGCACTCGATAGTTTGCAACAATTATACAATATACAAGAAAAAGATCTCGCCTATCGGCTGTTTCGAGTTGAAAAACGTGCGCATATATGATAATATTTTAACTTGGGGTGTATTGTATGCTGAATATTATGAACTTCAAACTAAATAAAGCTGTATTTGTATCAGAAGGAAAAAGTAGATTTATTTGCAATATTTTATACGAGGAAGAAATTTTTGAATGTTATGTGCCTATTACCTGCAAACTCAGCAGTTTATTATCTCTTGAGGGCAAAGAGATTTTAATAAGAGAGACGACTAAAGCTGCTAAACGTACGAAGTTCACCCTTTTTGCAGTACAAAACAAAAATGATTATTTGATTGTTGATACCGGATTTGCAAATCGCATTGTTAACGCAATCTTAGCCAAAACTAAAAACAACAATTTATTCTATCCTGAACAAATTGTTGAAAATTATAAATGCGATTTTTACTCGGCCACATCTAAAACATTGGTTGAGGTAAAAAGTGTAATTACAACAGAGCAAGAGGTATTGCTGCCTAATATGAAAACTCAAAGGGCAATCATACAATTACATAATATTTGCTCATTATTATCCAAAGGATATCGCGCTGAATATTTCATAGTTGCCTTTGCACCACAACTTGAGAAAGTAAAAGTAGCTTCAAAAGAAAAGATGGGCTTTCTATTGAAGGAGTTTCTAAATTTAGGCGGGAAAATAAGCTGTATAAGGATTACGCTTGATGAATCATATAATATTAATTGCGACAAACTTGATTATATATTTGTATAAGCTTTCGCGCTGAGAGGCGGATTTCCCTGATATACTGTAGCCGGCGGTCAGAACATATAAGTTCATGTTGAGTTTGCGGTGTTTCCTGGTGAACCCCCCCCATAAACACTCTTTGCGGCCAGTATACATCAACCGTCCGAAAATGACAATAGCCCTTTTCAATCCGGGCGCTTTGTGGTATAATTGCAAAAAAAGGAAAGGAAAACCCCATGAAAATCCTCCTCGCTCCCGCCAAGAAAATGAACATGGACACGGACACCCTCCCGCCAGAAGGCCTACCCCAATTCCTGCCCCAAACTGAGCGGCTGTTGACAGCGCTCCAATCCATGTCCGAGAAGGAATTGCAGACCCTCTGGAAGTGCAGCGGCAAAATAGCCCAACTGAATATCGAGCGCCTGAAAACCATGGACTTGCGCCAAAGCCTGACCCCTGCGCTCCTGTCTTACGAGGGCATACAGTACCGCTATATGGCCCCGGGTGTGATGGAGGGTTGCCAGCTGGAATACCTGCGGAAGCATTTGCGTATCTTGTCCGGGTTTTACGGACTGCTCCGTCCTTTTGACGGAGTAACGCCCTACCGCTTAGAAATGCAGGCAAAGCTGGCGGTGGCCGGCGCAAAAGACCTCTATGCCTTTTGGGGCGACAGTTTGGCAAAGCAGCTGGAAGGTGACTGGGTGTTGAACCTAGCGTCCAAGGAGTACAGTAAAGCGGTCACGCCCTACCTCTCGGAGAACTCCATGCTGACCTGCGTATTCGGCGAGTGGCTCAACGGAAAGGTCGTCGAAAAAGGAACCATGTGCAAAATGGCCCGGGGCCAGATGGTGCGCTGGCTTGCCGAAAACAATATAGAAACGCCGGAGGAAATCTGCGAATTTGCGGATTTGGAATATGGTTTTGACACAGAATTATCTACAGAAAACACATATGTATTCATCAAAGGAGGACGTTAAAATGTTAGAAATCGGAACAAAGGCCCCCAAGTTCACCCTACCGGACAAGGACGGAAACCTGGTATCGCTGGCTGATTTTGCGGGCAAAAAGGTAGTGCTCTACTTCTACCCACGGGACAACACCCCCGGCTGCACCCGGCAGGCCTGCGCATTTGCGGGAGCGTATGAGGAGTTTAAAAGTATCAACGCGGTGGTAATCGGCATAAGTAAGGATTCGGTGGCGTCCCACCAAAAATTTGCCGAAAAGCATGGTCTGCCGTTTATTCTTCTCTCCGACCCGGAGCGTTCTGCTATTGAGGCCTACGGCGTGTGGCAGGAGAAGAAAAACTACGGCAAGGTGAGTATGGGCGTGGTGCGCTCCACGTTTGTCATTGACGAGAACGGCGTGATTGAAAAGGTCATGCCGAAGGTGAAACCAGATACCAACGCAGAAGAAATTTTGACGTATTTGCGCGGGGCGGAGTGACCCATATCAAAAATACCGGCATAGCCCAAAAATGCGGGCCATACCGGCTTATGAGAACTTTTATAAGTAAAATATAAGTTCACCAATAAAATTATATAAAATCATGTCCATATTACTTTCTGACCGGCACCCAAAGCTCGCAGAACACCCCCGGCTCACCGCGCTCATAGTAGAGTTCGAAGTCGGGCGCGTCCGTCTGGGCATACCCTGTCTGAGGGCAGAACTCCTTAAAGAATCTGTCCCAGGCCGCGTCTATGCACTCGCCGTCCGGGCCCTTGCACTTGAACACCGCATAGTCCGCCGGCTCTGTCTCCCAGAGGTCATATTCCCCCTCTGCAAGCTCACCTACGCGCCCGTTGTCCCTTATGCCGATACCGTAGTAAAACTCCGTCTCGCTCTTTCGCACCGGCCCGCAGAGACCGTATAGGTCCCGCTCGCCCTCTGGGCAGAGCTTCTGCATTGGCTCTATAAGCCCCTTCTCCCCGCACTCTGTCCAAAAGCCCGGGATACTCCGTCCCTCTCTGTCCAGCAGGGTCTCGTTGTCAAAAGCGCGCTTCACCACAATAAACCTCATGCGCTCCCTGTGCTCCAGCCTGTACTCCAGCATACCGCCGCCTCCTATGGTAATTTTTATCATAAGAGGGTCGAAAAGCCGCAGAGGTTCTCCACCGGCCTTTACCTGTCTGGGCGTGGAGCCGTGGAATTTCGCAAAGGCCTTTGTGAAGCTCTCCGGGGACTCATAGCCGTACTTTAAGGCCGCGTCCAGCACTGAGATGTTCCCGGCCCTCAGCTCCTGCCCCGCAAGGCTCAGCCTTCTCTGACGTATATACTCGTTGGCGGTCATGCCCACGGTGAAGCTGAAGACCCGGTGGAAACTGTAGCCGGACATATGCACGGACTTTGCCGCTTCCACATAGCCGATATCCTCCAGGAGGTGCTCCTCCATGAAGTTGATGGCCCGCTGCAATAGCTCTATACCCAATGCGCCGCCCCCCTTATGTGAGCATATCATACCATAGCCTCGGGGGAAAATCCTGGCGCGGCTTGCACAGGTTTATTCCGAAGCCAGAGTGAAGTGCTCCACCAGCTGCTTAAGGCTGTTGGCCTCCGCCGAGAGCTCCTGGCTGGCGGCGGCGCTCTCCTCGGCCGTGGCGGAGTTGGTCTGCACCACCGAGGAGATCTGCTCCACGCCCTCGGTCACCTGAGTGATGGAGTCGGTCTGCTTCTCCACAGCCTCCACCACCACGTCCATCTGCTCGGTCACGTGCCCGGCATAGACGCTGGTCTGCTCCAGAGAGCCCGTGACCTTGCCCACGGCCTGGCTGCCCTCCTCTACGGCGGCTATAGACGTCTCGATAAGGCTCTTTGTTGCCTTGGCCGCCTGGTCGGACTTGTTGGCAAGGTTCCGCACCTCGTCGGCCACCACGGCAAAGCCCTTGCCTGCGGTGCCGGCCCTGGCGGCCTCCACGGCGGCGTTCAGCGCCAGGATATTGGTCTGGAAGGCTATATTCTCAATAGTCTCGATTATCTTGCTTATCTCCTGGGAGGAGTCGGAGATCTTGCCCATGGCGGTGTTAAGCTCCTCAACATAGCTCACGCTCACGCCCAGCTGGGCCCCCGCCTGGTTCACAAACTCCCCGGCCTCCTCTGCGGCGGCGGAGGTGCGCTTGGCGCTCTCGGATATCTCCGTGATGGTGGCCGCCAGTTCTTGTACGGAGCTGGCCTGCTCCATTGTTCCTTGGCTAAGGGCCTGGGCCCCGTTGGACACCTGACCGCTGGCGCTGGACACCTGTCCCGCAGAGGCGTCTATCTGCCTGATGGTGCTGCTCAGTTCCAGCTTCAGGTTGCGCATGGAGCTTAAAATACTCTGGAAGTCCCCCACATACGCCTCCCTGTGGGAGGAGACTATATCAAAGTTCTGGTTGGCCATCTGGTTTAAGAGGTAGTCAATGTCATGTATAATAATATTCAGCCCCTGTACCATCTCCCCTGTAGAGCGGGTCAACTCGGCGGTCTCGTCCCTGCCCGCCGCCTCCGGGGCGGGGGACTCCAGGTCGCCCTCTACCAGAAGCTTCATGCGCCTGGCGCAGGCCCGCATGGGCTTGCTTATATTGCTGGAGAGCTTTAGGGCCACCACGATGGAGGCCAGTATGGATATCACTATCACCAGCACATTTATAAGCATACCGAAATATGTATCGCTCAGATAGTTGCTCTCCGGCGAGGCCACCGCCACGCTCCAGCCGTCTGTGCCGCCCACCGGGGCATAGGCCAAAAACCTTGGCCCGTCAGCGGCCTCTATGCGTCCAAAGCCGTTCTCACCCCGGCGCATGGCCTCGTGCAGGGCCGCCCGGGATTTCAGGCTGGGGTCGCTTGCGGCCTCCCTCTCCACGTTCTGTTTGGTGATGGTGTCAAGAGTGATATCGGCGATGGTGTCGCCATTTTTATTTATCATATAGGCCCGGCAGTTCTGCCCCACCTGTATGGAGGAAACAATATCGTTCAGGAAGGTCTCCGGCGGCACGAAGTACACAACGCCCGCTATCTCCCCGCTGTCGGAGTACAGGGGCGCCGCCACCATTATGGACAGCTCGCCGGTTACCTTGCTTATAAGGGGCTCCGACACATAGGCGGTCCCCTCCATGGCCTTATGCACATACTCCCGGTCCGAGTAGTCCTTGCCGTCAAAAATGCTGATTCCGTCTGCGCCTATAACATTGCCCCGCTGGAAGCCGTGCAGACTGACGCGCTCGTCAATGATGGCCTTTTTCTCCTCAACGGGCACCTCCGGGTCCGACAGCTGGGTCACCCGGCCGGTATCCATGGCCACGTTCCTATAGGCCAAAAGCTCCTGTTCAACGCGCTCTCCTGCAAGGTTCGCGGTCTGTGTCATAAGCTGCTCCACTGTCATAAGGGTGCTGCTGTAATTCAGCGTTATGCTGGTGGTTCCCACCGCCACAAGGGCCACAAGGACTGTGGCCATCAAGCAGACCGTTATCTTCTTTCGGATGGTTTTCATCATTCTTCACCTCATCTCGGGCCGCCGTAACAACGCCCGGAATTTACCTCTTTATTATAAATATAAAGTTATGGTATTGTCAATAGAAAACGCACAAAAATCCTTGACGCGCCCCCGCTCCCGGCTTATAATATTATCATAAATTCTAAATACCCTCAGCGAAAGGCGGCAATATATATGCAGTACCGCAAGGACAGAAAGGGTAATGATATCTCCCTGCTTGGCTACGGTTGTATGCGGTTCACAAAAAAGGGCGGCGGCGTTGACCTGGACAAGGCCGAAAGGGAGCTTGGCGCGGCCATAGACGGCGGGGTAAACTACCTTGACACCGCCTATATTTATCCGGGCAACGAGGCGGCCCTTGGCCAGCTCTTAAAAAGGCTAAACTGCCGGGACAGGGTCTATATTGCCACTAAACTGCCCCACTATATGATAAAGTCCGTGCAGGGGGCGGAAAAGCTCTTTCAGGAGGAGCTCCGCCGCCTTCAGACGGACCATATCGACTACTACCTTATGCATATGCTGACGGATACCGCCACCTGGGAAAAGCTCCTCAATATGGGCATGGAGGGCTGGATAAAGGAAAAGCTGCAAAGGGGGCAGATACGCAATATCGGCTTTTCCTACCACGGCGGCTCCGATATGTTCTGCAAGCTCATAGAGGCCTACGACTGGGACTTCTGCCAGATACAGTATAACTACATGGACGAGCGCTCCCAGGCCGGGGTGAAGGGCCTGCGCTTCGCCCACGAAAGAGGACTGCCGGTGATCATCATGGAGCCCCTGAGGGGCGGGCGGCTTGTGGACCTGCTGCCCCGCTCCGCAAAGGACGTTTTCGCCGCCGACCCGGAGAAACGCACCCCCGCCGGGCTTGCCTTCAAGTGGCTTTACGACCAGCCGGAGGTGACCTGTGTGCTGTCGGGTATGAACTCCATAGAGATGGTGCGGGAGAACCTGCGGCTGGCGGAGCTCTGCGCCCCCGGCTGCATGACCCCCTCCGACCGGGAACTTTTAGAGCGGGTAAAAAAAGCGATACAACAGTCGGTAAGGGTTGGCTGCACCGGCTGCGGCTACTGCACTCCCTGCCCCAAGGGGGTGGACATTCCCGGGACCTTCCGCTGCTATAACGCCATGTACTCCGAGGGGAGGTCCTCGGGCCGCCGGGACTACCTCCAGTGCACCGTCATGCGCAAGGACCCTGCCAGCGCCTCACAGTGCGTCTCCTGCGGCAAATGCGCCGCTCACTGTCCCCAGCATATCGATATCCCCAAAGAGCTGAGGGCCGCCTCCCGCGAGCTTGAAACCCTGTACTATAAGGCCGCGAAGCTGGCGGTGGGAGTGTTTAAGCTGTGGTGAAGCTTTGCCCTGCCCCCTCGAATAACCAGTCCACCTCCAGGCTCCATGCCGCCAGCGGGTGGTCCGGCTTATTTCTCTCTCCATGAAAATCGCTGCCGCCTGTCACCTGCAGATCATACTTTTCAGCCAGCGCTAGATACTCCGCCTGCTGCTGTGGCGTATGCTTGGGGTAATAGCACTCAAGGGCGTCCAGACCGTAGCCTGTCAACCGCCGAAGAAGCGGCTCCAGCTGCCGCTCGTCCTGGCGCACAAACTCGATCTGGTAAGGGTGGGCCAGCGAGACCCTTCCCCCGGAGGCCTTTATTGTCTTTATACACTCTTCAGCGCTGGGCTTGCGGTTGTCAAGGCTGTGGAACTCCGGCGTGTCAAGATAGAGGTCAAAGGCTTCCTTCCTCTGGGACACGTATCCGTGGGCCAGCATCACATGGGCAAAATGCGGCCGGCCGACCACCCCGCCCTTTGCCAGCTCCTCCACCTCCCGAAGGGGGACGTCTATCCCCTTGCCGCGCAGATATTCATGGATCCTGTGCTTTCGACTGCTGCGCCCGGCTTTCAGCCGCGCTATCATCCCCGAAAGGGGCTCCGCGTCCGCCGGAAAGCCATAGCCCAGAATATGCAGGTTCAGGTGGTCCGCCGCGCTTATCTCCACACCCCGTATCACGCGGAGGCCAAGCTCCCTGCCTGCCCTCATGGCCTCCTCTACGCCGTCAATATTGTCGTGGTCGGTGAGGGCCAGGACCTCTATGCCCCGCTCCTTGGCAAGGGCCACAAGCTCAGAGGGTGCATACTGCCCGTCGGAGGCCGTGCTGTGGGTATGCAGGTCAACAATGCTCATATCTTTACGGCTCCTTTGGTGTAAATTTCTTTATAGACCCCTCTGCTGTCTAATCAGTGATATAAGGGCTGCTCCAAAAGCGCCGGGTCAAGCTCCAGCTTTGGCATGAACTTTAGGGGCCTGCCCTGCTCGTTTACGAATTTCAGGCCCTTCAATAATATCCTGGCAAGCCTTTCGCGCCTGTCCTTCACTATCTGCATAAACTCCGCAAGGCTTTCCTCCGCCTCCTCCTCCACGGTGGCGGTATATTCGACCGCCTCTCCGGCCTCTGCCTTTTCCTTGCGCAGCTTTTTCACGGCGTCTATATGATAGGCCCGGTTGCTCTCCAGGAGGTAGTAGTCGATCTTGTCAAAATGCTCCAGCCACCCCAGCACCCGCTCCTCGTCCACCGGCCCGCCGTCGTAATACTGGAAGTCATAGCCGTAATACTCATAGGCGTCCCGCAGGAAATACTCGAGCCAGCACCTCTCCGCATCGCAGCAGAACTCGTCATAAGTTTTATATACCGCCGCCGTGTCGAAGCCGTATACCTCCTGGTCGAGCATAGCATTAGTGGTGACCCCCATCAGGGTACACTTGGTCATGCTTTCGGCATATGGCACATCCAAAAACTCTGCCAGGGCGTGGAAGGTGGCGGCCGGGTTCAGCTTTGCGTCCTCGAACCGCACTATTACGCCGTCGCGCAGGGCACGCTGCTCCTCGTCCACAAGATAGCCCCGAAGCAGCAGCCGGTCCACAATCTCGTCGGCCACCGGGAAGATATCGTCTTCTTCCAGCGAAGCCTGGTGCGAACCCCACATAAAGCGGATGCTCGCGCCATAGCTTGTGGTAATGCGCCGCATGGGGGTGAAGGATTTGATATATTTGAACTTTCGGAAAACAGCGGATTTGCGGACCGTTTCATACTGTTCGGAGGACATGACGGCCCGGCCCATATCGTCCCCGCGCAGCAGCACATGGTTATAGCCGAAGTGTGGCTGGAAGAAAATGGCCGGCACAATTCGGGCGGCGGGGTCAAGGGTATTCAGATACATCTTGCTTCTAAAGCATATTGCCACCATTATATCCTTGTCCGTGCGGTCGCGCATCAGGTAAAGCTCCCGGATCATGTCCAGGTTGTCCCACTCGCCGTTATTAAAGACCTCCATAATCTCCTGCACGCTCCTAGCGTCGTCCAGGGTCGCGCGCAAGTCCTCCATGGTCTTTTCCATATCCTCGTTCATCACGGGCATATATGAGAGAATGTTGGGGTGCCCGTCAAAGACCTCGTTAAAAAAGTCGCCGCCGTTATGATAGGAAAGCTGGGTGTGCCAGATGAGCCGGTTCATCTCCCTAATGCCAAGGGGCTTTATTGGGAAGGTGCTGTAATCAATGCCATACTGAGCTTCAAAATCAATGGGATAGCGGCTTATCTCATCTTCTATCAGGAACACCAGCTTCTTGTCAATAAGTAGCTTCCTGAAATTCAGGACCTGCAAATAGGAGCAAAATTCCCCCCAGCTTTTATAGTGGAGGTAAATATGGTTCTCGCGGCCCACATACTCGCTGTGCCGCACGTTGTCGTTCAGGTATTCCAGCTCGTACTGGGAATAAACCTCCTCAGCCAGGAGGGGATTTTCCAAATTTTTAAAGAAATTTCTGTGGATCACCTGCTCGCCAGGGTCCATCATATCCTCGAACCGCTCCGCGCCCGCGTCATAGGGCACATAGGAGCTGTCGTCAAAGGGGTAAAACTTTATGGGCAATTCCTCAAACTCGGGGAAATCGTTTCTAAATAAATATGGGTATTTTCTGAGCTGCTTCACGTTGTTCTCATAGCGGGAGCGCAACAGCTTTTCATTTGGCAGATAGAACGCTTCGGTCATTATGTTCCAGGCGTCCTCTTTATAATGGCCGTCCCGGTACAGCTCTAAAAACGCGGTATAGGCCGCGCGGTACTCCCCCTCGAACTGTAGTATATACATGGCGGCTTCCATCTTCTCGTCCGGGTCCGGCCCCGGAATCGCGGCCAAAGCCAGTACATACGCCCGACAGGCCTCCTCTGTCTTTCCAAACCCGGCCAGCTTTCTTGCAACTTCAATCGGTGACATTGGCAGTCCTTTCCACAAAACATAAGAATTGGGGCGGGCATATCGCCCGCCCCAACACTTAGTTGCTTACTGAATTCAGTTTTAAAACGATATAGATTGGAATTACTACAATTACTGGAGCAACTGAGCAGATTGCTCTTACTGGAGCAACTGCAGCACGCCCTGGGGAACAGCATTGGACTGGGCCAGCATCGCCTGAGCGGACTGGATCAGGATGTTGTTCTTGGTGTAGCTCATCATCTCTTCCGCTACGTCGGTGTCGCGCACGGTGGCCTCGGCGTCCTGGATGTTCTCCTTCATGACGGACAGGTTGTTCAGGGTGTGGTCCAGACGGTTCTGGGTGGCACCCAGCTTGCCGCGCAGATCGGAAATCGCATTGATCGCGGAGGTGGCCACGTTGGACTTCAGAATGCCGATAGCTGCGGAAGCGCCGGCGACAGTGCTGATGTTGATAGCCAGTGCATCTTTCAGAAGGGTCCTCAAGTCCGCGCCCTTAGTCAGGATGGTCGCCATGGACAGCTTGTCGTAGGTGTTGGCGGTGTCGCCAATCTGGAAGATAAAGGAGCCGCTGGCCATGTTAGCAGTGGAGCTAAACAGCTTCTTGCCGTTAAAGTTGGCGCTGTCGGCAATACGCTCGATTTCGGTCTGCAGAGCATCGACCTCGCTCTGAAGGGCGTGACGGTCAACATCGTTATCGTACACACCGTTAGCGGACTCCTCGGCCAGGTAGACCATGCGGTTCAGCATGTCCTGAACCTCCTGCAGAGCGCCCTCGGCGGTCTTGATAAGGCTGGTGGCGTCCTTGGTGTTCTTATAGGCAGCGTCCAGACCGGTGATCTGCGCGCGCATCTTCTCGGACAGGGCCAGACCTGCGGCGTCGTCGCCGGCGCGGTTGATCTTGTAACCGGAGCTGAGCTTCTCAAGGTTCTTAGACAGAGCGGAGGTGTTGTTGTTGTAATTCCTGTAGCTGTTCATAGCCATAATGTTGTGCTGGATACGCATAATTTTCTCTCCTTAAAATTATTTTTTGCGTTTATTGCCCCCGGCGTTCCTCGCCGGGTTCGTGCCTTCTCTGACCACTGGCCTAGTGGTCAGATCTTGACACTTGTATTTCCTCCGGCCGCGGACCGGCTGAAATCGAAGCCGAAAACCGAACTCAGGCTGAAAATTGCTCATTTTTCAATCTGTGTTTCGTTTTACATCTATTATATCGGCACTTTCCAGGAAAAGTTTAGGGGGTAAATCAAAAAATTTTCAGAGGGCCGGCTTTTTTATTCCGGCCGCCCCAAACCGCCCGGCGGTCCCGCCCCCGCATATCCCCGCCCCAGAGCGCATAGATATATAGCACCGAAAGAAGGTGCCCTATATGTCAAACAATGTTATCGACGACCGCGCCACCAAGCTCGGGGAGTACATCGTGGAAAACAAGGCCACCGTCCGCTGTGCCGCAAAGCAGTTTGGGGTCAGCAAGAGTACGGTACATATGGAGGAAACAAAACAGAACGGTTGCTATGGCTAGTGAAATAGTGGAAGGGTCAGTGTACACAGATGCAAGAGTGTACACTGGCTTTTTTCTATTCAGGGATTTTACTTTTCTGATTTCTTGACTGGTTTGCCGCAAAACCAAATAGCAGCAAAAAAGCAGCCCCAAAAGCCCAAACGTTACAAACTGTCGCACAGATGCTACCCACTGTAACAGGTTTACTGGTATAATTCTTTATAATCAGCAAGGTGGTGTAGGCAATGATCTTTGATTTTCCAGAACGATTCAGATACCTGTGGCAGTCCAAAAATTTAGCCCAAAACCAGCTGGCTAGCCTAATCGGTGTAGACAGGAGTACCATCTCGTCCTACGAAAGTAACATCCGGCAGCCCTCGTTGGACACGCTTTCGCGGATTGCAGATGTGTTTGGCGTAAGCACAGACTATCTTTTGGGACGTACGGATTCCCTCGGGTTTGATTTCCTTGCGTTGAACGGAGAGGAAAAAGCCCTGGTCTATAAGCTCGCTTTCGCACTGTCGGAAAAGAACCTACAGCTTCGACAGCTACAGGAGGGGATACCCGATGCCTGAACCCATCTGTTCCCCGGAGCACGATACCTGGGAGAAACGCTTTATTCCCGCCAAGCCCAAAGCCACTCTCAGGAACCGGCTTTTCCGTGTATGCGCGTATTGCCGCGTTTCTACCGACAACGACGCGCAGATGTCTTCCTTTGAGCTTCAGCAGGCCCACTACCGCCAGATGGCAGACCAGCGGCCCAACTGGAGTTTGCGGCATATTTACGCCGATGAGGGGATCTCCGGGGTCTCGCTGAAAAACCGCACGGCGTTTAACGACATGATCGCCGCCTGTGAAAGGGGAGAATATGACCTGATCGTAACAAAAAGCGTCTCCCGCTTTGCCAGGAACCTGGTGGACTGTATCTCTCTGGTCCGCAGGCTCAAGAACCTTGACCCACCGGTGGGGGTATTTTTTGAAACGGATAATCTGAATACCATCGAAGAAAGTTCCGAATTTATGCTCACCTTTCTTGCCTCCTTCGCCCAGGAGGAATCCGTCAAAAAGCGGGAAGCCATGATTTGGTCCCTGTCCCAACGGTTCAAGGACCGCCAGCTGCTGACGCCCCCTTTGCTTGGGTATGACAGACAGCGGGACGCTGCCGGCCACTACATCAAATATGCCCCGCTGGCCGTTAACGAGGCCGAGGCAAATGTGGTCCGCTTTATTTTCGACGCTTACCTGTACGGCTGGTCCCAGGCGGACATCGCCGCTTTTCTCACGGATATTGGATGCAGGACAAAAACCGGAAGCACTGGATGGAACAGCGGCTCGATAAGCTATATTCTTTCCAACGAACGCTACTGCGGCGATATCCTGACCTGGAAGACCTTTACCTCCGACCTGTTTAACCACAAGCGCAAAAAGAACCGCCAGGACATGGATCAGTATCACTACAGGGGCCAACACGAATCGATCATTCCAAGGGAAAAATTTGAGATGGCGCAGGCCCTCCTTGAAAACAGGAAGCACAGTATGCGCGGCGGGCTACCTTCCCTCCATGTGATAGACGACGGCATCTTTCGCGGTTTCGTTCCAATTAACCACCATTGGATCAATGACGACCCCGGGTTGTATTACGACTTGTCAAACAGCGTAAGCACGCCGCGCAGGGAGATACGCCTGCTAAAAAGCGCCTTTTCCATGTTCGACCTCAAAGGCTATCAGGTGGTCAGGAGCCAGTTTACACAGGCGCGGTATGAGGGGCCGGCGGTCACGCTCGGGATAGACCGGATCACATTCAACCTGTTCTGTGTGAGGATGTTTGCCGATGTGGGCCATATCCAGCTGCTCCTGCATCCTTCCCAGCGGAAGATCGCCATCCGGCCCTGTGACGAGGGGGCCGTGCACTGCATCAAATGGCGTCCTGATGGAGATATGTCCCTATACGCAAAAGTTCTGCGCTGCCGGCACTTTGGCACGGCCCTCTTCCGCATAATGGAGTGGGATCCGAATTACTTATATAAGGTCCGGGGGACATGGGTGCAGCGGGAGCGAAGGCAAATCATTGTTTTTAATTTAGAGAACGCGGTGTCCGCCGTGCCGTTGCCGCAGGCGGGAGGCACCCGCCTGCGGCGCGCCGAGCTATACGCGGAAGCCTGGGAATACAGCTTTGGTGATGAGTTCTATGACCACATCCGCGAGAACAACATATTTTATATGGGTCAAAGCGCGGCGTGGCAGGTGGACAGGCCCAGTGTGCCAGCTCCGGGGATCGAGCAATATAAAACGCCGACCGACTGCGAGCTTCAGGCGCTGGCGGACAAACTCAAAAAGGGGGATGGTGTTGGAAATGCCGGCACAGGATAAGCTGGACCAGATATTCTGCCAAACAATGCCTGACGAGGAAGAAAAAGAGATCGTGCCGAATCTTGAGGGGTTCCAGGTCACGAAAGCGGAACTGTTCTCCCATACACGAGAACCGGCGCTCACCATCTGGCCGGCCCGCATCCGCTTCAATATGTCCTGTCTCCGGCGCTTTCCGGGGGTAACGCACATACAGCTGCTGATACACCCGGAGCAAAAGCGGTTGATCATCCGGCCCTGCCCGCCGGATACGCCGGACGCCCTGCGTTGGGCGAAAGGTGGCGGGGATAAGGAGCTTATGAACCGGGATATGCTTTGCAGGATATTCGCCGCAAAAATATTCGACCTGATGGGCTGGGACAGAGAGTACAGGTATAAGATTATGGGGAATCCTGCCGCCTATCAAAAGGAGATGCTGTTTTTATTCAAGCTCAGCGACTTTGAGCTGTTTGTGGGAGGGAAAAAGGGAAAGTCCTACCTCCCCGGAGAATGGCGGGAGTATTTCGGAATTCCGGCAGAACGGCATGAAGACAGCTATAAAATCGACCTTGCAGATGGATACATTACCACCGACCGCGTTTAGGAGGAAAATATGAATCAATTCAAGACTGAAGTAGAGCCGATTTCAATTGAGGGGTTTCAAGTAGTCAGCGGCGAACTTTTTTCCCATGTCAGCAGCTACGCTTTACCGTCCTGCACTATCTGGGGTTCGGGGATAACCTTTAACCGGATATCGCTGACCGCGCTGAACTGTTGTGAGCGCATCCGTCTGGAGGTGCATCCACAGAAAAAGAGCCTTTTGGCTGTTCCTGTAACCATTAAAGATAAGGACAGCATCATATGGCGCAAAAATAAAAAGGAGTACGCCCCGAGACGCATGGAATCCGTTCGGTTCTCCTCACAAATTTACACGATATGGGGCTGGGATACCGGCTGTGTCTACAAAGCTGTGGGGCACGTTGTGACGGTAGAGGATAAGGTCATGCTCCTCTTTGATTTCAGCGCCCCTGAGCAGTGGAAAGCGAAAGAAAAAAAGACCGCAAAATGAATGGCGTGTACATCTCTTTTTATTTGAAAGCGAACCGGATCCATATTTTTGTGGAAACGCTCCGCTCTATGGACAGTCCTAGACGGATCCGCTTTCTCATTTCCGAGGATGGGCAGGTCCTGCTGATCCATCCGTACGACAAAAGAGGGTTCACCTCGCACAGGATCCCACAGGAAGTATATGATGGCAAACGGTCGCTGGAAATATCCAGCTATAAACTGTGCACGATCCTGGCGGAGCTTCACGGTTGGGACCTGAGATGCTCCTACCGTGTGCCTGGACGGATCGCGGCGGACGCCCGTTCTGTATCCTTCTTTTTGGATAAAGCCGAGGCCATCTGACAGCAAAGCGGCCAATGGCTTGTAAATACAGTGCCTCCAACGATTCCGGCAGGTGTAAATCAGAAATGAACTGGCATATTGATAATGCCGGTTCATTTTATTTTTGCATACCTCTCAAAAGCACTTTGAATTTATCAAATCCAGTCACATTATTTTCTGTTGACCAGCTGCGGCCTTTGCGTTCAGCGCAAAGGTATAGCCGCCCTTCGGCTTCTCCTGTGCGTAGGCCATGAGAGCGCTGGCAGACAACTATAGATTTTATACCTGACCTGCGGCATACCGTTTACCCCCCTGCCAAAATTATACCAGAATCCTTTCCGGTCTGCAACATGAATACTGCTCCCACTTTTTCAAGCTGGGAGCGTTTCTATTTTACCGAAAGGACTGATGTGTATGCCAAAACCCATCGAGGAGCTGGCCGTCGTCGACGGCGCACCCAAGAACGGAAAATCCTGGATGGTGCTGGACTGGTGCGTGCGCGTTGCCAAGGGCGAACCGGTGTGGAACCTGCCCGTCAAGCAAGGTTCAACCCTCTACCTCTGCCTGGAAGACCCGCTCCGCCGGGTGCAAGACCGACTGCTCCAGCTTACAGATGAGGTTCCCCCAAACGTATTTTTTGCTACGGTCGCTGAGAAGTTAGGCCAAGGCCTATGCGAACAGATTCAAGAGTTCGTCCGGGAGCACGACGACACCGTGCTGGTAGCCATTGATACTTTCCAAATCGTGCGCTCAGGCGGGCAAGACATCTCCTACGCCTCCGACTATGAAGAAGTACGTGAACTGAAAAAGCTGGCGGACGAATTGCAGCTCTCCATTCTGCTCATTCACCATTTGCGTAAGCAAGGCGCCAGCGACTCGCCCAATAGTGACGGAAGTGACGCAAGGGACGCAACTTCAAGCGGTGCCGGATTTGTCGTCCCTTGCGTCCCTGGCACTGCCGAAACCCCTGTATTCTCTAGGGAAAACGCCCGTCCGGCGTGAGCCGCTGCTTTCGCCCCTTGCGCCCCTGTGAGGTCACAGCAGGCCCGTGTCGGCGTTTTACGGCGGCAGTCGGGTAAGTCACCACCAGGCCCTGAGAAGGCCGTTTTGGGGCAATTCTGGCCCAGTTTTGCGGCAAGGTTCAAAGGACCGGATTTCCCGGCGGGGAGGGTCGTAAGGGCCTCCCGCTGGGGCAAGCAGAGCGCGTGGCTGCGCACAAAAGAATCGGGCAGAAGCCCGTACCCACTTTTACAGAGGAAACAAGTATGCTGAAATAACAGAAAACAAACAGGTGCAGTTTTCAATTTGCTCAAACAGATAATCAAGTGGTTCGGTGCTATCACTGGGCCGCTTTTCATATATATTTACATCGAAAGCCGATACTCGAAGGAGGCTGAGTAGATATTTGAGTAAGAAAAAGCTAAGCTACCGTTTCCATAATCCTAATCCAGACAATCAGATGGCCAACTACATACTCAGAGTTTTCATGGAGGTTAACCGCCAAAAGGTCGAACAAGCGGTTCAACAGGCTGCTCAGGAGGTTCAGATTGAGGAAGAAACTGAGGACGAAATCATCACCATGGCGATGTGATTTCCCCTTGCTATTTTCCCGTTAATGCGGTACAATACTCTTGAAAGGGGGCGTCCTTATGCAAAAGGTATATTCCATCCACGAAATCGAAAATATCCTCCACCCGGTATTCGCAGGCTTCGGTGTTCGGCGGGCCGTCCTGTTTGGTTCCTACGCTAAGGGACAAGCCACCCCCCGAAGCGACGTAGACATCTTAGTGGACAGCGGTCTGCGCGGGTTGGCTTTCTTTGGTTTGTTGGAAGGCATCTCGTCCACACTGAGTGTACCGGTTGACCTTATCGATGTGTCGCAGGTCGAAAGAGGCTCCCCCATTGAAATGGAAATACAACAGACGGGGGTGCCGATTTATGAGCGATAAGGATGGTATTGTACTGAAGAAAATCCTTCAGCACATCGAAAGTATTATGCGATACTGTGCCAGCTGCCACACGTTGGAAGAGTTCTCCGCCGATACCATGCGCCTAGAGGCTACGGTTTTCAACCTGATGCAGATAGGTGAGCTTGCAAAGGAATCCCTGAGCGACGAGACAAAAGCGCAGATTAAGACCATCCCCTGGCAGCAGATCTACGGTATGCGCAACCGAATCGTGCACGGCTATTCCGGGGTCAATATGCAAATCGTGTGGGATACTGTGTCAGTTGATATCCCCATGCTCCACAAAGAATTGAAATCCATTATCGAAACAAATACCTAAATATGGTGGGGCCAAATGAACCTGGCTCCGCCAATTTTTTTGTTGTCTTTTTGAATGGAACGTGATATAATCCGTAGTAACAAAATGATTTCTTTTCATTAGTGAGGTGCCCCATGAACATCGCCGCCTACTGCCGCGTCTCCACCGACAAGGAGGACCAGCTCAACAGCCTGGAAGCCCAGAAGGAGTTTTTCTCCGAATACACCAAGCGCACCGGCGACATGCTTGTGCGCCTGTACGCCGACGAGGGCATCTCCGGCACAAAAATCAAGAACCGCAAGGAGTTTCTTCGCATGATGGCAGACGCTGACCACCACCTGTTCGACATGGTGGTGGTCAAGGATATCTCCCGGTTCGCCAGGAACACGGTCGACCTACTGCAAAGCATCCGCAAGCTGAAAGCATTGGGCATTGAAACCCAGTTCCTCACCGCCAACATGACCAGCATGGGCAACAGCGAGTTTGTGCTGACCATCTTCGGGGCTCTGGCCCAGGAGGAAAGTGCCAATACCTCCAAGCGGGTGAAGTTCGGAAAGAAGATAAACGCTGAAAAGGGCCGGGTCCCCAACATCGTCTATGGCTACGATAAGACCATCGGCGACTACTTCAACCTGGCCATCAACCGGTCGGAAGCGGAAATCGTCCGGCAAATCTTCCATATGTACACCGAGGAGGGCGCGGGCGCGGCCAAAATCGCCAACACTCTCAACGAGCGCGGCCTGCGCACCAAGCGCAACTGCTCCTGGAGCCAGAACGCCATCTGCCGCATCATCACCAACGAGCTGTACACCGGCAAGATAATCAACGGCAAGCAAGAGGTCAGCGACTTCCTCACCGGCCAGCGGGCGGACAAGCCCGAGGATGACTGGATTGTAGTAGACAGGCCCGAGCTGCAAATCATCTCCCCCGAAACCTTCCAGCAGGCCCAGGAAATTCTGGATTCCCGCCACAAAACCTTTCACACCGACCATGAGCGCCAGAGCAACAAGCACCTGTTCTCCACCCTCATCAAGTGTAAGGAGTGCGGCTGGTCCTTCTACCGGACGGTGCGCACCTATAAAAACACCTATGTACGCTGGGTCTGCTCCGGCCACACCGGGCGCGGCGCGGATAGCTGCCCCAACGCCACAACCGTGGACGAGGACGAGCTGATTGACACCTTACAGGAATACTTCGCCCAGGTGCTGAAATCCAAGAAGAATATCATCCCATACGTTGTCAAGGAGTTCCAGCGAGTCTACCGGGCTAAGGACGACAACCAGGAGTACGAGAAGGAACTGACCGCCCAGCTTGCCAGGCTGCAAAAGACCCGCCAGAAGTACATGGATATGTACACCGACGACCTTATCAGCCGGGAGGAACTGAACGAGAAGATAGGCGGTTCCAAGAAGAAAATCGAGCGCATCGAAAACGAACTGAAAATCGTGGGCTACAACATCACCAAAGGCGACCAGTTGGAGGGCATCCTGCAAAACACCTTCAAGACCATGGAGGACATCACCGACGTGCGCCAAATGTCCAACGCCCAGCTCAAGCGCGTCATTCAGAAGATAGAGGTGGACAAGGACGGCAACGTGGATATTTACCTACGGCTTCTAGGGGATTTGGGCTTAGACGAAACCGTTCTGATTAACGACAACCATACATAAGGACGTCTCCCAGCGTCTAAAGTATATAGACCGGGGCCTATACCGGGACGTGAAGAATGTGCTTGCCGTCAACAAGGCCCAGCGGCATATCCGCGGCGGCCTTGCCACAAAGAAAAAATACGAGTCGTTAAAATAAGTCAGGCAGGGCAGCCGCGTTTTGCCGGCACGCCATGTACATAGAAAGGAGCGGGTACCCCCGCTCCTTTCTATTTTTCAGGAGGCTTCCTTCTCGGTATCGCCATTGAGGAGAGCTCCTGATAGTTATCCCACTCCTCCTGGTCCCTGGGGGCCTTATACATCAGCCCGGTGCACTCGCTGGCCGAGGCCACGTCGGATATGTCCGGAAACTGCTCCGCCGGCGGCTCCTCGTGCTCCCTATAGTCTATCTTCTGTTTCGGCTTTTTCATAAACAGCACCTCCCTGGTGCTATTATGCCCGGGGAGGCTCATGTTATTTATTCGGTAAGCAGCTGGTTATAAATGCTCTCTACCCTCCCGCCCTTTAGGTAGACTCTCGGCACACGCTTTGACAGGGCGCAGACCACCTCGTAATTTATGGTGCCCTCCCAGCCGGCCACCTCCCCGGCGGTTATCTCCTCTGTGCCGTCCCGGCCGATAAGGGTCACCCGGTCGCCCATGGCCGCGCCCTCCACGCCGCTGACGTCTGCCATAAGCTGGTCCATACATATGCGCCCCAGCACCGGGCACCTCTGCCCCCTTATGAGCACCACGGCCCCGCCGGGGCCAAGAGCCCTGGGATAGCCGTCGGCATAGCCCACCGGCACCGTCGCTACACGCGTCTCCTGCTGTGCCGTAAACCTCCTGCCATAGCTGACGGTGGCCCCGGGCAACAGGGTCTTCACGTGGGACACCACCGACCGCAGGGAGAGCACCGGCCGAAGGTCAGGCCGGGCCCGAAGCTGCCCGGAGGGGTACAGACCGTACAGCACCACCCCCGCCCGGACCATGTCCAGGTGGGAGAGGGGATAGTCGAACACCGCCGCGGAGTTGGCGCAGTGCCGAAGAGGAGGCTTATCTCCGCCCACCCCGGCGCGCACCAGCGCCTCGGACATCTCCTTAAAGCAGCCGAACTGCCGCATGGTGAAAGCGTCCCCGGCTTTCCCCTCGTCGGACACGGCGAAGTGGGAGAATACCCCCTCTGGTATGAGCCCGGGCAGGGAACAGGCCTTTATAACCTCGTCTATGGCCCCCTCGTCCCTAAAGATGTCCTGGAAGTAGAAGCCAAGGCGGCTCATGCCTGTGTCAATCTTCGCGTGTATCTTCACTTTGACCCCAGCGACCTTGGCGCACAGGGACAGCTTCTCTGCATACTCCGCGGAGTACACGCACTGGGAGACGTCCCCCTCGCTGAGGGCGGCGGCCTCCTCCGGCGGGGTGAAGCCCAGCACAAGTATCGGCCTTTCTATTCCCCCCCGGCGCAGCTGAAGGGCCTCCTCCAGATTGGAGACCGCGAACCAGTCCGCGCCAAGGCTCTGGAGCTCGGCGGCTATGCGCAGGGCCCCATGGCCATAGCCGTCGGCCTTTACAACACAGCAGACTTTGGCCCTCTGGTCCGTGGCCTCCCGAACCCGGCGGTAATTGTGCGCAAGGGCGTCCAGGTCTATCTCTGCCCAGGTGCGGCGGATTATCTCAGTCATAGGCTCCTCCCATTATGAATATTTCCTCTCCAGACCCAGCAGGTACTCCTTTATGGGCAGCCCCCCGCCATAGCCGGTGAGCCCCCCGCCGCTGCCGATTACCCGGTGGCAAGGCACGATGATGGAGATGGGGTTGTTGTGGTTTGCCATGCCCACGGCCCTAAAGCCCCTTGGACAGCCGGCGGCGATGGCGATATCCTTATAGCTACGCGTCTCGCCGTAGGGTATATCCAGAAGCGCGGCCCAGACCCTCTGCTGGAACTCTGTACCCGAGGGCTCAAGGGGCAGGTCAAACTCTCGCCTTGCGCCCTCAAAATATTCCGAAAGCTCTGCTTCGGCCTTTTGGAGCAGCTCCGACTCTCCCTCTATATATTCCTTCGGCACTTCGCCGTTAAACAGCAGATGGGTCAGCGCGCCGTCATGCTCTGCAAGGGTCAGCGGCCCTATGGGCGAGGACATGACCTTAAATATTTTTCCCATTTTTATCCTTTTCTCCCCCAAACGGGCTTGCGCCCGGTGAACTTTTCAGATATACTTTATTTAAGTATATAATATTACGAAAGGCTGATGGATATGAAATGGCTCATAGCGTCCGACATACACGGCTCCGCGCTGTACTGCGGGGAGCTTATAAAGGCCTTTGGCCGTGAGGGAGCGGACCGCCTGCTGCTCCTTGGGGACCTGCTGTACCACGGGCCCCGAAACGACCTGCCCAAGGGCTATGCCCCAAAGGAGGTCATCGCCCAGCTCAGCGGCCTTAAAGATAAGATATTCTGCGTGCGTGGCAACTGCGAGGCCCAGGTGGACCAGATGGTGCTGCCCTTCCCGGTGATGGCGGAATACTGCCTGATAGAAACGGCGGACAGGCTGGTATTTGCCACCCACGGCCATGTGTATAATACGGACAACCCGCCCGCCCTCTTCGAGGGCGACGTGCTGCTCCACGGGCACACCCATATACCGGCAAAGACACAGGTCCCCGCCGGCTGGTGGTATTTAAACCCGGGCTCTGTCTCTATCCCAAAGGAGGGCAGCCCCCGGGGATATCTGACCCTGGAAAAGGGTCTGTTCCTCTGGAATACCCTGGAGGGCCGGGAGTACGATAGACTGGCCCTATAGGCTCATCCCCGGCCGAACTTCTCAAACTTTAAGGAGCGCGGGATAAACTTCTTGACAGCCTCCTGCATATCCTCGTCCGGGTCGAAAACCACCAGAGTCTTCCCGGTCTTGCCGCTGCGCACTATCATGAACCATGAATCCCGGCGGTCCGCGAACTGGGTGGCGAATACCCTGCTGTCAAAGGAGCGGGTCCGAAGCCGCGCCTCGGCCTCCTGGTATACCCCGATGTCCTCACAGGTGCTGCACTCGAAGGAGGTCATACGCTTTCTTGTGGCCCGGTTCATTATCTTGTCCACGGTGACAAAGCCGTTTGTAATGCTGTATTCATATTCCAGCATCCGCATGGAGATAAGCTTATACCCGCCGAACACGGCCCCGGCCATTATCAGCAGGGAGAGCATGGGAAACATCAGCATGAAGAACCCCACATATATCCCCACAAGGCTGAGCACGATTATGCCCAGGATAACCCCCAGGATCACCAGCATATCCGTGGTCTCAAACTTTTTCTTTACCATCCGTTCAACGAAAACGTCATTCATTTTATTTGCCCTTTCCCATAAATAGATTTTTACTATAACCGTATTATAGACCAAAGAAAGGGGAAAGTCAATCGCGGGCCGGAAGTATTTACTTTTCGGGTTTTTTGTGATAGAATGTACCCAAAAATATAAGGAGGCCTGCCCCATGAGCACCAAAGCCCCCCGGGACTTCCGTCCCGCACTGCACTATACCCCGAAAAAGGGCTGGATAAACGATCCCAACGGCCTGGTATACGCCAGAGGGAAGTACCACCTTTTCGCCCAGTACGGCCCAGAGCCCCATTGGGGCGATATACACTGGTCCCACGCCGAGAGCCCGGACCTTCTCCACTGGCGGGACCTGCCCAACGCCATAGCCCCGGACGGGCTGGGCATGGCCTTTTCCGGCAGCGCCGTGTATGACGAAGAGAACGTCTCTGGGCTGGGCACGCCCGATAACCCGCCCATAATCGCCATGTACACCTCCCACGGGGAGCAGGAACAGCAGAGCATAGCCTACAGCCTGGACGGCGAAAGTTTTATAAAGTACCCGGGGAACCCGGTGATACATAATACCAAAAAGCCCGACTTTAGGGACCCGAAGGTATTTAAAAATCCCAAAGGCGGCTGGACCGTTGTGCTGGCCGCGGGGGACCACGTGGAGTTTTACGGCTCAGAGGACCTTCTCCACTGGCAAAAGACCGGCAGCTTCGGGCCGGACGGTAACTACTCTAAAGGCGTATGGGAGTGCCCGGACCTGTTCCCCCTTACCCTTGGGGGCAGAGAGGTCTGGGTGCTGCTGGTAAGCATGGGAGCCTGTCCGGAGAACCTGGGCAGCCGCACCCAGTATTTCCTGGGTAACTTTGACGGGGAGACCTTCACCTGCGACGGCAGCTTTAATAAACCGGAGTTTATCGACAGCGGCTTTGACAACTACGCCGGAGTCACCTTCTTCGGCACACAGGAGCGCGTACTCATGGGCTGGGCGGCAAACTGGGTCTACGCGGGGGACCTGCCCACCGGAGAGTTCTGCGGCCAGATGACCCTGCCCCGGACCCTCTCCCTTGTGGACACGCCCCTGGGCGGGCCCAGGCTCTCCTGCGCCCCGGTAAGCGACAAGCTGTTCGGCGCGCCCGTCCCCATAGACGGCAGCCTGCCCGGCGAGGTGTTCAAACTGACGGTCTCCGGGGAGGGGGCGGCTGATATAACCCTGTCAAAGGGCGGGGGCGAGGCCTTCAGCTTCGGCGTAGACAGCAGCGGAGAGGTATATATAGACAGGAGCCGGGCGGGGCTCAGAAGCTTCAACGCCGACTTCGCAAAGCCCGAGTACGGCCGGATATCCGCTCCCCGCTTCTTCACCGGGCCCTGGACCCTGGAGCTGACCTTCGACCGTTCCATATGCGAGCTCTTTGCCGACAGGGGCACAAGGGTCTTCACCCAGCTCCTTTATCCGTCGGAGCCCTATAGGCACATTGACCTTGCGGGGAACGCAAAGGCTGAGATAAGCCTAATGATATAAATTAAAATCTTGAAAGGAAAGTGATACTATGCCTGACATCGTAACCACAGGAGAGCTCCTTATCGACTTCACCCCGGTAAAGGCCCCGGGGACGGAGAACGCTGTCTGTCCAAATCCCGGCGGCGCGCCGGGGAACGTGGCCGTCCAGCTGGCAAGGCTGGGGGTCCCGGCGGGATTTATCGGCAAGGTGGGCGACGACAGCTTCGGGCGCAGCTTAAAGAGCTGCCTTGAGGAAAACGGCGTGGACGTAGGCGGCGTGGTGGTGGACGAAAATGTGCGCACCACCCTGGCCTTTGTGCACCTGGACAAGGAGGGCGACCGCAGCTTCACCTTCTACCGGGACCCGGGGGCCGACACCCAGCTTCGAGAGGACGAGGTGGATAAGTCCGCATTAGAGGAGTGCAAGGCGCTGCACTTCGGCTCCCTCTCCCTTACCACCGAGCCCAGCAGGACCACCACTCTGAACCTGGTGAAGGAGGCCCGGGCCATGGGCAGGATGATCTCCTATGACCCCAACTGGCGGCCGGCCCTCTGGAGGGACGCGGAGAAGGGGGTACAGGCCATGGGGTTGGGCCTTGAGCTCTGCCATGTGTTGAAGATATCCGAGGAGGAGCTGGCGCTGCTTACCGGCACGGACAGCATTGCCGAGGGCGCAAGGGCTCTGCACGAAAAGGGCGTGGCCTTGGCCATAGTGACCCTGGGCCCGGACGGCTGCGTGTCCTCGTTAAAGGGGCAGCTGCGGCATCACCCCACCTACGACGTGAAGGTGGTGGACACCACCGGCTCCGGTGACAGCTTCTGGGGGGCTTTCCTGTCCCAGCTGATACAGAACGGCTATGACGCGCCGGAAAAGCTCCCGTCCCTTTCCCAGGAGGAGCTTGCGGGTTTCTGCCGCTTCGCCAACGCCGCCGGGTCCATGTGCGCCTCAAAGCCCGGGGGGATTCCGGCCATCGCCGGACGTGAGGACATACTGCGGTGTATGGAGGAAACAGATATACTGGAGACGGATTTCAGGCTGATATAAGCAAAAAAAGGGCGGGCCGAAAAAGGCCTGCCCTTTTTGACTTTCCTCAGTCCCACAGGACGAAAAGTGCCGCTGGTAGAACAGCCGCATTTTCTCCACCTCCTCGCACCTCTGTCCCGGCAGCAGATAAGGGCATAGCACCTGTCCTCTGTAAGATACGCGACCGTTTTACCCGAGGTATGGGACTTTGAGCTTGCCTTGATGGCTTTTAGTCCTCCCCTTGTTGTTCCGTGATACAGTATGCTGACCACCTGTTCTTTCCTTCGCTTTTTCCGGGACGCTTCTCCAGCCTAAACATAAGCAGAACCCCCATAATAATAAACCCCGCCATACCGATAAGCCCCGAGGGCTTTGGCCCCAACAGGGCGTCATACCCCGCCGCGCAGATAAGCAGCGGGGCCTCCCTTACGGCGTTGACCGCGCCGTGGGCGATACAGGCGGGCCATATGCTCCCCGAGCGCAGTGTAAGGTACGACATGAATATTCCCGAGACCGTGGCAAAGACCGTCATCATCAGTATGCCGGTAAAGGGTGCGCCGGGGTATTCCCCGGTATAGTTAAGCCCGAAGCATACCAGCGGCGCGTGGGCTATGCCCCACAAAACGCCGTCCAGCAGGACCGCCCTTCTCCCCCCAAGGCCCTCTATGAGCAGGGGCAGAAGATACCCCCGCCAGCCCAGCTCCTCGCCGAAGGCAGCTATGTGGTTCACTACGACCAGGGGCGCTATAAGCGTCAGGAGCAGCCCCGCGCCTATCAGCTGGGGAAGGGTCGCGGCGGGCACCTCCACCGCCTGGCCGCTAAGGGCCAGCAGTTCGGACATATACCCCATAGTCAGGTCCAGGTCCCCGGGGAACAGCAGGAAGTACAGCGCCGCGCCTGCCATGGTAAGCGCCCCGGGCAGAAAAGCCGCCATAAGGTACTGCTTTCTCGTCCCTCTGATATTGGGCCGTAGGAAAAGCCCGGAGCGGTCCCCGGAGAGCCGCCGGACTATCAGCGCCGAGAGGGCCGGAAGGAACATGAATACTACAGACACAACGAGCATAAGCGGACCCATGGGCTCCGCCTCCAGCAGGAAAAGAGGCAGAGTGCACACCGCCACCAGTACGTACTCAACGCCAATAAAGGCGAGTATCTTACCTCTCCTGCTCATCCGGCTCCTCCCTGCTCATCACATGCTTGCAGCCCGTGAACTTCCCGCATTTGGGGCAGCGGAACCAGCGCCGGGTGATGGTGTGCGGGCCCCAGATGTACGCCCGCCAGGTGGGCTTGAAGGTCTCGCCGCAGGACCGGCACTTGAAGTACCCCGCCTCCCGGTCCATTGACATGGTGACAAAGAGCCCCGCGGCGAACTGTAAACAGGCAAAGGCTATTATCAGCGCCTTCACCGGCAGGGATATCACCTCGGCGTAAAAGCCCACCAGCAGTATCAGCACCAAAAGCGTTGCCGTGCAGCTTATCCCGGTGAAAACCGAGAGCCGTATCTTTTTGATGCTTTCCTCCCGTTCTTTCATAAGTGACATGATATTTTCCTCCGCTTTTCTTTGGTAGTCGGCGGCGGACAGCCTCTGCCCGGACAGGAGTTCGTTGACGTTTATCCCCAGCTCCCGGCACAGGGGCATGAGTAAGGATATCTCCGGCAACCCGGAGCCGCACTCCCACTTGCTCACGGTCTTGTCGCTTATCATCAGCTTCTCCGCAAGCTGTCTCTGGGTCAGGCCCAGCTCCTTTCTTAGGGACTGTATGAACCTGCCTGTGCGTTCCTGGTCCAGGGACTCTAAGGCCATCTGACCGCCTCCTTCGTGCCAAAGTATAAAGCTCTTATTTCAAAAAGGGAACCCACGGGGCATAGAACCGCCTAAAATCAACGGTCTACGCTCCGTGGAGCTTATGAGCTCATGAGCTCAGTCTAAAAGCCTTGAGAGCAGCGCGTTCGACACCAAAAAGCCCTTCGGAGTGAAGCTGACCCTGTCGGGACAGATATTCAAGAGGGTATTGGGGCACCGGGCCGCCCGGCCCCTTACGAGGGCGAAAAGCTCCCGGCCCTCCTCGCCGAAGCGGTCGGCACATTCGCTCTCCATAAGCCCCCTTGAGAGCCGCAGGTTCAGCATGGCGAACTCGCCCGTGCCGCCCCCGGGGCCGTCCTCCGTGGGCCCCTCCCCCCGGAGATAAGCGGAGAGGTCCCGCCCCCACTGAAACCGCCGCCCATTGTAAAAGGAGTGGGCCGCCGGACCCAGGCCCAGGTATTCGTCACATCGCCAGTAGCAGAGGTTATGCTTACTCTCAAAGCCGGGCCTTGAAAAGTTGCTTATCTCATACTGGGCATAGCCCAGCTCTCTAAGACGTTCTACGGTGAATAAATATTGGTCGGCGGTGCTGTCGTCCTCGGGCAGTATAAGCCCCCGGGACGCGAAGGGGGTTCCGGGCTCTATCTTCAGAATATAGGCCGAGATGTGCTCCGGGAAGAGCCCCGCCGCAAAGCTTATGCTTCTCTCAAGGCTTTCTATAGTGCTCCCCGGCAAGGCCAGCATCAAATCAAGAGAGATATTTTTAAAGCCAGCGGTCCTTGCACCCTCCACCGCCTGCCGCACACCCTCCGGGCCGTGCTTTCTCCCCAACAGGCGCAGCTCCTCCGTATTGGCCGACTGCATACCCATGGAGAGCCTGTTGAACCCGGCGGCGGAAAGCTGCCGGAAAAAGCCCTCGCTTACCCCTGTAGGGTTTGCCTCGCAGGTTATCTCCGCGTCCCGGACAAGGTGGAAGTATCTTTTTGCGCCCTCCAAAAGTCTTCCAAGCCGCTCTGCCCCTATTATACTGGGTGTGCCGCCGCCAAAGTACACCGTACCGACTTCCCGGGCGCAGTCCGCTCCATACCCGGCCATCAGCTCCAGGGTTCGTTCCACGTACTTATCCACTGTCTCAGCCTTTGGGGCCAGGGAGTAAAAATCGCAGTACGGACATTTTCCTTCGCAGAAGGGCACGTGTATATAGAGCCCCAAGCCCATATTACTCCTCCAGCTTCAGCACGGCCATAAAGGCCTCCTGGGGCACCTCCACCGTGCCCAGCTGGCGCATACGCTTCTTGCCCTCCTTCTGCTTCTCCAAAAGCTTCTTCTTGCGGGTAATGTCGCCGCCGTAGCACTTGGCCAGCACGTCCTTGCGAAGGGCCTTCACCGTCTCCCGGGCGATTATCTTGCCGCCTATGCAGGCCTGGATGGGCACCTCGAAAAGCTGGCGGGGGATATTTTCCTTGAGCTTCTCGGTCATCCTCCGGGCCCGGGGATAGGCCTTGTCCGTGTGCAGTATAAAGGACAGGGCGTCCACGGTCTCGCCGTTTAAGAGTATGTCCAGCTTCACAAGCTTCGACTCCCTATAGCCAAGAAGCTCATAGTCGAAACTGGCGTAGCCCCTGGTGCGGGACTTTAAAGCGTCGAAGAAGTCGTAGATTATCTCGTTTAAGGGCAACTCGTAGTGTATGTCCACCCTGTCGGTGTCCAGGTACTTCATGTCCATAAAGGTCCCCCGCCGCTCCTGGCATAGTTCCATAATGCTGCCCACATACTCCGCGGGAGAGTAGATGTGCGCGTTGGTGATGGGCTCCTGGGCGCCGGCTATGGTGGCGGGGTCCGGGTAGTTGGTGGGGTTGTCTATTGTAAGCTCCTCGCCGTCGGTCTTTCTAATTTTATAGACCACGCTGGGGGCGGTGGTTATGATATCCAGATTGTACTCCCGCTCCAATCTCTCCTGGATTATCTCCATATGCAGAAGCCCCAGAAAGCCGCAGCGAAAGCCAAAGCCCAGAGCCACCGAGGTTTCGGGCTCGAAGGTTAAAGACGCGTCGTTTAGCTGAAGCTTCTCCAAAGCGTCCCGAAGGTCCGTATAATGTGCACCGTCGGCGGGATAAATACCGCAGTACACCATGGGCTGCACCGCGCGGTAGCCGGGTAAGGCCTCCGCCGCCGGGCGCTCCGAGAGGGTGACCGTGTCGCCGACCCTTGCCTGGCGCACGTCTTTTATGCTGGCGGCGATATAGCCCACCTCTCCGGCATATAGGGCCTCGGCGGGCTCAAGAGAGGTGGCCCTTAAAAAGCCGCACTCCACCACCTGGAATTCCCCGCCGGTGGCCATCATGCGTATGGAGTCCCCTGTCTTAACCGTACCGTCCTTCACCCGCACATAGACTATGACCCCCCGGTATGGGTCATAGTAGGAGTCGAAGATAAGAGCTTTAAGGGGCGCGTTCTCGTCGCCCTGGGGAGCCGGTATATCGCTGACTATCCGCTCCATGACCTCGTCAATATTTATCCCGTTCTTGGCGGAAATTCTCGGCGCGTCCATGGCGGGTATGCCTATCACGTCCTCTATCTCGCGGCATACCCGCTCGGGGTCGGCGCTGATAAGGTCTATCTTGTTCACAACGGGCACTATCTCCAGCCCCGCGTCCACGGCGAGATAGGTGTTGGCCAGAGTCTGGGCCTCTATCCCCTGGGAGGAGTCCACCACCAGCACCGCTCCCTCGCAGGCCGCCAGAGACCGGGAGACCTCATAGTTGAAGTCCACGTGCCCGGGGGTGTCTATCAGGTTGAAGACATAGTCCTTGCCGTCCCTGGCGGAATATACCAGGGTGACGGCGTGGGCCTTTATAGTTATGCCACGTTCCCGCTCCAGGTCCATATTGTCCAGAAGCTGGTCCTCCATCTCCCGAAGGGGCACGGCACTGGTCTGCTCCAGTATCCTGTCCGCAAGGGTGCTCTTGCCGTGGTCGATATGGGCCACTATGCTGAAATTGCGTATTCTGCTCTTGTCCATTCTCTATACTCTCCTTCTATAGCCGTCCTTCATTAAAGAACCGGCTTATCCTCTGGTTAAAGTCCTCTGCCTCCTCATAGGCGGCATGTCCCAGGCCCTCGTACATATAAAGCCCGCAGTCAAGGGCCCCTGCTATCTCCTCAGACGCTTCACCAGTAAGCACCCGGTCCTCGCTGCCGCCCAGCACCAGCGCGGGGCATTTTATCCTGTGAAGCTCCGGGTATGAGTTGCAGCTAAGGCAGGCCCCGGCCGAGCTTATAAAGCGCTCAGCCTCCCTCTCCCTGGGCCTTGTCAGTCTGGCGATTGCCGGGAACAGCCAGCCGCGCTTTTTGATATACTTTGCCGAGTACATCTTCATGAGTATGTCTTTTACAAAAGCGTCATAGTCCCCGGCTTTGGCCAGCCTTATCCAGGTGTTCACGGCCTCCTCCATCACCGGGTTCACCCTTGAAGCCGTGACCCCCAGCGCCAGCCTGCGCACAAGCTCCGGGTAGTATATGGCAAGGTACTGGGCAATCATGCCTCCCTGGGACACGCCGAACACGTCCGCGCCGGTGAGCCCAAGCCGCTCCATCACATATGCCGTGTCCTCCGCCATGTCCCGGAGCGTGTACCTCTCGGGGATATCCTCCTTCTTGTCTATCACATAGACCCTATGGGTTTTCCCGAACTCCCTGTACATATATTTCAGCCCCTGCGCAGCCCCCTTCACCCGCTGGAAACTGAGCCCGGGGAGCATCACCAGCGGCTTGCTGCCGGAGCCGAAGCTTACGCAGTCTATGGACGTGCCGTCCTTTGGGACAGTGTGGGTCATAGGCGGTCTCCTCCTTGAGTATGGGGCCGTCATTTGCCCCGAAAGCCCCGCGCTTTCCCGATGGAATGCGCAGGGGCTTTTTAATTATAACCGTTTGACCTGCCCGTGTCAACGCGCCCCCAGGGGGAAAATTGCAAAAACCTCACGTTTTCCTTGCAAATCACGCCGGAGTTTGGTAAAATACTGGTATGTTAAAGTAGAGAAAGGACGTATTGACTATGCAGCATACTGATAAGACCATGGACATGATAACCGGCCTTTGCAAGACCCGGGGCTTTATCTTCCCGGGAAGCGATATATACGGGGGATTAGCCAACACCTGGGACTACGGACCCCTGGGCTCCCGGCTCAAGAACAACATTAAAGACACCTGGCGCAAGCGCTTTATCCAGGAGCGCCGCAGCTCCTTCGAGGTGGACGCGGACATACTTATGCACCCCAGGGTCTGGGAGGCCAGCGGCCATGTCCAGAGCTTTTCCGACCCCCTTCTGGACTGTAAGGAGTGCAAGATGCGCCACAGGGCCGACAACCTCATCGACGACTTCGACCCCGAGGCCCACGCCGACGGCATGACCAAGGAGGAGATGTTCCAGTATATAAAGGACCACCATATCCCCTGCCCCAACTGCGGCAAGCACAACTTCACCGACATCCGGGAATTTAACCTGATGTTCCAGACCTTTCGGGGCGTGACTAACGACAATAAGTCCGTCATCTATCTGCGCCCCGAGAACGCCCAGGGGGAGTATGTGAACTTCCTCAATGTCCAGCGGACTATGCGGGCCAAGCTGCCCTTTAGCATCGGCCAGATAGGCAAGGCCTTCAGAAACGAGATAACCCCCGGCAACTTCACCTTCAGGACCATCGAGTTTGAGCAGATGGAGTTCCAGACCTTCTGCAAGAAGGGCGACGACGAGGAGCTCTATTCATACTTTAAGGAGTACGGCAGAAAATACTTCGAGGACCTGGGCCTCCCTGCGGAGCGCCTTAGGTTCCACGACCACGAGAAGCTGGCCCACTACGCCAAGGCCGCCTGCGACATCGAGTACCTGTTCCCCTTCGGCTGGGGGGAGATAAACGGCACCCATAACCGCACCGACTTCGACCTTACCCGCCACCAGGAGTACAGCGGTCAGAAGATGGACTACCTGGACCCGGAGACAAACGAGAAGTTTATCCCCTATATCATTGAGAGCACCTACGGCCTGGACCGCACCGTGCTGGCCGTCCTCTCGGAGGCCTACGACGTGGAGGTGCTGGACGAGGCGAAGAACGATTCGAGAGTTGTCCTGCACCTGAAGCCCTGCCTCGCCCCCTATAAGGCCGCGGTGCTGCCCCTTTCAAAGAAGCTCTCGCCCAAGGCCCTTGAGGTCTACGACCAGCTTAGTAAGCACACGATGGCCGACTTCGACGAGACCGGCTCCATCGGCAAGCGCTACCGCCGCCAGGACGAGATAGGCACGCCTCTTTGCGTCACCATCGACTTTGAGACCGTTGGGGACAGCGAAAAGCCCGCCGACAATTGCGTCACCGTCCGGGAGCGGGACAGCATGGCCCAGGAGCGGGTGCCCATTGAGGGATTGGAGAGGTATATAAAGGAAAAGATTGGGGAGTTCTAAGAGAGGAGCTGTACGGCGAGCCGGTCTACCCCGGGACTGAGAGCCTGAGTACAGCATACCGGCGGTCGTGGACGGCAGGCGGCTCTCCGGGGACGAGATGGCGGAGATGGTCAGAGAGGTACAGGAAAAGCGAAAGCAATAGCATAAAGAAGGAGCCCATATGAAAAAAACACGCGTATTATTAGCACTGCTTTTGGCCCTGCTGGTACTTGGGGGGCTGTTCATGGCCGCGGCCGACGACGTGCCCGGCAGCATGGATGTGAGCCCCGGAGATGGAGAAGAGGAGCCGCCCGTGGTCATCGACCCGACAGAGCCGCCCATAGAGCCCACGGCTCCGCCCATAGACCCGACGGCTCCTCCCGGCCCCACGGACACACCTACGGATAACCCGGGTCCCACAGACAATCCGGGCCCTACGGACGCACCAACTGATGAGCCCACCACTGAGCCCACTGATGAGCCTACCGCGGCGCCTAGTGAAGAGCCCACGCCCGAGCCGCCCCAACCCAACAACAATACCAACGGCGGGGGCACGAACCAGGGCTCGGCCACCAGTCCCAGCGTCAATATGGGCGGCGGCATACGCCAGCCCAGCACCAGCTCCCGGCGACCCATAAGCGGCAGCTCCTCTCAGGGCGGCGGCAGCCAGGGCAGCTCCACCGGCGCCCAGGCCCCGGTGGACGACGGACCCCAATACGTGACCTTTGCCCGGGTGACCCAGAAGAGCAACGCCATGTCCAGGACCCTGTTTTACAGCGGGGCGGCCTGCGTGGGTACAGGGGTGCTGGGGCTGATCGTCCTTGTAGTGTTCATCGTCCGGGGCCGCAATGTTGACGACCGGGAGGAGATATTTGCCGAGATAGAGCAGGCGGCGGTCCGCCAACCCCTCCGGCCCCGTCAGCCCCAGCAGCAGGCGCGGACGTATGAGGACGACCCATATGCCCAGTATGACCGGCAGGATTATGGCTATGACAGGCCCGAGCCCCAGCTGTATAGGCCCGAGCCCGAGGACCTGGCTGTGCCGGTAAACGGCAGCGTATACACCGAGGAGTTTGATGTTCCCCCCCAGCCAATGGATTACCAGGAGCCTATGGTGCCGTCGGAGGCCTCTATGTACACCGAGGAATTCGAGCCTCCGCGCCAGACGCCGCCGGACAGGGGGCCCATCATGCCCACTCAGGCATCTGTTTACACCGAGGAGTTCTCACTGCCCGAGGAGATGTCCCAGCCGCCTGTTGCACAGCAATATGCCCCACAGACGCAAGCTGTTCCTCCGCCGGTCCGGCGCCGCCCCCAGGCTCCCGCCCCAAACCCGGCGCCCCAGCCGCGTCCGGCCTCCAAGGTGCCGCCGGACCAGATGGACACCACGGAGCTGCTTCGAGAGATACTTTACGGTGACGATAGTAAGTGATATTTAGAAAGACGTATAAGGGCATTTTATAACGGATACGGAGCAATCCCTTTTGGGGCTGCTCCGTACCCTTTTTTATACTGAAATTTTGGCGGTTCCTGTAAACATCAGTTTTCTTCGTGATCTGCGGTATGATCTTATCACTTTTTCCCGCCTGTCAGAAACCCTCCTGCCTTCTCAAGCAGCGGAAGGCTTGCCCTCAGTACCGCCCCGGTCAGCAGGCCGGTTATAACCGACGCCGCCATCAGCACCGGCGCGTATGCGGCCACTGCCTGTCCCATCAGCGCGAAAGCCGTCAGCAGTTGCCCGGAGTTGTGCGCAAGGGCCCCGCAGACGCCCGTAAGGGATAGGCTTGCCCGGGTCCTTTTCAGCAGTACCCAGGCGCAGAGGGTGCTCAGTATTCCGCCTGACAAACTCATCGCCCCTGCCGTAACTCCCCTGGTCAGCAGGGCAAAGCCGCCCTTTATCACCGCCAGCGCCATGGCAAAGGGCAGCCCCAGGGTCCCGGCGGCGTACATCATGACCACATTCGACAGCCCCAGCTTTGCCCCCGGGGGCATACCGGGAAGGGGGGGCAGCATCCCCTCCAGCAGGGAAAGGGTCAGCGCCAGCGCCGCCAGCAGCCCCGAAAGCGCCGCAAATCCAGCTTTTTTTCTCACTTTTTCCTCCGCTAATATGTCTCTGCGTCCAGATTTTGGCCTGTCCTTGGACCCTCCAGGCGCAACACTATCCTGCCGGGCAGACACACGGCGCTCTCCCCGGCCCGGGTGAGGAGCCCCGCACGCCGGCAGGTCTTGTCGGGGCAGCTGGCCTCTAGTACCCGGGCGCCCTCCCTTGAGAACTCCAGCGTAAGCGTAATGCCGTTCTTCCCCGCTATCTCCACCAGCTCCGGGGCTTTAAGTCCGCCCAGCTCCTTTGTAAGTATCGTCTCGCCGTCCCGCTCAACTATTGCTCTTGTGCCTTCGGGCCCTATCCGGGAGAGGACAAGCCATAGGGCCGCCGCCAGGACCATAAGCAGAAGTATGGGCAGCTCCCGCCTGTTGAAAAGCCGCCGCTCCATCAGCCGTCCCCCTCAAGGGAATAGCCCCCGGCGGTCAGAGTGAACCTGTCTTTAAGGCCTTCGGTGACCGTTATCACATCGTTCTCATCAATAAAGAGCCCCTCGGCCCCATAGCTCTCCAAAAGCTCCAGGCCGTCCTCTGTGCCCAGCACAAAGCAAGCTGTCGCCAGCCCGTCGCTTAAAGCCCCGGGCCACCACGCGTCCACCCCCGGCGGGCACCACACCGTCACGGACACCAGGCCGCTCTCGGCAGGGTAGCCGGTGCGGGGATCCAGGAGATGACAGTACCTTTTGCCGTCCTGTTCAAAATACTTCTCATAGCTGCCGGAGGTAGATATGTACCCGCCGTCCAGCTCCAGAACCCCCAGGCTCCCGGTCTGGTCCTCTTTAGGGTTCCGCACGCTGACACGGAAGGGCCCGCCGTCGGGCTTTTCTCCCCGGAGGCATACGCTGCCCCCCACGGAGGCGACCATGCCGGAGATCCCCTCCCGATAGATAAGCTCCGCCGCCTCGTCACAGGCCGCGCCCTTGCCCACGGCCCCCAGGTCCAGGGCCATGCCGGGCTCTATGAGGGACACACGATATCTTGTGCCCAGGCAGTCCAAATGGCTGCCGTCCTCGTTGGGAACCGCATACAAATACTCCTCGCTGTCCATGGACAGCTTTCTGTAGTCCACCAGAGCCAGGGCTTTCTCCAGCTCTTTTTCGTCGGGCAGACGGGGCTCGCCGTCAAAGTCCCAGAGCCTTGTCACCGGCCCCAGGGTTATGTCCAGGGCCCCGCCGCTCCTTTCGCAGAGCTCCAGCAGCTCCTCCAGCAGTTCCCCGGTGGCCGTGCTCTCGTCCACAGTCACCGGCTCCCCGCCGGCCTGACTGTTCATTTTCGCAACGTCTCCGTCCCTCCGCCAGGATATCTCCCGCTCAAGCTCCCCTATCCTCTGCACGGTTTCCGCCGCGGCCTTTTCCGGCTCCCTGCCCCAGACCGTCTGCCGCACATAGCTGCCCATGGCGAAGGAGTCGAGCTGATATTCCCGCTCCCTATGGGCGAACTGCCATATGGCCAGCCCCGCCAGCACCAGCGCCAGGGGCAGCAGAATAAGTATGGCCCGCTTACCCTTGGGCAGGCGGGCCTTGCTTTTCTCTGTCACAGGCTTCAACGGTCCAGCCGCTTGGCCGCGTCCATCAGGATATCCACGGCCTCGTCCACCGTGAAGCGGGAGGTGTCAAGGGTGATGTCGTAGTTCTGCAGGTCGTCCCAGCGCTTGTTGGAGTAGAAGTTGTAGTAGTTGGCCCGCTGTTTGTCCTTCTTGGTGACGAAGTCCGAGGCCTTGCGCTCTTCACAGTCCTTCTTGGCGATGGAACGGCGGACGCGTTCCTCCTTAGAGGCGTGCACAAACACGTTCAGGCAGTTCTCGTGCTCCCGGAGGATGTAGTCCGCGCAGCGCCCGATTATCACGCAAGGGCCGTCTGCCGCAGCCTTTTTGATGATGTCGGACTGGATTATAAACAGCTTGTCGTTGATGGGCATCTCGTTGATGCCGGGCACCCTTGCCCCGAAGGAGTAGCTGCCCATGACCATGGAGTACAGAAGGCTGCTGGTGGCCTTCTCGTCGGCGTTGGCAAAGACCTCCTCTGACAGACCGCTCTGCTTTGCGGCCATGGCGATAAGGGCCTTGTCATAGAAGGGAACATCCAGCTGGCGAGCCAGCTTCTCCCCGACTTCGTGGCCTCCGCTGCCGAACTGGCGGGAAATGGTAATGACTGGTAACATATTGGAACCCCCTTTACGTGGATTTGTTGGTATGCTCCAGGAATCGACTATATTTCAGTTGAAATCTGGATAGTTTCTCTATATATAATATAGCGCATTTTATTCTAAAAGTCAATAGTTTTTGGAGTATGTTTATGGCCTTCGGCAAGACCTTGGGCTCCTCGCCCAAACCTCGCCAGCGCCCTGGGCGCGCCGGATCGCCCTCGTTTTACTCCGCCGTCAGGTGCACGGTGACGCTGGAGCCGTCCTCCGGCCCCGGCCACGGCTGGGACAGGTCAAGGCCAGCCGCCATCAGCAACGCGCCGGAGCAGACCTGCTCTGTTCCCTCAACACGGTACATCTTCTCAGGGTCAAGACCCCGCAGGCGCTTCATCTGATAGTAGTTCTCCGGCTTGCGCATGACCACCCTGGTGAACAGCGCCTCCTCCTTGTCCGGGCTCACCAGCTCCCAGTCGCAGAAGAAGGGGTCCACCGCCGGGTCCGTCAGCCGGTATAGGTCACCGTAATGGGTCAGGTCATAGTATTTATGGTAGTCTGCTACCTGCTTCTTAGCCCACTCCTTCTCCTCCTCGGTCATCTTTAAGGGGTCCAGCTCAAAGCCGTGGGTACCCATTATGGCCACGTTCCCCTTGGTCTCAAAGCCCGTGCGTGGGTTCGCGGACACGTGGGCTCCCATGCAGGCCGGGGGATAGCACAGGCTTGCCCCCATCTGTATGGTAAGCCGCTCGATGGGGTCGGTGTTGTCGCTGGTCCATATCTGTGGCGAGTAGTAGAGCATACCAGGGTCAAACCGCCCGCCGCCGGAGGAGCAGTTCTCAAGAAGGATATGGGGCCAGGTGCTGGTGACCCGCTCCATCAGTTCATAGACCCCCAGCACGTACCTGTGGAAGAATTCCCCCTGGCGCTCCTTCGGCAGCACGGCGTTGCCGGCCTCGGAGATATTGCGGTTGCAGTCCCATTTTATATACTGTATGTTGTTGTTCCCGATGACCTCAGCCATCTGGTCAAAGATATTGTCCCGGACCTCCTTGCGGGTCATGTCCAGCACGCACTGGTTGCGGCTGAGACTTTCCTCCCGGCCCTGGGCCTTTATTATCCAGTCCGGGTGGGCCCTGTAGAGGTCGCTGTTGGGGTTCACCATCTCCGGCTCGTACCATATGCCGAAGCTGAGCCCCTCTGCGTTCACCCGCTCTATAAGACTCTTGATGCCGCCCCTTAGCTTATTCTCGTTCACCTGCCAGTCCCCAAGGGCCTGGGTGTCGTCGTTCCGGGTGCCGAACCAGCCGTCGTCCATCACCAGCATATCCACGCCCAGTTTCTTTGCCTCCCGGGCGAAGTCCACCAGCAGGTTATCGTCGAAGTCGAACACCGCCGCCTCCCAGCTGTTTATGAGCAGGGGGCGTTTTTTATGGGTCCACTGGCTGCGCATGAGGTTGTTCATAAACAGCCTGTGGAGGCTTCTGCTCATGCCGCCAAGCCCCTCGGTGCTGAAAACGGTCAGAACCTCGGGTGTCTGGAATATTTCCCCCGGCTCCAGATGCCAGCTGAAGCTGCCGGGGTCTATGCCCGCCAGGACCCTTGGGCAGCCCAGGGTATCCACCTCGGTCTCAATGGAAAAGTTTCCGCTGTAGACTATGCTGATGCCGATGGCCTCCCCCTGATCCTCGTCCGCGCCTTTTCTCAAAAGGGCCATAAAGGGGTTATGGTTTGGGCCGGTCATGCCCCTTTTCGAGCGTATGCTCTGTATGCCGTGCATCAGGGGGTGCCGGGTAACTGTGTTCTCCTTGGCCCAGCGGCCGTACATATGCACCATATCGTAGTCCATAGTTGGCAGCTCCAGGCACATACTGTAGGCCCGCCGGAGCTGTACGGCGCTGCCGCCGGTATTCTCCACGCGCATACTCCTGGCCATTGCGCCGTTTTTGGCAAAGACGGTATAGCTTAGATAAGCTTTCAGCCCGGTAACTTTATCCAGCATTTCTATCTCCAGGGTCTCGGCCTCGTCCTCTCCCGCAAAGGCGGCGGGCAGCTTAAAGCCCTCCACGGCGTACAGCTCCGGCTTGCCGGGGTAAATCCTATGCCCCATGTAGCGCAGGTCCGTGACACAGTCCCCCGCCGTGGCCTGGGCCTCTATGGCGGATATCCTGAAGTCGCCGGTGCTGTTCCCGGGGAGCTCCTGGGGTATGGAGTCCAGGGAGAAGCGCCTGTCCCGGACCTTGGGGTTCCTGGGGGACAGGGAGTCGTACCAGCCCCTGTACATCAGGTGGGACAGGTCCTCGTCCGGGACTTTGGGGCCATAGTAGAGGTGCACAAGATAGCCCTGCTCATAGGCCATGAAGGCGTAGGTGGAAACGTCCGTGTCCAGCTTGAAGATGTTGGTTTTTTGGTCGAATTGAATTGACATTTTTACACTCCCTTTTTAACTGAAATATTCCCTGGCGAATTCCCTGTCGCCGGTCAGGGCAGCCAGCAGAAGCTGGTAGACCCCCTCCGGGTCCTTATAGAAATTCTCCTCTATCACCCGGGCCTGGGCCCGGTCGGCCACGTACAGCCCCAGCTCCATCAGGTCCCCGCCGTCCCCGCCGGAGATAACGCACCGCACCCGGCAGCCGTTTTCCAGGTCCTCTGTCTCCACGCGGTTCTCCCTCTTGGCCCGGGCCCTTGCCAGCAGAGACACCGCCGCCGCCAGGGCCTTATCCCTCACTGCCAGCGGCAGGCCGGTATCAAGACTAAGAGCTATCTCCCGGCCTGTGGGCTCTATCACATAGCCCTCGGGGGTGCTGCTGATATGCCCCAGCCCCTCAAGGCCAGCCAAAGCGTCACCGGTCTCGAAATAGTTTGCTAGGGCCTTGCCCTGCATAATGCCTGATATGTCCTCCCCCGTAAGGGGCGCGTTGACGCTTGCGAGGATATAGCAGATGAGTATGCGTATATCGTTCTTCGTCCAGAGCCCGCCGGGGTCAACACCACCGGTAAATGCGTCCTTGTCCATGGGATACTCCTTATCTATCCACTCACTTCATCAAACTTCTTTTCCAAAACGGTTACCCTAGCTTCAAGTTTGTCATACTTAGATTTGAGGTCTTTGCAGTCAGCTATTATGGTCTCCGCGTCCTGACACCAAAGCGCCAGAGCATTATCTGATCGTTATGCCGCTCGATATCCTGCCGTCTCCACTCATACCAGTCCGTATTCAGCACACGCTTACCCTCCCGGTCTTGGCGTCCAGCGTCACCACCGCGCCGCCCTTTAGTATGCGCGTGGCGTGCTCCGCGCCGGTTATCACCGGCTTATCCATGGCAAGGCCGGATATGGCCGCGTGGGTGTTGAGTCCCTCCTGTTCGGTAATGATGCCCGAGGCGCGGCGCAGGTACTCTACTATGGTGTTGTCCGTTTCGGGCACCACCAGAATGTCGCCGTCCCTGAACCGCCCCGGGATATCCTCCAGGTGCCTGCATACGCAGAGTCTGGCTGAAACTGACTTTTCGGTAACTCCCGTGCCGGTAAGCAGCACATGGCCCACCACGTGGACCTTCATCATGTTGGTGGTGCCGGAAACCCCCAGGGGCATACCGGCGGTGATAACAACAATGTCGCCGTTCTGCACAACCCCGGCCTGCTGGGCGGCGTCCACCGCGTGGTCAAAGAGCGTGTCGGTGTCGCTCTCCTCGGCGATGAGCAGAGGGGTAACGCCCCAGGAGAGGTTAAGCTGGCGGCAGACATGCTCCTCGGTGGTGCAGCCCACGATGGGATAGAGGGGACGGAACTTCGAGAGCTGCCGGGCGGTCACGCCGGACTTTGTGACGGTGATGATGGCCCGGGCCCCCAGGTCGTGGGCGGTGGTGCAGGTGGCGTGGGAGATGGCGTTGGTCACGTCGAAGGCGATGTCGCTGTTGTCCCGGGAGTTGAAGCGGTGGATATAGTCGATGCTCTCTTCGGCCTTCTCGGCGATGCGCACCATGGTCTCAAGGGCCTCCACCGGGTAATCCCCCGCGGCGGTCTCGCCGGAGAGCATTATGCAGCTGGTGCCGTCGTAGATGGCGTTTGCCACGTCCGTGGCCTCGGCCCGTGTGGGGCGTGGGTTCTTCATCATGGAGTCCAGCATCTGGGTAGCGGTGACCACCTGCCTGCCCGCAAGGTAGGACTTCTGTATAAGCTGCTTTTGCAGCACGGGCACATCCTCGAAGGGTATCTCCACGCCCATGTCGCCCCGGGCGACCATTATGCCGTCGGCGACCCGCAGTATCTCGTCAATATTCTCAACGCCCTCCATGTTCTCAATTTTCGCTATAATATTTATTTTGTGGCACTTATATTCTTTCAGTATCCGGCGTATCTCCAGTATGTCCTCGGCCGTGCGGGTGAAGGAGGCGGCAATGAAGTCGAAGCCGTTCTCTATGCCGAAGATGATATCCGCCCGGTCCCTCTCGCTGATAAAGGGCATGGAGAGCTTTGTCCCCGGCACGTTTATGCCCTTGTGGTTTGAGACCCTCCCGCCGTTTATGACGGTGCAGACTATGTCCGTGTCGCTGACCTTCTGGGCCTTCATCTCTACAAGGCCGTCGTCGATGAGGACCCTCGCGCCGGGGACAAGGTCCTTCGGAAGGTCCTTATAGGTTATTGAGACGATATCTGCGGTGCCGGGCACGTCGCGGGTGGTGAGGGTGAAGGTGTCCCCGGCGTGAAGCTGTATGGGACCGTCCTGGAAGTTGCCCACCCTTATCTCCGGGCCCTTGGTGTCGAGGAGGGTGGCGATGGGCAGGTGCAGCTCCTCTCTAAGGCGCTCCACCATGTCCAGCTTCTTCCGCGCATCCTGATGGTCCAGGTGTGAGAAGTTGAAGCGGGCGGCGTTCATGCCGGAGAGCATAAGCCTGCGCAGTACGGCTTCCTCCTCTGTGGCGGGGCCAAGCGTGCAGATTATTTTGGTTTTTCTGGTCATGGCGGGAGCTCCTCTCTTACTTGCTTCAATATTTTCTCCATTATACCACACTTGCCCGATATTTTAAATCCCTCTTTTGCTTAATTTATGGTTTCTTTTGCCGATTATATAATTAAAGGGGGTTGTATTATGACGATGAAGATTGACGGAATACAGAGAAGCGTCCCGACGGCACAGACCGCGGCGGAGCAGAAGCGCACGGAGCCCGAGAATAAGGACACGCGGCAGGCGCGGGAGGACACGGTGGAGATTGGGGTCCGCGTGAGGGAGGAGCTCTCGCCGGAGGACAAGAAGCTTCAGGATAAACTGAGCGCCGTGCGGTCCATGCGGCAGATGCTCGAGAGTGTGCGGCAGCAGAGCGCCCAGATGGCCGAGCAGTCCGAGAAGCAGGCCAAGGCCATGAAGGAGTCCCTGGACAAGATGAAGCGGTGTTCGAAGATAGCGAAGAATATTCAGAAAGGGCATAAGGTGCCGCCGAAGGATGAGAAGTATCTTTTGGAGAACGACCCGAAGCTCTATATGATGGCGATGGCCCTTCGGATGCTGGAGGACCCGGACAATAAAAAGGTGAAGTCTGAACTCAAGAAGGAAGAGGAGGAGCAGCAGAAGGAGGCCGCCGCTCCCGGCGTTGAGGGCGTGGAGGGCGCTGTGTCCTCTGATGTGGCCGTTGAGATGGGCGCGGACGTTAGTGTTGAGTGAATAAATCCCTTTTACCATGAGAGGAGTTTACAATGGAAAATTTAAATTCACAGGAGACCGGTTTTGAGCTTCTTGCGGAGAAGGACGCTATGTGGGCCGAAATGCTCATGCAGGCTTTGAAGGACAACGACGTTCCCTGTGCTGCCGTGCCTGTGCATGGAGCGGGGCTTGTCATGAAGACCGGCATGAGGGAGCGGCTGAAGGTCTATGTGGCAGCCGATAAGGCGGCCCAGGCCGGGGAGATATTGGAGGAGCTTTTTGGGGGGACAGAGTAAAAGTTTCGTCCACCTTTGAAAAGGTGGACGAAACTTTTACCCCTGCTCCTCGATAGCGTCTGCGGCGCCCTCCAGCCAGTCGCCGCCGAACAGCTCGATTATTCCTCGGTCACAGGCGCTAGCCAGCGTCGGGTCTATGGGCAGCTTGCCCATGACCTTGAGGCCGTATTTGGCCGCGACCTCGTCAATATGGCTCTCGCCGAACAGCTTTATCTCCTTGCCGCAGTCCGGGCACTTGAAATAGCTCATGTTCTCCACAAGCCCCAGCACAGGCACCTCCATCAGCTTCGCCATCTCCACGGCCTTGGAAACTATCATCCCCACCAGTTCCTGGGGCGAAGCCACAATAATGATACCCGCCAGCGGCAGGGACTGGAACACCGTCAGCGGCACGTCCCCGGTCCCGGGGGGCATATCCACGAACATATAATCCACGTCCCCCCACACAACGTCCGTCCAGAACTGCTTGATGGCCCCGGCTATAACCGGCCCCCGCCATACCACCGGCGCGGTCTCCTCCTCCAAAAGCAGGTTTATGCTCATGACCTTTATCCCGGTCTTGGTGATGATGGGGTACATACCGTTCTCATCCGCCGTGGCCCGGCCCTTTAAGCCGAAGCACTTTGGTATGCTGGGCCCGGTGATGTCCGCGTCCAGTATACCCACCGAGCACTCCCGCCGCCGCAGGGTGGTGGCCAGCATAGAAGTCACCAGGGACTTGCCCACACCCCCCTTGCCGCTGACAACGCCGATAACCTTCTTCACGTTGCTCAATGCGTTCTGGGGCTCGATCAGGCTCTCCGGGTCCTGACGGGAGGGGCAGTCCGCCCCGCAGGAGGAACAGTCGTGTGTGCAGTTTTCGATGTTTTCGCTCATGGTTTTTGATTCTCCTTATTTTCGATAATATTTTATAGTATAATACCGTGTGCCTTTTTATATTCCTCTATAAGCTTATCCACCACGCTGTTGGCGTATGCCCGCGCGTTTTCCTGGATGCTCTCGGTGGGGACCTTTTCTCCCGCACCTATGCTCTCAAGCTGGGTACTCATGGACTCAAAGTACGCCTTGCTGTAGGCGCTGCCGTCCGGGTCCACAGTGGCGTTCCAGTTTATCTCCAGGGGGTGCTGGGCCTGCCATTTATCCCTCCAGGCGGTCACCTCCTCCTTGGTGGTGCCTTGCAGGGCCTTCTCTATAGGGGAGAGCCCGCCTTCCGGCTCCTTTCCGGGAGCATCGGGAGCTTCCGAAGTCTCGCCCTTTGGCTTTGCCCAGCGCATGGTCTTCATCGGGGAAATTTTGTTGATATTATTATTAACATTCATAGCCATAGAAAATTACCTCGCTAAAAAATGGTCTCATATATACTTCGGCAATATCACGGAAAAGTTTACAGATAGCAAAGTTCTCCCCTGTCCGCGTCCAGCCGCGCCCTTCTCCCAATGGGCAGTATGGCGTGGTTCTCCCCGTGGCCAAAGTCATCGCAGTACACCGTGGGTATATGGTGCCGCTCCCCAAGCACCTTTAGGCGGGCGCACAGCTCCGGGCAGGGCCTGTCGCAAAAGTTTCCGAAGATTAGCCCTTTGACGGACCTCATGAAATCGCTCTGCTCGATATATCCCAGCAGGGCGCTCACATGGTCCGGCCCGCCGAACTTCTCGTGGTCCTCAAGGAACAGTATATGGGGCTCGGTATTGTCCACCGGGAAATATTCTGTGCCCAGCAGCAGCGCAAAGTTCATGGTGTAGCCGCCCACCAAGACGCCCTCCCCGGCCCCGCCGGTGCAGGTTATCCACTCTGAGTTCTTCTCGTGGGCGGTCATGTTGTCGCTTAAAATATGCCCCTCAAAGTGGCGCTTATTGTAGTCCGTCCAGCCGGTGAACACGGCGGGGTTCTGGCCGTAGTAGGTCTCAAGGCCGGTGTTGGCCCAGATGGCGTTGAGTATGCTGGTGCCGTCGCTGTAGCTGCATATGCGCTTGGGGTTCGCCTTGAACAGCCCGAAGTCCAGGTACGGCAGCACCTCCGGCGCGCCCTCGCCGCCGCCGAACAGGATATACTCAATCCTCTTGTCAGCGGCAAGCTGGTTGAAATCAGCGCCCCGTTCCTCGTCGGAGGCCAGGAAGCCCCAGGTGTCCTTGTACATATTTTTGGCCTGGACCACGGAGAAGCCCTCCGCCTCCATGCCCGCAATCATATTCTTGTACTCCCGGGACCAGGGTATTTCCTGACCGGGCGCAGCTTCATACAGCGGCACATGGCTCGGGGAGCACAGGCCTATAACACCGTTTTTACTCAGCGGTTTTGCTCTCATTTTCATCATTCCTTTCCTTATCTATGGGCAGCTGGAACCAGAAGGTGCTGCCCTTCCCCAGCTCGCTTATGACCCCATAGCTGCCGCCGTGCAGGTCCAGCACGTTTTTCACGATGGACAGCCCCAGTCCGGTGCCTACCTGAGCCCTTCTGTGCTCCTGGTCCACCTTGTAGTAGCGGTCCCAGATGTCCCGGAGCTTGTCCTGTGGTATGCCCTCGCCGGTGTCCGTCACCGAGATGCGCACATCATTCCCTATGACCTCCTGGGTGAGGGCCACGGTCTTGTCCGCCCCGGCATAGTTCACGGCGTTGTTCACGAGATTATACACCACCTGGGATATCTTTAGCTTGTCCGCCATAACATATATATTTTCCTCCGGCTCAAAGGGGAAACTAAAGTCCGCCAGCTTGTCATAGCGGGTCAGTATCTCCTTTATACTGCCTGTCAGGTCAAAGCGCTCCCTTGAGATCTCCAGGACCCCGGCCTGCAGCCGGGACAGGTCCAGAAGGTCGTTTACAAGGTCGTTGAGCCGTCCCGCCTCGTCGATGATTATCTGCACGTTCTCCGGGGTGTTCTCCCCGGGCAGGTCCCGCATGACCTCGGCATAGCCCTTTATCATGGTCAGCGGCGTGCGCAGGTCGTGGGAGACGTTGGCCAAGAGTTCCCGGCGAAGGCCGTCGGTCTTTGAAAGTTCCTCCGCCGCAAAGTTCAGGGTGTCGGCAAGCTCCCCCACCTCCCGGGAGCCCCTGCCGCCGAAGCGCACGGAATAATCCCCCTCGCCCAGCCGCTTTGCGGATTCGTTTATCTCGGTGATGGGCTTTGCTATGCGCCGGGATATCGCCACGGCCAGCGCTATCCCCAGAGGCAGGAGTATCAGCGTCAGGCAGATAAGCTGCACCGTGAGGGTCTCCACCGTGGAGTCCAGGGGGGTTATCTCCGTCTCTATCACCACCAGCCTATGGTTTTCCGCCGGGGTGCGCACGGTCACCGCGTAGAGCAGGAGCCGGTCGCTGAATATCCTAGTGTACTCCCCGCCCATGAGGTTCACCTCCTCAAAGAGCGCGGCCCGCTCCCGGCGGGTCAGGTCATAGGCAAGGCTCTCGGAAAAGCCGTACTTATAGCCCACATACTCCCGCCCCAGCTCGTCGCTGACAAAGATGCTGGCCCCGGTCCTGGCGCAGAGGGCATAGGCCGCAGGGGCCAGCTCCCCGCCGTCCAGCTCTTTTATCACCTGCCGGGATATGCGCCCGGCCTCCTGGGTCTTGATGGCCTGATAGAAGGGGGTCAGGAGGAATATCTGGAACACCCACAGAAGGGTCACGGTGCAGAGGGCGAATATGCCGAAGCCCGCCGCCATCTGGGTGCGTATGCCTGTCCGCTTTCGCGTGCGCCACCTCATACGTCCGGGGCCTCGAACCTGTACCCCACTCCCCTAAGGGTGACGATAAAGCCGCTGTAAGGGCCCAGCCGCTTGCGCAGGAGCTTAATGTGGGTGTCCAGGGTACGGTCGTCGCCATAGAAGTCATAGCCCCAGACGTTTGTCAGCAGCTGCTCCCTGGTGAGGGCCAGCCCCTTATTCTTCATCAGGTACGTCAAAAGGTCATACTCCTTTGGGGAGAGCTCCACACGCTGGCCGTCCACCGAGACCGTCCGGGCCCCGAGGTCCACCGTCAGACCCCCGAAGCTCTCTGTCTGCCGGGGCTGGGCTATAGAGGGGCGCACCCTGTTCATTATGGCGTTTATGCGCAGCATAAGCTCCTTGGGGGAGAAGGGCTTTACCACGTAGTCATCCGCCCCCAGCTCGAAGCCGTGTATCTTGTCGTATTCCTCCCCCCGGGCCGAGAGCATAAGCACGGGTGCTTGGCAGGTCTTTTTTATCTCCGCGGCGGCGGAGAAGCCGTCAAGCTCCGGCATCATCACGTCCATGATAATTATGTCAAAGGCTCCGGGGTCTCTCCGGCACAGCTCCACGGCCTGCATACCGTTCTCGGCCTCCGTTATCTTGTGGCCCTCGAACTCTGCATATTTGCGGATAAGGGCGCGGATTTTTTCCTCGTCGTCTACTACTAGTATGCGGTACATGGGGCTTATCCCTTCGGCACCAGCCGCTCCCGGCACTCCAGGTACTTCTCCCGGGTTCTCTGCACCACCTCCTCCGGCAGCTCCGGGGGCGGGGTCTTGCCGTCAAGGCCGTTTTCTGTGAGCCAGTCGCGGAGGTATTGCTTGTCGAAGCTCTCTGGGGAAACGCCCACCTTATACGCCTCCCGGCTCCAGAAGCGGCTGCTGTCCGGGGTCAGGACCTCGTCGCCCACCACCAGCTCGCCGTTCTCGTCCAGGCCGAACTCGAACTTGGTGTCGGCGATTATTATGCCCCGCTCAAAGGCGTAGTCATAGCAGCGCTTATAGAGGCTGAGGGCCGTATCGCAGACCTTTTGGGCCATTTCCTCCCCCAGCTTCTCCGCCATATACTCAAAGGACACGTTCACGTCGTGGCCCTCCTCGGCCTTGATGGAGGGGGTAAGGAGGGGCTCGGGGAGCTTTTCGGCCTGCTTCATGCCCTCGGGGAGCTTTGTGCCGCAGAAGCCGCCGGTCTTCTGGTACTCCTTCCACATGGAGCCGAAAAGATAACCGCGCACGATGAACTCGAAGGGGAGCATTTTAAGCTTCTTCACAAGTATCGTGCGGCCCTCGAACTCCGGGCCCCGAAGCTCCTCCGGCATATCCGCCTGGTCCTCGGAGACCATGTGGTTCTTCACGATATCCTTCGTATAGCTGAACCAGAAGGAGGACAGGGAGTTTAATACCTTCCCCTTGTCGGTGATGGGTGTGGGGAGTATCACGTCGAAGGCCGAGATACGGTCGGTGGTGACAATGGCAAGCCGGTCCTCCGATACCTCATAAACCTCGCGCACCTTGCCGCTGATAATCTTTTTCATATATAAGCCGCCCTTTCAGTTTTTTTATCAAGTATAGCGCAAACTCGGGAGTTTTGCAAGCCCCATTGGTTTTTCACAGGGGTATGAAAAAAGCTCCCCGGCGGGACAGCCGGGGCACTTTTCTTTGCGCTTAAAAGCCCTAATTCTTCAAACTCTGCAGCGGCGCGGGTATCCGCCCGCCCCGGGAAATAAACTCCGCCGGGCTCGCCATGTTCACCGGCATCACCGGTCCCCGGCCCAGCAGCCCGCCGAAGTCCAGCTCCTCCCCGGCGGACTTGCCCACGGCGGGTATCACCCGCACGGCGGTGGTCTTGCTGTTCACCATGCCGATAGCCGCCTCGTCCGCTATAATACCCGAGATTATCTCCGGGGTCACGTCCCCGGGTATCACTATCATGTCAAGGCCCACCGAGCACACCGCCGTCATAGCCTCCAGCTTGTTGAGGGTCAGGCAGCCGCTTCTGGCCGCGTCTATCATGCCCGCATCCTCGGTCACCGGGATAAACGCCCCAGAGAGCCCGCCGACGCTGGAGGAGGCCATCACGCCGCCCTTCTTCACCGCGTCGTTTAAGAGGGCCAGGGCCGCCGTGGTGCCGAAGGCCCCGCACTGCTCAAGGCCCATGCCCTCTAAAATGTGGGCCACACTGTCGCCAATAGCAGGGGTGGGGGCCAAAGACAGGTCCACTATGCCGAAGGGCACGTTGAGCCGCCGGGAGGCCTCCTGCGCCACCAGCTGGCCCATGCGGGTTATTTTGAAGGCCGTGCGCTTTATGAGCTCCGCTATCTCCGCAAGGCTCCTTCCCCCGCCCTCTTTCTCTATGGCTGCCCGGACCACGCCTGGGCCCGAGACCCCCACATTTATCACGCAGTCCGGCTCCCCGGGCCCGTGGAAGGCCCCGGCCATGAAGGGGTTGTCCTCGGGGGCGTTGCAGAAGACCACCAGCTTTGCCGCGCCTATGCACTCCCTATCCGCCGTAAACTCCGCTGTGCGCTTGACTATTTTGCCCATCTTCGCCACGGCGTCCATATTTATCCCGGCCTTTGTGCTGCCTATGTTCACCGAGGAGCAGACCAGCTCCGTCTCCGACAGGGCCTGGGGTATGCTCTCCATAAGGGCGTAGTCCCCGGGGCCGAAACCCTTTTGCACCAGGGCCGAGTACCCGCCGATAAAATTGACCCCAACGGTGTGGGCGGCCTTATCCAGGGCCTTTGCAAAACGCAGGGGCGAAGCACCGGGGCAGGCCCCCGCCACCATGGCGACAGGCGTGACGGAGATGCGCTTATTGATGATGGGTATGCCGTACTGCCTGCTTATGTCCTCGCCGGTCTTCACCAGGTCCTGAGCGTACCGGCATATCTTGTCATATACCTTAGTGGCCGCAGCGTCCGGGTCCGGGCCCGCGCAGTCCAGAAGGGAGATACCCATGGTGATGGTGCGCACGTCCAGGTTCTCGTTGTCTATCATGTTTATGGTCTCTAATATCTCATTTGTATTCAAAGCTTATTCCCCCTTTAAGGTGGCTAAAATTCTGACTGCTCGCTGGATAGCGCCGCGTTGTGCAGCGCGCCGTCAGTCTCTGTAAACCGAAGGCGCTCATAATCGGCCCCGGCCATGACCCGGCGCAGAAGGGGCAGGCTCAGGTCCAGGTCGTTCCTCCTGTGGCCTATCGCCGGGCCGGTAATGAACCGGAACCCGAAATCCGAATAGAGTTTTATGGCCCGCACCGACGTGGGCTGGGTATGCAGGTAAACGGGCATATCCGCCCCGCGCAGTATCTTAGTAAGCAGGGCCCGCCCAAGACCCTTTCCCTCATGCTCCGGCAGAACCCGGAACCAGCCCAGGGTATTCACCCTTCCATAGGCGGGCCAGGTAAGGCAGGTACCCGCAGGCCTGCCGCTTTCGTCCCAAAGGAGCAGGCAGCGGCGGAAAAACTCCTCCTCGTTTTTGGCGTATACCCTCTTATAGTAATCCAAGACATAGGTCGCGTACTGCTTCTCTGCGGCGGTCTCGGCCCAGAGGTCAACTTCGTCTCGCCAGCAGGGCCTTATGGAATATCCCTCCGGGAGCTCCCGGAAAGCGCCAGGGTCAGGCTCCTCGCAGGACATGAACAGGTTGTAATTTCCGATGGGCCCGTAGAGGTCCGCAAGTCCGGCTTTGCAGAAGGAGTCAAAGTCCCCGCAGAGATTGGCGGACCCCCAGGGCTTTTCCATAACGTCCCAGCAGAGCACGTCTCCGTGCTCTGTGGTCTCGGTGAGCGCGTCCACCACCCTATAGCCCCGTTTCCAGTATAGCACCGCCGCTGGAAGAGAGGCCTCCAGCCTTATTTTTCCGTACCTCTCCCCGATAGACCTCTCCGCAAAGTCCAGCAGCGCCCGGCCATACCCCCGGCCCTGGAGCCCGGGCTGCACATACAGCCGGGTAATCTCCTCCCCGTGGAGAGTGACCGTGCCCGCCGCCATGCCGCCGTCGAACAGCAGGTACACCTCCTCCCGCTCTATGTCGGGCAGTATGCTTTTGTCCTTATGCCAGTCAAGGAAGAATTCCACCGCGCCCCGGGGGTAGTAGTGTGGGTACACCTCCTGTATGGTCCGCCGGGTTATGAAGCCCACCATGGGCAGGTCGGCGGGGCTTGCTTTTCTTATTTCCATAGTTATACCCTGTGCATTGAATGGAAGATATCCTCGTGCATGACGTGTATCTTCAGTCCCATCTTGTCCCCGAGCCTGTCCATCTCGGAGGACAGCGCCGCCACGTCCACGGACGCCCCGCCCATGTCCACCAGCATGACCATGGCGAACATATCCTGCAAAATGGACTGGGTGACCTCCAAAACGTTCACTCCGCTTTTTGCGCATATCTCGGTAACCTTGGCGAGTATGCCCACCATATCCTTGCCGATGACGGTGATGACCGCCTTTTCTGAGCTTTTCATTTAAGTTGTCCCCTCTCTCTTATGAGTAGTTATGCAATAGTAATATTATGCGGCAGAGGGGGGGCGCTTGTCAAGCCCGGATATTTCATAAAGCAACTTGAAAGGAGGGTTATCGTATGCTATAATTAGAAAACAAAATTTGAACATCTAATGTAATGGAGCGCTGAACATGGAAATCACCTTTGACGATATCACCTTACGGGATTACCGGCTTTCAGATGTGGAGGACGAAGTTCGCTGGACCAATGAGGATACCGCATGGTTTTACTCTGACACTCCTTGGGGAAAGCTGGAGCCGGCAGATCCCGGAGAGCTGCGTGAGGATATGCTGCAAATTATTTCCGAGCTGCCGGATATCCGGTGGAGGTTTGAGATAGAAACGGCTGGGAGGCATATCGGTATGGTATCGTCCTATTACCTGGACGAAAACTTTGAGCCTACGCCCTGGGCGTCAATCGACCAGCATAAAAACGCGCAGGAGAACTCTTCGGTGCGTGGGCTCGGCGTTGAGATATGCGAGATGGATTTCTGGGGCAGGGGGATAGGCGGAAAGGCCCTGAAAGCTTTAATGGAGTATTACCGTGGATGGGGTGAACATAGGTTTATTTTGGAGACATGGAGCGGCAACACGCGTATGCTGGGGTGCGCAAGAAAACTGGGTTTCACGCAAGTGAAGCGGAGGAAGGGCGCTTATACCGTAGACGGTAAGAAATATGATGGGCTGGTGCTGGAAAAGTGTATATAGCCAGCAGATAGGCTGTGTCATGGATAAGGGAGGTACAAAATGGCTAAGAAGGAAAAGCAAAAGCTCACAAAGGAGGAGCGCGCCCTGCGCAGGCGGGAAGATGCTCAGAGGGTGAAGAAGGAGGCCCGGGAGCACCCGGTGCTGTTCACGGTATATGTGGTGCTTCGGGTGCTGGTGCTCCTGGTGTTGATATTGCAGCTTATGAACGGCGAGTATTACGACGTGTTCCTCTGCTCGCTGACGCTGGTGTTGTTTATGATACCCAGCTTTGTAGAGCGAAGGCTGCATATCGACGTGCCCAACACCCTTGAGGTGATAATCCTTCTGTTCATCTTCTCCGCCGAGATACTTGGAGAGATACAGGAGTATTACCTGATATTCCCCTTCTGGGACACCATGCTGCACACCATCAACGGCTTTTTGATGGCTGCCATAGGCATAGCCATGGTGGACATCCTCAACCGCTCCCGCCGCTTTCGGGTGCGGCTGTCGCCGGTGTTCGTGGCGGTGGTGGCCTTCTGCTTCTCCATGACCATCGGCGTCTTGTGGGAGTTTTTCGAGTACGGCATGGACTACTTCTTCCAGATGGATATGCAGAAGGACACCTGGGTGAACGTTGTGAACACCGTCAGCCTTAACCCCCAGGGGAAGAACTCCCCTGTGCATATACCCATAGAGAACGTGGTCGTAAACGGCGAGAGCTGGCCGGGGTATCTGGACATCGGCCTGCACGACACTATGAAGGACCTGTTCGTGAACTTCATCGGCGCGGTGGTGTTCTCCGTTATCGGCATGATATATATCATGGGCCGGGGCACCGGGCGCTTTGCCCCGCGGTTCATCCCACGGCTCAAGGAGAACGAGCTGCCCGCCCCGGAGAAGGGGAACAAAAAAGAGGAGCGGCCAAGCCTTCTGGAGCCCATCGCCCTTGAGGGCCCCGAGAGCCAGGGCGGCCCGGAGCTCCAGGACCTCTATACCCGGGACGGCAAGTTCACCGGGGAGACCATAGAGCGGGACAGCGGCGGCAAGGGGGAGTTCTTCACCCTGGGCGTGCACGCCTATATATATGACGGCAATGGCCGCTTCCTTCTGCAAAAGCGCTCGGAAAACAAGAAATTCCGGCCCGGACAGTGGGAGATAACCATGGGCCATGCCCTAGCCGGGGAGACCGCCATAGAATGTCTTAACCGCGAGATAAAGGAGGAGCTGGGCGTGCAGCTGCCCATGGAGGACTATATAAAAGTATACCGCTGGATAGAGACCGGCGGCCACAGCTTCGCCGACGTTTTCTTCGTCCGCGCGGACCTGGACGAGAGCGCCCTTACTCTGCAAAAGGAGGAGGTCACCGGCCTTCAGTGGGTCACAAAGGACGAGGTCCTAGAGTTTGTGGGAAAGATGGACTATAGGACAGAGAGCTATAGGGCCGTGGTTTCTGAGTATATCAGGAACTGTATAGAATAAAAAATAACCCGAAGGAGAGATTAAAAATGGAAACAGCTGTCAGCACAAAGCAGGGTAAGGTGGAGGGCTTCCTGTCCGGCGGGGCCGTGGTGTTCAAGGGCATACCCTACGCCGCGCCGCCGGTGGGGGAGCTGCGCTTTCGCCGCCCCCAGGAGCATGAGCCCTGGGAGGGGGTGTTAAGCTGTAAGGAGTTCGGCTGCTCCTGCCCCCAGGCGGACCTGAGCGGCATGGACCTTTACGGCAGGGAGTTCTACGACCAGCCCATGCCCGCCCTCAGTGAGGACTGCCTGTACCTGAACGTCTGGACGCCGGAGAGCGCCGCGCCTGACGCGAAGCTTCCAGTGATGTTCTGGATACACGGCGGGGCCTTCATGCACGGCACCGGCAGCGAGAAGGAGTTCGACGGTGAGGACATGGCCCGGCGGGGAGTCCTTCTTGTCACCATCAACTATAGGGTGAACGCCTTTGGCTTTTTTGCCCACCCGGGGCTGGAAAAGGAAAACGAGGAGCAGGTCTCCGGCAACTACGGCATACTGGACCAGATAGCCGCCCTCAAGTGGGTGCGGGAGAATATAGCCGGCTTCGGCGGCGACCCGGAGAACATCACCATCTTCGGCCAGTCCGCAGGCTGCATGAGCGTGCAGGCCATCATCTCCTCGAAGCTCGCAGAGGGTATGTGCCGCCGCGCAATATTGCAAAGCGGCGGCGGTCTGCACAGCCTGCACGAGACCCCCTCCAGAGAGCAGGCCCATGAGAGCGGGAGAAAGCTTATGGAGCACCTGGGGGTCTCCACCATAGCGGAGCTACGGGAGGTCCCAGCAGAAAAGCTTCGGGACGCGGCCTACGCCGTCTCCGGCCAGAGCCTCTCCTGGACCCCCCACGTGGACGGCTGGCTGCTGGAGGACACCACCGACAGCGCGGCTCTTGATGGAAAGATACACGACATACAGTACATGATAGGCTCCCTGGCCGACGATATCGGCGGCGACGACCTGCTGCAAAGGGCCGGGGCCGAGTTCTGCCAGAACCAGCTGAAGCTGGGCCGCGCCCCCGCCTATATGTACTACTTCACCAGAAGGCTCCCCGGCGACAGCGCCGGAGCCTTCCACTCGGCGGAACTCTGGTACGTGTTTAACACCCTCTCCCGCTGCTGGCGGCCCTGGGAGGACAGGGACCGGGAGCTGGCGGACCGTGTGGCCGGGTACTGGACCAACTTCGCGAAGAACGGCGACCCCAACGCCCCCGCCCTTCCCCGCTGGGAGCCATATACCGCAGAGGGACAGAAGTGCATACTTGAATAAGAAAAGGTGGAGCGCCGTGCGACGCTCCGCCTATGTTTTTGCGATTTAGCTTGACAAACCTATCAGCTTAGTGGTATTATAATCATAGCGAAGCGCATATGCTGAAGGGACAGCGAATCTACAGAATTGGAGGGGTATTATGAGCAGGATATTTACCTCGGCCGACCAACTTATCGGCCACACACCTTTACTGGAGCTTAGAAGGCTCGAGGAAAAGCTTGGGCTTCAGGCAAGGCTTATCGCAAAGCTGGAGGCCATGAACCCCGCCGGCAGCGTAAAGGACCGGGTGGCAAGGGCCCTGCTGGACGACGCGGAGAAGCGCGGGATTTTGAAGCCGGGTTCCGTCATAATAGAGCCTACTTCGGGCAACACCGGCATCGGCCTGTGCGCAGTGGCGGCAGCCAGAGGGTACCGGGTGATTATTGTCATGCCCGAGACCATGAGCGCGGAGCGGCGGCTCCTCATGAAGGCCTACGGCGCGGAGCTGGTGCTCACCGAGGGCGGAGCCGGTATGGCAGGGGCCATAGCTAAGGCGGGGGAGCTCCACAAGGATATGCCGGGCAGCTTCATACCCGGGCAGTTTGTGAACCCCTCTAACCCCGCCGCCCACTTTATGACCACAGGGCCGGAGATATGGGAGGACACCGAGGGGAACATAGACGTATTTGTGGCCGGCGTGGGCACCGGCGGCACCATCACCGGCACGGGCAAATACCTCAAAGGGCTGAACCCCCGCATCAAAATAGTCGGCGTGGAGCCCGACGACTCCCCCGTGCTCAGCGGCGGGCAGGCGGGCCCCCACAAGATACAGGGCATAGGGGCCGGGTTTATCCCCGAGACGCTGGACGCTTCCGTTATGGATGAAGTGGTCCGGGTAAAGGACAAGGACGCTTTTGAGCTCTCCCGGCTCATGGGCAGGACCGAGGGTTTCCTGGTGGGTATCTCCTCCGGGGCAGCCCTCTGGGCCGCTGTGGAGCAGGCGAGGCTGCCGGAGAACAGGGGAAAAACCCTTGTGGCGCTGCTGCCCGACGGTGGGGACAGATATCTTTCTACGGAACTTTATGGGGAATAGCCCCAGATATCCCCTATATCTATATAAATCCTTGCAGGAATTTTGGATTAGGTCTGGTATTAAATGTAAAAGTATGCTACAATGGGCTTACGACTTTCGCTGCGCGAAGTCGCAGCCTATTTGCTTTTTAAGGAGTGTTCGGCACATGGTATATTTCCCCGTCCTACTTTTCTGCACAGCCGGCCTATTTATGGCCCTTTTGCAGGAGCGCTATCGAATGCTTGCCACCGTGGGCATAATGGCGGGGGCGTATATCATAGCCGCTGTGGCCGCGTCCCTTCTCGGCGGCAAATTTGAGGGGCCTGTAATCTCCATACACGGCCCGGCCCTGGCGGGGACCTTGATACTGCTGGCCGCTTCGGTATTCGTGCACCAGAACAATATACTCCAGCAGCTTTTTGTGGCCCTGCTCTCCATGGCGAACCTCAGCTTTCTGATGCTTTTCCTTCCGCTGCTTCTGGGGGCAATGCCCTTTGGCGTGGCCGGGGCCCCGGGCGGGGTGATATCCGTTCTGGCAACCCTGCTCTTTTTCCTGCTCATGGGGCTTTGCCTCTACCGGCCCATGGAGCGCTTCGGCCAGAGAGGGCCCTCCCTGTTCCTATGCGGCATGACGGTCCTGTCCCTTATTCTGTACCTTTTATGTATAGGGAAGCTGGACATGGTCTTTGGCCTTGAGAGCCCTGGCCGCCGGCTTTTCCTGGCGGCGCTTGTCTACTGCGCGCTCATCTTCTGCTTTCGGAGCATCTATCAGGCGGGCCGCTGGCAGTCCCAGGCCGCCCGGCAGGAGTCCCGGGAGAAGATGATAGCGCTCCAGTCCGCCGACTACCTGGATATACTGGCGGCGGTGCGGCAGGTGCGCGCCGCCCATAAAAACGGCGAGTACGCTTTAGATACCGTGGCCCAGCTTTTAAGGGACGGCCAGGAGGGTGAGGTGCCGGACTATATCGCCTCCTATAAGCGCACGGCCCTTGGCAACCCCATTCTGGGCCGGTACAACGAGAACCCCTACCTGAACGCGGTCATAGCCACAAAGGCGGCCTTTGCCGCCCAGAACCGGATAGACTTCGAGTGCAACGCCGCTGCAATGGAGGTGCCGGTCAGAACCGCCGAGCTCTGCATTATGACCGACGAGCTGCTGACTCGGGCGGCAAACGACGCGGCCGCCTGGGAAGGCCCCCGGCGGCTGCGGTTCACGGCCATCCCTGGGGAGGACACGCTGAGGCTTGAGGTGGTCTTTACCGGGGAGCTCCCTAAAAGGGAAAAGTTCTCCATAAAGGGCAGGCAGTTCAGGGATCTTCTTAACTGGCTGTTTGACGACCCGGCCCCGGAGGAGACAGAGCTCAAGGGGCTTGATAACTCCGCTGAGATCGTCCTGTCCTACAGCGGCAGCCTTACAGTATCCGAAGCGGAGGACGGCGTAATTATCCGGGCCGCACTGAGATTCTAAAGCATGAGAATATAGTTATGGGAGGAAAACATATGAGCAGCAACACCGCACTGACCGAGCAGGTACTCCTGGCCTTTGGCTGGCCGAAGGACGCGCGGGTACGCGTCCTTTCCGGCGGGCATATCAACGACACATATCTGGTGAACGAAAGGTTCGTCCTGCAGAGGATAAACCACTTCGTCTTCCCAAACCCCGGCGACATCATGGACAATATGCTGGGCGTCACAAGGTTCCTCCGGGAGAAAGTGCTGGCCCGGGGCGGCGACCCCGACAGGGAGATACTCCAGATCGTACCCACCGCCGCCGGAGAGCCCATGTACATCGACGAAGCCGGCAACTACTGGCGCTGCACCCTGCATATAGACGGCACGGCCTCCTATGAGACCCCGGACAGCACCGAGATGCTCTATGAGGCCGGCCGGGCCTTCGGGGACTTTCAGGCCCAGCTCTCCGGCTATCCCGCCGGGACCCTGCACGAGATAATCCCCGATTTCCACAACACGCCGGTACGCCTGCAGCAGCTAAGGGACGCCGCCAAGGCCGACCGAAAGGGCCGCCTTTCCGAGGTACAGGCGGAGCTGGATTTTGCCCTTGCCCGGGAGGAGCGCGCGGGGCTTCTGATGGGCCTGTTGAAGCAGGGCGCGCTCCCGCTGAGGGTCACCCATAACGATACGAAGATGAGCAATATTCTCTTTGACAGCGAGACCAAAAAGGCCGTCTGCGTCATAGACCTGGACACGGTGATGCCGGGGCTTACGGCCTTTGACTTCGGCGACTCTATCCGCGCTGGGGCCTCCACCGCCGCCGAGGACGAGACCGACCTCGGTAAGGTTAAATTTGACCTGGAGCTCTACAAGGCCTATACCCGGGGGTTCCTGTCCTCGGCGGGCTCCGCCCTCACTGAAAAGGAACTCCTGACCCTCCCCGACGGAGCCTGGGCCATGACCTTCGAGGTGGGCACAAGGTTCCTTGCGGACTATCTGAACGGCGACGTGTACTTCCGCGTGAAGCACCCCCGGCAGAACCTGGACCGGGCCCGCAACCAGTTCCACCTGGCTTTGCAGATGGAGCGGCAGCGGGAGGAGATGGGGCGGATAGTACGGGAGGCTGTGGGGAAATAACCATGCCGAAGCGCTCTGTTATCAAGATGATCATACTGTCCCTGGTCTCCTTGGGGACAGTTATCACATGCACCGTCCTCTACGCGGCGGATATCCACCGGCTGGGGGAGGCCGGGACCCCCGGCGTGCCAAGGGTACTGGTCCTTGCCTATTTCATCATCTACCCCGCGCTCTGCGTCTGCGTGGGGTCTGTAAGCGGCACAGAGGGGCGCTATATGGGCTTTCTCCCGGCGGCGGTCGCGCTTTTGATATCCCTATGCGTGTTCAACCTCGGCATAGTATTTCCCTATGCCGCCCTCGGCTACGCGTCCTTCGCCATCTCGTATTTTATGAGCGCCCACGGCGGGCTTGAGCGTTGCGTTCAGGACACGCTCTCAAAGCCCCTGGGGATTTTCATTCTTACAACAGCCTACGCCCTCGCCGCCGCGCTCCTCCTCTGCCCCCTGGACGCACTGGACACGTTCGAGAAGTATGAAGCCCCCCTGTTCTTCACTGTGCCCCTGGGCCTTATCTACTACCCCCTCATCTTCATCATCACCGGCGCGGCGGCGGGCCGGTTCCCCAAAAAGCTCTGGCCCGTGCCCCTGGCGGTACTGGCCATACTGTTCGCTGTGTCCAACTGCTATGGGAGCGGCATTTTCGCTCTTGGGTACTGGAACGACGCGGACTACTATATGCGGCAGGTCGTGCCCATCATGCTGGTCTATCTGGGGCTTGGCTATTTCGCCCTGCTCCTCTCGCGGGTATTCTTCTGGAACCGCCCCGAGCTCCTTATCCCCCGGTTCTGGGTGGCGCTGGGGTCCCTGGCGGCGGGGCCGCTGATATTCGGCGTGGCCTATATCCCCGGCTTCTGCTGGGGCCATCCCCTCTGGGGAGAGCTGCTATGGTACCTCCTGCACCTGGGGCTTGCGGTCACGGTGGGGATACTCTCCGGCAGGAACATCAAACGATACGTTCTCATGCCGTTTTTCCCGCTGCTCGTGACATACATACAGATATACCCGCCGGTGATCCCGGGGACCGAGCCGAAGCTGCCCCTGGACCTGGGCGAGAAGTGGTGCGTGATCTGCTTTTTCGCCTGCGCCCTATGTATGCTCCTCAAACCTCTCCTGAAGCCAAAGAACAAGCGCGTCTAAGCCCTCCTGAGTCAGAGGAAAGCTCTCCTCTGACTTTTCCTTTGCCCGCTCAAAGCATAGGTCCTCGTGCCAGCACCAGGCCAAAAGCTTCTCGTTCTCCCTGTCCGGCTCCACTCTGTACCGTATTAGCCCTCCCCCTTCGCTATGGCTCCCGGCAAAGCGGTTGCCCTCGGTAAAATACACCAGCTTCTGCATATCAAACATAATATTACCCTCCTGAAATCAGTCTTTTTCGTATCTTTTCCGCATATAATTGACCCCATATCTCTATAGAGAAAGAGGCGGTCATATGGTCATATACACCGTTCAGCCCGGCGATACCCTCTATCAGATCTCCCAGCGCTTTGGGGTCTCCCCCCAGCGTGCCATTATCGACAACTCCATCTCCGACCCCAGGGCCCTGCCCCCGGGCCAGGGCCTTTTACTGCTGACCCCGGCGGTCACCTACACGGTAAGGCAGGGGGACACCCTCTCGTCCATAGCCGGCCGATACGGCGTGACGGTCCAGGTTCTGCTGCAAAACAACCCCCAGCTGGCCCTCCTGCCCACCCTTCACGTGGGGCAGGAGGTGGTCATACACTTCACAGCCGGCAAGCGCCGCCGTGTCACTGTCAACGGCTACGCCTATGACTATATAAGCACGGACATACTGCGCCGGGCTCTGCCGTACCTTACATACCTTACCATCTTCGGCTACGGCTTCACCCCCGAGGGCCGGCTGCTCACTCCAGACGACCAGCCCTTGATAGCACTGGCCCGGGAGTATGGGGCGGTCCCGGTGATGCTTCTCTCCTCCATAACCGAGGACGGCAACTTCAACTCCCAGCGGGCCAGCCAGCTCTTTAACGACAGGGCACTCCAGGACCGGGTGCTTTTGAATATTCTTGCCGTCATGGACCAGAAGGGCTATGAGGGGCTTGACGTCGACTTCGAGTTCATAGAGCCCCAGGACAGCGCCGCCTATCTGAGCTTTCTTGAGAACGCCGCCGGAAAGCTGCACGGCGCCGGACATTTTCTGCACGTGGACCTGGCTCCCAAGGCCTCCGACGCCCAGCAAGGGCTGCTGTATGAGTCCCACAACTATAGAGCCCTCGGGGAGATTGCCGACTCCGTCCTGCTGATGACCTATGAGTGGGGCTATACCTACGGCCCGCCCATGGCTGTGGCCCCCTTAAACCAGATGCGCCGGGTGGTGGAGTACGGCGCTTCGGTCATAGACCCCGCCAAGATACAGATGGGTCTGCCCAACTACGGCTACGACTGGATACTTCCCTTTGAACGGGGGGTGACCCGGGCCACAGCCATAGGCAACGAGTACGCCATAGATATCGCCCGCAGGCAGGGGGCCTTTATACAGTTCGACTCCACTGCCCAATCGCCGTATTTCAACTACTACCGTGACGGCCTCTCCCACGTGGTCTGGTTCGAGGATGTGCGCAGTATAGAGCAGAAGTATAACCTGATGGACGAATTCAGCCTTGTGGGCGGCGGCTACTGGAACCTTATGCGCCCCTTCCAGCAGAACTGGTCCTTCGTGGCGGCGCGGTACAATATCCTCAAGCTCTGACCTGCCTGTAGAGATACGCCCGGCCCTTCTTCCCAATCATTTCCACCGCCCCCAGCGCCCGGGCGGCAGAAAGGGCCAGGGAGCCCTGCATATTGGAAAAGCCCCCGCAGGTGCGGAACTCCTTTGCGGTAAACTCCCCCGGCAGACCCGGCGGCATCAGCAGAGGAAGGTCCTTCGGCCCCCTCACCCATATTTCCTCCATCAGCCTTATGGGCATCCGCTCAAAGCGCGTATAGCCCCTGCGTCCTTTCCCGTCTCTCAGGCGGTACTCCTCCACCTCCAGCACCGGCACGCAGAAGCTGAGCCCGGGGATTTGCAGGTGCTCCCTGATACTGTAAAGCTCTATAAGAAGCTCCCAGGCTCCCCCGGCCTTGGGGCTTTTCCTTCTTTTGGAGAGCTCCCCCTCCCCACTCATGCTTATGAGCCACTTTAGCCCCGCCACAGGGTATACAACAGTGACCGGGTAGTGCTCTAAGAAAAAGCTCAGCTTCTCCCGCAGCCGCCCGAAGCCGGCGGTTTGTATCTCTATAATGCCGCCAGGGCTCATTATATCCGCCACGTACCTTCCCACTGCCACCTCCCGGAAATGCTCATCGGGCTCAAAGTAGCGCTTCAGTGCGGCGTGTAAGGTCTTTTCTCCAAGGGTCCCGATCCCGGCCCGCCGGTTATCCTCCAGGGCCTGTCCGCAGGCCGCCAGAAACCTTGCTTCATCCATCTTTATCAAGCTTATAGAGCCGGGCAAAATTGCCGTACAATATGGCCCTGTTCTCGCTTTCTGAGAGACCCAGCCCGAAGAAGCGTTCAAGCTCCTCCGAGGCCCTCCACATGGGGAAGTCCGTGCCGAACATGACCCTGTCTATACCAAAGCGGTATATGCTCTTAAGAGCTTCATCACGGCCTATAAAGGCTATGGAGCTGGAGGTGTCCACATATACGTTGGGTGCTTTCAGGCACTCCCTGGCCGCCTCCCACTCGGTATAGCCCCCCAGGTGTGCCGCGATACAGCAGAGCTCCGGCAGTCTGTCCAGCAGCCTTGCAAGCCGCCTGGGCGAGGAGAAGTCCTTGCGCTTGTCCCCGGTATGGAACAGTATGGGCAGGCCCCGCCTGTGGGCGGCGCGGTAGAAGGGCATAAGCTTCGGGTCGTCTATCTGAAACTCCTGGAAGTCCGGGTGCAGCTTTATGCCCCGGAGCCCCCGGCGCTCTATGTCGTCCATCTCCCCCTCTATGTCCTCTATATCCTGGTGCCAGGCGGCAAGGCCCACGAACTCCGGGTGCTTTTTACATTCGCCCTCGATAAAGCCGTTTATAGAGCGTACCTGCTCCACCTTCGTGGCCACCGAGCAGACGGCGAACCTGTCTATGCCGGCCCCCTCCCCCTGCTCCAGAAGTACGGCGGGCAGGCCTACATTGTCCATATTTAAATCGTAGAAGGCCCCCACCGACGCGGTCGCCTTCTCGGCTATCTTCTCATGGTAGATATGGGCGTGGGCGTCGGCCGCCCGGTACTCTGCGCCCTTATGGATTACCGGCAAGCTTATCAGTCCTCTCCTTATTTCTTCTGTCCCGCTCCCTTTTGGAGTACACACACCCGCAATAGTCCTGCCTGTACAGCCCGTACTCCTTCGACAGCTCAATGGAGCGTTTATAGCCGTCCTTCTTTTTAAAATCTGAGGGCAGGTGCTTTACCCCGTACTTTTCGGCCAGCTCCTCGCCTATCCTGTTGATGGCCGCGGCGTTCTTCAGCGGGCTTATGGTCAGAGTGGTGGTAAAGTATTCAAGGCCGCGCTCTTTAGCGGCCCGGGCGGCCTCCTCCAGCCGCAGCCTATAGCAGGCCCTGCATCTCCTGCCACCCTCGGCCTCGCCCTCCAGGCCCCTTGCCATACGCACAAAATCCTCCCCCCGGTATTCGCAGGGGACAAGGCTGACAGTATGCTCTACAGACAGCTCCCGAACCAGCCGCCGCAGCTCATAAAGCCGCTTTTCATACTCCTCTATAGGCGAGATATTCGGGTTATAATAAAGTAAGCTTATTGAAAAATGCTTTGCGAGATATTCCAGCGAAGCGCTGGAGCAGGGCGCGCAGCAGGCGTGCAGAAGCAGGGTAGGGGTCCTGCCGCCCAGCCCCTCTATCAGTCTTTCCAACTCCTTTGCGTAGTTCCTTTTATTTGTCATGGCCGCCCCCGTCAAGATATTCTTATACGTTAAATTTTAGCACATCCCATGAATGTATGCAAGCCTGTGTTGACACGGGGGTATAAAAAGGGGTATACTTAATGCGTACCGAACCTATCTGAAAGGAACCTCCAAATGGACCTCTCTTTTCTCGTTTCCAATCCCCTTATAAACGTCGCCGTCATCTCCTGGGCTGCGGCCCAGCTCTTGAAGGCTTTGATAGACGCCATAAAACACAAGCAGTTCGACCGGCACCGCCTTGCCGGGGCAGGGGGAATGCCCAGCTCACACTCGGCGCTAACCTGCTCGGTACTGCTGACCTCGTACTATCTGTACGGCTTCAACTCCCCCGTCTTCGCCCTTTCCTTCATACTGGCGATGATAGTCATGTATGACGCCACAGGCGTGCGCTGGGCGGCGGGGCTCCATGCCAAGGCCATAAACCACATAGTGGAATTTCTTGAGAAGGAGGACGATCCCGAGGGCAAGCGGGCTCTGGGGGAGCTGATACCCAAGCTCAACGAGTCCCTTGGGCACCGTATCAGGGAGGCTGTCTGCGGGGCGGCCCTTGGCTTCCTGATAGCCATAATCGCCCACCTCGCCCGTCAGGGCGGCACCCGCCTGTTCTAAACGCATTATAGAGCGCAAAAACGCCTGTGCCCTCGAAAAGCACAGGCGTTTATTATAGTCCTTCACCCGCCATACGGACCTCATTCGGAAAATTGCCGCATATTCTCGTCATTCCAAACCACCCGGTTGCGTCCGAACCGCTTGGCGTCATACAGCATGGTGTCCGCTATCTTTAAAAAGGTGTCAAAGGAATCTCCCCGTTTCGGCAGTACGGTTGTCCCGCCCGCACTGATGGTAACCCACTCTGAAACCGAACCTGAGTGGGGTATATGCAGCTCCTCCACAGCCCGACGCACGCGGCACATCTGCTCGAAAGCTTGTCTGGAGCTGTCCCCCATCATAAACACCACAAACTCCTCACCGCCATACCTGGCAAGGAAGTCCGTGTTCCTGCGGAGATACCTGCCCGCCGTGGCGGACACGGCGGTGATCACCGTATCGCCGGCCGGATGGCCAAAGGTATCGTTGTACTTTTTAAAGTGGTCTATATCCATCATGCAGATGGAAAAGGGCACCCGGAGCCTGATGGCCTCCTGCCATTTCTGTTCGCTGACGCGCTCATACCGCCGCCTATTGGCTATGCCCGTGAGCTGGTCGGTCATGGACTGGTACTCCACCTGCTTGCGGTACTGATAGAGCTTTATGTGGGTGTTTACCCTGGCCTTAACTATCATCGGGTGGAAAGGCTTATATATATAGTCCACTGCCCCCAGGGTCAGGCCCCGCTGCTCGTTCTCGATATCTGAGAGCGCGGTTATGAGTATTACCGGGATATGCCTGGTGGCAACCTCCTCCTGGAGCTTTTTCAGCAGCACGAAGCCGTCCATGCCGGGCATGACCACATCCAGCAGTATGAGCGAAAAGTCCTGCTCCCTGGCGTAGCTAAGCCCCATCTGTGGTTCCTGTACTGTGGTGATCTGATAGTCGCTCTCCAGTATGTTCTTCAGATGCGCGGCCTGCACCGGGCTGTCATCGATTATCATTATCTTTTCCAAATGATCACTCCCCCAGTGCCCAGAAGTCTCAACTTTATTATTATCTCAATATAACACAATTAGGGCTTTCTGTCAAGAAGGAAACCAATGTTTCGGACTTGTTCCGCACTGGTTTCGCAATCCGGCTCCCTATACCAGTATACGCGGCAAAGCCAGGATTGTCCAACATTTCTCCGAATAATTTTCCGGTGCCTATGTTATATTTGGCATCCATTAATGACACTGCCAAGCCGCGCGCAATATACCTCACTCACTTTTAGCCCTCAAAAAAGCAAACCCCGGAGGGTTCCGGGGTTTACAGCATTAAGTTTATCAGTCCTTGCCCTCAATAACCGACTGTGGGTCCAGATAGGCCGAATCCTTCCTGACCTCCAGGTGCAGGTGGGGCTGGTCCGCCGACTCGCCGGGCACGGCGGTCACCGTGCCTATGGCCTGTCCCATGGTCACAACGTCGTCAGGCTTCACAAGGAAGTTTTCCCCAAGGCCGCAGTAGGAGAAAATATAGTCCCCGTGCTCAATGACCACCACATTACCCAGCATACTGTCGGTGTAGGTCTCCTTTACAATGCCGTTGCCGCAGGCCAGCACCTGCTCGCCGCTCTGGGCCCCAAAGTCCGCGCCCGCGTGTACGCGCCAGTCCTTCATGGTCTCGGAGTACACCGGGGCCCCGGCGCTGTAGGCCTTCTGTATGGTCTCGCCGCTCACAGGGCAGATCATTTCGCCGCTTATCTCATACATAGGGGCGTTTGCCGGGACCTGGGGCTCCTCGGGTTCAGTATCTGCGGGCTCAGGGCTCTCCGCTGCCGGAGGGTCGCTGGGTTTTGGCACATAGGTGGGCTTTGGCTTGGGCGTGGCTGTAGGCGCCGCAGAGGGCTTTGCCGCCCCCGCGGAGGGCTGTGGACTTGGAGCCGGTGACTTCTGTGCCTGGGGGTCGTCGCTCCTGCTGGAAGCACTGCTGCTCTCCAGCTCCTCTGTGGCGGAGATGTAGCCCTGCACCGCGTCAAAGGTGCTCCAGGCCGCTATGCCCACCGCCACCAGGCACACAGCCAGCGCCAGGTAGAAGCCGTTGCGCCTTGCCTTATTTTCCGAAAAGCGTTTGCCGTTCATAAATTCGCTTCCTTTCAGTGGTAATCTGGACGGTCAACACACCGTGTCAGCCGTTCTGTAACAGTATTTTAGCCTGAAAGCAGCGGGTTTATACGGCCAGCGAAAAAAGGCAGGAAGGGCCGGCATAAGCCGGCCCTTCCTTTTTGCTTGAGGGGTATTATTGAGGAGGGTAGAACATGTACAGAAAGAGATATTCGGTACCTCTTTCTTACAAGCTTATTATACTCTCCGGCGGACAAGGAGTTGTTAAAGAGCTGTGAATAATCCTTAAAGAATTTCCGGGTGAATTTTAAATAAAAAAATCCAAACATTCGTTTTGCATTTTCAGATAAACCATGTTATAATATACGCAAAGCATTCCTTCGGAGAAGTTCTGAAGCGCGAAGCGTTTCTCTTTCGCTTTGCAAAAGCGCCGGCTTTCTCCAAACAGATTTATATATTTGAAAAGACGTGCAAAGGAGGCTGCCTAATGGACGGCTTAACGAAAAGCCAGCAAAAGGTGTACGACTATCTCGTTAAAACCATGCCCGGCGGGGTCCCGCCCACGGTCCGGGAGATATGCAACGCCACGGGCCTTCGCTCCACCTCCACGGTGCACGCCCACCTAAAGACCCTGGAGCGCCTGGGCTATATCACCCGGGACGCCGGGCTCAACCGCTCCATTCGTATCGAGGGGGCGGAGCCTGCCGCCCAGGTGCCCATCCTGGGCCGGGTCACGGCGGGTATGCCCATACTGGCTATAGAGGACATAGAGGGCTATGTGCCCTTCCCCCAGAAGAGCGGTAAGGAACTGTTCGCCCTGCACGTGGTGGGGCTCAGTATGCGGGACGCGGGGATCCTTGACGGCGATTACGTCATAGTGGAGCGCACCCCCACGGCAGATGACGGGGAGATAGTTGTGGCCATGATAGACGACGAGGCCACTGTAAAGCGCCTGTACCGGGAGCCGGGCGGTGTGCGCCTGCAGCCCGAGAACCCGGACTTTGAGCCCATCTACTCCGACCATGTGTCCCTTTTGGGCAGGGTCATAGCGGTGCTGCGGTACTATTAAAGTGTTATTACTGTTTTAAATACTCCTCAAGAGGCCTCAGGCTCTCCCTGTCGGTCTTGTCAAAGGACTCCTGGAGGTTCTGGAGCATGACCCTTTCTTTCGCCGAGTCCGCGTGGGCCCTGAGCATTTTGTGGAAGCCCGCCATCAGGAACCTGTCTATGGGGTTCATGGCGGCATAGTTCAGCCCGCCCTGGAGGTAAAAGGGCCTTATGCGCTCCAGCTCTCCCGGGGTGAAGTTCTCTCGCTCCAAACGCCGCACGTCCGGGGCGTCGGGCTCCATAGCCCCGGTGAAAAACACCGCTATTTTCTTTCCCCGAAGCCTTGGCAGCTGCTTTTTCAGCCATGAAAGCTTATTTATCTTTCCGATGTAGCATCCGCTGCCGAAAGCTATAGTCTGGTACTTCTCGAAGTCTACTGTTCCCCTCTCCTCATAGGGCACACAGTCACAGGCAAGGTCCTCCTTCAGCCATAAGGCGTACTTTTTAGTGAAGCCTGTTTTTGATCTGTAAATAATTATTGTGTTCATTCTTGACCTCCCTGCCGCGCAAAACGCGCGGCTTTCTGTTTATTTATAGGTTTTATGGTCTCCTATAAACTGCCGCACCTGGGCAGTGATTTTAGGTCGGACCTCCTCCCAGCTCTCCCCGGCCGAAAGCAGCAGGAATACCCCGCCATAGAACTGCTCCGCCAGCACCCTAGGGTCCCCGGTCCTGAAAATGCCCCTTTCCATGAGACCGGTGAATATTTTTTCCTGGACCTCCACAGGATACTGGCAGTAAAGCCGCCTATAAAGCTCGCCGGAGCGGCTGTCGTCGAACTGGCAGACGGTGAGCAGCCTTCTAAACCGTGTGTTCCACGGATCCTCAAAGAAGAACCGAAACACCTCCAGCACGGTCTCCTCCAGCTCCTGGCCGCCACCTTGGAACACGGACAGGTCATCTTTGCTTGAAAAGGGAAGTCCGTGAGAATGATAGTATTCTTCCGCTTTAGCCCAGCAGATATCCACAATACCGTCGAATATCGCGCGCTTATTGGGAAAATGGTTGTATAGCGAGCTCTCCCTGATACCCACTGCGGCGGCGATGTCCCGTACGGACACTGCCCCATAGCCCCGGGTGGAGAATAGCTTCAGGGCCTCCCATACGATTTTTTCTTTGGTATCCATATCTGACCCCTTTCTGCTAACATTCGTTAGTTCGTTTATTATACTATCGGTCGTTCGTTTTGTCAAGCAGAGAAATAGCACTTTTTCTTTGAAAAAGTGCTACATATTCTTCGGGCTTTTTTACTTTTTGGCCGACTTGGCTTGCAGCCAAGTCAACGGCAACAGACCTTGGGGACTTCTCGTCCCCAAACCCCTAGCAAGCGTAGAAGGCCAAGAGTTTGCAAAGCAAACTCTTGGCCTTCGCTATGCGAAGTCGGCTTGACCGGCCTCGCTTAGCCCAGCCAGTACATATTCTTCTCGCAGACCGTGTACCCCGCCTGTTCATAAACCGAAAGCAGCAGTCCGTCCTCCACCGGGATATGTACAAATGGCGCAAGGCACTTATCAAGGCACCAGCCGGTAATATAGGCCACAAGGCCTCCCAGCAGCTCCATTGCCGCCTGCTCCCCTAAATCCTGCCGCACTGCCAGCATTCCGACGCCTCCCTCCGGGTAGACGCCCACTATGCCCTCGGGCTCCCTCCGATGGAGGACTCCGTAGACCGCCCGGGCCGCGAGCCGTTCTCTAAGCTCGTCCCGATCAAATTCCCCGGGGAAGCTCTCCATAAGCGCCTCCTCCTGCTCCGGTCCCAGGGGCTTCACCTGTAGCAGGTCAAAGCCTCTGCTCCCCGGCGGAAACGGGTTCACGTATGCCGCCGCACGGCACTCCATCAGGGCTGTGAAGCCCAGCTCGTCCCTCAGGAGCTGGGCGTTATCTTTGTCATGCACCGCCAGCTGTCTGGCTCCCCGGATAAGTCCTCCCAGGGCCTCGGCTGCCGCCGTATCCCCCGCCGCCAGCAGGTACGCTCCGCTTCTGGGTATGCTTATCAGCACCCCGTCCGTGCGCACGGCACTTACCACGCCGTCCCCCCGGCGCAGGGCCTCCACCATGTCCATACAGAGTATAGGATTCCGCCCCAGGTATGACAGGGCCATCTGTTCCATCTCTCTCATAATGCCCTACCCTCGCTCAGAGCTTCCGCACCGCTCTTATAAGGAGCTCCGCGCTCTTCTCAGCCGTCTCCTTGGCAAAGGAGGGAAAGTCTACCGGCGAGTCATCGTTGGCGCTGTCGGAGATGGCCCTCAGCACCGCGCAGGGGACCTTGTTCATATAACACACCTGGGCAATACTGCCGCCCTCCATCTCCACGGCCCTGGCTCCGAACTTCTCCCCCAGCCAGCGGTTCTTCTCCTTGTCCGCCACGAAAATATCCCCTGTGGCGATAACGCCGGCATGGGCCCCGCCGTATATGCTCCGGGCCTCCTCAAGGAGCACCTCCCTGGCCCCGCTGTCGCAGGGCAGCTTAAGGATATCCTCGCTGTCACCGCCCCGCCGGAGGAACAGCGTACCCAGAGGGTCACCCATGGCGGTAGTGTCAAAGTCATGCTGCACGCAGCACTCGGCGGCCACCAGATCTCCTATCTTCACGCCCACGCCCCCTGCCACCCCGGTGTTTATTATGAGCCTTGGGCTATACTTCAGTATCATTATCTGGGCGCAGACTGCCGAGTTTACCTTTCCGGGCCCGCACTCGGCCACCACCACCGGGACGCCCTCAAGCTCACCTCTGTGGAACAGCAGCCCCGCTATAGAATCGCTCTCCTCCCCGCTCAGCTTTGCTATTATGCTGTTGACCTCCACCTCCATTGCTCCTATAATGCCGATGGGTGATTTTTTCTCCATTTCTATCTTCCTTTCCTTCAGTATTATTACTTCCCTCCGCTGTCCTCCGGCAGCCCCAGCAAAAGCCCCCGGAGGTAGTCCATATTAAAGATCTCCCCGCCCAGGAGGTTGAAGCACTGGTCCCCCCGGAACACCGTGCCCACGCGGCTTATTTCCACCAGGGCCTGGCTCTCCCCCTCGCGGGAAAGCCACTCGAGGGTCCAGTCCCGCATATGCTCGGGAAAGTCCTCGTTAAGGTCCACCATAACGCCGTTTTCCTCGGACAGGGTGCTCAAGGTTTCGCTCAGCCGCCCAATGTCCTCCGGGTCCTCCACCCGCACCCTGCGGCCCATGGACCGGCTCTCCAGCAGCACCGCTCCCACCGAATCCACTGGCGGGGCCGCCGCCTCGTCGGGTTTCATGCCGTCCTTTGTGCAGAACCATAGGGCAAACACCAGGGCTGTAACTATCACCGCGTAAAATCCCAGCTTTTTCATCTGTCTCAGCTCCTTTATATAATAGGAAGGCTCTCCTATAGTAAAGTCGCAAAGGCCCCGGGAAAATTTATTGCTTCTGCATCTTTCCCCGGATAAACTTTTCAAATTCCCCGCTCTCGCCCAGCTTGAAGCCGTAAGTGTCCACCAGGTAGGCGTTGTCGGGGCCATAGTACAGATAGAGGTACTGGCCGCATTTTCTGACGTCCATTATCTGGAAATAGGGCACCACGTTGGCGGACTGTATCCCCGACACCCGGAACACGTCGGGATAGAAGGTATAGTGGGCAGTCTGGCTGGTGCCCTGGCTGTGGACCTTTATCTGTATCTTCTCAACGGCCCCCTGCATACCTATGAGTTTATAGGCATAGTACACCGTCACGGCCACCGCCGCCAGCTTTATCCACCAGACCGAGTCTATCAGGAACGCGGCGCAGACGGTCACCACGCACAGCAGCGCCCCGAAGACCACCTCGCCCACATTCTTCACATAGGCTTGATAGAAGCTGAAGCGCCGTATTGCCTCCCTGGTGCAGTCGGTTTCGTTGATAAAGGCGGCCTCGCCGTGGGCGGTATCCCTGCCGTTTACCTTGTGGAACTCCGAGAGCTGCTCGGCAAGCTTCGCCTTTTTCTTCTTGTCCCGCTTGCTCTTGATAGGCACATAGATAAGAGGCCCGGCCACCGCCGCCAGCATCAGCACCATCAAAAGCAGAGTGTTGACGGCCTTGCTGTAGTCCTCCGGCGGCTTCTCCAAAATGTTGGTGAACACCATGGAGTCGGCCATCTGCCGCACCAGCTCCTCCTGCTCCGGGGTCATGGCCGCGTCTATGGTGTGTATGTCAAGGTTCAGCGAGTAGCCGTTCATGATGGTGCCGTATATGAGCTCGTGCATCTCCTGCTCTCCGGCCACGTCTATCTTTATCCGATAGAATAAAAGCCCCGCCTTATTCTCAAACCAGCCCTTGTCTATGGTCACGTTCTCGTCCCCGGCCTTGGCAAGGCCGTCCAGAAACTTGGCCTTGTCGCCCTCCTCCATAAGCCGCAGGTCGAATATCCGCTGGCCCTCCTCGGACTCCTTCCTCATGACGGAGATATCCGTGGCGCCGTCCTCTGAAAGGAAGTTCACCAGCACCCCCATTTCCCTGTACTCCTCCAGCTTGCCCGCCGCGTCCCCGATTCCGGCCAGGGCCCAGGCGGGGTCGGTCTCCTCAAGGCTCGGCCCCAGCTGGTAAAGGTTCTCCGGGGCCTCGAGGGTAAAGTCCACCCCGGTCCAGGCCTCGGCCTGCGCCCCTATGGGCAGGGCCGCTATGAGAAGCAGGGCCGCTATAAAACACATGGTTTTTTTCAAAATTAAAACATCCTCTCTGCATTTTTACGTTGTTTTTTCTATTATATCACAGCTTTGCCCCCAAAAGAAAGATATATTTGTAAATATTCTTCCCCATTCTTCTACTTGACGGCGGGCCCGGGATGTCGTACAATTTATATATTAGTACAAAAGCGGTCCATGAAAGGAGAGACAGCAATGGTAACAGCAGTGATAACCGGGGCCTCCGGCGGCCTTGGGAGGGAGTATATAAACGCGGTGATCGCGGAGTATCCCAGCGTGGACGCGTTCTGGCTCATAGCACGGCGCAAGGAGCTTTTAAAGGAGATTGCCGGGGAGCACCCGGACAAGACCATCGCCGCCATCTCCCTGGACCTCTCAGAGGAGGAGAGCCTGGACATCTTCGAGCAGCTTCTTAAAGAGAATACCCCGGAGATAAAGGTGCTTATAAACAACGCGGGTTTTGGCAAGTGTGAGGACTTCTTCTCCTCCAACCGCCGGGCCCAGACGGACATGGTGGACCTTAACTGCCGGGCCCTTATGGGGATGACCCGTCTTTGCCTGCCCTATATGCTGGACGACAGCCTTATCATAAACGTCTCCTCCATCGCGGCCTTTGCCCCCACCCCCCGTATGTCCGTCTATGCCGCCACAAAGTCCTTCGTGCTCTCCCTGTCAAAGGCCCTGCATGACGAGCTGCGGCCCCGGGGCATAAAGGTGCTGGCCGTGTGCCCGGGCCCAATGGACACCGAGTTCTGGAGGGTGGCAAACGTCCCCGAGGGCCGCTCACGGCTTATAGACAAGCTGCCCCGGGTCAGCGCCCCGGAGGTGGCCGCCCGCTCCCTAAAGGCCGCAAAGCGCGGCAAGCTGGTCTATACCAACAGCTTCTTCTATAAGCTCTACCGCCTCATAGGAAAGCTTTTGCCCCACGGCTTTCTTATGCAGTTTACGGAAATATAATATGGTCACCCTGCGCTTATTAGAGCCGTCCGACGCGCCCCTGCTCCTTCGCTGGCTTAAAGACCCCCGTGTGCTGGAATACTGGGAGGGCTCCCACGAGGTATTCACCCCCGGGCGCATACGGGAGGAGTTCTACGAGGACGCCGACCCCACCACCCGGTGCATAGTACAATACGGCGGGCGGGATATAGGCTATCTCCAGTTCTACCCCTTAGACAGCGAGGGCTTTACCGAGTACGGCTATGACCGCCGGGACCTTAAGACCTTCGGCATAGACCAGTTCATCGGCGAGCCGGAGCTCTGGGGAAAGGGCATAGGCCGCCGGTTTATTAAGCTTATCTGCGGCTACCTAAGGGAGGCCCGCGGCGCACAGGCCGTCGTCCTTGACCCCCACGCCGATAACCCCCGGGCCATACGCTGCTATGAGGCCTGCGGGTTTAAAAAAGTGAAGCTGCTGCCCGCCCACGAACTGCACGACGGCAAAAGGGTGGACTGCTGGCTTATGGCCCTGGAGTTTCCGGATTTTGGGACTTAGACCTCTAAAAGAAAAAAATTTTAAAAAAACTGGAAACACATCTTATTTTTTCTCATTTCCCGCCGAAGTAATTAGTGTAAGAATTAAAGAAGCGCCAGCTGGCGCTTCTTGCAAGTAACCCCTAGAGGTTACTTGCAAGAAGCGCCAGCTGGCGCTTCTTGCAAGTAACCCCTAGAGGTTACGCCCCAATATCTTAGGAGGATAATTTCTGAATGGCAGAAGAAACAAAAACAGCTAATAATCAAAAACGGATCATTCTACTCCTGGTCCTGGTGATAATCGTCCTGGTGGCCGCGGGCGGCGCGCTGGCGTTCCACTTCCTTAATCAGGAACAGCCAACAGAGGACGGTGGGGACGCGCCGGAGCTCGGCTATGCCGAGGGCACGACGGTGGTCCGGGACGAGAACGCCTTGCAGAAGGCCCTGGACGACATGGCCGCCAAGGTGGCAAAGGGCAGCATGGTCCTTGAGTATGAAGCGGACGCTTACAGCGTCAACGGCAAGGATTTCAAGTGTTACCTTGCCAACGCCCCGGAGAATACATACGATATGTACTTTGATATGTATAACGGCAGCAACATTGACGAGCAGCTTTTCCTTTCCGGCCTTTTGAAGCCCGGCCAGGCCCTTGACAAGATAGAGCTTAATACAGCCCTGCCCGACGGCGACCACAGCGCCGTACTGTTCTTCACCACCGTTGAGGACGACCACAAGACCCTGCACTCCCAGATATCGGTCACCATGAACCTTCATGTGGGCGCGCAGTACGCGAAGTCCTCAAGCTCCGCCTCTAACTGATTCAGGCTATTGTGGGGTAATCCCAATAGTAATAAATTTAATTTAGGAGGATGTTCATCATGACATTCAAGAAAGTTCTGTCAGCCGTTATGGCTGGCGCAATGGTCCTGTCCATGGGCCTGACTGCTTTCGCCACCTCTGGTCAGGTTGACCTTGAGGGCGAGGGAGTCTACGAGATCGAAGTCGGTTCAGCCACTCAGGCAGCCACCATCAAGGTCAAGGTTCCCGAGGCTGTTGGCTTCGTAGTCAACCCCTATCGTCTGGACGTTGCCAACACAGATCTCAACATCACTGACACCAGCAAGAGCCAGATCGTCAGCCCTATACAGAAGATCGAGAACCTGAGCGCTTTCAAGCTTTCTGTAGGCGGCACAATTTATGCTTATGAGAACTCTGAGGAAGCTAAACTGGTGGACACTCTTACCACTAGCGGCACAGAGCTTCCGAAGGAAGCCATCATTAACTTCAACTATGTGGCTGGTGCGGGGACCGAGACTACCTTGGCCTCTCCTGCTACCACTAAGCTGTCCGATGCCAAGACTGAAGCCGGCAAGGCTCTGACTGATACTCAGATTGATGCCACAGGCGGTGCAAAGCCTGTCTATCTCTTCCAGTTTGATGGCTCTGCTCAAGATGCCCCCGCCACTGCCTGGACTGAGGGCGACACCTTCGGCGCTACCATTTCCTTCACCTTCACCGCTGTTGCTAACGCCGCGAATCCGTAACCTTCATTAAGGCGAGCAAATACTTAAAGCTGAATAGTTCGGGCCGCGCAGCTCTATGAGCTGCGCGGCTCTTTCTTTTTCGGAATACGATTGAAAAGGCGGCGGCTTTGTGGTATACTTAGGGTGAGTTTTTATGAAAGAGGTTTTGGGAAATATGAAACTAGGAATCGTCGGCCTGCCCAATGTGGGCAAGAGCACGCTTTTTAACGCCATCACTAACGCTGGGGCCCAGTCCGCAAACTATCCCTTCTGCACCATCGAGCCCAACGTGGGCATGGTCGCCGTGCCGGACAAGAGACTGGAAAAGCTGCGGGATATGTACGAGCCAAATAAGTTCACCCCGGCCACTATAGAGTTCGTGGACATCGCGGGGCTGGTGCGTGGAGCCTCCAAGGGCGAGGGGCTTGGGAACAAGTTCCTCTCGAATATTCGGGAGGTGGACGCGGTGGTGCACGTGGTGCGCTGCTTTGAGGACGGGGACATCGTCCACGTGGAGGGGAGCATTGACCCCCAAAGAGACATAGAGACCATTGACCTTGAGCTGATACTCTCCGACCTTGAGGTGCTGGACCGGCGCCTTGACAAGACCAGAAAGCTTTTAAAGGCCGATAAGAAGTATCAGGGGGAGCTGGACTTCTTCGAGCGGGTCCGGGCGGCCCTAGAGTCGGGCCAGTCCGCCCGCAGCGTGGAATGTGACGAGGAGGAGGCGGAGCTGCTGAGTTCGGTGTCCCTGCTTACCAACAAGCCCATAATCTTCGCCGCAAACCTCTCTGAGGAGGACTTTAAAAGCGGCGTAGAGGGAAACAGATTCTTCCGTGCGGTGCAGGAGGCTGCCGAGCGGGAGCACGCCGCCGTGCTGCCCATCTGCGCCCAGACAGAGGCGGAGATATCAGAGCTTGCCCCCGAGGAGAAGGAGCTGTTTTTAGCGGACATGGGCCTTACGGAGTCGGGCCTGGACCGGCTGATTACGGCCTGCTATTCCCTGCTGGGGCTCATCTCCTTCCTGACGGCGGGTAAGGACGAGTGCCGGGCCTGGACCATCAAGAAGGGCACCCGAGCCCCTCAGGCGGCGGGGAGGATACACACGGACTTTGAACGGGGCTTCATCCGGGCCGAGGTCATCGGCTTTGACGAGCTGATGGAGTGCGGAACCATGGCCGCTGCCAAGGATAAGGGGCTTTTGCGCTCAGAGGGCAAGGAGTACGTCATGCGCGACGGCGACATTGTGTTGTTCAGATTTAATGTATAAATATTTCACTAAGGAGAAAATACTATGTTTGCAAGGAAGCTGGAGCCCTCTGAATACTGGCAGGCCCGACGGGTAATGGCCGTGGCCTTTGAGGGCGTGTTTGAGCAGGAGAAGGAGCTGGAAAAGGCAAAAACCGATAAATACGACCCAAAAGAGGACCTTTACGGCGCGTTCCTCACAGAGGACGGCCCGCTGGCGGGCTCCATCGTCATCAACAACAAAACCTCCCGCTTTGACGGCCATACGGTAAAGATGGGCGGCGTAGGGGGCGTGGCCACCCTGCCTGCCCAGCGCCGGGGTGGGGCTATCCGCGCCTGCATGGAGCTGGCACTCAGGGATATGTATGATAAGGGCTATGCCCTCTCCCATCTCTATCCCTTCAGCACCGCCTATTACCGGCAGTTCGGCTTTGCCCCCGCCGGACAGAGCCTGCGCTGGAGGGTGGAGCTTGCGGACCTTAAGCGCCTGCCCAATGCGGGCGGTACGGTAGAGCAGCTTTTCCCTGGGGACGACCTTAGCCCTCTATTGGACATATACAACAGAAGGTACGGCGATACTAACTTCTCCTGCCTGCGGGATTCTTTCGACAAGGACCTGGAGGGTGATAAGCTCCTAACTTCAAAGCGCTGGATATTCCTCTGGCGCTGCAATTCCGGTGAGCCCAGGGCCTTTATGGTCTGCAGCCGGGTGGGGAACAGCCTTGTTTGCTACCCCGACTTCAGCCTGCCCAATGCCCTGCTCTTTGCCGACGCTACGGCTCTTACCGGCCTCTTGAACTTTGTGTATGCCTCCTTCCTTGCCAACTTTGACTCCATAGAGTTCTCGGTCCCCGCCCATCTGGACCTTACCGCCCTGCTGCCGGAGCTCACCTCCACGAAGTATTCCCCGGCGCTAAACGGCATGGCTCGGGCGGTGAACGCGGAGGCGCTCTTAAAGCTCTGCCGCTGTAAGGGCCAGGGAAGCCTCGTGATAAAGGTCACCGACGGTATCCTTCCCGAGAATAACGATACCTTTTCCCTGACCTTCGCCCAGGGCGCAGAAAACCAGGTGGAGCGCACCGGCTCCGACCCGGACATAACCATGGACGTTGGCGATCTGTCGGTCCTGTTGGGCGGCGCAAGGGACACCTCCAGCATAGAGCTGAGCCCCGGCATAGCCGTCTCCAACCCGTCCGCTCCACTGGAGCAGGTGTTCTACCGCAAGCCCTGCCACGTTCTGGATTTATTCTAAATTGATTTTAAGGAGGGTCTATAATGGAAGTAAAAGAAGGGTTCCGCCCCGCCTCCAGCGGCTGGGGGCAGATCTTCTCCCGGAGCTGGGTGGAGGAGGACTCCGAGCCCAGGGCAGTCATAGTCATCGCCCACGGAATGGCCGAGCACAGCGGCCGGTATGACCATTTCGCCCGATTTTTGGCTGAAAACGGCTTTGCGGTCTATATGAACGACCATGCCGGCCATGGCCGTTCCGCCCAGATAAAGGGGCATTTTGCCGATAAAAACGGCTGGGAGTGCGTGGTCAAGGACCTGAACTCCCTGATGGATCAGGCCGTGGAGCGGCACCCTGGCCTGCCTGTCCTCCTTATGGGCCACAGCATGGGCTCCTTTTTAAGCCGGTCCTTTATCGCCCGTTATGGAGATCGCCTTTCCGGCTGCATTATCTGCGGCACCATGGGCAAGAACCCGGGGGTAGCTCTTGGTAAGGCCGTGGCGGCGGCTCAGATGAAACTGATGGGCCCACGCTCCAGAGGCGAGCGCATCAGCAAGCTGGCTTCCACCGGCTATAATAAGCGCATCGAAATCCCCGTAAACGACTCCGCCTGGCTGTCCACCGACGACGCGGTATGCAGGGCTTTTGAGGCCGACCCTCTCTGTAACTTCCCCTTTACCGCCGCCGGATACTACGATCTTTTCACCGGGCTGATGGAGATAAGCTCTTTGGAGTGGGCCCGGAGAGTGCCGAAAAGCCTGCCGATATTTCTCCTTGCTGGGGACCAGGACCCGGTAGGGAATTATGGCGAGGGGCCAAAGCAGGTGGCCGGCTGGCTGCGGGAGGCCGGGGTGCAGAGCGTCCGCCTGAAGCTCTATCCCGGTATGCGCCACGAGGTGCTCAACGAGATAGGCAAAGAGGAGGTCTATCAGGACGTACTCGGCTGGCTTGAGGAGCACATATAATTATGTAAGGCAAAGGCCAGCTTTAACGCTGGCCTTTCTTTTTACCGTGCACTGTGCGCCACGCTCATATCCTTTTCGCTGTCCCAGTCCCTAAATAACAGCGCCAGGCACCATAGAGCCGAGATGCCCACCAGGGTATAGATGATCCTGGAAATTACGGCGGTCTGCCCGCCGCATATCCATGCCACCAGGTCGAAACGGAACACGCCCACAAGGCCCCAGTTCACTCCGCCGATGACGGTCAGCGCAAGTGCGATCCTATCGATAATGTTCATGCTCATCCTCCTCCTTTCTGTCCTATTTTTCGCCCGGTCACGCGGGTTTATACGGAAAAATTGCCGCCGGAGCCTTCGCTCCTGCGGCAATTTCTGTAATGTCAAATTCTGGATTATTTCTTATCAGCCTTGCGTACCTGCCACGCCGCAAAGAGGTTGGGCGCGATAAACTGTGACGAGAAGCAGCCCGCCACAACGCCCACCATCATGGGCAGGGAGAAGGACACCACAGTGCTTATGGAGAACACGCCGGCCACCGCCAGCACCACCACCAGCGCCAGGAAGGTGGTAAGGGAGGTGAGCACCGTGCGGCCCAAAGTCTGGTTCAGGCTCAGGTCCATGGTGTCCACAAACTCGGCCCGGGGGCCAAGCTTACGCTTATTCTCACGCACCCGGTCGTAGATGACTATGGTGCTGTTCAGCGAGTAGCCCAAGAGGGTCAGCACCACGGCGATAAAGATATCGTTGATGGCCATACCAAATATCACGAAAATGCAGAAGGCAATGATAATGTCGTGCAGCAGCGCCACTATGGCCGTCAGGCCCGCCGACAGACCGCCGATCTTCTTGAAGCGAAGTGCGATATATGCCAGCAGCAGCACGGCCGTCAGCACAAAGCAGACCATGCACTTCTGGAAGAACTTGGCGCCCATGGTGGCGTCAACGGAGTTAGACTCCAGCAGAGTGAAGGTGGCCTGGTCATAAGCCTCGCTGAGCGCCTCCGCCACCTGGGCCTGCTGGTCAGGGGTCAGGCTCTTGTTCCCGGCAAAGGAGACTGTCACGCTGTCCTGGCCGGTGGTGATGTCCTTATTGACGGACACTGAGCTGTCCAAGCCCATCTTGTCGGAGATGGTGCTTGCAATAGACTCGCTGTTATAGCCCTCGCCCTCGACATTGTAGCGAATCATAGCGCCGCCTGCAAACTGGATATCCAGCTTCGGCCCCATCACAAGGCTGGCGATAAGCCCCGCCACAAGGACCACGGCGGAGATAGTGTAGTAGGCCCTGCGATTGCCAAAGAAGCTGAAGCGCTTATCCCGTTTTGGCTCCTGGCCCTCCTTTGGCCCGCCAAACAGCCAGCTCTTTCTAAAGGGCTTGAAGGACGCCAGGGACAGGGTCATCAGGCGGGTAGCGAACACGCCCATAATGAAGTTGGCAATAATGCCCACTAGCAGGGTGAAGCCGAAGGAGAAGATGGAGCCGGTGGTGGACTGGCCAAATATCATAGAGAGGATGTTGCTGGGCCCAAAGACCATCATCAGCATGATGGCCACAATGGCCGTGGTGATATTACCGTCAAAAATGGCCCAGAAGCTGCTCTGGAAACCGTTCTTTAAAGCGCCGTCCAGAGTCTTGCCGTTATTGAGCTCCTCGCGCACGCGGCTTGCGGTGATGACGTTTGCGTCAACGCCGATGCCTATGGAGAGGATAAGGCCCGCTATGCCGGGCAGGGTCATGGTAAAGGAGTTCATATTGGGGAAGAACCCGGATACCGCCGCAAAGCATATGCCCATCTGCCCCGCAAGGCTGATGACCGCCACCACGCCGGGAAGCCGGAAACAGACTATCATCAGCACCGCTATAACAAGAAAAGCGATAACACCCGCCATCAGCATGGCATTGAGCGCCTGGCTGCCCAGAGTAGGGGCCAGGGAGTTAAAGTTAGAGGTCTCCAAAGCGAAGGGCAGCGCGCCCGCCTGGATCTGGGCGGCAAGAGTAGTGGCCTCCTCGCTGGTAAAGGAGCCGGAGATAACGGCGTTGCCGTCGGTTATCTGCTCGTTCACGGTGGGATAGGAGAGCATGACGTCGTCCATCCAGATGGAGATGACCTTGCCCGTGAGCCTGCCGGTGGCCTCAGAGAACTTCTCCTTGCCCTCCTCGCTCAGCTCCAGCTGGACCACATACTGGGTCGCGCCAGTGTTCTGGTCCTGCTGCACGCCGGGCTGGGCCCTTACAACGTCCGCGCCCTCCAGGAGGACGGTCTCGGCGGTGGTGCCCGCAGGGGTCTTGTGTATCTCCTGCCCCCCCTCGCCATACTCTGTGGTCTCATACTCCATGCCCTCGCGGAAGGTGAGCATGGCCGTGGCGGACAGCTCGTTTATGGCCTTCTCCGGGTCGAAGTCCGTCTCGTCGGACTTCCAGGGGAAACGCACGATTATGCGGTTATTGGCCTCGTCGGTATAAAGCTCATAGTCCGTGATGTTCTGTGCCACCATACGGGTCTCGATTATCTGCTTTGCGCTCTCCAGCTCGCTGCTGGTGGCGGTTATCCCCTCCGCCGGGCTGAAGGTGGCCTCTACGCCGCCGCGTATGTCGATGCCCCAGCGTATATCCTGGGCCCCTTTAAGATAGGTGACCTTGAAGTCGCCGTTCTGCCCATACACTCCGAAAAGGGAGGTGTATACCAAGGCGGCAATCAGGACAAGGACCACAAAGAATACCGGTTTTTTTACTCGTCTCATGTTTGTTTTCCTCCAATAGCCCGGCCCTTCGCTATATTGACTAAATTTCCAGGTCGGACCTTAAACTTTATATTCACAAGGATGAACCCTGTATTACGCACAAAACAGGGCAGTCACGACTACCCTGTTATGATTATGCGTTTAATTACTCCTCCGAAGATTCGTCCTCCGTGCTGAACACTACCTCGTCGGCGGGAGCCTCCTCAGCCGCCGCGGCAGCCTGCTCGTCCTCCAGCACCGCGCGGATGGAGAGGGACACCCTGTGGCGCTCCAGGTCCACATCGGTGATCTTCACCTTCACCACGTCGCCCACCTTCAGCACATCCTGGGGCTTGTCAATGCGGTGGTCCGCTATCTGGGAAATATGGATAAGGCCGTCTATGCCTGGTATGACGCTGGCGAAAGCGCCGAAGTCGGTCATCCCGACCACCTTGGCCTCGCAGACAGTGCCGGCGGGGAACTCCTGCTCCAGCTTCACCCAGGGGTTGTCCTCCCGACGCCTGTAGCCCAGGGAGATCTTGCCGTTCTCCCGGTCAAGGCCCTTTACGTATACGTTTACGGTATCGCCCACCTTCACCACCTCGCTGGGGTGCTTCACGCGGTTCCAGCTGAGTTCGGAGATATGGATCATGCCGTCCACTCCACCCAGGTCCACAAAGGCACCGAAGTTTGTCAGGGACTTCACCTTGCCGGTGAACTCCTGGCCCTCCTCCACCTGCTCCCAGAACTTCGCCTGGGCGGCCTTGCGCTCCTCTCTGAGGACGCTGCGGATAGAGCCCACAGCCCGGCGGCGCTTGCGGTCCACCTCGATAACGCGGAACCTCACCTCCTGGCCCTGCAGGGCGTTAAGATCCTCGCCCCGGCTGACGGTTGCCTGAGAGGCGGGCACAAACACGCGCATACCGTCCCACAGAACGATGACGCCGCCCTTGACCACCTCTATCACCTTGCCCTCTAAAACCTCGTTGTTCTCCAGGGCCGTCTGGATTATATCCCAGCCCCTCATGGCGTCCACCCGGCGCTTGGAGAGCATGATGGTGCCCTCCTGGTCGTTGGTCTTCATGATGAGCAGCTCCATCTCGTCGCCCATCTTCACGATGTCCTCGGGCTTGGCGGTGGGATCGTTAGAGAGTTCCACTGCGGGGATAAAGCCCGCCTGCTTGCGGCCCACGTCCACATAGACCTCGGTGGGGGAGATGCCGACTACAACGCCATGTACCTTTTCATCTGTATTCATGCTCTTGAGTGACTCCTCAAGCATCTCCTCAAAATTCTGTTCCGTACTGTTGACTTCAGCCATGGTAACTAGTACCTCCTTTATTATGCTTGCCGGGGTCGAGGCCCCTGCGGTTATGCCAACGCTCAGGCCGGCGGGAAAGGTGGGCAGTTCGCTCGCCTTCTCAATGAGATACGTTCTACACTGCCTGGCGCATATATCGCCAAGCTTGGCCGTATTCGAGCTGTCCCTGCCGCCGATGACAATCATCACGTCGCATTTTCCGGCAAGGTCCAGCGCCTCTTTCTGCCGTTTCGCTGTTGCATTACATATTGTATCAAAAACTGCGGCGTTTGTACATACCTTTTTAAGAGTTTCCAAACATTTTTCCCACTCGCCCATATGAAAGGTGGTCTGGGCCGCCGCAGCTATGGGGACGTTTGTGAGCTCTGCATGGTCCTTTAGCAGATTTTGGAGTTCACTATGGTCCCGACACACAAAATATGGGCCCTTACAGTGGCTGACGGCCCCCTTCACCTCCGGGTGCCCCGGGTCGCCGAACAAAATAAACGTCCTGTTTTCTTCCGAGGAACACCCGGCTAAGTGGTGGATTTTTTTAACAAAGGGACAGGTAGCGTCCGCAAACCGCAGCCCCAGCCGCTCTATCTCCCGCTCCACCTCCAGGGTCACCCCATGGGAGCGCAGCACCAGCACATGGCCCTCGGGCGTGTCCCTGGGCGCGTCCACTACCTTCACGCCCTTTGCCTCAAGCTCCTCCACCAGCTGTGGGTTATGCAGCAGCGCCCCCAGGGTCGCCGCCTTCTCCCCCCTGTGCAGGAGCTCCTGCACCATATCCACCGCGCGCTTTGCACCGAAGCAGAAGCCCGCGCTCTTTGCAACCTCTATCCTCATAACATCGCCTCACTTCCCCGCCGCCCCCTGGGCCTGGGACGGCAGTCCCAGCTCCTGGAGGGTCTCCTCTCTCAGCGCCGCGATCTCCTTCATGATGGTCCGGCTGGCCCGGCGCAGCTCAAGACTGGAGTCGTCCTTTATATTAAGCGACTCCGCCGGTATGGGTTTTCCGATATTTATGATGTGCCGCTTGAACTTCTTTGGCAGTCCGCCGTCCCCTGTGGTGATGCACACCGGCACCACAGGGGCCTTTGTGCGGTAGGCCAGCAGCGCCGCGCCGGTCTTTGGCCGCTGCAAAAGGCCGTCCTTGGAGCGGGTCCCCTCGATGAAGATCCCCACCATGCCGTTCTCGTCCAAAAGCTTATAGGCGTTCTCCAGGGCGTCCGTGCCGCCGCTGCCCCTTATCACCGGGAAAGCCCCCAGCAGCCTTAAAAGCCCTCCGAGGAAGCGGCTCCTGAAAAGCTCCTCCTTCGCCATATACAACACCTGCCGCCACTGGGCCACACCCAGCATCACCGGGTCCCGCTTGGCCATATGGTTGCTGCACAGCAGCACCGGCCCGGTTTTGGGTATATTCTCCCGGCCCCGGACGCTTATCCTGAACACCGGATAGTAAAACAGGCACAGCAGGGACTGCCCGATAAGGTACAGCAGGTCCTTCCGTCTTGCCCCGCGCTTCTTTGTCATTTACCCCTTGCCTCCCCCTTCATTCCCCATGCGCTCCCTGGCCATGGCCGTAAGCCGCTCCACCACCTGCCGAAAGCTTAGCCCTGTGCTGTCCAGCACAACGCCGTCCTCGGGCAGCAGGTCCAGCTGGGCCGCGTCCTGCTTATCCCGCTGGACCACCTCTTTAAGCACCTGCTGAAAGTCCGCGGGCTCCCCCGCCTCCTCAAGCTGCCGGGTGCGCCGTCTGGCCCGCTCCTCGGCCGAAGCCGTCAGGAACACCTTTAACTGGGCGTCCGGCAGTATCACCGTGCCGATATCCCTTCCGTCCATTATCACGTTGCTTTTCCTGGCAAGGCCCCTCTGGATCCCCACCAGGAATTCCCTGACCTCCGGGATATGGGCCACCCACTTAGAGGTCGCCATGGACACCTCCTGGGTGCGTATCTCCTCCGACACGTTCCGCCCACCCAAAAGGGTACGCTGGCCGAACTCCCCATATTCCAGCGAGACCTCCACCCCCGTCAGCTCGGCAGTCACCGCCGCCGGGTCTTCAAGGTCCACCCCCTTCTCCAGCATATAGAGGGCTATGGCCCTGTATATCGCCCCGGTATCCACATAGGTAAAGCCCAGCTCCTTTGCCGCAGCCTTGGCCACGCTGGACTTCCCTGCTCCCGCCGGGCCGTCTATGGCTATCGCAAACATATTTCTCCTCCCCTCTCTTTTTATCCGTTTCTTTTATCATATTCAGGCTTCAGCAGCCTATACTCAAGCCTTGTCTTCATTCTGTCCTCATGCCACTGCCAGTCCACGTGCTCGGCCTCTTTAATAAGCCCACATTTCTGCATTATCCGCTCCGAGCCCTTATTCTCAGCCAGACACCCGGTGGTGACCCTATACACGCCGCCCTCCTTAAAGGCAAAGTGCAGGACCTCACTAAAGGCTTCCGTGCCGTACCCCCTCCCCCAGAACTCCGGGAAGTAGAAATACCCGGCGTGGACCAGCTTGCCCACCGGGGTGCGGTCCGTAACGGTGTACCCCACGGAGCCCACTTGCCTGCCGTTTTCCTTCAGCTCCACCCGCAAAAAGTAGAACGTCCTGTCCGGCTTCAAGGCCTCCTCCAAAACCCCGGCGAACTCCTTATCGGACTCCTCCCGGCTGTGCACCATAATGTCGCTCTGATACCGGAGCATGGCTCCCTCGTGGGATTTCAGCTGATAGTATTCCTCCTCGTCGGCGGGCGTATAGTCGCGTATGACGAGCCGGGGCGTTTCAAGCTTTATCATGTCCTTGCTCCTTCTCTCCATAAATACCTGATACATTCTTCCGTGCAGCCGGTTATATAATCGCGCACCTGCCGTTCGGATATATATTTAGTGTGGGGAACGATATCCCGCCTATTGTCGTACTCAAGGATAAGCTTATCTCCCCAGGCCCTTACGCTACCTGCGTCGATCCTCCCCTCCAGCGAGTACGCCTTGCCTTCCCTTATACCGTCTATTATGCGCGGCGCGTTCCCGTCCCAAAACATCCGCTCCTGTATCTGTTCGCAGTCCGCGTAATAGACCTCATTCATGGACATATCTGGGTCCGGCACCTGCGAAAAGCTCTCCTTAAACGGTACCCTTACAGAAGAATACCATATCATATCGGACAGCAGGTGCACAAGATAGCCAATTACAAAATCCCTATTTTCCGGCGTATGGTATTCGTCAAAAAAGCCGTCGAAATGGCTTATGGGGTTTTCACTTGTGAACCTATAGTGAGATACGCGCTTCATCTCTTTGGTACAGTCCGCCCTCATGTGGACCGCGTCCGGGGCGATGCTCCCCAGCAGGAAGTCCCCATAGGAACGGAACGAGCCGGGCTTCTCCCCATAGATATTATCCGCAATCAACAGGTGCATCATCGGCTGTGCCATATATCAACGGCCCTCCTTCTGCAAAAAAGAATCTATCAGCGCAATATCCCTCAAATCCTTCTCCCGGCCCAGGGCCGCCTTCTGTTTCCTTATGCTCAAAAGGCTCGCCGTGGGGAGGCCCTCCACCTGGACTACTTCCTCTGTCTCCCAGTCCTCCAGCACCTCCACATACTCGCTTACGGCGAATATCCTGGTATTGTCCAGGCCGTCCCTGTGAAAGGGATAGCCCTCCGCTTCAAGCCGGTCCGCAAGTTTCTTTGTGCAGATCAGGTCCACGTCATGTGTGCTCTCCCGGACCCCGAACAGCACCAGCGCCGCCCCCGAGGTCAGCCAGCAGTCCGGCCCTATAAACTCTATTCCCCGGGCAATGCTCAGCACGTCCTCCTTGTAAAGCAGCTTTTCACTCATTTTTATTCTCCCATGCTCAGCCCCGCCAGCCTGCCGGTGGCAAAGGCGATCTGCAAATTATACCCCCCTGTGGGCGCGTCCACGTCCAGCATCTCCCCGGCAAAGTACAATCCCTCTATAAGCTTTGAGCCCATGGTTTTGGGGTCTACCTCTTTAAGGCTCACGCCCCCGGCGGTGACTATGGCCTCGTCGATGGGCCGAAAGCTCTCTATCTCTACCGTAAAGTCCTTTAGTACGGCCAGCAGGCTTTTCCTCTGCCCTCTGGTGACGGAATTGCACCTTGTCTCCCCGGGCACCCCCGAGCGCTCCACTATCACGGGTATCAGCTTCTGTGGCAGCAGCCTGTCAAGGGAATTTATAAACTGCCTGTTCTTCTTCTCCTCAAGGTCCCGCAATATCCTCGCGTCCAGCTGTCCCTCGTCCAGTGCGGGCTTCAGGTCTATATGCACCGTATACGCCCCCGCAGACATGGGCCGCATATGCGCCGACGCGCTGAGTATGGTGGGCCCGGAGAGCCCGAAGTGGGTGAACAGCAGCTCGCCGAAGTCCTCATATACCGGCTTTCTCCTGCCCGCCGCCGTGACCCTGACCCCCACGTTGCGCAGGGACAGGCCCATAAGCCTTTGGCATATGCCACCTCTCTCCACCAGTGGCACCAGGGACGGACTTATGGGCACAAGGATATGCCCGAGCTCCTCCGAAAGCCTGTACCCCGACCCGTCCGACCCGGTGGCCGGATAGCTTGCCCCGCCGCAGGCCAGCAGCACGTTTTTTGCCTTATAGTATCCCCTATCGGTTTTCACCCCGACGGCGCGCCCCTCCTCAACGAGCACCTTTTTCACCGTCTCCCGGCAAAGCTCCGCGCCCCTTGAATAGCGCACAAGGGCGTCGGCAATGTCTGCCGCCCTGTCCGACTGAGGGAACACCCTGCGGCCCCGCTCAGTCTTTAATGGCACGCCCAGGCCCTCGAAAAAAGCCATGGCGTCCCCCGGCGTGAAGCTTGTAAGAGCGCTGTAAAGAAACCTGCCGCCATTGGCGGCAGCGATGACCTCCTGGGGCGTACAGTTATTCGTCACGTTGCAGCGCCCCTTGCCGGTTATCCTCAGCTTGCGCCCGGGCCGCTGGTTCTTATCAAACATCAGAACCTTCAGCCCACGCTCTATGCACGTTCCGGCGGCCATGAGCCCAGCGGCCCCGGCCCCGACTATAATAACCTCTTTCAGCTGTTCCTCTCCTCCACCTTCTCATATACTCCGTACTCGTCCCATATGCGCTCTATGCGCTCCAGGACCCTTGTGACCTGGGCCTTTTTACGGATGGCCGTGGTGACGATAAGGGCGTTTATAACGCTCAAGGGACCCACCAGGGAATCCACAAAGGACACCATATCGCTCCTTGCCAGCAGCACATGGGAGGCGCTCTGGGCAAGAGGGGAGGCCATACTGTCGGTGATGGCTATGGCGGTCATGCCCTGGCTGGAGGCGTACTGCAATGCCCTTGCGGCTTTCTTGGAGTACCTGGGAAAGCTGATGGCGATAATGGCGTCCTCGCTGTTCACATGCACCATCTGCTGTAAAATCTGGGCCTCGCTGGTGGCCTCCACCAGCTGCACGTTGTCAAAGACCAGCTGCATATAGTGGGCCAGAAAAGTCGCCAAGGCCAGCGAGCTCCCCGCCCCCAGGACGAATACCCTTTTAGCCTCCACCAGATGCTCCACCGCCCTATAAAACTCCTCTGAGTTCATACCCTCCCGGGTCCGGCGCAGGATGTCTATATCCTGGCCCAGCACCGCGTCCAGCAGCTTTTCCTGGGGGATGTTCCGTGAGGTCATCTCCAGCCGCTGGAAGCTTGTCATCTTGTTGCGTATCATCTCCTGCACGGCCTGCTGCATTGCCGGGTACCCGGAATAGCCGATCTCCGTGGCGAAGCGGACCACCGTGGATTCGCTGACCCCAACTGCCGCCCCCAGACGGGAGGCAGTCATAAACGCCACCTCCTCGGGGTGGTCCTGCAAATACCTGGCAATGGCCCGCTGGCTCTTAGAGAAGCCCCGGCGGCTCTCCTGTATCTTTTCGGAAAGCTGATCGTTCATAGGTCTCATGTTCCTCTCAAAAACATATTTAGCTTAATTTTACGTCTTTTTTTGCGGAAAATCAAGTATTATTGAAAATAAGCGTCGCAAAACCCAAAAAAGGCCCGCGGGGCTGCCCCCACAGGCCGCTTCTATTTAAAATATTTCGAGAGTTTCCCATGCACCCTGCGGAAATACTCCCGTATCAGCCCTGCCAGCGTGAATTCATACAGCACAAACACCACGTTCGCCATTAGCAGCAGCGCCACAGCCCCCCAGGGCATCGGCAAAAACGGTATATCCTCCCAGGGTATGCCCAGCACATATGTGGCAAGCAGCGCCTCGCCCACCGCCGCGCCGTTGAACACAAGCAGCTTCGCCCCCCAGCGCGCAGCCGCGTTTTTGATTTTGCCCAGCACCGCGAACAGAGCCGGATAATACCCGAAGAACAGCAGGTATATCAGCGCCGCCTCCTTATCTGGGGTCAGCAACAGGCACAGCGCCGCCGTCGCCCCATATGAGCCAAAGGCCCACTTGAGCCCTGCCTCGGCCACAATAGGTATCAGCAGGCACCCGGCAAGGGCGGGCATAGCTATGGAAGCCACCTGTACCAGCCCCTCGAACATCATCAGCGCCAGCGACAAAGCCGAAACCATACCGCAGAGGGCTGTTTTCGCCGTGTTTCCTTTCATGGGCCCGCCCCTCCCTCAGCAGCAGCGTATCAGGTCGCCGCCCATGCACTCGCAGCAGCAGTCGGCCATCAAAAGCCCCGAGCACATATCGCAGGCGTTACAGTCGCTGCTCATGCCGCGGTTGGGGTTATAGCCGCCGTACATACCGCCCCTCTGGTTCATGGCTTGGTTTAGGGCCGCGCTGTACTCCGAGTTGCTGGGGTCCATCTGGCAGGCCCGGGAGAAATGGTCCTTGGCCTCCTCAAGCCAGCCCCGGCGGTACAGAACTGAGCCCTTTAAAAAGTACCACTCGGCGTTGCGCCTGTCGGCGGGCACACCGTTCAGTATCTGCTCCGCGTCGGCAAACCGCCCGGACATAATAAGGCTGCGCACATCGCTGAAACCGGAGCCGCCTGCCCCGGCTCCCGTACCGTACCCGGCGTTATATCCGCCCCTGCCGCCGCTGCGCCGCTGGGCCGTTATGGCGTCATAGGCCTCGTTTATCTCCTTCATCTTCTCGTCGGCCAGCTCTTTGAGCGGACTCTCGGCATACTGGTCGGGGTGGTACTTTTTCGCCAGCTTCCTGTACGCGTCCTTTATCTCCTCGTCTGTGGCGGTGCGGGACACTCCCAGTACCTTGTACGGATCGTTCATTGAATTAACCCTTCCCTTTTGTTTTGAAGTATATTTACAGCCTTCGGCGACCAAGTTCACGGAGTGAACTTGAGGGAGCCTTTGCCCCTAAGAACCCCACAACCTTTTACCTTGGCTCTCTGCGGGGTTTCTCCTTTACATGAAGGAACAGTATCTCCCGCTGGACCTCTCCCAGGCCCTTTTGGGCCACATTCTCTATAATGGGCCCGAAGGCCCCAAGGTCGATAAGGTTAACTGCCAGCACCAGTCTTGCGGCGGTGGCGTTCAGAGCCTCGTTGCAGGCCTTGTCTGCGGCCCCGCGCTCCTCCTGGGAGAGCTCCCTCCTCCCCTCAAGCCCCAAGCGCTTGATAAAGGGGTTAAAGCTTCCCCTGCGCATATCCTCCGCCAAATCGTCCGCCGCGTCCATCAGATACACCCACCGGCCCAAAAAGTACCCGAAGCTCTCCAACGCCGGCCGCTGCTTGCCGTCACACCCGGCCAGCTCCCCGAACAGTTCCCGAAGCAGACTCGCCGTGGGCTCCGCGCATCGGTCCACCCCGGCGCTCTCCCTCTCGGCCTGCCTCTGTTCCTCCATGGTCCTCTCCACTATCCCGGCCATAGACGGATACCTTTTCGCCGCCCTCCTGGCCTTGGGCGAGACTATAGGCAGCAGCAGCCTGCTCCCAAGGGACGAGAAGAACCCTTCGTCCAGGCAGTCGTCCCGAAGCTTGTGATATGTCAGCAGCACGCAGAGCGCCGCCGCCTTCTTATAGGCCTCCCCTGGGCTTTGCAGGTACGTACAGGGCTTTAATGGGTTGAACACGCAGCGCCCGCTGCGCTCCTCCACCCGCTCGCCGCCCACAGATAACGCCAGCATAGCATAGAACGCGCAGTCATAGCTCAGGGCGAACCGGGCCATAGCGCCGTATTCCTTCCCCAGCACCCGGCAGAGCTCACAGTACACGGCCTTATACTGACCGTATTCCTTTACCAGCAGCTCGGGCTTATACGGGCGAACATATCCGAACATGGTCCTCTCCCCTTATCCTACCGATATTTTACCCGATTTTCCGCCCAAGTTGTTGAACACATTGTAAACAAAGCCCTTCAAAATCTTTACATATCCTTACTTTTTGCTTGAACTGCGAAGACATCTCACCTAAACAGCTTTAACGCCTCCGGCAGCACCTCCACCTTAACGTCTGTTCCCCCGCTTACGTACTCCCCGTCCAGGGACCAGGGCATGGGCTCCGCGCAGGTAAAGGAGGCCCCCGCCGTGTGCACGAAGGTTATCAGCTCGTCGTCCACCTGTCCGCCCATCAGGGCCAGCAGTATGCGGTTTAGCTCGTGTAGGTTCTTCGGGGTCTTTACCAGGGCCAGCTCGAATCTGCCGTCCACCGGGTCCACCTTCTCCGGGGCCAGCTTGATTATCCCGCCTAGGGACGTGGAGTTGCTCATGGCCCCGAAAAGGTACTCCCCCTCGTATATGCCGCCTTCTACGGTCTCGGCCCGCACGGTATAGGACTTCAGCTGGGGCAGCTCCTTTATGCCCTCTATGACATACGCCAGGTGTCCTAGAGAATTTTTCAGGCTCTGGGTGGTGGCATAGGAGGTCTGGGTAAACGCCCCGAAGGAGGCCACGTATATAAAATGCCTGTCCCCGAAACGTCCGGCGTCTATGGGCTTCGCCTCGCCGTCCGTGATAAGGTCCGCGGCCTCGGCGGGTTCCTTCGGCAGGCCCAGGAAATTTGCGAAATCATTTGTGGTCCCGGCGGGAATATAGCCAAGCCTTATATCCTCCCCGCTTCTCAAAAGCCTGTCCACCGTGGCGCTCAGCGTCCCGTCGCCCCCGCAGCACACCAGGATGTCGGGTTCTGAACGTATGGCCCGGTCCAAGGCCTCGGCAGCATGGGCGGAGTTGACGGTAAGCTCCATTACCACCTCGTTTTTGTCCTCTCCGCCGGAAAAGGCCCGGTATATGCTGTGCAGCTCCCTCATGACCACCTGCTTGCCGGCGTTCGGGTTTACCAGTATCCTGACTTTCATAGCTTTCCCCCTTCTCTTCTAGCCTTTGAACCTGTCCTGCACCCGCCCGAAAATATGCGGCGTGATATAGGGATAGGTCACGTTCTCCGGCAGGGCGTCGAAGCCTCTCGCCTCTGCCATCTCGCTTTCGGGCATGGGGCCAAGGGTTTTTATATCGGCAAAGAATATGGCCCCCCAGGCGCCGCTTTCGGGCTTTCCGTCCACCCGTTCCTCGGCCCAGTACATACACACGGGCTCCAAAGTAAAATCCTCAGCCCCGCTCTCCTCCCAGAGTTCCCTCCTTGCCGCGTCCTCAGGGGACTCCCCCGGCTCTATATGCCCGCCTTGGGTCTCCCAGGTGTCCCGGTCTTTATGGCGGCTCAACAGCAGCCTGCCCTCATACCGTGAGAACACCACCACATATTTATTGGGGAGGGATTCGTCCCAGTCAACTATCTTGGCACAAATTGAACTGCTACCCATGTCACAGCGCTCCTTTTGGTTATTTTCCTGTTGATTATAGCAGAAAGCACGCTGAATGTAAAGCGGAAGAGGCCGCTTGCCGGAATACCCCCGCCCTCCTTTACATATATATAATTACAAACATAAGGAGGAAGGGACGTGGCGTTTTCTGACAGAGAGATACTGGCGCGGATAATCGAGTGCGAGGCCGGCGGCGAGGGCGACACAGGGATGCAGGCCGTGGCCTGCGTGGTGATGAACCGGGTGCAGGTAACCTACGGCGAATACGGCAGGCTCATGACCCTCCGGGAGGTGGTCTACCAGCCCAAGCAGTTCACCTGCGTTATGGAGACCGTCGGCGGCCAGTACAATATGCAGAATATCTACAATATGCGCCCAACGGACGTACATTATAACATCGCGGACTGGGCCATCGCTGGAAACCGGCTTACTAACCTGGGCTTTGCCCTTTGGTATTTCAACCCCTTTAGGCCCACCTGCAGGGAGAACTTTCCCTCGCAGGTGGGGCAGTTCGTGATACGCCTTGGGGACCATTGCTTTTACAATCCCACGGAGAGCTATGCGGAGACATGACTACTTTTGAAAGGAAGGCAGTGTATGAATCAGAATCAGAGACGTGAATGCGGGAGAAACTCTGCGGCCATGCGCAGGCTTATGAGCCGTGCGGACTACATGGCCGAGGCGGACGGCGCGGCGGCCATGGACAATTTCGAACACCCCCAGCAGGAGGACTTCGACTCCGAGGAAATGCGCGGGTCCATGCAGATGATACTGGCACAGAACATCGGGAACTTTGTGGTGATAGAGTTCCTCATAGGCACCGGCGGCATCATGCGCAAGCAGGGAATGCTCTATTTTGTGGGCCGCAGCTTCGTGACTCTATATGACGAGGCGGCAAATAACTTTATAATCTGCGACATCTTCTCCATCAAGTTCGTCTATTTCTATATGCCCAACGACAGGCCGCGGCAGAATTTTAACCTGCTGCCGGGGAATAGCAATAATATGCACAGGTAACCATGAAAGAAGATCCCTCCCGAGGGGGGATCTTCTTTCATCTATTTATCCAGATACTCCTGGGCGGCGGTGGCGGCCACAGCGCCGTCAGCGGCAGCGGTCACTATCTGCCTGAGGGGCTTTGCCCTAAGGTCTCCGGCGGCAAATACCCCCGGGATATTCGTGCGGCAGTCCTCGCCCGCCGAAACATAGCCGGCTTCGTCCAGCTGGACCTGCCCCTTTAACAGTTCGGTCTCGGGCACCTGCCCTACGGCGATAAACACCCCGGCACAGCTGAGTTCCCTGCACTCGCCGGTATTCTTATCCTCCGTCACAAGGCCCGTAAGCCGCTCCTCAAAGCGCAGCTCCTTCACAATGCTGTCCCAGACGAACTCCACGTTCCCGGCCATCTCCAGGTTTTGCTGCTGTATCTGTGGGGCGCGCAGCTTGTCCCGGCGGTGTATTACGTACACCTTCTCGCAGAGCCTTGAAAGGTACAGCGCGTCAGCCACGGCGGTATTGCCCCCGCCCACCACCGCCACGGTTTTGCCCCTATAGAACATACCGTCGCAGGTGGCGCAGTAGGACACGCCCTTCCCCCTCAGTTCCCGCTCGCGGGGAAGCCCCAGCTCCCGGGGCTGGGCCCCTGTGGCAAGAATCACCGTCCGGGCCTTATAGACCTCCTTGGGCGTTTGCAGGGTCTTGATATCCCCGGAGAGCTCCAGGCCCGTGACCTCGGCTGAGATGGTCCTCGCCCCAAAGCGCTCGGCCCCGGCCTTCATCTTCATGGCAAGCTCAAAGCCGTTTATCCCCTCGGGAAAGCCTGGATAGTTGTCCACCATGTCCGTGGTGCCCATCTGCCCGCCTGGGGCGAGCTTTTCCATGAGCCCCACCGTGAGCCCCGCCCGGGCCCCGTATAACGCGGCGGTGTACCCGGCGGGTCCGCCGCCTATTATCATCAGGTCAAAGATATCCGCCACGGCTCAGATAAGCTCCTCCAAAGCGGTCTTGGGCTGCACGCCCACAAGGGTAGAGGCTATCTCGCCGTTTTTGAACAGTATGGCCGTGGGTATGCTCATAACGCCGTATCTGCCCGCAAGGTCCGGCTGCTCGTCCACGTTCACCTTGCCCACCTTTACCTTGCCCTCGTTCTCCTCTGCGAACTCGTCCACTATGGGCGAGAACATCCGGCAGGGCCCGCACCACTCGGCCCAGAAGTCCACCAGCACAGGGACGTCGGATTTTAACGCCTCCGTCTCGAAATTTTCCTTTGTAAGCGTCAGAACTGCCATTTTTTAGTTACCTCCTAAATGTTAATAATTATATTATTCTGACCCGGGCCGGCTTTATTCCAGCCCGGCGAATTTCATGAAGTCCGTAAAACTGCCGTGAGGTATTGCACTGATATCATCGTTATGGGCATTCTCCAGACAGTCGGTGATAAGATATGCCGAAAGCCCCGCCTTTCCCGCAGCCAGCGCGTCCTCGCGCACGTCGTTGCCTGTCATCAGGCACTCCTCCGGGCGCTTTCCCATACGTTCCAGTATCTGGGTATAGTAGAAAGGGCTGGGCTTGCAGTAGGAGCAGTTCTCATAGCTGGTCACAAGGGAGAAGTCCCCGGGCGTAAGCCCCAGCCAGCCAAGCCTTGTGGCTACGGCCACGGCGGGGAACATGGGGTTTGTGGCCAGCACCACCGTGTAACCGGCGCTTTTTGCCGCGTCCACGGTCCTTTTGGCCAGAGGATTCTCCCGGGTGGCTGTTTTCGCGCCGTTGAACTCCTCGGCGTAAAACTTATCGAATACCGGGCGCAGGTCCAGTATCTGCTCGCCAAGCTCCCCGGCGAAGGTCTCCCAGAAGCGCTGGTCGTTGGGGCAGGCGCCGTCGTTTGCTATCATGGCCTTGGTGCCCCTCCAGACAGCGGCAACAAGGGTCTTTGGTTCATAGCCATAGGGCGCGGCCTTTTGAGCCAGTAGCCCGAAATAGGTGTCTGTAAAGCTCTCCAGGTCCATAGGCAGCAGTGTGCCGTCCAGGTCGAACATCAGCGTGGTTATGTTTTCCCTGAGCAATTATATCCCCTCCCTGTCTGCGGTGGCGATAAGGTCCACGCCGGTGCCGGCTATGTTGGGGATAACCACATCGCCGATATGCACGGGGGCGGTTACCACAGTCCTGCGTATCTCCTCCATAACGGCGAATATCTTGCTTTTGGGCACGTCCTGCCTTGTGCGCACGGAGACCACCGGGCCCGTGCCGCCTTTGAGCCGTACCGTAGAGGTGACGGTCCTCGTGGGGGCGGTGACCTCTCTCCTGCCGTAGTCCTCGCCCCGTTTGCAGGTGTTGCCGGTGACCGAGAGCACTTTACCCTCATTATCCGTCTCCACCTTTAAGGGGCAGCCCAGGGGGCAGCTTATGCAGGTAAGTTCGACTATTGGCAAGGTTATTCCTCCTCCCGGGCCTCCAGGGTAAGGTTCTCCTCAGAGCCTGTAAGCCACTCTTTTTTTACTGTCAGCTGCTCCATCTCGCCGGGGGCCATCACCGGGCGCTTCTTTCTTATGAGCTCTTTCTCCCCGGCCTTCAGGGTGACAAGGGCCCTTCTCATGTTCCTGCCCACCCTGAAGCGGATCACCGTATCTCCGTCTCTTCGGGCGGGATCTATGGTGCAGGGCACAGTGTACCGCACCGCTCCCGCCGGGACAAGGGGTATGCCCGCGCCCCTTGGGGCCCACCCGCCCAAGACATACCTGGCGGCGTTCCTGCCCGCCCCCGCGGCCTCCTGTGACACGTAGTCCACTAGGTCGTGTACGTGCAGCACGTTCCCGCAGGCGAAGACCCCGGGGATATTTGTCTCAAGGCTCTCGTTGACTATAGGCCCGCCGGTGACCGGGGCCAAATCTACTCCCACGGCCCGGGACAGCTCATTTTCGGGCAAGAGGCCCACCGAGAGCAGCAGCGTGTCGCAGTCGTAGTCCTCCTCGGTGCCTGGGATTGGCTTTAAATCGTCCCCCACCCTGGCAATGGTAACGCCGGTTACCCGCTCCTTGCCCCGGATATCAACGACAGTATGGCTGAGCTTCAGGGGTATCCCATAGTCGTCAAGGCACTGGACGATGTTGCGCTTGAGCCCGCCGGAATAGGGCTGGAGCTCCGCCACGCAGAGCACCTTCGCCCCCTCAAGGGTCATACGCCTTGCCATTATGAGCCCGATGTCGCCGCTGCCAAGAATTACTACACGCTTTCCGGGCATATAGCCCTCCAGGTTCACAAGCCGCTGGGCCGTGCCCGCCGAGAATATGCCCGCCGGCCGGGTACCGGGTATGTTCAAGGCGCCCCTTGGACGCTCCCGGCAGCCCATAGCCAGCACCACAGCCTTGGCCCGGGTCTGCAGCAGTCCGTCTTTACGGCTGACGGAGGTAACGGTTATCCCGCCGCCCTCCTGCTGCAAATCCACAACTGTAGTGCTCAGAAGGTAAGGGACGCCCAGTTCCTTCACCTTCACTATATATCTTGCGGCGTACTCGGGGCCGGTAAGCTCCTCTTTGAAGGTATGCAGGCCGAAGCCGTTGTGTATGCACTGGTTGAGTATGCCCCCCAGCTCCTTTTCCCGCTCCAGTATGAGTATATCCTTGGCCCCCGCCTCCTTGGCGGCTATGGCGGCGGCCAGCCCCGCGGGGCCCCCGCCGATTATGACTATGTCACGCTCCAACTTATTCGCCCTCCTTCCGGGTCCTGCCCAGCACTATCTGCGAATCTTTGCCGGACTTCCTGATATCCGTCAGGTCCAGGGAGAGCTCTCGGGAGAGTATCTCCATGACCCTTGGCGAGCAGAACCCGGCCTGGCACCGGCCCATACCTGCCCGGGTGCGGCGCTTCACGCCGTCCAGGGTCTTCGCCCCCAGCACTCCGTGCACAGCGTCCAGTATCTCTCCCTCGGAGACCTCCTCACAGCGGCAGATGATACTGCCATAGCGGGGGTCCCTCCTGATAAGCTCCGCCCGCTCCTCTGTAGGCATATCCGCGACCTTTGGCACACCTTTCCGTATAGGGTCAAAGCTATCGTTGACCGGCAATCCCAGCTTCTCCGCTATGAGCCGGGCAAGGTACTCTCCGATGGCCGGGGCGCTGGTAAGGCCCGGAGACTCTATCCCCGCCGCGTCGAAGAAGCCCTCGGCCGATTCGCCCAGAATAAAGTCGTCGCCGTCCTCGTGGGCGCGAAGGCCCATAAAGGAGGTTATCACCTGCCGCATGGGCACATTTTTCACCGCCCAGGCGGATTTCTCCGCCACCTCCCTTAACCCTTCGGCGGTAGTGGCGGCGGTCTCAGGGTCCTCCACGTCGGCGGCGGTGGGGCCCACAAGAAGGTTGCCGTGGACGGTGGGGCTTACAAGCACACCCTTGCCAAGCTTACCGGGCAGCTGGAACACCGTATGGGACACGTGCCCCCCGGCAGTCCTGTCCAAAAGACAGTATTCGCCCTTGCGGGGGGTGATGCGCAGCTTGCTTTCACAGGCCATATTGTGCAGCTCCCCGGCGTAGACCCCGGCGGCGTTCACAACGGTTCTGGCCAGGAGGTCGCCCTTATCGGTGGCAGCTGTCCAGCAGCCGCCCTCCCGCTTAAGGCCGGCGACCTTCGTGTCAAAGCGGAACTCCACGCCGTTTTTGGCCGCGCTCTCCCCAAGGCCCAGGGTCAGCTCGAAGGGGCAGACAATGCCGGAGGTCTCTGCCAGCAATGCCCCGCAGACCTCGTCGGTAAGATTGGGCTCCAGGACCCGGGCCTCGTCCCCGCTTAACAGCGACAGGCCCCCCACGCCGTTTTCTATACCCCTATCATAAAGCTCTCTTAAACGCGGAAGGCCGTCCTCGCTGAGACAGACCACCAGGGCCCCTATGCGCTTGAAGGGGATATCCATCTCCTCAGAGAGCTTGTCCATCATCTTATTCCCTTTTACGTTCATCCTCGCCTTCATCGTCCCAGGCTCCGCGTCGAACCCGGCATGGATAATGGCGGAATTTGCCTTGCTGGTGCCCTCGCAGACGTCCAAAGCCCGCTCCACTACTAGGAAGCTGCCCTTATACCGCGAGAGTTCCCTTGCCACCGCGCAGCCCGCGACCCCGGCGCCGATAACTACGGCGTCATATATTTTCATGCTCTACACTCCTTCCCTTTCATCTTTTATAATATAGCACAAACATATTTTTTGCGCAAGCCCAAACTGGGCCTTGACATCCCTCAAAAAATGGTACATTATTATAATTGGATTTTACCTTAGAATTATAAAGGAGATGTTTCGGATGGAATATATCATAGGCGTGGATCTGGGCACCAGCGGCACAAAGACCGTGCTTTTCGACCGGGAGTGCAGTGTGATTGCCAGCGCCACGGTGGAATACCCCCTGTATCAGCCGGAGAACGGCTGGGCCGAGCAGGAGCCCGGGGACTGGTGGAGGGCTGCGGCGGCCACTATAGAGCAGGTAATACGAAAAAGCCGGGTGGATCCGGCAGATATCAAGGGCGTGGGGCTCTCCGGGCAGATGCACGGCCTTGTGATGTTGGGCAAGGAGGGCAACGTGCTGCGCCGCTCCATCATCTGGTGCGACCAGCGCAGCGGCAGGCAGTGCGGCGAAATAACCGAAAAGGTGGGCCGTGAGCGGCTCATCGAGATAACCGCGAACCCGGCGCTTACGGGCTTTACCGCCGCCAAGCTCCTCTGGGTCCGAGAGAACGAGCCGGATATTTATAAAAAATGCGCCCATATACTTCTCCCAAAGGACTATGTGCGCTATATGCTCACCGGGGAGTTCGCCACAGAGGTGTCGGACGCCTCGGGTATGCAGCTTTTGGATGTGCCGAACCGCCGCTGGAGCGACGAGGTGCTCACAAAGCTGGACATAGACCCGAAGCTTCTGGGCAAGGTCTACGAGTCCCCGGAGGTCACCGGGACCGTGACCCAGGGGGCCGCGCAGATGACCGGCCTGCGCCCGGGCACCCCCGTGGTGGGCGGCGCCGGGGACAACGCGGCCGCGGCCGTGGGCACGGGCGTGGTGACGGACGGCATGGCCTTCACCACCCTTGGCACCTCCGGCGTGGTGTTCGCCCACACGGACAAGCTCTCCATCGACCCCAGGGGCAGGGTGCACACCTTCTGCTGCGCGGTGCCCGGGGCCTGGCACGTGATGGGCGTAACCCAGGGGGCGGGGCTTTCGCTCAAATGGTTTAGGGACAACTTCTGCTACTCTGAGATAGTCTCGGCCCAGGGTCTCTCCATCGACCCATACGTGCTTTTGGACCACCAGGCGGAGCTCTCGCCGGTGGGCTGCAATAAGCTTTTCTACCTGCCATACCTGATGGGGGAGCGCACCCCGCACCTGGATCCGGACTGCCGGGGGGTGTTCTTCGGCCTGTCGGCCATGCACGTGAGAAGCGACCTTTTGCGGGCCGTCATGGAAGGCGTGGCCTACTCCCAGAGGGACAGCCTGGAGGTCCTTCGCGAGATGGGCATAACGGCAAGCCAGATGCTCGCCTGCGGCGGTGGGGGGACCTCGCCGCTTTGGCGGCAGATGCTGGCGGACGTGTACGACTGCCCGGTGCAGACGGTCAAGTCAAAAGAGGGCCCGGCCCTGGGCGCGGCTGTCTTAGCCGGAGTGGGCGCGGGGCTGTACCCCTCGGTGCAGGAGGCCTGTGCCCGGCTCATAAAGGTCAACCCGCCCCAGGAGCCGATTAAGGAGAACGCCGAAAAATATGAGAAGCTCTATAAGGTCTACACCGGGCTGTACCCGGCGTTAAGGGACAATTTCAAGCAGCTGGCAGAGCTGGAATTATAAGAGAGGTATACTGTGGCAAATAAAATCATTTTAAGCGCGGACAGCACCTGCGACCTGGGGGAGGAGCTGAAGGCCCGCTATAACGTCAGCTATTATCCCTTCCACATTATCCTGGACGAAAAGGACTATCAGGACAACGTGGATATCACCGTAAAGCAGATATTCGCCGCCTACTACGACCGCAAGGCCCTGCCCAGGACGGCGGCCATAAACATCGGGGAGTACGTGGACTACTTCAAGGGCTGGGTAAAGGAAGGGTACGACGTGATACATCTGAACCTGGGCGGGGCCATCTCCAGCGCCCACAAGAACTGCGTTCTTGCGGCGGCGGAGTTGGCGGAGTCCGGGGCCCCGGGCAAGGTGTACCCTATAGACAGCTTCAACCTGTCCACGGCCATAGCCCTACAGGTGATAGATGCCGGGGACATGATAGCTGCCGGGCTCCCCGCCGCCGAGATAGCAAAAAGGCTGGAGCAGAACCGGGGCAATGTCCACGCAAGCTTCCTTCTGGACACCCTGGACTTTATGCGGGCAGGGGGGCGCTGTTCCACCGTGGCGGCGGTCAGCGCAAATCTTCTCAGCCTTAAGCCCTGCATAGAGGTGGACAATACCGACGGCAGTATGCACGTGGGCAAAAAGTATCGTGGGGGCCTTCGGAAGGTCCTGGTGAGCTACGTTAAGGACAAGCTGGCCCAGTACCCGAACATAAAAAGGGACCATATCTTCATCACATATTCCAGCATAGAGCCAGAGCTGGAGGACCTGGTGCGGGAGACCATACGCTCCACCATGGATTTTAAGGAGATACACGCCACCCATGCCAGCTGCACCATCGCCAGCCACTGTGGGCCCAACACCCTGGGCATACTCTTTGAGACGGAGGGCTGAGCCGATGGAGAGCTTTTTTGAGCGCTTTAAGGGCCGGCACATGATAAAGCGCACGTTGATAATGCTGCTGGCCGTGATAATAATGGGCATGGGGGTGGGCTTCTTCATGCACGCGGCCATGGGCTCGGACCCCTTCTCTACCCTGAACCTGGGGGTTAGCTCCAAGCTGGGGCTGAGCTTCGGGCTCTGGCAGGCCATATTCAACGCCATACTTTTGGTGGTCATCGTCTTTGTGGACCGATCGAAGCTTGGGATAGGCACCATAGGCAATATGCTGCTGGTGGGCTTTTCTGCGGACATTATGAGCGGTCTGCTTACGAACGTCCTGCCCCCCGCAGAAGAGCTGGGAATAATCCCACGGGTGCTGCTGACGGTGCTGGGGGTCCTGATGCAGCTTATTGGCTGCTCCTTCTACGTGACCTGCGACCTGGGCATGGCGCCCTATGACTGCATAAGCTATCTTGTGCCCGAGCGCACGAGGATACCCTTCCGCTGGTGGCGCATCCTGACAGACGTTATCTGCGTGGGAACGGGCTTCGCCTGCGGGGCGGCTATAGGCATCGGCTCGCTGATTATGGCCTTCGGCACCGGGCCCCTGCTGCCCATCTTCAACAGGTATCTGGCCGCGCCTGTGGTGGGCCGGAGCATTGAAAAATAGGTCCAATATTTGTGCAATATTGCCATTGAATTTTGTGGAAAACCAGGGTATAATTAGCATAGATAACAGAAAGGGAGGGCTCAAAAATGGGCCGAGCAGACAGCCAGTTGAAAGCGTTGGAGGATAAATAAACACGCCTGCATACAATTAAGGAGGTCTGTTATATGTTGAATATCTTCAGTGATCTATGGAATATGTTGTATGAGTGGAATTCTGATTTGGTATACTTCGTTTTAATGGCGCTTGGCACTGTCGTTCTTTTCATCGTGGGCGGGCTGCTTATGCACTGGGCATTTGGCGGAAAGAAAGCAGACCAAAAGAAGAACGACAAGCTCTTTGAGACAACGGCCTTTTTAAACGCCGTTCGCCCGACCCTGCCCAGAAAATTCCGCTGAAAATATAAATAAAATACAAGTCAAAGGAGGCCAGACGTATGTTTAGCATCGGTTCGTTTATTTTAGGCGTCCTGATCGTGCTCGCCGTAATAGGCGCGGGCGCGGCGGTACTCTGGCTCGTGTTTGGCCGGAGGAGGAAGGGCGAGGACAAGGCCATAGGTGTGATGGAGCAGATGGCTCATTACAAGGCCACCAGCTCTGTGGACGCTATGCAGAGGAGGATACGGTAAGAAAAACTGGCCCTTAAGGAGGTTTGGGCGAATATGAATATGCTTTTGACCCTTCTCGGCTGCCTGGGAGTTTTCCTGGGGATCGTGGGCATTGCCGCGCTGGGGTTTTGGCTGGCCTATGGCCACAAGAAAAAGACGGAGGACGAAGCCATCGGCCTCTTTAGGCCGATGGCCATATATAAGGCATCCTCGTCCAACCTTTTCAACGTGCCCCGGCACAGATAGCAGACCAGCGGCTATTGACCGCAGAAAATTGAGAAAACGCCCGCCGGGGCTTCCCGGCGGGTTTCTTTTTATGTATAGGTCCCGAAAGAAATGCAGGCTGGGCCTCCGTCGCCGCCGTACAGGACCATGGCCAGCAGGACCAGTATCATGAATAGGATAGGCAGCAGCTTTTTTAGGGTTTCCATGCGCGCGTTCATCTCCGCTTTAAGTTTAACTATAAATATATAGTGTATTAAGACTATATAAGTATACCATAGATAAAACCTCCCTGTCAAGGTACAATAACCCTTAGAGGTGATTTCTATGCCGGAGGAGATAAAGATAACAAAAAAGCGGCCGCGCCGGGGCGACGACGGGCATAAAATAGTGTCGGTGCGCATGAAGGACGAGACCATCGAGCGCCTGGACGCTCTGGCCGAAAAGACTAACCGTTCCCGCAACGAGCTTATCAATATGCTGCTGGACTCTGCGCTGGATATCGTAAAGGTTGAGGAATAAGAAAAGAGCCCTCCCAGGCGGGAGAGCCCTTTTTATATGCCGTTCTCAGATGCCCAGCAGAGCCGGCACGGCGTCCTTCATCTTCTGTATGACAGCTTCACTGTCCGCGCGGGTGGCGCCCTTGCCGGAGAGGTATATCTTTATCTTCGGCTCGGTGCCCGAGGGGCGCACGATAAGCTTGCAGCCGTCCTCCAGGCGGTACTCCAGCACGTTGGACTTTGGCAGGTCTATCACACCCTCCTTGTCCCCATAGGACTGGGAGGTCTTATAGTCGCTGCGGCCCGTTACCTTCGTACCGGCAATCTCAGCGGGCGGGTCGTTGCGAAGCTTATCCATGATGCCGTTCATGGTTTTCATGCCGTCCTCGCCCTCGAAACCGAAGTTCATCAGGTCGTTCTTATAGTAGCCGTACTTCTCGTAAAGGGCGTTCATGGCCTCCACCAGTGTCATACCTTTGCCCTTATAGTAGGCCGCCATCTGGCAGATGAGCATACTGCCGTCCACAGCGTCTTTATCGCGCACATAGCCGCCGGAGAGGTATCCATAGCTCTCCTCAAAGCCCAGGAGATAGCTGTCGGCGCTGCCCTCCTTCTCCTCAAGCTCAGCTATAATGTCGCCGATATACTTGAAGCCGGTAAGGCACCTTCTAAGCTCCACGCCGTACTCCTTGGCAATGGGGTCCACCATGTCGGTGCTGACGATGGTGGTCACGGCCACGGGATGGGCGGGCAGCTTTCCCTGCTCCTTCTTCACTCGGGCAATAAAGTCCAGGAGCATTATGCCCACCTCGTTGCCGGTCATGAGCACATACTCGCCCTTCTGGTTCACGGCTATGCCCACCCGGTCGCAGTCGGGGTCTGTGGCCAGGAGCAGGTCCGGCTGTACCTTTTCGCAGAGTTCAAGGCCCTTCTGCAGCGCTTCCCGGATTTCCGGGTTCGGGTAAGGGCAGGTGGGGAAGTTTCCGTCCGGGTTCTCCTGCTCGGGAACCACCGTCACGTCCTTCACGCCTATCCTGTCAAGTATGCGCTTAACGCACATCAATCCGCTGCCGTTGAGGGGAGTATAGACCAGCTCCAGATTTGACGCGTCCACCTTCAGATTCTCAGCATAGACGCTGTCGATAAACGCGTCCACGGTCTCCTCGCCGATATACTCTATAAGTCCCTTGTCTATGCCCTCCTGGAAATCCAGCTTCTTCACGTCCGCGAAGATGTCCAGGGAGTTTATCTCGTTCATAATGCCGTCTGCCATGTCCGCCGTCACCTGGCAGCCGTCGGAGCCATAGGCCTTATAGCCGTTGTACTTGGCGGGGTTATGGCTGGCGGTGACACAGATGCCAGCGTCGCACTTCAGGTGCCGCACGGCGAAGCTCAGGGCCGGTGTGGGCATCAGCTGGGGATAGAGGTACGCCTTTATGCCGTTGGCAGCCAGCACCGCCGCGGACTGCTGTGCGAAGGCCACGCCCTTAATCCGGCTGTCGTGGGCAATGGCTACGGACTGGGGTTTGCCGTCTGCGTGTTTTAAAAGGTAGTTTGCCATGCCCTGGGTGGCCTTGCGCACGGTGTAGACGTTCATGCGATTGGTGCCCGCGCCGATAACGCCCCTTAGACCCCCGGTGCCGAATTCCAGGTCCCGGTAAAAGCGGTCGTTTATCTCCTCGGGCTTATCCTTGACGGACTCCAGCTCGGCGGTAAGGTCCCTGTCGTCCAGGTCCTGGGCGAGCCATCTCTCAAACTCTGTCATGCTGTATCGTCCCTTTCCGTTTGTTTCTGTTCGATTTCGGGAATTTACCTATATTTTACCTCAAAAGCTCTCCATAGTCAAGACATTTCTGCGGGACGGCAGGGCCTATGGCCGGGGCCGCTCACATCACAAACCCACCGTTCACCCCCAGGGTCTGCCCGGTGATAAAGCTGTTTTCCCAGAGGAACACCGCCGCCTTTGCCACCTCCTCCGGGGAGCCTATGCGCATAAGGGGAGTGTCGTCCCTCAACGCCTCCATATCCTCCGGGGAGAGACGTCCGTTCATGGGCGTGTCTATCACCCCCGGGGCGATACAGTTTACCCTTATGCCCGAGGGCCCCTCCTCCCGGGCCAGCGCCTGGGTCAGCCCGATGACGGCGGCTTTCGAGGCTGAGTAGGCCGCCTCGCAGGCCGCGCCCTGCTGGCCCCACATGGAGCTGATATTTATTATGCACCCGGCCTTCCTGCGTATCATGGGCCCCAGGGCCCGGCGGCAGCAGAGGAACATGGAGGTAAGGTTCACGTCCATCACCCTCTGCCAGTCCGAAAGGGTCATGTCGGTAAACAAGCCCTGCCAGGAGATACCGGCGTTATTCACCAGCACCGTCACCGGCCCGAAAGCCTTTTCACCTTCGGTAAAGATCTGCTCGACCTGGGATTCTACTGTCAGATCCGCCTGGAACACTTCGGCGCTCCCTCCCCTGTCCGCAATAAGTCCTGCCGTCCCAATGACGGACTCCCGGTTAGAATTATAGTGCAGGACCACCTTGCAGTCCCTCGCCCCAAAGGCCAGGGCTATGGCCCGCCCTATGCCGCCGGAGGCCCCGGTGACGAGCACGTTCTCCCTCACGGCTCCATGTCCCCCTTCTCATAGAATACGGCGGAAAGCGCCGTTATGGGCGCGGTCTCCGTTCTCAGTATCCTGGGTCCAAGGCTCGCTATCCTTGCCCCCAGTTCCCCGGCCAGGGCCGCCTCCTCCTCTGAGAAGCCTCCCTCCGGGCCGACGAACAGGAACAGTCTGTCCCCTATGCCTCTCAGGCAGGAGCGAAGTCCCCTCGCAGCCCTCTCATAAAAGAAAAGTATATCTCCGGCGCTCTGGGCCGTCTCAAGGGCCCTTCTCAGGCCGGCCGGCTCCAGGACCTTCGGGACAACGCCCCTGCCGCTCTGCATGGCGGCCTCAAGGGCTATCCTTTGCAGGCGCGAAAGCTTCTTCTCCCGGGACTTTTGGTCCCATTTTGCGACGCAGTACCGGCTCTCTACGGGCCATATCTCATACGCCCCCAGCTCCACGGCCTTCTGCGCCACCGTCTCCAGCTTGTCCCCCTTTGGCAGGCACTGGCAGACGGTCACTTTTGTCCTGGGCTCGCCCCGGCTGGGAGTCCCCGCCCCTACGTCCAGCAGGAGGCTGTCCCCCATATTCTCCCGAACGGTGCAGGGGAAGTCCGTCCCCCTGCCGTCGCAGAGGGTGACGGCTTCGCCGGGCCTCAGCCGCAGGACCTTCGCCCCGTGCCGCCCGGCTTCGCCGGAGAGTATGTACCGGCCTGCGGGTATGTCGTCAACAAAGAATCTTGGCATATTCTTACGGCAGTATGCAGTAGCGGTCCATATAGCCCTCCATGGCCTTGCAGAGGGCCGGGTCGCCGTTTTCCCTCAGGTAGTCGTACACGTCCACAACGTTGACGATGGGGTGGACCTTTGCGCCGAACTCCTCCTCCACCTCCATAATGGCGGTCCTGCCCGGAGTCTGGCCCACCTCGCAGCGGTCCACGCTTATGAATATATGGGGTACGCTTATCTCCCCGCAGGCCCTGAGGAGGGACATACTCTCCCGCACGGCGGTCCCGGCAGTTATAACGTCCTCGATGATTATCACACGGTCGCCGTCCTTTGGCTTATATCCAACGGTGCTGCCGCCCTCGCCGTGGTCCTTTACCTCCTTGCGGTTATAAAAGTAGGGCTTGTCTATATGGTGCCCAGTCCAAAGGGCACAGGCACAGGCCGCCGCCAGGGGTATGCCCTTATAGGCGGGCCCGAACATTGCGTCAAACTCCCCGCCAACGGTATCAGCCACCATTCCGGCGTAATACTCCCCAAGCCTTGAGAGCTGGGCTCCGGTACGGTACATACCGGTATTGACAAAATACTGTGTGTTCCGCCCGGACTTGGTGACAAACTCCCCGAAGCGCAGCACCTGCGCGGAGAGCATGAACTGGAGAAATTCCTTTTTCTTTTCGGTCAGCATGGTTTTGGCTCCTTTACTTATTGATTTAAATTATTGGCCTGCGGGCTTCCTCGCCAACTCCAGGTCCACTGTATAGTACACGGTCATCACGCCGCCGTGGCGCTCTATAGCGTCGTATATCCCATGAAACAGACCCTCGCGGCTCTGGGGCTCAAGGGACATATGGTCAGGATAGGTGCGCAGAAGGCCCATATACTCTCCGGCGGTAAAGTCCTTTGTGAATTCGTACAGATGAAACCTTGCATCGGTAAATCCGTACTTTTGGGGGACAGCCAGAAGCCTGCCGCTGTCGGAACGCGTCAGCGGCCTGTACTCCCCCTTGCCGCCGTTCATGTGCCGCCGGTAGAGCTCGTATACCTCCCCGGTAAGCTCCCGCCGCCCCCTGTCGGGCCCGGCATGATAGGCGAAGCGGGCAAAGGTGCCGCCCGGGCGCAGCAGGTCATATACCCGCCTATAGCCATACTCCTCTGGTATCCAGTGGAAAGCCGTGGCGGCGTACACTAGATCAAAGGCATTATCCGGGCAGTCATAGTCCTGAAGGGTCAGCCCCCGCAGGTCCAGGTTCTCATATCCCCCCAGCCGCTTTTTGGCAAGGTCCCCGAGGTTCCCGCCCGGCTCAAGGCCCGTAAGGCTGCACCCCGTCTCCAGCACCGGCCCCGAAGCCTTCCCTGTACCAAGGCCTATCTCCAGTACCCGGCTGCTCTCGTCTATAGGACAGTAGGCGAAAATATCACTGTAGAGCTCCGGCGGGTACTCCGGGCGGGCCAGGTCATAGCCCTCTGCCTGCCTGTCGAAGTTTCGCTGAAATTCAGTGGGCATAGTTCAGTCCTCCCTCCCCTTCACAGAGTCAAGGCCCGTGGTGAAGTCTATGCTGCCGCCGGTGCTCTCGGCCAGTATTGTGCCGTCCCTGTCCGTGCGGTAGGTGGTTATATTTTTATCCTCCAGCTTCTTTACGGTCTCCCGGTGTGGGTGGCCGTAGCGGTTGCCGGCCTCACAGCTTATGACTGCGTAAAGAGGGTCAACGGCCTCCAGAAACTCGTCGGAGGTGGAGGTCGACGAGCCGTGGTGCCCGCATTTAAGTACGTCCGAGCGCAGCATATATCCGTCCTCCAGGATTATCTCCTCGCTCTCCTCCTCCGCGTCGCCGGTGAACAGGAAGGAGCTCTGGCCGTACACTAAGCGTATCACTGCCGAATAGTTGTTGGCCCCCTCCCAGTCCGCGTCCACCCTGGGAGACATGACCTGGAACTGTGAGCCGGGAGGCGACTCGATTATGGCGTCCTCGTGCAGCTGGTTTATGGTCAGCCCCTTGTCCAGGACCGCGTCCAGAAGCTTCTCATAGGCGGCGGTGGTGGGGGCCTTGTCCTCGGGCATCAGGGGCATATATATGGCCCCTATCTCAAAGCGCTGGACTATCCGCGCCATGCAGCCCATATGGTCCGTGTGTGGGTGGGTGCAAACCAGCGCGTCCAGGCGTTCTATGCCCAGACCCTTTAAATAATCCGTAAGCCCGTCGGCATACTTGTACTCGCCGGTGTCTATCAGCATATTGAAGTAGCCGGTCTCTCCGGGGAGGCGTATGAGCTCGCTGTCCCCCTGGCCCACGTCCAGGAAGTAGACCTGCAGCGGTTCCGCTGTACCGCCCTCCGGCAGGGGAACTGAGTCTACTCCCTCCGGCGCGCCGCCCAGGTTTATCCGGCTGGAGAGCAGGAACAGGACTATCAGCAGCACAAGCCCGCCCACGGGGCCCAAGGTGTACTTTGCCTTTTTTCTGTTCATTGGGTGTCCTCCTATCTGTATTTCCGCTTGGAATATTATAGCATGGATACCATGGATTTGAACAGCCCCAAAAAATTTTAAAAAAATTCAAATTGCTATTGACTTTGGTTTTAGCAAAATGTTAGCATTTTTTCGTGATCACAACACTATATAACATATCTGCCGCCGGCGGTGGGAAAGGAGTTTACCCATGACAGAAAAGGATCAGCTTCTCCATGACCTGAAGGCCCTGGGAGTAAAAGAGGGCGACGCTGTGCTGGTGCACTCGTCCATGAAAGCTCTCGGGACAAAGCTCACCCCGGAGGAGGTCATAGACGCGTTGCAGGAATCCGTGGGGGAAAAGGGCACGCTGCTCATGCCCGCCCTGACCTATGAGAACGTAAGCGGGGAACACAGGGTGTTCGACAGCGGCTCCACCCCGCCCTGCATAGGACTTTTGCCCACAGTGTTCTGGAAACAGCCTGGAGTTGAGCGCAGCCTGCACCCCACCCATTCGGTATGCGCCAGGGGCGCTTTAGCTCACCGGCTAACCGTGGGCCACCAGATGGACGACACCGCCGTAGGCCCCCACTCGCCCTTTATGCAGCTGGCTGTAGTAGGGGGGAAGCTGCTGTTTATCGGAGACATAATAGACGCACGTGCCCTGCTGGCCGTGGGGCTCATGGAGATGCGCATAAACCCATACGCCTTTGTGACGGATATCTCAAAGTGGATATGACAGGAAAAGCTCCCCATATGGGGAGCTTTTCCTTTTACATATATTTCTCTCAGTGGCAGCCGCGCCGCTCGCACATATACTTAGCCGTGGGGTCCGTGGGATCCCAGGTATGCCAGGAGGGTATCTTCAGCCCGGCGGGCTTCTTCAGGGGCCCGGAGGTCTCTGTGGCAGAGATAAACACATGGGTGCCCAGGGCGCAGTTATCGTATATCCACTTTGCGTCCTCACAGTTCAAGCGTATGCACCCCAGCGACCGGGTAGTTCCCAGGTTATTGTACTCGCCGGACCACATGGTATAGTTGTTCCTCAGATCGTTTGGCACCGAGTGGAACAGATAGCTGTCGTATATCTGTGTGCACCACTGGGCCCAGCTGCCGCCCACCATTTCCAGCCAGCGGTAGCGGGCGGGGGTATAGTAGTCGCCGGTGGGTGTGGGGTTTCCGCAGGAAACCAGCATGGAGCGCACGGGGATGTTATATTTCCCGGAGTCCTCCTTTGCGAATATTATCAGATAGTTGGCGGGCTTATATACCTTTATATAGTACGGACCCTTTACCACGCCCAGATTCGATATATCCTCCACCAGCTCGCCGTTTTTATAGTATCGCTTCCATTTCCCCTCGGTGAAGAAGCCCGTGGCCCCGGCCCCGGTCCTGTCAAACCAATACTTCACACCGCCGATGGTCTGTGCGCCACGCAGTGCCATGCCGTTGGAGCCGATATAGTAGCGCTTGCCGCCGCCGCTTATCCAGCCGCGCTTCTTCGTGGCCTCATATCGGGTATAGTCCGTCCACTGCTCGCCGCCCTCCTCGGTGGCGGTAAATTCATGGTCGGTGGCCGCTTCTATGATATTTCCATAGGCCCAGTGCTCCGGGAACACGTCGCAGAAGCTCCGGGTCCCGGGCTTGTTCTCTATGTCCCCGTCAGGCTGGCGGCCCAGCATATTATTTAGGATAATAACGGCCTCTGCCCGGGAAATCTTATCGTATGGGCGGAACTTGCCGCCAGCGTCGCCCTTGATCCAACCCTTGGCATAGGCAGAGGCAATATACGCTCTGGCCCAGTGGGTTTCCGACACGTCGGCAAAGGGACATTCGGCCTCCACAAGGCTGTCACAGGCGGCAGCCATTTTCACAAACTCGGCCCTGGTAATATTCTCCCTGGGGGAGAATTTGCCGTCCTCCCGGCCGCTGGCAATTCCTAACGCGTTCACCCTCCCCACGGACTCCGCAAACCATTCGGTGGGTTTAACGTCCGTAAAGTCCGCCGAATAGTCGAAATCCTTTTGGCGCAGCAGGTTGCTGAACAGGGTGGCGGCCTCGGCCCTGGTCAGGTTTCCTTGTATGTTGAATATCTCGTCGGTGATACCGTGGATATACGCCTTATGCTCGTCGGTGTTCATCAGGGCGCTGACGCTGCGCTGGAGCTGGGCCTTATACACGGTGTCGCCGTTAATGTCTGTCTCCATCGGGTCAACAAATTCTCCGGCCTCATTGAGCCAGCCGGTGACAACATAGCCCTGCCAGGAATATTCCTCCGGGATATCCGGGACGCTCTCGGGCTTCATGCCGGGGACCGCGATTTGGGTCACCGTGCCGAAATCGCCGAAGTCAAAGATCACCGAAACATTGCCGCACTCCGGCGGCTCATCAGCATCATCAGTGGAGGAACCGGCGTCAAGGGCCGCGCCGTCAGTATCCACAGCGCCGGTATCCTCGGCAAAGTTATCCAGTCCGCCTTCCTCCGCCGTTTCAGCGGGGGCCTCGCCGACATCGGCGGCAGCGGACAGGCCAAGGCAGCCGGTGATCAGCAGGCAGCACAGCAGAAGGGCCAGCGCGCGCCGGATATTCTTGAGAGGGCCAGAGGTTTTCATAGGTACAACTCCTTTTATATATGGTGCATGGTATGGATCATTATACTATAGGTCCCAGGAAAAATAAAGATGTAGAATGCAATTTTTACCGATATTTTTCATGGTGAAAATATCGGTTGCTTTTAGCCGCTTATTCAGTTTATAATTTAGTCTGTAATATGCTTCGGCACTTGACAAAGAAACATATGTTTGTTATGATAGAGAGACTACGAGAGGAGACCTATTCTAATGGCTTCAAAAAAGAAAAAGCCCAGCCCAGATGAGGTCCGCCGCAGGCAGCTTCTCCGTGCGGCCCTGGAATACCTTATGCCCCCGGAGCAGGCCGAAAAAGCCGCCCAGTCCATGTGGAGGACCTGGGGAAGTCTCGGAAACATCGCCTCTGCGCCCGAAGGGGAGCTGGCTGCGGCCGCCGGCGAGAACGCCGCCCGTTATCTCCGCCTTACGCTGGAGCTGGCCAGGGCCCGCCTTGAGGAACAGACAGACGACGTTAAAAGAGTGGCGGACAAGCAGACGGCGGTGGAGCTGTTCCTGCCCATGTATCTTGGCCGCCGCACGGAGGCCGTAGGGGTCCTCCTGCTGGACAGCGGCAAGCGGGCCATATACAAGGGAATCGTCTGCGAGGGCGCTGTCAGCGCTGTGCCCCTTTATGTGCGAAGGCTGGTGCGGCTGTGCATAGACTACGACGCGGACAGCTTTCTGCTGGCGCACAACCACATCAGCGGAAGCGTGCAGCCCTCCAAGCAGGATATACTGACTACCAAACAACTGGAGCTGGCCCTTGGGTGCATACAGGTCCGGCTAAGGGACCACATCATACTGACAGAACGGGACCAGTTCTCATTTTTCGAAAGCGGCCTGCTCCGCACTATGTCAGAGGACAGCTTGGTGGAACGGCGCATGGAGCTGGCCGGGACCATAGAGCTGGCGGACCAGTTGGAGAAGACCGGCCTGGCCGGCTTAGAGTAGAGGGAGGGACACGCAATGGATTTTAAGCTTTCATCAAAATTTCAGCCCACAGGCGACCAGCCGGAGGCCATAGATCGGCTGGTAAAGGGGGTAAGCTCAGGAATAAAGGAGCAGACTCTTTTGGGCGTCACCGGCTCGGGCAAGACCTTTACAATGGCAAACGTCATAGCAAGGCTCAACCGCCCCACTTTGATACTGGCCCATAACAAGACCCTGGCCGCCCAGCTCTGCTCGGAGTTCCGGGAGTTTTTCCCGGAGAACGCGGTGGAATACTTTGTGTCCTACTATGACTACTACCAGCCCGAGGCGTATATCGTGCAGACGGACACCTATATAGAGAAGGACAGCGCCATAAACGACGAGATAGACAAGCTGCGCCACAGCGCCACCTGCGCCCTCTCCGAGCGCCGGGACGTGATAATCGTGGCCTCGGTCAGCTGCATATACAGCCTTGGGGACCCAATAGATTACAGGACCATGGTGATATCCCTGCGCCCTGGGATGGAGAAGAACCGGGACGACCTATTAAGAAAGCTTGTGGAACTCCAGTATGAGCGCAATGATGTGAACTTTATCCGCAACAAGTTCCGGGTCCGCGGGGACGTGGTGGAGATCTTCCCCGCCGAGTCCAGCGAGAAGGCCGTGCGGGTGGAGTTCTTCGGGGACGAGATAGAACGAATAAGGGAGTTCATACCCCTTACCGGCGAGGTCACCGGGGAACTGAAGCATATAGGCATATACCCGGCCTCCCACTATATCGTGCCGGGCACAAAGATGGAGACAGCTATAGCTAATATCTATGACGAGATGGAGAAACAGGCGGCCCGCTTCAAGAGCGAGGGCAAGCTGATAGAGGCCCAGCGCATCGAGCAGCGCACAAGACACGACATAGAGATGCTCTCTGAGATAGGGTTCTGCAAGGGGATAGAGAACTACTCCCGGGTGCTCTCGGGCCGCGAGCCGGGCAGCGCGCCCTTCACCCTTCTGGACTACTTCCCCGAGGACTACCTGCTCTTTGTGGACGAGAGCCACGTGACCCTGCCCCAGGTGCGGGGTATGTACGGCGGGGACCGGGCCCGCAAGCAGATGCTGGTGGACTATGGTTTCCGGCTGCCCTCGGCCTATGACAACAGGCCCCTGAACTTCGACGAGTTCTACTCCCACATAAACCAGGCCATCTTCGTCAGCGCCACTCCCGGTGACCTGGAACTGGACAAATCCGCCCAGGTGGTGGAGCAGGTCATAAGGCCCACGGGGCTTCTGGACCCCAAGGTGACGGTGAAGCCCACGGACGGCCAGATAGACGACCTTATCTCGGAGATAAACCTGCGGGTGGAGAAGCACGAGCGGGTGCTTGTGACCACCCTCACAAAGAAGATGGCCGAGGACCTTACAACTTATCTTGAGAATTACGGCATAAAGGTGAGATATATGCACCACGATATAGACACCGTGGAGCGCATGGAGATAATACGCGACCTTCGCCTGGGCGAGTTCGACGTGCTGGTGGGCATTAACCTTCTGAGGGAGGGCCTGGACCTGCCGGAGGTCACCCTTGTCGCCATACTGGACGCCGACAAGGAGGGCTTTCTGAGAAGCGGCCGCAGCCTTATCCAGACCATCGGCCGCGCCGCCCGGAATGCCGAGGGCCAGGTGATAATGTACGCCGACCAGGTCACCCCCTCTATGGAATACGCCATAACCGAGACCGAGCGTAGGCGGGCCATACAGGAAAAGTATAACCTGGACCACGGCATCGTGCCCAAGACCATTACAAAGGACGTGGCGGAGATACTTGAGATCTCCACCCATAAGGAGGACGGCAAGAAGAAAAAGAAGCACTACACTCCCGCCGAGCGCCAGGAGCTCATAGAGAAGTACAAGAAGGAGATGAAGGCGGCGGCGAAGCTCTTGGAGTTCGAGCACGCGGCGTATCTCAGGGACAAGATAAAGGAGCTTGAAGGACAGGGCGCGGGACACGCGCCGGTGCCCAGAAGGAGAAGGGGACAATGACAAAGGGAGAAGCCGTGTGGAGCACGAGACTGTATCCGGGCAGTGGCTGTGGGAGGACAAAAGCCTGGAGCGCTGGTTCACCCTATCTGCACCTGTGGCTGCCTTGCCCGCGTAATGAGGAGGGGCTTGCAACTCTGAGAGAGTGGCTGCGCACCGGGGAGCTGGAATGGCGGTGCAGAAAGTATCTTTGAGCATAAGGAGAACAGATAATGGGCAAAAAGTTAAGTGAAATGACCATTGAGGAGCTCTGGGAACTGTTCCCCATATTCCTTACGGAACATCAGGACTGCTGGGCAGAGTGGTATGAGGAGGAGGCGGGGATACTTCGCGGAATACTCCCGCCCGGCCATGAGCTGCACCATGTGGGCAGTACGGCCATAAAGGGCATATGGGCCAAGCCCATCGTAGATATCTTGATAGAGGCCCCGGACATGGGGGCGCTGAATACTGCCGGCGAAGCGCTGAAAGCGGCGGGATATATCTGCATGTCCCGGGGCGAAAACAGGGCGGACTTCAACAAGGGCTACACCCCCGACGGCTTTGCGGAGAGGGTGTTCCACCTGCACCTCAGGCTTATTGGCGACCACGACGAGCTGTACTTTAGGGACTACCTCAACGCGCACCCGGACATAGCGAAGGAGTATGAGCATTTAAAGCTGGGGCTCTGGAGGGAGTATGAGCACGACCGGGACGGGTACACCCGGCAGAAGGGGGATTTTGTCGCGGAGCATACAGCGCGGGCGAAGAAGGAATTTCTCGGGCGGTATATTTCCTCGGAAACCCTTATCCGCGAGACACTTCCGGCTGATACTCAGGAGAGTGTGCTGAAGCTCCTGGCTTATCTGCGCGCGGAAGGGACGGCCTTTGAGAGGTGCGGCGGCTATTGGGCCGGGCAATACTACTGGAGGATATCGTACCTCAATGAGCCGGTATTCTATCTGCTCATAAACGGTGCAGGGGCCGAGGCCAGATTCGCCCCGCTGACGGTCTGGACGGACGACAGCGGCTCTCCATGGTTTGAGGACGTGCCGCTGGATGACCGGGAGAAGGAGCTTTGCCGGGAGCATGTGAATATCTGCGAGGGCTGTGGGTCATGTCATGGGGGTACTGATAGAATGATCTGCGGCAGGGAGTTTGAGGACGTGTGCCGCACCGCTTTGCGGTTCGTAAATCCCGGCCCACAGGAGCTTGAGCTGCTGGGGAGGCTCGCAGGTCTCAGGCTCGCGGATATCGGCCAAAATAAAATATAAGGAGATAAGCATGGACATACTTGAACTGATACTTTCAAGGAGGAGCTACCGGGGCCCCTATGAGAACGCTCCTGTCCCACGGGAGGACCTCTGCCGGATAATGGCGGCTGGCCTTGCCGCGCCCTCGGGGTGCAATAAGCAGACGACCAGCCTTATAGCCGTGGACGACCCGGAGCTGCTCTCAAGGCTTAAGGGCGTTATCGACCCGCCCATAGCGGAGACGGCCCCCGCCGCCATACTGGTGCTTGCCCGGGACATAATCGCCTATAGGGACCGGTGCTACAGCGTGCAGGACTACTCGGCGGCGATAGAGAATATGCTGCTGGCCATAAAGGCGCTGGGGTATGAGAGCTGCTGGTATGAGGGGCATATCACGGACGAGGACAGGATAGACCTGAAGCTGGCGGAAATATTGGGCGTGCCGGAGGAGTACCGTATAGTATGCTTCCTGCCGGTGGGCAGGGCCGCCGGTAAGCCGGGCGCGGGGCCGAAGAAGAAGGCTTTTGAGGAACGGGCATGGTTCAACGGGTTTGGAGGGGAATAGGCAATGGAACAGGAAAAATATGGACAGAGGGAAGCGCTGATAAGAGAATACTTCCAGTGCTGGGTGGAGAACACGCCGAAAAGGCTGCCGGAAATCTTCGCCCCGGGGATAATATACAGCGAATGCTACGGCCCGGAGTACCGGGGGATAGGGCAGGTAAAACGGTGGTTTGAGGACTGGCACCAAAAGGGCCGGGTGCTTGAGTGGAGGATAAAGGGCTTCCTGCACCAGGGGGGCCGGACGGCGGCGGAGTGGTATTTCCGCTGTGACTATGACGGGGAGGCGGACTTTGACGGCGTGTCCCTCATTGATTTTGACGAAAGCGGCAGGATATGCCTCTTAAAAGAGTTCCAATCGAAAGCTGAGCATGAGTTTCCTTATGGGAAGGATGAGATAAAATGAGCCTTGACAAAATAGAAGTCCGCGGGGCCCGGGAGCACAACCTTAAAAACATAGACGTGACCATCCCCCGGGACAAGTTAGTGGTGCTGACGGGCCTTTCCGGCTCGGGCAAGTCGTCACTGGCCTTCGACACCATATATGCCGAGGGCCAGAGGCGGTACGTTGAAAGCCTGTCCTCTTACGCCCGGATGTTCTTGGGGCAGATGGAAAAGCCGGACGTGGACAAGATAGACGGCCTGTCCCCGGCCATTTCCATCGACCAGAAGACCACCTCCAAAAACCCACGCTCCACCGTTGGGACGGTGACGGAGATATACGACTACCTGCGGCTTTTGTACGCGAGGATAGGCATACCCCACTGCCCCGTCTGCGGCCGGGAGATAAAGCAGCAGACTATAGACCAGATAGTGGACCAGGTGCTGGCCCTGCCGGAGAAGACCAGATTGCAGGTGCTGGCCCCGGTGGTCCGGGGGCGCAAGGGCGAGCACGTGAAGGAGTTCGACGCGGCAAGACGCGGCGGCTTCGTGCGTGCCCGGGTCGACGGCCTGTTATACGACCTTAGCGAGCCCATACAGCTCAACAAGAACCAAAAGCACAACATTGAGATAGTGGTAGACCGATTAGTGGTGCGGGAGGATATACGCTCCCGCCTCGCGGACTCCCTCGAGGTGGCCTCGGGGCTCACCGGTGGCATGGTGATAGTGAACGTCATAGACGGCGAGGACATCACCTTCTCCCAGAACTACGCCTGCCCGGAGCATGGGGTCAGCGTGGACGAGCTTACCCCCCGGAGGTTCTCCTTCAACAACCCCTTCGGAGCCTGCAAGAAGTGCACTGGCCTTGGGGTGTTCATGCGCATAGACCCGGCTCTGATCCTCCCGGACAAGAAGCTTTCCATACGCAAGGGCGGGCTCAAGGCCAGCGGCTGGGCCATGGAGGGCAGCACCATCGCCACCATGTATATGCAGGGGCTTTCCGAGCACTATAAGTTCTCCCTGGACACTCCTATCGGCGACCTGCCCAGCGAGATAGTGGACGTGCTGCTCTACGGCACGAAAGGCGAGAAGATAAAGCTCACCCGCATGGGCGAGTACGGCAAGGGCAGCTCCTATATGGCGGCCTTCGAGGGGGTCATCAACAACCTGGAGCGCCGCTATAAGGAGACCTCCTCCAACTGGATAAAGGCCGAGATAGAGACCTATATGAGCGCCGTCCCCTGCGACGAGTGCCACGGCAAGCGCCTGTCCCCGGAGAGCCTGGCTGTCACCGTGGGCGGGGTGAATATCGCGGACTTCTGCGACAAGTCCGTTACAGAAGCTTTGGAGTTTGTGGGGGCCCTGGAGCTCACAGAACGGGAAAAGCTCATCGCCGCGCCCATTGTGAAGGAGATAAAGTCCCGGCTGGGCTTTCTACAGAGCGTAGGCCTTGAATACCTGACCCTGTCCCGGTCCTCGGGGACCCTGTCCGGCGGCGAGAGCCAGCGCATACGCCTTGCCACACAGATAGGCTCGTCCCTGATGGGCGTACTGTATATTCTGGACGAGCCCAGCATAGGCCTGCACCAGCGGGACAACAGCAAGCTTTTGGGCACCTTAAAGCACCTTCGGGACCTGGGCAACACGGTGATAGTGGTGGAGCACGACGAGGAGACCATGCGGGAGGCTGACTATATCGTGGACATCGGCCCGGGGGCCGGAGTGCATGGCGGGAAGGTTATATACTCCGGGCCGGTAAAGGGCATCATGAAGTGCAAGGAGTCCATCACAGGCCAGTATCTGAGCGGCAAGAAAAAGGTGGAGATACCAGAGACCCGCCGCTCGGGCAACGGCAAGTTTTTGGAGATAGTGGGGGCCAGCCAGAACAATCTCCGGAACGTGGACGTAAAGCTCCCTTTAGGTGAGTTGGTGTGTATTACCGGCGTGTCCGGCTCTGGGAAATCCTCTCTGATAAACGAGATACTCTATAAGAAGCTGGCGGCCGAGCTGAACCGCGCCCACACCTTCGCGGGGAGCCATAAGGAGATAAGGGGCCTTGAGCACCTGGACAAGGTGATACAGATAGACCAGTCCCCTATCGGCCGCACCCCTCGGTCCAACCCGGCCACCTATACGGGACTGTTTAACGACATCCGCGACCTCTATGCCAGCACCCAGGAGGCAAAGCTCCGGGGCTTTGGGCCGGGCCGCTTCAGCTTTAACGTAAAGGGGGGCCGCTGCGAGGCCTGCCAGGGGGACGGCATCATAAGGATAGAGATGCACTTTCTGCCGGACGTGTACGTGCCCTGCGAGGTGTGCAAGGGCCACAGGTACAACCGGGAAACCTTAGAGGTGAAGTACAAAGGCAAGAGCATATACGACGTGCTGGAGATGACCGTAGAGGAGGGCCTGGACCTCTTCAGGGACCTGCCGAAGCTGAACCGCAAGCTCCAAACCCTGTTCGACGTGGGCCTGGGCTATGTGAAGATAGGCCAGCCCGCCACCACCCTCTCCGGCGGCGAGGCCCAGCGGGTGAAGCTGGCCACGGAGCTCTCCCGCCGGCCCACGGGCAAGACCATCTACATCCTGGACGAGCCCACCACCGGCCTGCACATCGCGGACGTGCACAAGCTCATCGAGGTATTGCAGCAGCTGGTGGACAAGGGCAACTCCGTGGTGGTCATAGAGCATAACCTGGACCTGATAAAGACCGCCGACCACATCATCGACCTGGGCCCCGAGGGGGGCAACCGGGGCGGCACCATAGTGGCCCAGGGCACTCCCGAAGAGGTAGCCCTGGTGGAGGGGAGCTATACCGGGCAGTATCTCAGGCCGCTTTTGGGAATATGAAGGGAGGCTCTATGCTGCGCAGAATAACGGTCTTTGACGCCATTGACCAAAGGCAGCTTATGGATATATACCAGGAGAGTAATAAAGAAAACGCGATGGAATTCTACCATGAAATGCCGCGGGCAGATGCCGTAAGGAGGACGGCCCATATAAGCTCTGTGATTGTGTGCATAAAAATAATGAAGCTTCGCTGAAAACCCATGAAAAGTGCGGGTTTAAAATAGTGTCTCAGGAGGGGTTCAATTATCTTTTGGGAACACAGAACAGCCGTACTTACGGGCTGCAATATTCCTGGCCGCCGCCAGGCTAAACTAGAGGAGAATATCTTATGCCATTTGACTTCAAAAAGGAACAAAAACGGCTCTATTTGCCCCCGAAAACGCCCGAAATAGTCACAGTTCCGCCCATGAATTTCGTCGCTGTGGACGGCCGGGGCGACCCCAACGAGGAGGGCGGCGAGTACAAGCGGGCACTGGAGGTGCTGTACGCAGTCTCTTACACGCTTAAGATGAGCTATAAGACAGACTATAAAATACCCGGCTTTTACGAGTACGTGGTGCCGCCCCTTGAGGGCTTTTGGGTGCAGCCGGGAGTCAAGGGTTTTGACTACAGCGACAAGTCCTCTCTCCTCTGGACCTCGGCGATACGGCTGCCGGATTTTGTGCGGGAGGAGGACTTCGCCTGGGCCGTTAGTGCCGCTGAGAAGAAGAAAAAGCTGGACTGCTCCCAGGCGTATCTGCTGGCCCTGGACGAGGGGGTATGCGTGCAGATGCTCCATCTGGGGTCCTATGACAGCGAGCCGGAGCCGGTGGCACGCATGGACGCTTACATAGACGAAAACGGCTATGAGAACGATATGGCGGGCGATAGGCGGCACCATGAGATATATCTCAGCGACCCGCGCAAGACTTCGCCGGAGAAGTGGAGGACAGTTATACGGCACCCCATAAGGAGGAAATAATTATGAGCGCATACCGCACCGCTATAGAGACAAACTATCGGATGATAAAGGGTGAAAATATTGCTGAAAATGAGCGTGAGGCTATCGTGGGAGAGCTGCTTGAGGCGGCGGAGACGGACCCCGCCATGCCCACAGGCAGCCGCGCGATGTATCCGGTATTCTACATTCCCCCGCAGGGCGTGAAGCTCCAAAGCCTTATGGCCCAGATACCAAAGACAAAGATACTGGCCGGGAACATGTACGAACTGGAGATACTGCGGGTGCTGTGTTTGCTGGCCCCGGAGGACCCCCGGGTGGTCTTTATGCGGGACGCGACCCTGGAGCGCCTGAGGTCCACCTGCTTCGGCTGGGAGGACGACGGCGTGGGCGAGTGCTTCGACGCATCTTTGATAGTTCTGCGCTTTCTCTGTGCCGCCGCGCCGGAGGACAGGGAGTGGATAAAAGGCCGCATAGAGAACTATAACCGCCACGCGGACGATAAAAAGCGCCCCTGGTTCCCCCTCTGGTACTTCTGGCTCTGCCTTTCGGAAATGCCACTGGAGCTGGCTCTGCCGGAAATAGAGCGGCACCGGGAGGAGCTTGAGAAGAAGCTCCGGCGCAGCTATGTGATGAACAGCCCCCAGGACCGGGCGCTGCACCCCCTGCTGATATGTATGCTGAGAAACCTCATGTCCCGGCTGCCAGAATACGCCTGGCTAAGCGGCCGGCTGGTGCTCCTGAACCCGAAGGACGGGCGGGCGCGGCTGGATATGGAGGAGGTAAAGACCGCCTGAGAATATTTTTCTAAAGCCCCAAAAGTCAGGCTTTACAAACCCGGTAGAGTGTGCTAAAATATCATGAGTACCCTTCCCTCGGATACCGGCTTCACCTGCCGCAGCCATTGGCTGGGCCGCCGTAGCCTGTGGGTGGGGCGAATAATTGTAGAAAAGGTGATAGAAATGACCAAAGCAGAGAAGACCGAAATTATCCAGAAGTACGCCCGGCACGAGGGCGACACCGGCTCCCCCGAGGTACAGATTGCCGTGCTCACAAAGCGTATAAACGACCTTACCGAGCACCTGCGCTCGAACCAGAAGGACCACCACTCCCGCCGGGGCCTGTTGAAGATGGTCGGCCAGCGCAGGAGCCTTCTGAACTATCTCATCAAGATAGATATCGAGCGCTACCGCAGCATCATCGCCGAACTGGGCATCCGTAAATAAGAACGCGACATCTGTCCTGAACTTTGAGCGGGGGCGGCGGCGGGCTCTCGGGCTTTGCCGCCGTTGTTCGTTCATATCAGGGATAAAAAAGTGCCGCCAGGCACCTGTTTTACAAACAGACTCCCCGCTGCGGCGGAGGGCCTGTTTGTCAAACAGGGCCGCGGCAAAAAGAAACTGCCCCTTTATTTGAGAGAAGGGGAGAAAGGGTAAATTATGTTTGAGAACTTTAAACGCTATGAGACCGACTTTGCCGGGCGCCCCCTGGTGATAGAGACCGGCAAGATGGCCCAGCTTGCAAACGGTGAGTGCCTGGTGCGATATGGCGACACCGTCGTGCACGTGGCCGCCACCGCCTCCGCGAAGCCCCGTGACGGCATCGACTTCTTCCCACTTTCAGTGGACTTCGAGGAAAAACTCTACTCCGTGGGCAAGATACCGGGCTCGTTCCTCAAAAGGGAGGGCCGCCCCAGCGAGAAGGCCACTCTGGTATGCCGCATGATAGACAGGCCCATACGCCCCCTGTTCCCCAAGGATATGCGCAACGACGTTGCTATCGTCTGCACCGTCATGTCCGTAGACCAGGACTGTTCCCCGGAGATCGCCGCCCTGGTGGGCACCTCCATCGCCCTGACCATTTCAGATATCCCCTGGAGCGGGCCCATATCCGGCGTGTCTGTGGGGCTTATCGACGGCCAGTTCATCATCAACCCCGACGCTGAGCAGCGCAAGCTTTCCCAGATGGCGGTGACAGTCGCCTCCACCACCGAGCGTATAGCCATGATAGAGGCCGGGGCCAATGAAGTCTCCGACGAGGATATGTACAACGGCATTATGGCCGGACACGAGGCGAACCAGCATATTCTGGAGTTTATAAAGGGCATACAGGCTGAGATAGGCAAGGAGAAGTTCGAGTACCCCAGCAACGAGCCCGAGCCGGAGATGTTCGAGGCCATCAAGGCCTTTGCCGAGGACGACGTGCGCGCCGCCATGGACACCGACGACAAGACCATAAGGGACGCAAGGCTGCGCCCCATATACGAGAAAGTGCACGAACGCTTTGACCCGGAGTACCCGGAGCAGGAGGCGAAGATAGACGAGTGCATGTATAAGACCCAGAAGTACGTGGTGCGCCGCTGGCTTTTAGACGAGCAGAAGCGGGTGGACGGCCGCGGCATGGACGAGATGCGGCCCCTGGCGGCAGAGGTCGGACTGCTGCCCAGGACCCACGGCTCCGGTATGTTCACAAGGGGCCAAACCCAGGTGCTCACCGTGGCGACTTTGGGCTCCATAAGGGACAACCAGCTTCTGGACGGCATAGACGAGGAGGAGAGCAAGCGCTATATCCATCACTATAATTTCCCCTCCTACTCCGTGGGCGAGACCCGGCCCAGTCGAGGCCCGGGACGGCGTGAGATAGGCCACGGAGCTCTCGCAGAGCGGGCTCTGGTACCAGTGGTGCCGGGGATGGACGAGTTCCCCTATACCCTCCGACTGGTGTCCGAGGTGCTCAGCTCCAACGGCTCAACGTCACAGGCCTCCATCTGCGGCTCGACCCTGGCCTTGATGGACGCGGGCGTGCCCATCAAGGCCCCTGTGGCGGGTATCTCCTGCGGCCTTATCACCGAGGGGGACCGCTGGATGACCATGGTGGACATCCAGGGGGTTGAGGACTTCTTCGGGGACATGGACTTTAAGGTGGGCGGCACCAAGAAGGGCATAACCGCCATACAGATGGACCTGAAGATATCCGGCCTGCTGCCTGAGATGGTGAAGGAGGCCCTGGAGAAGACCCATAAGGCCAGGAACTATATCATAGACGAGATAATGCTCAAGGCCATACCAGAGGTGCGGCCCGAGCTGTCGCCCTATGCGCCTAAGATGCTTTCTATGCAGATACCCGTCGACAAAATCCGAGAGGTCATCGGCACAGGCGGCAAAGTCATACAGAAGATCTGCGCCGAGTGCGAGATCACCATGGACGTGGAGGAGGACGGCCATGTGTTCATCACCGGCATTGACCTTGAGAAGTGCCGCCGGGCCATGGACATTGTGGACACCATCGTCAACGACCCGGAACCGGGCAGCTACTATAACGGCCGGGTCACAAGGCTGATGGACTTCGGCGCCTTTGTGGAGATAGCCCCGGGCAAAGAGGGCCTTGTGCATATCTCAAGGCTGGATATCCGGCGCACAGAGAAGGTTACGGACGTGGTGAACGTGGGCGACGTGGTAAAGGTAAAGGTACTGGAGATAGATGATAAGGGCCGGCTGAACCTATCCAGAAGGGACGCGCTTATCGACTTGGACGGCGCGGTGCCCGAGAACGATATCAGCGCGGACAGGCCGCCCAGACGCGACCATGACCATGACCGCAGGCCGCCCAGAAGGGACCACGACCGCAGATAAAAAGCTAAGGAAAAAGTTTCGCCCGCCTTTTCAAAGGCGGCAGGGTGTGGGGCAGAGCCCCACGGTCTTGCCGTAGTGCGCGCCCTGTGCGCACGAAGGCCATAAATATACTTCACAAAATAACCCCCGAGTTACCTCGGGGGTTAAACTTTCACAGGAACAGCTCCGGGTGCCTCCGGCTGTAGTGGAATATATACTGCTGCGCAAGCCCTGCATTGGGGCCAAAATCCTCCGGGGCCATCCCTGGCAGCAGCTGGGCCATGGCCCGCTTCATCCACACGTCCATGGGAAAACACTCAGTTTTATGAAATCCATATAGAAGCGCACATTCCGCCACCTTTGGGCCCACTCCCTTTATCTTTCGCAATTCCTCCCGGCCATACCCGGTGGGCTCGCGCACGATACGCTGAAGATCAATCTCACCCTCCACGACCTTTCTGGCCGCGTCCAGTATGTAGGGCGCGCGGTAGCCGGAGCGAAGGGGCTCCAGGTCCTCTAACGACAATGCCGCCACAGTCTCCGGCCCAGGGAAGGAGCGCATATCCGTGCCGGGTATCTTCCCGCCGAACATACGGCAGAAGTTGTTTACCAGGCCCTTGATACGACTGATATTGTTGTTCTGAGACATGATAAACGAGCACAGTGCCTCCCAGGGCTCCTGGCGCAGTATGCGTATGCCAGGGGCAAACTCCGCGGCCTCCTTGAGCACAGGGCTCAGGTCGGAGAGCTCCCCTCGGATCCGGGCATAGTCCTCGGAAAGGTCGAAATAGGCGCGCCAAACGCCGTCCATATCCCCCTGGGAACAGTCCAGCTCCAACTGGTTCCCCACCCTCCGCAGGGTCAGATATCTCCCATAGGCCGCGCCGCACCAGGTTTCAGAATCCTCCGGGGTCGGCCTCCAGCGGAAAGCCTGACCGCAGTCCAGGGTCTGGGGCAGGTCAAACTCCGCCGGTATCTGTACGCCGCTCATCGGTTCTTCTCCCCGGAGTCCTGTTGGGCAGTGGGGGCCCGAGAGGTGAGCCAGGTCATAGCCCGTTCTATGGCGTCCTTGGAATTACCCCAGTCGCCGCCGGCGTTGCGGTAATCAAACATACGGCAGAAGTGGGTCACGTCGCCGCTGAGCTCCTCAAGATAGGCCTTCGCAAGGCGGGTGGTCTCGGCCTCGAAGGGCACAAAATTCTTCTTGGGCATCTTCCCCGCCGCCGCCATCACCAGCCCATAGTGGGGCAGACAGATATATTGTTGGGCAGCGTACAAGTCCCTAAACTCCTGCTCGTTCTGCCATAGGGCCAGGGTGCTCTCCAAAAGGTGGCGCATACTGTCCTTGATATTGGCGCAGATAAAGCAGTTATCCTCCCGGCTGTGTACGGCGGCGGCTATCGTTTTGGGAACTGCCTTGCCCTCGGGGAATACCTGCCCCTTTACCTCGGCCAAAAGGCTTTCCAAAATAAGGGCCACGGAAAGCCTGCTGCCCCGGGCAAGTATCTGGTTAAAGTGCTCAGAGCAGAAGCCCAGCCGGTTGGTCTCTATTCGCACATCGGGCTCCATCATGGCAGCGCCCGTGATATAGGTAGCCATGCGGTCCTCCAGCATATCGCGCATCCGGCAGAAGGGACAGCCGTCCTTGGGCTCGAACACTTCGTTTACGGGAATTGAACATATGTCCTCTCGCATTATGTGACCTCCTCATATGAGTTCATAGAATGGAAATATATTCACCACATTTACATAATATTTGGGGTCTAAATCGGTTTTCAACCTGGATAAAGCCGGTAAAATAAAGGGTTATCAACATTTTCCACTGAGTTTTCCACATTCCTCTACCAACATAAAACGGCTGCCTATTTGATTGCCTCAATGTTGTCCTTGATATAGATGACCCCGGATATCACCGTCACCACAGCCACCGCCCAGCAGAGCACCTGGGTTATCAGGGAGACTGCCATAGCGTCAGAGCCGCTGGCAATAGCCGTAAGAGTATAATATATAAGTATAGTGGACATTTGAAGCACGGTCTTCACCTTGCCCCACATATTTGCCGCTATCACCCGGCTTTTTGAGGCGGCCACCATGCGTATGCCCGCCACGGCGAACTCCCTGAAGAGGGTCAGAGCCAAGACTATGGGGCTGCATACACCGTCCACCACCATATAGATGAACGCAGCGGTGGTGAGCATCTTGTCCGCCAGAGGGTCTGCAAATTTGCCGAAGTCCGTCTCAAGGTGGTACTTCCGGGCTATCTTACCGTCCAACAGGTCGGTTATGCTTGCCAGGGCAAAAATCACCCCGGCGATAAGGCTGTAGACCCGGCTAAACTCCGGGGTTCCAAACCTGGTAAGGGCCGCGAACACCATGAAGAAGGGCACCATGGCGCACCTTAACAGGGTCAGCTTGTTGGGAAGGTTCATTTTCATGCCGCCGTCTCCTTTCAGTTTAGACGTTCATCTCCAAAGAGCCCATAAGGTCGCCGTCCATGCAGTCCTCTACCTTTACCTGCACAAAGCTCCCGAGAGTGGGGCGCTTTCCCTCAATGGTGAAGAATACCCTTCCGTCCACGTCCGGCGCGTCCATATAGGAGCGGCCAAACCAGCACTCTGCGTAGCGGTCATAGCCCTCTACAAGCACCAGAAGGGTCCTGCCTATAAGGGCGCCGCCCTTCTCCTCGGCTATGTCCATCTGCTGCTCCATTATGATGCCGGCCCTGCGCTCCTTCTCCTCCTGGTCCAGCTGGTCCGGCAGCTCCGCCGCCGGGGTGCCCTCCTCCTGGGAGTAGGTGAAGCAGCCCAGCCGGTCAAACTTTACGGTTTTTACAAACTCCGAAAGCTCTGTGAAATCCTCCTCGGTCTCGCCGGGAAAGCCGGTTATCAGGGTGGTGCGCAGTATAACGCCGGGGACCTTTGCGCGTATCCTCTCAATAAGCCCCTCCAGGGATTCCCTGTCCCCTCGGCGGTTCATGGCCCTCAGCACCCTGCCCGAGCAGTGCTGAAGCGGCAGGTCGATATATGGCAGCACCTTTTCCTCCTCCGCCATCACCTCCAAAAGCCCGTCAGTTATGGCGTCGGGGTAGCAGTACAGCACACGGAGCCACTTTATGCCCTCAATCTTGCAAAGACGTTTCAAGAGCTTCGCAAGGGTATACTCTCCATATAGGTCTATGCCATAGCGCGTGGTGTCCTGGGCGATAAGCACCAGCTCCTTCGCGCCGTTTCGGGCTAAAGCCCTGGCCTCCTGCTCTATGTCCTCCATGGTCCTGCTGCGGTAGCCGCCCCGGATATAGGGTATCGCGCAGTAGGAGCAGCGGTTGTCGCAGCCCTCGGCTATCTTTAAGTAGGCCGTCCAGCTGGGGGTGGTCAGCTCCCTGTCCCCGCTGAGAGGCAGTCTCTCCTTCTCCGGGAAGGACTCCACCGGCCCGGATTCCAGCAGCTCCCTTATGTACCTTGCCGGGTCCTCGTTTGCCCCGATGCCCAGCACACCGTCCAGCTCCGGCAGCTCCCCCCTTATCTCTCCTTGATAGCGCTCCGAGAGACAGCCTGTTGCCACAAGCTTCTTTATGCGCCCCTCCTTCTTCAAGAGTCCCAGCTCCAATATCTCGTCGATGGACTCCTTCTTGGCGCTCTCGATAAAGCCGCAGGTATTGACGATCGCCACATCGGCCATGGCCACGTCCTCCACCAGCTCATATCCCGCCGCTTTCAGCTTCGCCATAAGCAGCTCGCCGTCCACCTGGTTCTTGGCGCAGCCCAGGCTTATCATCCCAACTTTCACTGCCATTATCTTGCCCTCCTCTATTTTACCAGTCCGCGCACCGCGGCAAAAAACTCGTCCGTATACTCCCCGGCAAGTATCTCCCGGGACCTTGCCTTTTGCTCCCACTCGTCTATGGGGACCCATTCGGCCCTGTCCACCTCGTGGGGCTGGAGCGTCAGCTCGTCCGCAGAAACGTCCCTTTTAAGGCCGTATACGTCCATAAAGAAATCCTCGGCCTTACGGCGGGCCAGAAATACCATCTCCTGGGGCCTGGCGCTTATACCAGTCTCCTCCAGAAGCTCCCGCACGGCGGCCTCAAGGCTCGTCTCCCCCGAGAGGACCCCGCCTCCGGGATTCTCCCATACTCCGGGGTAAACGCTTTTCTCCATGCTCCTTAGGGTACAGAGAACTTCTTTTTTGCTGTTCACCACCGTGATGGTCACCGCCAGGTGGTAGTCCCCGGGGGTCTGGAGGTCGCCCCGCTCCTGGGTGCGGCCCGTAAGGTTTCCGTTTCCGTCGTATATGTCCCAAAGCTCCGTCATTCTGTCTCCTCCTTTTCCACTGTGGCCTTTGTCTGCGGCCGCCTTATTTTATAGCGCTTGGGCCTGCCCCGCAAAAGGGCCTTTATGTCCTCTCTCACGCCGCTCCGCTCCAGCCACATACTGACCTCGCCCCCAAGGAACAGAATATACATACAGAAAAACAGCCAGAACATCATTATGACCAGCGTGGCAAGGCTGCCGTAGATGGAAAAGTTTGAGAAGTTCTCCACAAACAGGGAGAAGAAGTATGAGAACAGTACCCAGCCGCCGGCGCCAAAAACGGCCCCCAAAAGGTTATGCCTGAGCTTCACCCGCCGCCTGGGCACAAAGCTGTACAGCAGGGCGAAGAAGACAAACAGCATTACAAAGCTCACCAGGGACTTGAAGTTTATTAACAGGGCCGCCACCAGGGGCCAGCGGTCCTGAATGGCCCGGTAGATGGTGGTGCCGAACACCAGCAGCACCGCCGCCACTATGAGCACCACCGCCAGCGCCACCACGTATACCACGGCCATAGCGCGCAACAGTATATAGTTCCTGGGCTGCTCCACCTCGTAGATATGGTCAAGGCCCTTGATTATGGCCACCATGCCCATAGAGGAGGACCAGACCGCCGCTATCACCGCCACCGGCAGCACCCCGGAGGCCTCGATAGGGCTTGGGATTATCTCGCCCAAAGCTGCGGAGAAGGCCTCCGGCAGAAGGTTCAGCGCCGCCTCTATCATGGTGACCCCAGAGGAGAAGTGTATCCTCTGCATAAGGGTCAGAAGAAACGCCAAAAAGGGCAGGAAGGAGGTGATAAGGAAAAAGGCGCTGTGTGCCGCAGAGGAGTCCAGCCGGTCCCGGGTTATGCGGTCCATGAACCAGAGCACCTGCTTCTTTATAAATGCCCACATAGGACTTTACACCTCCGCTTCGAAAGCTCCCTCGGATAAAATATATGATGATTATACCATAACCCCCTGCGGCGGTCAAGTGCGGCGGAAGGCGCGGGCCGCGCAAAAAGGATTGATTATCTCCCCCGCTTCTGGTACAATAACATATATAATGCCAAGCGGTAAAAGGAGTGAGTTTATTGAACTACATGTATCTTAAAAGCGGCACGGACGTGCGGGGCACGGCCCTTGAGACCCCGGAGGACGGGCCTGTGCAGCTGACCGATGATGCCGTAGCTGATATTGCCCGGGCCTTCTTAGTCTGGTGCGAAAGGCATATGGATATACCCGCAAACCAGCTGAAGCTGGCGGTGGGCAGGGATTCAAGGCTCTCTGGGCCCCGGATAGCCGCAGCCCTTAAAGAGGCGCTTCTCCCCTGCGGCGTGACCTGCTACGACTGCGGGCTGGCCTCCACGCCCTCTATGTTTATGGCGGTGCTGGACATACCCTGCGACTGCGCCATTCAGATAACCGCCAGCCACCACCCCTTCCACAGGAACGGCCTTAAATTTTTCACAAAGGACGGCGGGCTGGACAGCCCGGACCTTACAGAGCTGCTCTCCTTGGCGGAGGAGGGCAGCTGTCCCGGGCGGTCCTCCGGGGGCAGCTGGCAGGAGTCGGACCATATGGAGCGGTACGCCGCCCATCTGCGGGAGCTTATAGAGAAGGGGGTAAACGCCCCGGACTACCATAGGCCCCTTTCGGGTTTCCATATCACCGTGGACGCGGGCAACGGCGCAGGGGGCTTCTATGCCGAGAAGGTCCTGGCCCCTTTGGGCGCGGATATCAGCGGCAGCCGGTTCCTGGAGCCGGACGGCAGGTTCCCCAACCATATCCCCAACCCGGAGAACGAGGAGGCCATGGGCTTTGCCGCCCGGGCAGTCACCGAGTCCGGGGCGGACCTGGGCATAATCTTCGACACGGACGTTGACCGGGCGGGGGTGGTGGACCGCCATGGCCGGGAGATAAACCGCAACCGCCTGGTGGCACTGGCCGCGGCCATAGCGCTGGAGGACTCCCCCGGCGGCACGGTGGTCACCGACTCCATCACCTCCGACGGCCTAAAAGAGTATATAGAGGACGCCCTGGGAGGCAAGCACCATCGGTTCCGGCGGGGGTATAAAAACGTGATAAACGAGGCCCTGCGGCTGAATAAGGAGGGCGTGGACTGTCCCCTGGCCATCGAGACCAGCGGCCATGCGGCCCTTCGGGAGAACTACTTTCTGGACGACGGGGCATATCTGGTGACGAAGATAATCGTTAAGCTTGTGAAGCTGCGCCGGGAGGGCGGAGAGCTGGAGGATATGCTGAGCGGCCTGCGGGAGCCCGCCGAAACTCTCGAGGTGCGGATACCGATACTCGAAAAAGATTTCCGGGCCCGGGGGCAGGAGCTTATCCAAAGCCTTGAAGCCTGCGCCGTTGCCAAGGGATGGCGGATAGCCCCGGACAACCGCGAGGGGCTCCGGGTCTCCTTCCCTAAGGGCGAGGGCCAGGGCTGGTTTCTGGTTCGACTATCGGTCCACGACCCCATACTGCCGGTGAACCTCGAGAGCGACGCTGTGGGCGGCGTGGAGACCATCAGGGGCAAGCTCCGGGAATTCTTCCGGGAAAACAGCCTGGGCCTGGACATTTCAGCCCTATGAGCGCAGATAACGGTTCCCGGGTGCTTGTGGCCATGAGCGGCGGGGTGGACTCCTCTGTGGCGGCCCTGCTACTCAAGCGGCAGGGGTATGAGGGCATGGGGGTGCTTTTAAAGCTGTTCCCCGGCGGGGAGGACAAAGAGGGGCTCCGGGGGGAAAAGGCCTGCTGCTCTTTAGAGAGCGCCGAGACCGCCCGAAGCGTTGCCATGGGGCTCGGTATGCCCTTCTATGTGTTCAACTTCTCCGAGGATTTCCGGCGGGAGGTGCTGGAACGGTTCATAACGGCCTATCAGAAGGGCGAGACCCCAAACCCCTGTATCAGCTGCAACCGCTATATAAAGCTTGGCAAGCTCTTTCGCCGGGCGGCCGAGACAGACTGCTCTCATGTGGCCACAGGGCACTATGCCCGGGTGGAGCGCTCCGGGAGATGGCTTTTGAAAAAGGGTCTGGACGAAGACAAGGATCAGAGCTACTTTCTGTATAATCTTACCCAGGACCAGCTTTCACACCTTCTGCTGCCCCTTGGCGGGCTTACAAAGGCCCAGGTGCGCCGGCTTGCGGAGGAGGCCGGGTTCATAAACGCCCACCGGCAGGAGAGTCAGGACATATGCTTTGTGCCCGACGGGGATTACGCCAGGTTTATCGAGCAGTATACAAATACCCCGGCGGAGCCCGGGGACTTTGTGGGCACTGCGGGGCAGGTATACGGCAGTCACAGGGGCATAATACGGTACACCGTCGGCCAGCGCAAGGGCCTGGGCCTCTCCTTTCCCCAGCCCATGTATGTATGCGGGATAGACCCGGACAATAACCGGGTCCTTCTCGGGGAAGAAGCGGAGCTGTTTTCGGACAGGCTCACGGCCCGGGATCTGAACCTCATCGCCGTGGACAGTATACCGTCGCCTATGCGGGTCACGGCGAAGATACGCTATAGGCATAAGGAACAGCCTGCCACGGTGGTGCAGACCGGGCCGGAGGAAATGGAGGTGCGCTTTGATAAGCCCCAGCGGGCCGTGACCCGGGGCCAGGCCGTGGTGCTCTATGACTGTGATACCGTCATAGGCGGCGGGACCATTTACTAATAGAAAAAGGCGCTTTTTATCAGCGCCTTTAGTCTACATCAGCAGGAACAGCAGGGCAAACATCAGCTCGTTGTTCCCCTCCTCGCCCCCAAGCATGAGCAGCAGAGCCAGCAGCATGGTCCGCTCCCGGTCCTTAAATAATTCCTCCAGAAGGCTTGGCGGGGGCGAAGCCGGCGGAACAGCTACAGGCTGCGCTATGGGCTCAGGGGCGGGCGGCTCGGGCTGCCCGGAGGGCTTCTCCTCTTGGACAGGCCGCTCGGGCGCCGGCTGGTTTACAGGCCGCTGCCTGCCCGGCCTTGCCCTGGACTGCATCTCTCGGGCCCTGCGGGCCGCCTCCTCCTGCATACGCCGCATATCCATCTCCGGCATGGCTCCACCTCCTTATATGCCCAGCCCCGGCATCAGCCCGGGCAGGCCGCCCATATCCCGAAGCATTGGCAGCAATCGCATCAGCTGCAATATTTTTACCGCTTCGTCTATCTTCCTTCGCCGCTCCTCGCCCAGCAGAGGGCGAAGGGCCATGAGCAGCCGGGTGGAGTCGTCCTCCCGGTTCAGCTGGCTGAGCACGGGGGCAAGCTTTGCCACCATGCCTATGGTATCCGGCCCGGCAAGGGCGGTGGACTGCGCCTGGGGTGCCGGACTGGCACCCCCCAGCGCCCCAAGCATTCCGGCAAGCGCGGACAGATCCGGCGCTGGGGCGGGAGCCGGCGCAGGGGGAAGGGGAGCTGCTGCGGGCTGAGCTCCGGTAGTGTCCCCCCCTGCCTGCTGGCCAAGTCCCAGAGAGCTCATCATGCTCTGTATCTGCTTCATGCTGTCCGGGTCGGACAATATCTGACTAAGCTGTTGCTCCAGGCCCTCCATATGCAGAGCCCCCCTCTCTTACGTTATTTTTTCCCGCCCTGGAGCATCTGCAAAAGCTTCTGCGCCTGGGGCGTCGCCAGCAGCTTCTTCGCCGCCTCCGGATCCGACAGCACCTTCTGCAGGGCGGCGCTGTCCCCCTCTGCGACGTTTCCCAGGAGCTTCGAGAGCGTGCCGTTCTGTGCGGCCCGCTTCAGCTCCTCAGGTGTGGAGCCCAAGCGCTGGGCGGTTATCTTCAGCAGGGACTCAAGCCTGCCGTTATCCATATTGCTTTCGTTCATTTTACGTGCCCTCCCTTACTATATGGCTTCTCTCCATAATATGCGGAAGGGCCCAGGTTGATTCTCAAATACATATTTATCGGATAGGAGCGGTTTTTATGCGCATTTTAGTCACATCGGACACCCATGGGGACTTTGGACGCCTGCGCCGGGCTATTCTGGCCCAGCAGGGGGCCGATATAGTCATACATCTCGGCGACGGCGGGGACGACGTTGAAAAAGTCAGGTTCTCTTTTCCGAATAAGACCTTCCTACAGGTCAGAGGCAACTGCGACTGGGGCAGCGCCATGCCCGAGAGCGGGGAGTATATGGCCGGGGGGAAAAAGATATTTTATACCCACGGCCATAATTACGGCGTGAAGTCCGGGGACTATACCATCATCAGCGAGGCCCGCTCAAGAAAGGCCGACATCCTGCTTTTCGGTCACACACACCAGCCCCGAGAGGATTACGAGGACGGCCTGTATATCATGAACCCCGGTCGGCTCAGCGGGTGGGAGCCCACCTACGGGATAATAGACATCACGGAGCAGGGCATGGTTTTGAACGTGATGAAATTACCATGAATTTTATTTAGGAGAGTTTTAATGTATCGTGAGATGACTTTGAAGGATGTTCAGAGCGTACTGCCCCTCTATATCGGCTATTATAATACCTGCGAGGAGGGAGAATGGACGGAGGAAACCGCCGGAAAGCGCATACGCCAGGTGCTTGGTATGGACGGCGGCTGGGGGCTGCTCCTTGAGGACGGGGAAGGCCCTGCGGGCTTTGTCATGGGGTATTTCAAGCAGTATGACGATCTTATTTCCTTTATGCTGGAGGAGATCGTCATTGAGCACACGCGTCAGGGGAAGGGACTGGGCTCGGCGCTCTTGGAGGAGACCGAGAAAAGGGTCCAAAAACTGGGGGCTGCGGGTATCGAGCTAAGCTCGGTCAATGATGAGATGCACGCCCATTTCTACGAAAAGGCCGGGTATAGAGACGCGAAGAATTTTGTGCAGAAGGTAAAATGGTTTTATGCCTAAGGCGACGAAGCTGACGACTGTTTTAATTCTTTTGGGCGCGGCACTGGGCAGCCCGGCTTTTATGCGCCCGAATTATACCAAAGGCTGGTACAGGACGCGGCCCTGGGAGCAGAAGGTATATAATGCCTTAAGGGTGAGGGAATGGAAGGACAAGATGCCCACCTACAGCCCCGAGGCCTTCTCTCCCCGGCTGCACGGCTGGGAGGAGATCGCCGTCAATATGTGCTGCTCCGAGCGGGTGCATGAGGTAAGCGCCCTTTTGAGCTTTGTCCCCCTTGGGGCCTCCCTTTGGTTCGGGTCATTCTGGGTGTTTTTTGTGACCTCTGTGCTGGGTGCGGCCTTTGATATGTCCTTTGCGGTCATACAACGCTATAACCGCATGAGGATAGCCAAAATAGCTTCCCGTCCCGGGGCCCGCCCTCATTGACAAACCCTGGGAAATCCTTTATAATAAGAGAGTTGTGAGCCTTGATAATATCCCCGGCTCTCGCAGAGAGGAGCTAGAAGAATATGAGCTTTCAGATACTTGGAACAGGCAGCTTCCTGCCGGAAAAGGTTATAACCAATGAGGAACTGTCCCGGATGGTGGACACCTCGGACGAGTGGATAACAAAGCGGGTAGGCGTTAAGGAGCGGCACGTGTGCACCACCGAGAGCAATACAGACATGGCGGCCGCCGCCGCCGCCCGGGCCCTGGAGTCCGCCGGGGTAAGCGCTTCGGAACTGGACCTTATCCTCGGCGCCTCTGTCAGCGCGGACAGCATCTCCCCCGGTATGGCAAGCATGGTGCAGAATAAGCTTGGGGCAAAATGCCCGGCCTTTGATATAAACGCCGCCTGCCCGGGTTTTTTATTCGGGCTGGAGATAGCTGCCGGCTTCTTCTCACGGGGCACGGTAAAAAAGGCGTTGGTGGTCAGCAGCGAACGCATGAGCGGGCTTATCGACTGGACTGACCGCTCCACCTGCTGTATCTTCGGCGACGGCGCGGGAGCGGCGGTGCTGGGGCAGGGAGACAGTTATCTGGCCTCAGAGCTGCACACCCAGGGGGGCAACGACGTTATTGACATCCCCACCGGCTGGGGCAACTCCCCCTTCTATCAGGTGGAGCAGAACAAGAGCTGCGTGCACATGAAGGGCCAGGAAACCTATAAATTCGCGGTCACCTCCATGGTGAACGATATACGCTCCGTAATGAAGCAGGCGGGCATTTCCGGCGAACAGGTTTCCGTGGTGATACCCCATCAGGCCAACCTCAGAATAATCAACGAGGCCGCAAGGCGGCTGCCGGAGATAGCCGCGGAGAAGTTTCTGGTGAACATCCAGGAGGTGGGGAACACCTCCTCGGCAAGCGAGCCCATACTACTGGATAAAGCGGCTCGCTCGGGGCTGATAAAGCCAGGTGACTATGTGGTGATGGCGGCCTTCGGCGGCGGGCTCTCCAGCGCGGCCTGCGTTATCAGGTGGTAAATTCTTTTTCGGGAGGAATATTAAGCTTATGATAAAGACTCCGTTATGCGAACTTTTGGGTATAGAATACCCCATTTTCCAGGGGGGCATGGCCTGGATATCCGACGGGAAGCTGGCGGCGGCCGTGTCAAACGGCGGAGGGCTGGGGATAATCTCAGCCATGAACGCCAACGCCCAGTACCTCAAGGAGCAGATAGACCTGGCACGCTCTCTGACTGACAGACCCTTTGGCGTGAACATCATGCTCATGTCGCCCTTCGCCGCCGAAGTGGCCGAGCTGGCGGCGAAGGAGCATGTGGCCGTGGTGACCACCGGCGCGGGGAACCCCTCCAAGTTCATGCCCATGTGGCTGGAGGCAGGAGTGAAGGTGGTGCCCGTGGTGGCCTCTGTGGCCATGGCGAAGCTTGTAACCAAGGCCGGGGCCTCCGCCATAATAGCCGAGGGCGGCGAGTCCGGCGGGCATGTGGGGGACCTTACCACAATGGTGCTGGTGCCCCAGGTCTGCGACGCCACGGACCTGCCTGTGCTGGCGGCTGGCGGCATAGCCGACGGCCGGGGCATAGCCGCCGCGTTCCAGCTGGGCGCGGTGGGCGTGCAGGTGGGCACCAGGTTTTTAGTGGCCAACGAGTGCGGAGTGCACCCGAACTATAAGAAAAAGGTGCTGAAGGCCAACGATATCGCCACTATGGTCACCGGCAAGCGGCTGGGCCACCCGGTGCGGCAGATAAAGAACCAGTTCGCAAAGGATTTCTTTAAGGCCGAATACAGCCAGATCTCCGACGAGGAGTTGGAGGAGCTGGGCCGTGGGGCCCTGTATCGGGCGGCAGTAGAGGGCGACGAGAAGACCGGGGACTTTTTGGCCGGGCAGATAGCCGGGATGGTGAATAAAGAGCAGCCCGCCGCAGAGATAATTTCCGAGATGTTTTCTGAAGCGGAGGAAGTGCTGAAAGGGGCGGCGAAATGGGTAAGATAGCTTTCGTCTTTTCGGGCCAGGGGGCCCAGTACCCGGGGATGGGGCAGTCCCTCTGTGAGGCGAGCGCTGCCGCTAAAGCTGTTTTTGATATGGCGGACAGCCTGCGCCCGGGAACATCAAAACAGTGCTTTTCCGGCACGGCAGAGGAGCTGTCTGTCACAAAAAACACCCAGCCTTGCCTATACTGCGTTGACCTTGCAGCGGCCCGGGCTCTGGAGGAAAGGGGCGTCCATGCCGACTATGTGGCAGGATTTTCTCTGGGTGAAGTTGCCGCGGCGGCGTTCGCGGGTGTCTTTACGGACGAGTCGGGCTTTAAGTTTGTATGCAGACGCGCCGAAGCCATGCAGAAGGCCGCCGTGGAGAACCCCGGCAGCATGGCGGCTGTTTTGAAGCTGTCCAATGAGAAGGTAGAGGAGCTCTGCGGGAGCTTCTCTAAAGTCTGGCCTGTGAACTATAACTGTCCCGGCCAGCTGGTGGTGGCCGGAGAACCCGGACAGTTAAAGGAATTTCAGGAGCTTGTAAAGGCCGAGGGCGGGCGGGCCGCGCCCCTGGCTGTCAGCGGCGGATTCCACTCCCCCTTTATGGAGAGCGCCGCTGGGGAGCTGGCTGGGTATTTGTCTACAGTGGAGACAGGCGAGCCGCGCCTCCCGCTGTACGCCAATCTGAACGCTAAGCCCTATACCGCCGCTTCGGCCAGGGAACTGCTGGTAAACCAGGTGAAGAGTCCTGTCCGCTGGCAGGAGACTATTGAATCGCTGGCCGCAGAAGGTGTTGACACTTTTCTTGAGTGCGGCCCGGGGAAGACCCTGTGCGGGCTGATAAAGAAGACGGTGAAGACCGCGAAGGTCCTCCAGGTGCAGGACCAGGAGACATTGAAGGCCGCTTTGAGCGGGCTTATGTAAAGGAGGCTTTTAGATGATGAAGCTGGAAGGAAAGGTAGCGCTTGTAACCGGCGGGTCCCAGGGCCTGGGCAGGGCCATTGCGCTGAAGCTGGCAGAGAACGGCGCGGATATTGCCATAGCGTATGTGGGGCCCAACGAGCCCGCAGAGGAAACCCGGGGGGAGATAGAGGCCCTGGGCCGCAGGGCACGGCTCTATGTGTGCGACGTGCGGGACGAGGCCGCAGTTAATGAGACTGTTTCTGCTGTAAAGAAGGACCTGGGCCAGATAGATATACTGGTGAATAACGCCGGGGTCACCCGGGACACTTTGATGGTGGGCATGAAGGACGAGGACTACGACATGGTGCTGGATATCAATCTAAAGGGCGCGTTCCACATGATAAGGGCCTGCTATAGGGACTTTATGCGCAAGCGCTATGGCAAGATAATCAATATCAGTTCTATTGCGGGCCTTGTGGGCAACGCCGGGCAGGTAAACTATGCCGCGTCCAAGGCCGGACTTATCGGTATGTCAAAGTCTGTGGCCAAGGAACTTGGCAGCCGTGGGGTCTGCTGCAACTGCATAGCCCCGGGCTTTATCAAGACCGACATGACCAAGGACATCAAGGAGGATAACCCCCTTCTCATACAGGTGCCCATGAAGCGCATGGGCTCCCCGGAGGACGTGGCCAATGTGGCGTTGTTTTTGGCTTCGCCGGAATCTGACTATATTACCGGCGAAACCATCAGGGTAGACGGCGGGCTTGCCACTTAAAATTTTTTATATAATTTCAAAAACCAGATTAAATGGTATTGCAATCTTAGTTGAAATGCGTTAAAATAAGAGAGGATGATTTAGTTGAACCGTGTCGTGGTAACCGGCATGGGCGCTGTTACGCCTATCGGCAACGATGTGGAGAGCTTCTGGCAGGGGCTGGTCTCGGGTAAATGCGGCATAGGCCCCGTCACCAAGTTCGATACCGCTGAATTTAAAGTAAAGGTGGCCGCCGAGGTCAAGGATTTTGACCCCTCCCGCTATATGGAGAAGGCTGAGCTCCGCAAATATGATGTGTTCTGCCAGTATGCCCTGGCTGCCGCCGCCCAGGCGGTGGAGGCCAGCAGGATACAGGGTTCCCTGCCCTCTGAGGACATAGGCGTATATTTTGGCTCCGGCATAGGTGGCATCGGCACCTTTGAGGAGCAGCAGAAGCTCATGCTGGAGAAGGGCCCCCGTAGGGTATCCCCTTTCTTCATCCCTGCCCTCATTATAAACATGGCGGGCGGACTTATCGCCATCAAGTATGATTTCCAGGGAGCCGCCGTTTCCTCCGTTACGGCCTGTGCCACCGGCAATAACGCCATCGGCGAGGCCTATCGGGCCATAAAGCATGGCTACCTGACGGCGGCACTGGCCGGCGGCGCGGAGGCCGCTATCGTGCCCCTAGGACTGGCTGGGTTCTCCAATATGAAAGCCCTGTCCACCACCGAGGACCCCGCGAGCGCCTGTGTTCCCTTTGACGCCAGACGGAACGGTTTTGTTATGGGTGAAGGCGCGGGGGCTTTGATGCTGGAGGAGTATGAGCACGCAAAATCCCGTGGGGCTGTCATATACGGCGAGCTCTGCGGCTATGGGGCCACCTGCGACGCACACCATATCACCGCCCCGGACCCCGAGGGCAAGGGCGGGGCCAGGGCCTTGAAACTGGCCCTAGACGAAGCCGGAGGCTATGAGGATCCCCATAAGCTCTATATCAACGCCCATGGCACCAGCACCCCCCTTAACGATGCCTGTGAAACCCTTGCTATTAAGAAGGGCCTTGGGGAGGAGGCTGCCCGGGCCTGTGTGATAAGCTCCACCAAATCCATGACCGGGCATATGCTGGGGGCGGCGGGTGCTGTTGAGGCCATTGCTTGTGTTATGGCGCTTAGTGAAGGCGTTGTGCCGCCCACCATCGGCTATCAGGAGCCTGACCCAGCCTGTGATCTGGACTATGTGCCTAATGACGCCCGCAGCGCTGACATTGAATTGGCTCTGTCGGCCTCTCTGGGCTTTGGCGGCCATAACGCCTACTTAGCTTTCCGCAGACTATAATTTCCGGGAGGTTTCATATAATGGACGTAAAGTCGATCGAGAACCTGGCAAAACTGATGAAGGAGAACGGCCTGACTTCCTTGGAGCTGGCCCAGGAGGGGATAAGCCTAAAGCTGGAGCGCAAGTCCGCGCCTGAACCGGCCCAGGCCGGGGCCCCCTCCGTTTCCCCCTTTGTGACGGCCCCTGTGGAGCCGGAGCCCGCGCAAAAGAAAGGATCGCTGGTGCTCTCCCCAACTGTGGGAGTATTCTACGCGGCAGCTTCGCCGGAGAGCAGCCCCTATGTTGAGGTTGGCTCCCATGTAAAGAAGGGCGATACCCTCTGTATCATTGAGGCAATGAAGCTGATGAACGAGATCCCCTCCGAGGTGGACGGCACCGTGGTGGAGGTCTGCGTGGGCAATGGGCAGGTGGTAGAGTACAACCAGCCCCTGTTCCGTATCGCGCCGTAATATTAAGGAGGTCCGCTATGAACCGTGACGAGATAAAGAATATACTGCCCCATAGGGAACCCATGCTGCTTGTGGACGAAGTGGAGCTTGTGGACGGCAGGTCCTGCGGGAAGTACCGTGTGCGTGGAGACGAATTCTTTCTACAGGGCCATTTCCCGGGAAACCCGGTGGTGCCCGGCGTTATACAGTGCGAGATGCTGGCACAGTCTGCCTGTGTGCTTCTGCTCGGAAAAGCCGAGGGTATGACCCCACTCTACACCGGCCTCAATAACGTAAAATTCCGGGGGCAGGTAAAGCCCGGCGATATTTTCGAGACCCAGTGCGAGCTTGTACGCAGCCGGGGGAATTTTTACTTTGCCAAGGGTACAGGCAGCGTTGACGGCAAGGTATGCGTGTCGGCGGAGTTCTCCTTCGCGCTGGTAAAGACCGGGGATTAAAGAAAGGGGCGGGCTTGTGTTTACAAAGATACTCATAGCTAACCGGGGCGAGATAGCCATACGCATTATCCGCGCCTGCAAGGAGATGGGCATCTCCACCGTGGCTGTCTACTCTCAGGCGGATAAAGAGTCCCTGCATACCGCCCTTGCCGACCAGGCCGTGTGTGTGGGTGGTTCCCGCGCGGAGGATAGCTACCTTGACGCAAAAAGAATAATCAGCGCGGCGCTGGCTACCGGGGCCCAGGCCATCCATCCCGGGTATGGCTTCCTGTCAGAAAACGCGGAATTTGCCCGGCTATGCCGGCAGTATGGCTTGACCTTTATCGGGCCCAGCGCCGAGGTTATCTCAAGGATGGGCGACAAGGAGGCCGCTCGGAAGCTTATGAGGGAAAACGGCGTCCCCACTACCCCCGGGACAGATGTTCTTTCCAGCCCGGTGGAGGCCTTAAAGGCCGCTGAAGCTATTGGCTACCCGGTGATGATAAAGGCCAGCGCCGGCGGCGGTGGTAAGGGCATACGCCTTGTGGAACGCCCCGAGGACATAGAGCGGGCCTTTTGCACAGCTTCTGCCGAAGCTGAAAAGGCTTTTGGGGACGGCCGGGTGTATATGGAAAAATATCTGGCCCCTTCAAAACACATTGAGGTGCAGCTGCTGGCGGACCAGGAGGGGCATATCGTCTGTTTGGGCGAGCGAGAGTGCTCCATCCAAAAGAACCATCAAAAGCTTATTGAGGAATCCCCTTCTCCGGGGGTAACTCCCGGAACCAGAGAAAAGCTTATTGCTGCCGCCGCCAACGCCGCCCAGGCGGCGGAGTATACCAATGCCGGCACGGTGGAATTTTTAATGGACAAATCCGGGCAATTCTACTTTATGGAGATGAACACCCGCTTACAGGTGGAGCACCCTGTTACAGAGCTTGTCACCGGCATAGATATTGTAAAGTGGCAGATACGCATCGCCGCGGGGGTGCCGTTGGACTTTACACAACAGGATATCCACTTGCAAGGGGCGGCTATTGAATGCAGGATAAACGCTATTAAGGCCAGTCGTGTTAAGTTCTTCCATCCGCCGGGCGGTCCCTGGGTGCGGTTTGACAGTTTTCTTTATCAGGGCTGTGACATTTCGCCCTATTATGACTCCATGCTCGGCAAGCTTATCGTATATTCTTCTACCAGGGAGGAGGCTATACGAAAGATGCAGTCGGCTCTCTGCGAGCTGATAATTGACGGTGTGGACAATAATATTGAGGAACAAATTGGTATAGTCCGCGACAGGCGCTTTAGGGCTGGAGATTATTATACAGATTTTATCAGGTATTTTAAGCCCAAGCTCAAGGATAAGTGACTTAATATAAGGAGAGGTTGCAGCTTATGAATTTAATGGGACTTTTCCGATCGCCCCAGAACGAATTGGAGAAGGGCGGCAAGGAGGCCGAGGACGCCGGTATCCGCAGTACGTGCCCCCGATGCGGCGTCCAACTGCCGTTAAGCGACCTTCAGGAAAATATGAACGTGTGCACCGCCTGCGGCTACCATTTCAGGATAACCCCCAGAGAACGCATCGCCTATATCACCGACGAGGGCAGTTTCCGGGAGCTGAACGGAGAACTCATGAGCCGGGACATACTGGACTTCCCTGGCTATGATCAAAAGCTCAGAAACGCGCGGCTCTCCTCCAGAGAGAAGGATGCGGTAGTCTGCGGCACGGCTGAGATTGGGCAGTACCCCTGCGCGTTGTTTGTGATGGACCCAAACTTTATGATGGGCAGCATGGGTACTGTCGTGGGTGAAAAAATAACCCGTCTGTTCGAATCCGCCGCGGAGCTCCACCTTTCTGTAGTTGGCTTCACTGTGTCCGGCGGGGCGCGGATGCAGGAGGGCATACTATCCCTTATGCAGATGGCCAAGACCAGCGCGGCGGTCCGGCGGCATAGTAACGCGGGGCTTTTATACCTTACAGTTCTAACAGATCCCACCCTTGGCGGAGTGACGGCCAGCTTTGCTATGGACGGCGACATTATTATGGCCGAGCCGGGGGCCACGATCGGGTTTGCCGGGCCAAGGGTTATTGAGCAGACTATACGAAAGAAACTGCCCCAGGGCTTCCAAACAGCGGAATTTCTTTTGGACCATGGCTTTGTGGATCTGATAGTGCCCAGGCATGAACAGAGGGAGACCATTGCCAGCCTGCTTAGACTGCACCAAATGGGGACTGCGGAGAAAGAAAAAGGGGAGGGCGAGCTGTAATGAGTGCATATGATAAGGTCATGCTTGCCCGGTCCAAGGGACGGCCCACGGGTACCTCGTATATTGAGAATATTTTTGATAGTTTTATTGAGCTGCACGGCGACAGACGCTTTGGAGACGACCCTGCTATTGTAGGCGGCATTGCCACTTTGGAGGGTGTGCCGGTGACTGTCATTGCCATTGAGAAGGGGACGGACACTAAGGAAAGGCTGAAGAGAAACTTCGGGATGCCCAGCCCCGAGGGCTACCGTAAAGCCTTAAGACTAATGAAGCAGGCGGAAAAGTTCCGCCGGCCGGTAGTCTGTCTGGTGGATACCTCAGGGGCATACTGTGGACTTGGAGCTGAAGAGCGGGGCCAGGCTCAGGCAATCGCTGAGAATTTGATCGAGCTTTCCACGCTTCGCACCCCAGTAATATCCATACTTATAGGCGAAGGCGGCAGCGGCGGCGCATTAGCGCTGGCGTTGGCCGACCGGGTGTGGATATTGGAGAACGCCATGTACTCGGTGATCTCGCCCGAGGGCTGCGCGAGTATACTTTGGAAGGACGCCAAAAAGGTCAAGGACGCGGCCGAGTGTTTGAAACTGACTGCGCAGGATATGAAGGAATTGGGCGTGGTGGAACAGATAATTACTGAGGAGGACGTCAGCGCGACCTATGCGCAGGTTAAGTCTCTGCTCTCTGCAGAGCTTCCCGCGCTCATGTCCCTATCGGTAGAAGAGCTTTTAGCGGCTCGGTACGGGCGTTTCCGGCAATTTTGATAGGGTTTGCCGGTTATTGTAGAAAGTAGCAGAGCGGCCTTACATCAAGGCCGCTCTGCTTATGTTTTTTAAACCAACAGCAAAGAGGGCGGAAAACTCCGCCCCCTTCGCCTTTATGGGGTAATCATAAAATTTAGGTGAGTTGAAACCTTATTTATCGGCCATGTACTCGTAAGCCTTCATGATGACTACGGCGGCCTCACTGCGCTTCAGGACGTCCTGGGGCCCGAAGTTGCCGTTGGTGCGGCCCTGCATGAACCCTGCGTCGTAAACGGAGTTCACGTAATACTTACCCCAGTTGATCTTGTTCCAGTCCTTGATGTCATGGGTGTTCTCGGTCTTGGTCGCATCCGTGACACCAGTCCAGTCGGAGATCATGCGGGCAGCCTGGAGACGGTTCACCTTGCCGTTGGGATCGAACTTGTTATTTCCGATACCGCTGATGATCTTGTTCTTGCTGCAATACTCGATAGCGGCGTCGTAAAGCTCGTTGTTCTTGGGATCGCTGAACGCCGGTGTGCCGCTATAGAGCTTCTTGAGCTCGGCGTCGGCCTCGGCCGCGCTGGTGATATCAGCGTTCTTGATCCTCAGGTCAGCGCGGGCAATCAGCAGAGCGAACTGCCAGCGGGGAATGTCAACATTGGGGCTGAACTTGGTTTCAGAGGTGCCCACCATAATGCCGTTGTCGATGGCGGCCTTTATATAGTCGCCCATGGCTCCGGCAGGAATATCGGTGTACTTGTCGCTGGGCTTCTGAACGTCGCCGGTGACAGCGGTCAGGGTGTAGGTAGCGGTGGAGCCGTCCTCAGCGGTCACCACGATGGTGGCGGCTGTGGTCAGGTCGACCTCCATACCCTCGGTATATGCTGTGCCGTTGACGGTGATGCCCTTGATCTTGCTGTCCGTAGCGGTCAGGGTCAGGGGCAGCTTGGTAACGTCTGTGCCCTCGGGCACCTTGACGGTGTAATCGTTGCCGGACTTGGTGACTTCGTACTCGCCCACCTTGACCTCGCTCAGAGTAGCGTCGCTGCTCTGGTTGGTGTCCTCCTCAATCTTGAGGGTGTAGGTGAAGGCAGTATTGCCATTTTCGGCGGTCACTTCAATTTCAAGGTCAGCGCCCAGATCATAGTAAGCGTCCTTCTCATAGGAAACGCCGTCCACCTTAACAGTGGCGACCTTGGAGGCGGTAACGATATTCAGCAGCTGAACCTTATCCATATCGGCGGGAATCTTCAGGGTCCAGGTCTCGCCGTCCTCGCCCAGCACGGCGCTGTAGCCGTTAGAAGAAATGCTGGTGATTTCAGCGCTGTTCTCCTCAGGAGCGACCTTTACGACTATGTTCCACTCGCCGGTGTTGTTCTTGGATTCGGACTGGATAACCAGCTTAGTGACGTCGACATCGCTGCTAGTCTGGAGCTTATAATCCTCTCCAACCTTCACAACCTTGAACTTGGTGGCAGTGTCGTCATCGAACTTAGACTGTTTGCCCTCGTCGGGAACTATCTGATTGCCCACGCTTGTGGCATGAAGGGTAGCCAGCTTGCTGGTTACGATATCCAGGGAGAAGAGCTTTGCACCATCGTCCACAAAGGAGTAGGGTACGGTAATCGTAACAGTGTTGGAGGCCTTGGCGACCTTCACCCTCTCGTCCAGAGTGCTGGCAATGCTTACAAGCTCCTTGCCGGTCTCGGCGGGGATGTAGGAGGCGGACATCTTGTAGAGAGTGGAGGGGGTGATGTCAGCTTCAGCACCGCCAGCCACAGCCGTCAAATCGGCAGTAAGGGCGGTCTCCCTGTCCTCATCATAACCCGCGCTCGGAGTAATCTCTATAGCGTCCCAATCCTTCTCGCTGAAGACGTAAATCTTCACTTCCTTGCCGGCCTTGGTCCAATTATCATTGTCAGCGGTCCATGCAGCAAACTGATCGCTATACGTTGTCACTTTGCCGTCGGTCTTAGTAACCTTCATTTCGGTTGCGGTGGTGCCCTTAACGGCGTACACCTTCGCGCCCTCGCTGACCTCCAGCTCAGAGAACCGCATATTGTCAGCAGCACTTACGCCGGTATGGCTAAGGGCATAGGGCAGCGGAGCAACTACGATCTTGCCGCTCTGCTTGGTGCCGGAGGCGGTGGCGTTATAGGAAACGCTTGCGGAGTCGGGAGTTCCGTCCGCATCATTAGTCACCTTCACGCCGGAAATAGTCGCGGCAGTGCTGGGGGCCTTCTTGTTGATGGTAACGGTGTAAACGGTCTCGGAGTTCGCGGCCGCATTGTACTCGGTCTTGATTTTGAACTGGTTGCCAACAGCATCGGCGCCGGCAACGCCAGCGGTGGGGATTCTGATGACCTTGTTACCGCTTGCATCGTTATCGGCATCAAGAACATCTTGGAGACTTGTCGCCAAATCGTAATCAACAAAGGTGTTGGTTATAGCGACGGAATCCTCTCCATCCTCACTGCCTTTGGATACTTCATCCCACCCTTCAACAATAACGTTATCCGACGCAGGTCCACTCTCGCCAACCTTGCCGGCAGTTGAAGCGGTCGCTTTTATAATATGAGTGGTGCTTCCGTCCTCTCCTGTTACAGGGTCATAGGCAACGCCCCAATCGCTAGAGACAGAAGCATCATTCCCCACGGCGGTAGCAACCAGCGCTGCAAGGGCAGCCACATCAAAATCCGCCTTTGGAGCGAGTGTCCAAATATACTTGCCATCGACATCTGTGTCCTGAGTTCCAGGGGTACTTTCTTTCGCTGTAGCCGTACAAGGTACCGTAACAGTCACTGTTATACCGCCAACTGTTAATTGATAATCAGCAGTCGGGTTTGACGGTGCTGTTTGAGCATCAGTGACTGTTTCTTTAGTATCAGACGGAACATCACTATCAGTCAATGTTACAGTATAAACCGCGTTTGTAGCAGCGCCACTAGTGACGGTTATGTCGTTATTACCCATCTTAATAACCGCGCTGGGGTTAGCAGCGGCACGGACCTTGAGCCCGGCCAGCTTGGTCCAGGGGTCAATGCCAACGGCGAAGGGCACTGTGATGTTGACGGTGTTGTTGGTGTTGTTGATGCTGCCGGTGGCAACAACCTTGTTGTCGTCAGCGGGGTCAATGAACTCAACGGAGGTCAGACGGCGGTTGCCGCTGGTGCCCGGGTTGACGTTCACGGTGTACATGGTGGTGGTCTTGCCGTCCTCGGACTTCACGTTGATGTAGACGGTCTTGGAGACGGCGATTCCATTGGTGGACGTAGCCACGCCGCCGCTAATGTCTTCGCCAGTGCCCGCTACAGGATCAAAGCCATTGACAGGCTTATCAGGCGTTGCGTCTGCAGAAGCCACATAGTCCCTGGCCAGCTCAACGTTGGCCGCCTCAGAGCCCCATACCTTGATGATCTGGGCAGTGATAGAATCCTTGGTTGTATGGTCCTTGTCATAGGGCATGGTCACGTTAACGGTGGTCTGGCCCTCGGGGATATTGACTATCTGGTTGTTCGCGCCCACCTGGATAGCGGTCAGCTTGGCCTCGGGGTTCTCTTTGGGAACCAGGACGCGGACGTTGACAGCCTTAAAATCGTCGGATTTTTTGGTCTTTACAGTGATTGGCTTGGTGCCGGAAGTAGTAGAATCGGCAACCCAATAGTCCACGCCGTCGATAGTATCCACGTTGGCAGAAGGAGACGGAACCGCGAAATTCAGCGCGTCGCCGGACTCGGCAGCAACGCCGTTAACCTTGACAACGCTGCCGGTGGGAACGGTCCAGCTGTTGGCCAGCTTGTTGACCTTGGCAACGTCCACAGCGGTGCGGCCGTTGTTAACATAGGAATATGGCAGGAAGACGTTAATAATCTTGGAATCGTCTTCATCGGCCTTGCCTTCGAAGTCGCCCAGCTTGAAGGTGCTGAAAGCGGGCTCCTCGGTGAAGGTGACCTTGTAAGCCTTTGTGTCACCGTTCTGGGCGGTGACAGTCAGGGTCTTGGTCCCTGAGTTGTAGGTCATGTTAGCAATATTGTCGTTGGCGGGGATAAAGACAGGCGTCAAACCGGCTTTATCTGTAAGGGGGGCATTGCCTGTGGCAGAGGAATTTATATTATCACTCATGCCGAGAGCCTTGACCAACTCAATGGTGTTTTTCTCATTATCGAACTTCGCGCTGACCATGCCCTGCAGTTTAGCAGACTTGATAGCCTTCAGGCTTGCGTCGGTGCTCTTGACTGTCATGGTCGCGGTGATGACCAGCTTATACTCGTTGGTGCTGAGTACGTCGCCGTTGTCATTGGTGACCTCTGCGGTCAGGGTGTAGGTGTAGGTGCCCGCGCCGAAGCTGTCGACAGACTTATCGGCCTTGTCGGGGTCCAGCGGATTCACGGCGGTGCCCAGTGTGCCCAGGTCCACGCCCTCCTTGCCGCTGACGGCGATGGTGGTGTTTGCTGCCGGGATCATGCTGGCGCCGAAGTCTGCGGGGGACCCGCCCTCCGGGAACTTGGTCTCAGCGGTATAGGCGTTCTCGGCTGCGTCCCAGGTGGCACGATTTCCATCTACGGAAATATTGTACCCGGGATCATCAGCAGCAAACGCCATGGGAGCGTCCTCCACGGTTGTCACCGCGGCGAAGGCGCTCGGGATCATCGTGGCGACCATCAGTATGGCCAACAGCGCCGCGAGTGATCTCTTCAGGAACTTGCTTTTGTTCATGATTTCAACCCTCTTAAATTTTAGATTCTCGTCCGGCTCTTTTTTGCCGGCGAGTGGAAGTTATTTATATTCTACTACCCGGACAAACTGTTGACAAAATCGCCGGGAGGGGTTATACTATATCATAGCAAAATATGATCAAAGGCGAGGAGAAGACGTTCTTCCATCAACCCTTTCAGAGAGACGGCGGCCGGTGCAAGCCGTTGGGGGCGGGAGAGCGGGCCGCTTCTATCGAGGTTCTTTGCGGGCCTCACGCTCTGCTGCGACGAGCAGCAGCGTATTCCCGGCGTTAGCGGGCTTCGAGCAGGCGCTGACATCAGCCTTACGGCCAAGTCGCGCAATTTGGGTGGTACCGCGGGCTTATCCGTCCCATTGGGATAGATTGGCCTGCTTTTTATTTTCATATAAATTATTATTAAGGAGAGATAAACATGAAATGGACAGGACTGAACGAGCTCAGAGAGAGCTATCTTCGCTTCTTTGAGTCAAAGGGGCACCTTCGGCTTCCCAGCTTCTCCCTGATACCCCAGGGGGACAACAGCCTTCTGCTGATAAACTCCGGCATGGCGCCCATGAAGAAGTTCTTCACCGGCGAGTCCACCCCGCCCAGGCTGCGGGTGACCACCTGCCAGAAGTGCATACGCACCCCGGACATAGAAAGCGTGGGCATCGACGACCGGCACGGCACCTTCTTCGAGATGCTCGGGAACTTCAGCTTTAACGACTACTTCAAGAAAGAGGCCATTCCCTGGGCCTGGGAGTTCTTTACCAAGGTACTGGAGATACCCGAGGAAAAGCTCTTTGTTACCGTATACCAGGAGGACGACGTCGCCTGGGATATCTGGACCAAGGATGTGGGCGTGCCTGAGAGCCATATGCGCCGCATGGGCAAGGAGGACAACTTCTGGGAGCACGGCAGCGGCCCCTGCGGCCCCTGCTCTGAGATATACTTCGACCGGGGCCCCGAGCACAGCTGCGGCAAACCCGACTGCGACGTGGGCTGCGAGTGTGACAGGTATGTGGAGGTATGGAACCTGGTGTTCACCCAGTTCAACAACGACGGCAAGGGCAACTACACACCCCTTGGCCGGGAGAATATCGACACCGGCCTGGGTATGGAGCGCTTGGCGTGTGTAATGCAGGACGTGGACAACCTGTTTTTGGTAGACACCGTGCAGAATATTATGAAGAAGATAAGCGAGCTCACCGGGGCAGAGTACGGCGCGGACAAGAAGACCGACATTTCCCTGCGCATTATAACGGACCATATGCGCAGCACCGTCTTTATGATAGGCGACGGCGTGCTGCCCTCTAACGAGGGCCGGGGATATGTGCTCAGGCGGCTCCTTCGCCGGGCGGCACGGCACGGGCGGCTGCTGGGGGTAAAGGGCGCCTTCCTCAAGGACGTGGTGGACACCGTGGTCCAGGAGAACGGCGGCGCTTACCCGGAGCTCCGGGAGAAGCGGGAGACCATCAGGAAGGTGATAGCCCACGAGGAGGAGAGCTTTAACCGCACCATCGACCAGGGTATGGCCATGCTCACCGAGTTTATCGACAAGGCCGACTCGAAGGTCTTCTCCGGCGAGAGCGCCTTTACCCTCAACGACACCTTCGGCTTCCCCCTGGACCTGACAAAGGAGATACTTTCCGAGCGGGGCATGGAGGTGGACGAGGCCCGCTTCCACGAGCTTATGCGCCAGCAGAAGGAGCGCGCCCGCTCCGCCCGCAAGAACGCCGGGGCCGACGCCTGGAGGGGCGAGGGCGGGGCCGTCAACGGTCTGCCCAAGACGGAGTTTCTGGGCTATACAGAGCTTGCTTCTGCCGCGAAGGTGCTTGCAATAATCGAAAACGGCCGGCGGGTGGACAGCGCCGAGGCCGGCGCGGAGGTCTCCGTGGTGCTGGACCGCACCCCCTTCTACGGCGAGAGCGGCGGACAGGCGGCTGATGCGGGCACCCTTGAGGCCGAGGGTGTCACTGTGGACGTGATAGATGTGACTCGGTATGAGGGGATATTCCTGCACAGGGCCGTCATAGGCGAGGGCACCCTTAACGTGGGGGACCAGGTCAGCGCCGTTGTAGACGGGGATCTTCGCGCGGACATCATGCGCAACCATACCGCCGCCCACCTTTTGCAGGCCGCTTTGAGGAGGGTGCTGGGCGAGCACGTGGAGCAGGCGGGCCAGCTGGTAAACGGCGACCGGGTGCGCTTTGACTTCACACACTTCTCGGCTATGACTCCAGAGGAGCTTTTACAGGTAGAGCACCTTGTAAATCTGGAGATACTCCGCTCGGTGCCGGTAGAGATTCGGGAAATGCCCATTGACGAGGCCAGGAAGCTGGGGGCCATGGCCCTGTTCGGAGAGAAGTACGGCGATGTGGTGCGGGTGGTCTCCCTAAAGGACGGCTTTTCCATGGAGCTCTGCGGCGGTACCCATATGGACAACACCGCAAGGCTGGGGCTTTTCAAGATTGTGTCCGAGTCCTCGGTGGCGGCCGGCGTGCGCAGGATAGAGGCCGTCACCGGCCGGAACGTGCTGGAGCAGCTGACCCAGAACGTGGCCGCCCTTGGGGAGACCGCAAGGCTCCTTAAGGTCACAAATCCTGTTGAGCTGCCCGCCCGCGCAAAGCAGGTGATGCAGGAGCTCAAGGAGAAGGACCGGCAGATCGAGAGCCTTAACGCCAAGATAGCCTCCATGAACCTTGAGGGGGTCTTCCGTGAGGCCCAGGACGTGAACGGGGTGAAGGTGGTGTTCGCGCTGCTGTCGGGCACCGGGCCGGACGCGCTGCGGGCCCTGTGCGACAAGGCCAAGGAGGCCCCGGAGCCGGTGGCGGCCGTTTTTGCCGGGGTCAGCGGCGGCAAGGCCACGCTGGTGGCCGCCTGCAATAAGCCCGCCCAGGAGAAGGGGCTGAAGGCGGGGCTTTTGGTGAAGTCCGTGGCCCAGATAACCGGCGGCAACGGCGGCGGCAAGCCCGACTTCGCCATGGCCGGGGCCAAGGACCAGACGAAATTAGACGAGGCCCTGGCGGCGGTGCCGGGCTTCGTGAAGGAACAGATGCAGTGAAGAATAAGAGAGTGATTTTCCTGAACGGCCCTATGGGCGCGGGGAAGACCACGGTGGGGCGGCTTATACAGCGGTCTTTGGCCGGGTGCGCGTTCATCGACGGGGACTGGTGCATGGACCTGGAGCCCTTTGTGGGGAACAGCGAGACCCGGGCCCTGGCGGCGGACAATATCCTGCATATGCTGGCCGGGTATAATAACTGTTCACATTGCCGTGGCGTGGTAGTGGCTTGGCTCATGGACCGCCCGGAGATATGCCGCGCCCTGGAGGAGGGGGCGGCAAAGATAGGGCTGGAAACGGCGTGGTTTACCCTTTTATGCACAGAGGAGGCTCTGGGCGCGCGCTGGCGCGGGGACAAGCTCTGCCCGTGGCGCACGGAGGAAAATCTGAAGGTGAGCGTACGTTCGCTGGAGGCCTTTTCAAGGCTGCCCGGCGTGCCCGTTGACACGTCAGGCATGACGGCAGAGCAGGTGCGCGATCATATACTCAAACATTTATCAGACTAGTTAAGTCAGGAAGGAGCGCAAAATTATGGCTGACTGCATTTTCTGTAAGATAGCGGCGGGGGAGATACCCTCCACCAAGGTGTACGAGGACGAGACCGTCCTCGCCTTCCGGGACCTGGACCCCCAGGCGCCCACCCATGTGCTGATAATCCCCAAGGAGCATATTGCCAGCGCGGCGGATATCACGCCGGAGAACAGCGCTGTTGTGGCGCATATCTTTGAGGTAGCGGCGAAGCTCTCGGTGGAGCTGGGCCTTGATAAAGGCTTTCGTATCGTGAACAACTGCGGCGAGGACGGTATGCAGAGCGTCCAGCACCTGCACTTCCATATGCTGGGCGGCAAAAAGATGGGCTGGCCGCCGTATGCGGAGTAGAAATGGCTCTAGGCCAACATGGAGATAAGATTTAACTGAAAAAGGGCTGGAGAGGCTTACGCTTCTCCAGCCTTTCATTTTATTGGTTATGGAAAAACGCCGGTTTGTACAACTATTTTAGTATATAAATAACTTCCACTCGCCGGCAAAAAAGAGCCGGACGAGAATCTAAAATTCAGGAGGGTCGAAGCCCATGAGCGAAAGCGGATTTCCCGAAAGGCTGCCCGCCTCGCCCCTGGCCGTGCCTATAGCGGCGGCGGCGGCAGGAGGCGCGGCCCTCCTGATATGTTAGAGCTGGAGGTGATGGAGCGACCGCAGGAGCAGGTGAGTTCTGCGGGCAAACACATAGGGGACAAATACCTGACAGCCGGGCGCCGTGTCTGTCAGGCGGGTAATAATGTCCCCCGAGAAGAAACGCGGCGCACAAAAATATTAAGGAGGCAAAACAAATGGCAAAAAAATTTTTGTCAGCACTGCTGGCCGTTCTCATGGTCATCTCCATGGTGCCAATGGCTGCCATGGCAGAGGGCGAAAGGGCTGAGAAAGTGCCTACACTGGCCGTCGGTGCAAACGATAGCAACACCGATGCGGTAGAGGCTATTAAAAAAGCAGTTGGCGCATCCAGCGTGACGCTTGGGGGTGACCAGGGGAATATCCTCTGGTTCGCCATGACGGGACTGGGCGCTGACAACTACTCCCTGTCCGTTAAGAGTGCAAGCGGCGCTGAGCTCTTAGGGGATAAGTACGTAGGCTATGATAAGGAAACAAGAAACTTTAAACCCACTGGTGAAAAGTATCTGATTTATGTTTCCCTGAACAACAAAGCAGCTGGCGGCGAGGGGCAGCAGGTAAACGAAGATGCCCTGGCAGACGGCGCATATACCGTTACCCTGACTAACCAGGACACCGGCAGGGTTGTTGCTACCGAGACCATTACTCTGGCGAGTACGGAGAGCGGCGCAAAGTGGAATGGTAAGCAGACGACAAATGCTGGCGGCATCGAATTCAAGGTGGCAAGCCAAGGACACTTCGAGAAAGGCCTGTCGGACCTCCAGACCGGCACCCCCACGTTCAATGTGACCTCCGCAGGGAATAACAAGTGGAACGTAGAGGTTGGCGGTGCTTCCGTGAAGTATGTTTCTGACTATAGAAAATTTAACGAGACTCTTCTTCAGGAACAGCACGGCTACTACCTGGGCATATCCATCCCGAAGGCTGTGAACGGAAACATCGTGTCTAAGATGACACTTCCCTGTCTCGATGAGAACGGCAAGCCTGATACTAAGGATCTAACGGCCGGCGTTTTCACCGAGTACAATGACTCTTACTGTGACCTTATATTCCGTCTGGGCGAGACCGCAGAGGAGGCCAAGGCCGCTTCCAAGGCCATTAAACTCACCTATGGCGGCATTGCCGAGCAGACCTACACCTTTGACTTCTCCGGGCTGACTTTCCCCGACGAGAACGTTAAGGCAGAGGCCTTTACAGGAAACCTGGAGGGCCTGAACAAAAATACAAGCGCGATTCAGTCAAACATCGTGGCTGAGACCGATGCGGATACCAAGACTATCACCGTTACCGGCACCGCTTATGAGGTGAAAGATTGGACTGAGTTCCACGGAAGCGATGAGGAGCAGCAGAACGGCCATTTCGTCGCCCTCAAGGTTTCCAACCCCGCCAAGGTGGCTATGCAGCTGTATAGCCCCACAGAGAAGGGCACCGATCGTGAGTGGAAGGTAATTGATGACGGTATAATCCTCACTCGCCTGGACAACCTGAAGGAGGACGGTTATAAGGGCAAGATCAAGGTCGGCGCAAACGAGGAGGGCGGTACCGAATGGACTATCGACTACTCCGGCGTTGATATGCTCGAGGCAACTACCGATTTGCAGGTGGATGCTTTCGACGGCCTTATAAACCTTACTGGCAACACTAAGAAGGGTTCTGACCTTCAGTCCGACATCACTTTCTCCCGGAAAAAGGCTAACAACGTGACCACTATCTCCTTTAGGGGCAACAGCAACTATATCCCCAAGTGGGAACAGTTCAGCAGCAATCCTGACGAGCAGGAGGGCAACTACATTGCTCTGAAGCTGACTGCCGACGGCAGAATCAAGGTTGGCGAAAAGCCTATGACCGCCGACGGACAGCTGGTAGTTATGCTGCGCGAGAGCAATGACTTTAAGGTCAACGTGACCGTTACGTACACCCCCGAAGGGGGCAGCGAGACAACAGACAGGTATGTCCTTGATTTCTCCGCAGTGAAGCGTCTGCCCGCAGAGATTAAGGGTGTTGAGCTTGCTGACGATAATGCGTTAACCGGCCTTATGCCGCCTGCCTATAAGGACGGAAAGATTGTTCTGTCCGGCATGGTAGAGCCAAAGGACTCCAATGAGAACCTGTTTAACGATGGCAAAATAAAGATTGACCTGGGCGGAAAGAAGAAGGACGTAACCATCAGGTTCATAAAGAATGGCGACAAGCTGGAGGCTGTTGCTGATCCTGCTGAGATTGCCGGGAACACCCTGGAGTTCGACACCAGTATGCTGTTCATCAAGAGCGCCAATGCTACTGATGATGCGACAGCTGCCGCCCCCGTGCCCTCTGTTTCCGAGACTATACCCGAGGAGCAGAAGGAGGCTGCCGAGGAGGTTTCCAAGGCCCTGGCCAACAACAAAACTGAGATAGAGAAGGCCATCCTCCAGAAGTACGCCTATGAGGTGTCCAACAACTCCGCTGCCAAGGAGACCCTGGTCGCCGACGCCGCGAAGATCGTTGCTGAGAACGCTGATAAGGTGCCTGAGAGTCTGAAGGTGAATATTGAAGCGGCTGTAGAAGACGGCCTTGATGGAGTATCCACCATTGTACAGACCTATGCGAAGATCGATGTTGTCAGCGTAGAGACCTCAGAGGACGGCACCACAAGCTTTGAGATCTCCATCACACCCATGGCCCGCACTGTCGTGTCCACTGTGGCCGATCCCAGCAAGGTACAGCTTTTTGATCCCAATGCAACTGAGGCCAACGCGAACAGAAGGGCCAACGCTATCGTCGTCAAGGACGAGGAAGTGAAGATCGGCGAGTCCACCAAGGTTACACTGGCTCTGCCCGACGCCTACAAGGCCGCGACTGCTTTCATTAAGCACGTTAAGGACAGCGGAGAAGCGTATGTCTACGAGGGCAAGATTACTGGCGCTAGCCCCAGGATACTGGAGTTCACCAGCGAGCATGGCTTCAGCAGCTTCACAATTTCCGCTGAGAAGCCTGTCCTCGACCCGAGCAGCGACGCTACTCTGAGCGAGGTCAAGGTGGGCGAGTACGAAGTCACCAAGGTTGACAACGCCTACACCGTCAAGGTGCCCGAGGGCACAGACGTTACCAAGCTGCCCCTGACCCTGACCGCTACGGACAGCAAGATCAAGGGCATCACCGTCAACGGCACAGCCTATACCGAGGGTATGGAGGTCGACCTGACCACAGCCGCCACCATCGTGGTGACCGCTGAGGACGGCTCCACCGCTACCTACACCCTGACCGCAGATGACGGCACCGTAGCTCCTCCCAAGCCCTGGGAGAACCCCTTCACCGACGTGAAGGAGGGCGCGTGGTACTATAACGCCGTGAAGTACGCCAACGAGAACGGCCTGATGGATGGCACCTCCGCTGACAAGTTCAGCCCCCGCGTCAACCTGACCCGTGCTCAGTTTGCTCAGATTCTGTATAACGCAGAGGGCAACCCCGACGTGACCTGGACCGATAAGTTCAGCGACGTGAAGGAGGGTGCCTGGTACGCCAACGCGGTTATCTGGGCCGCCGAGAACAACGTCCTCGCCGGTTACGCCAACGGCACCGCCCGTCCCAACAGCATAGTTACACGCGAGGATCTTGTGAGCCTGCTGTGGCGCTACGCGGGCAAGCCCGCTCCCACCGGCACTACTCTGGACTTCTCCGACGCGAGCAAGGTCAGCAGCTATGCTAAGGACGCCCTGCTCTGGGCCGTTGAGAACAAGATCATAAGCGGCAGAGCTAATGGTGAACTTGACCCCAAGGGCAATGCTCAGAGGGCCGAAGCCGCTCAGATGCTGATGCAGTATTTCAGCAATAAATAAGGTTTCAACTCACCTAAATTTTATGATTACCCCATAAAGGCGAAGGGGGCGGAGTTTTCCGCCCTCTTTGCTGTTGGTTTCTTTAAAGGTTCTCTTTATAGCAGCGCGTATTCCACCGGGGTTATCTTTTCGATATCTCCGCTGCTGTCCTCCTCCAGCAGGTTCAGCTCTGTAAAACCGAAGATTTCAGGTTTGCCGGACTTTGCCTCGGACTGCTTCAGCGGCACATAATAAATTACCCGGTTAAGCGATATGTGCCCGTCGCTAAAAACATCCTCGTTATAGGAATGGGCCCCGACAATTTCCTCCTCCCGTTTGGGTATGGCGTCTGATCTGGCGTGGTCGCTGAACCATGACAGGTAGTGCTGGTAAACCCATGTAAATGTACAGCCGTTCAAATTATTCATATTTTTCCCTCCTTAAGGACATTATAACACATAATATTAAAGTAAATAATCTTGACCGGAATTAAACTATCTTTTTATAAAAAATATTTTAAAAACAAAAAAGCGCCAGGAAATCCTCTTCCTGGCGCTTTTTAAGCATTTTGTGTATTATTGCTGACCATAGTAAGCATTTGCCCCATGTTTGCGGAGATAATGCTTATCCAAAAGCTCTTGCTGCATCCGGCCGGAGGCTGGCTGTCCTAACGTAGACTCAAGAACCATGGCGTGCCAGTCCATAAAGGCCACCTCCTCCATGACCACAGCGTTGTGCACGGCTTCCATTGGAGTGCCGCCCCAAGCGAAGGGGCCGTGGCTGTGTACAAGCACTCCGGGAATACTCATCGGGTCGATGCCATTAAAGGTCTCGATTATCACATTCCCCGTTTCCAACTCATACTCTCCGCCTATCTCATCTGCCGTCATCCGGCGCGTGCAGGGTATATCTCCGTAGAAATAGTCCCCATGGGTCGTGCCCAGGGCAGGGATAGGCCTTCCCGCCTGGGCAAAGGTGGTCGCCCAGCGGCTATGGGTGTGAACTATCCCGCCAAGTCCCGGGAAAGCCCTGTACAGGGCTAGATGCGTGTCCGTATCGCTGGAGGGCTTCCATTTTCCCTCTACCCGCTTCCCGGTTTTCAGCTCGACTACCACCATATCATCGGCTGTCATGCCCTCATACTCCACCCCGGAGGGCTTTATAACCATCAGCCCCTTCTCACGGTCGATGCCGGACACATTGCCCCAGGTGAAGGTTACAAGTTCATGCTTTGGCAGCATCAGATTTGCCTGGCATACTGAGATTTTCAATTCCTCTAACATAACTACCTCCTGATTTATATCCGCACCCAGACAGACATTTCGCCTTCTCCCCGATTGGCCCAGGCATAATATGGGATAAACTTCAAGCAAGCCTGAGACTCCTGCGGCGTGGCATATTCCGCATAAAGGGGCGCGTTCTCCTCGGGCTGCTCCCGGCGGAACCCCTCAAGCTCCAGCGAGGTCATTTTCTGTCCACAAATTTCAATTTGGCTTATGGCGGCCTTGTTTACCGCACCGGGGTCCAGGCGCAGGAGATGGAGATTTTCTCCGTTATCGGCCTGCTCCATGCAGTAGCAGATAGGCCCCCTGGTGACAGCCACCCGGCCCATATCCTCCCTGACTCTTGGATTTGCCGCGTTCAGTCGCACCTCCATAGGGAGGCTGAGCTCTACCCGATCGCCGTCCCTCCAGATGCCGGTAAAATACACGTATCCCTCCTTCTCTACGCGCTCCATGCCCTCCGGCCCGGTAACGGCCGGTGCTCTGCACCAGCCCGGCAGGCGGAAAGCCAGGGTGCACTTGGCCGGAGCGTCCGTATGCACGGTCATAGCCGCGCGGCCCTCCCAGGGAATGGAGCTCTCAAGGATAAGCCGAAGCTTTATGCCCTCCACCTCCTTTGTTATCTCACTTCCCATATAAAGGTGGGTAAACAGAGTCTCCTCCCGCTCAGTAAACGCATAGGCAGCGGCAGAGCTGACAATCCTCGCAATATTGGGCGGACAGCAGGCGCAGCCGAACCACTTTTGCCGCACCGTCTTCACATGCTCCAGCCGCGTATCCTCCTTGCAGGCGGCAGGGGATACCTCCAGAGGGTTCACATAGAAAAAGCTTTTGCCGTCCAGAGCCATCCCGGCCACGACCGTATTATACATGCTGAGCTCCATCACGTCGGCATATTCTGAACTTGGAGATATCTCCAGCATACGGCGGGCAAAAAAGGCCAGGGAGATGGCCGCGCAGGTCTCGGAATAGGCGGTGTCGTTCGGCAGGTCATAGGGGTAGGAAAAGGCCTCGCCCACTGCCGTTCCGCCAATACCGCCGGTAATATAGAGCTTCTTTTTGACAATATTATCCCAAAGTCTCTTGCAGGCGGCAAGCAGCTCTTTATCTCCCGTCAGCCTGGACATGTCCGCCATGCCGGAGTAGAGATATCCGGCGCGTACCGCATGGCCGACAGCCTCCTCCTGCTCCCGCACAGGCTTATGGGCCTGATAATAGGCATAGTGTGAGGAGTCGTCCTTCGGTACAGGTCTGCCCTCTTTCTGAGCCCGGCGTTTTTCTTCCTCTAGAAAATAGTTCGGCGAGGTCCCCCGCTGGTCCAGAAAGAACCTGCTGAGGTCCAGATATTTCTCCTGGCCGGTGGCTTCATACAGCCGCACCAGGGCCATCTCCGCTATCTCATGTCCCGGATAGCCCTTGCATTTTCCCTCCTCCGGCCCGAAGCACTGGCAGACATAGTCGGCATACCGGCAGGCCGCCCGCAAAAGCTTGTCCTTGCCTGTGGCCTGATAGTAGGCTACTGCGCTCTCTATCAGGTGCCCCAGGCAGTATAGCTCATGATGGTCCTTTAGGTTTGTGAAAGCCCCGTCCATACCGTTCAAAATATAGTAGGTATCGAGATATCCGCTTTCCTGCTGGGCCGCACAGATGATCTCTATAGCTCCGTCTACAGTGCCCTCAAGCTCCGGGTCCGGGTGGTTTGAAAGGGAGTAGGCCGCCGCTTCTACCCATTTGTAAAAGTCAGAATCCTGGAACACAAAGCCATAGAACTTGTCCGCCTCCGGGTGCTCCTTATCCTCCGGCAGAGTCTGAAAGCCCCGGAAGGTATATCCGGGCTCGGTAAACCCCGGCTGAGTTTTGCGCTCCATAAGCCGGGCGGCGGCCCGGAAATTGTGCATACAGAAGCTGGGCTCGGCCCCGGGTACGCGGTCATTCAAGGCCTCCCACTGGTAAGGGAGGACCTCCCGGCGGACGGTCTCCTGCACGGCGCCCCAGAAGGGGTCGGTGATCTTGACCTGGCGGATATCAATGGGTGTGCTAGCTTCCTTTTTGTTCATAGTAGACCTCGCTTTCATAATGTATTATTCCTCCTGCCCCCAGCGTCCCATTGGGCAGGCCAGCCGTCTCTTAGCGGCACGCACCTCGGCGAAGCATCCGCACTGGGCGCACATACCGTTATGCAGATCCCCACATGCCCTGCAAATTTTCAACCGCCTAGCATACTCGTCAGAGCTGCTCCTCTGTTCCCCGGGGAGACTCGCTATATACCGATAGATAGATTTAAAATACTCGCCGTCAAGCTCTCGTAAAAGACAGCGCTTACAAGAAGGGCTGTTCATCTTACTGTAAATGCCGCAACAGAACAGGCGGGCAGGACAGCCTTAAATCCACCATCAGTAATTTCAGCAGCAAGGTGGGAGGGCCTGACGGTCTCCTCCGCCCCAAAGTCATTGTAAGCTCCACAGGGGCCCGTCAGTACCCGGCCCTCTACACTTGCGGCTCTGCCAATGCCAGTAAGGGCGCAGTCCAGCTCCGCGCTGTCTGTGTCGCTGAGGTTGGCTATGGTCACCAGCACCCCCTCTTTACCCTCGCTGGCGGAGATGTGAAGGTTCGGCACCTGGTCCTCCCCCTCGCCGGTAAGGGTGGTCTCCACATAGCTCTCCAGTTGTCTGGCGTCCTGATGGCCCTTATACATCTCAAACACATGGTAAGTGGGGGTCAGCAGCAGCTTCTCCCCTTCCGTCAGTATAACGGCCTGGAGCACGTTTACAGTCTGGGCGATATTGGCCATTACCACCGTATCACAATGGTTGTTGAAGATGTTGAGATTGACAGCCGACACTAAAGCGTCCCGCATGGTGTTCTGCTGGTACAGAAAGCCGGGGTTGGTTCCAGGCTCCACATCGAACCAGGTGCCCCACTCGTCAACGCATAGGCCTATCTTTCTATCTCCTTGATATTGCTTTATAATACGGCTATGATTCTCCACCAGCTCCTCCATATAGAAGGTCTTGCGGAGAGTGGAGTAATACTCGCTGCGCGGGAACCCGGTGGCCGGTCCCTTATCGGTCCAGTCCCCTGTGCGGGGAAGGGTGTAGTAGTGCAGGCTCACCGCATCTATAAAGCGTCCGGCCCTCTCCATTATCACCTTTGTCCAGTTATAGTCCCCCTCGCTGGCGCCAGAGGCTATCTTATAGATGGGGTGTTCAGTGTCATAGTTGCGCAGGTAAGTGGAATACTGGCGACAGAGGTCAGCATAGAACTCCGGGCGCATATTGCCCCCGCAGCCCCAGGCTTCGTTGCCTATGCCCCAATACTTCACGTTCCAGGGCCCCTCCTGGCCGTTGCTCCTGCGCTCCTCCGCCATGGGGGACTGCCCGCCCATATTACAGTATTCCACCCAGTCTGAGAACTCCTGCACCGTGCCGCTGCCCACGTTGCCGGATATGTAGGGCTCGCATTCCAGCTGGCGGCAGAGCTCCAAAAACTCATGGGTGCCGAAGGAGTTGTCCTCGGTGACCCCGCCCCAGTTGGTGTTCACTATCTTCTTACGGCTCTCCTTTGGGCCGATACCGTCACGCCAGTGGTAGGTATCCGCAAAGCAGCCGCCCGGCCAGCGCAGCACCGGGATACCCATCTTTTTCAAGGCTGCCACAACGTCGGTGCGCATACCATTGAGATTGGGAATGCTGGAAGCTTCACCGACATATATGCCGTTATAGATACAGCGGCCCAGATGCTCGGCGAAGTGGCCATAGATATTTCTGTTGATATGCCCCTTTGATCGATTTGCGTTTACTATTGCTTTTGCCATATATAATTACCTCCTTTTTGTAATTTTATTGTACCGCAATTCGGGGAAAAGTCAACAGGAAAAACGGTCCCGCTCATAAAAAGCGGGACCGTCTGTAATATTTATATCAGTGAAAAATATTAAGCGCAATACCTGCTATCAGCAGGGCCTCCGCAAAACCCACCATAACCATCAGCACTAGTATAATACTGCGCAGGATACCTAATCCGGGCGGCTGGGGCTGGGGGGTAAATACCGGGGCCTCGAATTCAAAAACCTCAACTTCCGTATTCATACTAACCCATTTCCTTATCCAAAAATGACTTCTTAGCCGATATCCGGCTCATTCCGTAGTGCTATAGACGCACCGGCCCGGCCCTCGGTCTCGAATAATATTATCTCGTTGCTTCCGTCCTTGAGAAGCGGGCCCGGAAGGTAAAGCCGCTTTTGGGGGCCGATATCCCAGAAACGCCCCAGGTTCACGCCGTTTACAAAGACAACGCCCTTGCCCCAGCCCGCAAAATCGAGGAAGGTATCGCCTGTTTCAGCGGCCTCAAAGGTGAAGCGGTAGAAAGCCGGCAGCCCCTCCTGATAGTCCTTGGAAAAGTCAAGCTTATCCAGGTTGTCCAGAGGCAGAGGATACTGCCTCCAGCCATTATGCCAATGGCCATTGAGCCAGACCCCGCCGCTAATTCCCTTTCGCTGTTCCTCAAGCCGAAGGGCAAAGTTCACCCGGCCAAGATTTTCCACCAGGATATCCATATCCGCACCGCGGTCAAAGCTTACGTCCAGCTCCCGCTCCTCCAAAAGCTCCTTGTCCATAAGGGTTACCACAGGCTTTTTGTCCACAAACACCTGGGCGCGATCGTTTGCGCCGCGCAGCTGTAAACGGCGCAAATGCTCCTCAGTGCGCAAATCAGTGTGATAGAGGATATAGCCATAGCTCTGTCCCAGCTTTTCCATGGGCTGGGGGAAGGTGTTCTCTATAGGCGCGCTCAGCTCCTCCAGCACGGAAAACAGGCTTACCTTCTCCTGCACAGGCAGCACACCATAATCGATACGCTTTATATCTGTGGTAAGTTCTATCTTCGGTATTTCCCGATACTTCCCGATAATTTTTTTAAAGCGCCGGTATTTCTCGGTGATCTGACCGTCCTCGGTAAGTATGGCGTCGTAGTCGTAAGAGGTCACATCCGGGGTCAGGCCTTCGTAATAATTCGCGCCGTTCATAAAGCCAAAGTTAGTGCCGCCCTCGAACATATAAAAGTTCACATTGCCCAGCTCCAGCATCTTATCGAGCTCTCCTTCGGCCATTTCCAAGTCGCCGATCATATGCTTCTCATTGCCCCAGGCGTCAAACCAGCCTATCCAGAACTCCATACACATCAGTGGGGAATTTGGCCGGAACTTTGAAAGATACCCAAAGGCCTCCTCTACCCGGGAGCCAAAATTTGCTGTGGCAAGTACACCGTCTATGGTGCCGCCATGAAGCATATCATGAGTGGGACCGTCGGAGGTGCATAGGGGCACTGTAATGCCAAGCTCCCGCATAAGGTCCCTCAGCCACTCGAGATATTTCTTGTCATTGGCGTAGGAACCGTACTCGTTTTCTATCTGCATCATTATCACCGGGCCGCCCTGGTCTATTTGCAGGGGTCGAAGCTTTGCCATAAGCACCTCATAATACTCCCGCACATGCTTGAGATATGGCGGGTAGTACACCCTAAAACGCATACCGTCTTCTGAAAGCAGCCAGGGGGGCAGCCCGCCTAGCTCCCACTCAGCGCAGATATACGGCGAGGGACGCAGTATCACGTAAAGCCCCAGCTCCCCCGCAAGCTTTACAAACCGCTCCACGTCCAGCATACCGTCAAAGCGGAACCGGCCCTTCTCTGGCTCGTGCATATTCCAGGCTATGTAAGTCTCCACGGTATTGCAGCCCAGAGCCTTCAGCTTCTCCAGCCGATCGCGCCAGTATTCGGGCACCACGCGGAAGTAGTGTATGGACCCGGAAATAATTTTGAACGGTTCGTCGTCCATATAAAAGCGGTCTCTCACTTCAAATTTCATGGCTGTCCTCCTTATATTTATTACTCTCATTATAGCGCCGCCAAGAGGCGGTGTCAATTCAAAAATCTCGGCTTTGTCCACAACCAACAGCAAAGAGGGCGGAAAACTCCGCCCCCTTCGCCTTTATGGGGTAATCATAAAATTTAGGTGAGTTGAAACCTTATTTATTGCTGAAATACTGCATCAGCATCTGAGCGGCTTCGGCCCTCTGAGCATTGCCCTTGGGGTCAAGTTCACCATTAGCTCTGCCGCTTATGATCTTGTTCTCAACGGCCCAGAGCAGGGCGTCCTTAGCATAGCTGCTGACCTTGCTCGCGTCGGAGAAGTCCAGAGTAGTGCCGGTGGGAGCGGGCTTGCCCGCGTAGCGCCACAGCAGGCTCACAAGATCCTCGCGTGTAACTATGCTGTTGGGACGGGCGGTGCCGTTGGCGTAACCGGCGAGGACGTTGTTCTCGGCGGCCCAGATAACCGCGTTGGCGTACCAAGCACCCTCCTTCACGTCGCTGAACTTATCGGTCCAGGTCACGTCGGGGTTGCCCTCTGCGTTATACAGAATCTGAGCAAACTGAGCACGGGTCAGGTTGACGCGGGGGCTGAACTTGGTGGCAGAAGTGCCATCCATCAGGCCGTTCTGGTTCACATACTTCACAGCGTCATAGTACCAGTCGCCCTCCTTCACGTCGGTGAAGGGGTTGGTCCAGGGATCAGGCGGGGTAACCGTACTGGAAGCCATGGACAGGGTGTAGTTGGCGGTAGTCTTACCGTCGGCAGCGGTTACGACCATAGGAACGGTCTTGCCCTCGCTCAGGTCAACGGTAATATTGGAGCCAACGCCCCACTCGAACCTGTACTCCTTCCCATCAACGGTCACAGTGGCGGCAGGGTCGGTGGTGTTGACAATAATGGGCAGCTTAGTCTCATCGTAATTCTCGTCGTCCTCCAGGTTCTTCACCACGAAGTTATTACCCTCCTGGGTGAAGATCAGGGTATCGTCTACCATAACGCTGCTGACTGTAGCATCGTTGTTGGGCTCGGTGGTACGGATCTCAAACTCATAAGCGCCAGTGCTGGTGCCATCCTCGGCCACGACGGTAAAGTGGATCACGCGGCCATCGGTCAGGTTGGCGGGCTGATTCTTAAAGTACAGCTTGCCGTTTACCACCTTGAACTTGGCGGTATTCTCGCCCCTGCCGACCCAAGTGGTCTGGCCGTTCTTAACGGTGGAATGCGCGCTGCGGTCAGCAAAGCTCAGCTCGAACTCGGAAGCGCTGTTGACGCCCTCAGCACTGTCGTAGTTCTCGGGAACAGTGATGATAAAGCGGTTCAGCTTCTCAACCTTGGTGTCCAGCGCCACGCTTACAGGAGCAGTCGCGCCAACACTATTCAGCTTGCTCTCATCGCTGGCGTTCGCACGCACGGCGTAAACGATGTAGTCCTGAGTTGCGGAACCGGCGGCATCCTCCTCGCTCCATACTGTGATAACGTTTCCAGTTCCACGCGCAGGTTTAAACTTTAACACATTTGCGAGAGAAGTAATCTCGCTCTCTTTCAGAGTCACGAGCTTTTCCAGGGTATGGGAAGCTGTAGTCTGGTTCTCCAAGCAAGCGAGGTCATAGACAAACTCGCCCTTAGCGGTAGCGGCCGTGCCATTCTCGCCATCCAGCTTCTCGCCATTAAACTCCCAATCATACAGATACAGAGAAGTACCAGTACCTATAGTATCGCCGTCCTTGTCCCTATTGAAGCTGTAGGGAACATTCAGCCTGATGGTGTTGTTGTTGTGGTTGATAACTCCAGTGATTTTCGCGCTGTCGTTGTTAGCAACCTTATACAGCTCTTCCTCTTCGGTCAGGGTAATCTCGGTAATGTTGGCAGTCTCGGAAGGTGGCAGCATATAGATACCCACTTTGGTCACGGACTCATCAGCAGGATGAGTTGCAGCACCAGCTGAATCTCCATGGCCTAATGTAAAGGAAGAATGCAGGACAAAGCCAAAACTTCCGTAATCAACACTAACTGTGCCATCAGATCCGCTCATGCCGGACGTCGGCAAAGCAGTCCCCTCACTTATTAATATGTGGTTAGCGCTATTAAATGTATCCATAATTGAAGTTGTTGCGCCCACACTGGCATCAACAGTCACTTTATCATAGAGGCCCACCAAGTCAGTCCAAGCATGTGTGTTCGCGGCTATTTTGTTCGCAACAGTTTTGTCGTACGGCACACGAAGGATTATATTTCCTTCCTTATCCTGCTCAGAGACAACGGTGGTCCCTGCAGCCGCAGTACCAGCCTTGCCGTGCAGTGTTACGGTCTTGATTTCCGCCTTGCCCTCGGGAGTACCATTGAAGTTGACACGGTACTCGGTGTTGGTGCTGCCGTCCTCAGAGGTTACGAGGATGCGCATGGGGGTGCTGTGGTATTTGCGGAGGTTAACATTGCTCAAAACCACAATGCCGTCATTGTCCGCAATGCCATCAGGATTTTTAATATCGCCACTTTTAATCATGGGTTCACTAGTGCCAGCATAGATTTCCGCAGCCTTGGTATCATCTTTGTAGTCACTAATCACATTGCTGTCGTCTTCATTAAGGCCGTCGGGATTGAGGATGGTGACAGTGGCGTTGGTGGAAACATGGAGCTCCACATCGCGGGTGGTGAGCTCGACAACACGAGGATTATCCTTGTTGTTATCAGTATCTTCGAGGTTCTTGTTGGGAATTTCGCCCACGATAACGCTGGCGTTGGTGCTGTCAATTTTAACAATGCCCTGGCTGTAAGTATCTGCGCCGTTTGCATTGCCAACATCCACGCCGGTCAGCTCAGCCTTGGTGTTTTTCACAGGTATGAACTTAACAGTTATTTCGCCTGTATTTGCGTCACTTGCATCGTTATCATACAGAGAAGAAACGTTTGTCTGAACGTCGAACTTGAAATTTTCGCCGTTTTTGTGTGTTACCTTCGGGGGCGTATTGGCTTCTGCGTTGTTGGCTCCATAGGCCCAGACAGCCACTCCGCTGGTTGTTCCAACATACTTGTCAAACAGCACGCCATCGCCATGGGTGAAGCTGTCGTTGCCGCCAGTGATAGCCTTGGATGTCACCTTGATAACCTGCTCGGAGGTGGTAAAGGAGGGGATAAGAAGATCGTCGAAAGCATTGAAGGGAACCTTAACAGTGACAATTTTTTTGCCTGTGCCCTCGTACTCGTTGCCGGTTATGCCATCCTCAACTTCGCTGTAATCAACCACCTCGATGTCCTTCAGAGTAAAGGTATTAAAGATGGGCTCAATCTCGTAATGGACATCGTAAGTCTTTGTGGACTTATCTTCGGCAGTGACGGTCACCTTTTCGATAACGTTCTGAGTGGCGCCGCTCACAGTATGGGCTTTCACAGTGAAGTCAACCGTTGCACCAGCGCCTGCCAGCTTGAAATTCTCCGCCTTCAGGCCAAGAACGTCCTTGTCGCTGGTCGTGCCCACAGGCTTCACGATGGTGATATCGCGGCCCTCGATGCGGGCGTCGACTATACGGGTGGACTCGATCTTGTCGATGCCGGTGTTGCTGCTGGCGCTGCGCTCGCTGACGTTGACGGTCAGCGGGTAGTCAACGGGGTCGCCGGTCTTGGGGATTATGCGCAGCTTAATGCCGGTGTAATCGCCCCAATAGGTGCCCTCGGGCTTCACGGCGTAGGAAAGCAGGTTTATGGTCTGCTTCGCGTCGGGCGCGTCGGGCCAGCCGGTCAGGTCAACGGTCTTCTGCTTCCCGTCCTTGTCCAGGATGCCTACAGAAGTGCCGTTTTTGCTGCGCAGCTCGAACGTGACGTTCTTCAGCGCATTTTCGATCACGCTCGCTGTGCCGTTGGGGGCGGTGATGCTTACAGTGGCGCTGTCGCCGCTGAATTCCACCGCCACATTCTGAACCTTGATAACATCAGGCTCAGTTGTCGCAGCAAAAGCGCTCGGGATCATCGTGGCGACCATCAGTATGGCCAACAGCGCCGCGAGTGATCTCTTCAGGAACTTGCTTTTGTTCATGATTTCAACCCTCTTAATTTTAGATTCTCGTCCGGCTCTTTTTTTGCCGGCGAGTGGAAGTTATTTATATTCTACTACTATTGTGGGCAAAGCCTTGAAAAGCCCTGGGGTATTTGGGCTCTAATTCAACTTTTGTTCAACTAGTTCGCCTTGATTCGCCAAAATTCAACATTTTTGCACATCTCTGTGCAAATTCAAATCTCAGCCGGAAATTCAACATTTTTTCAACTCTCCTCCCTTTTCTCCGCAGAGGCGTTTTTGGCCCGGTTGATGATTTCCTCCATCCTGCCGCTTATCTGCTCCTCGGCCTGCTTCATAAGGTGGCCGTAGATGTTTGTGGTGGTGGCCACGCTGGAATGCCCCAGGCGGTGGCTGACGCTGATGCTGTCCACACCGCTGAAAAGCAGCAAACTTGTCATAGTATGACGAAAGGCGTGAGGATTTAGATGGGGGAGCCCATGCCGCTTTTCAAACCTTGTCAGCCAGTTGCCCAGCTGTGAGGGGTTCATGGGCCCTCCGTGCTCGCCGGTAAAGATATAGGGCGACTCCTTCCACCTGGACCCCTGGCTTAGGCTCTCCTCCTGCTGTAAAAGCTTATGTTCCCGAAGAAGCTCCAGGGTCTCCTCGGGTATCACCAGTGTGCGTATGGAATCCCGCGTCTTTGGCGGCCCCTCGAACAGCCCCCTGTCTGCGGCATAGTGCATGGCGCAGTCTATCCTGATGGTCTTTCTGGCCCAATCCACCTTGTCCCATTTAAGCCCCAGCAGTTCTCCCCTCCGGCAGCCTGAGGCTAAAAGCAGATTAACCGCCGCCCGCCACTTCACCGGCTCCTTCTCTAAAGCGTTCAGTATATCCCCCACCTGGTCCTCCTGAAAATAGTTCGGGTCCGCCCCCGATTCCCGTCTTGGCAGTACGGCCCGCCTGGCGGGGTTATAGGGTATCAACATTTCCTTCTCCGCCTGTCCCAGTACCGCCGACACCAGCATATGGCAGTTCATAACCGTCCGGGAGCTCAGCGTGCGCTGGCTGTACACTGTGGTGAACAGCTCGCCCATAGGTATGTCCAGCGCCTCGGCTATCCGTTTTGCCGTACCGGGCTTCACCGTCTTGCCCTCCCTCAGCCTTGCAAGGCTCACAAGCCCCCCGCCCTTGGCCGGCAGGTCGCCCATCACGCCACGCTCCTCCAAAGCCTTCCATAGGGCAGGCTTCACCTCCTCCCTCCTGTTATCATTTCTGGCCTCCGGCGAGGAAAGCGCCTGATACAGCAGGTTTAAATGCTGGGGCTTGATATCGCACAGCTTCATGGGCCCCAGCACTGGCAGCACCCTTTTCAGGCTCTGCCGGTAGTGTATCTCCGTCAGATGCTTCATGCCCATGGTGGTCTTGCAGATCAGCACATACTCCGCGTACTCCGCAAAGGTCTGCCTGCCGCCTGAGACCAGGTCCTGCCTGCACTGCCGCTCAAAGAGCACCGCCTGCTTCTCCGCCTCTCTCCTGGCCCGCTTTTCACCCCAGCCCTCCGGCACCCGCCAGGTGTGTGAAAACGGGGTCAGCTGTTTCCCTGACTGAGGGTCACGCCCTCTATAAACCCGGATGCTGTAGGATATTACCTGGCCCTCCTTGTTTCTTCTTGCCTGTATATTCGCCATGCTCAAAACTCCTTCCCGCAGAAGGCTTACTATAAAGCCGCCCGCGATTTATTTTCTCTCCATCATACCAATCTTTTGTAGCAGGTGTCTACAGGCCACGCCAGATAGTGTATTTTTTAAATTGAGACTTCTTTTGAGACATAGGAAAAGCCGCAGGCAAAATGCCTGCGGCCTATATACTTCATTAGGGACAACTTTTTGTTTAGGTCTCCTCCGATTTTTGTGCTTTGATATAGTTAGCCTTCTCCAGCACCTCCTCCGGGAAATGCAGCGCCAGCGCGTCCATGGTCTCTTGGTTCACACTTACACGGCCGTTTAGATAGGCGTATACCGCCAGTTCCTCCACGGTTTTCCCGGACACCAGCTGTACGGCCATATCCGCCGCCTTATTGCCGGCATCGGTATAGTCGATATTTATGCTGGCCAAAGCCCCGGCGGCAACTGCGTCCTCGCTGGCAGCGTACCACGGCTTTCCCGCTTCCCGGGCAGCCTTAGCGGCCTCCTGCGCGGCGGCCGACACCGTGCTGTCCATGGGGGAGAACACCGCGTCCACTTGGCCGCAGAGTTCCTTCATGGCCTCCGCCACCTGATCCTTACCGGCGGGATTGCCCTCTACTACGGCTATCTCAAGTTCTGCACATACCGCTTTAAGAGCGTCAACATAGCCTGTGCCGAACGGACAGTTAGAGTCGTATAAGATTCCTACTGTCTTTATAGAACTGTCCACCTGCACCGCCAGATCAAGAGCCTGCCGGGCCGTGATCAGGTCGGCCACGCCTGTAATATTTCCCTCCGGGTTCACGTCGTCCTCTATCCCCAGACTCTCCTTGGGGTCTGACACTCCCAGGAACACCACCTTTGTCTCTGTCCCCTCGCAGGCCTTTTTAGCTGCCTCCGCCGCCGGAGCGGATATGGCGACCACAACCTCCTTTTCCTCGTCAACAAAGCTTTTACATATTTCCTCCAGCTTCGCGGAATCGCCGTCCGCCTTCTGGTAATCCACCTGCATTCGGCTGTCCCCATAACCCCACTCCTCAAGACGGCTCAAAAAGGCCGTCCGAGCCTCGTCATAGGGGGCATAGTCCGTATACTGCACAAGCCCTACCTGATAGGGCCCGCTGGCCTCCGGCTCCGGCGCGGGGGAGAGGGAGGAGGGGGACGAGGATTCATTCTCCTCCTTCTTCGAGCATCCCGCCAAAGCGGCAACCGCCAACAGTATAGCCAGCATTATGCATAATAACCTTTTCATAATCACACTCCCTTTCAAAGCCTGCCTATCATAGGCGTTCATGGCAGCAGGTCAACCACAGAATCGAAATCCGTGCCGCGTACCTGGCCGTTAAAGCTGCCGTTCAACAGGGCCGCGTAACGGTTGCCGGATACCTCATAGTATTCTACAGTATCGCTACCGCCGTTAAAATACTCATACTTTATTTCCATAGCCGGGGTGCCGCCGTATGATACTTTATCCAGCGTAAACACGGCCATACCAATCAACTTCTGGTAGAAGGGCTGGTATACCTCATAGTCGATGGTATTTCCACCGGCGTCGGTTATCTTGGTGATATCATATTCCGTTGAGGTATCTGTGGACTTCTCCTCGTTCTTCTCCCGAGTGATGTCAAAGCTGTGCACCTCACTGCCGTTTAAGGTGACTGTCAGCTTTTTCACCTCCTTAATATTGGCAATCCACACATAGCTCATACGCAAGTCCATCAGGCTGATATCGGCCCAATTTGCCACAGTGCCATTGGCCACCTTATACACCAGGTTGTTTTCGTCCGCAATCATATACCGCATACCGCTGCTGTCCTTGGCGCTGACAGCCACCTCATGCTCTGAGCCGTTAAGGGAGAAGCTCAGCTTCGCGTCCGGCTCTGAAAGTCCGTACTGCTCAAGCTTTTCCTCAGTTATGCCCGCGTCCACCACCGAGGAGGCCGTAAGGGTCTTCAGCGATGTGAGAAGGTCTGTAAACTTTGTGTTCCCTGACTCTGCCGTTATGGGCTCGGCAATTCCATAGCCGCTAAGATACTTTGAACTGGGTTTTATGCTGATAGTCTCGGGGAAATGCGCTCCGCTGAGGGTCAAGCTCTCAAGCTTGTCCTCGGCCTCGGTCTCGCTGGTCTCGCCCTCATCGTCAACGGTCACGTCCACCAAGCTCGGTATCACATATACAGAGGTCTCGAAATAGCTGAACTTATTTGAATAGAAAGCGTCCGGCACACCCAGGACGATATAAACCTCGCCGTCCTTTAGTACATATTTTCCCGTGGTCTCCGGAGCGGCGTCGCCCAGCACCAGCTGGTCGCTTCCGCCATCCTTATAGTTCACCGTCACCTTGGCCCCGGCGCTGCCAAGGCCGAAAGCGTCCAGGCTCTCCTGGCTGCCCAGCTCCTTGGACGGCGACAGGCCAAGCATGGTGCGCACGTTGGCGGACACCTGGCTTGTATTAAAGTCGTAGTCCTCATAGCCCCGCAGTGTAAAGCCCAGCTGAGAATCCTTCTGGGTAGGGATAATGGTATATTCATCCTCGCCGTTCTTTACCTCCACGGACTCTATATCCGCGTCCTCCCTGTCAAACAGGGCCGTGCGCTCCGCAGAATCGGAGCTACTGGACTGAGAGCTCTCCTCCCCGCCCTCGTCCGTCGGCAGGTTCATAAGAAAGAATACAGCTCCGCCAAGAACGAGCAGCACTATAAGGAGGACGACAATATTCCGTACTGTCTTTTTCATTAGCTTACAGATGCCTCCTCTTCAGGAAGATAACGAGCCCCGCCACCAGCAGCAGCACAGGCAGCGCTATAGTAAACATGCCCAGACCCAGCACCATAATGGTGTTCTGAGAGGCTGTCACATCCATGGTGTTTGTCTGCACCCTTTCGGTCAGCACAGAGACAGCGCTGCCGTCCGTATCCGTAGACAGCTTCAAAAGGTCAGAGAGGTAATCCGCGTTATCAAAGGCTGTGGCCATAAAGCCGTCGGAGAAAATGTTGGAGGAGCCAAAGACTATCACGCTGCGGAAATAAAATTCGTTGCCGAACTGGGCGATGGTAGAGGAAAGTGTTGCCACATTCTGCTGGGCGGTATCCGGGTCCTCTATCTCCTCCTGAGAGGTGCTCTCCGTCACCACATAGGCTCCTTCAGAGGTAGTCCACAGCGCCTCTACCCCCACGTCGCCATTGCCGGTAAACAGGATATTGATGGGCACACTGAGAGGGGAGACCAGACGGCTGTAGGTGTTCTTTTCCAGAGCGGTGCCCACAGAGTCTACTATAACGCAGCGGGGGTCGGAAAGGGCGTAGCGGTTGGCGTCGCTCTCCATCACCACAGAGCCCGAGCCCACCGAAACGCCCCACTCCTCAAGGAAAGCGGTCAGGTTGGGCAGCTTACCCTGGCCCGGGTAGAAGCTCAAAAGTATAGCTATAGATTCCTCCCTTTCCTCGTCGGACAGCAGATCTCTGAGCTTCTGTATCTCCTCTTCGGTATAGTCTGTAGAGGGCGTGGCTATCATCAATATCTGCGTGTCCTCCGGGATATCCTCGGTCAGTATATCTATCTGCTGTACGTCAAAGTTCTGCTTTTCCATCATATCCAGGAACGAGCCCATGCTCTCTTCTCCCAGCATCTCCTCATGACCTGTGGCTATGGTGAGCACAGGCACCTTGTCCAGATTCACCATCTCAATGGCGCCGGCAAGGGCGCTGTCTACATTTGAGAATATTTCAGTGGCCCCTGTGGTGGAATTCTGGGACATTGAGAACATATCGTCAACGCTCAGCACCTTGTGCCGCTTCTCGGTGCTTACAAGCACCCGGCCGGTCGTAAGGCTATCGCTGGCGTAGCGGCTGATAAAGTCCGGGTTGGTGTCAGGGTCGATAAACTGTACATGTATCTTCTGGTTCACCTCCTCCAGCCGCTTGGAAAGATTCATAACCTGGCTGTACTTCAAGCCGTAGCTTGAATAGATAGCGTCGTTTTTATAGGCGTCCTCCGTGCCTATCAGATAAATATCGGTATCCTGCTGAACGCCCTTCGCGATATCCACCGCCTGGTCGGACAGGGTATTCATCTTTTGTGCCGTCAGGTCGATGTTCATCGAGGGGAAACGCTCGGAAAGCACCGATACCAGCAGGTTCAGCACCACCACTACGGCTATGAACACCACGGTGAGCACCGTGGCCATGCCGCCGCGCTTGAATTTATTTCCCCGGAAAACCGAGGGCTTCTTTCCTTTTGGGGCGTCCTGCTCCGCCTTCTTACCTTGGGCGGCCCCGCCATCCGATTCGGCGTCCTTCTGGGGCCCGGCAGCTTCTTCGCTGGCGGCCGCCCCTTCTATTTTCTCCTGGTTCTCCAGGTTCTGCTTGTTCTCATCCATTCTTTTCTACCTCCTTAGCTCCACCTGCGGCTCTCCAGCCGGCGGGCGGTGAGAAAGACAAATATCGCCATAACGCTCAGGAAAAACATGGTGCTGGCTACGCTGAAAAGTCCCTGGGTAAAGGTCTGATAGCGGTTGCTAAAGGATATCCAGCTGACAAGGGTGGCTACCGCAGCGTTGTTTACAGACGCCGCCAGGGAATCTACATACATCAGGAAGACTGACACGGCGAAGGTGCCGATGGCGGCGATTATCTGGCTTATGGTAAGGCTTGATATAAATACGCCGACGGATATCATCGCCCCGCCGTAGAGCAGGGTGCCAAGATAGTTGCCGATTATCTCGCCCCAGCTGGGTTCGGCGAAGAAATTCATTGCTACTGCGGGCAGCAGTCCAAGAGTAGAGGCCACGAAAAATACGAAGAAGCACGCCAGGAACTTTCCAAGCACAATGGACGTTACCCCTACCGGGGCCGTCAGCAGTATCTGGTCAGTCTTATTCTTCTGGTCGTCGGTCATGCTCTTCATGGTTATCACCGGTATCACCAGCATTGAGAAGTTGAACATGGAGCCGTACACATAGTTTGGGATATAGGCCGAGGAACCCCTGGCCATCACCATAAAGTAGAACAGGCCGTACAGTGCCATCAGTATGGCCACGCACACATAGCCTATGGGTGAATTGAAATAGGAGCGTATCTCCCTTTTGAATATTGCGGTCATTGTCAGTCCTCTCCTTTCCCGTCGCCCGCCTTTGAGGGCGCATCCGTGCTGGTAAGCTGTAGGAACAGGTCCTCAAGGGTCAGGTCGGTGTTCTTCAGCGCCAAAATGGGCCAGCCGTTCCTGGCCATCAGGGCAAACAGGTCCCTGCGAATATCCACGTCCGGCGCGGATTCCACGCTGAAGTCATAAGCGCCCTCCTCCTTCTCACCAAGGGAGTACACGTCCACAACACGCTCCATTGCCTCAAGAGCGTGCAGTATCTCCCGTTCCGGCCCCTCGGCGCGCATAATGAGCCTGTGGTCCTGGGAAAGGTCATGGGCCAGGGTATCGGTGGCCCCGTCAGCCACCAGCCTGCCGTTGTTTATAACTATGATGCGCTCACAGACCGCCTGCACCTCCGGCAGAATATGGGAGCTGAGTATAACTGTGTGGTTTCTCCCCAGGTTCTTTATAAGCGTGCGTATCTCGATTATCTGCTTCGGGTCCAGGCCCACCGTGGGCTCGTCCAGTATCAGCACCGGCGGGTTTCCGATAAGTGCCTGGGCAATGCCCACGCGCTGCTTATAGCCCTTTGAAAGGTTCCCCACCAGCCTGTTATACACGTTGTCAATCTTCACCAGCTCACATATCTCCTTGATATGCTGCTCCTTGGGCTGCGTGGCCTTCTTCAGCTCGTAGACGAAGTTTAAATACTCCTTCACCGTCATGTCCAGATACAGCGGGGGCTGCTCCGGCAGATAACCTATCATCCGCTTGACCTCGTTGGGGTCCTCCAGAGTGTTTTTCCCGGACACCGTCACGCTGCCCTCCGTGGCGGAGAGATAGCCGGTGATAATGTTCATAGTGGTGGATTTCCCTGCGCCGTTGGGGCCGAGGAAACCCACGATGGAGCCCTCCTCGATTTCAAAGCTCACGTGGTCCACCGCCAGGTTCGCGCCATAGCGCTTTGTCAGGTTCCTGACCTCTACCATTTCCGTGATTCCTCCTGTTTATATGTCTTTCTGTCATAAAATATTAAAATACAGCAGCTTCCTGCCAATTTAGAGCCGGTCTTTATAGTATGGCAAAATATTGCCCGTTTGTCAAGTGCATGGGAGCTTTTCATCAAACTGTAACACTTATGAAATATCTATCCATATCCCGGTATCTCTCATTATCGAGTTTGGGACGCTCTTATAGAAGCTCTGGGCCTCCCCGTTGGACGCCGTAAGCCCGACAAGCGTATCAATACCCTCCTCCTTCAGCGCCCTTCTCAGCGCGCCCATCAGCTTCTGTGCCACTCCCTTATGCCTATAGCTTTTCAGCACGCATATCCAGTCAAGATAAGCTTTCTTAGAGCCGTCAAAACGGCTGGCAATGACCGCCGAATCAATCCTTCCCACCACCCTGCCATCGGAATAAGCCAGGAGCGACACAGAGCCGTCAAAGGCACGGTCCTAAAAGCTGTCCTCAACCTGACGTATATAGGCGTCGTCTATCTCCCACCCCCAATCGCTCTCCTCCTCTCTAAGCCTTCGCTCAAAATCTAAAACCTCCCGTATTTTATCCTTCGTATACTTCTCGATCGTAAGCTCCGTTTTCTCCAAATAGTCCCAAAGCCCCCGGCATTTACCCATATAGTGATAGCTGTTCCCGCTCTTGCTTTCACCTATGCGACGAAGACCCAGACGCTCTAGTATCCCCTGCGACTTCAAATTTTCCTTATTGGAATAAGCCTGCACATAAGTTACGTCCCCCGGTATCTTATCCCCAAGCCAGCGGTACAGCTCTCTGAAAAGCCCGGTTCCCTGGTACTCCGGCCTTATTTGTATCTCCTCCATCATGAACACGTCGTTGCATATATCATACTGGAAATACCCGGCAAGCTCATCGCCACAAAGCATCAGCACCATCTGCCGCCGTTCCTCCTGCAGGGCTGGGACAATATATTCCCGCCAAACCGCGAAATCCTCCTCAAAGGTCCCGCCTGTGGGAGCTATCAGGCTCATATTTCCGTGTAAAATTTTAAACAGCTGCAAAAGAATATCCTCGAGGGCAGCCTTCTCCAATAACTGAAAATTAAACCTCACATCATAACCCTCCCCATGCCATTTCCGGGACAGTATATCACATAATTGTGAAAATTACGTGAAGACCTGGTGATTCTTGTTGACGTGGAGCCAACTTGAGTTTACAATATACTTTAACGGCATGAAATAAATAAAGCTGGAATTTGTAAAGGAGGAGACAGTTATGGCTGACGTCAAGGCCTTCCGCGCCCTGCGTTATGACTTATCAAAAGCCGGTGATATTGGCGAGCTTACCTGTGCGCCCTATGACATCATCAGCGAAGAACAGCGTCTGGAATATCTTAGACAAAATCCATATAATATTGTCCGGCTGGAGCTCCCAAAGGGGGAGGACCCCTATGCCCAGGCCGGAGAAACCCTGCGCAGTTGGAGGGAAAACGGCATATTAAAGCTGGATATGGACCCGGGCCTATATATCTACGAGATGGAATTCCTTGCAAATGTAGATAGGGGAGAGCCCAAAAAGCTCCGCAGTCTTATCTGCCGGGTGCGCCTGGAGGAATTTTCTGCCGGGATAGTCCTGCCCCACGAGGAGACCCTCAGCAAGGCTAAGCAGGACCGTTTCGACCTCATGTGCGCCGCGAACTGCAATTTCAGCAGCATCTACTCCCTGTACCAGGACCCAGAGCACGTCACCCGCAGGCGGTTGGACAATCTCGCGTCAGACTCCGCGCCGCGCTACGAGTTTTCAGACGGTCTTGTGACCCACCGACTCTGGGTTGTAAACGACCCCGCCGCCCTTGAAGCTATACAGGAGGATTTTGCCGGGCGCAAGCTTTATATTGCGGACGGCCACCACCGCTATGAGACCGCCCTTAACTACCGCCGCCACCTTAAAGAGCAGGGCACAGACTGCCCGGGCTCCGATTTCGTACTGATGACTCTGGCGGATATGTCAGATGATGGGCTCGTAGTGTTCCCGACCCACAGGCTGGTGCGCGGCCTTGAGAAATTTGACAGCCAGCAATTACTGAAAGCCTGCGAGGAATATTTTGATATATCTCCTGTTGAAGACAGCGTCAAAGCGCAGTCTGCCCTTGATTATGGATATATCAACGGCAAGCACTGTTTTGCTTTTTACGATAAAGAAAAATGGCATATTTTAACGTTAAAAGACGCTGGCGTTATGGAAAGCCTCCTCCCGGACAAGAGCTCTGCCTACCGCGAGTTGGATGTGACCCTCCTTCACACGCTGGTTTTAGAGCGCTTAATGGGTATAGACAGGGAAAATATGGCAAACCAGACAAACCTGACCTATACCCGCTCGGCGGAGGAAGCGGCGCGATCCGTTGCAAGCGGCGAAAGCAACTGCTGTTTTCTGTTGAATCCCACAAGGGTAGAGGAGATATGCTCCGTGGCCTCCTGCGGGGAGAAGATGCCCCAAAAGTCCACATACTTTTATCCCAAGCTTATTACCGGTTTTGTAATAAACGACCTGTCACAAAATTGAAAAGGAGGGCTTATTATGGAGCTTTATGAGAAAACTTTAAGTGTGCAGCCTATTTATGATGGACGTATCATACACGCGCATGTGGACGACGTAGAGCTGGGAAACGGCGCCGTAACAAAGCGCGAGGTGGTGGACCATCCCGGCGGCGTTAGCGTAGCGGTGCTCACTGAGAAAAACGAGCTGATATTCGTGCGCCAATTCCGATATCCGTACAAGAAGGTGCTTCTGGAGCTGCCCGCTGGCAAGCTGGAGACCGGCGAGGACCCCTTTGAGGCCATGAAACGCGAACAACTGGAGGAGACCGGCACCAAGGGCGAGAGCTACGTATCCCTTGGCGAGGTTTATCCTACCCCCGGATATTGCGGCGAGATAATCCGGCTCTGGGCCTGTCGGAGGACAGAACGGCAGCAGGAGCTCCATCTGGACGAGGACGAGTTTTTGGACATTGAGTTAATACCTCTGGATAAGGCCGTTGAGATGGTCTTGAGCAACGAGATACCTGATGCAAAGACCCAAATTGGTGTGCTGAAGACCGCTTTTTTAGTAAAAAACCGGTTGATTTAGAAATAGAAAAGCTTTGAAAGGAAAAAACACCCATGAAAAATAAAGAAGTTACCGCTCTCATAATCATCATGGTTCTCCTGCTGTTTCCCATGGTACTCTCCGACTGCGAAAGACAGCAGGACCCGTCTCAGCTGGTATCCTCCACAGACGGGCCCACTGAAGCCCCTAATGATGAACCCTCCTCCCAACCTGAAAGCGAAACTAAAGCAACTCAGGAGCCTGAGCCAACCGAAGCTCCCGACAGCATGGTTAACTTTGAGGAAGTCTTTGCAGAGAATCCCATTGATTCCCAACTGTCGGATGCTCTCGACACGGCATCATCAAGCAGCGCCATATTAAAAGCTTATGAGACTGCGGGTAAATACTGGAGGGCCCTGGTGCCCATTGCCTACAATGCGGCAAAATCAGCCGCAGCCGAAGAGGATCAGGCTCAGCTTGAACAGGACCATAAGGCCTGGGAGGACACTATTGACGATGTTATCACCGCCATACAGGAGGAAAACAGCGAGGGTGCTGACGGAAAGATAACCGCGGCGCGGCTGATTGAAGAGAAATACCGTGAGACCGCAAAAGAATTATGCAAAATAGTTTATGCCGGGACTGGCGAACTCCCGGACTTTGCGCCCGCTATGTCCGATGAGCCTAAAGGATGATTTTTAGCATAAATACGGTCCTCTGCGTTAATGGTTAACGCAGAGGACCGTTGCTTTTACTGTTCAGTTTCCAACTCAGTATCGGTTTCCTCGGTCTCCTCCTTCGGCGCGCTGGCAAGTGTAACTATTTTCTCGCCCTCCTGCACACGCATAACACGAACGCCCTTGCTGGGCCTTGCACACTGGCGTACCTCACCGGCGGAGATGCGTATGATGATCCCATCGCTGGATATCATGATAATATCCTCCTCCGGGAATACCACCTTGACCCCGGCCACATCGCCAAACTTGTCCACGTGATAATTTTTGAGACCCTTACCTCCGCGCTTCTGCACCCTATAATCCTCAATAGGGGAGAGCCGCCCGAAGCCGGTCTCTGTTACCGTCAGCACCCTTCCGCCGTCCCGCAGCTGGTCCATGCCAACAATGGCGTCGCCCTCTCCCAGGCGCATCACCTTAACGCCCCGGGCGGCGCGGCCCATGGCCCTTATATCCTCCTCTCTCATGCACAGGGTCATGCCCTTCCTTGTGGAGAAGATAAGCTCGTCGCTGCCGCCGGTCACCAGAACATGGGCAAGGTAATCCCCCTCGTCCAGGTCCACGGCAATGAGCCCGGCCTTGCGCACATTGTTAAAGGCCGAGAGCTTCGTGCGCTTCACAACACCCCGGCGGGTCACCATGACCAGGAACTTATCGTCGTCCAAATCAGAAAGGTGTACAACAGAAGTGATATTCTCGTCCCCCTGCAAGGGCAAAAGGTTGCGTATATGCATACCCTTGCTGGTGCGGGAACCCTCCGGCACCTCATAGCATTTCACTCGGTACATCCGGCCCATATCCGAGAAGAACAGCACATAGTCATGGCTGCCGGTGACAAAGATATGGCTGGCGGCGTCCTCCTCCCGGCGGCTCATGGCGGATACGCCCCTGCCTCCGCGTTTCTGGGTGCGGTAATTCTCCATCTTCTGGCGCTTTACATAGCCGTATCGGGTGAGGGTCAGCACACACTCCTCAACGGGTATCAGGTCCTCTATGTCCACCTCTCCGCTGATAGCCGCTATCTCCGTGCGCCGCTCGTCGCCGAAGCGCTTCTTCATGTCTATGGCTTCGTCCTTTATGATGCCAAGCCTCCTGGCTTCACTCCCGAGGATATCCAAAAGGTCCGCTATTTTTGCCCTGAGCCCCTCCAGCTCCTCCTCCACCTTGGACCTCTCCAGCCCGGTCAGCTGGCCAAGCCGCATCTGCACAATGGCCTGTGCCTGGGGGTCGTCCAGGTCAAAGCGCTCCATAAGCGCGGCCTTGCCCTCGGGAATAGACTTGGCGGCGCGCAGCATGGCAACCACCTCGTCGATAAAGTCCAGGGCTATCATCAGCCCCTCGAGTATATGGGCACGGTCCTGGGCCTTCTTTAGGTCGAACTGGGTGCGCCGGGTTATTACCTCCATCTGGAACTCAATGTACTTTTTCAGTATCTTCTCAAGGTTCAGTATCTCCGGCCTGCCGTCCACCAAGGCAAGCATTATAACGCCGAAGGATATCTGCATCTGAGTCAGGGAGAACAGGTGATTCAGCACTATCTGGGGCGACGCGTCACGTCGCACATCTATAACTATTCTCATGCCCTCGCGGTCAGAGTGGTCGTCGATATTTGTAATGCCGTCTATACGCTTATCCTTTACAAGGTCCGCTATGCTCTTGATAAGCTCGGCCTTATTAACCTTATAGGGTATCTCCGTCACGATTATCTTGGAGCGCCCGGACTTTTCCTCCTCCTCTATCTCCGTCCTGGAGCGCACCACTACCTTGCCGCGCCCAGTGGCGTAGGCCGCCCGGATGCCGCTGCGGCCCATGATTATACCGCCGGTGGGGAAGTCCGGGCCTTTGATATGCTCCATCAGATCATCGAGGGTGGCATTAGGGTTGTCTATCATGCAGCAGACCCCGTCCAGCACCTCGTTTATGTTGTGGGGAGGCACATTTGTTGCCATACCCACGGCTATGCCCATGGAGCCGTTTACCAAAAGGTTTGGAAAATGGCTGGGCAGTACGGTGGGCTCCTTTAAGCGGTCGTCATAGTTGGGCTGGAAATCTACGGTGTCCTTATTTATATCGTCCAGCATCGCGACAGAGAGCTTGGTCATCCTGGCTTCGGTGTATCTTGGCGCCGCCGGCGGGTCTCCGTCCACGGAACCGAAATTACCGTGGCCGTCCACAAGCATATATCTGAGTGAAAAATCCTGTGCAAGGCGCACGAGAGCATCATACACCGAGGCATCGCCGTGGGGATGCCAGGAGGCCAGGGTTTTGCCCACAGTATCCATACACTTGCGGTAGGCGCTGTCCGGCCAGAGTGAGTCCTGGTACATCTGGTAAAGTATCCGCCTGTGAACAGGCTTCAGGCCGTCCCGTACGTCCGGCAGGGCCCTCTGCACTATAACCGACATGGAGTAGTCCAGGAAGGACTGCTCCATCTCCTCTGACAGCGCTACATCTATAATACGTCCTTCCTGCTCCTCCGGCGGCACATTCTTATTGTCAAAATCAGACATTCATTTTTCCTCGCTTCCCCGTTTAAACGTCCCAGTTTGCCTTCTGCGCGTTCTCTACGATAAATTCCCTGCGGGGCTCCACCTTATCACCCATCAGCACGGTAAACACCTGGTCGGCCTTAGCGGCGTCGTCCACCTCTACCCGCCGCATGATACGCACGGCCGGGTCCATAGTGGTCTCCCAGAGCTGTATGGGGTCCATCTCACCCAGGCCCTTATAGCGCTGTATTGGGCAGTTGCCGCCCAACTCGGCCAATATCCTGTCCCGCTCCGGGTCGGAGTAGGCATAGTAATGCTTTTTGTTTTTGGTAATACGGTACAGCGGCGGCTGTGCCAGATACACATGTCCCTGCTCCACCAGCGGGCGCATAAAGCGGAAGAAGAAGGTCAGAAGCAGCGTGCGTATATGGCTGCCGTCCACATCGGCGTCGGCCATAACTATAACCTTGCCGTACCTCAGCTTGCTTATGTCAAAATCCTCGCCGATACCAGTGCCCAATGCCGTCACTACGGGCATCAGCTTCTCGTTTGTATACACCTTATCAAGGCGCGCCTTCTCAACATTTAACATCTTGCCCCATAGCGGTAAGATCGCCTGGAATTTCCTGTCGCGCCCGCCCTTTGCGGAGCCGCCTGCGGAGTCGCCCTCCACAATGTATATTTCAGTTTCCTCCGGGTCACGAGATTGGCAGTCTGCCAGCTTTCCGGGCAGTGAGTTGCTCTCAAGGGCTGTCTTGCGCCTGGCCAGCTCCCTAGCCTTCCTGGCTGCCTCCCTGGCCCGGGAGGCGGTCAGGGCCTTGTCAAAAATAGCCCTGGCAGTAGCAGGGTTCTCCTCCATATACTCCATCATGTTCTTATACACCATGGAGCTTACAAGCCCGTTTATTTCAGTATTTCCCAGCTTTGCCTTGGTCTGTCCCTCAAACTGGGCCTCCTTTAGCTTCACGCTGATAACGCAGGTCAGGCCCTCGCGCACGTCGTCGCCGGTCAGATTTTTGTCGCCGTCTTTTAAAATATTGTATTTTCTGGCGTAGTCGTTCATGACCCTGGTCATAGCCCGCCGGAAACCCTCCTCGTGGGTGCCGCCGTCCACCGTGCGGATGTCGTTGGCAAAGGACAGCATCAGCTCGTTATAGCTGTCCGTATACTGCATTGCGACCTCAGCCGTGGCGTTATCCTCCTCCGCCACGGAGGAAAAATGTATTATATCGTTGTGGACAACCTCCACCGCTTTATTCTTATTCAGATAATCCACAAACTCCCGGATTCCGCCCTCATAGCAGTAGTTGTTCACAATTGGCCGCTCAAACCCCTGCTCCTCTGGAATCCGTTCCTCCGGGTTGCGCTCGTCCCTCAGCTCAATATTTATCCCCGCGTTCAAAAACGCCTGTTCACGCAGACGGTCCTGTAATGTCTTATAGCTGTATACAGTAGTCTCCTTGAAGATTTCCGGGTCGGCCTGGAAACATATCACAGAGCCGTTGCTGCTCCCCTCCGGGGCCGGGCCCTTCTCTATGAGCTCCGTCACGGCATGTCCGCGCTCAAATCGCTGATAGTACCGAACACCGTCGCTGATAATCTCTACCTCCAGCCAGGTGGACAGGGCATTGACCACAGACGCGCCGACGCCGTGCAGGCCGCCGGACACCTTATACCCGCCGCCGCCGAATTTGCCGCCCGCGTGGAGGATAGTAAACACCACAGTGACCGCCGGCAGGCCGGTCTGGTGCTGGATGCCTACAGGTATGCCGCGGCCGTTATCCGAAACATACACCACGTTGCCGGGCAGAAGCCTGACTACTATCTTATCACAGTAGCCTGCCAAAGCCTCGTCTATGGCGTTGTCCACTATCTCGTACACCAGGTGGTGCAGGCCCCTGGGGCCGGTGGAGCCGATGTACATACCAGGCCGCTTGCGCACAGCCTCTAAGCCCTCCAGAACCTGTATCTGGTCACTGTCATAGACCTGGTCAGTTTTTGTCATATCTGTTATCTCATTGATATCCAAAAGCAATAGCCCTCCAACCCAATTATGCTGTGATCCTCATCACATTTTTACGTACCCGATATTCTTTTATTATAGCACATTTTTAGCTGTTTGTAAAGTCCGGCAAGGTACCCCGAGGGGCCCTGAACCTTGTAAAAACTATTTAATATCCCTGCGCGGTGCAGCGGCCTGTCCCTGTGGCCGGCGTGGGGGATACCCGTTCTTTGAAGGCTCAACTCCTTGCCCGGCGGCTGGTCTCGCCATGGTCTGGTGCGGAGCCGGCGTGCGGTTTGCGGCAGGCCTGGACTGCGTTGGCTGCTGCTGTGCTCTGGGCTGTGGCTGCCGCGGGCGGTACGCCCCACCGTCTGCCGGAGTCCGGCTGACCGGCCTCTGTCGCTGCGGCTGGGAGGACTGCCTCGGATAAGCCGCCAGCCGTTCGCTGTGCTGTGTGTTCTCTGCAGCGGCCTGAATTTTTGCCCTGCTAAAGGCCGCCTGGTTTACAACTCCCTGACGCGGCGCGTCAGATATGGCGCCTTCAGGACCCGGACGGTAGCTTCCGCGGGGAACATAATCGTCCTCCTCATAGTGCCCATGTTTTTCCTCCTGACGTGATACCGCTCCCGCGCTGCCCTCCACAGCTGAACGGATACGGCGCTTTTTCTGGTATTCCTCCTTTGAAACCTTCTTTATCACAGGCTTTTCAAGATAAACCATAAAAAGGCTGAAAAGGAAAAATACCGCGAAAGGTATAAAAACGTATATGGCGGTCTCAAGGGCTATATCATCCAGCACAAACTTGTGGAAAAAGTACATGGCGCCCCCCGAAAACAATGCCAATAAGGCCAGCACATATACAAGGGGCGACAGAAAAATATTTGAGATGCCGCCGCATCTTGGACACTGGTATTCACCCTGCCGCTTTAACGACCAGGTCCTTATGATGTTCACTCTCTTTTTACAGTATGGGCAGGTTGGTATCCCTAAATAATGCATATGCTCTGTCACCCTTTCTCTTAAATTTGACTCGTAGTTTCCCTGGCCCTGCGAAGCAGGGTGGCCGGAGACATCTGAGACAGATACACCGTCTCTACTCCATTCTTTTCACACAGGAGGAATGATTTTGGAAGCTCATTGGTCACATTCACAACCCTGCCCTCCTTTTGGGCTTTTCCGAGAAAGTCCCTGGTATGCTTTGACACAGTGGTATTGTCCAGGTCAAAAACACCCGTTATCTTATCTGTCATCACAATGGTATCTTGCCCCAAATGCAGGTACATTAGTAAAAATCCTCCTTTTATCGACACCCTAAAATTCCTCCGGGTACACCGCTCCACACTCCACCCTAAAACGCATACCGTTTTCCATAAGCTCGACGGTATCAGGGCTGCAGCAGGTTATAAATACCTGCTGCCCCTTGAGATGGTTAAGAAGATAATCCTGGCGCCCCCTGTCAAGTTCGCTCATGACATCGTCCAAAAGCACGATAGGCGGCTCTCCTGAAAGCTCTGTAAGTATCTGCGCCTCAGCCAGCTTCATAGCCAATACGGAGCTGCGCTGCTGCCCCTGGGACCCATAGGACCTGGCTGATATGCCGTCTATCTCTATCTCAAGATCGTCCCTGTGGGGTCCTACTGAGGTAAAGCCCGTGCGGGCGTCTGAGGACACGGTTCGGGAGAGCTCCCGTAAAAACAACTCCTCTATTCCGTCCAGGGTGTCGCCGCCCTTGAGGGAGGGGGAATAGCGCACAGACAACTTCTCCCGCCCCCGGGAAATGCCCTCATATATCCCGGCTATCTTCGGCGCAACTCTATCTGTAAAGCTTATACGCTCTTTAATCACCTGGGCTCCAAGTCTCGCTATCCTGGCGTCCCACACGGCCAGGGTATCCGATAGCTGCGCGGATTTTGAAATGTCCTTCAGCAGAGCGTTCCTCTGCATAAGCGCACGGCGGTACGCGGTCAGTACCGGGGCATAGGAGGGCTTCAGCTGGCAGAGCGCCGTATCGAGGTAATTTCTCCGCCGGGCAGGCCCCTCTTTTACCAGCAGAAGGTGCTCGGGGGAGAATATTACGGCCCGGACCTTTCCTACAAGCGGCGTACCCGCGTCCTTCTTTACGCCGTTTATATCCGTTGAACGCCGCCCGTTTTCTATCTGTAGCACAGCGCTCTGCTCACGTTCTTCACTAAAAAAATCCATAGCCAGCGCGGTGCCGGACATATTCTTTCCCGTGTCCGGGTCTATCCTCGGCAGTTCGGCGTCCTTCGCCCCCCGGAACGAGTGGCCGCCGGTAAACAGCCACATACCCTCAAGCAGGTTCGTTTTCCCCTGGGCGTTGTTTCCGTATATTACGTTAACCTCCTCACAGGGGAAAATTTCCTCCTCCTCAAGGTTTCGGAAATTCCTGGCTGCAAAACGGATCACAAACATTTTTCTACCTTAAACCCCCGCCCGGCAACCTGAACGCTGTCTCCGGCACGTATTTTTCTGCCCCGCATAGTGCAAAGCTCACCGTTTACCTGCACGTGTCCGTCCTGTATGGCGGCCTTTGCCTGTCCGCCGGTGATTACCACGCCGCAAAGCTTTAAAAGAGCGTCCAGTTTTATATATTCAGTCGTTATCCTGATCTCTTCCATTTTTATCTCCCAGCTGCTTTGTAAGCGGTAATCAGTCGTTCTTCAGCCTGACAGGCAGCACAAGGAACAGGAAACTTTCCCCCTCCTTTGGGCTGATAGTCATGGGGCTGAGCGGCCCGCTGAGACCCACCTTTATCTCATCGCACTCTGTATTGCGCAGCGCGTCCAAAAGATAACGGTTATTAAACCCTATCTCCAACTCCTCACCCTCCATACTGGCGGATATCTGGTCGCTTGCCCGACCCATAGAGGTGGTGCATAAAAGCTTTATCTCGCTATTTGAAAAAACACAGCGTATGGGGCTTTTGATACGGTCGTTTATAAGAAGCGAGACCCGCTCCACGCTTTCAATGGCTTCCCTTGAACGCATGACTACAGTGGTCTTGCTGCCAGAGGGTATTGTGGCTTTGTAGTTTAAAAATTCCCCCTCCAGCAAGCTGGATATCACGGTATAATTGTCTATCTTGAAGATAATATGCCGCTTGCCGGCATAAAGTCCGATAAGCTCCTCGGAATCTTTTAATAAACGCAAAACCTCGCTTAATGTTTTTCCGGGGACTACAAAGGATAATTTTTCTTTAAAGTCTATGGACTCTGTCCGCTTTGCAAGACGGTAGCCGTCCACGGCAACCACATCCAACAGCCCATCGTCCATGCTGAACAGGCTTCCCTGGTGTATAGGCTTCGCGTCGCTCTCCGCCACGGCGAAAACAGTCTGGCGGATCATACTCTTGAGTACGCTGCCCGCAAGGCTTATATTTTTTCCGTCGTCCACCTTCGGAAGCTCAGGGAATTCCTCTGCTGGGATTCCTATGATAGAGAAACGGCTCACTCCGCTCTCGATGGTAGCCATGTTTTTTTCATCAACATCTATAGAGATAGTGTCGGCCGGGGTTTTTCTGACTATGTCGGAAAACAGCTTAGCGCTCAGCACGGCTTTGCCGGGTTCCTTTACCTTTGCCGGTATAACTGTAGTCATGCCTAGCTCCAGGTCATACGCGCAAAGCTCTAGGTTTTCCTCCTGTGCCGTCAGCAGGATTCCCTCCAAGGCGGGGACTGAGGTCTTTGAGGAGACGGCCCGCTGTATATTTGAGACTGCTTCTGTCATATCGCTTCTGTTTACGGTTATTTGCATGGTATGAATTCCTTTCCATAAAAAGTTCTTGTTTTCATTTTTTGATTTAGAAGTAGTAATAGGGGCTGTTAAAACTGTGAATAAGTTTGGGAACCCTTGAAAAATATGGATTTATAGAAAATTTTTATTTCACTTGAGGCGGTGGACAATCTTATCAAAAAGTTGAAAGTGGGTGGGTGTTTTAACATACGGTTGAGGAGTTGTTGGTGGAATGTTGAGTAAAAGTTGAAATACCGAAGTATGTCTACCATCAGCGGTCCCGTATGTTTTTGATAATATCGTTCACGGTATCTTTGGTATGGGATTCCCTTTCAAGCCTGTCCTCCATCTGGCGCAGGGCATATACCACCGTAGAATGGTCCCTTCCGCCGAAGGTCTGTCCTATCTCCACCATGGGCATCTGGGTTATCTCCCTGACCACATACATGGCCACCTGTCTGGATTTTGAAACAGCCGCGTTGCGCTTCTGGGAACAGATGTCCTCGGGGGTGACCTGGTATGTCCTTGCCACCTCCTCAATTATCTTCTCAACGGTGACAGGCGTGGGCTGCGAATTGTTGATGATATCGCTTATGGCTGTCTGGGCCGTTGCGATATTTATCGGACGGTTCTCAAGCAGATGGAAGGCCCGAAGTTTTTTGACCGCGCCCTCCAGCTGGCGAATATTATTTTTGAGCTTGTTTGCCATGTATTCGCATACGTTCTCCGGAATATCAAAGTCAAAGCTCTCCGCCTTCCTGCGAATTATCGCCACCCGGGTCTCAAATTCGGGAGCCTGCACATCGGCGGTCAGGCCCCATTCAAAGCGCGTTTTCAGCCTGTCCTCAAGGGTGGCTATGTCTTTCGGGGGCCGGTCGGAGGTTAAGACAATCTGCTTCTTCGCCTCATAGAGGGTGTTGAAGGTATGGAAGAACTCCTCCTGTGTGGAGGTTTTTCCACCTATGAACTGGACGTCGTCCATTAGTAAAAGGTCAGCGTTGCGGTATTTTGCTCGAAGGGCCGAGGTGGTGCCCCGTGCAATGGCGTCTATGACCTCGTTGGTAAAATCCTCGCTTTTTACGTATACCACTGTTCGATCGGGAAAGTTAGCCTTGAACTCATTTGACACGGCCGAGAGCAGATGGGTCTTGCCCAGCCCGGAGTTGCCGTAAATGAAAAGGGGGTTATACAGTAAGGCCGGCTTGCTGGCCACAGCCTGACAGGCAGCGTGGGCGAAGCGGTTGGACGGTCCTACCACAAAGGTCCTAAAGGTTAGCTCATAGCCCTCGTCCTGACTTGCTTCTTTTTCAGAGCCGCGGTCTGTTTCCTCGGTTACGCAGAGCTCAAAACCAATACTGTCGCCAAAAACGTTTTTAAGCGCCTGGCTCAAGAGGTCGCTGTAGCAGCGCAGAAGCGTCTGCTTATGGAAATCGTTTGGGGCCTCTATTATAGCCACCCCTTTTTCAAAGTCCATAGATACAGGGCGGAGCCTGCTAAACCATGTCTTATATGCAACGTCTGTTATCCGCGACTTGCAGAATTCGCAGATGATATCCCATGCCTGATCGAAAGAATCCAA